>NZ_CP071842.1:0-3389126 GCF_023716525.1 Vibrio sp. SCSIO 43009
GCTCGATCTTGTGAACTTTGCCCAATTGTGGATCGTTGTGTGGGCAAATTTGGGGCAAGGTGTGTTGATCTCATCAAGTTTGCAGAAATAATTGTGAATAACTTGGATCTTATTCACTGGATCGTCGATCAATCGCTGGCGATCTTGGTTATCAACAGGTAAAATTGCCAGTCTTTTCCGATAATTCAATTACTCAGTGGGGGCACCGTGTCATCTTCGCTTTGGCTGCAATGTTTGCAGCAGCTTCAAGAAGAGCTACCAGCTACAGAATTCAGCATGTGGGTTCGTCCGCTACAAGCGGAGCTCAATGACAATACTCTCACTCTATTCGCGCCAAACCGCTTCGTGTTGGACTGGGTGCGTGATAAGTATCTGAACAATATTACTCGCTTACTGCAGGAATACTGCGGTGGCGATATTCCTAACTTACGTTTTGAAGTGGGGAGCCGACCTGTCTCTGCACCAAAACCAGCGCCGACACGTACGCCTGCAGATGTGGCTGCCGAGTCATCTGCACCTGCGCAATTACAGGCGCGTAAGCCAGTACACAAAACCTGGGATGACGACGCTCAAGCGATTGCGGCTATCAATCACCGCTCAAACATGAACCCAAAACACAAGTTCGATAACTTTGTTGAAGGTAAGTCGAACCAACTGGGTTTGGCTGCGGCGCGTCAGGTATCGGATAATCCTGGTGCAGCATACAACCCGCTGTTCCTATACGGCGGCACGGGCTTGGGTAAAACGCACTTGTTGCATGCGGTGGGCAACGCGATTGTGGATAACAACCCGAACGCAAAAGTGGTCTACATGCACTCAGAACGTTTTGTGCAAGACATGGTAAAAGCGCTGCAAAACAATGCGATTGAAGAATTCAAACGCTACTACCGCAGCGTGGATGCGCTCCTTATCGATGACATCCAATTCTTTGCTAATAAAGAACGTTCACAAGAAGAATTCTTCCATACCTTCAACGCACTATTGGAAGGTAATCAGCAGATCATTCTAACGTCTGACCGTTATCCTAAAGAAATTAATGGCGTTGAAGATCGTCTTAAATCTCGCTTTGGTTGGGGTCTTACTGTTGCGATCGAGCCGCCTGAGCTTGAAACGCGTGTGGCGATCTTGATGAAAAAAGCTGAAGATCACCAAATCCACCTTGCTGATGAAGTGGCATTCTTCATTGCCAAGCGTCTGCGTTCGAACGTTCGTGAGCTCGAAGGTGCACTGAACCGTGTTATTGCGAACGCGAACTTTACTGGCCGTCCAATTACGATTGATTTTGTTCGTGAAGCGCTGCGCGATCTGCTTGCTCTACAAGAGAAGCTGGTGACGATCGATAACATTCAAAAGACCGTGGCGGAATACTACAAGATTAAAGTAGCGGACTTGCTGTCTAAGCGTCGTTCTCGTTCTGTAGCGCGTCCTCGTCAGCTGGCTATGGCGTTAGCAAAAGAACTAACCAACCATAGCTTGCCTGAAATTGGCGATGCGTTTGGGGGCCGCGATCATACGACCGTACTTCATGCTTGTCGCAAGATTGAGCAGCTGCGTGAAGAGAGCCACGACATTAAAGAAGATTACTCTAACTTGATTCGCACCCTGTCTTCGTAATCGGTTAGAATAACGGTATTCTAAGCAAATCATTTATTGAGCTGACAGCGTAAAGAGCCAAGCATGAAATTTACCATTGAACGTAGTCATTTAATCAAACCGCTACAGCAGGTTTCGGGCGCTTTAGGTGGCCGACCAACTCTGCCAATCCTGGGTAACCTACTTCTTAAAGTAGAAGAGAACGTATTGTCGATGACGGCAACCGATCTTGAAGTAGAGTTAGTAAGCAAAGTGACGCTAGAAGGTGATTTTGAAGCGGGCAGCATTACCGTTCCTTCGCGTAAGTTTCTCGATATCTGCCGTGGTTTACCGGACGATGCGATCATCACATTTGTATTAGAAGGTGATCGCGTACAAGTTCGCTCTGGTCGCAGCCGTTTCTCGCTGGCAACGCTTCCTGCGAACGATTTCCCTAATATTGAAGACTGGCAAAGTGAAGTGGAAGTATCACTGAGCCAAGCTGATTTACGTACGCTGATCGACAAAACTCAGTTCTCGATGGCGAATCAAGACGTTCGTTACTACCTCAACGGCATGTTGTTTGAAATTGACGGCACCACGCTACGCAGCGTGGCGACGGACGGCCACCGTATGGCGGTATCGCAAACTCAGCTAGGTGCGGACTTTGCGCAGAAGCAAATCATCGTGCCACGCAAAGGTGTGCAAGAATTAGTAAAGTTGATGGATGCGCCAGAGCAGCCCGTAGTACTTCAGATCGGTAGCTCCAATGTTCGTGCTGAGGTGAATAACTTTACTTTTACCTCTAAGTTGGTTGATGGTCGTTTCCCTGACTACCGCCGTGTATTGCCTCAGAGCACCAATAAGACACTAATAGCAAGTTGTGACGAGTTGCGCCAAGCCTTCTCTCGTGCTGCGATTCTTTCCAACGAAAAATTCCGTGGCGTGCGAGTGAATCTGGCTGATACTGAAATGCGCATAACCGCGAATAACCCAGAACAAGAAGAAGCGGAAGAGATGCTTGATGTAACCTTTGAAGGTGACGCCATCGAAATCGGCTTTAACGTAAGCTATGTGCTTGATGTTCTGAACACGTTGCGTTGTGAAAATGTACGTGTGTCGATGTCGGATGCTAACGCTAGCGCGTTGATTGAAAATGCCGACGATGACAGTGCCATGTACGTGGTGATGCCAATTCGTCTATAAGCCAACTGAATGCCTCTTTCTCGTCTCATCATTCAGCAGTTTCGAAACATTAAAGCCTGTGATATTGAGTTATCAGCAGGCTTTAACTTTCTTATCGGGCCGAACGGCAGCGGTAAAACCAGTGTCTTAGAAGCGGTTTATCTGCTCGGGCATGGCCGCTCATTCAAGAGCTCTCTCACCGGACGAGTGATACAAAATGAGTGTGACGAACTGTTTGTTCATGGTCGTTTTTTGAACTCGGATCAATTTGAGCTACCTATCGGCATTAATAAGCAGCGTGATGGCTCAACAGAGGTTAAAATAGGCGGTCAATCTGGACAAAAATTAGCGCAGTTGGCACAAGTTCTGCCTCTGCAGTTGATACACCCAGAAGGGTTTGATTTACTGACAGATGGCCCTAAACATCGTCGTGCGTTTATTGATTGGGGCGTGTTTCATACCGAGCCCGCTTTTTATCAAGCATGGGGAAGGTTCAAGCGCCTGAACAAGCAGCGCAACGCGTTGTTGAAAACCGCCAATAGTTATCGTGAGCTCAGTTATTGGGATCAGGAAATGGCAGGGTTGGCTGAAAACATCAGCCAATGGCGAGCAAGTTACATCGAGCAGATGAAAACCGTCGCAGAAACTATCTGTCAGACATTTTTGCCAGAATTTGAGATCCAATTGAAGTATTATCGTGGCTGGGATAAAGACACTCCATACCACGAGATACTAGAAAAGAATTTTGAGCGTGATCAGGCATTGGGATACACCTTTAGTGGCCCAAACAAAGCTGATTTGCGCATTAAAGTGAACGGAACGCCCGTTGAAGATGTTCTGTCACGCGGTCAATTAAAACTCATGGTGTGTGCATTGCGTGTAGCGCAAGGGCAACACCTGACAGAGATGGCCGGTAAACAATGCATTTACCTAATTGATGACTTCGCGTCGGAATTAGATAGCCAACGTCGCAAGCGTCTTGCTGACTGCTTAAAAGAGACGGGCGCACAAGTATTTGTAAGCTCTATCACTGAAAGCCAAATCGCCGATATGTTGGACGATAACGGTAAATTGTTTCATGTGGAACATGGCAGGATAGAGTCAAACTAGAAGAGAGAAACTCATGTCTGAAAATTACGATTCATCGAGTATTAAGGTACTGAAGGGTCTGGATGCGGTACGTAAGCGTCCAGGAATGTACATCGGCGATACGGACGACGGCACCGGCCTTCACCACATGGTTTTCGAGGTGGTGGATAACTCAATTGATGAAGCGTTGGCAGGTCACTGTAAAGACATCGTTGTGACAATTCATGAGGATAACTCGGTTTCCGTTAGCGATGATGGTCGTGGCATTCCAACAGAAATCCACTCAGAGGAAAATGTCTCTGCAGCAGAAGTAATCATGACGGTTCTTCACGCGGGTGGTAAGTTCGACGATAACTCATACAAAGTATCGGGTGGTCTTCACGGGGTAGGTGTTTCAGTAGTAAACGCACTATCAGAGAAAGTTGAGCTAACGATTCATCGTGGTGGCCATATCCATACGCAAACCTACCGCCATGGTGAGCCTCAAGCGCCACTAGCCGTTGTGGGTGATACGGATAAAACCGGTACACAAATTCGTTTCTGGCCAAGTGCCGAAACGTTCTCTAACACTGAGTTCCACTATGACATTCTGGCGAAACGCCTGCGTGAACTGTCATTCCTGAACTCTGGTGTGTCGATCAAATTGGTTGATGAACGTGAAGCGGACAAACATGATCACTTCATGTATGAAGGTGGTATTCAAGCGTTCGTTGATCACCTAAACACCAACAAAACGCCAATCATCGAAAAAATCTTCCACTTTAACTCTGAGCGTGAAGACGGCATTTCAGTTGAAGTGGCGATGCAATGGAACGATGGTTTCCAAGAGAACATCTTCTGCTTTACCAACAATATCCCACAGCGTGATGGTGGTACTCACCTTGCTGGTTTCCGTGCTGCGCTAACACGTACATTGAACAGCTTTATGGATAAAGAAGGTTTCTCGAAGAAAGCGAAAACAGCGACTTCAGGCGACGATGCGCGTGAAGGTCTAACTGCGGTTGTTTCGGTGAAAGTGCCTGATCCTAAGTTCTCAAGCCAAACAAAAGACAAACTAGTTTCTTCTGAAGTGAAATCAGCTGTTGAGTCTGCAATGGGTGAAAAACTGTCTGAGTTCCTGATTGAGAACCCGACAGAAGCGAAGATGGTTTGTTCGAAAATCATCGATGCAGCACGTGCACGTGAAGCTGCGCGTAAAGCTCGTGAAATGACGCGCCGTAAAGGTGCACTAGACCTAGCTGGTCTTCCAGGTAAACTTGCAGACTGTCAGGAAAAAGATCCGGCACTCTCTGAACTATACATAGTGGAGGGTGATTCGGCAGGCGGCTCCGCAAAACAAGGCCGTAACCGTAAGAACCAAGCGATCCTACCGCTAAAAGGTAAGATTCTTAACGTAGAAAAAGCACGTTTCGACAAGATGCTATCTTCTCAAGAAGTAGCAACACTGATCACCGCACTAGGTTGTGGTATCGGTCGTGACGAGTACAACCCGGACAAGCTTCGTTACCACAACATCATCATCATGACCGATGCCGATGTCGATGGTTCGCACATCCGTACGCTACTGTTGACCTTCTTCTACCGTCAAATGCCAGAGCTTATCGAGCGTGGTTACGTGTACATCGCTCAGCCACCACTATACAAAGTGAAAAAAGGCAAACAAGAGCAGTACATCAAAGATGAAGAAGCGATGAACCAATACCAAGTATCATTAGCTCTGGATAATGCATCGCTACACGTAAACGCAGAAGCACCTGCACTGGCTGGTGAAGCACTAGAGAAGCTTGTTCAACAGTACAATGCGGGTATTAAACTGGCGGAACGTATGAGCCGTCGCTACCCAAGTGCTTTGGTAAACGAGTTGATTTACACTCCTCGCCTAACGCCAGAGCAATGCCATGACGCATCAGTTGTGGAAGCTTGGACGAAGCAGCTTATTGAACAGCTGAATGCGAAAGAAGTGGGTGCAAGCCAGTACAGCTACGAAGTTGAGCAGCACGAAGAGCTAGGCTTAAACTTGCCTAAGATTGTGGTTCGTACTCACGGCGTGACGCACGAACATGCAATTAGCATCGACTTCCTAAACTCGAAAGAGTACGGCAAGTTGGCTGATCTATCAGAAGCACTTGATGGACTTCTGGAAGAAGGCGCGTACATCAAACGTGGTGAGCGTACTATGCCAGTGGCAAACTTTGCAGAAGCGCTTGACTGGTTAGTGAAAGAGTCAATGCGTGGCTTAAGCCGTCAGCGCTACAAAGGTCTAGGTGAGATGAACCCAGACCAACTTTGGGAAACCACCATGGACCCAGAAACTCGTCGTATGATGCAGGTAACGATTGAAGATGCGGTAGGTGCAGATCAACTGTTCACTACGCTAATGGGTGACCAAGTAGAACCTCGTCGTAACTTCATCGAAGAGAACGCACTGAAAGTAGCGAACCTAGACGTATAACGACACTGTTCGTGATAGTAAAAAGCAGCGAGAAATCGCTGCTTTTTTTGTTGTACCACCAGCTAAAATCGCCACTTTCTGCTAAAGCGGATGTTTTTCTGGTACTAACTGCCAACAACCCGATCAAGCCTGCCATTTTATTTCTGTTTTCTTTTTTTCTCGCCATTTTGTTCGCTTGAGCGTTTTTGCTTTCTTTTTTCTGCTCGCTATAGTGCTGAAGAGCTGATGAATAAGGAGACTAAGAAAATGGTGATGACTTTCCTGAACTAAGCCGGAAGTGATGCACTTCCGGTTCAATGCACTGAATTTATTTGTAAGACAAGGCATTAAGAAGGAAATAATCATGTTTGAACGCTGGTTCTCAGCGTACTGCTTGGCGCTGCGAACTTGGTGGTTAACCAGTCGCTTTTTAACCTATCAATCACCACTAAGGTTGTTATCGCTATTTGAAACCTGCGAGCAACAAGCCCATTGCCGTAACCGAGCTCGTATTGCGGTTGGAGACACGGTTCGCTTAGTGGATGTTGAACGCGCCTATCAATATCGCATGACATTGGTCAGCTCGCGTAAGGGGCAACCCATGACAGGTATGCTCGCGGTCGATTCTTATTTGGGGTCTCGACTGTTAGGTCGAGCTAAAAATGATGCGCTCGAAGTGGAAATTTTTAATCAGCGACGCTGCTTTGTGATTACTGAAATTGTTCATCAATCGCAGCCACCAGCTCAGAAAATGCTGTGTGGTTGTCTGTTGTGCCAATAAATAGAGGTGAAGTCATGAGTAAGAAAGAAAAGAAACAACCGCAGTTGAGTCTAAAAGAAAAGCGCAAACTAAAGCAGGAAAAGGCGGCAGAAAAGGGCGTTGTAAAAGCGCGTAAATCCTCCCGCAAGTAAAGTGTAGATTGAGCCCTCCAGAACGGCGGGCTTTTTATCACTGATCGTGAAGTGATGAGGAACTAAGCTGTTCAAGGGGATAGTGGATGCTTTAAAAATTTTTTATTTTTTCCCTTGAAAGTCATTTTTGACGACCTTATATCTAGTTGTGAAGAGGGTGACTGGCTTGCTAGAGACTAGAAGACCAGCCCTCTGAAATCGCTAAAACGAGATCGCTCAGAAGAGGATATGGCGTTTTAGCACACAACTTAAACCTTTAGATTCAATATCATGTCTCCGAGCCAAACCAAGGCCAGTGGAATGATAAGAATCTCTTAGTTCGGCGTTGGTTTTTGCATAAACACGCCAGTAGGATGGAACTCATCTGAACTAAGACTATTGCTTAATTAAGAGGATAGATTTATGCGTAATGTAGATTTCTCACCACTATACCGTAATGCAATTGGCTTTGATCGTCTGCTAAACCTGATGGAAGCGAATACAGCGAAAAATACTTCTGGCGGTTACCCTCCATACAACATTGAGCAAAAAGACGAGCACAACTACCGTATTACTATGGCCGTTGCTGGCTTTGCTGAAGAACAGCTCGATCTGACTCAAAACGAAAACATGTTGATTGTGAAGGGCGAACGTAAAGCAGAAGAAGGCAAAAACTACGTTTACCAAGGTATTGCAGAACGTGATTTTGAACGTAAATTCCAGCTAGCGGATTACGTAAAAGTCGTGGGTGCATCAATGGAAAACGGTCTGCTTCATATCGATTTAGTTCGTGAAATCCCTGAAGCCATGCAACCACGTAAGATTGCTATCGGTGGCAACAACCTGATTGAGAACAACTAATCAGTTAACCACCCGGTTATAGAATGAGAAAGAGCGCCATATGGGCGCTCTTTTTAGTTTGGGTGCTTTCAAAACCGCTATTTCAAAGCCGTAATTTCAAAGAGAAGAACGGCTGAGTTCAATCCGTCTATTTACCTTCGCGGTAAGCCTTTTCCACTTCTTCAGCGATAATCGCAATGCCTTTTTGCATCATCTCATCATCTTGAACGTAGTTCATACGCAGGCATTGGTGCGCGTGATCCCACTCGTCTTGCTGACCAATAAAGAAATATTCACCAGGGACAATCAATACGCCACGCGCTTTCAAGCGTTGGTACAGTTCCATTGTTGTGATTGGCAGTTCATCAAACCATAACCACAAGAAGATAGCGCCTTCCGGCTTGTGGATGCGGAATCGCTCATCGGTAATTGCTTGTTGGAGCAGTTCAACCGCACGTTGTGATTTTTGCTTGTAGAACGGCTTAATCACCTCTGAACTCAGTTTAAGCAGATCGCCTTTGCCAATTATATGGTTTGCCAGCGCTGGACCAACACTGCCCGGCGCTAGGCTGATGATGCCGTTCATATTGGTTAACGCTTGAGTGATTTCTTCACTCGCAATCACAATGCCACAACGCACACCTGGCAAGCCAAGTTTAGATAGGCTCATGCATAGGATGGTGTTTTCATTCCAGAACGGTTCGACATCTTCAAAGATGATGTTCGGGAAAGGTAGACCGTAGGCGTTATCGATGATCAGCGGGATGTTGTTCTCACGTGCTAGCTTGTCCAGTTTACGTACTTCTTCGTCTGTCAGTACATTACCCGTTGGGTTGGTTGGACGAGACGCGCAGATTGCCGCAACAGAGTCGTCGACGGTTAGTTGCTCAAAATCGACGTGGTATTTAAACAGACCGTTATCTAACAGCTCGATTTCTGGGTGGTAAGAGATAAAGATATCTTCATCAATGCCTGCATCACCATAACCGATGTACTCAGGTGCGATAGGTAGTAGCACTTTCTTATGCGAACCATCTGGCTGTTTACCTGCCAACAAGTTGAACAAGTAGAAGAAGCCACTTTGGCTGCCGTTAGTTAGGCTGATGTTCTTTTCGGAAATATCCCAGCCGTAAGTTTCACGGAATAACTGAGCTAGCGCTTTGACGAACGCGTCTTTACCCTGCGGGCCATCGTAGTTGGCGAGGGCGGCGACGAGCTCCCCACTGGCGAGCATTTCCTCACTGGCTTGGTGAAAGTAATCGAGCATGGCAGGAATGGCGGCAGGATTACCTCCACCGAGCATGATGGCACCTGGTGTGCGCAGACCATCATTCAAATCGTCCATTAACTGCGTAATACCTGAATACTGATTAAATTTTTCACCAAACTTTGAGAACTGCATGCTGACTTATACCTAATTCATTGTGATTGCTTTGTGTATGTTTATGCCGATGTTTTATCGGCTTATCGAGTAATCCTTGACCTTACCTCAATGTGTAATTAACGCAAAGTGTGAATTAAGCCGAAAAAGAAAAAAGTGCGTCATCAGACCAGAGGAACGAGACAAAAGGGCAAAAAGAACAATAAAAAAGGGAAGCTTATGCTTCCCTTGCTGGTGGAGAGAGTGTGATTTACTCACCGGTGTAAACAATCAACACCTTGTCGTCTTGGTATTGGCGTTCAAACGCGTAGTAACCTTCTTGGTTGCGAGTGATGTGCTTACCTTGAGCAACTGCTGGGTGGCGTTTACGGAATTCACCCAACTTTTGCCAATGTTTCAGTAGATCTTCTCGCTCGCCATGAATCTTATCCCATGGCATATCTGAGCGTGTGCCTTGGTGGGCGTCTGAACCAGTAATGCCAAAATCACGAGCTATCTCATCACCGTAATAGATTTGTACTGCACCGGGAGCCAGCATCAGAGCATTCGCGGCACGTGCTTGGTCATCAAAGCTGCGATTGCGCGCTGACCAAAACAGCTGTGTATCGTGTGAAGATAGGTAGCTCAACACGTTGAACTCAGGATCGGTATTGATGCGTTCTGCATAGCGGCGGTAATCATTATCAAGTTGAGCGAAACACTTCAGCGCTTTTGGTGCTACGTCAGATTGGAACTCGAAGTTGATGATGGAATCGAAGCCGTTATCGAAATACGGGCTTTTCACCACGCTGTGTGCCCACACTTCACCCGTCATCCAGAAAGGTAAGTCATCCAAGGCTTTGTCCGGGTTGTTTTGCTTCCACTGGGCAAGCGCTTGGGTGGTGCTGGCTTTCAGCTCTGCCCACGCTTCCATTTCAACGTGTTTTGCAGTGTCGACACGGAAGCCGTCAATGCCGTAGTCACGTACCCAATCGGATAACCAGGTAATCAGGTGTTCACGTGGGGTTTGCAGCTCATCTTGCGCATTGGTGTCTTTATTGCGGAAGAAGTTTGGTAATCCGGTTTTCTGAGTCGATTCGGTTTTGAGATCCGGTAGGTAGTTCAAAGACATGGTGATGTCGTTGTAGCCCGGAGCATCGTAGTCGCCAATGTCGGTGCGAATCCAGTCTTTGCCCCACCATTTATCCCACGCTTCGCTATCACCGTATTTGATGTAGTCGTTGAAGCTGTGCCAGCTTTGTCCTGATTTTGGCTGCCAGTCGGTCCATTTTTCACCAAGGACTTGTTTGGCTTCTTGGTCATCAAGGTAAAGCTGACCAAAGCCGAATTCCTGCATGTCTGCTAATGTCGCATAACCTGTGTGGTTCATGACCACATCCCAAATCACGCGGATACCTTTCTTATGGGCAGTATCGACGAAGGTTCTGAGTTCATCTTCGGTACCCATGTTGGCATCAAGCTTGGTCCAATCTTGGTGATAGTAGCCGTGGTAGCCGTAGTGCTTAAAGTCGCCTTTATCGCCGCCGCCAACCCAGCCGTGGATTTGTTCCAGTGGTGAGGTTATCCAGATAGCATTGACACCAAGTGATTCGATGTAATCGAGTTTTTTCGTTAGACCCGATAAGTCACCACCGTGGAAGGTACCAATCTCATATTTTCCGTCTTTGCTGCGACCGTAGCTGTTGTCGTTGTCTGGGTTGCCATTGTAGAAGCGGTCGGTCATGACGAAGTACACCGTCGCATTGTCCCAACTGAACGGTTTGTCGGCTTGCTGTTCAACTTCTTCTAGCAGCAATAGACCTTGGCTCATAGGACCCGGTTGCATGGTGACGCTGCCATTGGCGACAGTGGTTTCTTGTCCGGTTAAGGCATCACGAACGACAGTGCCATCATTAAAGGTTTGGGCAACGTTGATGGTTTTTGGCGTGTCAGTTGCGACAGGGCAAGAGTAGGTGATGTCCTGACTCTGTTTTGGTTTGATTTTTACCGTCAGCTCATTGGTGGTTGGATTGAGCGTAAATTGATAGGTATTGGCTTTGAAGATGCGCAGCGGCATTTGTGCGTCAGTGGCGCAGTTATCCATTTTTAATGGACGATTGAATTTGATGCGATCTTCTTCTGCTAGGGCAAAGCTACTGCCACAGCTTTGCTTGCTGTCAGCAATGGTAAAGCTATAACTGCCTTTTTCGAGTTTTTGCTCGGCGACAAGTAAGCCCTGTGAGTTTTCCTCAAAAACAGCGGTGTCATCACCAACGCTTAATACGATGGCATTTTCTGGAATCTGGCTGCAGGCGCTCAGTAGACCGATAGAGAGTGCGAGAATTGTTTTTTTCATTGTGTCCTTCCCCCGAATAAACAGTTCAGTTATAGCAAAACTGTGCCTCTACAATCCGAGCTCTACACCAACAAGTTAAACGCGTCTCACCCTACAAATTTTAGTCTTGTTCACAAAATGAATAATAAGCATCACCTTCATCGGTTTGAAGGCAACAAAAAAGGGAAGCATCTGCTTCCCTTTTACTTATTTCTTAATCACTTCGAAGAGCAATTAATTACTTTTGAAGCAAAGAAATATCTGCGATCTGTAGGAACAGGTTACGCAGGTTGTTCAGAAGTGTCAGACGGTTCTTCTTAAGTGCTTCGTCGTCTGCCATTACCATTACGTTATCGAAGAACGCATCAACTGGTTCACGTAGGTCAGCTAGCTTGCTTAGGGCTTCTTGGTAGTTACCAGTAGCAAATGCTGGCTCTAGCGCTTCTGTCATTACTTCAACGCTTTCTGCTAGTGCTTTCTCTGCGTCTTCTTGTAGAAGTGCTAGGTCGATGTCTGCTGCTAGTTCGCCGTCGAATTTCGCTAGGATGTTACCTACACGTTTGTTCGCTGCTGCTAGAGACTCAGCTGCTTCTAGTTCACGGAAGTGAGAAACCGCTTTAACTCGTTGGTCGAAGTCTGCTGGTTTAGTCGGACGACGAGCTAGAACCGCTTGAATGATGTCTACGCTGAAGCCTTCGTCTTGGTACCAAGCACGGAAACGACCAAGCATGAACTCGATAACGTCTTGTGCAACGTTGTCGTTGGTTAGACGGTCGCCAAACAGTGACTTCGCTTTCGCTACTAGGTCAACAAGATCTAGGTTGTAGCCGTATTCAACGATGATACGTAGTACACCTAGCGATGCGCGGCGTAGTGCGAATGGATCGCTGCCTTTAGGTGCTTGACCAATACCGAAGATACCTACGATAGTGTCTAGCTTGTCTGCCATTGCAACTGCAGTTGAAACGCCGTTTGATGGCAGTTCATCACCTGCGAAACGAGGCATGTATTGCTCGTTCAGTGCTACCGCAACTTCTTCTGCTTCACCGTCGTGGCGAGCGTAGTGCATACCCATCACACCTTGAGTATCCGTGAATTCGAATACCATTGAGGTCATTAGGTCACATTTTGCTAGTAGACCAGCACGCTTTGACTTCTCAACGTCAGCACCGATTTGCTCAGCAATGTAGCCAGCAAGCTCTGTGATGCGGTCTGTTTTGTCTTTGATCGTACCCAGTTGCTTTTGGAAGATCGCTTGCTCTAGTTCAGGTAGACGGTCGATAAGCGGACGCTTACGGTCTGTGTTGAAGAAGAACTCTGCGTCAGCAAGACGAGGGCGAACTACTTTCTCGTTACCTTCGATTACGTAACGAGGCTCTTTTGATTCGATGTTCGATACGAAGATGAAGTTAGGTAGTAGCTTCTTGTTTTCGTCGTAAACAGGGAAGTATTTTTGGTCACCTTTCATGGTGTATACCAACGCTTCAGAAGGCACTTTTAGGAACTCTTCTTCAAACTTCGCTGTTAGTACCACTGGCCATTCAACCAGAGACGTTACTTCTTCTACTAGGTCATCTTCTAGGTCAGCGATACCGCCAACCGCTGCTGCCGCTTTTTGTGCGTCAGCTAGGATGATTGCTTTACGCGCTTCGTAATCTGCCATTACTTTACCGCGCTCTTCTAGAATCGCAGGGTATTGCTCAGCAGAATCGATAGTGAACTCTTGCTCACCCATGAAGCGGTGACCACGGATAGTGCGGTCTGAAGCGACACCAAGGATCTCGCCTTCGATTAGGTCGCTGCCCATTAGCATGGTTAGCGTCTTAACTGGACGGATGAACTGAGTTGTTTTGTTACCCCAGCGCATTGGTTTTGCGATAGGTAGGTTTGCTAGTGCTTTCGCTGCAAGTTCAACGACGATTTCAGACGTTGGCTGACCTTTCACTTCTTGTTTGAACAGTAGCCATTCACCTTTGTCTGTAACCATGCGCTCTGCTTGGTCAACCGTGATGCCACAACCGCGTGCCCAGCCTTGAGCCGCTTTTGTTGGGTTGCCTTCTGCGTCAAATGCTGCAGAAACCGCAGGACCACGCTTTTCAACAACTTTGTCAGACTGGCTGTCTGCTAGTGCTGCTACTTTTAGAGCAAGACGACGAGGTGCCGCGAACCATTTCACGCCCTCGTGAGCAAGCTCAGCGCCTTTTAGTTCTGCTTCGAAGTTTGCTGCGAATGCTTCAGCTAGTGTGCGAAGTTGCGTTGGTGGTAGCTCTTCTGTACCTAGCTCGATTAGAAATTCTTTTGCCATGTTACTCTACCCCTTACGCTTGTTCTTTCTTACACATTGGGAAGCCAAGAGCTTCACGCGATGCGTAGTATGCTTCTGCAACTGCTTTAGTCAGGTTGCGGATGCGTAGGATGTAACGTTGGCGTTCAGTTACTGAGATCGCTTTACGTGCGTCTAGTAGGTTGAATGCGTGACCGGCTTTTAGGATGCGCTCGTAAGCAGGTAGTGGCAGTGGCTTTTCAAGCTCAAGTAGCTCTTTACACTCTTTTTCACACTGTTCGAAGAAGCCAAATAGGAATTCAACGTCTGCGTGCTCGAAGTTGTAAGTTGATTGCTCTACTTCGTTTTGGTGGAAGATGTCACCGTAAGTCACTTTGCTGCCGTCTGGTGCGATGTTCCAAACTAGGTCGTAAACAGAGTCTACTTCTTGGATGTACATTGCTAGACGTTCGATACCGTAAGTGATCTCACCAGTTACTGGCTTACACTCAAGACCACCAACTTGCTGGAAGTAAGTAAACTGAGTCACTTCCATGCCGTTTAGCCAAACTTCCCAGCCCAGACCCCATGCGCCTAGTGTTGGGTTTTCCCAGTTGTCTTCTACGAAACGGATGTCGTGTACAAGAGGGTCAATACCAAGAACTTCAAGGGAGCCAAGGTACAACTCTTGAATATTGTCAGGCGATGGTTTTAGCGCTACTTGGAATTGGTAGTAGTGCTGAAGACGGTTAGGGTTTTCACCGTAACGGCCATCAGTAGGACGACGTGAAGGTTGTACGTAAGCTGTCGACATTGGCTCTGGGCCAAGCGCTCGTAGACAGGTCATTGGGTGAGAGGTACCCGCACCCACTTCCATATCTAGCGGTTGAACAATGGTACAACCATTTTGAGCCCAATAATCCTGCAGCGCGAGGATCATTCCCTGGAAGGTTTTGATATCGTATTTTTGCATAAGTCAGGTTCGCGCGATTCTCTTGTTACTCGTTAATTCGTCATCTATGCCGAGTTTTTCAACTCTAACAACGGCGATAAAGAGTAATTACGGTTGAATAAATTAACAATCTAGTATAACCAGATATTGAGCATGGGAGTAGAGCTAATCTTGATTAATTCGTGGGCGATTTTCTCCTTTAATGAATTTTTACCGCGTTATCTGCTGTATTTTTCCTAAAAGGGAGTTTTTGCCTGCTTTGGCTCTTGAGAAGCGCAACAAAGGTGGCTAGAATTGCGCCTGTCTTTGGGGAGTAGCTTACCTGATGAAGTTTCTGTTTCATCTGGTTCGTCCGTCAACATAATTGGTGCAAAATCACCATGGCGTTCGAGACTTGAAGCCTTTCAAGTTTAGCAAGACCTTAGACAAATCATCACGAACCGGGGTAGGGGCGTGAGGTTTGTCTTCGGTTAAAAATAATAATCCCTGCCCCAATGAGCATGTCGTGAGCGTTTTAGCTATTTCAATTACTACTGTAGCGTTAGCAGAAATTGGCGATAAGACCCAATTGCTATCTCTATTACTTGCAAGTCGTTACCGAAAACCAATCCCAATTATTGCAGCAATCTTTTTGGCAACTATTGCCAACCACGCTTTGGCTGCATGGTTAGGTGTGGTTGTCGCAGACTATCTATCACCTGAGATTTTAAAGTGGGTGCTGGTGGTCAGTTTTGTCGCGATGGCGGCTTGGGTTCTGATCCCGGACAAACTGGATGATGACGAGCAGATTTCTAATCGAGGCCCATTTATTGCCAGCTTTATCGCATTCTTCGTTGCGGAGATAGGCGATAAAACTCAGATCGCCACTTCCATCTTAGGGGCGCAATACGCGGATGCGTTAAGTTTGGTGATTATCGGTACCACAATCGGTATGCTGCTGGCGAATGTACCTGTGGTCCTGATTGGTAAATTGTCGGCCGACAAGATGCCTTTAGGGCTGATCCGTAAAATCACCGCATTTTTGTTTATTGCTCTGGCAATAGGGGCTGCACTGTTCTGATTTTTTGCACGTGAAATGATGTGAGTTATCAATCATTAGTGGCGTGCTGCGCGAGTTCAAACTCTGACTCAAAATCGTTCCGTTGCGTGACGGATGACATATAAGTGTCATACTTGTCATGGTAGTTTAATGGTGTGAATGATAGCGAGAGGGCAAGTTTATGCTTACACGTTACATGGGGATGTCCCCGAAGAGTCAGAGTTATTTATTCACTTTTGGTTTAGCGCTGTGTTTACTAGCGATGGTGCTAACTGATATGTGGTTACCGATTGTAGCAGGATCGTTCGTTCTTACTGGATTGACAGTAGAAGCGTGGATTCGTGTCGCTCACATCATTCCTATGCATGAAGAGATGCGGGCAATGAAGAAACAACTTAACAAGCTCCAATCAGAAGTTCGCACACTCGAATACGACGAATAAACAAACGGCAGCCAATATAGGCTGCCGTTTTTAGTTCGACCAGATTATTCCAATCCTTTCTTGATCAGGTACTGATACGGAACTTGCTCCGTTTGTGCCGCAACTAATTGATGGTCCATAAAGCGGCAGAAACTCGGAATGTCTCGAGTTGTGGATGGATCGTCTGCTTTGACCAGCAAAATCTCACCATCTTGCATGTTGCGAATTGTCTTCCTGACCATCATCACTGGCTCTGGGCAGCGCAGTCCTTCCGCCTCTAATGTCTTGTTTGCCAGTTCAGGATTAAAGCTCATAGTGTGATTCTCGTAACTAACTGAGCGTTGAATTTTACTTTCGTTGAAAAAATATTCAATAACCACTTGGCAAACCGAATTTTTTGTTTTACCTTAAATTAACAATTTGGTAACAACTGGCAAGGGAGAGGCAATGTTAACAGCGTTAGACAGACTTACGATTTACTCAGTGCTGTGTTTTATCTCGTTTTGTGCATTGGTACTCAGGACGCCAGCTGACACCTCTTTGACGCCTCTTGTAGGCATGGTTGCCACTATTATTGGGATTTGGATCGAGATGCGCAGATGGTCTGGCGCATCTGAGCAAGAAAATTAGCGCTTCTTGCTTGGATCAGAATGCTTTTAATAACGCTCACCTATTTTTTACCGACACTTCATTCCGACACTATCCCCATTTTTCTTGGGCTTCCCCGCTGAAAGGCGGGATTTTTTTTGCCTAAAGAGTACAATTTACCCAAACACATACAAAATAAGTGGCTAATTCGTGGAACTGGAAGATATCTATCGCCGAGATTTAAATTTACTGGTTGCGTTGCGAGTACTGATAGAAGAAAACAGTGTCAGTAAGGCGGCAACACGTCTGAACTTGAGTCAATCGGCAATGAGTCGTGTGCTTGGTCG
This sequence comes from Vibrio sp. SCSIO 43009, assembly GCF_023716525.1. Taxonomy (NCBI): domain Bacteria; kingdom Pseudomonadati; phylum Pseudomonadota; class Gammaproteobacteria; order Vibrionales; family Vibrionaceae; genus Vibrio; species Vibrio sp. SCSIO 43009. The sequence goes on from NZ_CP071842.1 coordinate 17,314, forward strand.
TCTACGTGACTTGTTGGGAGACCCGCTGTTTACTCGTCAGGGACAGCATTTGATCCCAACTCAGAAAGCGTTAGAGATCGATCGCTCATTGGGCGAGCCATTAGAGTCTTTACGTCAGTTGTTATCTCCGGTTGAGTTTGACCCATTGCAATGCGTGCAGACTTTCAACATCGTGACCACCGACTATGCCATGCAAACGATCTTACCGTTCGCTTTGCCGAGAATTTACCAAGAAGCGCCAAACGTGTCTTTCAACTTCTTACCACTGCAACACGACCGTTTATCAGATCAGCTCACTTATGAAGGTGCAGACTTAGCGATTTGTCGCCCGACAGGCCCGGTGGAGCCTCTACGCAGTGAAGTGTTGGGGCGAGTGGGGGTGCTGTGTATGCTTTCAAAACAGCATCCATTAGCGAATAAAGAAATGAGCTTGGATGATTATCTGAGTCATCCACATGCCATGATCGCCATCAGTGATGGTGTTAAGGCACTGATCGAACAAGCTTTGATGGAGAAACCTAAGCGTAAAATGGTTCTGCGGGCTTATCATTTAGAAGCCGCATTGGCGATCATGGATACCTTGCCAATTATCATCACAGTACCAGCGGATTTGGCGTATCTGGTTGCCGAGCGTTATGACTTGGTGGTGAAACCATTACCATTCCAATTCACGCCGTTTGAATACTCGATGATTTGGCATGCGCGTTGCGAACATTCTCCCGCTCAAGAATGGTTAAGAACGATTGTGCGTGAAGAGTGTAGCCGTCTGATAGCTAAACGTATCGAAGATATGGGACTGAACTGCTAACAAAAAAGAGCCAGCAATGCCGGCTCTTCGTCTATTTACACTGAGTCAGTGTTTATAGCTTGATAACCACACGACCCGTTACTTGACCGTTGGTGATGTCTTCTGCATATTTCGGTGCTTCAGCAAGAGCAACTTCAGTACACGCTTGCTCGAAGTAGCTGTCTGGTAGTAGCTCGACCAGCTTTTCCCATGCAGCGATACGTTTCTCTGTTGGGCACATTACTGAGTCCACACCTTGTAGGCGAACATTACGTAGGATGAACGGCATCACTGTGGTTGGTAGATCAAAACCACCAGCAAGACCACAAGCTGCAACTGCACTGTTGTAATCCATTTGCGCCAATACTTTTGCTAGTACTTTGCTTCCTACAGTATCAACCGCACCTGCCCATACTTGTTTTTCAAGCGGACGTGCTTGTTCTTCAAATTCAGTACGGTCGATGATGCGGCTAGCACCTAGTTTTTCAAGTAGCGGGCCGTTTTTCTCTACACGACCTGTCACTGCAGCAACTTTGTAGCCAAGCTGTGCTAGAAGCGTTACTGCGACTGAGCCTACACCGCCACTTGCGCCAGTTACTAGGATTTCGCCATTTTCAGGTTTGATGCCTGCATCAAGCAGTGCTTGAACACACAGCATACCAGTGAAGCCAGCAGTACCAACCATCATTGCTTTCTTGCTGTCTAGACCTTTTGGTAGTGGTACTAGCCAATCCGCTTTTAGACGAGCACGCTGAGACATACCACCCCAATGGTTTTCACCCACGCCCCAGCCAGTAAGGACAACTTTGTCACCAGCTTGGTAGCGGCCGTCTTCTGAGCTTACTACCGTACCTGCTAGGTCAATACCTGGCACCATCGGGAAGTTACGGATGATTTTACCTTTACCTGTGATCGCAAGGCCGTCTTTGTAGTTTAACGATGAGTAATCAACGTCAACCAGAACGTCGCCTTCAGGCAGTTGTGTTTCATCGATTTGCTCGATGTTAGCGATAGTACGTTTGTCTTCTTGATTTAGAACTAGAGCATTAAACATAAGGTTCTCCGATTGTGCGGTAGCATGACTCTGGGTCACATGCAGCAAGATATCAACTGGTCTAAGTGTATGTCTTCTTTGTCTATGAATAAAATGAAACTTGAGCATTTAATGTATGCTTTTCATGCATGTTTGATGTAAAACAAAAAGGGCGACATCAATTGTCGCCCTTAAGTGTAATACTAAAAATTTTAGTACTAGTTCATTTGCTTATGATTGTTGGCTCGATCACTGCAACAACGTCTTGAACTGTTATGGTCGTTCAAATACTGTCGCAATGCCCTGACCCAAACCGATACACATGGTGGCCAGACCGTATTTCGCGTCTTTCGCTTCCATTAGGTTGATCAACGTTGTTGAGATACGTGAACCAGAACAGCCTAGTGGATGACCCAATGCTATCGCACCACCGTTAAGGTTGACCTTCTCATCCATAACATCAAGCAGGCCTAAGTCTTTAGCACACGGCAGAGACTGCGCGGCAAATGCTTCGTTTAGCTCAACCACATCCATGTCTTCAATTGAAAGACCGGCACGCTTGAGCGCTTTTTTCGTCGCAGGTACAGGACCGTAACCCATAATAGAAGGATCGCAGCCCGCAATGGCCATGCCTTTAATACGTGCACGAATCTTCAAGCCAAGCTCATTGGCTTTCTCTTCGCTCATGATCAACATCGCTGATGCACCATCGGACAGAGCCGATGATGTACCGGCTGTTACTGTACCGTTTGCTGGGTCGAACACTGGGCGAAGTTGAGATAGACCTTCAACGGATGTTTCAGGGCGAATCACTTCGTCGTAATCCAGAGTGAACAGTGTGCCGTCTGTTGCGTGGCCTTCAATTGGTAGAATTTCGTTTTTAAAACGACCCTCTACGGTTGCTGCGTGCGCACGAGCGTGAGAGCGAGCGGCAAACTCGTCTTGTTGCTCACGGCTAATGCCATGTAATTTACCCAGCATTTCAGCCGTTAAGCCCATCATGCCCGCAGCTTTTGCTACGTTCTTTGACATACCTGGGTGAAAGTCTACACCGTGGTTCATTGGCACATGCCCCATGTGCTCAACACCACCAATTAGGCAGATTTCAGCATCGCCAGTCATGATGGCACGTGTACCGTCGTGAAGCGCTTGCATGGATGAACCACACAAGCGGTTCACCGTCACGGCGCCAATTTCAATCGGCAGGCCCGCGAGTAGCGCGGCATTACGTGCAACGTTAAAGCCTTGCTCTAGTGTTTGCTGTACACAGCCCCAGTAGATGTCTTCAATCTCGCTTGGGTTCACTTGTGGGTTACGCGCAAGAATGCCAGTCATTAGGCGCGCAGATAGATCTTCTGCTCGTGTATGACGGAAAGCACCACCTTTAGAGCGACCCATTGGAGTACGTAGACAATCGACTACGACAACATTTCTTGTTTGATTAGTCATTTTAGAATCCCTCCTTAGATAGAACCTTGCTGTTGTGCACCGTAAAAGCTTTCACCTTTCGCCGCCATATCAATCAGCATTTGCGGTACTTGGTACATCGCACCTAGCTCGGCGTGTTGTTTTGCCATTTCAACGTATTCAGCAATACCCACGCTGTCTAGATAGCGGAATACGCCACCGCGGAATGGAGGGAAACCAAGACCATAAACCAATGCCATATCTGCTTCCAGCGGAGTCGCGATGATGCCTTCTTGTAGGCACAGCACCACTTCGTTGATCATTGGAATCATCATACGTTGAATGATGGTCTGATCGTCAAAGTCCTGCTTATCGGCACAAACGTCAGCAAGTACCGGTAAGATCGCTTCGGAGAAGGTTTTCTTCGGCTTACCTTTTTTATCTATGGTGTAGCTGTAGAAGCCATTACCATTTTTCTGACCATATTTGTCTGCTTCGAACAGTGCATCAATCGCATCACGACCTTGTTTACCCATACGCTCAGGGAAACCGTCAGCCATCACAGCTTGTGCGTGGTGCGCGGTATCAATGCCGACTACGTCAAGCAAGTACGCCGGTCCCATCGGCCAGCCAAATTTACGCTCCATGACTTTGTCGATTTTCGTAAAGTCAGCACCATCACGAAGTAGCATGCTGAAGCCGCCAAAGTATGGGAACAATACGCGGTTAACGAAGAACCCTGGGCAGTCATTAACGACAATTGGTGATTTGCCCATTTTCGCAGCATACGCCACAACACGATTGATGGTTTCATCAGAGGTATGCTCACCACGGATGATCTCAACAAGAGGCATACGATGCACTGGGTTGAAGAAGTGCATACCACAGAAGTTTTCTGGGCGTTTTAGTGATTTTGCCAATAGGTTGATAGGAATCGTCGAGGTGTTTGAGGTGATAACGGTGTCGTCACCGACATGGGATTCAACTTCACTTAAAACTGCTGCTTTTACTTTCGGGTTTTCAACGACAGCTTCAACAATCACATCAGAGTTTTCAATACCTGCGTAATGTAGGCTCGGTGTGATTGACGCTAAAATACCCGCCATCTTAAAGCCATCAATGCGACCGCGAGATAAGCGTTTATTCAGCAGCTTAGATGCTTCAGTCATGCCTAGGTCGAGCGACGCTTGCGCGATGTCTTTCATTAAGACAGGCACACCTTTTAGCGCTGATTGGTAAGCAATGCCGCCACCCATGATACCTGCACCTAACACGGCTGCACGTTGCGTGTCTTTACTTGCTGACTTCGCTGCTTTTTTCGCAATGCCTTTGATGTATTGATCATTAAGGAATAGGCCAACGAGTGATTTTGCTTCTTCCGATTTAGCCAATTTCACGAAGTGCTTACGTTCAATGTCTAACGCTTCATTACGTGCAAAGCGAGCACCTTCTTCAATCGTGATAACGGCTGTCATTGGGGCAGGGTAGTGAGGGCCTGCTTTTTGTGCCACCAGACCCTTCGCCATGGTGAAACTCATCATTGATTCAAGCTTACTCAGCGTTAGCGGAGATGTTTTCTGTGCTCGGCGTGCTTGCCAGTCAAGTTTCTCGTTAATTGCAGAGTTAAGAGTTTGTAGTGCTGATTCGTATAAAGCATCAGTCTCTACAACTGCATCGAGTAAGCCAATTTTCAATGCTTCATCCGCACGGCATGCTTTACCTTGGGTGATGATTTCCATTGCGCTGTCTGCGCCAATAACGCGAGGTAAGCGTACACAACCACCAAAGCCAGGCATGATTCCCAGTTTCGTTTCTGGTAGGCCGATGCTGGTGGTTTTGTCACCAATACGCATGTCTGTTGCTAGCACACATTCACAACCGCCACCAAGAGCGTGGCCTTTGATCACTGAGATGGTCGGAACGGGTAAGTCTTCTAATTTGTTAAAGATGCTATTAGCAAATTGCAGCCATTGGTCGAGCTCGGCATCCGTTTTAGCAAACAGACCTAAAAACTCGGTAATGTCTGCGCCTACAATGAATGCGTCTTTATCTGAAGTGAGCAACAACCCCTTGAGGCCTTGATGGGCAATGAGCGCATCAAGAGCTTTATCTAGCGATTCCAATGTCGCTAGGTCGAGTTTGTTGACGGATTTTGGAGAGCAGAAGCTTAGCTCTGCAATACCATCTTGTATTTCCTTTACCTGTAGGGTTTCGGCTTGGTAAATCATTGTCTATCTCCATGACATACAATCGTGGATTGTCTGTATACCTATTTCAACGACGCCGTGTACCTCGGCAAATAGGTATCGAGGAAGTCGTTTTATTTTTGTTCTGGTTTGACCAGTAAAGTTAGTTTGGATCGTGGATTGTCTAATTTCAATACATTTTTAAACAAGTGTTTAACATTGTGCGCTGTGGCAGATCTTATGCGACGGGTAAATCACACTCGTGATAGACTTCAGGCAAATAAACCTGAATCCATAATCCTATGAATGACAAGCCTTATCTGATTCCAGCAGAGCCCGCTCAATTTGAAGAAGAAATTAAAAAGAGCGTCTTCATTACTTATTTGGCACACACGCCAAGTATCGAAGCTGCAAAAGCATTTGTTGATCAAATCAAAGCTAAACACGCTGATGCTAGACATAACTGTTGGGGCTTTGTTGCTAGTCGACCAGAAGATTCGATGCAGTGGGGCTTTAGTGATGATGGAGAACCTTCAGGGACGGCAGGTAAACCGATCCTTGCTCAGCTGTCTGGATCTGGTGTGGGGGAGATCACGGCTGTGGTCACGCGATACTCTGGTGGAATCAAGTTAGGTACAGGCGGCTTGGTTAAAGCGTATGGGGGTGGGGTACAACAAGCGCTCAAGCTGCTTCAAACTATTGAGAAAAAAATAACCACAAAGCTCAGACTAACGTTAGACTATGGGTTTTATGCCGATCGCACAATCAATCATGCCGCAATTTGGTGCGATAGAAGTCGAGGCTGAATACAGCGATCAGGTGGTATTAGTGGTGGAAATTGAGCTTCGAGAAGTGAGCGCGTTTACCCAAGCAATCATTAATAAAAGCGGGGCAAAGGCAATTGTCACTCCGCTAGACGGACAATAATGAAAAACAGGAAGCAACAGGGACAGCTTCGCTAGTCAATTTATCCATGCAATTTCGTTCAATTATTCGAATCGTCGGGCTACTGCTCGCACTCTTTAGTGTCACTATGCTTGCGCCAGCACTCGTTGCGCTGATCTATCGAGATGGTGCTGGTGTGCCTTTTGTCACGACATTTTTTGTTCTGCTGTTTTGTGGGGCCGTTTGTTGGTACCCAAACCGCAGGTATAAGCACGAGCTTAAAGCTCGAGATGGCTTTCTTATTGTCGTCTTATTCTGGACAGTACTTGGCAGTGCAGGCTCGATCCCCTTTCTCATTGCTGACAACCCGAACGTCTCAGTGACAGATGCGTTTTTTGAATCGTTTTCTGCTCTCACGACGACCGGGGCGACCGTTATTGTTGGTTTGGATGAGTTACCTAAAGCGATTCTATTCTATCGACAGTTACTGCAGTGGTTCGGCGGTATGGGAATCATCGTATTAGCTGTGGCGATTTTGCCAGTACTTGGCATTGGTGGTATGCAGCTTTACCGCGCCGAGATCCCTGGTCCAGTCAAGGACACTAAAGTGACGCCGCGCATAGCAGAAACTGCTAAGGCGCTTTGGTACATCTATTTGAGCCTGACTATCGCCTGTGCTTCGGCTTTTTGGTTAGCTGGTATGACGCCATTTGACGCCATCAGTCACAGCTTTTCCACCATTGCTATTGGCGGCTTCTCTACCCACGATGCCAGCATCGGATATTTTGATAGTTACGCGATTAACCTGATTACTGTGGTTTTTCTGCTTATATCTGCATGTAATTACACACTGCACTTTGCTGCATTTGCATCAGGTGGCGTACATCCCAAGTATTACTGGAAAGATCCTGAGTTTCGCGCCTTCTTGTTTATTCAAGTGCTGCTATTTATCATTTGCTTTCTATTATTACTGAAACATCATTCTTACACATCGACATACGATGCTTTCGATCAGGCTCTGTTCCAAACCGTATCAATATCCACAACAGCGGGCTTTACGACAACAGGTTTTGCGGATTGGCCGCTCTTCTTACCTGTGCTGTTATTGTTCTCTTCCTTTATAGGTGGTTGTGCTGGTTCAACAGGCGGCGGCATGAAAGTGATCCGTATCCTGCTTCTTACCTTACAAGGTGCGCGTGAACTAAAACGTTTAGTCCATCCACGCGCGGTTTACACCATCAAAGTAGGTGGCAGTGCCCTACCGCAACGTGTTGTCGATGCGGTTTGGGGTTTCTTCTCCGCATACGCATTGGTATTTGTGGTTTGTATGTTGGGGTTGATTGCAACAGGAATGGATGAGCTCAGTGCGTTCTCGGCGGTGGCTGCGACTCTGAACAACCTCGGTCCTGGCTTGGGAGAAGTGGCGCTTCACTTTGGTGATGTTAACGACAAAGCAAAATGGGTATTAATAGTTTCTATGCTGTTTGGTCGTTTGGAAATCTTTACCTTACTTATTCTACTTACGCCGACGTTTTGGCGTAGCTAAGGGGAAATCGTGGCAAAAGCATTATTTCTATACTCTTCCCGCGAAGGGCAGACTAAAAAAATTTTCCACTATATAGATGAACAACTTCCAGATTTCGATTGTGAGCTGGTGGATTTACATAATGTCGAGACGATTGACTTCAGCCAATACGACAGAGTATTGATAGGCGCCTCTATTCGCTATGGCCATCTTAATAAAAAGCTATACCAGTTTATTGAGCGAAACCTCAATCAATTGGAGCAAAATAAAGTGGCATTTTTCTGCGTAAACCTAACCGCTCGTAAAGAGGACCAAGGAAAGGATACACCTGAAGGTAGTGCCTACATTCGCAAGTTCCTAATTAAGTCGCCTTGGAAACCAACGCTAATCGGTGTTTTTGCTGGTGCACTTTATTACCCACGTTATAGTTGGTTCGACAGAACTATGATTAGGTTCATTATGTCGATGACGGGTGGCGAAACCGATACGACCAAAGAGGTGGAGTACACCAATTGGGAAAAAGTGGCTCTTTTCGCAGATAAATTTAGAGAACTGTAGAAATAACGTGCTCTTTTGACCGCTTTTGATGCAAATTTATCCGAACGATAAAAAAATCAAAAAAAACGAGAAAAAGGGCTTGCCAATGTGATCGCAATCTCTATAATGCCACCTCGCTGACACGGCAACGCTTCGAAGCTTAAGTTTCGAAAGTAAGAAGCCAAGTTAGCAAGCCAAATTAGCCAAGCAAAAACGCTTGAAGAAAGTTTGAAAAAAGTGATTGACACTAAACTTTAACTCGCTAAAATGGCCGTCCTGTTTTGAGTAAAGCTCAACAGGAAAGCTCTTTAACAATATAGACCTATCAATCTGTGTGGGCACTCGTTGATGATAATCCAATTCGATACCTCGGTATCAAATTAGGTTTCAATGAAACGAAGTGACCATTGAATCTTCGGATTCAGCACAGTCAATTCAAACATTACGTTATGTAATGTTCAGTATTCATTGAGCCGACAAAATCTTAAATTGAAGAGTTTGATCATGGCTCAGATTGAACGCTGGCGGCAGGCCTAACACATGCAAGTCGAGCGGAAACGAGTTATCTGAACCTTCGGGGAACGATAACGGCGTCGAGCGGCGGACGGGTGAGTAATGCCTAGGAAATTGCCCTGATGTGGGGGATAACCATTGGAAACGATGGCTAATACCGCATGATGCCTACGGGCCAAAGAGGGGGACCTTCGGGCCTCTCGCGTCAGGATATGCCTAGGTGGGATTAGCTAGTTGGTGAGGTAAGGGCTCACCAAGGCGACGATCCCTAGCTGGTCTGAGAGGATGATCAGCCACACTGGAACTGAGACACGGTCCAGACTCCTACGGGAGGCAGCAGTGGGGAATATTGCACAATGGGCGCAAGCCTGATGCAGCCATGCCGCGTGTGTGAAGAAGGCCTTCGGGTTGTAAAGCACTTTCAGTCGTGAGGAAGGTAGTGTAGTTAATAGGCATTATTTGACGTTAGCGACAGAAGAAGCACCGGCTAACTCCGTGCCAGCAGCCGCGGTAATACGGAGGGTGCGAGCGTTAATCGGAATTACTGGGCGTAAAGCGCATGCAGGTGGTTTGTTAAGTCAGATGTGAAAGCCCGGGGCTCAACCTCGGAATAGCATTTGAAACTGGCAGACTAGAGTACTGTAGAGGGGGGTAGAATTTCAGGTGTAGCGGTGAAATGCGTAGAGATCTGAAGGAATACCGGTGGCGAAGGCGGCCCCCTGGACAGATACTGACACTCAGATGCGAAAGCGTGGGGAGCAAACAGGATTAGATACCCTGGTAGTCCACGCCGTAAACGATGTCTACTTGGAGGTTGTGGCCTTGAGCCGTGGCTTTCGGAGCTAACGCGTTAAGTAGACCGCCTGGGGAGTACGGTCGCAAGATTAAAACTCAAATGAATTGACGGGGGCCCGCACAAGCGGTGGAGCATGTGGTTTAATTCGATGCAACGCGAAGAACCTTACCTACTCTTGACATCCAGAGAACTTTCCAGAGATGGATTGGTGCCTTCGGGAACTCTGAGACAGGTGCTGCATGGCTGTCGTCAGCTCGTGTTGTGAAATGTTGGGTTAAGTCCCGCAACGAGCGCAACCCTTATCCTTGTTTGCCAGCGAGTAATGTCGGGAACTCCAGGGAGACTGCCGGTGATAAACCGGAGGAAGGTGGGGACGACGTCAAGTCATCATGGCCCTTACGAGTAGGGCTACACACGTGCTACAATGGCGCATACAGAGGGCGGCCAACTTGCGAGAGTGAGCGAATCCCAAAAAGTGCGTCGTAGTCCGGATTGGAGTCTGCAACTCGACTCCATGAAGTCGGAATCGCTAGTAATCGTGGATCAGAATGCCACGGTGAATACGTTCCCGGGCCTTGTACACACCGCCCGTCACACCATGGGAGTGGGCTGCAAAAGAAGTAGGTAGTTTAACCTTCGGGGGGACGCTTACCACTTTGTGGTTCATGACTGGGGTGAAGTCGTAACAAGGTAGCGCTAGGGGAACCTGGCGCTGGATCACCTCCTTATACGATGATTATTGCGATGAGTGTTCACACAGATTGATACGGTTTATGAAGTTTAAGAGATAGAACATCCCCCAAGATGTTCACTTAGTGTCCCGTTCGTCTAGAGGCCTAGGACACCGCCCTTTCACGGCGGTAACAGGGGTTCGACTCCCCTACGGGATACCATTGGGTCGTTAGCTCAGTTGGTAGAGCAGTTGACTTTTAATCAATTGGTCGCAGGTTCGAATCCTGCACGACCCACCATTTCCTTCCACGGAAATCAAAACAATGTGGGCGATTAGCTCAGTTGGGAGAGCACCTGCCTTACAAGCAGGGGGTCACTGGTTCGAGCCCGGTATCGCCCACCATTCTCTAAGTATTTTTGGAATAAAACGTCCAAACCAGAACAAGCAATTGATACTGGTTGGTATTTTTGACTCTGAAAGTCTTTAGAAAATGTAACTTCCTTGTGAAGCAACATAGCTCTTTAACAATTTGGAAAGCTGACAAAACAATCCTTGTCTTTAAATAGATAGGAGATTGTTTGTAAAGTTCTCAATGTTTGTCTTTATGACAAACACCAATACAACACATTCAAGTGTTCTTGGAATTTGAGTCCGGCAAAATCGAGTCTGCATCATGTATAAAAATTGCAGACAACTTTGGTGACTTGTTCATCAACTCGAAACTCCTTCGGGTTGTATGGTTAAGTGACTAAGCGTACACGGTGGATGCCTTGGCAGTCAGAGGCGATGAAGGACGTATTAACTTGCGATAAGCCCAGATTAGGTAGTAAAAACCATTTGAGTCTGGGATTTCCGAATGGGGAAACCCAATACCATAAGGTATTACTGTTGAGTGAATACATAGCTCAACAGGGCGAACCGGGGGAACTGAAACATCTAAGTACCCCGAGGAAAAGAAATCAACCGAGATTCCGAAAGTAGCGGCGAGCGAAATTGGACTAGCCCTTAAGCTTTACACGCGTTAGACGAACAGCCTGGAAAGGCCGACGATACAGGGTGATAGTCCCGTAGTTGACGACGTGTGTTCAGTGAAATCGAGTAGGGCGGGACACGTGATATCCTGTCTGAATATGGGGGGACCATCCTCCAAGGCTAAATACTACTGACTGACCGATAGTGAACCAGTACCGTGAGGGAAAGGCGAAAAGAACCCCTGTGAGGGGAGTGAAATAGAACCTGAAACCGTGTACGTACAAGCAGTAGGAGCAGGCTTGTCCTGTGACTGCGTACCTTTTGTATAATGGGTCAGCGACTTATATTCAGTGGCAAGGTTAACCATCTAGGGGAGCCGTAGGGAAACCGAGTCTTAACTGGGCGTTCAGTCTCTGGATATAGACCCGAAACCAGGTGATCTAGCCATGGGCAGGTTGAAGGTTGAGTAACATCAACTGGAGGACCGAACCGACTAATGTTGAAAAATTAGCGGATGACTTGTGGCTAGGGGTGAAAGGCCAATCAAACCTGGAGATAGCTGGTTCTCCCCGAAAGCTATTTAGGTAGCGCCTCGGACGAATACTACTGGGGGTAGAGCACTGTTAAGGCTAGGGGGTCATCCCGACTTACCAACCCTTTGCAAACTCCGAATACCAGTAAGTACTATCCGGGAGACACACGGCGGGTGCTAACGTCCGTCGTGGAGAGGGAAACAACCCAGACCGCCAGCTAAGGTCCCAAATTACTACTAAGTGGGAAACGATGTGGGAAGGCTCAGACAGCCAGGATGTTGGCTTAGAAGCAGCCATCATTTAAAGAAAGCGTAATAGCTCACTGGTCGAGTCGGCCTGCGCGGAAGATGTAACGGGGCTAAGTAGTAAACCGAAGCTGCGGCAATATACTTTTGTATATTGGGTAGGGGAGCGTTCTGTAAGCGGTTGAAGGTGTGTGGTAACGCATGCTGGACGTATCAGAAGTGCGAATGCTGACATGAGTAACGATAAAGGGGGTGAAAAACCTCCTCGCCGGAAGACCAAGGGTTCCTGTCCAACGTTAATCGGGGCAGGGTAAGTCGACCCCTAAGGCGAGGCCGAAAGGCGTAGTCGATGGGAAACGGGTTAATATTCCCGTACTTCTTACAATTGCGATGGGGGGACGGAGAAGGCTAGGTGGGCCTGGCGACGGTTGTCCAGGTTCAAGTGCGTAGGCTTAAGAGTTAGGTAAATCCGGCTCTTTCTAAGGCTGAGACACGACGTCGAGCACTACGGATGTGAAGTCATTGATGCCATGCTTCCAGGAAAAGCCTCTAAGCTTCAGATTGTAAGGAATCGTACCCCAAACCGACACAGGTGGTCGGGTAGAGAATACCAAGGCGCTTGAGAGAACTCGGGTGAAGGAACTAGGCAAAATGGTACCGTAACTTCGGGAGAAGGTACGCTCTCGACGGTGAAGTCCCTCGCGGATGGAGCTATTGAGAGTCGCAGATACCAGGTGGCTGCAACTGTTTATTAAAAACACAGCACTGTGCAAAATCGCAAGATGACGTATACGGTGTGACGCCTGCCCGGTGCCGGAAGGTTAATTGATGGGGTTAGACTTCGGTCGAAGCTCTTGATCGAAGCCCCGGTAAACGGCGGCCGTAACTATAACGGTCCTAAGGTAGCGAAATTCCTTGTCGGGTAAGTTCCGACCTGCACGAATGGCGTAATGATGGCCACGCTGTCTCCACCCGAGACTCAGTGAAATTGAAATCGCTGTGAAGATGCAGTGTACCCGCGGCTAGACGGAAAGACCCCGTGAACCTTTACTACAGCTTGGCACTGAACATTGACCCTACATGTGTAGGATAGGTGGGAGGCTTTGAAGCGCAGTCGCTAGATTGCGTGGAGCCGTCCTTGAAATACCACCCTTGTAGTGTTGATGTTCTAACGTCGACCCCTTATCGGGGTTGCGGACAGTGCCTGGTGGGTAGTTTGACTGGGGCGGTCTCCTCCCAAAGCGTAACGGAGGAGCACGAAGGTGGGCTAATCACGGTTGGACATCGTGAGGTTAGTGCAATGGCATAAGCCCGCTTGACTGCGAGAATGACAATTCGAGCAGGTGCGAAAGCAGGTCATAGTGATCCGGTGGTTCTGAATGGAAGGGCCATCGCTCAACGGATAAAAGGTACTCCGGGGATAACAGGCTGATACCGCCCAAGAGTTCATATCGACGGCGGTGTTTGGCACCTCGATGTCGGCTCATCACATCCTGGGGCTGAAGTCGGTCCCAAGGGTATGGCTGTTCGCCATTTAAAGTGGTACGCGAGCTGGGTTTAGAACGTCGTGAGACAGTTCGGTCCCTATCTGCCGTGGGCGTTGGAGAATTGAAAGGGGCTGCTCCTAGTACGAGAGGACCGGAGTGGACGAACCTCTGGTGTTCGGGTTGTGTCGCCAGACGCATTGCCCGGTAGCTAAGTTCGGGATCGATAACCGCTGAAAGCATCTAAGCGGGAAGCGAGCCTTGAGATGAGTTCTCCCTGATACTTTAAGTATCCTAAAGGGTTGTCGTAGACTACGACGTTGATAGGCAGGGTGTGTAAGCGTTGTGAGGCGTTGAGCTAACCTGTACTAATTGCCCGTGAGGCTTAACCATACAACACCCAAGGGGTTTTGATGGACTCAATGAAAGAACATTGAATGTGTAGTAACGAGAATTAAAAAACAGCTTTCCAGATTAAAGAATTTGCTTGGCGACCATAGCGTTTTGGACCCACCTGATTTCCATGCCGAACTCAGAAGTGAAACGAAATAGCGCCGATGGTAGTGTGGGGCTTCCCCATGTGAGAGTAGGACATCGCCAGGCTTTAGTTTTATTTTCACTTTTTTCGAAAAGTGAAGACAAAAGCGGACGCTTGCTTATTAAAGCGAGTGATACCACTGCGGAGTGGTAGTTCAGTTGGTTAGAATACCGGCCTGTCACGCCGGGGGTCGCGGGTTCGAGTCCCGTCCACTCCGCCACTTAATATCGACAACCTCGCTTATGCGAGGTTTTGTCAAATCTAGAATATGAAAATTCTATAGGGGTGTAGCTCCAATTGGCAGAGCAGCGGATTCCAAATCCGCGTGTTGGGAGTTCGAATCTCTCCACCCCTGCCACATATCAGGCTCTGACTTAGGTCAGAGCCTTTTTTGTATCTGGCTTCCTCTCATTATTACGGCTTATTTCTACTCTTATCTCGTAAGTATGGCTTTCTGCTGTACTTTGGCAGCATTTAATCTACTGAACGAACGAAACTACAGTTAGCTGTAATGATCAGTGGCCCGAAATTTTAATAATAAAGGGGAATCACTATTTATATTTAGTTACACTCAACCGATCTGGATTAATGAGTAACTATGTATGGATATATCTCGTCGACGCTTTCTTCAATCATCCTTAGCAATCTCCGCGCTTACCGTTCTACCTGCATGTTCTCTATCTAGGAGCACTAATAAGCAGGGGCAATATATATACGATATCACTGCAGAGCCTTCTACTGCAGAATTGGTCCCTGGGTTTAACACAGACGTACTCGCATTTAATGGTTCGATTCCAGCGCCTACGATTCGTTGTCGCCAAGGCGAGAAAGTTATAATTCGGTTTACTAACAAGCTTTCAGAGCCGACTACAATCCACTGGCATGGCTTGCGAATCCCTATTGAAATGGATGGTGTACCTTTCTTAAGCCAGCCGCCTATCATGCCGGGTGAAACATTCGTTTATGAATTTACACCGCCAGATGCAGGCACGTTTTGGTATCACCCCCACATGAATAGCGTTAAGCAACTTGGTATGGGCTTAGTTGGGCTAATTATCGTTGAAGAGGCTGAGCCTGTTCTATTTGATGAAGAACAGGAAATAGTTCTAAAGCATTGGCATTTAGACAAACAAGGTCAGTGGAAGAACCTTATGGTACCGCGCTTGAGCGCTCGTATGGGGACTCCCGGAGAGTGGAGTAGCGTCAATGGTGTGCATGAACCTGTTTATACGCTGAAGCAGAATGCTACCACGCGATTAAGAATTGCTAATGTCGATAACACCATTACTTACCCGATCGCTATTGAAGGTGCAGAGGCTTGGGTTATCGCTATTGATGGTAACCCTGTTAAAACGCCTTACAAGCTCACTCAGCATAAAATTGGTCCAGGAATGAGGTTAGATGTCGGATTGATTGCTCCAAAGGCTGGAAAACGTGTTTATGTGCGTCAAATGAAAGGACGCTTCCCATTCCCTTTGTGCGAGTTTGACGTTGTTGAGTCTGATCTGTCGAACAACCAGAAACTGCCTTTATTACCTCTCAACCCTGTGCCAGCTCTCGATTTGAAAAATGCAGAGCAAATCGATTATGTGTTTGAGTGGGAGGGGGCGATCACTCCTGCTGATAAATCGGGCAAAGCGATCCCCCAATTCTGGCTGATGAACAAACGGGCTTGGGAGGGAATGAGCAAAGATAATATTCCAGCGCCGCTTTCAACATTGGAGATGGGAAAAACCTATATCTTCAACCTAAAGAACGTCACCCAATATCATCATCCTATTCATCTTCATGGACACACATTTACGGTTCTTGAGTTAGATGGCAAAAAACTCGACGAACCGTTTCATACCGATACGGTCTTACTTGGAAAAAACGGCAGTGCGAAAGCGGCATTTGTTGCAGATAACCCAGGGCGTTGGATGTACCATTGTCATGTAATTGAACATATGAAGACGGGTTTGATGGGTTACATTGAAGTAAAGTGACTCCTGTAACTTTTAAAATCTTGATAAGTTTTAAGCGCTATACTTTGCTGAATTCTAAGATTGTATAATCACTATTGCCGTAAATTTGATTACAATGTCGCCATTAAATTTTCTGGGGGAATTATGGGACAACTATCCGTTTTGGGTTTTATTGCATTGGGTGGTGCATTTGGTGCATGTTCTCGTTACTTAATTTCTGAACTTTGTGTCATTTTATTGGGGCGTGGTTTTCCATATGGTACGTTAACCGTTAACGTTGTTGGCTCATTTATGATGGGCTTATTGATAGCAGCTTTCGATAATGAACTTTTGGCAATGGAACCTTGGCGACAAGTGATTGGCTTGGGTTTTTTAGGGGCACTAACGACGTTTTCCACCTTCTCGATGGATAATGTGTTGCTTATGCAGCAGGGCGCTTTCTTTAAGATGGGGTTGAACGTATTGTTGAATGTCGTGTTAAGTATTTCAGCTGCGTGGATAGGCTTTCAATTATTGATGCGCAGCTAGCAAAGTAGTTAAAAATTGAACAGGTCGGCTTGGTTTCACCAAGCCGTTTTTATATACTGACATCACTTGTCGGAGTGCCATAAGGCTGAGACCGTTAATTCGGGATCCGTTGAACCTGATCAGATTAGAATCTGCGAAGGGAACAAGAGAAGATATTCACACCGGAGTTCTTTCTGGTTGATCTATCAAAAGTCGAATGTTGTTACAGGCAAATATCGTAAGCTTTAACTAGCCTTAATTTGACTCCTCTTGTCGCATCTATCCGCCAAGCATTTTTATCCAATTACTTTTTATCTAGTATAACAAAGCAAGGAAAAATGCTATGTCGAGTCGCAAACAAGCGAGACTGGAAGCAAAACAGTTCATTGATACACTCTCGGTACAACCGTACCCCAATTCAAGCAAAGTCTACGTAGAAGGCTCACGTCCAGATATTCGTGTGCCAATGCGTGAAATATCACTCGCTGATAGCCTTATTGGAGGCACAAAAGAAGCGCCTATATTCGAACCTAATGAGCCAGTACGCGTTTACGATACGTCGGGTGTATACACAGATCCAGAGCACACCATAGACCTCTATAACGGCTTACCTAAGCTGAGAGAAGGGTGGATTGAAGAGCGCGCCGATACTGAGCTACTTGATGAAGTAAGCTCGGTGTACACCAAAGAACGCTTAGAAGACGAAACACTAGACGATCTTCGTTACGGTAATCTACCACGTATTCGACGTGCCAAAGATGGCCATTGTGTGACCCAATTGCACTATGCTCGCAAAGGTATTATTACCCCAGAAATGGAATATATCGCGCTGCGTGAAAACATGGGGCGTGCCAAGTATCGCGATGAAGTGCTGAATCAACAGCATCCGGGTCAAAACTTTGGTGCGAACCTACCAAAGGACATTACTGCAGAGTTTGTGCGTAAAGAAGTCGCCGAAGGTCGCGCTATTATCCCTTCTAATATCAACCACCCAGAATCCGAACCAATGATCATTGGACGTAACTTTTTGGTCAAAGTGAACGCCAACATCGGTAACTCATCGGTCACTTCTTCGATTGAAGAAGAAGTAGAGAAACTAGTGTGGGCGACGCGCTGGGGTGGCGATACCGTTATGGATCTCTCTACTGGACGCAATATTCACGAAACTCGCGAGTGGATTCTACGTAACAGTCCGGTTCCGATCGGTACCGTGCCAATGTACCAAGCGCTCGAGAAAGTGAATGGTGTTGCGGAAAACCTTAACTGGGAAGTGATGCGCGATACCCTGATTGAGCAAGCAGAGCAGGGCGTTGACTACTTTACTATCCATGCCGGTTTACTACTTCGTTATGTGCCAATGACTGCAAAACGCGTTACTGGCATCGTCTCTCGTGGTGGTTCTATCATCGCGAAATGGTGTTTAGCGCATCACCAAGAAAGCTTCTTATATACCCACTTCCGAGAGATCTGTGAAATCTGTGCTAAGTATGATGTGGCACTTTCTCTCGGTGATGGTCTGCGTCCTGGCTCGGTGGCCGATGCTAACGACGAAGCGCAATTTGCAGAGCTTCGTACCCTTGGTGAGTTAACCAAGATTGCGTGGGAATACGACGTACAAGTAATTATCGAAGGTCCTGGCCATGTTCCAATGCATATGATCAAAGAGAACATGGAAGAGCAGCTGGAGCACTGCCATGAAGCACCATTCTACACGCTTGGCCCACTGACGACAGACGTCGCTCCTGGTTACGACCATATTACTTCAGGCATCGGCGCTGCCATGATTGGTTGGTATGGCTGTGCGATGCTTTGCTACGTCACTCCTAAAGAGCATCTTGGCTTACCAAACAAAGAAGATGTGAAAGTAGGCATGATCACTTATAAGCTTGCTGCGCACGCCGCTGATTTAGCGAAAGGGCACCCAGGTGCTCAAGTTCGTGATAATGCGCTTTCTAAAGCTCGCTTCGAGTTCCGCTGGGAAGATCAATTCAACTTGTCACTCGACCCAGATACCGCGCGCGCTTTCCATGATGAAACCTTACCTCAAGAGTCCGGCAAAGTTGCTCACTTCTGTTCGATGTGCGGACCAAAGTTCTGCTCGATGAAGATTTCGCAAGAGGTACGAGAGTACGCGAAAGACACTGAGCAAGTTGCTGCGGACCAAGCTATCTCGATCAAAATGCTAGATGATCCTCTTGAAGGGATGCGTCAGAAATCGCAAGAATTTAGAGAGTCAGGTTCCGAGCTATACCACCCAGCAGCACATGCCGAGGTAAGTGACTAATGAGCAAAATCCTTATTCCGTCATCGTTGATTGAACTGACAGGTTTCGTTCAGCAATGTTTGTTGTTGGCGAAAGAACAGGGTTTTAGCATAGAAGACATTGAGTTGGGTGTGAGCCCAACTCAATGTCTTCAGCTTGTTCGCGACCAACAGACCACACGCATAACGACAGATCTTATTAATGGTTATGACTCTGAGAATGAGAGTTCATTTGTGCTCTATTACCGCTCTGCTTTATCGGTAGAAGCGTGTGCTAAGCAACCGTCGAAAGCGATTTATATTGGCATTGCTGATACGCATGTATCCGATGAAAAGGAGAAAGTGCTTCAGCTTGATATCTGGCGTCACCCAATTAACAACGAAGTGAGAGCGCTTTCCGTTAAGTCCAAATTCAACGCAATATTCGATCCTGAACATCACCTTGCTTGGATAGTAACGCTGACAGTACTCGATTTTCCTATCGAAGATGCGTTAACACTTGCTCGAGGAATGCTAACTCAACAAGCGAATGTTTCACGTGAAACACTGTTGAATGACAACCTTGGTGAGGGAAGATCTACTCAGTGGGCTGACCAATTTGATGATTTCCCCACACCTGTACTAGAGGATAACCGGCTAGGTATTCAAGTTGGTTGGTCTGCACAAGGTGAGAGCGTTAGCTTTCCAACTCTAACTAAGCAAAGTCTAGGGCTCTATCCAGTCGTTGATGATGTTGCTTGGATTGAGCGTCTACTGCCACTAGGCATCAACACTATTCAACTGCGAATCAAGAACCCACAACAAGCCGATTTAGAACAACAGATCATTCGAGCAATTGAGCTAGGCCGTCAGTATCAAGCACAAGTGTTCATCAATGACTATTGGCAGTTGGCAATCAAGCATGGCGCTTATGGCGTTCACCTAGGACAAGAAGACATAGAAGAATCGAATTTGGCTCAGATAACTAAAGCCGGCATTCGTCTTGGTCTTTCTACGCATGGTTATTACGAACTACTGCGCATCGTGCAAATTCATCCTAGCTACATCGCACTAGGGCATATTTTCCCAACCACCACAAAACAGATGCCATCGAAACCACAAGGTTTGGTGCGCTTGGCTTTGTATCAAAAGCTGATTGATAGCATTCCTTATACAAATACAGAGGCTGCTTTCAGACCTTCAAAAGACAAAGAAGTAAGTGACTATGTGCTTGGCTTTCCGACGGTTGCGATTGGTGGTATCGACCAATCTAATGCTGACCAAGTTTGGCTAACAGGTGTTTCTAGTTTGGCAGTTGTGCGAGCTATTACGTTGGCAGAATCGCCTCAGTCCGTCATCGAGTTCTTTGCACAACTGATGAAAGAAAGACAGCTAACGTTCACTGATCAGAATAATGAATTGGCGGATACCAAGAGAGGCGAGCATGCTCACGGATAAGCAGTTCCTTCGCTATCAACGTCAAGTCGCTCTGCCAGAAATTGCCGAAGTTGGACAAGAGCGGTTGAGTAAATCGAATGTGCTGATCATCGGTTGTGGTGGGTTAGGAAGTGCTGCGAGTTTGTACTTGGCATCAGCGGGTGTTGGTAAATTGGTTGTGGTCGATGACGATGAAGTTGATAGCAGTAACCTACAACGTCAGATCATTTATCGTGAACAAGACCTCCAAGTTGCGAAAACAAAAGCGACTGTGAAGCAATTGACTGAACTTAATTCTATGGTTCAAGCTCGTGCTATCAATAAGCGATTAGACAAAGCACAGCTGCAGCTTGAGGTGATGCTAGCGGATGTGGTGCTCGACTGCACCGATAACATGCCAACGCGTCAGCTAATTAACCAAGTTTGTTTCGAGCAAAATACGCCGCTCATCTCGGCGGCGGCAATTGGTTGGCAAGGGCAATTCGCTGTCTTTGATTACCAAACACCAAGTGAACAAGAAGCGCAGAGTAAAGCGTGTTACCGCTGTTTGTATCCGTTCGACGAATTACCGCAAACGCAAAAGTGCAGTGAGAGCGGTGTCGTCGGTCCGGTGGTCGGCACACTTGGTAACTACCAAGCGATTGCGGCAATTCAAAAACTGGCGACGGGAAAGTTTCATGTCGAGACTGCCAAGTTGCATCTGTTTGATGGGTTGAAACTGCAATGGCAAACCATGGCGATAAGCAAAGACAAACAGTGCCAAGTGTGTGCTCAGATTAAGCTGACGAGTAATGGGCAGAAGTAAGAGAGTTGGAAGCAATGACGTTATCAGAACAACAAACAACACAAATGACCGCTGCTGATTTAGATGTGATCACTATTGTCATTAATGACCAGTCACATCAAGTCGCCAGTAAGTCGAATTTACGGCAAATCATTAGTCAATTTGCGCTGCCTGAAATGGGCTGTGTTTTTGCAATTAATAACAATGTTGTGCCGCGCAGTGAGTGGGCTAGCACAGTTCTTTCACAAGGAGATAGCATCTCTTTGTTTCAAGCGATCGCAGGGGGTTAACGTCGATGCTTAAAATTGGTGATAAACAATTCGAATCAAGACTGTTCACGGGAACAGGGAAGTTTGCCAACAGCCGATTAATGGCAGAAGCGATTCAAGTGTCGGGTTCTCAACTTGCGACTATGGCGTTGAAGCGTGTGGATGTGAACGACCAACAAGACGATATTTTGCTGCCGTTAGTACAAGCGGGGGTGAACTTATTGCCGAACACCTCGGGTGCAAAGAATGCTAAAGATGCCGTATTTGCAGCACAACTGGCGCGAGAAGCGTTAGGTACTAACTGGTTAAAATTGGAAATTCACCCAGACCCGAAGTACTTGATGCCTGATCCAATTGAGACACTTGCGGCTGCTGAACAACTGGTTCGTGAAGGCTTTATTGTTCTTCCTTACTGTCATGCTGACCCGGTTCTATGTAAACGATTGGAAGAAGTAGGTTGTGCTGCAGTCATGCCATTAGGTGCGCCGATCGGTTCTAACAAAGGGATAGTTTCTCACGACTTCTTAGAGATCATCATTGACCAAGCAAATGTTCCTGTGGTTGTGGATGCGGGTATCGGCGCACCTTCACATGCCGCGCGTGCGATGGAAATGGGTGCGGATGCCGTGCTCGTCAATACTGCGATTGCAGCTTCGAGCGATCCCGTTGCGATGGCGAAGGCATTTAAGTTGGCGGTAGAGTCGGGGCGTATGGCTTATGAAGCCGGACTTGCTGGTAAGGTTTCTCATGCGGTTGCGTCGAGTCCACTGACGTCATTCTTAGATGAGCTTTAGTCCTAGATTGGTTTAGCTATTAAGCGAGGAAAACATGAGCTTCGTTGAACAATTTAAGCAGCTGAATTGGGATGACATTTCGATGTCGATCTACGCGAAAACGGCACAAGATGTCGAGCGAGCATTGAATAAACCCAAGCGTGATTTGGAAGATTTTAAAGCGCTAATTTCACCAGCGGCTGAAGCGTACTTAGAGCAAATGGCGCAACTGTCATACTCGGCAACTCGTAAGCGTTTTGGTAATACCATGTCGCTTTATATTCCATTGTACCTTTCTAACTTGTGCGCCAATGCTTGTACTTATTGTGGCTTCTCCATGGAGAACAGAATCAAGCGTCGTACCTTGAATCGGGACGAAGTGGCTGCAGAAGTTGAAGCCATTAAACGCATGAAGTTTGATAGCGTATTGCTGGTGACTGGCGAGCACGAAACTAAAGTGGGTATGAAATACTTCCGCGAAATGGTGCCTATGATTAAGAAGCGCTTTAACTATTTGGCGATGGAAGTACAGCCACTTGATCAAGACGAATACGCTGAGCTCAAGACATTGGGTTTGGATGCGGTGATGGTCTATCAAGAAACGTATCATCCTTCGACTTACGCCGAGCACCATTTGCGTGGCAACAAGATGGATTTCGAATACCGATTGGATACACCCGATCGTCTTGCAAAGGCGGGCATTGATAAGATAGGTATTGGTGCTTTAATAGGATTGGAAGAGTGGCGAACAGATTGTTTTTATGTGGCAGCGCACTTGGACTATCTTGAGCGCACATATTGGCAGACTCGTTACTCAATTTCTTTCCCACGTTTACGTCCTTGTAAGGGCGCGCTCCAACCCAAATCAGTCATGACGGATAAACAGCTTGTGCAGTTGATTTGCGCTTATCGCTTGTTGAATCCAGAAGTGGAGTTGTCATTATCGACTCGTGAATCACCAAAGTTCAGAGACAATGTATTACCGTTAGGCATCACCAGTATGTCTGCTGCATCTAAAACTCAGCCGGGTGGATATGCGATGGATGATGTTGAACTCGAGCAGTTTGAGATCAGTGATGAGCGAAGTGCGGGTTCTGTGGAAGATATGATTCGAGCCAAAGGCTTTGACCCTGTATGGCGAGATTGGCACTCAGCGTATTCTGGTTAATCAGCAAATAAAGCTACTGGTCATCGTTATGTTTCACGTGAAACATAAGTAAAGAAAAGAGGGTTGATGCAAAACATCAACCCTCTACTTTTTTCTAGCTTCTAGCTTCTAGCTTCTAGCTTCTAGCTTCTAGCTTCTAGCTGTGTGCTACAGGTAGCGTTGCTTGACGAAGCCACTCTTTCACATCACCTTCAACAAGTGGGCTGATCTCATCCCATACCTTCTGATGGTAATCATTCAACCATGCAAGCTCTGGACGAGTTAGCATATCAACATTGATGTTGCGCTTGTCGATTGGACAGCGTGTTAGCGACTCAAATGACAGAACAGGGAAGTCACCGTTAGTTGGGGTTTCAACAACAAGCTCTAGGTTCTCGATACGGATACCAAACGCATCCGCACGGTAGTAACCTGGCTCGTTGGACAGCACCATGCCTTCTGTTAGAGGCACGTCGATTTGCTTCTTCGAAATGCTTGCTGGACCTTCATGAACACTTAGGAAGTGACCAACACCGTGACCAGTACCGTGATCGTAATCGTAGCCCTCCGCCCACAGGTGCTGACGAGCTAGCGTATCGATTTGGTAACCACGTGTGCCTTTCGGGAAACGTGCACGTGCAACACCGATGTGGCCTTTTAGCGCGAGAGTGAATTGTTTAATCATCTCTTGTGAAGGCTGACCGATCGCGATGGTACGCGTGATGTCTGTCGTGCCATCTAGGTACTGACCGCCTGAATCCACTAGGTAAAGTGTGTTCAGTTCTAGCTTGCCAGGTTCAGGTTGGTTCTCGTGGTTGTAGTGACACATCGCCGCGTTGCCACCTGCCGCTGAAATGGTATCGAAGCTAAGATCCATAAGTGTTGGGTCTTCGCTACGGAACGCTTCCAGTTTGTCAGCCAGTGTCGCTTCATCATGCAGGTTACCAGCAGCGACTTCTGCATCTAACCAAGATAGGAACTTACTCATCGCCACACCATCACGGATATGGCATGCTTTCATGCCTGCGATTTCAACCGCGTTCTTCGCCGCTTTTGGCATTAGACATGGATCAGCTTTACTCACCACAGATGCGCCAGCATTTTGTAGAACCAACTTAAACCATGCGTTACTTGTCGCAGGGTCAACCAGTACATTCTTGCCAGTTAGAGTTTCTAGTCGTGCTTGCAACGCTTCTGGGTGATGAACTGTTACGTCCGCACCAACATGAGCGTCAAACTCAGCAGGTAAGCGAGCAGGATCTAGGAAGTATTCCACGCTTGAGTCTGAGTGCAGAATCGCGTGAGAAAGCAGAACTGGTAGACGTGAGACATCTAGACCACGAACGTTGAGCAACCAACAGATAGAATCAAGTGCTGTGATCACTGCGCTGTCTGCACCGGCTTTTTTCACGAGCTCTGCGATTTCTTGGCGTTTGCTTTCACTTGATTGTCCAACTGTTTCTGTTGCCATTAGGCGAACATCAGAAACCACAGGAGCAGGGCGGTCGTGCCACAGTTCATCAATTGGGTTGCTATCGAGAATCTTAAGCTCAAGGGCACCTGCAAGTTTTGCTTGTGCCATGTCTAGCCAAGCAGAGTTGTGCATGCGAGGGTCGATTGCCACAGACGCGCCATTTGCAAGATGGTCTTTAATCCAATCTAGTGCAGGCTCTTCAATCAAGTGACGGTATTCGAATAGATCAGCAGGAACCTGCTTTGTTACTTGTACTGTGTAGCGACCATCAACAAAGATAGCGGCTTTGTCTTTGGTGATTACCGCAGCACCAGCAGAACCGGTAAAGCCAGTTAGCCAATGTAAACGCTCGTTGTGCGCTGGTACGTATTCACCCAAGTACTCGTCTTCATGAGGGACAAGTAGGGCATCAATATTATGTTGTGCTAGCCATTCGCGAATTGCATTCACGCGGCTTTGGGTATCGTTGTGCATCTGTGTTATTCCTTCAAATTACCGCTCCTTCATGCTCAGGTGTGGGAGCTGTTTCCATCTGCTTCATGCAGTTTACGATTCCATTGAGGTTCGCAATCACTTCAATAGAGTCGGAGTACAACTAGGCCATAGATGAGCCAAAAAGGACTAGGACAGTTAAGCTACTCATTTTAGCCGCTAAGCGCAAATTGAGCGCGGTGTTTTTATCTAAGGTGATCGGTTTTTTGTGTGATCATCGTACGTAGCCAGCCTAATGCAGGGTCGTTTTCTCTGTCTCGGTGCCAGAATAAAGTGTAAGCCATAGGTGGGAATTCTAACGGTAGTGGCAGCACGACCAAATCAAGCTGTTTGGCCGCAAGTTGCACAAAATGACTTGGCGCAGTAAAGATAAAGTCGGTGTATGAACATAAACTTGCGGCACTGTTAAAGTCGGGCACAGTGACGGCAATATCGCGGTCGGCGCCAATATCTGCAAGGCGATAATCCAGCAACCAACGGTCGTTGCCATCACAACGTACTTGTACATGGCGTAGGGCGAGATAGGCTTCCAGATTCCAAGGTTGTTTTAGCGCAGGGTGGTTTTTGCGAATGATGCACATTTGGTAATCACGATAAATTTCCAACTCGCAAATGTCATCGGGTGGTTGAAGAGTCAGCTTGGCATCGTTTATATCGATATCTTTTCCAGTTAAGCCTAAATCCAGTTCGCCGCGTTGAAGCATTTTAAATGTATTATCCGACCACGGGTGTGTGCTAATTGTCACGCCAGGTGCTTGTTGAAAAATCGCCGGTAAGAAATGGGGTAGAATGAGAGGGTAGACACTCTCTACCGCTGCTATTTGAAAACGGTATTCGCTGCTTTGCGGAGAAAACTCTTCGGGTTGAGTCAGCACTTCTAACTGATTTATCAACAGATCCAGTTTCGGTTTAAGAAACAATGCGCGCGGCGTAGGTGTTAATCCATGTGAGTTTCGAGTGAAAAGAGGGTCATCAAATTGAATGCGCAGTTTAGCCAGTGATTTACTTACGGCGGATTGGCTTAAGCACAATCGGTGGGCCGCACGAGTAACATTTAACTCTTCAATCAGCACTTTAAAGCAGACCAATAGATTTAAATCGATACGAGCCAGTTTTTCGACGTTCACAGTGAATTTCCTCTGAGGAATAATGCTCATGATTATACATCATTTCCATTCATATCATCAGATGATTAAGCTTTACCCAAAGTTCTTTATCCAATTCGGAGTGTTGTGTGTCTAGCCAGTTTTCTAATAGTAAAAAACAGATGGCGTTATTGACCCTTTTGGTTCTTTTCAGTCCTTTAGCGATTGATATTTATCTACCTGCTTTACCTCTTATTGCTTCCACTTTTCAGGTCGATAATGCGCTAGCACAAGACACGATCACTTGGTTCTTATTTGCTATGGGTGTTGGTCAGCTATTCGCAGGTCCCTTAGCAGATAAACTCGGACGTCGAACTGTTGCATTGGGCGGTATCACCATTTACGCGATGAGCGCTTTATTGGCGTGGAGTGCTCAAAATATTGAGTGGATGTTGGTTTCCCGACTGCTACAAGGCTTAGGTGCGTGTGCGACATCGGTAGCAGCCTTTGCAACAGTTCGCGATATCTTTGGCCCGGAAAAAAGCGGCAAAATGATCAGCTACCTTAACGGTGCGATTTGTTTCATTCCGGCTTTAGCTCCAATTCTAGGTAGCTGGTTAACTCAGCAATTTGACTGGCGTGCTAACTTTAGCTTTATGGCGGGTTTTGCTGTGGTGTCTGGATCATTGATGTTTTTCATGATGAAAGAGACTAACCCGTCAACAGAAAAGCAAGCGGTGTTTAAGCTTAGTCGGTATTGGGCAGTGCTTAGCACACCATCTTTTGTTTTCCATGCGTCATTATGCTTGATGGCGATGGCGGTTATTCTTGCTTACGTTACCTCAGCACCGTCGGTATTGATGACGGGGATGGGGCTGTCGATGAATGAATTCACTTTCTGGTTTGGTGTAAATGCGGTGATAAACATTGCGGCATGTATGCTGGCGCCTAAGTTTATGGAGCGCGTTGGAACTCACAACACCTTGGTCACCGGGATCTCAACTCTGGGTCTCGCAGGTGTGATCATGCTAGTGATGAATGGTCAGAATACCGCGCTTTCTTTCATGCTACCTATCTTCATGTCTTCTGTAGGTTTTGCATTCATTCTGGGTGCAGCGGCAGGGAAAGCGTTAGAACCGTTTGGTGATAAGGCGGGCACGGCAGCTGCACTGCTTGGATTGTTCCAAATGAGTGGCTCTGGTTTGTTGGTGGGTACACTGCAACGCTTATCTCTGGATCCACAAACCTTGATCGCAATTCATATGTGGGTCCTATTACCTGCGTTGGTCGTTCTGTTTACAAAAGCAGGGAAGAACTGGCACTCGAGCTTTGCGAAAGCGTAAATCAGTGTAATTTAGTATTTTCCAATGTAAGTAAGGCGTGTATATTTGTCACTCAGACTTTTCCTGACACCATAACGGAACTCAAAAAGTAATGTCGTTAACCACGTATGAAATGGCTCGTATTCTAGAGCAAATGGAAGATTCACCAGAAAAGGTGATGTTTGGCAAGTTGCTTAATGAGCTGGGTAATCAAAGCTCCGAGCGTATTCGTAGTGCGGCTAAACAAGTACCTCTGCCAATTTTGCGTGATATCGTGTACCAATTTCAGCAAGTGATTGAGTCACGCAAAGATGAACAAGTCGAGCAGATGGCAAAAGACCTCGCTCAGCAAGGTATCTCAGCAGAAGAGCTACTGGCTTACTTGAATAAATAATAAAAAATCCCCGCATGATGCGGGGATTTTTTTAGCTCGTCATTTTCTTTTTCAGGATGTGGTCCAAAGACAGCGGTCCTGGCCCCCATACGATTACGATAAGAATCATCAATCCCCAAAGTTGGTGATCATAAAAACCTTTCTCCCACAACAGTGGGTAAGAGATCACTGCGATGATGTTGAACACAAACAGCATTGCTGCCATCGGGCGGGTAATCAATCCTAGTGCCAAGAACACCGGTAGAACCAACTCCGCAGCCGTACCTAAATAAGCCGCCAATTCCCATGGCAAGATTGGCACTTGGTATTCCAGCTCAAATAAGTACAACGTGCTATCCCAAGACGAGATTTTGATTAGTCCTGAATTGAAGAACACCCAAGCAACCCAAAAGCGGCAAAAGAGAAGTAGTAAAGGGACAAAGCCAGCTTGTAAGGTACTGATTAAATCGTCATACCGATTCACTAAGTTTTTAATCGTATCCTTCATAGAGTGCTCCTTAGATTGATTGCAATGTAAAGCCGTCAACAATATCGAGTGCCATGATGCGATTGAGATGAGCGAGTAAAACTTCAGGTATTTCGCTCAAACTCTGCTTCTGCTCTAAACATTGCAGCAGTTGGAACACATCAGCATCGAGTGCGTGACACAAGGCTTCTCCATTGGCTTGAATCGAGATGACACCTTGCTGTAATTGGTTGATATTAAGTTGTTCGAATTGCCCAGTTTGAATCGCGCTAAATAGATCGAATACTGCGTAGTTGGAGTCAAAGCTGCGGCAGCCCTTTTTAAGGTGTAAGACTAAAGTGGGTTGTTGCTCTTCACTCACTTCGCCAAGTAACGCAAGCGGTTTTAATTCCGCTGCATTGGATTGCTCATACTGTGCTTGACGAGCTAGGTCGATATGCCACTCGAAGCGGGCGACTTCAGGGCTGTAAGGTGCTTGTGCAATCACCTGACTGAACTGCATGATGGTGTCTTGAAAGCCTTCGCCATAATGCACCACATTTCCTTCTTCTAATGGGTAAGAAAGAACATGCTGGCGAGCTATCTGTTCAAAGCATTCTTCACCAAGCAGCGCTTCAACCATCGGGTAGGTCGCGGATAACACCTCGCTTAAGCTGACGATAAAGTTATTGCGGTAAATCTGCATGCGTTCATCAGCGGTAAACGTATCACTGGCAATATCGCAATCTTCACCGAGTGCTTGATAGTGTAGGGCTTTAGCAAACTGGCTTTGTAAGGTGGCTAGATTCATGATGCCTTCCTTGGTTCGCTTTGTTCACTTGGAAGTGTACCTTGCAACAGTAGTTGCGATGCTTTCTGTGCTTCTCCTAATAAGACTTCTGGCGCGGGGATATCCAAATCCCATTCAATCAACGTATGACGTGGACCGTGTTTTTTTGTCCACTGTGAAAACAACTGCCAAACTTCATCGCTAACTGGGCGGCTATGGGTATCAATCCATATCTCACCTTTGTCGAGTTGTTTAATGGTAAAACCTGCCAAGTGAATCTCATCCACTTTGTCGGCTGGAATCGCATCTAGGTATGTGTCGCAATCAAAACCGTGGTTGAACGCCGAAACATAAACATTGTTTAAATCGAGCAATAAACGACAGTCAGTGCGCTTTTGCACTTCGGTAAGAAACTCCCATTCGCTGATGGTCGAATGTTGAAACTTCACATAACTAGATGGGTTCTCTATCAAGATCTCGCGTTGCAAATATTCCTGCACTTCATTCACGTTACGAGTGAACACGTTGAGCGCTTCTTCCGTATACGGAAGTGGAAGCAGGTCATTAAAGTAGTGACCGCCGTTTTCACTCCAACTTAAATGGTCAGAAACAAGAATTGGGTCGATTGAGTCAATCAGTGATTTAAGTTGCGCAAGATGCTTTTGACTAACACGTTCCACCGAGCCCAGCGACAAACCAATACCGTGGCAGCTAATTTGATATTGCTCGCGAAGCGTTTGTAGCTGATGGCGCTCTGCAGCGTTGGGTTGGAAATAGTTTTCACTGTGGATTTCTAACCAAGACAACTCGGGTTGGTTTTGGCTAAAGTAATCGAGGTGAGGGGTTCTTAATCCAACTCCAACAAGGTCGTGGAAGGTGTGGTGTTTCACGTGAAACTCCTTTTCAAATCGTGCGGGAAGAGAAGGATGCGTCTTGGCTTTGCGTTGGTTGAGCGTCAACGCATCCTCACAATAGCTAGCGATAAAAGATTATGAAGAAGAAGTGCTACCGCCAGCGAGTTTGTCACAAAGACCTTTTGGTACGACTACGAATGCGTCTTTTTGGTTATCTTCTTTAGAAGTACCAGCGCATGAGCTGCTTTTTGTTGCACAGTCGTTTTTACCTGCTTTAGAAACGCCATAGCACTTTTCTTTTTCAGCAGCGACAGCTGGAGCTGCAGTTAGCATTGTGCCACCAAGAGCTAGAAGACCAGTAACAGCAGCAGTAACAGCTAGATTCGACTTTTTCATAATAAATTCCTCTGAATGATTTCCTTTACTTTAAGTTGGCAAGATGAATCACCTGTTTTGGCGTTTTTGTTATCAACTTGCTTAACTTAAAAGATAGGAAACTGGCTAAAAAACTTTCAGAAAAATTTCCGAAGTAAATGGGTTTGCAGGGTCAAATAGGTATAACTAATTGATGTGTTGGGCAAAAAAACATCGATTTTTTTATCAAGTTTTGTCTAAACAGCACCCGGTTGTTTAGGTTATAATCGGTTTTTATGTATAAATAACCAGTAGCTCTCATCATGATGGATCCATCTCTATTACTCGACGGTTTGAACGATAAACAACGTGAAGCCGTTGCAGCACCTCTAGAAAACTTGCTCGTTCTTGCTGGCGCAGGAAGTGGTAAGACACGCGTTCTTGTTCACCGTATCGCTTGGCTGATGTCGGTCGAGCAAGCTTCTCCGTTCTCAATTATGTCGGTAACCTTTACCAATAAGGCGGCGGCAGAGATGCGTGGACGTATCGAAGAGCTAATGATGGGCAGTGCAGGCGGTATGTGGAATGGTACTTTCCACGGCATTTGTCACCGTATTCTGCGTGCACACTATCTTGATGCCAAGCTACCGGAAGATTTCCAAATCATTGACAGTGACGACCAACAGCGTCTACTAAAGCGTTTGATTAAAGCGCAAAACCTCGATGAGAAGCAGTGGCCGGCACGCCAAGTGGCATGGTGGATTAACGGTAAGAAAGACGAAGGTCTGCGCCCGTCGCACATTGATGCGTACCATGATCCAGTAACCAAGACATATCTGCAGTTGTACACCGCTTACCAAGAGGCGTGTGACCGTGCTGGTTTAGTCGATTTTGCGGAAATCTTGCTGCGCGCACATGAGCTACTGCGTGATAACAAGTTCGTCCGTGAACACTACCAAGCACGCT
This sequence comes from Vibrio sp. SCSIO 43009, assembly GCF_023716525.1. Lineage (NCBI taxonomy): Bacteria > Pseudomonadati > Pseudomonadota > Gammaproteobacteria > Vibrionales > Vibrionaceae > Vibrio > Vibrio sp. SCSIO 43009. The sequence goes on from NZ_CP071842.1 coordinate 48,726, forward strand.
TTAAGCACATCTTGGTGGATGAGTTCCAAGATACCAACAACATTCAATATGCTTGGCTACGTATGATGGCGGGTCCTGAGTGTCACGTGATGATCGTAGGTGATGACGACCAGTCGATTTACGGCTGGCGTGGTGCAAAAGTCGAGAATATTGAGAAGTTTACGCTGGAATTCCCAAGCGTGAATACCATTCGTCTTGAGCAAAACTACCGTTCCACTAAGACCATTCTGGAAGCATCTAACACCCTGATTGCGAATAACACCGAGCGTATGGGTAAAGAGTTGTGGACGGATGGCGTGGTCGGTGAGCCTATCTCGGTTTACAGCGCTTACAACGAATTAGATGAAGCCCGTTTTGCGGTGAACAGAATCAAAGAGTGGCAAGACAAGGGCGGTGCTCTGAATGACGCTGCGATGCTTTACCGTAACAACGCCCAGTCGCGTGTTCTGGAAGAAGCGTTAATTCAAGCCGGTCTGCCTTATCGTATCTATGGCGGCATGCGATTCTTCGAACGTCAGGAAATCAAAGATGCCTTGAGCTACATGCGTCTGATTGCCAACCGTAACGATGATGCGGCGTTTGAACGTGTGGTGAATACGCCAACGCGTGGTTTGGGCGATAAGACGCTTGAAACCATCCGTTTTGCGGCTCGTGATCGTGGTTGCACCATGTGGGAAGCGAGTGTGGCAATGTTGGACGAGAAGGTGCTTGCTGGTCGCGCTGCTGGTGCTCTGAGCCGTTTTATCGAGCTTGTCACCGCGCTAGAAGACGACACCTTAGAGATGCCGCTGCATCACCAAACTGACCATGTAATTAAATACTCGGGCTTGTTCGCGATGTACGAGCAAGAGAAGGGCGAAAAGTCTAAGGCACGTATTGAGAACTTGGAGGAATTGGTGACCGCAACTCGCCAATTCGAGAAACCAGAAGAAGCCGAAGACATGTCACTGCTGACGGCATTCCTAACCCACGCAGCACTAGAAGCGGGCGAAGGACAAGCGGACGAATTTGAAGATGCGGTTCAGCTCATGACATTACACAGTGCGAAAGGTCTAGAGTTCCCATTGGTGTTTATGGTCGGTGTGGAAGAAGGCATGTTCCCAAGCCAAATGTCGGCAGAAGAAGCAGGGCGCTTAGAAGAAGAACGCCGTCTGTGTTACGTAGGCATGACCCGTGCAATGCAGAAACTGTACATCACTTATGCTGAAATGCGTCGTTTGTACGGTCAGGATAAATACCATAAACCGTCTCGCTTTATCCGTGAACTGCCAGAAACTTGTTTAGATGAAGTACGAATGAAGGCGCAAGTTAGCCGTCCTTCAAGCAGTGGTCGATTTAGCCAAACTGTTGTGAAAGAGAGCTTTAATGAAACCGGCTTTACGCTAGGTTCTCGTGTGATGCATCCAAAGTTTGGTGAAGGCACCATCATCAACTTCGAAGGCAGTGGTCCACAAAGCCGTGTACAGATTGCCTTTAACGGTGAAGGCATCAAATGGTTGGTAACTGCTTACGCACGACTAGAGAAACTGTAAGGCTTGACCAAAACTCATACCAATCGTAGTAAATAACTGGTCATTCTAGCTTGTTAAAATACTCGATAACTGCGTTGCAATTTTTGATTGTAGAATAACTACTTATCGAAAAATTGCGCCTTGTTCTCAAGCATTTTCCCTACGCTATTTCTGATCACTTATTTATTGTGATTGGTATCATCCACTTAAGAGCTGCTTCGGCGGCTCTTTTTGTTTTCAGCCCTAAACCACCTACTTCAGTAGGTGGTTATCATCCGTTTCGGCTTTGCCTGTAAAACTACTCATGCTAAATGCGTCTTTGATTTTTCCAGAAGTCAAAGAGGACAAATAACATGAGTAGATACAATCAAGCTTCCCACGTATTTTGGCGTTGTCAATACCATATAGTGTGGACGCCAAAGTATCGATTTAGGATCTTGAAGAACAATATAGGTAAAGAAGTTTATCGATGTATTTATGTTTACTGTAATCAACTTGGATGTGAAGTCGTAGAGCTAAACGTACAAGTTGACCACGTACATTTAGTTGTAAAGGTCCCACCAAAGCTTTCGATATCCAAGTTGATGGGGGTATTGAAAGGCAAAATAGCCTTAAAGCTATTTAGCAAGTTTCCTCACCTTAGGAAGAACAGGCTTTGGGGTAATCACTTTTGGCAAAGAGGCTATTTTGTCGATAGTGTTGGAATCAATGAAGAAACAATACGCCGATATGTAAGACATCAAGAGAAGCAAGAGCGAGTAGAGCAGCAGCAATTGGCGCTGGACTAAACAAAGGCCCCCTTTTAGGGGGCTCACACAAAGCCACCTTCTTTAGAAGGTGGTAATTTACTTGTGCGGTTTTGGCGTCGATAAAGCAGTAAAAAAATGGAATTCGAAAGCGCGATTTAACGGTGCAGATGAGAAAAACTTTAGGCAAAGAAAAACCCCGAGGGCTTGCGCCCATCGGGGTTATAGTCTTACTCGCAGCAATCCAGCTACTAAGAGTGCTCCATGCATCTAATCCATGATAGTGTGCTGAATCCGTCAGCTTAATCCTTACGTCGCCTTCCTAGCGGTGTCCTTAATGACCTTATCCTGGTCTGCTAACTATCCTCGTTAGCTCTCATCACTTGTTCCCTGAGCGGTGTCCCTGACATCATCCTGATGTTCAAATCCTTGCCTCGTCCAGAGGTGTCCATTTCCCGTCCTTAGTAGCAACCATCCTAGTCACTATTGATTCCGTTCAATGTCCAATTTTGCAATCCATGCCCGACTATTCATCCTGAATAACCGTTTCTTCTTCCTGAAGTTCACCAAGTCCGTGGTGTTTCCTGTTCCGTGTCAGCATCCTTCCGACAGGTTTAATATTACGTGTTTAACGATTTCCAACAACGGGCTAATCTCACATTTTTTAACTCTCTTAGCGTTCAAAAAAGATACATGAGTATTAAATTCAATGGCTTATGCTCTTTTCTGTACGGTTTTACCATTAAAAAAGAGAGGTTTGCTCAACCCTTTGTGAGAGATCTCGCACAAGGGGTCGAGCGAAAGACTCTTACTGCCCGATAGCGGCACCTTCACGCCTTGGATCGGCTGCGCCCTCAAGACCGTCTTTTGTTATACGTATCGCATGCAGTCCAGAGTTCAAATCACGAACATCAGTTTTAAAACCCATCTTTTCCAACTCAGGCTGTAAGCCTTCTGCAGCGGTACCTTGCTCAATATCTAAGGTACCAAAACGGTTCAGTAATCGTGGCTGATTAATCGCGCTTTGGATGTCCATATCCCATTGCGTGTGGGCGATAATGGCTTGTGCGACGTAACCAATGATGCGGCTGCCACCCGGTGAGCCAATTGCCATGTATGGTTTGTCATCCTTCATCATAATGGTTGGTGCCATGGATGAACGTGGGCGTTTGCCCGGTTCTAAGCGGTTCGCGATTGGCACACCATCTTGATGAGTGCGGAAAGAGAAATCGGTCAGTTCGTTGTTGAGCAAGAAGCCGCGCACCATCAAGCGTGAGCCAAAAGCGTTTTCAATGGTTGTTGTCATTGAAACCACATTGCCTTGCTTATCGACGATATTGAAATGGCTAGTGGAAGGCAGCTCGATCGATTGATCCATGCTTAAGTTCATCGCGTGTGACCACGGTGGGTTACCGGCTTCAACCTTACTCAAGGCTTTACCGACTTGAATGAGCTCAGAACGTTGTTTGAGATAATCTTTATCAAGTAAGCCTTCGGTTGGCATTGGCACATAATCTTGGTCAGCCATGTACTTACCGCGATCCGCAAACGCAAGGCGCGATGCATCGGCGATCACTTGCCATGATTTCGCGCTTTCGGCTCCCCAACCTTTAAGATCGTATTGCTCGGTGATCGCAAGAATCTGTCCAACCGTCAATGCGCCAGAGCTAGGTGGTCCCATGCCGCAGATGTCATAGCTTTGGTAAGCCGCACAAACCGGTTCACGTTGCTTGATTTGGAACGCATCAAAGTCAGGTTGTGCCAATACGCCAGGATTGCCCGGTGCATTCTGTACTGTCTTGATAATGTCTGTGGCGATATCGCCTTGATAGAAAGCTTTTGCCCCTTGCTCTGCAATTGCCGTCAGAGTTTGCGCGTATTCAGGGTTCTTCAACAACGTGCCTTCGGCTTTTGGTGAGCCATCTGGATTAAAGAAGTAAGCCTTAGTCGCAGGGAAGCGTGATAGGCGTTTGGCATCCTTCTCAATCAGGCTCGCGAGGCGAGGACTCACTTCGAAACCTTGCTCAGCCAAGGTAATCACAGGTTGGATGATCTTTTTCCATTCCAACTTGCCGTATTTCTTGTGCGTGTCCCACAGTAGTTTCACTGTGCCAGGAGTAGCAACGGAGCGCCCTCCGACAACCGCATCGTAAAATTGCAGTGGTTGTCCTTTGTCATCTAGGAAGAGTTTCGGCGTTGCGGCGAGCGGTGCGGTTTCGCGCCCATCATACGTAGTCAGTTTTTGTTTCTCACTGTCCCAATACACTAAGAAGGCACCGCCACCAATACCTGATGATTGCGGCTCTACCAAGCCCAGCATCAGTTGTACGGCAACCATGGCATCAATAGCATTACCACCTTGAGCAAGAACATCCGACCCAGCTTGGGTGGCTAGTGGGTTGGCTGCGGTGACCATATAATCTTTGGCTTTGACCAATTGCTTTTGCTCGAAGCCAGTACTGTGCTCCGGCGCAACGGCATCTGCCGCTTGGTTAGCAAAGGCTGAGGTAGATAAGATTAGTGGGGAAGTAAGAAAAAGACCCGTGGTCACGAGTCGGTTGAACGTCCAATGCATGATGACTCTCCATGTTGCCAGTTTTGTGCTTTCAGCTTGGCAGTTATGGAGAGTCACGTCGAGTCAGCAATCTTAGAAATGTCGATTGTGCTACGCTTTTAAATCAGTACTTTATCCGATAAAAGTATTGATAGTTTGGTATAGAATACTGCCGCCCACTAGAGTAAATACCACGCCGCATAGACCGTCGATGTAGATACCCGCTTGTTGCAATTTACGCTGTAAGCGCTGTGTCGACAGCATCCATGCAAGGCTAGAGAACCAGAATAGCGACAAGCCAAACAGGATGACCAGTGCAATACCTTTGCCAGTAATCGACATACCTGCTGGGACTAAACTCGACATCAAACTGACAAAGAACACCAGGGCTTTTGGGTTAAGAATGTTGGTCGCAAACCCTTTAGCAAACGCTTGACGCTTATTGCTGATCACTAGGTTATTTTGCTTCTTAGGTTGATCCGTCAGTGGGTTTTGGATCATCGAGATCACGGCACGCAATGCGCCAATTCCTAAGTAGAGCAGGTAACTACCACCGAGCAGTTGTACCACGGAATACAGCACTGGGTGCTGGTGGACGACAAAACTCACACCTGTCAGGCTGAACAAAGAGTGCAGCAAAATACCGACGGACAATCCCAACGCAATGTACAAGCCAGTTTGACGACCATGACGCGTCGCATTTTGTACGACCAGCGCAAAGTCCGGACCTGGACTCATTAGGGCAATAAAGTGAATGCTGGCGAGTGTCAGCAATATGGTGGATTCATTCATAACACATCTCAAATTTAACCAATGCGGCTATTGTCGTGGTAAGTCACCTGTGGCGCTTGTAAAAAACTGACAGCTTTCTCGGTAAATGAAATTAACGAGCCACTTGAGAAGGGGAAACGCCGTAGGTCTGTTTAAACGCTTTGCTGAAATGCGCTTGATCATAGAAACCGATTTGATGAGCGACGTCGGTACCACATTGACCAGCTTGCAGTAACTTCATGCCTTGTTCAAGGCGCAGGCGTGCGAACCATGCATAAGGCGTCATGCCAGTTTGCGCTTTAAAGTGGCGCTGGAACTGAGTTGGGCTCAGTTGGCACAGCTCTGAAAGTGAATCCAAACGCACCGCTTGGTCAAGGTTAGCCATTAGATAATCTTTTAACGTCCCAAGAGATTGGTTTCCTAGCGGCACCACTTTTTGTCGCTCAAGCGATCCGTAGCGATCAAAAAGTTGGTTAAATCCTTCAAAAGGAAGGCAATCTTTGGTGAGTTGGCTGAGGTTTTCACGACGAAGCAGCCCGTGTAAGTTACTAAGTTGTGAAAATATCTGCGGATCCGAGATGATCAGTTCGTTGAAGTGTATTATTTGACCGTTTTGCTTAAGATCAGCCAGATCGCTCAATAGATGAGGTTCGATCGCAAACACATTTACTTCGTAGCCACTCTCGAGCTTAGATTGCCCGTCGTGCAGCTCATCCGGCGGCATAATCACAATTTGCCCGTGACCAACTTGGTGGCTATTACCTTGGTATTGGAACTTCTGCGCACCATGCGTGATCAGGCCGAGATGAAAATCCAGATGGTAATGCCTTTGAAAAGCAAATTTCTGGTATTTCGCCTCTATTAGACTCAAGTTGTCATGGTCGGTTGCGTAGTACTGAATATGTTCCATTAAATAAAAAAGCTTGGTCACATTATGACCAAGCTTATCTGGCAATTTCTAACTTGTCTTGTAAAAAACGATCACTGTGGCTGAACGATTCGGCGTGAGCGACGGTTATTACGTAATCCATCAAAGCTAAACACGACTAGTGCTCCCCAAATAAAGACGAAAGTGATCGCTTTATCCATGGTAAAGGGTTCGCCATACATCAATACTGCAAGTAAAAACATTAAGCTTGGGCCTATATATTGGAAAAAGCCCAAAGTCGATAATTTGAGTCTTGTTGCTGCACCCGTAAAGCACAGCAGTGGCAGGGTTGTTATAACCCCAGCCGCGATCAACAAACTATTTAACGTAAGTGGATTCGTAAGCATATTTGAGGTTGGTGTATCGGCAACAAAAAGCAAATAAACAGCGGCCACTGGCAGTAGAAGTAATGTCTCGATAAACAAGCCAGTTTTTGCATCGACACTGACTTTCTTTCTTAATAAGCCATAAAAGCCGAAGCTCATTGCTAACGCCATCGCAACAACAGGTACGGAGCCAAATACAATCAGTTGAACGAGTACGCCACAACCTGCCAATACAACCGCGAACCACTGTAATTTACGCAGTCGCTCACCAAGGAAGACCATCCCGAGTAAGACGTTGATCAGTGGGTTAATGTAATAACCTAAGCTGGCGTCGAGCATATGATTCGAGTTTACCGCCCAAATGAAAATCAACCAATTACCGCCAATTAGCATGGAACTTGCGATCAGGTAAGCGATTTTCGTTTTGTCTTTCGCGATGTGGTAAGCCGAGCGCCAGTGACGGCCAAAATGGAGGAGTGCAGCAAGCAAAAAGAAAGACCATATCACTCGGTGGCTTAGAATTTCCAAAGGAGATACTTGTGCGATGGACTTAAAGTACATCGGCGCAATGCCCCACATGGTATACGCACCAATCGCTAGCAAGATACCTTGCCGCGCGCGTTGTTGTTCGTCTTCTGGTGTCATGAAGTGTCACCTAATTGTGTGTTTTATAGAGCAGAAAATCAGTATACGAGTCGTGATGCGAAACACCTAACAATTTGCGGTTTTATTCACCATGAAACCCCATTACAATGTGCCCTCACTTTGTGTGCCAGTGGTATGCATAAGCACCTCTTTTTTAAGACCCAATCTGAGACTTTTCATGACCTCGACCTTGTTAGCCGAACAATCTGATTCGCCTGTAACGCCTCAACGTGTGTTGGAGGATGTGTTTGGTTACCAAGAGTTCCGTGATGGTCAGCAATTAGTGATTGACGCCGCGATAGAAGGTCGCGACAGCTTAGTTATCCTGCCTACTGGTGGCGGTAAGTCGCTGTGTTATCAAATTCCTGCTTTGGTTCGCTCTGGTATTACTTTGGTGATTTCTCCGCTTATCTCGCTGATGAAAGACCAAGTGGACCAGCTTAAAGCCAACGGTGTAGCGGCTGAATGCATTAACTCGACCATGACTCGTGAAGAACTGCTCAGCGTGTATAACCGCATGCACACTGGTCATCTTAAGTTGGTGTACGTCTCGCCAGAACGCGTATTAATGCGTGACTTCATTGAACGTTTGGAAAACCTGCCGTTATCGATGATTGCCGTTGATGAAGCGCACTGTATTTCCCAGTGGGGACACGACTTCCGTCCAGAATATGCCGCGCTTGGTCAACTTAAGCAGCAGTTTTCCCATGTGCCATTTATGGCGCTGACGGCGACCGCAGATGACGCAACGCGCCGAGATATTCTTGAACGTCTGCAACTGAATAATCCAGAGGTTTACCTAGGCAGCTTCGACCGTCCCAACATTCGCTACAACTTAGTTGAGAAGCACAAGCCGGTTTCGCAAATCGTTCGTTATCTTGAAACCCAAAAGGGGAATTGCGGCATCATCTATTGTGGTAGCCGTAAGAAAGTTGAGATGGTGACCGAGAAGCTGTGCAACAACCACATTCGTGCTGCTGGTTATCACGCAGGTATGGACGCTGATGAGCGCGCTTACGTTCAAGAAGCTTTCCAACGTGATGACATCCAAATTGTAGTGGCGACCGTCGCATTCGGTATGGGCATCAACAAACCAAACGTGCGCTTTGTGGTTCACTTCGATATCCCGCGAAATATCGAATCCTACTATCAGGAAACGGGTCGTGCAGGGCGTGATGGTCTACCTGCGGAAGCCATGATGTTGTATGACCCAGCGGACATCAGTTGGCTGCGCCGTATGTTGGATGAGAAAGACGATGGTCCACAGAAGCAGGTGGAAACCCACAAACTGAATGCGATGAGTGCCTTTGCTGAGGCGCAGACTTGTCGTCGTCAGGTGCTATTGAATTACTTTGGTGAGTATCGTGAGAAGCCATGTGGCAACTGCGATATTTGCTTAGATCCACCGAAGCACTTTGATGCCACGGAAGAAGCACGTAAGGCGTTGTCTTGTGTGTACCGAGTGAATCAGAGCTTTGGTATGGGCTACGTGGTAGAGGTGCTACGTGGTATGCAAAACATTCGTGTACGTGAAAATGGGCACGATAAGATTTCTACCTACGCGATAGGGCGCGACCACAGCCACGATTACTGGGTGAGTATCTTCCGTCAGTTAATCCACAAAGGGCTGCTGTTCCAAAACATCACGCGTAACTCAACGCTGCAACTTACCGAAGAAGCGCGTCCGCTGCTACGTGGCGATGTGACCCTAGAGTTAGCGGTTCCGCGTTTAGACACCGCAGCACGTGCGGCGAAGTCGGACAAACTGACCAGCAAGAACTACGACAAAAAGCTGTTTGCTAAGTTACGTAAGCTGCGTAAGTCGATTGCTGATGAAGATGGTTTGCCACCATACGTGGTCTTCAGTGACGCGACTCTGATTGATATGGCGGAAATTCTGCCAACGTCTTACGGCGAAATGCTTGCAGTCAGCGGTGTTGGTCAGCGCAAACTAGAGAAGTACGCCGATCCATTCCTCGATTTGATTCAAGAACACATTACTCACCACGGATAAGGAACCAAGATGCAAAAGGAATTTGGCTTAGCGGATTACATGGCACAAGAAGGGCGCTTAATCATTACCGCGCCGAGCTTTGACCTTGATAGCTTTCCTGCTTTAGGTGAGCGTTTAGTCGGCTTGCTTTCTGCTACTGTGGTGGAAAAACAGTGGGATGCGGACATTCACTCTTGGTTGATTGACTTTGAAGGTTGCCGACTGTTTATGAAAGCAGAGCATTACAGCGAAGCGATTTGGTTTGAAGCGTTAGCGATTGAAGAGAGCAGGGAAGAGTTGGATTATCTTGCAGGGTTGTTCCAGCGCGGCTTCTAAAAATAGAATTTTTCTAGAGAGGGTGTTTCACATGAAACACCCTTTTTTATGCTTAAACGTTTGCGTCAAACAGACGACTTGCGGCGAAAAGTGGTTAATGTATAATCGCCCACCGCTTCGCTCAGAAAGAGCCAAGCCAGTTTATTTTTCATTTTACATTGTTGGTAAGAGCCACTTTATTCAGTGACTCGATTTGGGTTCCCTCACCCCCAAACCAAACTAAAAAGGTATCGCATGAGTAACTTTACCCCTGCGCAGCAGCGCAACGCCCTTATCTATCTGGTTCTATTCCACCTAGTCATTATTGCATCTAGCAATTACCTAGTTCAGCTACCGTTTACTATCTTCGGTTTCCATACCACTTGGGGTGCATTCACTTTCCCATTTATCTTCTTAGCGACTGACTTAACTGTGCGTATTTTCGGTGCTCAGTTGGCACGTAAGATCATCTTCTTAGTGATGTTGCCTGCTTTGGCAGTGTCTTACTTCTTATCGGTGGTGTTCTTCGAAGGTCAATTCCAAGGTTTTGGCCACCTAGGGGAATTTAACTTATTCGTTGCTCGTATCGCGATTGCTAGCTTCATGGCGTACCTACTTGGTCAGATCATGGATGTGCATGTGTTCAACCGCCTACGTCAAATGAAGCAATGGTGGGTGGCACCAACGTGTTCAACGCTTTTCGGTAATGCACTTGATACCATCGCTTTCTTCGCCATTGCGTTCTACCAAAGCCCAGATCCATTTATGGCTGAGCATTGGACGGAAATCGCGCTGGTGGATTACGGCTTCAAACTGATTATTAGTCTTGGTTTGTTCGTTCCTATGTATGGCGTACTACTGAATTACCTAATTAAGAAGCTGACTGCGGTGAACCCTGACTTTAAGGTGACCACAAGCGTTCAGTCTTAATATCAGTGGGAACCCCGAAAGCCGCTTGCTCAAATCAAGCGGCTTTTTTGTGCCTGTTTACTTGGGGTTAGAGGGTTTTGTACAGCATGGGGAGTAATTAGATCATGGATGTCCAAAAGCTCCCTAAGCTGTACAAAGGTAAAAATGGAGTAATAAAAAAGGTCCCGAGTGAGACCTTTTTATCGAAGTTACGGAACGTAGAGGAAGCTAGTTGGTGAAATGGCTAACGGAGCATCTTCTCAATCAAAATGGCTTTTTGCGCATCGAAGGCGCCAAGTTGCAGGCCGTTCTCCCAACTGATGCTTTGATTGAACATCGCCAGCATCAAACCGACACTGCGTTGATTGGCGTCCTGCCAGCAATCAGATTCGCTGTACTCTCCATCATTTATCGCGTTGCCATTAACGAGAATGGGCTCGAAACGCCATTTTTCGCCGACACGGTAGTAGCCTTTACTGGTTAAGGTCTGGTTGGATTGAATCGTTAAAATGTGCTCGATGCCCGGCTCACCGGTTAATTCAAATACAAATCTTAGCTGGTGGTCGCCACATTGCAGCTCAACGATCAGTTGGCCGTTTTCCTCAATCAGTGTTGATTGAGAGTAGTCTCCAAAGCAGTGCAGCAACCAAGAAATAGGGTGACTGGCTGTTTCAAGAAACCACTCTTTGAGTGTGAAGGTGCCCGGTAGGTTAACTTGGGTGATTAGATTGACCACACAAGGTTGGGTTTGCGAGGTGAGCCATTTCTCTATCGTCTTGGCGGTCTCTAGCTGAGCAAAGGCGTAATTAACCAATAGGTTGGAGTTCGGTTGCTGCCAGTGAGTGATGTCGGAATTCAATCCCACCAATGGCTTTTCACAAATCAGCTTGGTTGAACCTAACGTCTTTATGATCTCTGCATGAGTATGCGCAGGTGTCGCGATGGTCACGACATCGAGTTGTTTGAGTGCGCTGATGTTCGTTTCTGCCTTTAGGATTGCTTCCTCACTGCACGCTTGCTGAAGCGGTTCTATTTGGTTGGCGCATAACGTTGTGACCGATACACCATTGTTTCGATAGTGGGGAATGTGCGTGCGTCCCCAGTTGATTCCTATGATGCCAGCTTGTTTGATTTGCTCTGGCTTGTTGAAACGTTCACTCAATGGCGGCAAGGCAATTCGTTCATCTGTTAGACGTTGGTCATGGTGATAATCATTGCTTGGCAGCACTTGCCATGGCTTGTTGTAATGCTGCTTGAGTGCACAAACGAGTTCGTAGAAATTCCACTTATCCTTTAAGTTGCTATCAAAATGGTATAAACCTGCTTCGTTCCGCTCAATAAGCTGCAAAAAGGCGAGTGCAGTATCGTCCATATGAGAAGTCGCGGGATACCAAACTGTACTAGCGGTAATAACGCCGTTCTCTTCATATTGGCGGTCGAGATGCGCCAACATGTTATTGCCTTCTGCTTGGTGATGGAGCTGCCAACCAATTCGAGCAATCATCGCATCTGGGTTTGCTTGCCAGATTGCATCTTCACAACGAACTTTGTATTTGCCGTATTCATCTTGGGTGTTTCTTTCTTCAAAGATGCCATAAGGCCCATTTTTTGTGGCATCAAATACCATTGCTGTACTGACAAAAAGATAAGGAATGTTGCGCTGTTTGCAGTGCTCACCAAGCCACGCTGCCCACGCTTCACTCCCCATCGCCATGTGGCACACCGCATCAATGTGGTGCTGTTGCCAAAATTGCTCACTTTGCTGTGGATCATCTGGTGGGATTTGGTGGTGATTCCATTCCAATACGTTCCAGCCACGGAGGTGGAACTGATGAGCAACTTTAGGGGCGAGGGTGCCAGTTAAGCCAGTCATTAAAACGGTTTTCATTATGGTGCATCTTGGTTGGCTAAATCGTGCTTATCAATAAAGCATGGCTGTTTTTCGATGTAGAGCGGAGAAGCTGAGATTTTTGCTGGGCAGCACGTTTTGTAGGGGAAGTAGAAGCAAAAAAACCCAAGCGAACGCCTGGGCTTTAGTATTGTAAGGCAGTGATATTCGCTTATTTTGCTACGATATTTAATGGCCAGCCGATGTCTGTCTGACGGTTGGATTCAATTTCCAACTCAGCCGCAGTCAGTGGGTTTTTCTCTAGCCATTGCGCATCAATGTGTAACGTTAGATTGTCGCCTTCAACCGTTAGAGTCACATTTGGCTCTAGATCAGGATTGCGACGATGGCTGAGTAGAACCGCAAGACGCAACAGTCTCAATACTCGTTTGGCACTTGAGCCTGATAATGCATGCTGCTCAGGTAAAGAAGTGAGTTGTTCGCGATAGCGACGAGCCACTTCACCAATAAAGAACTTCTGCGCGCGCGTGTAACCAGGCAGATCCAAATTCTGCAGCAAGTAAGCACTATGCTCTCCGCCTTTTTTGAAATCGATAGTTAAGCCAATTTCATGCAGTTTTGCGGCGGTCTCGAGTAATATCTTGCCCTGAGGCTCTGTAATCCACTCATCGCCCCCAGCTTGCTGTAAAAGCGTGTGTGCCAGACTAGCGACTTGTTCACCGTATTGGTGATCGAGCTGATAGCGATTTTGTACGCTAGCGATAGTGCGGGCACGAATGTCTTCTTGACGAAGCTCTTCAACCATCTCATACACTAAGCCTTCGCGTAGTGCGCCGCCAGCCAGTGTCATAGCATCGATTTCAAGCAATTCAAAAACGGCAATCAAAATAGAGAGGCCACTAGGGAACACTAATGCACGCTCAAGTGTTAAGCCTTCAATATCGAGCTCTTCTAAATGGTCGGCCAACATGGCTTGCTTCTGTAGACGCTTGAGTTTGGAGTGAGTGATTACTTCGTCCATGCCTTGCGCCAGCATTATCTCTTGCAATGCCTGAACAGTGCCTGATGCACCAACACACACATCCCAACCAATTTCTGTATAACGTTCTAAAATCGGCTGGATGGTCTGTTTCGCTCCTTCAATTGCCGCGTCAAAGTTACGAGCATTCAATTGGCGATCTTTAAAGAAGTTTTCAAGCCAAGTCACGCAGCCCATTTTTAAGCTGGTCAGTGCTTTGGCTTCAAAACCTTCCCCGATAATCAGTTCGGTACTTGCTCCACCGATATCGACTACAAGGCGACGACCACTACCGCCAGAGGTGTGAGCGACACCTTTATAGATAGTGGCAGCTTCTTCTTCACCAGTAATCACTTCGATAGGCTGGCCTAGAATTTGGTTAGCCTTTTCTAAAAACACATCTACATTGGTCGCGGTACGTAATGTTGCTGTACCGACGATGCGAATGTTTTGTTTAGGAATGTCCTGCAAGCGTTCCGCAAATAGACTTAAGCAGTCCCATCCTCGCTGCATAGCTTCCATACTAAGAGAATTATGTTCATCTAAGCCCGCTGCTAGACGAACTTTGCGCTTAATTTTAGCCATTGTTTGAACGCTGCCATCGATGTGACGCACAACGAGCATGTGAAAACTGTTCGACCCGAGGTCGATGGCGGCATATAGCGGTGATGATCCTGCTTGACTCATAAAACGAACTCAGTTTCCTATTACGATTGTTTTGGTGCCGATTGACGCGGTTGGCGTGGACGACGTCCCTGCGGCTTACGGTTACCAGAACCAGAGCGGGTACCGCCAGTATTCGTGCGGCGCTGTTGGTTGCGTGGTGCACGCATACGAATCGGAGCCGGTAGATCTTGAATCAGTGCCGACGAATCGTACTCTGAAACTGGGATTGTGTGCTCAATGTATTCTTCGATTGCTGGTAGGTTAACCGCGTACTCTTCACAAGCAAAACTGATCGAATGACCGCTCGCACCAGCGCGACCAGTACGGCCAATACGGTGAACATAATCTTCACAGTCGTCAGGAAGGTCGTAGTTGAAAACGTGCGTTACCTGAGGAATATGCAGGCCACGCGCTGCAACGTCAGTTGCAACTAAGATGTCGACATCACCTTTGGTGAATTGCTCAAGAATCTTCTCACGCTTCTTCTGCGGTACATCGCCAGTAAGAAGGCCTACACGATGTCCATCGGCAGCCAAATGACCCCAAACCGATTCACACTTATGCTTGGTATTGGCAAAAATGATAGCGCGATCTGGCCACTCTTCTTCAATTAGTGTTTGAAGCAGCGCCATTTTGTCTTCATTCGAAGGATAGAAAAGCTCTTCCTGGATACGGTGGCCAGTTTTTTGTTCTGGTTCGACAACGACATGCTCAGGAGTATTCATGTGTTCGAATGCCAGTTCTTGAACGCGGTAAGACAGCGTTGCTGAGAACAGCATGTTCAAACGCTCTTTTGGCTCAGGCATACGACGGAACAAGAAGCGAATGTCTTTAATAAAGCCAAGATCGAACATGCGGTCGGCTTCGTCCAGAACAACAGCTTGAATGTTGTTGAGGTTAAATACGCGCTGTTTGTAGAAATCGATGATACGGCCTGTTGTTCCGATCAGAATATCTACGCCGTCTTGCAGTTTCGCAAGTTGCTTGTCGTAGCTTTCACCACCGTAAGCTAGAGCGGTTTTTAGACCTGTGCTTTCAGTTAATGATTCTGCATCATTGTAAATCTGAATAGCGAGCTCACGTGTAGGCGCCATAATAATTGCGCGTGGCTGTGTAGGCTTACGACCTTCATGTTCCGGAGTCGTCAGAAGGTGGTTGAACGTAGCAGTAAGAAACGCGAGCGTTTTACCAGTACCCGTTTGGGCCTGGCCTGCGATGTCTTGGCCGGTGAGCAGGACCGGCAACGCCAAGGCTTGGATAGGGGTACAAAATTCGAACCCTTTTTTGTCCAATCCTTCAATAACTTGGGGCTTTAAGCCCAAATCGGCGAACTTTTGCTCTGTGATATGCGTCTTTTTCATGGCTATAGAATATCAGCTAAAGCTTGCAATACGAAAGTAAATACATTCCAATAGGGCATCTAATTACTGGTTATCATCCAACCAGTTTCGAAAAACACATTGGAGTGGAAGATGAGTGATAAGATTTTGCAGCTAACTGATGACGGTTTTGAAAACGATGTAATCAACGCTGCAGGCCCGGTTCTAGTGGATTTTTGGGCAGAATGGTGTGGTCCTTGTAAAATGATCGCTCCTATTTTGGACGAAATCGCAGACGAGTACGAAGGCAAACTCACTATCGGTAAACTAAACATCGACCATAACGCAGGTACACCACCTAAGTTTGGTATTCGCGGCATTCCAACGCTATTACTATTTAAAGATGGTAACGTAGCGGCAACGAAAGTAGGTGCTCTGTCTAAAACTCAACTAAAAGAGTTCCTAGACGCAAACTTATAATCACCAAGTGATTACAGATAAAACCGTGCAAAGTTACAATGCACGGTTTTGTTTTTCTAACTCTGGACTAGAATACTAATTAGTGCTAACTTATCGCGCGTTAATTGAACAAATTTCTCTTCTTGGTCGATCCTGAGACCAAATCCATCTTAACTAGAAAACAGATCTTATTTTGACTAAACAAGAATCCACCACCATGAACCTTACCGAACTGAAGAACAGACCTGTGTCTGACCTTGTAAAACTGGGCGAAAGCTTAGGATTAGAGAACCTAGCTCGCTTAAGAAAACAAGACATCATCTTCGCGATTTTAAAAGCGCACGCTAAAGGCGGCGAAGACATCTTTGGCGATGGGGTTCTGGAAATTCTGCAAGACGGCTTTGGTTTCCTACGCAGTGCAGATAGTTCATACCTTGCGGGTCCGGACGATATCTACGTATCACCAAGTCAGATTCGTCGCTTTAACCTACGTACTGGTGACTCTATCGCTGGCAAAATTCGTCCACCAAAAGACGGTGAACGTTACTTTGCCCTTCTAAAAGTCAATACCGTTAACGACGATAAACCAGACAACGCCCGTAACAAGATCCTATTTGAAAACCTTACCCCTCTACATGCGAATGAGCGCATGGTTATGGAGCGTGGTAACGGTTCAACAGAAGACATTACAGCACGTGTTTTAGACTTGGCATCGCCAATCGGTAAAGGTCAACGTGGTCTGATTGTTGCTCCGCCTAAAGCGGGTAAAACAATGCTTCTGCAAAACATCGCGCAAAGCATCGCGTACAACCACCCAGAGTGTGAGTTGATGGTTCTTCTTATCGACGAACGTCCAGAAGAAGTAACTGAGATGCAGCGCCTAGTTAAAGGTGAAGTGGTTGCGTCGACTTTCGATGAGCCAGCATCTCGTCACGTACAAGTAGCGGAAATGGTAATCGAGAAGGCAAAACGTCTTGTTGAACATAAGAAAGACGTGGTTATCTTGCTTGACTCTATCACTCGCCTAGCTCGTGCTTACAACACCGTAGTGCCTTCATCAGGTAAAGTACTAACAGGTGGTGTGGATGCAAACGCATTACATCGTCCTAAGCGTTTCTTCGGTGCTGCACGTAACGTAGAAGAAGGCGGCAGCCTAACTATCATCGCAACGGCACTAGTAGATACTGGTTCTAAAATGGATGAAGTTATCTACGAAGAGTTCAAGGGTACAGGTAACATGGAACTGCACTTGAACCGTAAGATTGCTGAGAAGCGTGTATTCCCTGCGATTGACTTCAACCGCTCAGGTACACGTCGTGAAGAGCTACTGACGAAGACTGACGAACTACAGAAGATGTGGATTCTGCGTAAGATCGTTCACCCAATGGGCGAAATCGACGCAATGGAATTCCTAATCGATAAGCTAGCGATGACGAAGACCAACGATGAGTTCTTCGATGCGATGCGTCGTCAATAGTCTCAGATAAGTCATTCTGCGAAAAGCCACCGTATATCGGTGGCTTTTTTATTGCTTTCTCCCGATAGAAGTATCAGAATGAAGGAAATGTTATCGGGAGGTTAACATGCAACAAGGAATGTTGTCGTCATTACTCCTGAGCTTGTCACTTATCACTCTACCTGCGACATTATCTGCCAAGGAAATGCATGAGTCTGTAGTAGAGCAGTGGCTTCAGGATACTCAAATACAGGCTAAAGTCTCTGAACTGCTTGATTACGCTGTCAGAGATGAAGTCGACTCGCTTAAATTTGCCCTTGATCGACTTGCTTTGCCTCAACAAGAGGTGGTGCGCTTTCAATTATTGGAAAAGCTTGAAAAGCAAGATGTGATTCTCACGCCTCGAATGGCTCTGTTTGTTGAGTCCCAGATCCGTATGACCCCGACTTATCAAGTGTTAGAGCGAGGTGATGGGTATGAATTTAGTGTACCCGCTTTTAACTTTCCCGTTATTGCGAGTCGCTTGATTAAGCGTTGGAAACAAGACCAAAGTACCTTGGACTTTGTCTTACAAGCTGAACGAAGAGAGCTTAACTTAAAGCAATGGCTTACAGGGCCATCTCAACAAGCTCAAGCGCGTGAAGCGCTTTTGATTCGAGAGTTAGACAGTTTATCACCCAACGCGCTTGCTGCATTAACGGCCCAGTTAACCAAAGCAAATGTGACCAGTTGGTTACCCTCGACGGCCGTGATAGTCAGGTTGGCACAAGTTAGTCAGGATGAGGAAGTGTACAACTTACTCTGGCGGATGAAAGCCGATTACAACAGCCAGTCCGAACTTGAGCGTTTAGCTGCGGTTGGAGACGTTTTTTCCATTCAGCAATTGATGAATGCCACAGTTAACCCATCACTCAAGCCAGAAGCTATTAGTCTACTTACAAAATCTAACCCTCTATCTCCGCAAGTAAAGCAGTTTCTAGTTAGAAAAATGGCGTTATCAGAAGAAGCAACCATGGTTGCTCGAGAGCTTGCTCAACAAGGGCATCAAACCTGGTTGGAAGAGTTAGTATCTTCGAACCATCAGATAAAGACTCGGCAGATTGAACAAGTATTAAAGTAATCTTGCTCACATACCCACACAAAATAGGAGGATCTTAGCGTCCTCCTATTTGTTATACTGCGGACAGTTTAATCAGCCAGCATGAAGGCCTATGAGTTTTAAGGATTTACGCGAATTTATCGACCACCTAGAACAGAAAGGTCGACTTAAACGCATCACTCACCCTGTCGATCCCGCTTATGAAATGACAGAAATCAGCGACCGCACCTTGCGTGCTGGTGGACCTGCGCTGTTGTTTGAGAACCCAATCGGCTACGACGTACCTGTTTTGACTAACCTGTTTGGTACACCAGAGCGTGTCGCAATTGGCATGGGACGTGAAGACGTTAAAGAATTAAGAGAAGTCGGTAAGCTGCTGGCTTATTTAAAAGAACCTGAGCCACCAAAAGGCTTCAAAGACGCTTTAGAAAAACTGCCTGTGTTCAAACAAGTATTGAACATGCCGGCTAAGCGTTTACGTAAAGCACCATGCCAAGACATTGTTTGGCAAGGTGATGAAGTCGACTTGGATAAAATTCCGGTAATGAGCTGCTGGGCAGAAGATGTAGCGCCGCTGCTTACTTGGGGCTTAACCGTAACCAAAGGTCCAAATAAGAAACGTCAGAACCTAGGCATTTACCGTCAGCAGAAAATTGCCAAGAACAAAATCATCATGCGTTGGTTAGCCCATCGTGGTGGTGCGCTTGATCTGCGCGATTGGATGGAAACCAACCCAGGTAAACCTTTCCCAGTTTCGGTCGCGTTCGGTGCAGACCCAGCAACCATTCTTGGCGCAGTAACACCAGTGCCAGATACGCTATCGGAATACGCATTTGCAGGTTTGCTACGTGGAAGCAAAACGGAAGTCGTGAAGTCAGTCAGCAACGATTTGGAAGTGCCAGCGAGCGCGGAAATCGTGATGGAAGGCTATATCGACCCGAACGAGTTTGCTGATGAAGGTCCTTACGGTGACCACACTGGCTACTATAACGAAAAAGAAAAGCACCACGTATTTACTATTACGCACATTACTATGCGTAAAGACCCTATTTATCACAGCACCTACACAGGTCGTCCGCCAGATGAACCAGCTGTATTGGGTGTGGCATTAAACGAAGTGTTTGTGCCTATTCTGCAAAAGCAATTCCCAGAGATTGAAGACTTCTATCTTCCGCCAGAAGGTTGTTCGTACCGAATGGCCGTCGTCACCATGAAGAAGCAGTACCCAGGACATGCCAAGCGCGTAATGATGGGCGTGTGGTCTTTCTTACGTCAATTCATGTATACCAAGTTTGTTATTGTGTGCGATGAATCGGTAAACGCACGAGATTGGAATGATGTCGTGAAAGCCATGTCAGAGCATATGGATCCTGTACGTGATACCTTGATGATAGATAACACGCCAATCGACTCGCTCGACTTTGCTTCACCAGTGGTTGGGCTTGGCTCCAAAATGGGCTTGGATGCGACCATTAAATGGGATGCCGAGCTGGCGACGCGAACCGAGGTCACTGAGCGAGACAGCAAAGCGATTACCGAAGCAGAACTAAATGAGTTGAAACAGCAACGCCCTGAGATTGTTGACGTCTATCTTCCAGTTACAGCAAACAACCAATTTGCTGTCGTGACTATGAAGAAAGACCAAGCTGGTCAATCCCAAGAATTGATGGAACATCTATGGGGCTTCTTTGCTCAGTACACGGATAACAAATTCATCATTTTGTGCGACGATGACGTTAATGCACGAGATTGGAATGACATCATTTGGGCGGTGACAACTCGAATGGACCCAGATAGAGACACGATTCAAGTGCTTGGTAAGACTGAGAGTTCATCCCAATTAGGACTGGATGCGACCAACAAGTTCGAATCTGAAGTCACGCGCGAGTGGGGTACGCCTATCAAAAAAGATCCTAAACTTGTGGCTAAAGTTGATGAGATTTGGGACCAGTTAGGTATTCTATGAGTCATCAAGTCCACCTTCTACCAATGGACGTTACGTTCCAAGTAAAAGAAGGGGAGACGGTGTTGGAAGCTGCGCTCAACAACAATATTCGCTTCCCGCACCGTTGCCAAGTTGGCGCTTGCGCCATGTGCATGTGTAAAAAGCTAACGGGCGAGGTGAGCTATCACCTCGAACCGATGCTAACCGAAAAAGAGCAACAGCAAGGTTGGATATTCCCTTGCCAAGCCTATACAGAAAGTAATTTAGTGCTTACTTTTGACGAGTAAGCGAGAGGAACACCATGACCATCCAATGTAAAGTAAAGTCTATTCAGCCGTTAGCTTGTAATACTTACCAAATCCTTCTTCATCCAGAATCACCAGTGCCTTTTAAAGCGGGTCAGTACCTAATGGTGGTGATGGGTGAAAAAGACAAACGTCCTTTCTCTATCGCAAGCAGCCCTTGTCGTCATGAAGGTGAACTTGAACTGCACATCGGTGCGGCGGAACACAACGCTTATGCACAAGAAGTTGTCGAAGCAATGCAAGCGGCGCTTGAAACTGATGGTCAGATTGAAATTGATGCGCCACATGGCGATGCTTGGGTTCAAGAAGATAGTGAACGCCCGCTGTTATTGATCGCTGGTGGTACAGGTTTTAGTTACGTACGTTCGATTCTGGATCATTGCGTAGCGCAGAATAAAACCAATCCTATCTATTTATATTGGGGGGCGCGCGATAACTGCCAGCTTTATGCTAAAGACGAACTGGTCGAGATTGCCGACAAGTTTGCCAATGTTCATTTTGTGCCAGTAGTAGAAGAAGCTCCTGCAGACTGGCAAGGTAAAGTTGGTAACGTGCTACAAGCTGTAGCTGAAGATTTCGAAAGCTTAGAAAACTACGATATCTATATTGCAGGTCGTTTTGAAATGGCTGGCGCAGCACGTGAACAGTTCACTCAGAACAAGAAAGCGAAGAGCGAACGTATGTTCGCAGACGCGTACGCATTCATTTAAATACGGCTTTTAAGGCAGAAAAAGAGGGTTTTTTACCCTCTTTTTTGCTTTTTTGATGAAATAGTCATCGAACAGTCATTTTTTTCCATTTTTTTTCAAAAAAGGGTTGCGAACGGATCTGAGTTCCCTATAATGCGCATCCACCGACACGGCAGACGCGATAAGGCTTCAGCAGGGTCGGAGAGGTGAAAGCTTCTACGAAAAATAAAATTGAAAAAAAGTGTTTGACACTCTCAATTATCTCGTTAGAATGCACCTCCGCTTTGAGAGAAAAACTTCTCGCAAAGCAAGCTCTTTAACAATATAGACCTATCAATCTGTGTGGGCACTCGTTGATGATAATCCAATTAGAAGCTTCGGCTTCAAATTAGGTTTCAATGAAACGAAGTGACCATTGAATCTTCGGATTCAGCACAGTCAATTCAAGCATTACTTTATGTAATGTTCAGTATTCATTGAGCCGAACAAAATCTTAAATTGAAGAGTTTGATCATGGCTCAGATTGAACGCTGGCGGCAGGCCTAACACATGCAAGTCGAGCGGAAACGAGTTATCTGAACCTTCGGGGGACGATAACGGCGTCGAGCGGCGGACGGGTGAGTAATGCCTAGGAAATTGCCCTGATGTGGGGGATAACCATTGGAAACGATGGCTAATACCGCATGATGCCTACGGGCCAAAGAGGGGGACCTTCGGGCCTCTCGCGTCAGGATATGCCTAGGTGGGATTAGCTAGTTGGTGAGGTAAGGGCTCACCAAGGCGACGATCCCTAGCTGGTCTGAGAGGATGATCAGCCACACTGGAACTGAGACACGGTCCAGACTCCTACGGGAGGCAGCAGTGGGGAATATTGCACAATGGGCGCAAGCCTGATGCAGCCATGCCGCGTGTGTGAAGAAGGCCTTCGGGTTGTAAAGCACTTTCAGTCGTGAGGAAGGTAGTGTAGTTAATAGCTGCATTATTTGACGTTAGCGACAGAAGAAGCACCGGCTAACTCCGTGCCAGCAGCCGCGGTAATACGGAGGGTGCGAGCGTTAATCGGAATTACTGGGCGTAAAGCGCATGCAGGTGGTTTGTTAAGTCAGATGTGAAAGCCCGGGGCTCAACCTCGGAATAGCATTTGAAACTGGCAGACTAGAGTACTGTAGAGGGGGGTAGAATTTCAGGTGTAGCGGTGAAATGCGTAGAGATCTGAAGGAATACCGGTGGCGAAGGCGGCCCCCTGGACAGATACTGACACTCAGATGCGAAAGCGTGGGGAGCAAACAGGATTAGATACCCTGGTAGTCCACGCCGTAAACGATGTCTACTTGGAGGTTGTGGCCTTGAGCCGTGGCTTTCGGAGCTAACGCGTTAAGTAGACCGCCTGGGGAGTACGGTCGCAAGATTAAAACTCAAATGAATTGACGGGGGCCCGCACAAGCGGTGGAGCATGTGGTTTAATTCGATGCAACGCGAAGAACCTTACCTACTCTTGACATCCAGAGAACTTTCCAGAGATGGATTGGTGCCTTCGGGAACTCTGAGACAGGTGCTGCATGGCTGTCGTCAGCTCGTGTTGTGAAATGTTGGGTTAAGTCCCGCAACGAGCGCAACCCTTATCCTTGTTTGCCAGCGAGTAATGTCGGGAACTCCAGGGAGACTGCCGGTGATAAACCGGAGGAAGGTGGGGACGACGTCAAGTCATCATGGCCCTTACGAGTAGGGCTACACACGTGCTACAATGGCGCATACAGAGGGCGGCCAACTTGCGAAAGTGAGCGAATCCCAAAAAGTGCGTCGTAGTCCGGATTGGAGTCTGCAACTCGACTCCATGAAGTCGGAATCGCTAGTAATCGTGGATCAGAATGCCACGGTGAATACGTTCCCGGGCCTTGTACACACCGCCCGTCACACCATGGGAGTGGGCTGCAAAAGAAGTAGGTAGTTTAACCTTCGGGGGGACGCTTACCACTTTGTGGTTCATGACTGGGGTGAAGTCGTAACAAGGTAGCGCTAGGGGAACCTGGCGCTGGATCACCTCCTTAAACGATGATTATTGCGATGAGTGTTCACACAGATTGATACGGTTTATGAAGTAAAGAGACGATACTGGGTCTGTAGCTCAGGTGGTTAGAGCGTTCGCCTGATAAGCGAGAGGTCGGTGGTTCGAGTCCACTCAGACCCACCAATTTCTTTCCCAAGGAATTGGCGACAGTATCGACACCTTGATGGGGCTATAGCTCAGCTGGGAGAGCGCCTGCCTTGCACGCAGGAGGTCTGCGGTTCGATCCCGCATAGCTCCACCATCTTTAAGTGTTCTTGAAAAAGAATCTTTAAAAATGGTTTTCATCAGAAAATCTAGCTCTTTAACAATTTGGAAAGCTGACAAAACAACAATTTATTGTTGTTTGTAAAGTTCTCAATGTTTATCGAAAGATAAACACCAAAAAACACATTCAAGTGTTCTTGGGAATATCACTTTTAAGTGATTATTCGAAATTGAGTCCGGCAAAATCGAATGTCTCTCGCTCATGTATCAAATAATGAGAGACAACTTTGGTGATTTGAACATCAACTCGAAACTCCTTCGGGTTGTATGGTTAAGTGACTAAGCGTACACGGTGGATGCCTTGGCAGTCAGAGGCGATGAAGGACGTATTAACTTGCGATAAGCCCAGATTAGGTAGTAAAAACCATTTGAGTCTGGGATTTCCGAATGGGGAAACCCAATACCATAAGGTATTACTGTTGAGTGAATACATAGCTCAACAGGGCGAACCGGGGGAACTGAAACATCTAAGTACCCCGAGGAAAAGAAATCAACCGAGATTCCGAAAGTAGCGGCGAGCGAAATTGGACTAGCCCTTAAGCTTTACACGCGTTAGACGAACAGCCTGGAAAGGCCGACGATACAGGGTGATAGTCCCGTAGTTGACGACGTGTGTTCAGTGAAATCGAGTAGGGCGGGACACGTGATATCCTGTCTGAATATGGGGGGACCATCCTCCAAGGCTAAATACTACTGACTGACCGATAGTGAACCAGTACCGTGAGGGAAAGGCGAAAAGAACCCCTGTGAGGGGAGTGAAATAGAACCTGAAACCGTGTACGTACAAGCAGTAGGAGCAGGCTTGTCCTGTGACTGCGTACCTTTTGTATAATGGGTCAGCGACTTATATTCAGTGGCAAGGTTAACCATCTAGGGGAGCCGTAGGGAAACCGAGTCTTAACTGGGCGTTCAGTCTCTGGATATAGACCCGAAACCAGGTGATCTAGCCATGGGCAGGTTGAAGGTTGAGTAACATCAACTGGAGGACCGAACCGACTAATGTTGAAAAATTAGCGGATGACTTGTGGCTAGGGGTGAAAGGCCAATCAAACCTGGAGATAGCTGGTTCTCCCCGAAAGCTATTTAGGTAGCGCCTCGGACGAATACTACTGGGGGTAGAGCACTGTTAAGGCTAGGGGGTCATCCCGACTTACCAACCCTTTGCAAACTCCGAATACCAGTAAGTACTATCCGGGAGACACACGGCGGGTGCTAACGTCCGTCGTGGAGAGGGAAACAACCCAGACCGCCAGCTAAGGTCCCAAATTACTACTAAGTGGGAAACGATGTGGGAAGGCTCAGACAGCCAGGATGTTGGCTTAGAAGCAGCCATCATTTAAAGAAAGCGTAATAGCTCACTGGTCGAGTCGGCCTGCGCGGAAGATGTAACGGGGCTAAGTAGTAAACCGAAGCTGCGGCAATATACTTTTTGTATATTGGGTAGGGGAGCGTTCTGTAAGCGGTTGAAGGTGTGTGGTAACGCATGCTGGACGTATCAGAAGTGCGAATGCTGACATGAGTAACGATAAAGGGGGTGAAAAACCTCCTCGCCGGAAGACCAAGGGTTCCTGTCCAACGTTAATCGGGGCAGGGTAAGTCGACCCCTAAGGCGAGGCCGAAAGGCGTAGTCGATGGGAAACGGGTTAATATTCCCGTACTTCTTACAATTGCGATGGGGGGACGGAGAAGGCTAGGTGGGCCTGGCGACGGTTGTCCAGGTTCAAGTGCGTAGGCTGAGAAATTAGGTAAATCCGGTTTCTCTTAAGGCTGAGACACGACGTCGAGCATCTACGGATGTGAAGTCATTGATGCCATGCTTCCAGGAAAAGCCTCTAAGCTTCAGATTGTAAGGAATCGTACCCCAAACCGACACAGGTGGTCGGGTAGAGAATACCAAGGCGCTTGAGAGAACTCGGGTGAAGGAACTAGGCAAAATGGTACCGTAACTTCGGGAGAAGGTACGCTCTCGACGGTGAAGTCCCTCGCGGATGGAGCTATTGAGAGTCGCAGATACCAGGTGGCTGCAACTGTTTATTAAAAACACAGCACTGTGCAAAATCGCAAGATGACGTATACGGTGTGACGCCTGCCCGGTGCCGGAAGGTTAATTGATGGGGTTAGACTTCGGTCGAAGCTCTTGATCGAAGCCCCGGTAAACGGCGGCCGTAACTATAACGGTCCTAAGGTAGCGAAATTCCTTGTCGGGTAAGTTCCGACCTGCACGAATGGCGTAATGATGGCCACGCTGTCTCCACCCGAGACTCAGTGAAATTGAAATCGCTGTGAAGATGCAGTGTACCCGCGGCTAGACGGAAAGACCCCGTGAACCTTTACTACAGCTTGGCACTGAACATTGACCCTACATGTGTAGGATAGGTGGGAGGCTTTGAAGCGCAGTCGCTAGATTGCGTGGAGCCGTCCTTGAAATACCACCCTTGTAGTGTTGATGTTCTAACGTCGACCCCTTATCGGGGTTGCGGACAGTGCCTGGTGGGTAGTTTGACTGGGGCGGTCTCCTCCCAAAGCGTAACGGAGGAGCACGAAGGTGGGCTAATCACGGTTGGACATCGTGAGGTTAGTGCAATGGCATAAGCCCGCTTGACTGCGAGAATGACAATTCGAGCAGGTGCGAAAGCAGGTCATAGTGATCCGGTGGTTCTGAATGGAAGGGCCATCGCTCAACGGATAAAAGGTACTCCGGGGATAACAGGCTGATACCGCCCAAGAGTTCATATCGACGGCGGTGTTTGGCACCTCGATGTCGGCTCATCACATCCTGGGGCTGAAGTCGGTCCCAAGGGTATGGCTGTTCGCCATTTAAAGTGGTACGCGAGCTGGGTTTAGAACGTCGTGAGACAGTTCGGTCCCTATCTGCCGTGGGCGTTGGAGAATTGAAAGGGGCTGCTCCTAGTACGAGAGGACCGGAGTGGACGAACCTCTGGTGTTCGGGTTGTGTCGCCAGACGCATTGCCCGGTAGCTAAGTTCGGGATCGATAACCGCTGAAAGCATCTAAGCGGGAAGCGAGCCTTGAGATGAGTTC
Organism: Vibrio sp. SCSIO 43009; assembly: GCF_023716525.1. Lineage (NCBI taxonomy): Bacteria > Pseudomonadati > Pseudomonadota > Gammaproteobacteria > Vibrionales > Vibrionaceae > Vibrio > Vibrio sp. SCSIO 43009. The sequence continues at coordinate 75,602 of NZ_CP071842.1, forward strand.
TCCCTGATACTTTAAGTATCCTAAAGGGTTGTCGTAGACTACGACGTTGATAGGCAGGGTGTGTAAGCGTTGTGAGGCGTTGAGCTAACCTGTACTAATTGCCCGTGAGGCTTAACCATACAACACCCAAGGGGTTTTGATGGACTCAATGAAAGAACATTGAATGTGTAGTAACGAGAATTAAAAAACAGCTTTCCAGATTAAAGAATTTGCTTGGCGACCATAGCGTTTTGGACCCACCTGATTTCCATGCCGAACTCAGAAGTGAAACGAAATAGCGCCGATGGTAGTGTGGGGCTTCCCCATGTGAGAGTAGGACATCGCCAGGCTTTAAATATCGTTATTTGCATAGACAAGTAACAACATCATCAGTGAATTAATCTGTTGATGACAATTTGTGGAGAGATGGCTGAGTGGTTGAAAGCACCGGTCTTGAAAACCGGCATACGTTAATAGCGTATCTAGGGTTCAAATCCCTATCTCTCCGCCACTATTAAGAAGCCTCGCTAGAAATAGCGAGGCTTTTTTCATTTCCGCACATCTTTATTACTCTATCTGTGCTTGCCAAAAATCAATTCCATATGCGATCTACTTTTCGACAAAGTAATATTGGTATCGGTATTGGTTGTGACGTTTTTGATTTTTGCTAAGAAGTGCAGTTGCCTCTAAAGCTGTTCATCCTCATCACTGCATGCTGTCCCGATAAGGTTGTTGGAGATGCTTTGTTAAGGTGTTACCATCTATTGCCTTATCGTTCTCTTAAAGCACTACCATTGCTTCTCTAGCCCCTTTTACCGGATAGACCGAACAAATAAGCATACTCAAATAGCCACTGTTTCACTGATGTATCTTTTTGTTTTACTCAGTCTAGCGACGCGTGTGCTCTATTGCCTAAATCTAGCTACGTCTTAAAACCATACATCAACAGGCTAAAGTTACGTATTCCTGCATCTTTTAAAATTGTTTTGGATTCTGCTGGAATGACAGGATCAGAGTAGTCAAAAGAGAAGAGTGAAAGTGAAACGATAGTGAGTTACTAGGAAGTCGGGCACTACTTGGGAGCCAATGAAACTGATAAACATCTTGATGACTAAGGACTAAAGGGTTAGTAGCAGGTAGTAAATTACCACCTTCTAAAGAAGGTGGCTTTGTGTGAGCCCCCTAAAAGGGGGCCTTTGTTTAGTCCAGCGCCAATTGCTGCTGCTCTACTCGCTCTTGCTTCTCTTGATGTCTTACATATCGGCGTATTATTTCTTCATTGATTCCAACACTATCGACAAAATAGCCTCTTTGCCAAAAGTGATTACCCCAAAGCCTGTTCTTCCTAAGGTGAGGAAACTTGCTAAATAGCTTTAAGGCTATTTTGCCTTTCAATACCCCCATCAACTTGGATATCGAAAGCTTTGGTGGGACCTTTACAACTAAATGTACGTGGTCAACTTGTACGTTTAGCTCTACGACTTCACATCCAAGTTGATTACAGTAAACATAAATACATCGATAAACTTCTTTACCTATATTGTTCTTCAAGATCCTAAATCGATACTTTGGCGTCCACACTATATGGTATTGACAACGCCAAAATACGTGGGAAGCTTGATTGTATCTACTCATGTTATTTGTCCTCTTTGACTTCTGGAAAAATCAAAGACGCATTTAGCATGAGTAGTTTTACAGGCAAAGCCGAAACGGATGATAACCACCTACTGAAGTAGGTGGTTTAGGGCTGAAAATAAAAAAGCCGACAGTAAGCTGCCGGCTTCGTTAGGTCACCTTTAGTTAGTCATTCTGTACTAGCGTGAGAGCTTTACGAGAGACTTCGTGAGCAGCTTTGGTTAGGTTTTGCTTCTCTAGTGTGTCTGCTAGGAATGCATAGTCAGAGACGTCAGAGCGAAGCTTTAAGGCGATCTCAAAGTGATCCTGGGCTTCTTGCCACTTCTCTTGACGGAAATAGAAGTGCGCTAATGCGCTATGGGCAGCGGCGTTATCCGGTTCTTTCTTCACTACTCCCTCTAAGAAGACCACGACAGGGTGGGTATCTGGCAGATTTAGATCTGGCAGTAGTTGATAAAGCTCTGGGGCAGGTTGTTTTTTTAATGCTTCTTTTAGCACGGTAAAGGCTTCTGCATCAGCTTTTCGTGTGATGAGTTCTCGAGCAAAACAGGCAACGAGGTTTGTGTCTTGTTTCACTTTACGTGAGAGACTATTCCAATGGGAGATTAGCCCTTCGCTACCTTGTTGTTGCGCTACTTCATGGAGTAAGCCGCACTGCGCCTTTTGAATCAGCTCTGCATGTTCTTCTTCCGAGATGAGTTTTGCTTTGGTTAGTTGTGGCAAGAGGTCAATAAGAGGTTGCCACAACTTTAGCTGCATGTACGTTGTTTTCAGCAAGTTCAATACAATAGAGTTACTCGCATACTGACTTTTTAACGATTGCAAGGTATCGAAAGCGGACTCGAACTCGTTGTCGCGGATAAATTGTTTCGCTCGAGTCAGTTCTACTGCGAGATGGGCGTTCTCTTGTTGGCTCGCTAGCTCTAGATAGTGATCTCGTTTTGCTTTATCACCTTGACCTTGTGCGGCTTCAGAGGCAACTAAGTAGCAAAGCAGCGGCATATCGTGATGATTTGCCCAGCGAGTTACTTTCTTCTCAGCACCTTTCCAGTCACCTTCTAGAAGTTTAATAATGCCTTCATTGGTGTATCGGCGGGAATGGCGCATTTTGCGAACACTGAAGTAGTTCCATGTTGTAGAACTAGCATAAACTAACTTCTTAATCAGGTACTCAAGCAGAAAAAGACCTGCGAGTGCTGCGATAACGAAAACCACTAATGTCGTTACGCTCATCTCGATCGTTTTCTCGGCAATGGAGATGAGTACATAGCCTTGCTGACCAGAAAACTGGGTGCCAACAAATAGTCCTGCGCCTAGTACAACAAATAGGAAAATAAGACGAAACATTACTTATCCTCCATGCCTGTCATCGTTGTGACTTCACGACGTAGGCGTTCACGAATGACATCTGATAGTTGAGACTGACTTTGCAGTTTCGTTGGGTATTCCACTTGAATATTTTGCTGACTTAGTAGGTTAACCGTTTTGTTGAACTCTTTAACGGAATTATCGTCTTGGTTGAAGAAAGCTAATGCCCATTTGTCTGCTGTTTTTAGAGACGTGGTGTAAATTTCACCTTGCTCTTGGTACACCGCTTTTATTGCCGTTTCCAATTTGGCTTTGATGTTTTCTTTCAGGTAAAAGTGTTGCTCAGGAGAGAGCAGTGGAATGACATTACCATCGCGCGTGCGGAAGGTAATGAAGTTTTCCGAAAAGTCCTTCAAAGAGGTCATTAAGTTATCTTGCCAGTTTGCGATATCTTCAGACACTTCAGTGTTTTCTACGGCTTCAGCTTCAGGTAGCAGTGCATTGGCGAGAGGGAGCTTGTCTACTTGCTGTTGCAGGGCAGTTAAGCGTAGTACCAATCCATCACGGTCAATTAGCGGGATAGTGCGAAGTTTGGTGATATCGTTCGCCATTGCTTTACGTAGTTTGACGAGACTAGGGTCATTCAGCGCTGCAATGCGTTGATCAGCACTTTCCATTAGTTGAGTTGCGCTTTCTACGTCATGCTCTAAGAACAGTTTACGGCCGGCTAATTTGACGAGGTAATCGGCCTCCGCCAATAGCCAGTCGTTTGGTCGACGACCTTTCACATCGGCAACGGCGAGCTGTAAGCTTTCAATGCTCTTCTGTTGCTGTCCCAGTAGCACTTCCGCTTTGTGTGTCACGGTCGTTGCTTTCTCGATGGTTTCTTCTTGTACCCGGCTGAGCTCTTGCTTCATGGAGGCTTGAGTGCTTTCTAGCTGACTTTTTAGTTGGGCGATCTGCGCTTGGTAATCGGCTTGCTGCTGATGTAGCTTGTATGCGAGGCCACCGCCAAAAATAATCGATAGGATGATAGCGACTGTGCCTAGTTTGACACCGCGTTTCCCTTGTTTTTCTTCAAACTCGACTTTGGTTGGCTCTGCTGTTTTTGGGGGCTCGGCCGCTTGTGGCTGTTCTTTTTTAGGGGCCGCATCCTGCTGAGATGTGGTTTTTTCGACTAGCGGTGCCGATGAGGTTTCTTCGGAAAGGTTTTTATCGTTATTTTTTTGGTCGTTATTTTTACTTGTCATGCCTATATCCTGTGTAGCTAGGGCTGGAGAGCCGCCAGTAATTCTTGGTTGGATGCGCTTCCCGTGCATCTCACGCGAGTGAACCCCCTTTGAATTGCGATGTCAGCGATACGCTGACTGGGGATATACAACTCTTGTTGATTAAGCCAAGTCAATTGCTCCGACGTCAATTGGCTGCACAAATAATCCAGTTGTTCACCACTGGTGACAACAATCTGGTTAATTTGTAGGTTTTTCCATAGTGAGACACAGCTTACTGGATCGAATGGGATGAATTCTCTCTTGTAAGTCTCACTATAGTGAACTTTTGCGCCACGTCTCACCAATGCATCTTTGATCAGCTCTCTTCCGCCGTTACCACGAAGGATAAGAACTTGTTGTTGTGCCACATTGTTGAGCTCTGGCAGTCGCAATAAGTGTTCACTATCACTGACTTGGGGATAGTGTACTTTCTGTTGGGTACATTTGCTTAAATAGTGTGCTGTTTTTTGACCAACGGCAAGGTAAATAGCTTGTTTCGGCCATGACATCCCGTTACTGGCTAAGATTTGCTGTGCACATTGCACGGCATGTCGACTAACAGCGATAACAATTTGAGCTTGATGTAGATGTTTAGAGAGGTGCGTGTCCGTGAGATCGGCTACAATGTCGATCAGAGGATGGTGATATGCGGAAATGCCGTGCCTTTCGAGCAGAGAGCAAAGCGCGTTGCCTTGCTCTCCCGGCCGAGTGACCAACACTGCCATGGTTATTCGTGATCTGCGTACAGCTTAGTTAGGATTTCACGAGCGCCGTTATCTAGCAGCTCATTGGCTAGCTGCACTCCTAATGCTTCGCCATCTTTACGATGGCCACGAATTTCACCACGCACAATTTCGCTGCCATCTGGTTCGCCAACTAATGCGCGTAGCCAAATGTTGTCGCCGTCTAGCAGGGCATAGCTGCCGATCGGTACCTGACAGCCGCCTTCTAGCGTAAGGTTCATTGCGCGCTCACACAAAACGCGGTCTACGGTGTCTTGGTGGTTAAGTGGCTCAAGCAGCTTAAGCAGTCTTTCATCGTCAAGGCGGCACTCAATACCGACAGCACCTTGGCCTACCGCTGGTAGTGATTGCTCTGGTTCGATAAAGCTACGAATGCGTTCTTCAAGCTTCAATCGTTTGAGGCCAGCCGCAGCAAGAATGATTGCATCATACTCACCCGCATCTAACTTACCAAGGCGAGTGCCCACATTACCGCGAAGCTCTTTGATGATGATGTCCGGACGATATTCTTTCAGTTGGCATTGGCGGCGTAAACTGCAAGTACCAACCACGGCACCTTGAGGGAGCTCATCAATGTGGCTATAGGTATTAGAGACGAAGGCATCACGAGGATCTTCACGCTCACAAATGGTCACGAGGCCAAGGCCTTCTGGGAAATCGACGGGTACGTCTTTCATTGAGTGAACGGCGAGGTCTGCACGTCCTTCTAGCATCGCGATTTCAAGCTCTTTTACGAACAAGCCTTTGCCGCCAACTTTTGCTAGTGGTGTATCTAAAATCACGTCACCTTTGGTCACCATGGTTACTAACTCGACTTCCAAGCCAGGGTGAGCGGCTTGAAGGGCGTCTTTAACAAAGTAAGCTTGCCATAAAGCAAGAGGGCTTTTTCGAGTTGCAATGCGAATCGGTGTGGATTGTGTCATGATCTTCTCAATGCTGTTTGGATTTGGGTTTATCCTACCATTCTCATCAAGAAATGCTTACTGTTAGTTCGTTATCTCTGAAGGCTATGAATGGAATTACATGACGTTATGAAAATAGTGTGACTGGATTCTCAATTAGACTAAGGACTATTATTAGTAATAGGTAATAAGAGCGACACTACCGCGCGATTAATTTTGTGACTAAAGTATGGTTTTGTATCCGGAGTGATACACGGGCGTGAAGCTTTACCCGCACCAATAAAAGTGTTAAATTGATCACGTTTTTAAGCCGTTTTGGTTTAAAACGTCAGCAGATTTTCGTGATTGTTCAACCAAGGAATTCCCCTTGCAGGCTTACACCCAAAAAATCATCCAGCGACTAGATAATTTGAATCAGCAGCGAGTTGATCGCGCGTTGGCGCTTATGGATTCGCAAAGCCAGCAAGTCTTCCACTTGATTCCTGCCTTGTTGAACTACAACCATCCTGTAATTCCTGGCTATTATGATGCCGATGTCCCGTTTGGTGTGCATGGGCTTGAACTAAATAGCATTCAGCAACAATTCATAGATGATATTCAACTTGCCATTGGTCAGCCGCTCAAGACGGTAGAAAAGCCCGCTATATTGGGTTTGTACACCATGGGCAGTACCTCCTCGATTGGTCAAAGTACTTCCAGTGATTTGGATATTTGGGTGTGTATCTCACCAGAGATGGATTGTGACGAACGCGAGTTATTGACCAATAAATGCCTACTCATCACGGATTGGGCACAAAGCAAAGGCGTGGAAGCGAACTTTTTCTTAATGGATAAAGAGCGCTTTAGAAGCAATCATTCTGAGGAGATGACAGGTGATAACTGTGGTTCATCTCAGCACTTACTTTTGCTAGATGAATTCTATCGTAGTGCGGTGCGTATTGCCGGACAGCGTTTGTTATGGCAAATCGTGCCGCCAGAAATGGAAGAGTGTTACGACGAGTACGTTTCTCAACTGTGCAGTGATGGTTACATCGACTGTAGTGAATGGATCGACTTTGGTAAATTGAACTGCATTCCTGCTGAAGAATACTTCGGCTCGAACTTGTGGCAGTTATACAAAAGCATCGATTCTCCCTACAAATCGGTATTAAAAGCCATCTTGCTAGAAGCTTACTCGTGGGAATACCCGCATACTCAATTGTTAAGCATCGACACTAAACGTCGTTTCTTTGCCCATGAGCCTGATCTCTATGGCATGGATGCGTACTACTTAATGTTGGAAAAAGTAACCCGTTACTTAGAGCGAATTCAAGACGATACACGTTTGGATTTAGTGCGTCGCTGTTTCTATCTCAAAACCCATGAAAAATTATCTCGTGAGCCGAATGTTGGCTCAGTAGCTTGGCGTCGTGAAGCGCTGAGCGATATGATTGCAAAATGGAATTGGGATGCCAGTGTCGTTGCAGAGCTCGATGACCGCCGTAATTGGAAGGTTGAACAAGTGAAGGTGGTACATCATGCATTGCTGGATGCGTTGATGCAAAGCTACCGTAACTTGATTCAATTTGCGCGTCGTAACGACATCACTTCTGCTATCAGTCCGCAAGACATCAGTATTTTGGCCCGTAAACTTTACGCGGCTTTTGAAGTATTGCCGGGCAAAGTAACGTTACTAAACCCACAGATTTCACCTGATCTGCACGAGCCTGACTTGAGCTTTATCGAAGTGAAAAAAGGGGGAGTGAACAAGTCTGGTTGGTACCTCTATAAACAACCACTTATTGCGCACCGCATTTTGGGGCAACCATATCTAGAGCATCATGAATACTTGAGTAAATTGGTTGCTTGGGCATTCTTCAATGGCTTGATCACTGAATCGACTCGTTTACATGCCGTGGTACGTGAAGCGCAGCTAGATATTGATAAGTTTTACCAAATGGTGAGTGACTTACGAAATACTTTTGCGTTGCGTAAGCGTCGTCCATCTATGCAGGCGCTAGCGAGTCCTTGTGAAATAAGCCAGCTTGCGATGTTCATCAACTTTGAAAATGATCCGACGTCTGAACTTTCTGGTCGTTCGTTGAAAGTGGATGTTAAGAACACCGATATTTTTAGCTTTGGTCCAGAACATAAAAATTTAGTCGGCAGTGTTGACCTTGTTTACCGTAACTCTTGGCATGAAGTGCGTACGCTGCATTTCAAAGGGGAAACGGCGATGCTGGATGCACTGAAAACCATTTTGGGCAAAATGCACCAAGATGCGTTGCCACCAGAATCAGTGGATGTGTTCTGCTATGCGAAGAACATGCGTGGTGTGATGCGTAATATGGTTTACCAGCTTTTAGCTGAATGTATCGACTTACGCTTGAAACCAGTAGAGCAAGAGAAACGCCGCCGCTTTAAAGCGATGCGTCTTGGTAACCAGACTTATGGGTTGTTCTTTGAACGTCGTGGTGTGTCGGTGCAGAAGCTAGAAAATTCCATCGATTTCTACCGCAGCATTTCTACTAACAAACTCAAAGGCTCGCCGCTGTTAATGCTCGATCGTGAGCAAGAATATCAAATGCCGGAAGCGGTGGATGGGTTTGCCAGTGAAGGTCTGGTGCAGTTCTTCTTTGAAGATAACGAAGATGGCTTCAATATTTATGTGTTGGATGAGTCAAATCAAGTAGAAGTGTATCACCAATTCAGTGGCTCCAAAGATGAAATGATTTCGTCTGTAAACAGCTTCTACACGTCGGTAAAAGACGATAGTCGCGTCGCGTCTAAGTTTATTAACTTTAACCTGCCTCAGTACTATCAAATTATTCACCCTGAAGAGGGGAATGCGTATATCATTCCTTACCGTAATGACGGTTGTTCACCGAGTCGCCCGACCAAAACTGTGAACGCGTAATTAAACCCGTATCAATAAACAAAAAGAGCACTTCGGTGCTCTTTTTGTTTTGGTGACGATTGACCAGAATTATGCCCAATCAATGGCTTCGCCTGCGTGCTTTTCACACTCTTGCTTCACCATTTCAAATAGCTCCATACCCGTTTTTGAGCAGGTCCATTTACCTTCAATAAGCTTGAAGTGGAAACCACCAGATTTGGACGCTAGCCAGATCTCATGCATCGGCTCTTGGCGATTAATGATGATTTGGCTGCGGTCTTCAAATTCCAATGTCATTACGTTGCCAGTGACTTCGTAATCAATGTCTGCGCCTGAATCATCGATGGATTCTTCGATGATTTGCATCTGCGCATCCACCAGTTGATGAAATTCAGTATCGTTCATCCGTCTATCCTATTGCTTTTCCTGAGTGTGGTGCGATTATAGGGGGCATTGATTCAATAATCACGATATGCGAAATGAAAAAATTAGTTACTGTGTTGTTTGTGATGGTTGCCGCGACCTTAGCGGGGTGTGGTCAGTCTGGCTCACTATACATTCCAGATGACACTCAACAGAATGAGCAATCACAATAAATAACCGCACCTTAGGGTGAAATTAGGGTTCAGCAGTCGAATAAAATAAGGGAAGCGAATTTTGGATTACTTCAACTATCAGGATGATGGCCAGCTTTGGGCCGAAGACGTCCCACTTCAAGCTCTTGCAGAGCAATATGGCACTCCTCTTTACGTATATTCTCGAGCCACGCTAGAGCGCCATTGGAAGGCGTTTGATAGTGCTGTGGGTCAGCATCCTCACCTAGTTTGCTACGCGGTGAAAGCCAACTCAAACTTAGGCGTATTGAACACGCTAGCGCGTTTGGGATCGGGTTTTGACATCGTGTCGGGTGGTGAACTTGAGCGTGTGATTGCCGCAGGCGGTGATCCGAAAAAAGTCGTTTTCTCTGGTGTTGGTAAAACATCGGCAGAGATGAAGCGCGCTCTTGAGCTAGGTATCAAATGTTTCAACGTTGAATCTGAGCCAGAGCTAGAACGTTTGAACAAGGTTGCGGGTGAGCTTGGTGTGATTGCACCAATTTCTCTTCGTATCAATCCAGATGTCGACGCGAAAACACACCCTTACATTTCGACTGGTCTTCGCGACAATAAATTCGGCATTGCGTTTGATCGTGCGCCAGATGTTTATAAATTCGCGCAAAGCCTGCCGAACTTGAATGTGCAAGGCATCGACTGCCACATTGGTTCTCAGCTGACCAATATAGACCCATTTATCGACGCGACAGACCGTTTATTAGCCCTGATTGATGATTTAAAAGCGCAAGGCATTAACATTCGTCACCTTGATGTCGGCGGCGGTTTGGGTGTGGTCTATCGTGATGAATTACCACCTCAGCCTTCTGATTACGCCAAAGCGTTACTAGGCCGTCTTGAAAATCACCAAGACTTGGAGCTGATCTTTGAGCCAGGCCGTGCAATTGCTGCGAACGCAGGTATCTTGCTAACGCGTGTTGAGTTTTTAAAACATACTGAGCATAAAAACTTTGCGATTATCGACGCTGCAATGAACGACTTGATGCGTCCTGCGCTATACCAAGCATGGCAAGATATTGTGCCAGTTTCACCGCGAAAGGGTGAAGCTCAGACTTACGACTTGGTTGGTCCTATTTGTGAAACCGGCGACTTCTTGGGTAAAGATCGCGCACTCGTTTTGCAAGAAGGTGATCTACTCGCGGTTCGTTCAGCAGGTGCCTATGGTTTTGTGATGTCTTCGAACTACAATACTCGTACCCGAGCGGCAGAAGTGATGGTGGACGGTAAACAAAGCCACTTAGTTCGCCAGCGTGAGGAGCTGACCAGTTTGTGGCAGCTGGAACAGATTCTACCGGAGTAACACACAACAAATGCATTTCCACTTTTCCAAAATGCACGGTTTGGGCAACGACTTCATGGTCGTCGACTGTATTACCCAGAACGTGTTTTTCTCGCAAGACCTGATCCGCCGCTTGGCGGATCGTCATACTGGCGTTGGTTTTGACCAATTGCTTGTGGTAGAGGCCCCTTACGACCCTGAAACCGACTTCCATTATCGGATTTTTAATGCCGATGGTAGTGAAGTTGAACAGTGTGGTAACGGTGCACGCTGTTTTGCCCGCTTTGTTCGCTTGAAGGGGCTGACCAATAAATACAGCATCAGCGTGAGCACCAAGAAAGGAAAGATGATTCTCAACATCGAAGATGATGGGGAAGTGACGGTCAACATGGGCGTACCAGAGTTTGAACCGAACAAAATTCCTTTCAAAGCGAAGCAAAAAGAGAAAACTTACATCATGCGCGCTGGTGAAAAAACGCTGTTTTGTGGTGCTGTGAGCATGGGTAACCCGCACGTAGTGACCGTGGTCGACGATGTGGATACGGCAGAAGTGGAAACTCTCGGTCCGCTGCTTGAGTCGCATGAGCGTTTCCCAGAGCGCGTCAACGCTGGCTTTATGCAGGTGATGAGTCGTGACCATATTCGTCTTCGAGTTTACGAGCGAGGCGCAGGAGAGACACAAGCTTGTGGTAGTGGTGCATGCGCGGCAGTCGCGGTTGGGATTCTGCAGGGCTTGTTGGATGAAAACGTTAAGGTTTCTCTACCTGGTGGTGAATTGCGAATTGCATGGCAAGGTCCTGGCAAGCCGTTGTTTATGACCGGACCTACAACGCATGTATTTGATGGTCAATTGTCTTGCTAGTTGAAGAAAAAGGAAACGGTTTGTCTCAAGTAGAAGCAGATGCCTTAACGTCTGAAGTAGTGGCCGAGTACCTCAAAGATCATCCAGACTTTTTTGTGCAACGTCCGGAGCTTGTGGATCGTTTATCTTTCCCACACTCAGACTTAGGCGCGGTATCTTTGGTACACATCCAAATGAATCGCCAACGTCAGCGCATTGAAGAGTTAGAGGAAGAGATCACTACACTAATGTCGCTTGCGGCGAACAATGATCGCACCTTTTACGAATTTATGGATTTGCAGGGGCAGATTCTAAAGTGTGGTGACTTTAAACAAGTCATTCATTCTATCGAAGAGAAAGCCAAAGCACTGGGCTTACGTGCGTTTGTTCGATTGTTTAGTCAATGCGACGCATCGATTCAATTGAGTAAGGAAAGTTATCAACGCTTTGCGACCACTCACTTAAATGGCAAAGATGCGTACTTAGGACGTCTTCGCAAAGTAGATCGTGAAGCTTTGTTTGGCAACATGGAAGTGCCGGAAATGGGTTCCTATGTGGTACTGCCGCTCGTGAAACAGCAAACACTGGGCGTGCTTGCTTTTTCTAGTGAAGATGGCGGCCATTTTCAGCCAGATATGGATACCTTGTTTTTGCGTCACCTATCATTAGTAGTGGCACATCTCGCTCAAACACTGGTATGGCAAAGTTACGATGACGACAACTCCCAACACTCCTCTGCCAAATAATCTGCAAAAGCCTCTTGAGCGCTTCTATGAATTCTTACGAAGCGAAAAGGGGCTTAGCCTACATACTCAGCGCAATTACAAACAGCAGCTAGAAACAATGGCGCAGCACCTAGCTGAAATGGGGCTCAAAGATTGGTCTCAAGTGGATGCTGGTTGGGTGCGCCAATTAGCAGGTAAGGGCATGCGAGAAGGCATGAAAGCCAGCAGTTTGGCAACGCGCCTCTCATCGCTGCGTAGCTTTTTCGATTTCCTTATTCTGCGTGGCGAGATGTCGGCTAACCCAGCCAAAGGGGTTTCAGCACCTCGCAAAAAACGCCCGTTGCCCAAAAACCTCGATGTTGACGAAGTGAGCCAATTACTTGAAGTCAACGAGGACGACCCGTTGGCTGTGCGCGATCGCGCCATGATGGAGCTGATGTACGGCGCCGGCTTACGTTTGGCTGAGTTGGTGGGTGTGGATGTACGTGATGTACAACTGCGTAGTGGTGAGCTTCGTGTTATTGGTAAAGGCGATAAAGAACGTAAAGTGCCGTTCTCTGGGATGGCAACCGAGTGGGTCGGGAAGTGGTTACGCGTTCGTGGTGATTTAGCCGCTCCAGGTGAGCCCGCCTTGTTTGTATCTAAGCTTGGAACGCGTATTTCGCATCGTAGCGTGCAAAAGCGCATGGCTGAATGGGGGCAGAAACAGTCTGTCGCAAGCCATATTAGTCCGCATAAATTGCGTCACTCATTTGCGACACATATGCTCGAATCAAGCAATAACTTACGTGCGGTGCAGGAGCTTTTAGGGCACGAGAACATTTCGACGACCCAAATCTACACGCACTTGGATTTCCAACATTTGGCGCAAGCCTACGACCAAGCCCACCCACGCGCACGTAAAAAGAACGGGGAGTGAGCCGAAGTATGAAATTTTATCGCCGTATCGAGCCTATTAAGGCAATGACCTTTGACCTAGATGATACCCTCTATGACAACTATCCTGTGATAGTTCGCATGGAGCGTGAGTTGCTATCTTGGCTCAAGCACCATCATCCAGCGGTTGCTCATATGAACAAAGCGGATTGGTTTGCTCTCAAGCAGCGTGTTGTGCAGCAACAACCCGAGCTGAAGAGCGATGTCACTTTATGGCGTTTAGTGCAACTTCAGCAAGCCTTCTCCCAAGTAGGCTACGACGAAGACGCAGCACATGCCGCCGCGAAAGCCGCAGTAGACGTTGCGTTGGACTGGCGTAACCGTTTTGAAGTGCCGCAGCAAAGCCTCGATGTATTGGAGGAACTCGCGCAGCACATCCCGTTGGTGGCAATCACCAACGGTAATGTGGATTTAGACCGCATCGGTCTTACGCCTTATTTCCAACAGGTACTTAAAGCAGGACCAGATGGATTGGCGAAACCCGCAACCGATATGTTTACTAAAGCGAAGCGATTCTTGGATATTCCTGCGGAGAATATTCTGCATGTCGGTGATCATCTAACCACGGATGTGCATGGTGCAAAGTTGGCAGGTTTTGCAGCCTGTTGGTTTAATGATATGAATAAAAATGTCATTAACCATTCAAAAACACGTACTTTACCTGATATTGAAATCAATAGTTTGCAGCCGTTACTCACACTTTTTTAATTGCTTTCGCATTAATCCATTCTAATCTCATTTTGTGTCTAGAAAAGCAGCGCAAAGCAACGTAAATTATTCTCTATTAAATAAAAATAGTAACGCCACACGTCGTGGTGAAGATAGTGTTACGGCAGTGGTAGGTCCATGCGAGCTTTTTCAAAACTGGTTCACGATGTCAGTCAACTGAATGACTTTTTAGTCACTTTTCCGACTTCCTCAGATAAACAATATTTAGTACAAATATTGTCGACGCAATCGCGCGAAATTACGACCACACTTGCAGACGCCGTTTTGTCGTCGCTGCCGAATGCTCATGTTATGGGGCATAGTACGCGTAATGTGATTCTGGAAGGGGAGATATTTACCTCTGGTTGCCTAGTGAGTGTGATTGAATTTGAGCAAACCACGCTGACTTCTGCGGTACAAACATACTCTTACTCCCCTGATATTGATGGCGGGGAGCTCAAGCGCTCTCTTCTAATGCAGCATAATTCACAGGTGATCCTCAGCTTTGCTGTGCAAATTGAACGACGTGACTATCCCTTGTTTCAAACCTTCGCCAGTGAAGAAGTAGTGATTTCTGGAGGGTTGGCGCAGAGTATTGACGATGGCTGCTGGGTGCTATATCAAAACCGAGTTTACGATAACGCTGTGGTTGCCGTAGCTTTGCACAGTGATACTTTGAAGCTATGGACTGATGCGTATTCGGAATGGAACCCGATTGGCATGCCACACAAAGTCACTCATGCAAAAGGAACGCGCTTGTATTGTTTAGGTGAGAAGAAAGCGCTGGAAGTATACAAGCGTTACTTGGCGGATGGCCATGACGTGACGCTGAGTCAACTGCTCAGCTTTCCTTTGTATCGAGAAAGCTTAGGGCGAAAGGAAGTTTGTACGGTAACGGAGCTACACGCTGATGGCAGTATGAGCTTCGACAGGCCCTGGTGTCTTGGTGACGAAGTGCAATTTTGCTATAACCATCCCTCGTTAACGCTCGAGCAAGTGCGGCATGGTGTGGTTGAGTTAGCCATGCACCAACCTGAAGTCGTGATGATTTTTAACTGCGCGTCACGGTTAGACTTTATTGACAGCAGCGACGAAGTCCAAGCCTTTAAAGATATTGCGACGACGTTTGGTAGTTACTGTATGGGGGAACTGCATGGTGGTATTGGTCAGCCCGAAATTCTTCATCACAGCCTGACGTATTTAGCGATGCGAGAGGGAGACGAAGTGCAAACATTGAACTTGCCTAAGTCGCCCGTTAGCTCCTCTATTTCACCGTTGTTTAGCTTGATTCGAAATGCGATCGGCGATCTCAACCATATGAACGCGCATATGGGATATCAACTCGATCGCCAAACGCGCAAGTTACAAGAAAGCTATCGACGCGACAGTCGCACGGGGTTACAAAACCGGGTCGCATTGCAAGAGCGACTGAGTAACATCGATTTGGATGAGCATTTGTTGACTCTAAAGCTACTTAACTTTAGTCATATCAACGAAAAATACGGCTACCGAGTGGGAGATCAATTACTCAAAGATCTCTCAATGCACTTTACGAATCGACTACGAAAGCGTTTCGGCATGCCAACGGCTTTGCAGCTTTATAGTATTGGGGTTGGTGAATGGGCGTTCATATTTAAAGCTGATCAAAGCAGCGAGACCATCAAACAGCACTTTACGCGTTTTGCTGACGCGGTAGAACAAACTAATTTTGAGCCAATTGGCCTACGTGAAATAGATTATCTTTCTATCTCGCTATGCGGCGGCTTAGTGAGTCGTCGAGATTTTCCATCCGCTTCAGTAGATGAGCTCTTACTCAAAGGCATCGAAGCGAGGCGCTCCGGTGTACGCAGTAATACCCATATCTGTAATGCGAAAGATATTGAAGTCAGTGAGGATGTGCGTAAAGAGCAACTTGGATGGCTAAGTTGCGTCAGTAGAGCCATTCTCAAACAGAATATCATCACTTATAGCCAACCTATTGTGCATGCGGGTAGCCACAAATTAGCAAGCCAAGAATGTTTGGTTCGTATTCTGGAAGCCGATGGAACGGTGATTGCGCCAGGGCGTTTTCTGCCAATTATCTCTGATACGCATCTTTACACTCGATTAAGTCGGCACATGATTCATTCTACGTTGCATTACATGCGAGATAAGCAAGGTGACTTTTCTATAAACTTATCGCCGCAAGATTTGCTCAGTGATAAAACTTTAATGCTTTTAGAGCATGAAATTAGCCAGCTAAATGACCCAAGGCGAATTGGTTTAGAAGTGCTGGAATCTGAGCAGATCAAAGACTACGGCCGAATGATAGAAGTGTGCAGTCATTTTAGAAGCTTAGGGGCGCGTATCATTGTTGATGACTTTGGGTCCGGCTATTCGAATATCGATGAAATCCTAAAGTTGGAGCCAGAAGTCATAAAGCTCGATGGCAGCTTGATTCGTGATATTGATAAAGACTTAAAACAGCGCAAGATCGCTTCCCAGTTGGTGCGTTTGTGCCAGGTGTTTAACGCGGAGACGGTGGCGGAGTTCGTCCACAATCAGGAGGTGTGCACCATTGCACAAGACATGGGGGTGGATTATTTGCAGGGTTACTATCTTGGCGAGCCGACTCGACTGTTTTAATGATGTTTCACGTGAAACTTCTTGTCGTAAAAAACGCAGCGTAGGCTGCGTTTTTTGTTTGGTTCTTCTACTGAGCTTAATGGTTAACGCTTAAGAGCGTGTCCACTCTTTTCAGCTTGGAACAGAGCGAGGTAATGGGCAAAAAAGCGCTGCATTTGTTGTTGGTTGTTTTGTTCTCCAAGTTGCCCGAGCAAATGTGCAGCGACTTCAAACGTACACAAATTACCTTGTTGTTGGTTGCGTCGCAGCTGATATTGTGAGTCCGCCGACGCAGACAATCCCATAGTAGGGATACCTTCTAACCAACGGCTCTTATTGATCATCTTGCGCGCCTCTTGCCAGGTGGCATCTAAAATAATAAACAGCGGAGTTTTGGTTTGTTGCTGGCTTTGGAGTACCACATGTTCGAGTGTGATACTTTCTTCACAGGGGAAGAGCAACACCGGATACCGCGACGGATCAGCTAATAGAGTGAGCAATTCTGCTGGTGGCTGTTTGCGATCCCAGATTACTCGCTCAATGCTGAGTTGGCACTGCTCTAGTAGCTGGCCGGTATTAGTATCACGCTTCAGTTCATTCGGATGCATTAACAGCAGGATGTTGTGCTCACTGTTAAGTTTCGGCATTAGCGAGCACATACAATTGAATTGAAAACCGCAGGTTGGACACGGTTGTGACATTACAGACGAACTCCTTCTCGCACCGGGCTTATCCCATCAGAGAACAGACGCACGCCACTGACTTGGTTCGGCGTTGCCGTTGGCGCCATGCTTGGGTTGAGTGGGTAGCTAACCCCAGTGTATTGCATCACATGTTGAGCCGCTTTAGCTCCGCCACCGCTGACATTAAAAATCAGATCTCGCCAACCATGAGAGGTTTGTTGGCCGAGCATAATCGGGCTTTGCACTAGTGTAATGCGGCTATTAAAGCGCCATTCCTTTTCGTGATGTTCAAATATTAGCAATGTACAGCCACCGGAACCACACCAATCCAACTGTACCAATAGCTCTTCGTTACCATCGCTGTTGAGGTCGTAAGTTAGCCAACGGTATTGGTTATTGTTGGGGTTGGTTTGATGGATAAAGAAGTAGTTGCGCACCGCGGCATCTACTTTTGAATCAAACTCTGCACTAGAAGGTACGTCAGCACTACCGATGGGGTTGTTGGTGCGTTTTTCGGCTGGTTGCATGATGCCTTCATCACGAACGGTGGCAGGATAAAGGACTAAACCACCATCGGCGATTGGGTATACCAAGTTACCGACTTTTTCTTTGGTCGCTTTGAGCTGATTGCCTTCTCGAGTAAACAGTCGCTCTGACATCAGTCTTTGCTGTTGATGATGCGTCATGACAACTTGAACCTGAGACGGACTTAACTGTTGCCAGTAACCACGCTCGATTAATGGTGCTTGTCCATTGGCGTAACGGTATTTTGTTGTGGCGCTGTGGTCTGGGTTTAAGGTCATTTGTACTTCAAAACCTTGTGATTGAGTTGAGGTCGCGACATAGGTATTAGCCCAGCCAAGCGTTGCATCGACGTTTGCAGCGATACCACAACCTTGATACGTCTCGCCATCATGTTTTAGTGTTGCTTTCCAGCCATACAAAGAATCGCTCATTGTGTCTGAGCAGAGGTTTTCTGTTAAGCGAAGCTCACCATCTTGTAGTTGATAAGTGCGCTGGCGAGGTTGAAGCTGACTGCTTTTAATCGCTAATTTTGTGGTTTGTTTGCCGATTTGCTGGAATGTTAGTCCATTAGCCTCAAAGCTTGCCGACCAAGAAGGCTCATTACCAAACACGCGAGTTGGTTTGTTTGGTTGCTGACAACGGTTTGGATTTTCCGTTGTGAGGAAGTTCACTTGTTCCACGACAAAGTTAGCATCGAAATCAGCAGAAAACCCATCAATGCCCGGTGGGTTGAGGTGGCCGATAACCTCGCCATACATAGTCTGGTAAGGCTCGTTATTTAACTGAATTGCTCGTTGCATTTGCTGTGGTGATAGTTGCAACCAATATTGCTTGTCGCTGCCACAAGGCATGATGTATTGGCTCTCGTGACCGACGATCACTTTTCCGCGTAGCATAAAAGTTTGAGGTTGAATGGTTTCAGGCTTATCTAAGGTTGCTGGTGGAGAGATTGGGTCAGCAGCACCAGATTGTGGCGGCTGTGAACTACATGCTTGCAGAACCAGCAGGGTGGCAAGCGCCACTGGGTTTTTCAAAGCCTTCATGTTATATCTTCCTCATTATTGTTACTCAATCGGCATCGGATGGCATTATGGCATATTGGTTATTTAAAACTGAACCAGATACCTTTTCTATTGACACGCTTCGAACCCAAAAGGTTTCATGTTGGGAGGGAGTTCGTAATTATCAGGCGCGCAATATGATGCGTGACCAAGTGAAGGTGGGCGATTTAGTCCTGATTTACCACTCTTCTTGTAAACATGTTGGCGTGGCAGGTATTGCTAAAGTTGTGAGAGAAGCCTATCCCGATCATTTCCAATTCGATCCCGAAAGCGATTATTACGATCCAAAGTCAGACCCAGACAACCCGCGTTGGATTATGGTGGATGTCGAGTTTGTACGTAAAACGGCGCGAGTGATTCCGTTGTCGGTGATGAAAGCGATGCCAGAACTTGAGAACATGCCGTTGGTGAAACGTGGAAATCGCTTGTCGATTATGCCCGTGACAGAAGAAGAATGGGACGCGATTCTTGGCAAAGAGAAGCTGCCAAGTCAGCGATAAAAGAGAAGGGCTGCGAATGTGCAGCCCTTCATTATTTGGAGTATTGAAGCTTACAGCAAGTGTTCTTGTAGGTAGTGTGCAACCGCATCTTCTGCATTGCTGCCAATTACTTCATTATTTGGTAGAGCTTTCATCACTTTTTCGTGTGATGTACCCATAACTAGCCCTTTACCTGCCATCGACAGCATTTCTACGTCATTCATGCCATCACCAAATGCTACGCAGTTTTCTAACGTGAGGTCGAGTTTTTTCGCTACCGCTTCAAGAGCATGACCTTTAGACACGCCAGCGCTCATTACTTCCAAACACCAAGGCGTTGAAAATGCGATGTTCAGCTTATCACCAAACTGCTCACGTAGTTTGTTTTCAAATACGACCAAACGTTCGTGGTCTTCTCCTGGATGCGTGAAGAAAACTTTCGCAATACCGTCAGTTGGGGCGTGGTCTTCATCAAATAAGACGTAAGTGAATTCATCGTGGAAGTCACGTAACGTTTCATCATCCTTGTTCATCAACCAGCTATCATTTTGATACATGTGAATAAGTATTTCTTGATCATGTTTGATCGTGTCGATCACGCCTTGTACCAGTTCCGCAGGGACATTCTCGCTGTACATTAGCTGATCTTCCTGGTCATGCACTCGGGCACCATTCGACGTGATCATATAAGCTGGAATGCCAACTTGGCGACGGATGCTCGCAACGTCTACGTGGTGACGGCCGGTTGCAAAGACAAAGGTATAACCCTTTTCATGCAGCGCTTTTAGCGTCTCTTTTGAGTAAGCACTGAGCTGATGGTTAGGTGCGAGTAACGTGCCATCCAGATCAGAGGCAACGATTTTGGTGATCTCTTTGCAAGGTAGCGATGTGCTCATGAAGTCCTCGTAAACGGTTTGGATAGTGTGGAACAGGTGAATTGCAAACGGAGTACAGCAGACTGACTAGATCGTACTGCTCCGAATGCGGGGGAACTTGGGCCCGTAGCACTATGCGGTTAAACACTGTGTCAAAGTAGCCAAGTTCAAGCAGTGTACGCCAAAATGAGGATGAAAAAGAGGGTAAATCGATGTGTAGACATTTCCTCTTTAATCTTAGTCGTGAAATGGTCGCCTAGAGTTCTTATTGTGCTTGTTCGTTTGATGGCGATTTATGGTCATTCATAAAGCGGAAAATCGCATCGAGCGCTTGATTACGATACTTATCGGTCTCGAATAAGATTTCATGCTGTGCGCCTTCGATAGAAAGCAGCTCCGCGTGTGGGTTGGTTTTCCGCAATTTATCAATAAAACGCTTTTGCGCGAGGTTGCTAACAATCCGATCGTTTCCGGCTTGGATTAGGATGACTGGTATTTTGACTTGGCGAGTTAATAAAAAGCACTGCTTAGCGGCCATGAGCCCTTGCCAAACCCAGCGAGTGCTTGGCCCACCGACTTGCAGTTCCGGTTTTTCCGTATATAGGTTTCGGAACCATTGGTAGCGGCCGTAACTTTGGCTAAGTGGGTTATCTTCAAAGGGCTTAGGGAAGTAGGCCTGATGTCCTGGTGCATAGCGTGGTAAAGTCGATACCGCTGACATAATTTGTGTGACCGGAATCGCTATTGGTGATAGGTACCATGGCAGGTTAATGCCAAACATGGGCGCACTTAGAATCAAACCAGTAAAAGGGTGTTCTGAGTGAGTTTGCAGGTAACGTGTCGCGATCGCGCCGCCCATAGAGTGCGCGATGATGAAGCATTGTTGATATTCGCTAAGGTCGTGTTTTTTTACGACGATGTCCATATCATCAATATAATCAGTAAAGTCATAGACGTGACCCATATCTGAGTCAGATAATAAACGATCTGATAAACCTTGTCCGCGGTGGTCAAAGGAATAGACATCGAAACCTTGGCGGTAGAGATCGTAAAACAGCTCTTGGTATTTCCAGGAAGACTCAATGCGTCCATTTACGATGAGCACGGCTTTTTTATGCTCTGGGTTGGTTAGCTTGCACCAGTAAATGTTCTTTTTCTCAGTCCCTTTAACAAAGCCCTCTTGGCGAGTTTGCCAAAGTGCTGCGATCGGACCACCAATTGCTTGCTCAAATAATGTCTCTTGAGTATAAGTCAAAGGTGAATGGTTAGTCGCCATTAGTTGATTACCTGAAGATACGTTGTTTACGCGATGTATCATCGAAGAATTAGTGAGGAAATGCAATGGATACCCATGTCTGGTTAGCTTATGTAGTAACAGCAATCGTTTTTAGTTTGGCTCCGGGCTCTGGCACGGTGAACTCAATCAGTAATGGTTTGAGTTACGGTACCCGTAAATCACTGGGTGCCATTATTGGCTTACAAATTGGTTTAGTTATCCACATCGCGCTGGTGGGGGCGGGTATTGGTGCGCTTGTCGCGCAGTCAGCAACCGCATTTTCTGTCATTAAATGGGTTGGTGCCGCTTATCTGGTTTGGTTGGGGATTCAGAAATGGCGCGACACATCAAGCTTAGTCGCAGCTGAAAACCACAACGAGATGTCAGGCACGGCGCTGTTGTACAAGGCAGTGTTAATTAACCTCACCAACCCTAAATCGATTGTTTTTCTGGTGGCGTTGTTCCCGCAGTTTATTGACCCAGCAAAAGACCAAATCACGCAACTGTTGGTGCTTGGCGTCACTACGGTCGTGATTGATGCGTGTGTAATGTTGGGTTACACGAGCTTGGCAGCACAAATGGGACGCTTTATTCGCTCCGATAAAATCATGGGAAAAATAAACAAAGTATTCGGTTCAATGTTCATGGGTTGTGGTGCATTATTAGCAGCTGCAAAGTCATAAGCCATTTATAGGTCCTTCTTTAGCATGAATACAACGTATGTCGCTCGCCAGCCGATCTTTAACCGAAAAAGACAGACGCTGGGTTATGAATTGTTGTTTCGAGACGGGGAGAGTAACGCATACCCTTCACATATTGATTCAAATCGAGCGACATACCGACTGATTGTCGAAAACTTCCTATCGCTGGGTACTAACCCAGTGATTGCCTCTTCTAGATGCTTTATTAACTTTCCTCATCAAAGCTTGGTGCGACGTTTGCCGCGCAGTTTGCCGAAAAACAAAATTGTCATCGAAGTGTTGGAAACGTGCCAACCTACGGATGAGCTTCTTGATGCGATTCGTGAGTTTTATCGAGAAGGTTACTTGATCGCTTTGGATGACTTCACCCTAACACCAGAATGGCGCCGTTTTTTGCCATATGTGCATATTGTGAAGCTCGACATTATGGCGATGGGGCTCGAAAAGGCCTGTGAACTGGTCAAAACACACCTTGCCAAACGCGTCAAATACCACTTTTTAGCAGAACGTGTTGAAACCGCAGAAGAGTTTGAGCAAGCGAAAGCGGCTGGCTTTAAATTTTTCCAAGGTTATTTTTTTAGCAAGCCACTCGTCTCGCAGACTAAATACGTCAGTCCTGAGCAAGTGTTGGCATTGCAACTGTTTCGTGAAGTTTGTGCTCCTGAGCCTGACTTTACTCGTATCGAGTCCATCATTACGCAAGATGTCGCGTTGTCATATAAATTATTGCGTTTTGTAAATACGCAAGCGCCGAATTTGGCTGTCGAAATCAGCTCTTTTCGTCAGGCATTGATTTATCTTGGCCAGGATAACCTTAAGCAGTTTGTCTCTTTGGTTGTGGCATCGTATATCTCCAGTAACAAGCCTCGAGAGCTGTATCACCTTTCATTGCAACGAGCTCAATTTTGCCAATTGATGTCGCGCTATCAGCCATTCTCTCACCTCAACGAGCAAGGTTTCATGGTTGGTTTGCTGTCGATTCTAGATGCGCTGCTGGATCTTTCGGTGGAATCTTTAGTTAGGCAGTTACCGCTTAGTCATTCAGTACAACAAGCGCTATTACATCGCAAAGGGGTTTATGGTGCACTTATTTCCCTCGAAGAGTGCTACGAGCGTGCCGATTGGTCAGGGGTTGAAAAAATCACGATGCAATTGGGGTTGCCTTTAGAGGAAGTGAAGCTCTCCTTAGGTGAAGCGGCTCGCTGGAGTCAAAGCATCGCGACTGCATAATTTCTTGTCTTATCTTTTATCTCTTTGAATCTCTCTCTTTACAATCAAGCTGTTCGTTAGATGTGAAACTTTTATGACGATGGACGGTTTCCTCTTGACGATATATCTTAATTAAATAAACATATACGCATATCCATATATAGGTATGTTCATTATGCTTCCACATCAGTTTTTTAAGCTGTTATCCGATGAAACACGCGTACGTTGTTTAATGCTCGTGGCCCGTGAAGGTGAAACTTGCGTTGGCGATTTGGCGTTTGCTCTACAAGAGAGCCAGCCGAAAGTTTCTCGTCATCTTGCTCAGTTACGATCCAGTGGCATCTTGGTGGATAAACGCCAAGGGCAGTGGGTGTATTACGAGTTATCACAGCAATTACCAGGTTGGATGCGAAAGTTAATTGAAGACTTAGTGGCATCAAACTGTTTGAAGCAGGAATACCAAGACGACATCACACGCTTACACGATAAAAGTCGTGAGGCTTGCTGTTAACAGCGAATAGAGATTCAAGGTAGAAGATTAGAGGGTAAAACTATGACAATTAAAGTAGGAATTAATGGCTTTGGCCGAATTGGTCGCTTAGCGCTGCGAGCGGCATTTGATTGGCCAGAATTGGAGTTTGTGTTAATCAACGATGTCGCAGGTGACGCAGCTACGCTTGGTCACTTATTAGAATTCGATTCAGTGCAAGGTCGTTGGCATCATGGAGTTCAGGTCGAAGGCAGTGAGCTCGTCATCAACGGCAAGCGTGTCGCCACGACTCAACAACGCGATATCGATGCGGTGAACTGGTCTGATTGTGATGTTGTGATTGAAGCGACAGGCGTACATCGCAAAACATCATTCCTAAACAAATACCTAGAGCAAGGCGTGAAACGTGTCGTGGTAAGCGCACCTGTGAAAGAAGAAGGTATTGCGAACATTGTGGTGGGCGTGAACGACCATATTTTCGACCCTGAAAAACATCGTATCGTGACAGCAGCTTCGTGTACGACTAACTGTATCGCACCTGTGGTTAAAGTCATTCATGAGAAATTGGGTATCGAACAATCTTCTTTTACGACCATTCACGACCTGACGAATACGCAAACTATTTTGGATGCGCCACACAAAGATCTACGCCGTGCAAGAGCATGCGGCATGAGCCTTATCCCAACCACGACGGGTAGCGCGAAGGCAATTGTCGAAATTTTCCCAGAATTAAAAGACAAAATTAATGGTCATGCGGTTCGCGTACCTCTAGCAAACGCATCGTTAACAGACATCATTTTTGATGTGAAGCGTGATACCACAGCAGAAGAAGTGAATGTACTGTTAAAAGAAGCATCTGAAGGTGATTTGAAAGGCATCCTTGGCTTCGAAGAGCGTCCTTTAGTTTCTATCGATTATAAAGGCGACCAACGTTCAACCATCGTTGATGCGCAATCAACCATGGTTGTGGGTTCTCGTATGGTTAAGATTTACGCTTGGTACGATAACGAAATGGGTTATGCAACGCGCACAGCAGAGCTGGTTCGTAACGTTGGTTTGGCTTAAAAGGGGGTCACAATGTCTCATCCTACATGGCAATTAGATTTGGACTCCGGTGCTTTAATCTTAACACCGTGCCCAGGAACGAAAGGCGTTGATTTGCACGCGTCGTTAGAACATTTGAAAGAGCAGGGTGTTCAAGCGGTCGTTACTGCATTAGATGATAGTGAATTAGCTGCGAAGAATGTCTCTGCATTGGGTGAAGCCACTCAGCAACTGGGTATGAAATGGTTCCAGATCGAGATTGAAGACGACTGCGCACCAAATGAAGAATTTGCGACGAAGTGGCAACAAGCCAGTCCGGAACTGCACGCGATTCTTGCTCAAGGTGGCAAAATTGCGATGCATTGCATGGGTGGTTCGGGGCGCACAGGTTTGTTCGCTGCTCACCTACTCCTAGAAAAGGAATGGCAGTTAGAAGATATCGTGCGAGAAGTGCAGGCATTGCGCCCTGGTGCATTTACAAAACCTGTGCAAGTTGAGTACATCGAACGCGTGGCTCAAGACGCTTGATCAGCTTAAATAGCTTTTGGTTCATTATGATCCAAAAGCTAAATTCGAGCTTCTTCAGGATACGACTGTTTACAAAAAAAGCCATTAATATTAACTAATGCATTGTTTTTAAGGTGTATTTTGCTTTTTATTGATGTTGGGGCATTTTTTGAAAATCACAGCAACATTGTATTGGTCAATGTTGCTGTACAGGTTAGGAAGTATTTAGAACATGATGATCTAAATGCTTCTATCGCTGTACATATGAGGTCAATATGATTTCTCAATTAAGCAAAAGTATTCGTCAGTACATGTTAGTGACGTTTAACTATTGGAACTTTACGGTGACCGATGGCGCACTGCGTATGCTAGTGGTGCTCTATTTTCATGATTTAGGTTATTCCACGTTAGCTATTGCCTCACTGTTCCTTTTCTATGAATTTTTTGGTGTGGTGACAAACCTAGTTGGTGGTTGGTTGGGCGCAAGGTTAGGCCTAAATAAAACCATGAACATTGGTTTAGCGATGCAAGTGTTTGCGTTGCTGATGCTCGCAGTACCAAATGCATGGCTGACCATTCCTTGGGTGATGGCAGCGCAAGCTCTGTCGGGGATTGCCAAAGATCTGAACAAAATGAGTGCTAAGAGCGCGATTAAAACGCTAGTACCAGACGAACAGCAAGGTGCGCTCTACAAATGGGTAGCGATTTTGACTGGCTCGAAGAATGCACTCAAAGGAGCGGGCTTTTTTGTTGGTGGCTTGCTGCTGTCTTGGGTGGGTTTTCAAAACTCGATGTTTATTATGGCGGGTGTACTTACATTAGTGTTTGTTTGCAGCATGATCTGGCTAGAAGCGGACATGGGTAAAGCAAAGAGTAAACCTAAGTTTCGCCAAATATTCTCCAAGTCTGAATCGATAAACATTTTATCCGCAGCACGCATGTTCTTGTTTGGTGCTCGTGATGTGTGGTTTGTCGTTGCTCTGCCTATTTATCTTGGTAGCGTGTTTGGCTGGGATCACTTGTGGGTTGGTAGCTTTCTCGCAGCGTGGGTCATTGCTTATGGGTTTGTGCAAGGCTTTGCGCCGCGTATTACTGGCAAAGCGCAAGGTCGTGTGCCTGATGGTAGTGCAGCATTGGTGTGGGCAGGAATCCTAGCGTTAATTACGGCTGGTATTGCTTATGGTGTGCAAATCGGTTGGCAGCCTGAATTGGTGATTGTGGTAGGTTTGATGATTTTTGGCGCTGTGTTTGCCATTAACTCTTCGCTGCACTCGTACTTGATAGTGAGCTACGCTAAAGGCGATGGCGTCTCGTTGGATGTCGGTTTTTACTACATGGCCAATGCGATGGGACGTTTGATTGGCACGGTATTATCGGGTTGGATCTACCAAGAGGCTGGTCTTGCAGCGTGCTTATGGGTTTCTTTTGCTTTCTTGGCACTGACGACGCTTATTTCAATTAAGTTGCCAAAAGCTAATGTTGCTACTGCGTAACTACCCCCAGTATCGCTATCTGTAGATGGTATAAATGGCTCCAAATCGGAGCCATTTTTGTTTCTTATGCGCCGTTTGCTGTAATCAGATTGTGTCGGTTTGGCATCGAGAGTGAATACTGATGCTTGGTTTTTGGTTCTCGTTAAGTGATTAGAGTGGTGATGAAATCCCCGTTGTAGGTCATTGTTGAGTTAAAAATAAGCAAAAACAGATTGTTAACTATTTCACTGGTTGAGATTTACCCTATGCTATAAACGATAAGCGACTCAAAGTAGGGAAAGGTATGAGAGAAAGGGTTCTGTTTTTTGATTTATTGCGCTGCTTCGCAGCGGTAGCAGTGATCGCCATTCACGTCTTGGCACCGTATCGAAATGAGTTAGGAGTGATTCCATTTGACCAATGGCTGACAGCGGTAGGCGTGAATAGCGTAACCCGCTGGGCAGTGCCAGTTTTTATTTTGATCACCGGAGCGCTAATGCTCAGTGACACTCGACCATTTGACGGTAAGTATTATATCAAAAGGCGTTTGGGCAAAGTTTTAGTTCCATTTCTTATTTGGTCGATGTTTTATGCATACCTTTCAGGTTGGACTTCTCAAGGCTTTGATTTTGAAACCGTAAAAGAGGTATTAAGCAATAGCCCATTCCACGCAACGTATTACCATCTCGGCTTTTTCTATTACTTTATACCACTGTATTTTGTGATTCCGCTGTTTCAATGGATGGTACGCAACGTGGATGACAACGTCTTGTATACCTATCTCGCATTTTGGCTTTTCACCAGCACACTGTTCTTGTTCAAGATTGATGGCCCTTGGAGTAATCAGATGTGGCTTTATATGGGTTACCTTCCACTGGGGTATGTTTTATTTCAAAAGGTACCTTTGAATCGCTCTATGGTGACCCTATTTGTTGGGCTAGGACTCGTGGCGTTGGCAGTGACCTTTACGATGGTTGTGACAAATAGCTTAGAGGCGGAGAAGTATACGGTTGGGCGCTGGCTCTCTTATAAAACACTGAATGTGATTCTAGCAGCTTCGATGATTTTTATGATCGGGCGTTACTTTGGTGAAGGCTTATCACCAAAAGTACAAAAAGTGGTAAGTGTGATCAGTCAGCACAGCTTAGGGATTTACTTACTTCATCCTATTTTCTTATGGCCGATGAAAGAGTTCGGTTGGTACACAGGACATCCTGCGTGGGTGATTCCAGTCTGGATCGTTCTAAGTGGAGCTGGAGCCTTGGCGATGAGCTATCTCTTTTCTCGTTCTGCCAAGACTCGTTGGTTACTGCCTTAACGTTTGATAGCGAAGTGAAGGAACTTGTTGCCGCGATAGGTCAGTGTTCCCTTATCTCCAGGATTGAGTGCATGGTAGTAATGCACTCCAATTTGGAATTCACGCTTTGGACCGATAGAACCACGTTGAACGTAAATCCAATACTCTTGAACGTCTTGACCTGGTGGTGCGTTTGGTATGTCTATCGCTTGTTTATCTAAAACCGTTACCTGCGCGCTTTGCTCTGGAGCGTCTTCGCCCACATAGTGCTTACTATAAAAACGGAAAAACACCCACGCGCCCAAGGCAATAAGGGCGAATAGGGCGACAATAAGTGAGATTGGCATATTAACCTCCAATGTTTTATCGGGTCCCATTCTACAGAACTCGCTGACGAAACGATGAGTTGAGGTAACTTATTCATAATCTAATGAAAGGGATATGGAGATTATTCGGCGCACTTCACGATTTATCTTAATGATGCACGATGAAATCGTCGCTTCATCTGCAAGCGAAGTCACTAAAGCTGAACGAAGCGGCTTTCACTTGTTAGGCTATATGAGCTCAAGGGCACAAATTGAAAGTAAAATTGCACTTAACGGCTCGAAAAAGCTCTAAATTTATAGAAGAATAAAAATAATGAACATAGGAAGGGTCTGGTAAGGAGGGTTACGATGTCAGATATTGAAAAAGTAGTCATGCGTACCCGAACGATCGAAAAACTTTTGCGTACTCAGTACCATGCAGAAGGGAAAGGGTTGCACCAACTTATTAATAGTTGTGAAGAACGTTTACCGCATGACGTGATAGCAAAGCTTCGATTCATCGCGACAGTGCGTAATAAAGTGGTGCACGAAGACGATTACAAGCTGGATGATCGTAAAGGCTTTATGGCGGCATGTGATGCTTGTGAAAAAGAGCTGACACCAAGAAGCTCTCGCTTTATTTGGCGTACAGCAATTTTGCTAATGACGTTGATTACGCTGGCCGCTCTTGGTTTCTACTATATGCACTGGGATATTTTGTCTAAGCACATTCAGTAGAGCTATACAGATAAATAAAAAAGGACGCATTTGCGTCCTTTTTTATTTTAAATCATTGGGTTAGTACATCATTGGCAGTGTCATTAAACCCACAACCACTGCAATCATAACCAGCCCTTGTTTTTGAGAAGATGAAATCATAACACTACCCCTTAATCTTTGATGAACTCGATGAATTTAATATAGCACTGTTTTTGGGGTTTGATCAACATATGCTCGTTAATCTTTTCAAAAACCACACTTAACTTGTCTAGTTTTACGTGATTCTGACTAATGAAACTATGTTTTTTGTGCTGTATTTAAAGTGTTCACATTGTTTTATTTCTATCCTTTTTTGTTTTAAGTGTATGATTTTATAATGTTAAATGGTTTGTGATGTTGGCTTTGTAATTGTTTTTTGTTTCGAGTGGTATGTTGGGTGTTTATTTTGTCTGTATTTCTCAAAAATTGAGAAAATTAAAAAATGTGCTATGAGGTTGCATCGTCAAATCGAAAGCATGGAGTGAGATTTTCTTACCTTATGAGAAAATATGGGCTTCAAAAGTGTTTAGTGATTCTATGGTTTATGAAGTCCGCACTTTTATCTGTTATTGAAATTATGGTTTTATTTATCATTGACTTACTTTTCTTGTCTGATGTTTTTTTTACTGAATTAAGGTCGGTTTCCTTAGTTTTTACCCCTAGTCATCAGTGGTTTCTCCTCTCTTAGAGCGCTACTAAGACTATTTTCTATTTTGTGTCTGTTATTTATTCTTGTTGCCTGCATTACATACATCCTGGTGGTTTAATCGTCAGTTTGTGAAATGGCGGCTTACCTGGAGCACTTATCTGTTTTTCAGTTAAATAGTTTTAGAAAGCGTTGGTTATTGTGTCGTGTGATTTGATGGGTTCGGCTGATGAGCAAAGCTTGGCCCCAATGTTTAGTGGCATCATTCAGGCTCATCGGCTTTATTATTACGTAGGCTGAGGGTTACAAAATGTTTCGAATCGCTAGCGAGATCCAACTTTCGTAGATTGTGTCTTTACATCAAAACTGGTCTACCTAGACTAGCGGCGAGTTTAAGTAAAAGGTGTATACTGCATGTGGAGTTGGCTGGCGATAGGGCTATCAGGTGTGTATTCCGTGTTGGGAGCAAAGCAAGCTAACCCGACACAATCCCTCGTGTTTAAAATCTTTACTCTG
Source organism: Vibrio sp. SCSIO 43009 (assembly GCF_023716525.1). Classification (NCBI taxonomy): domain Bacteria; kingdom Pseudomonadati; phylum Pseudomonadota; class Gammaproteobacteria; order Vibrionales; family Vibrionaceae; genus Vibrio; species Vibrio sp. SCSIO 43009. The sequence goes on from NZ_CP071842.1 coordinate 105,864, forward strand.
CTACTTCTTCTTGTGTTGGTGTTAACTCAAGGTGCATCCGCAACATATACCTACTGGATTGCGGGTGGGCTGATTGTGTCTATGGTGGCAGATACGCTGCACTCGTTTAAAACTCGTAAGCTAATCTATTTTACGGCTTATCTGGTTGCCCAGGTATGCTACAGCAAGTCATTTTGGGTGCAGCTTAATGGTGAGATTGTCTGGTGGCTGTTGGCCCTGCTGCTTGCAGCGAGTATCGTGGCGTTCTTTTTGTTGCTGCCTCAACTCGACTCTCTGGTATTCCCTGTTGTGATCATGGGGATGATGCTGGTTCAACTTGCTTGGGCAGCCGGTGAAGTTTGGTTACAAGTGCCGAGTTACGCCAATGCTATCGGCTTTAGCGGAACCTTAGTTTTGATCTATTCGGCGCTGGCATACGCGATACACGGTTATCGAAAACCGATGAAACACGCCTATTTGTGGGTGAGTGGCAGTTACTTTTTTGCTCATGCTCTCATTGTTGCCTCAATCATTTACTAATTTAAGTCAAAGCAGCTCTTGAGGATTTCAGTAGACTGAACGCATTGTTCTTAATAACTGGAGTCAATAATGAGTGAAATCCATGCTCACGAGCTGCTAAACCTACTTAGAGAAACACCAATGGATCGCGAAGCCCTCACACAGCACTTTGGTGCTAGCGTTCGCTTTCACACCTGTAAACTGAATGATCTAGACTTAGATGCATTACTAGCATTTTTGCTCAAGCGCGACAAAATTCGTGAGCTTGAAGGTAAGTTTGTGGTCAATATGGCGCGAGTTTGCAATCACTAAACGGCGGCTAAGATCGAGGGTGACTATGGTGTTTTCGCCCTCAGTCATATACTCATGTTGTCAGTTTGCTATACACTGGCCGCCATTTTTTAGGTGAGGCCAGAATATGGACATTCTTTCTGCAGCGACCATGCTGTTTCTAATCATGGACCCTCTCGGTAACTTGCCGATTGTGTTGTCTATTCTCAAACATATCGATCCCAAGCGTCGTCGTAAGGTATTGATTCGTGAACTACTGTTTGCCTTACTGATCTTGATGCTATTTCTGTTTGCAGGACAAAGCATCTTAAGTTTTTTGCATGTCCAGCCAGAAACGCTCAGCATTTCTGGTGGCATTATTCTCTTCATTATTGCGATTAAGATGATTTTCCCGAGTGCTGGCAGCATCACTGGACTGGCAGCAGGCGAGGAGCCCTTTATTGTTCCGATGGCCATTCCTATGATCGCGGGCCCTTCAGTGATTGCAGCCTTGCTTTTACTGTCTTCGCAACATCCAGAGAAAATGTTGGAAATGTCAGCATCAGTCGTAATTGCGTGGGGCGCAACATTTTTTATACTGATGTTTTATGGCTTCTTTAATCGCTTGTTGGGTGAACGTGGCTTGAAGGCGGTAGAACGCTTAATGGGCTTGTTACTGGTGATGATCTCCACTCAAATGTTCTTGGATGGTGTAAAAAGTTACATTGGGTGACGAACGAAACGCAGAAAAAAAGCCGCTCACAAGAGCGGCTTTTTCGTATCTGAGCGATTACATCATGTGTTTACGACGAATATCGAGTAGGGCAAAAATACCAAAAATCAGGATTGAATATTTTTCCCAACTGCTCATTTTTATTTTGTCGCCAAATGCACCAATGAAGATGGCCATTTGTAAACCGTGCATGATGAACAAAAAAGCGGTCATGATGTATAGCGCAATCGCGGCATTGCCGGGAAAGGGCATAAAAATATTTAGGATTAATACTAACCAAACAAAGGCGATAGCCGCTTTGGCCAGCATAATTAGTGCTTTCATTTAAGTATCCTTTTAAATCGAGGCGTTATGCGGAGGTACGTTCGTACAGACGATAGCTCACTTGGCCTGCTGTTTTTTCTCGATGTAATTGCCAGTTTTCTGGTAAGTCGGCAATATTGAGTTCTTTTTCTGTTTCAATATAAATCATCGCATCTTCCGCGAGCCAGCCATTTTGTTCTAGCAGAGCCACGGTCTCATCCAATAGACCTTTGCGAAACGGTGGGTCAATAAACACCACATGATGAGCAGAACCCGGTTGCTTCAAAAAACTCAGTGCGTCGGTATTTACCACTTGGATGTTGTTCGCGTTAAGAGAGGCAACATTCTTTTGTAACTGTTGGAAAGCTTGTGGGTTTAGCTCAACCATGGTCACTTGCTCTGCTTGGCGCGAAGCTGACTCAAATCCCAAGCCGCCAGAGCCAGCAAACAAGTCGAGACATTTTGCCTGTGGTACATCTTGAGCTAACCAGTTAAACAGCGTTTCTTTGACGCGATCTGTCGTGGGGCGTAAGCCTTCAGCATCGTGTACAGGAAGTTTTCTGCCTCTCCATAAGCCACTAATAATGCGAACAAAGCCTGTTGTTGGCTTTTTTTGTGATGAGTTTTGCTGGCGACGTCTTACCATAGATTTTTTGACCGCTAATAAAGTGATACTATATCTAATCGCCCAAGCAATGAGCTTGGAGCTTGGATACAGCCCAGAATATTCAAGATGACAGAGTGTAACACTAATAAGATTAGAATTACCTAATCGGAAAGTTTTCAGAACTTTGTCATTAGCCTTTTTTAGACAGATAATAATCTTGTCAAAAAAGAGTCATTAATAGATAAAAGAACAATCTAGGATAGCCCCAGATGACGGAAAAAAAGAAGCGCGGATTACTTTCGTGGCTAGGTTTTGGTGACGAAGAACAAAGCCCAAAACCAAAAACTGAAGAAACAGTAAAAGAAGAAGCAGTGGAAGCGCCTTCTGAAGAGCAGCAAACCGAAGCGGTTGCTGAGCAAGCGGAAGCTACGCTAGAACTTGAAGAAGAAGCGAAACAATCAGAGACTGCCCCAGCAGAAGCAGAAGCAGAAGCAGAAGCAGAAGCAGAAGCAGAAGCAGAGGAGCCAGAAGTCGTATCGGCCGCGCCTCGTGTTCAAGAACAAGAAAAGCCAACAGAAAGCTTTTTTGCTCGTCTTAAACGCAGCCTAAGCCGAACAAAAGCAAATATTGGTGCTGGCTTCTTCGGTCTGTTCAGCGGTAAGAAAATCGATGAAGACTTATTTGAAGAGCTAGAAGAGCAACTGCTTATTGCTGATGTGGGCATGAATACCACAACAAAAATTATCAACAACCTGACAGAAAAAGCCACACGTGGCGATCTGAAAGACGGCGAAGCCCTTTATGGTTTGTTGAAAGAAGAAATGGCTGAGATTCTTTCTAAAGTCGAACAGCCACTAGAAATCGATAGCAACAAAACGCCTTACGTCATCTTGATGGTGGGTGTAAATGGCGTGGGTAAAACCACGACCATCGGTAAGCTAGCGAAGCAGTTCCAAACTCAAGGCAAAAAAGTGATGCTTGCAGCGGGCGATACTTTCCGTGCCGCAGCGGTTGAGCAGTTACAAGTGTGGGGTGAACGTAATAATGTTCCTGTGATTGCTCAACATACTGGCGCAGACAGTGCCTCTGTTATCTATGATGCGATTGAAGCGGCAAAAGCACGTGGTGTGGATGTGGTGATTGCTGATACAGCAGGTCGTCTACAGAACAAAGCGAACCTAATGGAAGAGCTGCGTAAGATTGTACGTGTGATGAAGAAAATTGATGACTCTGCACCACATGAGATCATGCTAACGCTTGATGCAGGTACAGGACAAAATGCCATTAGCCAAGCGAAACTTTTCAGTGATGTTGCCCCTCTAACCGGGATTACTTTGACTAAGCTGGATGGTACAGCCAAGGGCGGCGTAATTTTCGCTATCGCTGATCAGTTCGGTATTCCAATTCGTTACATTGGTGTGGGTGAAGGTATCGAAGACTTGCGTCCATTTGAAACTCAAGAGTTTATTGACGCACTGTTTAGTCGTGAAGAATAAAAAGAGTTAGAGGAAATCAACGGTGATCAAATTTCAGCAAGTAAGCAAAGCTTACCGAGGTGGTCGACAAGCACTGCAAAAAGTCGATTTTCACCTGAGGCGCGGTGAAATGGCGTTTTTAGGCGGACATTCCGGGGCTGGTAAAAGTACCTTGCTGAAATTGATCTGCGCGATAGAGCGACCAACCGATGGCAAAATCCATTTTAATGGTCACGACATCACGCGTATTCCAAGCAAAGACATCCCTTTTTTGCGCCGCAATATTGGGATTGTTTTTCAAGATCATCGCCTATTGATGGATCGCAGTGTGTACGACAATGTCGCTCTGCCAATGCGTATCGAATCGATTTCTGAAAACGAAATCAAACGCCGTGTTTCTGCGGCGTTAGATAAAACGGGCTTACTCGATAAAGCTCGTTGTCTACCTAGTCAACTTTCTGGTGGTGAGCAACAGCGCGTCGGTATTGCCCGTGCTGTGGTTAATCGACCAACGTTGCTGGTGGCTGATGAGCCTACGGGTAACCTTGACCCAGAATTATCCAACCGTGTGTTGCGTCTATTCGAAGAATTTAACCGTGCGGGCGTGACTATCCTACTTGCCACGCACGATGTGGGGTTAGTAAACACTCGCCCACAGTATCGTCATTTTGAATTGAACCAAGGCTTCCTAAGTGAGGTAGAAGACTATGGCAGGTAACAAGCACTCCCAAAAGAAGGGGAAAGGCCGCAGTGCCAAGCGTGCGAATACCGATGGTTTTTTCTCTGTCCACGCAAAACAAGCTAAATCCTCTTTTAGCGCCTTATGGCAACGACCACTAGGCAACATTCTGACCCTAGCGGTCATCTCCATGGCACTTGCCATGCCAGCTTGTTTGTATCTATTGGGGAAAAACGTTGCGGGGGCAGCGGAAGATGTCGCTTCTCCTTCACAAGTTAGTGCTTACTTAGTTGAAGGTATGCCGGATGCGCGAGTGATGGTTCTCAAAGATCAAATTGAAACTTGGCCTTTGGTAAAAGAGGTAGAGTATATTTCACCGCAACAAGGTCTATCTGATTTAAGCCAATATGCAGGGTTCGACCAAGCTATCAGCCTCTTAAGTGGCTATGCGCTACCTGGTGTGTTGGTGATTACGCCAGATTCGGAGCTAAAAAGTGATATTCAGTCATTAGCCAAAGACGTTCGAGAGCAACAAGATGTGACCGACGTGAGACTTGACGAAGACTGGCTAGCGCGTCTTGATGCCATCAAAACTCTCGCGAGTATTATTGTCATTACCCTGACAGTGCTGATGCTCGGTGCGGTATTTTTAATCGTTGGCAATACATTGCGATTTAATGTGCTGGCGAATAAAGAAGAGATTCAAACCATGAAACTGATCGGTGCGACGGACAGTTTCATTCTGCGCCCTTACTTGTACACAGGTATGTGGTTTGGCGTGTTAGGTGCCACTATTGCGTGGTTGGTAACGGCTTTAGTGACCATTGTCATGAATAGTGCGGTGGAAGACCTTGCTGCGTTGTACGATAGCCAGTTCCGCCTGATTGGTCTAAGTTGGGATGAATCTTTGTTACTAATCATCATTGGGAGTCTTTTGGGATGTATTGCGGCGCGCTTTTCTGCGCAACGACATTTAAAAGAAATTGAACCAGTTTAAGTGATGGCGGTCTTATTACTTGGATTTCATTAGCACTAGCTAATTTTGAACCCTTGCTTAGACCAAATGTTTATGGATAATTGCTTCCCCTTCTTGAAACTTGTTCATTTTGAGTTCAAGATATCGAAGCTAAATTGCAATGTAATGCTCCAGATCAGAGATTGATGAGGAATTGAATGACAAAAGAAGCGTATCCGATGGCTCTAGTCACGCAAGATAGCCTTGATAGCTATATTCGCTCAGTAAACAGCTACCCAATGCTGACTGCAGACGAAGAGCGTGAGCTGGCAGAACGATTACACTATAAAGGTGAGATTGAGGCTGCAAAAGGTCTAATTCTTTCGCACCTACGATTCGTTGTTCACGTTGCTCGTGGTTACTCTGGCTACGGTTTGCCAATGGCGGATCTTGTGCAAGAGGGTAACATCGGTCTAATGAAAGCCGTTAAGCGTTTTAACCCAGAAGTAGGGGTTCGCTTGGTTTCTTTTGCTGTCCACTGGATCAAAGCAGAGATCCACGAATACGTGCTACGTAACTGGCGTATCGTGAAAATTGCGACCACTAAAGCGCAACGTAAATTGTTCTTCAACCTGCGTAAGTCGAAAAAGCGCTTGGGTTGGTTTAACAACGGTGAAGTGGAAACCGTTGCGCGCGAGTTAGGTGTTGAGCCTTCTGAAGTTCGCGAGATGGAATCACGCTTAGCGGCGGTGGATTCAACCTTTGATATGCCAACTGATGAAGACGACAGTTCAAACGCTTACACAGCGCCGATGCTATACCTAGAAGACAAATCGTCTGATGTGGCCGACAACATTGAAGCCGCCAACTGGGAAATGCACACCAACAATCGCTTGGGTCATGCATTAGCGAGTTTGGATGAGCGTAGTCAGCGCATCGTGCGTTCTCGTTGGTTAGATGATGAGAAAGCAACATTGCAAGACTTAGCTGATGAGTTCGGTGTTTCTGCCGAGCGTATTCGCCAGCTAGAAAAAAATGCAATGAAGAAACTAAAATTGGCCGTGGGTGAATTTTAATTTCCACTGCTAATTGAAAGTAAGATTTTCATAGAAAGCCGAGATCATGTGATCTCGGCTTTTTTATTGTCGATCGAAAATCGATAGCGTTTGCGATCCGGATTTTATGTGCTACCTGTGTATAACTCTGTGAAGTAATTATTTATCAACTGTTCGAAACCCGGACAAAACAAGGGATTCAAGCACTTTTCCATCTGGGGATAGTTATAGATATACACACAGTTAGATCAGGATCATCACTACATATTGTGGATCAAAAGATCCAAATACACTTTATCAACGCAATTCACAGCTTTATCCACAAATGGTGGAATGTGTACACTTTTGAAAACCCTGATTATCTATGTGTCTAAGTTTGCCGTTGGATAGGTTACAATAGCGGCAGTATACCCAAGCAGCTTCAAATATGGATTTTATGCTGTACCACGGGTGCTGATTAGTACGTTAGGTTCGAGGTTGCTTGGGTATATTAATAAGACAATGAGAAAGTAAATGGATCAGTTTAAGCATATCGATGTACAAGGTGCGCAAGCGCTGCTCGAGCAGGGTGATGCGAAGCTTGTAGATATCCGTGACCCTCAATCGTTTGCCGTTGCGCATGCGGAGTCCGCGTATCACTTAACTAACGATACGATCGTTGCGTTTATGGATGAAGTGGAGTTCGAACAACCTATTCTAGTGATGTGTTACCACGGCATTAGTAGCCAAGGTGCGGCGCAATATTTGGTTAACCAAGGCTTTGAACAGGTGTACAGTGTAGATGGTGGCTTTGAAGCCTGGCATCGAGCAGAACTACCGATAGTGAGAAGTTAATGAAGAGATTGGTAACGTTAAATAATCCACGTATGGCGCAAGCCTTTATTGATTATATGGCCTCTCGCCAAATTGACATCGAAATGATGCCTGAAGGGGATGGGCAATTTGCGCTGTGGCTGACTGATAGCCAGCATGAAATAGAAGCGGAAGCCGAACTTAAGCTGTTCCTTGCTAACCCGTCTGATTCAAAATACAGCGCCGCCTCGTGGGACGTTGCCGATACTCGTAAGAGCACATTTCATTATTCCAGCCCGAGTATCATGAGCATGGTCAAAGCGAAAGCTGGCCCCATGACTTTGCTGATCATGACAGTCTGTATCATCATCTACTTGTTACAAATGTTTGGCTTTGGCAATGGCGTGTTTAAGTTGTTGCACTTCCCGGCTTTTGAGGGGCAACAATGGCAAGTGTGGCGATGGCTAAGTCATGCGTTACTGCACTTTTCAGTAACTCACATCGTGTTTAACTTACTATGGTGGTGGCAGTTGGGGGGCGACATCGAACGTCGTCTCGGTTCCGGTAAGCTATTGCAACTCTTTGTGGTGTCGGCAGCGCTTTCAGGGGCAGGCCAGTTCTATGTTGAAGGGGCTAACTTCGGCGGCTTGTCTGGTGTGGTCTATGCACTGCTTGGTTATTTGTGGATATTGGGTTACCGCTTGCCACATTTAGGCCTTACGCTACCCAAGCCAATTATCGTCTTTATGTTGGTATGGTTAGTTCTTGGTTTTGTGCAGCCATTTATGGCGATTGCAAACACCGCTCACTTAGTTGGGCTACTGTCGGGGATGGCGATTGCGCTGTTTGATTCAGGCAAGATGAAATACCAACAGCAAGCCTAAAGCAGATGAAATGAAAAGACCGCTCAAGGGCGGTCTTTTTTTATGTTCAAAACGGATTTGGGTTTATTGATAAAGGTATTTTGTAAACAACAAATCGGCAATGATGGTTTTACCTGTTTCAGGCAAAAGTGTTTCGTTTAGGGTCGTCACTAAGGTTTTGCGCAGATCTTCTCGGCCAGACAGGGACTTAATCGTATCTTCTGTTTGCTTACCCAGTAATTCAATCACTGCATCGCGAATCAAAGGTTGGTGATGCTCAACAACTGATAAATCTTGTTGACTCATTACCATGATGTCGATGCGCACTTGCACATAACCTAACTTTTTGCCTTTGGTGTAAAAGTTAGTAGTGAGATCAGGCTCTAGGGTAAAGTATGCCAACTTAGGTCCAGCTTCTTCCGTTTCAGCCCAACTTGGTGCGGCGAATAGTATGGTTAACGCAAAAATAATTTGGGCTATATAACGTTTGTACATATTTCTAACTTTTCTTTCTCTGGATCGCGATATTCGAATCGCTTCAGTCTTGATACAATGGGCCGTCTATAACAAATAACGGAACTTACGGTTACATACATTACTATGGACGGTAAGTTGTTGCTTTATTGTACGCATAAAGCCTCCAATTGAATACTAGTATGAATCAGCCAACATCACTCTATCTTGCTTCTTTATTGGAAGTAGAGTGGCAAAACCCCGAAGAATTCGAATTTCCAAATGAATTTGCCAAGCATTGGCTTGAAGAGCAAGGGTCTTTGTCACGTCGTTTAAAACAGCACTGCCAAGCGTTAACGGTAGAATTACTACAAAATCAGATCGTCACTGCAGCGACATTAAAACAGGACGAAAGCCAGTTATTGTCCGAACAAAATTGCTTACTGAGAGAGGTAATTTTGTGCGGTGACAATAACAACTGGGTTATTGGGCGGACATTGATTCCTCGTTCAACCTTAGTTGATCAGCAGTATGATTTGGCTCAACAAGGGGATATCCCATTAGGACTAACTGTGTTCAGCGCAGATAACGTTGAGCGGGACTCTTTGCAAATGGGATGGGTAGCCGTACCAGAAGGACGTTTGTTAGCGCGACGCTCAAGGTTGTGGATGAATCACAAACCGATGCTAGTCGCCGAGTTATTCTTATCTAATTCACCAGTTTACGCTAAGGAGACAGTGTAAATGTCCGCAGAAAAAGCCAAAGCATATTGGCAACTGATGCGCATGGATCGCCCGATTGGTTCACTGTTACTGATGTGGCCAACGATTTGGGCGCTAATTATCTCAGCCCAAGGGATGCCAAGTTGGGATGTATTCATCGTGTTTGTATTGGGTGTTTTCCTAATGCGTAGTGCGGGGTGCGTGATTAATGATTTTGCAGATCGCAAAGTCGACGGCCATGTAAAGCGTACTAAGCAACGTCCACTGCCATCAGGGAAAGTGACAGCAAAAGAAGCGATTGGATTATTTTTGGTTTTGGGTATCAGCTCGTTTTTGTTAGTGCTGACCATGAACCCGCTGACGATTCAGCTATCCTTCGCTGGCATTGTGTTGGCGTTCATCTATCCATTTATGAAGCGTTACACTCATATTCCACAGCTATTTTTAGGCTTGGCTTTTAGCTGGGCGATTCCAATGGCGTGGGCTGCACAAACTGGGGAATTACCATTGATTGTTTGGTTTTTGTTCCTCATTAACGCTTTGTGGACCATTGCGTACGACACTCAATATGCGATGGTAGACCGAGATGATGATCTAAAGATTGGCATTAAATCGACGGCAATTCTGTTTGGTCGTCATGACAAGCTTATTATTGGTGTGTTGCAACTTATTACACTCGCGATGTTGGTTTGGTTAGGGCAGTTCTACCAATTGGGACAAAGTTACTACTGGACCCTTTTGATTGCAGCGTCGTTGTTTGTTTATCAGCAGCACTTAATTCGTCACCGTGAGCGTGAGTTGTGCTTTAAGGCTTTCCTTAACAACAATTATGTTGGCATGGTGATAGCGATAGGGTTACTGGTCGCATTTTGGTAAGCGAAGAAATAGAAAAAGGCATCCGATTGGATGCCTTTTTTCTTATTGGAAGAAGGTAAAACGGTTACGACCGAAGTTGGTGAATACTCTCTTCGATCGTCAGTTTCACTTCTGGATAAAGCAGAGTGAACAGTAGCCGTGCAAATTGCTGCGTTTTCTTCGTGTCACAGTTACCATCGTTATCGAGGTATTTTTGCTGTTTGAGCGTATTGAACATCGCGGTAAACACACCTTTATCGAAGAATTCTGGCGCATTAATACCGTGCAAACGCCCTAGGCGCTGAGCAATATCTTGGCTCTTCTGCTCTAGGTCCGATTTACCGAGTTCAGGGTAAGCAACAAGCAAGTTCATCGCGATAGAGTAGCGTTGCAGCGTTTCAGTTATCGTTCGACCTAACAGAACCAAAGGCTGGTTGTTCGATTGATTGATCTCTAGCTTATCACCATCAAGACTAATCATTTTCTGATCGGCAAATTCATGCAGTGTTTTAACGACCAATTCATCTAACTCGTCTTCTTGGTAACTTAAGAACAGCTCTTTCTTCAAGAATGGGTAGATTTGCGCGACATTCGCTTGAATCTTGGCTACCGAAAGGTTGCGCTGACGAATGAGCATTTGGGCAATTAATGACGGCAGAGCGAACAAGTGAATGATGTTGTTGCGATAGTAAGTCATCAGGATCGATTGGCTACGGTCCAGCGAAATGATGTCACCCATGCTATCGGTTTCAATCACGAACTTATCAAGCGAAATTGCATGATCGACCAACTCCTCAGCACTTTCGGTAGGGATAGTGGAGGTGCTTGAGTACGGGTTATTTTTGAGTAGCTTTAAGTAACACTCGATCTGATTGATCAGCGAGTCACGAGAAAGTGCACGTTGACGAGAAGCAAGCAGTGCGGTTGCACACAAGGTCAACGCGTTTGCTGCCGCCGCATCATTGATGTGCGTCATCATCTTATTAGCAAGGTCGTTGACCACAGGATTCATCCATTGTGGTTTGTTACCACCCATGCTGTCGATGTCTTTCGTCCACTCAGGAGCATGCTCGTTCAAGTATTGGTTGAGCTGAATTGGCTCACCGAAGTTCACATAGCCCAAACCAAAGTTACGCAGTTTACGCAGAGTACGCAGTACAAGCCCTGCGTTTTCTTTCTCTTTGCGTTTGCCACGCAGCTCTTTCGCGTAAGTGCCTACTTCCATTACGTGCTCGTAACCGATGTAGACCGGCACTAGTGTTACTGGGCGGTTTAGACCACGTAGCATTGCTTGGATGGTCATAGCCAGCATACCCGTTTTCGCTTGCAGTAAGCGACCTGTACGTGAACGACCACCCTCACTGAAGTACTCGACTGAATAGCCTTTGGCAAACAGCTCAGCTAGATACTCACGGAAAATGGTTGAGTACAGTTTGTTGCCTTTAAAACTACGACGAATAAAGAACGCCCCACCACGACGGAAAAGAGGACCGGCCGGGAAGAAGTTCAAGTTAATGCCTGCCGCAATGTGCGGAGGCACCATGCCTTCATGGTATAAAACATAAGACAAAAGCAGGTAGTCCATGTGACTACGGTGACAAGGAACGTACACAATTTCGTGGCCGTCTTGCGCTAAACGACGCACAGTCGAGGCGTTATTGATGTGCAAACCTTGGTATAGTTTTGTCCATAACCAACTCAGGATGCGGTCGCCGTTTTTCACCAGACTATAGGAGAAGTCGGCAGCGATTTCATCCATGATGTCGTGGGCTTCTTTACGTGCCTTATCAATCGAGATGTTTTTGCTCTTGGCTTCGTCAGCAATCGCCAGTTCAATAGCTGGAGACTTTAGTAAACGAGCAAACAACACTTGGCGTTGTGGCAGGTTTGGGCCTGAAGCAGCCAGTTTCTGGCGTGAGAAGTGGATACGCGCCACGCGAGCCAGTTTATGCGCAATTGCGCTGTCGGTACCGTGGGAGTCTGCCATATAACGCAGAGATACCACGGGACTAAAGCGAACTAAGCAGTCGCGTCCCGCCGCCATTACCGCTTTGGCTTTTTGCGGACCATTCATCGGTTGAAGGTAAGGCTTTTGGTTCTCTTCTTTACCTGGCTTACGACCCCAAAGCACGGTTGCAGGGATCATTTGAACATCCAACTCACTATCCAGCTTGTGCAGTTCCAGTAAGTCAGTGAACAGAGAAACAGAATCGGTTGGGACATCATTATCGTTGTTCATCACAGTTGGACGCGCAGCGATAAAGACGAAACGGTTCAGCGTTTTGCCATTGATTTCCAGCGGGCTGAGCGGGTCGGGTAGACCAAGGCTCATGGCTTGTTTTTGCAGTGTCAGCAAATCCACGTTCGAGCGGAACGGCAGGGCATATACAATCGGTTTAGTTAGGTCGATGTTCAGATCTTCAATCGGGTTCGACGGGATTGCGGTGCCCTTTACCAGTACCGATAAAGGTAGTTTTAGTAATGAACGTGAAAATGATTGTCCAGAAGACATAAAGTTCACAGCCTCAATAGGTATTCAAACAGGCCTAACCTTATTTCAGTTTCCGCTTTGCATGTCTTCTCTATAAAAAGAGATGAGTACGGCAATAGAAATAAGCCTAGGCGATAAAATTTAAGCGCTGCAAGGATACCAGAAACTGGTCAAACCTTTTAATTTTATTGGCTGTAAATTAGTCGAACCCCTAAGTTATTGCTTTGACTTGATTAACTGAAAAGTCGGTGTTTTAAACGAATAAAGAATGAACTTAATTGGTAAGCTGAAAGCTCCCCACAAATAAATTAAAAAACAACCAATTGGGTTTTCATTTGAGCATTTACTGGATATACTCACAGTTAACTGTATAAAAAGACAGGTGAGACATGAAGCCGTTAACGCCACGCCAACAACAAGTCTTCGATTTGATTAAAAGTAAAATCGACGACACCGGAATGCCACCAACTCGTGCAGAGATTGCGCGTGAGCTTGGCTTCCGCTCTGCGAATGCCGCAGAGGAACACCTAAAAGCGCTTGCTCGTAAGCAAGCAATTGAAATTATTCCAGGCGCTTCTCGTGGGATTCGTATCCTGCTTGAAGACGCAGCCAATGATGAGCAGGGTTTGCCTTTGATTGGTCAAGTCGCAGCGGGTGAGCCAATTCTGGCTCAAGAGCACGTAGAGGCGCACTACCAAGTCGATCCTGCGATGTTCAAACCGCAAGCGGATTTCTTACTTCGTGTAAATGGCGAGAGTATGAAAGACATCGGGATTATGGATGGCGATTTGCTCGCGGTGCATAAAACCCAAGATGTGAGAGACGGTCAAGTTGTCGTTGCGCGTGTTGATGATGATGTGACTGTGAAGCGTTTGGAGCGCAAAGGTTCAACCATATTACTGCATGCTGAGAATGAAGAGTTTGCCCCAATCCAAGTGGACTTAACGTCTCAGCACCTTACGATTGAAGGCTTAGCCGTTGGTATTATTCGCAATACCGATTGGATGTAAGTGTGTTTAAGCAGCCCAGTTCATCTGGGCTGTTTTGTCTTTTCTCTTTTTCTACTTCCTCCAAAAGCTTGCTCATCATCTTGACCTTGTTTGTTTTGACCAATTTATAAGCTTGATAATGTAATTGATATTCATTATCATCTTTATTAATGTCTATGTTTTCTCTCTGGCGCAGGAAATGCCCATGTCTCAGTCTAAACATCAAGTTCCTAACCATTTATTAAAGCCACTGTTATTGCGTAGCCGTGAAAGCATGGTCGACAATGGCTTGGTGTACGATCCGATAGCTGCTAAAGCGTGTTTGAGCTGTAAGATGGCGCCGGATTGTTTGAGTGGTGATATTGCGCAGAAGCAATTGCTGCACGTGACGCTGACTCAGCTTTGTGACCAGCAGGTTAGTCACTTCTTACAGCAGTATCCCGATGCTTGGATAATCAATGTCGGAGCGGGGTTGGATACCCGCTTTTATCGTTTGGATAATGGACGTTGCCATTGGATAGAGCTGGATGTGACGGAAAATTTGGTATGGCGTCAGCGTTTGTTCCACAAAAATGAACGTTATGAACATCGCTGTGGCAGTGTGGATGAAATGTCGTGGCTAGAGACGTTAGCCATTCCAGAGCAAGCACCGGTACTCATTTTATGTGAAATGGCACTGCTCGATTGCACAGAGCGTCAAGTCGCGAAATTTATTCAAACCTTAGGTCGACATTTTGTTTCTGCTGAACTGTGTATGGTGCTGGCAGGAGATTTAACGGAAACCAAGTGGGGACAAAAGCTTGGCTCTGATCGTTATGCTCATGGCTTTGAAGCGCCTGCAGCACAGATATTGCAATGGTTACCATGGGCACAGTGGGTGAAAGCTTTCTCGCCATTCGATAGATTCTGTTCTCGTTGGAAAGCTTGGCAGCGTTGGCTTAATAAGATTCCAATGTTGAAGCATCGCCTCACGCCAGTACTCGTTCATATCAAGTGGTAATTGGCTAGTCGTTAAGCGCTCAGGTACACTCGTCGATCTTACTGATGAGGTGCCTGTGACAAATTCAATCTTCTCTCCTTTATCTAACCCAAAAGTTCATCGCCAAGTCTTAGCTTTAGCTATACCTATGGTGCTGTCGAATATTACTGTTCCATTGCTCGGTTTGGTCGATGCTGCGGTGATTGGTCATCTAGACCACGCTTGGTATTTGGGTGGTGTTGCGTTGGGCAGCACCATGATCAGCGTGACGTTTTGGCTGCTTGGTTTTTTGCGTATGTCGACTACTGGGTTGGCGGCGCAGTCCTATGGCGGTGAAGACCGAAAGCAACTTGCCTTGGTGTTTATGCAAGGCTCACTTATGGCGCTGCTGTTTGCGTTAGTCTTCCTTATTGCCCATACCCCGATAGCTGATTTGATCTTTGGTTGGAGTGACGCCAGCGCAGAGGTAAAACACTACGGTATGCAATATTTCTCTATCCGTGTGTGGAGTGCCCCCGCTGCGCTAATGAACTTTGTGTTGTTGGGGTGGCTGCTCGGAACGCAAAATTCCAAAGCACCAATGTGGATGGTGATCATCACCAACGTGACTAATATTGCCCTCGATTTGTTGTTTGTGATTGGTTTGGGGTGGAAAGTAGAAGGCGCTGCGCTGGCATCGGTGATTGCTGACTACTCTGGCATGGGTTTTGGTCTCATGTGTGTCTGGAAAACCTGGCGAGAGAGGCAATTACCATCACCTCAAAAGTTGCTAGCCAGCACTCAACACGGTTTAGGGCGATTCGTGAAATTGAATCGCGATATTTTCTTACGCTCTTTGTGTCTGCAAGCGGCTTTTAGCTTTATGACGTTCCAAGGCGCGAGCTTGGGTGATGAGGTTGTCGCTGCAAATGCGGTTCTGATGAGCTTCCTGATGATTATCTCGTATGGCATGGATGGCTTTGCTTATGCGATGGAGGCCATGGTCGGGAAGGCGATTGGTGCCAAGGATAGGCAACAATTGAGTGCATCGCTTGTCGGCACTTTCTTTTGGAGTTTGGTTATTTGCTTAGGACTGACCGCGCTCTTTTGTTTGGCGGGATCGGAGTTGATCGCCATGATCACTTCAATTGAGACGGTCCAACAGCAAGCAGCGGTGTATCTACCTTGGCTGGTGGTGATGCCACTTGCGTCGATGTGGTGCTTTCTATTGGATGGCATTTTTGTCGGTGCAACCAAAGGCAAAGACATGCGCAATAGTATGTTTGTCGCGACCAGCAGTTTCTTCGTTGTCTTTTACTTATTCGCCGAGTGGGAAAATCACGCGCTGTGGTTTGCAATGACGAGCTTTATGTTGATGCGGGGTATTGGTTTAGGGGTTATCTTTCTCTACCAATGGCACAAGGATACCTTCCTAGCACAATGTTGATATAAAAACAGCAGGTCCAAGCCTGCTGTTTTTCTGTCTGCTATCAAGAAGCATAGATTAGAACAAGCGGTTCAAACCATTCAACGCAGCGACACGATACGCTTCGGCCATTGTTGGATAGTTGAAGGTGGTATTGACGAAATACTCGATGGTATTCGCTGAGCCTTTTTGCTCCATAATGGCTTGACCGATGTGGATAATTTCCGCGGCACGTTCGCCAAAACAGTGAATCCCTAAAATTTCTTTGGTTTCACGATGGAACAATATCTTCAAGCTACCGATGTCTTTCCCTGCGATCTGTGCACGAGCTAGATGCTTGAACGAAGAGCGTCCTACTTCATACGGTACTTTCGCAGCTGTTAGCTCTTGCTCGGTTTTACCCACAGAGCTAATCTCTGGGATGGTGTAGATACCCGTTGGAATATCATCAATCAGGTAGTTTTCTGCCTGACCTTTCGTAATGGCTTGTGCGACAAATCGCCCTTGGTCATAAGCGGCGCTTGCAAGGCTAGGGTAACCGATGACATCGCCTACAGCGTAAATGTGTTCGATATCGGTTTGGTAGTTACGGTTTACTTTTAGTTGTCCGCGAGAGTCCGCTTCCAGACCCACTGCACCCAAATTCAACTTATCGGTGTTACCTGTTCGACCATTCGCATACAACAAGCAGTCTGCCTTCATCTTCTTGCCAGATTGTAGGTGAATAATCACGCCATCTTCTGTGCCTTCGATTTTTTCATAGGTCTCATCATTACGAATTACCACACCGCTGTTCCAGAAGTGGTAAGACAGCGCATCTGACACTTCGTTATCCAAAAACTCCAACAAGCGGTCGCGGGTATTGATAAGGTCGGTTTTCACTCCAAGGCCGCGGAAGATAGAGGCGTACTCACAACCGATAACGCCCGCACCGTAAATGATGATATGGCGAGGGTCGTGTTTCAGGCTCAAAATGGAATCACTGTCGTAGATGCGCTCATGCAAGAAATCTACGTCGTTAGGCTGATACGGGCGAGAACCCGTCGCGATGACAAACTTATCCGCAGAATAGATTTCTTCTGTACCGTCGCTTTGCATCACTGCAATTGAGTAGTTATCGATAAATCGCGCGGTTCCGAACAAAAGTGTGCATGAGTTACGGTCATAAAAGCCCTGACGAAGTCGAGTTTGCTTATCAATGACCGATTTAGCATGACCTAAAATGTCAGAAAATGTTGCATGAACGCTGGTGTTGTTTCGACAAAATAGCGGGTTGCTATTAAATTCGATGATGCGGCTAACGGCATGACGCAGTGCTTTTGATGGAATGGTACCCCAGTGAGTACAACCGCCGCCGACACTGCTTTCTTTCTCGACAATGGCAACATTCAGTCCCGCTTTGGTTAATCCCATTGCAGCCCCTTCTCCGCCAGGGCCACTACCGATTACGATCACGTCATAGTGATTAACATGCGCCATGATGCCTTCCTTGTTATATTTGCTTAACATTGCTTTAGCGCGATTTTAACTCATTTACTCTATTGGTACACGTAATGCCTGTTAGAGAGTGGAAGTGATCACGCAGAATCGACCAAAAGGATGATTTGGTATGTTGTATGTCTATAAATTGCATCGAGAACATTGCAATTAGATGCATGCCAATAGTAACGTTCTCCGCGCTCAGAGCGAGCGAAGCAACATATCTTTCTCCGTAGGAGCAAATTGCGTTATATTGAGGCTCTTGTACCCTACAGAAAAAGAGCAAGTTAAGAATGAAATCGATGGGAATCCGCGCACAGCAAAAAGAGAAGACACGTCGATCATTGATCGATGCGGCATTTAGTCAATTAAGTGCGGATCGCAGCTTTTCCAGCCTTAGCTTGCGAGAAGTCGCCCGAGAGGCAGGGATTGCACCGACTTCTTTTTACCGTCACTTCAAAGATATGGATGAGCTAGGCTTAACCATGGTTGATGAAGGCGGTTTGCTACTACGCCAACTGATGCGTCAGGCGCGTCAACGTATTGTGAAAGAAGGTAGCGTAATTCGTACCTCGGTCGAAACCTTTATGGAATTCATTGAAAGTAGTCCGAACGTTTTTCGTTTGTTGTTGCGTGAGCGCTCCGGCACTTCTGCTGAATTTCGTACCGCTGTTGCTCGAGAAATCCAGCATTTTTCGGCAGAATTAACCGAGTATTTAATGAGCACCGGCGTGACCAGAGAAGAGGCGTATACTCAAGCAGAAGCGTCTGTGACTTTGGTTTTCAGTTCGGGAGCTGAAGCTTTAGATTTAGATCGACGTGAGCGCGATGAACTCGCCGAGCGATTGATCATGCAATTGCGAATGATAGCCAAAGGGGCCTATTGGTATCGCAAAGAACGTGAACGTAACCGATTAAAAGGCGGGATAGAATAATGTCGAATGGAAATAAATCTGAAAAGAAAACGCTGATTTTGGCACTGGTTGCAGGTATGTGTGGTGATGCTTTGTTGTCATGGTTGACCATGAGTGAAGTGTCTTTTTCAATCTTCCCATTGATTGCACTCGTACTGGCTGTACAAGCTCTTTACCAAGAGTACCTAAATAATCCGGTATCAGAAGATATCCCATTAGTTGGCTTGGCGTGCTTCTTCGTAGGTGCGTTTGGTCACTCTGCGTTTATTAAAGCGCAATACCCAGAAGCAGGCTCAAACTTCTTCGCGATCATGGTTTCAATGATCTTACTCGCATGGATTGGTAAGAAGCTAGGTTTTGTCAGCAAGAAGACTTCTGCGGAATAAGCAAACGAATCAAATTAAAAAGCGAGCCATTGAGCTCGCTTTTTTTTATTTGACGCGGTGGGTTACGCTTTGCGTTCCAATAGCACGCCCGCTTCCATGTGGTGGGTATAAGGGAATTGGTCAAACAGAGCAAAACGCGTTACGTTGTGTGTTTCGCATAGAGTGTCCAAGTTCTCTTTTAGAGTCTCAGGGTTACAAGAGATGTACATGATGCGCTCGTAACCTTGCACCATTTTACAAGTATCGACATCCATCCCAGCACGTGGTGGGTCGACAAAAATCGTATTGCAGTTGTAGCTCTTCAGATCTACACCTGCATCTTGTAGACGACGGAATTCACGCTTACCTTCGATCGCTTGAGTAAATTCCTCTGCTGATAGACGTAAGATTTGTACGTTATCAATCTTATTGGCAGCGATGTTGTACTGTGCAGATACCACAGATGGCTTCGCTAGCTCAGTTGCCAGTACGCGGTCGAAATTCTGTGCCAACGCCAGCGAGAAGTTACCGTTACCACAGTAAAGTTCTAGTAGGTCACCAGTGCTTTCTTGGGTACAGTCGACCGCCCATTCCAGCATCTTCTCTGCGACTTTGCCGTTCGGCTGAGTGAAGCTGTTCTCCACTTGTTGGTAGATGTAGCTTTGACCATTTACATCGAGCTTCTCGATCACGTAGTCGCGGTCTAGGACAATCTTCATCTTACGAGCGCGACCAATGATGTTTAGGTTAAAGCCTTCATCATTTAAACGCTGTTTAAGGGCTTTCGCGTTTTCAATCCACTCTTCATCAAGTTGGCGATGGTAAAGGAGTGAAACCAGAATCTCACCGCTTAGCGTCGACAGGAAATCCACCTGGAACAGTTTACGACGTAGCGAGTCGTTGTCTTTCATCGCTTCAACCAATAGCGGCATCAGGTCGTTGATCAGACGGCTTGCTGCAGGGAATTGGTCAACTCGGTATTTCTCACGAGTTTCTTGGTTGAACATGATGTAGTAAAGATCTTCGCCTTCATGCCAAACACGGAACTCAGCACGCATGCGGTAGTGCTGCTCTGGTGATTCAAACACTTCCAGTTCTGGCATGTTGTATGGCGCGAACATATCCGTGAGACGTTCGACTTTTTCAGCCAGTTGTTCTTGGTAGCGTTGTGGGTTTACATCAAGAGTAGCCATGATCTTACCTTTTA
Source organism: Vibrio sp. SCSIO 43009 (assembly GCF_023716525.1). Lineage (NCBI taxonomy): Bacteria > Pseudomonadati > Pseudomonadota > Gammaproteobacteria > Vibrionales > Vibrionaceae > Vibrio > Vibrio sp. SCSIO 43009. The sequence goes on from NZ_CP071842.1 coordinate 125,953, forward strand.
TGGTGCATTCAATTTAAGAGCGCAGATTTTATTCAATCTCAATAGGATGTCCAGTTTTGTACTGGAATTGATTTAAAGATAGTGCGTACAGGCAGAGTAGAAAGCAAAATCAATCAAAACGTTACAACTTCTAAGGGCAATATTGGCTGGACAAATAATCAATAGCTGAATAATATTTGCCTCAAGTTGGTGCTATCTAGCAATCTAGATGGCTGAAATGGGAATCTGGTGTGAATCCAGAACTGACGCGCAGCGGTAAAAGAGAACGAACGCTCATCAGACACTGCATTAGTTTATGTGGGAAGTCGAGCAAGTAGGCGGTACACCCGTGCTCTTGAGTCCGAATACCTGCCAACAACTGAGCCACAGCACTGGACTGTCATGATGACAGGGCTCGGAAGGAATTACGCGATTTAGGACAATACAATGAGAAAATCCGCACTGGCGATCACTTTGGCATCGCTGCTTTCACCTGTCTCTTATCTACAGGCCCAAGAAACCTCCACTGACGAAACCATCGTTGTTACGGCAAACCGTTTTGAGCAAGCCGAAAGCCGTACGTTGGCAGATGTCGAAGTAGTTACTCGACAAGACATCGATCGCATTCAAGCGAAAACCCTACCAGATGTATTGCGTCGTCTTACCGGGATTCAAGTTTCACAAAATGGTGGTCGTGGTCAGTTAGCGTCTTTATTTGTTCGTGGAACCAGTTCTGACCAAGTTTTAGTACTGGTTGATGGCGTACGTTTTGCACGAGCAGCGAAGGGCGCTGTGGACTTTAACCAAATCCCACTTACTTACGTTCAACGTATTGAGTACGTGCGTGGTGCGCGTGCGTCACTTTACGGCTCAGAAGCGATTGGTGGCGTGATCAATATCATCACCATTGCGCGTGCTGACGAAGAAGGAACGAAGTTAAGTGCGGGTTTAGGCAGCTTAGATTACCAGGAATTGAGTGTGGCATCTGGTATTAAAGTCACAGAGAGCGGCCAGCTAAATATCGCGCTTGGTAGTGAAAGTGATGATGGTTATAACGTTCGTCCTGTACCGGGAGTTAATGACGGCGATCGCCATGGCTTTGATACAAAGAATGGTCTGCTAGGTTACGTGCACAACTTCAATGACCAGTGGTCTGCATTTGGTAACCTGCGTGCTTACGAAAATGTTTATCAATATGACAGCAGCTACGGCAGTCGCGGTTACTACGAAGCAGAAAAAGACGATCTTTCTGTCACTCTGGGCGGTAAGTATCAGTCTGATAATGTGATGTCAGAACTACAAGTAACAGCACAGAAACAGAAGTCTTGGAACTATGAGCAAGCAAAAGGCAAACACTCAGGTACTGAAGATGAACTTGAGCAGCAAAATGTCCAGTGGACCAACAGTTACTTGCTAAACAACAATACGACGTTTGCTGGTGGTATTGACTGGCGTAATGAGTCTTATAAAGACAAGAGTGCGAATAAAACGTTTGATCGTACCAATGGCGCTCTGTTTGGTATGGCAACCACCAGTATTGATAAAGCAATGCTTGAGGGCAGTGCTCGCCTTGATGATAACGAAGAATACGGTAGTGAGTTCACTTACAGCTTAGCGGCTGGTTACCAGTTTGTGCCAGAGTTTGGGGTTAAAGCTTCTTTTGGTACTGCGTTTAAGGCTCCAAACCTATATCAACAGTATGACCCAACATACGGTGAGAAAGATCTTAAGCCGGAAGAGTCAGATGCTTGGGAGCTAGCATTCAGCGGTGATGTCCAAGGCGTTTTTTGGTCCGTAACGGGTTATGACTATAAAATCACGAATCTTATCGATTACCATCCAACCACATACAAATATTTGAATGTCGATGGTGAAACACATATCCAAGGTGTGGAGCTTGTTGCTGAGTTTGATACAGGGATTGTGCAGCACCAGTTGAGTGCAGATTACAAAGATGCTGAAGACGATAAAGGGCATCAGTTGCAGCGTCGCGCTAAAGAAATGTATAAGTGGAATGCTTTAGTGAGCTTCGATAAAGTGGATTGGTCGGTTAGCTATCAGTACGTCGGTAAGCGTCCAGATGTGGATTACAGCACTTGGCCTTCACAAGATATTACGCTTTCTTCTTACTCGTTGGTTGATACGGCAGTGACTTACTATCCGAATGAGTCGACCTCTATTAGTGCTCGTATCGATAATCTACTTGATGAAGAGTATGAGATGGCAAAAGGTTACCCTGCTGCAGAGCGAGCGTACTACATCAACGTTGGCTACGAATTCTAATCGTGAATGAGCACAAACCGCCTTCGGGCGGTTTTTAATTTTCAGCCCTAAACCACCTACTTCAGTAGGTGGTTATCATCCGTTTCGGCTTTGCCTGTAAAACTACTCATGCTAAATGCGTCTTTGATTTTTCCAGAAGTCAAAGAGGACAAATAACATGAGTAGATACAATCAAGCTTCCCACGTATTTTGGCGTTGTCAATACCATATAGTGTGGACGCCAAAGTATCGATTTAGGATCTTGAAGAACAATATAGGTAAAGAAGTTTATCGATGTATTTATGTTTACTGTAATCAACTTGGATGTGAAGTCGTAGAGCTAAACGTACAAGTTGACCACGTACATTTAGTTGTAAAGGTCCCACCAAAGCTTTCGATATCCAAGTTGATGGGGGTATTGAAAGGCAAAATAGCCTTAAAGCTATTTAGCAAGTTTCCTCACCTTAGGAAGAACAGGCTTTGGGGTAATCACTTTTGGCAAAGAGGCTATTTTGTCGATAGTGTTGGAATCAATGAAGAAATAATACGCCGATATGTAAGACATCAAGAGAAGCAAGAGCGAGTAGAGCAGCAGCAATTGGCGCTGGACTAAACAAAGGCCCCCTTTTAGGGGGCTCACACAAAGCCACCTTCTTTAGAAGGTGGTAATTTACATTTTGTGGTGGAAAATCGAATGAAGAAACCCAAGCGAGTGGTGATCAGTTGGTCCAGTGGTAAAGATTCGACATTAACGCTTGAGCGCCTTAACGAGAATCCAAATTATCAAGTTGTCGGTTTGTACACGACTTACGTAGGGAAAGAAGTCCCTTTCCAAGCAACTCCGCTTGAAGTCGTACAAATGCAAGCAGACTTACTTGCGCTTCCGCTCATTACTATCGAGCTACCTGAAATCTTTCCAAGTAACGACATTTATCAATCGACCATCGTTAATGCATTACAAAGTAGTGGTCTGAACATAGAAGCTGTCGCATTTGGTGATATGTTTTGTAATGGCATTGCCGATTACCGACGCAGCTATATTGAACCTGTTGGCTGGGAATGCGTCTTTCCTCTATTAGGGGAGAGCAGCGAAAAACTAGCGATGGAAATCATAGAGCGTGGTATTCAAACGATGTTAATCACCATCGACGGAAGAGTTCTCCCTCCAGAATGGTGTGGTCGCTGGTATGACAAAGCCCTAATAGAGTCATTACCAAGTCAAATTGATCCCTGTGGGGAAAATGGTGAATTTCACACATTGGTCACGTCTTCGTCATCTTTTCAAGGACATATCGAGTTGACGAAGCGAGATGTAGAATCTGGAGATAGATTCAGCCATCAAAGATACCATGCTAAAGCATTGCCAAAACAAATCTACGCAGTATGATCGCAACGTTTCTGTTCTTTAGGTAAGGCTCGTGCGAGTAGCAAGTAAGAAAAAAGTCCTAGTTTTTGACTCCGGTGTTGGTGGCCTTTCTGTATTCCAAGAGATACATCGCCTATTGCCCCAGCTAGACTACTTATACTTATTCGATAATCAGGCTTACCCTTATGGTGAACTCGATCAGGCTGTACTCATTTCACGAGTTAACCAACTGGTCTCTTCATTAGTCGAAGAACACCAAGTCGACATTGTTGTCATTGCTTGCAACACGGCGAGCACCATAGTGCTTCCTTCCTTACGCGAAAATTTATCGATTCCCGTTGTTGGTGTTGTCCCTGCGATTAAACCCGCATCGCTTTTAGCATCAAAAGGAGTAGGGCTGATCGCCACTCCGGCGACAGTAACACGCCAATATACTCACGAGTTAATACGGGACTTTGCGCAAGGTAAACCAGTTGAGCTGGTGGGATCAACTCGCTTGGTAGATATGGCCGAAGAGAAATTGCGGGGCAACAGCGTTTCTCTCGACGAACTGACAAATATCCTGCTTCCCCTTCGCGATAAAGTCGATGTTGCGGTGCTCGGTTGTACTCACTTCCCTTTAATCAAAGAGGAGATTCATCAAGCTTTGGGTGGGGACGTTACTTTAATTGATTCAGGCGCAGCGATTGCACGTCGAGTAAAAGCATTGCTATTAAGTGATGAAATTGAGGATACAGAAGAGGGAAGTAAGTCGATTTATGCCAGTGCAACTCCTTGGCAGGAAGATGCACTGAACATTTGTTTAAAGAAGCTAGGTTTTAATCCTGTTCAGGTTTACCACCATCCGGATGTTTAGGATCGTTCGCAATTCTCACTTTTAGCGTTCTCTCCATATATTCCTTTTCATTAAGTTTAGCGATAGCTGGCTTGGCATCTGCCGCAGCCATCACTACAAAACCAAACCCTCTTCTTTTTCCAGTACGCTTATCTTTCATTAAGCGTACCGCATAGACCTGTCCATATTCAGCAAACAAATCGCGAACATGACTCTCATTGGCCTTATAAGGAAGGTTGCCGACATACAGCGTTTTAGTTGAAGGATCAGGCTCCGAAGATTGAAGAACAGGTGTTTTGCTAGAAAATGAAAAAAGAAAAGCAGTAGCGATAACACCAATGAGGAAGCTCAAGGCTGGTGGGATGATGAATTGAGAGAAAATGATTCCCCCAACGATGGCCAGCCCAACACATAAAATCAGATTTTTTTTAGACGTCATTTTAATTACTACACATAGTGATAAAGAGATCGATTGTCCATTAACAGAATAGACACATGAATCTTACGTATATGGTTGGTGTTTTTCCAACCAATTGCTGTGATATGTCTCAAATGTGACGAAGAAATATGCAAATATCGCACTTTTGGCTAATTTGTGACCGGTTGGTTTTTTATTTGCAAAAAACGCTTGTACTAATTTCTCAACCCCCTATACTGCGCATCCACCGACACGGAGTGAGACGAAAGTCACATGGCGAGTCGGGAAGAGAGAAAAAAGAATTTGAAAAAATGCTTGACTCTCTCACGGTGTGAAGTAAGATACGCACCCCTAACGACGAGCAACTAAGTTGCTGAAAATGTTAGAAAAGCTCTTTAAAAATAAGAACCTATCAATCTGTGTGGGCACTCGTTGATGATAATCCAATTAGATACCTCGGTATCAAATTAGGTTTCAATGATACGAAGTGACCATTGAGTCGAAAGACTCAGCACAGTCAATTCAAGCATTACTTTATGTAATGTTCAGTATTCATTGAGCCGACAAAATCTTAAATTGAAGAGTTTGATCATGGCTCAGATTGAACGCTGGCGGCAGGCCTAACACATGCAAGTCGAGCGGAAACGAGTTATCTGAACCTTCGGGGAACGATAACGGCGTCGAGCGGCGGACGGGTGAGTAATGCCTAGGAAATTGCCCTGATGTGGGGGATAACCATTGGAAACGATGGCTAATACCGCATGATGCCTACGGGCCAAAGAGGGGGACCTTCGGGCCTCTCGCGTCAGGATATGCCTAGGTGGGATTAGCTAGTTGGTGAGGTAAGGGCTCACCAAGGCGACGATCCCTAGCTGGTCTGAGAGGATGATCAGCCACACTGGAACTGAGACACGGTCCAGACTCCTACGGGAGGCAGCAGTGGGGAATATTGCACAATGGGCGCAAGCCTGATGCAGCCATGCCGCGTGTGTGAAGAAGGCCTTCGGGTTGTAAAGCACTTTCAGTCGTGAGGAAGGCGGCGTCGTTAATAGCGGCGTTGTTTGACGTTAGCGACAGAAGAAGCACCGGCTAACTCCGTGCCAGCAGCCGCGGTAATACGGAGGGTGCGAGCGTTAATCGGAATTACTGGGCGTAAAGCGCATGCAGGTGGTTTGTTAAGTCAGATGTGAAAGCCCGGGGCTTAACCTCGGAATAGCATTTGAAACTGGCAGACTAGAGTACTGTAGAGGGGGGTAGAATTTCAGGTGTAGCGGTGAAATGCGTAGAGATCTGAAGGAATACCGGTGGCGAAGGCGGCCCCCTGGACAGATACTGACACTCAGATGCGAAAGCGTGGGGAGCAAACAGGATTAGATACCCTGGTAGTCCACGCCGTAAACGATGTCTACTTGGAGGTTGTGGCCTTGAGCCGTGGCTTTCGGAGCTAACGCGTTAAGTAGACCGCCTGGGGAGTACGGTCGCAAGATTAAAACTCAAATGAATTGACGGGGGCCCGCACAAGCGGTGGAGCATGTGGTTTAATTCGATGCAACGCGAAGAACCTTACCTACTCTTGACATCCAGAGAACTTTCCAGAGATGGATTGGTGCCTTCGGGAACTCTGAGACAGGTGCTGCATGGCTGTCGTCAGCTCGTGTTGTGAAATGTTGGGTTAAGTCCCGCAACGAGCGCAACCCTTATCCTTGTTTGCCAGCGAGTAATGTCGGGAACTCCAGGGAGACTGCCGGTGATAAACCGGAGGAAGGTGGGGACGACGTCAAGTCATCATGGCCCTTACGAGTAGGGCTACACACGTGCTACAATGGCGCATACAGAGGGCGGCCAACTTGCGAAAGTGAGCGAATCCCAAAAAGTGCGTCGTAGTCCGGATTGGAGTCTGCAACTCGACTCCATGAAGTCGGAATCGCTAGTAATCGTGGATCAGAATGCCACGGTGAATACGTTCCCGGGCCTTGTACACACCGCCCGTCACACCATGGGAGTGGGCTGCAAAAGAAGTAGGTAGTTTAACCTTCGGGGGGACGCTTACCACTTTGTGGTTCATGACTGGGGTGAAGTCGTAACAAGGTAGCGCTAGGGGAACCTGGCGCTGGATCACCTCCTTAAACGATGATTATTCACGATGAGTGTCCACACAGATTGATAGTTCACAAGCGCAAGCTTGTAGCTAACATAGCTCTTTAACAATTTGGAAAGCTGACAAAACAACAATTTATTGTTGTTTGTAAAGTTCTCAAAGTATTCATTTATGAATACAACTAATAACACATTCAAGTGTTCTTGGAATTTGAGTCCGGCAAAATCGAAATGTCTCTCGCTCATTCAAATAATGAGAGACAACTTTGGTGATTTGAACATCAACTCGAAACTCCTTCGGGTTGTATGGTTAAGTGACTAAGCGTACACGGTGGATGCCTTGGCAGTCAGAGGCGATGAAGGACGTATTAACTTGCGATAAGCCCAGATTAGGTAGTAAAAACCATTTGAGTCTGGGATTTCCGAATGGGGAAACCCAATACCATAAGGTATTACTGTTGAGTGAATACATAGCTCAACAGGGCGAACCGGGGGAACTGAAACATCTAAGTACCCCGAGGAAAAGAAATCAACCGAGATTCCGAAAGTAGCGGCGAGCGAAATTGGACTAGCCCTTAAGCTTTACACGCGTTAGACGAACAGCCTGGAAAGGCTGACGATACAGGGTGATAGTCCCGTAGTTGACGACGTGTGTTCAGTGAAATCGAGTAGGGCGGGACACGTGATATCCTGTCTGAATATGGGGGGACCATCCTCCAAGGCTAAATACTACTGACTGACCGATAGTGAACCAGTACCGTGAGGGAAAGGCGAAAAGAACCCCTGTGAGGGGAGTGAAATAGAACCTGAAACCGTGTACGTACAAGCAGTAGGAGCAGGCTTGTCCTGTGACTGCGTACCTTTTGTATAATGGGTCAGCGACTTATATTCAGTGGCAAGGTTAACCATCTAGGGGAGCCGTAGGGAAACCGAGTCTTAACTGGGCGTTCAGTCTCTGGATATAGACCCGAAACCAGGTGATCTAGCCATGGGCAGGTTGAAGGTTGAGTAACATCAACTGGAGGACCGAACCGACTAATGTTGAAAAATTAGCGGATGACTTGTGGCTAGGGGTGAAAGGCCAATCAAACCTGGAGATAGCTGGTTCTCCCCGAAAGCTATTTAGGTAGCGCCTCGGACGAATACTACTGGGGGTAGAGCACTGTTAAGGCTAGGGGGTCATCCCGACTTACCAACCCTTTGCAAACTCCGAATACCAGTAAGTACTATCCGGGAGACACACGGCGGGTGCTAACGTCCGTCGTGGAGAGGGAAACAACCCAGACCGCCAGCTAAGGTCCCAAATTACTACTAAGTGGGAAACGATGTGGGAAGGCTCAGACAGCCAGGATGTTGGCTTAGAAGCAGCCATCATTTAAAGAAAGCGTAATAGCTCACTGGTCGAGTCGGCCTGCGCGGAAGATGTAACGGGGCTAAGTAGTAAACCGAAGCTGCGGCAATATACTTTTGTATATTGGGTAGGGGAGCGTTCTGTAAGCGGTTGAAGGTGTGTGGTAACGCATGCTGGACGTATCAGAAGTGCGAATGCTGACATGAGTAACGATAAAGGGGGTGAAAAACCTCCTCGCCGGAAGACCAAGGGTTCCTGTCCAACGTTAATCGGGGCAGGGTAAGTCGACCCCTAAGGCGAGGCCGAAAGGCGTAGTCGATGGGAAACGGGTTAATATTCCCGTACTTCTTACAATTGCGATGGGGGGACGGAGAAGGCTAGGTGGGCCTGGCGACGGTTGTCCAGGTTCAAGTGCGTAGGCTTAAGAGTTAGGTAAATCCGGCTCTTTCTAAGGCTGAGACACGACGTCGAGCATCTACGGATGTGAAGTCATTGATGCCATGCTTCCAGGAAAAGCCTCTAAGCTTCAGATTGTAAGGAATCGTACCCCAAACCGACACAGGTGGTCGGGTAGAGAATACCAAGGCGCTTGAGAGAACTCGGGTGAAGGAACTAGGCAAAATGGTACCGTAACTTCGGGAGAAGGTACGCTCTCGACGGTGAAGTCCCTCGCGGATGGAGCTATTGAGAGTCGCAGATACCAGGTGGCTGCAACTGTTTATTAAAAACACAGCACTGTGCAAAATCGCAAGATGACGTATACGGTGTGACGCCTGCCCGGTGCCGGAAGGTTAATTGATGGGGTTAGACTTCGGTCGAAGCTCTTGATCGAAGCCCCGGTAAACGGCGGCCGTAACTATAACGGTCCTAAGGTAGCGAAATTCCTTGTCGGGTAAGTTCCGACCTGCACGAATGGCGTAATGATGGCCACGCTGTCTCCACCCGAGACTCAGTGAAATTGAAATCGCTGTGAAGATGCAGTGTACCCGCGGCTAGACGGAAAGACCCCGTGAACCTTTACTACAGCTTGGCACTGAACATTGACCCTACATGTGTAGGATAGGTGGGAGGCTTTGAAGCGCAGTCGCTAGATTGCGTGGAGCCGTCCTTGAAATACCACCCTTGTAGTGTTGATGTTCTAACGTCGACCCCTTATCGGGGTTGCGGACAGTGCCTGGTGGGTAGTTTGACTGGGGCGGTCTCCTCCCAAAGCGTAACGGAGGAGCACGAAGGTGGGCTAATCACGGTTGGACATCGTGAGGTTAGTGCAATGGCATAAGCCCGCTTGACTGCGAGAATGACAATTCGAGCAGGTGCGAAAGCAGGTCATAGTGATCCGGTGGTTCTGAATGGAAGGGCCATCGCTCAACGGATAAAAGGTACTCCGGGGATAACAGGCTGATACCGCCCAAGAGTTCATATCGACGGCGGTGTTTGGCACCTCGATGTCGGCTCATCACATCCTGGGGCTGAAGTCGGTCCCAAGGGTATGGCTGTTCGCCATTTAAAGTGGTACGCGAGCTGGGTTTAGAACGTCGTGAGACAGTTCGGTCCCTATCTGCCGTGGGCGTTGGAGAATTGAAAGGGGCTGCTCCTAGTACGAGAGGACCGGAGTGGACGAACCTCTGGTGTTCGGGTTGTGTCGCCAGACGCATTGCCCGGTAGCTAAGTTCGGGATCGATAACCGCTGAAAGCATCTAAGCGGGAAGCGAGCCTTGAGATGAGTTCTCCCTGATACTTTAAGTATCCTAAAGGGTTGTCGTAGACTACGACGTTGATAGGCAGGGTGTGTAAGCGTTGTGAGGCGTTGAGCTAACCTGTACTAATTGCCCGTGAGGCTTAACCATACAACACCCAAGGGGTTTTGATGGACTCAATGAAAGAACATTGAATGTGTAGTAACGAGAATTAAAAAACAGCTTTCCAGATTAAAGAATTTGCTTGGCGACCATAGCGTTTTGGACCCACCTGATTTCCATGCCGAACTCAGAAGTGAAACGAAATAGCGCCGATGGTAGTGTGGGGCTTCCCCATGTGAGAGTAGGACATCGCCAGGCTTTATTTCCGACTTGTCTGAATACAGACGAGTCAACATAAGGTTTTAAACAAAAGTTTAGAATTTTATGTTGACTTTCAAAGTGGAAAGCGTATTATACGCACCTCGCTTAAGTGCTAAGGCACTGAAAGCCAAGCTCTTTAACAATATAGACCTATCAATCTGTGTGGGCACTCGTTGATGATAATCCAATTAGATACCTCGGTATCAAATTAGGTTTCAATGAAACGAAGTGACCATTGAATCGAAAGATTCAGCACAGTCAATTCAAACATTACTTATGTAATGTTCAGTATTCATTGAGCCGACAAAATCTTAAATTGAAGAGTTTGATCATGGCTCAGATTGAACGCTGGCGGCAGGCCTAACACATGCAAGTCGAGCGGAAACGAGTTATCTGAACCTTCGGGGAACGATAACGGCGTCGAGCGGCGGACGGGTGAGTAATGCCTAGGAAATTGCCCTGATGTGGGGGATAACCATTGGAAACGATGGCTAATACCGCATGATGCCTACGGGCCAAAGAGGGGGACCTTCGGGCCTCTCGCGTCAGGATATGCCTAGGTGGGATTAGCTAGTTGGTGAGGTAAGGGCTCACCAAGGCGACGATCCCTAGCTGGTCTGAGAGGATGATCAGCCACACTGGAACTGAGACACGGTCCAGACTCCTACGGGAGGCAGCAGTGGGGAATATTGCACAATGGGCGCAAGCCTGATGCAGCCATGCCGCGTGTATGAAGAAGGCCTTCGGGTTGTAAAGTACTTTCAGTCGTGAGGAAGGCGGCGTCGTTAATAGCGGCGTTGTTTGACGTTAGCGACAGAAGAAGCACCGGCTAACTCCGTGCCAGCAGCCGCGGTAATACGGAGGGTGCGAGCGTTAATCGGAATTACTGGGCGTAAAGCGCATGCAGGTGGTTTGTTAAGTCAGATGTGAAAGCCCGGGGCTCAACCTCGGAATAGCATTTGAAACTGGCAGACTAGAGTACTGTAGAGGGGGGTAGAATTTCAGGTGTAGCGGTGAAATGCGTAGAGATCTGAAGGAATACCGGTGGCGAAGGCGGCCCCCTGGACAGATACTGACACTCAGATGCGAAAGCGTGGGGAGCAAACAGGATTAGATACCCTGGTAGTCCACGCCGTAAACGATGTCTACTTGGAGGTTGTGGCCTTGAGCCGTGGCTTTCGGAGCTAACGCGTTAAGTAGACCGCCTGGGGAGTACGGTCGCAAGATTAAAACTCAAATGAATTGACGGGGGCCCGCACAAGCGGTGGAGCATGTGGTTTAATTCGATGCAACGCGAAGAACCTTACCTACTCTTGACATCCAGAGAACTTTCCAGAGATGGATTGGTGCCTTCGGGAACTCTGAGACAGGTGCTGCATGGCTGTCGTCAGCTCGTGTTGTGAAATGTTGGGTTAAGTCCCGCAACGAGCGCAACCCTTATCCTTGTTTGCCAGCGAGTAATGTCGGGAACTCCAGGGAGACTGCCGGTGATAAACCGGAGGAAGGTGGGGACGACGTCAAGTCATCATGGCCCTTACGAGTAGGGCTACACACGTGCTACAATGGCGCATACAGAGGGCGGCCAACTTGCGAAAGTGAGCGAATCCCAAAAAGTGCGTCGTAGTCCGGATTGGAGTCTGCAACTCGACTCCATGAAGTCGGAATCGCTAGTAATCGTGGATCAGAATGCCACGGTGAATACGTTCCCGGGCCTTGTACACACCGCCCGTCACACCATGGGAGTGGGCTGCAAAAGAAGTAGGTAGTTTAACCTTCGGGGGGACGCTTACCACTTTGTGGTTCATGACTGGGGTGAAGTCGTAACAAGGTAGCGCTAGGGGAACCTGGCGCTGGATCACCTCCTTAAACGATGATTATTGCGATGAGTGTTCACACAGATTGATACGGTTTATGAAGTTTAAGAGATAGAACATCCCCCAAGATGTTCACTTAGTGTCCCGTTCGTCTAGAGGCCTAGGACACCGCCCTTTCACGGCGGTAACAGGGGTTCGACTCCCCTACGGGATACCATTGGGTCGTTAGCTCAGTTGGTAGAGCAGTTGACTTTTAATCAATTGGTCGCAGGTTCGAATCCTGCACGACCCACCATTTCTCGATGGGGCTATAGCTCAGCTGGGAGAGCGCCTGCCTTGCACGCAGGAGGTCTGCGGTTCGATCCCGCATAGCTCCACCATTCGAGGAACTTCTTCCACTAAGAAGTAAAACTATTGTGGGCGATTAGCTCAGTTGGGAGAGCACCTGCCTTACAAGCAGGGGGTCACTGGTTCGAGCCCGGTATCGCCCACCATCTTTAAACATTCTCTCTTGAGAGTTTTTAAAAATGGTTACTTCATTAGAAGTGATTAGCTCTTTAACAATTTGGAAAGCTGACAAAACAACAATTTATTGTTGTTTGTAAAGTTCTCAAAGTATTCATTTATGAATACAACTAATAACACATTCAAGTGTTCTTGGAATTTGAGTCCGGCAAAATCGAAATGTCTCTCGCTCATTCAAATAATGAGAGACAACTTTGGTGATTTGAACATCAACTCGAAACTCCTTCGGGTTGTATGGTTAAGTGACTAAGCGTACACGGTGGATGCCTTGGCAGTCAGAGGCGATGAAGGACGTATTAACTTGCGATAAGCCCAGATTAGGTAGTAAAAACCATTTGAGTCTGGGATTTCCGAATGGGGAAACCCAATACCATAAGGTATTACTGTTGAGTGAATACATAGCTCAACAGGGCGAACCGGGGGAACTGAAACATCTAAGTACCCCGAGGAAAAGAAATCAACCGAGATTCCGAAAGTAGCGGCGAGCGAAATTGGACTAGCCCTTAAGCTTTACACGCGTTAGACGAACAGCCTGGAAAGGCCGACGATACAGGGTGATAGTCCCGTAGTTGACGACGTGTGTTCAGTGAAATCGAGTAGGGCGGGACACGTGATATCCTGTCTGAATATGGGGGGACCATCCTCCAAGGCTAAATACTACTGACTGACCGATAGTGAACCAGTACCGTGAGGGAAAGGCGAAAAGAACCCCTGTGAGGGGAGTGAAATAGAACCTGAAACCGTGTACGTACAAGCAGTAGGAGCAGGCTTGTCCTGTGACTGCGTACCTTTTGTATAATGGGTCAGCGACTTATATTCAGTGGCAAGGTTAACCATCTAGGGGAGCCGTAGGGAAACCGAGTCTTAACTGGGCGTTCAGTCTCTGGATATAGACCCGAAACCAGGTGATCTAGCCATGGGCAGGTTGAAGGTTGAGTAACATCAACTGGAGGACCGAACCGACTAATGTTGAAAAATTAGCGGATGACTTGTGGCTAGGGGTGAAAGGCCAATCAAACCTGGAGATAGCTGGTTCTCCCCGAAAGCTATTTAGGTAGCGCCTCGGACGAATACTACTGGGGGTAGAGCACTGTTAAGGCTAGGGGGTCATCCCGACTTACCAACCCTTTGCAAACTCCGAATACCAGTAAGTACTATCCGGGAGACACACGGCGGGTGCTAACGTCCGTCGTGGAGAGGGAAACAACCCAGACCGCCAGCTAAGGTCCCAAATTACTACTAAGTGGGAAACGATGTGGGAAGGCTCAGACAGCCAGGATGTTGGCTTAGAAGCAGCCATCATTTAAAGAAAGCGTAATAGCTCACTGGTCGAGTCGGCCTGCGCGGAAGATGTAACGGGGCTAAGTAGTAAACCGAAGCTGCGGCAATATACTTTTGTATATTGGGTAGGGGAGCGTTCTGTAAGCGGTTGAAGGTGTGTGGTAACGCATGCTGGACGTATCAGAAGTGCGAATGCTGACATGAGTAACGATAAAGGGGGTGAAAAACCTCCTCGCCGGAAGACCAAGGGTTCCTGTCCAACGTTAATCGGGGCAGGGTAAGTCGACCCCTAAGGCGAGGCCGAAAGGCGTAGTCGATGGGAAACGGGTTAATATTCCCGTACTTCTTACAATTGCGATGGGGGGACGGAGAAGGCTAGGTGGGCCTGGCGACGGTTGTCCAGGTTCAAGTGCGTAGGCTTAAGAGTTAGGTAAATCCGGTCTTTCTAAGGCTGAGACACGACGTCGAGCACTACGGATGTGAAGTCATTGATGCCATGCTTCCAGGAAAAGCCTCTAAGCTTCAGATTGTAAGGAATCGTACCCCAAACCGACACAGGTGGTCGGGTAGAGAATACCAAGGCGCTTGAGAGAACTCGGGTGAAGGAACTAGGCAAAATGGTACCGTAACTTCGGGAGAAGGTACGCTCTCGACGGTGAAGTCCCTCGCGGATGGAGCTATTGAGAGTCGCAGATACCAGGTGGCTGCAACTGTTTATTAAAAACACAGCACTGTGCAAAATCGCAAGATGACGTATACGGTGTGACGCCTGCCCGGTGCCGGAAGGTTAATTGATGGGGTTAGACTTCGGTCGAAGCTCTTGATCGAAGCCCCGGTAAACGGCGGCCGTAACTATAACGGTCCTAAGGTAGCGAAATTCCTTGTCGGGTAAGTTCCGACCTGCACGAATGGCGTAATGATGGCCACGCTGTCTCCACCCGAGACTCAGTGAAATTGAAATCGCTGTGAAGATGCAGTGTACCCGCGGCTAGACGGAAAGACCCCGTGAACCTTTACTACAGCTTGGCACTGAACATTGACCCTACATGTGTAGGATAGGTGGGAGGCTTTGAAGCGCAGTCGCTAGATTGCGTGGAGCCGTCCTTGAAATACCACCCTTGTAGTGTTGATGTTCTAACGTCGACCCCTTATCGGGGTTGCGGACAGTGCCTGGTGGGTAGTTTGACTGGGGCGGTCTCCTCCCAAAGCGTAACGGAGGAGCACGAAGGTGGGCTAATCACGGTTGGACATCGTGAGGTTAGTGCAATGGCATAAGCCCGCTTGACTGCGAGAATGACAATTCGAGCAGGTGCGAAAGCAGGTCATAGTGATCCGGTGGTTCTGAATGGAAGGGCCATCGCTCAACGGATAAAAGGTACTCCGGGGATAACAGGCTGATACCGCCCAAGAGTTCATATCGACGGCGGTGTTTGGCACCTCGATGTCGGCTCATCACATCCTGGGGCTGAAGTCGGTCCCAAGGGTATGGCTGTTCGCCATTTAAAGTGGTACGCGAGCTGGGTTTAGAACGTCGTGAGACAGTTCGGTCCCTATCTGCCGTGGGCGTTGGAGAATTGAAAGGGGCTGCTCCTAGTACGAGAGGACCGGAGTGGACGAACCTCTGGTGTTCGGGTTGTGTCGCCAGACGCATTGCCCGGTAGCTAAGTTCGGGATCGATAACCGCTGAAAGCATCTAAGCGGGAAGCGAGCCTTGAGATGAGTTCTCCCTGATACTTTAAGTATCCTAAAGGGTTGTCGTAGACTACGACGTTGATAGGCAGGGTGTGTAAGCGTTGTGAGGCGTTGAGCTAACCTGTACTAATTGCCCGTGAGGCTTAACCATACAACACCCAAGGGGTTTTGATGGACTCAATGAAAGAACATTGAATGTGTAGTAACGAGAATTAAAAAACAGCTTTCCAGATTAAAGAATTTGCTTGGCGACCATAGCGTTTTGGACCCACCTGATTTCCATGCCGAACTCAGAAGTGAAACGAAATAGCGCCGATGGTAGTGTGGGGCTTCCCCATGTGAGAGTAGGACATCGCCAGGCTTTAGTTTTATTTTCACTTTTTTCGAAAAGTGAAGACAAAAGCGGACGCTTGCTTATTAAAGCGAGTGATACCACTGCGGAGTGGTAGTTCAGTTGGTTAGAATACCGGCCTGTCACGCCGGGGGTCGCGGGTTCGAGTCCCGTCCACTCCGCCACTTATATTAAGCCTCAGTCGAAAGACTGGGGCTTTTTTCGTTTCTACTGCGGCGTTTCCCTGAAGTGTGTTTACACCTAATTAGACTACTCCCCATAATCCCTACTAAGTGAACTTTGCGTGATTACACACTAGGCTTTAATTAATATAGGCCGTTGATGCTGTGGAAAGACAATATGACCTACAAACAAACCTAAGTAATCTATGGTATTCAAAGGCGTTCAACGGCTTGAATCTTGATGAGAAAGAAAAAACGAACTGTGCGCATAATCCAGAAAAGCGTCATATATACCCCCAATCTCTCCTGGCTCAAAAATCAAACGACTTGAAAAGAATTGGAAGGTGAAAGATTGAAGGAGCTCTTCATTAGCGAGGTGATGATTTTCGACGCTGAACATTTGATGAGTCTCAGAAAAAATATATCGCCAAGGGGTAAGAAGCGCCAAAACAGAGAGGGGTAGCTTAGCTCGAGGCTGTAAGCTATGCGGAATACTCACAAACGTCAAAGCTCAAACCCATTAAGAGAGTCGCTCTAGATCTAAGTGGTTATGTGCTCACTAGCGGTACTAGAAAATAGTTAAGTATTCCAAATGGATTATATGAAAAAGCCAACTGCTAAAGCGGTTGGCTTAGTATAAAAATCTCGACGTACTTTAGAGCGAGAAATGATGTCTAAAGAATACGCTTTAAAACACCATCTGCCTTTAGGCGGGTAATTTTTCTGACCAGTCGCTGTACCCCTATAGGATAGTCTTCTACTTTCTCTAATTGCTTATAAGTACAGATAAGGTGAGTATGCTCAAGAATACGCGAAACTTCGTCTTCAAACTTCTCAGTGAGCTTCGCATAATTGTCTTGTATGAGTAGCCCATTTTCTAGGTCGAGTGACCAAGCACGTGGATTTAGGTTATTCCCAGTAAGTAGCATATAGCGTTTATCAACCCAAATACCCTTAAGGTGGAAGCTGTTATTGTCATGCTTCCATAGGTGAATTGACAATTTACGTGCGGCGATATTCGCTTCATTGGTTTTCGCAAAGCGACGTAAATTCACTTCGTAAAGATATGGAAGTCCGCCAATGGTTTTAAAGTCTTCCTCAGGTGCAATGTAAAAGTCGTTGGCGGTTTTATCACCCACAACAATAGTTACTTTCACACCACGCTTCATGGCTCGTTTCACTTCACGATGAAGTGCTTTAGGGAAGTTAAAGTAAGGCGTACAAATGAAAATTTCGTCTTGGGCTGCTGCCAATAACTTTACAATCTGTTGATTGAGTAGATTACGGCGTTTGCCTAGCCCAACTAACGGAGTGACTTTTACGCTTTCTTCTGTTGCAGCTTGGTCTTCAAACTTATAGTTGGCTTGAGCAAGAGAAGCCCTCAGTTGGCGAATCGCCGACTTTATTTCTTTGGTTTCTGGCTTATCTTTTCCTGCAAGATCATTAACGGCAGGGTGAGCAATCATTTCTTCCTGAATGAATTGCACCATTGAATTCGCTAAAGATTCATGTCGAATCACATGGTAACGATCAAATCGATAACGTTCATGATAATGGAGATAAACGTTATTTAAGCTCGCCCCACTGTAGATAACAGTATCATCGACAATGAAGCCTTTTAAATGCAGTACCCCAAAAACTTCTCTGCCACGCACTGGTATGCCATAGACAGGGATTGGGTGTTGGTACTTACTGGCATATGCTTTGTAAAGCGCTGAATTACCCTCAGATGTCTCCGCACCAATCAGGCCACGCTGCGCTCGATGCCAGTCGACACAGATATTGATGTCCAACCCAGGATTGCGCTGTTTCGCTTCATAAAGCGCAGTGAGAATTTCACGTCCAGCTTCATCATCTTCCAGATATAGAGCGACTAGGTAAATTCGCGACGTTGCTTTGCTGATAGCATCTAAAAGACGGGTTCTGAATGATTCTGCTGAATACAGAACATCAAAGTCTTCCGGATTGACAGCGAGACTTGGCAACTGTTCGAATGGATTCCTACTTACTATCATATCGGTATGAGTACCTTAGTTTAGTGCAATATTGCGAACCTGCCATTTTATCAAAGATATGATTTACCTGGCTACAAAAGCACGCGTTTTGATGTCGTTGAAGAGATGAATTGCATTGGAATGAGATCTTTACCGCTATCTACATAACGTTGAAATGCCATTTGTAGCTGGTGTGGTAGCTCAGAGCAATCAATTATTGTGAATCCATGCTTGGAATAATAGGATTCGAGATGTGTAAACGCGAAGCAATAATCGCCATCAGTGAAAACATTGTTTTTACAATGAGTTAGTAGTTTTTTTCCAATCCCTGTTCCCCTAACTTTCGGAATGACCAACATTCCTGTCAACAGACGAACTTTATCTACACTTTTTAAACGTAGTAACGCAATGATTTCACCCTTATGGCTTGCTGTAATGATCAATTCATCCTTTTTGGCTCGACCCGCAGGGTAATACGCTTTGTATAGTTTCTTAATGAGGGTGAGCTTGATGGGATTTAACACTTCTATGATTAATGAGTCTGGTATTGTCACTGCGGTTAAAAGATAACTAATGTAGAATGTCGACAGTTTAAGAGAATCTTATCTGATGTTGCAAACCTACTATGCAAATTAAAACAAATGCGAGCCTAAAGGCTTACCATACTTTTGGAATTGAACAATCGTGTTCCTATTTAGCTATCGTTGAGTCGCTTGAAGATGTTATTAAGCTATTTCAAAACCCAAGATTCACCCATTTACCGAAACTTTTTTTAGGTAAAGGAAGTAATGTTCTTTTTACAGAACATTTTGAGGGATTAGTGATTGTTAATCGAATCATGGGTAAAGAAGTCACGGAAACGGATGAGCATTACCTATTACATATTGCCGGTGGTGAAGATTGGCCTGAATTGGTTTCCTGGTGTGTGAATCAGGGGATCGGTGGGATCGAGAACTTAGCTTTGATTCCAGGTTGTGCTGGCTCGGCTCCTATTCAGAACATTGGTGCGTATGGCCTAGAGCTAAAAGACATCTGTGATTATGTAGATGTTCTTGATATAACTACGTTTGAAAACAAAAGAATGCACGCCCAAGACTGTGAGTTTGCCTATAGGGATTCCATATTTAAACATGCGTTGCACGGAAAGTGCTTTATCACCGCATTAGGGCTTAAGTTGGCGAAGCAATGGCAGCCGATTAACCAGTACGGTCCTTTACAAAGTATCCCAGAAGAACAACTCAGCCCTGCTTCTATCTTCGAACGAGTATGCCAAGTGCGAAAGGCAAAACTGCCAGATCCAACCAAGATAGGTAACGCAGGTAGTTTCTTTAAAAACCCAGTGATCACGCAAGATCACTATGATCGACTCACAAAAAAATACCCTAACGTAGTAGCCTACCCAGCTTCTGGAGGAATGAAAATTGCTGCTGGTTGGCTTATTGATCAGTGTGGATTAAAGGGGAAGTCTGTACATGGTGCGCAGGTCAACCCTATGCAAGCTTTGGTTTTGACCAACATAGATAATTGTAGTGCTGATGACATTGTCGCGCTTGCTTCTTTAGTGAAGCAGACAGTATGGGACAAATACCAAATCATACTTGAGCATGAAGTACGCTTTCTCAATCGTACCGGGGAGACCAATTTGGCTCAGATCGAGGCATCTAGATGAGAAAAGATCACTCTACGAAACTTCATATTCTAAAGTTATTAAGTGATGGAGAGTTTCATTCAGGAGAAGCGTTGGGCGACGATCTTAATGTTTCTAGAGCGGCAATCGCTAAGCACATTAAAGGTCTTAGTGAATGGGGTATTGATATTTATCGAGTGCAAGGGCGCGGTTACCAATTAGCCTCACCATTGCAGTTGTTAGACGAGACTCTCCTTACCACTAGCTCGGAGTCACTTATTGAACTCGTCCCTGTGATTGACTCAACGAATCAATATTTGCTCGACAGAGTCGCGGATTCGGAAAAGGGCCGTGTTTGTATTGCTGAATATCAAGCACAAGGGCGTGGTCGCCGCGGTAGACAATGGGTCTCACCGTTTGGCTCTAACTTATATCTCTCTATGTATTGGCGACTGGATGCAGGAATGGCTGCGGCAATGGGCTTGAGCTTGGTGATTGGGATTGCCGCAGTGGAAGCTCTGGAAGAAGTAGGCATGCAAGGTGTTAAACTCAAGTGGCCGAATGACTTGTATTATCAAGATAAAAAACTGGCCGGAATCTTGGTTGAAATGTCGGGTCAGGCCGGTGGGGCTGCTCATCTAGTGATTGGGATGGGCCTGAATATTGGAATGCCTGACGACCAGCCTGAGATTGACCAGCCATGGACCACGTTGAACCAAGTAAATCAGAGTCTCAAGATCGATAGAAATGTTCTAGCAATGACTCTTATTAAGCATTGGAATTCCGCACTTGTCGAATATGAAATGAAAGGACTTACTGGCTTTATCGAACGTTGGAATCGGTTAGACAATTTCCTTAATCGTCAGGTCAAACTGCTTATTGGGCCTAGAGAGGTACATGGCGTCGTTCGAGGCATCGATCATCAAGGTGGAATATTAATCGAAAACTCCCAAGGACTAGAGACTTATATTGGTGGTGAAATCTCGTTGCGTAAAAGTGACTAAGCTTCGATTACTTTCGCAACGAGACTTTATCAACCAAGTGGTTAACGCCTTTGTGTAGAATCAAGTGGGCTCTCTCACGAGTTGGAAGAATATTCAATTCTAAATTGAGCCCATTAATATCATGCCAAATTTGCTTTGCTTTTTTCTTTGCGTCATCGACAGAGAGTTGTGTGTAGTGGCTAAAATAAGAGCCTGGTTTCGTAAAGGCCCCTTGGCGAAACTTTAAAAAGCGTTCTACGTACCAATGTTCAATGGTCTCTGTTTCTGCGTCGACATAAATTGAAAAATCTAAAAAGTCAGATACAAAGACACGATGCGGGTCATGTGGATAGTCCATTCCACTTTGCAGAACGTTTAAACCTTCAATAATAAGAACATCCGGTCTATCCACTTTTCTTAGTTCATCAGTAATGTCATACGTGATGTGAGAGTAAATGGGTACTTCAAGATCGGGCTTTCCTGCCTTTACGTCAGACATGAACTCGACTAAACGCTTGATATCATAGGATTCAGGGAAGCCTTTACGATGCATGATACCGCGTTCTTCTAGTACTTTTTTCGGATATAGGAAGCCATCTGTTGTAACCAAGGAGACTTTGGGATGATTCTCCCAACGAGAAAGCAATGCCGTTAGAATACGAGCAGTCGTACTTTTGCCTACAGCAACACTGCCAGCGATACCAATTACGAAAGGGGGAGCATGTTCCTCTGTATTTAAGAATTGTTGTAATACGGAATTGCGGCTTTGACGAGCTTGGACATACAGATTCAAAAGACGAGACAAAGGAAGGTAGATCTCTACCGCTTCCTCCATGGTTAGGTTTTCATTAATGCCCTGAAGCGCAGTCAAGTCGTCTTCAGAAAGTGTCATCGGTACAGAGTTTCTTAACTCGGCCCAATTTGCACGGTCAAATGACAAAAATGGACTCATGGGTCTCTTTTATCCTTGGTTTAATAGAAGCAAGAACATACATCAAGCGAACTTCAAAGCAAACGACAAAGGTCGAAGTTTGCTTTAAAAAAGCTAAGTTTGTACGAATTTGCAGCAAACGAATCTAAAAAATCGAAATTTATGATTTTTTTTCAAATTACTATTGCAACCTAGAAAATCATTCAATAGAATGCGCACCACTTATGCCGACTTAGCTCAGTAGGTAGAGCAACTGACTTGTAATCAGTAGGTCACCAGTTCGATTCCGGTAGTCGGCACCATTCTTTCCTTTAGTAGTCTGAATGGCTTGAAAATTTGGAGGGGTTCCCGAGTGGCCAAAGGGAGCAGACTGTAAATCTGCCGGCACTGCCTTCGATGGTTCGAATCCGTCCCCCTCCACCATATTCTTTAGGAAATAGCTCTCAGAGTTACGTGTTGCGGGCATCGTATAATGGCTATTACCTCAGCCTTCCAAGCTGATGATGCGGGTTCGATTCCCGCTGCCCGCTCCACTCTAATTTGAGTGCTGATATAGCTCAGGTGGTAGAGCGCATCCTTGGTAAGGATGAGGTCGGCAGTTCGAGTCTGCCTATCAGCACCAGCTCTCAAGTTTATTTCCTTTTGATATTAGATTTACCAATTATCTTTTTTTGGTTGCGTGGTCAATTTGGGCCACCTAAATCCGTACCTAGAGGGACCACTCATGTCTAAAGAAAAATTTGAACGTACGAAACCGCACGTTAACGTTGGTACTATCGGCCACGTTGACCACGGTAAAACAACTCTAACTGCAGCTATCTGTACTACTCTTGCTAAAGTTTACGGCGGTGTAGCTAAAGACTTCGCATCTATCGATAACGCTCCAGAAGAGCGTGAGCGCGGTATCACAATCGCAACTTCTCACGTTGAGTACGACACTCCATCACGCCACTACGCACACGTTGACTGTCCAGGACACGCTGACTATGTTAAAAACATGATCACTGGTGCTGCACAGATGGACGGTGGTATCCTAGTTGTTGCTGCGACAGATGGCCCAATGCCACAAACTCGTGAGCACATCCTACTAGGCCGTCAGGTTGGTATCCCATACATCATCGTATTCATGAACAAATGTGACATGGTTGACGATGAAGAGCTACTAGAACTAGTAGAAATGGAAGTTCGTGAACTTCTATCTGAATACGATTTCCCAGGTGATGACCTACCAGTTATCCAAGGTTCTGCACTAGGCGCACTAAACGGCGAAGAGCAGTGGGAAGCGAAAATCGTTGAACTAGCAGAAGCTCTAGATACTTACATCCCTGAGCCAGAGCGTGCGGTAGATCAGCCATTCCTAATGCCTATCGAAGACGTATTCTCAATCCAAGGTCGTGGTACAGTAGTAACTGGCCGTATCGAGCGTGGTATCCTAACTGTAGGTGACGAAGTTGCTATCGTAGGTATCAAAGACACTACTACAACTACATGTACTGGTGTTGAGATGTTCCGTAAGCTTCTAGACGAAGGCCGTGCAGGTGAGAACGTTGGTGCACTTCTACGTGGTACTAAGCGTGACGAAGTTGAACGTGGTCAAGTACTAGCTAAGCCTGGTTCAATCACTCCACACACTAAGTTCGAATCAGAAGTATACGTACTGTCTAAAGATGAAGGTGGTCGTCACACTCCATTCTTCAAAGGCTACCGTCCACAATTCTACTTCCGTACAACTGACGTAACTGGTGACATCCAGCTACCAGACGGCGTAGAAATGGTAATGCCAGGCGACAACGTACAGATGACTGTAGAGCTAATCGCACCAATCGCAATGGACGAAGGTCTACGTTTCGCGATCCGTGAAGGTGGCCGTACAGTAGGTGCTGGTGTTGTTGCTAAGATCTTCGACTAATTCATAGCGAATTAGCGATGCTTTCGGAAAATCTTGAATTAGATTTGACGAACCAGTAGCAAAAAGGGCATCATTTGATGCCCTTTTTCTGCACTCAACATTATTTTTGCTGTTTTCTTGTTCAGAAGTGGGTTGGGCGCAGAGCAAGATTAAGCAAAGAGGCTTAATCTTAAGAAGAGTACGCTGATTTTTTCAGCGATATGGAGTTTGCCCTGCAACAGCGGGGTTGTTGTCGTCTATATTAAGACTTGTAACAGGTTGGTTTTATGAAAGCAAATAATGCTGAAACTCCTGATAGCTCAAACGCAGCAGATACGTTTAAGTGGGTAGCCGCTTTCGTATTGGCAGCTGCCGCTGTTGTGGGTAATTACCTGTATGGTGAAATGTCTGTAGTGGTTCGTGCTGCAGGCGTTGTTGTTCTTATTGCAGCTGCCTTAGGCGTTGCAGCAACAACGACTAAAGGTAAAGCAGCGATCAGTTTTGCAAAAGAATCTCGTATGGAAGTACGTAAAGTTGTTTGGCCTACTCGCCAAGAAACCATGCAAACAACACTGATCGTTTTAGCTGTAAGTATTGTAATGGCTCTAGTGCTATGGGGTATTGACGGAATTATGGTTCGTCTAGTAGCTCTAGCAACTGGGGTATAGAGGGTTTTTATTCATGAGTGAAGCTCCAAAAAAACGCTGGTATGTGGTTCAAGCCTTCTCTGGATTTGAAGGTCGTGTAGCTCAATCTCTGCGCGAGCATATCAAAATGCACGGCATGGAAGAGCTATTCGGTGAAGTACTGGTTCCTACTGAAGAAGTAGTGGAAATGCGCGCGGGTCAGCGTCGCAAATCTGAGCGTAAGTTCTTCCCAGGTTACGTCCTTGTTCAGATGATTATGAACGATGAATCATGGCACCTAGTACGCAGTGTGCCGCGTGTCATGGGCTTCATTGGTGGTACCTCAGACCGTCCGGCACCTATCACGGATAAAGAGGCTGACGCGATTCTTAATCGTCTTGAGAAAGCGAGTGAAGCGCCTCGTCCGCGTACAATGTACGAAGCGGGTGAAGTGGTACGTGTTAACGAAGGTCCATTTGCTGACTTCAACGGTACTGTTGAAGAAGTGGATTACGAGAAGAGCCGCCTGAAAGTGTCTGTATCGATCTTTGGTCGTGCGACACCAGTTGAGCTTGAATTTGGTCAGGTTGAAAAGCTGGACTAAGACTCTTCGTTAAAGAGTATAAAAAATCACCTTTTTAGGGTTGTATAAGGCGCGGATTATGACTATAATTTCGCGCCTTTTTACTTCAAGTGAAGTAAAAAGTTTCTTACACAAACGGGGAGCTGATCCGCGATTAGCGTTTGTACCCAAACTTAGGAATTATCATGGCTAAGAAAGTTGAAGCTTACATCAAGCTACAAGTTGCTGCTGGTATGGCTAACCCTAGTCCACCAGTAGGTCCTGCACTAGGTCAACACGGTGTGAACATCATGGAATTCTGTAAAGCGTTCAACGCAAAAACAGAATCTATTGAGAAAGGTCTACCAACTCCAGTAGTTATCACAGTATACAGCGACCGTTCTTTCACGTTCGTAACTAAGACTCCACCTGCTGCTGTTCTTCTTAAGAAAGCTGCTGGCGTTAAGTCTGGTTCAGGTCGTCCAAACACTGAAAAAGTTGGTACTGTAACTGACGCTCAAATCCAAGAAATCGCAGAAACTAAAGCTGCTGATATGACTGGTGCTGACATCGAAGCGATGAAGCGTTCTATCGCTGGTACTGCTCGTTCAATGGGCCTAGTGGTAGAGGGTTAATAAGATGGCAAAACTAACTAAGCGCATGCGCGTAATCCGCGAAAAAGTTGACGTAACTAAAGAATACGAAATCAACGAAGCTGTTGCTCTTCTTCAAGAACTAGCGACTGCTAAATTCGTTGAGTCTGTAGACGTTGCTGTTAACCTAGGCATTGATGCTCGTAAATCTGACCAGAACGTACGTGGTGCAACTGTACTACCTCACGGTACTGGCCGCGAAATCCGCGTTGCAGTGTTCACTCAAGGTGCTAACGCTGAAGCAGCTAAAGAAGCTGGCGCAGACATCGTAGGTATGGAAGATCTTGCTGAGCAAGTTAAGAAAGGCGAAATGAACTTTGACGTAGTTGTTGCTTCTCCAGATGCAATGCGCGTTGTAGGTCAACTAGGTACTATCCTAGGTCCTCGCGGTCTTATGCCAAACCCTAAAGTTGGTACTGTAACTCCTAACGTTGCTGAAGCAGTTAAAAACGCTAAAGCTGGTCAGGTTCGTTACCGTAACGACAAAAACGGCATCATCCACACTACTATCGGTAAAGCAAACTTCTCTGCTGAGCAGATCAAAGAGAACCTAGAAGCACTTCTAGTTGCTCTGAAGAAAGCTAAGCCATCTTCAGCGAAAGGTACTTTCCTGAAGAAAGTAAGCATCTCTACTACTATGGGTGCTGGTGTTGCTGTTGATCAGGCTAGCCTGAACACTCAAGCATAATTTATTTGCTTAGGCGCAAAATTAGTGTATAATTTTGCGCCTAATATTTGTGGTTGGGGCTGAACTTTGGTTCTTTGAACTGTCTCCTAGTTCGAAATGAATTAAGACCCAGTCTCCGTCCAAGACCGTAGGTGTTTGTGTAAAAGCAAACTTAATTATCCTACGTAGATGGTGCCCGAACTGACAGAAAGCTCTATGTAATATAGTTAACTTTCTTCTGGGGAAGCACCTCAATAGCTCTCACTGTCGTGATGATAGTGAGTGGTGTAACGACAACCAGGAGTAAATCCAAGATGGCTTTAAACCTTCAAGACAAAAAAGCAATTGTTGCTGAAGTCAACGAAGCTGCCAGTGGTGCACTTTCTGCAGTTGTAGCTGATTCTCGTGGCGTTCAAGTTGGCGCGATGACTTCTCTACGTAAACAAGCTCGTGAAGCTGGCGTTTACATGAGAGTTGTTCGTAACACTCTTGCTCGTCGTGCGGTTGAAGGTACTGAGTACGAGTGTCTAACTGACACTTTCACTGGTCCTACTCTAATCGCATTCTCTAATGAGCACCCAGGTGCTGCAGCGCGTCTTTTCAAAGACTTCGCTAAAGAGAACAAAGATTTCGAGATCAAAGCTGCTGCATTTGAAGGCGCTTTAACTGACGCTGAAGTACTAGCAACACTACCAACTTACGACGAAGCAATTGCACGCCTAATGATGTGCATGAAAGAAGCTTCGGCTGGCAAGCTGGCGCGTACTATCGCAGCTATCCGCGATCAAAAACAAGAAGCAGCGGCATAAGCCTTGCTTTTTACTGGTTGCTTAATAAACTTATTGTTGACTTAAAAGAGAATTGTTATGTCTATTACTAACGAGCAAATCCTAGACGCAGTTGCAGAAATGTCTGTAATGCAAGTTGTTGAACTAATCGAAGCAATGGAAGAGAAATTCGGTGTTTCTGCTGCTGCTGCTGTTGTAGCTGGCGGCGCTGCTGCAGGCGAAGCTGCTGCTGAGCAAACTGAATTCGACGTAATCCTAGAAGCTGCTGGCGGTAACAAAGTTGCTGTAATCAAAGCAGTACGTGGCGCAACTGGCCTAGGTCTTAAAGAAGCTAAAGCTCTAGTAGACGGCGCTCCAGCACCTCTTAAAGAAGGTGTTGAGAAAGCAGAAGCTGAAGCTCTTAAAGCTCAGCTAGAAGAAGCTGGTGCAACTGTTGCTGTTAAGTAATTATTGCATAGTTTCTTAGCCTAACGGCTAATTGGCTGGTGGTTTTTTAACCACCGGCCTTTTTGCGCTGTAGGGTATAGGCGAATTTTCCCGCTGTTTAAGCGCCTGATATCCATGCAAAAAACATTTCATTCTTACGAAATGAAATGTCACTACAGTAAACAGCTATATTAGTCACTGTCCCTTACCCCCCTTAAGTAACTAGGAGCGGGCGGACAGTTTGGGTCACTTATCAGCGAGCTGAGGAACCCCATGGTTTACTCTTATACCGAGAAAAAGCGCATCCGTAAGGACTTTGGTACTCGTCCACAAGTTTTGGACATTCCATACCTGCTATCGATCCAGCTCGATTCGTTCGACAAATTTATCGAACAGGATCCTGAAGGTCAATACGGTCTTGAAGCCGCTTTCCGTTCTGTATTCCCGATTCAGAGCTACAACGGCAATTCTGAGCTGCAATACGTTAGCTACCGTCTTGGTGAGCCAGTTTTTGACGTTAAAGAATGTCAAATCCGCGGTGTAACTTACTCAAAGCCACTACGTGTAAAACTACGCCTAGTTATCTTTGATAAAGACGCGCCAGCAGGTACTGTAAAAGACATTAAAGAACAAGAAGTCTACATGGGTGAAATTCCACTCATGACAGACAATGGTACCTTCGTAATCAACGGTACCGAGAGGGTTATCGTATCCCAGCTGCACCGAAGCCCAGGCGTGTTCTTCGACAGCGATAAGGGTAAGACCCACTCTTCAGGTAAAGTTTTATACAACGCACGTGTTATTCCTTACCGTGGTTCATGGCTTGATTTCGAGTTTGATCCTAAGGATAACTTGTACGTTCGTATCGACCGCCGTCGTAAGCTACCAGCATCGATCATCCTTCGAGCACTAGGTAAGTCGACAGAAGAAATCCTAGATATCTTCTTCGAGAAAGTGAACTTCGAAGTGAAAGACCAAACTCTATTGATGGAGTTAGTTCCGGATCGTCTACGTGGTGAAACTGCGTCATTCGACATCGAAGCAAATGGTAAAGTTTACGTTGAGCAAGGTCGTCGCGTAACAGCTCGTCATATCCGCCAACTAGAAAAAGATGGTGTTGATCACATCGAAGTACCAGTTGAGTACATCGTAGGTAAAGTTGCATCTAAAGATTACATCAATGAAGCAACAGGCGAGATCATTGTTAACGCTAACCAGGAAATCAGCCTGGAAGCACTAGCGAACCTATCTCAGGCTGGCCACAAAGCGCTAGAAGTTCTATTCACGAACGATCTAGACCACGGTCCATTCATGTCAGAAACACTACGTATCGACAGCACGGTTGATCGTATTTCTGCATTGGTAGAAATCTACCGCATGATGCGCCCTGGTGAGCCGCCAACAAAAGAAGCTGCAGAAGCTCTATTCGAAAGCCTCTTCTTCTCTGAAGAGCGTTACGATCTATCGACTGTTGGTCGTATGAAGTTCAACAGCTCTATCGGCCGTGAAGATGCTCAAGAGCAAGGCACACTTGATGAAACTGATATCATCGAAGTGATGAAGAAGCTGATCGCGATCCGTAACGGTAAGGGCGAAGTGGACGATATCGACCACCTAGGCAACCGTCGTATCCGTTCTGTAGGCGAAATGGCTGAGAACCAGTTCCGTGTAGGTCTAGTACGTGTTGAGCGTGCAGTTAAAGAGCGTCTAAGCCTAGGCGATCTTGACGCAATCATGCCTCAAGACTTGATCAACGCGAAGCCAATTTCTGCGGCAGTTAAAGAATTCTTTGGCTCTTCACAGCTTTCACAGTTCATGGACCAAAACAACCCGCTATCAGAAGTAACGCACAAGCGTCGTATTTCTGCGTTGGGTCCTGGCGGTCTAACTCGTGAACGTGCTGGCTTCGAAGTACGTGACGTACACGTAACTCACTACGGTCGTCTATGTCCTATCGAAACGCCTGAAGGTCCAAACATCGGTCTGATCAACTCTCTATCTGCGTTTGCGCGTTGTAACGAGTACGGTTTCCTAGAGACACCATACCGTCGCGTTGTAGATGGCGTAGTAACAGACGAAGTGGATTACCTATCTGCAATCGAAGAAGGCCAATTCGTTATCGCACAGGCGAACGCTAAGCTAAACGAAGATGGTACTTTTGCAGATGAGCTGATCACAGCTCGTCAGAAAGGTGAATCTGGTCTACACCCTCGTGAGCACGCTCAGTACATGGACGTTGCGACAAACCAGGTTGTATCTATCGCTGCATCGCTTATCCCGTTCCTAGAACACGATGATGCGAACCGTGCATTGATGGGTGCGAACATGCAACGTCAGGCAGTTCCAACACTGAAAGCTGACAAACCGCTTGTTGGTACTGGTATTGAACGTAACGTAGCCGTTGACTCAGGTGTAACTGCAGTTGCTAAACGTGGTGGTGTAATCCAGTCAGTAGATGCTTCTCGTATCGTTGTTAAAGTTAACGAAGAAGAGCTAGTACCAGGTGAAGCTGGTATCGACATCTACAACCTGACTAAATACACACGTTCTAACCAGAACACATGTATTAACCAGCGCCCATGTGTGATGCCAGGTGAGCCTGTATCACGCGGTGACGTTCTTGCTGATGGTCCTTCAACAGACCTTGGTGAACTAGCGCTTGGTCAAAACATGCGTATCGCGTTCATGCCTTGGAACGGTTACAACTTCGAAGACTCGATCTTAGTATCTGAGCGCGTAGTTCAAGAAGACCGTTTCACGACTATCCACATCCAAGAACTGACTTGTGTGGCGCGTGATACTAAGCTTGGTTCTGAAGAGATCACAGCGGATATTCCAAACGTAGGTGAGTCTGCTCTGTCTAAACTAGACGAGTCAGGTATCGTTTACATCGGTGCTGAAGTTAAGGGTGGCGACATCCTAGTTGGTAAAGTTACACCTAAAGGTGAAACTCAGCTAACGCCTGAAGAGAAGCTACTACGTGCAATCTTCGGTGAAAAAGCATCTGACGTTAAAGATACTTCACTACGTGTACCTAACTCTGTATCAGGTACGATCATCGACGTTCAAGTCTTTACTCGCGATGGCGTAGAGAAAGACAAGCGTGCGCTTGAAATCGAACAGATGCAGCTTAAAGAAGCGAAGAAAGACCTAACTGAAGAATTCCAGATTCTTGAGGGCGGCCTTCTAAACCGTGTTAAAGCTGTATTGATTGAAGGCGGTTACTCTGAAGCGAAACTAGACACAACTGATCGTAAGAAGTGGCTAGAACTAACGCTAGAAGATGACGCACTACAAACTCAGCTTGAGCAACTTGCTGAGCAGTGGGATGAGCTAAAAGCCGACTTCGATAAGAAGTTCGAAACTAAGCGTCGTAAGATCACTCAAGGTGATGATTTAGCACCTGGTGTACTGAAGATCGTTAAGGTTTACCTAGCGGTTAAACGTCGCATTCAGCCTGGTGATAAGATGGCGGGTCGTCACGGTAACAAGGGTGTAATCTCTAAGATCAACCCTGTTGAAGACATGCCATACGATGAGAAAGGTCAGCCTGTAGACATCGTACTTAACCCACTGGGTGTACCTTCGCGTATGAACATCGGTCAGATCCTAGAAGTACACTTAGGTCTGGCAGCGAAAGGTATCGGTGACAAGATCAACCAGATGGTTAAAGAGCAGCAAGAACTAGCGAAATTCCGCGAGTTCCTACAAAAAGTTTACGATCTAGGCGACACTCGCCAGAAAGTAGACATTGCTTCTCTATCTGATGATGAAGTACGTACTCTGATCAAGAACTTGCGTGGCGGTCTACCAATCGCGACTCCTGTATTTGATGGCGCTCCAGAAGAGTCAATCAAAGCACTTCTTGAGCTAGCAGATCTACCAACATCAGGTCAGTTAACACTGTTTGATGGTCGCACAGGTGATGCGTTTGAGCGTCCTGTAACTGTTGGTTACATGTACATGCTGAAACTGAACCACCTTGTTGATGACAAGATGCACGCTCGTTCAACTGGTTCGTACAGCCTAGTAACTCAGCAGCCACTAGGTGGTAAAGCTCAGTTCGGTGGTCAGCGTTTCGGTGAGATGGAAGTATGGGCACTAGAAGCATACGGTGCTGCTTACACGCTACAAGAAATGCTAACGGTTAAGTCGGATGACGTTAACGGCCGTACTAAGATGTACAAGAACATCGTAGACGGTAACCACAGCATGGAACCTGGCATGCCAGAATCGTTCAACGTACTGTTGAAAGAGATCCGCTCGCTAGGTATCAACATCGAGCTAGAAGACGAAGAGTAATCCTTTTCTCTCTTGATGAAAGTCGAGAGAATCAAAGCGATTATTTGGAAGAAGGTGCTCACTTTAGCAAGTGAGCTCCTTTTAACTCCTTACAGGAGCTGATTGTGAAAGACTTATTAAACTTTCTAAAAGCACAGCATAAGACCGAAGAATTTGATGCAATCAAAATCGGTCTATCTTCACCAGACATGATCCGTTCATGGTCTTTCGGTGAAGTTAAAAAACCTGAAACGATCAACTATCGTACGTTCAAACCTGAACGCGATGGTCTGTTCTGTGCGCGTATCTTTGGTCCAGTTAAAGACTACGAATGTCTTTGTGGTAAGTACAAGCGCCTGAAGCACCGTGGTGTTATCTGTGAGAAGTGTGGTGTAGAAGTTACACAAACTAAAGTTCGTCGTGACCGTATGGGCCACATTGAACTGGCTTCACCAGTAGCTCACATCTGGTTCCTAAAATCGCTACCGTCTCGTATCGGTCTACTAATGGATATCCCTCTACGTGATATCGAACGCGTTCTGTACTTCGAAATGTACGTAGTAACAGAGCCTGGTATGACTGATCTAGAAAAAGGTCAGATGCTTACTGAAGAAGAGTATCTAGATCGTCTAGAAGAGTGGGGCGACGAGTTCACTGCTAAGATGGGTGCGGAAGCTATCAAGGACCTACTAGGTTCTATGGATATGCACGCTGAAGCAGAACAAATGCGTGAAGAGTTAGAGACAACAAACTCTGAAACTAAGCGTAAGAAAGTAACTAAGCGTCTTAAGCTGGTAGAAGCGTTCATCGCATCGGGTAACAACCCTGAGTGGATGATCCTAACTGTACTTCCAGTACTTCCGCCAGATCTACGTCCTCTAGTACCTCTAGATGGCGGTCGCTTTGCGACTTCTGATCTTAACGATCTATACCGTCGTGTGATCAACCGTAACAACCGTTTGAAGCGTCTTCTAGAGCTAGCTGCTCCGGACATCATCGTACGTAACGAAAAACGTATGCTGCAAGAGTCTGTTGATGCGCTACTAGATAACGGTCGTCGTGGTCGTGCGATCACAGGTTCTAACAAGCGTCCTCTGAAATCTCTTGCTGATATGATCAAGGGTAAACAAGGTCGTTTCCGTCAGAACCTTCTAGGTAAACGTGTAGACTACTCTGGCCGTTCTGTAATCACAGTAGGTCCATACCTTCGTCTACACCAGTGTGGTCTTCCTAAGAAGATGGCACTTGAGCTATTCAAACCATTTATCTACAGCAAGCTAGAGACTCGTGGTCTTGCGACTACAATCAAAGCTGCTAAGAAAATGGTAGAGCGTGAAGAAGCGGTCGTTTGGGATATCCTAGACGAAGTAATCCGTGAACACCCAGTACTATTGAACCGTGCACCGACACTTCACCGTCTAGGTATCCAGGCGTTCGAACCAGTACTGATCGAAGGTAAAGCGATTCAGCTACACCCACTTGTTTGTGCAGCGTACAACGCGGACTTCGATGGTGACCAAATGGCGGTTCACGTACCTCTAACTCTAGAGGCACAGCTTGAAGCTCGTACTCTGATGATGTCGACAAACAACATTCTGTCGCCAGCGTCAGGTGATCCGATCATCGTACCTTCTCAGGACGTTGTATTGGGTCTGTACTACATGACTCGTGAAAAGATCAACGTGAAAGGTGAAGGCATGTACCTTTCTGGCCCAGAAGAGGCTGAGAAAGCATACCGCACTAAACAAGCTGAGCTTCACGCACGCGTTAAAGTACGTATTACAGAAACTGTTGTAGACGAAGATGGCAACAGCACTACAGAAACCAAGATGGTAGACACCACTGTTGGTCGTGCAATGCTATGGCAAATCGTGCCAGCTGGTCTACCGTACAGCATCGTTAACCAAAAGCTAGGTAAGAAGCAAATCTCTAACCTACTTAACGAGGCGTACCGTAAACTAGGTCTGAAAGACACAGTAATCTTCGCTGACCAAATCATGTACACAGGTTTCGCATACGCGGCACTTTCTGGTGTATCTGTTGGTATCGACGATATGGTTGTACCTGCAGCTAAGTACACTGAAATCGCAGAAGCGGAAGAAGAAGTACGTGAAATCCAGGAACAGTACCAATCAGGTCTTGTTACTGCGGGCGAACGCTACAACAAAGTTATCGATATCTGGGCATCGACCAACGACCGTGTTGCGAAAGCAATGATGGAAAACCTTTCATCTGAAACGGTAGTTAACCGTGACGGTGAAGAGGAACAGCAAGAGTCATTCAACAGCATCTATATGATGGCGGACTCGGGCGCTCGTGGTTCTGCAGCACAGATTCGTCAGCTTGCGGGTATGCGTGGTCTGATGGCGCGTCCAGATGGTTCAATCATCGAAACGCCGATCACAGCGAACTTTAAAGAAGGTCTAAACGTACTTCAGTACTTTATCTCAACGCACGGTGCTCGTAAGGGTCTTGCGGATACGGCACTGAAAACAGCGAACTCGGGTTACCTAACTCGTCGTCTAGTAGACGTTGCTCAAGACGTTGTTGTAACTGAACATGACTGTGGCACTCACGAAGGTGTCGACATGATGCCTCACATCGAGGGTGGTGATGTTAAAGTTGCACTTTCTGAGCTTGCTCTTGGTCGTGTTGTTGCTGAAGACGTACTAAAACCTGGCACTGAAGACGTTCTTATTCCACGTAACACCCTGATCGATGAGAAGTGGTGTCAAATCATGGAAGAGAACTCAGTAGACAGCATGAAAGTGCGCTCTGTAGTAACGTGTGATTCTGACTTCGGTTGTTGTGCACAATGTTACGGTCGTGACCTAGCACGTGGTCACCTAGTGAACCAAGGTGAAGCAGTGGGTGTTATTGCTGCTCAGTCTATCGGTGAGCCAGGTACACAGCTAACGATGCGTACGTTCCACATCGGTGGTGCGGCATCGACAGCAGCGGCAGAGAACAGTGTTCAAGTTAAGAACAACGGTTCTATCAAGCTACACAACGCTAAATCTGTATTGGCTGATGACGGTAAGATCGTTATCACTTCTCGTGCGACAGAGTTAACTATCGTTGATGAGTTTGGTCGTACTAAAGAGAAACACAAACTGCCTTACGGTACGCTACTAAGCAAAGGCGATGGTGATACAGTTCAAGCTGGCGAAACAGTTGCAAACTGGGAAGCGCACACACTACCTATCATTACTGAGGTAGCAGGTCGCATCCAGTTCGTAGATATGATCGACGGCGTAACAGTATCTCGTCAAACGGATGACCTAACTGGTCTATCTTCAAGCGAAGTAACTGACCCAGCAGCTCGCCCTTCAGCAGGTAAAGATATGCGTCCAGCTATCAAACTTGTTGACGAGCAAGGTAACGATGTAATGATCCCTGGTACTGATATGCCAGCTCACTACTTCCTACCTGGTAAAGCGATTGTGAACATCGAAGATGGCGCAGCAGTAGGTGTTGGTGCAACACTAGCACGTATTCCTCAGAAGTCTGGCGGTAACAAAGATATCACCGGTGGTCTTCCACGAGTTGCTGACCTATTTGAAGCACGTAAGCCGAAAGAGCCTGCAATCCTTGCTGAGCACACAGGTACTGTGAGCTTTGGTAAAGAGACGAAAGGTAAACGTCGCCTAGTGATCACACGTGAAAGCGGTGAAGCTTACGAAGAGATGATTCCTAAGCATCGTCAGTTGAACGTATTCGAAGGTGAAAAAGTTGAACGTGGTGACGTGATCGCAGATGGTCCAGAGTCTCCACATGACATCCTACGTCTACGTGGCGTACACGCGGTAACGCAGTACATTGCTAACGAAGTACAGGAAGTTTACCGTCTACAAGGCGTTAAGATTAACGATAAGCACATTGAAACTATCGTTCGTCAGATGCTGCGTAAGTGTACTATTACTCACTCTGGTGACTCTGAGTTCCTACCTGGTGAACAGATTGAGTACTCACAAGTTAAGATTGCTAACCGTAACCTAGAAGCTGAAGGCAAAGAGCCTGCACGTTTCGAACGTGAACTACTAGGTATTACTAAAGCATCTCTAGCGACTGAGTCGTTCATCTCTGCGGCATCGTTCCAGGAGACAACTCGCGTACTAACAGAAGCTGCGGTTTCTGGTAAGCGTGATGACCTACGTGGTCTGAAAGAGAACGTAATTGTTGGTCGTCTGATCCCAGCTGGTACTGGTTTCGCATACCACCAAGAGCGTCAAGCTAAACGTTCTGAAGCGCAAGATGGTCCTTCTGCTGAGCAAGCAACGGATAACCTAGCGGCACTTCTAAACGCTGGTTTCTCTTCTGAAGAGTAAGTCATATAACGAGTAATCGTTAAAAGCTTAAGAAAAAGGCACCTTCGGGTGCCTTTTTAGTTTTTATACTACTTTGTTCTTCCGGTGGGATTTTCGATAAAGCTAGAAACAAAAAAGACCGACGATGATCGTCAGTCTTTTCTCTCACTCTATTTCTGAATGTTTGCAAATACTAAGCTCCAGGTGGCATAGACAGGCTTTCTGCGATTTGCTGTATCAGATAGTCCTCGACTTCAAAGCGAGTCTCAAGAATTTCCCCAATGAGACACATATCAGAATCGAAATCATTTAATTCATCATCTTCAGTCACTTCTGAGTACTTATCGTTAAAGTTCAATAATGGTTCAGTCGTTAGAACAATTTGACCATAGGTTTGATTGATCTCATTAGTCACGACAAAGCCGGTTGCTTTCCAACGGTCCATAACCATGTCATAAATTTTAAAGTGGCCTTCGGAGATGTAATCAACGAGGTGCTGACAGAAATCCTGCAGTTCGGAAGGAGATGGGAGTTCAATAACATTGGTTTTAGAACAAGGTTGCAGCGCTGCAAGCTTACAATATTCAACAATCAGGGATTGTCGTGTCTCTAACCAGTGATCAATGACATCACTTGAGCCACCCCACTGGTCTTGTGTTTGTTTGAATTTTCTTAGCATGACCATGCCCTCATGATCTGATCGCCCATCGGCGAACGTATCCTTTGCAAAGCAAAGTTAGTAAAGTTATTACAAACTCTTGTCCTTACTAGAATTTAGAGTGCACATTTACTTAACGATAAACTCTAGTATGAAATTAGATTGCCAGTAAAATGAACGAACTTCAAGCAAAGGGATGGTGTAATGTTAAGAAAAGGTGATGTTAACCGCGCGATAAATGCATACTGGTGTGTTGTTGCAGGAAGTGAAATTTGGCTGGTGGATGGTGCTGTGCCTTTCGGGTCTGCAGAGCAGTTATCACTGCCAGTAACGAGTGCAAGACCCATTGGTGAGTATTCTGGTTCGCCCGTCTTGTGGCTTAACTTGGCCGATTTAGAGCATGATCTACCCTTAGTATCCCTGCGTGACTGCCTGCATTTTCCTGAGCCATT
The DNA here is from genome assembly GCF_023716525.1 of Vibrio sp. SCSIO 43009. NCBI lineage: Bacteria > Pseudomonadati > Pseudomonadota > Gammaproteobacteria > Vibrionales > Vibrionaceae > Vibrio > Vibrio sp. SCSIO 43009. The sequence goes on from NZ_CP071842.1 coordinate 162,989, forward strand.
ATTTATGTTGTTAAGTAAAGCTGTGCAATATGGGCACATGACGCAAAGTTTGCGCTTTTGTCCACAGTGCGGAGGAAGGAACTTTCTCAATAATAACCAGTTAGCCATGCAGTGTGGTGAATGTCGCACCCTTCATTATCCTAGAATATTTCCGTGTATTATCGTTGCTGTACGTAAAGAAAATCAGATCTTATTAGCCCAACATCCAAGGCATCGAAATGGTATGTATACGGTTATTGCGGGTTTTCTTGAAGTCGGTGAGACCTTAGAAGAGTGCGTGGCTCGAGAAATTCATGAAGAAACGGGAATTCTCGTTAAAAATATTCGTTACTTTGGCAGCCAGCCTTGGGCTTTCCCATCCAGTATGATGATGGGGTTTTTAGCTGACTATGAATCGGGAGAGTTAAGTCCAGACTACACTGAGCTGTCTGATGCACAATGGTTTGGTATCGACGAGATGCCGCCTGTTGCGCCTAAAGGAACGATTGCAAGAGCACTTATCGAGCAGACGCTGAAAGATATAGACACTAATTATCTGATAAATAGATAAAAAAAACCCTCCGAGAGGGAGGGGGTAAGTAAGATGTCGTTATGAGATGCTGAGTACTAAGTACTCAGTTTATAATTGTAGTTTTCGCTAGCGAACAAATTTTTAACACTGATACCGACTGGGTGCAAATTAAGCATTGATTTAAAAGTTAATAACTTGATCCAGGTTGCAAAGCACACAGCTATTGGACTTAAATCAGTGATAGAATACCTCCTTTCACAGAAAGCCTAACAGTTGGAATTACGGAATGACTGAATTAAAAAATGATCGTTATCTGCGTGCGCTTTTAAAAGAGCCGGTAGATTACACGCCAGTATGGATGATGCGCCAGGCAGGTCGTTACCTACCAGAATACAAAGCGACTCGTGCAGAAGCGGGTGATTTCATGTCTTTGTGTCGAAATGCAGAATTAGCATCCGAAGTGACACTTCAACCATTACGCCGTTTTCCTCTTGATGCCGCGATCTTATTCTCGGACATCTTAACGATTCCAGATGCAATGGGGCTTGGTTTGCGTTTTGCTGCGGGTGAAGGACCTGTTTTTGATAACCCAATTACATGCAAAGCCGACGTGGAAAAAATTGGTTTGCCAGATCCTGAAGGTGAACTGCAATACGTAATGAACGCAGTACGCCAGATCCGTAAAGACCTGAAGGGTGAAGTGCCGCTGATTGGTTTTTCTGGTAGTCCTTGGACTCTTGCGACGTATATGATCGAAGGTGGTAGCTCTAAAGCGTTTACCAAGATCAAGAAGATGATGTACGCGGAACCACAAACTCTGCACCTACTTCTAGATAAGCTGGCAGACAGCGTTATCGAGTACTTAAACGCGCAAATTAAAGCGGGTGCGCAATCGGTAATGGTATTTGACACATGGGGTGGCGTACTAACGCCTCGTGATTACAATCTGTTCTCACTGCAATACATGCACAAGATTGTAGATGGTCTGATTCGTGAAAACGACGGTCGTCGCGTGCCAGTCACACTGTTTACTAAGAATGGCGGCATGTGGCTTGAGCAAATCGCAGCTACGGGCTGTGATGCGGTTGGTCTAGACTGGACAATCAACATTGCTGACGCGAAAGCACGTATCGGTGATAAAGTGGCGCTGCAAGGTAATATGGACCCATCAATGCTTTACGCTTCACCAGAGCGCATCCGCGAAGAAGTAGCGGATATCCTAGAAGGATTTGGTGATACGGGGACTGGTCATGTGTTCAACCTAGGTCACGGTATCCACTTGGATGTACCGCCAGAAAACGCGGGCGTATTTGTGGAAGCGGTACACGAGCTATCTAAGCCGTACCACAAGTAACTTCGACTTTTTGAAATCAAATGCCGGCATTCAGTGCCGGTATTTTTTTACCTAAAATTCAGTTTTTCTATCTGAGACTCAAGGCTGTACAGCTCTAGTAGTATTTGGCCTACTATGATCTAATTACTACTCTAGCTGTACATTAGACATTAGACATTAAAATTTAATATAAACAAATACTTATGACTTCGGCTTTTATGTTCTAATTTTCTTGTACAGATAAACAAGCAATTAGATCATGGGTAACCTAAAGCATCGAGTGAACGCGTTTTTTAAGGTATGGCACGACGTCAGATTCAAACCAAGGGTTCTTCTTTAACCACAATGTATTGCGTGGAGATGGGTGAGGGAGCGGGATAAAGTCCGGTTCCCAATCTTGCCATTGCTGAACGGTTTGTGTGAGCGTCTTTGGTTTGTTGGTGAGATAGTACTGCTGCGAGTACTGACCAATTAGTAGAGTGAGCTCTATATTGGGCAGCTGCTCAAGAATCTTTTTATGCCAAGTGGGCGCACATTCTTTACGAGGCGGTAAATCACCAGAGTTCCCTTTGCCTGGATAACAGAATCCCATTGGGACAATGGCAATTTTATTTGGGTCGTAGAAAACGTCTTTGTCGATATCGAGCCATTGGCGTAATCGATCACCACTTGGGTCATTCCAAGGTATCGAGGTTTTGTGTACACGTGTGCCAGGGGCCTGACCGATGATTAGGATGCGTGCCCCTTTTGCGGCTTGTACGACAGGGTTTGCGCCCAAAGGTAAATTATCCGCGCATATCTGGCAGGCCCTCACTTGCTGCAATAGCTCGTCTAACGACATTCTCAGTAACCCTTTTCGAAATCCACTTGATAATTTAATGAAAACCCATCGCGCCAGCGTAGATAGTTGTCAGCAAAAATCTCGATGACTTGCTCGGGAAAACTCAGCGCAGCAATGTGTGGAGTGATGGTGACTTGCGGTAGTTTCCAAAACGGATGCTCTACCGATAACGGTTCTTGCTCAAACACATCTAAGAAGGCGTGTTCTACCCAACGGTTTTTCAGAGCGAAGAGCAACCCTGCCTCATCCAATACGTCGCCACGACCTACGTTAAACAATAACGCCTGATTTAGTTGGCTGAGCGTTTGACGATTAAGTAACTGTCGCGTCTCAGGTGTACTTGGTAGAGTATTCACAACGATGTCGGCTTGCTCAAATGCCTTACTTAGTTCATTGATATGAAAGGTCTGATGAAACTCGCCGCCTGAAGTCGGGATACCTGTGCGGTTAATACCGATAGTTTTTATCCCCATTGCTTTAGCGGCGTTGCCCAGATAGCCCCCAATGCTACCGGTACCAAGAATTACCATGGTTTTACTTTGTAATGACGTGTATAGGTGAGGCTGCCATTGTTTGTTTTGTTGTTGCTGGTGGTATCGGGCAAAGTGGCGGTAATGGGCAATACTGTAACCCAAAACATATTCAGCAATCAGTGGACCAAAGATGCCTCGAACGTTAGTTAGAGTATAGTCCTGACGAAGGCTAGGGGATGTTAAGGCGTTGACACCAGCAAACGTGGATTGTACCCATTCAAGCTGTGAAAACTCGTCTAAGCTTTGTGATAGTAAGGGTGGATCCGCTAGTACGATCTGAGCGGCTTCTGGTTGGTCGGTGAGACAAAGATCGGGCAGATTTTTCTCTGCCAGTAACGTTTTGTAGGTGTCGCGATGCTCTGAGAGCAGGAAAATCTGATTTGAATGCGGCATTAACTTTTTTCCCTGTGATGAATCAAGTACACTTTCGCTGTTTTTTTCTTCAATGATTGAGTGACTATGCTTAAGAATCCTCTTCAGGTTCGTTTAGAAAAACTAGAACCTTGGCAACAAATTACCTTTATGGCGTGTCTGTGTGAACGCATGTATCCAAACTATGCGATGTTTTGTGAGAATACAGAATTTGCTGACCCGCGTGCTTACCGAGCGATTCTTGATAGTGTATGGGAAATTTTGACAGTTAAGAACGCGAAAATTAACTTCGAACGTCAATTGGAGAAGTTAGAAGAGTTGTTCCCAAGTGCGGATGAGTTCGATTTTTACGGCGTTTACCCAGCGATGGACGCGTGTCAGGGTTTGTCTACGTTACTGCATGGTCTATTGGACCGCGACTACCTTTTCGATTCAATGCTTAAAGTGAGTCAACAGTCGGTACAAACCGTTGCTGATCTAGAGCAAGCACAAGGCGCAGAGCCAATCACTAACGACAACCAGAAAGAAAACGAAGCCGTATGTGAAGAGTGGGACGTCCAGTGGGCTATCTTCCGTCCGCTGCGTGAAGCGGTAGAACGTGACATCAGCTTGATTAAAGATTTGCGTGAAGAGCTACGTGAAGAAGGTGTGAGCAACATCGGTATTGCACTTTAATCGTTGAATAAATAGAAAAAGGCATCCTAACTGGATGCCTTTTTTGTTTGTGCGTTTAAGCTGTTATACCTAATGCTGATTACGATTCTTTCGAGTCGGATTTCGGTGGCTCTTGAGCTTCTGGCTCTTTATCCTGCTTCTCCGGCTCATTATCTTCTTCATCGTCATCGCGGCTTTCGATTACGCCGTGCATTTCTTTCCAGCTTTCCCAGCGTTGGTAAGCCAGCTCCTGCATGTCAGTGCTTTTATCTGCTTCGTCGATGATCTCCTCGCCTACGAGGTGTTCAAAAATATCTTCCAACGTTACCAAACCTAGCACGGTACCGTATTCATCAACAACAAGTGCCAGCTGTAAGCGATGAGTCATCATCTGGTCGAATACTTTAGGTAAAGTGGTATTGTTTAGCACCACTTGAATTGGGCGCATGATTGCTCCCAACTGTTTCTGTCCACAACCTGATTGTTGTAGTTTGAACAACTCAAGGCGATGCACAAAACCAATGATGTTATCTTTCTGTTCGCTGTAAACCAATGGGCGTGAGAAAGGCGTATCTTTGTGTTTTTCTAGGAACTCATTGATGGTCATTGTGGCATCGACACGGAATACTACTGGTCGTGGCGTCATAACCTGCGTTACGGGTACATCTTGGATGCCAAGCAAGTTGCTTAAGATTTTTGATTCACCCTCGGCAAACTCACCGCTTTCACGTGCCAGAATCGCCATTGCAGACAGCTCATCACGCATCTTTGGAGCTTCGTGGTTACGAGCAAGACGCTTGGTGATTTGCTCTGAGAACCAAACAAAGGGTGTAAGCGCCCATACCATCCAACGCAATGCGACCGCGGCAGTGGGTGCCAACTGACGCCAGTAGGTCGCGCCAATCGTCTTCGGTACGATTTCTGAAAGCACTAAGATCGCCAATGTCAGCACTGCCGAAAAGATACCTAATGCTTCGCTACCAAATACAACCGCAGCTTGTGCACCAGCAGTGGCCGCGCCGATAGTGTGAGCGATGGTGTTTAAAGTCAGAATAGATGCCAGTGGTCGGTCGATATCTGATTTCAGCTTAGCCAATTGCCCAGCTGCGGGATGCCCCTGTTGATTGAGCTGCGCAATGTAGCTCGGACTGATACTCAGCAGTACCGCCTCCAGCACCGAACAGATAAACGAAATGCCGATTGCAATAGAGATATAAATGGATAACAGCAGCATAGTTGCCCTTGAATGTAGTTTGATAGTGGTTATTTGCAGCTATTATAACCGCAAAAGTGACTTATAAATTGGTCCAAATACCTTGGAAAGCAAGGGTTTTCAGGGGGTATGTGGTAACAAATTGTGAGTTATTACTCATATTATGGCTAAAAGTACGTCAGAAAATCGAAAGATCGCTTACAAACCTTTGCCAGATGGGGCATTTATGTTTTAGAGTGAGACGAATTCGATAACCTATGAGAAGGGAAACCTAATGAACAAGACCCAATTAATCGACTTTATCGCAGAGAAAGCAGACCTATCAAAAGCACAAGCAAAAGCTGCTCTTGAAGCGACTCTTGATGGTGTAACTGGCGCACTTAAAGAGGGTGACCAAGTTCAACTAATTGGTTTTGGTACATTCAAAGTAAACCACCGCGCTGCACGTACTGGTCGTAACCCTAAGACTGGTGACGAGATTCAAATCGCAGCAGCTAACGTACCAGCATTCGTAGCAGGTAAAGCGCTGAAAGAATCAGTAAACTAAGTTAGAATGCACCGAGGTATCCTGCCTCGGTGCAATTTCATGAAAAAACATCTACTCACTTCACTTCTCCTATCTAGCCTTACCCTTTTTGGCTGTTCATCGGTTGAAACTCCTAATTTAGAACAATTCACGCATTTTTCTGGTGGTAAAGTTGCGGGAGATGCTAGCAGCTTGTACTGGATGACAGAGAAACTCACTCGTGTGAGTACGGCGGCTGATTATGTGACTATGGGGGACAATGGTTGGTTCCAGAGTGATTATCGCTGGGACGAAGGTGAGTTGCGAGAGTTGATTCGAAAAGGCGAGCAAGTTGATACCAAACAAGAGTTGGTGCCTTTTCAAATCCACATCCGTTTCAATAAAGATGGCGAAGCGGTTTACCAACAATATCGTGTTAACCGTAAAGTCTTACCACTCCAGCATGACCAATTAGAGCGCTACAAAGCAGAAGCGAATGACGTAGTGGCATCGGTTAAGGCGCAGTCTCGTAACAATCAGAGCCTTATTCAAGGTTATTGGAATGGTCAATCGTTTGAAACCTGCAAAGGTAAGGTGTTCTCGACACTCGAGTTTAATCAGACGCTGCCAAAATTTATTATCGAGCGTCTCTCATCGGTAGACAGTTATGTGGCTTTTGTCGGCAAGCAGTCACGAAACAAAGCAATGGTCGATGAACTGTTGATGCTCAATGACGATGACTTTGATTGTGTTTCTCGGCCAAAGTTGATCTCTGAATAAACATTGCTTCGAATTCTGTCGAACAAGAACAATAAAAAAAGGCGCTGAGTGCGCCTTTTGTTTTTTAGCCAACTTATGTTGTTTTTATTTTTCTTGCTCACGTGCAATTGCACGGTAGCCGATGTCGTTGCGATGGAACATGCCATCCCAACTGATCTGTTTTGCAAGCTCGTAAGCACGCTGCTGCGCTTCTGATACACTGTTGCCAAGTGCGGTTGCACAAAGAACACGACCACCGTTTGTCACGATGTCGCCATCTTTGTTATCTGTACCAGCATGGAAGACTTTTTCGCCTTCAATTTCAACTTGTGGCAGACCCGAAATAACGTCGCCTTTGTTGTACGCTGCTGGATAACCACCGGCTGCTAGCACGATACCAATCGATGCTCGTGGATCCCATTTTGATTCCACTTGATCCAGTTTTTGGTCAATCGCAGTTAAACATAGATCAACGAGATCGGATTGCATACGCATCATGATCGGTTGCGTTTCTGGATCACCAAAACGACAGTTATACTCAATCACTTTAGGTGTACCGTCTTTGTCGATCATTAGGCCTGCGTATAGGAAACCTGTGTAAGGATGACCTTCAGAAGCCATGCCGCGTACGGTTGGGTAAATCACTTCTTCCATGATGCGGTTGTGGATTTCCTGTGTCACGACTGGAGCAGGCGAGTATGCCCCCATGCCACCCGTGTTAGGGCCTGTATCTTTGTCGCCTACGCGCTTGTGATCTTGGCTGGTGGCCATTGGCAGAACGTTCTCACCATCAACCATCACGATGAAGCTTGCTTCTTCACCGTCCAGGAATTCTTCAATCACTACACGGCTGCCAGCGTCACCAAAAGCGTTACCTGCGAGCATGTCTTTGATTGCATCTTCTGCTTCTTCTAGCGTCATTGCCACAATCACACCTTTACCAGCAGCAAGGCCATCTGCTTTCACCACAATCGGTGCACCTTGTTCACGTACGTAAGCAAGTGCTGGTTCGATTTCAGTAAAGTTCGCGTAAGCACCCGTTGGGATTTGGTGACGAGCAAGGAAGTCTTTAGTAAATGCTTTAGAGCCTTCAAGCTGTGCTGCTGCTTGGGTCGGGCCGAAGATTGGCAAACCTGCTTCGAGGAAAGCATCAACCACACCAATAACCAATGGTGCTTCTGGGCCAACGATAGTCAGTTCAATCGCCTTCTCTTTGGCGAAAGCAACAAGGCCAGCGATGTCTTCTACATCGATGTTTACGTTTTCTAGTTTTGGTTCTAGAGCCGTACCAGCGTTGCCTGGTGCAACGAAGATAGTCTCAACATTTGGGTTTTGTGCCGCTTTCCAGCCTAGCGCATGTTCACGACCACCTGAACCGATAATTAATACATTCATTTTTAATCCTTTTTATCACGGTGGTGATAAGAATACAGAACGTTTCGTTAACAGAATACAGAAGAGCTATCATCCATTCTGTATTCTCGAGGGGCGCGTAGCGCCCGCTCTGTATTCTGTGTTTTAAATTAGTGGCGGAAGTGACGCATACCGGTAAAGATCATCGCCATGCCGTGTTCGTCTGCTGCTGCAATAACTTCGTCATCACGCATAGAACCACCTGGTTGGATAACACACTTGATGCCCGCTTCTGCAGCCGCGTCGATACCGTCACGGAATGGGAAGAATGCATCTGATGCCATTACACAACCTTCAACCTGTAGACCTTCGTCTGCAGCTTTGATGCCCGCGATTTTCGCAGAGTAAACGCGGCTCATTTGGCCAGCACCTACACCGATAGTCATGTCGCTTTTCGAGTAAACGATCGCGTTAGATTTCACGTATTTCGCTACTTTCCAGCAAAACAGTGCATCTTTCAGCTCTTCTTCTGTTGGCTGGCGCTTAGAAACCACTTTTAGGTCGTCTAGGCTTACCATACCTTGGTCACGGTCTTGAACCAGTAGACCGCCATTCACGCGTTTCACGTCAAAGCCAGTTGTCTTAGTTGTCCATTCGCCACACTCAAGTAGACGCACGTTCTTCTTCGCGGCAACCACTTCAATCGCTTCTGCAGAAACAGAAGGTGCGATGATTACTTCAACGAATTGACGCTCAACAATAGCGGTTGCCGTTTCTGCATCTAGCTCTTGGTTGAATGCAATGATGCCGCCGAATGCAGATGTTGGGTCAGTTTGGTAAGCGCGGTTGTACGCTTCTAGAATGTCTTTACCTAGAGCTACACCACATGGGTTTGCGTGTTTTACGATCACACATGCTGGCTCGTTGAACTCTTTCACACATTCAAGCGCTGCGTCAGTGTCTGCGATGTTGTTGTAAGAAAGCGCTTTACCTTGGATTTGGTGAGCAGTTGAAACAGACGCTTCTTGTGGGTTAGCTTCGACGTAGAAAGCGGCTGCTTGGTGGCTGTTCTCACCGTAGCGCATGTCTTGCTTCTTCTCGAACTGTTGGTTGAACGTACGAGGGAATTTGCTCTCTTCATCACCGTCTTTGTTCTCACCGTAAGATGGAACCATAGTGCCGAAGTAGTTTGCGATCATGCCGTCGTAAGATGCTGTGTGCTCGAATGCTGCGATAGCTAGGTCGAAACGAGTTTCTAGTGTTAGAGATTTCTCGTTCGCGTCCATTTCAGCGATAACGCGGTTGTAGTCGTGAGCGTTCACAACGATAGTCACGTCTTTGTGGTTTTTCGCTGCAGAGCGAACCATTGTTGGACCACCGATGTCGATGTTCTCAACCGCATCAGCAAGCGTACAGCCTTCTTTAGCAACGGTTTCTGCGAATGGGTATAGGTTAACGACAACCATATCGATAGGGTTGATGCCGTGCTTTTCCATCACGTCATCATCTTGGCCACGACGACCAAGCACACCACCGTGAACTTTTGGGTGAAGCGTTTTAACGCGGCCGTCCATCATTTCTGGGAAACCAGTGTAGTCAGAGACTTCGGTTACGGCGATGCCTTGTTCGGCAAGTAGGCGAGCTGTACCACCAGTAGATAGGATATCGACACCGCGCTCAGCAAGAGCTTGCGCAAACTCAACAATACCTGTTTTGTCTGATACGCTGATAAGCGCACGGCGAATAGGACGAGCGTTATTCATGCTTCCATTTTCCTCAAATTCACGGAGTTAAAGATGTTTGCCAAAAATGAACTTGTTTTTACCTCTTGGGGTAAAATATTGGCCAGTTTTGGTAAAGACCTTTGCAGGGTGTTTTCTGATTAGAAAACAGTCTCCACATTTGATGGCGCGTATTCTAACCAATTTATTACAAAAAAGCTCGCGCAATCGTTTGGCATCTCAAAAATAATTGCAAAAAAGTCGTTCTTTAGCTTTAAAAGTAACGAGATAGTTAATAGGGAAAGTTATGTTTCAGATAGGTGAACTGGCAAAACGTTGTGGTGTGACTGCCGATACATTGCGTTTCTACGAGAAAAACGCGCTAATAAAACCCGCAGGGCGAAGTGAGTCAGGCTACCGCTTGTATGATGAAGAGAATCAAAAGCAGGTGCACTTTATCCTCAAAGGTAAAGATCTTGGCTTGAGTCTGGATGAAATTAAAGACCTGTTAGAAATTAAGTTAGAAGCGACAGAACACAGCTGTGCAGAGGTAAAAGCCATTACTTCTGCCAAGTTAGAGCTGATTGATGGGAAAATTAACGAGCTGACGAAAATTCGCCGAGCGTTAAAGAAGATTAATGATGCTTGTTGTGGTCATACAGACGATGACGCCACACATTGCTCTATCCTCGCAGCACTTGAGTAGTCTCATTCTTGAATCACTTAACTTAAGTTTGCATTTTTGGCGACTTGCTTTTCTAGGTACACGCTGCTTTCCCACCTATAATCTTGCCTTTAGTTACTTCTAGGAATCGACCATTGTCTGATTCCTACCGTAACGCTGTCTGTAGATACGAGAGTTTTCATACATGGTTGGAGTCTATTTTCAAATCAATGACTGGGTTTTGAGCGTTGATGAAAATAAGCTGTATCGACAAGATAGGGAAGTTACTGTTGAGCCACGCTTAATTAATCTTTTGCACTTCTTAGCGGAGCATGCGAATGAGGTGTTCAACCGCGAGGAATTGATTCAGTACGTTTGGGCTGGAGCGATTGTGACCGATCAAGTGGTGACTCAATCCATCTTTGAGTTGCGTAAGCTACTACGTGACGGTCGAGAGGAAAATACCAACTACGTTATCACGGTGCCCAAGCGTGGCTATAAGCTGGTAGCGAACGTGGTTACTATGACGCATGAAGAGTTTGTCACAAGTCGGCAAAATGAAGAGATCCCACCTTCGGTTGAAGAATCGGAAGAGGATTGTCTACCTATAGCACCAGCCGTTACCTTTCCTGCCGGTCCTCTAACTCGCGCGGTCTGCGAGATGTCAAAAGAGAAAAAAGCACCTCAGAGCAAAAACAAAATCAGCCCTTGGCGATTGGGAATTATGAACTTCATCTGGATCAGTATGTTGGTCGTAGTGATGGGCGTGTTTACCTACAAGCAATCGGAAGTGCGTATTACCCAAGCCATCGATACCCATCTGATTGAGTTCAAGTTTCAAGATAATTTTACGAATGAAGGATTAAGCTACGATTTGGCAGATGGATTCGCCCAAAAGTTGATGTCCGACATTGCTCAAGTCAGTGATTACCGAGTTATGCTAAAGAAGGCGTCGTTTACTTCTGGCATTGTGCCTGGTAAATCGGTCGTGGTGAGAGTTCGTGAGAACGACGGTGGCAGCTTTTTAGAGGTGGAATATCGCAATAACTCATCTGAAAAAGTGTTGTTTAGTCGTCAATACGCGTTAACCAGTAGTCATTTAAAGACAGTGCTTCAACAAGCGTCGTTGGATTTGATGCAAGTGCTGAAAGTATCGGATGCCAAATTGAAATCTACGATGCTGGTGGCGGGAATGCCAATGAATCCCGACGCGTTGGAGTTGTTTGTTCAGGCTAACCATTACCTTAATGTCTCTGATACTAAACAATTCCGCCAAGGTATCGACTTGATGGAAAACATTTTAGAAATCGAGCCGGATAATGCTTACGTTCAAGCTGAGTTGTTGATTGCTTACCATGTACAAAAGGCACTTGATTTCTCACAGGAGTTGAAGAAAGGGCGAATGCAGCAGCTCAGTGAAGCACTAGAGACTAATGTGAAAATGATGGTGGGGCCAATTCAACCGCGAATTTATGAAGCTTTAGCACTGCACGAAACCATCATTGGTGACATGGCGTTAGCCAAGCGGCATCTCGGACAGGCATTGAGGTTACGTGATTCAGTGCTTTCCTATGTGATTCGCGGTAAGCACGCCGAATTGGATGGTGATCTGGATTTAGCCAGTGAGTCTTACAGTGAAGCTTTCTATATTGATACGTCGGTTGAGACGTACCTGCTGTGCGAAAACTTGGTCTTCCCAAGTAACATGAAGGCGATTGATTACGCCATGTATCGCGCTGTTCACCCTTCTGTCGTTCGAATGCTTTAATTCTCTCGGACTCAACGTCAGTCTAATGCTAGCCCCTCATTTCGGTGAGGGGCTTTTTTGTCGCTGTCGAAAAGTGAAAAGGGTGGGGCGGTGGGGCAATGACTTACGAAGGAGCTAACAACGCAAGCTTGCAACGGGAATACATACCCGCTTTGCTTCTCTATCTCTATCTCTATCTCTATCTCTATCTCTATCTCTATTGATTGTATGAAGTGTCTGGATGAGTTATGTGGCGAGAATGATTTTGGTGCCTTCTTGCATGCGAGATGAATATTGACTTGGGTCAAGAAGCGCGATCAGGGAGAGATTTATGGAATCAACACTTCAGGGAATTAACCCTTCGGGATGGGGAAGTTGATAGAGGTTGATAACTTTTATCGCGATGACCAACGAGTTGATGAGAGTTTATCTATCGGTAGAATGTTTGATGTTTTTCTTGTAACTGCATGAATAATATAGTTTTATTTTTTTGTGTTTATCATGTTTATCTCAACTTGATGTTGATGAACTAATCATTTTATTGATAACCCCAAGTTTATTTTTTTCTCAGTTTTTGGGCGTAGTCTTCACTTCGAAATTTAGCGAGGTCGAGCAGGTTCTTCCTCATAGCATCTCGCTAATTACCATTCAGTTTGAGTCATGTTGACTCGAGTAGAATAGATTTGGAGATGTTATGTCATCGAATGCGAAAAAAATCGGCCTTATTGCCTGTACGGGTGTCGTAGCCGGTAACATGATGGGTAGTGGTATCGCACTATTACCTTCTAGTCTTGCCTCTGTAGGCTCTGTTTCAATCTTCAGTTGGCTGATCTGTTTGGTCGGTGCACTGAGTCTGGCGTTTGTTTACGCTCGTCTGGCAACCAAAAACCCACAAGAAGGTGGTCCTATCGCTTATGCTGGCGAAGTGTCTCCGGTATTTGGTTTCCAAACGGGCGTTCTTTATTACCACGCGAACTGGATTGGTAACCTGGCTATTGCCATTACAGGTGTTTCTTACCTTTCAGTATTCTTCCCTGTGCTTAATAACCCAATCCCAGCAGGTATTGCGACGATTGCATCGGTATGGATCTTCACTTTCGTCAACCTACTTGGTGGTAGCTGGGTAAGCCGTCTATGTACGCTTGGTCTAGTTCTTATCCTTATCCCAGTTGTTGGTACAGCCGCATTTGGTTGGACGCACTTCGATACTGCGCTTTACAGCCAAAACTGGAACGTATCAGCAGGCACTGACAGCCACGCGGTAGTAACAGCGGTTCTTATCTGTCTATGGTCATTCGTAGGTGTGGAATCAGCAGCGGTATCGACTGGTATGGTAGAAAACCCTAAACGTACTGTACCACTAGCAACTATGTTGGGTACTGGTATCGCAGGTGTGATTTACATCCTATCAACTCAAATGATCAGCGGCATGTTCCCAGCGTCAGAAGTTGCGGCATCAGGTGCGCCATTTGCATTAGCAACCACTGAGCTATTCGGTAGCTGGACAGCACCATTCGTATCAGCATTCACAGCGCTAGCATGTTTCACTTCGCTAGGTTCTTGGATGATGCTAGTAGGTGAAGCAGGTAAACGTGCAGCAAACGACGGCAACTTCCCTAAAATCTACGGCGAAACTGACAAAAACGGTGTGCCTAAGAAAGGTCTAATCCTTGCGTCAATCAAGATGACTGCACTGATGGTTGTACTGATGTTCTTCAGCTCTAAAACAGCACACGCATCAGACCTGTTCAACCAGCTAACGACTGACGCGGTTCTACTAACTATGCTGCCTTACTTCTACTCAAGCATTAACTTGATTCGCTTCGAAGGTATGACAACACGCAACGGCTTCGTAATGCTGTTCTCTGGTGTGGCTTGTCTGTTCTGCTTCATCGCACTAGCGGGTGCAGAGGGCGGTACGCTAACAGCAACCTTCATCGTGTCTCTAGTTATCTTGATGTTCTACAGCAAAAAAGCAGGTCTTGCTCAGTACGTGAAAATGCACGCTGACGACATGCCTGCCCAAGCAAGCAACTAATCCCCAAAACGCTGGCACTACGGTGCCAGCCCATAAAACCCAAATTCACGCGGCGCTCACCTTACTCATTGCCTGTAAATGGCAAAGAGCGCCCTCATTCGCCTTGGAGATGTCCAAATGAATATATTCGCTATCTTGAACCACATGGGTGTGTTCTTTAAAGAAGAGCCAGTTCGTCAACTTCACGCTGCTCTTGAGAAAGCGGGCTACGAAGTGGTTTACCCAGTAGATGATAAAGACTTGATCAAAATGATTGAGATGAACCCACGCATTTGTGGTGTGCTGTTCGACTGGGATAAATACTCACTAGAGCTATGTGAACGTATCAGCCAAATCAACGAAAAACTGCCTGTTCACGCATTTGCTAACGAACAGTCTACTCTAGACATTTCACTAACAGACCTACGTCTAAACGTGAGCTTCTTCGAGTACGCTTTAGGTATGGCTGACGACATCGCTATCAAAATCAACCAAGCGACTGAGGCATACAAAGATGCCATCATGCCTCCATTCACTAAAGCGTTATTCAAATACGTAGAAGAAGGTAAATACACCTTCTGTACTCCAGGTCACATGGGCGGTACTGCATTCCAGAAAAGCCCTGCTGGTAGCATCTTCTACGATTTTTACGGTCCAAACACATTTAAAGCGGACGTATCAATCTCAATGCCTGAGCTAGGCTCTCTACTAGACCACTCAGGTCCACATAAAGATGCAGAAGAATACATCGCACGCACATTCAATGCAGACAGCTCGTACATCGTAACTAACGGTACGTCTACATCGAACAAAATCGTTGGTATGTACTCAGCACCTGCTGGCAGCACAGTACTGATTGACCGTAACTGTCACAAATCTCTGACTCACCTAATGATGATGAGCGACGTGACACCAATCTACTTCCGCCCAACTCGTAACGCATACGGCATCCTTGGTGGTATTCCACAAAGCGAATTCAGCCGCGATGTCATTGCAGAGAAAGTGGCGAAAACACCAGGTGCAACAGCACCAACTTACGCAGTAGTGACTAACTCAACTTACGATGGCTTGTTGTACAACACACAATTCATCAAAGAGTCGCTAGATTGTAAACACATCCACTTCGACAGTGCTTGGGTGCCTTACACTAACTTCAACCCAATTTACGAAGGTAAATGTGGTATGAGTGGTGAAGCGATGCCAGGCAAAGTGTTCTACGAAACACAATCAACACACAAACTGTTGGCAGCGTTCTCACAAGCTTCAATGATTCACGTGAAAGGCGACTTTGATAAAGAATCTTTCAACGAAGCATTCATGATGCACACTTCAACTTCACCTCAGTACGGCATTGTTGCTTCTACTGAAACTGCAGCGGCAATGATGCGCGGCAACACTGGTAAGAAGTTGATGCAAGACTCTATCGATCGCGCAATCCGCTTCCGTAAAGAGATCAAACGTCTAGAAGCAGAAAGCGACAGCTGGTTCTTCGATGTATGGCAACCAGAAAATATTGATACCACAGAATGTTGGAAACTAGACCCTAGCGACACATGGCACGGCTTCAAGAACATGGATGACAACCACATGTATCTTGACCCAATCAAAGTAACGTTACTGACTCCGGGGATGAATAAAGAAGGCGAACTAGAAGAGTCAGGTATTCCTGCTTCGCTGGTGGCTAAATTCCTAGACGAGCGCGGCATCGTGGTTGAGAAAACAGGCCCATACAACTTGTTGTTCCTATTCTCAATCGGTATCGACAAATCAAAAGCAATGCAATTGCTACGCGGTCTAACTGAATTTAAACGTGGCTACGACTTGAACCTAACCATCAAGAGCTTCCTACCTTCGCTATATAACGAAGACCCAAGCTTCTATGAAGGCATGCGCGTTCAAGAACTAGCACAAGCAATTCATGACCTAACTAAGAAATACAACCTACCAGAGCTAATGTACAAAGCGTTCGATGTTCTTCCAGAAATGAAAGTAACACCACACGCAGCATGGCAAGAAGAGCTTCGTGGCAACATCGAAGAAATTAAACTGGAAGAAATGGTTGGCCGCGTAAGTGCGAACATGATCCTTCCTTACCCTCCAGGTGTGCCACTAGTACTTCCTGGTGAAATGGTGACTCAAGAGTCTCGCCCTGCGCTGGACTTCCTAGAGATGCTTTGTGAGATCGGTGCGCATTACCCAGGTTTCGAAACCGACATCCACGGTTTATACCAACAAAAAGATGGTAGCTACACCGTAAAAGTATTGAAGAACTAAGTTCCTCTCGAAGATGACGTCATTGGGAATGCAAGCATGCTCCACTCTTACGAGCTCAATGCGTCATCGAACAATAACGACATTTAGATATACCCCTAACTAATCTGTCGTAAAGAGAAGGGCAAGGATGCTCTGATCTTTTCTTCTATATATAGAAGAAACACTTTTCCAAGACTTCACCTGAAGTACCCCAAATAAAAAGCAAAGACCAAAAGAGCAGTTCGTCATCGTTCTGCTCTTTTTTTTCGTCTTTATATAGATAGAAAGAAAAAAGAATCAAGAGAGATAAGATCAGCAATCAAAATCACAAAGAAATCGGCGATCTTTTAATGCAGAAGTCAGGTGTTTCATCATGAAAAGATCCTCTGCAACCCGAAATATTAGACAAGATCGCTGAGTATCTATGCAGAATGCTCGTTATTTGTGCGGTTGAAAGTTTTTTTGCAAAAAACGCTTGTGCTAATTTCTCAACCCCCTATACTGCGCATCCACCGACACGGAGTGAGACGAAAGTCACACAGCGAGTCGGGAAGAGAGAAAAAAGAATTTGAAAAAATGCTTGACTCTCTCACGGTGTGAAGTAAGATACGCACCCCTAACGACGAGCAACTAAGTTGCTGAAAATGTTAGAAAAGCTCTTTAAAAATAAGAACCTATCAATCTGTGTGGGCACTCGTTGATGATAATCCAATTAGATACCTCGGTATCAAATTAGGTTTCAATGATACGAAGTGACCATTGAGTCGAAAGACTCAGCACAGTCAATTCAAGCATTACTTTATGTAATGTTCAGTATTCATTGAGCCGACAAAATCTTAAATTGAAGAGTTTGATCATGGCTCAGATTGAACGCTGGCGGCAGGCCTAACACATGCAAGTTGAGCGGAAACGAGTTATCTGAACCTTCGGGGAACGATAACGGCGTCGAGCGGCGGACGGGTGAGTAATGCCTAGGAAATTGCCCTGATGTGGGGGATAACCATTGGAAACGATGGCTAATACCGCATAATGCCTACGGGCCAAAGAGGGGGACCTTCGGGCCTCTCGCGTCAGGATATGCCTAGGTGGGATTAGCTAGTTGGTGAGGTAAGGGCTCACCAAGGCGACGATCCCTAGCTGGTCTGAGAGGATGATCAGCCACACTGGAACTGAGACACGGTCCAGACTCCTACGGGAGGCAGCAGTGGGGAATATTGCACAATGGGCGCAAGCCTGATGCAGCCATGCCGCGTGTGTGAAGAAGGCCTTCGGGTTGTAAAGCACTTTCAGTCGTGAGGAAGGCGGCGTCGTTAATAGCGGCGTTGTTTGACGTTAGCGACAGAAGAAGCACCGGCTAACTCCGTGCAGCAGCCGCGGTAATACGGAGGGTGCGAGCGTTAATCGGAATTACTGGGCGTAAAGCGCATGCAGGTGGTTTGTTAAGTCAGATGTGAAAGCCGGGGCTTAACCTCGGAATAGCATTTGAAACTGGCAGACTAGAGTACTGTAGAGGGGGGTAGAATTTCAGGTGTAGCGGTGAAATGCGTAGAGATCTGAAGGAATACCGGTGGCGAAGGCGGCCCCCTGGACAGATACTGACACTCAGATGCGAAAGCGTGGGGAGCAAACAGGATTAGATACCCTGGTAGTCCACGCCGTAAACGATGTCTACTTGGAGGTTGTGGCCTTGAGCCGTGGCTTTCGGAGCTAACGCGTTAAGTAGACCGCCTGGGGAGTACGGTCGCAAGATTAAAACTCAAATGAATTGACGGGGGCCCGCACAAGCGGTGGAGCATGTGGTTTAATTCGATGCAACGCGAAGAACCTTACCTACTCTTGACATCCAGAGAACTTTCCAGAGATGGATTGGTGCCTTCGGGAACTCTGAGACAGGTGCTGCATGGCTGTCGTCAGCTCGTGTTGTGAAATGTTGGGTTAAGTCCCGCAACGAGCGCAACCCTTATCCTTGTTTGCCAGCGAGTAATGTCGGGAACTCCAGGGAGACTGCCGGTGATAAACCGGAGGAAGGTGGGGACGACGTCAAGTCATCATGGCCCTTACGAGTAGGGCTACACACGTGCTACAATGGCGCATACAGAGGGCGGCCAACTTGCGAAAGTGAGCGAATCCCAAAAAGTGCGTCGTAGTCCGGATTGGAGTCTGCAACTCGACTCCATGAAGTCGGAATCGCTAGTAATCGTGGATCAGAATGCCACGGTGAATACGTTCCCGGGCCTTGTACACACCGCCCGTCACACCATGGGAGTGGGCTGCAAAAGAAGTAGGTAGTTTAACCTTCGGGGGGACGCTTACCACTTTGTGGTTCATGACTGGGGTGAAGTCGTAACAAGGTAGCGCTAGGGGAACCTGGCGCTGGATCACCTCCTTAAACGATGATTATTCACGATGAGTGTCCACACAGATTGATAGTTCACAAGCGCAAGCTTGTAGCTAACATAGCTCTTTAACAATTTGGAAAGCTGACAAAACAACAATTTATTGTTGTTTGTAAAGTTCTCAAAGTATTCATTTATGAATACAACTAATAACACATTCAAGTGTTCTTGGAATTTGAGTCCGGCAAAATCGAAATGTCTCTCGCTCATTCAAATAATGAGAGACAACTTTGGTGATTTGAACATCAACTCGAAACTCCTTCGGGTTGTATGGTTAAGTGACTAAGCGTACACGGTGGATGCCTTGGCAGTCAGAGGCGATGAAGGACGTATTAACTTGCGATAAGCCCAGATTAGGTAGTAAAAACCATTTGAGTCTGGGATTTCCGAATGGGGAAACCCAATACCATAAGGTATTACTGTTGAGTGAATACATAGCTCAACAGGGCGAACCGGGGGAACTGAAACATCTAAGTACCCCGAGGAAAAGAAATCAACCGAGATTCCGAAAGTAGCGGCGAGCGAAATTGGACTAGCCCTTAAGCTTTACACGCGTTAGACGAACAGCCTGGAAAGGCTGACGATACAGGGTGATAGTCCCGTAGTTGACGACGTGTGTTCAGTGAAATCGAGTAGGGCGGGACACGTGATATCCTGTCTGAATATGGGGGGACCATCCTCCAAGGCTAAATACTACTGACTGACCGATAGTGAACCAGTACCGTGAGGGAAAGGCGAAAAGAACCCCTGTGAGGGGAGTGAAATAGAACCTGAAACCGTGTACGTACAAGCAGTAGGAGCAGGCTTTGTCCTGTGACTGCGTACCTTTTGTATAATGGGTCAGCGACTTATATTCAGTGGCAAGGTTAACCATCTAGGGGAGCCGTAGGGAAACCGAGTCTTAACTGGGCGTTCAGTCTCTGGATATAGACCCGAAACCAGGTGATCTAGCCATGGGCAGGTTGAAGGTTGAGTAACATCAACTGGAGGACCGAACCGACTAATGTTGAAAAATTAGCGGATGACTTGTGGCTAGGGGTGAAAGGCCAATCAAACCTGGAGATAGCTGGTTCTCCCCGAAAGCTATTTAGGTAGCGCCTCGGACGAATACTACTGGGGGTAGAGCACTGTTAAGGCTAGGGGGTCATCCCGACTTACCAACCCTTTGCAAACTCCGAATACCAGTAAGTACTATCCGGGAGACACACGGCGGGTGCTAACGTCCGTCGTGGAGAGGGAAACAACCCAGACCGCCAGCTAAGGTCCCAAATTACTACTAAGTGGGAAACGATGTGGGAAGGCTCAGACAGCCAGGATGTTGGCTTAGAAGCAGCCATCATTTAAAGAAAGCGTAATAGCTCACTGGTCGAGTCGGCCTGCGCGGAAGATGTAACGGGGCTAAGTAGTAAACCGAAGCTGCGGCAATATACTTTTGTATATTGGGTAGGGGAGCGTTCTGTAAGCGGTTGAAGGTGTGTGGTAACGCATGCTGGACGTATCAGAAGTGCGAATGCTGACATGAGTAACGATAAAGGGGGTGAAAAACCTCCTCGCCGGAAGACCAAGGGTTCCTGTCCAACGTTAATCGGGGCAGGGTAAGTCGACCCCTAAGGCGAGGCCGAAAGGCGTAGTCGATGGGAAACGGGTTAATATTCCCGTACTTCTTACAATTGCGATGGGGGGACGGAGAAGGCTAGGTGGGCCTGGCGACGGTTGTCCAGGTTCAAGTGCGTAGGCTGAGAGGTAAATCCGGCTTTCTCTAAGGCTGAGACACGACGTCGAGCATCTACGGATGTGAAGTCATTGATGCCATGCTTCCAGGAAAAGCCTCTAAGCTTCAGATTGTAAGGAATCGTACCCCAAACCGACACAGGTGGTCGGGTAGAGAATACCAAGGCGCTTGAGAGAACTCGGGTGAAGGAACTAGGCAAAATGGTACCGTAACTTCGGGAGAAGGTACGCTCTCGACGGTGAAGTCCCTCGCGGATGGAGCTATTGAGAGTCGCAGATACCAGGTGGCTGCAACTGTTTATTAAAAACACAGCACTGTGCAAAATCGCAAGATGACGTATACGGTGTGACGCCTGCCCGGTGCCGGAAGGTTAATTGATGGGGTTAGACTTCGGTCGAAGCTCTTGATCGAAGCCCCGGTAAACGGCGGCCGTAACTATAACGGTCCTAAGGTAGCGAAATTCCTTGTCGGGTAAGTTCCGACCTGCACGAATGGCGTAATGATGGCCACGCTGTCTCCACCCGAGACTCAGTGAAATTGAAATCGCTGTGAAGATGCAGTGTACCCGCGGCTAGACGGAAAGACCCCGTGAACCTTTACTACAGCTTGGCACTGAACATTGACCCTACATGTGTAGGATAGGTGGGAGGCTTTGAAGCGCAGTCGCTAGATTGCGTGGAGCCGTCCTTGAAATACCACCCTTGTAGTGTTGATGTTCTAACGTCGACCCCTTATCGGGGTTGCGGACAGTGCCTGGTGGGTAGTTTGACTGGGGCGGTCTCCTCCCAAAGCGTAACGGAGGAGCACGAAGGTGGGCTAATCACGGTTGGACATCGTGAGGTTAGTGCAATGGCATAAGCCCGCTTGACTGCGAGAATGACAATTCGAGCAGGTGCGAAAGCAGGTCATAGTGATCCGGTGGTTCTGAATGGAAGGGCCATCGCTCAACGGATAAAAGGTACTCCGGGGATAACAGGCTGATACCGCCCAAGAGTTCATATCGACGGCGGTGTTTGGCACCTCGATGTCGGCTCATCACATCCTGGGGCTGAAGTCGGTCCCAAGGGTATGGCTGTTCGCCATTTAAAGTGGTACGCGAGCTGGGTTTAGAACGTCGTGAGACAGTTCGGTCCCTATCTGCCGTGGGCGTTGGAGAATTGAAAGGGGCTGCTCCTAGTACGAGAGGACCGGAGTGGACGAACCTCTGGTGTTCGGGTTGTGTCGCCAGACGCATTGCCCGGTAGCTAAGTTCGGGATCGATAACCGCTGAAAGCATCTAAGCGGGAAGCGAGCCTTGAGATGAGTTCTCCCTGATACTTTAAGTATCCTAAAGGGTTGTCGTAGACTACGACGTTGATAGGCAGGGTGTGTAAGCGTTGTGAGGCGTTGAGCTAACCTGTACTAATTGCCCGTGAGGCTTAACCATACAACACCCAAGGGGTTTTGATGGACTCAATGAAAGAACATTGAATGTGTAGTAACGAGAATTAAAAAACAGCTTTCCAGATTAAAGAATTTGCTTGGCGACCATAGCGTTTTGGACCCACCTGATTTCCATGCCGAACTCAGAAGTGAAACGAAATAGCGCCGATGGTAGTGTGGGGCTTCCCCATGTGAGAGTAGGACATCGCCAGGCTTTATTTCCGACTTGTCTGAATACAGACGAGTCAACATAAGGTTTTAAACAAAAGTTTAGAATTTTATGTTGACTTTCAAAGTGGAAAGCGTATTATACGCACCTCGCTTAAGTGCTAAGGCACTGAAAGCCAAGCTCTTTAACAATATAGACCTATCAATCTGTGTGGGCACTCGTTGATGATAATCCAATTAGATACCTCGGTATCAAATTAGGTTTCAATGAAACGAAGTGACCATTGAATCGAAAGATTCAGCACAGTCAATTCAAACATTACTTATGTAATGTTCAGTATTCATTGAGCCGACAAAATCTTAAATTGAAGAGTTTGATCATGGCTCAGATTGAACGCTGGCGGCAGGCCTAACACATGCAAGTCGAGCGGAAACGAGTTATCTGAACCTTCGGGGAACGATAACGGCGTCGAGCGGCGGACGGGTGAGTAATGCCTAGGAAATTGCCCTGATGTGGGGGATAACCATTGGAAACGATGGCTAATACCGCATGATGCCTACGGGCCAAAGAGGGGGACCTTCGGGCCTCTCGCGTCAGGATATGCCTAGGTGGGATTAGCTAGTTGGTGAGGTAAGGGCTCACCAAGGCGACGATCCCTAGCTGGTCTGAGAGGATGATCAGCCACACTGGAACTGAGACACGGTCCAGACTCCTACGGGAGGCAGCAGTGGGGAATATTGCACAATGGGCGCAAGCCTGATGCAGCCATGCCGCGTGTGTGAAGAAGGCCTTCGGGTTGTAAAGCACTTTCAGTCGTGAGGAAGGTGGTAGTGTTAATAGCACTATCATTTGACGTTAGCGACAGAAGAAGCACCGGCTAACTCCGTGCCAGCAGCCGCGGTAATACGGAGGGTGCGAGCGTTAATCGGAATTACTGGGCGTAAAGCGCATGCAGGTGGTTTGTTAAGTCAGATGTGAAAGCCCGGGGCTCAACCTCGGAATAGCATTTGAAACTGGCAGACTAGAGTACTGTAGAGGGGGGTAGAATTTCAGGTGTAGCGGTGAAATGCGTAGAGATCTGAAGGAATACCGGTGGCGAAGGCGGCCCCCTGGACAGATACTGACACTCAGATGCGAAAGCGTGGGGAGCAAACAGGATTAGATACCCTGGTAGTCCACGCCGTAAACGATGTCTACTTGGAGGTTGTGGCCTTGAGCCGTGGCTTTCGGAGCTAACGCGTTAAGTAGACCGCCTGGGGAGTACGGTCGCAAGATTAAAACTCAAATGAATTGACGGGGGCCCGCACAAGCGGTGGAGCATGTGGTTTAATTCGATGCAACGCGAAGAACCTTACCTACTCTTGACATCCAGAGAACTTTCCAGAGATGGATTGGTGCCTTCGGGAACTCTGAGACAGGTGCTGCATGGCTGTCGTCAGCTCGTGTTGTGAAATGTTGGGTTAAGTCCCGCAACGAGCGCAACCCTTATCCTTGTTTGCCAGCGAGTAATGTCGGGAACTCCAGGGAGACTGCCGGTGATAAACCGGAGGAAGGTGGGGACGACGTCAAGTCATCATGGCCCTTACGAGTAGGGCTACACACGTGCTACAATGGCGCATACAGAGGGCGGCCAACTTGCGAAAGTGAGCGAATCCCAAAAAGTGCGTCGTAGTCCGGATTGGAGTCTGCAACTCGACTCCATGAAGTCGGAATCGCTAGTAATCGTGGATCAGAATGCCACGGTGAATACGTTCCCGGGCCTTGTACACACCGCCCGTCACACCATGGGAGTGGGCTGCAAAAGAAGTTTAGTTTAACCTTCGGGGGGACGCTTACCACTTTGTGGTTCATGACTGGGGTGAAGTCGTAACAAGGTAGCGCTAGGGGAACCTGGCGCTGGATCACCTCCTTAAACGATGATTATTGCGATGAGTGTTCACACAGATTGATACGGTTTATAAAGTAAAGAGACGATACTGGGTCTGTAGCTCAGGTGGTTAGAGCGTTCGCCTGATAAGCGAGAGGTCGGTGGTTCGAGTCCACTCAGACCCACCAATTTCTTTCCCAAGGAATTGGCGACAGTATCGACACCTTGATGGGGCTATAGCTCAGCTGGGAGAGCGCCTGCCTTGCACGCAGGAGGTCTGCGGTTCGATCCCGCATAGCTCCACCATCTTTAAGTGTTCTTGAAAAAGAATCTTTAAAAATGGTTTTCATCAGAAAATCTAGCTCTTTAACAATTTGGAAAGCTGACAAAACAACAATTTATTGTTGTTTGTAAAGTTCTCAAAGTATTCATTTATGAATACAACTAATAACACATTCAAGTGTTCTTGGAATTTGAGTCCGGCAAAATCGAAATGTCTCTCGCTCATTCAAATAATGAGAGACAACTTTGGTGATTTGAACATCAACTCGAAACTCCTTCGGGTTGTATGGTTAAGTGACTAAGCGTACACGGTGGATGCCTTGGCAGTCAGAGGCGATGAAGGACGTATTAACTTGCGATAAGCCCAGATTAGGTAGTAAAAACCATTTGAGTCTGGGATTTCCGAATGGGGAAACCCAATACCATAAGGTATTACTGTTGAGTGAATACATAGCTCAACAGGGCGAACCGGGGGAACTGAAACATCTAAGTACCCCGAGGAAAAGAAATCAACCGAGATTCCGAAAGTAGCGGCGAGCGAAATTGGACTAGCCCTTAAGCTTTACACGCGTTAGACGAACAGCCTGGAAAGGCTGACGATACAGGGTGATAGTCCCGTAGTTGACGACGTGTGTTCAGTGAAATCGAGTAGGGCGGGACACGTGATATCCTGTCTGAATATGGGGGGACCATCCTCCAAGGCTAAATACTACTGACTGACCGATAGTGAACCAGTACCGTGAGGGAAAGGCGAAAAGAACCCCTGTGAGGGGAGTGAAATAGAACCTGAAACCGTGTACGTACAAGCAGTAGGAGCAGGCTTGTCCTGTGACTGCGTACCTTTTGTATAATGGGTCAGCGACTTATATTCAGTGGCAAGGTTAACCATCTAGGGGAGCCGTAGGGAAACCGAGTCTTAACTGGGCGTTCAGTCTCTGGATATAGACCCGAAACCAGGTGATCTAGCCATGGGCAGGTTGAAGGTTGAGTAACATCAACTGGAGGACCGAACCGACTAATGTTGAAAAATTAGCGGATGACTTGTGGCTAGGGGTGAAAGGCCAATCAAACCTGGAGATAGCTGGTTCTCCCCGAAAGCTATTTAGGTAGCGCCTCGGACGAATACTACTGGGGGTAGAGCACTGTTAAGGCTAGGGGGTCATCCCGACTTACCAACCCTTTGCAAACTCCGAATACCAGTAAGTACTATCCGGGAGACACACGGCGGGTGCTAACGTCCGTCGTGGAGAGGGAAACAACCCAGACCGCCAGCTAAGGTCCCAAATTACTACTAAGTGGGAAACGATGTGGGAAGGCTCAGACAGCCAGGATGTTGGCTTAGAAGCAGCCATCATTTAAAGAAAGCGTAATAGCTCACTGGTCGAGTCGGCCTGCGCGGAAGATGTAACGGGGCTAAGTAGTAAACCGAAGCTGCGGCAATATACTTTTGTATATTGGGTAGGGGAGCGTTCTGTAAGCGGTTGAAGGTGTGTGGTAACGCATGCTGGACGTATCAGAAGTGCGAATGCTGACATGAGTAACGATAAAGGGGGTGAAAAACCTCCTCGCCGGAAGACCAAGGGTTCCTGTCCAACGTTAATCGGGGCAGGGTAAGTCGACCCCTAAGGCGAGGCCGAAAGGCGTAGTCGATGGGAAACGGGTTAATATTCCCGTACTTCTTACAATTGCGATGGGGGGACGGAGAAGGCTAGGTGGGCCTGGCGACGGTTGTCCAGGTTCAAGTGCGTAGGCTTAAGAGTTAGGTAAATCCGGCTCTTTCTAAGGCTGAGACACGACGTCGAGCACCTACGGGTGTGAAGTCATTGATGCCATGCTTCCAGGAAAAGCCTCTAAGCTTCAGATTGTAAGGAATCGTACCCCAAACCGACACAGGTGGTCGGGTAGAGAATACCAAGGCGCTTGAGAGAACTCGGGTGAAGGAACTAGGCAAAATGGTACCGTAACTTCGGGAGAAGGTACGCTCTCGACGGTGAAGTCCCTCGCGGATGGAGCTATTGAGAGTCGCAGATACCAGGTGGCTGCAACTGTTTATTAAAAACACAGCACTGTGCAAAATCGCAAGATGACGTATACGGTGTGACGCCTGCCCGGTGCCGGAAGGTTAATTGATGGGGTTAGACTTCGGTCGAAGCTCTTGATCGAAGCCCCGGTAAACGGCGGCCGTAACTATAACGGTCCTAAGGTAGCGAAATTCCTTGTCGGGTAAGTTCCGACCTGCACGAATGGCGTAATGATGGCCACGCTGTCTCCACCCGAGACTCAGTGAAATTGAAATCGCTGTGAAGATGCAGTGTACCCGCGGCTAGACGGAAAGACCCCGTGAACCTTTACTACAGCTTGGCACTGAACATTGACCCTACATGTGTAGGATAGGTGGGAGGCTTTGAAGCGCAGTCGCTAGATTGCGTGGAGCCGTCCTTGAAATACCACCCTTGTAGTGTTGATGTTCTAACGTCGACCCCTTATCGGGGTTGCGGACAGTGCCTGGTGGGTAGTTTGACTGGGGCGGTCTCCTCCCAAAGCGTAACGGAGGAGCACGAAGGTGGGCTAATCACGGTTGGACATCGTGAGGTTAGTGCAATGGCATAAGCCCGCTTGACTGCGAGAATGACAATTCGAGCAGGTGCGAAAGCAGGTCATAGTGATCCGGTGGTTCTGAATGGAAGGGCCATCGCTCAACGGATAAAAGGTACTCCGGGGATAACAGGCTGATACCGCCCAAGAGTTCATATCGACGGCGGTGTTTGGCACCTCGATGTCGGCTCATCACATCCTGGGGCTGAAGTCGGTCCCAAGGGTATGGCTGTTCGCCATTTAAAGTGGTACGCGAGCTGGGTTTAGAACGTCGTGAGACAGTTCGGTCCCTATCTGCCGTGGGCGTTGGAGAATTGAAAGGGGCTGCTCCTAGTACGAGAGGACCGGAGTGGACGAACCTCTGGTGTTCGGGTTGTGTCGCCAGACGCATTGCCCGGTAGCTAAGTTCGGGATCGATAACCGCTGAAAGCATCTAAGCGGGAAGCGAGCCTTGAGATGAGTTCTCCCTGATACTTTAAGTATCCTAAAGGGTTGTCGTAGACTACGACGTTGATAGGCAGGGTGTGTAAGCGTTGTGAGGCGTTGAGCTAACCTGTACTAATTGCCCGTGAGGCTTAACCATACAACACCCAAGGGGTTTTGATGGACTCAATGAAAGAACATTGAATGTGTAGTAACGAGAATTAAAAAACAGCTTTCCAGATTAAAGAATTTGCTTGGCGACCATAGCGTTTTGGACCCACCTGATTTCCATGCCGAACTCAGAAGTGAAACGAAATAGCGCCGATGGTAGTGTGGGGCTTCCCCATGTGAGAGTAGGACATCGCCAGGCTTTAGTTTTATTTTCACTTTTTTCGAAAAGTGAAGACAAAAGCGGACGCTTGCTTATTAAAGCGAGTGATACCACTGCGGAGTGGTAGTTCAGTTGGTTAGAATACCGGCCTGTCACGCCGGGGGTCGCGGGTTCGAGTCCCGTCCACTCCGCCACTTATATTAAGCCTCAGTCGAAAGACTGGGGCTTTTTTTGTTTTGGTTACCTGACTTACCTTAAACCCACTTTCATATTGAAACCTTGCATCTAGAGGCAGGCTTCCCTCTGGCGATGCTTTCTAAGCCCTGTTATGAGTGAAGTGGAACTCAGTTTTGTGTGGTTTCTACTGAACCGGGTCCTAGTATCGAGCGCTAGTTCTCAGCCCTTATGCTTACTTACCAAAGCTTCCTTTATTATTACCTGGAAAATTTATTCACTAGGTTATGTTATTTTCGGGGGAGATTTCTCTGCTTTAGATGTTTTGATTTAGCCATAGGCGCTTATTAATATAAACTCAGCGCATTTAAAACTTTCCAAACATGGATTTTGTTTTGTCGATCTATTTAAGCCAGTGTCTTAAAGTGTATTCGCTACTTCTTCCCTCTAACCCTCTCTAACCTTCAAAGCCACCACTACGTACGTATATAACGTGAGCGGTATAGGTGCTTTCATAGCTGTGTTTGCAGAGTAAGCAGTTCACCTGGCACATTGACTGAGGAAAAGTCTTCTTTCTGTGGACCTTCGTGTAAGTCACGATAGTTTTAACAATTATCTGGTACTTTTTATTCTAAAGGTGTACGCTTCACATCGAATATTTTTTCGACAGTAAATCATGTTATATCTCTTGTTTAAAAGCTTTGTAAGAAGGCTGAACTCCGTGCAAAAAACGCGATGAAGTGTTGCTCGGAGTCTTAAATTATCTTCATCAGGTGTTTTATGTGTGGGTAGCTTCGCTGAAGTTATACGCAGGAGCTTGTACACCTGATAAAAGAGAAGAGATGGCCGGTGATATTTCATCATCGGCCTTTTTGTATCTGTTAAGCAGCTACAAAGCATTACCCAGTATTGAAATAAGGGCCGGTATTGATCACCGGCCCTTTTTTATTTGGTTGAAAACATGAGTATTTTACAAGTTAAAAATTTGTCTTATCAGGTAGCCGATAAGACATTATACAACAACGTGACCTTTCGTATTAACGTGGGAGAGAAAGTAGGTATCACCGGAGCGAATGGTGTTGGAAAAAGCACCTTATTGAAACTGCTTTTCGGTGAATTATCTGCAGATAAGGGCTGCATTGAATGGTTACCAAACCTTGAGGTGGGGTATTTAGAACAACATTTTAAGATCGATAATGTGCTGACAGTTCATGAGTGTTTAAAGGGCTCTTTTGAGAGTTTATACGCTGCAGAGCAAAAGCTTTGGACTTTGTATCATGCGATGACCGAGTCTCACTCTACATCTCTTTTAAGCCAAGTCGCTCGGCTACAGGCATATTTAGAAGATGAAGACTTCTATGCAATTAATACCAAAATTGAACGAGTTGCTGTAGGTCTTGGTATTTATCAATTTGGCTTAGATACACCGCTTATCTCGCTAAGTGGCGGTCAAAGGCACAAAGTCCTTTTAGGCAGGTTGTTACTTCGCAACCCCGATGTGTTAATTCTTGATGAGCCGACAAACTATCTTGATGCTCCGCACATTGAATGGCTAGTCACGTTTCTCAATGATTACATTGGTACCGTTTTACTGGTTTCTCATGATGTTGATTTTCTTAATCAAGTAGCGACCAGTATTTGTGATATTGATTATCAAACGGTTCGAAAATACAGCGGTACTTATGTCAAAGCAATGCAGCAAAAGCAGCACGACGGTGCTTTATTAGAAAAGCAATATAAGGCTCAGCAAAGTGAAATTCGAAAGTTAGAGAAATTTATTGCCCAAAATGGTGCAGGAGTTAACGCCAGTCTTGCTAAAGGGCGTAAGAAGAGACTGGATAAAATCGAACGTATTCAACTGAATCATGTAGAGAAAGTATCGACGTTTGACTTTGCTTACCAGCCCATTGAGCAACCGAATGTGGTTGAGGCAAAAGCGTTGATGATCGGTTATCAGCAGCCTCTGCTTCCAGTATTTGATATCACGTTAGCGCGCGGGGAAAATTTGGTTGTTGCTGGCTTTAACGGCGTGGGTAAGTCGACCTTACTTAAAACCCTGATGGGGAAGATCGAGCCACTCTCTGGTGAGGTGGTATTGGCAAAAGGTGCAATGATTGGTTATTTTTCTCAAGATTTGTCTTGGCGCCATCCTCAGAACACGCCTGAACAGGAGCTGTGCTCTTGTGCGCCAACAATCTCAAGCAAAGAGTCACGCAAGCTATTAGCTCGCTTTGGGATCACGGGGGATAAGACGCAGCGCCACTTAGGTACATTGAGCGGTGGTGAGCAAACTCGGGTGAAACTGTGTTGTTTATCGGTTCAGAAATGCAATGTTTTGCTGTTGGACGAACCAACAACACATTTGGATAGCAGCAGCAAAAATGCGCTTAAAGAGGCTCTCCAGCGCTTTTCCGGTAGCGTGATTGTGGTATCTCATGAGAAGGCATTTTTGCAATCTTGGCCTGATAGAGTTTTAGATATTTCGTTGCTCACTTGTGCTGAATCGGAAACAGAACAGGAGGTGGAGCTATGATGCAGTCCATGATCCTATTTCTCGTTGCTTTTCTTGTTGGTGCTGATGAGTTGATGCTTGGATCTATTCTTGAACCTATCGGAAATGATTTAAGTGTTCAACCGAGTCAGGTGACCTTATTTATTACGGCATATAGTTTAGCCATAGCAATTTGCGCTCCTTACTTGGGCCGTTTATCAGATCGAGTTGGGCGTATTCGTATCATGGTGCCTGCTTGCTTTGTATTTGGGGTTGCGTCTATTACGACGGGCATAGTTCATGATTTTGAACTTGCTATTGCAACTCGAGTGATCACTGGTATTGCAAGTGCAGGCATGTTACCAATTGCATTCGCGTTAGCGGGAGACGCGAAGGGTAATAGAGCGATGCGTCAAATTGTGATGGTTCAGGCGGGATTAACGCTAGGTATGATAACTAGTCCGGCGATCGGAGCATTGTTGACCCAGCTTTTATCATGGCGTGCCGCTTTTATTATTTTGGGCGTGGCGGCTCTTTTTGTCGGTGCCATGAGCGTAGTGTCCATGAACAACAAGCATAATGAGTCCAAGAAGTCAGATACTCTGCCACCTATCACAGACGTCATTCATCTTCCAGGCGCGTTGAGGGCGATTCTAGCGATGTGTTTAGGCCTAGGGGGAGGTATTGGTGTATTTAACCTGATAGGCCTTCATATTCGAGATACCAGCGAGTTGGCGCTCGGTTGGGTGGGCGCTATTTATGCTGCTCTAGGGATCGTGAGTGTGGTTGGAAATATGTGCGTGGGGAGAGCTTGCCGTTGGCTTGGTAGCTCTCGAGCCGTTATGCGAGTGGCTTTAATGGTGTGCATACCTTGCAGTGCATGGGTGTTCTCAAGTGAGATGAGTACGGTTACCGCTTATCTTCCAGCTCTAGTGCTCTGGTCTCTTTCTGGAGGGGTAGGCTCTCCGGCGTTACAAGCACATATAGCAAGCTTATCTGATGAACATCGAGGTGTGCTGATGTCTTTTGGAATGAGTATGATGCACTTTGGTGTCGCGATTTGGTCTGCCTTGGCGGGCTTCGCGTATTCTGTAGGCAATGAATGGGTCGCTTTCGTGGCTTTGCTATTGTTTGGCTCAGCAGTAGTTATCTTAAAGCCAGTTGGTAATACTGAACAAAGTGAGCGTTATTCGTAGTGTTTTAGTAGATAAAGAAAAGCCGTTACCTAAAAAGGTAACGGCTTGTTCCAAATACTTTTTGAAAAACGGTCTTAGTTCATGCCGTATTTCTTAAGTTTCTTGCGAAGAGTACCGCGGTTGATACCCATCATAGTTGCTGCGCGAGTTTGGTTACCGCGAGTGTACTGCATGATAGTATCTAGTAGTGGCTGTTCAACTTCAGCTAGAACTAATTCGTATAGTTCTGTTACTTCCTGGCCGTTTAGTTGAGCAAGGTAGTTTTTAAGAGACGCTTTAACAGAGTCACGTAAAGGCTTCTGAGTAATCTGGTCTTGTGACGTTACTGTAGTTACTGTTAATGCTTCTGAAGTCAGATTTTGTTCGAACATATTCGGTCTAGCTCTTCTCTTAATTATGATGCAACGTTATCAAAATAACCTTCTAACGCCTCAATTTGCAGCGGAGCTGCGTCGATAGCGTTGAAGGTACGGCGAAACTCACTTGCCTGTTCATGCTCTTTCAGGTACCACCCAACGTGCTTGCGCGCGATACGTGGACCTAAGAACTCCCCATAAAATACATGCAGAGCATTTACATGACCAAGCATAATGGTTTTCACTTCCTCAGTTGGAAGTTCCTCCATTGTGGTGCCGTTTTCCAAATAGTGATGGATTTCCTGGAAAATCCAAGGACGACCCTGGGCAGGGCGTCCAATCATTAAAGCGTCCGCACCGGTGTACTCCAGTACAAATTTGGCTTTCTCCGGGCTATCGATATCACCGTTCGCGATAACCGGAATTGAAATCGCCTCTTTTACCGCTTTAATGCTGTCATATTCGGCCTCACCTTTGTACATACATGCTTTCGTTCTGCCATGCAGAGCAAGAGCTTGTATGCCGCAGTTTTCGGCTAATTTAGCGATCTGGACACAGTTCTTGTTGTCTGTATCCCAGCCAGTTCGAGTCTTTAACGTTACAGGAACGTCCACTGCATTCACGACCGCTTTCAAAATCTCTTCGATAATGTTTGGGTATTGAAGCAGAGCAGAGCCCGCTAGCTTCTTATTCACTTTTTTTGCCGGGCAGCCCATGTTGATGTCGATGATTTGTGCACCGTTCTCAACACTGAATTGAGCTGCGTCCGCCATAAGCTGTGGATCGGAACCTGCAATCTGTACAGAGCGAATGCCCGATTCGCCCTCGTGTACCATGCGCTGTTTCGACTTTGACGTTCCCCATAGTTTTGGGTTAGCGGACATCATTTCACTGACGGCCATTCCCGCACCATAGCGAAGACACAACTCGCGAAACGGTCTATCCGTTACACCAGCCATAGGGGCTACGATTAGATTGTTCTTAAGTTGATAGTTTCCGATTTTCAAAACGTCATCACAGTTCTGTACCAGCAAGGGCGCGCATTTTACGCATTTTTTCACTGCGTGAAAAGACTAATATTTGAGCATTTACAAATTGTTTTTGTAAATTGTATGAATTTCAAACAATTAGCTCTGAAAACCTTGTCTAGCCTTGCTTACGACCAGAGATGCGACACCATTCACTTTGCTCAACAATCGGGTCAATGTGAAGCTCGTCACGGTAATAGTTCGCAACATCTTCAGCTTGAGTGTCTAATACGCCGGACATAGCGAGGTCGCCATTTGGCTTAACTAGCCCTTTGATGATAGGTGCAAGTTCACGTAAAGGTCCCGCAAGGATGTTGGCCACAACGACGTCAGCGACGAGACCTTCTGGTTGATTTTGCGGTAAGTAAACTTCTAGTTTGTCTGCAACGCCATTACGCTCAGCATTGTCTTTTGAAGCAAGCAGGGCTTGAGGATCAATGTCGATCCCTATCACTTTTTCAGCGCCCAGTTTGATCGCTGCGATCGCAAGAATACCTGAGCCACAACCGAAGTCGATAACGGTCTTACCGCTTAAGTCCATGCTTTCTAGCCACTCAAGACAAAGTGCTGTTGTAGGGTGAGTACCCGTACCGAATGCAAGGCCTGGATCCAACATAACATTAACAGCGTCAGGATCTGGAATGTCGCGCCAGCTTGGACAAATCCATAAGCGTTCACCAAATTTCATTGGGTGGAAGTTTTCCATCCATTCGCGTTCCCAGTCTTTATCTTCAAGCTGTTCTACTTTGTAAGCAAAATTGTCAGCCAGCATGTTGCTCGCTTTAACTTGGTCGATGATGAAGTTAGTGTCTGCTTCTGCATCATACAGTGCCAGAATATCAGTATCGCCCCATAAGCGAGTTTCGCCAGGTAGAGGTTCGAATACAGGTGTATCCTGCGCGTCTAAGAATGTAACAGACAGCGCGCCAGTCTCTTCCATTAGCATATCGCCGATTTGCTCAGCGTTTTCATTGGTCGCGTTGAGTTTGATTTGAATCCAAGGCATTGGTTTTTGCTCTTAAAGTGAATGAAGTGGCGCAGAGTTTACCAGAACTCTACGATTTGTTTGAGTATATACCCAAATAAGCCGATTTATATGTTGAGCCCTTTGCGTACATATAAAACAAAAATGCCCACGGGAGTGGGCATTTTTTAAGACGTTTGCTTAGGCTTATTGTAAGCCAAGCTTCTTCTCTAGGTAGTGGATGTTTGCACCACCGTGTTGGAAGTTTTCGTCATTCATAATGGAGAATTGCAGTGGCACGTTAGTTTTGATGCCTTCGATGATCATCTCACCCAGTGCGTTTTTCATACGTGCAATCGCTACATCACGGTTCTCACCGTAAGTGATCAGTTTACCAATCATTGAATCGTAATGAGGTGGTACTGTGTAGCCTGTGTAGATATGAGATTCCCAACGTACACCCATACCGCCAGGAGCGTGGA
The DNA here is from genome assembly GCF_023716525.1 of Vibrio sp. SCSIO 43009. Lineage (NCBI taxonomy): Bacteria > Pseudomonadati > Pseudomonadota > Gammaproteobacteria > Vibrionales > Vibrionaceae > Vibrio > Vibrio sp. SCSIO 43009. Next base: position 197,373 of record NZ_CP071842.1, read on the forward strand.
AACGCTCGATCTTACCCGGAGATGGTAGGAAGCGCTCAGGGTCTTCTGCGTTGATACGACACTCAATCGCATGGCCACGGATCTTAATATCATCTTGAGTGAATGACAGAGGCTGACCCGCTGCAACACGAAGCTGTTCTTTGATTAGGTCGATGCCAGTAACCATCTCTGTTACTGGGTGCTCTACCTGAATACGAGTGTTCATTTCGATGAAGTAGAACTCACCGTTCTCGTATAGGAATTCAAACGTACCTGCGCCGCGGTAACCGATCTCGATACATGCACGAGTACAGCGTTCACCGATGTACTTACGCATTTCTTCTGTGATACCAGGTGCTGGAGCTTCTTCCACTACTTTTTGGTGACGACGTTGCATTGAACAGTCACGCTCACCAAGGTGGATTGCGCCGCCTTGACCGTCAGCAATAACCTGAACTTCAACGTGACGAGGGTTTTCTAGGAATTTCTCCATGTAAACCATGTCATTGTTGAACGCCGCTTTTGCTTCAGCACGTGTCATTGCAATGGCTTGGATAAGGTCTTTCTCTGCGCGAACAACACGCATACCACGACCGCCGCCGCCGCCAGATGCTTTGATGATTACTGGGTAACCAATGCGCTTAGCAAATGCTTTGTTTTTCTCTTCGTCATTGTCTAGAGGGCCGTCAGAACCCGGTACACAAGGAACGCCTGCTTTCTTCATTGCATTGATAGCAGATACTTTATCGCCCATTAGGCGGATAGTGTCTGCCTTTGGACCAACGAAGATGAAACCACTGCGCTCAACTTGCTCTGCGAAGTCTGCGTTCTCAGACAGGAAGCCGTAACCTGGGTGGATAGCCACAGCACCAGTCACTTCTGCTGCAGAAATGATGCGTGGAATGTTTAGGTAGCTGTCGATACCACGAGCAGGGCCGATACATACGGTTTCGTCTGCGAGTAGTACGTGCTTAAGATCGCGGTCAGCTGTCGAGTGAACAGCGACGGTCTTAATACCTAATTCTTTACAAGCGCGAAGAATACGAAGTGCAATTTCACCTCGGTTCGCGATGACTACTTTGTCTAGCATAAGGCAAGCCCCGCTTATTCGATTACAACAAGAGGTTGGTCGAATTCAACTGGTTGGCCGTCTTCAGCTAGGATTGCTGTAACAACGCCAGATTTGTCCGCTTCGATTTGGTTCATCATTTTCATTGCTTCAACAATACATAGAGTATCGCCAGCATTTACTTTCTGACCCACTTCTACGAATGCTTTAGAGTCTGGGCTTGGAGAGCGGTAGAAAGTACCAACCATTGGAGAAAGAACTTGGTGACCTGCAGGTGTTGCTGCTGGAGCTTCTGCTGCTGGCGCTTCCGCTACTGGTGCCGCTGCTACTGGAGCAGGTGCCGCCGCTGGAGCTGCTGCGTAGTGAATTGGTGCTTGAGGGGCTGCAGTGCCATGACGGCTGATGCGCACTGACTCTTCACCTTCAGAGATCTCTAGCTCAGCAATGCCAGACTCTTCAACTAACTCAATTAGCTTCTTGATTTTACGAATATCCATCTTTTCTTTCTCTTTTATCTTGTGATTAAGACAACCCTCGTAGGGTTGCAGAGTGTTAGGGTTACTTTGCCTGTAGCTTATTGATCGCTGCAGACAGAGCAAATTCATAACCTTGTGCGCCTAAACCGCAAATCACACCCTCTGCTTTATCTGACAGATAAGAGTGATGACGGAATGGTTCACGTGCGTGCACATTTGATAAGTGCACCTCAATAAATGGGATGGCGACGCCAAGTAATGCATCTCGCAGCGCCACACTAGTATGAGTGAAAGCCGCTGGATTGATGATGATGAAGTCAATCTTGCCATAGGCAGCGTGAATGGCTTCAATCAGTTCGTACTCACGATTTGATTGTAGGTGTTCCAGTTCTACCCCAGCGTTATGGGCTTGCTCTGTAAGAGTATCCACAACTTGAGCTAAGGTACTGTGACCATAGTGTGTCGGTTCGCGCAGACCCAATAGATTAAGATTTGGTCCGTTTAGAACAAGAATCCGTGACTTTGCAGACATTGTGTTGCTATCTTCCCTTATCGTGAGTGGAACGTTTATATTCCCAAATATACGATAGTTCAGCACGATTTTTTTGTTAAAACCGAGCAAATTTTAAAAAATCGACCAAGATTATAGCTAATTCATAGCAATTAGCAGCAATTTACTGGTCTAATCTCCTAATAGCCACTCTCGTTTCTGTAACCAAGTTAACAAAAACAACATAATTGCCATATTTTTTGTGTGGCCAATTTGTGCACTAAAGCAAAAAACCGCCATGAGTGATGGCGGTTTTTAAAGTGCTTTTAAAACAGTTGGTTGAATTTATGCCAATTCTGCTTTCTCTGCGATAAGTTTATCTACAACGCTCGGATCGGCAAGCGTTGATGTGTCTCCGAGGTTGCTGGTATCACCCGTTGCAATTTTACGCAGGATTCGACGCATGATCTTACCAGAACGAGTCTTCGGTAAGGAATCCGTCCAGTGCAGTACATCTGGTGTTGCAATTGGACCAATCTCTTTACGCACCCAATCTTTCACTTCTTTGTGTAGCTCTGCTGACGGGAATTCACCATCGTTCAAGGTAATGTAAGCGTAGATAGCTTGGCCTTTGATATCATGCGGAATGCCCACAATAGCGGCCTCAGCAATTTTATGATGTGCGACAAGAGCCGATTCTATTTCAGCGGTACCCATGCGGTGACCCGACACGTTTAGTACGTCATCAACACGGCCCGTGATCCAGTAGTAACCGTCTTCGTCACGACGAGCCCCATCACTAGTAAAGTACATTCCCTTGAAGGTTGAGAAGTAGGTCTGTTCAAAGCGCTCGTGGTCGCCATAAACAGTACGCATCTGACCTGGCCATGAATCAAGGATCACCAAGTTACCTTCTGCTGCGGTTTCTTCAATGATGTTGCCCATGTTATCAACCAGTGCAGGTTGGACTCCGAAGAATGGTCGAGTTGCTGAGCCTGGTTTTAAATCTGTTGCACCTGGTAGTGGTGCAATTAAGATACCGCCGGTCTCTGTTTGCCACCAAGTATCAACGATAGGCGAGCTCTCGTTACCAATCGTTTTGTAGTACCACTCCCACGCTTCAGGGTTGATAGGCTCACCTACTGAACCCATCACACGTAAGCTTGAACGAGATGTCCCTGCTACCGCTTCGTTACCTTTTGCCATTAGTGCACGAATAGCGGTTGGCGCAGTGTAGAGAATGTTCACTTGGTGCTTATCAACCACTTCACTCATACGAGCCGTGCTTGGGTAGTTTGGAACACCTTCAAACAGAATGGTTTTGGCCCCGTTCGCTAGTGGACCATAAATTAGGTAAGTATGGCCTGTAATCCAGCCCACATCCGCGGTACACCAGAAGGTTTCACCTGGTTGATAATCGAAGACATATTTAAAGGTCATTGCCGCGTAGACGAGGTAACCGCCTGTAGTATGTAGTACGCCTTTAGGTTTACCTGTCGAGCCAGATGTGTAGAGGATGAACAGCGGGTCTTCGGCTTTCATCTCTTCTGGTGGGCAAACGTCAGAAACGTTGGCTGTTGCTTCGTGCCACCAAACATCACGGTGTTCATGCCATTCAACATCACCACCTGTACGTTTAAGCACGACGACTTTATTGATGGTTTTTACGTCTGGGTTGGTTAGTGCTTCATCCACGTTCTTTTTCAGTGGAACAGCGCGTCCGCCACGTACGCCTTCGTCTGCGGTGATCACGACTTTAGCGTCAGAGTCGATGATACGGCCGGATAGTGCTTCTGGTGAGAAACCGCCAAATACTACGGTGTGAACCGCACCAATACGGGTACAAGCGAGCATAGCCACAGCGGCTTCTGGCACCATTGGCATGTATAGACACACCACGTCTCCCTTGCGTACGCCTTGCTCTTTCAATGCGTTGGAGAATTTACACACTTCTTTGTGCAGTTCGTTGAAAGTGAGTGTTTTGTCGTCGGCTGGATCATCGCCTTCCCAAATGATGGCGACGTCGTCCCCGTGTTCTGCAAGATGACGGTCAATACAGTTAGCCGAGACGTTCAGTGTGCCATCTTCAAACCAGCGAATATCAACATGGCCAGTGTCGAAAGAAGTGCTTTTTACTTTGGTGAAAGGTTTGATCCAATCAACGATTTTGCCGTGTTCGTTCCAGAAGCCCTCTGGATCGGTTACCGACTGCTGATACATGGCTAAGTAAGTATCATTATCCGCGTGTGTATGAGTTTTAATATTTTCTTTTACCGGATAAACGTGGGCTTCGCTCATGGCTTCTCTCCTTGTGCCTTATTTCTCGGCCTTACACCAATCTAGATAAGATTTTGAATATATTTTTGTAGGGCTGTTTTTTGGTTCTAAATAACTTGGTCGTGGTAATGACGACGTTGTGCTTATAACTGTCAGTCACCGCGCGTATTTCCACAATTAGACTTTAGGATGAGAGTGATAGAAGCGCCGGGAAATCGCTGAAACAAAAGTATTTCTGGGAGCTAGGTCAACTGATTTTTATGTATACGGTGCGGTTAGGTTGGGTAAATCGCCTTTCGTTAAGCGGACAAAGACCAAAGCGGCAGAAATCGCGTCTTGCAAGGCGTCGTGTTTGTCTTGGATAGGAAGTTCGAGGTGTTTACAAATGGCATCCAGACTTAAGTCGAAATAGGCATTCGGCAAATGTCGTTCCAACTTATCGTGATAAATCTGACTGACCTCGATAAGTGGGTTAGGAAGTGGGAAGCCAAGTTGCCGCAGACAAGCAAGGTCTAAGATCTTTTTATCGTAACGAATGTGATAGCCCACAAGTGGTCGGTTGCCGATAAAGTCGAGCAGCTCGAGCAGCGCCTCTTTTTCACTGATGCCATCGACTAAGTCTTGGTGGCGAATTCGATGGATCTTGACCGAGCCTGAGTCGAGCGATTGCGGCGCGCGTAAGCGGACTTCAAATGGTTGACTGGTGATGATGCGGTTGTCGATGATCTTGGTGGCTGCAATAGTCACCAGCTCGGCGCGATTTGGGTCAAGGCTGGTGGTTTCGCAGTCAAGAGAGACGTATTCTGTTTTATCTGGCGTGCAAAACAGCGACTGATAAGGCGAACCTTTCAGTTTGTAGTGCCAGTATTTGCGTTGTAACCAGTTCATTGCCTACGCCTCTGTGATTTATGAAAATCAGGGTTAATCACGAATTTGATAATGGAAGCCTAAAAATTGCTTAAATTTCTTCACCACATGTAAGCTGTGGCGAAGCAAATCACGCTCAGTTCTATCCAGTTGTTTAATATCAATGTTATTCAACGCTTCTTGCTTTTTGAGTTGCTGATTAAGGCGAAGTTTAAAGAACAATTTCAGTGCTTCGTTTAGATTATCTGCCGTTTCAGATTCTAAGATGCGCTTATTTCTCAGAGCTTCAATGCGCTCAAACGTGTTCTTCTCCTCAATGGCATATTCCAAAGACAAGGTGCGAATGCCGTGTACAATTGGGAAAATACCGCCGCGTTTAATGTCCAATCCGTCTTTAGCACTTTTTACGTTGCCAAATAGAGTTAGGGGCACCGAAAACTGCAAGGCAGGGCGAGTAAAGTCAGACAATATCAACATGCGATCTTTCATTGTGTCACGAAGATGCGCCGCAATTGGAGCCAGCAGCTCGCAATTCCCAGCAACAGCATGGGCGTCACTGAAAATGGCTAAGTCCATGATTTGTTGTGGTTCGGCTTTAGCTATCCAGTGGTTTAGGGTGCTTATCCATTCTTGCTGTGTTTTGACCCATTTCGGGTTGTTAACCATCACTTTACCAGGGCAAAGTGGATAACCGAGCTGTTGTAGGGTGTGTGTGAAGGATTGCATCACTTGTTCGCAATGAGGCCATTCCAGGCCATCTTGAATAATCAGGGCATTGTCTTGATCGGTTTTGAGAATTTGCTCTCCTCGGCCTTCAGAGCCGAGTACGATCAAGCAACAATGGTCGTGCAAGGCTGGTGGTATTACTAACTCGAACGCTTTCTCGATAATTTGCTCGTTTACGGCTGAGATCAGCTCCATGATGAAGCGAGTGCGGATGCCGTTTTTCAATAAGCTCTCGACCAATTGACGTTGGCGGTTTGAGGCCAAAGCGAGCTCTTCCACGCTGCTTGCTCGAGCAATACTGAGCGTTAACACGTGAGAGTGGGTTGAGAACGCGCTAAGAATTTGGGTCATATCCAGCATGCCAACGGCTCTGTTGCCTTCACATACCATGAGGCGTTTCATTCTGTTTCTGGTCATTGTGATCATGGCGTTGAATAGAAAGTCACCATCATCAACGTGATAAACAGGAAAGCTCGCGATCTCACCCACTGGTGTGTCGAGCGCGCAACCATCTATCATCACAGAATGCAGCATATTAGTACGAGTCACTATTGCGTACGGGTGGGCTGATGGCCATTTTTCCAATCGTGGATCATCGCCATGGAGTTGAACCAATGCAGCGTCAATCCCATTTTCTTTTAAGGAACGTGTTACCTCGTTAATTGGTGTATTTGGTTCGAGGATCATCGGTGGGTGATAAATGCTGCGGTCAACTTTAGTGAGAATAAACTCCGCTAAGTTTTGCTGTTGATGGGCCGCTTCGATGAGCTCTTGCCGTTTCGATAAATTGTTATCGAAATAGGCTGCAAACTGGCCATTTTCGTTGTAAAGGGCAAGGAAAATTTCTTTCGGCAGTAGGTAAGAGAGCGTGTCCTCAAGCGCGATGTAGTGATGACGTACCTTGTCTTCAAGTAACGAGCGTACATCGAACATATCGTCGTTGGCATAATGTGCGAACACTTCCTGTTGATCGTTGGAGCGCTCTTCTACCGCGCCTTTGATCAGAATATGTAAGTGGGGGTTCTTCTGTCCGCAGGATAAAATAACATCTCGAGCTCGATAGTAGGCGACGTCCAGAGACGATCGCAGTCGCGTTTGTTGTGCTTCAGTTAAGCGATCGAACGGTGGAGATTGCATGTTAAATTTGTCAGGCATGAGAACACCCAATAATGATGGAAGGAACACTCTCTAAGTCTGACAAATTTCTTACCGGAAGCCAGACGACTTTGGTCTAAATTACGATGTTTTCGCTTGAAGATGCCAAATGTCGCAAAGTTAGTATTCCATCGAGGAAACGATAAGTTTCTTATTCTTCCCTTTTTATAATACGCATGGCGATCCATAATTCCCGGCTCGAACGTTGGTGTTCCCGTTTTAGGATATTAGTAATGTTGAAACCTTCTCCGTATGGCTGGATTTCCCAGTACTTTCTCGGATTCTTCTTTGCGTATGGCGTGTATCTGCCATTTTGGTCACTTTGGTTTAAGGATCAGGGCGTATCTTCGACAGATATCGGTTTGCTGGTCGGGTTAGGCCTTGCGACACGTTGTGTTGCCAATATCGTGATCACCCCACGAGTACACAAAGTCGAACATCTTATGCCTGCTTTACGTTGGTTGAGTTTCGCTGCCCTCCTTTTTGTTGGATTTCACTTTTTTACGGGTGGTAGCTTTTGGTTAATGGCACTAGCGACAGTGTTGTTCAATCTTTGTTGTGGACCGATTATTCCGTTGTCGGACGCGATGGCAAATTACTACGCTCGCCTGAAAATGCTCGATTATGGCCGCACGCGGCTATGGGGTTCGATCGCCTTTATCGCAGGCTCGACGGCAGTGGGCTACCTGGTGGCTGAATTTGGCTCCGATATGATCTTGTACACTGCGATGTTCGGCGTGTTTATCTCGTTGCTGTTTGCTATGCGGCCGACTAACCCAATGCCTGTAACGCACGGTGGGCAAAGCGCAGAACGTCCAAAGCTGACCGCTCTTTTGACCGACAAGCCGATACTAAAATTCTTAGTGTTGGTGTCACTAATTCAGGGCAGTCATGCGGCTTACTACGGCTTTAGTGCGATTCACTGGAAGGCCGCTGGTCACTCGGAAGATGTCATTGGCTACTTATGGAGCTTGGGGGTGGCCGCAGAAGTGGCAGTGTTTGCACTGAGTAAGCGTTTATTCGTAGGTTGGTCAATACGCGCGCTGTTTATTGCTGCTGCCGTTGGTGTAATGATGCGTTGGGGTATTACGGCGTCGACAACATCAATTATTGCTTTGGTGATTGTTCAACTATTGCATGGTGTGACTTTCGCTACCGCACACATTGCCGCGATCCAATATATCCAAAACTCCGAAGAAAATAAGATCGTAGCGTTGCAAGCGTTGTATAACGCGATTCCGTTGGGCGCATTTATCGCGTTAATGACCGTATTGAGTGGCTGGGGTTATGAGCACTGGGGACCGCTTGTGTTCTGGGGCATGGCCGCGATGGGGTTATTGGCTCTGTTCATCAAGCTTGATTCGCAAGACCCACATCAGGTGGTTGATGTATCAGACAAGCCACTTGAAACACAGAATTAGACTTATGTAACAAAGGTTAAAAACTAAGCTTTGTCTCCGTTATCAAAGCAGTGTTAAATGAAACCTCTCCCTCATGGAGAGGTTTTTTTATTCTCTTGCTTTAAAAGTAGCAAGAAAGGCAAGAAAGGATATCGGATGCAAGGATGGCTGGTGGTTCCCGTTTCTTTAGCGTATTTGGGAGCTTTATTTATCATCGCGTGGTACGGCGACATTCAGAAAAGGTGGCTAGCGCGCTGGCGGCCTTGGATTTATAGTCTTTCCATTGCGGTGTACTGTACATCATGGACCTTCTACGGCACGGTCGGGCAGGCCAGCAGTAATCCTTGGTCTTTCTTGCCCATCTATATTGCCCCCATTTTAGTGTTTACCATCGGATGGCGCGTTTTAGCTCGGCTTATTTTGATTGCTAAACGGGAACACATCACGTCGATTGCTGACTTTATCGGAGCACGCTACGGTAAATCCCAAGGTTTGGCCGTGGTTGTTACGCTCATAGCGGTTGCGGGAATTTTGCCGTACATCGCTTTACAGCTGCGTGGTATCACTATGGGGCTTGAAATTATTGCTCCGGAGCTGGCTACTGATTTTGGTTATCAAAACGATAGCGTGTCGTGGTTTGTTGTGGTCGCATTGGCGATTTTTACGATGCTATTCGGTACCCGCCACATTGATAACACGGAACACCATCGTGGGATGATGATGGCAATTGCCTTCGAATCCATTATCAAACTGCTGGCTTTTTTAGTGGTTGGTGTCTTCATTGTTTGGTTGGCGATGAACTCCGAGAATTTGAGCTTAATTGATGTTGCCGCACAGACGTATCAGTCACCAAATATCCCGACTATATTGATTCATACTGTACTGACCATGCTGGCGATAGTTTGCCTTCCGCGACAATTCCATACGATGGTGGTAGAAAATGAACGTGCTCAAGATTTGCATGTGGCTCGTTGGTTGTTCCCCATTTATCTGATCTTAATGGGGATTTTTGTCTTACCTATTGCGTGGGTAGGGCAAGGTCTCTTGAGTGGCGCTTCGCCTGATACTTATGTCATCAGTGTGCCGATGTCGGTAGGGGCGAGTGAAATCGCCTTGCTTGCGTTTTTAGGCGGTACTTCAGCGGCAAGTGGCATGGTTATCGTATCGACGATTGCCTTAGCGATCATGGTCTCGAATGACTTGGTTATGCCATTGCTATTGCGTCGCATGCGACTGACGCAGCGTAACCATCACCATTTTTCTGAATTATTACTGCGGATCCGCCGTGGTTTGATATTAGTTTTGTTGATTGGCGCGTGGTGTTTCTATCAAGCGTTGGACACTATTCATTCACTTTCTGCTATCGGCTTTCTCTCGTTCGCGGCTATCACGCAATTCGCTCCTGCGCTGGTTGGCGGTATGTATTGGCGTCAAGGGAATAAGAAAGGTGTGTATGTTGGCCTCGCGGTGGGTTTTGCTACCTGGTTGATTACGTTAATGAGCCAAACAGACATGCTTGCCGGAGACGCCAGTAATAACTTCCTGATCTGGTTGATTACGCCACCAGAGGTATTGGCTAGCTTTGATATCGCGATTTCAGATTGGGGGATGATCCTCAGCGTGGTCGCTAATGCAGTGTGTTTTGTTGTGGTTTCTATGGCTACCCGACCAAGCCTAAGTGAGCGCTTACAATCGGCATCATTCGTTGGTACACCGCTGCCTGAAAGCGAAAATATGAGTCTGTACCAGAGCCGCGTTACGGTTGCAGAACTGGAAATGCTAGCGTCCAGATTTGTAGGACGAACGCGAGTTAAAGCGGCGTTTCAAGCCTACTGGAGCCAGCAACGAGAAGAGTTGATGCCGAATCAACAAGCGCCATCTTCTCTGATTCGGCATACGGAGCGTGTGCTAGCAGGGGTATTTGGAGCATCTTCTGCTAAGTTAGTACTTACTTCCGCTCTGCAAGGAAGAAACATGCAGCTTGAAGAGGTGGCGACTATCGTCGATGAAGCCTCTGAACTGTACGATTTTAGTCGGGGTTTACTCCAAGGCGCGATTGAGCATATTGGACAAGGTATTGCGGTCGTCGATAAGCAACTACGCTTGGTTGCGTGGAACCAACGCTATTTAGAACTCTTTGAATTTCCGCCAGGCCTGATTCAAGTAGGTCGACCGATTGCGGATGTGATTCGGCACAATGCAGAGCAGGGGTTGTGTGGCCCTGGTGACCCTGATGACCACGTCCGTCGCCGTGTTTATCACCTTGAGCAAGGGACTCGGCACACCTCTTCTCGGGTTCGTCCCGATGGTCGCGTGATAGAGGTGCAAGGTAACCCAATGCCAGGTGGTGGCTTTGTGATGAGCTTTACCGACATCACCGTATTCCGTGATGCAGAGCAAGCACTGAAAGACGCCAACGAGACATTGGAAGAAAGAGTACGTCTGCGGACTCGAGAATTAGAACAACTTAACAAGCAGCTGGTGGAAGCGACGCAGCGCTCGGATTTGGAATCGAAGTCCAAATCACGGTTCTTGGCGGCAGTAAGCCATGACTTGATGCAACCGCTCAACGCGGCGCGTCTATTCGCATCTTCACTATCGGAAGTCGCCAAAGACAGCGAAGCCAAAAAGCTGTCAGCACACATTGAAAGTGCTTTAGAGGCTGCCGAAGACTTAATTGGAGATTTGCTGGATATCTCGCGTTTGGAATCGGGCAAGTTGGAAGTCAACGTGCATGGCTTTGCGTTAAATGATGTGTTATCGAATTTGAATGCTGAGTTTAGTGCGTTAGCCAAACAGCAAGGTATAGAGTTCACCATGATTCCGTCCTCACTCATGGTTAAGTCGGATCCCAAACTGCTGCGCCGTGTGGTGCAAAACTTCCTGACCAATGCGTTTCGTTATAACCCGAATGGCAAAGTCGCACTCGGTGTTCGCCGCGTGAAAGGGCGAGTGCGTATTGATGTATGGGATAATGGAGTGGGGATTGAAGAAGAGAAGCAGCAAGAGATTTTTGAAGAGTTTAATCGCGGAACTCAAGTTCGTTCCGACCAAGGCCTCGGACTTGGTTTGGCGATTTCGAAAGGAATTGCTCAGGTACTTGGGCATGAAATTTCGATGCGCTCTTGGGTTGGAAAAGGCAGTGTTTTTTCCATCACCCTAGATAAAGCTGATCATGTTCAGCCTCATCCAGTTCACGTGGCGATGAATAAGCAATCTGAACTCGGTCATCTGAGAATCCTTTGTGTCGATAATGAGCCTGACATTCTAGTCGGCATGGAAAACTTACTTTCCCGATGGGGTTGCGATACACGAGTTGCGATTGATTTAGTTGAAAGTCTACAAGCGCTTGAGGATGGTTGGATTCCGGATGTAATTTTCTCCGATTACCGACTTGATGATGGTCGTACTGGTTTAGAAGTGTTACAGCAATGCCGCCTGAGATTAGGCCACAGCTTTGAAGGCGTCATCATCAGTGCAGATCGTACCGATGATATGCTTGATGGCATCAAAGCAAATGGGTTCAGCTTTATTGCTAAGCCAGTTAAGCCGCTTAAGCTGCGTTCGGTGCTCAATCGAGTCGCTTAGGATTGGAGTGTTTGAAAAATCGCTATAAAAGAGACCTCCGAATGGAGGTCTCGATGTTTGTAATCTTAGTTGATAGGCTGAGTTTGCCGTTTATTCTGCGACGCCGCCTTGGGTCAGTTTGGCTGGATTAAGCAATCGCTCTAGTGTGGCTCTATCCAAATCAGTTTCTTCTTCCGCGACATCAATAATCGCGCGTCCCTGTTTGTAGGCTTTTTTCGCGACTTCTGCCGCTTTTAGGTAACCAATGACCGGGTTGAGAGCCGTGACCAAAATTGGGTTTTTGGCGAGTGCAACATCCAAGTTATCTTGGCGAACTTCAAACGTCGCAATGGCTTTGTCAGCTAAAGCGGTTGCGCTGTTAGAGAGTAACTCGATGCTCTCCAATACGTTATGAGTAATAACTGGCAGCATGACGTTAAGCTGGAAGTTGCCCGCTTGGCCTGCGACGGTAATGGTGGTGTCATTACCAATGACTTGCGCTGATGCCATAGCTGCGGCTTCTGGGATCACAGGATTTACTTTGCCAGGCATGATGGAAGAACCCGGTTGCAAGCCTTGTAATTCAATTTCACCTAAACCAGCCAATGGACCTGAATTCATCCAACGAAGATCATTTGCGATCTTCATGATAGCAACTGCTGCTGTTTTGAGCTGTCCCGACAGAGCGACGATCGCATCTTGACTGCTTAAATTGAAAAAGAAGTTATCACTGGCCGAGAACTGAATACGAGTTGACTGGGTTAGGTTGCTAGCGAATAAGTCTGCAAAGCGTGGATCGGCATTGATCCCCGTTCCAACCGCCGTACCACCTTGGGCTAAGGCTTTTACAGCAGGAAGTGTTTGTTCAATCGCTTGTTTTGCATGCTCGATTTGGAACTGCCAACCGCCAAGTTCTTGAGCAAAGGTAATTGGCATCGCGTCCATTAAGTGGGTGCGACCGGTTTTTACAACATCTTTCAATGCTTGTTGCTTAGACTCTAGTGTTTGGCTTAGGTGTGACAGGGCCGGGAAGAGCTGTTTTTCAATGGCTAATGCTGCGCTAACTTGAATGGCCGTTGGTACCACATCGTTGCTGCTTTGTCCCATATTGACGTGATCATTAGGGCTGACAGTGCCGCCTAGATGCTGGGAGGCCAGTGTTGCAATTACTTCATTCGCATTCATATTTGAGCTAGTACCTGATCCGGTTTGAAATACGTCAATTGGGAATTGCTCAATATGATTGCCTTCGATAATTGCTTGAGCTGCGTCAGCAATCGCGTTGGCAATATCTCCCTCAAGCAGCCCTAGCTGTGCGTTGGTGAGTGCCGCAGTCTGCTTGATGTGTGCTAACGCTTTGATAAAACCAGATGGCATTTTATGTTGACTGAATGAGAAGTTATCGACGGCGCGTTGAGTCTGAGCTTGGTAGAGAGCATCTGCAGGGACCGTTACTTCGCCCATACTGTCAGTTTCTATGCGGAATTCGGTGCTCATGGTAGGGATCCTTTTGGTTAATCGAGTGAGATTTGAATCAGGCGTAATTGTTGTTGTAGTGCGAGAAATTTCACGTCGCCTTGTTCAAACTGGTAGTAATAGCGTTTGAGGCAGAATAATGGCGTATGGATAGAATCGAGACAGACACGACGGAAGATACGGCTGCGAGTTGAGTCTTGAATTGCGTCTAGTAAATGGAAATAAACCTGACGTAAAAACAGCTCACACAACAATAGATTTTCTTCATCGGCATCGTGTTCATAACAAGAAGACAACACCATTCCCCAATGAATATAGTCATGAATCACGTCTGGCTCAAAGCCATGTGGTGCGGCGAGAAGGAATCTATCTTGGGCTTTAAAAAATGCGTTAAAGATGTCCCGTTTGTTGTCCATAACCACCTCTCATTAAATGTAATGATAATTATTATCAATTAAATTGTGGGTTGGCAACCCTTTTTAGAGTAAGAGGTTGTTGAAGAAAGACTTACGAAAACAAAAGCCGACGCAAAGGCGTCGGCTGAGTAGGAATTCATTTATGCTGAGTGAAACTAAGTCACTGTCGTTTGAATACCGGTGAATTAGCTTGTCGCCGTTATTCAGTAAATAAGGTTTCGTACTTCACAAATGCGGTTTGTGTTTCACCATAATACAGTGTGCCGCCTGATTGAATGACGACTCTTAACCAGCTTTCTGCAGATGCAGGCTTTGGTAAGGTGATGTACCAGCTTTGGCCTGCTTGATCGGCGGGCTTCATATCAATCGGTTGAGCGTTTTTCTCTTTGTCACTCACAATAGAAACTTTAACCCCTTCGAGTGGGTAAGCGGCGTTGAGTGACAATTCTAAGTTATTTTTAGTGAGTTTTTCAGAGCGAAATTTCACTTTAAAATCGCCATTTTCCATATCACACAGACCACTGGTGTAACGACAATTAGACTTACTCGCGAGTTTGTAAGTTTCCCCTTCTTGCGCCGCGTGGGGTTTCTCGCTGAGGGCCATATCGGTACCGAAGTAAGCGATCAAAGAGAGAACTGGCGCAATCAGTAGAGCGAGAATAAAGTGCTTGTTTTTGAACATCTTGGCTTCCTTGCAACGACATACTGCGAATATGGTAACTGAAAAGTGAGAATAAAAAAGCCCCGGACGGCTGGTTCCAAACGGGGCTTTTGTGGTTTTGATTAGTTTTTAGTGATCCACTGCACTACCAGCACCTACTGGCACGCGAACGTGTTCGACTAGGTCTTTTACTTCTTGTGGCGTTTCTGCTGTTACTTTGGAGACAGCGAATGCAACAATGAAGTTAAATAGTGCGCCAATAGCACCAAACGCGTTTGGCTCAATACCCAGGAACCAGTTTGTTCCCCAGCTTTCTAGATATTTCCAATCAGCGACGAAAAGAATGCCTTTGTGTTGGAATACGTAGAACAGCGTAATACTGATACCTGCAATCATACCGGCGATTGCGCCTTCTTTGTTGATGCTCTTGCTGAAGATGCCCATCATCAATGCAGGGAAGATGGATGAAGCGGCAAGACCAAAGGCGAGTGCTACCGTACCTGCGGCAAATCCAGGCGGATTTAAACCGAGATAGCCTGCGGCTGCTATCGCTACTGCCATTGATATTCGACTAGCAAGTAGCTCTTTTTTCTCGGATATGTTCGGATTGATAACCCCTTTGATTAAGTCATGGGAAATAGCTGAAGAAATGGCGAGTAGTAAACCTGCTGCGGTAGATAGTGCAGCTGCAAGACCACCTGCTGCCACAAGTGCAATCACCCAGTTTGGTAGTTTAGCGATCTCTGGGTTAGCCAATACCATGATGTCGTTATCAACGCGCAGTTCGTTGGTGGACGCATCTGAAGTGTATTGGATATTGCCATCGCCATTTTTATCGTCAAAACCGAGTAGTCCAGTTGTTTCCCAGTTTTTGAACCACGCAGGACGCTCGTCATACGCTAGGTGCTGACCCGGAGCTGGATTTACCGTATTCATTAGGTTGAGGCGAGCCATCGCTGATACCGCTGGTGCAGTAGTGTAAAGGATTGCGATGAAGATCAGAGCCCAGCCTGCTGATGTACGTGCGTCGCGAACCTTCGGCACGGTAAAGAAACGGATAATTACGTGTGGTAGACCGGCAGTACCAATCATCAGTGACATGGTGTAGACAAACATATTAAGTGTGTCGCCACGTACTTGGGTCGTGTATTCACTGAATCCGAGTTCGGTCACAACTTGGTCAAGCCGATCGAGTAGATAGACATCGGTACCAGCCATGGTACTCCCCAGACCAATTTGTGGGATTGGGTTACCAGTGAGTTGCAGAGAGATAAAGATTGCAGGGATAGTGTAAGCAAGAATGAGTACGCAATATTGAGCAATCTGCGTGTAAGTGATGCCTTTCATGCCGCCAAGAACCGCGTACATGAAAACGATACACATACCAATTAATAGGCCGGTGGAGTAATCCACTTCTAAGAAGCGACCAAACGCAACGCCCACGCCTTTCATCTGACCGATAACATAAGTCACTGATGCGATGATAAGACAAACAACCGCTACGATACGTGCTGTGTTGGAGTAAAAGCGTTCACCAACAAACTCTGGCACCGTAAACTTACCAAATTTGCGTAGGTAAGGCGCTAGCAACAGCGCAAGCAGAACGTAGCCACCAGTCCAACCCATTAGAAATACTGAGCCGCCATAGCCCATGAAGGCAATTAAGCCTGCCATTGAGATAAACGACGCTGCGGACATCCAATCGGCTGCGGTTGCCATACCGTTTGCAATCGGGTTTACACCGCCACCAGCAACATAAAACTCTTTGGTTGATCCGGCGCGAGCCCAAATAGCAATCCCGATGTACAGGATGAACGTGGCGCCAACGACCAGGTAGGTAATAGTTTTCAAATCCATCTGAGTGACTCCTTATTCGTCCACGCCGAATTCACGGTCAATTTGGCGCATCTTCCATGCGTAATAGAAAATAATTCCTAGGAAGGCATAGATGGAGCCTTGTTGAGCAAACCAGAAACCGAGTTTGTAGCCGCCTAGTTGAAATTGATTTAGTACGTCGACAAATAAGATGCCGCAGCCGAAAGACACGACGAACCAGATGACCATTAGGCCGATCATGAGCTTCACGTTTTTGTCCCAATAGGCTTTGGCTCTTTCTTCGCTTTCAAATGCCATTGCCGTCTCCTTACGATTGGTATTGTTGTTAATGAAATGTTTCAATATGTACATTAGCAAGGTGTTGGCAATAACTCTTTTCAACTTTAGTCGGGGTGTTAAAAATGAAGAATCTCCATGCTATGGGCTTTTGCAGCGAATAAAGGGGTAAAATATTATGTTAATAAACTGTTAAGTTAGCCAAAGGTCTAAAGGTTGATTGGATAAACAAGCATGATTAAGACGGGCCATTAATCTTTTCTTCATTGAATTTGGAGATGCTGTGTAAATATTGGTGGTGATCTTGTGGCTCTTAAAGAGATAAGGCGTAGATAAGAAAGCTCACAAGTAATTTATTTACATAAAGTTTTCGCATCAAATCACCGTTTTAACGCACAATAAAGTAATATAACTGAGTCATTCTCGTACAACCTCGCATTTTGAGACGGTGTAAAGGGGAGGCAGATTAGGGCATTACCTCATTAACGAAGTAGCCTTGCTCATCACAATTATTATCGTTTTTCATTAAGGGAGGGTGAGAATGGACGCAGACACCATTAACAGTTTTTTTCTAATAGGTGCGTTGTTAATCGCACTTAGCGTTCTTTTAAGCCCAGTGTCTTCTAAGTTGGGAATCCCAATTCTTTTGGTATTTTTAGCCGTTGGAATGCTGGCGGGGGAAGACGGCTTAGGCGGCATTTTATTCGATAACTTTTCCATCGCTTATTTGGTTAGTAACCTCGCATTAGCCATCATTTTGCTTGATGGTGGGATGAGAACGCGGGTCGCCAGCTTTAGGGTTGCGTTATGGCCCTCGGTCTCTTTGGCGACATTTGGCGTTGCGATCACCACCATTTTGACCGGGCTGATGGCAACGTGGTTATTCGACTTAGATTTATTGCAAGGCATATTGGTTGGTGCGATTGTTGGTTCCACCGATGCTGCCGCGGTCTTCTCTCTACTCAAAGGTCGTAGCCTGAACGAACGTGTTGGTTCAACGCTGGAAATTGAATCCGGCACCAATGACCCAATGGCGGTGTTTCTGACCGTAACTCTGATTGCTATTTTAGCGAACCCTGGCGCTGACTTAAGTGCGGGCTTTTTGGCGTTCAGTTTTCTTAAGCAGTTTGGTATTGGCGCGTTACTTGGCTTCGCTGGTGGCTGGATCTTATGGAAAGTTATCAATCGCAATCAATTACCAGATGGGCTGTATTCTATTTTAACGGTCAGTGGTGGCTTGCTTATTTTCGCTTTATCTAACACTTTGGGTGGCAGTGGTATTTTGTCGATTTACCTTGTTGGTCTTTTATTAGGTAACCGTCCAACACGCAGCCGCCACTCTATTCTTCATGTTTTAGATGGTATGACGTGGCTAGCTCAAATTGGTATGTTCTTGGTGCTTGGTTTGTTGGTTACACCATCCAATTTACTCTCTATTGCGTTGCCAGGTCTTGCGCTTGCTTTCGGGATGATTTTGTTTGCCCGACCAATCTCAGTTTGGATTGGTTTACTGCCATTCAAGAGTTTCACGCCACGTGAAAAGTGGTTTGTCTCTTGGGTAGGATTGCGTGGTGCTGTACCTATCATCCTCGCGGTATTTCCGATGATGGCAGGGTTGCCAGATGCTCAACTGTACTTCAATTTGGCATTCTTTGTAGTAATGGTGTCTTTGATAGTACAAGGGGGCACGTTGACTAAGGCGATGTCTCTTGCAAAGGTCGAGCTACCTTCTAAGCCTGAGCCAATTTCGCGTACGGGTGTAGAGATTTACCCGACCAGTGAGTGGGAGCTGTTTATCTATAGACTTAAAGCAGATAAATGGTGCATTGGTGAGCCATTACGTAGTCTTTCGATGCCGGAAGGAACGCGTATCGCCGCTGTATTTCGCAGTAAAGAGCTATTGCACCCATCCGGCAGTACGCGTCTTGAGGAAGATGATACCTTGTGTGTATTAGCACAAGAAAAGGATTTAGATGCACTGAGCTTACTGTTTAGTGAAGCCCCAGAGAAAGCGTCGCTAGCGCGATTCTTCGGTGACTTCTTCCTCGATATTGAAGTGAAGCTTGCCGATATTGCCGTGATGTATGGTTTGAATCTGGGGGATGAACCGCTGGATAAAAGTTTGAGAAACCTTGTCGAAGAGCAATTAGGTAGCACGCCAGTATTGGGAGACCATTTCGAGTGGCAAGGTTTGCATTGGATCGTCGCTGATGTTGTTGATCAGCAGGTCACGAAAGTCGGTATCCGATTGCCAAACGAAAAAAGTAAGTCTGACGATAAGACGTCAATCTAGTCGCTCATTTCCGTCAGCATAATCACGGCTTGCGTGCGGTTCTTTACACCGAGCTTACGGAAAATCGCTGTCATGTGCGCTTTTATGGTGGCTTCTGAAACATTCAATTCGTAAGCGATTTGCTTGTTCAGTAAGCCATCGGACAACATTCCCAACACTTTATATTGCTGCGGTGTTAGCGCAGCAATCTTTTCCGCTAAGTCATTACATGCCGCGTTATTGGTGATCAACCCTTCAGGGAAGTATGGGTCGCCATTCAGCACTTGATTGAGCGCGTTCACTAATTCGCGCATGTCGCTGGACTTGGGAATAAAACCAAATGCACCATGGCTTTTCACCTGCGTCACGATCGCCGGCTCTTCACTCGCTGAAACGACGACGATAGGTAAATCTGGATGCTCTGCTCGCAAATGAATCAAGCCAGACATACCATTTGCTCCTGGCATTTTGAGATCCAATAGCACTAAATCTGGCTCTTCCTCTCGCTCCAACAAAGCCAGTAGTGCGTCGAGTGAGTCCGCTTCCAGCAAATTTGCACCACTAATAGCCATGTGGATAGATTGAAACAAGGCATTCCGGAAGAGTGGGTGATCATCTGCAATAATGATGGTGTAGGTCGAATCCATGACGTTAAACACTTTTGACTATTTCGTTAAATTTATTATTGTCCAGCTTTGAGAGAGTGGACAATATTTATTCGCTAAAAGTCTGAACCAAATCGACTTTTATTAGGAAAATTGCATATAAACGCAATGTTCTTATTCAAATCTGAGCAATAAAAAACGCCAGTGGACATCACTGGCGTTTGAATATCTGGTTATCAGAACTGCTTGATATGCTCTAAGAAAGGCTCGGCTTGCATAAAGCCCGTCAAACGAGCGTTTGAAACGTGTTCACCACTGGCATCCCAAAACTCAATTGTTGGTAAACCAAGCACACTCATGTGCTTCAGTAGTTCGATGTCTTGCACTTGGTTTTTGGTCACGTCCGCTTGCAGAAGAACGAAGTCTTGCAGTTTGGCTTCGACGCTTGGGTCATGGAAGGTGTACTTTTCAAACTCTTTACATGCTACACACCAATCGGCGTAGAAATCGAGCATGACGGGTTTACCTGCCGCTTTCGCAAGTGCCAGTTGTTCTTCAAGCTCCGCCACGTTAGCAATGCGAGTAAAGCTAACAGTGGCTTGCTGAGTTTGTGTTGTGCTGTTGCCAAACCAGTAATTTAAGATAGGTTGTGCTGAGGCTAGCAAACCTAAGACGGCGATTATGCCCACGGCACTTTGTTTCCAGCCACCAAACTCTAGACTGTTTTTGATGTGGTATAGCCAACCAAAAGCAGCAATACCCAGTGCTGACCACAGAATCGTTGACCACATTTCTGGCATGATACGTTCTAGTAAGAAGATAGGTGCGGCAAGCAGAATAAAGCCGAAGAGTGTTTTCACTCGGTCCATCCAACCACCTGCTTTTGGTAGCAGTTTGTTGCCGAAGACCGCAACAAGAATCAGCGGAATACCCATGCCCATCGCCAGCGCGTATAACGCGATACCACCGGTAAGCAAATCGCCGCTTTGTGCCACGTAAAGTAGCGCACCAGATAGAGGTGCCGTGGTACATGGTGAGCACACCAAGCCAGATATTGCCCCCATTGCAAACACGCCAGCACTGCTGCCGCCTTGCTGTTTGTTGCTGAGGTTGTTTAACCACGTTTGAACGCTGCTTGGTAGCTGCAATGAGTACAGACCAAACATAGACAAAGCGAGTGCGATGAACAGTACGCTCAAACCAATCAGCACATAAGGGTGTTGCATTGCCGCTTGGAACTGCATACCTGCAGATGCCACCACAAGGCCGAGTAGGGTGTAAGTCAGCGCCATGCCTTGCACGTAGACGAATGACAAGCCTAGCGCGCGGCGTTGGCTTAGTTTGCCACTGCCAAGCACTATGCTGGTCAGAATTGGGTACATCGGCAGCACACAAGGTGTAAACGCCAAGCCCACACCAAGCGCCAAGAACAGAAGTGGTGTCCACCAGTTATCAGCAAGGTTGGCTGCAAGGCTATCTTGCTGTGTTACTGGCGCTGATGGTGTGTCACCAGACGTAGATGATTGCGCCGCTGGTGGCGTTGCTGTTGGTGCCTGTTCTGCTTTTGATGCAGTTGTCGCCGTTGTTGAATCTGAGTTCGACGAAGTAAACGCGTTGATAGGAATCACGCGAGTTTCTGGCGGGTAACAGAAGCCTGCTTTCGCACAACCTTGGTATTGCACCACCACGCGCGCACCGTCTTGCCAATCATGCATTGGTACATTAACGAAGAGAGGTTGAGTATAGATATGCACGTCACCAAAGAATTCATCTTTATGCGGTGTGCCGTCTTCCATTTGCAGTTCGCCTAGCGATACTTTCTCACCAGCTACAGACAAGCGCTCTTGATATAGGTAGTACCCGTCACGTACCTGCCAATCGAGCATCAATTTGTCATCTTGCTGGTAGAAGTTAAATGGAAACGCCTGATCAACCGGAACAAAGCTGTCGCTGCTGCTACCAAAACTGTTGTTCTGGCTACTGTTAAACTGGTCTTTGCCAAATAAAGCTAAAGACGGAGTGGAAAAGGTAATGAGCCCTAAGAGTAAAACGGAAAGTAATGCGCGCATAAAAGAGTCAATTCATCTTAGATAATTGCCGTTAGTGTAACTCAATCAGACCCGGAGGCGAGTCAATAAGTTTCATGAAAATGAAGATTTATTGAGCATAAATCAAGACAACAGGCAATAAAAAAGGGAGCCGAAGCTCCCCGAGTAAGACTCTGTTTCTACTAGATCAGTAGACCACCGAATGCGAAGCCAAGTGCTACCGCAGAAGCGATGGTTACCACACCAGGTACAAAGAATGGGTGGTTGAATACGTACTTACCGATACGAGTTGAACCCGTGTCGTCCATCTCAACCGCGGCAAGTAGCGTTGGGTAAGTTGGCAGCACGAATAGCGCACTTACTGCTGCGAAAGATGCAACTGCGGTAAGTGGTGCCACACCGATAGCAAGTGCTGCTGGCATTAGCGCAACCGTGGTTGCACCTTGAGAGTAAAGCAGCATTGAAGCGAAGAATAGAACAAGTGCTAGCATCCATGGGTAGTCTGCTAGTAGCGCACCCGCAACTTCTTTGATGCCGTCAACGTGCGCGTTAACGAACGTAGAACCTAGCCATGCCACACCAAGAACACACACACACGCTGTCATACCAGAGCGGAATGTTGCTGCGGCTGGGATTTTGCCAGCATCGATTTTACAGCTCATTACGATAGCTGCCGCAGCTGCGAGCATTACCGTCATGATAGCTTCGTTACGGCCTAGAGCAGGGTTCTCGATAAGACCCACAGAGCCAGAAATTGCTGCTGCGTAACACACGACAAATGCGATTGCGCCTAGGAAGATGAAGGTTGCTTTCTTCGCTGTTGGTAGGATTTCGCGTTTTGCTTCTGTATTTAGCTTGATTAAGCCTTTTTCTAGACGCTCTTGGTATTCAGCATCGTCTTTTAGCTCACAGCCCATGAAGTTCGCCACGAACGCACCGATCATGCATGCGATGAACGTCGTTGGGATACAGATTGCTAGTAGTGTTAGGTAGTCAACGCCAAATGGGTGCAGCATTGCCGCGAACGCTACAACAGCCGCTGAGATTGGTGATGCGGTGATAGCGATTTGCGATGCCACGACCGCGATAGACAGTGGACGAGAAGGGCGCACGCCTTGGCCTTTCGCTACTTCTGCAATCACTGGCAAAGTAGAGAATGCCGTGTGGCCAGTACCCGCCATTAATGTCATTAGGTAAGTTACGATAGGCGCATAAAAGGTGATGCGCTCAGGATGCTTGCGCAAAAAGTTTTCAGCAACTTGCACCATCCAGTCTAAACCACCCGCTACCTGCATTGCTGCGATAGCGGTGATTACAGACATGATGATCAAAATTACGTCAACGGGAATGTAAGCTTGACTTGTTGGTACGCCCAAGATCAAAGACAACGCAATGACCCCAGCACCACCGGCAAAACCAATGCCGATACCACCGATTCTTGCCCCCAAATAGATGAAGAGCAGAACCACGAAGAGTTCGACCATGACCATATTGATACCTCTTTAGTTTTTTATTTGATTCTGATTTTTTGAACACTCAGGAACAGGAGTAAATGCTCAGAGAATGAGAACCTAGTGGTTTAGCGGCAATAAAAGCATATAAAAAATGTGGTTAACCGTATGAGAGCCTAAAAAAGGGGCCTGAGTGGCCCCCTTCGGATTCGTTATTACTCGTAACGTTTTGCTTTGTAAGTAGGATGCATGAAGTTTTCTACTGACAAGATTTCATCAAGCTCCTCTGCTGTAAGCAGACCGCGCTCTAGCACGACTTCACGAACACTCTTGCCAGTTTCTGCACAAATCTTACCTACGATGTCACCTTCGTGGTGGCCGATGTATGGGTTTAGGTAAGTGACGATACCGATAGAGTTGTAAACGTAGTTTTCGCAAACTTCTTTGTTCACAGTGATGCCGTCGATACATTTATCACGTAGGTTCACACACGCATTGTGTAGTAGAGAGATAGACTCAAACACGCTTTGTGCGATAACTGGTTCCATTACGTTTAGCTGTAGCTGACCGCCTTCTGCTGCGAAAGAAACCGTGTTGTCGTTACCGAGAACTTTGAAGCAAACTTGGTTTACTACTTCTGGGATAACTGGGTTTACTTTAGCTGGCATGATTGAAGAGCCTGCTTGCATTTCAGGTAGGTTCAATTCATTTAGACCCGCACGAGGACCAGAAGAAAGTAGACGAAGGTCGTTACAGATCTTCGATAGTTTCACTGCTAGGCGTTTTAGTGCGCCGTGAGTCATTACGTATGCACCACAGTCAGACGTTGCTTCGATAAGGTCTTCTGCTGCAACAACGTCAAGGCCTGTTACTTCCGCTAGGTGTTTTACTGCAAGCGCTTGGTAGCCAGTTGGTGTATTTAGACCAGTACCGATTGCGGTTGCGCCTAGGTTGATTTCTAGGAGGAGTTTAGATGTGTAATCTAGAGCACGAATCTCTTCGTTTAGTGTTACCGCCCATGCATGGAACTCTTGACCTACTGTCATTGGTACTGCGTCTTGAAGCTGAGTACGGCCCATTTTCAGTACATCTTTAAACTCAACGGCTTTAAGTTCGAATGCGCCTTTTAGGTACTCAATTGCTTCCATTAGCTTGTGTACGCTGTTGTATACCGCAATACGGAAACCTGTTGGGTACGCACAGTTGGTTGATTGGCTCTTGTTTACATGGTCATTTGGGTTAACAAATTCGTATTGGCCTTTCTCTTTACCCATCAACTCAAGCGCAACGTTTGCGATCACTTCGTTCGTGTTCATGTTAACTGAAGTGCCTGCACCGCCTTGGAATACGTCTGATGGGAACTGATCCATACACTTGCCAGTTTCTAGGATCAAATCACACGCTTCGATGATGTAGTTTGCAACGTCTTTTGGAATAGCGCCAAGTTCTTTGTTTGCTAACGCTGCTGCTTTTTTGGTCATTACCATGCCGCGTACAAATTCTGGTACGTCAGAAATGGTCATATTAGAGATATTGAAGTTCTCGATCGCACGTAGCGTATGAATACCGTAGTACGCATCTGCAGGGACATGACGTTGACCTAATAGATCTTCTTCAATACGAGTGGCTGGGTTTGCTGTTTTTGGAGCATCAGATAGGGTAGCCATAGCAGGATCCTTAGATGATAATTCTGATAATAAAGTTATTTATTAGCCATTTCTGCAATCTAGAATCCATTCATCAGAATTTTTGGCTGGAAAATCCGTCCTGACTTATGTGGCACATGATACTGCACCTAGCGCATAAAAATAGTAACTAGATCACCTTTTTCGTTTTTCATGAGTCAATAATTTGCAAAGTATGAACGGGTTATTAATAACCCTTTATGGGTACTCGATTTTCCTCGACAAACATGAGTTTTTAGAGTTCGAAATTAGCACTTTAAAAGCACGAAAAAATCGGTATGCAATTGAATGAAACGCGCTCCCGCTACTTTGTCTAAAAAAGAAGGAGACCAGTATGAACACGCTTTTTTACAACGATTCGTTTGAGCTTAGTCTGCTTTTACCATTACACTGAATTAAACAAAGGAGGGCGTGTGTTTCCTATCTTATTATTAGCGTTTATTTTTGTTCCGATCATTGAAATCGGCTTATTTATTCAGGTGGGCGGCTTTTTAGGTTTATGGCCGACCATTGCACTAGTCTTAATCACTGCATTTGTTGGTGCGTCGTTGGTTCGTAGCCAAGGTATACAAACACTGATGTCAGTACAGGGGCGTCTTGAACAAGGTGAAATTCCAGCCCAGCAAATTTTTGAAGGCGTAATGCTAGCGGTGGCTGGCGTGCTACTGTTAACCCCGGGCTTTATGACCGATGCCCTTGGTATGTTGGTGTTGCTTCCTGCGCCACGCGCCGCGATAGCTAAATACTTGATGAGCAAAATGGTGGTGAAAACCATGCATGGTGGTGGCTTCCAAGGTGGTTTCTCTAACCAGGGGCCATTTGAGCAAGACCCGTTCCGTCGTGACCCATTTGATTCCCAGTCAGATAATGGCAAGACCTTCGAAGGGGAATACGAGCGTAAAGACGATGATGATCGCAACAAGCTCAACTGATTGAGTTAGACAGTAAAGAAAACAAAAGGGCGCACCAAGCGCCCTTTTCTGTATTTGGAATTCGTGCTGCTTACAATGCGCCTTCAAAGCCCATTTGACGCCATGCTTCAAAAGCAATGATCGCAACGGCATTCGAAAGGTTTAGGCTGCGCGCATCTGGCATCATTGGAATGCGAATACGCTGCTCCATTGGCAAGCTATCGATGATTTCAGCAGGCAAGCCACGAGTTTCTGGACCAAACATCAAAACATCACCCGCTTGGTATTGTGCATCAACGTGGTGACCTGTGGTTTTGGTGGTGCAGGCAAACAATCGATAGTTACCTTGCTTCTCTTTCTCTAAATACTCTAAGAACGCTTGATAGTTTTTATGGCGTGTTACGCGAGCTAAATCATGGTAATCCAAACCAGCACGGCGGACTTTTTTCTCTTCAAGATCGAAACCCAGAGGTTCAATTAAGTGAAGGTTTGCACCGCAGTTGGCGCATAGTCGAATGATGTTGCCGGTGTTCGGCGCGATTTCTGGTTCGTATAAAGCGATATCAAACATGGTATTGAAATAGAGTTGGTCAAAGAGAGGGGCAGTATATACCCAAGTCACCGAGATATGCGAGATTCAGCAAGATTGACCTGGGTATGAAAGCAGGCATTAGCGCGGATGTTAATACCGTAAGTAGTGATGCTCTTTATAAGAGAGCGTGAGCATAGTTTTCTTCAACTGCTCGCCAGTTGACGACGTTCCACCACGCATCAATATATTCTGGGCGACGGTTTTGGTAGCTGATGTAATACGCGTGCTCCCACACGTCTAATGCGAGGATTGGTTCACCGCGCACATCCACTACGTCCATCAGAGGGTTGTCTTGATTACTGGTGGACGTAATGTGAATCTCACCATCTTTTACGATCAGCCATGCAAAGCCAGACCCAAAGGTATTGATGGCAGCTTGGGCAAACGCCTCTTTAAATTGCGCAAAGCTACCAAATTTATCGTTAATTGCTTGAGCAAGCGCGCCTTGAGGCTCTCCGCCACCGTTTGGTGACATGCAATTCCAATAAATGATGTGGTTGTAATAGCCGCCCCCATTATTACGTACTGCTGGACTGAGCTTAGAGATATTGTCAAAGATCTCGTCTAATGACTGAGTTTCGAGCTCGCTCCCTTCAACGGCATTTACAAACTTATCAAAGTACGTCTTGTGGTGTTTGCTGTAATGCACTTCCATGGTTTTCGCGTCGATGTACGGCTCTAGTGAATCGTACGGATAAGGCAGAGCGGGAAATGTATGTGACATAGTAAATCCTCCTTAATTGGAAAATTCACTTTAATGCTAACGATAATTATTATCAACTTTGATCTTTGTAAGGGTATTCTACGAAGCCTCACCAATTTCTAAAGTGAGGGTGGGGCTGTTAATCACTCACTCTAGAAATATGGTGCGAATTATTGTTAGTTCATCAAATTGAGACTAACAATTGATCGGTAAGGTGATACTCATGCGCAATCCGCCTAAAGGACTTCGGCTGGCTGCGATCGTGCCACTGTGCTGGCGAATGGCACTTTCGGTAATGGTTAGGCCGAGACCTGTGCCGCCAGAGTGGCGATCGCGTGCCGTGGAAACGCGATAGAACGGGCGAAAAATCGCGGCCAGTTCCTCTTCTGGTACACCTTCTCCATTATCGTCAACCGTGATACGAAGCGTATCGTCATCGGCTTTGATGTCGATTTGTACCTCATCTTTTCCGTAGTAAATGGCGTTACGAACGATATTTTCCACCGCACTCATCAGCAGTTTAGGGTTACCGGAAATATTGCGCTTAGGTAATTCTGAATAGTGTAGCTGTTTGCCCATTTGCTCTGCTTCAAACTGCGCATCTTTAATGATCTCTTCCCATAAACTTTCTAATGGCTGTGTTTCGCGAGTCATATGACTGTTCGCCTGCATGCGAGAAAGCTCTAATAGTTCGCTGATCATCTGTTCCAAGCGCTGCGCTTCGGTATCGATACGAGTCAATTCTGGGCTTTCTCCTTGTTTACGCGTCGCTAATGCGCTTGCCATGCGTAGACGAGTTAAAGGTGAGCGCAGCTCGTGAGAGATATCGGATAGCAAACGTTGTTGTCCTGAAATCATTTGATTAACCGCTTCGACCATCTGGTTGAAGCTGCTACCTGCTTGACGAAATTCCGCCGTACCTTTTTCTAAATTTGGGTCTGTGACAAATTCACCTTTCGCCACACGTTGAGCAGCGGCTTCAAGACGACGTGCAGGCTGACTCAAAGCCCAAGCAAGCCATAACAGCAATGGTGTACTAACCAGCATGACCGCAAGCAAGAGCTGGAATGGGTGATCAAACAGACGCAGGAGTAGAGGTGGTGGCTCATTCCATTTGAAGCCCACGTACATCAAGATATCGGAACCTGCCAAAGTGATAGGAATTGGGCCCGCAATCATGTATCGACCATACAGCTTCTGCTTTGGATTATTGTAATCTTCGATACTGGTGACAAAGTTTTGCATGGCACGCAATTGAAAATTGCTGCGTTTTTCTGTCGTAAGAACATTACCGCTGTAGTCAGAAAAAAAGACTCGTGGGCGAGGGTCGTGCTTGCCGTGACGGTTGCCCTCGATACGAAAAAGTATGCGGCCTAAATCTGTTTGCTGGCTGTATTTTTGTTGGATTGAGTCACGCGTTTCTACCATACGTTTGTAGTGTTCTTCTGGAATATCGCGAGCTTTGCGTGGGTCCAAATGTGGCAGTGATAGCACGGCTATCAATACTAATAACATGGTGAACCAAAAAATGGCAAAGATGCGTCCATACAGGCTATTGATGTTTGGCAGTTTGATGCGTGATAGGCGCATTAATCCTCCTCAAGCAGCATGTAGCCACGACCACGCAGGGTTTTGATTCGCGGCTTGCCATTGCTTTGATCTGGTAATTTTTTACGTAAGTTCGAGACATGCATATCGATAGCGCGATCAAAAGCAGCGAGTCGTTTACCAAGCACATCTAAGCTCAGTGTCTCTTTGGTCAGCACTTGTCCTGGGTTTTGTACGAAGTGGGTGAGTAGCGCAAACTCGGTTGCTGTGAGATCGAGTAACTGTTGCTCACAATACGCTTCTTGCTTACCGGGATAGAGGCGGATTTCTTGATACTCAATGCAATCGCTGTTTTTGGTATTTTTTTGTGTGCTGCTAGTGCGGCGTAAAATCGCGCGGATTCGCGCTAACAGCTCTCGGTCACTAAAAGGTTTTGGTAAATAATCATCCGCGCCCAGTTCCAAGCCGATCACGCGATCAATTTCTTCCCCTTTAGCGGTCAGCATCAAGACGGGAGTTTCCCAATTTTCACGTAAGCGTTTCAGCGTTTCCATGCCATTGAGTTTTGGCATCATGACATCCAACAAAATCAAATCAATCTTATCATTGATCGCGGCTAAGCCGGCTTCACCGTCATTTGCTTCGCTGACGTCAAACCCTTCGAAACTGAGTACTTCTTTTAATAAGCTAGTTAGCTCGATATCGTCATCGATTAAAAGAATGTTTGCCATGGGGGCACCTATAGTAAGTTACCGATAACCTAATATTACATTGGAATGATGCGCAACGAAGAGGAGAAAAATCACTCTTTACGATTCTTTACGCTCCCTATACGTCGCTTTACCTAGCGGGTCGTATTCTATACTCAAGCGCTGTGAGAACAGCTCAGAAGAACCACTCACCTGTGTAAGGAATCGTATTATGAAGTCTGCAAAAAAACTTGTGTTAGCTGCTGTTGTTCTACCTCTTACTCTTGGCGCCGCAAGCGCATTCGCTTACGGTGGTAAAAACCATCATAAAGGCCCTCGTGACGAATGCGGCATGGGTATGGACCGAGGTGTCATGCGTCAACTAGACCTGACTGATGCACAAAAAGATCAGCTAAAAGAAATGCGTGAAGCAAACAAAGCAGAAATGAAAGCAAAATTCGCTGATGGCAAAGAAGCACGTATGGCTGAGCGTCAAGCGCATCACGCAAAAGTACAATCGCTTTTGCTGGCGGATAACTTTGATGAAGCTCAAGCTAGCGAATTAGCAAAAGAGATGGTTGAGCGCCAAACGGAACGTCGCGTGCAAATGCTAGAAAGAAAGCACCAAATGCTTAGCGTATTAACACCTGAGCAGAAAGCGAAATTTGTTGAGCTACAAAATGAACGTATGCAAGAGTGTGGCGACAGAATGCACAAGCGCATGGAAAAGTCGCGCAATAATTAAGTCATGAATTGATGTTATATAAAGAGGCAGCCATTGGTTGCCTCTTTTTGATCTGGTTATTTCATGGTCATTCAATATACTCAACGTATGGTTTTAGTTAACTCTTTGATTATGAAACAGCAATACGCACGTTTAGTTACGACCGCCGCTTGGACTGCAACCATTGTGGCGACGCTTCTTCTGATAGTAAAAGTCATCACGTGGTGGGTAACCGGCTCAGTGAGCTTATTGGCGTCATTGATTGACTCCATGTTAGATATCGCGGCTTCGGTTGTGAATCTTGTGGTAGTTCGTTACGCCTTACAACCGGCAGACCGCGAACATGCGTTTGGACATGGTAAAGCTGAGTCCTTAGCGGCCCTAGCCCAAGCAATGTTTATTTCGGGCTCGGCAGTATTTTTGATTCTTAACGGGATTGACCGATTTTTCCGCCCGCATGCTTTACACGCACCGGAGTTAGGTGTGTATGTATCGCTGTTTGCGATTGTGGTCACACTTGGCTTGGTGATGTTCCAAAAACATGTGGTTCGCGTGACGGGGAGCCAAGCAATAGCGGCGGATTCTCTGCATTATCAGACTGACTTGTATATGAATGCTGCGATCATGGTTGCTCTGGGGCTCAGTTATTTTGGAGTGACTCAAGCGGATGCTGTGTTTGCGATTGGTATTGGTGTCTTCATTCTTTATAGCGCTTTCAAAATGGTCAGCGAAGCGATTCAAACCTTACTTGATAGAAAGTTGCCCGATGAAGAACTTGAGCAAATTAACCAAGCTTGTTTGAGCGTAAAAGGGGTATTGGGCGTGCATCAGTTACGCACGCGAATGTCCGGACCGACGCGCTTTATACAGTTGCATTTAGAGCTAGACGATAACTTACGATTAATTGAGGCGCATTACATCGCTGATAAAGTGGAAGATAATTTATTGGCTCTGTTTCCTGATGCGGACGTATTGATCCATCAAGATCCATTGTCTGTCGTTTTCGGACCTGAGAAAGAGCAGAAAGCGCAAGATTGGTAGGCTTGAAAAATCCATCAGTGCCCGACGACAAAAAGGTACTTATTGACTATCTTTCCATCAATACTTATTAAGATTCGTGATCCTGATATGAATCAACAAAGTTTCATAGAGAAACTGTAATACTCTTACATAAGTAGAAAAGTTACATAAAAAAGTGCGTTTTCATTGGTAATCCTGTAGAGGAAATGTAACATAACGCACAGTTCTGGATTATGCAGGTTGCTTGGTAACAAGGGGCCTAAAAGAAAATTAAATAATTGATTGCCAAAGATCGAGGGTGAGCATGATTAAGAAGATCGGTGTTTTAACAAGTGGCGGTGACGCACCTGGTATGAACGCTGCGATACGCGGCGTAGTACGTACAGCACTATCCGAAGGATTGGAAGTATTCGGTGTGTACGACGGCTACCTAGGCCTATACGAAGGCCGCATCGAGAAGCTAGATCGTTCTAGCGTTTCAGATGTGATCAACAAAGGTGGTACGTTCCTAGGTTCTGCACGTTTCCCTGAGTTTAAACAAGTGGAAGTTCGTGAAAAAGCGATTGAGAACCTGAAAAAACATGGTATCGATGCACTAGTGGTAATCGGTGGTGATGGTTCGTACATGGGTGCGAAGAAACTGACTGAAATGGGTTACCCATGTATCGGTCTTCCGGGCACAATCGACAACGATATCGCAGGTACTGATTACACTGTGGGCTACCTAAGTGCACTAAACACCGTTATCGATGCAATCGACCGTCTACGTGATACTTCTTCATCTCACCAACGCATTTCAATTGTAGAAATCATGGGCCGTCACTGTGGTGATTTGACTCTGATGTCTGCAATTGCGGGCGGTTGTGAATACATCATCACTCCGGAAACTGGTCTAGACAAAGACAAGCTGATCAGCAACATCCAAGATGGTATCGCTAAAGGTAAGAAACACGCGATCATCGCGCTTACTGAGCTAATGATGGATGCTAATGAACTAGCACGTGACATCGAAGCCGCGACAGGTCGTGAAACTCGTGCAACAGTACTTGGTCACATCCAACGTGGTGGTCGTCCAACTGCATTTGACCGCGTACTAGCATCTCGTATGGGTAACTACGCTGTTCACCTATTGATCGAAGGTCATGGTGGTCGTTGTGTAGGTATCGTGAAAGAGCAACTTGTTCACCACGATATCATCGACGCAATCGAAAACATGAAGCGTCCAGTACGCAACGATCTATACAAAGTTGCTGAAGAGTTGTTCTAAGCAAGCTTGAAATAGATAAACAAAACCGCGGCTTTCCGCGGTTTTTTTGTATTTGAGAATCAACAAAAAGAAACTAGCGATAGACGAGTGTTAAGACACGCTGCTCTGCTCTATGAGCGTTAATTTTCGCTCGCGCAGCGCAAACAAGTAGCCCAGTAGCCCACCCAACGTATTCCCAACCGCGATACCGATAAACAAGCCTTCAATGCTGTAGATTTGGCTCCCGATCCACGCCGATGGCAAGGTAAAAATGAACAGCCGCATAAAGCTCCACTGGAATGCACGCAATGGCTTGTGCATCGCATTCAAACCACTGACTAACATCATCACGATGCCTTGGAAGCCATAACTAAATGGCACCACCAGTAAATAATGCCAAAGCAGGTTTTTCACCGCATCTTCCTGAGAAAACAGCGCAGCCAGAGGAATGCTCAGTGGCACCATCATCAAGAAGATAAACCCTTGGAATACCACTGCAAAACGCATGCTAATAAATAAACCGGAAAAGGCTCGTTGCGGTTGTTTGGCTCCTAAATTTTGTGCCATAAACGGTGTGAGGGCAGAGGTCAGCGACATCAATACTAAAATCAATATAGACTCAATACGCTGCGCTGCGCCGTAAGCAGCAACCGCCGCCGTACCGTGGTTGGATAACAGCATCATCAGAATGGCACCGGACAACGGATTCATCGCGTTTGATAGCGCTGCAGGGGTACCAATTTTTAGTGTCTGTTGCCAGTCTTGTTTCAGCAAAGCCCATTGGGGTTGAGCAAGCAATTTTTCCCGTTTAATTAGCACATAGAATGAGCCACACAAAGCACCTAACCAGCTAAAGGCACTTGCTATGGCTGCGCCTTGAATGCCAAGTTCCGGAAAAGGGCCATAACCGAAAATCAACAATGGATCGAGCATGCCATTAATCAAACCAGCCAACATCATGACTTTTGCTGGTGTTTTTGTGTCGCCAGTAGCTCGGATAGCACTGTTGCCCGCCATTGGGATCACTAGCAGAGGAATGGTGAGATACCAGACCTGCATATATTGCTCAATAAGAGGGATGAGATCATCAGACGCACCAAGAAAACGAAACAATGGCGCAATGGTGGTAAAGCCAATAGAAGACGCGATAGCCACAAGTAACACGGCTAATAACAAACCGTGGGTGGTGAACCGTGCAGCTTGTGGTGCATGACCTTGCCCAAGCAAGCGACCAATATTGGTCGATAGTCCCATCCCAATCCCCATCGTAATGCAGTTAACCGCAAAGGTTACAGGGAAGGTATAGCTGATAGCCGCTAGCGCTTGAGTGCCAAGCAACGAGATAAAAAACGTGTCCACCAAGTTAAACATCAAAATTGCGATCATGCCCATGGTCATGGGTACGGTCATTTTCCGCAGCGTTTCAGGAATGGGTGCGGTCAACAAACCATGCTTATCGGTCGCTTGGGGTTCCAGCTTGTTATTTTCCTGCATGTGTGACAACTATCTGGTGAGCAAACTGCAAGGATACAAGAAAGCGAGATGCCGAGCGAGTGAGCATTTCTCACGCAAACCGTTGCCTAGTTGTTCGTTATTTTAACTAAGTCACAAAAATTTTGTGCCACCCCCTTGGGATCGCTGCTTCGACCCCTTATATAGGGATCACGTGTCTGGGGCTACAGTCCCTAAGGACAATTATCAAATAAACATGGAAATTTTCAGGAGAGACGACCGATGAACATTCGTCCATTACATGACCGAGTTATCGTTGAACGTAAAGAAGTTGAATCTAAGTCTGCTGGTGGCATCGTTCTGACTGGTTCTGCTGCAGAAAAATCGACTCGCGGTGTTGTTCTAGCTGTGGGTAAAGGCCGCATCCTAGAAAACGGCACCGTACTGCCACTAGACGTTAAAGTCGGTGATACCGTTATCTTCGCTGAAGGTTACGGTACAAAAACTGAAAAAATCGACGGTAAAGAAGTGCTTGTCATGTCTGAAAACGACATCATGGCGATCGTTGAATAATAGCAATCATTGAGTAATTTTTTGCTCAGATTCAATTACGAAATTACACACAAAGAATTTTAGAAAGGAAATCAAAGATGGCTGCTAAAGACGTTAAATTTGGTAATGACGCACGAGTTAAAATGCTGGAAGGTGTAAACGTTCTGGCTGATGCAGTAAAAGTAACACTGGGTCCTAAAGGACGTAATGTCGTTCTAGACAAATCTTTTGGTGCACCGACTATCACTAAAGATGGTGTATCAGTAGCGCGTGAAATCGAGCTGGAAGATAAATTCCAGAACATGGGCGCACAAATGGTTAAAGAAGTTGCGTCTAAAGCAAACGACGCAGCGGGTGACGGTACAACAACAGCAACGGTACTAGCACAATCTATCGTTAACGAAGGTCTAAAAGCAGTCGCAGCGGGCATGAACCCAATGGATCTTAAGCGTGGTATCGACAAAGCTGTTGCTGCGGCAGTTGAGCAACTAAAAGAGCTTTCTGTTGAATGTAACGACACAAAAGCGATCGCGCAGGTTGGTACTATCTCTGCAAACTCAGACGCAAGCGTAGGTAATATCATTGCAGAAGCAATGGAGCGTGTGGGTCGTGATGGCGTTATCACGGTTGAAGAAGGTCAGGCGCTACAAGACGAGTTAGACGTAGTAGAAGGTATGCAGTTCGACCGCGGTTACCTGTCTCCTTACTTCATCAACAACCAAGAATCAGGCAGTGTTGATCTAGAAAACCCATTCATCCTTCTAGTAGACAAGAAGATCTCAAACATTCGTGAGCTTCTTCCAACGCTAGAAGCTGTCGCGAAAGCATCTCGTCCACTGCTTATCATTGCAGAAGATGTAGAAGGCGAAGCGCTAGCAACATTGGTTGTGAACAACATGCGTGGCATCGTAAAAGTTGCAGCTGTGAAAGCACCTGGCTTCGGTGACCGTCGTAAAGCAATGCTACAAGACATCGCTATCCTAACTGGCGGTACTGTGATTTCTGAAGAGATCGGTCTAGAGCTAGAAAAAGTTGCACTAGAAGATCTAGGTCAAGCGAAGCGTGTTTCTATCACGAAAGAAAACACGACTATCATCGATGGTATCGGTGAAGAAGAGATGATCTCTGGCCGTGTTGCTCAGATTCGTCAACAAATCGAAGACGCAACTTCAGACTACGACAAAGAGAAACTACAAGAGCGTGTTGCTAAACTGGCTGGCGGTGTTGCAGTAATCAAAGTCGGTGCAGCGACTGAAGTTGAAATGAAAGAGAAGAAAGACCGTGTAGAAGATGCGCTAGCCGCAACTCGTGCAGCGGTTGAAGAAGGTGTTGTTGCTGGTGGTGGTGTTGCACTGATCCGTGCGGCATCTAAGATTGCTCACCTAACGGGTGACAACGAAGAACAAAACGTTGGTATCCGCGTTGCACTACGTGCAATGGAAGCGCCAATCCGTCAAATCACGAAGAACGCAGGTGAGGAAGACTCAGTGGTTGCGAACAACGTGAAAGCGGGTGAAGGTAGCTACGGCTACAACGCGGCAACAGGCGAATACGGCGACATGCTAGAAATGGGTATCCTAGATCCAACTAAAGTTACTCGTTCTGCACTACAATTCGCAGCATCGGTTGCAGGTCTGATGATCACAACTGAAGCGATGGTTACTGACCTACCGCAAAAAGACGCGCCAGCGATGCCTGACATGGGCGGCATGGGTGGCATGGGCGGTATGGGCGGCATGATGTAAGCCAGCTTATCTCATCGCTCTAAGGAAGCCCTTATAGCGGAAAGATAACCGACCAAACCTTTAAAAGTCGAGGCAGATGCCTCGACTTTTTTATGCGTGCCACCTGAGAAACATGACGTCCTGGTGTGGCTTATCATGAAATTTTTGAGCGTAAAAAGCGCCATTTCAGAAGCAAAAAATCGAAGAGAAATATTTTTCTTTTGAGTCAGATGGTTAAATCTGACCTATTGCTAACACTTTTTGAACGGGGACAGAGCAAAATCTGAACATTACACTATGTTGTAAATTGTTGCTTCCCATCATGGAGATGAAAATGAAAAAGCTTATGACGTCATTGGCGGTTGCAGCCGCTATCGCATCACCTGTTGCTTTAGCCGACAGTACACCTGTGATGTTCTCTACTATCGATAACACAAACGCACCCTCTAATTCCTCAGTAGGTGGCGTTCGTTTAGCTGTGTTGCATGGGCAGGTAAATGAGGTTAAAGGTGTCGACTTTTCACTGCTTGGTATGTCAGAAACGGATCGTACGACAGGTGTGAACTTTGGTCTGTTTTTTGGTGCAGCAAAAGTAAATCAAGAAATGAAAGGCGCGTCTTTAGGCTTAGTTAACTGGAACCAAGGTCAGACGACGGGTGTTAACTTGGGTGCTGTTAACATTACGAACAACGTAAAAGGCTTGAACTGGAGCGCGGTGAACTATTCTGAAGGCTACACCATGGCGGATGTGGGCTTAGCGAGTATCTCTAAGAAGTCTAATTTCCAGTTTGGTTTCTTCAACATGACCGATCAAATCGATGGCGTGCAAATTGGTCTTTTGAACTGTGCGGATAACGGTTTCTTCAAGTGTTTCCCACTCATCAACTTTGCTAAGTAATCCCTGAGAAAGTCAGAATCTTTATATACAGAAAGCCCTCGATGTTTGTCGAGGGCTCTTTAATTACTGATGAGATGAAGCGAGTTTCTCGGAGCGTTAACTATTTAATTAATCGTGATGAAGTTTTGCGTTGTTGAATTCTTTGATGAACACCGCGGCGTAATGCTTTGATGTGGTTTTCTGCTTTATCCACACCTAACAACACGGTTAGTGTCAGGAGAGTAATAACCACCGACTGCGTTAAATAACCCAAACCTATCATCAAACCTAAACCTGCTAGCACCCATATTACAGCCGCGGATGTTACGCCATGGATTTTTCCATCAAGTGTCATCATAACGCCAGCGCCTAAGAAGCCGACGCCAGTAATGATCTGACCAAGCACTCGTGCTTGATCAAGTGTATTTGGCGATAACGACACTGCCATCGACATAAACAGGTAGGTGCCTGAAATAATTAATATTGCTGTGCGAATGCCAACCGGTTTACCACGAGTTTGGCGCTCTATACCGATCATGAGCCCATTAATGGCGCAGCATAGTAGGGCAGGCCAACTGAATGGGCCAAGATCGAAAATTTGTTCGAATGCTGTATGCATCTTGACCTCCAAAAGTGCGGAGTATGCATAGACTTACCGTGCAAAGCGAACAAAAATAATCAATCTAGACGACAAATTTAATTGAGTGTCAGAGCTTATTCTAAATGCAAATCCAACGGCGTTTTACTTGGCCTGCCACCAACTTCTCGTGTGAGTTTTGGTACCAGATAACCCGATACACGCGTGATGAGTCCGCGCATAATAGCTTTCGCTTCTTCGTCCGAAATAAAGTAGTGCGCTGCGCCTTGCACCTTATCAAGAACGTGGAGGTAATAAGGCAAGATACCCGCGTCAAATAAGGCCTCACTTAACGCCACTTGAGCTTCTACCGAATCATTCACGCCTTTCAGCAGAACGCCTTGGTTTAGAAGCGTAACGCCCGCTCTTTTGAGCTTGAACATCTGTTCAGCAAATTCGTCATTGATTTCGTTGGCATGGTTGATGTGAGTGACGAGGATGATTTGTAACCTTGATGCTTGCAGAAGTTGGCATAGTTCATCAGTGACTCGAGCTGGAATCACCACAGGTAAACGGCTATGAATACGCAGACGTTTGATGTGAGGAATGTGAGCAATGTGCTCTAAAAGCCAATGAATCTCATCGTCTTTTGCCATTAATGGATCACCACCTGAGAAGATGACTTCGTTCAACTCTGGTTGTTGTGCCATGTACTCTAAGCACTTGGTCCAGGCTTGTTTCCCGCTTTTGTTCTCTTGATAAGGGAAGTGACGACGAAAACAGTAACGGCAATTTACCGCGCAGCCACCTTTGACAATCATCAGGGCGCGGTTGCGATACTTGTGTAGCAGGCCAGGGACTTCATTGTCCTGCTCTTCCAATGGATCATTGGAGTAACCCGGATGCACCTCAAATTCGTCGCTCAGTGGTAAAACCTGACGTAAAAGAGGGTCTTTAGGGTTGCCTTTCTCCATCCTATCGACAAAACTTTGCGGTACACGCTGTGCAAACAGCTTGCGCGCGGCAAACCCGTCTTGCCACGGTGAAGGATCAATTTCCAGTATTTCGAGCAATTTTGCAGGATCAGAGATCCCATTCGCCAACTGTTTGAGCCAGTTTTGCTCAACAGATTCGACTTTTCGGGTTATTATGTGCGGCATTGAATTTAGCTCTAAGAATGTAAGAGGAAAAAATGGCTACAGTTAGCACCAATGAATTTAAAGGCGGTCTTAAGTTAATGCTTGATAACGAGCCTTGTGTAATTCTGGAAAACGAATACGTTAAACCAGGTAAAGGCCAAGCGTTCAACCGTGTTAAAATTCGTAAACTTCTTTCTGGTAAAGTGCTAGAGAAAACATTCAAGTCTGGTGACACTTGTGAAGTGGCAGACGTAATGGATATCGACCTAGATTATCTATATTCAGACGGCGAATTCTACCACTTTATGAACAGTGAAACGTTTGAACAGATCGCAGCGGATGCAAAAGCGGTAGGTGAAAACGCTAAGTGGTTGGTAGAAAACAACACTTGTATGATCACTCTTTGGAACGGTAACCCAATTACTGTTACTCCACCAAACTTCGTTGAGCTAGAAGTTGTAGACACAGACCCAGGCCTGAAAGGTGATACTCAAGGTACTGGCGGTAAACCAGCGACGCTATCAACTGGCGCTGTTGTTCGTGTTCCTCTGTTCATCTCAATTGGTGAAGTGATTCGCGTAGATACTCGTACTGCTGAATACGTAGGTCGTGTGAAGTAAGCACTTTATATGATTGTTAGAAAGGTCGCTTCGGCGGCCTTTTTTATTGCCTGTGATTCTTCTCTTTTAATCCCTCTGCGTAAAACATCGATATCCTCCGCAAATTTTTGATGATTTTGTATTATTCGTAAAAATCTTATTTATTCCATGAATCTGTCGATTATTCCTTAATGTAACATTTTGATACATTAGTACTTGTCGCTGAGTTGCATAGCAATCTGATTTTTATCGATTTAACTCAGTAACAATCCAAAAAGGAGAACAAAATGGAAAGCAGAGGTTTAGGAAGGGGTTTAAAGGTGGAAGAAAGACGTCAGTTACTACATAAAGGATTAAAAGCAGCCGTATTTGGCGTACCGCTGTTGGCAATAGGCTTAACGATTAATAGCTCGGTGCTGATGACCGATGCGGGTTACAGCTACGTGCATCAGAATAATATTACTGGTGAGTTGGATGTGTTTACTGAACCTGGCATTCATTTTCGCATGCCATTTCTGTCCAAAATCACCAAGTATGACCAAGTGATCACCGTGTCATTCGGTAACAGCAAGGGCGAAGATTTTTATCAACGCCTTGATGCGATTCAGGTTCGATTTGCCGACACCTATATTGGTCAGATCCCCGTAACATTCCGCTTTAAGCTCAGTAATGATCCTGAAGCGGTGAAGAAGATGCACAAAGAGTTCCGCAACAACAGTAACTTGATCGATGCGCTGCTTGTAAAGAACGCACGTAACGTAACGGTGATTACCGCGACCCAATACACGGGTGAAGAGTTTTTCCAAGGTGGTTTGAACCAGTTCAAATCGAAACTTGGCGATCAGTTACGAGAGGGGATTTATCTGACAGAGCGACGTCAGGTTGAAGTGGAAGAGTTGGATCTTGCGCCTGTTGGGGCGAATCAAGCCAATCCGAACCAATTACAGCGCACCAATCAACTGGTATGGAAAACTGTGCCAGTCGTAGACAAAACCGGGCAACCAATTCGTCAAGACAATCCGTTACAACAATACGGTATTCAAGTGACGCAGGTGACCATTGGTGACCCGCAGCCAGAAAAGCAATTAGATCAGTTATTGGCAGATAAAAAGCGTCTAGTGGCGGATCGTATTCGCGCGATTCAGGAACAAGAAACGTCGAAAGCACAGGCAGAGACCGAGCAGTTACGCAAAGAGATTCAACGAACACGTGAGGTGCAAGACGCTCAGCGTGGTAAAGAACTCGCAATTATTGCTCAGCAAAAAGAAGTGGAAGTTGCACGTCAGATTGCAGAGCGTGAAATCGTTGAAGTGGAAAAAACCAAACGACTTGCTGAAGTCGAGAAGGAGAAAGAGCTAGCTATCGCAGAGGCTAACTTAGCGATTCAAAAAGCGAACGCACTTTCTGCTGAGTTTGAAGCGAAAGCGATATTAGCGAAAGGTCGCGCAGAATCTGAAGTCCTTAAAGGTAAGTATGCGGCGTTAGGAGCAAACCGTGAAGTTTACTTGGCAGAATTGAATCGAGACGTAGCGAACTCGCTGTACAACAATTTGCAAAACTTCCAAGTTCAGATGCCACAAAATTACATTGGTGGAAGTGACGAAACGGGCTTGAAAACAAACCTAGATGTGATTACTGGCTTTGGTGCTCTGGGTCTTATGGACCAGACAAAGAAGGTCGCACAGCAATAAGATCATGGGTGGTCAAAAGCTTAAAAAGCAAAAAGATCATAGGTAACCCAAAGCAATAAAAAAGCTGGCATTTAGCCAGCTTTTTCTTTTTGGTCAGTCTCTTAAATCATGAAGATAAAGATAACTGCTAGTGCAGTGATGAGGCCTGCAAATGCATAGCATGCAATTTTACCAATCACACCAGTGTGGAATTTAAGGTCGTGCATGCCGTGGTGTACACGGTGCATTGCGTGCCACATTGGCAATGCTAGCGTGCCAATGATAAATAGCGCACCGATGATGCTGGT
Organism: Vibrio sp. SCSIO 43009; assembly: GCF_023716525.1. Classification (NCBI taxonomy): domain Bacteria; kingdom Pseudomonadati; phylum Pseudomonadota; class Gammaproteobacteria; order Vibrionales; family Vibrionaceae; genus Vibrio; species Vibrio sp. SCSIO 43009. The sequence goes on from NZ_CP071842.1 coordinate 238,436, forward strand.
TGCGAATGCAGAGACACGCTCGTAGCTCATCGCTTCTGCGTCAATCACGCCTAGTGGTACCAAGATACCTAGCACAAGAACAGTGATTGGCGTGATCATCGCGAACCAAGTACCGCCTGCGCCAAACAGACCCCACCAGATTGGCTCATCAGAACGTTTTGGTGATGTGTTTACACTATAATTCGGTTTCATTGCTCAGCTCCTTACACCACGATGAGAACGATCAGTGAGATGAACGCAACAGCGGCCCACTGAGTCAATACGATGATCTTCTTGTCCACTGGTTTGCCTTTCAAACGAATTGGCATTACTTGTGGCATCATGCTGAAGAAAGTTTGAGCGTGGAATAGGCTACCGAGTAGTGCAACGATGTTGATTGCGACTACGATTGGGTTCGCCATGAACGCTAACCAACCTTGCCATGCTTCAGGACCTTTCACCAAGCAACCTAAACCGAAAGTTAGGAACAGAGTGAATAGAATTAACGGAAGCACCGTCGCTTCACGTAGCATGTAGAAGCGGTAGAAAGGATGGTTCTTCCACCAAGTGCGTTTTACTTCACGAACGTAAGGTTTACGATTGCTCATCCTTATGCCTCCACTTTCTTTGGTGAACCATCAGGTTTCAACATAGCAATCACGAAGTCCATAGAAGACTCCACTTTGCCTTGGTTTACAGCCGCTGCTGGGTCAACGTTCTTCGGACAAACTTCAGAACAGTAACCAACAAAGGTACAACCCCAAGCACCGTTTTCACCGTTGATAAGCTTCATGCGCTCATCTTTACCGTTGTCACGGCTGTCTAGGTTGTAGCGGTGGGCTAGCGTTAGTGCTGCAGGACCGATGAACTCTGGGTTAAGACCAAACTGAGGACATGCGGCATAGCACAGACCACAGTTGATACAGCCAGCGAACTGCTTGTATTTCGCCATCTGTTCTGGCGTTTGCAAGTTCGTACCGTCTTCTGGTTTACGGTCGTTACCAATGATGTATGGTTTGATTGCTTCAAGACGTTCGATAAACGGTGTCATATCAACAATCAAGTCTTTCTCGATTGGGAAGTTTGCTAGAGGCTCGATAGTCACGCCGTCAGGGTAGTCACGTAGGAAGCTCTTACAAGCAAGTTTCGGTACGTTGTTCACCATGATGCCGCAAGAACCACAGATCGCCATACGGCAAGACCAACGGTAAGACAGATCTTTGTCTAGGTGATCTTTGATGTAGCCAAGTGCGTCAAGCACAGACATGGTTTCATCGAATGGTACTTCGAATGTTTGCTTGTATGGTTCTGCATCTTTTTCTGGGTCGTAACGCAGGATGTCTACTTTTTGAATGCGATTTGCTGACATTATGCTTGCTCCTCTGCGTTCTTCTCTTCAGCCGCTGCTTTTTCTGCTGCTTCACCGTATAGACGAGCTTTTGGTTGTGACTTAGTGATGGTCACATTGCTGTAATCGATACTTGGTGCTGACTCTGGCTTGTAGAAAGCAAGTGAGTGTTTTAGGAAGTTCACGTCATCACGCTCTGTACAACCATCGTCTAGACGTTGGTGCGCGCCGCGCGACTCTTTACGTAGAATCGCAGAGTGAACCATCGCTTCTGCGACTTCTAGGCCGTAACCCACTTCGATTGCGTATAGAAGGTCTGTGTTGAACACTTTACCTTTGTCTTTGATGCTGATGCGTTTGTAGCGTTCTTTCAACTCAGTGATTTTGTCGATAGTCGCTTGCATCAAATCTTCTTGGCGGTATATACCACAGCCCGCTTCCATGGTGTGGCCCATTTCTGTGCGTATTTCTGCCCAGTTTTCGTCGCCTTCTTGGTTCATCAGTTTCGCGATGCGCTCTTCAACGGCTTTGACTTGCGCGTCAATTGCCGCGTCGTTCCAGCCTTTGAATTCTGCTGCGCGTTTCACTGCACTTTCACCCGCTACGCGGCCAAATACCACGAACTCAGCCAGTGAGTTAGAACCTAGACGGTTTGCACCGTGAAGACCAACAGACGCACATTCACCCACCGCGAATAGGCCTTTAATGCGAGTTTCACAACCGCCGTCCGTTTCAATACCACCCATGGTGTAGTGAACGGTTGGACGAATTGGAATTGGCTCTTTTGCAGGGTCCACGTTTACGTAAGCTTTTGCTAGCTCACAGATGAACGGTAGACGCTCTTGTAGGTACTCTTCACCAAGATGGCGAAGGTCTAGGTGCACCACGTCACCCAGTGGGTGTTTGATGGTGTTGCCTTTCTGTTGTTCGTGCCAGAAAGCTTGAGAAACTTTGTCACGAGGACCCAGTTCCATGTATTTGTTCTTCGGTTGGCCAACTGGAGTTTCAGGACCCATGCCGTAATCTTGTAGGTAACGGTAGCCATTCTTGTTAACGATGATACCGCCTTCACCACGACAACCTTCCGTCATCAGGATACCTGTACCAGGAAGACCGGTTGGGTGGTATTGAACGAATTCCATATCACGTAGAGGAACGCCGTGACGGTAAGCCATTGCCATACCATCGCCCGTTACGATACCGCCGTTGGTGTTACAGTGGTAAACACGGCCCGCGCCACCTGTTGCTAGAACAACCGATTTTGCTTTGATAGTAACAAGCTCGCCTTCAGACATGTGAATAGCAATCAGACCTTGAACTTCGCCTTCATCAACAAGCAGATCCACCACAAAGTACTCATCAAAACGTTTGATGTTGCTGTACTTCATTGATGTCTGGAATAGCGTATGAAGCATGTGGAAGCCAGTTTTGTCTGCAGCGAACCAAGTACGTTCAACCTTCATACCACCAAAGCGGCGTACGTTGACTTCACCGTTCTCTTTACGACTCCATGGGCAACCCCATTGCTCCATTTGGATCATTTCGCGAGTCGCGTTCTCTACAAAGTATTCAACAACATCCTGTTCACATAGCCAGTCACCACCGCCAACAGTGTCGTTGAAGTGGTTGTCTAAGCTATCTTCATCCTTGATAACTGCTGCTGAGCCACCCTCTGCAGCGACCGTGTGGGAGCGCATTGGATAAACTTTAGAAATCAGAGCGACTTCTAAGTCTGGGTTTGCTTCAGCCGCTGCAATAGCAGTACGAAGACCAGCGCCGCCTGCGCCGATGACTGCGATATCTGTGGTGATAATTTGCACAGTTATCCTCCAGTGTGTGATTGCGGAAATCCGCTTGTTATTGTCATTACGAGGCGCTCCTTAAAAAGAACTCCCCAAAAGTAGTAGGGTTAGTGTAGATGAGCCACATGGCAGAAAAATTGATGTAATTGGGTTTTTGCTTCGGTAATGCACTTAAGGGCATAGAATTTATAGGTTATGTGACTGCTATCACGGCATCGAGGTTTTGGCCCTCAAGCATTAACATTAGGGATGTTAAACCCGTGTTGCGTGACATTAACCGCATGGATAATAGGATTTTAACTGAGTGTTTTTTGTTCTGCGGCACGAGTAATGCTTGCCTCAAATTTGCGAGCACATTAGTAAAAAGAAGAAGGGATATTCCTCTCTTCTTGAAGAGTAAAAAGCATGTAGAATGAGACTTTCCTCGCTGAATTAAAGTTTGAGAGACTTGTTATGCAAACCAACTGGCAACCTACTGCTTCCATTGACCAACTTCGTCAACGTGCGACGTTAATCGCGTCGATTCGACAATTCTTCGCTGACCGACAGGTGATGGAAGTCGATACGCCAGCCATGAGTCACGCAACCGTGACTGACATTCATTTGCATACTTTCCAAACCGAGTTTGTTGGCCCAGGCTATGCCGATGGCAGTAAGCTGTTTTTTATGACCAGCCCAGAGTTCCATATGAAGCGCCTTTTGGCTGCGGGCAGCGGTTGTATTTATCAAATCAACAAAGCATTTCGTAATGAAGAGAATGGTCGCTACCACAACCCTGAATTCACGATGTTGGAGTGGTATCGCGTTGGCTTTGACCATCATAAATTGATGGATGAAATGGATGACCTGTTGCAGCTGGTATTGAAGTGTGGCGCAGCGCAGCGCATGACGTATCAGCAAGCCTTCATTGATGTGTTGGGTATGTGTCCACTGGAAGGCTCGATGACTGAGCTGAAAGCGGCGGCAAGCAAGCTGGGTTTGAGTGACATTGCTGAGCCAGAAGAAGATCGCGATACGCTGCTGCAACTACTATTTAGCGTGGGAGTAGAAAACAAAATTGGTCAGGACGTGCCGGCTTTTGTGTACGACTTCCCTGCATCACAGGCGGCGCTTGCGAAAATCAATCCTCAAGATCATCGCGTCGCGGATCGTTTTGAAGTGTACTTTAAGGGGATAGAGCTGGCGAACGGATTTCATGAACTGGATAACCCGAAAGAGCAATTAGCGCGCTTTGAACAAGATAACGCAAAGCGTATCGAAATGGGTTTAAAACCACAGCCGATCGATTATCATCTGATCTCTGCACTGGAAGCAGGGTTGCCAGATTGTGCAGGGGTCGCGTTGGGTATCGAGCGTTTGATCATGCTGGCGCTAGGCTGTGACCACATTGATCAAGTGACGGCCTTTCCATTTCCAATTGCATAAGGACGTCCAATGAACCTGACGGCTGCTCGTTTCGTCATCTTTAGCTACGCCATATTGATCGCTTTTTTATCTCTGAGTTCAGGTGAACTGCAAGACTGGGGCAATATCGCGTATCTCGACAAAATGCAGCACGCTATGGCGTATAGCGGCTTTGCGTTTTTAGGTTGTTTTTGTGTGTGGCGTTGGCGTCAACGTTGGGCGGTGGCGATTAGTATTTTGCTATTCAGCGCCGTTATTGAGTGGTTGCAAGGGTATGTAGGGCGACAAACTTCTTGGTTAGACCTTGTCGCCAACTCAACTGGCATCTTAACTGGTCTGTTATGTTACCGTATTTGGAGCCTCTATCGACCTAGGTTGGTGAAGTCGCTATACTCGATTCGTTAATGAAGAGGGAACACGATAACAATGAAAACGCGCGACAAAATCGTCTACGCGGCACTGGAGTTGTTCAACCAACATGGTGAGCGAAACATCACCACCAATCACATTGCCGATCACATCGAAATTAGCCCTGGTAATCTGTATTACCACTTCCGCAATAAGCAAGAAATCGTTCGTGAGATCTTTGCGCTTTATTCAGCAGAACTTTTAGAAAGATTTACCCCTATTCAAGGTTCGCAAGAGAGCCTTACTATGCTGAAGAGCTACCTAGACTCTATTTTTACCTTGATGTGGAAATACCGCTTTTTCTACGCAAACTTACCAGAAATCTTGTCACGAGATGAACAGCTACACGAACAGTACATCGATGTGCAAGAGAAGCTGCAAGCGAACCTCATTGCTATTATGCAAGAGTTCGTAACGATGAAGCTGTTGAATGTCGATCAACAACAGTTGAAGTCACTGGTATGTACATTGCACTTGATTGCGTGTAGTTGGTTGGCGTATCAATCTGCGATGGCTTCAAAAACCAACATTACTGAGCAAATGGTGAAGCAAGGGATGTTGCAGATGCTTAATGTCGTTAAGCCATTAGCAACTGAGCAGGGCTTAGAGCAGCTACTGTTATTAGAAGATGCGGTTAGCAATCTACACAGTTAAACGTCAAACTGCTTAATATTTCGAGAGTCACTCTCATTTTCGAGTCGTGGCTCGAGTTGACTTGTCAAATATGCCACGCACAATAGTCCCATACGCTAAAAACCCTTGCTGGGATAAGATTCTCGATAAAGGAACTATCGCCCCATGAATTACGACATTTTTAATGGTGATGCCGATGGCATCATTGCTCTTCTACAATTGCGTTTGGCTGATCCTGTCGATGCCCAGTTAATAACCGGTGTAAAGCGCGACATCAAGCTGGTGGAAAAAGTAGACGTGCAAGCGGGTGATGAGCTGACTGTGTTAGACATTTCGATGGAAAAGAACATGGCAGGTCTAGAGCAAGCTTTGGCTCAAGGCGCGCACGTCTTTTACGCCGATCATCACAAAGCGGGCGACATTCCTCAGCATGGTAATTTGGATGTGCACATCGATCTCGATGCCAACATGTGCACGGCGTTGATTGTCGATAAGTTGCTTGATGGGCGTTTTCATGACTGGGCGATTACGGCGGCTTATGGCGATAACATGATTGCTAAAGCCGATGAGCTAGCGAATAACGCGGGCTTGTCGCAGCAACAGAAAGAGCAGCTAAAAGAGCTGGGTACTTTAATTAACTACAACGGCTACGGAACGAAGGTCGAAGATTTACACTTTCACCCTGCGGAGCTGTACCGAGCTTTGCTGAAGTACACGTCACCATTTGAAGCTATTGAAGATACGGCCTCGCCATACTACCAATTGCAATCGGCTTACCAACAAGACATGGAGGCGGCTCTCGCAGTGCCTGCCATGCATGAGAGCGGTAAGCTGAAGTTGTTTGAGTTACCAAACACGGCGGCATCACGCCGAATCAGTGGTGTTTATGGCAACTGGCTAGCAAACCAAACCCCTGACTCTGCGCATGCGGTACTTACTGAAAATTCAGATGGGACTTATACGGTTTCACTCCGTGCCCCATTAAACAATAAACAAGGTGCCGTTGCCGTGTGTGGTCAGTTCCCGACAGGTGGGGGGCGAGAGGCGGCGGCAGGAATCAACGCGTTAAGCAAAGATGATGTGAATGCTTTTATTGATGCGGTAGAAACCTACTACGCATAGCGTTTTCCAAAACATGAATACAACAAAGGAGCCGAGTGGCTCCTTTTTTATGACAAGTCAATAAGTCAGATAATCAGCGCTTTAACCAAGATTTCGGATTCTGCGCTTCACTATTACGACGAATTTCGAAGTACAGCGATGGCCTGTCTTGACCGCCCGTATCACCCGCGAGAGCAATCACTTCGCCTGCGGTGACTCGGTCGCCTTCTTTTTTAGTTAAGGCTTGGTTGTAACCATAGAGGGTCATGTCACCTTTGCCGTGGTCGAGCAGTACCACTAAACCGTATCCGCGCAGATACTCCGCAAATACGACAGTTCCGGGATAAACGGCTTTCACTTGTTGACCATAGTTGGCAGACAGCACCATGCCCTTCCAGTTTACCTGCCCGGTTTGTCGCGTACCAAAGTTGTGTAACACACTGCCTTTGAGTGGCCAAGGCAACTTACCGCGCTGTTTGCCGAGTCCGTCCATTGGCACCGCATTACGCTTCGCTGCTTTGGCGATCTCTGCTTTTAAACGGGTTTCGTTGCGTTGCAGCTCGGCTAAGTAGCGTTTGTCATTCTTGATACTGCTCTGAATTTTATTCAGGGTTTGCTTACGCTTGGATTGTGTACTCGCTAGCGCTGTACGTTTTTCGGATTGCTGCTTGAGCAGAGTCTCGATTTGCTCTTTTTCTAGCTCGAGTTGGTTTTTGTTGTGCGCTAATTCTTGGGTTATTTTGGTGATCGCATCAATCACTTCAGCACGTGCTTTAGCTAAATGCTGGAAGTATTGGCTCATGCGGTCTTCTTCCACACCTTGATTTAACAAGTGACCATTGGCTTTCGCTCGCTCGGTTACGTAATACGTTTGCAGTAGCTGTTTGAGTTCTTCTTCTTGCTCTTGACGCTGTGCTTCTTGCAAGGCAATTTTCTCTTCCAGGTTTTCTATGTTTTTGTCTGCTTGTGCGAGGTTAGACTTGGTTTGTCGTATTTCACGCTCAAGCTTAGAAATACCAAGCTCTTGATCTTTTAGTGATTTCTGTAACTCATTGAGCTGCTTTTCTTGGGAAGAGAGCGATTTGCGCTGACGGCTTATCTCACTGGATACGCCTTTGAGCTCTTGCTGACTCACAGCAGAGGAGGTAATGGGATAAGTGGCAGATAAAGCACAAGTTAATAAAATAGCCGAGCGTAGAACAGGGTGATTTTGTTTTCGCACTTGAGAGTTACCTACCACGTTGTTGTCAAAAAGGTTTGTTGACGATTAAATACCATCTCCATGGATAAAGCTTTGCGACTTGCCGTTAAAGCCTTGATCCATATCGAGAGAGGGTTTGTCCGTTTTTGGACGTCCGACGATTTTTGCAGGCACGCCAGCCACCGTTGTGTGAGGAGGCACGGCTTGCAATACCACAGAGCAAGATCCGATTTTCGCGCCTTCACCGACTTCGATATTGCCAAGAATCTTTGCACCAGCTCCGATCATTACGCCTTCGCGAATTTTCGGGTGACGATCACCGCATTCTTTACCAGTACCACCAAGGGTGACATCTTGCAGTATAGACACGTCGTTTTCGACCACGGCAGTTTCACCAATCACGATGCCTGTTGCATGGTCGAGCATGATACCACTACCAATGCGTGCTGCAGGGTGAATATCGACCTGACATGCTACCGAAATCTGATTTTGTAGGTAAGTCGCAAGAGCGTGACGACCTTGCTTCCACAGCCAGTTTGCTACTCGGTAGCCTTGCAGTGCGTGATAGCCTTTTAGGTACAGCAATGGCATTGAGTACATTGAAACAGCAGGGTCGCGATTGACCGTGGCACAAATATCACAAGCCGCGCCGTCAGTGATGGTTGGATCAGCCGCAAAGGCTTCTTCAACCACTTCACGCACAGCCATCGCTGGCATGGAAGCGGTGTTCAATTTGTTAGCCAGAATATAACTCAGAGCGGCACACAAACTTTCATGCTTGATAATGGTGGCATGATAGAAGCTCGCCAGCATAGGCTCTTGTTCTGACATTTCACGGGCTTCTGAGACAATTTTGTTCCAGACTTTTTGTTTTTCGCAGTGTTTCATTCTCAATATCCAGAGTGGTTCTTCCGTGACCCGACAACTTCAATTTTTCTCAGATGAGCTGCAAAGGGCGGTAGATTGCTACTTTCCTTCGGCTTTTTTGTCACGAGCAAGTAAATCTTGCGCTGCTAAGCGCGCATCTTTTCCTTGATACAATACTTGATAAATTTGATCAACTATCGGCATCTCAACACCCATACGTTGAGAAAGTAGCCATACTTCTTTTGTATTGCGGTAACCCTCAACCACTTGGCCAATTTCTTCTTGAGCCGTATCAACGTTTTTACCTTGGCCTAATGCCAAGCCAAAGCGTCGGTTACGTGATTGGTTATCGGTACATGTCAGGACAAGATCGCCTAAACCTGCCATGCCCATAAAGGTTTCTGGCTGTGCACCCAGCGCAGCACCAAGGCGACTCATTTCAGCCAAGCCACGAGTAATTAATGCAGTACGGGCGTTGGCGCCAAAACCAATACCATCAGACATACCCGCACCAATCGCAATAACGTTTTTCACAGCGCCGCCCAATTGCATACCAATAAAGTCACTATTGGCATATACGCGGAAGGTTTTGCTACAGTGGATTTTTTCTTGTAGATCCGCAACAAATTCAGAATCTGGAGACGCAACCGAAATTGCAGTCGGCATACCCATTGCGAGCTCTTTCGCAAACGTTGGGCCAGACAATACTGCTAGTGAGTAGTTTTCACCGATAATGTCATAAGCAACGTCTTTAAGTAGGCGCCCCGTTTCAGGTTCAAGCCCTTTGGTTGCCCAACAGATGCGAGAGTCTTCGCGCAAGAATGGTTTACAGCTGTTTAGCACGATGCCAAAGACATGGCTTGGAACCACAACCAACAAATCTCGGCTTGCTTGAACGGCTTTTTCTAAATCCGATTCAATGATCAAGCTTTCAGGGAAATCAACACCTGGTAAGAAGGCATGGTTAGCTCGGTCTGCTTCTAGGCGAGCCATGTGCTCTGGCTCGTGTCCCCAAAGGACAACGTTCGCGCCGTTACGAGCGAGTGAGATTGCCAAAGAGGTGCCGTATGAGCCTGCGCCAATCACAGTCATTGCGATGTCTTTACCGTAAGCATTGTTTGTATTTGCTTGTGTCATGCTACCGCCTAATTGTCTTGCTACTAGTAGAATCTAGTTCCTAATCGTCAAATTTTACGCCTTCTGGCGATTAGGAACTAGGAACTTTTGTCAGAAATAAAAAATGCACATTGCATCGGATGGTAGACGCTCTGTGCATTTTATTTGAGTCGGTGACGTCAGCACTGTGGCTATTCGTCACTTATAAAACGTGAATTACGCTTCAGCTTCGCCTTGTTGAGCTTGCTGTTGTAGGTAGTTCATGAATAGCGCGTCAAAGTTTACTGGCGCTAGGTTCAGTTGAGGGAACGTACCTTTAACGACTAGGCTTGAGATAGTTTCACGAGCGTATGGGAATAGGATGTTCGGGCAGAATGCGCCTAGGCAATGTGCAAGTTGACCAGCTTCCATTTGTTCAGCAGTGAAGATACCACCTTGTTGAACTTCACATAGGAACGCAGTCTCTTCTTCGTTCTTCACAGTAACGGTTAGGCGTAGAACAACTTCGTAAACGCCTTCACCAAGCTCACGGCTTTGAGTGTCTAGGTCTAGTTTAACGTCTGGGTTCCACTCTTTCTGGAAAATTACTGGAGAGTTCGGCGCTTCAAAAGAAACGTCTTTTAGGAAGATGCGTTGAATTGCGAAGTTTTGTTGTGCGTCTTGAGGTGCTGCTTCAGCCATTTTTTAATCCTTAAATCAATATTTGTTGAGCCTAGAAACGTCTAAGCTCAGAAAACTGGTATGTCCTGAGACTAACTGAGCCAATCTACCTTGACTAGATGAAGCGTGTATTACGTGCAAAGCGTCACAACTTAGTGCTCCAACTGCTTTCAATTTGCTCAGTTTTTTGTCCGCGAGGCTTGGTAAAATCGCGTTTAAACGCGAACTTTCGTTCTTGCCACGTTCCTACTTCTTGCCACGTTCCTACTTCTTACCGCGAACTAACGGCAGGTTCGCTTCGTTCCACGCAATCAAACCATTTTTTAGTAGGCTCACGTTTTCGAAGCCAGCTTTTACTAGTAGGTTTGCGCTTTCTTGAGCGGTCTGTCCTGTCTTACATACCACAATGATTGGGTCTGATTTGTGGTTTTCAAGGCTACCCAAGTTACCCGCTTTGATGTCTGACGGTAAAATGTGAAGTGAGTCGGTGATATGACCTTTTTTGAACTCGTCTTTGGTACGGATATCCACTACAACGCCGTTTTCACGGTTCATAAGATGAGTCAGTTGGTTTACGTTGATTTCTTTGTATGCGGCTGTCGCTGATTTCACGATGTTCATGATAAAGGCGACAAGAAGACCTACCCAAACCAAAGATAGAATCATGTTCTGTTGGAAAAATTCAATGTACTCTTGCATGTCTTGAGCTCTTACGCTGTTGGCGGAAAAATAAAGCAGGAGTATAGCGAGGTTACGGCTCTTAGGCGAGAGGGTTAAAATTTTCTAACGAATAATTGAGATCTCTATAAACCCGTTATGCCCTTACTATCCGTACATTTCGCTCTGGTAGCTTGATTGCTTTGGCCTATTGGACTTATCGGTTTAAGTGACTTCTGTTTTACTGAGAAAAGAGAACAATAGGTATTAACCCATCTTGTTTGATGTTGCTTTAAATTAGCACTGTTTCAAGTGCAAAAATAAGAATGAGAAGCGTAAGAAAACCGAACTTAGACTGGGGTGTACAAAGCGTATTAGAAATGACTATGCTTGTGGAACACGTTTGTCGGCACTGACTCGTTGTTCGCTTAACTTGTAAGATAGCAACAATAAATCGCAAACATTATTTGATCTTAACCTACAGTTTTGGTTAAAAAGTGTAGTAAAATTACGCTAGTTTTGTTTCAAGGTTAGATAGGGCAGCGAGGCCCTACGCCAAAAGTTACTTAAATTTGATGAGGTCATCACTATGTCAGCTAAGAAGCCACTGGCTCTAGTTATCCTTGACGGTTACGGTTACCGTGAAGACACAGCAAGTAACGCAATTGCGAATGCGAAAACACCAGTAATGGATGCTCTGATTGCGAATAACCCACACACATTAATCTCTGCTTCAGGCATGGATGTTGGCCTTCCTGATGGTCAAATGGGTAACTCTGAAGTTGGTCACACTAACATTGGTGCAGGCCGCGTTGTATACCAAGACCTGACTCGTATCACTAAATCAATTGCGGATGGTGAGTTCGAACAAACGCCTGCGCTAGTTGAAGCAATCGACTCTGCTGTGAAAGCTGAAAAAGCAGTACACATCATGGGCCTGATGTCTCCAGGCGGTGTTCACTCTCACGAAGACCACATTTACGCTGCAGTTGAAATGGCAGCGGCGCGTGGCGCAGAGAAAATCTACCTACACTGCTTCCTAGACGGCCGTGACACACCACCACGTAGTGCTGAAAACTCACTACAACGTTTCCAAGACCTATTTGCGAAACTAGGTAAAGGCCGCGTTGCTTCTCTAGTAGGTCGTTACTACGCAATGGACCGTGACAACAATTGGGATCGCGTCCAAGTTGCTTACGATCTTCTAACTCAAGCTAAAGCTGAGTTCACAGCAGAAACGGCAGTTGCAGGTCTAGAAGCGGCTTACGCTCGTGAAGAAAACGACGAATTCGTTAAAGCAACAGCTATCAAAGCGGAAGGTCAAGAAGACGCAATCATGCAAGATGGTGATGCGGTTATCTTCATGAACTACCGTGCTGACCGTGCACGTCAAATCACTCGTGCATTCGTTCCTGCGTTTGACGGCTTTGAGCGTGCAGTATTCCCAGCAATCAACTTTGTGATGCTGACTCAATACGCGGCTGATATCCCTCTAGCTATCGCATTCCCACCTGCGTCTCTAGAAAACACTTACGGTGAGTGGCTATCTAAACAAGGTCAAACTCAGCTACGTATCTCTGAAACAGAGAAATACGCACACGTGACTTTCTTCTTCAACGGTGGTGTTGAGAACGAATTCGAAGGCGAAGAGCGTCAGTTGGTTGCTTCTCCAAAAGTTGCAACGTACGACATGCAGCCTGAAATGAGCTCTCCAGAACTAACAGAGAAGATGGTTGCGGCTATCAAATCAGGTAAGTTCGATACCATCATCTGTAACTACCCGAATGCAGATATGGTTGGTCACACTGGCGTTTATGAAGCGGCTGAGAAAGCAATCGAAGCTCTAGATGAAAGCGTGGGTAAAGTGGTTGAAGCAATCAAAGAAGTTGGCGGTCAACTATTGATCACTGCGGACCACGGTAACGCAGAAATGATGATCGACCCTGAAACTGGCGGCATCCACACTGCTCACACTAACCTACCAGTGCCTCTAATCTATGTAGGTGACAAAGCGGTTGAATTCAAAGAAGGCGGTAAACTGTCTGACCTTGCACCAACCATGCTTTCTCTAGCTGGTCTAGAAATCCCAGCAGAAATGACGGGTGAAGTATTAGTTAAATAGTTAACTAACGGCTCAGCATGACAAAAGCCCGAGTTTAAACTCGGGCTTTTTTGTATCTGGCAGTAAGGACTGGTCTGCAAGGTTACTGAACCAATATGCCCGCACCAATCACAGCTAGGGCTGCGCCCAACCATGCAAATCGGTTTGGTCGGCGTTTGGTGTAAATCCAGAGCAGTGGTAGCAACATAATTGGCGTGGTTGAAGATAGAAGGGCAACCATACCTACATTTCCTTCTTGCAGTGCGTATAAGATTAGCGTCATGCCGACGGCCATCGCCAAGAAACCATTAAGCGCAGTAATACCAAATATGCGCCAAGTAATGTGTTGCGTCGAGCGAGCGACTTTGACTCCTAGAATTAACAACATGCTGTGGGCGAAAAAGGCACTGATCATTCGAATAGCAGAAGCCGCAACTGGGTCAATACTGGTTTGCATTACTGGCTTGGCGATGATGCCGCCCAATGCTTGGCACATTGCTGCGGTTAAGCCAAGTCCAATGCCCACCCAGATGTTACCTTTAATGTCTTCCAAGACGTTATTCACTTGACCTCTTCGGCCAAAGAATATCGCCATCACCACGCCGCTAAATACCAATGATGCGCCCAGTAGTTCTATTGTGGTCATGACTTCGCTAAATAAGAAGTAGCCCAAGATGGCAGAGAACACGGCGTGGCAAGAGAAGAGTAACCCGGCTTGTCTTGGCCCCATACGATTCAAACACGCGAATAGAGCGGTATCGCCAATAAAAATACCAATCAGTCCTGAGGCCATCATTGGCGTTACATGTTCCCAAGAAACCGTTAACCAGCCGCCAGTTATCCACGCCATAGTTGATAAGATCACGGCTGTGCAGCCCATACGCCAGCGGCTGTAAGAAAATGCGCCTAGGTGTTGTGCAGGAATGACCGAAATTAGGCTAGAAACTGCCCACAGAAAAGCGGCGCATAAAGCAAGCCATTCGTAACCCATGATGTGTCGACGTCCTTGTAGAGTAGAGGAGTCTTAATATGCACGAAATTTATGGGATGTAAAAGCCGCTCTGTAAGGGCAGTAGCTGGAGAGCAGCTCCATGACAACACGCTTTTTCATGGAGCTCTTCGATTAAAACAGTACCAAAACTGCGCCATACACGATAAGTAGACCAATCAAACCGAGAATCAGGCCTACTTTCGCCATGTCTTTGCTCTCGATGAGGCCTGTTGAATAAGCCAAAGAGTTTGGTGGTGTGGAAACCGGTAAGATCATGCCAAGTGATGCGGAGAAGGCTACGACAACCAGTAAACCTTGTAGGCCGCCAACCGCAATAAGGCTTGGCATGGATGTACCAATAGCGGCAGCAATAGGCATCAATAAGTTTGCCGTTGCGGTATTAGACATAAAGTTCGCCATTAACCAGCACACTACCGATAGGGCTAAAACAACGGCAAATGGTGATAGCAGGCTGTAATCAATGGCGTGCGCTAATGCTTCGGCTAAGCCCGTTTTGTCTAAGGCAATGCCAATTGCTATACCACCGGCAACTAGCCATAAAACATCCCAGTTAATCAGCTTGAGCTCTTCTTTTCCCATAATGCCCGTTAACGTGAACACTGCTAGTGGGATAATCGCGACAACGTATGTATTCATGCCATGCACTTTCGTTGTCATCCAAAGCAAAATGGTTAGTGCAAAAGTGATGTAGACGACGATCGCACGCCAGCTCCTTTTGAATGTACCATCTAGCTTTAGTTTCATTTCTGGTTCGCTAGACGGAAACAGCTTTTGCAACAAGAGCCAAGCTACAGTGAGTTGTACCAACACAAAGGGTAGACCCATTGTCATCCACGATAGGAAGTCTATCGCGTTTTCCCCAGTGAGATATTGAAGCGCTATCGCATTAGGTGGCGTGCCTATCGGAGTCGCAATGCCGCCTGTATTCGCGGCAATTGGAATACACAACACCAGTGCTTTAATGCCTAAATCCCCTTTAGGTGCTGAAGCGACGATGGGGCCAAGCAGGGCTAGCATCATCACGGTCGTGGCAGTATTGGACATAAACATTGAAAAAACGGCGGTAATTAACATCAAGCCCAGCATTATGAACTTAGGTTGTGTGCCGAATGGTTTTAATAGAACTCGGGCGAGGTTGTTGTCGAGCTCGTATTTGGAAGCCGCAATCGCGAGAGCAAAACCACCCATAAAAAGAATAATGATCGGTGAAGAGAAGGCCGAGAAAATATCGGTGTAAGCAATTAACTCTCCTAAATCATGCCCCGCTGGTGGATTGCGAAATAGATGCAAACCTTTATCCGATATCATGATCAGTTCAAGAGCGATAATAAGAATGGACGTAGCAAAAACGGGAACCGGCTCGAGAACCCAAAGTAGAGCAGCAAGAAGAAAAATAGCCAACAGGCGATGCTGAATTAAAGTGAGATCGTCAATAGGAATAGCATCGATCGGCATCATCAAAACACCGAGCGGAATTAAAAAGCACACCAGCAATTTCGCCAACGTGTTTACACTCATCTTTGGCATTGGCTGCCCCTCTAAATATTCATTCTAAGCGCAGGATAATTGATTGTGGAATGAGGGTCTTAGAGGCAGGTATGAGTTTGAGAAATAGAGGCTAAATTTCGAACGGAGTTTTGCTTTTTATCAATAAAAAGAGCCCTTAATAAAGGGCTCTTTAACGGTGTTTTACTTATTTTTTCAAGGCGTAAGGTGTGCCCATAACGGTTGGCTTACCGTTTTCCATGCTTGCGTCAAACTCAATCGCGTCTTTGGCAAACAGGTTAATAACAGTAGAACCCAGTTTGAAGCGGCCCATCTCTTCGCCTTTTTTCAAGATCACGGCCTTGTCACCCTCTGCTGGGTAATTCCATTTGTAGACAGTGTTTCCACGAGGCGGAGTGATCGTGCCAGCCCATACTTGCTCAATGCTACCAACAATTGTCGCACCAACAAGCACCTGTGCCATTGGACCAAACTCAGTATCGAAGATACACACCACACGCTCGTTACGTGCAAATAGGTTCGGTACGTTTTCTGCTGTCAGAGGGTTTACTGAGAACAGGTCACCTGGTACGTAAATCATTTGGCGCAGAGTGCCGTCACATGGCATGTGTACACGGTGGTAATCGCTCGGAGATAGGTACAATGTTGCAAAAGAACCATCTTTAAATTCGTCCGCTAAATTCGCGTCACCGCCCAGCAATTCTTGTGCTGAGAAGTGATGACCTTTTGCTTGGATAAGTTGACCATCTTCAATAGGGCCAAACTGGCTAACACAAGCGTCGGCTGGATGAGTGATGACGTTTTCGCCTTCAGAAATTGGGCGTGCGCCTTCTTTTAGCTCACGAACGAAAAACTCGTTGAACGTTTTAAAATGCTTAGGATCTGAGTGCTTTGCCTCATCCATATTCACATTGTATTGTTTGATAAACCAACGAATAACTGCTGTTGTTAGACCGCCAGCTTTTGCTGAAGCCAGTTTACCCATTAGGCGAGTGAGGCCGTGTTGTGGGATCCAGTACTGCAGTCCAACTTTAAACTTGTCCATCTTTAATTCCGATACTTCTGTTAGATTCGCGCTTTAGGGCGCGTGATGTTACTGAAATTTAATTTGCTTGTCAGTATTAGGTGAAGACTTTTTACACAGTTACAGCCTTAACTCAATTACAGATCGGCTTTTTTATTACGTGAATACTGACGATTTGCTTTATTTTCAACCATGCTTTCCAAAATGCGATGATAGTTTTCAAAGCGAGTTTCGTTAATTTCCCCGTTCTCGACAGCTTCACGTAGAAGGCAGCCTGGGTCATCATTGTGTTTACAATCTCGGAACTTGCAACCGCCTAAATATGGTCGAAATTCAACGAATGCTTTTGTTACTTCTTCTGCTTCCAAATGCCAAAGACCAAATTCACGTACTCCAGGTGAGTCGATCAAATCGCCACCCGTTGGAATGTGGTATAAACGTGCAGCCGTCGTGGTGTGTTGGCCCAAGCCAGAGTTCTCAGAGACTTCACCTTCTTCCACTTCGCTCTCTAGTTCCGGCATTAACGCATTGACTAAGCTGGATTTCCCTACGCCTGATTGACCAACAAAGATATTAATTCGATCACGCAGTAGGGTTTCTAGTTCAGCAATGCCTTCTCCAGACTTCTTGCTGACCAGAAGCACTTTATAGCCAATACGTTCATATTCTTTGAGCCATTCTTCATACATTGCACGGTCATCGGCTTCTAGAAGGTCGACCTTATTTAAGACCAACAATGGCGCAATATTCAGTGTTTCTGATGCAACGAGATAGCGGTCAATAATATTTAGCGATAGCTCTGGTAATACCGAAGAGACAATGACCATTTGATCAATATTGGCTGCAACGGGTTTTAGACCATCGTAATAATCTGGACGAGTGAGCACTGAAGAGCGAGGTTCTACCGCTTCAACAACACCAGAGATGCCCGCCATAGACTCCAATCCTTCGCGCCATAAAACACGATCGCCAGATACTAGAGACTCAATACCACGGCGGAGGTTACAGCGTTGAATTTCGCCTGTTTCAAGGTCTTCAATGTCCGCGTGCTGACCAAAACGAGTGATCACGAGACCTTGCTTGCTGGCGCCTAGCATGTTTTCATCCCACTGGATGGAATCTTCTTGCTTCTTCAAACGCTTTTGTTGGTTGCTACGTACGCGTCGCACCTGACCTTTGGTTAACTTTTTCTTCTTTGCCACAATTCTGTACTTTATGTGAATTTACTCAAATGGTTGAGCCGTACTCTTGGCTCCGTGTATGAGTATCGTGTTTCTCGTATTTTGAGGTATAGTACCTCTTTTATCGATAAACAAATAGGCGGCGTAACCATGTCCTTTAGCGATCAAAACCTAATTTGGGTTGATTTAGAGATGACAGGGCTTGATCCTGAAACGCACAAAATCATCGAAATTGCTTCTATTGTCACGGATAGCGAACTAAATATTTTGGCTGAAGGTCCAGTGTTAGCGATTCATCAGCCGGAAGAAGAACTGGCGAAAATGGACGACTGGTGTACTAATACGCATACGGCAAGCGGTTTGGTGGAGCGCGTTCGAAACAGTCAAATCTCAGAACAAGACGCAGTCGCACAAACCATTGAATTTTTAGAAAAATGGGTGCCAAAAGGGGCGTCGCCAATATGTGGTAACAGCATTGGGCAGGATCGCCGCTTTTTATACAAGCATATGCCTGAGTTGGAAGAGTTCTTCCATTACCGATATGTTGACGTTAGTACTCTTAAAGAACTAGCACGTCGCTGGCAACCTGAGGTGCTAAATGGGTTCACAAAACAGGGAACACATTTGGCCTTGGACGACATTCGTGAGTCCATCGCAGAACTTAAGTACTATCGAGGTACTATTTTCAAGATTTAACTGTTAAGGTTGCGATCCAAATTGTTGTAATTTATATCGCTTTTGATTGCTTTTTCGTCGTTCAGTAAAAAAATAAAGTTTTTTTGAAGGAAGGACTTGCATCACAAAAAAATGCTCTTATAATTCGCAGCCCTAAACAGCGGAAACGTTGTTGATGCGACACTAGCTCAGTTGGTAGAGCGCAACCTTGCCAAGGTTGAGGTCACGAGTTCGAACCTCGTGTGTCGCTCCAGTTTCATAGTTCTCACGGTACTTAACGGTGACACAATACGGACGCGGGGTGGAGCAGCATGGTAGCTCGTCGGGCTCATAACCCGAAGGTCGTCGGTTCAAATCCGGCCCCCGCAACCAATGCGACACTAGCTCAGTTGGTAGAGCGCAACCTTGCCAAGGTTGAGGTCACGAGTTCGAACCTCGTGTGTCGCTCCAGTTTTATAGTTCTCACGGTACTTAACGGTGACACAATACGGACGCGGGGTGGAGCAGCTTGGTAGCTCGTCGGGCTCATAACCCGAAGGTCGTCGGTTCAAATCCGGCCCCCGCAACCAATGCGACACTAGCTCAGTTGGTAGAGCGCAACCTTGCCAAGGTTGAGGTCACGAGTTCGAACCTCGTGTGTCGCTCCAGTTTTATAGTTCTCACGGTACTCAACGGTGACACAATACGGACGCGGGGTGGAGCAGCTTGGTAGCTCGTCGGGCTCATAACCCGAAGGTCGTCGGTTCAAATCCGGCCCCCGCAACCAAATTCCATTAATAGCTACTGCTGTTAATATGCGACACTAGCTCAGTTGGTAGAGCGCAACCTTGCCAAGGTTGAGGTCACGAGTTCGAACCTCGTGTGTCGCTCCAGTTATATAGTTCTCACGGTACTTAACGGTGACACAATACGGACGCGGGGTGGAGCAGCTTGGTAGCTCGTCGGGCTCATAACCCGAAGGTCGTCGGTTCAAATCCGGCCCCCGCAACCAAATTCCATTAATAGCGACTGCTGTTAATATGCGACACTAGCTCAGTTGGTAGAGCGCAACCTTGCCAAGGTTGAGGTCACGAGTTCGAACCTCGTGTGTCGCTCCAATATATAGACCTCATCGTGCTCAACGGTGACAAAATGCGACACTAGCTCAGTTGGTAGAGCGCAACCTTGCCAAGGTTGAGGTCACGAGTTCGAACCTCGTGTGTCGCTCCAATATATAGCCTTTATCGTGCTTAACGGTGACACAAGGCGACACTAGCTCAGTTGGTAGAGCGCAACCTTGCCAAGGTTGAGGTCACGAGTTCGAACCTCGTGTGTCGCTCCAGTTTCTTTTTATAAATGAAAGCAAAGCCTTCATCATCAACGAAGATGAAGCACTCGGACGCGGGGTGGAGCAGCTTGGTAGCTCGTCGGGCTCATAACCCGAAGGTCGTCGGTTCAAATCCGGCCCCCGCAACCAAATACAAGACGATAGATTGAGTACTTATTTAGTATACAATTGTTAAGTCGTCTACGGATGCGCCGCTTGATTCAACGCCTGCTTCTCGCAACCAATCACATCGCTCTTTTCATAATGCTGCGAAGCATGAATCCCCAAAAGCTAAACTTTTATCCGCATCATATGATGTCGGACGATTTCGTTTGTGTTTAAAACACGATATGAATCGGCTGACGTACAAGTATGATGAGGCTTCGCGTGTTTTATCTACTTTAATTAACAGAGTTATCCACATACGTCGTTCTGTGGATAAGTTGGTTGATAAAGTGTTTTTAGCTTGACTTTTTATGATGGGGAAGAAAGATCTTTTCTCTAAAGTGAAGTTGAAACAACAAAGAAATATCAATTAAATCTTTGTTATATAAAGAAAAAATAAGTTTTTTGTCGGATCGAGTACGTTAAAATACGATCATTAACTGGTATTTTTTTGATCCTAGTCATTTCTCCGAGCTGTGTTTAACTTTTTTCTGCTAGCTTGTTTTTCTTGAATCTCAAATTTTTTTCCACATTACAAAATTGAGAACAAGGTCATGAATTGAACATGCAAAAGTACTTTCAATCTCTTGCATATAGACTACGCTCTATGCGTCTCTCGGCAGTCCCTTCTCGACTATCCTTATTAAGCGTTGCTTTTTCGTCTCTATAGATGAATTACTCTCAGTGGGGAGTTGATTCAGTTGCTCTGTCAAAGCCCATTTAATGTGCTCATCAAGTAATTTATTTTCACCTTGCCGACTTTCCAGCGCATCTATGATTCGCTGACTATATTCTGCATTACCAAGTGCGACAGCGATGTTACGTAGCCACTGTATATGACCAATACGACGGATAGCGGAGCCTTCCATATTTTTTAGAAAAGTCGCTTCATCCCAGTTAAACATGTCGACGAGGTCAGGGTTTTTGAAACTGTCACGACGGTGGAAATCATCTTGCTCCGTTATGTCGGCGTAGCGGTTCCATGGGCAAACCAATTGACAGTCGTCACAACCATAAATGCGGTTACCCATTGGCTTTCGAAACTCTTCAGGAATCACGCCATCGAACTCGATGGTGAGATAAGAGATACAACGCCTGGCATCGACAACTTTGTCTTCAACGATGGCTTGTGTTGGGCATGATGTAATGCATGCTTTGCATTTACCGCACTGATCAACGCTTGGCTCATCTACGGGTAGTGGTAAGTCGATAAGTAGTTCACCTAAAAAGAACCACGATCCACAGTCTTGATCTAAAATCAGGGAATGTTTCCCGGTCCAACCTAAGCCCGCTTTTTGGGCGAGAGGTCGCTCTAATATTGGTGCGGAATCAACGAAAGGTCGGTAACCATATTGACCAACCTCTTGTTCAATAAGTTTGCCGAGCTTATTTAGCTGCTTTCTGACGAGCTTGTGATAATCGCGCCCTAGTGCGTAGCGGCTAATATAGGCATGACTTTTATTCGCGAGGTTCGAAGCGAATTGAGCCTCTGGTGGCAGATAGTCCATCCGGACGCTGATAACACGAACGGTTCCCGGGAGTAGCTCATGGGGTCTAGCACGCATCATACCGTGACGAGCCATCCAATCCATTGAGCCGTGATAGCCTGCATCAAGCCATTTTTGTAGTGCTGCTTCATGTTCACTCAGATCAACGTCGCAGATCCCAACTTTTTGGAAGCCGAGTTCTTTTCCCCAAACTTTGATTTGTTGTGCGAGTTGTTCGTAGTTCATGTTAACCACCGGAATAAAGGGGGGCGGATCTTAACGGATCTCTGGCTTTGGTGCTACCCAGTTAGGTACGTTTTTGATGTTGTGAATAGTGCTTATTGAAGTCATTTGCATATATTCTAAATCTAGGTCGATACTAAGATGATTAAGATACCGTTTATTGGATACTTTTTTCGCACATATGACATTTGAAAGCTTGTCTCTCAAAACCAACACGGTTTACTATTCCTGTTCTTTTGATTTTTATATAGTCAACGATCATTAGTTAGAGAAGCATCAATGAGCACGAAACAATTCAATTTAAAAGATGAGCATGAAACGGTTGCACTAGGCACCGCTTTGGCTCAGCTTTGTTCCCAGCAAACCACAATTTATCTGCATGGTGATTTGGGTGCAGGTAAAACAACCTTTAGTCGTGGTTTTGTCCGTGCTCTTGGTCATCAAGGTAACGTGAAAAGTCCAACTTATACTCTAGTCGAACCGTACCAGTTGGATCAGTGGCAAGTATATCACTTCGACCTTTATCGTCTTGCGGATCCTGAAGAGCTTGAGTTTATGGGGATTCGAGACTATTTCACAGACGATGCGATTTGCTTGGTTGAATGGCCTGAAAAAGGGCATGGCTTACTGCCACAACCGGATCTTGATGTAAACATTCGCTACCAAGGTGAGCAACGTGTAGCCGAACTAACAGCTAATAATGATTATGGTGTGCAGTTACTCAGTCGATTGGAGCTATGTTGAGTTTTTCAAATTTTAGAGTAGTGGCGACGTTTGTCGCCACTTTTCTCCTTCTCATCCCCAATTTAGCATTTGCTAACGTCGTTAAGAGTTTTCGAGTTTGGCCTTCACCTGATGAAACGCGTGTTGTCATCGATTTAGGCTCGGAAGCTGACTATTCCTATTTCTCTTTATCAGGGCCGGATCGCCTTGTCGTGGATTTAAAAAGCACGACGATGCAGGCCAAACTGCCTGTTACTGTTACGGATAGCCCTGTTTTAAAACTGGTACGAAAAAGCTCGCCTCCAGAGAAGGGCACTTATCGTTTGGTGTTTGAACTAAAAAAGAGCGTTCAAGCGGAATTATTTAAATTAAGCCCAACACCAGGTGGGCAGTATGGTCACCGCTTGGTGATTGATTTACCGCACGGTAAGAAGGCATCGACCTCTAAACCGAGTAAGCCAGCGGCGGCCAGCAAAGACATGAGTTCAGTTCAACGAGCTCAAGAAGTGTTAATTGTTATCGACCCTGGTCACGGTGGGGAAGACCCTGGCTCTATTGGCCCTTCACGTCGTAAGTACGAGAAAGATGCGGTATTGAGTATCTCAAGAAAAATTGCTGCTCAGCTCGATGCGACTCCTGGTATTAAAACGCGCATGACTCGTACGGGAGATTATTTTGTAAACTTAAACCGTCGTGTCGCGATTGCTCGTGAAAATGATGCGCACTTGCTGATTTCCATTCACGCAGATGCGTTTACTTCACCGAAGCCTCGCGGTGGATCGGTCTTCGTACTAAATACTCGTCGTGCAAATACCGAAATTGCTCGTTGGGTCGAGAACCATGAGAAACAGTCTGAGTTATTGGGCGGCTCGGGTAATGCGTTCTTCACGAAGACAAAAGATCGTAACGTGAACCAAACTTTGTTGGACTTGCAGTTTAGTCATTCACAAAAAGAAGGCTATAAGCTGGCAACAGAAATCCTAGGTGAGATGGGACGTGTTGCGCACCTGCATAACACCAAACCGATCAACACCAGCCTTGCGGTTTTGCGCTCTCCACAGATTCCGTCTGTGCTAGTGGAAACGGGCTTTATTTCTAACCCAACAGAAGAGCGTTTACTGTTTCAACGAGCGCACCAAGATAAGTTAGCTCAGGCTATCACTAAGGCGGTCGTCAAGTACTTAAAAGATAACCCACCAGAGGGTACGGTGTTCTCGCCTTCAGCGAAGCCAATGGTACATATTGTAAAGCGTGGCGAGTCATTATCGGTGATCGCGAACAAATATGGGCTTAGCTCTAAAGCGCTGATGTCGGCAAACAACTTGAAGTCGACAGGCTTGGCAATTGGTCAGAAGCTCAACATTCCTTCTGCTGGTACGATTAAAGTGCCAAGTAAACCGATTACTGTTGAGACAGAAACCATTACGCACAAGGTTAAGTCTGGTGAGTTCTTAGGTAAGATTGCGAATCACTATAAAGTGAAGGTTTCAGATATCCGCCGAGAGAATAACTTGAAGTCAGATACCTTGTGGGTAGGGCAAAAGTTGAAGATAACGGTCGCGGTAAAAGATAAACCGATTCGTAAGCACAAGGTTTCTCGGGGTGAGTTCCTTGGCAAAATAGCGTCCAAATACGGCGTTAGCGTATCGAGCATTCGTAAAGCGAATAACTTACGCTCTGATCAGCTAGCGGTTGGGCAAGTCCTGATCATTCCAAACAAGTAGGTGAGCTTCTAACTCATTATGACGATTAAAATTTTGCCAGCCAGACTTGCAAACCAAATCGCCGCAGGGGAAGTGGTCGAAAGACCTGCTTCTGTGATTAAAGAGCTGGTTGAAAATAGTCTTGATTCTGGCGCAACTCGAATCGATATCGATATCGAGAAAGGAGGCGCAAAGCTGATTCGTGTTCGTGATAACGGAAAAGGTATCGCGAAAGATGAACTCGGCTTAGCGCTCAGTCGTCATGCGACATCTAAGATACATACCTTAGATGATCTCGAAGCCATTATGAGTCTAGGTTTTCGCGGTGAAGCGTTAGCCAGTATTAGCTCAGTCTCGCGTTTGACGCTCACGTCGCGTCCTGCGGCACAAGAAGAAGCCTGGAGTGCCTACTCCGAAGGGCGTGATATGCAGGTGAAGCTTAAGCCAGCAGCGCACCCGATTGGCACTACCGTTGAGGTGTTGGACTTATTTTTTAATACTCCAGCGCGTCGCAAGTTTCTTCGTACGGAGAAAACCGAATTTGCTCATATTGATGAGTTATTGAAACGCATTGCGTTAAGCCGCTTTGATGTCACCATCAATGTGCGTCATAACGGCAAGATCATCCGTCAATATCGCGCGGCGAAAAATCAGCTTCAAACCGAAAAGCGTATTGCTGCTGTCTGCGGTAATGCGTTTGTGCGGCATATGCTCAGAATCGAGCTTGAGCATCAAGGGTTAAAGTTACATGGGTGGATTACCACACCAGAGGGAGCAAGGCAGCAAAGCGATTTACAATATTGCTATGTGAATGGCCGAATGATGCGTGACAAATTAATCAATCACGCGATTCGTCAAAGCTATGAAATGAGCTTAAAGCCAGATCAGTTTGCTGCGTATGTGCTCTTTATTGAGCTAGATCCGCACCAAGTAGATGTGAATGTTCACCCTGCTAAGCATGAAGTGCGTTTCCACCAAGCTCGTTTGGTGCATGATTTCATCTATCAAGCTTTGACGGATGCACTTTCACAAAGCGCCGTGATTGATAAACCACAGGTGAATGAATCGGCATTTCATCGCGTGGAACCGACTGAGTCTGAAGAGATTGAGCATTCGCCAGAGCCTGAAAAAGTACAAGAGCCAGCATCTTCACCAGTACCAGAACGGGTTTATCAAGCGATAGAGAGTACACCGGCTTATCCTGGACGCAGTGATTATGAAGTGAAGCCTCGTAATAGCGGTCCTAGTGAAACCTCCGTGCGAGAGGCGCGCGTAGTGGAGTCATTCAAACGTAATGATTGGGTGGAATCCAAACCCGCACCAAAGCCAAGTCACAGTAAAGAGCGCCACGTAGAACCAGCGCCAACTAAACAAGAAGTACGCGCTTATCACGAGCTGTTGAAAACGCCAGAGTTTGAGGCTCAGGCAGTCACTCCAATAGCGCCCCAAACGATAACTTCGCACACATCAATGCCATCGATTACTGCATTAGGCAAAGCGCTGATGGTGGTCGATGAACAATTTGTTTTGATGGACAGTGACAGTGGGGCGGCGTTAGTCTCGTTACCTAGAGCAGAATTTTATCGTGTAAAAGGCCAGCTCACTCCAAGCGATGGTGCACTTAAGGCACAACCTCTGCTTGTTCCTCTATCTATTAAGTTAGAGGCCGAATTAGTGAGACTGGCCCAAGATTATCAACAAGATTTGGCATTGCTTGGTATTCAATTGAAAGCGAGAAACGAGCACGCCTTAATGGTGATGGGCGTTCCAGCTCCGCTGCGTCAACAAAACTTACAAAATTTAGTACCAGATCTGTTATCTTACGCGCAATCTTGTGTGAACGAAGGTATAGCAGCGGCTCAGATGCTGTCTGAGTTGATAGATTGGCTCGCATTACAGGTCACGACAGTGAAGAGTCACTATACTTTTTCTGAAGCCATTCAAATTATTGCGGAACTTGAACAGCTAAGACATGGTCAATTGCCATTAGAAGATACAAAATTCGTATCCGCTGTTGATTTCTCTGCCACGATAGCCAAATTAAAACCATGACAGATAAACTACCTTTGGCGCTATTTTTAATGGGGCCAACTGCATCAGGCAAAACTGAGCTGGCGATTAGTCTTCGTCAAAAGTTTCCGATTGAGATCATCAGTGTTGATTCTGCTTTGATCTACAAAGGGATGGATATCGGTACGGCGAAACCGGATGAAAAAGAGTTAAGTTTGGCGCCTCATCGCTTGATAGATATTTTGGATCCAAGTGAATCTTACTCTGTCGCCGACTTTCGTCGAGATGCATTGAAAGCGATGGATGATATTGTTGCAGAAGGAAAAATTCCACTTCTTGTGGGTGGAACAATGCTGTATTACAAGGCGTTACTTGAAGGTTTATCACCACTTCCTGCTGCAAATCCTGAAATTCGTCAGCAAATTGAACAAGAGGCATTGACTAAAGGTTGGTCAGTGTTGCACGATGAACTCAAAGAGGTTGATCCTGTGTCAGCCGCGAGAATCCATCCCAATGATCCCCAACGTTTATCTCGGGCATTGGAAGTTTTTCGCATTTCAGGTAAAACTTTGACTGAATTGACTCAAACGAAAGGTGAAAGCCTACCATACCGAGTCAAGCAGTTTGCAATAGCTCCCAAGGATAGGGCAGAACTTCACCGTCGGATTGAACTCCGTTTCGAGAAGATGATGGAAGCGGGCTTTGAAGAAGAAATGAAAGCGTTACATTCGCGAAAAGATCTTCACCCCGATCTTCCTTCCATACGATGCGTCGGTTACCGACAGATGTGGGAGTATTTAGATGGGGAGTGTACACGTGACGAAGCGGTATTTCGTGGCGTATGCGCGACTCGTCAATTGGCCAAGCGTCAAATCACCTGGTTACGCAGCTGGGATGATTTAACTTGGTTGGATAGCGAGAACATTGAACAGGCATTAGAAACGATGTCGGAAGCAATAGCATCTGATTGACATAGCTGTGTATAATGTGATCGTTTTTGCGTGAACGCACTCTCAAAGGATCTGTTGTTGGCGGTTTTTATACTATGCTGCTAATTACTTAGAGTGCATTTTTGATTCGTTTAGCTCAGATGCAAAAGCCGTATCTTTTGCATTGCACCACTAGCTAAATAATTACAACTACAAATTAAATAAGGAAAATAAAAATGGCTAAGGGGCAATCTCTACAAGACCCATTTCTAAACGCGCTACGTCGTGAGCGTATCCCGGTATCTATCTACCTTGTGAATGGTATTAAACTACAAGGTCAGATCGAATCATTCGATCAATTTGTGATCCTGCTGAAGAATACTGTTAACCAAATGGTGTACAAGCACGCGATCTCAACAGTTGTGCCGGCTCGTCCAGTGAGCCATCACAGCGGTGAACGTCCACAAGGTGAGCGTCCACAAGAGAAATCAGAAGATTAATTCTTCATCGAGTATTTTTAAAATAAGGAGTTGATTGCTTGTTTGACCGTTATGAATCCGGTGAGCGAGCCGTACTTGTTCATATCAACTTCACGCAAGAAGGTGAATGGGAAGATCTGGCTGAGTTCGAAATGCTGGTTTCTTCTGCTGGGGTAGAGGCGCTACAAGTGGTAACTGGTAGTCGTCAATCCCCACACCCGAAATACTATGTCGGAGAGGGTAAGGCCCAAGAGATTGCTACAGCGGTACAATCAACGGGTGCCGAAATTGTGATTTTTAATCACGCCCTCTCTCCTGCCCAAGAACGTAACCTCGAAGCACTGTGCCAATGTCGAGTTCTCGACCGCACTGGTCTTATTCTCGATATCTTTGCTCAACGAGCTCGAACACACGAAGGTAAGCTACAGGTAGAGCTGGCTCAACTTCGTCATATCTCTACTCGTTTGATTCGTGGTTGGACGCACCTTGAAAGGCAGAAAGGTGGTATCGGTTTACGTGGCCCGGGTGAAACCCAGCTGGAAACCGACCGTCGCTTATTGCGTGACAGAATCAAAGCCATCCTGCGACGCTTAGACAAAGTAGCGAAGCAGCGTGAACAAGGGCGCCGCGCCCGAAATCGAGCTGAAATCCCAACGGTTTCACTTGTGGGTTACACCAACGCGGGTAAGTCGACACTCTTCAACCGTATTACAGAAGCTGGCGTGTACGCGGCTGATCAATTATTTGCTACTTTGGACCCGACTTTACGTAAGATAGAGTTAGCAGATGTTGGCCCTGCCATCTTGGCAGACACGGTTGGTTTTATTCGACATTTGCCACACGACTTGGTTGCGGCCTTCAAGGCAACCTTGCAGGAAACGCAAGAAGCTGACATTTTGTTACATGTTGTTGATGCCAGTGATGAGCGTTTTCGTGAGAATATTCAAGCTGTTCATGAAGTACTAGAAGAGATCGACGCGCATGAAGTGCCGACTCTGGTTGTCATGAACAAAATCGACAATCTAGATTCGCAGAAACCACGTATAGAACGAGACGAGGAAGGCGTACCTCGCGCAGTTTGGGTTTCAGCAATGGATGGGTTGGGCATTGATGTCCTGTTTGAGGCTCTGACGGAACGTCTGGCGTCACAAATGGTCGAGCATCAGTTGCGAATTCCTCCACAGTATCAAGGACGATTCCGTAGTACCTTCTTCCAAATGAAGTGTATTCAACGTGAGGAATATGACCAGGATGGTAACTTGTTGATCGATATTCGAATGCAGCAAGTAGATTGGTCTAGACTTGAAAAAAGAGAAGGGGCAGTTTTGACTGGCTTTATAGTCACTTAAAGGACTGCTACAGTATAACGTCATATCAAATGATGGAGCTTTCTAATGGCGTGGAATGAGCCTGGAAATAACAACGGCAACAATGGCCGCGATAATGACCCTTGGGGTAATAATAATCGTGGTGGCCAGCGTCCTGGTGGCCGAGATCAAGGTCCGCCAGATTTAGATGAAGTGTTCAACAAACTGAGTCAAAAGCTGGGCGGCAAGTTTGGTAAAAAAGGCGGCGGTGGTTCTCCAATCGGCGGCGGTGGTGGTAGTGCAATTGGCTTTGGCGTGATTGCTCTGATTGCTGTTGCAGTTTGGTTCTTCGCTGGTTTTTACACCATCGGTGAAGCAGAGCGTGGTGTTGTACTGCGTTTAGGTAAATACGATCGTATCGTAGACCCAGGTCTTAACTGGCGTCCTCGCTTTATTGATGAGTACGAAGCGGTAAACGTACAAGCGATTCGTTCACTACGTGCATCTGGTCTAATGCTGACTAAAGATGAAAACGTTGTAACAGTTGCGATGGATGTTCAGTACCGAGTGACTGACCCATACAAATACTTGTACCGTGTAACCAATGCA
The DNA here is from genome assembly GCF_023716525.1 of Vibrio sp. SCSIO 43009. Taxonomy (NCBI): domain Bacteria; kingdom Pseudomonadati; phylum Pseudomonadota; class Gammaproteobacteria; order Vibrionales; family Vibrionaceae; genus Vibrio; species Vibrio sp. SCSIO 43009. Next base: position 268,072 of record NZ_CP071842.1, read on the forward strand.
GACGACAGCTTGCGTCAAGCAACGGATTCTGCACTACGTGCAGTAATTGGTGACTCATTGATGGATAGCATTCTAACCAGTGGTCGTCAGCAAATTCGTCAAACTACGCAAGAAACACTTAACCAAATCATTGATAGCTATGATATGGGTCTGGTACTTGTTGATGTGAACTTCCAGTCTGCTCGTCCACCAGAGCAAGTGAAAGATGCGTTTGATGATGCAATCGCAGCACGTGAGGATGAAGAGCGTTTCATTCGTGAAGCTGAAGCATACAAGAACGAAATCTTGCCTAAGGCAACGGGTCGTGCAGAGCGTTTGAAGAAAGAAGCACAAGGTTACAATGAGCGTGTCACTAACGAGGCTCTTGGTCAGGTAGCACAGTTCGAAAAACTACTACCAGAATACCAAGCAGCGCCTGGTGTAACGCGTGATCGTCTGTACATTGACGCAATGGAAGAGGTGTACTCAAGCGCTTCGAAAGTGTTGATTGACTCGGAATCAAGCGGCAATCTTCTTTACCTTCCAATCGATAAGTTGGCGGGACAAGAGGGCAAAGCAGATACCAAACGTAAATCGAAGTCATCTTCAACCTATGATCAAATTCAACTTGAGTCTGATCGTACACAAGAAGACACTTCGAACTCGCAGTCTCGTTCAACAGGTTCACGTCAAGGGAGATACTAAGAATGCGTAAGTTAATGATCCCTGTACTGGTAATCGCACTGGCATTAATGTTGATGTCTTTGTTTGTGATTCCTGAAGGTGAGCGCGGTATCGTGGTTCGATTTGGTCGTGTCTTGAAAGACAATAACGACATCACTCGAATTTACGAGCCTGGTCTGCATTTCAAGATGCCTTTGTTTGACCGTGTGAAACAACTTGATGCACGTATCCAAACAATGGATGGTCGTGCCGACCGTTTCGTAACGTCCGAGAAAAAAGACGTTATCATTGATACCTACGTGAAGTGGCGTATTGAAGATTTTGGTCGCTACTACCTCGCGACAGGCGGTGGTAACTCGCTAACGGCAGAGGCACTACTTGAGCGTAAAGTGACGGACGTGCTTCGTTCTGAAATCGGTGCTCGTGAAATCAAACAGATCGTATCTGGTCCACGTAACGATGATGTGCTACCAGAAGACGCAAGTGCCGATGTTGTCGCAACTGAAGCGGCTCGTGAGGCGCTTGAGATTGATGGTGAACGCGACCTAATCATGTCTGAAGTATTGAAAGACACGCGTGAAAGCGCAATGAAAGACTTGGGTGTTCGTGTCGTTGATTTCCGAATGAAGAAAATCAACCTGCCTGATGAAATCAGTGAGTCTATCTACCGTCGTATGCGTGCGGAGCGTGAGTCCGTTGCTCGTAAGCACCGTTCTCAAGGTCGTGAAAAAGCGGAAGTTATTCGTGCTCAAGCAGAACTAGAAGTAGCAACTATTCTAGCTGAAGCTGATAAAACTGCGCGTGTGACACGAGGTGAGGCGGATGCTGAAGCTGCGAAGATTTATGCTGAAGCATACAACAAAGACCCTGAGTTCTTTAGCTTCCTACGTTCGCTACGTGCGTATGAGAAGTCCTTCAGCTCTAAGAGCGATATTCTGGTGCTTGATCCGAAGAGTGAGTTCTTCCAATACATGAACCAGTCGAAGGGCAGCATGGAGAAATAATCTCCGCGTCTCATTGAAATAAAAGGCTCCTTAGGGAGCCTTTTTTGTATCTGATGCTAAGTGCTAGCTCATCATGATGGCGATGACGGCTCCAGCAACTACTAGGCAGCCACCGATGCGTCGTAGCTGATTGTTGGGTTGTTCACTTAATTGAGCCACCATATTCCGCCAACCGTTAGGAGCAATCAGTGGCCCAATGCCTTCCACGATCAAGACGAGCCCAATCGCCAACCATATGGATTCAGACATAGCGCTTTCCAGTCGAATAGAGAAAGCTAAATACTATCAGTGATATGCTGATTTCAAAATGAACAAAGCGGCAAGATGACATTCTGGTAGCAACTCTGTGAACAAAAAATGACTGCAAGAAGCGTGATTCGGTGCTAGAATCCATTTTTAACTAGCAATCAGACTTGGAAAGATGGGAAATAACGTAGTCGTTCTAGGCACCCAATGGGGTGACGAAGGTAAAGGTAAAATCGTAGACCTTTTAACTGAAGATGCAAAATACGTGGTACGCTACCAAGGCGGTCACAACGCAGGTCACACTCTCGTAATTGACGGTGAAAAAACCGTTCTTCACTTAATTCCATCAGGTATCCTTCGCGATAACGTAAAATGTGTTATCGGTAACGGTGTTGTACTATCACCTGAAGCTCTACTTAAAGAAATGAAGCCTCTTGAAGAGCGCGGTATTCCAGTACGCGAGCGTCTTTTCATTTCTGAAGCATGTCCGCTAATTCTTCCTTACCACGTTGCAATGGACCAAGCTCGCGAAATCGCTCGCGGTAAAAAAGCTATCGGTACTACTGGTCGTGGTATCGGTCCAGCATACGAAGATAAAGTTGCTCGTCGCGGTCTACGCGTTGGCGACCTATTCGATATGGCGACTTTCGCAGAGAAGCTAAAAGAAGTCATGGAGTTCCATAACTTCCAACTAGTTAACTTCTACAAAGCGGAGCCAGTAAGCTACGAAGAAGTACTTGAGCAAGCTAAAGGCTACGCTGAACTACTAACGTCAATGGTTATCGACGTAACTGACGAACTAGACGCAGCACGTAAGCGCGGCGACAAGATCATGTTCGAAGGTGCACAAGGTACACTACTTGATATCGACCACGGTACTTACCCGTACGTAACGTCTTCTAACACGACTGCTGGTGGTGTTGCTGCAGGTTCTGGTTTTGGTCCTCGTCACATCGGTTACATCTTGGGTATCGCAAAAGCGTACTGTACTCGCGTTGGTGCTGGTCCATTCCCGACTGAACTATACGACGGTTTAGATAAGCAAGATCCAATTGGTAAGCACTTAGGTGAAGTTGGCCACGAGTTCGGTGCGACAACTGGTCGTCTACGTCGTACAGGTTGGTTCGATGCTGTTGCTATGCGTCGTGCAATCCAAATCAACTCTGTATCTGGTTTCTGTCTAACTAAACTAGACGTACTAGATGGTCTAGAAGAGCTAAAAATCTGTACTGGTTACAAGATGGAAGATGGCTCTGTGCTAGAAGTTTCTCCGATGGCTGCTGAAGCATTCGAAAAAGCAACGCCAATCTACGAAACAATGCCTGGTTGGTCTGAGAACACATTTGGTGCTAAGTCACTAGATGCTCTACCACAAGCCGCTCTTGACTACATCAAGCGTATTGAAGAGCTAACTGGCGTTCCAGTAGACATCATCTCTACAGGTCCTGACCGTAACGAAACTATCATCAAAGTTCACCCATTCGAAGCTTAATTGATAGCCGTTAAAGATTGCAAAAGCCGACCTTCTGGTCGGCTTTTTTGTATCTGAACAAAAACAGCGTGACTCTCATATGGCAAGCTTTTGCCGCTGAGCCTAAATCAGAGGCAAAAATTGTCTAAAGCTTAGCTGTTTTTTGCCGATAAGGTTATCAAGCAGAGGAGATCCTTCACCGATCTTTGGTTTCTTAGATACCTTAAGGGTACGTTTATGAAGTTACGAACAGTGGCTGCTTCACTGTTGTTGACCTTGGTTGCTACCACAGTGAAAGCCAATGTTGCTGATGTGGGGGCACCAGTTCCGATCTATACCGAAGCAGAGCTGATAAAGCTTATTGAGCAAAATAAGCACTTACAACGTGTGCGCGCTGATAACTGCCAGCTGGTGGAGGATATCGTAGCTCGTGCGACTCGAATTAACTTACCCGCTTATGAATTTCTGTACGGAGATATGTTGGCTTGGGGGGTGTGTGTCGAGCAAGATGTCGAACTGGGTCTTTACTACATCGAAAATGCAGCGCATCAGGGGTTACCAGCTGCACTAGAGCAGATTGGCCGATACTATTCGCGTGGCACTTTAGTACAGCAAGATAAAGAACGTGCAATTCCATATTTGCGAGAAGCTGCGTCAATGGGAAACCTAAACGCGCGTATTCATCTGGCCGAGTTGCTTTTACGTGATTATGGCAGTCCACTCGATTACGAAGATGCGTATCGTTGGTTATATAACTCTGTCACAGCAGATAAGCGGCAGCATAAGCGCATAACTGTATTGAGAAACGGCCTTGAACAGCGCATGCCACAAAACGTTATTGCTCGAGCTAAACGGCGAGACACCTTTTGGTAACGCTTCAATATTGCAAACAACTTCATACAACAAAGCCCACGTCACGTGGGCTTTGTTGTTTTCCCGATAGTTGGTAGCGCTTAAACCACTTTGTGTGGACCGAAGCATTCGTAATGGAATTGCTCTTCTGGTACGCCAAGTTCTAATAGCTGTTTCGCTACGTGCTGCATAAATCCTACAGGACCACAGAAGTATACCTGCACGTTATCTTGCTTTAATGCAGCTTCAATTTCATACAGATTGACAAAGCCCGTGAAGTGGAAGTCTTCGCCTAGCTTGTCTTCTGCCGTTGGTTGGTTATACCAAACGAGCGCGTTCATATTTTCTTTTTCTGCAACGAGTTGGTTTACGTGTTGCTTGAAAGCATGCTGTTGGCCATTTTCTGTTGCATGAACCCAAGTTACAGGTGCTTGATGTGCTGAGAGACTTTCTAGCATTGACAGCGTTGGAGTAAGTCCCACACCAGCAGAAATTAGAACAACGGGTGTTTGTGGTTCGGCATCCATAAAGAAATCACCGGCAGGGGCCGCAAGCTGCACTTTTTCGCCAATGTTCAGGCTATCGTGCAGGTAGTTCGACACTTTTCCGCCTTCTTCACGTTTTACTGAGATACGGTAGGTGTTCTCTTGGACCGCAGAAGACAGGCTATATTGGCGAATTTCTTGGTTTTCTAACTGGTCACTGTTGATGTAGATGCCAAGGTATTGTCCCGGTTTATACGGCGCCACTTTTTGGCCATCGGTTGGCTTGAACACAAAGCTGCAAATGTGTTCGCTCTCAATCTTTTTATCGACTAATTCAAATTCGCGTAGACCGCGCCAGCCGCCTTCCAAAGCTTCATTTTGTTGGTAAATTTGTTCTTCGCGCTGAATAAATACATTCGCAAGTACGCCGTAAGCCTCAGCCCAAGCATCCAACACTTCTTGACCTGGATTAAAAAGCTCATCGATTGTCGCAAGTAAATGCTTACCAACGATTTGGTACTGATCTTCTGTGATCAAAAAGCTCGTGTGCTTATGCGCAATTTTCTCTACTGCGCCAAGCAGAGCTGGCAAATTTTCAATATTGGCAGCATAGGCACAGATAGCGTTGAATAATGCTTCACGCTGATCGCCGTTACGCTGGTTACTCATGTTAAAAATATCTTTCAACTCAGGGTTATGAGTAAACATACGCTCGTAAAAGTGCGCGGTCAGTTTTGGTCCTGTTTCGGCGATGAGTGGTGCGGTCGCTTTGACGATCTCGATAGTTTGATTGCTGAGCATAAGGGCTTCCTACTTTAAGTTGTATTTATAATGCATGTTTAAAGTTGTATCTCAAATGTATCTTTCGATCAAGAAAAGATTTACACTTTTATCGATAGCTCAAGTTTGGGGTTTTAGCATCACCAGTGGGTTATTGAGTCGCACTTTGGGAGAGAATATGCAGTTAACTAGTTTCACTGATTATGCGTTGAGAACCTTAATTTTCTTGGCTTCGTTGCCGGAAGATGAGTTAACCAGCATTACCGAAGTGACGGATTTATTTGGTGTGTCGCGCAACCATATGGTTAAAGTTATCAATCGGTTAGGGCAGTTGGGTTATGTCCATACCGTGCGCGGAAAAAACGGTGGTATCCGGCTGATGAAGCCAGCGTCTGAAATCACAGTCGGTGGTGTTGTGCGCGATTTAGAGCCGTTAGATTTAGTCAACTGTGGTGTGGATTTTTGCCATATTACCCCTGCTTGCCGCCTCAAAGATAAATTGGCGAAAGCAAAAAGTGCCTTTCTGGCGGAGTTGGATGACTGCACGATTGAATCCTTGCTCAGTGACAATTCTGAACTTTTGATCTTGCTGGCTCGTCCTTAACTCATTTGCATGCCTAGAGTCGATCTCGATCATTCTTTTTTCAAAGCAATTCTGTAGCTTATCGAGAGACTCAGATATACTAGCCATATACCTTCCTTGCTAGATAGGCGTGCCTATGTCAGACAATATTCCAAACGATCCTTTTGCAGATCGTGAATCCAAAAATTACGAAAATCCAATTCCAAGCCGAGAGTTTATCATCGAGTTTCTAGAGCAAGCGGGCGTTCCAATGAATCGTAACGACTTGTTTGAGGCACTAAAGCTTGAGGGCGAAGAGCAATACGAAGGGTTGCGTCGTCGGCTACGTGCGATGGAGCGAGATGGCCAACTGGTGTTTACCCGCCGTCAGTGCTATGCATTGCCTGAAAAACTTGAAATGGTGAAAGGTTACGTGATTGGTCATCGTGATGGCCATGGTTGGGTACGTCCAGAAGGCAGCGTCGGCAAGGATGATGATATTCTGTTACCGCACCATCAGATGAAGAACATCATCCACGGTGATTTTGTCTTAGTGCAACCGACAGACAACAGCAAGCGCGGCCGCCGTGAAGGACGTTTGGTGCGTGTGCTAGAGGAGCGCAATGATCAAATCGTTGGTCGTTTCTTCCTTGAATATGGATACTCCTATGTTGTCCCAGATGACTCGCGTATCAGCCAAGATATCCTGATCCCAAATGAGCACAAAGCGGGTGCACGCATGGGTAACGTAGTCGTAATTGAAATTACTGATCGTGGCTCACGCTCACGCGGCATGATGGGTAAAGTGGTTGAAGTCCTTGGTGAAAACATGGCACCAGGTATGGAAACACAAATTGCGATTCGTACACACCAAATCCCTCACGAATGGCCAGAAGCCGTCGATAAACAAATCGAAAACTTAGGCGAAGAAGTACCAGAAGAAGCGAAAGTTGGTCGTGTGGATCTACGTGATTTGCCACTAGTGACCATTGACGGCGAAGACGCACGAGACTTTGATGATGCCGTTTACTGTGAAAAGAACAAAGAAGGTGGTTGGCGTTTATGGGTAGCGATTGCTGACGTCAGTTACTACGTTCGTCCTGACTCTGCGTTGGACAAAGAAGCGATCAATCGTGGTAACTCAGTATATTTCCCTTCGCAAGTTGTGCCAATGTTGCCAGAAGTACTGTCGAACGGTCTATGTTCGCTTAACCCGCAAGTAGATCGCTTGTGTATGGTGTGCGAAATGACCATTTCCGATACAGGTAAGCTGTCTGGTTACAAGCATTACGAGGCGGTGATGAACTCGCACGCTCGTCTCACATATAGCAAAGTGAGCGCGATTCTAGAAGGGGATGAAGAACTACGTGAGCGCTACCAGCCGCTTGTTTCTCATCTAGAAGAGTTGCACAAGATGTACAAAGTGCTGAAAGAAGCACGAGATCAACGCGGTGCAATCGAATTTGAAACCGTTGAAACCAAATTTATTTTCAATGCGGAACGTAAAATCGAAAGCATTGAGCCAGTAATTCGTAATGACGCGCATAAGATCATCGAAGAATGTATGATTTTAGCCAACATTGCTTCGGCATCGCTGGTAGAAAAAGCGAAAGAGCCCGCGCTTTATCGTATCCACGAATCTCCAGGTGAATTACGCCTGCAAGGTTTCCGTGACTTCTTAAGTGAACTTGGTCTTGAGCTAAAAGGTGGTTTAGAGCCTTCACCAACGGACTATGCTGATCTCGCACGTCAAATCTCCGGGCGTCAAGATCAAGAGTTGATTCAGACCATGCTGCTACGCTCAATGAAGCAAGCGGTATACAACGCAGATAACGCGGGGCACTTTGGGTTGGCATTGAAACGCTATGCGCACTTTACGTCGCCAATTCGTCGTTACCCTGACTTGTTACTTCACCGTGCAATCAAGTATCTGATTGCTAAAGAAGAAGGTCGTAATCAAGATCGCTGGACACCAACAGGTGGCTATCATTACTCGTTTGACGACATGGATTTTTACGGCGAACAATGTTCGATGACAGAGCGCCGTGCTGATGATGCAACACGTGATGTTGCGGATTGGCTGAAGTGTGAATATATGCAAGACCACGTCGGTGACGAACTAGACGGTGTTATTGCTAATGTCACTAGCTTTGGCTTCTTTGTACGTTTAACGGATTTGCACATCGATGGTTTGGTACATATTTCTACCCTTGCGAACGACTACTATCAATTTGACCCGATTGGTCAACGACTTATTGGTGAAAGTTTCGGTAACATCTACCGCTTAGGTGATGCAGTAAAAGTAAAAGTACTGGCTGTTAACCTCGATGATAAGCAAATTGACTTTGAATTGGTCGAAACAAGTCGTAAGCTACGCGGCGAAGGTAAGACTGCGAAGAAACGCGCAGCGGAAGCAAAGCGCAAAGCGAAAGATAAAAAACGCGCTGCGACTCGCTCTTCATCGAAGGAAGGTGGCGCGGCTCGTGCAGTTCCTGCGATAGAGCCAACTAAACGCCCAGAAGAAACGGGCGCAACGAGTAAGCGTAATGGCCCAAAACGTGGTGACGCCGAAGGCAACGAGAAGCCTAAAGTGAAAAAAGCACGTAAAAAGAAGCCGCACAGTAAGCCGAAGAAAACCAAGCGCACTAAAAAAGAAGCGCAGTAGTAGGTTGAAGCGCCAACTTAGTTCAAACTTGGTTGGCGCAGGCAATACGACCAGAACAACAGGTTAAACAATGAGTAACGAATTTATCTACGGCATTCACGCAGTGAAGGCGGTATTGGAGCGCGAACCAGAGCGTTTTATCGAGGCGTACGTTTTAAAAGGTCGTCAAGATGATCGCCTAATGCCAATCCTAAATGATCTTCAGGTTTGTGGTGTTTCTATTCAGCAGATGACACGTAAAACTTTGGATGACAAAGCGCGCGGTGCAAATCACCAAGGCATCATCGCTCGTGTGAAACCAGCGAAGCAGCTGAATGAGAACGATATAGATGACATCCTGGCGCAGCACGAATCACCACTGCTATTAGTGTTAGACGGAGTGACCGATCCACACAATCTTGGTGCGTGTTTACGTAACGCAGATGCGGCAGGTGCTGCGGCGATCATCGTACCGAAAGATCGTTCTGCGCCAATGAATGCGACGGTAAGTAAAGTCGCTTGTGGTGCAGCTGAAGTCGTACCATTGATCCGAGTAACGAACTTGGCTCGTACTATGCGTACATTGCAAGAGAAAGGCATCTGGTTTGTTGGTACTGCGGGTGAAGCAACGCACGACATCTACCAAGCCAAACTGACTGGACCCCTTGCTATCGTAATGGGGGCAGAAGGTGACGGTATGCGTCGTCTGACTTGTGAAACCTGCGACGATTTGATTAAGATCCCAATGGCTGGTAGCGTTTCAAGCTTGAACGTATCTGTGGCATCCGGCATCTGTTTGTTTGAGGCAGTTCGTCAGCGTATTGCTGCAAAGTAAGTGCTAAATAAGTTAATAAACAAACAGTTACTGCAAAGTTAGACATAATGATAAAAACAAAGGATGGGGTGCCATCCTTTGTCGTTTTCACCGATTTATAAATAAAAATCCTCAGGGAAGTTATGACTCAACAAGACATTAAATTCATCGCCTTCGATCTAGATGGTACTTTGCTTGATAGCGTGCCAGATCTAGCTGTCGCGGCAGACCAAGCAGTACAGGCGCTTGGCTTTCCATCGGTTTCAGAAGAACAAGTTCGTGATTACGTGGGTAACGGTGCAGACGTGCTTATTGGTCGCTCATTAAGCCAAAGCCTGACCATCAACCCGGAGCTGAGTGAAGAGCTTCGTGCTAAAGCGCGTGTATTGTTTGATGATTACTACGAGCAAAGCGGTCACAAGCTAAGTCATCTTTACCCAACGGTAAAAGAGACACTAGCAGAGCTGCACAAAGCGGGCTTTGTTATGGCGTTGGTGACCAACAAACCTTCAAAGTTTGTGCCTGACGTTTTGGAAAAGCACGACATCGCAAAATACTTCGTTGATGTCCTTGGCGGTGATGCATTCCCAGAGAAAAAACCAAACCCAGTAGCATTGAACTGGTTGATGGAAAAGCACCAAACCCAACCAAGTGAAATGCTGATGGTTGGCGACTCGAAAAACGATATTCTCGCAGCAAAGAATGCAGGCTGTGCCTCATTTGGTCTGACATATGGTTACAACCACGGTGAACCTATTTCAGCATCAAATCCAGATTTCGTCGCTGACAGTTTGGCAGAATTATTGGACGTTGTAGCGGTTTCTGCATAACGGCTACAAAAGAGCTTCCAAAATACTCGTTAATGAGTACACTGAGTAAACCGTGCACCTATTACTGCACGGTTTTTTTCATTTAATTAGATTAAGAAGTCAAAGGAATCATTCTAATGAGCAAACCCATTGTATTGAGTGGTGTTCAACCTTCAGGTGAACTAAGTATCGGTAACTACTTGGGTGCTCTACGTCAATGGCAGCAGATGCAAGACGATTATGATTGCCAATATTGTGTGGTAGACCTTCACGCGATTACGGTTCGTCAGGACCCTAAAGCGCTGCATGAAGCAACTCTAGACGCACTGGCAATTTGTCTGGCAGTTGGTGTTGACCCGAAGAAGAGCACGCTATTTGTTCAGTCACATGTACCAGAGCATGCTCAATTAGGTTGGCTTCTTAACTGCTACACTCAAATGGGTGAGCTGAGCCGTATGACTCAGTTTAAAGACAAATCGGCACGTTACGCGAATGACGTAAACGTCGGCCTATTTGACTACCCGGTGTTGATGGCGGCTGACATTTTGCTTTACGGTGCACACCAAGTACCTGTAGGCAGTGACCAGAAGCAACATCTAGAATTAGCGCGCGATATCGCAACGCGTTTCAACAATATTTACTCGCCAGAGCAGCCAATCTTCCAAGTTCCAGAGCCTTACATTCCGACAGTAAATGCGCGTGTAATGAGCCTTCAAGACGCAACGAAGAAGATGTCTAAATCTGATGACAACCGTAAGAACGTTATCACGCTGCTGGAAGAGCCTAAGTCGATCCTTAAGAAGATCAACAAAGCGCAAACCGATACCGAAACGCCACCAAGTATCCGTCATGATATCGAGAACAAGGCGGGCATTGCTAACCTAATGGGTCTGTACTCTGCGGCGACAGGCATGAGCTTCGAAGAGATTGAAGCGAAGTACCAAGGCGTAGAAATGTATGGCCCATTTAAGAAAGATGTTGGTGAGGCAGTTGTAGCAATGCTTGAGCCAATTCAAGCAGAATATCACCGTATTCGCGCTGATCGTGCTTACATGGACGAGGTAATGCAGCAAGGCGCTGAGAAAGCCTCGGCACGAGCGGCTGAAACGCTTAAGAAAGCATACGAAGCAGTAGGTTTTGTAGCTCGCCCATAGTTGCTAAGAACGAATACGAAAAAGCTCCACTTTGGTGGAGCTTTTTTTATGCCTGTATTACTGAAATGGTGTGTCTTTCATACAGCGTTCCATGTCGTAATATTCAACACGTCCTCGAGCCCCTAGAAAGGCAGACTTCACAACCATGCCTCTATCAATGAAGTAACTAAGCTGTACGCATGATATATCGTAGCTGAGTTCTTTAATTCTCGCTGGAATCCAGTAGGTTCCTGGCGTTCTTAGACGCTGAGTAAAGGTAATAACACCCTCGTCACTGACTTCTAGCTCTTCAATACCATCCAGTTCATTTTTGGCTGATTCGATGATGTCTTGATTCGCCGTAGGTTGAAGTGGCTCACTGGCGGTCAACTGACACCCCGCTATCAAGCCAAGTAGGGAGAGAGCTAGCACACTGCGTTGAATTTTTTTCATTTGTCGTTCCTGGGTTTACAGCTAATGAGATCTTATTGTCTCGCGCAGGTGTTATATCTTTTGTGTATGTTTTTGGCTAGTGAGTAATGAAAAGTTATTGAATAAATCATGAAAACTTTGAAGTATGAGGGGCCTGTATAAGAGAGAACGAAGCGAGTAATAGATTCTTGGGCTTGAACAGTGATACAAGTGAAAATTAAAGCATTCTAAATTAGTGACTAATTATATTTTTTATTTGTAACGGAACGGTTGGGTTAATAAGCAACTCAACAAGTGATGTATTTTCTACTCCTTAACATGAAGTGAAAAAGTAAACTGAGTAATCAATCTAAATTCTGACTTGTTTATCAATAGCGCTCTGTATTTATTACAAAAAATGTTTGAATGGGATGCTCTGGCATATTTTCTTATATTCACATGTGATTCATTTCACGGCTTTAATTACTCATTCTTATTTATTTCATAAATAAACCTGATAGTAGACGCAAATGGCAGGCTCTAACCAGAGCTAAGTTTGCATTTACATAAATATCAGGTATGACAATGGACACGTTAATCAAACCCTCAATACTCGCATTAACCATCGCCAGTGCACTTAGTGCAAACGCGAACGCAGAGATTATTATTTCCCAATACGTAGAAGGCGGCGCTTATAATAAAGCGGTAGAGATCGCTAATACGGGTGATACTGCGGTGACACTCACTGGCTACGAGTTGGCGAAATCATCAAACGGTGGTGGTACTTGGGGCAGCACATTCGACCTTAGCCAAGTGACGCTACAAGCTAACCAAGTGTATGTACTGGCGCATGGTGACGCGAGCGATGCCATCAAAGCTATCGCGGATATCACAGATAAAAGCGTTGCGAACTTTAATGGTGACGACCCGATCGCGTTGCTTAAAGATGGTGAAGTGCACGACATCATCGGTGTGATGGGTGACGTAGATTTTGGTAAAGACACCACATTGGTTCGTAACAGTGATGCACTAACCCCTTCTGCTACTTATGATGCATCTCAGTGGACGGCATTTGAGAAAGACAACATTGACGGCCTTGGTGAGCTGAATGCGACTGAGCCACCAGCACCATTCGCTTGTGAAGTCGACGGTCAGCAACCTAACTTCACTACCATCCAAGATATTCAAGGTGAAGGCGATACGTCTCCATTCATTGATGGTTACCCATACATTACTGACGAAGATCATTTCGTAACGGGTGTCGTGACTGCTGTTACTACAGGCTTAACCAAAGGTTTCTACCTACAAGCACTAGAAAGTGACAACAACGACAAGACCTCAGAAGGCTTGTTCATTCATACTGACGCGGCAGACACGGCGCTGAAAGCTGGTGACGTTGTTTGTGTGAAAGGTAAAGTTCAAGAGTATTACAGCAATACTCAGCTTGCTTCTGATGCTAACAGCTATGTGAAAACAGGCACTTCTGAAACCCCTCGAGTTACCGATCTTGTTATCAAAGAAGGTGAGACACTACGTGATGCGCTAGAGCGTCATGAAGGCATGCAAGTTGAGTTGACCTCGGCAAGTGACTTGTTTGTAACTCGAAACTTCTCTTACGACTACGATTCACGTCGTAACAATATGATGCTCTCTCATGAAGCGCCATTGTTAAAGCCGACTCAATTACACGCGGCAGAGAGCGATGCAGCCGTTGAGCTAGCAAAAGACAACGCAGCGAACCGCGTATACCTAGAATCAGATGGCAAAGCACCAAACGGCCAAATCCCATACTACCCAGATTTTGCTAAAGATGCAGATCAAGATGGCTCTTCAGAGCAGCACATTCGCCTTGGTTCTCGAGTAGAAGGTCTACAGGGTGTCGTGGCTTACAGCTACAACGAATACCGCCTGATTGCGACGAATGAAGTCAATAACACCAACTTTGTGACTTCAGGTGAAGGCTTCGATGTGGCTCGTAAAGATGCCCCAGCGATTGCGGACTCAGATTTGCGTATTGCAAGCTTCAACGTACTGAACTACTTCAACTCCGTGGCTGACAGTGGTCATGAAAACCCAACCGGACAAAACCGCGGTGCGACTAATCTAGACGAATTCCTGATCCAGCAAGCGAAAATCGTTGCGGCGATGAACAAGATGGACGCAGACGTTATTGGTTTGATGGAAGTGGAAAACAACGGCTTTGGTGATGGCAGTGCTATCCAAAACTTAGTTGATGCCCTAAATGCTGAGATTGATGACGCTGAAGATCATTACACGTATGTCGAAATCGAAGAGCAAGACAAATACCAAGACGAATACTTTGGCAGTGATGCGATCATGGTGGCGATTTTATATCGTGCTAACGCAGTAACGCCAAAAGACGCTGCAAAAGTGATCATCACGCCAGAGCAGCACATTGCAGAAAACACAATTACTCGTAAAGAGGGCACAGAAAGTAACCCTGCTTACGATAAGTACCAACGCCACAGTCTACTTCAGACCTTTACGGTGAAAGAGACGGGTGAAGATTTGTCTATTGTCGTAAACCACTTTAAGTCGAAAGGCTCTGAGTGTATTGAAGAGTGGATTGCCGGTGTAGAAGATTCTGAGCCAGCGGATCTGCAAGGCAACTGTAACAACTTCCGCGTTTCTGCTGCGCACGCAGTGGGTGAAGCGTTGAAAGAGGTGAAAGGCGATGTATTGCTCATGGGCGACCTCAATGCTTATGGCATGGAAGACCCACTTCTGACACTGACTGATTACTCGAAAGAGAAATACGGCCGTGACATTTATACTGCTGCTTACACAACCATTGGTGATGGTGAACTTCAAGTAGAGAAGACCAAAATTGAAAAAGGTTACGGTCTGCACAACTTAAACACGTTGCTGCACGGCACTGATACGTTTTCTTACACCTATTCGGGCGAGCTGGGTAATTTGGACCACGCATTGGCAAGCAGTAGCCTAGCGCAAAAAGTGGTAGCAATTGAAGATTGGCACATCAACTCACTAGAGAGTAACTTGTTCGAATACAGCAGCAAGTACACAGGTGATATGCCGAAGTACAAAGATGCGTTCTCTGCCTCTGACCACGATCCAGTGATCATCGCGATTGATTTACCAGATGATGACATCGATTTACCGAAAGCAGGTGACAACTTAGCCGTCGATGTCCGTTTACCACCAACGGCGGTTGTGGGCGATATTGTTACGGTGAACTTAACGCCATCCACACAAGCGGCTGCGGCAAGCACCGATACGAAAGCTTACTCGGCTAGCCAAACTTTAGTTCAAGCTGATATTGATGCGCGTAGCGTGAATATTGAGTTTGAACAAACGCCGGAGCAAGGTAATTATCAGTTAGAAGAGAAAGTGACTGACTCGACAGGTAATATCGTGAAGTTTAGCTCTGTTCGTGATGTTTCAATGACGCAAACTGAAACTGGAACAGAAGGGTCGAAGGATTCAGATGGTGGTTCGTTTGGTTTTGGCGCGCTATTTGCGCTGCTAGGTCTCGGCTTATTCCGTCGTCGCCGCTAAGCGAATTTACTTCCTGACAAACAGTTCCTAAATAACTGTAAAGACCAAAGGCCAGCCTATGCTGGCCTTTATGTTCAGAAAAAATATAGAAATGGATAATCATATTGACGTATTAGTTACCAAGTTTGGGTATACTTTTTCAGCAGAGCAAAGGGTGAGACTACTAAATGGACATTAGCTATCGTCAGCTCAAAGCTTTTATCGCCTTGGCTGAGGAACAAAATTTTACTTATGCCGCTGAAAAGGTGCACATCACCCAGTCTGCGTTGAGCCAGATGATGAAAAAGCTGACCCAGCAACTTGCCAGCGAACTCTATCAGCGCCAAGGCAGGAAAATCATCCTCACCGAAGCGGGCGAGCAGTTGTATCAGGAAGCGCGATTTATCGTTAATCGCTTGGATAAACTAGTTCAGCAAAACAAAGACCGCCAGCACGGCTACAACAAGTCGCTGGTGGTTTCGTCGCTATATACGTTGTGTGCATCCTTAGCGCCGAAAACCCTCAATGACCTGAAAAAGCGCTATCCAGATTTTACTTTTCGCTTAATTGAAGAACGGGTTGATGACATTACCCATTCAGTACTACAAGGGCAGGCAGACATCGGCATCAACACCAATCCGAATCACCCAGAATTGAACTTTGATTTACTGTTTCGCGATTACCTGTGCTTTGTTTGCCGGCAAGACCATCCGCTCGCCGAGCATAAGCAAGTCAGTTGGGAGCAAGCGCATCAATACGCGTCGATTGGTGTCAGCCCCGGGAACAGTTTACGCACACTTGCCGACGAAGCGTTTCAACGCATTGGTTTAACCTATGATCCGGAGTTGAGTGCCTCGCATACCTCAACGCTATTAGGGATGATTTCCAGCGGACTAGGTTCGACGATTCTGTCTTCCACTATCGGTGAGTTGAGCAACAAAGTGGAAGTTCGCTTTATTCCGATTGTTCAACCGGTTCAGTACCGCTCAGTAGGGCTCATTACACGTAAAGAAACTCATCGAGAGTTAGTCGATGAGTTCAGTTTGATTTTGAAAAAGCATGTCAGCGACTGGGGCTTTGCTGAGTTTATCCCCAGTCGTTAAGCGACGTTACATTGGCCCGACGGGTAAACCTGTCAGTATGTAAATCAGGAATAGCCCGCCCCAAACACTAAATAGCACCAGAGCGTATGGCACCATCATCGCGAGGAAAGTACCAAATTTCACTTGCGGGTTATATTTGGCGATCAGCGCCAGTACCATCGGAATATATGGATTGGTCGGTGAAATGATGTTGGTGGTGGAGTCGGCAATACGGTAGCCCATTTGCGTAATTTGCGGGTCTACGCCAAGTAACATAAAGAGTGGGATAAATACCGGGGCCATGATCGCCCATTGCGCCGAACCACTAAACACAATCATGTTCATCACGCCAGCAAGCATCATAAACAGCGCCATCATCGCCAGCTTTGGCATCTCGACAGACGAAATCCATTCCGCACCATTCACCGCAATAAAGATAGCTAAATTAGACCACTTAAACCAAGAAATGAACTGGGCAATCACAAATACCAAGACAATGTAGCCGCCAACGCCCTTGAGCGCTTTGGACATCAAGTCAGGAATATCACTGGCTTGTTTGATCGTACCCGCTTTGACGCCGTAAACCACCGCATTCATAAAGAAGAATGCCATGATGATCGGGATAATCCCTTTTAGGAAAGGTGAAGGTACCAAACCGCCGTCTGCATTACGCAGAGGTGAATCGGCTGGCAGCAGGGCGGCCAAAAGCAAAGCGATAAACACCAAAGACGCTGCTCCAGCCCATTTCAACGCACTCTTTTGCTTAGTGGTAATTTCAAAAGACGGTTCACTATCGGCGTGGTTGGTTGTCATTTTATGCGCGAATTTAGGCTCGATGTATTTGTCGGTGATGAGCGTCCCTGTGACGACTAAAATCGGAACGGAAAGCAACATAAAGTACCAGTTTGCTGCCGGGCTAACTTCGACGTGTTCAACGATGGCAGACGCTTCGGTTGAAATACCGGAAAGTAATACATCGGTGCCAGCAATAAATAGGTTGGCGGTAAACCCAGCCGCGACCGCGACAAAACCTGCGGCGATGCCGACAATTGGGTTGCGGTTGGTTGCCGCAAAAATCAGACCTGCGAGAGGGGGAACCAAAATGAACGCAGCGTCTGAGGCGAGGTTACCGATGATACCAGTGACGAAAATCGACGCGGTGACAAACTGACGCGGCGCGTTGAGCAATGATTGCTTGATTGCACTGTCGGCCAAGCCTACTTCTTGCAATAGCCCCACCGCTAGCATCATACATAAGACCAATCCGAGTGGTTTAAACGAGACGAAGTTATTCACCGTCGATTGCAGGATGTAAACCAGACCTTCACCACTGATTAGGCTCTTAACGTGCACTACTTCACCCGTAGATGGATGGGTCACGCCGCCGCCAATAAACGAGAATAGGCAAGAGAGCAGCATGACGCTGAGGCACAGGAAGATAAACAAATAGAAGGGATGAGGGACTTTATCGCCCAGTCGCTCAATGCGGTCGATCATTGACGCGCCTGAACTCGATTTTTGCGTAATTGCAGTCGACATTGTTAGAACACTCCTTTGTGTAAAAAGGGGAGTCACTTCCCCTCATTTGTTGTTATTGCTGTTCAATCAAATTGATAAAGTAAGCGGCGCCAATCGGCAGCAGCCGATCGTTAAAGTCGTAGGCTTTGTTGTGCAGGCCAACGCTGCATCCTTGCTCCTCAGTGCCGTTGCCGATAAAGCCGTAGCAACCCGGTACTTTGTTGAGGAAAAAGGCGAAGTCTTCGCTGGTTAGCATAGCTTCACAGCTTGGGTTAACGCGCTCAGCTCCAACGGTTTGAGCCGCTGCGTCGATCGCTCGCCGAGTTTCGTTTTCGGTGTTAACCGTCGGTGGGTGAGAAATTGGTCCGAGTTTAAATTCTGCTTGCATCCCGTGCGCCTTGGCGCTGTGAGCTACTAGTTGCTCGAGTCGTTCAACCAAGCTATCTCGTGTTTGTTGAGACAAAGTACGGAACGTACCGCTCATATGAGCTTGGTCGGCGATGGCGTTGGTTGTTTCTCCACAATGCAGCTGTGTGACCGAAACCACTAGTGGATCAAACGGGTCGTAGTTGCGGCTGACCATGCCTTGAATACCTTGGTAAATATGGGTCGCGACAAGTAATGGATCTTGGGTTGTGTGTGGTAAGCCAGCATGACCACTTTTTCCGTCGACAGTGACAAACAGACGGTCAGAGCTCGCCATTATTGGCCCCGTCTTAAATGCGAAATGCCCTTCAGGAATGCCCGGCATATTGTGCAGAGCGTAGCATTCGTCGATCGGGAAGCGCTCTAACACGCCGTCGGTGATCATGGTCTCGGCGCCACCGCGACCTTCTTCTGCCGGTTGGAATATCAGCACCGCTTTGCCTGCAAAGTTACGCGACTGGGCCAAGTAGCGCGCAGCGAGTAACAACATAGTGGTGTGACCGTCATGGCCACAAGCGTGCATTTTACCGTCGTGGCACGAACGGTGGGCAAATGTGTTGGCTTCATGGATGGGTAGCGCGTCCATGTCGGCGCGAAGACCGATGCTCTTTCCGTCCCCGAGCGAGCCGTGAATCACACCCACCACGCCCGTTTTGGCGAAATCAGTACAGATTTCATCGACGCCGTACTTTTCGAGCTCGGCAACCACTAACCCTTGAGTGTTATTTTCTTCAAAACCTAATTCTGGTTGTTTATGAATGGCATGACGGAGACTAATCGCGTCGGCTAACCAAGGTTCTAAGACTTCAATAATGTTCATACATCTCCCCTTTAATTGAGAATGATTTAACACTATTGAAACAATTCAAACAAACCGGATTACTACTGAAACTATTAGCGTTGCTAATAGTTGCTTGGAGAGAGGTTAAACTAAACGCCGCCCAATACTGAGCGGCTTAAATGACGATTACATCCCGTAGGTGAATGGTTTACCAAGCGGCAGCATGTCCTGATGCACTGGTGCTAATGCGCTCGCGTAACAGCTGAGCAGTTTCAAGGTGTATTGGGTGCGAGCGACAAAATCACTGTCATCGCTATTCGCATCTTGATCGATGAGTTTATCGCTGTTGCGCACAATGAGGTGGTCAGGCAAAAAGCACACGTGGTTATTTTTGCTGCCGGTCATGCGCAATTCGCTGATCGGGTAAACACCGTTGATACTCACGCTGACACTCACCAATAGTGCTGGTTTATGTGCCAGTTCGTTTGCTGTCGTCAGCAATAGGAAGTTTTTCAGCGCAGGGGTTGCCATCCCGTGCCATTCCGGTGTGATAAAGACAAACGCGTCAGACTCTTGCAGTTTTTGCGCGATTGGTGTCCAAACATCCCACTCTTGGATACCTTGCCAAACGCCTTCATTCCAAAATGGCAGGTTCAGTTCATGCAGGTCGAGGATCTCCACTTGGTCGAATTCTTGCAAACCGTGCTGTTTGAGAAAACGAGCTACGTTGAGACTTTGTGAATTTGCCCTTTGGCTGCCAGAGACAATCGTTAGTTTCATAATCATTTCCTTTTGAATTTTATATCTTGTTTATTGGAGTTATGCATTTGCAGCTTTAGGACTATGGGAGGCCAAAAAGATCGAAACCAGTATTGCTCCTGCACCTAACAATTGCAGTGGTGTGAGTATTTCATCTAAAAATACGTAGCCCAACACGCTCGCCGAGACGCTACTCAGAAATCCTAGAAACGCGACGTTTGTTGCAGGAAGACGCTCGATTCCTTTAAACCACAGTGCGTAAGCGAGTACCGCGCCCACTATGGTTAGGTAGCTGTATCCGGCCAAGTTTTTTAGCGAAATGGTCTCCGGTAGACCTTCAAACCATAGCGCTGCAGGTAATAAAAGGATGCCTCCGACGAGGAGTTGCCAGCCAGTGAACGCCAATGTCGACATATTCTCCGGACGTCCCCAGTATTTGGTGAGCACCACGCCACTTGCCATGCTTAATGTACCTAGTACCGCCAGAACAATTCCTTGCGCGCTGATCTGCACCGTTTCGTTGATGACGATAAGCGCTACACCAAGCACCCCGAAGATTGCTGCGATGCAGTGGCTCAAGGCGATCTTACTTTTTAATACCAGCCCACTGAGTAGCATCACGATGATCGGTTGGCTCGACATGACCAATGCCGCCGTTCCTCCGGGCAGGTAGCTCGCCGCAAAAAATAAACAGTAGAAAAACAGCCCGATGTTGAGCGTTCCAAGGCAAGCGAGTTTTCCCCACCATTGCTGGTTCGGAAAGCAGCGTGTATACGCGATGAGCAGTAATCCTGCAGGCAGTGCGCGTATCGCAGAAGCGAGCAGGGGACTGTCTGCGGGTAGCAACTCAGTAGTGACGATATAGGTGCTGCCCCAAACGGTGGGAGCAATCGCGGTGAGCAGTATTGCTTGAATCCTTTCTGCGCTGGTCATAATAACTCCTGCAAAAGTATCTTTTGTGAAAGATTGTTTTTTAAAAGTAATGGTGTTTTTTCTTTTGGTCAAGTATCTTTTTGAAAAGATTTTTAGTTAGTGATGATCGTGAGGATGATGTAATGGACGGTGTAGATAAGATTCTTCAGCAGTGGCAGCAAGCACGACCTGACTTAGATTGTTCTTCGATGGGCGTGGTTGGGCGAATTCGTCGCGCGGCAAACTTCTGGGAACAGGCCCATGGCCAAGTGTGCGGTGATGCTGGGATCAGCGCGATTGAGTTCGATATTCTGGCGACGTTAAGACGTAGCGTCGAACCCGTCACTCCGACAACGTTGTACAAAACGTTGATGATTTCGTCTGGTGCGGTAAGTACCCGATTAGAAGGCCTAGTACAAAAAGGTTGGGTGCACCGCGTAGCGAGCGAAAGCGACCGCAGAAGTAATCGAGTGACATTGACGGAAGACGGTGTTGCCTTTTTAGATCAGGTGCTTGAAGCGCATGTCGCGAGCATGGAACAGCACTTAACTTGTCTCGACTCTGAAGAAAGAAATGCGTTGGAAAGCCTGCTGAGTAAGTTCCTGCAAGCCGAGGTGGAATAACTGATCGTACTTGCGTTTAGATAAAAAGGCGGCACAATACTCGCTTTCAGGTTTCCACGATGTAGTCCCATGCTGTTAATTATCGATAATTATGATTCGTTTACCTACAACCTTTACCAATACTTCTGCGAGCTTGGTGCAGACGTAAAGGTGGTGCGTAACGATGAAATCGATATCCAAGGCATTGAGGCGCTCAACCCAACTCATTTGGTGATCTCGCCAGGGCCATGTACGCCGAACGAAGCAGGTATTTCACTGAAAGCGATAGAACACTTCGCTGGTAAGCTTCCAATATTGGGTGTTTGCCTTGGCCATCAAGCGATAGCGCAAGTGTTTGGGGGTGAAGTGGTACGTGCACGACAAGTGATGCACGGTAAGACCTCACCGATTCGTCATAACGGTCGTTGTGTGTTTAAAAATCTGAATAACCCACTCACGGTAACCCGTTATCACTCTCTTGTGGTGAAAAACGGTACTTTACCCGACGTGTTTGAACTGACTGCATGGACAGAACTGCCGGACGGAAGCATGGATGAAATAATGGGTTACCAACATAAAGCCTTGCCAATTGATGCGGTGCAGTTCCACCCAGAATCAATCAAAACTGAGCAAGGTCACGAGTTGCTTGCGAACTTTTTAGCACGCAAAGCGATCTGATCGCGATCACTTTTCTTAACAAATCATTCATCTTTTTGCTGAGGTGAGCGGATTGCAAAACTATGCGATTCTCTCGAGTCTCTTTGTCTATTCATGTCTTTTTAAACCTTCTATCCCCTGTATTACATAACATTTATAAAAAATCACTTCTCTATTTTACTTTCTTGATGCATAAATAGTCATAAGCAGTGATTAATGGAAGTTGCTTTCGAGAACGAAAAGAATAAATCACTATTGAAATGGTTAATTAAATGTAAATACAATGCCGCAATAGCTTAAATGCAAAACATTATTTGCTGGCAAAGAGAGCCGGTTAAATTCGCTTATCTGCTACGCATGCGGTATCAAGAAGGAATGTGCAATGACAACGGAAATTAAAGTAGAGCGCGGTTTATTCGATGAGGTAATGGTACCTTGCTATAACCCGATGGAAATGATCCCTGTTAAAGGTGAAGGTTCACGTGTTTGGGATCAGGAAGGTAATGAATACATCGACTTTGCTGGTGGTATTGCAGTGAGCTGTCTTGGCCATTGTCATCCAGTAATGGTAAACGCACTAACAGAGCAAGCTAACAAGCTTTGGCACTTAAGTAACGTTATGACGAACGAACCAGCCCTTCGTCTGGCGAAAAAGCTAACAGAAGTGAGTTTTGCTGAGCGTGTGTTCTTTGCTAACTCTGGCGCAGAAGCAAACGAAGCCGCTTTGAAGCTGGCACGTCGTTATGCAGCAGACGTTCATGGCACTGAGAAATCTGAAATCATTGCATTCAAACAAGGTTTCCACGGTCGTACATTCTTTACCGTAACGGTTGGTGGCCAAGCGGCATACTCTGACGGCTTCGGTCCTAAGCCAGGCGACGTGACACACCTTCCTTACAACGATATCGAAGCTTTACAAGCACACATGTCTGATCGTACTTGTGCGGTCATGATGGAGCCACTACAAGGTGAAGGCGGCATCGTGCCACCAACGCCTGAGTTCGCTCAAGCGGTTCGCGAGCTGTGTGACAAACACAACGCCTTACTGATCTTCGATGAAGTGCAAACTGGTAATGGCCGAACAGGTAACTTCTACGCTTACCAAGGTTTAGGTATCACGCCAGATATTCTAAGTACTGCGAAATCACTTGGTGGCGGTTTCCCAATCGGTGCAATGCTAACGACAGCAAAATTGGCAGAGCACATGAAAGTGGGCACTCACGGTTCTACATATGGCGGTAACCCACTAGCGTGTGCGGTTGCAGAAGCGGTTGTAAATGAAGTCACTAAGCCAGAGGTTTTGGCTGGTGTACTAGAACGCGAAGCAATGTTCCGTGAAGGTCTAGAGAAGATCAACGCGAAGTACAACATCTTCTCAGAAGTGCGCGGTCAAGGCCTATTACTTGGCGCTGCACTAAATGAAGAATGGCAAGGCCGTGCGCGTGACGTGCTGGTTGCTGCAGGTAAACAAGGTCTCATGGTATTGGTTGCGGGTGCCAATGTCGTACGTTTCACACCATCACTCGTTATCACACAACAAGAAATTGAAGAAGGCTTGGCGAAACTGGATAAAGCGATCGCGACTTTAGTTTAAGCGCGATATCAGTTTAAACGTCAACGCAGACACCCCCGTCAAGGATCTCTGATGGGGGAATTGTTCCTACAATATAGTTAGGATCTTCTTGCATCTGGAGGGAGTATTGATGCTAGTAGTTCGCCCTATCGCGATGTCGGATTACGACGCACTGCACACTTGTGCGGTGGAGTCTGGTCACGGATTTACATCTCTACCGGTTAACGAAGAACTGTTAACCAATCGAATCAAACATTCAGAGTACAGCTTTGGTAAGCCAGATGTGGCAGAACCAGGCGATGAAGGCTACCTGATGGTTGGCTTTGACTCTGAAACGGGTGAGGTTGCGGGTACCACCGGAATCGAAGCATCTATCGGCTGGGATGTCCCATTTTACTCATATCACATTAGTAAAGTTGTGCACTCGTCGCCAAAGCTTGGCGTTAACAACGTCGTTAAACTGCTTACTTTTGGTAATAACTACACGGGTAACAGCGAAATTTGTACCTTGTTCTTGCGTGAGAAATTCCGCCAAGGTCTGAATGGTCGTCTAATGTCGAAGTGTCGTTTCCTAATGATGGCAGAGCACCCAGAGCGCTTCTCTGAAACGATCTTTGCGGAGATGCGTGGCGTTTCAGACGACGAGGGTAATTCACCATTCTGGCAATGGCTTCAAGAGCATTTCTTCTCTATCGATTTCACTCTTGCAGATTACCTGACAGGTATCGGCAAGAAAGGCTTTATCGCCGACTTGATGCCGAAACTGCCTATTTACATCAATCTGCTCAGCCCAGAAGCGCAAGCCGTGATTGGTCAAGTACATGACAACACGCGTCCAGCGCTGAAGCTGCTTGAGCGTGAAGGTTTTACCAACCGAGGTTACGTCGACATCTTCGATGGTGGCCCAACGGTTGAGTGTGATCTGCGTAATATTGAGTCGGTACGTCATTCATTCCGCGCGAAAGTCAAAATCTCTGAACATTCCAGCACACAAGACTTCTTGATGTGTAATTCATCTTTCGAGAATTTCCGTGCGACAGTCACTAAGGCGGCGTATGACGCAGAGACACAGAGCGTAATGATCGCACCAGACGTTGCGGATGCACTTTCGGTTGAAGAAGGGGATTTCGTTCGCCTTCTTCCGCAGTAACAGACGACAGAATTTAAGGATAGAAACAATGACACATTGGATTGCAGGTGAATGGGTACAAGGTCAGGGTGAAGCATTTACGTCTCTGTCGCCGTACAACCAAGAAGTGATCTGGCAAGGCAAAGGTGCAACGGCAGAGCAGGTGAACCAGGCGGTATCTGCAGCGCGTGAAGCGTTTATTGACTGGAAAAAGCGCCCATTTTCAGAGCGTGAGGCAATCGTGTTGGCTTTTGCGGAGAAAGTAAAAGAGAACAGCGAAAAAATCGCCGAAGTCATTGCCAAAGAAACTGGTAAGCCAATTTGGGAAACGCGCACTGAAGCAGCGGCAATGGCAGGTAAAATTGCCATTTCGATTCGCGCTTATCATGACCGCACTGGTGAGGCGAGCCGTGAAGCAGCAGGCAACCAAATCGTATTGCGCCACCGCCCATTGGGCGTGATGGCGGTGTTTGGTCCTTACAACTTCCCAGGCCACCTACCAAATGGTCACATTGTGCCTGCGCTACTGGCTGGTAACACGGTAGTCTTCAAACCGTCTGAGCAAACGCCATGGACGGGTGAATTGGCAATGAAGCTATGGGAAGAAGCCGGTCTGCCGAAAGGCGTGATTAACCTTGTTCAAGGCGCGAAAGAAACTGGTATCGCGCTCGCTGACGCAAAAGGCATCGATGGCGTACTGTTTACGGGTAGCGCAAATACGGGGCATGTATTACACCGTCAATTTGCGGGTCAACCGGGCAAGATGCTCGCACTAGAAATGGGTGGTAATAACCCGATGGTGATCTCTGATAAATATGGTGATTTGGATGCCACGGTTTACACCATCATCCAGTCAGCGTTTATCAGTGCTGGGCAGCGTTGTACGTGTGCTCGTCGTTTGTATGTGCCATTGGGTGAAAAAGGCGATGCGCTTATCACCAAACTCGTTGAAGCGACACGCAATATTCGCGTAGACCAACCATTTGCAGAACCTGCGCCATTTATGGGACCGCAAATTTCGGTCGCGGCAGCCAAGTTTATTCTTGATGCACAAGCTAATCTACAGTCTCTTGGCGGTGAAAGCTTGATTGAAGCGAAAGCAGGAGAGGCGGCGTTTGTTTCTCCAGGCATCATTGATGTAACGAACATTGCTGAGTTACCAGATGAAGAGTACTTCGGCCCACTTCTGCAAGTGGTGCGCTACGAAGGATTAGACAAAGCCGTGGCGCTAGCAAACGATACGCGCTTTGGCTTATCTGCTGGTTTGGTTTCAACCGACGACCAAGAATGGGAATACTTCGTTGACCACATTCGTGCAGGAATCGTGAACCGTAACCGCCAGCTTACTGGGGCAAGCGGTGATGCGCCATTTGGTGGTCCGGGGGCGTCGGGTAACTTGCGCCCAAGCGCTTACTACGCAGCAGATTACTGTGCGTACCCAATGGCATCAATGGAAGGTCAAGAAACTGTCTTGCCTGCAACATTGAGTCCAGGTGTAGTGCTATAAGTTTTAATAATAGAGTCGCAACTATGCATTGCGGCTCACCTTGCCGGCGCATCATTTAGGTATGGGTTGTAGTGATCGTTGGCAGAACACGAAAAGTGAGCAAAGACTCGGAAAAGCGTGTTGACTGACTGGCATTTACCGTCACAGGTTGATGGTTGCTCGTTCATTATTCTGGACAACTTTTGTTGTGAACGAGCAGCCAACTTCCGCTTACCTTTAAACTCTACATCTCGTAACAAGGAGTCGTTATGACGCCCGATGTGTTATTTGAATCGCTATGGCAAGATTACATTCAACGTCTTTGCCCTTCGGCGGCTAAAGTGCATCAGCTGCTTCAAGAAGATGAGCCTCTGATTAATGATCATATAGCTTTACGTACCTTCAATATCGCGCCTCTTGGTATTGAAACTCTAGCTAAGCCATTTGTAGCTATTGGTTACAAGGCGTGTGGTGATTACGTTTTCGAAAGCAAAAAGCTGGTTGCTAAGCACTATGAGCACCCAGATCCGAAGCAACCTAAAGTATTTATTAGTGAGCTAAAAGTTGAAGAGTGCTCGCCTGAGCTACAAGAGATTGTGAAAAATTTGGTGGCACAAGTCGATGCTGACAAGCTGAACGATAGCGCATTCTTACATGGTGGACGCTTGTGGGATTTAAGCTTTGCTGATTACCAAACGTTGGCTAAAGAAAGTGAGTACGCATCTTGGCTTGCGGCGCATGGTTACGGAGCAAACCACTTCACGGTGAGCGTTAACCAACTCAATGAATATGAAGAAGTGAAGCAGGTAAACGATCATCTGCGTACCGCTGGGTTTACCATTAATGAAAATGGTGGTGAAGTGAAGGGCACTCCTGAGGTGTTGCTAGAGCAGTCATCGACCATGGCAGATAAAGTAGCGGTTCGTTTTAGCGAAGGCACTGAAATTATCCCTGGCGGGTTTTATGAATTTGCTAAGCGCTATCCGATGGAAAATGGTGATTTGTACCCAGGTTTCGTGGCCGCTTCAGCGGACAAAATCTTTGAAAGTACGAATGGCTAAGTTTTAGGGTTAACCTGTTAAGCTTACTCATTAGTGTTCGCTGCACCCTATCTCATTTGGTCATGAGCAAATAAAAAGCCACCAATGTTGCCATTGGTGGCTTTTATAATTTTGTTCGTGTCACTCTAGTTCGAGATTAACGAGTACCGTAAACCACGATGGTTTTACCGTGAGCAGAGATTAGGTTCTGCTCTTCTAGCATCTTCAAGATACGACCTACTGTCTCACGAGAACAGCCAACAATTTGACCGATTTCTTGACGAGTGATCTTGATTTGCATGCCGTCTGGGTGAGTCATTGCGTCTGGTTGTTTTGCAAGGTTCAGAAGCGTCTGAGCGATACGACCAGTTACGTCTAGGAACGCCAGGTCACCCACTTTTTGGCTAGTTACTTGAAGACGACGAGCCATCTGCGCAGAAAGACGCATTAGGATGTCTGGGTTTACTTGGATAAGCTGACGGAACTTCTTGAAAGAAATTTCAGCAACTTCACAAGGAGATTTAGCACGAACCCAAGCTGTGCGCTCTTGGTCTTCCTCGAATAGACCAAGTTCACCAATAAAGTCTCCTTGGTTTAGGTAAGAAAGGATCATCTCCTTACCTTCTTCGTCTTTGATAAGAACCGCAACAGAACCTTTAACGATGTAGTACAAAGTTTCTGCCTTTTCGCCCGCGTGAATTAGCGTGCTCTTTGAAGGGTACTTATGAATATGACAGTGTGAAAGAAACCACTCTAATGTTGGGTCGGTTTGAGGTTTACCTAGAACCATAATATCTCACTTCCTCTGCAGGGTACGCTTGCGCTATCCATATTTTAGCTAAGCCTGAATTAGGCCTACTAGAATAAGAGCACTTTTTATATGCTGCAAGCTCTCTTGTGTTTCGGTAAGAAATAGTATCCTTTTTCGAAAACGATTTCTTGATTTTAATCGTGCCATGATTGAGATTTTGTAAGCAAAACTGTGCACATGATCACGGTATGAAAAGTAAACATCTTCGCAGGCAGGTTTTTAGCCAATTTTCCCTGTTTCGATGAGCTGTTGTAGGATAGGCCGAACTATGAGCTCCATTGCAAAGCTCATCTTACCGCCGGGTACGACAATCGTGTTGTGGCGTGACATGAATGAGCCATCAATCATGGCCAGCAGATATGGGAAGTCGACATTCTTGATACCGCGTAGGCGAATCACCACAAAACTCTCATCCAAACTAGGGATGCCTTTTGCATTAAGTGGGTTGGAAGTATCAACGGTCGGTACGCGCTGGAAGTTGATGTGAGTACGAGAAAACTGCGGAGTGATATAGTTGAGGTAATCGTCCATGGATCGCACGATTGAGTCCATTACCGCTTCACGCGAATGGCCGCGATCGCGAGTGTCACGTACGAATTTTTGTATCCACTCTAAGTTCACAATCGGCACCATGCCGATTAAGAAATCCACATGTTGAGCAACATTAACATCGCCATCGACCACGCCACCATGTAACCCTTCATAAAACAGCACGTCGCTGTTTTCGGGTAAGTCTTGCCACGGTGTAAACGTGCCTGGCATTTGATTGTAGGGAACCGCTTCGTCAAACGTGTGCAGATAACGGCGCACGCTGCCAGTGCCGTCATGCCCGAACTTACGGAAAAACTCTTCTAATCCCGGGAAGTCATTAGCTTGTGGGCCAAAGTAGCTAATGTGTCGACCTTGCTCGCGGGCTTTGCGGATTTCGATGTCCATCTCTGGGCGAGTAAAGCGATGGAAGCTATCGCCTTCAACCCATGCGGGTTTAACGTTCATCATATTGAACATTTTACGGAAGGCTTCAGATGTAGTGGTCGTGCCGGCACCGGACGAACCAGTAACCGCAATAATTGGGTGTTTAGCTGACATGACAAACCTTGTCGAAAATTACTTACCTGTAATGTGCAGTAGAGTTACTACTGCACGGTCGATATCCCACTATAGCACGTAACAATACCTTGTCATCGAGTGGGATACGGTAAAATGTGAAGGGTCTAAAATTTTGTTTTATGTTGAATATCGACGGTTTCGTGTAGCTCAGAGAACACGATAACCGCTTCACCTTTTTCCAATTGAGCTTTGACTTGATCAATTTTGTCTTGCAAAGAAACCTCGACGGTTCCGTAATCCGTTCCTTCGCGTAAGACGAATTCACGAATTAAGTTTTCCAATGTTTCCGGCGCAATGTCTTGCCATGGAATGATCATAAATACCTCTAACTTTTATGATGAGCGGCTAGTTTACTGCGTTCGTTGCTTGGATACAGCAGAAAGGTAATCTGCGGCGATACTTTCGTAATACGCGGGCAGCGCTTCCTCCAACCAAAACTTAGGTTTTAACGCCGTTCCTGTCAGGAAGCCAACATGGCCACCGTGTTCAAAGAGACGGTAATCAATGTTATCTGGCAGAACAAACTTCGGGATCACATCGTCGGTCATGAACGGATCGTCTTTGGCGTGAATGATCAGTGTCGGTAGCGTGATCTGTTGTAATTTACTTAAGCCTGAACATTGATCGTAATAATCTTGTGCGTCTTTAAAGCCATGCAATGGTGCGGTGATCAAATCATCGAATTCATACAGCCGTGTGACACGTTTTATTGAGTTGTAGGACAGCGCAAGCTCGCCGTGCAGTAGATGATGCTTTTGTAACGCGTTACGTTTCAGTGAAGAAAGCAGGTAACGGCGATACACTTTCGAAAAGCCTTGTTCAATACGGTTTGCACACGCCGCTAGGTCTAAAGGCGCTGAGATAATAGTCGCTGCATTCAAAATAGGGTGGTCTTTATATTGGGCTAAATAATTCGCCAACATGTTACCGCCAAGAGAAATACCAACTGCAACTTTGGGATTATCAGGAAAACGTTGTTCAAGGTGCTCTAGGAAGTAACGAGCATCCGTCACTTCTCCCGAGTGATAAGCTCGTGCTTTTTTGTTTGGTTTACCGCTGCAGCCACGAAAATGCATCATCACCGACAGCCATCCAGATTGAGCAAATGCATTCATTAGCCCATTGGCATAAGGGCTATAGAAGCACCCCTCTAACCCATGAAATAAAACAAAAATCGGCTTTTTTTGTGCAGGCTCTTGGGTTGGGTCCTCGCTCCACGCGAGATCGAGAAAGTCGCCATCGGATGTATCGAGGGTTTGCCAAATCGGCGTAAATAACGCTTTTTTGCGAATAAAACGCGGCAAAAGCGTTTGGAGATGCGGGTTTTTGATCCCGGCGGCTGCGAAAAATTGTGTCATACCTAACTGCTCTTATGCGGTCCTTCGGTGTCCGTTGAAGAACTTATTAATATAATCCTTTATAAAGATTATAGGTATTCTACAGATTTATGGGCGTTTTGGTGGTTGAATGTTTGGCACCGGAATAGCAAAGGCTTGCTGCAAATGCTCCCCACCGAGTTGACGACAGTATCTCAACGTCAGTGGGTCACCATCATTTTTGAGTAGTGCAAGTGAGTTAATGCAGTCCACCAAATCCGCTTGTTGCTGCTTTTCTAGTTGCAGCTCAAACTGCAAGGTCTCACGATACAAAGCGTCATTGACTTGAGACTTAAGGTGGCGACGAAGGTCGCGAAAGGAGTGAAGTAAAGTTTCGCTCCTACCTAGACAGTCTTGCACCAAGGGCCAGTCTTTTTCTTGGAAAATGAGTTGCTGCTCATCGAGCCATCTGAGCAGCAGGAGTAGGTTCACGTTACCGTGGTAGTTGTTTTGCAATGATAAGCACGCCTCTTTCACTTCTCGCACACCATAAAACTGCAGACTAAACTGCCAAAGGTGTTCTAGGGTGAGTGTGTATTCAGCGTGTTGATTACTCATTGATTAAACTCTAGCTCCATCTGCTCCAACGTTTCTTGAGCAGACATCCATTCCATTTCAATTTCTTCGAGCTCAGCCTTACTAGAAGCTTGAAGTGCCAGCACTTGGTTAAGTTTAGCTTTATTTTCGGCCGCATACAGTGAGTTGTCCGCCAATTGTTCTTCAGCTTCGGCCAGTGCAGCACCTAACTTATCCATTTTATTTTCTAGTTGTGTCAGCGTTTTGCGAATTGGCGCTGTCTGTTTTCGAAACTCTGCATCGCGACGTTTCTGCTCTTTTTTCGCTGCCGCGCTGTTGGCGCTATCTTTGGCTGGCTGTGCGGCTTGTGCTTCTTTGCGTTCCGCTCTTTGTTGCTCAGTTAACCACTTGTAGTAGTCGTTTAAGTCACCATCGAACGGAGCAACTTGTCGATCATGCACTAAATACAAGTCATCGGTCGTAGCACGCAATAGGTAACGGTCGTGCGAAACAATCACCATTGCACCTTCGAACGTTTGCAGTGCCATCGTAAGTGCTTGGCGCATGTCCAAGTCTAAGTGGTTGGTCGGTTCATCAAGTAGCAACAGGTTTGGCTTTTGCCACACAATTAAAGCCAATACCAAACGGGCTTTTTCGCCACCAGAAAACGGCGCAACTTTTTCTAGTGCTTTGTCACCTTGGAAGCCAAAGCTACCTAGGTAATCACGTAGCTGCTGTTCGGTTTGATCGGGTGCGATTTGCATCATGTGTTGCAGCGGCGTTTCTTCAGGATGAAGCGTTTCTAACTGGTGCTGAGCGAAGTAACCAATTTTCACGCCTTGTGAGTAAGTTAGGTCACCACCTTGCGCGTTAAGTTCACCAGAGAGCAGCTTGATTAAGGTCGATTTACCCGCACCATTACGGCCGAGTAGACCAATACGACTGCCAGGAACCAAGTTCAAGCGGATCTTCTCTAAGATGAGGTTGTCACCGTAACCTGCAGATACTTCATCCATCATCATGATTGGGTTTGGCAGCGCAGCTGGCTCACGGAATTGGAAGCTAAATGGGTTATCGAATTGAGCTGGCAGTACTTTTTCCATGCGCTCCAAAGCTTTGATACGGCTTTGGGCTTGGCGTGCTTTTGATGCTTTATAACGGAAGCGGTCGATGTAGCTTTGCATGTGCGACATCTGCTTCTGTTGCTTTTCAAACATCGCTTGTTGTAACACCATCTTTTGTGCGCGTTGGTTTTCGAATGACGAGTAGTTACCCGTGTATTCGTTCAGCTGCTGATTCTCGATGTGAATGATGCGACCAACAATTGGATCAAGGAAGTCTCGGTCGTGCGAGATCAGAATCAGCGTGCCAGGGTAGTTTTGTAGCCAACGCTCTAACCACATTACCGCGTCCAAATCCAAGTGGTTGGTTGGTTCGTCGAGTAGCAGTAGATCAGAACGACACAATAGCGCTTGAGCCAAGTTAAGACGCATACGCCAACCACCCGAGAATTGGGTCAAACTCCAACTCATTTGCTCTTGGCTGAACCCTAAACCATCGAGCAGTTCTGCCGCGCGAGCGCGAATGCTGTAACCACCAATGGTTTCAATTTTACCGTGTATCTCGGCAACTAGGGTTCCGTTGTCCTGCGTTTCTGCTTCTGCTAACTGCTTTTCGAGAGCGCGGTATTCGCGATCACCATCAATGACGTATTCCAGTGCAGTGCGCTCTAGCGCAGGCGTTTCCTGTGCGACCCAGGCCAACTCCCAGTGTTGAGGTTGGCTAAATGAGCCAGCATCAATTAACAGTTCATCTTTCAGTAGGGCAAACAGCGTTGATTTACCGCAGCCGTTTTTGCCCACAAGACCGACTTTATCGCCAGGGTGAATAGTCGCAGAAGCTTGGTCTAAAAGAGGTTTACCGCCACGCAGTAACTGAATATCAGAGAAGGTAATCATAAAGTTTTCATTCACTTTGCGCAGTGCGCGTTGCTTGGTTACATAGCGAAGTGGTTTCAATCGTTTTTAAAGCCACTTGGGTATATATCTAGCGGTGAATAGTAGGGGTATTGACCGGAAAAGTCGATTGATTCGCTTTAATTGCATTATGCTGTACAAAAAAGTATAACAATTTGATAACGGATAAAAATAACCACAAGGACGACCATTTGGCTGTTGCACCGTCTATTCTCCCAAAAGTTCTGGTCATTTATGCTCATCCAGAGCCACATAACTCGATTGCCAATCAAGTGATGATAAAAAAAGCTCAGTCGCTTGATCACGTCACTGTGCACGATCTTTACGGTGTTTACCCTGATTTCTTTATTGATGTGAATTACGAACATGAGTTGTTGCTCGCTCACGATGTGATCGTATTTCACCACCCACTTTATATGTATTCATGTCCAGCCCTATTAAAAGAGTGGCTAGACCGAGTGTTAGGTAAAGGCTTTGCATTTGGCGGAGGTGCGGCGCTAGAAGGAAAATACTGGCGCAGTGTCATTACAACAGGTGGTAAAGAAGAAGCCTTCAGCGCGAAGGGGTACAACAAATACCCACTTGAGCAAATCTTGCAACCGTTTGAACTGACGGCAGCCCTATGCCAAATGCACTGGATTGAACCACTGGTGTTGTATTGGTCAAGAAATGTTTCAGATATTGAACGCTACGAACATGCCGAGTTATACCGTGGATGGCTGAGTAACCCACTTGAAAACTGGCAAGCGGCAGATCGAGGAGGTCAGTATGGCGATCACCAGTGAGTTTCTTCAAAGCAGTGTGGTCTTTCTTTCGGCTGCGGTTATTGCGGTGCCGATTGCTCAGCGCCTTGGGCTTGGCTCGGTTTTAGGTTATTTACTCGCTGGTGTGTTGATTGGCCCATGGGG
The DNA here is from genome assembly GCF_023716525.1 of Vibrio sp. SCSIO 43009. Classification (NCBI taxonomy): domain Bacteria; kingdom Pseudomonadati; phylum Pseudomonadota; class Gammaproteobacteria; order Vibrionales; family Vibrionaceae; genus Vibrio; species Vibrio sp. SCSIO 43009. The sequence goes on from NZ_CP071842.1 coordinate 302,127, forward strand.
GCTTGGCTTAATTAGTGACGTTGATGCCATTTTGCATTTTGCCGAGCTTGGGGTTGTGTTGTTACTGTTTTTGATAGGGCTGGAATTAAACCCTAAAAAATTGTGGCAGATGCGAGGGCCGATTTTAGGTTTAGGCGGTGCGCAGGTTGTGGTCACGACCGCCGTGATTGGTAGTGTCGTCAGTATGTTTGGCGTAAGCATGCAAGTGAGTTTAGTTATCGGGATGGGGTTGGCGCTGTCCTCGACGGCGATTGCACTTAAAGTCATTGAAGAGCAAGGGCTTAATGGTACCGAAACGGGGCAATCTGGTTTTGCGGTGCTGCTCTTTCAAGATATTGCAGTGATCCCGATGCTGGCGATGTTGCCCTTGCTAGCAGGCGGGCATAGTGGTGGAAGTTGGTTGGATGTCTTCACTATTTTAGGCAGTGTGGTAGCACTGTTGATTGGTGGTCACTTTTTACTACGTCCGCTATTTCGTTTTGTCGTGATGAGCGGCGTTCGTGAGCTCTTTACCGTTGCTGCACTTTTAGTCGTGCTTGGCATTTCGGTCGTGATGCAAAAGCTCGGCCTTTCGATGGCATTGGGGACTTTTTTAGCAGGCGTTTTGCTGGCAGAGAGTGAGTATCGCCATGAGTTGGAAATCGCTATCGAGCCATTTAAAGGTCTGTTGTTGGGGTTATTCTTTATTGCGGTGGGCATGGCAGTAAACTTGGGGTTATTGGCATTACACCCTTTAGAGATTCTCGGTGCGGTGGTGGCTTTGGTCGTGGTTAAGGGTTTGGTTTTGTATGCATTGGCGAGAGCTGCCCGTGTCGGAGCCAAAGCGAGAAGCCGTATGGCTGCAATTTTGAGCCAAGGCGGTGAGTTTGCCTTTGTCATATTTACCGCGGCGAGCCAAGAGGGCATTTTGTCCAAAGAGCAAGTGGCGTTTCTGTTGGTGGTGGTCAGTCTATCCATGGTGACGACTCCTCTTTTGCTGATGGGACAAAAGAAGTGGTTTGCTCATACCCTCAATCAAGAAGAAGAGGGCATGACCACGAAAGTCGTGGATCGCCGACCACGCGTTATCATTGCAGGCTTTGGACGTTTCGGTCAGATCGTCGGACGTTTAATGTATGCCAATAAAATCAAAGTGACAGTATTAGAAAGTGATGCCAGCCAAATCCACCTATTACGTAAGTATGGTTACAAAGTGTTTTATGGCGATGCTACACAAATTGACCTATTGAGGGCTGCTGGCGCTGATAAAGCGGAAGCATTGATTATTTGTACTGATTCACCTGATGAGGTGATGGCCATCGTGGACATTTGTCGCGTGCACTTCCCGAAACTTAAGTTGTTAGCCCGAGCAAGAAGCCGTGTCGAGGCTTACCAGTTAATGAGTCATGGTGTAGAGAATTACTCTCGTGAAACATTTTTAGGGGCGCTAGATCTCGGTCGCCAAGCGCTCGTAGAACTGGGTATGCATCCTTATCAAGCAAAGCGGGCAGAAGCACATTTTCGCAAGTTGGATAATGCTATGCTTAAGGACTTATTGCCTCAACACAATGAAGATAAGAAATTAGCTCAAAGGGCGAAAGAGGCACGCAAAGAGCTAGAAGAAATATTTGGTCGTGAAATGGAGAGCGACCATCAGTCACCTAATCATTGGAAGTAGTACTTGAGCCAAGACTCAAGCTAAGGAAATAGCGTGAAAATCAAGAAACGTTTCATTGCCGGCGCTAGCTGCCCAAATTGCAGCCAGCAAGATACCCTGCGCTGGTGGATTGAAAATAACATCGAGTTAGTTGAGTGTGTCGAGTGTGAGTTTACAGAGCAGCGCAAACCACAATCTGTAGAGAAAAATAAACACTCAGATCAGGAAATGATCGGAATTTTTAAGCCGGAATAATTGAACTTCGATAATTGATCCCCATAATACACCCAGATATCTCAGTACTTAACCCCATTCAGGTTAAGTCAATTAATCTCCCTGGAGTTAGTATGAAAATTGAAAAGAACGTTGTTGCAAGCCTTGCATACAAAGTAATGATGGAAGACGGTGTCGTTGTTGATCAATCAACAGCAGAAGCACCTCTAGATTACCTTCACGGTCACAACAACCTAATCACAGGTCTTGAAAAAGAACTTGAAGGTAAAGTGGCTGGCGACAAGTTCTCAGTAACGGTAGCTCCTGAAGAAGCTTACGGTGAGCACAACGATGCGCTAGTACAGCGCGTTCCTGCGGACGTGTTCCAAGGCGTTGAGCAAATCGAAGTGGGCATGCGCTTCCTAGCTGACACTGACCAAGGTCCAATCCCTGTTGAAGTAACAGAAGTTGACGGCAACGAAGTGGTTGTTGACGGTAACCATATGTTAGCTGGTCAAACACTAACTTTCGAAGTAGAAGTTATGTCTACACGTGAAGCAACAGCAGAAGAGATCGAACACGGTCACATCCATCAAGGTGGTGGCTGTTGTGGTGGTCACGATCATGACCACGATCACGAAGAAGAAGGCGGCTGCTGTGGCGGCGGTAGCTGTGGTTCTCACTAATCATAAGCTCCTTCACTAGATAATCTAATCTAGCAAAGCTTTGAAAAGCGCAAGTTGAGTTTTCAACTTGCGCTTTTTGTTTATCTAAGGTGTAGTGCCAACCATACAAGGAATAACAGTTGGACAAAGCGATGACGAAACCTTTCTCGATTGCCATTCATGGTGGTGCGGGCACCATCTTGCGTGAACAGATGAGCGATGAGCTGCAACAATCCATCTTGGCGGATTTAGAAGCTGCGGTAAAAGCGGGACATCAAATTCTAGACACGGGCGGTGAAGCCTTAGATGCAGTCGTAGCGGCAGTGAAAGTATTGGAAGACTCTCCTAACTTTAATGCGGGTAAAGGCTCAGTGCTGACCAACAACGAAATGGTTGAAATGGACGCTTCTGTGATGGATGGGCGAAACCTTGCAGCAGGCGCGGTCGCTGGGGTTCGTCATATCAGAAACCCAATTGAGCTCGCTCGTGACGTGATGCGAAACAGCAATCATGTGCTGTTGGTGGGTGAGGGCGCAGAGAAGTTTGCTTTTGAGCAAGGCCATGAGTATACCGAGCAAGATTACTTCTTTACTGATCGCCGTTATGAGCAGTTGCTGTCTATGCGTGAGAAAGGACTGTTTGCTTTGTCGGAATCTCGTTACCCAGATGACCGTAAGCACGGTACGGTTGGTGCGGTAGCGTTAGATCAACAAGGCAACTTAGCCGCTGCCACCAGTACGGGTGGCGTGACGAATAAGAAATACAACCGAGTCGGAGATTCGGCTCTTATTGGTTGTGGTACGGTGGCCGAAAATGGCGTCGTGGCAGTTTCCACTACGGGTGTCGGCGAGTTCTTTATTCGTAAACGTGTTGCGGAAGACGTTGCAGCACGTATGCGTTACTTACAAGAAGATATTCATACGGCTTGTGAACACATTATCCAAGGTGATCTCAAACAGATGGGCGGAGAGGGCGGTTTGATTGCCATTGATGCTAAAGGTGAGATGCACTTTGCGATGAACAGTTCTGGCATGTACCGAGCAGGCATTAATACGCAAGGCGAGCTGAGCGTTAAAATCTACGCCGACGAATAGCTTCCTCTTGAGTACCTTCTTAAGTAATTAATACAACAAAGCCCAGAACATGTTCTGGGCTTTATGCTATTTGAGCCTGCATTTTAATAATGCGGTGGTGGGGTTTCTTCTGACGGATCGGCTAAATTCGACGAGTCCATATTTTTTACTTTACCTACCACATATTTCATCTGATCGAGCATCTTGGTAATTTGCAGTTGTTGCTGCGATAAAGCTCCGTTCAGATCTTCAATAGTCTGTTCTTGGAACGCAAGCTGACATTCTAAGTCATTAATGCGTGCTTCCAATTGCTGAATGATTTTTTCTGTCATGATCCGTTCTCTAACTGCCAAGCTTGGGCAATACCTGCTGAAGTAGCAGTAATTACGCGTTGTTTTGAATCAAAGGCTGCATCATACACGACCGCACGGGGAGGGCGAGTGTCTTTTTTGGGCTCCACTTCAAATCCACTCATTCGTTTTCCGGTTTGAGTATCCCATATCGACACACGGCCAGAAGGGCTTCCTGTGACTAGTTGAGTCCCGTCGTCAGAAAATCGTGCGGTAGAGAAAATTAATTGGCGTGACCAACTGCTCAACTGTGTGACTTCTTGTCCAGTTTTTAAATTCCAAACAATCGCTTGGTTTCCGCCATCAGATGTCATTGCTAATTTTCCATCTCTTTGCAGGGCCACGCGAACAATTCGTTGTTCATGTTCGAAGGTTCGTAGTACTTGTCCGGTTTCGGTATCCCACAGATACGCTTTATAGTCATTACCTCCGGTTAGGGCGAAGCGCCCATTAGGAGAAATGGCCACGGAATTGACTTTTTCACGATGCGCAAGGAACTCCATGCGACGCCCGGTGACTAAGTTGACATAAATTGCTTTACCGTTGGATAACCCAAGCAGAACTTGTTCACCATTACTGGTGATATCAACGTCGCGAATGAGCGCATCAGAGATAGACCAAAGGCCTTCGGATTGCGTCCAGCCTAGGTCCCAAACTGCGAAGTTCATTTGGCTTGCTGTAATTGCGTAGCGACCATTGTCAGATATGCGGATATGGGAAACCACATTGGCATCGGCATCGAGTTCACCCAGGTTGGCTAGTTGTTCATTTTGCTCTAGGTCCCACAACATCAAATGACGTTGTTGAGAATAGAGCAGAGCAAACCGTCCATCTCTGCTAAGTGCGAAGCTCGTCGCACCTTGAGGTTCTATCGGCCAACGCTGCACTTCACGCTCGGCGAAAAAGCAACCATTTAACGTGGTGATGACAATTAAATATAGGAATAAATGAAAAATTCTTTGCATCACATCTAATAATCCGGTTTGTGTCTTAAGACATATAGCTAGTATATTGGTATAACGATTGTCTTCACTAGTCTCATAGAAGATTTGTGCACAACAACCAATGGCAGAGCCATTATTGGGAGAATTTAATGAAATCAGTTTTAAAAGTGTCGCTACTTGCTGCAACAGTTATGCTAGCGGTAGGTTGTCAGAAAGAAGAAACTAAAACAGAAACCGCACCTCAAGCAGAACAAGTTCAAGCAGAAACCGGTAAAGCGGTTCACTTTAAAACCGACGACGACAAAGCGGCATACGCAATCGGTGTTTCATTTGCTAACTACCTAAGCACAAGCATCGACAAGCCAAGCGAAATCGGCATTAATCTTAACAAAGATTTGGTACTAAAAGGTATCGAAGACGTCTTCAAAGGCAATGCTGAATTGAATGAAGAAGAAACACGTGCAGCACTAGAATCTCTAGACAAGCGTGTTGCAGAAAAGATGCAAGCACAAGCGGCTGAGAAAGCAGCTGAAGCGAAAAAAGCTGGCGATGATTTCCGAGCTGAGTTTGAGAAGCAAGAAGGCGTAGTGAAGACAGATACAGGTCTTCTATACCAAGTAATGACACCAGCTGAAGGTGAGAAGCCAAAAGACACTGATACGGTTCAAGTACACTACAAAGGTACTCTGATCGACGGTACTCAGTTCGACAGCTCATACGATCGTGGTGAACCTGCAACGTTCCCACTTAACCGTGTAATCCCAGGTTGGACAGAGGGTGTTCAGCTAATGCCAGTGGGTTCTAAATTCAAATTCGTTATCCCGCCAGAGCTAGCATACGGTGACCAAGACACACCAAGCATTCCTGCTAACTCAACGCTAGTATTTGAAGTTGAGCTGCTAAAAGTTGAGAACGACAACGCAGAGCAATAACAATAAGCTGCGATAAGTTATTGAAAAAGGTCCGTTTAACGGGCCTTTTTTGTTCTAGGTCACTAGTTGGTGAGTTTGCTAGGTTGCTTTTCAAATTTTCTGATAAACTTACACCAATTTGTTGATTTTTCGCTCGAAGGCTTATGACAACTACAGAAACAATAAACGCGGAGATGTTGCTCGAAATGGAATCCGTTAACGTGATGCCGTTTACCGAGCACGACAAAATCATTTTAAGATCTTATGAGGCGGTCGTGGATGGTATCGCCAGCCTGATAGGTCCATTTTGTGAAATCGTTCTTCACTCTCTAGAAGACTTAAATACCTCTGCAATTAAAATCGCTAACGGTGAAAACACGGGGCGCCAAGTCGGCTCACCAATCACTGATTTAGCGCTTAAGATGCTAAAAGACATCGAAGGCTCGGAGCGCAACTTCTCACGTTCGTACTTTACCCGTGCAAAAGGTGGCGTGTTGATGAAGTCGATTACTGTCGCCATTCGTAATGGCGAAAATCGCGTGATTGGTTTGTTGTGTATCAACGTCAACTTGGATGCGCCTTTCTCGCAAGTTCTTCAGTCTTTCATGCCGACGCAAGAAGCGAAAGAAGCGGCTTCCTCGGTCAACTTTGCTAGTGACGTAGAAGAGCTGGTGGACCAAACTGTTGAACGCACCATCGAAGAGATCAATGCGGATAAATCCGTGTCTAACAACACCAAAAATCGCCAGATCGTGATGGAGTTGTACGACAAAGGTATCTTCGATATTAAAGATGCCATCAACCGTGTCGCGGATCGCCTTAATATTTCAAAACACACCGTTTACTTGTACATTCGTCAACGTAAAACCGAGGATGATGAAAGGTGAGTAAACTGACTTATACGTTAGTGGTGAATGGTCCCGTTTATGGCAGCCAGTCAGCGCGCAGTGCTTATCAGTTCGCCAAAGCGGTGATAGAGCAAGGCCATCAGCTAGTGAGCGTCTTCTTTTATCAAGATGGTGTGACTAATGGTACTGCCTTGAGTGTGCCAGCCAACGATGAATTTGATCTCAATAAGGCGTGGCAGTCTTTGGCTAAAGAGCATAGTGTTCGCCTAGAAACTTGTGTCGCGGCCGCTTTGCGTCGCGGGATTGTAAGTGAAGAAGAAGCGAATCAACATGGTTTGGTTCAGAACAATCTAGCCGATGGTTTTGAACAAGCAGGCTTAGGTAGCCTAGCTGAAGCGATGTTAACCCAAGACAGAGTGGTACAGTTTTGAGTCAGTTAACTTATCTATTTCGTAGTGCGCCACATGGCAGTGCAGCTGGTCGTGAAGGTGTGGATGCACTGTTAGCCGCGTCGGCTTACTGTGAAGATATCAGCGTCATTTTCATGGGTGACGGGGTATACCAGCTTCTACTCGGACAAGACCCCAACAATATTTTGAGTAAAGATTACGCGCCGATGTTAAAGCTTTTCGATTTATACGACATCGAACAAGTCTTTGTGTGTTCAGAGTCGTTAACCCAGCGAGGTTTGGCGCAAGCGGATTTAGTCATTGAGGCCCAAGCGTTAAGCTCAGAACAGCTCAAAGATAAGTTACGACACGCTGGCAAGCTACTGTCTTTTTGAGGAAGTTATGTTACACATCATAAAAACAGTCTCTGCTCTAGAAGACGCTATGCCCTTATGCAGTGAACAGGATGACATCTTACTTATAGAAGATGCAGTGTACGCTGCTAACTCGCAACATAAAGCATTTTCCCACCTAAAAAACCGCAGCGTATTTGTGTTAGAGAGCGATACTCAAGCTCGCGGTATTGCAAATCGTATCAGTCCATCGCTGACGATTGTGAATTACTCAGGCTTCGTTGAGCTAACAGCAAATCAGGATAAATCCCTAACTTGGGATTGAACAAGATTTGCTGTCGACAAAGCTTTACGGATGAATTGTTCTAATTGAACAAAAAAGATCCGTATATTTCTTGACACACCTCTCACTGCTGCATAGAATTTTGCGTCCCTAACTGCATTGGCAGTTGGGGATAGATTTTTCACAAAGCTTACTTTCAAGTAAATCAGGAGCTAGTTAATGGCAACTATTAACCAGTTGGTACGTAAGCCACGTGCAAAGCAAGTTGTTAAAAGCAACGTGCCTGCACTAGAAGCGTGCCCACAAAAACGTGGTGTATGTACTCGTGTTTACACTACTACACCTAAAAAACCTAACTCAGCACTTCGTAAAGTTTGTCGTGTACGTCTGACAAACGGCTTCGAAGTTACATCGTACATCGGCGGTGAAGGTCACAACCTTCAAGAGCACTCAGTTGTTCTAATCCGTGGTGGTCGTGTTAAAGACCTTCCAGGTGTGCGTTACCACACTGTTCGCGGCGCACTAGACTGTGCTGGCGTAAATGACCGTAAACAAGGTCGTTCTAAGTACGGTGTGAAGCGTCCTAAGTCTTAATGGATTCCGTTAAGTAAGGCCAAACACTAAATTATTTTTAATTTTTTGAAAAAACTGAAAAGTTTTGGATAAAACCTGAAGAAGACAACGGAGATAAATCCATGCCACGTCGTCGCGTCATTGGTCAGCGTAAGATCCTTCCAGATCCAAAATTCAAATCTGAATTGCTGGCAAAATTCGTTAACATCCTAATGGTTGACGGTAAAAAATCTACTGCAGAGAAAATCGTTTACACTGCACTAGATGCTATGGCTGAAAAGTCTGGTAAAGACCACTTAGCTATTTTTGAAGAAGCTCTTGAAAACGTTCGCCCAGCGGTAGAGGTTAAATCTCGCCGTGTTGGTGGTTCAACTTACCAAGTACCTGTAGAAGTACGTCCGGTTCGCCGTAACGCACTTGCTATGCGTTGGTTGGTTGAAGCTGCGCGCAAGCGTGGTGAAAAATCTATGGCTCAACGCCTAGCTGCTGAAATGCTAGACGCGTCTGAGAACAAAGGTACTGCGGTTAAGAAACGTGAAGACGTTCACCGCATGGCTGACGCAAACAAAGCGTTCGCTCATTACCGTTGGTAATACCTTCTGTGCTGCGAGGTTCTCTCGCAGCACTTTTCTATACTCTAAGGTACACCTTAGTAAGAGGATACAATCGTGGCTCGTAAAACTCCTATTGAGCTCTACCGTAATATCGGTATCTGTGCTCACGTAGATGCAGGAAAAACAACCACAACTGAGCGTATTCTGTTCTACACTGGCCTTTCTCACAAAATCGGCGAAGTTCACGATGGTGCAGCAACCATGGACTGGATGGAGCAGGAGCAGGAGCGTGGTATCACTATCACATCCGCTGCGACTACTACATTCTGGCGTGGTATGGAAGCACAGTTCCCTGAGCATCGCGTAAACATCATTGATACCCCTGGACACGTTGACTTTACTATCGAAGTAGAGCGTTCTCTTCGTGTACTTGATGGTGCTGTGGTTGTGTTCTGTGGCTCATCTGGTGTTGAACCTCAGTCTGAAACTGTATGGCGTCAAGCAGACAAATACCACGTTCCACGTTTGGTATTTGTAAACAAGATGGACCGTGCGGGCGCAGACTTCCTACGCGTTGTGAACCAAATTAAGAATCGTCTTGGTGCGACTCCTGTTCCAATCCAGCTGAACGTTGGTGCGGAAGATGAGTTCAGAGGTGTCATCGACCTTATCAAGATGAAAATGATCAACTGGAATGATGCCGATCAAGGCACTTCGTTTACTTACGAAGACATCCCAGCTGACATGATTGAACTTGCTGAAGAGTGGCGCAACCACATGGTTGAATCCGCTGCTGAAGCTAGCGAAGAGCTGATGGACAAGTACCTTGAAGAAGGTGAATTGACTGAAGCTGAGCTCAAACAAGCTTTACGTACTCGCACACTAAATAACGAAATCGTACTGGCTACTTGTGGTAGTGCGTTTAAGAACAAAGGTGTTCAAGCGGTACTGGATGCAGTAGTTGAGTTCTTGCCATCGCCAGTTGACGTACCTGCAATTAAAGGTGTCGACGAAAGAGAAAATGAAGTTGAGCGTCATGCTGACGACAACGAACCTTTCTCTGCGCTAGCGTTTAAGATTGCGACTGACCCATTCGTGGGCACGTTAACTTTCATGCGTGTTTACTCCGGTGTTGTAAACTCGGGTGACGCTGTTTACAACTCAGTAAAAGAGAAGAAAGAGCGTTTCGGTCGTATCGTTCAGATGCATGCGAATAAGCGTGAAGAAGTGAAAGAAGTTCGCGCTGGTGATATTGCAGCTGCTATCGGTCTGAAAGACGTAACCACAGGTGACACGCTGTGTGATCAGAACCACAAAGTGATTCTAGAGCGCATGGAGTTCCCTGAACCAGTTATTCAGATTGCTGTAGAGCCTCGTTCTAAGGCAGACCAAGAGAAAATGGCTATCGCGCTAGGTAAACTAGCAGCGGAAGATCCATCATTCCGCGTGGAAACGGACGACGAATCAGGTCAGACTCTGATCTCAGGTATGGGTGAACTTCACCTAGACATTATCGTTGATCGTATGAAGCGTGAATTCAGCGTTGATTGTAACGTTGGTAAACCTCAGGTTGCTTACCGTGAAACCATTCGTGGTAAAGCGGAAGTTGAAGGTAAGTTTGTTCGTCAATCAGGTGGTCGTGGTCAATACGGTCATGTTTGGGTCAAACTTGAGCCTTCTGAGCCTGGTGAAGGTTTCGTATTCGTAGACGAAATCGTGGGCGGTGTGATTCCTAAGGAATACATCAGTTCGGTATCGAAAGGTATCGAAGAGCAAATGAATAGTGGTGTTCTAGCGGGTTACCCTGTACTAGATATTAAAGCTACACTATTTGATGGTTCTTACCACGATGTAGACTCAAGCGAGATGGCGTTTAAGATCGCTGGCTCGATGGCATTCAAGAAAGGTGCACTAGAAGCACAACCTGTGATTCTAGAACCTATGATGAATGTCGAAGTAACCACTCCGGAAGACTGGATGGGTGACGTTGTTGGTGACCTAAACCGTCGTCGCGGTATCATTGAAGGCATGGACGAAGGTGTGGCTGGTCTTAAGATCATCCGTGCTCAAGTACCACTATCCGAAATGTTCGGTTACGCAACTGATCTACGTTCTGCAACTCAAGGCCGTGCGTCTTACTCTATGGAGTTTCACGAGTACGCTGAAGTGCCGAAAAACTTCGCAGATAAAATTATTGCAGAGCGTGGTTACTAATTGACGATTGAACTGCAAAAAGTTTACGACTTTTTGCGAGATCAGGGCGTCCAAATATTGCGCTAACGGGCGTTGGCGCATAAAATAACAATTTCTGGCGCGTCGTCGATCAATAATGATCACGACGAATCATAACTAGGAAGGAACACGATCGTGTCTAAAGAAAAATTTGAACGTACGAAACCGCACGTTAACGTTGGTACTATCGGCCACGTTGACCACGGTAAAACAACTCTAACTGCAGCTATCTGTACTACTCTTGCTAAAGTTTACGGCGGTGTAGCTAAAGACTTCGCATCTATCGATAACGCTCCAGAAGAGCGTGAGCGCGGTATCACAATCGCAACTTCTCACGTTGAGTACGACACTCCATCACGCCACTACGCACACGTTGACTGTCCAGGACACGCTGACTATGTTAAAAACATGATCACTGGTGCTGCACAGATGGACGGTGGTATCCTAGTTGTTGCTGCGACAGATGGCCCAATGCCACAAACTCGTGAGCACATCCTACTAGGCCGTCAGGTTGGTATCCCATACATCATCGTATTCATGAACAAATGTGACATGGTTGACGATGAAGAGCTACTAGAACTAGTAGAAATGGAAGTTCGTGAACTTCTATCTGAATACGATTTCCCAGGTGATGACCTACCAGTTATCCAAGGTTCTGCACTAGGCGCACTAAACGGCGAAGAGCAGTGGGAAGCGAAAATCGTTGAACTAGCAGAAGCTCTAGATACTTACATCCCTGAGCCAGAGCGTGCGGTAGATCAGCCATTCCTAATGCCTATCGAAGACGTATTCTCAATCCAAGGTCGTGGTACAGTAGTAACTGGCCGTATCGAGCGTGGTATCCTAACTGTAGGTGACGAAGTTGCTATCGTAGGTATCAAAGACACTACTACAACTACATGTACTGGTGTTGAGATGTTCCGTAAGCTTCTAGACGAAGGCCGTGCAGGTGAGAACGTTGGTGCACTTCTACGTGGTACTAAGCGTGACGAAGTTGAACGTGGTCAAGTACTAGCTAAGCCTGGTTCAATCACTCCACACACTAAGTTCGAATCAGAAGTATACGTACTGTCTAAAGATGAAGGTGGTCGTCACACTCCATTCTTCAAAGGCTACCGTCCACAGTTCTACTTCCGTACAACTGACGTAACTGGTGACATCCAGCTACCAGACGGCGTAGAAATGGTAATGCCAGGCGACAACGTACAGATGACTGTAGAGCTAATCGCACCAATCGCAATGGACGAAGGTCTACGTTTCGCGATCCGTGAAGGTGGCCGTACAGTAGGTGCTGGTGTTGTTGCTAAGATCTTCGACTAATTCATAACGAATTAAACGAAATCTTGCACTGTTCTTCTTTTTGAAGAAAGCGCATCGAAAAGGGAAGCTTAGGCTTCCCTTTTTCATTTCTAGATTACATTTAGTTATAAGTGTTGAAATAAAAGACGTCACTTTTTCGATTTAAAAACAGAGTTTTACCGGCTTTGTTTCTTAACGCTTTTACTCACCCCTCTTAACCCTTTGATCTTTTCCTGCAGCGGTAAAATCTTTATAACCAAATATTCTGAGCGGACACCATAATGCGACTGGTAACAAGAACTATTCTTGTTTATATTGTTTGTCACAGATTAGTTTTATAGGTTTTTTGAGTATGTACGTTTGTCTTTGCCATGGTGTCTCCGACAAAAAAATTAGGAAGTTGGCGATAGATGAAGGCGTAACAGATATTAAAGGAATTAAAAAGTGCACGGCATTGGGCAGCCAATGTGGTAAGTGCATCAGACAGGCCAAGGAAATTTTAGCGGAAACTAGTTACACGGAATTTAAACAAGCCAGCTAATTGCTGTAAGTATGCAGTAATTATTTGCCTTACATTTTGACACCTTCTCATTTGCTTCTACATTTAAATGAAGCCAAAGAGGAGGGTTTTGTCATGAAAGGCGATCCAATCATCATTCAACATCTCAATAAAGTGCTCGGTAACGAGCTCGTCGCTATTAATCAGTATTTTCTTCACGCCCGAATGTATAAAGACTGGGGCTTAAAGCACCTAGCAGACAAGGAATATCACGAATCTATCGATGAGATGAAGCATGCCGATCATCTAATTGAGCGTATTTTGTTCCTTGAAGGCCTACCGAACCTACAAGATTTAGGTAAGTTGATGATTGGTGAAGATACCAAGGAAATGCTCGAGTGTGACTTAAAGCTTGAAATGGCGGCTATTCCAGATTTAAAAGATGCGATTGCCTACGCTGAAGACATTCGAGATTATGTGTCTCGAGATCTCTTCCAAGATATTCTTGAAGATGAAGAAGAACATGTTGATTGGCTAGAGACGCAACTTGGCTTGATTGAAATGTCTGGTATTGAGAATTATCTCCAAGCGCAATACGTGGACGAAGAGTAACGATACTTTCTGAGTTTGCATACTCCAATAATAGTAAGAAGAAAGAGCACCTGACTCGAAAATCAGGTGCTTAACCCCGTTATCTGGTCTAATCTCTTTTATTATCGGCTTTTTAAGGATATTGCTCGCAATCTTGCCTATGAAGTTTGATTTCTATCCGATAGAATTTATGCCCCCTTACCTAAAAATAAAAAAGAGAAACGTCCATGTCTGAAGACAACCACCAAGCAGCCACTCCAGAAGAAGAACATCGCCAAAAAGCATTGGATTACCATGCTTATCCAACTCCAGGAAAGATTGCTGTCGAACTTACAAAGCCTGCGGAAACGGCGGGTGATCTTGCCCTTGCTTACAGCCCTGGTGTTGCAGAGCCAGTGCGTGAAATCGCACAAAACCCGGATAACGTGTACAAGTACACTGCAAAAGGGAACATGGTTGCTGTTATTTCTAACGGTACCGCTATTCTAGGTCTAGGTAACCTAGGTCCACTTGCATCTAAGCCAGTGATGGAAGGTAAAGCGTTACTGTTTAAGCGTTTCGCAGGTCTTGACTCTATTGATATTGAAGTTAAGCACCGCACGATCGATGAATTTGTTGATACTGTTGCGAGCATTGCAGACACTTTTGGCGGTATCAACCTTGAAGATATTAAAGCACCAGACTGTTTTGAGATTGAAAAGCGTCTGATTGAGCGTTGTGATGTACCAGTATTCCACGATGATCAACATGGTACTGCTATTGTAACGGCAGCGGGTATGCTGAATGCAATCGAACTTCAAGGTAAGAAACTTGAAGATTCAACAATTGTTTGTCTTGGCGCTGGCGCTGCCGCCGTAGCGTGTATGGAGCTTCTGATCAAATGCGGTGCAATGCGCGAAAAAATCTACATGCTAGATCGCAAAGGTGTGATTCACACTCGTCGTGATGACCTTAATGAATATAAGCAGTTATTTGCGAACAATACAGATAAGCGCACACTAGAAGACGTAATTGAAGGTGCAGATCTGTTCCTAGGTGTATCTGGTCCAAACCTGTTGCCAGCGGAAGCGTTGAAGTTGATGGCTGATAAGCCAATCGTATTCGCATGTTCTAACCCGGATCCTGAAATCAAGCCGGAACTTGCTCACGCAGTTCGTGATGACTTGATCATGGGTACTGGCCGTAGTGATTATCCTAACCAAGTTAACAACGTATTGTGTTTCCCATTCATTTTCCGCGGTGCTCTTGATGTGCGTGCAAGTGAAATCAATGATGAAATGAAACTTGCAGCCGTTGAGGCGATTCGTGAGCTAGCAAAAGAGCCTGTACCTGAAGCCGTATTGAAGGCTGCAGGTGTTGATAAGCTAGAGTTTGGTGCGGACTATATTATTCCAAAACCAATGGATTCACGTTTGCTACCACGTGTTGCAAAAGCGGTTGCTCAGGCGGCGGTTAATTCAGGTGTAGCTCGTATCGAGATGCCTGAAAACTACATGGCAGAGTAATATATCTTTCAGATGTGATACACAAAAATGGGACGCTATTGCGTCCCATTTTTTATGTCATTCATTTGGCTCGAGGCAAGAGTTATTACCTGAAACCTCTTATCAGGCTTTTTTATTCTTCGTCGAATGACTCAAATTCGATGCCCATTTCCGTCATCAGCGCTTTTACTTCTGTTGGAATATCATCAGGACGGTCTTTACGAAGGTCTTCATCTGTCGGAAGTGGCTGACCTGTGTACGCGTGCAAAAATGCCTCGCATAGCAATTCGCTATTGGTTGCATGGCGTAAGTTATTGATCTGACGGCGAGTACGCTCATCAGTTAGCACCTTTAAAACTTTTAGCGGGATAGAGACGGTAATTTTTTTTACTTGTTCGCTTTTTTTGCCGTGCTCTGCATATGGGCTAATGTATTCGCCATTCCAGTCAGCCATTGCACACCTTCATTTATGTAATCGGTTAAAAATAATTTAGGTGCTGATTTTAGCTGCATTTACCGCCATAAGCAAAGACATATAGACGTCTAGAAGTGTTGACGTCTCATTTTTTGACGAGTAAAGTGAACATAACAGCAAAGGAAGCGTGTTGATCACTTTATGTTACTCATTAGATATAGCGCATTCCTATTTAGAAGTCATTACCCGTGAAAGGATACACCCATGAGCACTCGCAAACCTGCGACCATTGCAGTACGCACTGGTATTGAATCAGACAGCCAATATCATGCTGTCGTTCCACCTATTTATCTTTCCACTAACTATGGTTTTCCTGCTTTTGGTGAAGTGCCCAAGTATGATTACACACGATCTGGTAATCCAAACCGCGGACTGTTGGAAAGTGCGCTATCTGAACTTGAGTCTGGAAAAGGAGCGGTTGTTACTAACTGCGGTACGTCGGCATTAAATTTATGGGTTTCCGCTTTTCTCGGCCCAGATGATCTCATTATTGCTCCTCACGATTGTTATGGCGGCACCTATCGTCTTTTTAATACCCGAGCTAGCAAAGGCGATTTTAAGGCTCAGTTTGTCGATCAATCAGACGAACAGGCTTTAGATGCTGCATTGGCACAAAAACCAAAACTCATTTTGCTAGAAACTCCGTCAAACCCTCTGGTTCGCGTAGTGGATATTGCAGCTACCTGTGAAAAAGCGAAACAAGTCGGCGCGTTAGTTGCGGTGGACAATACCTTTTTGACACCCGTGTACCAAAAACCTTTAGAGCTAGGTGCGGATTTTGTTATCCACTCCACAACAAAGTACATCAACGGTCATTCGGACGTAATTGGTGGGGTAATCATCACCAACACAGAAGCGCATGCAGAAGAGCTTGCATGGTGGGGCAATTGTATTGGTGCAACGGGCACACCTTTCGATAGTTACATGACACTGCGAGGTATTCGTACGCTTGGTGCTCGTATGAAAGTACATGAAGAGAGCTCACAGCAGGTACTGGCTTACCTACAGAAACAAGTGTTAGTTAAAACTATCTATCATCCAAGCCTGCCGGAACATCCAGGTCATGACATCGCTAAAAAGCAGCAAACGGGCTTTGGCTCTATGTTGAGTTTTGAGTTTGCTGGTTCGTTTGAACAGTTAAAGGTGTTTGTGAAAGAGCTCCAACTGTTTTCATTAGCAGAGTCATTAGGTGGTGTAGAAAGTTTGATTTGCCACCCAGCATCCATGACGCACCGTGCAATGGGTGAGGAGGCACTGGCGGAGGCTGGGGTCTCTCATCAACTATTGCGTTTGTCTGTCGGTTTGGAAGATGCACAAGACCTCATCACAGATTTAGAACAAGCGTTCGCTAAAGCTACCCAGTAATAGGAGACAATAACAATGACTGTACAACGTCAGCTGCATAAGTTTGGTGGCAGTAGCTTAGCAAACCCAGAATGCTACTTACGCGTTGTGGGTATTCTCAAGGAGTATTCGACAGAAAATGATCTGGTGGTCGTCTCTGCTGCAGGAAAAACCACTAACCGCTTGATTGAGTTTTTGGAAGGGTTAAATAAAGATGGCCGAATTGCGCATGAAGCGCTTCAAAGCTTGAGACAGTTCCAAACTGAGCTAATAGAAAGCTTGTTGGAGAGTGAAGCAAAAGAAGAGCTGTTAGCTTTATTACATGATGAGTTCAGTACTCTCTCGGAGCTGACTGCACCACTCACTAATGCGCAAAAAGCCGCGGTACTGGGGCACGGAGAAGTATGGTCTGCTCGCCTATTGGCCGCGTTATTATCTCAACGTTCTATCCCTGCGGTTGCACAAGATGCACGAGCGTTTTTACGTGCAGAAGCGGGAACTCAACCAGAGGTTGATCGCGCTCGTTCATACCCTTTAATTAAAGAGGTCCTCGCGCAGCATAACCATAAACGTGTGGTAATTACTGGCTTTATGGCTCAGAACGAGGCAGGAGAAACCATTCTACTTGGTCGTAACGGCTCTGACTATTCTGCAACGGTCATAGGCGCGCTTGCTGAAGTCAGTACTGTCACGATTTGGAGTGATGTTGCTGGTGTTTATAGTGCCGATCCACGTTTGGTGTCTGACGCTTGTTTATTACCGTTACTTCGATTGGATGAAGCCAGTGAACTTGCTCGCTTAGCTGCCCCAGTGCTACACAGTCGTACGCTTCAGCCTGTGGCGCAAAGTACCATGGACCTTAATCTCAAGTGTAGCTATCTGCCAGAGTCGGGTTCTACTCGTATTGAGCGTGTATTGGCATCTGGTCGTGGCGCTAAAATTATTACTTCACTGGATGATGTTTTATTGGTGCAGTTGTCTTTCATGCATGGGCACGACTTCGAAAAAACACAGAGTGATGTATTACAAGCGTTGCAGCGCGCGCAATTAGAGCCACTGGCATTTGAAGCTCAATCCGATCAGCACACGCTACGCTTGGCTTACACCGCAGAAATCGCCGGTGGTGCATTGAAAAACTTGCAAGAGCTTGCGGTAGAGGCTGAAATTAAGCTAAAAGAAGGTTACTCGCTCTTAGCTGCGGTAGGTGCAGGCGTTACGAAAAACGCCAATCATTGCTTTGGCTTTTATCAGAAGCTAAAGCACTCTCCGGTAGAATTTATCTCTGAAACAGACTCAGGGCTGAGCCTAGTCGCTGTTTTGCGCCGTACTGATACTGAGGCGTTGGTTCAAACGATTCATAGCCAGTTGTTCCAAGCGCAAAAACGCGTGGCAGTGGCTTTATGTGGCAAGGGTAATATTGGTTCTAGTTGGTTAAATTTATTTGCGACGCAAAAAAGTGAGCTCGAAAAACGTCATGGTATGAGCTTTGATCTTGTCGCGGTTGTGGATAGCCAAACCTATTGGTTCGATGAGCAAGGTATTGAGGCGGCGAGTGTTGCTGAACGATTTGATGATGAAAGCATAGCAAACAATGGGGATTGGCTGGCACGTTTGGGAGCGCTTAAAAGCTACGATGAAGCCGTCGTGCTTGATGTTACCGCGAGTAAAGAGTTAGCTCAGCGCTACGTAGAAATCGCACAGCAAGGCATTCATTTGATTTCCGCTAACAAAGTGGCCGGTTCCGCAGATAGTCAGTACTACCATCAGGTTCAAGATGCATTCGCTAAAATTGGTCGTCATTGGCTATACAACGCAACGGTTGGTGCTGGGTTACCGATAAACCATACCGTGCGAGATCTTCGTGAAAGTGGGGATGAAATCGTCGCTCTATCGGGGATTTTCTCGGGGACGTTATCATGGCTGTTCCAACAGTTTGATGGTTCTGTGCCATTTAATGATTTAGTCGATCTTGCTTGGCAGCAAGGGTTAACCGAACCTGACCCTCGTTCTGATTTAGATGGCTCCGATGTAATGCGTAAGTTAGTCATCTTGGCTCGAGAATCGGGCCTAGATATAGAACCAGACAGCGTTAAAGTTGAGTCTTTGGTGCCAGAAGAATTAAGAGAACTGAGCTTAGATGATTTCTTCGATAATGGAGCATTGTTGAGTGAAATACTTCAAGAGCGTCTGACAAAAGCACAGAGAAACGATCAAGTGCTTCGCTATGTGGCGCGTTTAGAAAAAAATGGTAAAGCAACGGTGGGAGTCGAAGCGTTATCTCGTGAGCACGCGCTCGCCAACTTATTGCCATGCGATAACATTTTTGCCATAGAGAGCAAGTGGTACAAAGATAACCCTCTGGTCATTCGAGGACCAGGCGCAGGCAGAGAAGTGACAGCCGGCGCTATTCAATCCGATCTCAACCGATTGGCTGGTTTATTTTAAAGTTGCGATTGACCTAAAAACCCTGGAATTAATCCAGGGTTTTTTATTCCCCTATCAGTGCCATACTGAAGTCATAACCCGTGCAAAATGGCGAGATGATGCTCAAGTAGAAACTTGAACTATCTTCATTATTAACTTGAGAAAAATTCATAATTACAAGGTTGACATTAAATCGTATTCAATACATTCTGTAGACATATAGACGTCTAAACGTCGATTTTAAGGATTTGTTTTCGTGGCGGAGTGCCGCAGGGAGAGTAAGATGGGATATACGCACGCAGGCCATATCGACGCCTTGAACCAGAATATTGCTGAGTTATCAGATAACATCAATGTATCGTTTGAGTTTTTTCCGCCAAGCAGCGCTAAGATGGAAGAAACACTTTGGAATTCAGTGCACCGTCTTAAAACGCTTCAACCTAAATTTGTTTCTGTGACTTACGGTGCGAACTCCGGCGAGCGTGACAGAACACACTCCATCATTAAAGAAATTAAAGCAACAACCGGATTGGTTGCTGCTCCCCATCTCACTTGTATTGATGCGACTCGTGAAGAGCTGATTAATATTGCCGATGATTATTGGAACAATGGTATTGAAAATATCGTCGCTCTGCGTGGTGATATTCCTCCAGGTGGCGGTGCGCCTGATATGTATGCCTCGGATTTGGTTGAGCTGCTGAAATCACGCCACGATTTCGATATCTCCGTTGCTGCATTCCCTGAGGTTCACCCTGAAGCTAAAAGCGCACAGTCTGACTTATTGAACCTAAAACGTAAGGTAGATGCAGGTGCAAACCGTGCTATTACTCAGTTCTTTTTTGACGTTGAGTCTTACCTGCGATTCCGTGACCGTTGTGTAGCGGCAGGAATTGACGTAGAGATTGTGCCAGGAATTTTGCCTGTATCGAACTTTAAGCAAGCGTCTCGCTTTGCGGCACAGAACAATGTGAAAGTACCAGGATGGATGAGCAAACAATTCGATGGCTTGGATGATGATCCGGTGACTCGCCAGCTTGTAGGAGCTAGCCAAGCTATTGATATGGTGCGTGTACTGAGTCGTGAAGGGGTTAAGGACTTTCACTTCTACACACTAAACCGTGCAGAGATGACTTACGCGTTATGCCATACGTTGGGTGTTCGTCCTCGCGCAGTAGTCGGTGCGTAAATCTGGTTTCAAAAAGATAAAAGGCTTGCCAAGTGGCAAGCCTTTTTCGTTTTATCAAAGCAAAAGGAGTTTAACCAATCACTTCAAGTTCAGTTAGAACTTCTTCTGCCCAAGTGATCCAAGTTTCACGTAACAGAAGGTTACGGCGAAGCGTTAGACGTTCTAGGCGAGCTTGTTTATCTAAAGTTGACGGCGTTGCGTAGTAAGCCGCTTCAATTTCTTTGTAGTGAGAAACCAGTTTGCGAGACTCTTCAACTAGCTCGGCGAGTTGGTCACGGAATGGAGCCGCTGGTTGAACGGCACATGCCATCAATTTCGCTGAAAACTCATCACGAACTGTTGGGTGTGCAGTTGGTTGATCAAACCACTCTCCTAAAGCGCTGCGACCAGCGTCTGTAATGGAGTAAACCTTGCGGTCTGGTTTGCCTTCTTGGGGTTCTAATACGCAAGTAACCAGTTCTTTCTCAGCCATTTTGTTGAGTTCACGGTACACCTGTTGGTGGCTTGCTTTCCAGAAGTAACCGATGCTAGCAGAGAATTCTTTAGTGATATCGTAACCGGTTGCGTCGCGAGTGCTAAGAACAGTTAAGATTACGTGTGGTAATGACATGTCTTCAATCCAAATGGTCAATAAACTTGTAAACAAGCTACTTATACTTTCAGCTGCGCTCTTACTGGCACTTGAGTTTTTTAATGTATAAGTAGCACCAACAATGTTGGTCCTGTCACCTTAAAGCCGTTTATCACCTAGAGAGATGGGGAGTCCCATCAAGGCTGGAGCAGGTATGATTGGATTTATGAGCTCTCAGCAGGCAAGTAGTATATAAATAATAAGCATGAAGTGGAATAGTAGGACAAAATTACCCTAAAAAACTAACATAATAATCAATAGTGTTAACTTGTGGTTTTTTATTCTTTTGTTTTGGTATTTTTTGGGTCTCTAGTGGTTTATTTGACTGCTTTTGTTTTGGTGCGATTATCCTGTGATAAAAAAAAGCTGAGCATTTGCCCAGCTTTTTATTAAAAATGAAACGATTAGCCTGTGTTACGCATACCTGCAGCAATACCAGCAATCGTCACCATCAACGCTTCTTCCAAGTTTGCAGAAGCTTCTTCGGTTTGACGCGTGCGGTATAGCAGCTCTGCTTGTAGCATATTCAATGGCTCAACGTAGATATTGCGTAAGCGAATAGACTCGAGTCCCCAAGGGTCATGCTGCATCAAGTTTTCATTGTTCTCTACATTCAGTACCGCTTTGATGTCTTCTTGAAGCTGAGCACGAAGTTTTTCACCGAGTGGACGGAGCGACTCATCCACCAATCGCTCATCGTAGTAGCGAGAGATATCAATATTACACTTCGAGTACACCATCTCTAGCATGCCGAGACGAGTAGAGAAAAACGGCCATTCGCGACACATCTCTTCGAGCAATGCTTGGTGGCCTTTATCGATCGAGTATTGAATCGCTTCACCTGCGCCTAGCCATGCAGGAAGTACCAAACGGTTTTGACTCCATGAGAAGATCCACGGGATTGCACGTAAGCTTTCTACTCCGCCCTTAGGGTTGCGTTTTGCAGGACGAGAACCAAGTGGCAACTTGCCGAGTTCGAGTTCTGGTGTTGCTTGGCGGAAGTAAGGCACGAAATCTGGCTCGCCACGAACCACATTTCGGTAAGACTCACAGCTTACTTCTGATAGCACTTCCATCAAGTCGCGCCATTCTTGTTTTGGCTCCGGTGGCGGTAACAAGTTGGCTTCCAGAATCGCACTTGCATATAGGTTAAAGCTATTTACTGCGACATCTGGGAGTCCCAGTTTAAAGCGGATCATTTCGCCTTGCTCTGTTACACGTAAACCGCCTTTCAAGCTTTTTGGTGGTTGCGACAAAAGCGCAGCATGCGCAGGTGCGCCACCGCGACCGACTGTGCCCCCACGACCATGGAATAGAGTTAGCTCAACGCCTTCTTCTTCAGCCACTTTAACTAACGATTCCATCGCATGATACTGAGCCCAACCAGCAGACATAACACCTGCATCTTTCGCTGAGTCAGAGTAACCAATCATGACCATCTGGTGGTTTTGGATAAAACCACGGTAAAGGTCAATCCCCATAAGCTGCTTGATGACCGATTCCGCGTTGTTCAAATCGTCTAGCGTTTCGAACAGAGGACACACATCCATGCGGTAAGGGCAACCAGCTTCTTGTAGCAGTAGATGAACGGCTAGTACGTCAGAGGCGGTACGTGCCATTGAAATAACGTAAGCGCCAAACGCTTCACGCGGTTGTGCTGCAACAATCTTGCAGGTATCCAAAACCTCTTTGACGGGTTCAGACGGTTCCCAATCACGAGGGAGAAGCGGACGTTTAGATGCAAGCTCGTTAGTTAGAAAAGCAATCTTATCTTGCTCACCCCATTGTTCGTAATCACCAATACCTAAGTAGCGAGTCAGTTCAGACAAGACGTCTGAGTGACGCGTGCTCTCTTGGCGGATATCAAGACGTACAAGATGGATACCAAATGCTTTTACGCGGCGTAGTGTATCCAGTAATGAGCCGTTGGCTATTACACCCATGCCACATTCGTTTAGTGACTGGTAGCAGGCATACAGCGGTTCCCAAAGTTGCTCGACTTTTTGCAGTGGTGCTTTAACAGCCAGCTTTTGACCGTGGATCTTAGCATCGAGAATATCTTTGGTTTCATTGAGCAGAGTGCGTAATTGCTTCAGGATCGCACGGTATGGTTCGTGCTGATCTTCGCCAGCAAGTTCACGGACTTGATCGTTTGAAACTGTCATAGACAGCTCGCTGATCAACTCGTTGATGTCATTGAGATAAAGATCGGCAGCTTTCCAACGAGACAATAGTAAGACTTCACGCGTAACGTTGTGAGTAACAAACGGGTTACCGTCACGGTCACCGCCCATCCAAGAGGAGAAGTGCACTGGGCGAGCATCAATGGGTAAACCTTCTCCAAGGTAAGATTTTAGACGGTCATTCATCTCACGTAGGAAGTCCGGTACCGCTTCCCATAGCGAGTTTTCAACGACCGCAAAGCCCCACTTTGCTTCATCCAACGGAGTAGGGCGTTGTTGTCGAATCACGTCTGAATGCCAGCCTTGGGCAATCAGTTGCTCTAGGCGGCGTTCGGTTTTTTTGCGCTCTTTAGAAGAAAGATCGCTTAGCTCCAACTTTGATAAGCACTCGTTTATCTTGACCAGTTTGTTGATCATCGTACGGCGCGTAATTTCTGTTGGGTGAGCCGTCAATACCAATTCAATATTTAGATCACGAACCGCTTGGGCAGTGTCCAGTTTGCTCACATCGTTTTGTACCAGTTTAGAAAACAGCGAGTTAATCGCGTCTGGTTCACAAATGTGCTCTTCACAATGGCGTGAAATCGTGTGGTATTGCTCAGCGATATTGGTGAGGTTTAGAAATTGGTTAAACGCGCGAGTAACGGGCGTTAGCTGCTCATCAGGTAGATGTTTGATTTCTTCGATCAAGCTGTCCCTGTCTGCTTGATTCCCTGCTTGAGCTGATTTGGATAATTTACGAATGGTTTCCACTTTCTCGAAGATTTCTTCGCCATGGGCATCGCGAATGGTGTTACCCAATAAGTGGCCTAACATGCGCACATTACTTTTGAGTGCGGCGTATTTCTCGTTCATTGTCGTCCTGCCTCGTAAAAAAACTACATCCATTGTCCTTGTTAAGACTCCAATCTAGCGAAAAGCACCAGTTATAGTCAAATAAAGCAGACTAAGTTTGCAATTATTCCGCTGTCTCCTGATTTAGAGCAAATTTACGGCAGCCATAGAGTAAGAAGTGAAAATTAATTACAAAATAACAAGTTAAATAAGTGTTAAGACTAGCGCTAAATTGTGAAGATAAAAAGATGCAGCTCAATCGAGCTGCACAGACTTTTGAGCTTAAACGCGTATTAACAGCAGTACTTGACCATTGCCTTTGAAAGCACATCAATTGTGGGGTCGATAAAGTCGAAGGATAGAAACTCATCCGGTTGATGGGCTTGGTCGATTGACCCAGGGCCGAGCACCAAGGTTGGACACAGCTGTTGTAGAAATGGTGCTTCAGTACAATAGTTCACGGTTTCTGAACTGGTTTGGCAGATCTCTTCAACACCACCGATAAATGGGTGGTCATGTTGGCATTCGTAACCCGGAATAGGCTCATGCAATGGAATAATCTCCAGTCTCCCTGGCCATTTCGCTTCGACTTCTTTTAATGCTCCGCGCAACATGTTCTCTAAACCATCAAGGCTAATGCCAGGAAGAGGACGCACGTCGTAATGCAGCTCACAGCAACCACAAATACGGTTAGCGCTGTCACCACCGTGAATGTGTCCAAGGTTTAGGGTAGGGCTTGGAATGGCAAAACCCGGATGGTGATATTCTTTAATCAATTTGTCACGCAGTTGCATCATGGCGAACATGACTTCATGCATGATCTCAATAGCGTTAACACCAAGCGCTGGGTCCGATGAGTGACCGGACTTGCCTGTTACGCGGATGGCATTTGCCACATGACCTTTATGACCTCGAATTGGTACAAGGCTGGTGGGTTCACCAATGATGCAGTAATCCGGCTTAAATGGGGCGTTTGCTGTGAAATGTCGCGCGCCCAACATGGTGGTCTCTTCGTCACAAGTGGCTAATACGTAAAGTGGTTTGCTCTGCTTGCTCCAATCGACTTTCTTCACTGCTTCATAAATAAAGGCGAAAAAGCCTTTCATGTCTGCTGTGCCTAAACCGTAGAAGCGGTTGTCTTTTTCCGTCAGTTTATGCGGATCGAAATTCCATCGCCCTTGATCGAATGGCACGGTATCACTATGGCCAGCAAGTAAAAGGCCACCTTCACCCTCACCCATACGTGCGATCATATTGTGCTTGCCTGGCTCGACTTCGATCACTTCAACGCTAAAACCCAGATCTTTAAACCAAGATGCGAGTTTTTCGATGACTTTTGCATTGCCCTGATCCCAGCTCGGATCCGTGGAGCTGATAGAAGAGGTGCTGATGAGTCCTTCATAGACCTCTAGAAAAGTTGGTAATTGCATGGATTCTTCAAATCTCCTGTTGACAGACAGACCACAAAAATGTAAAAACATATTAAATCATATTTAATGAATAAAAAATCAAAATAAAGCAAAAATTAAATATGAATAGTCATTTGAGCCTTTAAGTATATGGATGTCACACAATGCTAAAAACCACGATTATTGGAGCCAGCGGTTACACCGGCGCAGAGTTAGCGTTAATGGTTAATAAACACCCACAACTCACGCTATCAGGTTTATACGTTTCCGCCAACAGTGTTGATGCGGGAAAGAGCATCGCGCAGCTACACGGTAAGCTAGCGGGCATCATTGATATGCCAGTTTTACCACTAACGGATCCACTGCAAATCGCTCAAGAATCGGACGTGGTGTTTTTGGCAACGGCTCACGAAGTCAGCCATGATTTAGCCCCAACTTTCTTGGAGACAGGCTGTCAGGTATTCGATTTATCGGGTGCATTCCGTGTGAAAAGTGAAGGCTTTTACGACACTTTTTATGGCTTCGCACATCAACATAACAACTGGCTAGATAAAGCAGCATACGGCTTAGCAGAGTGGAACCAAGAATCAATAAAAACCACTCCTTTGATTGCAGTAGCAGGTTGCTACCCAACCGCTTCACAGCTTGCAATCAAACCTTTATTAGAACATGCGTTGCTCGATACCAACCAATGGCCAGTGATCAACGCAACCAGTGGTGTATCTGGTGCAGGGCGTAAAGCCTCCATGGTTAACAGCTTCTGTGAAGTGAGCTTGCAACCTTATGGTGTATTTAACCATCGTCACCAACCAGAGATTGCTCAGCACTTGGGTTGCGATGTGATTTTTACTCCGCACCTCGGCAACTTTAAACGCGGCATTCTTGCCACGATCACCATGAAGCTTGCGCAAGGTGTGACAGAAGCACAAGTGGCACAGGCGTTTGAACAAGCTTATCAAGGCAAGCCTGCGGTGCGTCTTAAAGGCGATGGTATTCCACGTATTCAAGATGTCGAAAATACCCCTTTCTGCGATATCGGCTGGAAGGTACAAGGCGAACATATCATTGTGATTTCAGCTATCGACAACCTACTTAAAGGTGCATCGAGTCAAGCGATGCAATGTCTCAATATTCATTACGGTTACCCAGAACTGACAGCGTTGCTGTAGTCGTTGAAAGAGGGAAATGCGATGACGCAAACCAATCAAGCTCCTTTAGTCATTAAGCTAGGTGGTGCAGCTCTATCATGCACTCAAACCTTAAGCCAACTGTTTGGTGCCATTGCGGCCTACCAAAAATCGGCACAGCGACAAATCGCCATCGTTCATGGCGGTGGCTACCTAGTTGATGAGTTGATGGCAAAGCTTCAGCTTGAAACCGTAAAGAAAAACGGTTTACGCGTAACGCCTTACGATCAAATTCCTGTGATTGCAGGCGCGCTCGCAGGCACTGCGAATAAGTTACTTCAAGGTCAAGCGATTGCGGACGGTCTTAACGCTGTGGGTCTTAGCCTTGCGGATGGTGGTTTGTGTCTTGTTGAAGAACTTGACCCAGAACTCGGCGCGGTAGGCAAAGCATCACCGGGTGACTCAGCACTATTACAAGCGGTGCTAAACACAGGTGCACTGCCGATCATCAGTTCAATTGGTTTAACCAAAGATGGCCAGATGATGAATGTGAATGCTGATCAAGCAGCAGTCGCGGTTGCGGGCGCATTAGATGCAGAGTTGGTCCTGTTATCAGACGTGAGTGGTGTATTAGATGGAAAAGGCCATTTGATCAAAACCCTGTCAGAGCAGCAAGCTAACTCGTTGATCGATGGACATGTGATCACCGATGGCATGATCGTCAAAGTTAAAGCCGCTTTGGAGGCCGCCAATGATCTTGGCCGTCCAATTGAAGTCGCGACCTGGCGTTACCCAGAAAAATTAGCACAGTTATTCGCTGGTGAAAGTATTGGTACTCAATTCTTGCCTCAATAAGCATCAGCAAAAGAATTCAATATTAGGAAGTCGTAGTTGGCACTGACCGCCGAGCGCAGCGCCAGTTAAGTTTGGAGAAAAAACATGAGCAAAGTGAACGTAAATAAAGTGGTAGTCGCATACTCAGGCGGTCTAGATACTTCAGTAATTATCCCGTGGCTAAAAGAGAACTACGACTGTGAAGTAGTGGCTTTCGTTGCCGATGTTGGTCAAGGTGCCGAAGAGCTAGAAGGCATTGAAGCGAAAGCAAAAGCCTCCGGTGCTTCTGAATGCTACATCGCTGACCTGAAAGAAGAAATGGTCGCAGACTACATTTACCCAACGCTAAAAACCGGCGCGTACTACGAAGGTAAGTACCTGCTAGGTACATCAATGGCGCGTCCAATCATTGCTAAAGCGCAGGTTGAAGTGGCACGTAAAGTGGGCGCGGACGCACTGTGTCATGGCTGTACAGGTAAAGGTAACGACCAAGTGCGTTTCGAAGGTGCATTCGCAGCACTAGCACCGGACTTACAAGTGATTGCACCTTGGCGTGAGTGGGACCTAGTGAGCCGTGAAGAGTGTTTGGATTACCTCGCTGAGCGTAATATACCTTGCTCTGCGTCTCTTACTAAGATCTATTCACGTGATGCAAACGCATGGCACATTTCGACGGAAGGCGGCGTTTTAGAAGATACTTGGAACGCACCAAACGAAGACTGCTGGGTGTGGACTGTCGACCCAGAGCAAGCGCCAAATGAAGCGGAATACGTCACGCTGAAAGTAGAAAAAGGTGAAGTGGTCGAAGTTGATGGTGAAGCGATGACACCATACAACGCACTGGTTTACCTAAACGAGAAGGGCGCTAAGCACGGTGTTGGCCGTATCGATATCGTGGAAAACCGTCTTGTTGGAATGAAGTCTCGTGGTTGCTATGAAACACCGGGAGGCACCATCATGATGGAAGCGCTGCGCGCTGTAGAGCAGCTTGTGCTAGACAAATCATCATTCGAATTCCGTGAGGAGCTAGGTCTAAAAGCGTCTCACCTTGTATACGATGGCCGTTGGTTTACGCCACTATGTAAATCGATCCTTGCTGCTTCAGAAGAGTTAGCGCAAGACGTGAATGGCGAAGTGGTTGTTAAGCTCTACAAAGGTCAAGCGACAGTGACGCAAAAACGTTCTGACAACAGCTTGTATTCAGAAGAGTTCGCGACTTTTGGTGAAGATGAAGTATACGACCAAAGCCATGCAGGTGGTTTCATCCGTCTTTACTCGCTATCAAGCCGTATTCGTGCATTGAACAGCCAGAAGAAATAATCCATTAACATCCATCTTGGATTGAATAAAGGCCCGCCATTTATAGGCGGGTCTTTTGGTTTCTAAAAGCGGGTATCTAATTTTTTGAATATATATGTAAAAATATTGAATTTATACTTTATTTTTTATCGAAATTGCCGTAACGTTGACCCATAAGAAAAAGTGAGCAAATGACCATCAAATTGGTTGCTACTCATTCGAGAACGTTAGAGTAAGCAATAGTCATCAGGAGAGACGCAATGGCATTATGGGGCGGAAGATTTACCCAAGCGGCAGACACCAGATTTAAAGAGTTCAATGATTCGTTGCGTTTTGACTACCGATTGGCTGAGCAAGACATCGTAGGTTCAATCGCATGGTCTAAAGCTCTGCTTTCTGTTGATGTGCTATCGGCAGAAGAACAGAAAAAACTGGAACTTGCTTTAAATGAGCTGAAGTTAGAAGTGATGGAAGACCCTCACCAAATTCTTCGCTCTGATGCAGAAGATATCCACTCTTGTTGAACAGCAGCTAATCAGTAAAGTGGGAGATTTAGGTAAAAAAACTCCACACTGGGCGTTCTCGGAATGACCAAGTCGCCACAGACTTGAAACTTTGGTGTCGTCAGCAAGGTCAGCAATTGTTGATTGCTTTAGATCGCCTACAAGCACAAATGGTCCATGTTGCTAAACAGCACCAAGGCACCGTATTGCCAGGCTATACTCATCTTCAGCGTGCTCAACCTGTAACCTTTGCTCACTGGTGCTTGGCTTATGTTGAAATGTTCGAGCGTGACTACTCTCGTCTGAATGATGCCTTACAGCGTCTCGATACTTGTCCACTTGGCTCGGGTGCGTTAGCGGGAACGGCTTATCCGATTGATCGCGAACAATTAGCACATAATCTCGGTTTCCACCGTGCTACGCGTAATTCACTCGATTCGGTTTCAGATCGTGATCATGTGATGGAGCTGATGTCGGTGGCGTCGATTTCTATGCTTCACCTTTCTCGTCTTGCAGAAGATATGATCTTCTACAATTCAGGCGAGTCAAACTTCATTGAGTTAGCGGATACGGTGACATCTGGTTCGTCATTAATGCCACAGAAGAAAAACCCAGATGCACTTGAGTTGATCCGTGGTAAGACAGGGCGTGTCTATGGCGCATTATCGAGCATGATGATGACAGTTAAAGCATTGCCATTGGCGTACAACAAAGACATGCAGGAAGATAAAGAAGGGTTGTTTGACGCTTTAGATACATGGAACGACTGCATGGAAATGGCAGCTCTGTGTTTTGACGGTATTAAAGTGAATGGCGAGCGCACACTAGAAGCGGCGAAACAAGGTTACGCAAACTCGACGGAGTTAGCTGATTACCTAGTGGCGAAAGGCATCCCATTCCGTGAAGCTCACCACATCGTCGGTGTCGCGGTCGTTGGTGCTATTGCTAAAGGTTGTGCGCTAGAAGAGCTGTCTATCGAAGGGTTAAAAGCCTTCTCAGAAGTCATTGAAGCGGATGTGTATGACATTCTGACTATCGATTCGTGTTTGGAAAAGCGTTGTGCTTTGGGTGGTGTTTCGCCTCACCAGGTCGCTTACGCGGTAGAACAAGCGGATAAGCGCCTGAGCCAGCGTGACAGCTCGGCGGTGAAAGTGCGTCCTGCACGTTTGACTGACATTGAAACGTTGGAAGGTATGGTTGCTTACTGGGCGAACCTTGGTGAGAATCTTCCGCGCTCTCGTAATGAGCTCGTGAGAGATATTGGCTCTTTCGCGGTAGCTGAGCATCATGGTGAAGTGACGGGTTGTGCTTCTCTATATGTGTATGACTCAGGGTTGGCTGAAATACGCTCTCTTGGTATCGAAGCGGGCTGGCAAGGCCAAGGGCAGGGCAGTGCGATTGTGAACTATTTGGTTGAGAAAGCGCGCCAGATGGCGATCAAGAAAGTCTTTGTTCTAACGCGAACGCCTGAGTTCTTTATGAAGCAAAGCTTTTTACCGACATCGAAGTCATTACTGCCGGAGAAAGTTCTGAAAGATTGCGATCAGTGCCCACGTCAACATGCATGTGATGAGGTAGCGCTTGAGATCAATTTAATGGAGCAAGTGATCCAAAAAACGCATGTGGCATGAACTGAAGTTGTGGAGTGATTTTATTAGCATTCAATGACATAGTCATTTTCCTGTTTACTTACATCAGTATTCGCTAAAAAAAACGAAAAAATTTGGAACCTTTGAGAGGAAGCCCGGTCTATTAAAGTACCACTGCTTTTTCTTAGAAGAATCTAAGAGAGCCCCAGAACTGACATTGGTTTTGGGGCTTTTTTCTATCTGTCACTTTTCTCTTTTTTATTCGCCTTTTTTTGTCCCTTTCGACGTTGCCAAGGCAAGATGACAAAACGCATCCATAAGTGTAGAAACAACAAAACGTTGAAAGCGAAGCCGGCAAAGATCAAAGCGATCGACTCGATGCTTTGTGGATCATCTTTGAGCGTAAACCACCACACAATCCAACACAGTATAGAAAGTACCGTCAATTGATCCAAGCATCGTTGGCAACGTCCAAGTTTTTTCCAAAACCAATGTTCCTCGCAGC
Organism: Vibrio sp. SCSIO 43009; assembly: GCF_023716525.1. NCBI lineage: Bacteria > Pseudomonadati > Pseudomonadota > Gammaproteobacteria > Vibrionales > Vibrionaceae > Vibrio > Vibrio sp. SCSIO 43009. The sequence continues at coordinate 333,367 of NZ_CP071842.1, forward strand.
GGCGACAAGTCATAGTGTTTTCCAAACCATTAGTGTTGCTTCAGATTATATATCTAACTAAATGGTGGAAAGCGTTTCTTACACGGGCTTAGAGCGCCATGACACAACCAAAAATGGAAAGTTAGCTTTGTAAAAGCTTTGTGGCACGTAATTGATGTATGGTGCGCTGTCAGTCTTTAACAGGAAATATAATGATGTCGACAGAGTTGAAACTTGCGCTGAGTATCGCTGGTGGGTTCTTTATGATCGGTGTTGTCGCGATTTGTATGGTCAGCCGCTATGCAATGATGGCAGCGTAAGAGAGATTTCATTGCGCCGAAGTAGTAAAGCAAAGCCTCGTTGATGACGAGGCTTTGCTTTATATTTAGATAGAAGCCTGAAAGCGTTAGCAGCCAGGGCCGCAGTCAAGACAATGTTTCACCATTTCTGGCCCTAAGTGTAGTTTTGCATTCAAATCACGTAGAGCGGTGCGGACGCCTTCTTCAATCACTGGGTGATAGAAGGGCATATCTAACATCTCAGAAATCGTCATCCTATTTTGGTGCGCCCACGCTAAAAGGTGCGCAAGATGCTCTGCATTCGGGCCCATCATTTCTGCACCTAAAAAACGTCCAGTGCCTTGCTCTCCGTAGACATGCAGAATACCTTTATTACGAAGCATGACGCGCGAACGTCCTTGATTTTCAAACGAGACTTCACCGGTTGCGAAACATCCACATGTGCCTAGACGTGTTTCTAGTTGCTTATATGTTTCTCCAACCATAGCAATTTGAGGGTCGGAGAACACGGCTGAAATTGGTGAGCGACGCAGACCCGCACGAATATCTGGGAAACGGCCTGCGTTGTCTCCAGCAATACGGCCTTGGTCAGCGGCTTCGTGCAGCAGTGGAATTTGGTTACTTGCATCACCTGCGATGAAGATGCTCTCTACCGAAGTTTGCAATGTATAGTGATCCGCCGTTGGTACGCCACGTTCATCGAGCGCCACATTGGTGTTCTCGATCGCCAGCTTATCGACGTTTGGACGACGACCCGTTGCGGCCAATACGTAATCGACAACGAAAGTTTCTAATTCGCCATCATGGTTGATGAATTGGATTTCGACCTTGTCTTCGCCGTCATTGTCTGACGACGCAATGCGTTTCATGCTTTCGACTTTTACATTTGCATCAAGGTAGAACTCTTCCTTAAAGGCTTTATCTGCATACGCCATCACCTCTGGGTCTGTCAGTGGGCCCACTTGTCCTCCAAGGCCAAAGAGCTTCACGTTCACTCCTAGGCGGTGTAAAGCCTGACCCAATTCAAGGCCGATGACTCCTGGGCCAAATACTGCCACGGACTCTGGTAAGTCATCCCAGTCAAAGACATCATCGTTAATCACTAGGCGATCACCCAGTTCATTCCAAGCTGCCGGATATGCTGGACGAGATCCTGTCGCAATAACAATGCGCTGTGCGGTGACCTGAGTATGATCATCTATGATGAGAGTGTGGTCATCGGCAAACTTCGCGTAGCCCGACAGTTTGTCTTCAGCGGGAATATCATCGACACTTTCAAGTACAAAGCCAACAAAACGATCGCGTTCGCGCTTTACACGATCCATAACTTCTCGTCCGTTAATTAGTACTTCACCTTGCGGGTGTATCCCAAATCCAGGTGCTTTTTCGATTTGATGAACACTTTCTGCTGCCGCAATTAACAGCTTAGACGGCATGCATCCGACACGAGCACAGGTTGTTCCGTAGGGACCGCCCTCAATCATTACCACGCTGTTGGTATGAGCTTTTGCTGCTCGATAAGCACCAAGACCAGCCGTCCCGCCACCAATAATCGCTACGTCGACATTAACTTGTTTCATCGTGAACTCTCGCTTTTGTTTTAAGCCAAGCTAGCTACATTGAGCTTGGAGAGTGAATTGGATAGTTGAATCTGGATAAGTAGTCACCTTATTGGCAGATGACTACTTATCTAGACTAGTAGAAGAAGTGGTTTAGGGTTGGCCTCCGAGCCAAAGGCACCGGAGACCGAGGGTGTAGGCTTTGGACAGCTTAGCCTAGATACGCTTCTAGCTCTTCGCTACCGCCGATGTGCTTGCCACCGATAAAGACTTGTGGAACAGTCGTGCGACCAGATATAGCTCGTAGACTAACTGTTGTTGCGTCTTTACCCAGAATCACTTCTTCATATTGAAGACCGTGGTCAATCAGATTTTGTTTCGCTTTCATACAGAAAGGGCAGCCTGGTTTAGTGAACACCGTGATGGATTCTTGCGTTTTGTAGTCAGGCGCTATGTAGTTCAGCATCGTATCTGCGTCTGACACCTTGAATGGGTCGCCTGGTTCGTTTGGCTCAATGAACATTTTTTCCACTACGCCATCTTTTACTAGCATGCTGTAACGCCATGAACGTTTGCCAAAGCCGATGTCATTTTTATCCACTAACATACCCATGCCATCGGTGAATTCACCATTACCATCCGGGATGAAGGTAATGTTTTCTGCTTCTTGGTCTTGTTTCCATGCATTCATCACGAACGTATCATTGACCGAGACACAAATAATCTCATCCACTCCGTGCTCTTTAAATACAGGGAACAATTCGTTGTAACGAGGTAGATGGCTTGATGAACAGGTTGGAGTAAATGCACCCGGTAAGCTAAATACGATGACGGTCTTACCTTTAAATAGCTCATCGGTCGTTACATTCACCCAAGCGTCACCTTGACGAACTGGAAAAGTAACTTGAGGGACTTGTTGACCTTCTTTAGATACAAACATAATGATTTCCTTTAACTATTTTAAATTATGCGTATAGAGCTTAGCGTTTTTCGTCGCTCTGTTTCGTTTTGTTGAGCCCATTATTGTAAAAATCCTTTGATAGCTCTAATCGTTTGGTGTTATGGTTTTGATAGGTATTAGCTATTGTTATAGAAGCGAAGCGTGAATTATGAATATTCGAGATTTTGAGTACTTAGTTGCACTTGCGGAACATAAGCACTTTCGCAAAGCGGCAGAGGCATGTTTTGTTAGTCAGCCAACACTGAGTGGGCAAATTCGTAAACTAGAGGATGAACTCGGGACCACGCTTTTAGAGCGAAGCAGCCGACGTGTTTTGTTTACCGATTCAGGGTTACAGCTGGTGGAGCAGGCTAAACGCATCTTAAGTGAAGTGAAAACCTTCAGAGATATGGCAAGCGGTCAAAGCGGAGCCATGACTGGACCGATGCATATTGGTTTCATCCCGACGGTTGGGCCTTATCTATTACCCAAAATTCTGCCGCAGATAAAAGAAGCATTTCCTGAGCTGGAGCTATTTCTGCACGAAGCTCAGACACATCAATTAGTGCGTCAATTGGAAGAAGGCAAACTAGATTGCTTAGTTTTAGCTTCGGTTGATGAAACTGCGCCATTTAAAGAGATCGAAGTGTATCAAGAGCCATTAAGTGTCGCAGTGCCATGTGACCACGAGTGGGCCTCTCTCGACCATGTTGATATGTTGGAGCTGAATGGTAAAACCGTTTTAGCGTTGGGAGACGGCCACTGTCTGCGAGATCAAGCGTTAGGTTTTTGTTTTGCCGCTGGTGCAAAAGACGATGAGCGTTTTAAAGCCACCAGCTTGGAGACGTTACGCAACATGGTTGCTGCCGGTGCGGGGATTACGTTATTGCCTCAGCTTTCTATCCCTAATGAGAAGCAAAAAGATGGCGTATGCTACGTACCAGCTGTTAACCCAACCCCCTCGCGTAATATCGTTCTCGTATACCGTCCGGGCTCACCATTACGAGCTAGGTTTGAAGCTTTAGCAGCGAAGATTAAAGAGGTGTTGGCTTCTTATCCATCATTGAATGCTGCAGCATAAGAAGCAGACATAAAAAAGGGAGAGCTTGATGCTCTCCCTTGTGCTTTTGTGATTTAGAACAGTTCTTCTGCGCCAGAGCCTGAAGAATAAATACTATCTTCTAAACGGTCGCCAGCGTATTCGGTAGGCTCCGTGCCTTTTTCAAAGTATTCGAACATTGATGTGCTATCTACCTTGTGAGTTAGCATACCGCTGTTGCGATCAATACGAACTCGAATAATATCCTCTGGAATATTTTTACCTTGCTCCGGCGTCCCTTCTAGCGCAACACGCATGAAGTCAATCCAAGCAGGCTCTGCGGTTTTCGCACCCGACTCGGCACCAGAAATTTGGCCTTGCCCTAGGTTGCTGTTAACAGTGGTGCGGCCAAGTGCACGTGAGTGATCATCAAAGCCAACCCAAGCTATCGCAACGACACCAGGTCCATAGCCATTGTACCAAGCATCCTTGGAATCATTCGTTGTACCCGTTTTACCCCCGATATCACGACGACCAAGTTTTTGCGCGCGCCAGCCTGTACCATTCCAACCTGTGCCTTCACGCCAGTTACCGCCACCCCAAATGTTGCTGTACATCATCTCACGCATTAAGAATGCATTCTGTTCAGAGATAACTTGCGGTGCATATTGAGGTTCATCATTTTCAAGGGCATTGTCTGTTGCTAGGCCATCAATTGCGACGTCTTGTTCGCCAAATTCATCAGCGTAGCGATTTTCTGGCTGCTCGCTCATTTGCGGGCAATCCTTATGACAAACACTCTTTGGATTGGCTTTAAACAGTACTTCACCGAATGCATCTTCCACGCGTTCTACATAGAATGGTTCAACGTAATAACCACCGTTCGCAAACACAGAGTAACCTTGTGCCACTTTCATTGGTGTTAAGCTGCCAGCTCCGAGTGCGATGGTCTCAGAGCGTGGTACTTGGTTAATATCAAAACCGAAACGAGTAAGGTACTGACGTGTCTCCTCGAGGCCAACTTCACGGAGTGTACGCACTGCCATGACGTTTTTTGATTGAGCTAAGCCGAGGCGAAGACGCGTTGGACCACCATAAGTCGGTGGTGAGTTTTTTGGTCGCCAAGCTGAACCAGAACCTGCATCCCACTTGTTGATCGGCGCATCGTTAATCAAAGTGGCTAGAGTCAGCCCTTTGTCAATTGCTGCCGAGTAGATGAAAGGCTTGATACTTGAACCAACCTGACGCACTGACATGGTTGCACGGTTAAACTTGCTGTGAACAAAGTTGAAACCACCAACCAGCGACAATATCGCGCCATTTTCTGGGTTCATCGCAACAAACGCGGTGTTTGCTGTCGGCACTTGGCTCAGTTTCCAGCTCAGTGTTGTGTTGTCATCTTCATCGGTTTCACTTACTTCGCGAACCCAAACTTGTTGACCTGTCGCTAGCACATCATGCGCTGACTTTGGTGTTGAGCCTTGGCGGTTATCAGTAATGTACTTACGCGCCCAGTGCATTCCAGTCCAAGGGATGGTTTGCTCTTCATGGTTCTTAACCCATACTTGTGCCGTCTTATCATCGACTTTCGTCACAACCGCAGGGTAAAGGTCACCATAAGTTGGCTGTTTCTTCAGGTGCTTTTCTATTTGCTCATTGTCCCAGGCCGCTTCCCCTTCTTTCCAAAGCACACTTTCTGCACCACGGTAGCCATGACGTTCATCGTATGACAAGAGGTTATTTACCGCAGACGTATTTGCAGCATCTTGCAGTTTAGAATCCACAGTCATGTAGATATTCAAGCCAGAGGTATAAGCTTCTTCTTCACCGTATTCTTTTACTGCCCATGCACGAGCCAACTCTGCTACGTAAGGTGCGGAAAGCTCAATCTCAGCGCTATGATAACGCGCCACGATAGGTTCATTGCGTGCTTCGTCATACTGCTCTTGTGTAATGTATTTCTCATCAAGCATTCGCATTAATACAACGTTACGGCGTTTTGTTGCGCGCTCAAGAGAGTAAATTGGGTTCATGGTTGATGGCGCTTTTGGCATACCAGCGAGTGTTGCAATCTCACTTAACGTCAATTCATCAAGGCTCTTACCAAAATACACTTGAGCGGCAGCACCAAAGCCATATGAGCGGTAACCAAGGAAGATTTTATTGACATAAAGCTCCATGATTTCTTGCTTACTTAAAAGCTGCTCAATATGGATAGCAATAAAAATCTCTTTAATCTTACGCATGATCTTCTTCTCATTAGATAAGAAGAAGTTACGAGCTAGCTGTTGCGTAATCGTACTTGCACCCTGTTTAGCCGAGCCTGAAACCGCAACAACAACCGCTGCACGAGTGATGCCGATAGGGTCGATACCAGGATGCTCATAGAAACGACTATCTTCGGTTGCGATGAGCGCGTGAATTAAGTCTTGAGGAATTTCGTCATAAGTAACAGGAATACGACGCTTTTCACCGAACTGTGCGATCAGCTTCCCGTCTTGACTAAACACCTTCATAGGTGTTTGTAATTCAACGTCTTTTAGAGTTGCAACATCTGGCAATTCAGGCTTCACGTACTGATAGAAGCCAAATATTGTGGTGACTCCAAGAATTATGCAAATCAATGTTAAAAATAATAAACGCTTTATGAACTTCACCGGAGAATCCCTGATTGGTTGAGGCTGTGTAACGGCAAACCCTTGTACTCTTAGGTCAAAAATTTAGCACATAAGAGATATTAACTCTTATTTGGATGCTAATAACAACCTTTGCACGAAGAAATTTCGGAGCGAGAGTAAGAGATGGATAAGCTAATCGTTACCGGCATCGATATAGGCCATAACAGCCTCAAAGCCGTAGTACTTAAACCCACAGGCAACAATTACGCTCTGTTGGGTTACAAAGAAATATTACTAAAGGAAGGTATTGTCGCTGAAAATAACACCATAAATCATCAAGAAATTGTAAAGACCCTCAAGCAGATAAAAAAAGAACTGCCTTTTGGTGCTAAAAAAGTTGCGATCTCAGTTCCTGATAACTCGGTAATTAGCAAGAAACTGCAAATAGAACAAAATCTTGAAGAGAGTGAAGTTGAGTTTGCAGTGATACAAGCCTTTTCTCATCAATCGCCATTCCCTGTCGAAGAGCTGAGTTTAGACTTCGTTCGTCTTCGCGCTGAGGGCGGGCAGAGTGGCAGTGATAGCTATCAAGTGTTTGCGACAAGAAAAGATGTGGTAGAAGGCCGAGTCGATGCATTACAAAAGTCCGGACTAAAACCTGTTTTAGTGGACGTGCATTCGCAAAGCCTTGGTCATATCTGGAAGCTCACCGCCGATCGCTTTCCTGACAAAAACAAATACTGCTTACTCGATATTGGCACCTTATCGAGCTCCTTCACCATGTTTACCGAACAAGGTGAACTGTTTCACAAAGAGTTTGCTTACGGCACACGCGGAGCAAACAGCGCTTCTCCAGTCGATTTTCTGTCCGATGATGCTCAGGAGAAAACAGAGCTGTTTAACCGTCAAATCATAGAGCGAGTAAAGCGCCAGATGCAGCTCTATACCTCAATCAATGGCTCACAAAACATCAAGGGTATCTGGTTATCAGGGGAAGGGGCCTCCACTCCCATGCTCGCAGAGGAGTTGTCTCAACAATTGTCGTTAGAGTGTGAATTGCTAAATCCGCTAGGGCTATTTGAGATGAAGGTGTCTAAGCGTAAGCGTCGTGCTGTGGATTGGCAGCATTTCTCAACAGCAGCCGGACTTGCCGTTCGTGGCATTCATTGGCTAGGAGGCGCCCGTGCTTTATCGCATTAATTTACTTCCTTGGCGAGAGAATCAAAGAGAAGAGCACCGACGTCGTTTCATCAGTTTGGTCGCATTAGGCATGTTGGTCGCTGTTGGCATCCAGTGGGGTATTGGAAAGTTTTTTGAGTACCAACAAGATCAACAACAGGAGCGGCTCGATTACCTCACTCACTACATTGCCGAACTCGACCAGCGTATTGAAGCAATGAAAATTGCAGAGCAAGAGCACAGCAAAATCCTCGAACGTCTAAAGGTCGTTGAAGGTTTACAAAACGGACGAAACAAAACGACCGAGTTCATGAACTTAATGCCTGCCGTTATCCCTGAAGGTGTATATGTTGACAAGATCAAAATGAATGATCTGGAAATTGAGATCTCTGGGATCTCAGATAGCACTCCAAAACTTGCCACGATGCTGGACAACATGGAGCGCTCGGCCAAGTTGAACGACGTAGAAATGCATTCCATCGTTCACGGCAAAGCCCGTTTTGGGAAAGAGTTTCAAACATTCAAAGTGTCTTTCATGTTCAAAGTAACGGAGAAGAAATTGGAGGCTCAACGTGGTTGATTGGCAGGATCTCGAAATCGATGAAATGGCCGAGTGGCCATTGTTGCCCCAAATTGTGGTAATCGCGCTTCTGATCATGGTGATTCAAGGCTTAGGTTATTGGTTTTACCTTAAACCGAAAGAAGAACAGTTGAATCACTTGATCCAGCAGGAGCAGACACTCAAGGTGGCATTGAAGATCAAAGCGAACAAAGTGGCAGCGTTGCCTCAGCTTCAATCTCAATTGGATGAACTTACCACTCGTTACGAGTTATTACTGCAGCAACTGCCTGCGCAAAAAGAGCTGGCTACAATGCTCGCTTCAGTGAATGAGCTTGGCATCGACAATAAGCTGACTTTCACCCGAATCGACTGGGGCGAAAAACAATCAGAGCACTTCCTTTATCGTCTCCCTTTAAACATTGAGTTAACGGGCGACTTTCATGACATCGGCCATTTTTCTCAGGCGATAGCGACGCTACCTCGAATCATCACGTTTAAAGATGTGACTTGGCAACGTGTCAGTCAAGAGAGCGAAACCCTGCACTTTCGGGTGCGTGCTAATACCTATCAGTTTAAGCCGGAGGAGACGAAAAATGACAAGTAAGTCTTTGTTGCTGGTACTGATGGGTTCTCTATTGATGGGCTGCCAGGCGAATGATGAATCATTGACGGATTTTATTCGAGGAGTGGAAACACAGGCGCGTCGAGAGGTCGAGAAGCTTAAGCCCGCAGACAAGTATGTTGCAGTCACGTACGCACCGGAAGTACAGCGTGCACCCTTTGAATTACCCAAAGAAGCCACCATCGCGACTCAGCCAGTTGCAAGAAAAGATTGTTGGCAACCGCCCTCAAGAAGGCGAACTGGCAAATTAGAAAAATTCCCATTAAGCCAATTACGTTTGAAAGGTGTCATGGGCATGGATAACACGGTTTCTGGCCTCGTTCAGGCTCCCAATGGCACCGTCTATAAAGTTAAGCCGGGTCAATACCTCGGACGCAATAATGGCAAAGTGACCCATGTCAGCCACTCCTATTTGTTGATTAATGAAACGTTGCCCGACGGCTTAGGATGTTGGCAAAAACGTAAAGTTAAGTTGGCTTTGAGATAGCCCCATTTATTTTTGATATTGAGTAATGAAAATGAGACAAGGATTAACACGTACACCAAGGATACTTACTGGGCTCTTCTCCTTATGGTTGTTTGTATTTTTAGCCCCTTTAGCGGCAGCTGAAGAAGTTTCGTCCAATGCCCTAAAAAGTATCGACTTTCGAACTAATAAAGATAAAGACGCCGTGATTGTCGTCGAATTGGCGTCACCGGCCGCGATTGTAGATATCAAGCGTGTACAGGAAGGGTTAAGTATCGATTTGCTTAACACTTCAGTAAAAGACGAGCAATTGTATCTCCTAGACGTGAAAGATTTTTCGACTGTGGTTGAGAGCGTAGAAGTGTTTCGCGACACCTCGACGACGCGCTTGGTTGCGCACATCAATGAAGAATACATGCATGATTACCGTTTAACGGGGCGTTTTTTGGAAATCAAAGTAGCGAAGATCAAACCCAATGAGAAAGCCTCAGATAAAAGCATTTTAGAAAGAGAAGGTAAGCTTATTTCGATTAACTTCCAAGATATTCCTGTGCGAAACGTCTTGCAGCTTATTGCTGATTACAACCAATTCAATTTGGTTGTCTCCGACTCTGTAGAAGGCAACCTCACGCTTCGTCTTGATGGTGTCCCTTGGCAGCAAGTGCTGGATATTATTTTGCAAGTTAAGGGGTTAGATAAGCGTGTTGATGGCAACGTGATTTTAGTTGCTCCGACTGATGAGCTGGACTTGCGTGAGAAGCAGCAGTTAGAAAAACAAAAACTTACGGAAGAAATGGGAGAGCTTTCATCTGAAATCATCAAAGTTAATTTTGCTAAAGCATCAGACATTGCGGAGATGATCAATGGTGAAGGAAATATCAGCATGCTGTCAGAGCGCGGCAGTATGACCATTGATGAGCGAACTAACTCGTTATTGATTAGAGAGTTACCTGAAAACATCGAGGTGATTCGAGAAATTATTGAGTCTTTGGATATTCCAGTTAAACAGGTTCAAATTGAGGCGCGTATTGTGACCATCAATGAAGGTAACATGGACGAGTTAGGGATTCGTTGGGGTTTTACGTCTATTAATGGCAGTAATACAGTGGGTGGTTCTATTGAGAACAACCTCGCCACGATCGGTCTCTATAATGGAGAAGGGGGTGGTGACGGTGGTGACGGTGGTGACGGTGATGGAGTAGGGATCGATGACTTCCTAAATGTAAACTTAGCTGCAACCAGCCCGAATGCGACCAGCATTGCTTTTCAGGTCGCAAAGTTAGGTTCAGACACCTTGTTGGATCTTGAGCTTTCTGCGCTGCAACAAGAGTCTAAAGCTGAGATTATCTCGAGCCCACGTTTGATCACTACCAATAAGAAACCTGCCTATATCGAACAAGGTACAGAGATTCCTTACCTAGAGTCATCATCAAGTGGTGCAACGACGGTGACGTTCAAAAAGGCGGTATTAAGTTTGAAGGTAACCCCGCAAATCACACCGGATAACCGCTTAGTATTGGATTTAAGTGTCACGCAAGATAGACCAGGACAAGTCGTGAAGACAGGCACTGGTGAAGCTGTTGCGATTGATACTCAACGTATCGGGACGCAAGTGTTAGTGAATAACGGTGAAACGGTCGTTCTTGGTGGTATTTTTCAGCACAGCATTACTAACTCGGTGGACAAAGTGCCTTTGTTGGGCGACCTGCCGCTATTAGGTGCTCTTTTTCGTCGAAGTTATGAGAATGTTGGCAAAAGTGAGCTGTTAATTTTCGTCACGCCTAAGGTGGTGATTCAGTAGTTCTGTCTCGGGAAAAACTGATTAAATCAAAAATAAAGTTGCAATAGTGGCACCATGCTTGGATAATTTCGGGTCTTATCACGAATTATCTGTGAGGAACTGGTGCCACAAGCCTTGTAGAACAGCAGTTTAGCTGTGTTTTCTTGTGGCGATCTTATTGAATCAATGTTGTAAATTACTGCTAAACATGGCTGAGAAACGTAATATTTTCCTTGTTGGCCCAATGGGCGCCGGCAAAAGTACAATTGGTAGACATCTAGCACAGCAACTGCATATGGAGTTTGTTGACTCCGATACAGTGATCGAAGAACGCACTGGTGCAGACATCTCTTGGGTTTTTGATGTAGAAGGTGAAGAAGGCTTCCGCAAGCGTGAAGAAGCGGTACTTGAAGACCTAACACAAGAGCAAGGCATCGTGCTTGCGACTGGCGGTGGCTCTGTTAAGAGCAAAGAAAACCGCAATCGTCTTTCGGCACGTGGTGTTGTTGTTTACTTAGAAACGACGATTGAAAAGCAACTTGCGCGTACAAACCGCGACAAGAAGCGTCCTTTACTTCAAACGGATAACCCTCGCGAAGTACTGGAGCAATTAGCTGAAGAACGTAATCCTTTATATGAAGAAGTAGCGGATTACACTGTTCGCACTGACGATCAAAGTGCAAAAGTGGTAGCCAACCAGATCGTAAAAATGCTAGAAGAGAGATAAGTCTTTATCTTTTTTTTAATTGGAGCAAACCGATGGAACGGATTACGGTCAACCTAGCTGAGCGTAGCTACCCAATCTCTATTGGCGCCGGGTTATTTGAGGACCCGGCGTACCTCTCTCAAGTTCTCTCAAACAAAAATGCAAAACAAAAAGTTGTTGTGATCAGTAATGTCACAGTGGCGCCTTTGTATGCAGACAAAATTTTAAAGCAACTCGAGCAGCTCGGTTGTAGTGCATCCTTGTTAGAATTGCCTGATGGTGAACAGTACAAAAACTTGGATGTATTTAATCAAGTAATGAACTTCTTACTGGAAGGGAGTTATGCTCGTGATGTTGTGATCATCGCGTTAGGTGGTGGTGTTATTGGCGACCTTGTGGGTTTTGCGTCTGCCTGTTACCAGCGTGGGGTCGACTTTATTCAAATACCGACCACATTACTATCCCAAGTGGACTCTTCGGTTGGTGGAAAAACCGCGGTTAACCATCCGTTGGGTAAGAACATGATAGGTGCGTTTTACCAACCTAAAGCCGTGATCATTGATACGAACTGCCTGTCGACGTTGCCTGAACGTGAGTTCGCTGCGGGTATCGCCGAAGTCATTAAGTACGGCATTATTTACGATGCAGATTTTTTTGTATGGTTAGAAGACAATCTTGAGCGCTTGTATGCGTTGGATGAAGAAGCACTAACTTATGCGATCGCACGTTGCTGTGAAATAAAAGCGGAAGTGGTGGCTCAGGATGAGAAAGAATCGGGCATCCGTGCTTTGCTTAACTTAGGTCACACCTTTGGTCATGCGATTGAAGCGGAACTTGGCTATGGCAATTGGCTGCATGGTGAAGCGGTATCTTCCGGCACTGTTATGGCGGCCAAAACGTCGCATCTACGCGGTCTGATCTCGGAAGAGCAATTTGAGCGTATTGTTGCGATTTTGCGTCGTGCAAAACTGCCTGTGCATACTCCAGACAGTATGAATTTCGATGACTTCATCAAGCACATGATGCGAGATAAGAAAGTCCTCTCTGGTCAATTACGATTGGTTTTGCCTACAGGCATTGGCACTGCCGAGGTAATTGCTGATACGACGCAAGACGTACTCAAACAGGCGATAGACTTCGGTCGCGATATTTAACCTTGTAATGGCGCCTTTGGGCGTCATTCTTGTAGTGTATTAAGGTTATTAGATGAGTGTTGCTCACGTACTGGAATTAGATTCTCAAATCGAGTTGCTTGATAGATTAGGTCTACTGACTAACTTTGGTTCCAATCTCATTGCGATTAATGGTCATGATGGGTACGGGAAATCTTGGCTAGCGCAGCGATACCTTGAAGTGGGTGCCAGTAACAAGAATCAATGTTTGTTACTTTGTCATTCTAATCAAGACGATGTGCAGCATCGCGTCCTTATTTTGAGTCAACTGGTTTCAGACGCATTGTTTAATCAGCAAGAGCCTTTACTTGATAGCCTTGAAAGGCTTTTAGGTGATGAGCCGTGTGACATTGCAATTGTTGTAGATGATGCGCATTTATTGAGTGAGACACTTATCTCTGAGCTTTGGATGCTGGTCTTAGAGGCGCACCATAAGCCAAATTGGACCATCAATATCCTACTGTTTACACAGTCTGGACGTTTAGAAGGTTTGCTAGCACGTCTCAGTTATGGACAAGAGATAAAGCCTGTTGAGCTTGATATTGATATGTTGTCCGAAGTGGAAGCTCGTCGTTTCTTTGAGTCACTTGTTGCGCGCTACGTCGATGATGAGTCTGAGAAACGGGTTCGAGATGCATTTAAAAAAGTCGACCCAGTACCGGGTGACATCATGGCGTTAGGAGAGATGAAAGTGGAAAAAAGGATCATTATCCGCTCGATTGTCGGTTCACCCCTGAATATTGCGTTGGTGGTATTAGTATTACTGTTGCTTGCTGCTGGTGGCTATTGGTGGATGCTTAGTCAACCAAGTCCTGATGATAAAGCGCAGCAAATTGCTGGCAGTTTAGAGCAAACGGCTATTCCAACTTTTGAAGAGTCAGGAATCAGTGCAGCGCAGTCTTCACTGATTCCTGTAACCGATGGCTCTAGCAGTCTTGATAAGTCTGGTGCGGTTGATGATTCTGATTCATTACCGCCAGCAGTGACAGAAGAAGTAGCGAGCGTAGGCAGTGATGACAATCAACAAAGAGTGGTGATTGAGTCGAATGTGGTCGATGCATTGCTTGAAGGTAAAGCTGATTCAGCAGACACAAAAGCGATTGATGATGTCGTAGGTACTGAGAAGACAGAAACCGCCGATGAAACTAGCTCCCCTTTGATTAAAGTCGTAAAACCGAATCAAGATATGACGCAAGCACCTGCTCAGTCAGAAGAGGGTGAGGCAAACCAACCTGTTGTGAAATTTTCATTTGCTCGTGAAGAACTAAAAGCGCTATCGCCAAGAGCTTATACTTTACAACTCGCGGCTATGACCTCAATGGAAGATGTACAATCCTTTCTCAATGAGCATCAACTGAATAATCAAGTGCGAATTTATCCTACCGTTCGTAATGACACCGAGTGGTATATCATCACATATCAAGATTATCCGACAATTCAAATGGCTCGTGATGCCGTCGCAAGCTTGCCAGATTCGGTTAAGTCGGTGAGTCCTTGGGCAAAATCACTCCGTCAGGTTCACCGTGAAATTGAACGAGTGAAATAAACCTGAGCTTCCCTGAAAAATATGTTACATTCCGCAGCCTTAATTTTTGGTCGATAGATAGAGCAGTAGATGAAAAAGCAACGAGCCTTTCTTAAATGGGCAGGAGGAAAATACGGACTGGTTGAAGACATCCAACGTCATTTGCCGCCGGCTCGAAAGCTAGTTGAACCTTTTGTTGGTGCGGGCTCAGTGTTTCTGAATACCGATTATGACCATTATCTACTTGCAGATATCAATCCAGATTTGATCAATCTGTACAACCTGCTGAAAGAACGCCCTGAAGAGTATATCTCTGAAGCGAAGCGTTGGTTTGTCGCTGAGAACAACCGCAAAGAAGCCTACCTACACATTCGCGCTGAGTTTAATAAAACCGATGACGTGATGTACCGCTCTTTAGCGTTTTTGTATATGAACCGCTTTGGTTTTAATGGCCTATGCCGTTACAACAAAAAAGGTGGCTTCAATGTACCGTTTGGCTCTTACAAAAAGCCGTATTTCCCTGAGGCGGAATTGGAGTTTTTTGCAGAAAAAGCCAAAAAAGCTACGTTTGTTTGTGAAGGTTATCCTGAAACATTTCGTCGTGCGCGCAAAGGGAGCGTCGTGTATTGCGATCCACCTTATGCGCCGCTTTCAAATACGGCAAATTTCACCTCATACGCAGGTAATGGTTTCACGTTGGACGACCAAGCTGCATTAGCCGACATTGCTGAAAGAACAGCGACTGAACGTGGCATTCCTGTGTTGATTTCTAACCACGACACTACCTTGACACGTCGGTTGTATCACGGTGCGGATCTTAATGTGGTTAAAGTAAAGCGTACCATTAGCCGTAATGGTAACGGTCGTAATAAAGTTGATGAGCTACTTGCGCTTTTTCATGCGCCAGACATGGATAAATCAAGCTCTTAATTCTCACACTATTATATCTAAATAGTGGATCTCCCCACTGGCTTCGGTAGAATTGCGCGCAGATTGTTTGCTCATTACTACTGAGGTCAGGTATGAAAGATTTTCTTATTGCTCCATCCATTTTATCGGCAGATTTTGCTCGTCTCGGTGAAGATGTAGAAAAAGTACTCGCAGCGGGTGCGGATGTGGTGCATTTCGACGTTATGGATAACCACTATGTACCAAACCTGACTTTTGGTGCGCCTGTGTGTAAAGCACTACGCGATTATGGCATCACAGCGCCAATCGATGTTCACCTAATGGTGAAACCCGTTGACCGTATTATTCCTGATTTCGCAAAAGCGGGTGCGTCGATGATTACGTTCCATGTAGAAGCTTCTGATCATGTAGACCGTACACTGCAGTTAATTAAAGAGCACGGCTGTCAGGCTGGTGTGGTACTAAACCCAGCAACGCCACTTGCAAGTCTTGAATTTATTATGGATAAAGTCGACATGATTCTACTGATGTCGGTAAACCCTGGTTTTGGTGGTCAATCATTCATTCCTCATACACTAGATAAACTGCGTGCCGTTCGTAAGATGATTGACGAGTCTGGTCGTGATATCCGCTTAGAAATCGATGGCGGTGTGAAGGTTGACAACATTCGTGAAATTGCAGAAGCGGGCGCAGACATGTTTGTTGCAGGCTCGGCGATTTTCGGTGAGCCAGATTACAAACAAGTGATCGATCAAATGCGCGCTGAACTGGCTGAAGTTAAATAAGCACCGATAAGCCAGCGCAATAACACGCTGATTTTAAAGGCTGCCAGCTTGTTGGCAGCCTTTGTGTTTTCTAGTATTAGAAGAAATTAAATATCCACTGCGCTGAGCAAATAATCACTTGCCTATTTTACGCCCTTTCTGTACTATTCGTGCTCCTTAAACTCAGTCAATTATCTTTAGTTCCTTGCTTCCTCTGGACGACTGAGCCATTTGTGGAAGCTGAATAATCCGTAAGGAGCAACCAATGCGTCATTACGAAATCGTATTCATGGTGCACCCAGATCAAAGCGAGCAAGTTGCTGGCATGATCGAGCGTTACACTGGTTCAATCACTGAAGCTGGCGGTAAAATCCACCGTCTAGAAGACTGGGGCCGTCGTCAACTGGCTTACCCAATCAACAAGCTTCACAAAGCTCACTACGTTCTTATGAACGTTGAAGCTGACCAAGCTGTAATTGATGAGCTAGAAACTGCTTTCCGTTTCAACGATGCAGTTCTACGTAACATGATCATGCGTACTAAAGCAGCGATCACTGAGCAATCTATCATGCTTAAGCAAAAAGAAGAGCGTGCTCCACGTCGTGAAGAGCGTTCTGAAGCTAAGCCTGAAGCTAAGTCAGAAGCTGCTGAGTAAGTTTTCTTATGGCCAATCGAATGGAGCTGAGCGGCACCATTGCCAAACCGCCCATTCGTAGTAAAAGCCCTGGTGGCATTGAACACTGTCGGTTTTGGCTGGAGCATCGCTCTACTATTATCGAAGCTGACTTACCTCGACAAGTTTATTGTCGTATGCCGGTAGTCGTCAGCGGGCTTGGGTCACAAGCACTAACTCAGAATTTAGTTCAAGGCAGTAACATTAAGGTAAGTGGTTTTGTCACTTATCAAACCGGCCGAAATGGCGTGGGAAAATTAGTGTTACACGCCGACAACATTACTCAAATTTAAGATCAGGAGATAGCCCATGGCTCGTTTCTTCCGTCGTCGTAAATTCTGCCGTTTCACTGCAGAAGGCGTACAAGAGATTGATTACAAAGACGTAGCAACTCTTAAAAACTACATCACTGAAGCTGGTAAAATCGTACCTAGCCGTATCACTGGTACAAGCGCTAAGTACCAGCGTCAACTAGCACGTGCTATCAAGCGTTCACGCTACCTAGCTCTACTACCGTACACTGACAAGCATCAGTAATCGGTTCATTTTATTAAGAAAGAGGATTAAGCAATGCAAGTTATTCTACTTGATAAAATTGGTAACCTAGGTGGTCTTGGCGATACTGCAAACGTTAAATCTGGCTACGCTCGTAACTTCCTTATCCCACAAGGTAAAGCAGTTATGGCAACTAAAGCTAACGTTGAAATGTTTGAAGCTCGTCGTGCTGAACTAGAAGCTAAAGTTGCTGAGCAACTAGCTGCTGCAGAAGCTCGCGCAGAGAAAGTTAACGCTCTAGAAGCGGTAGTTATCGCTTCTAAAGCTGGTGACGAAGGCAAACTATTCGGTTCTATCGGTACTCGTGACATCGCTGACGCTATCACAGCTGCAGGCGTTGAAGTTGCTAAGAGCGAAGTTCGCCTTCCTGAAGGTGCTCTACGTAACACTGGTGAGTTCGAGATCAGCGTTCAACTTCACTCTGAAGTTTTCGCGACAGTTAACCTACAAGTTGTTGCTGCTGAGTAATTCAGTATCAAGACGAAATACTAAAAAGCACCTCCTTGGAGGTGCTTTTTTATTTCTAAAACTGAGAGAAAAAGGGTTAAAAAGCGAAAAGTAAATTAACGGAAAATACGCTGTCCGCTTTGCTTAAGCCTTCAGGCACTTTATCGTGATACTGACGAGAGTGCGCCAGTTTCAGTGCAATATCTTCAGTAATATCATTGGTTACACTGAGTTCACTATCAGTACGTGTGTTACTTCTACCTGTTACCAACGTAATATCAGCTGCGAAACTTAAATTATCCAACGCATGCCAAGTTGTGTTGATATTTCCTCGAAAAATGCCTTCTCTAACGATATCGGGAAAGACAATATCGTCATCATCTATTTCGTCTAAGTTTGGCTCTTGATAGCGAAAACCAGGGCCTACCTCTACCTCTAAAATGAAGTTCTCAGTGTAGGAGAACTGGTAACCCAAACCACCTGACAACGTATAGTCTTTAAAATAAGCACTGTAGCGAGAATCCACCCCTTTAAAGCTGCCATACAAATATGTCTTAGGGCCTAACTTGTAGTCACTCTGTAGGGAGTAGGTGGATGAGCGTTTGTCTTCTTCACCGTCTTTGTACAAGTTGTAGTACTTCCATTCACCATTAGAACGGTGTCGACCTGACGTATATTCAGCACTCAAACGAGCATTCAGGGAACGAGAGTCCGTGTTACCTGTGTGAGCTTGATAGCCGAACTCCACCTCGGTTTTTAGTGGGTCGGGTACATCAATATTTTGCTCTGGCTGTACTGATTCGTCAGCATACGATGCACTAGCGCACAGTAGGCTAAAGCTAAGTAACCAGTATCGGGACACATCAACCTCGAACGTAATCAAAAAGGAGGGGCATGATACTGATACAGATATTTGGTTGGGTCAATGGTAGGTTAATTTTTATTAGAGCTAGGCGGAAGAACCAGGCTATTACCTGGGTGGTTCACATGATGATTTCTTAACAAGTAATTGTCGCTTCGGGGAAGCATCTCAGTTAGGTTAAGGTTATAATCGTGGGTCAATAGTAGTTATCGAGCAAAGTCATGGCGGAAAACAGAAATCGCAAACCTTCAGACAGTCAGGTCGACGCAATCAAAGTGCCACCTCACTCACTAGAAGCCGAGCAATCAGTAATTGGTGGTCTTTTACTGGATAATGAACGTTGGGACACCGTTGCCGAACGTGTTGTGAGCAGTGATTTCTATAGTCGTCCACACCGCCTGATTTTTGAAGGTGTAAAAACCATTCTTGAAGCGGGTAAACCTCTCGATCTTATTACTTTATCGGAATATCTAGAGCGTCACGAGTTGTTAGAAGATGTAGGCGGTTTTGCTTACCTCGCTGACTTGGCGAAGAATACGCCAAGTGCAGCTAACATCAATGCGTATGCTGATATTGTCGCTGAGCGTGCGATTGTTCGTGGCCTTATTGGTGTCGCGAATGAAATTGCGGACGCGGGCTATGACCCTCAAGGTCGCAGTTCTGAAGATTTAATAGACATGGCGGAGAGTAAAGTTTTTGCTATCGCCGAGTCTCGAACTAGTGAAAACGAAGGACCACAAAACGTCGACAACATCCTCGAAAAGACGTTAGAACGTATCGAGTTGTTGTATAAAACGCCACAAGATGGTGTTACGGGGGTCGATACCGGTTTCACCGATCTCAATAAGAAAACCGCAGGTTTGCAAGGCTCTGATTTGGTGATTGTCGCAGCGCGTCCATCGATGGGTAAAACGACCTTTGCGATGAACTTGTGTGAAAATGCGGCCATGCAACAAGAAAAGCCCGTACTTATTTTTTCGTTAGAGATGCCAGCTGAACAGTTGATGATGCGTATGTTGGCCTCTTTGTCTCGTGTAGACCAAACCAAGATCCGTACGGGTCAGCTAGATGACGAAGATTGGGCGCGTATTTCTTCTACTATGGGTATCCTGATGCAGAAGAAAAATATGTACATTGATGATAGCTCTGGTCTAACTCCGACCGAAGTGCGTTCGCGCGCTCGCCGTATCGCTCGTGAACATGGCGGTCTATCGATGATCATGGTCGACTACCTTCAGTTGATGCGCGTGCCTTCGTTAACCGATAACCGTACTCTTGAGATTGCTGAGATCTCTCGCTCTCTTAAGGCGCTGGCAAAAGAGCTAAATGTGCCTGTTGTGGCACTGTCGCAGCTAAACCGTTCCCTAGAGCAACGTGCGGATAAACGACCAGTAAACTCGGACTTGCGTGAATCCGGTTCCATCGAGCAGGATGCCGACTTGATCATGTTCATCTACCGTGATGAGGTTTATCACCCAGATAGTCCGTACAAAGGTACGGCCGAAATCATTATTGGTAAACAGCGTAACGGTCCTATCGGCTCTGTTCGCCTCACTTTCCAAGGTCAACATTCGCGTTTCGACAACTACGCGGGTCCTGCATTCGATATTGATGATGAGTAATTCCATGAGCTATATGAAAGCGGCCAAGGCGTGCATTGATTTGTCTGCGTTGCAGCACAACTTACAGCGCGTAAAAGCTCAAGCGCCACAAAGTAAAGTGATGGCTGTCGTCAAGGCCAATGGTTATGGTCACGGATTACGTCATGTCGCAAAACATGCTAACCATGCGGATGCGTTTGGCGTGGCTCGCATTGAAGAAGCATTGCAACTGCGCGCTTGTGGAGTAGTAAAGCCGATTCTATTGCTAGAAGGTTTTTACTCTCCTGGTGATTTACCTGTTCTTGTGACGAACAACATCCAAACCGTGGTGCACTGTAAAGAGCAGCTTATCGCCTTGGAGCAAGCAGACCTTGAAACTCCGGTTGTCGTGTGGCTGAAGATTGACAGTGGCATGCACCGCCTTGGGGTTCGTCCTGAACAATATGACGACTTTGTAACGCGGCTGAAGGAGTGTCCAAATGTAGCGAAACCGTTGCGTTACATGAGCCACTTTGGCTGTGCAGATGAGCTGGATAGCGATATTACCCCACAACAGATTGAGCTGTTTAAATCGTTGACTTCTGGTTGCCAAGGGGAACGTTCACTGGCGGCATCTGCGGGGTTATTGGCATGGCCTCAAAGCCATTTAGATTGGGTTCGTCCGGGTATTATCATGTATGGTGTGTCGCCATTCGATGACAAAACGGCGCAAGATCTTGGGTATCAACTTGTTATGACACTTAAATCCCACCTTATTGCGGTACGTGAAGTGAAGAAGGGCGAAAGTGTTGGCTACGGTGGTATTTGGACCAGTGAGCGAGATACAAAAGTTGGGGTCATCGCTGTAGGGTATGGCGACGGTTACCCAAGAAGTGCTCCAAACGGTACGCCGGTGTGGGTTAATGGCCGTAAAGTACCTATTGCAGGTCGAGTTTCCATGGATATGCTGACGGTCGATTTGGGACCAGACGCAACGGATAAAGTCAGCGACGAAGCGATTCTTTGGGGGAAAGAGCTCCCAGTAGAAGAAGTGGCGGGTCACATTGGTACGATTGCGTATGAACTCGTGACTAAGCTAACGCCTCGCGTCGAGATGGAATACTCAAAATAAACAACGAAAGGCTAACCCAAGGTTAGCCTTTGTTTTATCTACTCACCGTTAATCGTAGCAATAACGCGGCGGCCGCCACCAAAGTCTCGATGCTCACCCAAGTAAATACCTTGCCATGTTCCTAAAGCTAATCGACCATTTTGGATTGGTACCGTCACACTACTGCCAAGCAGTGATGCTTTAATATGTGCCGGCATGTCGTCGTCACCTTCATAGGTGTGCTGATAATAAGGAGCACGCTCTGGCACAAACTTATTGAGGTGCGCTTCCATGTCCATACGCACGGTTGGATCAGCATTCTCATTTAAGGTCAAACTGGCGGAGGTGTGCTGAATAAATAAGTGTAATAAACCTACTGAAAGTTCGTTTATTTGTGGTAATTGTTGTTCAATTTCATCAGTTATCAGGTGAAAACCGCGGCTTCTCGCTTTTAATTGCAGTGTTTTTTGTGCCCACATACGTGTTCCTTTGGAAATTTATAAATTGGCGTCTATCCTATTCCAATTAGAGCCTGTCATTAGTAAATGATATGATTCTTGTCATCGTAAATGAATTGTTCAATTTCAGGGCAGGGAACGTGACCTAACTCAATGTGAGTGTAAAAGCTCTCGGTCATAATTGGCGCCTGAAAAAAAATTACAAAGACTTGTTTTGTGGCAATTTGCCCAAACATCTAATTTATATTCTATTTGCTAAATCGGGGATTCCACAGTTTTCGCTAGACTGTAAGGAATGGAACCTACTGTAACATCGGGATAAAGACCATGTTGAAAAATATCAATCCAACGCAAACACAAGCTTGGAAAGCGCTAACGGCGCATTTCGAATCTGCACAAGATATGGATCTTAAAGAGCTGTTTGCTCAAGACGCAGCGCGTTTCGACAAATACTCTGCACGTTTCGGCTCAGACATCCTAGTCGATTACTCAAAGAACCTCATCAATGAGGAAACTCTGAAGCACCTGTTTGCTCTTGCGAAAGAGACCGAGCTGAAATCTGCAATTGAAGCGATGTTCAGTGGTGAAGCGATCAACCAAACAGAAGGTCGCGCTGTTCTTCACACTGCACTACGTAACCGCGCGAATACTCCAGTTATGGTAGACGGCGAAGACGTAATGCCAGCAGTGAACGCGGTTCTAGAAAAAATGAAATCATTCACTGAGCGCGTTATCGGCGGTGAATGGAAAGGTTACACAGGCAAAGCAATTACTGATATTGTGAACATCGGTATCGGCGGTTCTGACCTTGGCCCTTACATGGTGACGGAAGCTCTAGCGCCATACAAAAATCATCTAAACCTTCACTTCGTATCTAACGTTGATGGTACACACATCGTTGAAACGTTGAAGAAAGTTAACCCAGAAACGACGTTATTCTTGATCGCGTCTAAGACGTTTACAACACAAGAAACCATGACTAACGCGCACACTGCTCGTGATTGGTTCCTAGAATCGGCGGGTGATCAGGCTCATGTGGCTAAGCACTTTGCTGCGCTTTCAACAAACGCGACAGCCGTGTCTGAATTTGGTATCGATACAGCGAACATGTTTGAATTCTGGGACTGGGTTGGTGGCCGTTACTCACTATGGTCTGCGATCGGTCTATCAATTGCACTAGCAGTAGGTTTCGACAACTTCGTTGAGCTGCTTGATGGCGCTCACGAGATGGACAAGCACTTTGTATCAACAGATCTAGAAAGCAACATCCCTGTGATCCTTGCGCTTATCGGTATTTGGTACAACAACTTCCACGGTGCGGAATCAGAAGCTATTCTGCCTTACGATCAGTACATGCACCGTTTCGCGGCGTACTTCCAGCAAGGTAACATGGAATCAAACGGTAAATACGTTGACCGTGACGGCAATGCTGTAACTTACCAAACTGGCCCAATCATTTGGGGTGAACCAGGTACCAACGGTCAGCACGCGTTCTACCAGCTAATTCACCAAGGTACTAAGCTTATCCCATGTGACTTCATTGCACCTGCAATTAGCCACAACCCAGCTAGCGATCATCACCAAAAACTGATGTCTAACTTCTTCGCGCAAACTGAAGCTCTAGCGTTTGGTAAAAATGAAGAAACCGTGAAAGAAGAGTTGGTGAAAGTAGGTAAGAATGCTGAAGAAGTGGCAGCGATTGCGCCATTCAAAGTGTTTGAAGGTAACCGTCCAACAAACTCTATTCTAGTGAAGCAAATCACGCCTCGTACGCTAGGTAACTTGATCGCAATGTACGAACACAAAATTTTCGTACAAGGTGTTATCTGGAATATCTTCAGCTTTGACCAGTGGGGCGTGGAGCTAGGTAAACAACTGGCTAACCAAATCCTACCTGAGCTTGCAGACGAGTCTCAAATCAGCTCGCATGACAGCTCAACAAACGGTCTAATCAACGCATTTAAAGCGTTCAAAGCTTAATGTTTGAATAGATAAAGAAAAGGTCAGCAAATGCTGACCTTTTTATTGCCTGAGGCAAAAACAAAATAGGTTGGCCAGTGCCAACCTATTTTTTCTCTTTTATTCGAAGCAAATTTCGATAAAGGCATTTCCCCATTGGGAAGAGAAAGGCATGATAATAATTGAGCCTTCACACTTGTGGCGAATCGTATGACCTCGGCCCGAAACCACAACCGGTGTTGCCATATCAAAGTCAAAACCACTTTCCGCCAGAATGCGTTTCGCACCACCAGTAACCATGTTGGTGATCTCACCCACCATATCGGTCACTTCTTCATTGAGCCCATTTGGACGTTCACCAAGCATGTTCTGCATGATTTCTAGGGCGAGTGCTTCATCAAAGGTGATCGACATTGAACCACGAGTTTGTGGGCCTACCATACCAATCAGACCAGAAACGTCACCTCGTGCGATCTCATCTTTTTTGATTCGCGGTTTTTGTGGCTTCAGCTCAAGAGAAGCCATAGTTTTTAGCACGTTCATTAAAGAAGCTAAAAACGGGTTTACAAATTCAGCGCGCATAACGTTCTTCTATACTTTTTCTTTCGTCTCGGAGGAACAGGCCTGGCATTCACCATGAGTTTCAATAACTTGGTTGGTCAGTTTGAATCCATGCTTCTCGGCGTTTTCGGCTAACAAGGATATCAGCGTCTCATCTTCGAGTTCAACGACATCACCACATTTATCGCAAATTAGTAATTGGAAAAAGTGCTGCTGAGTATTGAAAGAACAACAAGTAATAAAGCTATTTGTCGATTCCACTCGGTGGATGAAGCCTTGCTCTAGGAGAAAATCTAATGCTCGATAAACAGTGGGCGGCTTAGCCTGAGGCTCACTCTCTTTTAGTTGCTCCAATAGCTCATACGCACTTGAGGCGCGGCGATTAGAACAAATGAGTTCAAATACGCGTCGGCGTTGCGGAGTCAGTCGTACTCCACGCTCTGCGCAGATACTTTCAATTTGTTCAATGATTGTTGGGTTCAAACCTTTCACCATAACTATCGGACGTGCTCTATGATAAATCATTTCTATACGAAGTTCGTTTAGAAATGCTTCATTTTACCCACTATCAGAACGAAAATCATGAATTAAAGCAAGTCGGTGGTGGTGTGAAGGCGGAATAATCATCACAGAATGAATCAACGAATGACAGATTCGTATTACTTCTGCGTATTCCTAAGCACTTGGCTAGTCAGCCAACCAAATCATTCTCGCTGAAACTAGCACCCAGAGGTGCTTGGGTATACAATACCCGACTTATTTTTTGAGCGTACTGCTGCGCTCGACCTTGGCAACATAAAAACGGGTGTTTATATCATGACTCATTCTTGCAGGCTCTCCGTAGCACCAATGTTAGATTGGACTGATCGTCATTGTCGCTACTTCCATCGCTTAATGACCAAAGAAACCCTGCTGTACACTGAAATGGTGACGACAGGTGCGATCATTCATGGAAAAGGAGATTTCCTGGCTTATAACGAAGAAGAGCATCCGTTAGCCCTTCAACTTGGTGGTTCAAACCCAGCAGATTTGGCTACGTGTGCCAAGCTAGCGCAAGAGCGTGGCTACGATGAGATTAACCTAAATGTGGGATGTCCATCTGACCGCGTACAAAACGGTCGATTTGGTGCTTGCTTAATGGCTGAACCGCAGTTAGTTGCGGATTGTGTCGCAGCAATGAAAGACGTGGTCGATATCCCTGTAACAGTCAAGACTCGCATTGGTATTGATGATCAAGACTCTTACGAATTCCTAACGGATTTCGTTTCTATTGTTTCAGAAAAGGGTGGCTGTGAGCAGTTCACTATCCACGCACGTAAAGCATGGTTAAGTGGTCTAAGCCCAAAAGAAAACCGTGAGATCCCACCATTGGATTACCCACGCGCTTACCAATTGAAGCAAGACTTCTCACACCTAACGATTGCGATTAACGGTGGCGTGAAATCATTAGAAGAAGCAAAAGCACATCTTCAGCATCTTGACGGTGTGATGATTGGTCGTGAAGCATACCAAAGCCCATATTTACTGGCATCGGTAGACCAAGAGTTGTTTGGCTCTAATGCTCCAGTGAAGAAACGCAGCGAAATTGTTGAAGAGATGTATCCATACATTGAAGCGCAATTAGCGAAAGGTGCGTACCTTGGTCATATTACCCGCCACATGTTAGGTTTGTTCCAAAGCATGCCCGGTGCTCGTCAATGGCGTCGTCATATCAGTGAAAATGCGCACAAACCAGGTTCTGGTCTAGAAGTATTGCAAGACGCGCTAGCTAAGATTCCAAAAGAATTGAATGTGTAAAATTCGCCAGTGAATGGCTAAAATTACCAACTAAAGAATGATAAAGCCAGAGTGCAGAAATGCCTCTGGCTTTGTTTTTTTATTAAAAATCATAATCTTAACTTCGTTTCTGTAAGTTGGTATGGAAACTGCTCTGTTTATTGAAAATAAATGGAGAAGTGATTATGTTGGAGCTAATCTTTATTTTAGTCTTTGCGGCGACCTTGTTGGTTACGGGTATCACAATGATGACCGTATTCGCAGCAACTGGTATTGCGTTAGTTGTGATGTTTTTACTGGGAATGGTTGGAGCGGTACTCAAACTATTACCATGGTTAATCGTGATTGCATTGGGTATTTGGTTCTTCAAGAATTACGTCGCTCAGCCCCGCTATAAGTAATGAGTAACATCATTTAGTTGATGGAGAGGCGTGAGAATATGGTATATTTCCTCCCACGTCCTCTACGTGAATATCAGCTATCTCGGAGTAAATACTACATGACAAATAAAGCGAACATCGCTTTAACGGCATTATCGTTGGCAGTATCTTTTCCTGTTTTTGCAGAGTACTCTGTATCGACAAAAGTCGGCGCAGAGGTATGGGCTGCCGACACTAAAGTTAATGAAGTGAGACGAGATAGCAGTACCGCAGGCACTTTTTACGCGGCGATTGAACATGATGTTAAATATGTCCCTAATGCGCGCCTTCGTTACTCAAGTGTTGATGCGGATTACATGGGGTTCGATAAGCTCGATTTAACCTTGTATTACCACGTTCTAGAGCATGATTTATTGCACTTTGATGCGGGTCTCACGTTTAGTAATTTAAGTGACACTAAATACATTGATGCTGGCTCAAGCAGGCGTGTAGAAGAATTTGATGAGCTGATTTGGGCTTGGTATGGTTACGCAGAAATTCAAGTTCCGGATACAAACTTTGATGTGATTGGTGAGATAAACTTTGGTGACAACAAAGGTATCAAAAGCACCGATTTCATGGCAGGTGTTCAATACAATGTACCGCTCGAAAAAGCTCGACTGGCTTTTCGTGGAGGTTACCGTGTGATTGATTTAGAGTCCGATAAATTCATGTCGGATCTAGGGAAAGAGTTTATTTTTGCTAACGGCTTCTTTGTGAGTGCGGAATACGCGTTCTAAACTCAGCCATGTTAGATATTCGATTTACTTAAAACGTCGCTTTATA
Organism: Vibrio sp. SCSIO 43009; assembly: GCF_023716525.1. NCBI lineage: Bacteria > Pseudomonadati > Pseudomonadota > Gammaproteobacteria > Vibrionales > Vibrionaceae > Vibrio > Vibrio sp. SCSIO 43009. The sequence continues at coordinate 360,673 of NZ_CP071842.1, forward strand.
AGCGGCGTTTTTTTATATCACTTCATTATATCTAATCGAAATTTCTCCCTATTTGGCTGACTTAGACCATGCTTACCTAGGAGCAATGTGAAAGTTAAAACAGGGATAGCGATGACAATAAATGAACTAAGACATCTATTCCGTGAAAATCAGCTTATCGAAGCGATTATTGAGCCTGCAATCCAAGAGGGTGGTTGGGTTGTAGAGTTCAGACATGCGCGCGGTGGTTTTGTTTTTCTAACGGACAGTCACGGCGAAGAATGTCTTTATGAAGATTTGGATACTGCGTCAAAATCGGCAATGGCAGTAGGCTTTCAACAAGTCCGCATTGAAGATCGATGAGCAAAAAGTAAGCCGTTCTTACTTCCAAAAAGTTATAAAACATTCACTTCTATTCTTTCTTGTTATTAAGGAGAGTGGGTACTCTATCGTCACGCAATGAATAGGGATGTCGTGATAATGTCTTTTCAAAAGAATGAGTATTCTCACAAGAATGTGTCTGAAGATAATAATGGGCAAGGAGGAAATCCTCCAATCGCAAGCCCTCTGAATGACCAACAAATTAGCTCACTCCAACAAACTGTCTCTGAGTTGTCTTCACAGCAACTTGCTTGGGTCAGTGGGTATTTTTGGGGATTAGCTCAAAATCAACCAAACACAGCGGTAACGCCAATTGCACAAGCAACGGCAGCCGTATCAGCGAAGCCAGCAGGTAAGTTGAGTATTATTTTTGCTTCCCAAACGGGCAATGCTAAAGGTGTTGCTGAAGCTCTGGAACAGGAAGCAAAAGCAGAAGGAATTGCAGTCGAACTTTTTGATGCAAGCGATTACAAAGGTAAAAACTTAGCCAAAGAAACGCATGTCATTATTGTGGCATCGACTAACGGCGAAGGCGAAGCGCCAGACAATGCCATTGAGCTACATGAGTTTTTGCAATCGAAGAAGGCTCCTAAGCTGCCAAACCTGCAATATGGTGTTATTGCATTGGGAGATTCTAGCTACGAGTTCTTCTGTCAGACCGGTAAAGACTTCGACACTTACCTATCAAAGCTAGGCGCGACTCCATTTATCGAGCGTCTTGATTGCGATGTGGATTATGAAGCCCCTGCAACTGAATGGCGTAAGAATGCGTTAGACAAGGTAAAAGATACACTGTCTTCTGGCTCTGAAGCGGATGTGGTTCAACTTCCTGTGGGTCAAGCTGCGACTGCGCACTCTCCTTACAATAAACAAAATCCGTACACTGCGACGTTACTGACCAGTCAAAAAATCACGGGCCGTGACTCTGGAAAAGACGTTCGTCATATAGAAATCGACTTAGAAGGCTCGGGCTTAACGTATCAGCCAGGTGATGCACTAGGTGTGTGGTTTGAAAATAGCTCGGAACTTGCAAATGCCATTCTTGGTAAGGTCGGTTTGTCTGGGGTTGAGACTGTTGACGTTGATGGTGAAAGCTTGTCAATCCACAGTGCTCTTGTGAGTAAATATGAAATCACAACATCTAACCCACAGCTCATCACAAAGTTTGCCGAGTTATCCGGTAGCAAGAAGCTACAAAAGTTAGTTGAAGATAAAGATAAGCTTCGCGAGTACTCTGCAAATACTCAAATCGTTGATGTACTGGCAGAAAAGAAAACCAAGTTAACCGCAGATGAATTGATTGGTTTGCTTCGTCGCCTTACTCCACGCCTTTACTCTATTGCATCAAGCCAAGAAGAGGTCGATGAAGAAGTACACCTAACGGTTGCTTTGGTTGAGTACGAACAAAACGACGAAAAACGATATGGTGGTGCGTCTAGTTTCTTAGCACAGCGTCTCGAAGAGGGGGGTGAAGTTAAAGTATTTGTTGAGTATAACAACAACTTCAAACTGCCGGAAGATGATAGCATTCCAATTATCATGGTTGGTCCTGGCACAGGGATCGCACCATTCCGTAGCTTTATTCAGGAGCGTGAAAACCGCGATGCTGAAGGCAAAAACTGGTTGTTCTTTGGTGATCGCACGTTCACTCAAGACTTCTTGTACCAAGTGGAATGGCAAAAGTATCTCAAGTCAGGAGTACTAAGCCGATTGGATGTTGCCTTTAGTCGTGACCAAGTAGAAAAGGTTTACGTACAACATCGCATCTTAGAAAACGCAGCTCAAGTGTGGCAGTGGATCCAAGAAGGCGCTTATATCTATGTCTGCGGTGATGCAACGCGTATGGCAAAAGATGTGCACGACGCATTGGTTATCGTTGCTGAACAAGAAGGCAAGATGCCGCGTGACGATGCAGAACAATTTATTAATGACCTACGTAAAGCGAAACGTTATCAGAGGGATGTGTACTAATGACTTTTTCTACGGACAATAATAAGCAGGTTGTATTAGGTGAAGAGTTAGGGCCGCTATCTGATAACGAGCGCCTGAAGCGAGAAAGCAACTTATTACGTGGCACCATTGAGCAAGATTTACAGGACCGTATTACTGGTGGCTTTACTGCCGACAACTTCCAGTTAATTCGTTTCCACGGTATGTATCAACAAGACGATCGTGATATCCGTAATGAACGCACAAAGCAAAAACTGGAACCATTACATAATGTGATGCTTCGTGCTCGTATGCCTGGAGGCATCATCACGCCAACGCAATGGTTAGCGATCGACAAGTTCGCAACGGAGCACTCTTTATATGGAAGTATTCGTCTGACGACTCGCCAAACGTTCCAGTTTCATGGGGTATTAAAACCGAATATTAAGTTGATGCATCAAACGCTCAACAGTATTGGCATTGATTCGATTGCAACCGCGGGTGATGTAAACCGTAACGTGTTGTGTACCACTAACCCAGTGGAGTCAGAGTTACACCAAGAAGCTTACGAATGGGCGAAGAAGATCAGTGAGCATCTATTACCAAAGACGCGCGCTTATGCAGAGATTTGGCTAGACGGTGAAAAAGTAGAAAGCACGGAAGAAGACGAACCGATTCTAGGCAAGAACTACTTACCACGTAAGTTTAAAACTACAGTGGTTATCCCACCGCAAAATGACGTAGATGTACACGCTAACGATCTCAACTTCGTAGCGATTGCAGATAACGGTAAGCTGGTAGGCTTTAACGTCCTGGTCGGCGGCGGCTTAGCGATGACGCATGGCGATACATCAACTTATCCGCGCCGCGCTGACGACTTTGGCTTTATTCCGCTGGACAAGACACTTGATGTTGCCGCAGCTGTAGTAACAACTCAGCGCGACTGGGGTAACCGTTCAAACCGTAAGAACGCAAAAACCAAATACACATTGGATCGTGTAGGTAGCGATGTCTTTAAAGCGGAAGTCGAGAAACGTGCTGGTGTTAAGTTTGAGCAAAGCCGTCCATATGAATTCACAGAACGTGGTGACCGTATTGGCTGGGTAGAAGGAATTGATGGTAAATATCATCTAGCGCTTTTCATCGAAAACGGTCGCTTATTAGACTTTCCAGGTAAACCACTTAAGACGGGTGTTGCTGAAATTGCCAAAATCCACAAAGGCGATTTCCGCATGACAGCAAACCAAAACCTAATTGTTGCGGGTGTACCTAAAAACGAAAAAGCGAAGATTGAAAAGATCGCTCGTGAACATGGCTTAATGGACGACGGCGTAAGTGAACAGCGTAAGAACTCAATGGCTTGTGTTGCTTTTCCAACTTGTCCGCTAGCGATGGCAGAAGCTGAACGTTTCCTTCCTCAGTTTGTTACTGATGTGGAGGGGATTCTGGAGAAGCACAACCTACCAGAAAATGACAACATCATTTTGCGTGTAACTGGGTGTCCAAATGGTTGTGGTCGCGCAATGTTGGCTGAAATTGGTCTAGTTGGCAAAGCGCCGGGTCGTTACAACTTGCACCTAGGTGGTAACCGTTCCGGTACTCGAGTACCAAAAATGTATAAAGAGAACATCACGGATAAGCAAATCTTAGAAGAGATTGATCTGCTGGTGGCTCGATGGTCGAAAGAGCGTGAAGAAGGCGAAGCCTTTGGCGATTTCACTATTCGTGCTGGCATTATCCAAGAAGTGCTCGTATCAAAGAGGGACTTTCATGCTTGATTCTGTAGCATCCAAGCTGGAGCTCACAGAGTTACTGACATTAACAAAGACGGAGCAAATCCTCCGTCTTGCTCAAATTAATGTCGAGCTCGAAAAGCTTTCAGCACAAGAGAGAGTAGCGTGGGCTTTAGATAATCTAGAAGGCGAGTTCGCGGTTTCTTCTAGTTTTGGTATTCAAGCCGCGGTTATGCTTCATTTAGTTACTCGCGCCAAAGCGGACATCCCCGTCATTCTAACCGATACTGGTTACCTGTTTGCTGAGACGTACCGATTTATCGATGAGCTGACAGATGCTCTCAACCTAAATTTAAAAGTTTATCGAGCCAAGGAAAGTGCGAATTGGCAAGAAGCTCGATATGGAAAATTATGGGAGCAAGGCGTAGAGGGAATTGAAAAATACAACAAGCTCAATAAAGTTGAGCCGATGCGTCGAGCGTTAAAAGAGCTTAATGTTGGAACGTGGTTCTCTGGACTGCGTCGAGAGCAAAGTAAATCTCGTGCAGGTTTACCGATTCTATCAATTCAGAACGGTGTGTTTAAATTTCTACCAGTAATTGATTGGACTAATAAAGACGTTCATTACTACTTAGAACAACACGGCCTTAAATACCACCCATTGTGGGATGAAGGTTACCTTTCAGTTGGTGATACACATACCACTCGTAAATGGGAGCCGGGAATGTCAGAGGAAGAAACTCGATTCTTTGGCTTAAAGCGAGAATGTGGCCTACACGAAGATGATGGCTCTGAACAAGATGGGTCTGGCATATAGCCATAATGCTCTTTAAATAGAGTTTAGGTTAAGTTTAATAAAGATAGCTGCAATAAAGCAGCTTTCTTTATTTATGGTACTTGAAAAAACACGCCTCAAAGAACAACTCTGTGGATAAGTTGTGTGAGAGTTTGGGGTAAAGTTGAATAAATAAAGGTTTGATCGAAAACTCATCGTTTAACCATTATTTTTGCAATTTTTGAAAAATAACACTTGCCAATGTGAGCGCGATCTCTATAATGCCTCCTCGTCGACAGGGCAAGGCCTCACAAGGGGTTAAGCGAAGTTGATAAGGCTGAAAAGAAAAACGAAATAATTTGAAGAAAGTGTTTGACACAATAAATTATCTCGCTAGAATGGCCGCCTCTTCCGAAGTGATGTCAATCACAAAGAAGAGTTGCTCTTTAACAATATAGACCTATCAATCTGTGTGGGCACTCGTTGATGATAATCCAATTCGATACTTCGGTATCAAATTAGGTTTCAATGAAACGAAGTGACCATTGAGTCTTCGGACTCAGCACAGTCAATTCAAACATTACTTTATGTAATGTTCAGTATTCATTGAGCCGACAAAATCTTAAATTGAAGAGTTTGATCATGGCTCAGATTGAACGCTGGCGGCAGGCCTAACACATGCAAGTCGAGCGGAAACGAGTTATCTGAACCTTCGGGGGACGATAACGGCGTCGAGCGGCGGACGGGTGAGTAATGCCTAGGAAATTGCCCTGATGTGGGGGATAACCATTGGAAACGATGGCTAATACCGCATGATGCCTACGGGCCAAAGAGGGGGACCTTCGGGCCTCTCGCGTCAGGATATGCCTAGGTGGGATTAGCTAGTTGGTGAGGTAAGGGCTCACCAAGGCGACGATCCCTAGCTGGTCTGAGAGGATGATCAGCCACACTGGAACTGAGACACGGTCCAGACTCCTACGGGAGGCAGCAGTGGGGAATATTGCACAATGGGCGCAAGCCTGATGCAGCCATGCCGCGTGTGTGAAGAAGGCCTTCGGGTTGTAAAGCACTTTCAGTCGTGAGGAAGGTAGTGTAGTTAATAGCTGCATTATTTGACGTTAGCGACAGAAGAAGCACCGGCTAACTCCGTGCCAGCAGCCGCGGTAATACGGAGGGTGCGAGCGTTAATCGGAATTACTGGGCGTAAAGCGCATGCAGGTGGTTTGTTAAGTCAGATGTGAAAGCCCGGGGCTCAACCTCGGAATAGCATTTGAAACTGGCAGACTAGAGTACTGTAGAGGGGGGTAGAATTTCAGGTGTAGCGGTGAAATGCGTAGAGATCTGAAGGAATACCGGTGGCGAAGGCGGCCCCCTGGACAGATACTGACACTCAGATGCGAAAGCGTGGGGAGCAAACAGGATTAGATACCCTGGTAGTCCACGCCGTAAACGATGTCTACTTGGAGGTTGTGGCCTTGAGCCGTGGCTTTCGGAGCTAACGCGTTAAGTAGACCGCCTGGGGAGTACGGTCGCAAGATTAAAACTCAAATGAATTGACGGGGGCCCGCACAAGCGGTGGAGCATGTGGTTTAATTCGATGCAACGCGAAGAACCTTACCTACTCTTGACATCCAGAGAACTTTCCAGAGATGGATTGGTGCCTTCGGGAACTCTGAGACAGGTGCTGCATGGCTGTCGTCAGCTCGTGTTGTGAAATGTTGGGTTAAGTCCCGCAACGAGCGCAACCCTTATCCTTGTTTGCCAGCGAGTAATGTCGGGAACTCCAGGGAGACTGCCGGTGATAAACCGGAGGAAGGTGGGGACGACGTCAAGTCATCATGGCCCTTACGAGTAGGGCTACACACGTGCTACAATGGCGCATACAGAGGGCGGCCAACTTGCGAGAGTGAGCGAATCCCAAAAAGTGCGTCGTAGTCCGGATTGGAGTCTGCAACTCGACTCCATGAAGTCGGAATCGCTAGTAATCGTGGATCAGAATGCCACGGTGAATACGTTCCCGGGCCTTGTACACACCGCCCGTCACACCATGGGAGTGGGCTGCAAAAGAAGTAGGTAGTTTAACCTCCGGGGGGACGCTTACCACTTTGTGGTTCATGACTGGGGTGAAGTCGTAACAAGGTAGCGCTAGGGGAACCTGGCGCTGGATCACCTCCTTAAACGATGATTATTGCGATGAGTGTTCACACAGATTGATATGGTTTATGAAGTTTAAGAGATAGAACATCCCCCAAGATGTTCATTTAGTGTCCCGTTCGTCTAGAGGCCTAGGACACCGCCCTTTCACGGCGGTAACAGGGGTTCGACTCCCCTACGGGATACCATCTTTAAGCGCATTCAATGAGTGCTTTTAAAAATGGTTACTTCATTAGAAGTGATTAGCTCTTTAACAATTTGGAAAGCTGACAAAACAAACTTTTAAGTTTGTTTGTAAAGTTCTCAATGTTTGTCTTTATGACAAACACCAAAAAACACATTCAAGTGTTCTTGGGAATATCACTTTTAAGTGATTATTCGAAATTGAGTCCGGCAAAATCGAATGTCTCTCGCTCATTCAAATAATGAGAGACAACTTTGGTGATTTGATTATCAACTCGAAACTCCTTCGGGTTGTATGGTTAAGTGACTAAGCGTACACGGTGGATGCCTTGGCAGTCAGAGGCGATGAAGGACGTATTAACTTGCGATAAGCCCAGATTAGGTAGTAAAAACCATTTGAGTCTGGGATTTCCGAATGGGGAAACCCAATACCATAAGGTATTACTGTTGAGTGAATACATAGCTCAACAGGGCGAACCGGGGGAACTGAAACATCTAAGTACCCCGAGGAAAAGAAATCAACCGAGATTCCGAAAGTAGCGGCGAGCGAAATTGGACTAGCCCTTAAGCTTTACACGCGTTAGACGAACAGCCTGGAAAGGCCGACGATACAGGGTGATAGTCCCGTAGTTGACGACGTGTGTTCAGTGAAATCGAGTAGGGCGGGACACGTGATATCCTGTCTGAATATGGGGGGACCATCCTCCAAGGCTAAATACTACTGACTGACCGATAGTGAACCAGTACCGTGAGGGAAAGGCGAAAAGAACCCCTGTGAGGGGAGTGAAATAGAACCTGAAACCGTGTACGTACAAGCAGTAGGAGCAGGCTTGTCCTGTGACTGCGTACCTTTTGTATAATGGGTCAGCGACTTATATTCAGTGGCAAGGTTAACCATCTAGGGGAGCCGTAGGGAAACCGAGTCTTAACTGGGCGTTCAGTCTCTGGATATAGACCCGAAACCAGGTGATCTAGCCATGGGCAGGTTGAAGGTTGAGTAACATCAACTGGAGGACCGAACCGACTAATGTTGAAAAATTAGCGGATGACTTGTGGCTAGGGGTGAAAGGCCAATCAAACCTGGAGATAGCTGGTTCTCCCCGAAAGCTATTTAGGTAGCGCCTCGGACGAATACTACTGGGGGTAGAGCACTGTTAAGGCTAGGGGGTCATCCCGACTTACCAACCCTTTGCAAACTCCGAATACCAGTAAGTACTATCCGGGAGACACACGGCGGGTGCTAACGTCCGTCGTGGAGAGGGAAACAACCCAGACCGCCAGCTAAGGTCCCAAATTACTACTAAGTGGGAAACGATGTGGGAAGGCTCAGACAGCCAGGATGTTGGCTTAGAAGCAGCCATCATTTAAAGAAAGCGTAATAGCTCACTGGTCGAGTCGGCCTGCGCGGAAGATGTAACGGGGCTAAGTAGTAAACCGAAGCTGCGGCATATACTTTATATTGGGTAGGGGAGCGTTCTGTAAGCGGTTGAAGGTGTGTGGTAACGCATGCTGGACGTATCAGAAGTGCGAATGCTGACATGAGTAACGATAAAGGGGGTGAAAAACCTCCTCGCCGGAAGACCAAGGGTTCCTGTCCAACGTTAATCGGGGCAGGGTAAGTCGACCCCTAAGGCGAGGCCGAAAGGCGTAGTCGATGGGAAACGGGTTAATATTCCCGTACTTCTTACAATTGCGATGGGGGGACGGAGAAGGCTAGGTGGGCCTGGCGACGGTTGTCCAGGTTCAAGTGCGTAGGCTTAAGAGTTAGGTAAATCCGGCTCTTTCTAAGGCTGAGACACGACGTCGAGCACCTACGGTGTGAAGTCATTGATGCCATGCTTCCAGGAAAAGCCTCTAAGCTTCAGATTGTAAGGAATCGTACCCCAAACCGACACAGGTGGTCGGGTAGAGAATACCAAGGCGCTTGAGAGAACTCGGGTGAAGGAACTAGGCAAAATGGTACCGTAACTTCGGGAGAAGGTACGCTCTCGACGGTGAAGTCCCTCGCGGATGGAGCTATTGAGAGTCGCAGATACCAGGTGGCTGCAACTGTTTATTAAAAACACAGCACTGTGCAAAATCGCAAGATGACGTATACGGTGTGACGCCTGCCCGGTGCCGGAAGGTTAATTGATGGGGTTAGACTTCGGTCGAAGCTCTTGATCGAAGCCCCGGTAAACGGCGGCCGTAACTATAACGGTCCTAAGGTAGCGAAATTCCTTGTCGGGTAAGTTCCGACCTGCACGAATGGCGTAATGATGGCCACGCTGTCTCCACCCGAGACTCAGTGAAATTGAAATCGCTGTGAAGATGCAGTGTACCCGCGGCTAGACGGAAAGACCCCGTGAACCTTTACTACAGCTTGGCACTGAACATTGACCCTACATGTGTAGGATAGGTGGAGGCTTTGAAGCGCAGTCGCTAGATTGCGTGGAGCCGTCCTTGAAATACCACCCTTGTAGTGTTGATGTTCTAACGTCGACCCCTTATCGGGGTTGCGGACAGTGCCTGGTGGGTAGTTTGACTGGGGCGGTCTCCTCCCAAAGCGTAACGGAGGAGCACGAAGGTGGGCTAATCACGGTTGGACATCGTGAGGTTAGTGCAATGGCATAAGCCCGCTTGACTGCGAGAATGACAATTCGAGCAGGTGCGAAAGCAGGTCATAGTGATCCGGTGGTTCTGAATGGAAGGGCCATCGCTCAACGGATAAAAGGTACTCCGGGGATAACAGGCTGATACCGCCCAAGAGTTCATATCGACGGCGGTGTTTGGCACCTCGATGTCGGCTCATCACATCCTGGGGCTGAAGTCGGTCCCAAGGGTATGGCTGTTCGCCATTTAAAGTGGTACGCGAGCTGGGTTTAGAACGTCGTGAGACAGTTCGGTCCCTATCTGCCGTGGGCGTTGGAGAATTGAAAGGGGCTGCTCCTAGTACGAGAGGACCGGAGTGGACGAACCTCTGGTGTTCGGGTTGTGTCGCCAGACGCATTGCCCGGTAGCTAAGTTCGGGATCGATAACCGCTGAAAGCATCTAAGCGGGAAGCGAGCCTTGAGATGAGTTCTCCCTGATACTTTAAGTATCCTAAAGGGTTGTCGTAGACTACGACGTTGATAGGCAGGGTGTGTAAGCGTTGTGAGGCGTTGAGCTAACCTGTACTAATTGCCCGTGAGGCTTAACCATACAACACCCAAGGGGTTTTGATGGACTCAATGAAAGAACATTGAATGTGTAACGAGAATTAAAAAACAGCTTTCCGAATTAAAGAATTTGCTTGGCGACCATAGCGTTTTGGACCCACCTGATTTCCATGCCGAACTCAGAAGTGAAACGAAATAGCGCCGATGGTAGTGTGGGGCTTCCCCATGTGAGAGTAGGACATCGCCAGGCTTTATTTCCGACTTGTCTGAATACAGACGAGTCAACATAAGGTTTTAAACAAAAGTTTAGAATTTTATGTTGACTTTCAAAGTGGAAAGCGTATTATACGCACCTCGCTTAAGTGCTAAGGCACTGAAAGGCAAGCTCTTTAACAATATAGACCTATCAATCTGTGTGGGCACTCGTTGATGATAATCCAATTCGATACCTCGGTATCAAATTAGGTTTCAATGAAACGAAGTGACCATTGAATCGAAAGATTCAGCACAGTCAATTCAAACATTACTTCTGCTATTTATTAGCGAAAGGAATGTTCAGTATTCATTGAGCCAAACAAAATCTTAAATTGAAGAGTTTGATCATGGCTCAGATTGAACGCTGGCGGCAGGCCTAACACATGCAAGTCGAGCGGAAACGAGTTATCTGAACCTTCGGGGAACGATAACGGCGTCGAGCGGCGGACGGGTGAGTAATGCCTAGGAAATTGCCCTGATGTGGGGGATAACCATTGGAAACGATGGCTAATACCGCATGATGCCTACGGGCCAAAGAGGGGGACCTTCGGGCCTCTCGCGTCAGGATATGCCTAGGTGGGATTAGCTAGTTGGTGAGGTAAGGGCTCACCAAGGCGACGATCCCTAGCTGGTCTGAGAGGATGATCAGCCACACTGGAACTGAGACACGGTCCAGACTCCTACGGGAGGCAGCAGTGGGGAATATTGCACAATGGGCGCAAGCCTGATGCAGCCATGCCGCGTGTGTGAAGAAGGCCTTCGGGTTGTAAAGCACTTTCAGTCGTGAGGAAGGTAGTGTAGTTAATAGCTGCATTATTTGACGTTAGCGACAGAAGAAGCACCGGCTAACTCCGTGCCAGCAGCCGCGGTAATACGGAGGGTGCGAGCGTTAATCGGAATTACTGGGCGTAAAGCGCATGCAGGTGGTTTGTTAAGTCAGATGTGAAAGCCCGGGGCTCAACCTCGGAATAGCATTTGAAACTGGCAGACTAGAGTACTGTAGAGGGGGGTAGAATTTCAGGTGTAGCGGTGAAATGCGTAGAGATCTGAAGGAATACCGGTGGCGAAGGCGGCCCCCTGGACAGATACTGACACTCAGATGCGAAAGCGTGGGGAGCAAACAGGATTAGATACCCTGGTAGTCCACGCCGTAAACGATGTCTACTTGGAGGTTGTGGCCTTGAGCCGTGGCTTTCGGAGCTAACGCGTTAAGTAGACCGCCTGGGGAGTACGGTCGCAAGATTAAAACTCAAATGAATTGACGGGGGCCCGCACAAGCGGTGGAGCATGTGGTTTAATTCGATGCAACGCGAAGAACCTTACCTACTCTTGACATCCAGAGAACTTTCCAGAGATGGATTGGTGCCTTCGGGAACTCTGAGACAGGTGCTGCATGGCTGTCGTCAGCTCGTGTTGTGAAATGTTGGGTTAAGTCCCGCAACGAGCGCAACCCTTATCCTTGTTTGCCAGCGAGTAATGTCGGGAACTCCAGGGAGACTGCCGGTGATAAACCGGAGGAAGGTGGGGACGACGTCAAGTCATCATGGCCCTTACGAGTAGGGCTACACACGTGCTACAATGGCGCATACAGAGGGCGGCCAACTTGCGAAAGTGAGCGAATCCCAAAAAGTGCGTCGTAGTCCGGATTGGAGTCTGCAACTCGACTCCATGAAGTCGGAATCGCTAGTAATCGTGGATCAGAATGCCACGGTGAATACGTTCCCGGGCCTTGTACACACCGCCCGTCACACCATGGGAGTGGGCTGCAAAAGAAGTAGGTAGTTTAACCTTCGGGGGGACGCTTACCACTTTGTGGTTCATGACTGGGGTGAAGTCGTAACAAGGTAGCGCTAGGGGAACCTGGCGCTGGATCACCTCCTTAAACGATGATTATTGCGATGAGTGTTCACACAGATTGATACGGTTTATAAGTAAAGAGACGATACTGGGTCTGTAGCTCAGGTGGTTAGAGCGTTCGCCTGATAAGCGAGAGGTCGGTGGTTCGAGTCCACTCAGACCCACCAATTTCTCTCCCAAGGAATTGGCGACAGTATCGACATCTTGATGGGGCTATAGCTCAGCTGGGAGAGCGCCTGCCTTGCACGCAGGAGGTCTGCGGTTCGATCCCGCATAGCTCCACCATCTTTAAGTGTTCTTGAAAAAGAATCTTTAAAAATGGTTTTCATCAGAAAATCTAGCTCTTTAACAATTTGGAAAGCTGACAAAACAACAATTTATTGTTGTTTGTAAAGTTCTCAATGTTTATCGAAAGATAAACACCAAAAAACACATTCAAGTGTTCTTGGCTTTTTGTTTTCATTTTTTCTAAAAATGAAGGTAAAGAGATGAGTCCGGCAAAATCGATATGTCTCTCGCTCATTCAAATAATGAGAGACAACTTTGGTGATTTGATTATCAACTCGAAACTCCTTCGGGTTGTATGGTTAAGTGACTAAGCGTACACGGTGGATGCCTTGGCAGTCAGAGGCGATGAAGGACGTATTAACTTGCGATAAGCCCAGATTAGGTAGTAAAAACCACTTGAGTCTGGGATTTCCGAATGGGGAAACCCAATACCATAAGGTATTACTGTTGAGTGAATACATAGCTCAACAGGGCGAACCGGGGGAACTGAAACATCTAAGTACCCCGAGGAAAAGAAATCAACCGAGATTCCGAAAGTAGCGGCGAGCGAAATTGGACTAGCCCTTAAGCTTTACACGCGTTAGACGAACAGCCTGGAAAGGCCGACGATACAGGGTGATAGTCCCGTAGTTGACGACGTGTGTTCAGTGAAATCGAGTAGGGCGGGACACGTGATATCCTGTCTGAATATGGGGGGACCATCCTCCAAGGCTAAATACTACTGACTGACCGATAGTGAACCAGTACCGTGAGGGAAAGGCGAAAAGAACCCCTGTGAGGGGAGTGAAATAGAACCTGAAACCGTGTACGTACAAGCAGTAGGAGCAGGCTTGTCCTGTGACTGCGTACCTTTTGTATAATGGGTCAGCGACTTATATTCAGTGGCAAGGTTAACCATCTAGGGGAGCCGTAGGGAAACCGAGTCTTAACTGGGCGTTCAGTCTCTGGATATAGACCCGAAACCAGGTGATCTAGCCATGGGCAGGTTGAAGGTTGAGTAACATCAACTGGAGGACCGAACCGACTAATGTTGAAAAATTAGCGGATGACTTGTGGCTAGGGGTGAAAGGCCAATCAAACCTGGAGATAGCTGGTTCTCCCCGAAAGCTATTTAGGTAGCGCCTCGGACGAATACTACTGGGGGTAGAGCACTGTTAAGGCTAGGGGGTCATCCCGACTTACCAACCCTTTGCAAACTCCGAATACCAGTAAGTACTATCCGGGAGACACACGGCGGGTGCTAACGTCCGTCGTGGAGAGGGAAACAACCCAGACCGCCAGCTAAGGTCCCAAATTACTACTAAGTGGGAAACGATGTGGGAAGGCTCAGACAGCCAGGATGTTGGCTTAGAAGCAGCCATCATTTAAAGAAAGCGTAATAGCTCACTGGTCGAGTCGGCCTGCGCGGAAGATGTAACGGGGCTAAGTAGTAAACCGAAGCTGCGGCAATGCACTTTAGTGCATTGGGTAGGGGAGCGTTCTGTAAGCGGTTGAAGGTGTGTGGTAACGCATGCTGGACGTATCAGAAGTGCGAATGCTGACATGAGTAACGATAAAGGGGGTGAAAAACCTCCTCGCCGGAAGACCAAGGGTTCCTGTCCAACGTTAATCGGGGCAGGGTAAGTCGACCCCTAAGGCGAGGCCGAAAGGCGTAGTCGATGGGAAACGGGTTAATATTCCCGTACTTCTTACAATTGCGATGGGGGGACGGAGAAGGCTAGGTGGGCCTGGCGACGGTTGTCCAGGTTCAAGTGCGTAGGCTGAGAAATTAGGTAAATCCGGTTTCTCTTAAGGCTGAGACACGACGTCGAGCATCTACGGATGTGAAGTCATTGATGCCATGCTTCCAGGAAAAGCCTCTAAGCTTCAGATTGTAAGGAATCGTACCCCAAACCGACACAGGTGGTCGGGTAGAGAATACCAAGGCGCTTGAGAGAACTCGGGTGAAGGAACTAGGCAAAATGGTACCGTAACTTCGGGAGAAGGTACGCTCTCGACGGTGAAGTCCCTCGCGGATGGAGCTATTGAGAGTCGCAGATACCAGGTGGCTGCAACTGTTTATTAAAAACACAGCACTGTGCAAAATCGCAAGATGACGTATACGGTGTGACGCCTGCCCGGTGCCGGAAGGTTAATTGATGGGGTTAGACTTCGGTCGAAGCTCTTGATCGAAGCCCCGGTAAACGGCGGCCGTAACTATAACGGTCCTAAGGTAGCGAAATTCCTTGTCGGGTAAGTTCCGACCTGCACGAATGGCGTAATGATGGCCACGCTGTCTCCACCCGAGACTCAGTGAAATTGAAATCGCTGTGAAGATGCAGTGTACCCGCGGCTAGACGGAAAGACCCCGTGAACCTTTACTACAGCTTGGCACTGAACATTGACCCTACATGTGTAGGATAGGTGGGAGGCTTTGAAGCGCAGTCGCTAGATTGCGTGGAGCCGTCCTTGAAATACCACCCTTGTAGTGTTGATGTTCTAACGTCGACCCCTTATCGGGGTTGCGGACAGTGCCTGGTGGGTAGTTTGACTGGGGCGGTCTCCTCCCAAAGCGTAACGGAGGAGCACGAAGGTGGGCTAATCACGGTTGGACATCGTGAGGTTAGTGCAATGGCATAAGCCCGCTTGACTGCGAGAATGACAATTCGAGCAGGTGCGAAAGCAGGTCATAGTGATCCGGTGGTTCTGAATGGAAGGGCCATCGCTCAACGGATAAAAGGTACTCCGGGGATAACAGGCTGATACCGCCCAAGAGTTCATATCGACGGCGGTGTTTGGCACCTCGATGTCGGCTCATCACATCCTGGGGCTGAAGTCGGTCCCAAGGGTATGGCTGTTCGCCATTTAAAGTGGTACGCGAGCTGGGTTTAGAACGTCGTGAGACAGTTCGGTCCCTATCTGCCGTGGGCGTTGGAGAATTGAAAGGGGCTGCTCCTAGTACGAGAGGACCGGAGTGGACGAACCTCTGGTGTTCGGGTTGTGTCGCCAGACGCATTGCCCGGTAGCTAAGTTCGGGATCGATAACCGCTGAAAGCATCTAAGCGGGAAGCGAGCCTTGAGATGAGTTCTCCCTGATACTTTAAGTATCCTAAAGGGTTGTCGTAGACTACGACGTTGATAGGCAGGGTGTGTAAGCGTTGTGAGGCGTTGAGCTAACCTGTACTAATTGCCCGTGAGGCTTAACCATACAACACCCAAGGGGTTTTGATGGACTCAATGAAAGAACATTGAATGTGTAAGAACGAGAATTAAAAAACAGCTTTCCAGATTAAAGAATTTGCTTGGCGACCATAGCGTTTTGGACCCACCTGACTTCCATGCCGAACTCAGAAGTGAAACGAAATAGCGCCGATGGTAGTGTGGGGCTTCCCCATGTGAGAGTAGGACATCGCCAGGCTTTAGTTTTATTTTCACTTTTTCGAAAAGTGAAGACAAAAGGGGACACTTGCTTATTAAAGCGAGTGATACCACTGCGGAGTGGTAGTTCAGTTGGTTAGAATACCGGCCTGTCACGCCGGGGGTCGCGGGTTCGAGTCCCGTCCACTCCGCCACTTACATTAAGCCTCAGTCGAAAGACTGAGGCTTTTTTCGTTTTGGTTCCCCGACTTACCTTAAATCCACTTTCATATTGAAACCTTGCATCTAGAGGCAGGCTTCCCTCTGGCTATGCTTTCTAAGCCCTGTTATGAGTGAAGTGGAACGCAGTTTTGTGTGGTTTCTGCAGTCTCGAGCGCTAGTTTTGAGCCTCTTCATTCACCAAAGCTCCTTTTATTCGATATTAGAAAATCTAGTTATGTGACAGAGTTTAATTGTTTGAAGTGTCGCTTGTTTCTAATTTGAAAACAGGACGACTTTGAATACAAGTTTAGTCTCACTGAGATCAAGAGGGAGGGGGGCTACATTTCTGTTAAGGCTTTGATCTACCTGAATGCTAGCTCAGTTTTATCTTGGTGAGGTTGCTAACCTGTTTGGGTTCTGAACGCAATTACCCTAAATGCCTCTTTCTCATAAAAATACAAACTCGCTCATTGCTAAGTATTGTGGAAGTTTAGCTTTGATGTTTGCGAGGAGCCTATATTGCCAAGGGAAGAGAAGTGATACAGATAAAAATGGGTAAATTAAAAGGCTCGTCTATGAATACTATCTATCAGCAATAGTTAGTATCTATGAAAATGTAGCGTAGCGATTCTTCGTATATTTGATGGTATATCAAAGAATAAGGAGCCTTCGTCCTTGAAGGGGAGTCTGAAAATTAGTTATGAAAAAAGCAGCTAGGTAGCTGCTTTTGATTTATTAAGTTACGTGTCTTTAAGAGTCCACTGTCTCCGTATGTTCCGGAGTGGTTATTGCTTGGTTGTTCTCTTCTGCTTTTGCTTTTTCAATCATTGGAGTGATTGTTGAGCCTTGAATGAGGATAGAGAAAACAACGACGGAGTAGGTCATTACAAGAATAATCTCTTTTACATCGATTAACTTATCTTGAATCACCCAAATACCAGATGGAATGGAAAGTGCCATTGCCAATGCAAGGCCCCCGCGTAAGCCGCCCCACGTCAAAATACGTACTGACCACGGGTTATATTTTCTGTAACGCTTAAAGCCAATGTACGAGAGAAATACGCTTAAATAGCGAGCTGCTAGTACAAGAGGGACTGAAATAGCCATCATGATCCAGTCTTCTTTGTGGAATTCAAACAGCAGCATCGACATGCCGATCAGTAGGAATAACACGCCATTCAAGAACTCATCAACAAGCTCCCAAAAATGGTCAAGGTGATCTTCACTCTCTTTTGAAAAGCCAATAAAGCGTGTCCAGTTGCCAATCATAATACCGGATACAACCATTGCTAGTGGGCCTGATACATGGATGTATTCAGCAAATGCGTAACCTGCTGTTGGGACACCAATGGTAAGTAACAATTCCATTGAGTGATCATCGGTGGCACTGATCAAGTAGTGGAATAGCAAACCGAGGACGAAACCATATGTGATACCACCGATAGCTTCTTGGATGAAGAGTAAGGTGACACTACCTACAGTTGGTGCCTCAGTGCCAAATGCAATCGTAAATAGAGTGACGAAGATAACCAAACCGAAGCCATCATTGAAGAGCGATTCTCCTTCAATCTGAGTGGAGATACGTTTAGGAGCATCGAGTTTTTTCACAATAGCCAATACAGCGATTGGGTCAGTTGGCGATATTAGAGCACCAAATAGTAAGCAGTAGACCAAATCAAATTGGATGCCAATTAACTGACAAAACCCATACAGCGCAAATCCAATAAAGAACGTAGAAAACAGTGTAGCTCCAAGGGCTAAAACAGTGATCTCCCACTTTTGATCTTTAAGGTTCGGGAGTTTGATGCCTAGTCCACCAGCAAATAGTAAGAAGCCAAGAATGCCTTTGAGCAAGAAATCTTCGAAGTTAATCCTTGTGACCGTCTCCGTTGCAATTTCGGTGAGATGGAACCAGTTGTTTTGACCCGCAATTAAGATTAGAAGTGAAAGCACCATTGAACCTGCGGTAATCGCAATGGTGGTTTGCATCTTTCCTATCTTGCTGTTTACAAAAGCAATTAGCATCGCAGCTGCGGATAGAAAACATAAAGTATGATAGACCGACATAGAGCTCTCTATTTGTAACATTTTATGAATGGAATTCTCGGCTGATGCTGCTTAAATAGCAAACATTTTTTCGTGATTATTTTGTAAGTTAAGAAGGAGATAAAATAATCATTAATTCCACGTTTAGACGTCTAGACTCCTGAAGTTTGTGTGATAGGATGGAAAGATAACTAAAGGAATGAGGCTGTACTGTGGGAAGTAACGTAAGACAACAGATTGAAGCTCAATTGAAGCAACGTATTCTTTTGATTGATGGTGGTATGGGAACCATGATTCAGGGATACAAACTTGAAGAGCAAGACTATCGAGGAACGCGCTTTGCGGATTGGCATTGTGATCTAAAAGGTAACAACGACCTGTTGGTTCTAAGTCAGCCTCAACTTATCAAGGAAATTCACGCTGCATATTTAGAAGCGGGTGCAGATATTCTCGAAACCAACACGTTTAACGCAACAACCATTGCGATGGCTGACTACGAGATGGAAAGCCTAAGTGAAGAAATTAACTTTGCAGCTGCCAAGCTTGCACGTGAAGTTGCAGACGAATGGACCGAAAAAACACCCGATAAACCGCGTTATGTCGCAGGGGTTTTAGGGCCGACGAACCGCACTTGTTCTATCTCTCCTGATGTAAACGACCCTGGATATCGAAATGTTTCTTTCGACGAGTTAGTTGAGGCTTACTCTGAATCGACTCGAGCGCTGATTAAAGGTGGTTCTGATCTTATTCTTATCGAGACCATCTTCGATACTCTTAACGCTAAGGCTTGTTCATTTGCTGTTGAAAGTGTGTTTGAAGAGATGGGCATTGAGTTACCTGTGATGATCTCGGGGACTATTACTGATGCTTCCGGTAGAACATTATCCGGTCAAACCACAGAAGCGTTTTACAACTCATTACGTCATGTTAAACCGATTTCATTTGGTTTGAACTGTGCACTTGGCCCGGATGAACTGCGTCCTTATGTTGAAGAGCTCTCGCGTATATCAGAATCTTTTGTTTCCGCTCACCCAAATGCTGGGCTTCCTAATGCATTCGGCGAATACGATTTGTCGCCAGAAGATATGGCTAAGCATGTTAAAGAGTGGGCTCAAAGTGGCTTTTTAAACTTGATTGGTGGGTGTTGTGGTACAACTCCTGAGCACATTCGCCAAATGGCACTCGCGGTTGAAAATATCGCCCCTCGTCAATTACCTGAACTTCCCGTTGCTTGTCGCTTGTCTGGCTTAGAGCCGCTCACGATTGATAAAGACTCTTTATTTATCAATGTCGGTGAGCGTACGAATGTAACCGGTTCTGCGCGTTTTAAGCGCTTGATTAAAGAAGAACTGTACGACGAAGCGCTCGATGTGGCTCGTCAACAAGTTGAAAATGGCGCTCAAATTATCGATATCAACATGGATGAAGGCATGTTGGATGCACAAGCTTGTATGGTTCGATTTTTAAACCTTTGTGCGTCAGAACCTGAAATATCCAAAGTACCAATCATGGTCGACTCTTCCAAGTGGGAGGTTATTGAAGCTGGTCTTAAGTGCATCCAAGGCAAAGGCATTGTTAACTCGATCTCTCTCAAAGAAGGCAAAGAGAAATTCGTTGAACAAGCTAAGTTGATCCGCCGTTACGGTGCGGCTGTGATTGTGATGGCGTTCGATGAGATTGGGCAAGCAGATACACGTGAGCGCAAAGTAGAAATTTGTACCAACGCTTACCGAATTCTTGTTGATGAAGTAGGCTTTCCACCAGAAGACATCATTTTTGACCCAAACATTTTTGCCATTGCTACGGGGATCGAGGAGCATAATAACTACGCGGTGGATTTCATTGAAGCCGTTGGCGATATCAAACGTGATTTACCACACGCGATGATCTCGGGTGGGGTTTCTAACGTCTCGTTCTCTTTCCGTGGCAATAACTATGTTCGCGAGGCGATTCATGCGGTATTCCTCTACCACTGTTTTAAGAATGGTATGGATATGGGGATCGTGAATGCGGGTCAGTTAGAAATCTACGATAACGTGCCTGAAAAATTGCGTGAGGCTGTGGAAGATGTCGTTCTTAACCGTCGTGATGACGCCACTGAGAGATTGTTAGATATCGCGGCGGAATATGCAGGCAAAGGGGTAGGTAAAGAGGAGGATGCCTCTGCACTTGAGTGGAGAACTTGGCCTGTTGAAAAGCGCTTAGAGCACGCGTTAGTGAAAGGAATAACTGAGTTCATCGTTGATGATACCGAAGAGGCTCGTGTCAACGCTTCAAAGCCATTAGAGGTGATTGAAGGCCCACTAATGGATGGGATGAACGTCGTCGGAGACTTGTTTGGTGAAGGTAAAATGTTCCTTCCTCAGGTCGTAAAATCTGCACGAGTGATGAAGCAAGCAGTCGCGCATCTGGAGCCCTACATCAATGCAGAAAAGCAGGTGGGACAAACAAACGGTAAGATTTTGCTAGCGACGGTCAAAGGTGATGTACATGATATCGGGAAAAATATCGTTGGCGTTGTATTGCAGTGCAATAACTACGAAATTATCGATCTTGGTGTCATGGTTCCTTGCGAAAAGATCTTAAAAGTAGCGCAAGAAGAAAACGTCGATATTATTGGTTTATCAGGGTTGATCACGCCTTCATTAGACGAAATGGTGCATGTTGCAAAAGAGATGGAGCGTCTCGACTTTAACTTACCTCTTCTCATCGGTGGCGCAACAACGTCAAAAGCCCATACAGCAGTTAAGATTGAGCAAAATTACAAGCATCCAGTGGTTTACGTGAACAACGCCTCACGTGCAGTGGGCGTATGTACTTCTCTTCTGTCAGATGAACGTCGCCCTGAATTTGTTGAAAAACTTGAAGCTGATTACGAACGAGTACGTGATCAACATAATCGAAAGAAACCGAGAACCAAACCAGTGACATTAGAAGCTGCTCAAGCGAATAAAGTTGCGATCGATTGGGAAGCTTATACTCCTCCAGTGCCTGTTAAGCCTGGCATTCATATCTTCGATGATTTTGATGTGGCTATATTACGTCAATACATTGATTGGACACCATTCTTTATGACTTGGTCACTTGTGGGTAAGTATCCAACAATTTTCCAACATGAAGAAGTTGGTGAAGAAGCAAAACGTTTATTCGAAGATGCCAACGAGATACTTGATCGAGTTGAGCGAGAAGGCCTGTTAAAAGCGCGTGGAATGTGTGGCTTATTCCCTGCTGCGAGCGTGGGGGACGACATTGAAGTTTATGCTGATGAAACTCGTACCGACGTTGTGAAAGTATTACGTAACTTGCGACAACAGACCGAGAAACCAAAAGGATTCAACTATTGTTTATCCGACTACATCGCACCTAAAGAGTCGGGTAAACATGATTGGATAGGGGCATTTGCTGTCACTGGTGGTATTGGTGAACGAGAGCTTGCTGATGAATACAAAGCACAGGGAGATGATTACAACGCAATTATGATTCAAGCGGTGGCGGATCGCCTAGCCGAAGCGTTTGCTGAGTATTTGCATGAGCGTGTCCGTAAAGAAATTTGGGGTTATGCAGCTGATGAAGATTTATCTAACGATGATCTCATTCGTGAAAAATACCAAGGTATTCGCCCTGCGCCGGGTTATCCCGCGTGTCCTGAACATACTGAAAAAGGACCGCTTTGGGAGTTACTTAATGTGGAAGAGAACATTGGTATGACTCTAACCTCCAGCTATGCAATGTATCCGGGCGCGTCAGTCTCTGGTTGGTATTTCTCTCATCCTGACTCACGTTACTTTGCGATCGCACAGATCCAAGAAGATCAGCTAGAGAGTTACGCCGATCGTAAGGGGTGGGATAGGATCGAGGCTGAAAAATGGTTAGGGCCAAATATTAACGGTTAAATTGATGTTTACCTCGTCCAAATGTAACAACTAATGAAACGACAAAGGGCTGCAGATACGCAGCCCTTTGTTTTATTGAGTTGAACTTACTTCTCAAACAACTCAGTGTGGAGTTTTTGTATGGCTTGTTTCGATACCGATTCATGGAGCAAGAAGCATAAGTTGTGAGGGCTAGCGCCATAACAAATCATGCGTAGGTTAAAATCTTCTAGCGTGCCAAAAACCTGTTTCGCGTAGCCTTTACTCTCACTCATGTTGTTTCCAATGAGAGCAACGAGGCATAGGTCATGTTCAACTTCTACCTTACATAACTCTTCTAACTCTTCTCGTGCAGCTTGCGGCAGCTGCGGCGCGCCGCCGGATGTATCGGTTTGATCAAGTGTTAACGATACACTGATTTCAGATGTCGTGATCAAATCGACAGAGATCTTATGCTTTGCAAGGATCTCAAAGACCTTTGCTAAAAAACCGTATGCGTGGAACATATTGGCGCTGCGTAGCGTTACCATGGTTTGGTTACAACGCAAAGCTAGCGCACGGAATAACGGTGAGCTTTCGACTTGGTGGCGAATCCAAGTTCCCCCTTTTTCTGGCTCTTTCGATGACCCTACAAATACCGGAATGTCGTGGCGCAATGCGGGTACTAGCGTAGAAGGGTGAAGGATTTTAGCGCCAAAGTTAGCCATTTCTGAAGCTTCACTAAAGCTGATCTCGGGAATTGGTGAGGCTTTTGGTGCAATTCGCGGGTCTGTTGTGTAGATACCCGGAACATCAGTCCAGATTTCTAGCCCTGCCGCTTTAACGCTCTCAGCAATTAAGGCGGCGCTGTAATCGCTGCCCCCTCGACCTAATGTTGTTGTATTACCGGCTTCGTCAGATCCTATGAAGCCTTGAGTAACAACAACGGATTGTTGGCAAAGTGGTACGAGTTTATCTTGCGCAAGCGTCGAAATTGCTTCAATGTTTGGCTCCGCGCGACCAAAGTTGTCATCAGTACGCAGCACATCGCGGATATCAAAGCGCACAGCTTGAATGCCTCGCTCACACATTAACTGAGTTAGAATATGCGTCGACATGAGTTCGCCACATGCGACTAAATGATCGGTTAACTTCGCACTAGCTTGGATAGATGCAGCCTCGGCCAGGCTGGTTACGGTATCTAATATGCCATACACCTCGGCAGCAGTTTTCGTGCTGTCTTCGAGCTGAGTTAAAATGGCGTCATGAATGTTGGCCAGATTTTGCAGCAGCTCAGTACGGTGCGTTTGATCCTGAACACCGTTGGCGAGTTCTACCAATAGGTTGGTGACGCCAGAGCAAGCGCTGCTCACGACCAGGCGAGTATTTGGATTGTTTTCGATAATGGTGGCGCAACGACTCATTGCCTCAAAGTTGGCAACACTGGTTCCACCGAATTTAGCTACGTTAAATGCGCTCACTGCGTTCTCCCACGACTTCCTAAAAAATTGTACATCCAATGTTTAGTGAGAAAAGGAACAGAGCAAAAAGAGAGGTATTTAGAATGCTATTTGAAAAATTTACCCTCAGAAGCCCTTCATCAGACTGCGCTGATGACAGTTGATGGGATTCAGCCCAATTCAACCGACAAGTCAAATCCTGCAACTTTGACTTACCTCGGCACTACTCCCCCTCAATGATTGGTGTTGGAATTGCGGTTCCACAAATCATCTACCTGGGTAGCGCTCCTCTTCTACATAAAGCTCAAACATTGAACGGTTTTGAGGCCTTAATGTCAATCAATATTTCAACCTTTATGGTGTTTTTTATTAACGATTTTGTGACACTGGTTTGACCTCCATACTTACGGCTAATTGCTGATAGAGGAAAAATCTATTAGGGTGAAGAACCCTACACCTGAGCCATGTTATTGAATAGAACTTTTAGAATGCTCAGGATAAAAGATAATCAAGGAGCTGACATGTCGATCCAAAGCTTTATTCCGCCTCACCGTATTTTAATGGGACCTGGTCCTTCTGATATTTATCCTCAAGTGTTACAAGCACTAAGCCGTCCTACGGTAGGTCACCTTGATCCTCTGTTTATCGGTATGATGGATGAGCTCAAGCAGCTATTGAAGTATGCCTTTCAAACTGACAATGAATTCACTATTGCGGTTTCAGCCCCTGGTAGTGCAGGGATGGAAACCTGCTTTGTAAACTTGATCGAGAAAGGCGACAAAGTGATCGTCTGCCGTAACGGTGTATTTGGTGAACGCATGCGCGAAAATGTCGTCCGTGCTGGTGGTGAAGTTGTTATCGTCGATGATGAATGGGGGACGCCTGTTTCCATTGATAAAGTCGAGCAAGCACTCGAACAGCACCCAGATACAAAAATTCTTGCTTTTGTGCATGCGGAAACCTCAACTGGTGCAGTCAGTGATGCTCAAGCATTGGGTAAGCTGGCGAAACAGCATAATGCATTATCTATTGTTGATGCGGTGACGTCACTTGGTGGTGTGCCGTTAAAAGTGGATGAATGGCAACTGGATGCGGTTTACTCTGGTAGTCAAAAATGTTTGTCATGTGTACCTGGGCTCTCACCAGTGACGTTTTCTCCTGCCGCGATTGAAAAGATTCAAGCAAGAACAACACCAGTACAGAGTTGGTTCCTCGATCAGAGTTTAGTTTTGGGGTATTGGAGTGGAGAAGGCAAGCGTAGTTACCATCATACGGCGCCAGTTAATAGCTTGTATGCGCTTCATGAAGCTTTATTGATACTGAAAAATGAAGGATTAGAAAACGCTTGGGCTCGTCACCAACTGATGCATGAAAAACTCAAAAATGGCTTACAAAAGTTAGGCTTTGAATTTGTTGTGGACGAAGCCCATCGGTTGCCACAATTAAATGCGATTTACGTGCCTGAAGGAGTTGATGAAGCAAAAGTTCGTGCTCACTTGCTAGAAACCTATAACCTAGAAATTGGTGCAGGCCTTGGGGCATTAGCTGGTAAAGCGTGGCGTATTGGCTTAATGGGTTACGGCGCTCGATCTGAAAACGTTGCGCTGTGCTTAAAAGCGTTAGAAGAGTCACTCACTGAATAAAATCATACAGCAATGAGATAAAGAAAAGCGAAGGTCATCCCTTCGCTTTTTGGTATTTATTACTCAGCTCCTGAAGTGGGGGCTGGTGAGGCAGATATTGCTTGAGAAGGTGGCTGGTAATTGACGTCATTGAAATCAATCTTCGGGAACAAAAACTGCGCTTCAGCTCTAATTTGCTCCGCTTTACTTGAGTCATCTAAGCCTTGGTAGGCCAAAATCAAATTATTATAAAATGCAGGGCGAGGCTTATCTTTGATGATTTTTAGCGACCAATCGATATAAGGCTGAATCAAGGTTGCGTCTTGTTGGTACAGCCCAAGGTTTAAAAACGTGCTATAGACATCCCAATCAAACCTGTCTTTCCAAACTACAGGGTTACTGACTTGATTCAGAATATCAGGGTTAGTTGGTCTAGTGGTCTCAAACTTCGTCAATACATAA
This sequence comes from Vibrio sp. SCSIO 43009, assembly GCF_023716525.1. Classification (NCBI taxonomy): domain Bacteria; kingdom Pseudomonadati; phylum Pseudomonadota; class Gammaproteobacteria; order Vibrionales; family Vibrionaceae; genus Vibrio; species Vibrio sp. SCSIO 43009. The sequence goes on from NZ_CP071842.1 coordinate 386,344, forward strand.
TTCGTATGTAATGCGCTTACCATGTAAAACGTAAACGCAACGGGAAGTACCAAACTAAAAACACGCAGCAAGCTTTTGGTTACATTACTAAAGCCGACTTGTCGATAACGAGAGACGCGCTGATCGACCCAGTACAGTAGGATAACGAAGATCAACCAATGCACGAGAGAGTGGTAGAAAGGGTATTCCAGTTGTGAGTGCAATACGATAGGTATAAACAAGGCCAGCAACGCAAGACGAGTTCCGCGTTTGGCTTGATAGATTCGATACAGTACCAGTGCCATCGCTAAGAAGATGCCGAGTATTGGCAGCAAGCCACCTTCTACTCCCCAGTAAAGCAGCTCGTTATGCGGATGATCCATGGCTGGCAAACCAGCTGGGTAATTCTCATTTAGGGCATGTTGACGAGCCGTATACAGCATGTACTCAGATTCAAACTTGCCATATCCATAACCAGTAAAAGGCTTTTCAATCACCATGTCTAATGTTTGCGGAAAAGTATACGCTCGAGGAGACTCCATATTTACTTTTTCTGCGGCTAACCCACCTCCATCAGGAAAGGCAAGATGCATGACAACGACTGAGAGTAAGAGCCCACTTACAAGTGACACAACCCAGCGGATAAAGCGCCCTTTGGTTGCAAAGCGGTACATGTATGGAATGACCAACAACACGGCGATGACCGAGGCTAACCAACCAGTGCGTGAAGCCAACGCCACAATTAGTGGTAAAGTTAAAACTGGCACGGCATAGAGAAGGTAAACATCACTTAACTTACGGTCGTATTTGTAGGGCTGACGTGCAAGTAAATAGCTGGCAATCACCAACCCTGTCGCAAGAAAGCTGGCCATTACATTGGGCTGTTGGAAAATACCATAAGGACGATTGGCCACCGTGTCGTAACCAAACGGATTGCCTGGTTTGAGATACAGATATTGTGCCAGACCAAAAATGGCTTCGATAACAACCGCAAGGACAATGAACCATAATAGGCGTTGGCGATGTTTATTACTGAAATGAAATTGTTGTAAAACAATAAAGAACAGGACACCACACCACAGGCCAATGAGCTTATTGGCTGCCAAACTGCTATTCGCATTTGGGTACAGAATGGGCACCGTCATGATAAGAGCACTAATGAACAAGCCGATGGTTAGTTTTGAGTAACGTAGTACTCGATTATTCGCAAGTTGGTAACACCCAATGCCTAATGCAAAGCTAAAAGCAATCCAAGTTGTCGCATTGAACGAAAGCGAAAGCCCCGAACCGCCGGGGTTGGGCATGAAAAAGTGCATTGCCAACACAAATAGTGTTGCCAAGGCAATGAGAAACTTGCGATTGAGGGGAACCTGTACTTTTTCGGGAGAAAGCTTTGTTCCACTTACATGTATAGTAGCCATAGTTATTGCGTTGTTTTGAATGAAAAAAGACCAGCACTTGCTGGTCTCGATACTTTACCTGTTTTTTCTACTTCAACATAGGCTTGAGGAAGTGAGCTGTGTGCGAACCCTCGATTTGCGACACATCTTCCGGAGTGCCTTGAGCGATTATCTCGCCGCCACCCTGACCCCCTTCAGGACCAAGATCGATAATCCAGTCCGCAGTCTTAATGACGTCCAGGTTATGCTCGATCACCACGACAGTATTTCCGTGGTCGCGAAGTCTGTGCAGTACAGTGAGCAACTGCTGGATATCATGGAAGTGAAGGCCGGTTGTTGGTTCATCCAAAATGTACAAGGTTTTTCCTGTATCACGTTTGGATAGCTCTCGCGCCAGTTTCACACGCTGTGCTTCACCACCGGAGAGTGTTGTTGCCGCTTGACCCAATCGTATGTACGACAAACCGACATCCATCAGTGTTTGTAGTTTGCGAGCGATGGCAGGAACTGGATCGAAGAAGGTGCGTGCATCTTCGACCGTCATTTCTAGCACTTCATCAATAGTTTTACCTTTGTAACGTACTTCGAGCGTTTCACGGTTGTAGCGTTTACCTTTACACACATCACATGGCACATAAACATCTGGTAGGAAGTGCATTTCTACTTTGATAACACCGTCACCCTGACAGGCCTCACAACGACCACCGCGTACGTTAAAACTAAAACGGCCCGGTTTGTAACCGCGAGAACGCGACTCCTGTGTGCCTGCAAACAGTTCACGGATTGGGGTAAAGATCCCCGTGTAGGTTGCAGGGTTAGAGCGAGGTGTACGGCCAATTGGGCTTTGATCGATATCGATGACTTTATCGAAGTGCTCTAGACCTTTAATCGATTTATAAGGCGAAGGCTGAGCCGTTGTCGCTCCGTTAAGTTGGGTATGCGCAATTTTAAAGAAAGTATCATTAATCAGCGTTGATTTACCTGAGCCAGATACCCCTGTAATACAGCTGAATAACCCAACAGGAATTGAAAGGTTAACGTTTTTAAGGTTATTACCTGTTGCGCCTAATAGCTCAACCGTTTTTTTCGGATCTCGCGGCGTGCGATCTTTCGGTACTGCGATTTCTTTAACACCACTTAAGTACTGACCTGTCAGAGAATTCGGATTCGCGACTATCTCTTCCATGGTGCCTTCCGCAACAACATTACCACCATGTACGCCAGCACCAGGACCAATATCTATGACATGATCTGCACAGCGAATCGCATCTTCATCGTGTTCTACCACAAGTACGGTATTACCTAAATCGCGCAAGTGAGTGAGCGTTTTTAATAAGCGTTCATTATCACGCTGGTGGAGACCAATCGACGGTTCGTCCAGAACATACATCACACCAACAAGACCCGCCCCAATTTGGCTTGCTAAACGAATACGTTGAGCTTCACCGCCTGATAAGGTTTCTGCACTGCGTGATAAGTTTAGGTAGTTCAAACCGACGTTAACTAAGAATTGCAGGCGGTCGTTGATTTCCTTCATCACTTTTTCAGCGATTTGGGCGCGTTGACCTTCCAGTTTCAAGGAATGGAAGAATTCCAATGCATCAGCAATGCTGAGTTCAACAATCTCAGGTAGTGTCGTATCAGCAATAAACACGTTACGTGCTTCGAGGCGTAGACGAGTACCGCCACAGCTTGAACAAGATTTAGTGGAGATGTATTTTGCAAGCTCTTCACGGACAGAGTTGGACTCTGTATCACGATAGCGACGTTCTAGGGTATTCAGAATACCTTCGAATGGATGGCGTTTAACGCGAATATCGCCACGATCGTTGATGTATTTAAACTCAATCTCAGTACGACCTGAGCCCTTTAGAATGACATCTTGCGTTTTCTTTGGCAGAGAATTAAAAGGGGCATGGAGGTCAAAACCATAATGATCGGCCAATGAGGTGAGCATTTGGAAGTAGTAGTAGTTCTTTTGATCCCAACCGCGAATCGCACCTTGTGCCAAGCTTAATGAATCATCTTGAATGACTCGGCTTGGATCGAAGTATTGTTGAACACCCAAGCCATCACAAGTGCCACATGCACCAGCAGGGTTGTTGAATGAGAAAAGTCGCGGCTCTAACTCTTGCATGCTGTAACCACATTGTGGACAAGCGAAGTTGGCGGAGAAAATAATCTCTTCACCGTCGCCATCCATTGGCGCGACAACCGCAATTCCGCCTGATAATTCGAGCGTGGTCTCGAAAGATTCGGCCAAGCGCTGTTGTAAGTCTGGACGAACTTTAAAGCGGTCTACCACCACTTCAATGGTGTGCTTTTTATGTAGCTCAAGGGTTGGAGGATCGGAAAGATCGCAAGTTTCTCCATCAATACGCGCACGAATAAAGCCTTGAGCCGCTAAGTTCTCAAGCGTTTTAACATGCTCACCTTTACGTTCTTTGACAATAGGTGCCAATAGCATCATTTTGCTGCCTTCCGGCATCTCTAGGACTTTGTCCACCATTTGACTGATGGTTTGCGCAGCAAGAGGGGCATGGTGCGTTGGACAGCGGGGTTCGCCCACACGAGCATACAATAGACGTAAGTAGTCGTAGACTTCGGTAATTGTACCGACGGTTGAACGCGGGTTATGAGAAGTAGATTTCTGTTCAATAGAAATCGCAGGTGATAACCCTTCAATGTGGTCGACATCGGGTTTTTCCATCAGAGACAAAAACTGACGAGCGTAGGCAGAGAGAGACTCTACGTAGCGTCGTTGGCCTTCTGCATACAATGTATCGAAAGCGAGAGAGGATTTACCGGAGCCACTTAGTCCAGTAATGACAATCAGTTTATCGCGAGGGATTGTAAGATTAATGTCTTTAAGGTTATGGGTTCGGGCACCGCGAACTTCTATTTTATCCATCGTTTTTGCTCTATGTATAACCAAGTGGGGCAAGTATTACATAGTGTGAGAAATGTGCAAAGAAAATTACTGGATAAAAAAACAGTAAAGTAAAAAGCCCAGCGTTGTGCTGGGCTTTCGATACAGTAATTTCGTACTATAACGATGCTTTATACTGCTTTTTGTGTTGCGTGCTTACCTAGCTCAGAGGTTTTTTCATCTTTTAGATACAGGTTTTCAAAACAATAGTTAGTTGCTTCGATGTAACCTTCAACGCTACCACAGTCAAAGCGTTTGCCCTTGAATTTGTAAGCCAATACACAGCCCGCTTTTGCTTGTTTTAGCAGCGCGTCAGTGATTTGAATTTCACCACCTTTACCTGGTTCGGTGTTTTCAATCAGTTCAAAAATATCGGGAGTCAGGATGTAGCGGCCAATGATAGCAAGGTTGCTAGGTGCCGTGCCTTTCTCTGGTTTTTCTACCATGTCGTCTACGCGATAGATGTCGTCTTTGATCATTTCACCAGAGATAACGCCGTATTTGTGCGTTTCTTCGGCTGGTACTTCTTGCACTGCAACGATAGAACAGCGGAACTGCTTAAATAGTGCCACCATCTGAGCCAGTACGCCCTCTTGCTCGTTCACACAAAGGTCATCAGCAAGAACAACAGCAAATGGCTCATCGCCTACCAATTCTCGTCCAGTTAGAATCGCGTGGCCCAAGCCTTTCATTTCGCGTTGACGTATATAAGTGAAGTTTGCAGATTCAATGATTTCACGGATATCTACCAACAGCTCTTCTTTGTTGGTACCGCTAATCTGATGTTCCAGTTCGTAGTTCTTATCAAAGTGGTCCATGATCGAGTGCTTGCCACGGCCTGTCACAATACACATGCCGTTCATACCAGCTTGGATTGCTTCTTCGACACCGTATTCAATAAGCGGTTTGTTCACGACTGGCATCATCTCTTTTGGCATAGATTTCGTTGCCGGTAGGAAGCGTGTGCCATAGCCTGCAGCAGGGAACAGACATTTTTTTATCATTGGGGGAATATCCTATCTCGTTTTTATCAAGAATCTGCGCATAACTTTAACACGAGAGGTATCAATGAATCATGAATAAAGTAGGAAAAAATGTGAGACTCGGTGCGGAAAAAAGATGAGCGACTCGTCATTTCAGTTATCAGAGCCGCTCACATTGCATCAAGACATTAAGTTTTGGTCTGCCCAGGCGATTGCCTGTACTCGGTTCTTTACGGATAGCTTTTTGAATATCTGATACAAGTGCGATTTGATGGTGAATTCACTGACGAATAACTCCTCGGCCATCTGACTGTTCGAGGCGCCAGCTTGTAGGCAACGCAGTACTTGTAGCTCACGAATGGTTAGGTCTACCGTAGCTGGTGCAGTATGAGTATTAATGACATTGCGGTAATAGTGTAAAAGTTGACTGGTTACATTACGCGGCAGCCAGTTTTGACCGTTAACAATGCCTTTTAACCCTTCTCCAATTTGCTCTAGCGTATCTTCAGAATAAAACACACCTTTTAATTGACCAAATGAAAGAAGTTCATCCGTGGTTAGTCTTTTAGGCACGTTGAAGACAACGGTTTCAAAGTTTTTCCATACAAGAGGCAAGTTTTTGATCGATTGAACAAGTGATTTATGTTCACTGAAGTCGATCAGTAGAATTTTATTACGGTGTTGTGGCTTGGCTTCCATGAGTGCTGCGGTTGAAATCACCGGGATGCTCATATCAACGTACTTTTCGAGTGCCGCCACTTTTTTTTGCGCATTATCTTCCATGCTGATCAGAAATAGCTTTCTTGCGTAAGCCGACTTTCTCACGTGTTCCAATCTCCCTGGGTTCAATAGAAGCCATAAACTGGCATTAAAGAGAGGCCATAACCATCGCTTTACTGAATAAATGCGTTCGAATTCAAAGCTTCACGAAACGATGTCTGCAACGCGAATCAAAAATGCTACACACGTAAGTTGAAATACGATTTGGGTTCTAGAGGATGACTCAATAGATCACAATGGTATTAGACTTTAATCAAAACATTAAAGCGTGCTATTCTAATGCGCTAAAATTTTATATATCCAGAGTGAAACGGAGCACATCATGGCCAGCCGTGGAATTAACAAAGTTATTTTGGTGGGGAATCTAGGTAACGACCCTGAAATTCGTTACATGCCGAATGGCGGTGCAGTAGCAAACATTACTATTGCGACTTCTGATTCATGGCGTGATAAAGCGACTGGCGAACAGCGCGAAAAAACGGAATGGCACCGTGTTGTGTTGTTCGGCAAACTTGCGGAAGTAGCAGGTGAGTACTTGCGTAAAGGCTCTCAAGTTTACATTGAAGGGCAACTGCAAACTCGCAAATGGCAAGATCAAAGTGGCCAAGATCGCTACTCAACTGAGGTAGTTGTTCAAGGCTTCAATGGTGTGATGCAAATGCTTGGCGGTCGTGCTCAAGGTGGCGGCGCACCTATGGGCGGTCAACAGCAGCAGCAAGGTGGATGGGGTCAGCCTCAACAGCCAGCTCAGCAGCAGTACAATGCGCCTCAGCAACAGCAACCACAACAACAGGCTCCGCAGCAACCACAGCAGCAGTACAATGAGCCACCAATGGATTTTGACGACGATATCCCGTTCTAAATTCTGCTTATGCTTGAATCGAAAAGGCCGCGAATATCGCGGCCTTTTTTATTGTCGCAATCTAATGATTTCACAGGCTTCTCTTGGCAAGGTTAGGCGTAACAATAAAACTTATCAATGAGTGTGATTTTCTTTATGCTCCAGCCTCTCACTATCAGACTAATCCGATTGTTTGATGAACTCTTATCAAGTATAAATATTTCAATAAGGTATATGATGAATAAAAAAGGAATTTGGTATTCATGAGGTATACCCCAACTCTTAAGTTAAGCACACGGCTGGTGGCCTTTGTCACCATGATCGTTATCTGCGCCATGTTTATCTTGTTTGTCGGTGGCACCCTCTCTTTTAAACGTCTTGGGCAGGAATATCTCACCCATTATTTAGAAGGGATCGTAGAGGTGGTCGACAAGGAGATGGAAGATCCTGACGCCGCTTATTCTATGCAGCGCTGGATGCCGAAAATGCTGCAGGCTTCCAATATTGTCGAAATGACGTTGTCGACCAACAACGCCGTTGTTTATCGCTTCAAAGATACTTCTCATCAAATGGAAGCGTCAGTCTTGTTTGAGGCAGAGTATCAGCTGACTCACAATCAAGATTACACGATTCACTTTAAAGCAATTCCCCCTTACTTAGGTTACAGCTACTCAATGCAGGCGCTTTGGTCGATCACGCTTGCCGTTGTATTGATCATCTTCTGCTTAATGCGCGGCGTGGCATGGCTTAAGGAGCAATTAGAAGGCTCCGAAATGCTCGAAGAGCGAGGCAGAATGATCCTGGCTGGTAGGGTGGAGCAGTATGCCAAAGGTGACAAAAAAGAATGGCCTTACACCGCCAGTGAAGCGCTCGATGTATTAATCGAAGAGTTACAAGATGCGCGTCAAGAGCGAAGCCGATTTGATACCTTTATTCGAACTCAAACCTTCCTTGATAAGCTAACCGGTACCGCTAACCGAGTGTTATTTGATAGCAAGTTGGAATCGGCGTTACTAGAAAGTGGGGCTCGCGGCGCCGTGTTGCTAGTGCGTATTCAAGACTGGAAACTGGTTGAAGAAGAGCAAGATAAGCAAATTACGGATGAGTTTATTGTTGAAGTTGGGAGTTTATTGTCCAATTTAGTTCAACGATACCCAGATGTTGTATTTTCCCGTTATTACGATGCTGATTTTGCGCTTTTTCTACCGCACCAAAGTGCGAAAGATGTGGCTAACCTTGCCTCGCAATGCATTCGCCAGTTAGAAAAGTTAATGCCGCCAGAGCCACTTGATCCAGACAACTGGTGCCATATTGGCATCACCACTTATAAAGAAGGTGAGCGACACAGCCAAATCATTGATGAAGCCGAGACTGCTTTGCGTAGTGCGCAACTACAAAATAACAATAATTGGAGTCGCTTCAAAAAATGGAACCACGATGAAGAAGCTCGCGGAAGTGTGAGGTGGAGAACGTTATTTGACACAGCACTTACACCTGAAAGTGTGATACTCTACGCACAATCTGTGCACCCAATAAGTGACGCGACGCATAAAAAATCATTATATGAAGAGTTAACATGTCGGATTCGCGATCCTGAGAATGGGATTGTTAAAGCGTCTCGGTTCATTTCTGCGATCAGACAGGTTGGTTATGAAGCGCAAATGGATAAGTCGGTTATTAATAAATTCTTAAGAGAGTTTAAGGGTAATTTTGATAACTCAAGATCGTATGCGCTCAATTTGAATGTAACGCCATTTTCTAACCGAGAGTACTTTAAATGGTTTCGTGATGAACTCTTACAGTTGTCACGTGAGCAGAGAAAGTGTCTCAGTTTTGAGTTTGTTGAAGCACAATTTGTAAGACACTTAGACTTTATGCGACCAGTCGCTAAAATGCTGGCCGGTTTAGGGTGCCACTTAATGGTTGGGCAGGCTGGGCGTACCATCGTCAGCACTCACTATTTAAAAGAAGTGGACATTCGTTACCTTAAACTTCATCGCAGTTTAGTAGCAAAAATCGACCAACGACATGAAAACCAGCTATTTGTCCGCAGTATGCTAGGTGCGGCGGCAAACAGTAAAACTAAAATTATAGCAGTGGGAATTGAGAATCAGAACGAGCTCAACACATTAATTGAGCTCGGGGTTTATGGTGGGCAAGGGCGTTACTTTTCTGCGGAGCAGCAGTTTCTTCCTCGTCCCCAAGCGTTGCCGAATTCTCAATCAGAATCCCAAGTTAAATTGGGAAGACGAAATCGCTGGCGGAAAAAATAAAGATAATAATCATGGATTTCAAAGCACTATTCGACAAGCTTAAGCGATCATCTAGTGGTGGTCGCTCCTGCTTTTTGGTTATTCAGCCAGACGCCGTTTATTTATCATCTTCAATCAAAAGTAGTCGTCCATACCAATTTGATATTTCTGAGTCCAATTGGGAAAAAGCCGTTGAGCAAGCATTGAGCGTTGCAGCGAGTGCGTATGATTCATTAACGGTTATTCTTTCTCATAACTATTACCAGATGTACCAAATCGACAAACCGGTCATGCCGCGTCAAGAATGGCCAGCCGCATTACCGTTTTTGTTGAAAGAACTGATCTCTGAGCGTGCTATCGACATTATTGCCGATGCGGTCGAGTTACCGAATTCAACCAAAGTGCAAGCATACGTCTTATCGCGAAAAATATTGGATAAGATTGTGTTACTGGCCAATCGAGCCCAGTTACCATTAGAAGCCATTCTTCCTGAAGACGATATTTGGGGAGAGACTGCTGGTGAACTAGGAAACTTCCTATTATTACAACGCAGTGTGCGTGGTCATTTCCGTATAAGCGCTTTTGTCGAAAATACTATTGCGTTCCACCGCTCTATTCGCAGTGTGACGCCACCGTTAACGGGGGTTCCGTCTAGCGATTTACAGATGGACAGTCTGTCGTTAGAACTGCAACGTTCGATTGACTATCTTTCATCTCAGTTACGCCACGTGCAATTACATCAATTGAAAGTGTGCTGTGATGAAGAGGATGAGAGCGAGCTTGTTCAGGCTCTGAACTACCGTTTAAGTACTAAGGTTTCACCGTTATTACCACCAGAACATGAGCTATCAGGGCATGTTTTGGCTGACACTGCGGCTACTTCAAATACTCGACGCGTCAACTTATATCCCGATTACTTAAAACCGAAAAAAGAGCTCCTGACGCTAAAAAATATCGCGTTATCTTGGGGCGTTGCGGCGGCTGCAATTCTATTTTCTTACGGTTATGTCACTTGGCAGAGCAGCGGTTTGGAAGATGAGATTGCTATTGTAAAAAGTAAAGGCGATATCATGAAGTCAGAGCTTGAACGTTATCAAGTCAAGCTACGTAAACATCAACCTGACAATAATAAGCTGGCAGCTAAAGCCCGCTTAGAGCGTGAAGTCAAGGCGAAGCGAGACTCGCTTAAAGCTGTCGGGAAATACGATGACTCGCAACGCACGGGTTACTCTGGCGTGATGCAATCATTAGCGAAGCTAGGAAACCAAGAAATTTCTTTGTCCGAAATTCGAATCAATACCCATACCTTAGACCTGAAGGGACTAGCGAAAAAACCGAGCTCAGTGCCAAATTGGGTTAGCCAATTTAAAAACGAAATTAGCTTGGTTGGCCGAACGTTTGACGACGTCAAAATAGGTCGAAATGATAAGGATATTGTGACGTTTGAACTAAAAACGCGCGAGGATAAAGAGAAATGAACGAATTCTGGCTCTCATTAGAAGGGCGCTTTGGCGAAATGAGTACGCGTGAAAAAGTGCTCACCGCATTGTGCGGTTTAGTTGTCGTGATCATGTTGCTCTTTACGCTGGTATTGGAGCCAAAGCTTAACGATATCATCAGTAATGAGAGGCAACTAAGTAATTTAAAGCAAGCCAATCAAAAGATTGAAATCGATACGCTACGTATTCAGGCGCAACTTAAGAAAGATCCAAATGCTGAGATTGATCGCGCGATATCTAATCTGTTAGCTGAGAGTCAGCATCTTTCGATGCAATTAGCGGAGATCATCGAGCATCTTATTACACCTTCGCAAATGGCTGAGCTGCTTGAAAATGTGTTGGAGCAGCAAAGTGGCATTCACCTTTTGTCTCTGCAAACCTTGCCATCTGAGCCAATAACGGAAGATAAAGAAGCATCGCAATACTCTGGTTACTACGTGCATCCTGTTCGTATGGAACTGACTGGTGACTATTTTTCTATTGCTAATTATCTGAATAAATTGGAGAGCCTTCCTGCGAGTTATTACTGGCGCAGCTTTAGTTATAAAGTCGAAGAGTACCCGAAAGCGAAGCTTGTGTTAGAAGTCTACACACTAGGATCTAGAGAGGAGTTTATTGGTGGTTAACAAACTCATCATCTCATTGCTTGTTATGGCAGCGGCAGGAACCGCTTGGGCAAACCAGGACCCAACGGCCCCACTTGGTTGGGAAAAGCCAGCGGTTGAAACGTCAGCGAAACCAAAAGTTAAACGGTATCGACTGCCTAAGCTCAACAGTATTGTGTGTAAGCCAAGTACTGATTGTATCGCGATTATGGATAACAAACTTGTCGAAAAAGGCGAGCTATTTAAGGGTTATCGCGTCGCGAGCATTAATAGTGAATTTGTAACTTTAAAGCGTGGTAACCGTCAGTGGGACCTAGAGCTTTTTGATTTAAACGTAAAACAATAATAACCAGAGCCCGATCAGATATGCGCAAATTAGTTGTAGGAATAACGATTGCTTCTTTAATGGGATGTTCAATGGGTCATCGGAATCCAGTGGAAGTTAAAGAAGCGCTCAATGAATCGATCAATCAAGCGAACAGCCGCACATTGGAAGAAATCCCTTCTTCTGTTGAGGCAGACTTGATGCCAAATTTAGACTCGAACGTTGCATCAGAGCAAGGCACCTCGAAGCGTTTTCGTATTCAAGCGAATGCGGTCGATGCAAGAAGCTTTTTCGCCTCGTTGGTGAAAGGCACAGAGTACAGCGTGGCGATTCACCCATCGGTACAAGGTAATATCACCGTCAACTTGTCAGATGTGACATTGGATGAAGTTCTGAATGTCGTACAGAATATGTATGGCTATGACGTGGTGAAGTCTGGCAAAGTTATTCAAATCTACCCAGCAGGTATGCGTACTGTGACCATTCCAGTCGATTACCTACAGTTCAAGCGTTCTGGTCGCTCGTTAACCAGCATTGTTACGGGCTCTGTAACCTCGGCTGGTACGTCTAATTCTGGTGGTAGCTCAGACAGTTCTGACTCGTCAGACTCTAACAATGGAAACAACAACGATAGCTCGACCACATCTACGGGCGGTACACGCATTGAAACCATCACTGAAAGTGATTTCTGGCCGATGCTGCAGCAAGCTGTTGCGAATCTAATTGGTTCAGGCAAAGGGCAAAGTGTGGTTGTAACGCCACAAGCGGGAGTTATTACGGTTCGAGCATTTCCAGATGATATTCGCGAAGTACGCGAGTTCTTAGGTGTATCGCAGGAGCGCATGCAGCGCCAGGTCATTCTTGAAGCTAAAATCCTAGAAGTGACGTTGAATGATGGCTACCAACAAGGCATCAACTGGTCAAACTTATCGGCGTCAATTGGTAACTCGGGTAGTATCGTAGTCAACCGCCCTGCATCGGCATTACCACCATTGGATGCGATTGGCACGCTATTGGGCGGTCAAACTAACGTGACTATTTCGGATGGTAACTTCAATGCAGTGTTGAGCTTCATGTCTACGCAAGGTGACTTGAACGTCCTTTCGAGCCCTCGTATTACCGCTGCCAACAACCAAAAATCTGTCATCAAAGTGGGTACCGATGAGTACTTTGTTACCGAGCTATCGAGCAATGCAGGCAACGGTGAAAACTCAAATGCAGTTCCTGAAGTGGAACTGACGCCATTCTTCTCGGGTATTTCCCTCGATGTGACTCCGCAAATTGATAACAAAGGCAATGTGTTCCTGCATGTTCACCCCGCAGTTATTGAAGTCACGGAAGAAGTGAAGCAATTGAACTTGGGCGGAGATTTCCAAAACATCCAACTGCCATTAGCGAAAAGCTCTATTCGTGAATCAGACTCGGTTATTCGTGCTAAAGATGGCGATGTTGTGGTTATCGGCGGGTTGATGAAACAGCAAAATCGTGAGCTTGTTTCTAAAGTCCCATTTTTGGGCGATGTACCAGCACTGGGGCATTTGTTCCGCAACGTGAATAACGTAACTGAGAAAACAGAATTGGTCATCTTGCTAAAACCGACCGTAGTTGGCGTGAACTCTTGGCAGAAAGAGCTAGAGCGCTCTCGTGATCTGCTGCAAGAGTGGTTCCCAGATGCGCAATAAGCGCTGGGAAAGGTTCTGTTTTTCAATAGGTTTGTGATTTGAGTATGTACTTGTCACACTTTGGGTTCCGAGTTCAGCCTTTTTCGTTAACCCCAAATACAGAAATGTTCTTGGGGTTAGTCCCTCACTATGAGGCGATCCAAACCATCCTAGCTGCCGTGCAAATGGGAGAAGGGGTGATTAAGGTGACGGGAGAAGTAGGCACTGGAAAAACCATGGTATGCCGTAAGCTGATCGAGCAGATTGAATCTGAAGTTGAGCTTATTTACTTACCCAATCCAGTGTTGAATGGGGAACAGTTGCAGTTTGCTGTCGCCAGAGAGTTGGGTATCGAGAACGATGATCCGCTGCGTATCGTTTCCCTCATTCAAGAGCACTTGATTCAAGTACATGCCTTGGGAAAGAAAACCGTCTTGATCGTTGATGAAGCGCAAGCTCTTTCCCCACAAGCTTTAGAAACATTGCGTCTATTTGGCAATCTAGAAACGGAACAAGATAAGCTCATTCAATTGGTGTTATTCGGACAACCTGAGTTGGATGAAAGATTGGCTAACCATGAGCTAAGGCAATTTCGTCAACGCATTACGTTTAGTTGCCAGTTACGTCCTCTCTCTATCGATGAAGGCGTGGCTTACATCAATAATCGTTTAGATAAAGCAGGCAATGGGGCGCACATTTTTTCTATTGAACAGAAAAAAGCGATTTGGCGTTCATCCATGGGGATTCCGCGCTTGATAAACCAAATTAGTCACAAGTCGTTGCTTGCTGCATTTAATGATCGTTGCACACTATTGAAAAATCATCACGTTTACGCCGCTATGCACGATACGTTTGATGCCCGTAAACCTAAGTTTAAAACACCCGTATTTTGGGGATGGAGTCAACCTTGAGTGCCATCAATAAAGCATTATCAGAACTTGCTGAAAAAACATCGCCGTCAGAGCTTACTCGTGCGGAGATTCCAAGTGTCTCACGCAGTAAACCTTGGCTTTGGCTTGTCGCCGGTTTTTCGTTAAGCCTTGCGGTTGGTAGCTGGGCGGTCTCTCGCGGTCCTGTCCCTTCAGGCGAGCTATCACAATTTCAAACCGACGCTATGCCATTGTCGTCTGTGAATGTCTCACCAATTGTTTCATCGGAGCGCACTCACTCGCCAACGAGTAAAATGACGCCCGATACAACTCAAGTGGTTTACACTAAACCAGCCACACAGCCGGTCGCGCAACAGCCTCACATGCAAGAGACTGATAGGTTCACGCCAAAATCTGAGATAAATATCGCCTCTGATGATTCAGTTTTACTCGCGCAGTTAGCAACGATGCCGAGCGAGGAACAATACGATCACGTAACCCACACGACAGCAGAAAACAGTTCAATGAGTATTGAGCAGGTTGAGCTTACACATCGTCAGCTTTCCCTTAAGGCTGTTAGTCGAGCGGAAAAGGCACTCGATGCTAACGATATGCAAACAGCGTTATCGGCTTATGCCGAGGCGTTGCGTTATGAGCCAATGAATGCAGACACGCGTCAAAAGTTATCAGCGTTGTACTTTGGTAAAGGTGACACGCGTAAAGCATATGAGATTATTCAAGAAGGCATCAACCTAGATACGAACAACCAAGTACTCCGCTTGGCCTTGTCTAAGTTGTTAGTGAAAGCTAATCAACCTGAAGCGGCGCTGAGCCCGCTTGTTCATTTGCCTCCAGTACCAAGTCGAGATTACTTGGCGATGCGTGCGGCATTGGCACAAAAACACAAGCAAAATGACATTGCGCTTGAGAGCTATCAACTCCTAACTCAGCGTGAGCCGGAAAACGCGCGCTGGTGGTTAGGTTTGGCTATTCAACAAGAGCGCGCCCTGGCTTTTACTGCCGCGATTCACTCTTACAACCAAGCTCTGGGTAAAGTTGGCATTTCGAATCAATCGCAAGCATTTATCCGTGACCGTTTGAGCATCTTGAAAGAGTTGGAGAGCGCACAATGAAAATTCAGTTGAGAAAACGCTTGGGCGATCTTCTGGTTGAGGAAGGTATCGTCTCTGAAGAACAAATCCAGCAAGCACTAAACGCACAACGCAGTACCGGGCAGAAGCTAGGGGATGCGTTAATTGACCTTGGCTTTATTACCGAAAAGCAAATGTTGGACTTCTTGTCTCAGCAGCTTGGTTTGCCACTGATCGATCTTGGTCGTGCGCCTGTGGATGCCGAAGCCGTGCAGATTCTACCTGAGGTACACGCACGTCGCTTACGTGCGATGGTCGTTGCTCGAAATGGGGACACCCTGCGCGTTGCTATGAGCGACCCTGCGGACTTGTTCACTCAAGAATCATTGATGAACTTGTTAGGTCAATACAACCTTGAGTTCATTGTTGCTTCAGAGCGTCAGCTTATTTCAAGCTTTGACCGTTATTACCGCCGTACTAAAGAGATCGCCTCCTTTGCTGAACAGCTGCATGAAGAGCATAAAGATGTACAAAGCTTTGATTACGGTATTGATGAGGCCGACAGTGAAGAGGTTACCGTTGTAAAGCTGGTTAATTCCATGTTTGAAGATGCGGTACAGGTTGGAGCTTCGGATATTCATATTGAGCCAGACGATCAAGTATTGCGTTTGCGCCAGCGTATTGATGGCGTATTGCATGAAACGCTCTTAAATGAAGTGAACATTGCATCGGCTTTGGTTCTTCGACTGAAGTTGATGGCACACCTAGATATTTCTGAAAAGCGCTTGCCACAAGATGGCCGATTCAATATCAAAGTTCGTGGCCAATCAATTGATATTCGTATGTCGACGTTACCAACGCAGTACGGAGAATCTGTAGTAATGCGTCTGCTTAACCAGTCCGCTGGTTTGCGTCCGTTAGAAGAGTCGGGCTTGCCGCCAGACTTGCTTGCTCGCTTACGTCGACAGTTGGCGCGTCCGCACGGCATGATTTTGGTTACCGGGCCGACAGGTTCCGGTAAAACCACCACGCTTTACGGCGCATTGAGTGAGCTCAACGAACCTGGGAAAAAGATCATTACAGCAGAGGACCCGGTTGAATATCGTCTGCCTCGCATCACTCAGGTACAGGTTAACAGTAAGATCGATCTAACTTTCTCGCGTGTTCTGAGAACCTTTTTACGTCAAGACCCAGACATCATTCTTGTTGGTGAGATGCGTGATCAAGAGACGGTAGAAATTGGTCTGCGAGCTGCACTAACGGGTCACTTAGTATTGAGCACTCTTCACACCAACGATGCTGTCGACAGTGCGTTACGTATGATCGATATGGGTGCGCCGGGTTACTTGGTTGCTAGTGCAGTCAGAGCCGTGGTGGCGCAGCGTCTTGTGCGCCGAGTTTGCCCAGATTGTAAAACAGAAGACCACTTAGATGAGTCTCGCCAGCAGTGGTTAGCTGGGCGTTTCCCAAATCAAGTTAGCACCATTTTTTATAAAGGCGCAGGTTGCCAAAACTGTAACTTGACTGGTTATCGAGGCCGAATCGGTGTGTTTGAAATGCTCGAACTTGAGCAAGAGATGATGGATAAATTGCGAGCCAATGATGCGGTTGGCTTTGCGCAAGCCGCGCGCCGCTCAGAAAACTATAAGCCACTGCTTGCTTCTGCAATGGAACTGGCGCTACAAGGCACCGTCAGTTTGGATGAAGTGATGACCCTAGGTGAGGGTGATGCTTCTGGTAAGACTGATCCCATTTTCATATAGGTAAGTGAATGCCAACTTTTCGTTATCAAGGCCGCACGCTAGACGGCTCATCCACTAACGGCAAAATCGAAGCAGTGAACTCAGAAGCTGCGGCGGAAGCATTGATGAACAAAGGGGTCATCCCGCTCAATGTACGGTTAGAGAAAGAGTCGGCAAAAAGCCAAGTGAGCTTGTCTAAGCTGTTTGTGCCTGCTATTCCGTTGGAAGTAATTATTCTTTTCTCTCGTCAGTTGTTTAGTTTGACTAAAGCTGGCGTACCTTTGCTGCGCTCTATGCGTGGCTTGTTGCAAAATTGCGAAAACAAACAGCTCAAAGAGGCGCTAGAAGATGTCGTTTCTGAACTGAGTAATGGCCGAGGTTTGTCTTCTGCGATGCAGCAACACAGTAAAGTATTCAGCCCACTGTTCGTTTCTATGATCAACGTCGGTGAGAATACGGGTCGGCTTGACCAAGCGCTATTGCAACTGGCGAATTACTACGAACAGGAACTTGAGACTCGCAAACGCATTAAAGCGGCGATGCGTTATCCAACGTTTGTCATTATCTTTATCACCATCGCCATGTTTGTATTGAATATCTTGGTGATCCCTGAGTTTGCATCGATGTTCACGCGCTTTGGGGTTGAGCTACCATTGCCAACGCGTATTTTGATCGCGACTTCTAATTTCTTTGTTAATTATTGGGTGTTGCTGGTTGTGGCAATGATTGGTGCGTTTACGGTGTTCAGAGCCTGGGTGGCGACGGCTGATGGTCGGGAGAAGTTCGATAAGTTTCGGCTTCGGCTGCCAATTGTTGGCGATATCGTTAATCGTGCGCAGCTTTCTCGTTTTGCTAGAACCTTCTCGTTGATGCTGAAATCAGGGGTGCCACTTAACCAGTCTTTGGCTTTGGCCGGGGAAGCCTTAGGGAACCGTTTTTTAGAAAATCGAATTCTTGAAATGAAGTCCGCAATTGAAGCGGGTAGCACCATTTCAGTGACGGCCATCAACAGTAAAATATTCACCCCATTGGTGATTCAGATGATTGCAGTAGGTGAAGAAACTGGTCGTATTGATGAGTTGCTGCTGGAGGTGTCGGACTTTTACGATCGAGAAGTCGATTACGATCTAAAAACGCTGACCGCAAGAATAGAACCATTACTTTTGGTGATTGTCGCAGGCATGGTCATGGTGCTGGCATTGGGTATCTTCTTACCAATGTGGGGAATGCTCGACATCATCAAAGGCGGCTAATAGGTGGTTGAAAATCAAAGCCGAGCAACGCTTATTGTATTTGGGGTTATTGCTACGATTATGGCGGTGGGTTTGGCGGTCAAATTACGTCCTGTGACCGAGCAAGCACAAGTAACTGGAGCGAAGTTAGCGAGAGTTTGGATGCAAGACAGTGTTCAGCGTTATCGTCAAGCTTGGCTAGTACAAGGCGAGCCAGAACATATGCTGATGGATGGCTTAAACCTTACTATGACTGAGGGCGGGTTAGTGTCTCCCTTTACTCAGCAAGGTGTATTAGATTGTGGTTATTGGCTAGCGGTGCATTACCCCCAACGTAAAATAATGACCAACAAGTTAATAGATATCAGTGGAGCCATCAAAACTGATCGTTATGTCTGTCAATACACTTATGAAAATGGTCAGTCGATTGTAGTTATCTCAACTGCTAATCAACTGAAAATATACGTCGAAATGTCGGCGGAGTGAATTTTTTGACACCTAAGCACTATAATTGGTAATGAAAGTCGGTATAATGCAATCATTACCATAAGTAACAGGCTGTAATAGTAGGTAAACAATAATGTGTTTTTCTCATTTCAGCATGAACTGAATAATGGCGAATCGTCATTCTGCTCAAGCGGTAGATACAGTATCCCTTCACGGTCAGTTTTAGTGAACGTTGCTGCCCCAAACCGTTTTGACAATATCCAAAATGGTCGCGTGACCTAAACAAAACTTTGCAGTTGTACTGCATGCTTACATAGAGAGAGTAAACAATGAAAAGACAAGGTGGTTTCACCCTTATCGAATTGGTAGTGGTAATTGTAATCCTAGGTATTCTAGCGGTAACTGCAGCACCACGTTTCCTTGATTTACAAAATGATGCAAGAAAAGCGTCTATTCAAGGGTTGAAAGGTGCTATTGATGGTGCAGCGGGAATTACATATGGAAAAGCGGTAATTGATGGAAAAGATAGAGAGACTGGCGCTGACGTCGAAGGTATTACTGCTGATTTCGGTTTCCCTGTGGCTGAAGCAGGTGGTATTGATAAAGCTGTTCAGGGGCTAAGCGACGATTGGGCTTTAGCCGTTGTTTCTGGGGGTAAAAGTGTAGTTGCTACATTTATTTCAGATACTAACAAAAAAGGCTACCATGCTAATAATAATGAAGAAAATATAACTAAAGCCAACTGCTATGTAACCTATAATGAAGCTACTGGTACGGGGGCAACGCAACAAGCTTCGACATCAGTTATTAATACAGGCTGTTAATATAGCATAAAGGCCAGCTAGTCTGGCCTTTAACTCTATATTTTGATTGATCTCGGAATAGTTCATATGCGTAAATCATCAGGTCTTAGTGCAATAGAGTTTGTGGTTGTGCTGATTATCTTAGGTGTGATCGGTTATGTGGTATTACCAAGATTTATCAGCTTTGAACCAGAAACTTACGAGGCTAAGTGGGAGCAAACCAAGCAAACCGCTGAGCATGTTTCTGAAACGCTGAGCAATAAAGAAACTTACGATCGAATTGAAGAAGAGATTGGCCGTTCAAAAGAGTAAAGTAACTAGACATTGGTTATTTGTTCGTCTGTTCACACTTCGAATCGAAAAATTATAAACCTATCATTAATCTCATAATTTCATCGTATACTTATCTCGCTTGTTCTAAGCCTAAGGTTGGGTTATGAAAATTCGCAGCTCTGCATTAGGATTCACTTTAATGGAGTTAATCCTCGTGATTGTTCTCCTCTCTATCCTTTCACTTTTTGCAGCCAGCCGTTTTATGGGATCTGGCAATTTCTCTGCATATGCATTACAAGAACGCGTGATTTCTGTGATTCGCCAAGTGCAGGTGAATCGTATGCAGTCGAATGCTACAAGTCCTGATAACAACTTTCGTTTACAAGTTTCTAGCTCATGTGTTGGTTCGGTTGCTGCCTGTGCACTAACAGGCAGTGCACGAGATGCTCGTAGTGACGTGGTTATCGATAAGTCCGCAAGGTTTTCCGTTATCAGCGGTGCCGCAAATACAATTAATTTTAACCTTCTCGGCAATCCTGTAAGTGGTGCTGTAAACATCTTAATTGAAGATAAGCATGGTCGAAGCCGCTGCCAAGTTGAAATAAATTCTCAAGGTTATGTTTCAAAAGGCACATGCTCATGAAGAAATCTAGTGGCATGACTTTGATAGAAATGATCATCGCGATTGTTTTAATGGGCATTGCGATGGTGGCGTTTACTTCTTTT
Organism: Vibrio sp. SCSIO 43009; assembly: GCF_023716525.1. NCBI lineage: Bacteria > Pseudomonadati > Pseudomonadota > Gammaproteobacteria > Vibrionales > Vibrionaceae > Vibrio > Vibrio sp. SCSIO 43009. Next base: position 406,781 of record NZ_CP071842.1, read on the forward strand.
CTTGTCCCTCAGATTCGAGATTCCGCCATCCCTCATTATCAAACCCGCGCTGCCGCATTAGGCCAAGGTTTCATGTCGCAGATATTGGCGCGAGGCTTCGATGAAAACAGCGACTTTGATGGTGGCACCGTTCGGTGTGGTGAGAATGGAGTGAGCTGCACTGACGTAAATAAATTAGGTGTGGATAAAAAACTAGACGGTTCCTTGGAAACAACGCCTAGTGATTTCAACGATGTAGATGACTATATCGGGTGTTGGAGCACATCTACAACAGCTTCTCAGTGTGATGGTGCCTCTAGAGGGAATATCAGTGATGTACTTGGTGCGGACAGTACTGAGCAGTACAAAAACTTTAGATTAGAAGTTAGTGTTGCCTATGATGATCTGACGGATAAAGCTCCCGATGAAATAACCGAATACAAAAAAGTAACATTAAGGATTTTTGCGGGGAACACGCAGCCCCTTACTTTAACAGCTATTAAGGGGAACTACTGATGAAAGATCGTGGTTTCACCTTAATGGAAATGATAGTTACGATTGTGGTCGGCAGCTTCATCATGTTGGGGATAGCTGGGTATGTCCAGTTAGGAATGAAAGGTTACGCTGATACTATCGATCGCCAACGAATACAAACACAAGCTCAGTTTGTTTTAGAAAAGATGACGCGTGAAATCCGCCATGCTGTACCTAATAGTTTTCATGTGCCAAAAGGAACAACTAATTGTCTAGAGTTTGTGCCGATTGAATATTCTGGTTTTTACACGTTTAAGAATAATGACTTAGAGTTTTTGCTAGGTAATGACTCAACGCTTAATCCTATTCCTACGAATCGCAGGATGGTGATAAATCCGAGCCGATATGAAGATTTACAATCAACTTCTTCGCGAAATATAGCCATTGGTGGTTTAGCTAAAACAGGTAAGGTTTTTGTTGTTAGTGGGGGGGCAAGTACGATTACGGGATCCTCTGTTTCTAGCCGTCTTTATATTTATCAAGAGAAGTCGGAGGTTCGCTACTGTTTTGATACCAAGCGAGTTACGCGAAATGGTATTACAGTTGCGGATAGTGTCGATACGTCCGTAAGTGGTATGCGTTATCTAGAGTCTACTCTGCAACGAGGTGGTTTAGTTCATATTAATCTAGAGTTTGAGCAGGATGGTGAACGTAGTGTGTATCAACAAGATGTGCAGGTGCTCAATGTCCCGTAAAAGAAACTCTAGCGGAAATGTACTAATCATCGTGTTATTCGTCATTATTGTAATGGGATATTTGGCTTCCTCTTTAATGAAAGTTACATGGTCGAATCAAAGCGGATTAACAAGAGAGTTTTTGGGAACAAAAGCTTGGTTTGTTGCTCAGTCCGCCAATGAGTGGGCACTGACCAAGATGTATCCGTTAGATACAAGTACAACAGATATCGAGACCGTATGCAGTGGGGAGGTTAGCGGTGCCGTTCCGCCGGTAGCTGTGGGAAGTGGGTGCAAGGTTAATGCGATGGCATGTACAAATATAGGTACTTTCAATGAGGGTACCCCTGACGCTGAATCTCTTTTTAAGGTGCAGGCCACGGCAACGTGTGGTTCTGGGGTTATACAGGTACAGCGTCAGCAAGAAGTTTGGGTTAGGGATTAGGATAATGAAAAGAATAATAATTACTGCTTTATTCGTCAGTTTGTTTTCTTCTGAAAGTTTTTCTGCTGTTCCAAATGATATGACTCCATATTGGTCGATTAGTCAGGGGAAAATGAAAGCCAGAGGGAGCTTCTGTGGTGGGTATTATTATGATTTTGGCAACTATATTTGTCCCAATGGTCTTACAATGAATGTAGGCCAGTCAGTCAACGCTTACCGTGATATCAACATTCATGTTTATGGTGGTGTTGAACTTAAAGGAAAAAATACTTTAGGAAGCAGTGAACATTCGATCAATATCCTATCCAAGAACAGCGATTTCAAAGGTAAAAATGACATTGAAATTTTTGGGCGTGTGGAGTCTTTCGGTGCAGTTGAACTCAAGAACGATATTAAGGTTCACGGTTTAATCTACGTATCCCACGGAAAGGTGCTTCTTGAAGATGCAGAAGTACAAGGCAATGTTACCAGTTACTCTGATGGTATTGAGATAAAAGGTAAAAGGAATGTCATTAATGGCAGTGTTGAGGGGGCTAAAGACGTAACTCTCTCGAAAGTAACAGTGAATGGCAATGTTACGAGTACGGGTGGACAAATTAAAACGGAGAGCAATGGTAACAGGATTCATGGTGATGTTATAGCGCATGGTGATATAACGTTGAAGAAGACGGTTGTCGAGGGGAAAGTTACAAGTCAAGGCGGTGAAGTAAAGACAGAATCAAATGAAAATGAAATTCAAGGTGATGTTTGGGCACGAAGCAAAGTTACTTTAAAACAAACGAAAGTTACTGGGGATGTAACTAGTGAAGGTCACGAGGTGATCCTAGAGAGCCATAACCAAGTACACGGAAATATTCTCGCTCTACATAAAGTCGATATTAAAAACTCATTGGTTTGTGGCCGGGTAGAATCAACAGGTAGCGAAGTATCGTTGACTAACTCTAAACTCGATCAAAATCGAGGTGTTTATACTCTTAGTGAAGCGATTCAGTCCCACGGGAAAGCCACAGTAAAAAGCTCGACCGTCTGTGGTTCTGTTAACTCAAAATCACATTCTTACGAGTACAATGATAGTGACATTTATTGTGGTGTAGATGATCCCAACTGTCAGCCCCCCCAGACCGGAGAGTGCCCAATAGAGGCTGTAGCCTCACTTTGTCCTGAATTAGTTCCTGTTATTCCTCCAACACAGCAATGTTCACTATTACCAGAAGAAAACTTCAATTCAGGTTCATTGTCAAACTGGTCGGTGATGGGCTTTGGTACCAGTGACGAGCCCCATATCTCTGATGGACGTTTCATCTTAAACTCAAATAAACCAGAGCAGGCAACAGCCTCCGCATATAACTATATTTTTCCGTCAGATCAGAACTATTTAGAGATTGAGTTTGATCACAATGCATATGGTGGGAATGGTGCTGACGGTGTTGCGCTGGTGATTTCTGATGCGAGTGTCCCTCCTCAAACCGGGGCATTTGGTGGTCCGCTTGGTTACGGGATGAAGCTTCTAAAGAATCACTACCCTGAAGTCTCCAAAGATGTAGAAGGCTTTGCTGGTGGCTGGCTAGGTATTGGTATTGATGAGTTTGGTAACTACATTCGTGAAGGGAGCGAGAAAATCGTTTCAAATAGTGTTGCTGATAATGTTGGGGTGCGTGGACAGGGCGTCCAAGATGCGAATGGTAAGTGGTTGAAAGGTTATCCGTATATCACTGGCAAAAAATACAGCAGCTCGTTGGATAATCGAAAAGGTAAAGAGAAACTGCATCGTTATAAAGTAGTTTTAAATTCGCGTAACACCGATACGATAACGCTGGCTGTATTTCGAAAAGTCGGAAAAAATGGCGGATGGGATCCTGTTATCGAAGAGTTTAACGTTTTGAAAAAAGGTGGTTTTAACTATATTCCAGATAACTTCCGTCTGTCGGTAACGGCATCCACAGGTATGCTTACCAATACGCATGATATTGATAACTTCCGAGTCTGTGCGGACAAGTACTCGCGATTAACAGATGGTATTCATCATTTCGAGTTTGACTACTCAGGCTCAGGCAGTACGTGTCAGGCTTCTGATGTGACACTTAGAGCTTGTATGAATGAAAGTTGTTCTGAGCAATATCCTAGAGATGCATACGATGATGGCAGCTTAACGCCTCTCTCTGTCACTTTACTTCCATCTACTGGCAATAATGTTGCCAACTGGGTTGGTGGTACAAATGTACAGTTTGAGAATGAAACTCAGCTTGAGCTGCAAGGTTCAAGAGCTGGCGATATTACTTTGGGTATCGATCAAAGTTCCGTACCACAGTTTGGCTTTGAAGGGGCACGATGTCGAATTAATGGCGGGCCACTATCTGCTAACAACTGTAATGTAACCTTCGCTTCAAATGTGCTTGCGGTGAATGTTAATGATGTAGTTGCTAGTCGCGAATCTACGGGGGAGGACTACCTATCGTTTTGTTCAACTCGAACTGAAGACGGCGGTGAATCTCGCGGTGTTAATATGTCGATTGATTATGAAGTGGCACCGATCGATAGCTCTCAACCTGTCGTGATTTCTTACAAGAAAAAAGTGAAAGATCAGGCTGTAGAATGGAGTTCAAATGTCGAGCTAACCAGAGCTAATAAATACCTGCCTAATGTTTATTTTGATGATGAAGGCAAGGCATTCTTTAAGTTGAGATACTCTGAAGCTGGAAAGGTCAAACTTAAAGCCAGTGTTGAAGGTGTTGATGACTCGGATGGATTCGGCAGCTTCGTTAGTTTTCCTTCAAAACTGAAAGTTACTGCAAAGAGTGGTGATAAGAGCGGAGAGTGCACCAACAGTAAAAATGGCTGCTCTTCGGGGTTTGTTGCTGCTGGTGAAGTTTTTGAGTTAACCATCTCGGCATTGCAAGATGATGATACGGTTGCTGAGAACTATCAAGAGAAGACTATTACGGTTAGTAATAAAGTGAAGTACCCGTCTAATGGTTCATTAGCCAAACTTCTAAATGAGAAGCTACCAGAATCAAGTAAATGGTCTCGTGGCAGTGTGACGTTTGATCAATCGGTTTCAGAAGTCGGTGTTTTCGAGCTTATTGCTGAGGCACCAGTTGCTAAAGATGAAAATGGCGATGATATTGGCACATCTCTATATCTTGGTAGTAATGCATTTAAAATAGCCGATGGTAAGTCAACCATTGGGCGCTTCTATCCGGATTACTTTAAAGTCACCGGGACAGAGTGGACCTACCCTGATAATCAGAATCAATCTGTATATATGGGACAGAATTTTGAATCGGTTAAGTTTGAAGTCACAGCATATAACGCTAACGGTTACACAACTCAAAATTATGGTGGTTTTGCCAATTCTTTAAAAGCAGATTTGTATTTGGCTGGTGGTTACTCAGATAGACTTAGCATTTTGGATTCCGATTTGACTAGTGATAACTGGTCGGGAGCTGTGTGGAGCAAAACTTGGGATAACTCAGTTTATTGGCGTAAAGATTTATCTTTGCCGAGTCCCGATGGTCCATTTAATTCAAAACTACCGGCAGACAAGGATAGTTCCATCGAAACGTCTATTTCGCTTTCACTTAATAATAATGGAACTAAAGTATCTGGCTATGTTGATCCTACGATGTTCTTAAAAGAAGGGCAAAATAGCACTGAAGATAGAATGGTTTCGCAACAGCTACTATCGCAACCTGATGTCAGGTTTGGTCGCATAGCTCTGGATGATGTGGGAGTGAATCAGGGTAAATCTGTTAATATCCCCCTTAGAGTGGAGTATTGGAGAGATACCCGATTCGTTTTAAACAGTAAGGATAACGGGACAACAGTGTCCCCAACTCTAAAAAGCCAGGAGCCAGTTTGGCCTGATGATGGCTCCGACTGCGACATTTTACTTGAAGGCGTCAGAACGACGGTTAACGATGGTGCCATGCGTGAACTTATTGCTAAGCAAGAGCGCGCAGACTGTGGACGTCAACAAGCTGAAGTTTGGCTTAATCTCGACCCTAGTGGTAACAACCTCCCTTGGCTCAAATATGATTGGGACAATGATGGCTCCGAAGAAAACCCATCCTCCGTCGTCACCTTTGGTATTCATCGAGGTAACGATCGCGTGATTTACCGTGGTGAGCCAGGGTTAACCGGACAGTAACAACTTAGGTTTTTGCCCTTAAGTTAGGAAACTGCAAGAAATTGAGGCTTTCTGCTCATGTTTGTGTACCAATACCTTGCTGTGACAGCGAGGCATTGGTACATTTAGAGCAATTTTTGTCTTCTATATTTTTGCAGGATGAGCGAAGAGTATGTTTAAGAAACTTCGTGGCATGTTTTCTAACGATCTATCTATCGATTTAGGTACAGCCAACACTCTAATTTACGTAAAAGGGCAAGGAATTGTCCTTGATGAACCTTCTGTAGTTGCTATTCGTCAAGATCGTGTAGGTTCTGCAAAAAGCGTTGCTGCAGTCGGTCACGCAGCAAAACAGATGCTTGGTCGTACACCTGGCAACATTTCCGCTATTCGCCCAATGAAAGACGGCGTAATCGCTGACTTCTACGTAACCGAAAAAATGCTTCAGCACTTTATCAAGCAAGTGCACGATAACAGCATCCTAAAGCCAAGCCCACGTGTTCTTGTTTGTGTTCCTTGTGGTTCTACCCAAGTTGAGCGTCGCGCAATTCGTGAATCAGCACTTGGTGCTGGTGCGCGTGAAGTTTACCTAATCGACGAGCCAATGGCGGCGGCAATTGGTGCTGGTTTACGCGTATCTGAGCCGACAGGTTCAATGGTGGTCGATATCGGTGGCGGTACAACTGAAGTTGCCGTTATCTCTCTAAACGGTGTGGTTTACTCATCGTCTGTACGTATCGGTGGTGACCGCTTTGATGAAGCTGTGATCAACTACGTACGTCGTAACTACGGCAGCTTGATTGGTGAAGCAACGGCTGAAAAGATCAAACACGAAATCGGTTCTGCTTACCCAGGTGATGAAGTTCAAGAGATTGAAGTTCGCGGTCGTAACCTTGCAGAGGGTGTGCCACGCAGCTTTAGCTTGAACTCAAACGAGATCCTAGAAGCGCTTCAAGAGCCGCTATCTGGCATCGTATCAGCAGTCATGGTTGCACTAGAACAGTGTCCACCAGAGCTTGCTTCAGACATTTCTGAAAACGGTATGGTACTAACCGGTGGTGGTGCACTACTTAAAGACCTAGACCGTCTACTAATGGAAGAAACTGGTATTCCTGTGGTTATCGCGGAAGATCCACTAACGTGTGTTGCGCGTGGTGGCGGTAAAGCACTAGAAATGATCGACATGCACGGTGGCGATCTGTTCTCTGAAGAATAAAGGTTTAGGTGAAGCTCATGTCGGGCTTCACCTTCATTTCTGCTCTCTCTGTAATTCAAACATGCTCCATACCTAAAAGTATTTAGTTAAGTATTTTTAGGTTGCCAAGTAAGGCTCAATAATCATGGAAGCAATCAGGTCAAAAACAAGATGAAACCGATTTTCGGCAGAGGTCCGTCTCTGCAATTACGTCTGTTTTTTGCTGTCATCGTGTCGGCGAGCTTAATGCTGGCCGATAGTCGTCTAGATACGTTTTCCAACGTTCGATACCTACTAAACAGTATGGTTGCACCGATTCAGTACGCAGCGAATTTACCTCGTAGTATGTTCGATGGCGTATTTGAACGTTTTAATTCTCATCAGGCATTGGTTGAAGGCAATCGCAGCTTAAAGCGAGAAGTGCTACGCCTGAAAAGCGAGCTTATCTTGCTCGACCAGTATAAAGAAGAAAACCAACGCTTACGTAAGTTGTTAGGATCTTCATTTGTCCGTGATGAAAAGAAAGTCGTGACAGAAGTAATGGCGGTTGATACTTCACCTTATCGTCATCAAGTGGTGATCGATAAAGGCCGTATTGATGGTGTTTACGTTGGTCAGCCTGTTATCAATGAGAAAGGCATCGTTGGTCAGGTCACGTTTGTCGCAGCGCACAACGCACGTGTTCTGCTGCTAACGGACGCGAAAAATGCAATTCCTGTCCAGGTGATCCGCAATGATATCCGAGTGATCGCATCGGGCAATGGTGAAATGGATGAAATCCAACTGGAGCACATTCCAACCAGCACAGATATTCAGGTTGGTGATTTATTGGTGACATCCGGTTTAGGTGGTATTTACCCTGAAGGATATCCAGTCGCGACGGTTACCAATGTGGATCACGATACGCGTCAAGAGTTCGCCTCAATCAAGGCTGAGCCGGTTGTGGAATTTGATCGCTTACGCTACCTACTGCTGATTTGGCCGAATGAAGACCGTCAACACAAAGTACTGCGGTCCAATGTAGATGAAGGGTTAGAGCAAGAACAAGAGGTAACCGATGGCCAATAATGTATTGAGTAGCCGAATGGTGATTGGCGTCAGTTTCTTCGTTGCGCTGGTACTGCAAACCATTCCATGGCCAGGTGTGTTAGATGTGTTACGTCCGTCATGGTTGTTCCTTGTCACGTGTTATTGGGTGTTGGCACTACCGCACCGAGTGAACGTCGGAACTGCGCTAGTGTTGGGCTTATTGTGGGATATCTTGATCGGCTCAACGCTTGGAATTCGTGGCATGATGATGTCGATCGTTATCTACCTTGTGGCGCTGAATTTCCTGTTGATTCGCAACATGGCATTGTGGCAACAGTCGATTTTAATTGCCTTTTTTACTGCGTTATTGGAAGTTTTGATATTCTGTGGGGAATATTTGAACCAGGACGTAGTATTTAATCCATTATCTCTGTGGACGGCGGCAATAAACTGTATACTTTGGCCATGGATGTTTTTATTAATGCGACGAGTTCGTCGTGCATGGCACGTAAGGTAAAGCGGTGAAGAAAAGCTTATCTCTCGTTCTCGCATCGGGTTCTCCGAGAAGAAAAGAGCTGCTTGCTCAACTGGGTTATGATTTTGAGATCGTATTGCCTGATATTGAGGAAGCCAAACAGGCTCATGAGCAAGCACGAGATTACGTGTTGCGTCTTTCTTTGGAAAAAGCTCAGGCAGGCTTAGCGTTGGCTAAGCCTGATTCCGTTGTATTGGGCTCTGATACGGTCGTAGTATGCGATGACCGTGTGCTAGAAAAACCAAAAAGTTTTGAAGATTCAAAGCGTATGCTTACTGACTTATCGGGTCGTCGTCATCAAGTGATGACTGCGGTGAGCGTTGTATCATCGGAACAACAACATTCAGTGGTCGTTACCACTGACGTGTGGTTCAAACCACTGACTCACGAAGAAATCGAACAATATTGGCAGTCAGGAGAGCCATGCGATAAAGCTGGAAGTTATGGTATTCAGGGACTCGGAGGGCGATTTGTCACCCGAATCGAAGGCAGTTATCACGCTGTAGTAGGCTTACCTTTGTTCGAAACCGATCAGCTAATTCAAGAATTTTTATAATTGTTTTGAGGTGTGCACATGAGTGCAGAATTGCTGCTTAACGTGACCCCGAGTGAAACTCGTGTGGCCATGATTGAAGGTGGAGTACTACAAGAAATACATATCGAGCGCGAATCGCGTCGCGGTATTGTGGGCAATATATACAAAGGCAAAGTAAGCCGAGTGTTACCAGGTATGCAGGCGGCTTTCGTCGACATTGGTTTAGATAAAGCGGCGTTTTTACATGCGTCAGATATTGTTCCTCATACCGAATGTGTGGCAGAAAACGAAAAACAGCAGTTTCAAGTCCGTGATATCTCTGAACTGGTACGCCAGGGACAAGACATTGTTGTGCAAGTGGTCAAAGATCCGCTCGGCACGAAAGGTGCGCGTTTAACGACGGATATCACCTTACCTTCGCGTTATCTTGTTTTTATGCCGGGGGCCAGCCATGTCGGTGTTTCGCAGCGTATTGAAAGTGAGAAAGAGCGTGAGCGTTTGAAAAAGGTGGTGAACCATTACTGCGATGAGCACGGTGGTTTTATCATTCGTACCGCGGCAGAAGGCGCTGATGAAAAAGAGCTATCTCAAGATGCGGCATTTCTAAAGCGTTTGTGGCTAAAAGTCATGGAGCGTCGCTCAAAATACAAAACGCGTTCAACACTTTACGGTGAACTCGGCTTAGCTCAACGCATTCTGCGTGACTTTGTTGGCACAGAGCTCGATAAGATCATGGTCGACTCCCGCCTTGAATACGAGAACCTGAAAGAATTCACTTCTGAGTATGTACCGGAGTTAACAGATAAGCTTGAGCTTTACGAAGGTGACAAGCCAATCTTTGACATGTACGACACCGAAAACGAAATTCAGCGTTCTTTAGAGCGCAAGGTCGAGCTAAAATCGGGCGGCTATTTGATCATCGATCAAACCGAAGCCATGACCACCATCGATATCAACACGGGTGCATTTGTTGGTCGTCGTAATCTCGAAGAGACTATCTTCAATACCAATATAGAGGCAACGCAAGCTATTGCGCGTCAGCTACGTTTACGTAACCTCGGCGGTATCATCATTATTGATTTTATCGATATGGCATCCGAAGAGCATCGTCAGCGAGTACTTACCTCACTGGAAACGGCGCTGGCGAAAGACCGAGTAAAAACCAACATCAACGGCTTTACCCAGCTTGGCTTAGTTGAAATGACGCGCAAGCGCACACGAGAAAGTATTGAACATATCTTGTGTTCTGGCTGTCCTACTTGTGAAGGCCGTGGCAGCGTGAAAACGGTCGAAACCGTATGCTTTGAGATATTACGCGAGATTACTCGTGTGAACCGTGCTTACGACGCCGATAATTTTGTCGTGTACGCATCGCCGTTTGTTGCTGAAGCGCTATTGGGCGATGAGTCTCATGCGTTGGCAGAGCTCGAAGTATTTATTGGCAAGCAAGTGCGAGTTCAGGCTGAACCCCTGTACATTCAGGAACAGTTTGACGTCGTAATGATGTAATTTGGAACATTTGTGAATTCTGGTGTTAACCGTTTTGGGCGTTTTTGTGCGTGGAGTTTAGTTACTGTATTGGTGTTATTAGCCATATTAGTGACCACGCTGCGCGTCACATTGCCGCAACTTAACCATTTCCAAGATGAGATCAAAACCTGGGTCAAGCAAGGCACAGGTTTTGACGTTTCTATTGCCAATGTCGCAGGGACGTGGCGCAATAATCATCCCTCAATCGCGTTACTGGGTTTAGAGGCAAATCTACCAAACGTGCAAGATGCACGCTTCGCTGTTGAAGAAGTCCAAATTGAGTTCGACCTTATTCAATCTCTTTTTCAACTTAAACCTGTAGTTGCAGACCTTACCATTCATAACCTCGCTTTAGACATTCACACGGTAGACATTCTGCCGACTTCTCATCGTCAAGATCCGAAGCCTGAAGTGGATAAGAGCGAAGTGAAACTCATTGACCAACTCGACTCACTTCTTTTACGTCAGTTCGAAGACTTCACTATTAGCGATTCACGGATTTGGTATAAGTCTGTGTCAGGTGAAACTCGCCGTTTAGATATTGAGCAGCTTCGTTGGAGTAATCAAGGGAAGCGTCACGTAGCCGAGGGCACGGTTAGCATTGCCGATGTTCGCCTGAACTCATTGTTAGTAAGCGCTAACTTTAAAGATCATGGCTCGTTGCGCGATGTATCTGGTGAGTTTTACGTGAGTGCTCAAGATGTCTCGGTCACACCTTGGCTGACCACTTACATGCAAGAAGAGTCAGGAGCAGAGTCGGGTAAAGTCAGCTTAAATACTTGGCTAACGCTCAAACATAGCCAACCGCATGATGCTTATGTTGAATTACTGCCTTCCGAGTTGGTGTGGAATGAAGATGGACATCATGAGCTGTTTATTGAGTCTGGAATTTTCAATCTTCGACCAGATAGACAAGGCTGGAAAGTAAATGGCCACTCACTTCAGATCAGAACCGACAACACCCCTTGGCCAGAGCTAGACGTCGCGTTTGATTGGCAACCAAACGGCTGGATGCTCAATCTCTCTCAAATCGACATCGAAGCACTCATTCCGCTCATCAAGTTGGCTCCAGAGTCAGAGTCGACCAGTGACCTTATTAACAAACTAGCACCGAAAGGTCGGGTCGAAGATGTCCGATTGTCAATGAACGGCGGTTTAGACACCTTACGCTACTCGGCTGAACTGGATGAACTCGCGATGACACAATGGGAGCTCCTACCCGGGTTTCATCACGTACAGGGCAGCGTATCGGGGGATGTGAATCAAGCTAAAGCAAAAGTCACCGTCATTGATGATGTATTTCCGTACGGCGATGTATTCCAAGCTCCGCTGAATATCAAACAAGGTGAAGTCGATATTATCTGGCAGCAAGATGAGAGCGGCTGGCGCTTGTGGTCGGACAAAGTGACGGCAGCAACGCCTGATCTTCAAGTCCTGGGGGCATTCCGTCTTGATTTTCCAAAAGAACAAAGCCCATTTTTATCGTTCTATGCCGAAGCGGATCTCTACAACGCGGGTGAGACATGGCGCTATCTACCGACTCTGGCACTTGGACAAGACTTGACCGACTATCTTTCGACCGCGATTCAGGGCGGTAAAGTGAACACAGCGAAATTGTTGTGGTATGGCGAGTTAGGTGATTTTCCTTACAAAGAACATAATGGCATGTTCCAAGCTTGGGTTGGATTAAAAGACGCGAAATTTAGCTTTGATACGGCATGGCCAACCATCACGGATTTGCAGCTAGACTTGCTGTTTGAAAATGATGCCATGTATTTGGATTCAAAATCAGCCACACTAAATGGCGTTCATGCCAAGCGTATCACTGGGCGAATCCCTGAGTTGGCAGAAGGTGGACACATCGAGATTGAAGCGAAAGCAAGCGCGCCGGGTAATGAAGTCCGTGACTACATGATGGCGACGCCATTAGTGGATTCAGTCGGTGCCGCATTGACAGCGCTGCAAGTGAGTGGGCCCGTTTACTCTGAGTTTCAACTCAACATACCGTTTGATTTTGAAAAAGAGTCTCGCGCTTGGGGTTATGCCGATTTAACAGAAAATCGTGTTGATATTGAAGCGCCGCCAATGACGCTTGAAAACGCCACAGGACGTATCACCTTCGACAATGATGTGGTTACCACATCGGGTTTGTCGGCCGAATTATTACAACAGCCTATCTCTCTTGATTTCCATGGAGAGAGTGCGGAGCAAGGCTACAACGTGACAATTAATACACTAGGAGATTGGGATGTCGAGCCGCTCAAACCCTATGTCGGTGAGCGTTGGTTAAACCTTGTTTCTGGCCATGCGCCGTGGCAAATGGATATTGACTTGCAACTCAATGATGTTGGTTTCACTTATCAGCTTGAAGTGCTGGCGCAGCTAAATCGTCTGGCTAGTCAATATCCTTATCCTTTAGCGAAAAAAATTGGTGAGTCTGGGCAAGCGAAACTGCAAGCATCCGGCAACCAAGAGAGTATTTCAGCACGACTACAGATCCCAAATGTGAAGTATCAAACTGAGATAGATATCGCTGGCGATGTCCCGGTTCTGACTGCGACTCATTTAATGGTTGGCAAAGGTGGCTTCCGGATTAGTCCTATTGTCGGGCACGATGCTTCGGTGCGTGTCGAAGAACTGAATTTAGACCAATGGGCGGAGCTTGCGCAGGTCTCTGAGAGCAAGCCTTCATCGTCTGTTTTGGCAAGCATGAAAACGCCGACCATTCCATTGCCGACACGCATTGAAGTTGAAACGCCAAACTTACAGCTCGGTGGGATTGAGTTTCATGATGTGGATTTTTCAGCAAGCAAGAAAAATTTGAGTTGGCAACTCGAGGTGGACAGTCAAGAGGTTAAAGGGAAAGCTAACTATCTGAAACCCTATGATCTATCGGTCTCTCTAGAGCACTTGCATCTGTACATCCCAGGGTTTGAAGAGATGACCAAAGAGCGCAGTTCAATCTTTGCGAGTGAAGATCAAAACGCACCTTTGATTACCAATTTTGACCGCAAGTTTCACGCAGAGATGCCAAACTTAACTTTGAACATCGATGATTTTTGGCTGCAAGGTTACAAAGTGGGCAAAGTTAATGTTGATTTGCAGCGTCGCGAGAACCGCTTGGAGTGGAAAAATATCACCTTTAGTAGCGGCAAAAACCGCATTGATATGAGTGGTTGGTGGGACCTGACGAAAGAGAGTAGTCATTCCAACTTAACCATGAAAATGAAAGGTGATAACAACACCGATCTTATGGAGCGCTTTGGTATTACATCAGGCATTCAACAAGCACCATTTGAGATCAATGCCAATATGGAATGGGACGGCGCACCTTGGTCAATGAAGACACAAACCTTGCAAGGAAACGTCTCAACGGAATTTGGTAAAGGCGTGATCAGTGAAGTTAGTGGTGCGGCACGCTTGTTAGGCTTGTTTAGCTTGGATTCTATCATCCGTAAGATGCAGCTCGACTTTACCGACGTATTCGATAAAGGCATGGCATTCAACTCGATCACGGGAACGGGCAAAATCCAAGACGGTGTGTTTATCACCAATGATATCGTAATGGATGCGTTAGCAGGGGAAATGCAAATCCGCGGCATCGCTAATATGAACAGCAGAATGGTTGATGCGGAAGTGAAATTCACACCAGACATCACATCAGGCCTACCAATGCTGACCGCGTTTGCCGTTGCGCCTCAAACTGCTTTGTATGTCTTGGCCATCTCTACGGTGATATCTCCGGTGGTAGAGGTCTTCACTCAAGTCAATTATGAAGTGAAAGGCCCACTAGATTCACCAACGGTGAAAGAAATTTCGCGAAGTAAAGGTGAATATAAGCTACCAGAAAAACTGCGTGAACAGGCCAAATAACTCACCGAATATAATGGAATAGGGAGGAAACACATGGAACGTGTTGGCATTATTCAAATGACTTCGGGTCCGGATATTAACGTGAATTTGGACTTCATTGAAAAACAGTGTGCTTTAGCGAGCAAGCAAGGTGCCAAACTTGTTCTTACTCCTGAAAATACAGTGCTATTTGCCAGTCGCGAAGCTTATCATCAACATGCAGAGCCACTTGGTAGTGGCATGATTCAACAGCGGCTCTGTGAAATCGCAAAAAAGAACCAGTTAACACTGATTGTCGGAAGCATGCCCATTCAAACCGCAAAAGGTGTCACGACCACAACACTGGTATTACCGCCGCACGGTAAATGCATTGCTCACTATGACAAACTGCACATGTTTGATGTCGACGTAGCCGATGGTTATGGTAGTTATCGTGAGTCGGATACGTTTATGGCGGGTAATCAAATAGTCGTTGCGGAAACTGATATCGGCAGTGTTGGATTGAGCATTTGTTATGATTTACGTTTCCCAGAACTTTATAAAGTATTACGTCAAGAAGGGGCGGATATCATTGTGGTGCCCGCTGCGTTTACCGCTGTGACGGGGCAAGCTCACTGGGAAATACTATTGCGAGCTAGAGCGATTGAGACACAATGTTGGATTTTGGCAAGCGGACAAACTGGAACGCATCCATGTGGACGAAAAACATGGGGACACTCAATGGTCGTTGACCCTTGGGGACGTATCCATAAACAGCTTCAGGATGAAGTAGGCTTATTGGTGACAGAGATAGATTTGTCACAAAGCCAACAAGTAAGGCAGAATATGCCGCTGACTCAACACAGTCGCTTTCAAAATGAATTGAGACGGAAATAAAAGAGCTAACTATGAGCACAAACCAAATAGAACAGGCACTCCTTGCCCCAAATGGTCTGACAGAACAAGACATTGCTGACACGCTTGCCAGCATTGCGACGCGCCAGATCGATTATGCGGACATTTACTTTCAGTCCAGCTGGCATGAGTCTCTGGTTCTAGAAGACAGCATCATCAAAGATGGCTCTTTTAACATTGATTGTGGTGTTGGTGTCCGTGCAGTAACTGGCGAGAAAACCGGCTTTGCCTACTCTGATCAAATCCAGCCTGAAGGCCTGAAGCAGAGTGCAATGGCGGCGCGCGGTATTGCTCAGCAAGGGCAGAATGGTAAAGTCCAAGCGTTTAAACGCACCGAAAACCAAGCGTACTACGCCGCTGTGAATCCACTAGCTGAATGGGAAAAGCAGCAAAAAACAGAATTGCTCAAATCTCTAGATGCTTACATCCGCACTAAAGAACCATTGATTAAAGAAGTCTCGATCAGCATCAGCGGTGTGCATGAGCAGATGCTTGTTGCGGCAACAGACGGTACTTATGCAGGCGATATTCGTCCTTTGGTGCGTTTGTCTATTAGTGTGCTTGCACAAAAAGGTGAACGACGTGAACGCGGTAGCGCTGGTGGCGGCGGCCGTTTCGGTTACGATTTCTTTTTAACGGAAAGCAATGGTGTGAAACAAGCTTTTCATTACGCAGACGAAGCGATTCGCATGGCGTTAATCAACCTTGAAGCAGAAGCAGCACCAGCTGGCATGATGCCAGTGGTATTGGGTTCTGGCTGGCCTGGCGTGTTGCTACACGAAGCGGTAGGTCATGGCCTAGAAGGTGATTTTAACCGGAAGGAATCTTCGGTTTTCTCTGGCAAAATGGGTCAACAAGTGACGTCTTCGCTGTGTACCATCGTCGATGATGGCACGTTAAAAGACCTTCGTGGTTCACTGAATGTGGATGATGAAGGGGTAAACGGCCAGTACAACACGCTTATCGAAAATGGTGTGCTGAAAGGTTACATGCAAGACAAGCTAAACGCGCGGTTAATGGATGTGAACCCAACAGGTAACGGTCGTCGTGAGTCTTATGCACATTTACCAATGCCGCGTATGACCAACACCTACATGCTACCAGGTGAACATACGCCAGAAGAAATAATCTCGACGGTCGAGAAAGGGTTGTATGCGCCAAACTTTGGTGGCGGCCAGGTGGACATTACTTCGGGTAAGTTTGTGTTCTCTGCATCCGAAGCATACTTGATTGAAAACGGTAAAATTACGCGCCCTGTTAAAGGTGCGACGTTGATTGGCTCAGGTATCGAAGCAATGCAGCAAGTCTCTATGGTCGGTAACGACCTAAGTATCGACAAGGGCGTTGGCGTATGTGGTAAAGCAGGTCAAAGTGTGCCAGTTGGTGTTGGTCAGCCGACCTTGAAACTGGACTCACTGACAGTGGGTGGCACTGAGTAACTCAGTTGAATCGTTATAAAAAGAGCGCTCATTAGAGCGCTCTTTTGCTTTGTGAGTCGGTGTCAATTACAGGTTTTCTTCAGCAAATTCCGCCAAGCGGCTACGAACCACGCCGTTAAGGTGAATATTCGCGCTGCCTTCAAAGTTCTTGAAGCGTTCAACCATGTAGGTCAAACCAGAGGTCACTGGGGTGAGGTAATGGGAGTCAATCTGCGCCAAGTTACCGGAGCAGACGATTTTGGTTCCTTCACCACAGCGGGTGATGATGGTTTTGATTTGTGATGCAGTGAGGTTTTGACACTCATCAAGCAGTACAAACGCATTTTGAATCGAACGGCCACGCATAAAGTTGATCGATTTAAATTGAATGTTGGCTTTATCGCAGATGTACTTCAATGAGCCTTCAGTGCAGTGATCGTGTTTATGTAGCGCTTCCAAGGTATCGGTCACCGCCGCTAACCACGGCATCATTTTCTCCTCTTCGGAGCCGGGTAAGAAGCCGATGGATTCACCGATATCTGGCGTGTTACGTGTTACGATAATTTTATCGAACATGCTTTTTTCAATGGTTTGCTCCAATGCTGCTGCCATTGCCAGTAATGTCTTACCACTACCCGCCGCACCCGTTAGAATCACCAAGTCAATTTCTGGATCGAGTAAGGCATCTAACGCCATTCCCTGGTAGATATTTTTAGGTGTGATGTCCCAAGCCTTACGATGCATTAGACGTTCGCGGCTCAGGTCGAGAAGCGTTAGCTTGTCTTCATTGATGGTTTCTACGCGACCAGCAAAGTCACTGTCTTCATCAATAACGTATTGGTTGATAAAGGTTGGGTCGAAGGGTTCGCGACTGAGTTTGTGGTAAGTTTTTCCGCCCAGTGCATAGCTTTCTACTTCCTCAATACCGCTCCAGAAATCACCTTCACGCAATTGAAAGCCTTTGGTTAGGTATTGAATGTCGTCAATCAGTTGGTCGGTTCTATAGTCCTCAACAAAGCGTACACCAGCCCCTTTGGCTCGCAGACGCATGTTGATGTCTTTCGTGATCAGTACCACTTCACGTGGTGCACGTTTATTTTGCAGATAAAGCACCGCGTTGAGAATACGGTTGTCACCGGCTTTGTCGGCGAAGGCTTTGACGGTTTCCTGCAGTTCAAAATCCGCCAAAATGGAAATGGTACCTTGGTCGGGGTTGTCTTTAGAAACAGGAATGCCTTCAGAGATTTCATCTGGCGTTGCTTCTTTAAACAAATCTTCCAAGGTGCGAATAGCCACGCGCGCATCTCTTGCAACGTCGCGCTTACTGTCTTTGATTCGGTCGAGTTCTTCCAACACGGTCATGGGGATAACGACATCGTGTTCTTGGAAAGAGAAGATGGCAAAGGGTTCATGAAGAAGAATGTTGGTATCGAGTACAAACAGTTTCCGATCGGTATCGCCCATAGCGTCTCCTTGCCGTAGTACGGCTCTGCATGCGAGTTGTTAGGTCGTTTCCAAATAGGTGTGAAGTGACCTAACTCTGATTGCTTGCAATAGAGGTTGTCGGGCTGATGTCGGCTAGTGTGCAACCGAGTAGCAAGACAACTTACTGCAAACCCGTGTTGATCCTAATCGTGTACTAACGCGCTTAAATCATATGCAATGGTTTTAAACGCCCCTCATTAGAAGTATACGTAATATTTACGTTCTACAACTTAATAATTGGCATGAGTATTTTACAATTTGATTGCATTTAGAGTTTGGGAAAAAAAGTTTCTGCTTGGTGCGGTTTCGGCGTGACCTAAATCACAGCTTCAAGTAAGATTAGCGACCTTTTTCTGCGTATAGGCTACGTCCGATTTATCATGTTGAGCTGGCTTAAAAAATACTCAGTTCATACTGAAATGACGAATGCTATCGGCATAGCAGAAGCCAGAATCAGATCTAAACTATTATCCATGCCCACGGGCATGAGTAGACCAACAAGAAATACGAATCAAGAACTAATAACGAGGTAGTCAATTCATGACATTTGCTTTGGGGCAGCGCTGGATTAGCGATACGGAAAGCGATTTAGGTTTAGGTACCGTTGTAGCAATGGATGCTCGTACTGTGACATTGATGTTTGCAGCGTCAGAGGAAAACCGAGTTTACGCACGTAACGATGCACCTGTTACCCGAGTCACCTTTAATGTTGGGGATGTCATCGATTGCCAAGAAGGTTGGTCTCTAAAAGTAGAAGAAGTACTGGAAGATGAAGGTCTTTACACCTATTTCGGTACTCGTGAAGACACGCAAGAAACCGCTGTTGTTCTGCGTGAGATTTTCCTTAGCAACCAAATTCGTTTTAACAAACCTCAAGATAAGTTGTACGCCGGTCAAATCGACCGTATGGACAACTTTGTTCTGCGTTACCGTGCGCTAACCAACCAGTTTGAGCAGCATAAGAGCCCAATGCGTGGCCTATGTGGTATGCGTGCAGGTTTGATCCCTCATCAGCTTTACATCGCGCACGAAGTTGGCCGTCGTCACGCGCCACGCGTCTTGTTGGCGGATGAGGTAGGTTTGGGTAAAACCATCGAAGCGGGCATGATCATCCACCAACAAGTTCTGTCTGGTCGTGCCGAACGCATTTTGATTGTGGTGCCTGAAACACTGCAGCATCAATGGCTGGTTGAGATGATGCGTCGTTTCAATCTGCATTTCTCTATCTTTGACGAAGAGCGCTGTATCGAAGCTTTTGCGGATGCAGAAAACCCATTTGATACTCAGCAATATGTGCTGTGTTCTTTGGATTTCCTACGCAAGAGCCGCAAGCGTTTTGAACAAGCACTGGAAGGTGAATGGGACCTACTGGTTGTCGATGAAGCGCATCACCTTGAATGGAGCCAAGATAAACCGAGCCGTGAATACCAAGTGGTAGAAGGCTTGGCTGAACGTACTCCAGGTGTGTTGCTACTGACTGCAACGCCAGAGCAGCTTGGTCGTGAGAGTCACTTTGCTCGTCTGCGTTTATTGGACCCAGACCGCTTCTATGATTACGAAGCATTCGTTGAGGAAGAAGAGCAATACGCGCCCGTAGCAGATGCGATTACTTCACTCTTTTCCGGTGAAAAGCTACCTAATGAAGCAAAAAACCAGATCACTGAGTTATTGTCTGAACAAGACGTAGAACCACTTTTCCGCATTATCGAAAGTGAAGCGGACGAAGAAGCTAAAGCGTCGGCACGCCAAGAGCTGATCGATAACTTGATGGATCGTCATGGTACAGGGCGTGTTCTGTTCCGTAACACGCGCGCGGCCATCAAAGGCTTCCCTAAGCGTAACGTGCATCTGATGCCAATGGATATTCCACCGCAATACACTACATCAATGCGTGTTGCTGGGATGATTGGCGGTAAGATGAGTTCTGAAGCACGTGCGATGAAGAACCTTTACCCGGAAGAAATTTTCCAAGAATTTGAAGGCGATGACGCGAGCTGGTGGCAGTTTGACTCGCGTGTGAATTGGTTGCTTGAAAAAGTAAAAGAGAAGCGCAGCGAGAAAATCCTCGTGATTGCTTCTCGTGCGAGTACCGCACTGCAATTGGAACAAGCACTGCGTGAGCGTGAAGGTATCCGCGCCACCGTTTTCCACGAAGGTATGTCGATTCTTGAACGTGACAAAGCGGCGGCTTACTTTGCGCA
Organism: Vibrio sp. SCSIO 43009; assembly: GCF_023716525.1. Lineage (NCBI taxonomy): Bacteria > Pseudomonadati > Pseudomonadota > Gammaproteobacteria > Vibrionales > Vibrionaceae > Vibrio > Vibrio sp. SCSIO 43009. The sequence goes on from NZ_CP071842.1 coordinate 427,213, forward strand.
AGAAGAAGGTGGAGCACAAGTTCTTATCTGTAGCGAAATCGGCTCTGAAGGTCGTAACTTCCAGTTTGCCAACCAACTTGTCATGTTCGACTTGCCATTCAACCCAGACTTGCTTGAGCAACGTATTGGTCGTTTGGACCGTATCGGTCAAAATCGCGATATCGACATTCATGTTCCTTACCTGAAAGGCACATCGCAAGCGATCCTAGCACGTTGGTTCGATGAAGGCCTGAACGCTTTTGCGGAAACCTGCCCAACAGGCCGTGCTGTTTACGATAAGTACTCCGATGATCTGATTGAAATTCTTGCCTCTGGTGATACCAGCACGCTAGATGAGATCATTGAAGCGTCAGCAAAAATGAATAAAGAGCTGAAATCCCAATTGGAGCAAGGCCGTGATCGCCTATTAGAAATGCATTCAAATGGCGGGGAAAAAGCACAACAAATCGTTGAGAAAATTGAATCAACCGACGGCGATACCAATCTGGTCACCTTCGCACTTTCTCTTTTTGACACGATTGGCTTGAATCAAGACGATAAAGGTGAAAACGCCCTGATTGTGACCCCATCTGAGCACATGATGGTGCCAAGCTACCCAGGTCTGCCATACGAAGGAGCGACGATCACGTTTGATCGTGATACAGCGTTATCTCGTGAAGATATGCACTTTATCAGTTGGGAACACCCAATGATCCAGGGTGGTATCGATCTTCTTATGAGTGAAGGGGTGGGGACGTCTGCGGTATCTCTATTGAAAAACAAAGCGTTACCAGTCGGGACTATTCTTCTTGAGTTGATTTACGCGGTAGATGCGCAAGCGCCAAAACGCAGTGGTATCGCGCGCTTCTTACCGAAAACGCCAATCCGTTTAATGATGGACTCGCGTGGTAATGATTTGTCTGCTCAAGTGGAGTTTGAAAGCTTTAACCGCCAGCTCAGCCCTGTAAACCGTCACTTAGGTAGCAAGTTGGTTACGTCGGTACAGAAAGATGTACACCGCTTAATTGAAGCCGGTGATGTTCTTATTGAAGAGAAGGTTGAAGAAGTACGCAAACAAGCTCATCAAGATATGCAGCACAGTTTGAATGCAGAACTTGAGCGTTTGCAAGCACTGAAAGCGGTGAACCCAAATATTCGTGACGAAGAAATTGAAGCTATCGACGCACAAATTAAAGAGCTCACTGGTTACATCAACCAAGCTCAGGTTCAGCTCGACTCGCTGCGTTTGATTGTGGTGAGCCACAACTAAGTAAGTGTTTATTGCTCATTAAAAAAAGGTCTTCAGTTGAAGACCTTTTTCTTTATTTACGGTTTAGTTTCTTTATGCGGAATGCATTAATCACTGATAGCTACCTCATTTACATCAACCACTTCCACCAGATAAATACAGCCAAGAAGCCAAACAAGTAAATCAGGCCTGCAATCGACAACCACTTTAGTTTAGGTCCAACAGCCAAAGGCTCAGGTAACTCAGTTTTGCTCACTAAGGTGTAATTTAGCAGAGCAAAGAATGGCGTGGTCATAAAGGCGAGGATCATCGCAAAGTTCAGCATAGGCAATAACGCAGAAGCCCAGAAAACCACAATACCCAATGCAAGTAAGGAGACTACCAGCATGATCGCTGAAGTGGTTTTAGGGTTAGTGTCTGGTTGCGAGCGCAGTAAGCGTTGAGAATCCGAAATAACGCGCGAATAGCCATCAATAACGGTAATCGTGCTGCCAAAGATACAGAAAAACGCAATTACCGCGATCAAGTAACGAGACCATTCGCCAATCGTTGCCGCATATAAGCCAACCAATTGGTGGGAGAAGCCAACGCCAGAGCTTTCAAGCGCAACGCCAGAACCATAAAGCATCAAAGAGCCTAGCGATACAAAGATAATGGCAAGAAACGCCGTGCCAATATAACCGACATTAAAGTCAAATAGAGCAGAGCGGTATGTTACTTCTTGCTGGCTTGATTGGCGTTTTAGCCACGCTGAGGTTAAACAGGAGATCTCTATCGGTGCAGGCATCCACCCCATTGTCACGACGATAAAACCAATAGCCGCAATAGACCAAGGTGACGGCGGCTCGAAGTTGGCTACTTGCTCAACAGGGTTACCAAAGGCGATAGAAACAGCGAGTAAAGTCGCGATGGTTAACACCGACATGATCACCTTAGATAGCGTATCGAGCGCTTTGTAATGGCCAGCAAATAATATGATCAGGCAGGTGACAATCACAATGATGCTGAGTGATGCCATTGATAGTGAAAACGGAATGAAGTAGCCCAGCAAGCTAGCGCTAAACATCAACAAAGCGGCGGTATTGATGACGGCCGATACCACGCTCAGAAATAGAAATAGCCATAGATAAGGCCGACCTAATTTCGCGTAGCCCTCAACCAAGGTCAGCCCTGTCCCCATGGTGTACTGTACGCCCGCTCGGAAAAAAGGGTATTTAAACAGGTTTACGAGCAGAATCAGTGCAGCCAATTGCCAACCATAAATCGCACCAGCCTTGGTTGATGCCACGAGGTGAGAGCCACCGACCGCAGCAGATGCCATTAATATGCCGGGGCCTAGCGAACGAAAAAATAAGGAAAGTTTGGATTGGGGTTTATCTATAACGGCGGAGTCCATTGCTTATTGTCCTTTTTATCTTATGTATCTTTCTAAAGAGATACATACCGCAGTACATGACAAGCTGAGCGAACGCCCTATACTGCGCAACGGTAATGTCTTTTAAATGCTGTGTTTTGGTGTATTTATTTTAAGTATTCTTTGCGAATATCATGCTGTGTGCATCTAGCACTCTATTCAGTTATGCGTCTTGTTGTCAAACTAAATTTACAACGTGCTATTTTTAGTTTTTATGCTAAAGGATTGACTTTGTTTTATTGGGTTGAACTTTTCTTCAGAATCCTGCATCTGGGTGCTATTTGGGTATATAATCGCGGCGTTTTTATTTTGTAGAGATCTCCCATGGCAATGCTTGAATATACCCCTCCCACCGACCCTTGGGTTGATATCGTTTTTGAGGATGACGACATTCTGGCAGTGAATAAACCATCAGGGCTGCTGTCTGTCCCTGGTCGCCTTGCAGAGCATTACGACAGCATGTGGAGCCGCCTCAAAGAGTTGCATCCAGAAATTCAAGTTGTGCATCGCTTGGATATGTCGACATCAGGGTTGATGTTGCTGGCGAAAAACAAACCCGCGGAGCGAGCATTAAAAAAGCAGTTCCAATATCGCCTCACTCACAAGGTGTATTACGCACGTGTTTGGGGGCATGTTGAGCCGCAAGAAGGGAATATTGATCTTCCATTAATTTGTGATTGGCCAAATCGTCCACGACAAAAAGTATGTTTCGACGACGGCAAACCATCTCAAACTTTATTCCAAGTGGTGAAGCGTGAAGTACACCCTGATGGCACCCATACGACCGTTGTGCGACTACTGCCCATTACTGGTCGATCGCATCAGTTACGCGTGCATTTGATGGCGATTGGTCATGCGATTATTGGTGATGAGTTTTATGCAACTGAAGAGGCGTATCAGTTTTCAGAGCGTTTAGAGTTGCACGCTGCGGAGCTAAGTTTTTATCACCCAGCTACGGATCAGTTGAGAAGTATTTTTGTACCCTGTGACTTTTATCCTGAAGCCGAGGCGATGATCTTTAACTATTTTTCGCCAGAGCGTACATTGCCTGATTATAAAACGTTGCCACACCCTTAATGCCAATTGCACTCAACAGCGGTTCTTTCTAGTTCGCTATTTTTGGCTATTTCGTTACTGTGGTTGATGTATCCTGTCTTTCAGCCGTGAACAAGGAGTTGTTATGTCTTTGCCAAGCATCGTATTTTTAGACCGAGCGACTATCCCAGAACATATTGAGATCCCACGACCTAGCTTTCCGCACCACTGGCGTGAGTACGACCTAACTGCGCCTGGGCAGGTAATAGAAAGGTTAGCAGATGCCGATATCGTGATTAGCAATAAAGTCCTGCTTGACCAACATGTATTAGAGCAACTACCAAAATTACGAATGATCGCGGTTGCCGCAACTGGTTTTAACAACGTCGATGTGAACTACTGTGCTAATCATGATATTGCGGTTGCTAATGTACGTGGTTATGCGACGCGTTCGGTGCCCGAGCACGTGATGGCAATGTTATTCGCTTTAAGACGGAATTTATTTGGGTACCACCAAGATATTGCCGCAGGTGAGTGGCAGCGTAACCAGCAGTTTTGTTTTTTTACTCACCCAATCGGGGATATTGGTGGTAGCACGTTAGGTGTTGTTGGTAGTGGGGCACTAGGGCAAGCGACGGCGAATCTGGCTCAAGCGTTAGGAATGACCGTGTTGTTTTCTGAGCGTAAAGGGGCGGCAGAATGTAGACCAGGTTATGTGTCGTTTGAGGAAGTATTAAAACGCTCCGATGCGCTGACTTTGCATTGCCCGCTCAACGATCATACTCAGAATTTAATTGGTCAAGCAGAGTTGAAACAAATGAAGTCCAACGCCATTTTGATTAATACAGGGCGTGGAGGTTTGGTGGATGAGAGCGCACTGGTGGATGCCTTAAAACAGCAAGAAATTGCAGCGGCTGGTTTTGATGTTTTTACACAAGAACCGGCTGATGAGAGCAATCCGCTGATTGCCAATATGAGTTTACCTAATTTGTTACTGACACCGCATGTTGCATGGGGCAGCGACTCATCTATCCAACGTTTAGCGGAAATCTTGATTGAGAACATTAACGCTTTCGAGCGCGGAGACCGCGTTAATCGCTTAGTGTAACGCTGACTGTAAAACCAAAGATAAAAAAAGCAGACATTGACGTCTGCTTTTTGCGTTTAAATCGAATGCTCATTGCTTGAGCCCTCGAATTAAAACTCTTCTTCGTTGAGACCTTTTAGGATCTGGAAGATTTCGCGGTACGCTTTTGCTGGTTTCCCAGCTTTTTTCTCTTTCGCTGCTTGGCGAGCAAGTTGGCGTAGACGCTGACGATCCGCTTCTGGGTACATTTCCATTACGTCATCAATGGCTTTGTCACCTTCTTCCACTACGCGATCACGCAACGCTTCAAGTTTGTGGAATACCGCAGTTAATTGAGAGTGCTTATTGCGAATTTTATCCAGTGCGGCTTGGATTGGCTCTGGATCTTCGTAACGCATCAATTTACCGATACGTTGTAATTGGCGACGACGCGCTTCATTTTTAAAACGTTGCGCGTCAGCAATTGCTTCTCGCAAATCTTCACTCAATGGAAACTTTTCTAGAACTGAAGGTTTGAGGCCGACAAGCTCCTCACCTAGCTTTTGCAGTTCTTCCATGTCTCGCTTCATCTCGGATTTACTTACCCAGATGATCTCTTCTTCTGGTTCCCATGGCGCTTTTTGATTCTTACGTGCCATTTCAGTTGCCTGTGTTTTGATTAATATTATGACTATTTTAACAAGAATCATGGGGAGAAAGCGAAATTCTTGTTATCCTATTGTTCATCAAAGACAAGATGTGAAAGACAATGGATATTAAACAGCAGGTTGCTGAGCAACGTACCGAGCTAGAGCAAGCCGTCGCAAGAGCCTTAAAGCTTGCATCGGCAAAATCTGACGCCGCCGAAGTCGCAATTACTAAAAGCACTGGTTTAAGTGTTTCAACTCGTATGGGTGAAGTAGAAAATGTCGAGTTCAACAGCGATGGTGCGCTGGGCATTACCGTTTACCGAGGTCAACGCAAAGGCAGTGCTTCCACGTCTGATTTAAGTGAAGCTGCAATCGAGCAAACCGTTATAGCGGCGCTAGATATTGCACATTACACATCTGAAGACCCATTTGCAGGCCCTGCAGCGAAAGAATACATGGTGCAAGAGATCCCTGAGCTTGATCTTTTCCACCCTGACGCACCCGATCCAGACTATGCTGCCAATGTGGCGATTGCAGCAGAAAAAGAGGCGCTAAATTATAATAGTGCAATCAAACAAAGTGATGGCGCGAGTTATGATAGTCATTACGGCGTGAAAGTGTATGGCAATAGCCATGGCTTATTAGCTAGTTATGCGTCTAGCCGACATAGTACTAGCTGTTGTGTAATTGGCGTTGGTCAAAACGGCGAGATGGAACGTGATTACAGCTACACCGTGGCACGTCATCGTGATGACTTATGGACCCCAGAAACGGTGGGTCGTAAGGCGGCAGAGAATACGGTTAACCGCTTAGATGCGCAGCGTCTAAAAACAGGTCAATACCCAATCATGTTTGCGGCTGATGTTGCGACAGGCTTGATTGGCCATCTCGTTATGGCGATCAGCGGTGGTAACCTGTACCGAAAATCTTCTTTCTTACTTGACCATCTAGGCAAACAAGTGCTTCCTGAATGGTTCAATATCTCAGAACGTCCGCATGTATTGCGTGGTTTGGCATCAAGTCCATTCGATAGTGAAGGTGTGTACACTCAAGACCGTGAGATCATTACCGACGGTGTGCTAGCAACTTATCTGTTAACCAGTTATGCCGCACGTAAAATGAAGATGACGCCGACAGGTCACGCTGGTGGGATTCATAACTGGTACGTGAAGTCGACAGGCCAAAACTTCGAACAAATGCTTAAAGAGCTCGGTACTGGTCTTCTAGTGACAGAAGTCATGGGACAAGGTGTGAACGTGGTAACGGGTGATTACTCTCGCGGTGCCGCAGGCTTCTGGGTTGAGAATGGCGAAATCCAATACCCAGTATCAGAAATTACCATCGCAGGTAATCTAAAAGACATGTTCACCAAGATTGTGGCGGTTGGTAGTGATATTGAAACGCGCTCACAAATCCAAACGGGCTCTATCCTACTGGATACCATGAAAGTGGCGGGTGAATAAGCTTTTCTAGCAATTCAGAATCAAAAAAGCCTGATGTGTTCATCAGGCTTTTTCGTTTTTTCTGTTAGGTAATCAGTATTGTGGCAAGCCCTAAGAAGACAGATAAACCAATCACATCCGTCACCGTTGTTAATGCCATACCACCAGCTAAAGCGGGATCGATGTTCATTTTTTTCAATAGGATTGGAATCGTTACTCCGGCAATACCTGCGACCAATAAGTTGGTCAGCATGGCGGCGGAAATGATTCCTCCGAGCATCCAGTTACCTTTCCAAGCAACAACAATACCACCAATAATCAGCGCCCACATGATACCGTTGAGTAAGCCGATCGAGGCTTCTTTCATTAACAGTTCGCGTTTGTTTGAGTCACCGATATGACCAAGAGCAAGACCACGAATCACTAGTGCGACGGTTTGGTTACCAGCGACACCACCCATGGACGGAACAATCGTCATCAATACCGCAATGGCCGCCATTTGATCTAATGTGGCCTCAAACATGTTAGAAACGGAAGCAGCAGCAAGGGCGGCTAATACGTTAGCGCCAAGCCAGATACTGCGTTTGCGAGCTGATTTTACAACAGGCGCGAAAGTATCTTCGTCATCGTCCATACCCGCCATACTCATCATCGAGTGTTCCGCGTCTTCACGAATAACGTCAACCACGTCATCGATGGTGATACGGCCGACCAAATGCAAGTTTTCATCAACAACAGGTGCAGATACCCAATTACGGCGTTCGAACAGACTCGCAACATCTGAGTCGCTAGTATCGACGGTGATGGCCTCGTCCGCGTCTTCCATTACATCAATGATTTTTACGTCTGGCTGAGTGGTAATAAGCGTCGTGATCGGCAGTTCACCGATGAGCTTACTCTCTTCATCGATCACATACAGGGCATCCGTAGCTTCTGGAAGCTCGCCTTTCATACGTAGATAACGCAAAACTACGTCCACATCGACGTCACCACGAATTGTGATGACGTCGGTGTTCATCAGTCCACCCGCGGTGTCTTCTGGGTAGGATAGGGCGGTTTCGACCCGTAGACGGTCAGAGGAGTCCATTTGCGACAGGACTTCGCGTGACAGGTTGTCAGGCAAGCTACGCAGTACGTAAGCCACGTCATCGGTATCCATGCCTTCTGTCGCTTCTGCAAGCGCTTCTGGTGCCATTTTGGATACGAGGCTGTCTTTGACGTCTTCGTTCAGCTCGTCAAGGATTTCACCATAATCTTCAGGGTCGGTGAGTTGCCAAAGAACTTCACGGCTCTTCCGTGGGGAGGCTTCTAAAAGGTGAGCGATATCCTCAGGTTCCATGTCCTGTAATTGACGACGAACATGGACGAAGCGGCCATTTTCTAGCGCTTCTGTGACTTCTTGGAGGGCTTGGTGAGCTTGGTCGAATTCAATTTGCTCTGCCATTCATTCCTCCCAATTCCTGATATTTACAATGCGTTGAATAATAACTTAATTCTAGGCGCCTTTTAATAACAACTTATGATACTAAGCAAATTTATTTATTAGGTCAGGGAAGAGAAAGATAATGGGAGGTAAGAAAAAAGCGAGTAAACTACTCGCCTTCATCAAATTTATCTTCGATCAAGTGGCAAACGGCATCCAGTGCTTCTTCCGCTTGCCCACCCGTTGCGTGGATCGTGACGTATTGTCCTTGAGCGGACTCTAGCATTAACAGGCCCATTACGCTGTCTGCTGTGGCGGTTTTGTCTTCTTCATTGTCGATGGTGATGACCGCTTCAAAGCTCTGTGCCAGTTCGACCAGTTTGACTGCTGCACGAGCATGTAAGCCAAGGCGGTTTTGAATCAATACTTTACGACTTAACTCCACGGCTATTCCTTAGCGTTTTTCTCTAGTGAGGTATGGCGAATTTGTACTTGGTGTCCTTTGTTGGCGAAGTATTCACCGATTTGCTGAGTTAAGTACACCGAGCGGTGCTTACCACCAGTACAACCGATTGCAACGGTCAGGTAGCTGCGGTTGTTTTTCTCAAGCAGAGGTAACCAATTCTCTATAAAGCTTTCAATTTGATATTTCAAACTTAACACCGATTGGTGTTGCTCTAAAAATGCGGCGATAGGAGCATCCAGACCTGTAAGCGGGCGTAGTGCTGGTTCCCAATGTGGGTTAGGTAAGAAGCGAACGTCGAATACGTAATCGGCATCGGAAGGCAGGCCGTATTTAAAACCAAAAGACTCAAATACCATAACGAGCCCTTTGCGATCTCTGCCTTCAACGCGCATACGCACGGTTTCACTCAATTCATGCAAAGACTGCCCACTACTATTTAGGACCAGATCTGCATGCGCTTTGAGTGGCGTCAAAATTTGTTTCTCACGCTCGATGGCTTGATCGAGCGAGAGGGAGGTGCCACCTAAAGATAACGGGTGAATTCGGCGTGTTTCGCTGTAGCGTTTGAGTAGCGTTTCTTTATTGGCGTCCAAGAAAAGCACGGTCACATCAAGCTCAGTTTTTAACTGTTCTAGTGTACTCGTCAGTTCTTTTAGCTTTTTAGGAATATTGCGAATATCAATGCTGACTGCAACATTCTGTTTGCTGTCAGCAACAGAATGAACAAATGCGTCCAGCAAGTTAACTGGTAGGTTATCAACACAGTAGTAACCTAAGTCTTCCAGTACACGAAGCGCAATACTTTTACCGGCACCTGAGTGCCCGCTAACAACGATTAGTCGCATGGAGTTAGTCCTGCTTATTGGTGAATCATGATGTCGTAAAGTTCTTCATCACTCTGAGCATTACGCAGTAGTTTTAATACTTGCTTATCGCTCAGACGTTCTGCCATAGAGGATAGAGTCTTGAGGTGCTCTTTGCACTGTTCTTCTGGTACAAGGAGCGCAAAAAGAAGATCGACAGGTCGATTGTCAATCGCATCAAATTCGATTGCTTCATCACATTGCAGTAAGACAGCAATGGCCTTGTCGCTTGATTGCATTCTCGCGTGAGGGATCGCAATACCGTTTCCGATACCGGTACTGCCCATTTTTTCTCTATTGAGCATGCATTCGAACAGCTCGGTAGAATCTTGGCCCGTTTGATCAGCCACGATACGGCTGATCATTTCAAGGGCGCGTTTTTTACTCGTGCAGTGGACCGCACTTTTGGTGCAGTCCAATGACAGTATTTCGCTCAGTTGCATGATTAATGACTGTTTAGTTTTTCTTTGTGCTTATTAAGTTGGCGAACCAATTTATCTACCAGCGAATCGATCGCGGCATACATATTTTCGTCATCGGCTGATGCGTGGATTTCGCCTTGATTTATGTGAAGCGTAGCTTCCGCGATTTGAGTAATTTTTTCAACTTTTAGTACAACATGCACTTGATTGATGTGGTCGAAGAACCTTTCGAGCTTCTGAAACTTAGAATTTACATAGTCTTGCATTGAATCGGTAAGATCAACGTGATGGCCTTGAATATTGATTTGCATAGACTTTCCTTTTCAGTTAGTGCCTTATAATAGGCGTTTACGCTGACTTGAAGGGGCAATTCCCAAGGATTCGCGATATTTGGCTATCGTACGTCTTGCGACCTGAATCCCTTGGTCAGCCAGAAGAGCAGCAATCTTGCTATCACTCAGTGGTTTGGCAGTATTCTCTGCTGCGACCAGTTTTTTAATGAGTGCACGAATTGCTGTTGACGAACATTCTCCGCCGTTGTCAGTACTAACATGGCTAGAGAAGAAGTACTTCAATTCAAAAATACCACGTGGTGTATGCATAAATTTTTGCGTTGTTACACGAGAAATCGTGGATTCATGCATGTCCACAGCCAAAGCGACATCATTGAGCACCATTGGCTTCATGGCTTCCTCACCATACTCGAAGAAATCTTGTTGATGTTCAACAATACATCTTGCAACTTTGAGTAGCGTCTCGTTTCTACTCTCTAAGCTCTTAATTAACCATTTTGCCTCTTGCAAATTGCTGCGGATGTACTGGCTATCCGCGCTATTACCTTTGCCTAATTGAGCATATTGTTGATTTACTTTTAATTTTGGCACGCTATCCGGGTTTATAGAAACGGTCCATTTGCCATTGTCTTTAAAAACGGATACGTCTGGAATTACGTACTCGGTATCATCAGGAGTGATGCGACTACCTGGACGAGGATCTAACTGTTGGATAAGCTTTAAGACTTCACGAAGATCGGCTTCTTTCAGCTTAGTCTCTTTGATGACGAGCTTGTAGTCTCGGTTGCCTAGGTGATCAATATGATCCGCAAGTATCATTTTGGCTTCAGCAAGCCACGGCGTGTCTTCTGGGAAGGTCGTCAGTTGCAGTAACAAACATTCTTGTAAGTTACGCGATGCAACGCCAAGAGGATCGAATTGTTGAATGCGTTTACGAACAGCTTCTACTTCGTCTAACTCTATCTCTTCATTATCGAAGCTCTCATGAATCTCTTCAGGCGACAAAGTTAAATAGCCGTAGTCGTCAACAGCGTCAATAATCGCTAATGCAATCGTGCGGTCGGTTTCACTGAATGGTGTTAGGTCAAGCTGCCACATGAGGTAATCATGTAATGATTCAGTGGTTTCGCCTTGGTAGACGGGCATATCATCATCAAGAGCTAAGCCAGTGCTACCAGTATTCGCGCTGTAGACGTCATCCCAAGTCGTGTCGATTTCAAGTTCAGAGCTAATTTCTGATTTCTCTATCACATCGGAGCTATCTGGAACGTCAATTTCTGTTGGTTCGCTAGCACTGTTGCTATCAGCAGCCTCGACCGCTGACTTATCTTCACCGTTTGCTAGAGGCTCGTCTTGGCCTTCTTCAACTTCCAATAATGGGTTTGAGTCCAACGCTTCTTGGATTTCTTGTTGAAGATCGAGTGTCGACAATTGCAATAAGCGAATCGCTTGCTGCAACTGTGGCGTCATGGCTAACTGCTGACCTAGCTTGAGTTGTAATGAAGGTTTCATTCAGTGTTACTTACCTTGTAATGCTCAGAATCTTACCGTTCCTAATATAATCATAGACGGAATTGTTCGCCGAGATAAACTTGTTTCACCTGTTCATTATTGAGAACTTCTGCCGGAGTTCCCGATGCAATTAGGTGCCCTTGGCTCACGATATAGGCTTTTTCACATACGTCCAGTGTTTCACGTACATTATGGTCAGTGATTAACACTCCGAGACCACGATCGCGCAGATGCTCAATGATTTTCTTGATGTCATTAACCGAAATTGGGTCAACACCAGCGAAAGGTTCATCCAATAAAATGAACTGAGGGTTGGCCGCTAAAGCTCGAGCGATTTCCACCCTGCGTCGCTCACCCCCTGATAGTGCCATACCAGCACTGGTTCTGATGTGCTGGATGTGGAATTCTTCCAACAAATCTTCCAGTTTATCTTGGCGCTCTTCCCTCGTCATTTCTTGACGAGTTTCAAGTACGGCCATGATGTTATCTTCTACTGAAAGCTTACGGAAAATCGACGCTTCTTGCGGAAGATAGCCAATGCCAAGGCGTGAACGGCTATGCATCGGTAAAATACTGATGTCATTGTCGTCAATGGTAATGGTGCCCTCATCACGAGGTACTAAGCCGACAATCATGTAAAACGAGGTGGTTTTACCCGCGCCGTTTGGACCGAGTAGCCCAACAATCTGACCAGATTCAACTTCTAAGCTAACATCAGTGACGACTTTGCGTTTTTTGTAGCTTTTCGCCAAGTTTTTCGCACTCAGTACTGCCATATTAGTTCTCTATCTGATTGGGTTGCAAAATGGTCGTAACGCGCTCTTCCTTAGAGCTATCTGCGACTAGCTTTTGTTTACCAATTTGGTAACGAATCGAAGAACCTTTGATGGTGTTGTTGTCTTGCGCCAGCTGCGCTTGACCTTTCATGGTCAGTTCGTCTGTAGAAATACGGTAATCCAGCTCCGTAGCTTGACCACTAAGTGTTTTACCATCGTCCATCAGCTGAGAAAACTTCGCAGGTTTACCAAATGCTTGAATCTGTTTAATTGCTTCGGTTTTAGGATCGCGAGTTACCACGATTCTATCAGCATCGATATTGATGCTCCCTTGCTTAAGAGATACATCGCCTTCAAAAACAACCTGGTTACTCTTCATATCCACCTGTTGGGTGTCAGAGTTTATGTAAACCGGCTGTTGAGTATCCGACTTGAGTGCCAGCGCTTGAGGCGCCGCCAATACCAGTGCCAGTAGGCTAAGGTGTAACGGTTTCATATCGACCTTGAACTTCATCTGTCAGAGTCGCGGTATGCTGTTTTAAGTTGCCTTGCATTGCGCCTCCAGTAGTTTCAAATTGTGGTCCAACCAACATCACTTGTTGGTCAGCTTTAAAATCACGATTGGTTAGATTAATGACCAATTTGTCTGTTGCCATGGTATCAAAACTCGCACCAGGCAGAAGATTTTGCATTAAGACTTTGTCATATAAAGTCAAAACTTGGTCTTCATCTAACACTGCTCTTGTGGCAGTCACCTTCCATTCAATGACGCTACCTTCACGGTAAACCATCAAAGTCGGGTTATTAAAAATAGTATCTCCACTCTTAGCATAATGGTCTAAGTTAGTGGAGCGAATGATGTAACTGCGGACACCATCTTCACCGTAGGTGATGTTTTCTAATCCAGAACCACTGAACATGGGCAGTTCAGAATCTGGTGCTACTTGAATTGCGTCGTTGCCTTTAGGGGTTAGTAGGTAATAACCGCACCACGCTACAACGAAGATCAAGAGCAAATAAATAAGGCGAGTAAAACTCATATAATGAAGGCCTATCGTTTAGCTCAGTACTTCCCTGACCATTGCCTTTATTCGTCTAATAAATGATTTAAATGTTTGTGCTGATATTACATCACGCCAGCTTTTAGTAAATCGTGCATGTTCAGTGCACCCACAATTTTTTCGTCTTTACATAAAATCAGAGCGTTAATGTTTTTATTCTGCATCAAGTTCAAACCTTCAACCGCCAGCATATCAGGGTGTGCTGTGGTTGGGTTTGTCGTCATGACCTCGCCAATTGCCGTCGTATGAATATCGATACGCTTGTCTAAGGTACGACGTAAATCACCATCGGTGAATATACCAAGCATAGCATCGTGCTCATCGACGATGGCTGTCATGCCTAACCCCTTTTCTGAAATTTCAAGCAGGGCATCGCGAATTAATGCGTCAGGAGAAACTTTAGGTAACGCTTCTCCAAAGTGCATAATATCAGACAACTTAAGTAGCAGTTTTCTCCCCAGTGCACCACCTGGGTGAGATAGGGCAAAATCTTCGGCAGAAAAACCACGAGCTTGAAGCAGAGCTACGGCTAATGCATCTCCCATCACTAATGTGGCAGTCGTACTGCTAGTTGGCGCCAGGCCTAACGGACAAGCTTCTTGAGGTACCGTAATTTGCAGGTGTAAGTCAGACAGCTTGGCCATATTTGATTCTGGCTTACCTGTCATGCTGATGATCTTAATATTCAGGCGCTTTAATACTGGAAATAGAGACAAAATTTCGTTTGATTCACCAGAGTTAGAAATTGCCAGCACAATGTCACCAGGGCTAATCATACCCAAGTCACCATGTGCGGCTTCGCCTGGATGAACGAAAAACGCAGAAGTCCCAGTGCTTGCCAGAGTGGCGGCAATCTTGTTACCAATATGGCCTGACTTGCCAATACCCATAACGACAACTTTGCCGTTGTTGGAAAGGATAAGTTCACACGCTTTTTCAAATTGATCATCAAAGTAGGTATCTAGCTCTTGCAGAGCAGCAACTTCGATATCAAGAACTTGTTTAGCAGCAGCGCGAAAATCAAATTGATTGGACATATCAGATCTCTACTTATTGATCGTGGTAATTAAGCGGTCATGTTTGCGAATAAGTACACTTGGTAACCTAAGAAGCACACAAACAAGATGGCACCTTCAATACGGTTAATACTGCGTGATTTACCCAAACACATCGCGACAAGTAACAATGAAACGCCTAACATGACCCAGAAGTCACGTCCCATCGCGTACTCACTGAGCACCGATGGATTAATGATGCCAGGAATCCCCATTACCGCCAGAATGTTAAACACATTCGAACCGATAATGTTACCGACAGCCATGTCGTCTTCACCCTTTAAAACTCCCGCAAGTGATGCGGCCAGTTCTGGCAGGCTAGTGCCAATGGCGATAATAGTTAGGCCGATAACAAGGTCGCTCATACCAAAGTGTTTAGCAATAATTACCGCGTTATCAACCAGCATGCTGGCTGCCAAAGGAAGCAGTATCAAGCCAATAACCACCCACATGATTGCTTTAGGGTTACTGACGCCTTCTGGGATCTCTGACTCTTGGTCATCAAGAAAAACATCACCTGATTTTTGCTCTTTGCGGCTGATTTGCAACATAGCAAATAAAAATGCCCCAAAGAGTACAAACAATAAGACACCCTCATAAAAACCGAGATGGCTATTCCAAAGCAGAATACCAGCGAGTACGGTTACGGCTATCATGAGTGGCAGTTCTCGGCGGATGACGGCGGAGCTAATCGACAAAGGCTTGATCAGCGCTGTAATACCTAGGATTAACGCAATGTTCGCTATGTTTGAGCCTAATACGTTACCCACCGCTGTATCCGTTTTGCCATCCCAAGCGGCGGTTGCAGATACCATCATCTCAGGGGCGGATGAGCCCATCGCAAGGATTGTCATGCCGATGACAAGCGGGGAAATACCGACGTTGCGGGCTATCGCTGCAGAGCCAAAAACAAGTTTATCTGCACTCCAAACAAGCAAAACAAGACCGACTATAAGCAACGCAACGGCTTCGAGCATGAGAATTCCTAAGTATTAAATAAGTAAAATGAATAACCGCTAATTTTGACCTTTTGCGGCCTAAAATGGAAGATAAACGAAGAATAAATTAAAGGTTAGTAACGAAAATGTATGTAAATCTCACTCATTTAAATGAGCAATTCTGGTCTAGGATTTAAACACTTCGTGCTAATTAGGTCATAAACCATGAGAAATTGCAGGGATATAGTCGACTTTATTTAATTGAACAGTGCTTTAAATTCAACGCCAATGTGCTTATGATTGCAGCCTAATAAATGTACCGACGTTACTTTATTAAACGTAGAATTCAACTCCGATGAGTATCTGCTTGATGATTCCGTGAGTTGCAACGCTCCTACAGTAGAAGAGATGATATGTCGAACAACGATTTAGTCACCGTGAACAACCTCACTTTTTCACGGGGAGAACGCATGATCTTTGATGATATTGATCTGCATGTTCCTGAAGGCAAAGTGACGGCCATTATGGGACCATCGGGAATTGGTAAAACAACACTGCTGCGTTTGATTGGTGGTCAGTTGTATCCCGAGCAAGGAGAGATCTGGTTTGATGGCGACAATATTCCCTCTCTCTCGCGTAAAAAACTCTACCACGCTCGAAAGAAAATGAGCATGTTGTTCCAGTCAGGGGCTTTATTCACTGATTTGAATGTTTTTGATAATGTCGCCTTTCCATTGAGAGAGCATACCGATTTATCGGAAGATTTGATTCGCACCATGGTGTTACTCAAGCTCGAAGCTGTCGGTCTGCGCGGCGCGGCGCAATTAATGCCGAGTGAGCTTTCAGGTGGTATGGCAAGACGCGCTGCTTTGGCTCGGGCAATCGCACTTGACCCTGACCTGATCATGTACGATGAGCCGTTTGTGGGGCAAGACCCAATTACTATGGGCGTTTTGGTTGAGCTAATTAGCAATCTAAACCAAGCGTTAGGTTTGACCTCTATTGTGGTTTCTCACGACGTACCTGAAGTCATGAGTATTGCTGACTGGGTATACCTGATGGCCGATGGAAAAATCATCGCCTATGGTACGCCAGAAGAGCTGACTCAAAACTCTGATCCTCGTGTCCAGCAGTTCTTACAAGGTGATGCCGACGGTCCTGTACCGTTTCGTTTCCCTTCTCAAAGTATCGAAAAGGACTTATTTGATGGTCGATAACTTCATTCACTTTGTCGCCTCGCTGGGTCGACGCACGCTTTCTATTTGCGGAGCATTTGGTCGTGCGACTTTCATGTTGATTGGGGCGCTATTTTCTAAGCCACAACCGATCAGAAGCTTTCCTCTGCTTGTTAAGCAACTTTATTCTGTTGGTGTTCAGTCGCTGGCGATCATCGTCGTATCTGGTCTGTTCATTGGAATGGTTTTGAGTCTACAAGGCTATGTTGTGTTGGTGGATTACGGCGCAGAAGGCAGTTTGGGGCAAATGGTAGCGCTTTCGTTACTCCGTGAATTAGGACCCGTTGTTACTGCACTTTTGTTTGCTGGTCGTGCCGGTTCTGCGTTAACCGCAGAGATAGGTCTAATGAAAGCAACGGAACAACTGTCTAGCCTTGAAATGATGGCGGTAGACCCATTGAAACGAGTGATTGCACCACGGTTTTGGGCTGGGGTTATCTCAATGCCTTTACTGGCTATGATTTTCATAGCTGTGGGAATTTGGGGCGCTCAGCTTGTTGGTGTTGACTGGAAAGGCGTTGATCACGGCAGTTTTTGGTCAGCGATGCAGTCCTCTGTTGAGCTAGGGCAAGACATTGGTAACAGTATGATCAAATGTTTTGCGTTTGCAATTACGGTTACTTGGGTCGCTCTATTTAACGGTTATGATGCTATTCCAACATCGGAAGGGATCAGCCGAGCAACTACGCGCACTGTTGTGCATTCTTCTTTAGCAGTACTAGGATTAGACTTTGTACTGACCGCATTGATGTTTGGGAATTAATCATGCAACAAACACGTAAAACTGAATTATGGGTTGGCAGCTTTGTATTAGCGGGAATTTGCGCGATTCTTGTGATGATTTTTCAAGTTGCTGACGTAAAAAGCATTGGCTCTGGTGATACTTATACCCTCAAAGCCGAGTTCGATAATATTGGCAGTTTAAAAGTTCGTTCTCCCGTAAAAGTGGGGGGCGTTGTGATTGGTCGAGTAAGTAGTATTTCGCTTAACCCAGATAACTTATTGCCAGTTGTAACACTATCTATCAATAGCAAATACAATCAGTTCCCAGAAACGTCGAGCGTACAAATTTTGACATCTGGCCTGATTGGTGAGCAATACATTGGTTTAGTACCTGGCTTCGTTTTTGATGATGAAGTCATGCTGGTGGATGGTGATACCATCGAAGACACCAAATCGGCGCTTGTGCTTGAAGACTTAATTGGTCAAGTACTATACAGCGTAGGTGGTTCAGACGACTCAAGTAAGGAATAACTATGTTAGCGAGATTACTACTTTCAGTTTGTGCTGTGTTTAGCGTCTTTGGAGCAACAGCAGCAGAGGTGGATAAAACTGAACCTTATAAGATGATGAAGCAGGTAGCTGAAGTCACGTTCGAAAGATTGAAAGCCGAACAGCCGAAAATCAAACAAGATCCAAATTTACTTAAAGTGATCGTTGAAGAAGAGCTAATGCCTTACGTCAACTACCGCTATGCAGGGTTAAAACTTCTTGGTCCAAACTTAAAAGGTGCTAAGCGTGAAGATGTACTTGAGTTTATCGATGCATTTCGTGCGTACCTGATTGCGTCTTATGCACAAGTGTTGACGCAATACTCTGACCAAAAAATTGAGTTTGGTCCTGAGCCTAGCATTGATGACTCTAAGCGTATTACAAGCATTAAAGTTGATATCATCGATACTCCGCGTCCAAACATCAAACTTGAGTTTAAACTGCGTAAAGACAACCAGTCTGGTGAGTGGGAAGCATTCGATATGATTGCAGAGGGCATTAGTTTGCTTTCTAGTAAACAATCCGAATGGAACAGTAAAATTCGTCAAGAAGGCATTCTATCTGTTGCTAAAGACTTAGAAAAATTGGCCGCAGAACCGATCCGCTTCGAGGCGAAGAAATAATGGCCCAGACTCCCGCTCAGTGGCAATTGGATCAAAACATTCTTAAGCTAACAGGGGCACTTGATAGAGATACAGTGCCTTCATTGTGGGCGTATGCTCAGCAATGGCAACCTGCTCAATCGGAGCTGGAATGCTCGCTAAAAGAGATAGAGCGCGTCGACTCTGCAGGAATGGTGATGTTAATCCACTTATTAGAGCATGCAAAAAAGCAAAACTGTCATATAATGCTCAGTTTCGTGCCGGCGCAACTGCGCACTTTGTTTCAACTGAGCAATGTTGAATCTTTAGTGGCCAAACACATACAGAATTATCAGGGGTAAATTGTGGATAGCGCAAAAGTACAACAGTTATTAGAAGAAGCACTAAACCTTCAAGAAGTGCATGTGAAAGGTGAAGGTAGCCACTATGAAGTGGTTGCTGTTGATGCTTGTTTCGATGGAATGAGCCGCGTTAAGAAGCAGCAGCTAATTTATGCTCCTCTGATGGAATACATCCAGCGTAACGACATTCACGCATTATCAATCAAAGCGTTCACACCAGAAGAGTGGGCTCGTGATAAGAAATTGATGTCGCTTTAAGGTTTATTGATGGAAAAGTTTCGAGTTATTGGGTCAGATAAACCACTAGTTGGTGAAGTGACCATTTCAGGTGCAAAAAACGCAGCACTGCCGATTTTATTTGCGTCTATCTTGGCGGAAGAGCCAGTAGAAGTGGCAAACGTACCACACCTTCGTGATATCGATACAACCATGGAATTGCTTAAGCGTTTAGGCGCGAAAG
This sequence comes from Vibrio sp. SCSIO 43009, assembly GCF_023716525.1. NCBI lineage: Bacteria > Pseudomonadati > Pseudomonadota > Gammaproteobacteria > Vibrionales > Vibrionaceae > Vibrio > Vibrio sp. SCSIO 43009. Next base: position 446,767 of record NZ_CP071842.1, read on the forward strand.
TAAGCCGCAATGGCTCTGTTCATGTTGACCCAAGCAGTATTACAGAATACTGCGCGCCTTATGATTTGGTGAAAACCATGCGTGCTTCTATTTGGGCTTTAGGTCCTTTGGTGGCGCGCTTTGGTCAAGGTCAGGTTTCTTTACCAGGCGGTTGTGCCATCGGTGCCCGTCCTGTGGATCTGCATATTTCTGGTTTAGAGCAGCTTGGCGCAACCATTACATTAGAAGATGGTTATGTGAAAGCAGAAGTGGATGGTCGTCTAAAAGGCGCGCACATCGTGATGGATAAAGTCAGCGTAGGCGCGACGATCACCATCATGTGTGCCGCAGCGCTGGCGGAAGGCACAACAACACTAGATAACGCTGCGCGTGAGCCTGAAATCGTCGATACCGCTGATTTCCTAAATAAGCTTGGCGCAAAAATCTCTGGCGCTGGCACAGATACCATTACGATTGAAGGTGTTGAGCGCCTAGGCGGTTGTAAACACAACGTGGTTGCTGACCGTATTGAGACGGGAACATTCCTTGTCGCAGCAGCAGTATCTGGCGGTAAAGTGGTATGTCGCAACACTAATGCTCATTTGCTTGAAGCGGTTCTCGCCAAGCTGGAAGAAGCTGGCGCGCTTGTCGAAACGGGTGAAGATTGGATCTCCGTTGATATGACCGACCGCGAGCTAAAAGCGGTAAGTGTACGTACTGCGCCACATCCTGGTTTCCCGACGGATATGCAAGCTCAATTTACGCTTCTGAACATGATGGCGAAAGGTGGCGGCGTGATCACAGAGACTATCTTTGAAAACCGCTTTATGCACGTACCAGAACTCATGCGTATGGGCGCTAAAGCTGAGATCGAAGGCAATACGGTTATCTGTGGTGATGTTGAGTCACTCAGCGGTGCGCAAGTGATGGCAACCGATCTACGAGCTTCGGCTAGTTTGGTTATTGCAGGTTGCATTGCTAAAGGCGAAACCGTCGTTGATCGTATTTACCATATCGACCGTGGTTACGACAAAATCGAAAATAAACTGGCTGCACTTGGCGCAAATATTGAGCGAGTGAGCTAGGCAAGTTAAACTGCACCGCAGGTAACTTGGATATCAAGAGAGCCGAAACCTGAGTTTCGGCTTTTTTATATCACTCTCATGACCATATTTTCCCTTTATGGAAAGAGAGATATTAATAGCTGTATCTGGCAAAAGCCGGTTCCTGGAGAACAAGAATGATTGCACTGTTACGTGTATTTGCTGTCGCTATCTTTGCGATTGTTATGTTTATTGGTGGTTGTGGTTACTGCCTATTAAGCCCTAGAAACCCTAAGCACGTTTTCACTTTTGGCCGTTTGTTTGCCAAGATGTCTCGTGTGTTTGGGATTAAGTTAGAGTTGCGTATCCCTGAAGATGCGTATTCACGCGGCCAACATGTTTACATTGCTAACCACCAGAACAACTGGGACATGTTTACTGTTTCTGCGGCTGTGACTCCGAAAGTTGTGACAGTAGGTAAAAAGAGCTTGGCTTGGATGCCACTGTTTGGTCAGCTTTACTGGCTTACGGGTAACATTCTGATTGACCGAGCGAATCGCTCTAAAGCAAAAGGGACTATCGATCAGGTCGTGAGCAGCATGAAAGAAAGTGATGTTTCGGTGTGGATGTTCCCAGAAGGCACGCGTTCTCGTGGACGTGGTTTGCTGCCATTCAAAACAGGTGCTTTTCATGCGGCAATTGGTGCAGGTGTGCCAATCATTCCTATCGTATGTAGCTCGACGAATAAAATTAAGCTGAACCGTTGGAACAATGGTCATGTGATTGTTGAAATGCTACCTCCAATCAGCACTGAAGGCTATGGTAAAGAGGGCATTCGCGAGTTAGCGAATATCTGTCGTGAACAGATGAAAGAGAAGCTTGAATCGTTAGATGAAGAAGTCAAACAGCGCAACGCTGCTTAAGTTTTACTGCGATATCATCACGAAAAGACAATAAAAAACGGGTAGCCTGAGCTACCCGTTTTTTATTGTTTGTCAGCAAGTGCAATTATTTGCGAACAGCGATTGCTTCAATCTCGATGCCAACATCTTTTGGTAGGCGAGCCACTTCTACACAAGAGCGTGCAGGGTAGTTTGCTACGCCGTGCTCATCAAAGAACTTGCCGTAAACTTCGTTCACTGTGCCAAAGTCATTTAGGTCTTTAACAAAAACCGTTAGCTTTACAATATCAGATACTTTAAGACCTGAAGATTCAACTACAGCCTTTACGTTTTCTAGAGACTGACGAGCTTGTTCTGCGATATCAGCAGACACTTCACCTGTCGCTGGGTTTACTGGGATTTGGCCTGAAGTAAGAACCATGTTACCTAGATCTACGCCTTGAACGTAAGGACCGATTGCTGCTGGTGCAGACTCAGTGTGAAGTACTTTCGTCATTTGATTTTTTCCATCAGTTGTAGGGAATAAAGATTCTCAGTTTGCCTCTAAACCCTCGGTAGGTAAAGAGCAAAATACCCTGACATTGCAGGGTATTTTAAACGTATCACAGCCTAGTCGTGCGGCGTGTTTATCGCTCGGTTACGATCTCGCGTGAGAACACTTTCTCGCAGTATTTACACTTTAGGCGGATTTCTTGTTTCTTCTCGAACACGCTAAAGCTGCTTTCTACTGGTTCATTATGAGAAATACAGTTTGAATTCGGGCATTCAAATACATCATTGATGCGCTCAGGAAGCTCTAACGCGAGCTTTTTCACCACTTCATAATTCTCGATTTGATTCACGGTCGCGTGAGGAGCATACAACGCTAGCTTGCTCGCTTGCTCTTCATTGATAAACACATTTTCGATTTTGAGTAGATCTTTATGACCGAGTGCTGATGATGGCAAGTTCAGTCCAATCGTTACGCGTTGTGATGAATTGTGCATATCGAACAGTCTTAATACTTTGATGCCGATTTGCGCAGGGATGTGGTCGATGACCGTACCATTTTTGATTGCTTCTACCTGCAATTGAGTTTCTTTAGCCATGATTTTTCCCCTCGATTACAGTGTTTCGTTTAGAACAAGCGCCAGCAGTGCTTGGCGAGCATACACGCCATTTTGAGCTTGCTGGAAGAAGTAAGCATGAGGCGTTTTATCAACATCAGTTGTAATTTCATCCACACGTGGTAGTGGGTGCAGTACTTTCAAGTTCTCACGCGCGCCTTCTAGTAGTGCCGCCGTTAGGATGTAAGCCGACTTAATATGTGCGTATTCCGATTCGTCAAAGCGTTCTTTCTGTACGCGTGTCATGTACAGAATATCCAGTTCAGGAATCACACTTTCCATGTCTGTGTGTAGGCTATATTGAATGCCAGCTTCGTCTAGTTCTTCGCAGATGTAATCTGGCATTGCCAGCGCATCTGGTGCAACAAAGAAGAAGCGGATGTTGTTAAACTTTGCTAAGGCTTGAGTCAGTGAGTGCACTGTGCGGCCATATTTTAGGTCACCTACGAATGCGACGTTCAGGTTGTCTAGACGCCCTTGTGTTTCCGCGATGGTGTATAGGTCGAGTAGCGTTTGAGTTGGGTGTTGGTTTGCACCGTCGCCCGCGTTGATCACTGGCACGCCATTTGAAAATTCAGATGCCAAGCGAGCGGCGCCTTCTTGTGGATGACGCATCACAAAGGCATCGACGTAAGAAGAGATGACTTGTACTGAATCTGCGAGTGTTTCGCCTTTCTTCGCCAGAGAGGTATTACCATCATTATCAAAGCCAATCACGTCACCACCAATGCGCTGAATCGCTGTTTCAAACGATAAACGTGTACGTGTTGATGGTTCAAAGAAACAACTTGCAACGACTTTGTTTTTAATCAGTTCTGGTCGAGGTGCTTTTTTAAGGCTACCTGCTGTTTCTACGATAAGTTCCAGTTCTTCGCGTGAAAGCTCTGGAATAGAGATGATGTGCTTCTGGTAAAGCGAGTTCGCCATGATCTTCTTCCCTATAACATTGATGACTACATCCAAATAACCGAAAGGAATTTTGGACATAAAAAAACCTCCCCAATGGGGAGGTTTTAAAATTCAATAGAATTAACGAAAATAACACCACGTAAGCGTAGTCGCTTAGCGAGAGCAAATCGCGTTTTTACGTCAGCAATCAGCGTGGTCATTTCTTAATCCTCAGACAAATTGCCGAGCATTATACGCTTAACTTTCGTGAGCGCAAGCGATTACATCATGGTTTTTATCGGCTGTTTTTGCGCACTGGTTTAGCTTCCTAGCGTCGCAACCATCACGGCTTTGATGGTATGCATACGGTTTTCAGCTTCGTCGAATACGATGGAGTATTCCGATTCAAATACCTCTTCTGTTACTTCAAGGCCTTTCATACCGTATTTTTCAGCGACTTCTTTGCCGACGGTGGTTTCATCATTGTGGAAAGCTGGAAGGCAGTGCATGAATTTCACATGTGGATTACCCGTTTGCTCAATCACGTCCATATTGATTTGATAAGGTGTCATTAACGCTACACGTTCATCCCATGCCTCGGCAGACTCACCCATAGACACCCAAACGTCGGTGTATAGGAAGTCACAACCTTTCACACCTTCTTCAACGCTTTCTGTTAACGTGATTTTTGCACCGGTTTGTTGCGCGATAGTTTGACAAGTTGCCACGAGCTCTTCTTCAGGCCAGAACGCTTTTGGCGCGACAAGGCGAATATCCATGCCCATTTTCGCTGCGCCCACCATAAGTGAGTTCCCCATGTTGTTGCGCGCATCACCTAGGTAAGCGAAGGTTATTTCATGCAGCTGTTTACCACGGCCGTGCTCTTGCATGGTCAGGAAGTCAGCAAGGATCTGGGTTGGGTGGAACTCATCCGTTAAACCATTCCACACAGGAACACCAGCATAAGTACCAAGCTCTTCAACAATGGATTGGCCAAAGCCTCGGTATTCAATCCCGTCGTACATACGACCAAGAACGCGAGCGGTGTCTTTCATCGATTCCTTATGACCGATCTGCGAGCCAGAAGGGCCGATGTAAGAGACTTGAGCACCTTGGTCAAAGGCAGCGACTTCAAACGCACATCGGGTACGAGTCGAAGATTTCTCAAAGATTAGTGCGATGTTTTTACCTTGAAGTTTCTTCTGCTCTGTTCCTGCATATTTAGCTTTTTTCAGCTCTGCAGACAGTTCGAGCAAAAACTGGATTTCTTTGGTTGAGAAGTCCAATAGCTTCAAAAAGTTGCGGTTACGTAAATTGAAAGCCATAGCTCGTCCCTTAGTACATGTGATTAGATTAATAGAATTCATTAAAACATATAAATGCTTTTATTGTGAATAGTTATTTTAAATTAAAGCTAAAAAAGGTTGATGTATTCACATCAACCTTAGTTTTGATTCACCTAATGTAAAGGGACGAGTAAGTTATATATCGTCTCGTTCTATTGGACAGCTCATACAGCGAGCGCCACCGCGACCACGACCAAGCTCGTTACCAGGTACTGTCAGTACTTTGATGCCAGCTTTATCGTATTTTTCGTTGGTGTATACGTTGCGTTCGTAACCAATTACTACGCCCGGTTTTACAGTTAGAACGTTATTGGCATCATTCCATTGTTCGCGTTCCGCTTCATAGCTGTCGCCACCAGTGGTGATGATTTTCAGCTGATCTAAGCCAAGAGCGGACTCAATCGCGTGCAGATAGTTATGTGAGGCTTCAACATGCATTTCACCGTTGCCTTTTGGTGTTAAGCGCCATGTGTCGAGATCTTTGCGCATGATCTCTGGGTAAACAGAGAAAGTATCTACATCCATATGGGTCATCACGGTGTCTAAATGCATACATGAGCGGTGTTTAGGCAGATCAATTGCAATCACCTCGGTAGCTTGGCCTGCTTTAAATAGGCTTGCTGCAAGGTTCTCTACACCTTGTGCAGTCGTACGCTCAGACATACCGATAAGAACTGCACCTTTACCAATAACCAACACATCACCGCCTTCGACATTCGCATTATCATAATGCAGATCATCGTCACCGAAGTATTTGATAAAATCTTGGCCAGCAAAAATTGGGTGCCAACGATAAATCGCACGTAAGTGGTTTGTTTCACGTTGGCGTGCAGGCATCATCATCGGGTTAAGAGAAACGCCGCCATAAACCCAGCATGAGGTATCACGAGTAAAGAGGTGATTAGGCAGTGGCTCAATAACAAAGTCGAGAGGACGCTTCATTTTTGGCAGCATAGAAGATGAGGAGATCGGTAGCTCTGAGTAAGCTAAGCCACCTAAAAAGATGCAGGCAAGGTGTTCATCATCCATTTCTGAAAAGTATTGGCGTAGGTCTCGCGCAAATGTTGGCCCGTAGCGAAAGTCAGAAATCTGAGTGTTCAGCAGCCATTGTTTTGCTTCTGGAACAGCGAGGGTTTCGACCAGTAAATCGTGGAGGAGAAGCACTTCAACGTCTTGCTCGCGCAGCGTACGTGCGAATGCATCGTGCTCTTCACCTGCCGCTTCTACAGCAAGAACGTCATCAAATAGCAACTCATGACAGTTTGATGGAGTTAAGTGGGTTAGGGCGCGTTCAGGGCGATTTAATAGAACTCGTCGAAGTTGACCAACTTCTGATCCAACGTACAGCTTGCTCATTTTGTATCCTTACAAATTTTCCAGCCATTAGTTATGACAAGCTTCCTAGAAAGATGCAAGTTATCAAGCTTTGTTTATATTCTGGTGTTTCTGGTTTTGTGAGTTTTTTATTTTTATTTTGATTCTTATGAAATTTATTATTAGATATAAATGCTATTTTACTAAAATTAGAGTGCGTGCGTTTTTATTCTAATTTTCCCGTTGAGAAAGAATACACGCACAGTGCATAAAACGTGCATTTTTATTCTAAATTATGCATTATTAAAGTGAATTTATTCGTTATGCTTCTTCGTTTTACACGTGAGTGTATTCAAGAAAGCATCATAAACACGCATAGAAAGAGAAAATAACCACATTAAGTGTCAATTAGGATGTTCTGAATATTAAAAAATGCCATTCTTTGTTAATTTTTTGTTTCTTTGTGTGGTCGGTTTAATATTTAGATTCAAATAACCGATAAGAATCGCAGTGGTATGATGTTTGTTTGTGGCTTTTCATCGCAATCCATGCCATATTTCACCGGATCAGCATACTCAGTATCGGGTATTGTGTTTCCATCAAGTAACTAATCTGGAGCCAAAACATGTCTCACGAAGATGAATATCTATCAGTAGAAGAATTAATTGAGATTCAAAAGGAAGAGACTCGCGATATCATTGCAGCATTGCTAGAAGATGGCAGCGATCCAGATTCGCTATACGAAATTGAGCACCACCTGTTTGCAGAAGATTTTGACACGCTAGAAAAAGCGGTAGTTGAAGCATTCAAGATGGGCTTTGAAGTTCTTGAAGCAGAAGAAACTGAAGATGAAGATGGTAACAAGTTGCTTTGCTGTGATGCGACTATGGAGTCCGCACTAGACGCAGAAGCGATTGATGCGCAAGTTGAAAAATTGATTCACTTGGCAGAAAAATACGACATCATCTATGACGGTTGGGGTACGTACTACGAAGGCGAAGATGCGCTTTACCCTGAAGAAGATGAAGACGACGAGTAATCAAAGCTCACTACTTTTGGAAAAACCAGCGTTTAACGCTGGTTTTTTTATACCTTGAAAAACTGACGAATGTGGAGGCGATAAATAATTCACATTGAGTTTATAGGGGATTTCTCCCTATAATGCGTGAAAATTGATCTAGCTCAAGGTGTATATGCAACTCTCACTCGCCGGTTTATGGCAAGTCTCTCCACTGACGGACCTTTCTATCCCACAGGATGACATTACTTTCCCTGCTCCTTTGAGTCAGGTATTGCCAGCTGAAATGACAGAAGAAGCAATTCGTCAGCAAGAGTGGCACCTGATGCATGACATTGAAGTGGATGAATCCATGATGGCATTCCCAGCGGTAGAAATGGTGTTGGGTGGTGTGGATTACCATGCAGAAGTGCGTTTGAACGGAGTAGCATTGTTCGACTGTGACGGTTCTCAAAATGTCTACAAGAAAGACATTCGTCCGTTCATGCAAATGGGGCGTAACCGCTTTGAAATCTTGTTCTTAGAGGAAGAAGAGGATCTTCTGTTTGATGAAGATAAACCTGAGCTGTGCTCTCTGTCCGATCATGAATATAAAAAAAGTGATGAGCGCTTAGGGGTATGGCAAGAACCGTATCTGCAGTTCATTCGCAATGTGCGTTTAGACCGCGTGGCTACCGAACAGATTTGGCACCACGGTGGTGGTTGTGAGTTTAAAGTAGACTTGTACTATCAAACTTTTTCGCCGGGCCTGGTCTCTGCATCGGTTAAGTTTAATGGTATGACTTACCATATTCCTATTGATGTCCGAGCGGAGCATGCGAGCGCTTTATTCCAGATCGAAGCGCCAAAGTATGCCGATCTTACTGATCCTGATCCAAGTGATCTCTACCAGTTGTCTGTTGAGTTGGATGGGCAGCACCAAAACTTCACTGTTGCCTTGAGCCAGGAGCTTTGTGTTACCCATGTTGTGCTTTAACTCTTAGTAATGCTCTTTATTACAGTGTTTTAAGCATTACGACTTCACATGCATCATGCCCTGTTTGTCCAAGCGGGGCATCGAGATGCTCAAAGCCTAGCTTTTCATACAAGCTTACCGCTTCTCTCAGACATTCAGTTGTCTCTAAATAGCACTGCTGATAACCAAATTGTTTCGCCAATTGTAAGCTCAATGCGACGATGCGTTTGGCTAAACCGTGCCCTCGTGTTTGAGGTAAGAAGTACATCTTTTGTAGTTCACACACATTTGGCTCGCCAGCTAAAGGGGCAAAGCCACCGCCACCAACGATCTCTCCGCGATGTTCAATGACCCAATAGGCGGCCCCGAATTGATTGTAAACCGAATACATATCATCAAGCGTTGGATCGGCCACACCATAACCTTTGTCTGCGGTTAAGCCGTATTCTGCAGAGACTTTACGAATCACATCTGCGACTTGCGGGTTGTCTGCTTTAGTAAGAGGTCGAAGAACGTATTCCTCAGACTGACACACTTTTGTTAGCCCTTTTAGGTAATTCTCTAGACCAAGTTTGAGTTGCTCTTGCTCGCTGTCATCGAGTTGGGTAAGCAGTTGTTCAAAGAAGTGGTTTTGCTGTTGGTCCAGTTCTGATAACGCCTGTTGGCCTTGCTCTGTAATCGCTACGAGTTGACTACGTTTGTCTTTTGGGTTTTCGATGCTCTCGACCAAACCTAATTTAATCAAACCAGTAACGGTTCGGCTCGCGTTGGACTTGTCGACATTAAGCTGCTGTGCCAGCTGATTGATGGTCAATGGCTGCAATTGGATTTCACCCAATGCGTGCGCTTGCACTGGAGTGAGAGCGACATCGCCGCATTGTTTATCAAGCATACCAAGCAATCGGACGGCTTGACGGGAGTAGTGTCGAAGTTGACGAGCGTTCATTATCACTTACCTCTAAAAATAAAGTTGCGCACCGCAATTAAATTAATTGCGGTGCGCAACCTTGTCAATGGTAAATGTCATTTTTCTCGTTAGGAGACGTAGTGAGCCTCCATGTTTAAGCGTGGTGATGTAAACAAAACTGCGGTGCTGGAGCTTTTTCTGATGATTTACGCATCCATACTTTCTCGTGGAAGTAGTAAGCCACCGTGTTCAAACTCGGCTCTAGCATCGCCATTACGCCGCCGACAAATGCATCACCTGTTAGTAAGTAAACCACGGTAAAAGCGACGCTGAAGTGCACGGTCGCAAAGCTTGCGGTTTTTAATTTGGTCATCCACTGACGAGCTTTAAGTGCTGGGACTTTTGCCCATGCCTTTTCATGAAAGTAGAAGGCTACGGTGTTCACTGAAGGCTCAATCATGGCAATTAAACTACCAATTAGAATGTCGCCTGTGAGTACGTAAGCGACACTAAATGCGATAGTAAAATGCAGTGCTGCGAAAGTTAGTGTCTTTTTCATGATAATTACTCAATCGTGTTTGTTTCGATGAGTTCATTATCGATAATAATTCTCATTAATGCTAATGGGTAATGAGTATTGTTGTGATAGGGGGAAGCTATTGATGATGGTTTTGGTGAAATGTATACAAAAAAGGTTGGCCATGATGACCAACCTTTGAACCAAAAGTGAGAAGTGTTAATTCTTCTCTTTCACTGAGGCTTAAAGCGCAGCGATCGTTGTCTTCTGCTCTTCTAGCTTAGCTAGTGTCTCTTTGTAGCCTTCAAGCTTCTCACGCTCTTTAGCAACAACTGCTTCAGGTGCTTTCGCTACGAAGCCTTCGTTACCTAGTTTGCCTTCGATACGCTTGATTTCGCCGTGAGTCTTCTTGATTTCGCCATCTAGACGAGCAAGCTCAGCATCTTTGTCGATCAGACCTGCCATTGGGATCATCAACTCAGACTTACCAACCAGTGCTGTCGCACATGCAGGAGTTTGTTCGCCAGTTTCAAGCACGCGTACTGCTTCTAGCTTCGCTAGTGACATCAGTACTTGCTTGCTTGCTTCTAGACGAGAGGCATCTTCTGCATTTGCTGCTTTCAGCATAACGTCAAGCGGCTTACCAGGGTTGATGTCGTATTCAGCACGTAGGTTACGGATGCTGGTAATGAACGCCTTCACCCATTCGATATCATCTAGCGCTTCTTGGTTGAAGTTTGCTTCGTCGAATTGAGGAAGTGTTTGTAGCATGATTGTCTCGCCTTCTACACCTTCAACTAATGGCTTGATGCTTTGCCAGATAGTTTCAGTGATGTAAGGAATCACTGGGTGAGCTAGACGTAGAGTCTTCTCAAGAACCGTGATTAATGTACGACGAGTACCACGCTGTTGTGCTTCAGTACCTTTCCATAGAACTGGCTTAGTAAGCTCTAGGTACCAGTCACAGAATTGGTTCCAGATGAATTCGTAAAGCGTGTTCGCAGCCATATCTAGACGGAAGTTGTCGATATGGTTGTTGAACGCTTTCGCTGCTAGTTCAAACTGAGACTCGATCCACTTGTCTGCTAGTGAGTATTCAATCTCACCACCGTTGAAGCCACAATCTTGCTCTTCTGTGTTCATCATTACGTAACGGCTTGCGTTCCATAGCTTGTTACAGAAGTTACGGTAACCCTCAAGACGCTTCATATCCCAGTTGATATCACGACCTGTCGATGCCATTGCTGCAAGAGTGAAACGCAGTGCGTCTGTACCGTATGCTTCGATACCGTTTTCAAACGTCTTACGAGTGTTCTTCTCGATCTTCTTCGCTAGTTGAGGCTGCATCATGTTGCCACAACGCTTCTCTACGAGAGACTCTAGGTCGATACCATCGATCATGTCGATTGGATCAAGGACGTTACCTTTCGACTTAGACATCTTGTCGCCGTTTTCATCACGGATTAGACCAGTAACGTAAACCGTCTTAAATGGTACTTGTGGTTTGCCGTTTTCGTCTTTCACGAAGTGCATGGTCATCATGATCATGCGCGCAACCCAGAAGAAGATGATGTCGAAACCAGTTACTAGAACGTCTGAAGGGTGGAATACTTTCAGGTCGTCAGTTTGCTCTGGCCAACCTTGAGTACCGAATGTCCATAGTGCAGAAGAGAACCACGTATCCAGTACGTCTTCGTCTTGGTGCAGTTCAATGACTGACTCTAGGTTGTTGCTCTTACGAACTTCTTCTTCAGTGCGACCTACGTAAACATTACCTTGGTTGTCGTACCAAGCTGGGATGCGGTGACCCCACCATAGCTGACGAGAGATACACCAGTCTTGAACGTCACGCATCCAAGAGAAGTACATGTTTTCGTACTGCTTAGGAACAAATTGGATGTCGCCGTTTTCTACTGCTTCAACTGCAGTTTTCGCTAGAGGCGCAGTACGTACGTACCATTGGTCAGTTAGCATTGGTTCGATAACCACGCCACCACGGTCGCCGTAAGGAACTTGTAGATCGTGATCTTTCACTTCTTCAAGTAGGCCTAGCTCGTCGAATTCAGCAACGATAGCTTTACGAGCGGCAAAACGCTCCATACCGTGGTATTTAGCTGGTAGCTCAGTGCTGTAAGCGTCGCTTGCTTCGCCGTTGGTGTTGAATACTTCAGAAGCATCACGGATGTTTGCGTCGAAAGTCAGAATGTTGATCATTGGTAGCTGGTGGCGCTTACCTACTTCGTAGTCGTTGAAGTCGTGCGCAGGTGTGATTTTCACACAGCCAGTACCTTTTTCCATATCTGCGTGCTCATCGCCCACGATTGGGATGCGACGATCAACGATAGGAAGGATGATTTCTTTACCGATAAGATCTTTGTAACGTGGATCTTCTGGGTTAACTGCAACACCCGTATCGCCTAGCACGGTCTCTGGACGAGTCGTTGCAACAACGATGTAGTCTTTGCCATCGGCTGTTCTAGCGCCATCTGCTAGTGGGTAGCGGAAGTGCCACATGTGGCCTTTAGTGTCTTTGTTCTCTACTTCTAGATCTGAAATCGCTGTGTGTAGCTTTGGATCCCAGTTAACCAGACGCTTACCGCGGTAGATTAGATCGTCTTCGTATAGACGTACGAAGACTTCTTGAACGGCGTTAGATAGACCATCGTCCATCGTAAAGCGTTCACGATCCCAGTCTACAGATGCGCCAAGACGACGAAGCTGCTTAGTGATAGTGCCGCCAGATTCGCCTTTCCATTCCCAGATTTTGTCGATGAAAGCTTCACGACCGTAATCGTGTTTTTGTTTTGCCTTCTTCTGCAGCGATCTTACGCTCAACAACCATCTGAGTTGCGATACCAGCGTGGTCAGTACCTACTTGCCAAAGGGTGTTTTTACCCTTCATACGTTCACAACGGATAAGCGTATCCATGATCGTATCTTGGAACGCGTGGCCCATGTGTAGGCTACCAGTGACGTTCGGTGGCGGGATCATGATGCTGTATGATTCTTTAGTAGTGTCACCGTGTGGCTTAAAGTAGCCTTTCTCTTCCCAAGTCTGATACAGAGCTTGTTCGATTGAAGTTGGGTTGTATGTCTTTTCCATAGCGCTCTTTTTAATGGATACGTTGATGGTTGAATCTTAGTCAATCTTTATAAGTGAGGGATCTTAACAAGATCGCCTTAACTATAAGGATTGACCGTTAAGGATATTGAATTTCGATCGTTTGCAGCTGGTAACCTGCTTGACGGTAAATTTTATATCTTTCTCTTGCGAGTTGTTTAGCTTTTTCTTCGCAGGGCACGAAGTCTACCACTTGAGCAAACTTGTTCGCAAAGGTTGTCTCATTTTCCGCCAAATTAATTACCAGCTGACGGTTCCAATTAGGTTTTACACCTTCATGGCCGATTTCAATATTGGTGGCGTATTTCGGTCCCTCGCCTACGAGGTTATGTGCCATGAACTTGTCTGCATCAACTTGCCAAAAGGCTTCAGCGAGCTGCTCGGCGTGTGGTTTGTCTTGGCAGTTTAAATACACTTTAGCGCCTTGGCGAGCAAAGTGCTGAGCCAAAAACACGATGTATTCTTCAAAGCCAGCCACCGTTGCTTGCGGGCTCTCTTCGTTAATGATGTAGAAGGTTGCAGTTTGCATCATTCTCTCACTTGCCTTGGGTCTCTTCCTAAGACCATCTTAAGTCCCACTTTCATTTTAGAAAATTAGGATAATAAAAAAGGGCCTTGCGGCCCTTTTAGATTCTGTTCAGAAATTACTCTTCTGTCTCTTGGCCGCTGCGGTTCAAAAGGAATTGGACAAGCATTGAGACAGGACGGCCCGTTGAGCCTTTCGCTGCGCCTGATTTCCACGCGGTACCTGCGATATCGACGTGTGCCCAGTTGTACTTCTTCGCGAACTTAGATAAGAAGCAACCCGCAGTAATTGTGCCACCAGGGCGACCACCAATGTTTGCCATATCCGCAAACGGGCTTTTCAACTGTTCGTGGTACTCGTCTGCCATTGGTAGACGCCATGCACGGTCACTAGCTTGCTCAGAAGCGTTTACTAGCTCATGAGAAAGAGGGTTGTGGTTAGAGATTACGCCGCTGATATGGTGGCCTAGTGCGATAACACAAGCACCAGTTAGCGTTGCAACGTCAACCACGCAGTCTGGTTCGAAACGCTCTACGTAAGTCAGTGCGTCACAAAGAACAAGACGGCCTTCAGCATCCGTGTTCAGAACTTCTACAGTTTGACCAGACATGGTCGTTAGGATGTCACCTGGACGGTAAGCGTTGCTGCCAGGCATGTTTTCACAGCCCGCTAGAACACCAATAACGTTGATTGGTAGGTTTAGCTTCGCTAGCGCTTTCATTGTACCGAATACCGATGCCGCACCACACATGTCGTACTTCATCTCATCCATACCTTCGCCCGGCTTTAGAGAGATACCGCCTGAGTCGAAGGTTAGACCTTTACCTACGAGCACAATCGGTTTTGCATCTGAGTCAGGGTTACCTTTGTACTCGATGATAGACATCATAGATTCGTTTTTAGAACCACGGCCTACTGCTAGGTAAGAGGTCATACCCAGTTTTTCCATCTCTTGCTCACCAATAATTTTGGTGGTTACGGTTTCGTAATCGTCCGCTAGACGACGAGCTTGAGAAGCAAGGTAAGCTGGATTAGCTACGTTTGGCGGCATGTTGCCAAGGTCTTTTGAGGCTTTGACACCTGATGCGATAGCAAGACCATGAGTGATTGCTTTTTCACCCAAGTTCAATTCACGACGCGTTGGTACGTTGAAAACAAGCTTGCGCAGTGGGCGGCGAGTCTCAGGTTTCACGCTCTTGAATTGATTAAATGTGTATAGACCATCTTTAGTCGCTTCTACAGCCTGGCGCACTTTCCAGTATGTATCACGACCCTTAACATGCAGTTCAGTTAGGAAACATACCGCTTCCATTGAGCCTGTCTCGTTAAGTGTGCTGATCGTCTTTTGAATGATTTCCTTGTACTGGCGCTCGCCAAGTTCACGCTCTTTGCCGCAACCGACAAGTAAAACGCGCTCTGACAAAACACCTGGTACTTGATGCAGTAGCAGCATCTGACCAGGTTTACCCTCTAGATCACCACGGCGAAGTAGTGAACTGATGTAACCGTCACTGATTTTATCAAGTTGTTCGGCTACTGGAGAAAGGCGACGTGGTTCAAACACACCAACAACGATACATGCGCTACGTTGTTTCTCTGGACTGCCACTTTTTACACTGAACTCCATGCGTACTCCTACATCCTGAAGACAAATTGCTCTAAATGTTAGATAATGATCGCTTACTTGTTGAATTTTAGCTCCAGGCTTACATGCAGAGCTGATTAAGCGACTAACATCTAGTTTATAATTTTTAAAAAAATAAATGGTTCAACGGGAAACTATAGTGATTCGACCAAAAAAACAAGTTTTGTATAGGTAATTTCAGCGTGATTATTGTTAGATATTTGATCCGCGAAACACTCAAGAGCCAATTTGCGATTTTTTTCGTACTTTTTTTGGTGTTTGTAAGCCAGAAATTCATAAGTGTTCTTGCTGATGCTTCTGATGGGGATATTCCTGCTGGATTGATTTTCTCGATTGTTGGTTTGAACATGCCAGCAATGGGTCTGTTAATGCTGCCTTTAAGTCTGTATATCGGCATATTGATCACATTTGGTCGTCTGTATGCAGAGAGCGAAATTGTCGTAATGAACGCGACAGGTATTGGTAATAAATTCTTGGTTCAAGCGGCCTTATACCTAGCGTTGATTACTTCAGCGGTGGCGGCTTTCAATGCGTTGTGGCTATCGCCGTGGTCTCAAGACCGCGTTGAGCAGCTTTATGAGCAGGTAGCGTCAGAAAACAGCGTTGACCTACTTAAAAAAGGTCAGTTCCAAGGTACACCAGACGGTTCATCGGTTGTGTTCATCGATGACATTAAAGACAATACCTTGAGCAACGTTTTTGTTGCGCAGATGCGCCCTCGAGATTCGGTGTTACCGAGTGTGATGTTCTCATCTTCTGGTGAGGTAAAAGAGCTTTCGGACGGTCGTCAGATCATCACTATGAAAGAAGGTACGCGTTATGAAGGTGTGCCTACTCGCGTTGAATATATGATCACGAAATTCGATGAATACGAAGGTGTTATCGGCCAACGTGAGGTCAAAAAGAAAGGGCGAGACTGGGAAGCATACCCAACGGTTGACTTGATAGGTCACCCAGATCCAGAGGCGCAAGCGGAGCTACAATGGCGAATTTCGTTATTTGTGTGTATTCCACTCTTAACAATGCTCGTTATTCCTTTGTCTGCGGTGAATCCGCGTCAGGGACGGTTTGCCAAAATGGGGCCTGCGATTCTGATCTACCTAGCGTATTTCTTGGCGATCAGTGCAACCAAATCTGCATTAGAAGATGGTGACATCCCGGCTGCTATTGGTATGTGGCCAATCAATGCGATGTTGCTGATTGTTGCTATCATGGCGAATATGATGGACAGCGTTGCTGCTAGACGAATAAAAGACAAATTCCGCAAGAAGAGGCTCGCGTAAGCTGTGTTCAAAATCTTAGACCTTTACATCGGTAGAACCATCATCTCTACCACTGCCTTGGTTTTAGCGACGTTTGTTGGCTTATCGGGCATCATCAAATATGTAGAACAGCTACGTAAAGTAGGGCGAGGTGTGTACGACCTCACTCATGCGTTGTACTTTGTGTTACTCAGTGTGCCGCGTGATATCGAAATGTTCTTTCCAATGGCGGCATTACTCGGTGCCCTGATCGGCTTAGGTATGTTGGCTTCAAGCTCTGAGCTGGTGGTGATGCAAGCTGCTGGTTTCTCTAAGCTAGATATCGGGTTATCGGTACTAAAAACGGCCGTCCCGCTCATGATTGTCGTTATGGCGTTAGGTCAATGGGGCGCTCCTGAGGCCCAGAAGATGGCCCGTGACTTACGTGCGTTTGCGATATCAGGTGGTAGCATTGTGTCTGTGCGCTCAGGTGTGTGGGCTCGTGACGCAAACGACTTTATCTTTATAGGTAAAGTCGAAGACGACAAACTTTATGCTTTAAATATGTGGCGTTTTGATGATGATAAGAATCTACAAAAAGTTATTTTCGCCGAAGAAGTCGACTACCAACAAGATAACAACTGGCTGATGCGCTACGTACAAATTACGGACATGGAAAATGAAAACGTAATTTCAAAGCAAGACATCGAACAGATGGAGTGGCACACCTCTTTGGCACCGGATAAGCTAGCTGTGGTGACCGTGAAGCCAGAAGAACTGTCACTGAGCGGTTTGTATGATTATGTGACTTACCTAAAAGCATCGGAACAAGATGCATCTCGCTATGAGTTGGCGTTTTGGCGTAAGTTGACTCAGCCGCTTTCAATTGCTGTGATGATGTTAATGGCGCTATCTTTTGTTTTCGGTCCACTCAGAAGCGTGACCATGGGGGCAAGGGTATTGTCGGGCGTGGTTGCCGGGTTTACTTTTTACATATCCAGTGAGTTCTTTGGTCCATTAAGCTTGGTGTATGGCATATCCCCAGTGTTTGGTGCTTTGGCCCCGAGTTTGGTGTTCTTAGCTATTGCGATTGCACTGCTACGAAGAAAGCTATAACTGAAGCATCATCGAATAAACCAAGTTTTACCGAACCAAATGTAAAAGGAAGGCATTACGCCTTCCTTTTTTGTGTTCCTAGACAAGTTAATTTGCCTTAGGTAATACAACAACCTCTGTTTTGGCCCAAATGTCGTGGAAACCACGTTTCTTCGGATCAATCGGTACAGTCAAATTTGCCAAGCCAAAGCCAGATGTCGAAATACGAATCAGAGCTTGAGTTACCGTAATTGGTGCTCCGTCTTTGGCATTGCGAACTCGAAGCTTCCAAGCGCGCATCCCAAGAGTTTGTCCTGCTCGCGTCCAGAAGAACACAAAGAAATATACCCACACACCTGCAAGATAAAGTGTAAATAGAGGGCTCAATACAGGGTGCTTTCCGAGCATATCTGCGGCATCAGCGTACTCGCCATAGCTCAACAATCCTGCTGCATTTAGTGCAAACACAACGGCCATAACAATACCTGCGGCCATCATTTCAATTGCGATAATAAT
This sequence comes from Vibrio sp. SCSIO 43009, assembly GCF_023716525.1. Classification (NCBI taxonomy): domain Bacteria; kingdom Pseudomonadati; phylum Pseudomonadota; class Gammaproteobacteria; order Vibrionales; family Vibrionaceae; genus Vibrio; species Vibrio sp. SCSIO 43009. Next base: position 464,886 of record NZ_CP071842.1, read on the forward strand.
CAATGTGTCGTAAATCAACGCTGCAAGTCGACGAAAGAGACCAGCAGGTGGAAGAGTTGTAGACGTTGTCATTATTCCATCACTTACCTTAAAAATTGTGCGTCAGAATATAGATTCCCTCACAAAGAGAAAAGAGACCTAACGCACAGAGTCTTTAATTGTGTATAAACGAAGTGACTTTTCTGCCCTACGTTATCAGCACATGTCATGATACACGAGGCCGTGCAGCAATATGTTTCAACTGAATTCGACTCTCTTAACCATTGGCTCTTTGGTCTGTGACCAGATTAGATAGTTGAGAGAGTTGGTGTTTCTCATCTTCGGTATAATGTTGGCTTAATGAAAGCTCTAAAGCTTTTTCTGACAGCTTGATTGCTGGTGACAAAAATAACTTAGGGTGCATACTAGAGAGAGCTAGCAAGGCCTTTTGTAGGCGAATCTGTATTTGGAGTTGCGCTGCACCATCGTGTGCTATCGGCAAAAAGACATCATCGAACAAATCCTGGCAGCTCAATGCGGGCACAAATAGTCTAGGATATCGAGTTTTGGTAGGAGGCTCACTGAGTAGGTCTCCCCATAATGAAAGTGCTCGTACAGAACGCCCAAGAACGTCAATTGCGGTGCCATTATCATTTACAGCCGGAGATAGTGCTCGTGAGGCGATTTCCGCCATAACGACTAAACCAAAGCGAGGGTCCTGATCATATGAACGCTCCGTTCGAATCGTGAAGGCTGCCGTTACTTCGCTTTCGTCTGGCAATTCTCCACAAACCCAAGCCAATGGTTGACCTACGTACACAAAACTTCCCGGTTGTCGCTCAAGATAGATGGTGCATTGGTTTGCTTCAGCAATACTATCGAGATGATGCATATCAACATGCTGTAAGTAGCCAATTTCTTGGCTCAAAATAGGTTTACTTCCTCTGGGCTTATGCTCTGGGTGGCTCCATGGGTGAGCACCTAGCCAGCGCTCTTTGCCCCGTTTTCTTATCGCATCTAACAAGGCTTGCTCTACGTATGAAGTGGTTTCACTGACCCTTCCTAGAACGGAAAGGTGCTGAATCCAACGTAGCAGAGTGAGTATGATCATCACGATTACGGCGATAGTCACGATGAATAGATAAATTTGTGCTTGTTGATGATAGGCCCCAATACCTAGCGCGATAATTCCTACCAAACTAAATAGAAAAGAGCCAAGAAAGGTTGCTAAGGCATTTTGTGTTGTGCTGTCTTCCATCAACAGTTTTGTCGCTCGCGGCGTTACCCCTGCACTAGCGGCACTGTACGCTGAGACCATAATATTGAGAGAGAATGTAGTCACTGCAAGCATGGAGGTTGCGAGGATATTTAATATGTTGTTCAACAAATCCTTGCTGACGTTGATGGCAGGGGGCAGAGTAATGAACTGGTTTAAAACAATCGACATTAAGGCGGTAGCAACAGCTAGTAATGCGTAGAGTGACGTCCGGACCCACAGTTTTCGTGTCATCTGTTTCAGTAACCACTGCCATTTTGACCCAGTCATTCTTTGCTCCTATTCAGTTCTCACTAGAAAGTCGATAGAAAATTCAGAAAGTTATTCTTGCTTAAGCATAGGTTAAATGCCCGTCGTTCTGCTTGATATTTCATGCATCACGAAAGTAAGAAAGCTGCTTGCTTCAAAGAATGGTGCTCTTGAGGTGTGAATTACCACGATTCTGTTACCTTAATTGATAGATGAATTAAAAGTATGTGATTGAAAAGAGGTAGCGCATGATTGTAATTACAGGTGCAAGTAGCGGCTTAGGGGCGGAACTAGCAAAGCGTTATGATGCGGAAGGCAAAGAGACGTATGTAATAGGAAGAAATACAGAAAAACTATCCGCACTAGCAAAACAACTCTCTCATAACGTTGGTTATCAAGCTTGCAACCTCTCATTGCACCAAAATGTGAAACAGCTCTTTGATGGGGTGAAACAGTCCCCTGAAATGGTCATTCATAGTGCGGGAAGTGGTTATTTTGGCTTACTGGAAGAGCAGGAGCCGAAAGAGATTCAAAAGTTGATTGATAACAACCTGAATTCTGCGATTCATGTGCTAAGAGAGTTAGTAAAGCGTTACAAAGATCATCCAATAAAAGTGGTCATGATCATGTCCACAGCCGCGCAACAACCTAAAGCGCAAGAGTCTACGTATTGTGCAGTGAAATGGGCCATCAAAGGATTAATTGAGTCGGTTCGTTTGGAGCTAAAAGGAAAACCTATGAAAATTATCGCGGTTTATCCTGGTGGAATGGATACGGAATTCTGGAAAACAAGCGGCAATACGATGGACACGAGTCACTTCATGCAAGCAGAAGATGCCGCAGAGATGCTCCATAATGCGTTGTCGAGCATTGGGAATGGTTATGTTTCTGATATTACAGTGAATAGAACTTAAAAAGAGTTTCGTATACTCATTTTCATCTGGAAGAGTAGTAGAAAATGGAGCGTACGTTTCTTATGAGTACAGCTTTGTCACACTTTGTGGCGAAATTATCAGCAAACGATAGTTATTTAAGGTATTTCTGCTTGCGCAGGTCAAAAGCTTACGTATAATGCCAACCATCAAAGGGCAATAGCCCAAAGATGCCGGTGTGGTGAAATTGGTATACACGACGGATTCAAAATCCGTTGCCTTCGGGCGTGGCGGTTCAAGTCCGCCCACCGGTACCATATTAGAAAGGTCGCTTTTATAGCGGCCTTTCGTCGTTTTAGGTGTTCGTAAATATCAAAAGAAAGTTAGCGTTGCCTTCGCGGTGGCGGCAGGAATGCCAGTCCAATCAACTCCGTCCACCGGTACCATATTTTAAGACAGAGCCTCGATGAAAGTCGGGGCTTTGTTGTATCTGGATTTTCAAAACAAAAAAGCGCGAGGGGTATGCCTCGCGCAAACTACTACATGGTGATAGTAGGAACAGCCTATAGAGCTGTGAACAAGGTATTTTGAGTGTTCGGAGTCCAGTCTGCTTGGGACACGTGCGGTACATCAACTAGATAACGCAAACCTTGATAAGTCACCACATCACCTTGTTTATAGGAAACATTCTGAGTCCAGTTAGTGGCTGGGTCCGCATTTGTCCAGAGGCTAGAGGTTGGAGACGGTGCCCAATCTTGTTGTGCAGTATGGTTTGTTACAGCCTGGTATACAGTACCTAGGTGTAAGACGTAATCGCCAGCGTCGTAGTTATGACCAACTTGCCAGTTCGGTGTGTAGTTATCCATTGTGTCGAAGTCATAACCCGCTTGTTTTGCTAACTGTATAAACTTAGCGAGCTTAGGTAGGTTTTGCGTTGCCCCCATGCCACGCTTACCATCTTCAAATAGGAACTCGTGAGTTAAAACGATAACTTTATCGGCGTGTAAAGGTGTACCACATGGGAACTCTTGAGCTTTGGAGTTGATCGGGTTAATCGTTGTTGGTGCACAAGTGTTTAACGCGGAATCCACATATCCAAGAAATGCTTCTGCTTCTGTAAGGCTGTTTGCTGGCATTTCAATGCCCCAATTTTCAGGTGCCCAGTCCACATCCCAACCGTGAGTTTGATAGCCGTTATTCGCTAGGATATTTTGAACCTCGATAGCTGCTTTTACACTGTTGGATGGGTTGGATGTATCGCATACATATCCTGGTTCCCAAGGTTTCAGGTCATCAGACGTGGCACATAACCCATCTGCTTTGAAGTCTTTCGTCACGCGCCAACCGTTGGTGTAGGGCAGTCTAGCAAACTCTGTTGCCTTGTAGTTCGGGTAGCTTGTAATGTTCGGCAAATACTTTGCTAACACAGATAAGTTTTCCGTAAACATTGAGGCATCGTAAACAGGGTCTTGATACGAGTTAAGCTGGTGGTCCCCGGTCGCATTACACTCCGCAGCACTGTTCGGTCCAAACTCATCAACGCAATTATGAACCATATGATCGTAACTATGGTTCGCGACAATATGACCAGTGTCTAATGCGAGCTTTAAGGCTTCTAGCGAACGGTCTTCATTCTCATCACCAATTCCATCTAAATGCCAAGCATTAAAGTAAAACGTCGCTTTGATATCTTCCTGGTTAAGTACTTGAATAACGTCAATAGATGCATTGATTGGTCCATCATCAAACGTTAGATAAATGGTGCCTTTAGAGTCGGTTTGAGCAAATGAGTGCTGTGATAGTGCGGCACTTACAAGCGCTGCAATAGCCAATTTATTAAATTTCATTCTCTATTCCTTTTAAGAAATTAATAACGACGTTGTCAGTAGTAAAATATTGATAATTTGAAACTTAATGTGATGTCTTAAATTATTTTATGACTTTTATCCTAGACCTAAATAATTACAAAAAAATAGGTGGTATTTTCTAAATTGGGATTGTGTTCACGAATAATGCAACCGGTTGCGCTTTTTTGTCTTGGTTATTTTTGCTACAGTTTTTACAGGTTGAAATTTACACAACGGGAGTAAGGCTATGAAAAAGATCCTTTTATGCTGTAGCGCAGGGATGTCAACCAGTATGCTTGTTAAGAAAATGGAGCAAGCTGCTGAAAATAAAGGAATTGAGTGCAAAATTGATGCAATGTCAGTGAATGCGTTTGAAGATGTAATTAAAGAGTACGATGTTTGTCTTCTCGGGCCTCAAGTACGTTTTCAGCTAGAAGAGCTAAGAAAAACGGCGCAAGAGCATGGTAAAAACATTGATGCTATTTCTCCTCAGCATTATGGAATGATGAAGGGAGAAGAAGTACTAGAGCAAGCATTAGAATTAATTAACTAAACTATAGTTTTAAATTAAAAAGATAACTGTACATCAAATATAAATATTTGATGCGGGATTCTTTTGCCTAAAATAAGGATGGATTCTATGAAGCTTTATGACGCAATTATAGGCGCAGTCGAAAAGCATATAGCCCCTATAGCAGCTAAAGTGGGGAATCAGCCCCATGTTCGCGCAATGAGAGACGGTTTTATTGTCGCAATGCCGTTTATTATTGTCGGTAGTTTCATTTTGATTTTTGCATTCCCCCCATTTGCCGAAGATACAACCTTTACTTTTGGTCGAATTTGGCTCGATTTCGCCACTACACATTTTGATACCATAATGATGCCCTACAACATGTCGATGGGGATCATGACCATTTTTGTTTCGCTGGGCGTTGCTTATAGTTTAGCGAAGGCTTACAAGATGGATGGGATCACGAGTGCTGTATTGTCACTAATGTCTTTTTTACTCATTGCGGCCCCAGCTAAAGATGGCGCGTTGTCTATGTCTCACATGGGCGGAACCGGGATCTTCACCGCAGTGATGTGTGCATTTTTCTCGGTGGAGCTCTACCGTTTTATGAAAAAGCACAATATTACGATTCGCATGCCAGAGCAGGTGCCACCGGCGATTGCGCGATCATTTGAAGTATTGCTACCAGTCTTAGCGATATTCATTACCTTATATCCACTTAGCCTTTTCGTACAAACCCAGTACGACATGCTGATTCCAGATGCTGTTATGGCTATCTTTAAACCGCTAATTAGTGCGTCTAACTCATTGCCTGCCATTATTGGCGCTTTATTGCTTTGCCAGCTACTTTGGTTTGCGGGTATTCATGGTGCTGCAATTGTTGTTGGACTGCTTTCTCCAATCTTTTTGACCAACATTGGTGCCAACATTGAAGCCTTTGTTGCAGGTGAACCGATTCCAAACGTATTTACTCAACCGTTCTGGGATTTTTACATCTTTATTGGCGGCTCTGGTGCAACACTTGCTCTTGTTATGCTGATGTCGTTTAGCCGTTCTGTTCACCTTAAGAGCATTGGTCGAATGAGTGCGGTGCCTGGCTTTTTCCAAATCAACGAACCAGTGATCTTCGGTAGCCCAGTTGTGATGAACCCGACCTTGTTTATCCCGTTCGTCTTCGCTCCAGTCATCAACGCTACGATTGCGTATTTTGCTGTGCATGTCGGCTTTGTGGGTATGGGTGTCGCTACAACACCTTGGACAACACCGGCACTGATAGGTGCTTCGTGGGGTAGCGGTTGGACCTTTGCGCCAGTATTGCTCGTCATTGGTTTATTAATTCTTGATCTAATCATCTACTTCCCATTCTTCAAAATGTTTGAGAAGCAAATGTTGGAGCAAGAACTACCAACGACGAAGGAAACTAAAGGTGACACGCAGCCGTCAGGCGAAGGCGTTACTGCTTAACTGTGCTTAATGGGCCGCAATTACCGCGGCCCGATTTTCGGAGAGAAAATGATGGAACAAGAATTGGTTGTGATGGAGATCATTTGCAATGCTGGTGAAGCCAGAAGTTTAAGCTACGAGGCATTGCGTTTATCTCGAGAACAAGATTTTGAAGCGGCTGACGAGAAGCTCTCTCAAGCAAGAGAGTGCATTAATAAAGCCCACTTAATACAGACTCAGCTTATTGAAGAAGATCAGGGAGAAGGGAAAGTCCCGATGACGTTAGTGATGGTGCATGCTCAAGATCACCTAATGACTACGATTTTGGCTCAAGAGATGGCTGTAGAAATCGTCGCACTGAACAAAAAAATCTCGAACAAATAAAGGGGGATGAAAATGTCTAGAGAGGCGATCAAACTTGCCATTATTGGCGGTGGTAGTAGCTATACCCCGGAATTGGTTGAAGGGGTTATTAAGCGCTTAGAATATTTACCCGTTAGGAAGATTCATTTTGTGGACATTGAGTCAGGAGCTGAGAAGCTTGAGATCATCAAAGGATTGGCTCAGCGAATGGTCGATAAATCCGGAGCAAAAATTGAGATAAAAGCCGGTTTCGATCGCCGTGCTGCGATAAAAGATGCGGATTTTGTGATGACGCAGTTTCGTGTTGGTGGCCTTGCTGCACGCGCTAACGATGAGCGAATCCCAATCAAGTACGACGTCATCGGCCAAGAAACAACGGGCCCTGGTGGTTTTGCTAAAGCACTGCGAACCATTCCGGTCATTCTTGATATCTGTAAAGACATTGAAGAGTTGGCTCCAAACGCATGGATGCTCAATTTCACCAACCCAGCGGGTTTAGTTTCCGAAGCGGTCAGTAAGTACACCAAAGTAAAGAGTATTGGTTTATGCAATGTGCCCGTTTCAATGGAAATGATGATTGCAGAAATGATGGAGTGCGAGCCAAAAGAGCTACAACTTGAGTTTGCTGGGTTAAACCATCTCGTGTGGGTACACAAAGCATGGCTCAATGGGGAAGATATTACTCAAACGGTATTAGAGAAAGTCGGTGATGGTGCCAACTTCAGTATGAAGAATATCTGGGAAGAGCCGTGGGATCCTGCATTTCTAAAAGCACTGGGGGCGATACCATGTCCTTATCATCGCTACTTCTACCAAACTGATGCCATGCTTGCTGAAGAGAAACAAAGTGCCGATGAAAAAGGCACTCGTGCTGAGCAGGTAATGGAAACAGAAAATGCGCTATTTAAGCTCTATCAAGATCCTACCCTCGATCATAAGCCGAAAGAGTTAGAGGAGCGGGGTGGTGCTTATTATTCTGATGCATCACTGAACCTAGTTGATTCAATTTATAACAATCGTAATAGTATTCATGTTGTTAACGTTTTAAATAATGGAGCGATCAACGGCCTACCTGACGATGCTGTGATTGAATGTAGTGCGGTGATTGGTAGCTGGGGGGCGAAACCTCTTGCGGTTGGCGAGTTGTCAAACAATATCAAAGGATTACTCTATCAAGTTAAAGCGTATGAGCAGCTAACAATAGAAGCTGCTGTCGAAGGTAATTATGACAAGGCGCTTATGGCATTAACCAATAACCCATTGGTGCCTGACATTGGCCGCGCCAAGTCAATCCTGGATGATATTCTGGCGGTGAACGCTCCGTATTTACCTCAATTTAAACTAACGACGTTGTAAGACTAAGGAAGGGCGCCGATGAAAGTCATTTTTAATGCTGATGATTTTGGTTTAACGAGAGGTGTAAATAGCGGCATCGTTAAAGCTCACCAGCAAGGTGTGGTTCATTCAACCACCATGATGGTGGGTATGGATGCTGAGCAACATGCCTTAGAACTAGCTCGCCATAATCCAGACTTGAAAGTTGGCGTTCATCTTAGGTTTACAGCAGGTGTGCCTATAACGAAGCATCGTAACTTGACTAACGGCCGAGCGCACTTTATCAACTATGACGAACTTTGGAGTAAGCAGGACTTCGAAACTCAGGTCGTTTATGATGAAGCAAAAGCTCAGGTGGAACATTTTTTATCGCTTGGGTTAGAGCTAAGCCACTTAGATAGCCATCATCACGCGCATACTCACCCTCAAATTTTGCCCGTTATTAAAGAAGTAGCGAATGAATACCGAGTGCCACTGCGGGGCACTGGCTTGTGTCAAGAATCGATGACAATCAGGTATATCTTTACTGATGAGTTTTATGATCAAAAAGTGAGCTTGGATGGCTTAATGGCACATCTATTGAGCTTAAAAGCTGACTATGACTTGGTTGAGGTGATGTGCCACCCGGCAGAGGCCGATCAAGCGCTTATCTTAAAGAGTGGTTATGCGCTTCAGCGAGAGCTAGAGTTACAAGTTCTTACCTCTCCCATTTTAAAAGAACAGTTAGCTCATCATGGTATAACTGTCACGGATTACTCTGAGCTTGTTTCTACCAATCAAATGGTCAGTGTATGATTAAAGGCTGCCAGCTTCGCCCCCTATAGCACCTTACGAATTGCTGGCAGCCGTTCTATACAAACGAATATTTAATAACAATTGCAGTTGGACCCAATAGCATTATGGCAAGGATTAAAGATGTAGCCGAACTCGCCGGTGTAAATCGCTCTACCGTTTCTCGAATTATTAATGGAGAGGGGAAATTTCGCGAGGAAACTCGAAAAAAAGTAGAGCAAGCTATGGCGCAATTGAATTATCGTCCCAGTGCAATTGCTCGTTCACTCGCAACCTCATCCAGTAATATGGTTGGGTTATTGGTGACTTACTATACGGGGGGCTTCTTTGGCGAGATGATGGAGCAGGTTCAGACCGAGCTGGATATTCATAAGAAGTTTTTGATTACAGCTCAAGGCCATCATTCTGCACAAGGTGAAAAAGAGGCAATTCAGCGTTTTAATGATTTACGTTGTGACGGCTATGTACTTCATAGTCGTTATTTGTCAGATGATGACTTACGTGAATTAGCTAAACAGCCAACACCTTTCGTTCTCCTGGATCGCTACGTGGAAGGAATAGAAGAGCGTTGTGTTACCTTTAACCATCATCACGCAAGCCGTATTGCCGTTGAGCACCTTTTAGCTGGTGGTCATCGAAAGATTGCTTGTATTGCCGGTCCATCCCAACGTCATAACAGTGTATTGAGAAAGCTTGGGTATATTGATGCAATGAAGGATGCTGGTATAGATATTGATGAAAGCTGGTGTGAAGAAGGGAATTATGGTCGGCAAAGTGGTTATGATGCAATGGCTGCAATTTTACAACGACACCCTGATGTGACGGCTGTCTTTTCGTGCAGTGAAGAAATGACGGTTGGCGCAATGCAGTACTTACACGAGCACAGTATTTCTGTACCAGAGCAAATCTCATTAACTAGCTTTGACAGTGTTGATCTTTGTGAAAGTCTTTACCCTACAGTATCAGCAGTGCACTTTCCTATCAGTGACATGGCCCGTGTAGCGGTACAAACGTTAATGGGGCTAGTCAAAGATCAAGAAGTAATAGACAAGCCAGTGTTCGAGGCCAAGCTTAAAATACGCAAAGCAGATCGCTCCTTAAAGTAGCTTACTTCTATCTAACTAAGTGAGTCGCTTAGAAATAACGGTTTGATGTTTTGATAGTTACTGATGAATTTATTCACAAAATTTACTAGTATTCTAACTCTCTTAAGAAATATAAATCAGTAGTGAATAAGTGGCAGCCATTAAACTAACGGTCGATCGTATTCAACCCGGATTACATATCCGTCTTCCGCTAAAGTGGAACGATCACCCCTTTCTACTCAATAGCTTTAAGATTAAAGACCAAGAGCAAGTCGAGATGATCCGCCACCTCGGCGTAAAGTTCGTTTACTTTAATCCAGAGCAAAGCGATGCCGTTCCACTCCCTGTTGATCAAAGACAAGCTGACAGAGTAACAAATGAAGCGTCGTTAGATCATGAAACTCAAAAAATGTGGCAAGAAAAACAGAACCGCATAGAAAAGTTAAGTGCATACCGTCGACGCGTGATTCAGTGTGAAAAAGAGTTTGAGCGCTCTCTGGCACGTATGCGTTCAGTCATGACTAAAATCCGTAACCGTCCGACAGCAGCAGTTGATGAAGCAAAGCTTCTTATTGAAGATATCGTCGAGAAGTTAATGTGCGATGATAATGTTACGTTACATCTGATGAACGGAAAAAATGAGTTTGAAGATATTTATTTCCACTCATTGAACGTGGCTGTTATCTCTATGATGATTGGCCGTGCTAAAGGGTACTCAGCAGCACAGTTGAAAGAGCTTTCCTTTTCCGCACTATTCCATGATATCGGGAAAATAAAAATCCCGACTGCAATATTAAGAAAGCAACTACCTCTAACAGAGCCAGAAACCAACTACTTAAAGTTGCATACTAAATATGGCGTCGATCTTGCGAGTCAAATCGAGGCTTTTCCCGAAGTCGCGAGAATTGTGATTGCGCAGCACCATGAGCTAAGAGATGGGTCTGGTTATCCTAAAGGCCTGAAAGGAGATGAGATCAACGAGTTTGCTCAAATTATTGCTGTAGCCAATGCGTTTGATAACTTGTGTCATACACCGATAGTCTCAGATCAAAAGATTCCTTATACCGCACTCTCTCATTTATATAAGAACTGTAAACACCTATATAAAGAAGAGAACCTGAACATCCTAATTAAGTTTATGGGCGTGTTTCCTCCGGGTACCGTAGTTCAGCTTTCTAATAATATGGTCGGTCTGGTTATCTCAGTGAATGCATCGCATCTATTATTCCCGAATGTCTTGGTTTACGATCCATCAGTACCAAGGACGCAAGCGCCAATCATTGATCTTGCATCAAAAGATATAAAGATAGTTAACGCGATTCATCCGTCAAAATTACCGGATAAAGTAGAAGAGTATCTAAATCCGCGTTCGCGTATTTCTTATTTCTTTGATAGTGATGAGTAGTTATCCACAGCTTTTTGTGGGTAAATTGTATAAATCCTGAGTGTTATTTCTGGGTAATTTTAGGGTTGGATGGAAAGTATCCATTTGGCGTGTTTTTTTAGAAAAAATGCACTTTTAGTATTGCCAAAGAAAATCTTCTCCCTATAATGCGCATCCATCGACACGGCAGACGCCACAAGGCTTTAGCAGGGTCGAAGAGGTAAAAAGCTTCTACAAAAAATTAGTTTAAAAAAGTGTTTGACACTAACAACTAAATCGCTAGAATGCACCTCCGCTTTGAGAGAAAAACTTCTCGCAAAGCAAGCTCTTTAACAATATAGACCTATCAATCTGTGTGGGCACTCGTTGATGATAATCCAATTAGATACCTCGGTATCAAATTAGGTTTCAATGAAACGAAGTGACCATTCGAATTGGGAAGCAGCCTTGAGCTGTTTTGTTTTACTTTTTCAAAAGTAAAAACCAATAAGAGCACAGTCAATTCAAACATTACTTTATGTAATGTTCAGTATTCATTAAGCCGAACAAAATCTTAAATTGAAGAGTTTGATCATGGCTCAGATTGAACGCTGGCGGCAGGCCTAACACATGCAAGTCGAGCGGAAACGAGTTATCTGAACCTTCGGGGAACGATAACGGCGTCGAGCGGCGGACGGGTGAGTAATGCCTAGGAAATTGCCCTGATGTGGGGGATAACCATTGGAAACGATGGCTAATACCGCATGATGCCTACGGGCCAAAGAGGGGGACCTTCGGGCCTCTCGCGTCAGGATATGCCTAGGTGGGATTAGCTAGTTGGTGAGGTAAGGGCTCACCAAGGCGACGATCCCTAGCTGGTCTGAGAGGATGATCAGCCACACTGGAACTGAGACACGGTCCAGACTCCTACGGGAGGCAGCAGTGGGGAATATTGCACAATGGGCGCAAGCCTGATGCAGCCATGCCGCGTGTGTGAAGAAGGCCTTCGGGTTGTAAAGCACTTTCAGTCGTGAGGAAGGTGGTGTAGTTAATAGCTGCATTACTTGACGTTAGCGACAGAAGAAGCACCGGCTAACTCCGTGCCAGCAGCCGCGGTAATACGGAGGGTGCGAGCGTTAATCGGAATTACTGGGCGTAAAGCGCATGCAGGTGGTTTGTTAAGTCAGATGTGAAAGCCCGGGGCTCAACCTCGGAATAGCATTTGAAACTGGCAGACTAGAGTACTGTAGAGGGGGGTAGAATTTCAGGTGTAGCGGTGAAATGCGTAGAGATCTGAAGGAATACCGGTGGCGAAGGCGGCCCCCTGGACAGATACTGACACTCAGATGCGAAAGCGTGGGGAGCAAACAGGATTAGATACCCTGGTAGTCCACGCCGTAAACGATGTCTACTTGGAGGTTGTGGCCTTGAGCCGTGGCTTTCGGAGCTAACGCGTTAAGTAGACCGCCTGGGGAGTACGGTCGCAAGATTAAAACTCAAATGAATTGACGGGGGCCCGCACAAGCGGTGGAGCATGTGGTTTAATTCGATGCAACGCGAAGAACCTTACCTACTCTTGACATCCAGAGAACTTTCCAGAGATGGATTGGTGCCTTCGGGAACTCTGAGACAGGTGCTGCATGGCTGTCGTCAGCTCGTGTTGTGAAATGTTGGGTTAAGTCCCGCAACGAGCGCAACCCTTATCCTTGTTTGCCAGCGAGTAATGTCGGGAACTCCAGGGAGACTGCCGGTGATAAACCGGAGGAAGGTGGGGACGACGTCAAGTCATCATGGCCCTTACGAGTAGGGCTACACACGTGCTACAATGGCGCATACAGAGGGCGGCCAACTTGCGAAAGTGAGCGAATCCCAAAAAGTGCGTCGTAGTCCGGATTGGAGTCTGCAACTCGACTCCATGAAGTCGGAATCGCTAGTAATCGTGGATCAGAATGCCACGGTGAATACGTTCCCGGGCCTTGTACACACCGCCCGTCACACCATGGGAGTGGGCTGCAAAAGAAGTAGGTAGTTTAACCTTCGGGGGGACGCTTACCACTTTGTGGTTCATGACTGGGGTGAAGTCGTAACAAGGTAGCGCTAGGGGAACCTGGCGCTGGATCACCTCCTTAAACGATGATTATTGCGATGAGTGTTCACACAGATTGATACGGTTTATGAAGTAAAGAGACGATACTGGGTCTGTAGCTCAGGTGGTTAGAGCGTTCGCCTGATAAGCGAGAGGTCGGTGGTTCGAGTCCACTCAGACCCACCAATTTCTTTCCCAAGGAATTGGCGACAGTATCGACACCTTGATGGGGCTATAGCTCAGCTGGGAGAGCGCCTGCCTTGCACGCAGGAGGTCTGCGGTTCGATCCCGCATAGCTCCACCATCTTTAAGTGTTCTTGAAAAAGAATCTTTAAAAATGGTTTTCATCAGAAAATCTAGCTCTTTAACAATTTGGAAAGCTGACAAAACAACAATTTATTGTTGTTTGTAAAGTTCTCAATGTTTATCGAAAGATAAACACCAAAAAACACATTCAAGTGTTCTTGGGTTCACTTTTAAGTGATTATTCGAAATTGAGTCCGGCAAAATCGAATGTCTCTCGCTCATTCAAATAATGAGAGACAACTTTGGTGATTTGATTATCAACTCGAAACTCCTTCGGGTTGTATGGTTAAGTGACTAAGCGTACACGGTGGATGCCTTGGCAGTCAGAGGCGATGAAGGACGTATTAACTTGCGATAAGCCCAGATTAGGTAGTAAAAACCATTTGAGTCTGGGATTTCCGAATGGGGAAACCCAATACCATAAGGTATTACTGTTGAGTGAATACATAGCTCAACAGGGCGAACCGGGGGAACTGAAACATCTAAGTACCCCGAGGAAAAGAAATCAACCGAGATTCCGAAAGTAGCGGCGAGCGAAATTGGACTAGCCCTTAAGCTTTACACGCGTTAGACGAACAGCCTGGAAAGGCCGACGATACAGGGTGATAGTCCCGTAGTTGACGACGTGTGTTCAGTGAAATCGAGTAGGGCGGGACACGTGATATCCTGTCTGAATATGGGGGGACCATCCTCCAAGGCTAAATACTACTGACTGACCGATAGTGAACCAGTACCGTGAGGGAAAGGCGAAAAGAACCCCTGTGAGGGGAGTGAAATAGAACCTGAAACCGTGTACGTACAAGCAGTAGGAGCAGGCTTGTCCTGTGACTGCGTACCTTTTGTATAATGGGTCAGCGACTTATATTCAGTGGCAAGGTTAACCATCTAGGGGAGCCGTAGGGAAACCGAGTCTTAACTGGGCGTTCAGTCTCTGGATATAGACCCGAAACCAGGTGATCTAGCCATGGGCAGGTTGAAGGTTGAGTAACATCAACTGGAGGACCGAACCGACTAATGTTGAAAAATTAGCGGATGACTTGTGGCTAGGGGTGAAAGGCCAATCAAACCTGGAGATAGCTGGTTCTCCCCGAAAGCTATTTAGGTAGCGCCTCGGACGAATACTACTGGGGGTAGAGCACTGTTAAGGCTAGGGGGTCATCCCGACTTACCAACCCTTTGCAAACTCCGAATACCAGTAAGTACTATCCGGGAGACACACGGCGGGTGCTAACGTCCGTCGTGGAGAGGGAAACAACCCAGACCGCCAGCTAAGGTCCCAAATTACTACTAAGTGGGAAACGATGTGGGAAGGCTCAGACAGCCAGGATGTTGGCTTAGAAGCAGCCATCATTTAAAGAAAGCGTAATAGCTCACTGGTCGAGTCGGCCTGCGCGGAAGATGTAACGGGGCTAAGTAGTAAACCGAAGCTGCGGCAATATACTTTTGTATATTGGGTAGGGGAGCGTTCTGTAAGCGGTTGAAGGTGTGTGGTAACGCATGCTGGACGTATCAGAAGTGCGAATGCTGACATGAGTAACGATAAAGGGGGTGAAAAACCTCCTCGCCGGAAGACCAAGGGTTCCTGTCCAACGTTAATCGGGGCAGGGTAAGTCGACCCCTAAGGCGAGGCCGAAAGGCGTAGTCGATGGGAAACGGGTTAATATTCCCGTACTTCTTACAATTGCGATGGGGGGACGGAGAAGGCTAGGTGGGCCTGGCGACGGTTGTCCAGGTTCAAGTGCGTAGGCTTAAGAGTTAGGTAAATCCGGCTCTTTCTAAGGCTGAGACACGACGTCGAGCATCTACGGTGTGAAGTCATTGATGCCATGCTTCCAGGAAAAGCCTCTAAGCTTCAGATTGTAAGGAATCGTACCCCAAACCGACACAGGTGGTCGGGTAGAGAATACCAAGGCGCTTGAGAGAACTCGGGTGAAGGAACTAGGCAAAATGGTACCGTAACTTCGGGAGAAGGTACGCTCTCGACGGTGAAGTCCCTCGCGGATGGAGCTATTGAGAGTCGCAGATACCAGGTGGCTGCAACTGTTTATTAAAAACACAGCACTGTGCAAAATCGCAAGATGACGTATACGGTGTGACGCCTGCCCGGTGCCGGAAGGTTAATTGATGGGGTTAGACTTCGGTCGAAGCTCTTGATCGAAGCCCCGGTAAACGGCGGCCGTAACTATAACGGTCCTAAGGTAGCGAAATTCCTTGTCGGGTAAGTTCCGACCTGCACGAATGGCGTAATGATGGCCACGCTGTCTCCACCCGAGACTCAGTGAAATTGAAATCGCTGTGAAGATGCAGTGTACCCGCGGCTAGACGGAAAGACCCCGTGAACCTTTACTACAGCTTGGCACTGAACATTGACCCTACATGTGTAGGATAGGTGGGAGGCTTTGAAGCGCAGTCGCTAGATTGCGTGGAGCCGTCCTTGAAATACCACCCTTGTAGTGTTGATGTTCTAACGTCGACCCCTTATCGGGGTTGCGGACAGTGCCTGGTGGGTAGTTTGACTGGGGCGGTCTCCTCCCAAAGCGTAACGGAGGAGCACGAAGGTGGGCTAATCACGGTTGGACATCGTGAGGTTAGTGCAATGGCATAAGCCCGCTTGACTGCGAGAATGACAATTCGAGCAGGTGCGAAAGCAGGTCATAGTGATCCGGTGGTTCTGAATGGAAGGGCCATCGCTCAACGGATAAAAGGTACTCCGGGGATAACAGGCTGATACCGCCCAAGAGTTCATATCGACGGCGGTGTTTGGCACCTCGATGTCGGCTCATCACATCCTGGGGCTGAAGTCGGTCCCAAGGGTATGGCTGTTCGCCATTTAAAGTGGTACGCGAGCTGGGTTTAGAACGTCGTGAGACAGTTCGGTCCCTATCTGCCGTGGGCGTTGGAGAATTGAAAGGGGCTGCTCCTAGTACGAGAGGACCGGAGTGGACGAACCTCTGGTGTTCGGGTTGTGTCGCCAGACGCATTGCCCGGTAGCTAAGTTCGGGATCGATAACCGCTGAAAGCATCTAAGCGGGAAGCGAGCCTTGAGATGAGTTCTCCCTGATACTTTAAGTATCCTAAAGGGTTGTCGTAGACTACGACGTTGATAGGCAGGGTGTGTAAGCGTTGTGAGGCGTTGAGCTAACCTGTACTAATTGCCCGTGAGGCTTAACCATACAACACCCAAGGGGTTTTGATGGACTCAATGAAAGAACATTGAATGTGTAAGAACGAGAATTAAAAAAACAGCTTTCCGAATTAAAGAATTTGCTTGGCGACCATAGCGTTTTGGACCCACCTGATTTCCATGCCGAACTCAGAAGTGAAACGAAATAGCGCCGATGGTAGTGTGGGGCTTCCCCATGTGAGAGTAGGACATCGCCAGGCTTTAAATTTAGTTTTTTCCTTTTTAAAAAGGCGAAGACAAAAGTTAAGAGAGCCCGTTTGTAAAAGCGGGCTTTTTTAGTCCTCACGGACACAAATAATGTGCTGATATGGCTCAGTCGGTAGAGCGCATCCTTGGTAAGGATGAGGTCCCCAGTTCGATTCTGGGTATCAGCACCATTTATTGTTTGTTTTATGTTTTAAATTAAAGCCTAAAACAAAATGTAAAGAATTTTGCTTGGCGACCATAGCATTTTGGACCCACCTGATTTCCATGCCGAACTCAGAAGTGAAACGAAATAGCGCCGATGGTAGTGTGGGGCTTCCCCATGTGAGAGTAGGACATCGCCAGGCTTTAGTTTTATTTTCACTTTTTCGAAAAGTGAAGACAAAAGCGGACACTTGCTTATTAAAGCGAGTGATACCACTGCGGAGTGGTAGTTCAGTTGGTTAGAATACCGGCCTGTCACGCCGGGGGTCGCGGGTTCGAGTCCCGTCCACTCCGCCACTTATATTAAGCCCTAGTCGAAAGACTGGGGCTTTTTCGTTTGGTCGTGTCCCCGAGAAATGCATTTACACATTGAAGGCGAGACAATACGACTTTCTTTACCCTTTTGGCACATGAGTTTCTCAGGAAGATGAGCCTGCTGCCTGCACTTCCAATTACTCCGAGTTTGTATCCTGTCCTCGTTGAAAGATTGGTCATTTGAACAATGAGTCTTTATAACACTCGCCCTCAACCGTAATAGAATGAATAGTCTTCCGTACTGCGTGTTTTGTTAGCGTCTCTCTTAAACAATAATTTTCTACATCTTATTTCTCAAACATTCATTGCTTCCATGTTTAGAGCGGGACCGTCGTTGCGTGGATTACGCAATTTCCCGAAATATAGTGAGGAAGAGAGCTAAGTCTTCCGAAAATTAATGCCTTTTAGAAAACTTTGTTTTCTTTGCTGAACTTGCTAGTAGCGATTAACCTAAGAGGAGTTCTTGAGGAGTATGTTTGATGATGCAACAAATAAAAAATGAAACGCTGAAATCTGTATTTAAGCAATGGTCTTCCGATGAGGGAATTGTGGTCATCAACCCTGCAACTGAGCAAGAGTTAATTCGGTTAAAGCCTAGTACTCTTGATGAGTTAGATGATCTCATTGGTCAGTGCAAAACGGAGCAAGTCCGTTGGGCTAAATTAAGTGCCAAAGAGCGCTCTCGTCGTTTGAGGGGGTGGTATCAACTACTTCTTGATAATGCAGAAGACATAGCCACGATTATTACCTTAGAGCAGGGTAAACCTTTAGCTGAGAGCAAAGGGGAAGTGATGTATGGTGCCTCTTTTGTCGAGTGGTTCTCAGAAGAAGCAAAACGTGCTTATGGCGAAGTTATTCCTGCCCCCACGACAGATAGACGTCTATCTGCAATTCGCCAGCCTGTGGGAGTATGCGCTGCAATTACACCTTGGAACTTCCCTATTGCGATGATTACAAGAAAAGCAGCACCAGCCCTAGCGGCAGGTTGTGGCATGTTGATCAAGCCATCAGAGCTTACCCCTCTCACTGCAATTGCTGTTGTTGAATTAGCTTATCAGGCTGGTATCCCTAAAGAACTGCTTTCTGTCGTGGTGTCGGAGCAGGCTGCTGAGTTTGGTCAAGTACTAAGTACTGATCCTAGGATTCAGAAGATCTCTTTTACGGGGTCTACGCGAGTCGGGAAAATTTTGATGAAGCAAGCCAGTGATTCAGTCAAGGCGGTGTCGATGGAGTTGGGTGGTAATGCGCCTTTCATCGTGTTTGAAGATGCAGACTTAGATGCGGCTTCGGAAGGGCTTGTCGCGTCGAAGTTCCGTAATGCAGGGCAAACATGTGTTTGTACCAATCGGTTATATGTTCATAAAAATGTAAAACAAGCTTTTATTGATAAAGTATTGTCGAAGTTAAGCAAATTAAAGCTTGGCAATGGTTTAGAGAAAGGTGTCACATTAGGTCCTGTTATTACGATGGCCTCTAAGCATCGACTAGAGGCGGTGATCGATCAAGCTGTACAAGAAGGAGCCTCTATTGCTAACTCTCCACAGAGACGGCCTGGTCGCTTTATGGAGCCCGTTCTTTTGGATAGTGTGACGCAGAATATGTCGATTGTTCAGCAAGAGCTATTCGGGCCTGTGTTGCCTATTGTTACCTTTGAAAATGATGATCAAGTTCTCGAAATGGCGAACGATACAGAATATGGTTTGGCTTGTTATTTCTATACGAATAGCTTGAAGCGTATTGTGACTTTTAGTGAAGGTTTAGAGTATGGCATGGTTGGAGTGAATGAAGGGATCATCTCTACTGAAGTGGCTCCATTTGGTGGAGTTAAAGAGTCGGGTGTTGGACGGGAAGGTGCTAAGCAAGGCCTCGATGAATATCTGGAGACAAAGTATATTTGTCTTGGTGGTTTAAGCTGATTTCAGAGATGGCCGATTGAATTAAAAAGCTAGGTTTTTACCTGGCTTTTTTTTAGTTGAAAGGCATACCATTTGCCACGCGCGTTTGTGGTTAATATTTTCTGGTTATTTAGTGAGTCGATAGTTAGCTTGCGGTAAGCGGTTTTTAATAATCAAAGCGCTTATGTTATTTCGTGGGTAGTAGGAGAGAGCTTAGCTTTAAACTAATACAAAAAAGCCGCATCAAGTGATGCGGCTTCTTCTAATATGGCTCCTCCTGCTGGGCTCGAACCAGCGACCTGCGGATTAACAGTCCGTCGCTCTACCAACTGAGCTAAGGAGGAACAAATTTTAATAAGTGGTGCCGACTACCGGAATCGAACTGGTGACCTACTGATTACAAGTCAGTTGCTCTACCTACTGAGCTAAGTCGGCACAATGTCATTAATAAGTTATTAACTTAATAATGAAAAATGGCTCCTCCTGCTGGGCTCGAACCAGCGACCTGCGGATTAACAGTCCGTCGCTCTACCAACTGAGCTAAGGAGGAATTGTCTTTTTAAGAGAATAAATGGTGCCGACTACCGGAATCGAACTGGTGACCTACTGATTACAAGTCAGTTGCTCTACCTACTGAGCTAAGTCGGCACATTTTATTCTTTAACATTGTTCGTGCTAAGCACCAACAATTAATAAATTGTGGTGCCCGGAGGCGGAATCGAACCACCGACACGAGGATTTTCAATCCTCTGCTCTACCGACTGAGCTATCCGGGCGACGAGGTGTATTAAAAGGCTTTTCGGCTTTCAGGTCAACAATAAAATTAAAATAAAATATCGTTTGATGAATTTGTGCTCGGAGTGGGCTGTTTTTATGCGTTTTTAGCAGCAATGCGCCATGCTTTAAGCGATGTTTTAACATTGATAGTGTATTCACTTGCAAAATAAAGGCGATAAAAACAAAAAAGCACGTCTGAAAACGTGCTTTTTATTGAACAATTGACTTTAAACTAGTGCTTTACTGAGAACTTGTTTACCCAACCTTCTAGCTCATTCGCTAGTGAAGCTAAACTTTGAGTACTTGATTGACTCTCGGTTACGACAGAGTTTAGTTGGCCTCCGCTTTCATCGATAAGTTTTATGCGTAGCGCAATATCATCGCTAACCTGCGTCTGCTCAGCGGCAGCAGTAGCGATCTGCTGGCTCATTGTGGTGATAGATTCTAACGCCGTTACAATTTGCTGTAGAGCTTCAGAGGCATTCTTAGACTCTGTAACAGTGCTTTCACTGGTTTCTGCACATATTTCCATTGTGTGAATGGCATTGCGAGAGCCTTCTTGCAGATTGGAGATCATATACTGAATCTCTTTTGTGCTGTCTTGTGTGCGTCCTGCTAGGTTGCGTACCTCATCAGCAACGACTGCGAAGCCTCGGCCTTGTTCTCCAGCACGTGCAGCTTCAATGGCTGCATTGAGTGCCAATAGGTTTGTTTGCTCTGCAATATCACCAATCACATCGAGCACTTTTACAATATTATTTACATCCTGATCTAGATCGGCGACCGCTTTACTCGCAGTATTTAATTGAGAAGCTAAACCTTGAATGTTTTCAACCGTGTTATGAATGAGTTTCTGAGTATGTTGGCTTTGTTTGTCAGCCTCGTCCGTATTGTTTGCGGTGTCGCTTGCTGAATTGGCAACATGGTTGGCTGAAGATGCCATTTCAGTCATCGCAGTGGCAATCATCGCCGTTGATTGCTGCTGAGATACGGTAAGATCGGCAATCGTATTTGATCGAGCCTCTACGGCAAACAACTCTGCGCGCAGTGCATGCATAGACTTCTCTAGGTTTGTCACCATAGTAGCTAGTGATTGACTCATATCTTGCACGGCACGATAGATACTTCCTCTCGGTGCCACAGTATCAAAACTGGTCTGAATGTCTCCTTGAGCGACAGCTTGAACTGCTTTGCGCACGTCGTTAGGCTCTCCTCCAAGTAGATTAAGCATTTTGCGAATCGAAATGATCAGGCCACTTAGAATACTTCCCGCGATAATCAGACACAGCGCAAGCTGCCATTGTGCTGTCGACCAAAAACGTGCGTTAACTTCATTAAAGCCAATACCTGTACCGACAACCCAGCCCCAGTGTGGTGTTTTTTCTGCTATCGAGTGTTTTTCTTCAATGCTGCCATCTGCTTGTTTTTGGCTCCAGGTATATTCAACGATCTGACCTGTTTTGTGCCCCAATACATCTAGAATGAGTTGGCCTACACTATTACCACTGCCATCTCTAAAGTCATGGAAGCTGGTTCCGTGCAGTTGAGGGTCTAGTGGTGCGGCGATGAACATCATATTTTCATCTGCGACATAAACGTATTCGTTGTCTTTGTAGATATTGTTACGAAGTAGGCGAGTGGCTAATGCTTTCGCTTCGTCTTCCGGCATTTTGCCTTCGATAGCCATCTTTTCTACTTCGGTAAGTATGCTGTACGCACTTTTAAATAGCTCAGTAACTCGAGCTTTGTTATCAAGGTTACTTGCGACGCGAAGTGTCCATAAGCCCGTTGCGGTCAGAGCTAGGAGAGCTAGCAATATGATCGCAGATAATAAATAGGCTTGAGTTTTTAGTTTCATATTTAGCTCACAAATAAAGTGTTATCACTATGCAAGGCATAGCTAAAAGAAGAAATGTAATAACTCGGGCATCTTAGTGAAGATAAATATGCTCGGATACTAATGCGTATTGAAATTACGATGAGGATTAAATTTTTAGCGTGAAATAAGTGTTTTTGAAGAAAGGATTTAATGTTCGCTGATGTTTAGAAATGAAGTGCAGATAAATGGGAAAGTGAGAAATGACGTATAAAGCAGATACAAAAAAGCCGCATCAAGTGATGCGGCTTTAAAAGTGGCTCCTCCTGCTGGGCTCGAACCAGCGACCTGCGGATTAACAGTCCGTCGCTCTACCAACTGAGCTAAGGAGGAATTATTCTTTTTTGTGTCTTGCTTATGAAGCAAGTGCACCAGATATGGTGCCTCGAGGCGGAATCGAACCACCGACACGAGGATTTTCAATCCTCTGCTCTACCGACTGAGCTATCGAGGCAAAAGAATGGTGCCGACTACCGGAATCGAACTGGTGACCTACTGATTACAAGTCAGTTGCTCTACCTACTGAGCTAAGTCGGCACACTGTATTCTTTCTAGAAGAGATTATCTCTTCAGTTTTTAAAATCTCACTTAAGTAAGATTCTAGAAATTGGCTCCTCCTGCTGGGCTCGAACCAGCGACCTGCGGATTAACAGTCCGTCGCTCTACCAACTGAGCTAAGGAGGAACTATTCTTTTTTGTGTCTTGCTTATGAAGCAAGTGCACCAAATATGGTGCCTCGAGGCGGAATCGAACCACCGACACGAGGATTTTCAATCCTCTGCTCTACCGACTGAGCTATCGAGGCAAAAGAATGGTGCCGACTACCGGAATCGAACTGGTGACCTACTGATTACAAGTCAGTTGCTCTACCTACTGAGCTAAGTCGGCACACTTTATTCTTTGTGCTTTTGTCCGTGTTATAACATTTCGTTAAGACACCAACAAATCAAATTGTGGTGCCCGGAGGCGGAATCGAACCACCGACACGAGGATTTTCAATCCTCTGCTCTACCGACTGAGCTATCCGGGCAACGGAGCGCTATTAAACGGATTTTCCCGCGTTGCGTCAACCACTTTTTTTAAATAATTTCAAAAAAGTGGTTGTTCGAACGCTTTTTATTCAACTGTCACTACAAAGTTTGCTTCGAGTTAAATTCCTTTTTGAAATTTGTAACTTTTTCTAGGTAGCGACGCGCTTCTGCGTTCGGGTGTTTCTTGGTTAACGCCCAATAAACTTGGTTGGGTTGCAATGAATTAAGATCTTGCATTGCGCGTTTGCGATCACTGCGATGAAATGTGTTTAAAACTCCTCCAGTACCGCCATTGTAAGCTGAAATCATGCTGTACTCGAGAGAGGTAGGGTGGCGGACTTCTCTTAAATAACGATTTTTTAAGATATAGAAATACGCAGTACCGGTATCTATGTTGTTTTCTGGATTAAACAAATATTCAGGGCTTGGTTGGCCCGAGCGCTTTTTCACGAGTTTGAACACATCTCGTCCCGCTGTTTTAGGTACAACTTGCATTAGGCCATACGCATTTGCCCAACTTACCGCGTATGGGTTGAAACTGCTCTCGGTTTTAATAATGGCGTATATCAAGTCTTCTGGAATGTCGTATTTCTTGGAAGCTCGACGCACGATATCGGCGTATTGGTAGCTGCGAGTTGAAAAGTGGTCTTCAACCATGGGAATTTCGACGTAATACGCTTTCTTGAAATCTACATTTTTGGTTTTTATTTTATTTGCGATGAGGTATTCCGCAAATCGGTTTGCCCGCCAAGACCATTGAATTGGCTTATTGTCTTGGTCGACAACTTGTTTATACAGGAATGGTTGCCCCTCTAACGTGATACCTTTAGAGGAGAATAAGTCGACGTGCGCGGGATCGTCTGGTGTTAATAAGGTGGTGACAATCGCGTCTTTTAGGTGTTTTTGGGGCTCTGTCGGTGATACGGTCTCTATCGTGATCACGCCTTTGCGAAAGTCGACCTCGGCGCGGCTAAGGTAGTTATCGATGTACTTAACGTAATTACTCTTGCCAGCGTACTTGATCTCTTTTTTACCCCAGCGCTTTTGAATATTGCCTGAAAAGCTATTGATTAAGGCATCTAGCGCCGCAGTATCTTTTTCAAATTGTCCTGGTAGCTCAGCTAAGTTATTGGCAAAACGGTTTGTTGGCTCGTAGTTGACGTCATAAATTTTTTCGACGAATTCACGGCTACAGCCTGCCATTAAAAGTGCGGCAGCGATAAAGACAATTTTTTTCATAAGTATCAGAGTTATTGAAGGTAATAGAAAAATGACACCACAAATGGTTGTGATGTCATTGTTTAACTCAAGCGACTTTATTCGCTCGGCGGTGTGTAACCTTCGATATGAACGTCTTTTCCTTCAAAGAGGAAATTTACCATTTCTGTTTCGATCAGTTTGCGGTGTTCTGGATCCATCATGTTGAGTTTCTTCTCGTTGATCAACATGGTTTGTTTGTGTTGCCACTGAGCCCACGCTTCTTTCGAGATGTTGTCGAAAATGCGTTTACCTAGTTCACCAGGGTAAAGTTGAAAGTCTAGACCTTCGCCTTCTTTCTTTAGTCGAGCACAAAATACAGTGCGGCTCATAATGACTCCTTGTATTCAATTAACGAAGTTCGTGGGGTAGCGTTTCCAGCAATAGTTTTACTGGCGCGGCTAAACCGACTTCTTCAGGTTTAGATAAGTTATACCAAAGACCTTTGTTGCCTTCCATTATCACGTCCGGTTGCTTTGATAAATCAATCAAAATTGGCGTGATATCTAGGTGGTAATGGCTGAATGTATGACGAAAGGTAATCAGTGTTTGCTTCTGTTTGATATTGCTGGCTTGAATGCCGCGTTGATCCAGTAGCAATTCAATGTCGCTTTCTGCATCCACATGTTCGGTTTGTGGGAAGCAGAATAAGCCACCCCAAATGCCTGTTTGTGGTCTTTGCTCTAACCACACCTCATGACCATTTTCGGTGTTGTGGTGAAGCATCACGAAACGAGTTTGCTTGATTGGTTTATCTTTCTTCGGTTTTTTGCCCGGGTAGTCGAGCACATTACCTTGTTGTTTTGCCACACACAGGTCAGCAACAGGGCAGAGGCTACATTTGGGTTTGCTGCGAGTGCAGACCATTGCGCCCATGTCCATCATTGCCTGGTTATACTTATCTACATCCGTTTGTGGGGTATGCGTTTCGGCAATTTCCCACAGCTGGTTTTCAACCTTTTTTTGTCCTGGCCATCCTGCAACTGCGAAACAGCGGGATAGGGTGCGCTTCACGTTACCATCAAGAATCGCGTGTGGTTGTTTATACACAGACGATAAAATGGCGGCAGCAGTAGAGCGACCAATCCCCGGTAGGGCGTTCATTTTCTCTATATCAAGAGGAAACTCACCATTGTATGTAGAGGCGACCTCTTGTGCTGCTTTGTGAAGGTTACGGGCTCGGGCGTAATACCCTAAGCCAGTCCAAAGGTGTAGGACTTCATCTTGCTCAGCATTGGCAAGATCGATTACGGTTGGAAAGCGCTCCAAGAAACGTTGGTAATACGGAATAACCGTAGTGACCTGAGTTTGCTGAAGCATAATTTCAGACAACCAGACACTGTATGCGGTCTTATTTTGTTGCCACGGAAGATCTTTTCTTCCATATGCGTCATACCATTCTAGGATGGCACTGGCGAAAGGTGTCACGACTTGCTCTGTATTCTATTATTGGTTAGGTGCAAAATTGCACCACATAATGGGCAAGAAGTACAACGGATAAACAGTAGGGATATAAAGAGGTGTTTCGTTGCTTTTGGATTGCCATAGACCAAGAGCTCAACAAATACTTGCACCTAAGTAAATTCTTTGGATAATCCCCGCTTTGATTAATCAATGTGCAGGCAAAATCAATGAGTGAAGTAACCACTAACGAATACAACGAAGACGGAAAGCTGATCCGCAAAATCCGCAGCTTTGTACGCCGTGAAGGGCGTTTGACTAAAGGTCAAGAGAGCGCGATGAATGAATGCTGGCCTACGATGGGTATTGACTTCAAAGCTGAACTTCTCGATTGGAAAGAGGTGTTTGGCAACGATAACCCAGTAGTGCTTGAGATCGGTTTTGGTATGGGTGCTTCATTGGTTGAAATGGCAAAGAACGCGCCAGAGAAAAACTTCATCGGTATCGAAGTTCATAGCCCAGGCGTTGGTGCTTGTCTTGCCGATGCTCGCGAAGCGGGAATTACTAACCTGCGTGTAATGTGTCACGATGCGGTAGAAGTATTCGAACACATGATCCCAAATGGCAGCTTATCGACACTGCAATTGTTCTTCCCAGACCCTTGGCATAAGAAGCGTCACCACAAGCGTCGTATTGTTCAATTAGGTTTTGCGGAAATGGTGCGTGAGAAGCTTATCCCTAATGAAGGTATTTTCCACATGGCGACCGACTGGGAAAACTACGCAGAGCACATGATTGAAGTGATGAACCAAGCGCCAGGTTTCGAAAACATTGCTAAAGATGGTGATTTCGTTCCTCGTCCAGACGATCGCCCGCTAACGAAGTTTGAAGCTCGTGGTCACCGTCTTGGTCACGGTGTTTGGGATATCAAATATAAGCGTATTGCGTAACCAGAGGAGTTCATGGGATGTACCATTACGCGATATTAGCGAATCCGGGTCATAACCGAATTTACTTTGATAGCGCAATGACCATTGCCTGTTCTGAACTAAAAGCAATTTTAGCTTCACAAGGCGTGGATGTGACAGAAATTGGTAGTAAAGACGTTGGCTTACCTGCTGCGTTGGTGTTTTCTTGTCAGGAAGCGCTAACCGATGAGCAGGCGCGAAGAATCGCAGCCTCTTCGATTTACTATGCGCTATTTGAAGTGCGCGAAGATGGTTTACTTCGACCAGTTCAAGCGCCCGTATTTAACACTTTCCCGGAAAGCATGAGCCAGATTTTGCGCTACACCGGGAAAACAAATGAGCAGTTTACCCGTTTGATGGTGAATATCGGCATTAGTGCGTCCAATACGGGAAGTGAACAACTGACCTTAATGGATCCAATGTGTGGTAAAGGTACAACCTTATTTGAAGGCTTGATCCACGGTTTGAACGTGGTAGGGGTTGAGATCAACGCCAAGTGGGTGCAAGAGATCCAGACCTTTATTGTTAAGTTCATGAAGAATGGCCGCTTTAAGCACAAAGTGAGCAAAGAAAAGCGCACTGCGGGTGGCAAGAAAGTGGCGGATGGTTTCGTGGTTGAAGCTGCAGCAAATAAAGAAGATTACAACCAAGGCAATCTTCAGTTTATGAAGCTGTATTCGGCTGATACTCGTATCGCTGATCAAGTCGTGAAAAAGAACTCAGTTGATGTGATGGTGTCTGATCTGCCTTATGGCGTGCAGCACGGCAGCAAAAATGCCAAGGACAGCAAACTGAACCGTAGTCCACTAGAGCTTTTAAAAGAGGCTCTGCCTGCATGGAAAGTGGTATTGAAAAAGCAAGGTTCAGTGGTGTTGTCTTTCAATGAATTCACATTGAAATGGAAAGATGTCGCGGCATTATTTGAAGAGCAAGGTTGGAAGGTACTTTCAGAAGAGCCTTACATCGGTTATCTTCACCGTGTTGATCAATCTATCAACCGCAATATTATTGTGGCAGTAAAACCATAATCGACTTGAGTCGAACGAACCCTATGGAAAAGCCAACGACACGTTGGCTTTTTTTACCTCTGAGCTCAACGAGTTCTCTTGTAAATAGAAGGTAGAGAATGAAACCGACAGTGGAAATTTTGACAGATATTTTGGCGGAAGTACGCCCTTTAATCGGCCAAGGTAAAGTGGCTGATTACATTCCTGCTCTGGCAAAAGTACCTAGCAACAAGTTAGGTATTGCGGTATACACCAACGAAGGTGAGGTTATTAAGGCGGGTGATGCCGATGAACCTTTCTCTATCCAATCTATTTCAAAAGCATTGAGCTTGACGTTAGCGATGTGCTTGTACAAGCAAGAAGAAATTTGGTCTCGAGTGGGAAAAGAGCCTTCGGGGCAGGCATTTAATTCGCTAATCCAGCTAGAAATGGAGCAAGGTATTCCTCGTAATCCATTTATAAATGCTGGAGCGATAGTAGTGGCAGATTTGTTACAAACTCGCTTATCTGCACCTCGTCAGCGCCTGTTGGAATTTGTGCGTCAGCTTTCTGGTGATACCCATATTGTGTATGACAAAGTCGTTGCGGCATCCGAAATGATGCATGGTGATCGTAATGCGGCGATTGCATATCTCATGCGCTCGTTTGGCAACTTCGAAAATGAGGTGATTCCAGTACTACAAAACTACTTCCACGCTTGTGCGCTGAAGATGAGTTGCGTCGATTTGGCTAAAACGTTTAGCTATTTAGCAAACAAGGGCACATCGGTACAAACGGGTAAGCCTGTAGTTTCTCCTGTGCAAACCAAACAACTTAATGCACTGTTAGCAACGTGTGGCTTGTATGATGGCGCGGGCGAGTTTGCTTATCGCGTTGGTATGCCTGGTAAGTCTGGTGTTGGTGGTGGCATTATCGCGGTAGTACCTGGTGAAATGACTATTTCAGTATGGTCTCCAGAGCTTGATCCTTCAGGTAACTCGCTTGCGGGTACTAAGGCGCTTGAGCTGCTCTCAGAGCGAATTGGCCGTTCAATTTTCTAATGTTGGAAATGTGTCAACCTTATTTAGGACGGCACAGTTTCTAAATAAAAAGCCTCTCAATTGAGAGGCTTTTTTTGTTTTGGGGTTGCGTTACTCTTCGCTTTCTTCGGCCATAAAGGCTTCGAGCAAATCATTAAGGAAGAGCTTCCCTTTTTCAGTAATTTGCCAATGGGTAGCCGTTTCACTCAGGTAGCCCATTTCTATCGCCCAGTCGATGGTTTCTTGAATCGTACTAAGCGGTAAGCCCGTGGTGTCCACATAATCTTGCTTCGGACAGGCTTCGATTAAGCGGAATCGGTTCATAAAAAACTCGAATGGACGATCTTCATCCGCGACGACATGTTCTGTATGCAGATAAGGTTTGACCATATTTTGATAAGCCGCTAAATAGCCTCGCGGGTGTTTTACCTTTGTCGTTCGAATAATACGTCCGTCGGTAAAACTGAGTTTGCCATGAGAGCCACAACCGATACCAAGGTAATCACCAAAGCGCCAGTAGTTGAGGTTGTGCTGACACTGATAGCCCGGCTTGCTGTAACCGGAGATTTCATATTGCACATAACCCGCGGCTGCAAGTTTTTGGTGTCCGAGCTCGAAAATATCCCACAAGTCATCATCGTCAGGTAGCGTTGGTGGCTTGTAGTAGAACATGGTGTTTGGTTCGATGGTCAGCTGATACCAAGACAAGTGCGGCGGTGCCAACTCAATTGCTTTGTCCAAATCTGCCAAGGCTTGTTCGATGCTTTGATCAGGTAAGCCGTGCATGAGATCGAGGTTAAAGCTGTTCAAACCGATTTGGTGCGCCAGCTGAGCAGCGTTGACGGCTTCGTCTTGGCCGTGAATACGCCCCAAACGCTCAAGCTTTTGTTGCTCAAAGCTTTGCACGCCGATAGAGATACGCGTTACCCCGGCTTTACGGTAGCCAACAAAACGCTCTGCTTCGATGGTGCCTGGGTTCGCTTCCATGGTTATTTCGATTTCAGGCTTGAACGGAATACGCGCTTCAATGCCCTTAAGTAGACGCTCGATGCCTTCTGCCGAAATCAAACTCGGCGTACCACCACCAATGAAGATTGAATGCAGTGGACGTGGCGCTTCGTTAAGTCGGTATTTCTCAATGTCGGTATCCAAATCTTCTAAAAGGGCACTGATGTACTCTTCTTCTGGAATCTCGGTTTTGAGCGCGTGAGAGTTAAAGTCGCAATACGGGCACTTTTGCACACACCACGGGATGTGTACATACAAGCTGAGTGCTGGGGGCGTTAACATGGTCTAATTCGCTCGTGATTACTGAGACACTTGCTCAGACAGTTGAGCAAACAACGACTGGAGCGCTTTACCGCGGTGAGACAGTTGTTTCTTACGTGCAGGTTCAAGTTCGGCTGATGCACAGTTGTCTTCAGGAACAAAGAAGATTGGGTCGTAGCCAAAGCCATTTTCACCGTGTGCTTCAGTTAGAATTCGGCCTTCCCATTTACCGTGACAGACGATAGGCGTTGGGTCGTTCTCGTGACGCATGAGGACTAATACGCAGTGGAAACGTGCTGTACGCTCTGCTTCTGGTACGCCTTCCATTGCCGCTAGCAATTTTTCTAGATTCTCTTGATCAGATGCGCTCTCGCCTGCGTAACGTGCAGAGTAAATGCCCGGAGCGCCTTTTAAGAAATCGACTTCTAATCCAGAGTCGTCTGCAATGGCAGGAAGCCCTGTTTCTTGTGCGGCATGGCGAGCTTTAATGATTGCGTTTTCAATGAAAGTTGTACCCGTTTCAGCTACTTCCGATACATTGAATTCACTTTGCGCTAATACTTCAAAGCCGAAGTCAGACAACAAATCTGCCATTTCACGAACTTTGCCTTGGTTACCAGTTGCTAGCACAATTTTTTTCATGGGAATCTCTTTTAATAGTGATAGAGGAGAACAAATCGTTCTCCTCTAGATATTCTTTAACTAATAAGTGGTTTTTAGCCTGCTTAGATCCAAAAGCTTTTGGAACATCACAACCCAATTACTCTTCAACATAAAACTTCTGGGTGAATTTAAGCTTACCTGAGCCTTTGTTTCCAGCTTTTACGTCAATATCGAAAGTAAAAGTTTCTTCGTGGGTAATTGGCAGTTCGGCTAAATAGTATATCGCATTGCCTTCTTTGACTTCACGAAAGGTCAAGGTCTGAGTTTGGCCGATAAGGTTCTTCGCGCGTCCAGCAATTTTTGCTTCTAATGCTGGCTTACCCAATGAAGCTCTATCTAACACGCTAATATTAACCACAGCGAGGTATCCATTACGTTTGATATCGTAGCTACGTGCGACTTTGGGTGATAGGAATGTTGAGTTAAACGCGACATAGTGTACTTCGATATCTTTCATATTTTTAAACTGATCGGCGAAGCTTGGTAACGACAACAGGCTAATCAGTAATGCGGTAATCCATTTGCTCATTGTTACTTCCTCAAAGCACTTGTTATAAAACAACCATAGCTGCAATTTTACCTTGGTCAGGGGGTAAAAAATGCGTACTCAGTCGTTGGTATTAGTAAGTGTGGTACAAAATCGTAAATAAAAAGCCATCATATGATGGCTTTAATTTCTGTCGGTATCTGGGTAGGCGATTCTATCCGAATTTGTTTGTGCCGTCCTAATTCACCTTTTTCTATGTGAACCAAGCCCTTAGCGATTTTAAACTGCTTGGCTAAGAACTTAGTTAGGTGTGCATTAGCTTTGCCATCGACAGGTGGAGCAGTAATGGCGATTTTTAGCTCTTCACCATGCAAGCCAACGATTTTATCGCGGCTAGCTTTAGGTTGAATATAGAGCTTCAGGATGATGTCCTCACCATCTTGCCAAACTGCAGCTGACATTATAGCTGGAACCAAATTGGACCAATGATATCGCCCATTAAGAAGTTCGCGAACTGCAAGCCGATAAATAACACCAGTACGCTTAAATCAAGACCACCAATAGCCGGAAGAATACGACGGATTGGAGCGCACATTGGCTCGGTCAGTTGATGGAATACGTACTCGATAGGGCTGCGGCCTTGGCTTACCCAGCTCAAAATTGCACGGATCAATAGTACCCAGAACAATAGGCCACCTGCGGCTTTGATTAATGATAATAAGCCCAAGAATAAGAAGTCAGCGCTGAAAGAGACGGAACCGTTCGAAGCTATTAGGATAAGCACGACAAATTTAA
The DNA here is from genome assembly GCF_023716525.1 of Vibrio sp. SCSIO 43009. Taxonomy (NCBI): domain Bacteria; kingdom Pseudomonadati; phylum Pseudomonadota; class Gammaproteobacteria; order Vibrionales; family Vibrionaceae; genus Vibrio; species Vibrio sp. SCSIO 43009. Next base: position 496,745 of record NZ_CP071842.1, read on the forward strand.
GCACACACAACACGTAGGCAAACAACACGGTTGCTAGGTCAATATTCCCCACGGAAGGGATAACGCGGCGCAATGGACCAATGACCGGCTGAGTCGCTTTTACTATGAATTGCGAGAATGGGTTGTAGAAGTCTGCGCGCGCAGCTTGCAACCAAATTCGCAAAATTACGACCATGATGTACAGGTCAAATAGGGTTGAGATGAGAAAACTCATTGAATTCATAAGGTACCCTTAACAAGTGATGGATGATACTAAACGGAGTTCATCCAAATAATTAAAACAGTTTTTCCATTTCTTCCGCGCGAGCCACAGCAGCTTGCATGGCTTTAGCGACAATATCTGAAAGTTGATGTTCGTTGAATGTACGCAGTGCTTCTGCCGTTGTCCCACCTTTCGATGTTACGTTCTCACGCAGGGTCGATAGCTCAGTTTCTGGGTTGCTAACCACCATACTGGCCGCGCCCAGTGCCGCTTGCTGAACCAATAGTCGAGCGGTCTCTTTATCAAAGCCTTGCGCAATCGCTTCTGCTTGCATCGCTTCCATAAACAGGAAGAAGTATGCTGGAGCACTGCCCGCTACGGCAATCACATTATTGATGCCAGACTCTTGCTCAACCCAGCATACTTTACCGACCGCTTCCATTAACTCTGCGGCAAAAGCTTTGTCGTGCTCGGTTACATGAGTTGGTGCGAACAACCCACTCATACCCAACCCAAGCTGTGATGGCGTATTTGGCATCACACGAACCAAGTTCAATTTGGTGGCTAGCATATCATCCAATCGTGAACAGTTGATGCCTGCGGCAATAGAAATCACCAGTTTATTAGTGAAATCGATCGATTGCAGTGGTTTACAGACATCAGCCATCATTTGCGGTTTTACAGACAATACCACCACATCCGCCTTGGTCGCAGCTTGGATGTTATCGCTAGTGGTACGGATGCCAAAATCTTGTTCTAGCAGAAGGCGGCGAGCCTCTGAAGGAGCCGTCGCGGTAATGTTTTGCACTGGGTATCCGTTAGCAACCAAGCCGGAAACAATGGCTCTCACCATGTTGCCAGCACCAATGAAGGCGATTTTTTTATGTTCCATTTGTCTGATTTCCATCATGATATTTAGAATTTGTTGTGCGCTCAGGTGTATAATAGCGCCGCTGTTACTTACTGCTCCTATTGGCGAGTAAGATGATTGCGCATTTACGCTCTAACGATTGACGACATAACTTATGTCGCGAGTGAGCGTTTTGTTGATTTAGCTGTAGTCTCGTGCGCCGAAAATAGCGGTTCCAATACGAACCATTGTACTACCAGCTTCGATTGCAGCGGTCATATCACCACTCATTCCCATTGATAATGTATCGATTTCTGGGAACTGAGCTTCGAGTGTTTGCTTCAATGTGGCCAACTTCTGAAACTCATGAAGTTGTGATTCGTAGTCAGACACGTTGGCAGGAATCGACATCAACCCTCTTAAAGTGAGGTTGGGTAGGCGAGAAATCAACTCCGCAAGATCGAATACTTCCGCTTCAGTGACACCAGATTTAGATGTCTCACCACTGGTGTTAACCTGAATCAGAACTTGTAGCGGTTTAAGTTCGCTTGGCCGCTGATCATTCAGGCGTTGCGCAATCTTGGTTCGATCGATGGTGTGAACCCAATCGAAATGTTCAGCAACAAGTCGCGATTTATTCGATTGAATCGGGCCAATGAAGTGCCATTCGATTCGATTATCTGGATAATGCTCGGCAAAGTGCTGAACTTTACTGACGCCCTCTTGAACGTAGTTTTCACCAAAGGCGGTTTGTCCCGCTTGGTAGGCTTCGAGAATTGCCTCGACAGGTTTAGTTTTGCTTACCGCTAGAAGTTGCACTGACTCTGGAGTTCGACCACATTTTTGCTCGTCATATCGAATTTGAGAGGTGATATGTTCAATATTTTGTTGAATACTACTCATAGCTGTACTTTAGACTTAAGGATTTTAAATGGATATCACTGAGTTACTGGATTTTAGTGTAAAACATAATGCCTCGGATCTACATCTTTCTGCAGGTGTCCCACCAATGGTTCGTATTGATGGGGATGTAAGAAAACTAGGCATTCCAGCGTTTACACACCAAGAAGTGCATCGTTTGGTTTTCGAAATCATGAACGATGCCCAGCGCAGTGAGTTCGAAGAAAAACTCGAAGTCGATTTCTCTTTTGAGTTGCATAACGTTGGCCGTTTCCGTGTCAACGCTTTCAACCAATCTCGCGGTTGTGCGGCAGTATTCCGTACCATTCCAAGTAGCATTCCAACTCTGGAAGAGCTAGAAGCGCCAGAGATCTTCAAAAAAATTGCGAACGCTGAAAAAGGCTTAGTTCTGGTCACTGGCCCAACAGGTTCAGGTAAATCGACGACCTTAGCAGCCATTGTTGACTACATTAACCGTAATCACAACAAGCACGTACTCACAATTGAAGATCCGATTGAATTTGTTCACAACAACAATAAATGTTTGATTAACCAGCGTGAAGTTCACCGTGACACCCATAGTTTCCAAAACGCACTGCGCAGCGCATTGCGCGAAGACCCAGACGTTATTCTGGTTGGTGAGATGCGTGACAAAGAAACCATCAGCCTTGCCTTAACGGCGGCAGAAACGGGTCACTTAGTTTTCGGGACGTTGCACACCAGCTCGGCGGCAAAAACCATTGACCGTATTATCGATGTGTTTCCTGGTAGTGATAAAGATATGGTTCGCTCGATGCTATCTGAGTCCCTTCGTTCGGTTATCGCGCAAAAGCTTCTGAAGCGTAATGGTGGTGGCCGTATTGCATGCCATGAAATTATGATGGCAACGCCTGCGATTCGCAACTTGATCCGCGAAGACAAAGTCGCGCAGATGTATTCGATCATTCAAACAGGTGCGGCTCACGGCATGCAAACCATGGAGCAAAATGCTCGTCAGTTAATGGCGCAAGGCATGGTTGCTCGTGAAGAGGTCGATAGTAAGATCGGATTAGAAGTGCAGCAATTCTCGTAACGTTCATACAGATAATGGTGAATACGGAAGATGGATCTAGATAAATTTCTCGAAGGCATGCTGGCGCTGAAAGCGTCGGATCTTTACATCACGGTTGGAGCGCCAATTCTATTTCGTGTGGATGGCGAATTGCGTCCGCAAGGGGAAAAACTCACCGAGAGTGATGTGGCTGCATTACTCGATAGCGCTATGGAACCAGATCGGCGTCAGGAATTTCGTAAAAGTCGCGAGTCGAATTTTGCCATTGTGAGAGATTGTGGTCGCTTCCGTGTGAGTGCCTTTTTTCAACGCGAGTTACCAGGCGCAGTGATTCGTCGTATTGAAACCAATATTCCTACTTTTGAGCAGTTAAAGTTACCGTTAGTGTTGCAAGATTTGGCGATAGCTAAGCGTGGTTTGGTGCTGGTGGTCGGTGCTACTGGATCGGGTAAATCGACCACCATGGCGGCGATGACAGGCTATCGAAACAGCAATAAAACCGGGCACATTTTGACGGTCGAAGATCCGATCGAATTCGTGCATGAACACAAGCGCTGTATCGTGACTCAACGCGAAGTTGGGTTAGATACGGAAAGCTATGAAGTTGCGCTTAAAAACTCGCTGCGCCAAGCACCAGATATGATTTTGATTGGTGAGATCCGTAGCCGTGAAACAATGGAATACGCGATGACCTTCGCCGAAACGGGTCACCTGTGTATGGCAACGTTGCACGCCAACAATGCAAACCAAGCTTTAGAGCGCATTCTTCACTTGGTACCGAAAGATCAAAAAGAACAATTCTTGTTCGATTTGTCGATGAACCTAAAAGGCGTGGTTGGTCAGCAGCTGATCCGAGATAAAAATGGGCAGGGACGTCATGGTGTATTTGAGATCTTGCTAAATAGCCCACGTGTGTCGGATTTGATTCGTCGCGGAGATTTACATGAGTTGAAGTCAACCATGGCTCGCTCAAATGAGTTTGGTATGCTGACGTTCGATCAATCTCTTTATAAGTTAGTGATGCAAGGTAAGATCAGCGAAGAGGACGCACTACATAGTGCCGACTCGGCGAATGATCTGCGCTTGATGTTGAAAACGCAGCGTGGTGAAGCATTCTCTACGGGCAGTTTGGCAAACGTTAAGATCGATATGGATTAATCCAATCCAGAAACAAAAAAGGTTGGCAGGAGCCAACCTTTTTTCATTGTGCTTGAAGTGTTTACTCACCCCAAAGGGCTTCAAACCAGCTTTCTAGAATCACCACTGCTGACTGGCAGTCAACATTACCTTTCGATAGGGCTTTGTAGCCGCCCATGCTGAACAACTCCGCACGAGCTTCTGCAGTAGATAAACGCTCATCATGCAGTTCAACTGGCAATCCGTATCGGCCTTGCAGACGCTTAGCAAATTTTCGTGCACGAGGGGTTATGGTCTCAAGGTCTTTACCATGCAGATCGGTCGGTAAACCGACCACTAGCAAATCTGGTTGCCACTCTTTGATTTGCTTTTCGATATCGTCCCAGTTTGGAATACCGTCATTGGCTTTAAAGGCTTTTAATGGGGAAGCTGTACCAGTAATTTCTTGGCCAATAGCGCTACCAATGCTTTTGGTTCCAAAGTCAAAAGCCATAATTGTGCGTGACATAAGGTGTCTCTATCTAATGTAACTGTATATTTGGACTAAGCATGTCCAGAGTCTGCTGAAAGGTGACTTGGGTCGATACCCAGCTTTTCGACCGCTTTCTTCCAACGCTCGTTGATTGGTGTATTAAAGATAATTTCAGGCGTCGCTTCAATGGTGAGCCAAGAGTTTTCGACCAGCTCACTTTCTAATTGGCCTGCACTCCAACCGGAGTAGCCCAGTGCCACTAGGTAATCACTTGGTTCTGCTTCTGTTCCTAACACCGAAAGAATATCACGCGAAGTGGTTACCGCGAGGTCATCGGTCATTTGGACGCTGGACTCGTAGTAATCTTTGGGTTTATGCAAAATAAAACCACGATCTTCCGAGATTGGGCCGCCATTGTAGACTGGTCTATCTAGACTGGCTTCAAATAGGCGCGGGTGTACTGGCTGAACTTCCACCTGCTTGAGCATGTTGCCGACGGTGATATCAACAGGAGCATTGATCATCAGCCCCATAGCGCCGTCTTCGTTGTGCTCACAAACGTAGATCACGCTGTTTTGAAAGTACGGATCTTTCATCCCAGGCATGGCAACCAAAAAGTGATTTGTGAGATTCATACTCATACTGACCCTTAACTCTCGTAAATGCCCTTAAGCAAACATCATACAGTTTACCATCTAGGTATGTGCATGAGTTTGCTTAAGTTAATGTACTACGCTCTCTATTAACTGTAATACAGTTTGAGTTATTCGCCTTTTACTCGACGCTCAATCGCATCCATCAGCTTGCCTGTGATTGAGATATCAAAAGCTGCTTCAATTTCGCGAATACAGGTTGGGCTGGTGACGTTGATTTCTGTTAGCTTGTCGCCAATTACGTCAAGGCCAACAAAGATAAGGCCTTTTTCTTTCAATGTCGGAGCAACGGTTTGCGCAATTTTGAGGTCGGTTTCGCTTAGCGGACGAGCTTCACCAGTACCACCAGCGGCTAGGTTGCCGCGCGTTTCGCCTTTAGCAGGAATGCGTGCTAGACAGTAAGGCATAGGTTCGCCATCTACCACTAAGATACGTTTGTCACCGTTGCTGATATCTGGCACGAAGGTTTGCGCCATTGCGTAGTTTTGACCGTGGTTAGTCAATGTCTCGATGATCACAGAGACGTTTGGATCGTTTTCTTTTACACGGAAGATGGACGCGCCACCCATACCATCAAGCGGTTTCAGGATGACATCACCATGTTTTTCACGAAATTCTTTAATTTTCTCTGCTTTTCGCGTCACGATCGTTGTAGGTGTCAGCTCTGGGAACCATGCCGTAAACAGCTTTTCGTTACAATCACGTAAGCTTTGAGGCTTGTTAACGATCAGTGCACCTTGTTCTTCTGCACGCTCAAGGATGTAAGTCGCGTAGATGTATTCAGTATCAAACGGAGGATCTTTACGCATTAGCACCGCGTCTAGCTCAGACAGTTCGATAGTTTGCTCTGATTTGAACTCGTACCAACCGTTTGGATCTTCTTTTAGTTCTACCACTTTAGTATCTGCAATGGCAACGCCTTGATCGAGATGCAGATCATTCATTTCCATGTAGTGGATTTCATAGCCGCGTCGTTGCGCTTCAAGCATCATGGCAAAGCTAGAGTCTTTTTTGATGTTAATGGACGAGATTGGGTCCATTACGATACCGAGTTTGATCATTATTTTTCTCCGTTTTAACCAAGATCGCCGAAACGAACTTGTAAGGCTGTAATTGCTGTCAGAGCCGCTGTTTCGGTACGCAGAACGCGAGGGCCGAGTAGCGTTTCTTCAAATTGGTATTCTCGAGTCATCTCGATCTCTTCAGACGATAAACCGCCTTCAGGACCGATCAGTAGGCGCACTTTTTCAACCGGGGTTGGCAAAGTGTTGATTGAGTATTTAGCACGAGGGTGAAGGTTAAGCTTTAAACCATCGTACTCTTCTTTACACCACTCTTCCAAGCTCATAATTGGACGAATTTCGGGCACGACATTACGCCCACATTGCTCACAGGCACTGATGGCGATTTTCTGCCATTGCGCGAGTTTTTTCTCAAAACGCTTTTGGTCAAGCTTGACGCCACAACGTTCAGAAATCAGAGGAGTGATGGTATTGACGCCAAGTTCAACAGACTTTTGGATGGTGAACTCCATCTTATCGCCACGTGAAATGACTTGACCAAGGTGCAGATCTAAAGGGGATTCAATACTGCTTTCTACACGCTCGGTGATGTTAACCAAAACTGATTTCTTGCTGACTTCACTGATAACCGCTGGGAACTCTGCGCCACTGTCGTCAAAAAGGAGAACGTCTTGGCCTTCTTTCATGCGCAAAACACGACCGATATGGCCTGCTGCGTCGTCACTTAAAGCAAGTGAGCCAAGTTGATGAATGGTTTCTGGATGATAAATTCGAGGGGTACGCATGAGATTTCCAGCAAGAGAATAAACTTAAACCCTAACATGGATGCTTTGCACCGAAAAAACAAGGGGCAAGAAGCGTTTCAATATCAGTAATTGGAACGCTTCGAGGTCGGAGGTTACAGTGCGCGGCAGGCTTCTTGAACAAATGGGTTGTGATTGCCCTGTACTTTTGCAATGCGCTCGTCACGCTCACATTCCCATTTATCGACAGGATAGGTTTTGTTCCAAGCACTCATTAATTGCGTTTGCTGCTTCGACAGTTTGAAACCGTACTCTTTGCTCATGTATAGATAGGTACGAGCAATTGAGCCACGCGCACGGTCTGGTGGCATGACTTTACGCTGCTTAAAGTTCACTTGCATCTCACAGCGACCATAACTCACGCCATCCATACCGTTCCATTGGCTGAAGTTGTAGTTCGAACGGTCACCGTTTACTTCACCAATAGCAGGAGTTAGGTTGTGCAAGTCTGCTTCCATCAAACGAAAAGTTTTGTCTTTTTTCTTACAGTTTTTACGTCCGCCATCTTGCCAGCATTGACGCTGGTGGCCAAATTGCCACGCAGGAACAACGTGCTCCCATTCGATTCGTGCAGCCCGTTTTTCTTGTTTACGGACTTGGTAACCGCAAGAGGCTAAATCGGGTGAGCCTTTCTTGCCTTGCCATTGAATGTTACAGCCACAGTAGAAGCTTGTTGGGTGGTCTTGATAAATTTTGACCGCCTCACGTTTGGCTGCAGAGAATGAGCTCGGTGGCGCGGCAATCGCAGTGCTAGAAAGCGCGATAAGCAACAGAGAGAATAAGTATTTCATGATAAAAGTCTTTATAAAGTATGACTTTATTCATGATAACACGCATAAAATAGCTTTAGTGATGAGTAAGTTAACAATAAGTGGCGAAGGGAAGGTTTTGATCAACTCGATCTTTATTTTGGGAACGCAAGTAACACTATGAGGTAAGGGCTACGATAACTGAATACCGGTGAAGTTAAGTGGTTGGCGGCATTTTTGACAAGAGTACGTCGCCTCTTTGCGCAGCACTTTATTATGACGGCGAATCGATAGAGGGTAGGTCATACAACCACAACGATACTCAAAGGTTTTACCTTGAACGGATTTTACTTCAAAGCTGTGAGTGGTTTTGGCTGGTACGTTAAATACGGCTTCCATGACGCCTTTCCATTCTTTACCGTGAGGCCTAACTCGCCCGTAAACCTGATAAGTAATCAGGTGTGCTACTTCATGAGGAATGACTTCATCTAAGAATGCTTGGGTGTTTTCGCGAAATAAAACAGGGTTTAGGCGTACTTGATTTAATTGAAGGTAGGCTTTTCCTGCCGCTTTCCCACGGACGTCGAAGGTGATTGTTGGAATCGGGAAAGAACGTTTGAAAGCTTGTTCCGCCATCGCGATACAGCCCGCCATCACTTGCTTGGCTTTATAGCTGAGTTCTATATCCACAATTCACCTCGATAAATCAAATAAAAAAGCCCCCGCATTTGCGAGGGCCAGATCATAGCATCAGTTAATTATGGTGTGTGTTTTTTCTTGATGGTGGCATGGTAAGCGTGCCATGTACCGTAGCCTAGAATTGGCATGGTAAACAACATTCCGATCCCGTAGGTCGCAAAGCCGATAAGAATACCGCCACAGATGATCGCTGCCCAAACAATCATTGCTGGAATGTTGGATTTCACTGCATTAAAGCTGGTAAATACAGCGGTCATCATGTCTACGCGACGCTCCATCATGAGCGGAATAGAAAAGGCTGAAATGCTAAACACCACACAAGCCAAAACAAAGCCAACTAAAGAGCCGATGACAAGGAAGGGTAGGAACTCACTTAAAGGTGCCCCTTGAACAGAAGGGTAGAGCGCATGAAGTAGAGCGGCAATGCGCATCCAAAATATCATACACACTGCGAGTAACACGGCGAACGCCCATTGAGATGTTGAGTTACGACCGATCGCTTTCATTGAATGGAGCAAGCTTGCTTTGTGTCCGCGCTCTCTCTCCCAACTGGCATCATACAAGCCGAGCGCGAGAAACGGACCGATTAACATGTAAACAATCAAACTGGGCATGACGACCAAGTGTGTGCCTTGCCACTGTACGAGCAAAACAATGCCTATCGCAGCTGCCATAAAACAGATGCCATAGAAAGCACTAATAAGTGGCATTCGCACGAAATCATGCAGACCTAATGCTAGCCAATGAAAAGGTGCAGAAAGATTGACCGTATTGCACGGTATGGTTCTGGCGTATTCGTTGTCTGGCACTTCCTTTCGCTTGTTGTGGAAGTCCGATGGATTAACAGTTCGAGGCATAACTCCTCCTTGATTTATTCCCACATTATCCGCTTATACCAACTGACAGCGGTTTTTGTTCAGTCAAACTTGAAGCGACTTTTTCAAGTTTACATCTGAGCATTGGCTTAGTTTGGTATCGGCCATAAAGATGCCTGACTCATGTCTTTACTTAAGTGTTGCTTCCACAGTCGCCAGCATCCGACGTCTCTATTTAAATTGGAGTTAACAATATTTTAACTATTGGCGGAGATGGGATAATTTACAAATAATTGCTTAAAATTTATTCGGTATAAAAATGAGGGAGAAACAGGACTGCTTTGTGGGGCAGGGCGGTATGAGCCGAAATGGCTAGATAAAAGTTGCTGAAAATAAAAAGCCCCCACCATAGGCGAGGGCTTGATTGATTCTTGCTTGGCTTGATTATTTGATGCCAGCGAAATCGCGTAGAAGTGCAGCTTTGTCTGTCGCTTCCCACGGGAATTCTTCACGACCGAAGTGACCGTAAGCCGCTGTCTTCTTGTAGATAGGTTGAAGAAGGTTAAGCATTTCTTGTAGACCGTATGGACGTAGGTCGAAGAATTGACGAACCGCTTCAATGATGATGTCGTGAGATACTTTCTCAGTACCGAACGTTTCCACCATGATAGACGTTGGATCAGCAACACCGATTGCGTAAGAAAGTTGGATCTCACAACGGTCAGCCATGCCTGCGGCTACGATGTTTTTCGCTACGTAGCGTGCTGCGTATGCTGCACTACGGTCAACTTTTGATGGATCTTTACCAGAAAACGCACCGCCACCGTGACGAGCTGCGCCGCCGTAGGTATCTACGATGATCTTACGACCAGTTAGACCACAGTCACCCATAGGACCACCGATTACGAAGCGACCGGTTGGATTAATGAAGAAGTTTGTTTCTTTGTTGATCCACTCAGAAGGTAGCACTGGCTTAATGATCTCTTCCATTACCGCTTCACGCAGGTCTGAAGTTGAGATTGAGTCACAGTGTTGAGTTGAAAGAACAACCGCGTCGATACCAACGATGTTACCTTGATCGTATTGGAATGTTACCTGAGATTTTGCATCAGGACGCAACCAAGGTAGTGTGCCGTTTTTACGAACTTCTGCTTGCTTTTGAACAAGACGGTGAGAGTAAGTAATTGGCGCTGGCATTAGTACTTCAGTTTCGTTACAAGCGTAACCAAACATGATGCCTTGGTCGCCTGCACCTTGTTCTTTAGGGTCAGCTTTATCAACACCTTGGTTGATATCTGGCGACTGTTTACCGATTGTGTTTAGTACCGCACAAGAATCTGCGTCAAAGCCCATATCTGAATGTACGTAGCCGATTTCACGAACGGTTTCACGAGTTAACTCTTCGATGTCTACCCATGCTGAAGTCGTGATTTCACCACCCACCATTACCATACCGGTTTTAACGTAAGTCTCACATGCAACACGAGCCTTTGGATCTTGCTCTAGAATCGCGTCAAGAACCGCATCAGAAATCTGGTCTGCAATTTTATCTGGATGACCTTCTGATACTGACTCAGAAGTAAACAGGTGCTTAGCCATGTTAGCTCCACTATATCTGGTTTAAAACTGGGGAATGATAAACTCTCCAGCGCAAATTAATACTAATTTTTGTAGGTGTATCTACATCTAGACGTCTATTCTAAATTTGATTGCTCGAATTACAAGCTCTTTTTTGGTTTTTGTTATAACCAAACGTTTGCCTGATTTATTGATAATTTTAAGAACTTCGAACGATTTGGCGCGAAAGGTGCAATATTTGTGAGGTTTTGGACTGGAAAACGTTTGCACACCCAACAGGGCTTTGAGAGAATTATGACCTACTTTTCGTTTCGCTTAATGTACTCAGGAGCAGACATGTCGTCTCGTAAACATCTTGCCAATGCAATTCGTGCTCTAAGCATGGATGGTGTTCAACAAGCTAACTCAGGCCACCCAGGCGCACCAATGGGTATGGCTGATATCGCTGAAGTTCTTTGGCGCTCTCACCTAAACCATAACCCTTCAAACCCAGAGTGGGCCGACCGCGATCGCTTTGTGCTGTCAAACGGTCATGGGTCAATGCTTATTTACTCTCTACTGCACTTAAGCGGTTACGAGCTATCTATTGACGATCTGAAAAACTTCCGTCAATTGCACTCAAAAACCCCAGGTCACCCAGAGTACGGCTACGCGCCTGGTATCGAGACAACAACTGGTCCTCTAGGTCAAGGCATCACTAACGCTGTTGGTATGGCGATCGCAGAGAAAGCACTAGCGGCACAGTTCAACAAAGAAGGTCACGATATCGTTGACCACTTTACGTATGTGTTCATGGGTGACGGCTGTCTAATGGAAGGCATCTCGCATGAAGCATGCTCTCTTGCTGGGACGTTAGGTCTAGGCAAACTGATCGCGTTCTGGGATGACAACGGCATTTCTATCGACGGTCACGTTGAAGGCTGGTTCTCTGACGATACACCTAAGCGTTTTGAAGCGTACGGCTGGCATGTAATCCCAGCAGTCGATGGTCACGACTCAGACGCGATCAACGCAGCAATTGAAGCAGCAAAAGCGGACCCACGTCCTACGCTTATCTGTACCAAAACAATTATCGGTTTCGGTTCTCCTAACAAGTCTGGTTCGCACGACTGTCACGGTGCACCACTAGGTCACGATGAAATCCAAGCGGCTCGCGAATACCTAGGTTGGGAGTACGGCCCATTTGAGATCCCGGCAGATGTTTACGCTGAGTGGGATGCAAAAGAAGCGGGCGCCGCGAAAGAAGCAGCTTGGAATGAAAAATTCGAAGCATACGCTGCAGCTTACCCTGCAGAAGCGGCAGAGCTTAAACGTCGTCTAAACGGCGAACTTCCTGCACAGTGGGAAGAAAAAGCGAACCAAATCATTGCTGAACTTCAAGCAAACCCAGCGAACATTGCATCACGTAAAGCATCGCAAAATGCACTAGAAGCGTTTGGTCAAATGCTTCCTGAGTTTATGGGTGGTTCTGCTGACCTAGCGCCTTCTAACCTGACCATGTGGTCTGGTTCTAAGTCTCTAGAAACGGAGGACTTCTCTGGCAACTACATCCACTACGGTGTACGCGAATTCGGTATGACTGCTATCATCAACGGTATCGCATTGCACGGTGGTTTCGTTCCTTACGGCGCAACATTCCTAATGTTCATGGAATACGCTCGTAACGCAATGCGTATGGCTGCGCTGATGAAAATTCAGAACATCCAAGTTTACACGCATGATTCGATCGGTCTTGGCGAAGATGGCCCAACTCACCAACCTGTTGAGCAAATGGCGTCTCTACGTGTAACTCCAAACATGAGCACATGGCGCCCATGTGACCAAGTTGAGTCTGCAGTTGCATGGAAACTAGCGATTGAACGTAAAGATGCACCGACAGCACTTATCTTCTCTCGTCAAAACCTTGCGCAACAAGAGCGTACAGCAGAACAAGTAGCAGACATCGCGAAAGGTGCTTACATTCTGAAAGATTGCGAAGGCAAGCCTGAGCTAATCCTTATCGCAACAGGTTCTGAAGTTGAACTAGCAGTAGAAGCAGCAGCACAGCTAACTGCTGAAGGCAAGAAAGTACGCGTTGTTTCAATGCCATCAACAGATGCATTCGACAAACAAGACGCCGCTTACCGTGAAGCTGTACTGCCATCAGACGTAACGGCACGTATCGCTATTGAAGCGGGCATTGCTGATTTCTGGTACAAGTACGTTGGCTTCGACGGTCGCATCATCGGTATGACAACATTCGGTGAATCTGCACCTGCTGGTCAGCTATTCGAGATGTTTGGCTTCACGACTGAAAACGTAGTGAACACAGCAAAAGAATTGCTAGCGTAATTGCAGGACCGTCTAAACAGTCGAACGTAAACGACGATTGTTAAACGCTAAAGTTAGAAAGGCCATCATTATGATGGCCTTTTTATTTTTGTCAGGTTTTCCAACCTTGTGGAATGCTTTGGTGAATGCAGTCTAAAAGTACGGATAAGCGCAGTGGTGGTCGTCCTGCTGGTGTATAGCAGTTAATGGAAATAGGCTCAGAAAGCCAACCTTCTAAGCAAGGTGTGATTCGCCCTGGGTGATGTTTCTCATAGCCGCATGCTGTCCAAGTCGGCAGCAGTCCAATACCATGACCATTCGCGATACTGTCTATTTGCATTGCTATGTTGTCGCTGTATAACCGACTAACAAAGGGTTCTAAAAAGAACTCACCGTGTTGAGGGTGTGCTAGCATCAATCCATTTTCTTGCACTGAACCAAAATCGATCCATGGATGTGCTTCAAGTTCTTTGGGGTGCGGTATAGGCCCATGTTGTTTTAGATAATTTGGAGAGGCAAAAGGCGTATAGCGAAATACCCCCAGCACTTCTTTTCGCCAGTCTAGCTCTTTACGTTCACCGAGCCAGATGAACAAATCTGGGTCATGATGCGCCTCAGAAAAGTCACTGGTAAGTTGAACTCTAACATCGGGATTATCAGCAAGAAAACGATTGAGTACGCCGCCGAGCCAGCTTCTAACTAAGGCAGTGTGACAAACAATATGCAGTGGCCCTGAAACTTGGTTCGTTAAACCTTGCAGTGCATCATAACTCTCTTCGCTTAACTCAAGAATCTGGCGGCTGTAGTGGGCAAAGATCTCTCCAGCTCTTGTCAGAACTAATCGATTACCTTGTCTGGCGGTTAGAGCCTGACCGAAGTCTTCTTCTAATTGTGCCAAGCGACGACTTAGCGTTGATTTTGGCTGATTAAGGGCTTTAGCAGCGGCTGTCAAACTTTTATGCTGATTGAGCGCATCAAAGGCTCTAATTGATGCTAAGTCGTGCATATTTCTTTTACTCCTTACTGCGTTATGTACGAGTTCCATAAATGGAAAGAACCGTTCCATAACTCTCACTATACATCTCATTCTATTTGTGAATAATTCACTTTCGAAAATAATAATCATTATCAATTATGGAGATGTAGATGTCTACTCTTAGACTGCCAGTTATTACCGCAACTGGTATTTTAGCCTTCGTCAGTGTCCCTCATGTTTTTGCCAATGATGCAGTTTCTAAAATGGAAACAGTGGTTGTAACTGCATCAAGCTACGAGCAATCTCAAGCGGACGCGCCTGCAAGTATTAGTGTGATTTCACGTGAGGAGTTGGACTCTCGTTATTACCGCGATGTGACTGATGCACTAAAAAGTGTGCCAGGTGTTGTCGTGACAGGTGGTGGTGATACCACCGACATTAGTATCCGTGGTATGGGTTCTAAATACACTTTGATACTGGTCGATGGTAAACGTCAAAGCACGCGTGAAACTCGTCCAAATAGTGACGGTCCTGGTATCGAACAAGGTTGGTTACCTCCTCTTCAAGCGATTGAGCGAATCGAAGTTATTCGCGGCCCAATGTCGACGCTTTACGGTTCTGATGCGATTGGTGGCGTGATTAACGTCATCACACGAAAAGATGCGTTAGAGTGGACGGGTAATGTTCAACTGGGCACGGTACTACAAGAGAATAGCCGCTCAGGTGGAGAGCAGAGCGCGAACTTTTTCGTTAATGGTCCGTTGGCTGAAAATTTATCTCTCCAAGTATATGGTCAGTACACAACCAGAGAAGAAGATGACATCGAATACGGTTATGAAGATAAAGATATGCAGAGTATCTCTTCAAAACTGACTTACCAGATTAATGAGCGCCACTCGGTACAATTAGAAGGTGGCACGTCGGCACAAAGTCGTCGTGGCAATGTGGGCCTTTCAGTGCCGACCACAGGGTGTCGTGGTGGGTGTGAAGATTCACTGAATGAATATCGTCGTAATTACGTAACGGTAAGCCACAACGGTGATTGGGATTCGGTGGGAATTTCAGATACTTACTTACAGCGAGAAGAGAGCGAGAACAAATCTCGTGAGATGACGATCACCAACACCACGTTCAAATCGAGCTTGGTGACTGGTATTGGAAACCATACGTTGACGACGGGTGTGGACGCTACTCATGCAGAGCTTGAGGATTTCACCTCCAACAAAGCGTCATCGAAGACTGAAACATCGAATACGCAGTGGGCTGTTTTCATTGAAGATGAATGGAGAATTGCTGATCCGTTTAGCGTTACGCTTGGCGGCCGTCTAGATCATGACGAAAACTATGGCGCGCATTTTAGTCCGCGTGTTTACGGTGTATGGCGAGTTGATCCGTCTTGGACGGTGAAAGGCGGTGTGGCAACAGGTTTCCGTTCTCCACAATTACGTGAAATTACTCCTGGCTGGGCGCAAGTCAGTGGTGGCGGTAATATCTACGGTAACCCAGATCTTGACCCTGAAACGTCGCTAAACAAAGAAATCAGCGTCTTGTATCAAGGTGATTCTGGCTTAGATGTCTCTTTGACAGCGTTCCATAACGAATTCAAAGACAAGATCACACGTGTTGTTTGTCCAGACACTATCTGTACTGATGGTCCAAACCAATGGGGCGCAGATCCAACGTACCGTATTAACGTGGATGAAGCCGTCACACAAGGTATTGAAGCGACCTTAGCATCGCCGTTAACGGAAACCATTTACCTTAGCTCGAGCTACACATTTACCGACTCAGAGCAAAAAACAGGTGAATACAAAGGCATGCCGCTGCAGCAGTTACCAAAGCATCTGTTTAATGTGGATGTGACTTGGCAAACGACAACAGATCTAGAGAGCTGGGCGAAAGTCACGTACCGAGGTAAAGAAATGGATCCGGTTACTGGCCCATCAAGAAACAGTATTGTAGAACCAGCTTATACCTTTGTGGACGCCGGTGTAACATACCAGTTAACCGACAATACTCGTATTAAAGGCGCTATCTATAACTTGCTGGACGAGGAAATCAGTTACGAAGAATATGGATATATTGAAGATGGTCGTCGCTACTGGTTAGGTTTAGACGTCGCATTTTAATTATCTATCGTTGTAATAAGGTCGAGCATAGTCTCGACCTTTTTTAATCCTGCTTTACTTTGATTCAACAGGTGCGTTTGTCAGCCTGATCAGGTAGTATCTGTGACACGAAATTTTTGGTAGGGCGAAGGATAAATGCTAAAGGTTGCGATCAATGGATTTGGACGTATAGGTCGTAATGTTCTGCGAGCGGTGTATGAAAGCGGAAAACACCAGCAGATCAAGGTTGTGGCGGTAAACGAACTAGCACAGCCAGAGGCGATGGCACACCTACTGCAATATGACACCAGTCATGGTCGCTTTGGTAAAAAAATTTCCCATGACCAAGAACATTTGCATGTTCATCATGACAGCGGTGAATATGATTCCATTCGCATTCTCCATCTCTCCGAAATCGAATTACTTCCTTGGCGTGATTTAGAAGTTGATATCGTCTTGGATTGCACTGGCGTATTTGGTTCGCAAGCGGATGGGCTAGCGCATATAGAAGCTGGCGCGAAGAAAGTACTGTTTTCGCACCCGGGCGCAAACGACCTAGATAATACGATTATCTATGGCGTGAACCACGAAACTCTGAAAGACAAGCACCGTGTTGTCTCCAATGGCTCTTGCACCACCAACTGTATCGTTCCCATCATTAAAGTATTAGACGAAGCCTTCGGCATAGAGTCTGGCACCATTACGACAATTCATTCGTCCATGAACGATCAA
The DNA here is from genome assembly GCF_023716525.1 of Vibrio sp. SCSIO 43009. Classification (NCBI taxonomy): domain Bacteria; kingdom Pseudomonadati; phylum Pseudomonadota; class Gammaproteobacteria; order Vibrionales; family Vibrionaceae; genus Vibrio; species Vibrio sp. SCSIO 43009. Next base: position 513,802 of record NZ_CP071842.1, read on the forward strand.
CAAGTAATCGATGCGTATCATAACGACTTACGCCGTACCCGCGCTGCAAGCCAATCTATTATTCCGGTGGACACTAAGTTGCATAAGGGGATTGAAAGAATCTTCCCGAAATTTTCCAACAAATTCGAAGCAATTTCTGTTCGTGTTCCAACGGTTAACGTCACTGCAATGGATTTAAGTGTCACAATTAGTACAAATGTGAAAGTTAATGACGTAAATCAAACCATTGTTAACGCATCTCAGTGTACATTACGTAACATTGTTGACTATACTGAATCGCCACTCGTTTCCATCGACTTTAACCACGACCCCCATAGTGCGATTGTGGATGGAAGCCAGACTAGAGTGAGTAACGGGCAACTCGTAAAAATGCTCGTTTGGTGCGACAACGAATGGGGCTTTGCTAACCGGATGCTGGATACTGCCTTAGCAATGCAAGCTTCTTCGCAAGTGGAACAGTAATGACGAAGAAGTGATGGAGAATTTTTATTTCTAGCCTTGAAATAAATCCATAATATCTCCATATCTATAACCAGTTTGAAGAATTAACAGGCTTGGCAGGGTTGCCGAGTTTTCAAAAACTTTAATTATTAAATATTTGAGAGGACACATCATGTCTGTAATCAAGATGACTGACCTGGATCTTGCAGGTAAACGTGTATTTATCCGTGCTGACCTAAACGTGCCAGTAAAAGACGGTAAAGTAACTTCGGATGCACGTATCATCGCATCTCTTCCAACTATTAAGCACTGCCTAGAAGCAGGCGCTAAAGTAATGGTTACGTCTCACCTAGGTCGCCCAACTGAAGGTGAATACGCTGAAGAGTTCTCTCTACAACCAGTTGTTAACTACCTAAACGACGCACTAGATTGCGAAGTGAAGCTAGCAAAAGACTACCTAGATGGGCTAGAGCTAAATGCGGGTGAACTTGTTGTTCTTGAAAACGTTCGCTTCAACAAAGGCGAAAAGAAAAACGACGAAGAGCTATCTAAGAAATACGCAGCACTATGTGACGTATTCGTAATGGACGCATTCGGTACAGCTCACCGTGCACAAGCATCTACTCACGGTGTTGGTATGCACGCAGACGTAGCATGTGCTGGTCCTCTACTAGCGAACGAACTAGAAGCTCTAGGTAAAGCAATGGACAAGCCTGCTCGTCCAATGGTTGCTATCGTAGGTGGTTCAAAAGTTTCTACTAAGCTAACTGTTCTTGAGTCTCTATCTAAAATCGCTGACCAACTAGTTGTTGGTGGTGGTATTGCTAACACATTCATCGCAGCTGCTGGCCACAACGTTGGTAAGTCTCTATACGAAGCAGACCTAGTTGAAACAGCTAAGAAGCTAATGGACGAGTGTGCAATTCCAGTAGCAACTGACGTTGCATGTGCGAAAGCATTCGACGAGAACGCAGAAGCTGAAATCAAGCACGTTTCTGAAGTACAAGACGACGACATGATCTTCGACCTTGGTCCAGATTCAACTGCTGAACTAGCTGAAATCCTTAAAAACGCTAAGACTATCCTATGGAACGGTCCAGTAGGCGTATTCGAATTCAAGAACTTCGAAGCAGGTACTAAAGGTATCTCTGAAGCTATCGCAGCTTCTGAAGGCTTCTCTGTTGCAGGCGGTGGTGACACGCTAGCGGCTATCGACAAGTTCGGTATCAAAGCGGATGTATCTTACATCTCTACTGGCGGCGGCGCTTTCCTTGAGTTCGTAGAAGGTAAAGTTCTTCCAGCAGTAGAAATGCTAGAAGCACGCGCTAAGTAATTAAAGCAAAGCGGGGGAGTGATTCTCCCGCTTTCTTGTTTGCTGCAACGTGTGAGGAACTCTGCTAGAATAGCCTCAGTTGTGAGCAAACGTTTGCAAGATTTTCAACTTAACAAGTTTTGTTTAAAAACGACAGATAAATAGGATTACATCCATGTCTAAGATCTTCGACTTCGTAAAACCAGGTGTTATCTCTGGCGATGACGTTCAGAAAGTATTTGAAGTTGCAAAAGAAAACAGCTTTGCACTTCCAGCAGTAAACTGTGTGGGTACTGACTCTGTAAACGCAGTACTTGAAGCAGCTGCAAAAGTTAAAGCTCCAGTTATCGTTCAGTTCTCTAACGGTGGCGCTGCTTTCTTTGCTGGTAAAGGTCTAAAACTTGAAGGTCAAGAAGCTCAAATCCTAGGTGCTGTTGCTGGTGCGAAATACGTTCACGCTGTAGCTGAAGCTTACGGTGTTCCAGTAATCCTACACACTGACCACGCAGCTAAGAAACTACTTCCTTGGATCGACGGTCTACTAGACGCTGGTGAAGAGTACTTCGCGCAAACTGGTAAGCCACTATTCTCTTCTCACATGATCGACCTTTCTGAAGAGTCTCTAGAAGAGAACATCGAAATTTCTGCTAAGTACCTAGAGCGCATGGCTAAAATGAACATGACTCTAGAAATCGAACTAGGTTGTACTGGTGGTGAAGAAGACGGCGTTGACAACTCTGATATGGATGCGTCTGAGCTATACACTTCTCCAGAAGACGTTGCATACGCATACGAGAAACTAAGCGCAATCAGCCACCGTTTCACTATCGCAGCATCTTTCGGTAACGTACACGGCGTATACAAGCCAGGTAACGTTGTACTAACTCCAACTATCCTACGTGATTCTCAAGCGCACGTTTCTGAGAAATTCGGTCTTCCAGCGAACTCTCTAAACTTCGTATTCCACGGTGGTTCAGGTTCTTCTCTAGAAGAAATCCGTGAATCTATCGGCTACGGTGTAATCAAAATGAACATCGATACTGATACACAGTGGGCTACTTGGGATGGTATCCGTAAGTTCGAAGCTGAAAACCACGATTACCTACAAGGTCAGATCGGTAACCCAACTGGTGAAGATGCACCAAACAAGAAGTACTACGATCCACGCGTATGGCTACGTGCAGGCCAAGCTTCAATGGTTACTCGTCTAGAGCAAGCATTTGCTGACCTTAACGCAGTTGACGTACTATAATCGTTACTGATTAAGTTACTTAAAAACCCGCTCTTTGAGCGGGTTTTTTTTATATCTATCATTTTCTTCCCCTCTGCTTTCTCCCGATATTTTTATGCGTTAGGTTGTATTTGCTAGTGAGATATCTCACCTTTAACGTTTTTTTTAAAGAAAACATGGGAATATCAGTCTTAAGAGTGGCGAAATCAGAGTGCATTGCGTAACCTGTAACAAGTCAGTGTCAGAAAGCTCTGATAAAGTCTTGTTTTGCATATCTTTGCGAAACTCTGACTTTGAAAAAAGTCAGAGTTGGGATATTGTGCCAAAAATCTGACACTGTTCAGTGGAGCAATAGGGATGTTGTTTTAGAAAAGAGCCTTTAAAAAACAAGGTTCATAAATTAACGGCAATTGGATTTATATCTCTTTATTTTTGAGGATAAGAATTATGGCAGGTGAATCGGTGGGTATCGATACCACTTTAACGGATGGTCTAACTCAGGCTGAAACTTGGCTGACAAACAATTCAGATCTACTGGTTCAGTACGGTGTGAACATTATCTCTGCGGTGCTTATTCTGTTTATCGGTAATCTTATCGTTAAGGCAGTCGCTGGTAGTGTTTCTAAAGTACTAGAAAAGAAAAACATGGATAAGGCCGTCGTTGAATTTATTCACGGTCTTGTTCGTTACTTGCTATTTGTAATCGTGCTAATCGCGGCTCTTGGTCGATTAGGAGTTCAAACCGCTTCTGTTGTTGCTGTGATTGGTGCGGCAGGTCTTGCTGTTGGTCTTGCACTACAAGGTTCACTATCAAACTTTGCAGCAGGCGTACTTATTGTTGCGTTCCGTCCATTCAAATCAGGCGACTACGTAGAAATCGGTGGTGTAGCGGGTAGTGTTGAAGCAATTCAAATCTTCCAAACAGTTCTAAAAACACCAGACAACAAAATGGTTGTTGTGCCTAACTCTTCAGTTATCGGCGGTGCCATTACTAACTACTCTCGCCATGCGACACGACGTGTCGACCTAGTGATTGGTGTTTCATACAAAGCAGACCTTAAACTAACGAAGAAAGTGATTCGTGAGACGCTAGAGAAAGATCCACGTATCTTGAAAGACCCAGATATCACAATTGGTGTACTTACGTTAGCAGACTCTTCAGTTAACTTTGTGGTTCGTCCATGGGTGAAAACTGCAGATTACTGGGGCGTATACTTTGATGCAATGCAAGGTATTAAAGAAGCATTGGATGAAAATGGTATCGAGATTCCATTCCCACAAATGGATGTTCACCTGAACAAAGTCGACGCTTAATCAAAAGCAGTCGATATTCAAAAGCGAGGCCAATAGGCCTCGCTTTTTTATACTTCGTAAAGGGTGTGATGACCAGCAAGTAAGAGGCGTTTTAGATGTTTACCTGCAAATCCAAATGTGAACTCAGGTAAGCCAGGCGTATAGAGCAACTCTTGATGTTGATAGAGATTGGTATCAACAATGATAGTGATGTATTCCGGTAAGCCTATTGGGCAAACCGCGCCGGGTACGCAACCTAACACTTCGACCATTTCATCGTCATTACAAATAGAGGGACGTTTACCTGTAATCGCTTTAATCTGCTTGGCATCGAGGCGCGAGTCCTTATCTGTCAGATAAACCGCGTAACCTTGTCCTTTGAGTGTTAAAAAGAGGCTTTTGGTATGCGTACCCGTCCAACCAAGCTCTCTCGCAATGCGTATATCTGTCTCAAAGTCTAAGATGGCTTCGTGCTGCCATTCCCGAAAAGGAATAGAGAGCGCGTTGAATCGCTCTCTATTGTTGTTATAAATACGTTTTAGTGACTCCATGTCTTTGCTGCCTTACTACCTAGTGATTACCAATACTTATCAATAAGCTCACTCGCTAAGATATACGCTATTGTGAACATCATCATTGCGATTGCAATGTCGATGGTTTTTTTCACTTTTGGTTTAGAGAGTGTTGGACCTAGTTTGGCTGCTCCTATCGATAAAGTGTAGAACCAAACAAAGGAAGCCAGAATCGTACCTAGTGCAAAAGCAATGCGATCATGGCCTTCAAATTGTCCACCGATCGAACCTAGAATAACGACTGTATCTAAATATAAGTGCGGATTAAGCACAGTGACAGCTAGCGCACCTAGAATAACCGTTCGACGACCTCGAGCTACAATCTCCCCTTTTGATTCCGATTCACTCTCTGGCTTAAAAGCACTTTTTAGCGAGAGCAGTCCATAGAAGCTCAAGAAAGCAATACCACCAAGTGTCACCGACGTCAGTAAGATTTCATTTTGAGACAGAATTGCACCACCACCAAAGATACCTAGAGAGATGAAAATCATATCTAGCACGCTACAAATAGTGGCGGTTGTTAGGTGGTGATTACGCTTTATGCCTTGATTCAAAACATACGCATTTTGCGCGCCGATCGGAATGATCATTGATGCTCCTAAACCAAAACCTTGCAATAGAACCCACAAGCTCACACTTCACCTCACTTCAAAATAACAAATACATTTACAGAGAGGGGAAAGATGAAGCGTTTATCTAAATAAGTATAATTAATGATTTTAATCTTACATTAGATAGACTAATTTAACGGGAGGCGTTTGATCAGGAGTGAGAGGAAAGGTATGCGAGGGTTAGATTACAAATGGATTGAGGCATTAGACGCTATAGTTTATCAGGGTAGCTTTGAGCGTGCTGCCGAGCATTTATTTGTTTCTCAATCCGCCATTTCTCAACGTATCAAGCAGTTAGAGAAGTTTCTCGCGCAGCCTGTTTTAATTCGAAGCCAGCCACCTAAGCCAACGCCAATTGGTAAAAAATTGTTGGGTCTTTATCGGCGAGTACGCTTGCTAGAGCATGAAATTCTCCCCGAACTAAAAAATGATACCAGTACGCGACCTGTGCAACTCTCTTTAGCAACTAATGCAGATAGCCTTGCAACATGGCTACTGCCAGCGCTGCAAAATGTTATGAAGCAGCGTCAAGTTGAACTAAAACTGACTATCTATGGTGAATACCGCTCTATTGAAAAACTCAAAAGTGGCGAAGTGACAGGAGCGATCAGCTTGGAGTCCCAGCCAATCCCCGGATGCAGAGCAGACTATTTAGGTCGCATCGATTATGTTTGTGTCGCGAGCCCAGAGTTCTATCAGCGTTATTTTTCTAAAGGCGTAAATAATCAGACATTGGCAAAAGCACCGGCCGTTTCATATGACCAATATGATGATCTACATAAAACATTTCTTACCGAGCACTTTAACGTCAATCCTGACAGCGTTATTCATCACAACATCAGTAGTTCTGAAGCGTTTCTAAAAGTGGCGTTAGCTGGTGTAGCTTATTGCTTGATCCCCCGCTTGCAAATTACCGACGAATTAGACAGAGGTGTGTTGGTTGATGTGACTCCAGGCTTTTTAATGTCCCATCGGATTTATTGGCACCACTGGCAGTTAGAAACTGGGGTACTACAAGAAATCTCACATGCGATAGTGGGGTATGCGCAGCAGCATCTACCTCAATAAGTTCGTCAGAGCTGCATATCGTTAACTTAAGTGTGTTTTGTTTAAAAATTACGCCAATGTTACATAGTCAAAGTTGTGTTAGAAGTCACTATGGGTGCTTGGATAATCGGCGGAAGTTTCTATTATGAAACCACACGCTTTCTCAGCCATGATAGTGATGTTGGAATCTGAGATTAAGTACTTAATTTTGTATGGATGGATTTATTGAATGAAATTGTATTCATTTTTGCTGGCTTCAGCACTCAGCCTTACCAGTGCTTCAGTTTTGGCGAATACGCCAGAGTTTGCTCATGTTACGACAACGGGGTATGGCGAAGTGACGGCCACACCTGATATGGCTACGTTTTCTGTAAAAGTAGTCGATACGACAATGACGGCCGAACAAGCGAAATTGTCCGTAGATAAAACCGTTGAAGAGTTTCTAAAAAGCTTATCGGATGCCGGCTTGTCAAAAGACAATATTACTAGCTCGAATTTATACCTTGCTCCTCAGTACCATTACCCTAAATCAGGAAAAGCAGAACTTGTTGGGTATCGAGCATCTCGCAGTATTGATGTCACGGTGACGGATCTGAAAAACCTTAACCAATACCTAGATATGGCGTTAGAAGCGGGAATTAATCAGGTCGATAATATTCAACTTAAGGTAAGCAACCAAGCCGAGTATCAGCAAAAGGCACGAATGGCTGCGATTAAGGACGCAAGAGAAAAAGCAGGGTCATTAGCGACTGGTTTTGAGAAAAAGTTGGGCGATGTATGGCAGATCAATTACAGACAGATGCACGTTCAGCCTGTGTTAATGCGTTCAATGGCGATGGATAGTAAAGAAGGAGCGAATAGCTACCAAGATTCAACCATGATCATTCGCGATCAAGTCGATGTCATTTATAAGCTAAAGTAAGGCTTAGCAAACAGTAAAAAGCAAAAGGCAGGGAGTTACAACCCCTGCCTTTGTCATTTCTATTTCACAGTTTAATGCAGGATACGAGCACGGATTGTGCCTTCAATGTTTTTGAGCTTTGTTAGAGCTTCTTCTGCTCGTTCAGTTTCAACGTCGATCACTACGTAGCCTATTTCAGCGGCTGTTTGTAGGTACTGCGCGGCAATGTTAATGCCTTCTTCAGCAAAGATGGTGTTGATCTGAGTTAGAATACCAGGACGGTTCTTATGGATATGAAGCAGACGAGAGCACTCACCACTGTGTTCTGGCAATGACACTTCAGGGAAGTTTACGCTTGAAAGTGTCGAGCCGTTATCAGAGTACTTAGCCAGTTTGCCCGCTACTTCTAAGCCGATATTCTCTTGTGCTTCTTGCGTTGAACCACCAACGTGTGGAGTGAGAATGACGTTATCGAATTTTTGTAAAGGAGACTCGAACGGGTCAGCATTTGTTTTTGGTTCAGTTGGGAATACATCAATTGCAGCGCCGGCAAGGTGACCAGCTTCTAAGCTATGGCAAAGTGCAGGAATATCCACAACGGTGCCACGTGCCGCGTTGATAAAGATGGAACCTGGTTTCATTCGAGCAAATTCAGCTTCACCCATCATGTTTTTCGTTTCCGGTGTTTCGGGAACGTGCAAAGAAATCACATCACATTTGTTCAATAGTTCACTCATGGTATGTACTTGCGTCGCATTACCAAGGGACAGTTTGTTCTCAATATCGTAGTAGTAAACGCGCATACCTAAGTTTTCGGCAATAATACCAAGCTGCGTACCAATGTGACCGTATCCGATAATGCCAAGGCACTTACCACGAGCTTCGTAAGAGTTGTCTGCACTTTTCTTCCAAATACCGCGATGTGCAAGAGCATTCTTTTCAGGAATACCACGCACTAGTAAAAGGATTTGCCCAAGTACAAGCTCTGCCACGCTTCGAGTGTTAGAGAATGGTGCATTAAAGACAGGAATACCGCGTTTTGCTGCTGCGTCTAGGTTTACTTGGTTAGTGCCAATACAAAAACAGCCAATTGCAACCAGCTTGTTCGCCGCATTGATTACCTCTTCGGATAGGTTCGTACGGGAGCGGATACCAATGAAGTGCACGTCTTTTACCGCTTCAATTAGTTCTTCTTCCGGAAGGGAACCTTTATGGTATTCAATGTTGGTATAACCAGCTGCTTGAAGAACTTCAACTGAAGAAGGGTGGAGTCCCTCTAACAAGAGGATCTTAATCTTTTCTTTTTCCAGTGAAACTTTGGCCATTTTTTCTCGTCCTTAAAATGGAAAGGTGGGCTAATGTGGCGCACATTGGGCAAAACTATTAAAAAGGGGATAATTAACAGTTTTGTAGGAAGACAAACGTTTCCCTGTGCGTCTTCTGTTCAATAAAGTAACAAAAAAAAATTGCTTTGGGTAAGAAAATTACGGAATAAGAGATAATTTTCTTATAGAAAGGAATAAAAAACGGTGCCTTGCAGCACCGTATGTAATGAAATAACAGAAAAGTGAACCAGATAGGTTCATTTTAGGCTGTTATTTACTCTTCAATTTTTGCACCTTCTGGTGTGCCAGTGATCACTACGTCTGCACCACGATGAGCAAAAAGACCCACAGTCACCACACCAGCGATGCCGTTTATTTTGTCTTCCATTTCTTTCGGGTTGGTAATTTGCATATTGTGCACATCCAGAATCACGTTGCCGTTGTCAGTCACAACGCCTTCACGGTAAGCTGGATCACCACCTAGTTTTACCAATTCACGAGCCACGTAAGAGCGTGCCATTGGGATTACTTCAACAGGCAATGGGAACTGGCCAAGTACGTCAACTGCTTTAGTGCCGTCAACGATACATACGAACTTATCAGAGATTGCTGCGACTATTTTCTCACGAGTCAGAGCCGCGCCGCCGCCTTTGATCATTTCACGTGCTGGGTTGATCTCATCTGCGCCATCAACATACACATCCAGCTTCATTACATCGTTACACTCGTATACTTCAATACCAAGCTCTTTAAGGCGCTCAGTTGAAGCGACAGAGCTAGACACTGCACCTTTAATATCATCTTTGATAGTGCCTAGTGCATCGATGAAGTGATTCACGGTAGAGCCAGTACCAACACCGACAATGCTGCCTTTCTCAACATATTTTAGTGCTGCCCAACCAGCCGCTTTTTTCATTTCATCTTGAGTCATGCCAATCTCCTGAATAGATGTTCGTTAACGTTTGCGGGCGTGATTATAGCGGCTTACTTGTCACTTTCCCATTGCCATATTTGGCTTGGGGTCACGATCTTAGGTAATGGAATGTCCCAGCTTTCAATTGGTAAGCGTTCTACATGTTGGCAGTCATGAGCGATACCAACAGGTTTAGCACCCTCTCCAGTTATAAACCAACGTGACAGAGTACGATCGTAGTACCCTCCGCCCATGCCTAAGCGGTGTCCGATACTGTCGAACCCAACTAAAGGCGTGCAGATTAAATCAAGCTGGCGAACGGGTTTGAGGTGTCTGATATCGAGCTTGGGCTCTAAGATGCCGTACTTGTTGTAGATGAGCTGTTCATCACTTATATACTGAAGAAACAGTAACTGACCTTTAGAAAAGGGATGGATGACGGGCAGATAAACCGATTTTCCCTGTTGCCATAACCATTCAATGAGCGGTTTAGTATCAAGCTCACCGTCTGCAGAAAGGTAGATGGCAATATGTTGCGCCTGATCGATTTCAGGAAGTTGGGAAAATTGAGTAATAAGGTCGATTCCCGCTTGGTATTGCGTATCACTGCACAGAGCGTTGCGCTTTTCACGAATCAGTTTGCGGAAGTCTTGTCGAGAGAGGTCTGACATAGAGAGAATACCCCAGGGTGCCGTTGAGGATTGTGGCCCTTGAACCAGCTGGTTCAAGGCGGATCAGCAATGACAACCGTAGGCTTCTCGGTGCATGCCGAGCTTGCTCAATAGTTACCAAATACTAACCCTTAGGTATTGCTTATCGGCTCAGGGACTTAAATCCTGCTGACGCACACCCCAGGGTAAATTTTGTATTTACTGCTGTCCTTGCGTAACTTTGCTTAGTGCGTTCTCTAAAGACGCGGTGAGCTTTTCCATTCGCTCAGTAATTTCTTGCTGTTGACCATTGGATTCGTATGACTTGGTGTGCAACTCATAGCAAATATTCAATGCAGCAAAGGTCAGCAGTTGGATTTCATTGGTTACCTTAGTACGTTCGCTCATTTCTTTCAATCGGCGATCCAGATCTTTTGCCGCTGCAACAAGAGACTCTTCTTGTCCTGTCGGACAATTCACTCGTGTAAGTTTGCCTAATATTTCAACGTCGATCGCTTGATTGCTCATGATGAATAAACTCTATATTCGCGCTATCTAAGGTGTTGCTTCATACAACTACCGAGGAGCAAACTATAGGAAAACCGCTATTAAGATTCAAGCATTTCCCATCACAGAAAGAGAAATGATGACGAGATCACACAGGAATTGGGCAAATTGAACAAATGCTGTCCAAAATTGAATTTGATAGCCGTTTCAGACCACTAACCTTGATGGTAGGATATACCAATACATTATTACGCAAGAATGAGCCAAGTTATGAGTGAAATCACCCTTCCTGAATACCAATCTATTGCTGCTGAACTGCAATCGGCAAGCCTGGCTGTGACACCGGCGGAGTTACATGGCTTATTTGTTGGCATGTTAAGTGGTGGATTGGCGATCAATGATCAAACTTGGCAGCCGATTCTTTTTGACTACACCAATGATGGGATGGGGTGGCCCTCGACAGCACTCACTTTTGCTCAGAGCATATTCAACGTTACTGTTAATGAGCTTACTGGCACATCAATGGAGCTGTCTTTACTATTGCCAGATGAGCCGGGCGAAGAAGGCTTATTCGCATTAGCCGACAGTGTGTCCGACTTTGTAAACCACTTTATTTCTGGGCTAGGTCTAGCAGGCGTTGCGCTTAACAAAGCATCTGATGACGCTAAAGAAGCACTGGCTGATCTAGAAGAGATTGCCAAATTAGGCATTGATGAAGATGACGATCTTGGTGAACAAGCGCAATTGCTAGAGCAAGTGATTGAGCACATCAAAGCTTGCGTACTAACGATTCATGCTGAATTTGGTGTTCGTCCTGAAAGCAGCGACAAAAAACCTACTATTCACTAATCGTAGACCGTCCAGAGGTTAGTATGAAGCAATATGATGTAGTCATTGCTGGTGGTGCCATGGCTGGTGCAACGTTAGCATTGGCGATTGACCATTTGTCTCAGGGAAAGCTCCGCATTGCCGTCGTTGAGCCTTTTAAAGCACAATCAGATATGCACCCTGGTTTTGACTCTCGCTCAATCGCATTGTCTTACGGTACTGTCAATCTGTTGCGTCAACTACAGCTCTGGACGTCAGTAGAACCGTTTGTCACACCCATTGAACATATCCACGTTTCTGACCGTTCTCATGCTGGGATGACGGAGATTACCAAGCAAGAGGTTGGGGTTGAAGCTCTAGGGTATGTTGTAGAATTAGCCGATGTTGGGCGTGTATATCAAGAATTATTAGACAGCAGCGAATCAATTACGCTGTTTTGTCCTGACTCCGTTACCGATATCGAGCGCGAGCAAAACTGTACCCATGTGACGTTGAAAAGTGGTGAGCAACTTGAAGCAAAACTGCTGGTGGCTGCAGATGGTGCTGTTTCGACCTGTTGTCAGAAAATTGGTCTAGAACTTTCTGAGCAAGATTTTGAACAAGTGGCTGTCATTGCCAATATTGTGACTCAAGAATCTCATCAAGGTAGAGCCTTTGAACGTTTTACTGAAAATGGCCCTGTTGCTTTATTGCCAATGAGTGACAATCGAATGTCCTTAGTTTGGTGTTTGCACCCTGAAGAAGCCCAAGCCGTTCTTGAGTTATCTGATCAAGCATTTCTCCAGCGTTTACAGAACGATTTTGGTTGGCGTTTAGGCGCGATGAAAAAAGTGGGGCGCCGTGCAAGTTACCCATTGCTTCTTCGCCATCGAAAGCAAAATATTTCACATCGCTTTGCGATTGTTGGAAATGCGGCGCAAACGCTGCACCCGATAGCTGGACAAGGCTTTAATCTCGGTATTCGCGATGTAGTCTCACTAGCAGAAGAAATTGTGCAGCAAAGTGAGGATGTGGGTCTTTATCAAGGCCTGATGCGCTTTAGTCAACGTAGAGAAGCAGATCGAAGCGAAACTATTTGGCTAACCAGTGCCTTGGTGCATGTTTTTTCAAATGATTTACCCGCGATGCGAATTGGCCGAAATACTGCCTTAGCAGCGATGGATAACCTTTCTATTTTTAAGCAGCCGCTACTACGCCATACTCTTGGCTTGGTAAAACGATGAACGGCCGCACTGAATTAGGTAATAAAAAGCAATGATGCAAAGTGTAGATATCGCCATCATCGGCGGAGGGATGGTTGGGTTGGCACTTGCTGCCGCGTTCAAAGACAGTGATCTGCGTGTCGCCATTATTGAAGGTAAAGTGCCAGATGATTCGTTGAAAGAATTACCCGATGTTCGTGTGTCTGCGTTGAGCCGCTCTAGTGAGACGATTTTGCGTAAACTTGGTGCTTGGCAGGGCATAGAACAGCGCCGAGCTTCGCCTTACCATGGCATGGAAGTATGGGAACAAGATAGCTTTGCCAGCATTGAATTTAATGCACAAAGTATGGCACAACCTGATTTAGGGCATATTGTTGAGAATCGTGTGATTCAACTTGCACTGCTTGAACAAGTCCAAAAGCTCGATAACGTCACTATGTTTATGCCTGCACGTTGCGCGACTCTCGCGGTCGGTGAGCAAGAAAGCTGGCTGACGCTCGATAATGGCCAAGCCATGACCGCTAAATTAGTGGTCGGAGCCGATGGGGCGAATTCGTGGCTTCGCCATCAAATGGATATTCCATTAACGCATTGGGACTATGGTCATCATGCTTTGGTCGCGAATGTCAAAACTGCCATGCCACACAACAGCATTGCGCGCCAGATATTTACTCCTCACGGACCGTTGGCATTTTTGCCAATGTCGCAACCAGATATGTGCTCTATTGTTTGGTCCACGGAGCCAAATCGAGCAGAGCAGTTAGTGGCAATGAGTGAACATGATTTCAATAAAGCGTTGACGAGTGAGTTTGATGCTCGACTTGGTCTATGTGAAGTAGTGGGAGAGCGTGCTGCGTTTCCTTTGAAAATGCGCTATGCGCGAGATTTTGTTGTCGAGCGAGTCGCGCTGGTTGGTGATGCGGCCCATACCATTCACCCATTAGCGGGGCAGGGTGTGAATTTAGGTTTATTAGATGCGGCCAGTCTTGCTCAAGAAGTATTAGCACTTTGGAAGCAGGGTCAAGATATCGGCAGTAAACGCAACCTAAGAAGCTACGAGCGTTGGCGAAAAGCGGAAGCGGCAAAGATGATCGCTACTATGCAAGGGTTTCGAGATTTGTTCTCTGGCGAGAACCCTGCTAAAAAGCTTGTTCGTGGCATTGGCTTGAGTTTAGCGGGGCAACTGCCGGGAGCGAAAGATGAGATCATGAAGCGCGCGCTTGGTTTAAAGGGACACTTGCCGGATCTGGCGCGTCAGTAAGTGCAAAGCGAACTTCAAATACACAAAAGGCTGGTTAATCCAGCCTTTGTTTTATCAACATTTTGCTAAGCATATGCGCATCGGAGTTTCATTATTTCTTGATTGATCTCTTTGACCGCTCGGAAATGGCGTTGCTCTGCTTTCTCCGGCAGTATTAACTTACCGTTATCAAACTCGAATCTACCGACCCCGTAAATATAAATTCTTCCTTTAAAAAGACGACTTATATGTTTAGCAATCATACTTGGTGTATAGCGCTTAAACAGTCTCATATTTACTTTCCTTTTATCTAACCTAGCCTAGGTATTCTACGTTCTGGACGCGAAAATTATTGTGACAGCAATAGTATTAAATACAGATGTAGGGTGTTGCGTCAGAGAATTGTGTTGTCTTAGACAATTTGACAGTGTCATCTCTTAAATAGCGTGAGGATTACCCCAAAAATAACCTCTCTAAAGGAACCCTTACGCCAATACACTCCTTTTTACGTGACGCATTAAGCAATAGTTTTGTTACAGAATTAAGAATAGAACGAAAACGGTTGTTTGCTAGTTGTTTCTATTAAGGTCGTGCTTCGCGTAACACACTTTACGTTCTAACGATTAGAGGAAATGAAAGGGAAAAAGTTCCACGTAAAAAAAAGCCCGCTTCAGCGGGCGAATAGTCACAGATGCATTACACAAAAGTGGATAACTAACTGCATGAATGCTGTCACTCAGCTAGCTGACTCACTTTATATCGGTTAAGTGCTTGTTTGAAACTTAACCAACAAATTCAGCATATACGAGTTTTATCTTTGTGACTATTTATGTTTTATATGTGATTAAAAATTCTAATGTCTATTTTTGTAGATATGAGCGAGATCACGCAGTGATAGAAACACTACGTGTCATTACATTGTTTTTAGACGATTAACGACAGATCTCAGCTACGGTCGGCTGGCACAATTGGATAAGATCTTGAATAGAAAGCGCCAGCCCAGCCATTCGATCGCCACTGCTGATCGTGACTTCCTGTTCTTCTAGTAAGCTAGGGTCGAACACGATTGGCATATGACGTTTGAGTAACAGAGGAGTGACAGTACCAATTTTGTAACCAGTGATGGACTCAACGTCGGCTTGATCAACACAAGTCATCCGGCGACATTTCAGTAACGAGCGCACTTTTTTGGGATCAACGCTACGATCACCTGGCGCACAGGCGAGTGCATATTGATTACCCATGTCTCGTAGCAAGATTGCTTTCACCATTTGAGAGGGGCGAATGCCGCGTTGGTGCGCGGCATCCTCAATGGTGGTTGCTGGTCTTTGATGCGGTAACAGACGAAACGGAATGTGTTGGTCTGTGAGAAATTGCATCAAAGGAGTATTGATTGTATTACTCATCATCAAGGCTGTAAGGCAGTGATTCGATTGTCCATTCACATTCTGGTTGCGCAACCAAGCGAAGACGAGTGTCCTCATCGAGATTATTAGGCAGTACGATCAGGCCAATCGCGTGATTGTCACTGAACTGGTAGTAGTTTAATAAAGCACCTACTGAACGCCAGTTTTCACCTACGCTGCGTTCGAGCTCAATTGGTTCGTCACTAAATGGAGCAGAAGTTGCACCTTTTACGATATACATCGCACGTTTATTGGTACCGCGATACTTCGCTCGTGCTACCGTTTCTTGTCCCGTGTAGCAGCCCTTTGTGAAGCTTATGCCTCCTAAAGCTTGCACGTTGAGTGCTTGTGGAATGTGAGCATTCTGCGCGGATGCAGAGACAAATGGTAAACCTGCCTCAATATCGAAACGATTCCAAAGCTCATTTGTCGTAAAGACAACGTCGGTAGTTTCAACGATTTGCTGTGCTTTTGGCGCACTTAATATCAGTAACCAACGATCTTGTGCAACTTGCACTGCTGTGCCACCGTCAACTGGGCGAACGCTGCCAGTTGTCTTGCTCATTGTTGAAATGAATTCGTCGGCTTTGACGCCAGCAACACCTAAGATAACGTCATCAGAAGCTTCAATCGTTACTTTAGAGAAAATGGCGTATTTCTTTATTTCACTAAGTTCTACGTCAATCGCCGATTTTGGTTGGATCATGCCGTAGCCATCATGATGATGGAAAAGCCGGAACACGCTCCACACTTTGCCTTTTGCATCACAATGTGCGCCCAGTGTTGATTGGTCTTGTTCTAAAGAAACAACATCGCAGGTAACCTGACCTTGTAAGTATGATTTTTTATCATCACCGATCATGGTGATCATGCCGAAGTTATCCAGCAGTGAGATAGATAACTCTGGAAGTGCGTCTTGAGTTGAGAGAGGTAATGCTGAAAAACGAGTTTGCCATTCCATAATTACAATGCCTTTTGAAGATATTTTTCCGCTATGTTATACCCAAATAACCTTGAGATACTAGGGGAGCGATTTACGAATCAACATTTGTCTGCTTTCACTATCGTATTGTGACCCGCACACTAGTGACGTAGCACATCCCTTGTTACACTCCGCACTAACAACAAGACATCTATGAAGGAATAGTGAATGTACACTCCGGAAGAAAAAGCGCGTATTAAATGGGCTTGTCGTCGAGGCATGCTTGAGCTTGACGTAGTAATTATGCCGTTTTTTGAAGAGTGCTTTGATACTCTGAGTGAACAAGAGCAGCGTGACTTTGTTTCTTTACTTGAATGCGATGATCCTGATCTGTTTACTTGGGTAATGGGGCATGGCCGTAGCGAAAATTTAGGTCATGCAGCAATGGTTGATAAAATTGTCGCCCATAACCTCAGCAAAGTTCGTTAATTTTACTGCTTCTCCCTCTCTGACTGCCCGAGTCTTCAATGTTGTACTTTTCTTATTGATGACTTGGGCTGTTATCCTCTCTAGCATTCCGCTCGTATTATCGACTTATTTGTTATTACTGATTGTTAAGGCTCTCTCAAGCCAAGGCCTTGTTCAACCTACAAGTCATGGGCATTGGTATGTGCACTGCGATGGCTCGGTTAGGTTTGATGCCCTTGAGTGTGGCGAATGCTCGGAAGATATTGAGTCCGAAAAGGGTCATTTACAGCGAGTCGATACATCGGCATCACCATTCAAGATAACATTCCAATTGCAATCTGGCCGTGTTGTTACGATTTGGCGTGATAGCTGTGACGATGAGCAGTATCGTCAACTATCTTTGGTATTACGCCAATGGGAAATGAAACAGGGAGCTAATGCTCCCTGCTGATGTAATAGTTTACTTGGTAAAGTTAAAGCTGTTTAGCTGGAACCAAAATCGTTGGGCCGCTGTTTTCCAGTTGGTTCGGATAGTCAAGCGTGTAGTGCAAACCTCGACTCTCTTTACGCTGCATCGCACAACGAACCATCAACTCTGCTACTTGTAAAAGGTTACGCAGTTCTAATAAGTTGTTCGACACTCGGAAATTGCTGTAGTACTCGTGTGTTTCTTGTTGCAACAGTTGGATACGGCGTAAGGCGCGCTCTAAACGCTTGTCAGTTCGCACAATGCCCATGTAGTCCCACATAAACAGACGAAGCTCGTGCCAGTTGTGCTGAATGATCACTTCTTCATCACTATTGGTTACTTTGCTTTCATCCCAACATGGCACCTGTGAAGGTAGCTCAACGTTAGTGTGATGTTTTAGAATATCTTTTGCCGCAGACCAAGCATAAACCACGCATTCGAGAAGTGAGTTTGATGCCATGCGGTTAGCACCATGCAGCCCGGTGTAGCTAACTTCACCAATCGCATACAAATTTTTCAGATCGGTGCAGCCATTTCTATCCACCATGACACCGCCACAAGTGTAGTGTGCAGCAGGTACGATTGGGATTGGCTCTTTAGTCATGTCAATGCCCAAGTCCATCAAACGTGAATAAATGGTTGGGAAGTGTTTCGTAATAAAGTCAGCAGGCTTATGGCTGATGTCGAGATACATACAGTCGGCACCTAAACGCTTCATTTCGAAGTCGATAGCACGAGCCACGACGTCACGCGGAGCAAGCTCTTTACGTTCATCGAAATCCGGCATAAAGCGAGAGCCATCTGGACGACGCAGGTAAGCACCTTCGCCACGCAACGCTTCAGTCAGCAAGAAGTTACGTGCTTCTGGGTGATATAAACACGTAGGGTGGAACTGGTTAAATTCCATATTCGCCACACGACACCCTGCACGCCAAGCAATCGCAATACCATCACCAGACGACACATCTGGGTTAGAGGTGTATTGATAAACCTTTGAAGCACCACCTGTAGCGAGAACCACAAATTTGGCTCGCACGGTTTCGACATGCTCTTCGTTGCGGTTCCAAATATAAGCACCGATAACTTTGTTTTTATCACCGCCAATTTTGTCTTCGGTGATTAAGTCCAGAGCATTGTGACGTTCGAGAACATGAATGTTTGGATGGTTATGAGCGTTATCTTGCAGGGAGGTTTGCATCGCCATACCTGTCGCATCTGCCGCGTGAAGAATACGACGACGGCTATGACCACCTTCACGAGTTAAGTGGTAGCGAGGTTCATCGTCAGAGTCATCTTCTTCACGATCAAATGGGACACCACCGTCAATCAACCACTGTACACACTCTTTTGAATGCTCAGCAATGAACCTTACGGTCTCCTCATCGCAAATACCATCCCCGGCGATTTGCGTGTCTTCAACGTGTGAATCAATGGTGTCTGACTCATCAAATACGGCAGCGATACCGCCTTGAGCATAGTAGGTTGCCCCTTCGCTGCGTGGTCCTTTACTCAGCACCATCACCTTACAGTGGTTAGCAACGCGCAAAGCCAACGACAAACCTGCCGCGCCACTCCCTACCACTAATACATCACACTCATGTTCACGATTTGTGTTCATATAACTTTTATAATCCCAAGCTAAGGTAACAAAGTTACCTTGTGTATTATTTGCACACCATGTGCATTCCATTATCGCGACATCTGTCGCTAAGGGCTAAGTTGGGAGACCTATCGACGTCCGTGTTACGGCGGTGACTGAGCCACTCTTCTTTTTCATGCAGAGCATGAGCATGCTTCCTAAGTTATAATTTGTAACGCGGTGTTCAGATAGCCATTAGCCATGCAAATGAAAAGTAATAGTTTGTCAATGCCATTGCTTTTCCATGCCCGACCCAGCACAATCTGGGACAGAGATCATTCATTATACCCATTTCCCTCCAAGATGCTCGCTTGTCAAACTTAGACTAAAGTCAGGCAGCGGTGGTCATTTGGGTACAGACATCACATTGTGAAAAACAATGACAAAAAACTTGAGAAACCATGGAACTTTCTCATTCACGTTAGGGTCACAATAGTGCTCAAGTAAGCAGTGGTGTCAATACTACGTTTTGCATAATTAGTACCCATATCTGAGAAGAGTAGGGGCATAACAAATAGGAGTATCCGCTCGAATGAACGAGCAGCTGACCGATCAAGTATTGATTGAGCGAGTTCAGAATGGCGATAAGCAAGCATTCAACCTGTTGGTAACAAAGTACCAGAATAAGGTATGTAATCTTATTTCCAGATACGTTAGTAATCCTGGCGATGTACCAGATGTAGCACAAGAAGCGTTTATTAAAGCTTACCGAGCTATCCCTAGCTTTCGTGGGGAAAGTGCGTTTTATACGTGGCTGTATCGCATTGCAGTGAATACTGCGAAAAATCACATTGTTGCTCAAGGGCGTAGACCTCCAGCGACAGATGTCGATGCTGAAGATGCTGAATTTTACGAAACAGGTAGTGCACTTAAAGAAATATCGAACCCTGAGAACTTAACGTTGTCCAAAGAATTGCAACGGGTGGTGTTCAGTGCAATCGAAGCTTTACCTGAAGATTTAAAAACCGCAATGACATTACGAGAGCTCGATGGCTTGAGTTATGAAGAAATTGCAGAAGTGATGGATTGCCCGGTAGGAACGGTACGATCGCGTATCTTCCGTGCTCGTGAGGCGGTGGAAAAGAAAATCAGACCTCTTTTGCAACGCTAGTACAAGTAATAACTATGGTGAAAATAATGGCTGACAAAGAAAAACTTTCAGCTCTCATGGATGGAGAATTGGTCGATAAGGCTTTAATTCAAGAGTTAGAGCAAGACCAAGAGAGCCGTGATGCTTGGCAGAACTATCACCTGATTGGTGATGTGATGCGAGGCGAAGCGCCAGCAAAACCTGAGTGGAATATTGCTGAAAGCGTGGCGTTAGCGTTAGAAGATGAACCTGCACACCGTGCGTTTGATTCGCACAGTGCAAATGTTATCTCAATTGCGGATACGCCAAAAGAGTCGCAACCAGAACCGCAAAAAGCAAAACGTCAGTTGCCAGGTTGGTTGACGCAGTTTGGTCAAGTTGCTGTTGCTGCATGTGTATCGCTTGTTGTTATTTTAGGTGTACAGCAGTACGGTGGTAGCGATTCAATGTCGCCGCAAACAGATCAATTACCTGTATTGCAGACGGTTCCGTTTGCTGGCAGCGCAGAACCAGTGAGTTTGACTCGTGAGTCTGTAGAACGTTCTGTAGGCGAGGCAAATATGCAAGAGCAGCGCAAGCGTGTTCATGCTATGCTGCGAGACTACGAATTGCAGTTACGAATTAACAGTGATGCATCTCAACAAGATGCAAATCTGAATCCGGATATTGAATGAAAAAATTTCTGATCAGCGCTTGCGCTCTGTTCAGTATGATGTCTTCTCAAGCCTTTGCTGGTGACAAGCCAGCGGAGGCTTTATTGCATCAAATGAGCGAGGCGAGTAAGAATTTAAGTTACGAACTCTCTTATATCCTTATCAAAAAGAACAGCATTGAGCCGTTGCTGTATCGTCATGCCACGCATGGTGACGATCAATATGCTCATCTTGTCTACTTAAGTGGCCCTGTGCGTGAAGTGATTCGTCGCGGAACTGAAGTAAGTTATATCGAAACGGGTTTAGAACCGTTCACCATTGAGTCAGGTAAAATGGTCGCTCCGACTATGCCTATGCTCAACACCAATATCGATGAGCTAAACTTGTATTACGACTATGTAAAAGTGGGTAGAGCTCGTGAAGCTGGTGTGGCAACACAAGTGCTGCGTATTGTTCCTAAAGACGGTCTGCGCTATTCATACGTACTATGGATCGATGAAAAGAGTAAATTGCCGTTGCGTGCCGACCTTGTGGACCGCGATGGTGAAATGCTTGAACAATATCGCACTATTTCTTACACGGTAAACCCAAAAATCGCAGAGTTAATGAGTGGCCTGCAAGATGTTCAATTACCTGCTGTTCTCACCATGCCAAAAGGCGATATTGGGACCAGTAATTGGCAGGTTGGTTGGATCCCTGAGGGTTTCGAGCCGAACGAGCTCAACCGCTATCGTATGGCCGTTACTAACCAAATGGTGGAGAGCCAGCTGTATTCTGATGGTCTGTTTAGCTTCTCTGTTTACGTAGCAAACAAGGATGAGCATTCGTTAAAAGGGCAGTTGGTTCGCCAAGGCAGAAGAACGCTACACAGTTTTGTGAGCGGTCAACATGAAATCTCTGTTGTAGGAGACATTCCACCGACCACAGCACAGCGTATCGCCCAATCAGTCACATTTAATGTAACAAAGAGTAAATAACAATGATGACCGCGTTGGCTACCGTGACAGACGTGCATCGTCGCGGCAAGCAATACGAAATTGATTTAAGTTGCGAACAGCAGACCAGTTGCAGTAGTTGCTCTTCACAGAAAAGCTGTGGAACGGGCGTTGTTACTAAAGCCATTGGTAACAAGAGTTTATCTTGGCACCTGCGCACGGATAAATCGGTGAAAATAGGTCAAGTCGTCGAGATTGGTTTTCCTGAGTCGAGCCTAATAAAATCAGCAATGGCGGTTTATTTACTGCCATTGTTTGGTTTGATTATCGGTGCGATGTTTGGTCACTTCCTATTAGCGCCGCTGACAGCCGGCGGGGAAGGCATCATCATATTGGCATCGGTATTGTTTGCCGCTGGTGGAATGTGGATCGCAAAACGTGTTTCTCGTCCGTTAGAAGATGAATCCAAGCGCCAAGTTACCCTCGTTCGGGTACTTGGAGAGCCAATCCAGTAAGTGCTGTCCCCCTCCACTAAAGGTTATTTGGGTATGTACTTTAAATTACGTGCGCCCGTTAACGAAATTCGGTAGAATCTGCCAACTTGATTGAAATGCCGTCAGTAGATGGCGTTTCTTACTGTCCCTATTTGTAAAGAGTTAGTCACCCTAAATCTATGAAGCACATTCGTAACTTTTCGATTATCGCCCACATCGACCATGGTAAGTCGACCCTATCAGACCGTCTAATCCAAGTTTGTGGCGGGTTAACCGATCGTGAAATGGCCGCACAGGTTCTGGATTCTATGGATCTTGAACGTGAGCGTGGCATCACCATCAAATCTCAGAGTGTGACGCTAAACTACACCGCTAAAGACGGTGAGACGTATCAGCTGAACTTCATCGATACTCCGGGGCACGTTGACTTTGCATATGAAGTATCACGTTCTCTAGCGGCTTGTGAAGGTGCGCTATTGGTTGTGGATGCGGGTCAAGGTGTTGAGGCTCAAACACTGGCTAACTGTTACACCGCGATCGAAATGGATCTAGAGGTTGTGCCAATCTTAAACAAGATTGACCTACCTGCAGCTGATCCTGAGCGTGTAGCGGAAGAAATTGAAGAAATCGTTGGTATCGATGCAATGGAAGCAACTCGCTGTTCTGCGAAGACAGGCATCGGTGTTGACGACGTTCTAGAGAACATTGTGTCAGCGATTCCAGCACCGGAAGGTGATCCAGATGCGCCACTACAAGCGCTGATCATTGACTCATGGTTTGATAACTACCTTGGCGTTGTTTCTCTAGTGCGTATTAAAAACGGCGAACTGAAGAAGAACGATAAGATCAAAGTGATGAGTACGGGCCAAGTTTGGGGTGTAGACCGCCTTGGTATCTTTACGCCAAAACAAGTAGATACCGATACCCTTCGTACTGGTGAAGTAGGTTGGGTTGTTTGTGGCATCAAAGACATTCTTGGTGCCCCTGTTGGTGATACGCTGACTCTAGCGAAGAATGGTTGTGATAAACCGCTACCAGGCTTTAAGAAAGTTAAACCTCAGGTTTACGCAGGTCTGTTCCCTGTATCTTCTGACGATTACGAGAACTTCCGTGACGCACTAGGCAAACTAAGCCTTAACGACGCATCGCTATTCTACGAGCCAGAAAACTCTGCGGCACTTGGCTTTGGTTTCCGTTGTGGTTTCCTTGGCATGTTGCACATGGAAATCATCCAAGAGCGTCTAGAGCGTGAATACGACTTGGATCTTATCACCACAGCACCAACGGTAGTTTACGAAGTTGAGAAGACGGATGGCGATCTGCTGTATGTTGATAGCCCAGCAAAACTACCAGCGATCAATGATATTGAAGAAATTCGTGAACCGATTGCACGTTGTAATATCCTTGTGCCTTCAGAGTACCTCGGTAACGTAATCACCCTGTGTGTTGAAAAGCGAGGCAGTCAAGTTGATATGGTTTACCACGGTAACCAAGTCGCTGTGACTTACGATATTCCAATGGCTGAAGTGGTACTGGATTTCTTCGATCGTCTGAAATCAACATCACGCGGTTACGCATCTTTGGATTACAACTTCCAGCGTTTTGAAGCTTCGAACATGGTACGTGTAGACGTTCTTCTTAACGGTGACACTGTTGATGCATTGGCGATGATCACACACAAAGATCAGTCTCAGACTCGCGGTCGTCAGTTGGTAGAGAAGATGAAAGAATTCATCCCTCGCCAAATGTTTGATATCGCAATCCAAGCGGCAATTGGTAACCACATTATCGCTCGTTCAACGGTAAAACAGTTGCGTAAGAACGTTATCGCGAAATGTTACGGTGGTGACGTAAGTCGTAAGAAGAAACTTCTGAAGAAACAGAAAGAAGGTAAGAAACGCATGAAGCAGATCGGTAACGTTGAGCTGCCTCAAGAAGCGTTCCTAGCCATCCTTCACGTAGGTAAAGACTAAAGTTGAACTTTGTCTCACACTTGTCGGTCTTAAGACGTTAGATATTAAAATAAGTGAAAGGGTTTCGGCTCTTTCACTTTCGTATTTTTAGATAAGGGAATTTAATGGCGAATACATTCTCACTGATGTTGGTTATTGCAACTTTGGTAACTGGCGTGGTTTGGCTATTGGAAAAGCTGGTTTTCGCGAAAAAGCGTCAGGAAAAACTGGCTGAGATTCAAGCTCAGACGTCTAATGGTTTGGATGCAGTGACCTTGCAAAAAGTTGAGCGTCAGCCTTGGTGGGTTGAAAATAGCGTCTCTATTTTCCCTGTGATCGCGTTCGTTTTAGTATTACGTTCTTTTATCTACGAACCATTTCAAATCCCATCAGGCTCAATGATGCCTACCTTGCTGGTTGGCGATTTCATTTTAGTTGAGAAGTACGCGTACGGTCTAAAAGACCCAGTATGGCGTACTCAGCTAGTGGAAACTGGTAAGCCTGAGCGTGGTGATATCGTGGTATTCAAATACCCACCACAACCAAGTGTGGACTACATTAAGCGTGTAGTTGGTTTACCTGGTGATATCGTGCGTTATTCAAGTGATAAGCAGCTTTGCGTGCAAAGCCAAGGCGAATCGGCATGTAAGCCAGTTAAACTGAGCAATGTTGAAGAAAGTCAGTTTAGCTCGAACGGTATTCCAATGATCCAACTGGATGAAAAATTGGGTAACGTTGAGCACAATATTTTGGTTAACCCTCTTGTGCGTAACCGCGTGGAGCAATATTTCCCACGTAGCGGCACGACAGAGTGGGTTGTACCACAAGGTCAGTATTTTGTGATGGGTGATAACCGTGACAACAGTGCTGACAGCCGTTACTGGGGCTTTGTTCCAGAAGCAAACTTAGTCGGTAAAGCTGTCGCGATCTGGATCAGCTTCGAGTTTGATCGTGGCGCAGATAGTGTTCTACCTTCATGGATTCCAACTGGTGTGCGTTTTAACCGCATCGGTGGCATTCACTAACCATTCAAATATCGAGAGAGTATGAATTCTCCAATTGATAAACTAGAGAGAAAGCTCGGCTACCAGTTTCAAGATGCCGGGCTTATCAATTTGGCGCTGACGCACCGCAGCGCCAACAGTAAGCACAATGAACGTCTTGAGTTTCTGGGCGATTCAATTTTAAGTTTTGTCATCGCTGATGATCTGTACCATCGTTTCCCAAAAGTGAACGAAGGTGACATGAGCCGCATGCGTGCTACTTTGGTTCGCGGACATACATTGGCGGAACTGGGTCGTGAATTCGATCTAGGAGATTATTTAAAATTAGGTCCAGGTGAATTGAAGAGTGGCGGTTTTCGCCGAGACTCTATTTTAGCCGATGCGGTTGAAGCCATTATTGGCGCAATTTACCTAGATAGTGATCTTGAAGTTGTGCGAGGCATTGTACTGAGTTGGTATCAGTCACGCCTTGAAGCCATCAAACCAGGCGTTTCACAGAAAGATCCGAAAACTCGCCTACAAGAGTTCCTACAAGGCAGAAGAAAACCGCTGCCTGTCTACACAGTGACTAATATTAAAGGTGAAGCGCACAACCAAGAGTTCACGGTTGAGTGCGAAGTAGCAGGTGTGGATAAGCCTGTAATCGGTAAAGGCACCAGCCGCCGCAAGGCAGAACAAGCGGCTGCTGAAACAGCACTTGAGCAATTAACAAATGGCTGATAACGAATTCGATATCGATGCGTTTTTCGCATCACAAGGTGAGCCAAGCTCGCCAGAAAACCAACACTGTGGCTTTATTGCTATTGTTGGTCGTCCAAACGTAGGTAAGTCGACACTTTTGAACAAGATTTTGGGTCAGAAGATTTCGATCACCTCTCGTAAGCCGCAAACGACACGCCACCGTATTATGGGTGTGGATACGGACGGCGATTACCAAGCGATTTACGTCGACACGCCTGGACTTCACATTGAAGAAAAGCGTGCGATCAACCGTTTGATGAACCGTGCAGCTAACTCGTCATTGAGTGATGTAAACCTTGTGTTCTTCTTAGTCGATGGTACGCATTGGACTAAAGACGATGAGATGGTGCTGACCAAACTTCAAAAATCGAACTTCCCAGTTGTGCTTTGTGTAAACAAAGTCGACAACGTACAAGATCGTAACGACGTGATGCTACACATGGCGGAGATGTCTAAGAAGATGGACTTCGTGGATGTTGTGCCAATCTCTGCCAAGCAAGGTAAGAACATTGACGTACTGCGTAAGCACGTGCGTAATCACTTACCTAAAGCAACGCATCACTTCCCAGAAGAATACGTGACTGACCGTTCTCAGCGTTTTATGGCGTCTGAGATTGTGCGTGAAAAGCTGATGCGCTTTACTGGTGAAGAGCTGCCATACTCAGTAACGGTTGAAATTGAACGTTTTGATTACAACCCCGAAACCGACGGTTTCCACATCAATGCCTTGATTCTTGTTGAGCGTAATGGTCAGAAGAAAATGGTGATTGGCAAAGGCGGCGAGAAGATTAAAACCATTGGTCGCGAAGCGCGTTTGGATATGGAAGAATTGTTCGGTCGTAAAGTTTACCTAGAAACCTGGGTAAAAGTGAAATCTGGCTGGGCAGACGACGAACGAGCGTTGCGATCGTTGGGTTATATAGACGATTTATAATCTTGGCTGCGAAGGTGCTTCGCTCCAACATCGATGAAAAATCAGTATCGATTAAAATAAGGAGCCGCTCGGCTCCTTATTTTTTATTTCACACTTTTTAGGCACAATGACTTAGATGAGTAATCTGTCTTCCGAAGGTTTACAGCGCTGTTTTGTATTGCACCGACGCCCTTACAGTGAATCGAGCTTAATCCTTGATGTATTTAGTGAGGAATATGGCCGAATGACTTTAATGGCCAAAGGCGCGCGCAGTAAGCGTTCGAACTTAAAAGGCGCATTGCAACCTTTTACCCCGCTATTACTTAAATGGTCGGGGAAAGGCTCAATGAAAACTTTGCGTCAAGCCGAGCCGATAAGTCTAGGTTTGCCGTTAACGGGCATTAATCTCTACTCAGCCATGTACGTCAATGAACTGATTGGCCGTATTTTGATGGCTGAAGTGCCGATGCCAGCACTATTTCATGATTATTTGCATGCGTTAACCGAGTTGGCGCACAACGAGAACCCTGAGCCTGCACTGCGTCGTTTTGAGTTAGCCTTGCTGTCTGCGATGGGGTATGGCGTGGATTTTTTGCATTGTGCAGGTACCGGCGAGCCCGTCGATCCAGAAATGACCTATCGTTACCGGGAACAGAAAGGGTTTATTGCTTCGGTTAGGCGCGATAACCTCACTTTTTTAGGGAATGAACTGATTGCTATCAGTGAGCGGCGGTTCGTCACTAAAGAGCAGCTAAAAGCGGCAAAACGCTTTACACGTATAGCCTTAAAGCCGTATCTTGGCGGCAAACCTTTAAAAAGTCGTGAATTTTTCATTCAGACCCCCAGAGCACGGAGTAACGGAAAATGAGCTCAATTTATTTAGGCGTCAATATCGACCATATTGCCACTCTACGTAATGCACGTGGTACAAAATACCCGGATCCTGTTCACGCTGCTGAAATTGCAGAGCGTGCAGGCGCGGACGGTATCACTATCCACTTACGTGAAGACCGTCGCCATATTTTGGATCGTGATGTACGTATTCTGCGTGAAACCATTCAAACGCGTATGAATCTAGAGATGGCAGTGACGGACGAAATGGTTGAGATTGCGCTGCAAACTAAGCCAGAGTTTGTGTGTCTAGTGCCTGAAAAGCGTGAAGAACTGACGACGGAAGGTGGCTTAGATGTTGTAGGGCAGCTTGAAAAAATTAAAGCTGCGACGAAAAAGCTGACAGATACCGGCATTAAAGTTTCGCTCTTTATTGATGCTGACCGTCAACAGATTGAAGCTGCGAAAAAGTGTGGCGCTCCGTTTATTGAGCTACATACTGGCCACTATGCAGATGCGACGACAGAAGACGAACAGCAAGCTGAACTGAAGAAGATTGCTGCTGGTGCGAGTTATGCACATGACCTAGGTATTATTGTTAATGCCGGGCATGGCCTGACTTATCACAATGTCGCACCAATTGCTGCATTACCAGAAATTTACGAACTCAACATTGGTCACTCAATCATTGGTCGCGCAGTATTTGATGGTTTAAATAAAGCGGTTGCTGACATGAAAGCACTGATGATTGAGGCTCGCCAGTCATAGGGCTATCTAGATGGCGATTATAGGGTTAGGGACCGACATTGCAGAAATTGAGCGTATTGAAAAAGCGTTAGCTCGTAGTGGTGAACCTTTTGCTCAGCGGATTCTTTCAGAAGAAGAAATGGCCAAATTCTCACAGCTTAAGCTGCAAGGGCGTTATCTTGCTAAGCGCTTTGCTGTTAAAGAAGCGGCCTCAAAAGCATTGGGTACAGGGATCGCAAAAGGGGTCACGTTTCACGACTTTTCCATCTCGAACGATGAGCTTGGAAAACCAGTGCTCGCATTGACGGGCACAGCCAAGCAAATAGCGGATGCGATGGGCGTTAACCACATTCACCTGTCCATTTCCGATGAGCGTCATTACGCTGTGGCGACGGTCATTTTTGAATCCTAGCTTGTAAGTCTTAAACAAAATACTAAAAAGCCAGAGCATTTGCTCTGGCTTTTGTTTCTCTTCAATAGATCACTGTTCAAGGTATAACTTTGCGGTTGTTGTTACTTTAATCATTTCATCTTGCAGCTCGAACATTTCAGGCTCAACTTCCTCAAGACTGATCCCTGAGCGCAGTGCTTGCTCAAGCGTCGCACAGAGTGATTTCAGCCTTGGAACGCCACAATATGAACTACTGCCGTGCAGCTTATGGATGACATGAATTAGGTCGTCACGAGAGATATCTTCTTGCTCCAGAGCTTGGTCAACAACTGCTTCTACTTCAGGGATGAACTCAATCAACATGCGCAGCATATCTTTGGCGAGATCCTCTTTATTCGCGCTCTGTTTCAAGGCTGCTTGCCAATCAATAATCACATCCTGCTGAGGCGAAGAAACGGATTGTGGTGCGCTTCCTTCAGGTTCATCAACGTATGAAGGGGCGACTTTGCCAATGCTCTCCGTACAAGCATTTGGGTTCCAGTGAACCAAAACCTGTTGTAGCACATGCTCTTCAATAGGTTTGGTCAAGTAGTCATCCATTCCTGCCGAGAGCAAGCGGTCTCGTTCCCCTGCCATGGCATGCGCCGTTACCGCAATTACTGGCGTGTCTTTATTTAGCTCCAACTCTTTAATGTGCTTACAAGCGGTCACCCCATCCATTTGTGGCATTTGAATATCCATGAAGATTAAATCGTACTTTTTCTCTGTCGCCAGGTTCACCGCTTGCTGGCCATTGCTACAGGCGGTGACGGTTTCTACTCGTTCGCGGAGCAGTGCTGAGATCAGCTTCAAGTTTGCAGGGTTGTCATCCACTGCTAGTACAGTGAGAGGTAAACGGTCCCCTTCGCTTGGCGTAATTGGAGCGCTTAATACCGGTGGCGATTCTACATGTTCGCTAATCAGGCTTTGTAGCAACTTACGGCGAGACAATGGCTTCGTCAGACACTGGACGTGATGCTCTGTCATTATTTGGTCCGCAAGCGCCAATTCGGTACTCGGTGTCCCTAGGAGAACACTCGGAGCCATGCGTTTCGCTTGTTCTATCCAAGGTGTAATAACTTCCGCATCGTGAGTCTGGTTGGCCGCTAAATTCAACAATACATAATCATATTGTTCTTCGTTGTTTGGTAGCGAAGAGCGGTAGGTTACTAAAATACCCTCCTGACTTAGAATCTGTTGGGTTACGGATGCGGCTTGCATGTTTGGTTCAATCAGTAGTAACTGCTTCCCAGTCAGAAGTTCCACTTCAATCAGTTCGCTCATTGGCATCTCGGTTGAGTGCAAGCGCACCGTAAACCAGAAGGTTGAACCTTGGTGTAGACGGCTGGTTAAACTGATTTCGCCGCCCATCTGGCTCACCAGTTTCTGAGTGATGACCAGACCAAGGCCAGTACCACCGTAACGACGTGAAATACTGGCATCCGCTTGGCTAAAGGCTTGGAACAACTGCGCTTGCTGACGCTCAGAGATACCAATACCGGTATCACGCACCATGAATTGCAGTTCGACGGAGTCTCCTGATTGAGAGCGCATTTCTACGCTAACATCAATGTTGCCTCGCTCGGTAAACTTGATTGAGTTACCGACTAAGTTCGTCAAAATTTGCTGGATACGTAGTGGATCCCCAACTAAACCTGGTGGAATTTTAGGGTCCACTTTTAGGGTGATTTCTAACCCTTTCTCATGTGCACTTGTGGCTTGTAGGTTAATTACCTCTTCTAAACTTTCTCGGAAATCAAAAGGAATGTTTTCCAGCGCCAACTTACCCGCTTCAAGTTTCGAGAAGTCGAGAATGTCATTGATGATATTCAGCAAGTTGTTCGCCGATTTCTCAATCGTCTGTAGGTAATCCGTTTGGCTGTTAGAAAGCTGCGTTTTAAGCATTTGACGAGTAAAGCCAATCACCCCATTGAGCGGAGTACGCAGCTCGTGCGACATGTTCGCCAAGAACTCTGACTTAACCCTGGCCGCTTCTTGCGCGCGTTTCTTCGCGATATCCAGCTCAACGTTCTGAATTTCTAGCTGCTCAAGCGTTTCACGTAAGTCGGATGTGGCTTGGTCTATACTGTGCTGCATCTCCACGTGATATTCTGATAACGATACCGCCATGGCGTTGATGCCATTTTTTAGCTGGTCTAACTCACCGTGCATTTTGCCTTCGATACGCACATCCAGATGACCACGGCGAATTCGGTCAACGACATTCTTCATGTGGGTGATAGGTTGGGTCACATCGTGCATTAGACGTGAAGCAAACACACTTGCTAAGCCAAGACCGAGAACCAGAACTAAAAAAGCAGAGAAGACTTCTTGATACTGTTGCAGCCTCAAGGAGGAGAGATCTAACTCGACGGCGATGTAACCAATCGCTTTTGTGCCTTGGCTTTCGTTCGACAACTCCGCTAAGTAGTGACCTTCTGACAAAATGGGGACACGCAATATCAGTGAGTTTTCGTAGATTTCCGAGTTACCCAGTTGCGGGATCGGTTTATCTTTGGGAAACATCAAGGCTTCAAAATTAGGATGAAAGTTAGAGGTCACAAAGAGCTCATGATGTTCATCAAATACCGCGATACTACGAACCAGTTTGGAGTTTTTGCGGTGCGCGTAGCTTATCAAGCGACGTACCGCCTCTCGGCTTTCTGATAGTAGATGAGTTTCACTGGCAATCGCCAGCGGCTCAATAATGCTGTTACCAGTGGTGATAACTTGTTTCTCAAGGTCTTGGTAGCGGTTAAATGAGAAAAAGCCGCTCAGTAATAAACCAATAATGAGAGTGGGAGCGAGAGTTAGTGTAATTACACGTGCTCGTAAGCCATATCTGGTCATGTTATCTAATTACATCGGAGTCTGGATATGGGAAAATAACGCATTATTTCTCAAGCGCACGATAAAGCCTTGAGCAAAGAAGTGACGTCACCGAATAAACGGTAAGCATAATCAAGTCACTCGAATCACACAACGGCTGCAATCAAGAATAGTGAAGCCGAAGAGCAATTACACATAAATCAGGCATAGAGCATGGCACGCATCTTTCAACCGAAAAAGAAAACCCAACTCAATACTCGGCACCAAGCAGTGCAAGTAGAGCGTTTAGATCACCACGGCGCAGGCATTGCTTACCTCAAAAAGAAGCCATTGTTTATTGATGGAGCACTGCCGGGTGAGGAGGTGGTCACTCAATTGGTGGAAGAAAAGAGCAAATACGCTCGCGGTAAGTTGATTAAAATCCTTAAGCCGAGTGAAGCTCGTGTGGAGCCATTTTGCCCACATTATCATGAGTGCGGTGGCTGTGATTTGCAGCATCTAGATTATGACCAACAATTGACGTACAAACAGCAAACGTTGCGTCAGCTAATGCGAAAATTTTCAGGCAGTGACATTGAACTAGATGCCCCGTTATTGGGAGATTCGCAGGCCTACCGTCGCCGTGCGAGAGTGAGCTTGTTTGTTGATAAAAAAACACGTCAGCTACATTTTGGTTTCCGTAAAAAGCAGAGTAAGCAAATTGCGCAAGTGACTGATTGCCCAGTGCTAGCACCGGAACTGAATGTTTTGCTGCCAGAGATTTACTCAGCCCTAAAAGCGTTCAAAAAGCCTGAACAATTGGGTCATGTAGAGCTGGTACTTGGTGATAATGGACCGTGTATTACGCTGCGCCACTTGAGCGCTCTGACAACGAGTGAAACTCAATCTCTAACGGAGTTGGCAAAACGTCATGGCGCATCGTTGTACTTAATGCCATCGACAGAACAATTAGACCTTATCGAAGGCGATATGCCTTTTTATCAAGAAGTTGGAGTGAAAATCCCTTTTGCACCAAATAACTTTATTCAAGTAAACCAAGGTGTAAACCAACAAATGGTCAAACAAGCGGTTGAGTGGTTAGACCCACAAAAGAGTGACCGAGTGTTAGATTTGTTCTGTGGTTTAGGCAACTTTAGTTTACCAGTTGCGAAATTAGCTAAGTACGTGGTTGGAGTAGAGGGTGTTGCAGAGATGGTAGAAAAAGCCACAAACAATGCATCTTTGAACCAAATCAATAACGCGCAATTTTATCACGCTAACCTTGAGCAAGATTTTGAAGGCCAAGCCTGGGCCGCAGAGCGGTTTGATAAAGTATTATTAGACCCGGCACGCGCGGGAGCGAGTGGGATCATCGATCAAGTTTCTGAGCTTGGCGCACAGCGTGTAGTTTATGTTTCTTGTAATCCTGCTACCCTTGCTAGGGATAGTCAAAGCTTGATAGAGCAAGGCTATAAATTAACGAAATTAGGTATGCTGGACATGTTCCCTCATACCAGTCATCTAGAATCGATGGCATTGTTTGAAAAGTCCTAACTTTAGGACTTTGACCCCTTATTTGTGGTGGGTGGTCATAAAGCCAGCGTGTACGCGCGGTAAAAAGAACTAACCTGGACGGTGTTAGTCAAACCACACGAATATAATAATTAGGATGATGAGATGGTTGCGGTAAGAAGCGCGCATTTAAACCAAGATGAACAGTTTGAACTCGAAAACTGGGTGGCTAGCCTAGGACAAGAGAAAAACACAGCCTCACGCTTAATCGAAGTATATCGAGATTGCCAGACGGTATTAGCTGATAACGAGCAAGCGGAGCTGTTGTTGTGGCGTGGACGAGAAATGATCGAAATTTTGATCACCTTGTCTATGGATCAAGCTACTTTAGTGGCTGCTCAACTGTTTCCTTTGGTTTCAAGTGGTGCTTTTAACAGAGAAATTCTGGAAGAGAAATACAGCAAAGAAATCATAAAATTAATCGACGGCGTTGAAGAAATGGCTGCTATTGGCCAACTCAACGTCAACATGGAAGGCAGTGCAGCGTCATCTCAGGTAGATAACGTACGCCGTATGCTGCTTGCCATGGTGGATGACTTCCGCTGCGTAGTTATCAAGCTCGCGGAACGAATTTGTAACCTTATTGAAGTTAAAAAAGCGCCAGATGAAGTTCGACGTGCGGCGGCAAAAGAGTGTGCCAACATCTATGCGCCGCTAGCAAACCGATTAGGCATCGGTCAGCTGAAATGGGAAATTGAAGATTACGCTTTCCGCTACCAACAACCGGAAACTTACAAACAAATTGCCAAACAGCTTTCTGAGCGACGCATCGTTCGTGAACAGTACATCAAAGACTTTGTTGAAGACCTCACGCACGAAATGGAAGTGTCGGGCATCAATGCCGAAGTGAGTGGTCGACCTAAGCATATCTACAGCATTTGGCGAAAAATGCAGAAAAAGAGTTTGGCCTTTGATGAGCTGTTTGATGTGCGAGCAGTGCGTATCATCGCAGACAAACTGCAAGATTGTTACGCGGCTTTAGGCGTAGTTCACACCAAATACAAGCACCTACCGAGCGAGTTTGATGACTACGTTGCTAACCCTAAACCAAACGGTTATCAATCGATCCATACAGTAATTCTAGGGCCAGAAGGCAAAACCATCGAGATCCAGATTCGTACCAAGCAAATGCATGAAGAGTCGGAACTGGGGGTTGCAGCGCACTGGAAATATAAAGAAGGGGCAAGCAGCCGAAGCGGTTATGATGAGAAGATCACGTGGCTGCGTAAGCTATTGGATTGGCAAGAAGAAATGTCTGACTCTGGCGAAATGCTCGATGAGCTGCGTAGCCAAGTCTTTGATGACCGTGTTTATGCCTTTACACCACGTGGTGATGTTGTCGATTTGCCAATGGGGGCAACGCCGCTAGATTTTGCCTATCACATTCACTCCGAAGTGGGACACCGTTGTATCGGTGCCAAAGTCGGAGGTCGTATTGTGCCGTTCACGCATAAATTACATATGGGTGACCAAGTCGAGATTATCACTCAGAAAGAACCTAACCCATCACGTGACTGGTTAAACCCATCATTAGGCTTCGTTCATTCTGGTCGTGCGCGTGCCAAAATTAACGCCTGGTTCCGAAAACAAAGCCGTGAGAAGAACCTCGAAGCAGGTCGTGAAATCCTTGAGCATGAGTTAGCCAAAATTGGCGCAACGTTAAAAGATGCAGAGCATTACGCCCTCAAGCGGTTTAACGTCAAAACACCAGATGAATTGTATGTTGGTGTAGGTAGCGGTGATTTGCGCATCAACCAAATCATTAATCATATCAACGCGTTAGTTAACAAGCCAACGGCAGAGGAAGAAGACCAGCAAGCACTGGAAAAACTGCAAGAAGCTGAGCATAAATCACCCGCGCAAAGCCGACCGAAAAAAGACGCAGTTGTAGTAGAAGGCGTCGATAACCTAATGACACATCTAGCACGTTGCTGTCAGCCAATTCCAGGTGACGATATCTCTGGTTACATAACGCAAGGTCGTGGGATTTCAGTACACCGTAGTGACTGTGAACAGCTAGAAGAACTGCGCCATCATGCGCCAGAGCGCATCATCGATACAGTCTGGGGCAGCGGCTTTGTGGGGTCATACATCCTCACCGTGCGTGTTGAAGCTATGGAGCGAGGTGGTCTACTCAAAGACATTACGACACTGTTCGCCAACGAAAAGATCAAAGTGACCAGTATGAAGAACCGAGTCGACTACAGACGTCAACTTGCCATCATGGACTTTGACCTAGAAGTCACCAATATTGAGGTGCTTTCGCGGGTTTCGAAGCGTGTGGAACAGATCAAGGATGTCATGACGGTGAAACGCCTCGGCTAAAACTCTCGTCATAGTTATCGTTGTAGCGTTGTTGACTGCACGCACTTGCTCCATCACATGGTGAACCATGTGATGGAGTCTCGTTTGTTTGTCGCCTAGCTACAACTTCGACTATTTACAGAGTTACACTTGCGTCATATTTGGCTTTTTCTCTGCGTTAGCTGCACTTATTCCGACGTGCCGGCTCAGGGGCATCACATAGGCGAGCTATGCTCAGGAGTCGCGAAAACTTGTTGCCTTGTCAAAGTAACAATTACTTAGTGAAAGCTGCTGAGAAAATATAATGTAGAAGGTGAGTGGTTTTGGCTGCTCACCTTTTTCTTTAATAGAAAGGTTTAAAGGAACAAAAAATGAGTCATCCAATTGAACAGTTAGAACAAATCATGGCGAAGCTGCGTGACCCCGAAAACGGTTGCCCTTGGGACTTAAAACAAACCTTTGACACCATCGTTCCGCATACAATAGAAGAAACCTACGAGGTGGTGGACGCGATTCAAAATCGAGATTGGCCCAATCTAAAAGAAGAGCTAGGGGATTTGTTGTTTCAGGTGATTTTTTACAGTCAGCTAGCGAAAGAGC
Source organism: Vibrio sp. SCSIO 43009 (assembly GCF_023716525.1). NCBI lineage: Bacteria > Pseudomonadati > Pseudomonadota > Gammaproteobacteria > Vibrionales > Vibrionaceae > Vibrio > Vibrio sp. SCSIO 43009. Next base: position 549,853 of record NZ_CP071842.1, read on the forward strand.
AAGAGCTGTTCGACTTTTCGGATGTCGTCGAAACCGTGAACGAAAAACTGACTCGTCGCCACCCGCATGTTTTTTCAGATGTTGAGTTTGAATCTGACGAGGAAATTAACGCGAACTGGGAAGCGGAAAAAGCAAAAGAAAAAGCCCTAGTAGGCAAAGCGGAAGAAAGTATCCTAGACTCAATACCAAACTCTTTACCGGCACTTTCTCGTGCTACAAAAATTCAGAAAAAATGTGCAAAATTTGGGTTTGATTGGGATTCACTTGGCCCGGTTGTCGATAAAGTACGAGAAGAAATTGACGAAGTCATGGAAGAGGCACTGCAAGTTCAGCCCGATGAAGAGAAAGTTGAGTTGGAGCTCGGTGATTTGCTATTTGCGACTGTCAATTTGGCTCGCCACCTTGATAAAAACCCAGAAGTCGCGCTAGGAAAAGCAAACGTAAAGTTTGCGCGACGTTTTAAACAAGTTGAAGGCAAGGTCCAGCAGTCAGGCAAAGTACTTACAGATTGTTCTTTATCAGAACTTGACCATTTTTGGGATGAAGTAAAACAAGAAGAATCGAGGCAGAGGTAAACTGGCAGAATACATAATATAAGGTCAGCTTGTTTGGTTACACGAAACGGACTTTGGGTTGTCTTTGCTCACTTTGATTTGAAGCAAAAAATAAAAAATTACGGTGTGATAGATTTCACGTTGTGGCGGTAAGGAGCTTCTGGTATATTTATCTCCCGTCCAGAAGCACTCCATTTCCCTCATTCAACCAATTTCAGGTTAAACATGACGACAAATTACATTTTTGTTACTGGCGGGGTTGTATCCTCTCTAGGTAAAGGTATTGCAGCAGCATCTCTTGCGGCTATTCTAGAAGCTCGTGGTCTTAAAGTGACTATGATGAAGCTTGACCCTTACATCAACGTTGACCCGGGCACAATGAGCCCTACTCAGCACGGTGAAGTGTTCGTTACAGAAGATGGCGCAGAGACTGACCTTGACCTTGGTCACTACGAGCGTTTCATCCGTACCAAGATGACCAAGCGTAACAACTTCACTGCAGGTCGTGTTTATGCCGACGTACTTCGTAAAGAACGTCGTGGTGACTACCTAGGCGCAACTATTCAAGTTATCCCTCATATCACTAACGCAATCAAAGATCGCGTTATTGCAGGTTCTGAAGGCCATGATGTGGCTATCGTTGAAGTTGGCGGTACTGTTGGTGATATCGAATCACTACCATTTATAGAAGCGATTCGTCAGCTAGCTGTTGAGCTAGGCCGTGAGCGCGCAATGTTCATGCACCTAACACTTGTTCCTTACCTAGCGGCAGCGGGCGAAGTGAAAACTAAGCCGACGCAACACTCTGTAAAAGAACTTCTATCTATCGGTATTCAGCCAGACATCCTAGTTTGCCGTAGCGATCGCGTTATTCCTGCGAATGAGCGTAAAAAAATCGCACTGTTCTGTAATGTTCCAGAAAAAGCAGTAATTTCAATGAAGGATGTAGACTCTATCTACAAGATCCCTCAGTTGATTAAATCTCAAGGTCTAGATGACCTTGTGTGTGCTCGCTTTGGTATTACTGCTCCTGAAGCAGACCTTTCTGAATGGGAACAGGTTATCTACGAAGAAGCAAATCCTACTGGTGAAGTAACCATCGGTATGGTTGGTAAATACATTGAATTACCAGATGCATACAAATCTGTGAACGAAGCGCTTAAACACGCTGGCTTGAAAAACCGCCTAAGCGTCACAATTAAGTATGTAGACTCACAAGATATCGAAACAAAAGGCGTTGAACTTCTAGAAGGTTTGGACGCAATCCTAGTACCAGGTGGCTTCGGCGATCGTGGTATTGAAGGCAAGATCCGTGCGGCTCAATATGCACGTGAAAATAACGTGCCTTACCTAGGTATTTGTTTGGGTATGCAAGTTGCACTAATCGAATACGCGCGTAACGTTGCGGGTATGGAAGGTGCACATTCAACAGAATTTAACAAAGAGACGAAGTACCCTGTGGTAGGTTTGATCACAGAGTGGGTAGACGAATCAGGTAGCGTAGAAGAGCGTACTGAAAAGTCTGACCTAGGCGGTACGATGCGTCTTGGTTCACAGCTATGTCACCTAGAGAAAGGGACTAAAGCTCGTGAACTGTACGGTAGCGCGACGATCCATGAACGTCACCGTCACCGTTACGAAGTGAATAACGTGCTTCGTCCGCAAATCGAAAAAGCAGGCCTAAAAGTATCAGGTCTATCTGCGGACAAGAAGTTAGTGGAAATGATTGAGAACCCAGCTCACCCATGGTTTGTAGCGGCTCAGTTCCACCCAGAATTCACCTCGACTCCTCGCGATGGACATCCATTGTTTGCAGGTTTTGTTAAGGCTGCGGGCCAAAACGCACGCGGCGAATTCGAGAAGTAAAAGGATACGGGCGGCGGCGAAGGTTGTGCTGCTGCCCTTTAAGATTGACATTTATATTTGAAACGAGAGGAAACATTAATGTCTAAGATCGTTAAAGTTCTAGGTCGTGAAATCATCGACTCACGTGGTAACCCAACTGTAGAAGCTGAAGTACACCTAGAAGGCGGTTTCGTAGGTATGGCGGCAGCTCCATCTGGCGCATCTACTGGTTCTCGCGAAGCTCTTGAGCTACGTGACGGTGACAAAGCACGTTTCCTAGGTAAAGGTGTTCTTAAAGCAGTTGAAGCTGTAAACGGCCCAATCGCTGAAGCTCTAGTTGGCAAAGACGCTAAAGACCAAGCTGCAATCGACGCAGTAATGATCGAACTAGACGGCACTGAAAACAAATCTAAATTCGGTGCTAACGCTATCCTAGCTGTTTCTCTAGCAAACGCTAAAGCTGCTGCTGCTGCGAAAGGCATGCCTCTATACGAGCACATCGCTGAGCTAAACGGCACTGCAGGTCAGTTCTCTATGCCTCTACCAATGATGAACATCATCAACGGTGGTGAGCACGCAGACAACAACGTTGACATCCAAGAGTTCATGATCCAACCAGTTGGCGCTAAGACTCTTAAAGAAGGTCTACGTATCGGTGCAGAAGTATTCCACAACCTAGCTAAAGTTCTTAAGTCTAAAGGCTACAGCACTGCAGTTGGTGATGAAGGTGGTTTCGCTCCTAACCTTAAATCTAACGCTGAAGCTCTAGAAGTTATCGCAGAAGCTGTTGCAGCTGCTGGTTACGAACTAGGTAAAGACGTTACTCTAGCTATGGACTGTGCTGCATCTGAGTTCTTCGACAAAGAAGCTGGCATCTACAACATGAAAGGCGAAGGTAAAACTTTCACTTCTGAAGAGTTCAACCACTACCTAGCTGAGCTAGCTAACCAATTCCCAATCGTTTCTATCGAAGACGGTCTAGACGAGTCTGACTGGGATGGCTTCAAGCACCAAACTGAACTACTAGGTGACAAGCTTCAACTAGTAGGTGACGATCTATTCGTTACTAACACTAAGATCCTTGCTGAAGGTATCGAGAAAGGCGTAGCTAACTCTATCCTTATCAAGTTCAACCAAATCGGTTCTCTAACTGAGACTCTAGCTGCAATCAAGATGGCTAAAGACGCAGGTTACACAGCAGTAATCTCTCACCGTTCTGGCGAAACTGAAGATGCAACTATCGCTGACCTAGCGGTAGGTACAGCAGCAGGTCAAATCAAAACTGGTTCTATGAGCCGTTCTGACCGTGTTGCTAAGTACAACCAGCTAATCCGTATCGAGGAAGCTCTAGGTGAGCGCGCTCCTTTCAACGGTCTTAAAGAAGTTAAAGGTCAAGCTTAATTCTTCACTGAATTAGCAGCTTAACTTAAAGCTTTCAAAACACCCTGCCTTGGCGGGGTGTTTTTTTATATAACGGAAGCGCACTCCTCCATGTTTCAAGTAAGCGGTCTCAAAGAAGTTAAAGATCAAGCTTAATTCTTATTGAGTAAAGTTTCGCTAAATAGCTTTTTGAAACCATCGCTACGGCGGTTTTTTGTATTTATAGGTTTGTATTTTTGGCTCTTACTTTGGTCATGGGTAAGGAGCGCTTCCTATGAGCTTGTTTCATTTTGCTGCTTATTTCTTGTAAGGAGCGTGCGAGTCTCCCTTTCTCCCCTAGAGGCAACCTCGCATTTATGCTATATATGTCACCTTATCTAATTCCTTCCGGTACAGAATGTTAGCAGCGATATGCGAATCTTTGTTATAGCCCTTACGCTACTGTTTGGCTTGCTTCAATACACTCTATGGTTTGGTAAAAACGGAGTGTCTGACTACTACACAGTAAAAGATGAAATTGAAGTTCAGCAACAAGTGAACAGCAAGCTACAAGCTCGCAACAATGAAATGTTCGCTGAGATTGATGACTTAAGGCAAGGTCTTGATGCGATTGAAGAACGTGCGCGTCATGAGCTCGGTTTAGTTAAAGATGGCGAGACTTTTTACCGCATTATAGGTGAGGAAAACCATTAAAATGTTGGATATGAACTCATCGCATATCGCAATTGTGCCAGCTGCGGGTGTGGGTAGCAGAATGAAGGCAGATCGCCCTAAGCAATATTTATTGATCGAAGGTAAAGCGGTACTGGAACATACCGTAGAGAAACTGCTTTCCCACCCAAATATTTCTAAGGTTGTCGTTGCCATTACTGACGGCGACCCATATTACCCAGAATTGTCCATTGCTAAGCACCCAGATGTGATTCGTGTAGCTGGTGGTAAAGAAAGAGCAGACTCTGTGTTATCAGGGCTAAACTATGTCAATGAGCATCTGGAAAGCGAGTGGGTATTAGTCCACGACGCTGCGAGGCCATGTGTATTAACATCCGACATTGACCGTTTGATTGATGTTTGCTGCGCCCACTCAACGGGTGGCATTCTCGCATCTCCTGTGAGAGATACAATGAAGCGAGCAAACGCAGTACAAGATATCGATCATACGGTAGATAGAGAAGCATTGTGGCATGCACTTACTCCACAAATGTTTAAAACTCAGCAGCTTACTCAAGCACTGGCTGACGCATTAGAACAGGGTGTAACCATTACCGATGAAGCCTCGGCTTTGGAATGGTTAGGCGAGAAGCCAGCCTTAGTTCAAGGGAATGCGAACAATATAAAAATCACTCAGCCAGAAGATCTTGCGTTAGCCGAGTTTTATCTAAGCCGTGAGCGCGGCGAATAAAGAAAGGATAGAAAATGATTCGAATTGGTCATGGTTTCGATGTACATAAATTCGGTGGTGAAGGCCCAGTCATTATTGGTGGTGTAGCAATCCCTTATGAGCAAGGTTTGATTGCACACTCAGATGGCGATGTAGCGTTGCATGCGTTAACGGATGCTCTGCTGGGCGCGATTGCTGCCGGCGATATTGGTCGTCATTTCCCAGATACGGATGATAAATGGAAAGGCGCAAACAGTCGTGAATTACTGAAAGACGTTTACCGTCGAGTCAAAGAGCAAGGCTACCGCCTTGGCAATGCTGATGTAACCATCATGGCACAAGCGCCTAAAATGGCACCACACATTGACGCAATGTGTGCGGCGATAGCCGAAGACCTAGAAACCGACATTAGTAACATTAACGTAAAAGCGACGACGACAGAACGTCTCGGTTTTACTGGACGCAAAGAAGGCATTGCAACGGAAGCCGTTGTACTTCTGTTTAAGCAATAACTAGCAATTTGCTCTTCTAAGCTGTGATATCAGCGGAAACACATCATGTCAGACATTTTATCTTCATTGGCTTACCTAACGGGTAAGCCAGTTTCATCGGCAAAAATCAAAGCGCAGCCAGAGCACTTTCAGGTTCGCGAAGATTTAGGTTTTGCCTTTACGGGCGAAGGCGAGCACCTAATGGTTCGTATCCGTAAAACGGGCGAGAACACCAGCTTCGTTGCTAACGAGTTAGCAAAAGCCTGTGGTGTTAAGTCGAAAGACGTTAGCTGGGCGGGTCTTAAAGACCGTCATGCGGTGACGGAACAGTGGTTAAGTGTCCATTTACCAAAAGGTGAAACGCCAGATTTTTCAGCGTTTTTGGCTCAATACCCAAGTATCGAAATCCTTGCAACAGATCGTCACAATAAAAAACTGCGTCCTGGTGACCTAGTAGGGAACGAGTTCGTGGTTACTTTGTCTGAAGTGACAGATATAGCGGATGTAGAGCAACGTCTTGAAAAAGTGAAACAAGTTGGCGTGCCAAACTACTTTGGTAGTCAGCGTTTTGGTAACGATGGCAACAACCTTGAAGAAGCACGTCGATGGGGACGCGAAAACGTTCGTACCCGCAATCAAAACAAGCGAAGCATGTATTTATCAGCGGCTCGTTCGTGGATTTTCAACCGTATCGTTTCAGCTCGTCTAGAGAATGGTGTGTTTGATAAGTTCATTGATGGTGACATTGCGCAGACGAATTCTGGCACTCAGTTGATTGATGCAAACAACATTGCTGCTCTGCAAGTGCAATTTGCGCAAGGTGAAGCGGCAATTACCGCTGCGCTTGCTGGCGATAATGCACTGCCTACTCAAACTGAGGCTCTGGCATTAGAGCAACCGTTTTTAGACGAAGAGCCTGACCTCATGGCGCTGATTCGTGGTAATCGCATGCGCCACGACCGTCGCGATATTGCGCTAAAGCCAAAAGATTTAGCTTGGACGGTTGAAGGTAACAACATTACGCTGACTTTCTCACTGGATGCGGGATCTTTTGCGACCTCTATTGTTCGTGAGTTAGTTAATGAGGTTGAAGTAGAAAGAGAATACTAATGGAACAGGATTCACGAAACCCGAAGCCCTTAAGAGTCTTAATCAGCAATGATGATGGTGTTCATGCTCAAGGGATTCATGCCCTCGCTGATGAGTTGAGAGATATCGCTGAAGTGACCATTGTCGCACCTGATCGAAATCGTTCAGGTGCTTCGAATTCACTCACATTAGAACAACCATTACGCGTGACTGAAATTGCCCCAAATATCTACTCAGTGCAAGGCACGCCCACGGATTGTGTGCATTTCGCGCTGAATGAGCTAATGAAAGATGATTTGCCTGATCTTGTTCTGTCAGGAATCAACCATGGCGCTAATTTGGGTGATGATGTTCTTTATTCTGGAACAGTAGCAGCAGCCATGGAAGGTCATTTCCTTGGCGTTCAGTCGGTGGCTTTTTCTCTAGTGGGTAAGCGACATTTCGAATCCGCCGCTAAAATTGCACGTCAAATTGTACAACAGCATTTAGCGTCGCCGATTCCAACGAATCGTCTACTGAACGTAAACGTGCCTGACTTACCATCAGAGAATTTAGGTGAAATTGAAGTTACGCGTTTAGGTGCACGTCATCACGCAGAGAATATGATCAAGCAGAAAGATCCGAGAGGCCATGACATTTATTGGTTAGGGCCACCAGGAAAGGAGCAAGATGCAGGAGAGGGCACGGACTTTTATGCAATTGAGCATGGCCGAGTTTCAATGACGCCTCTGCAAGTTGATCTCACCGCTCACGAGTCGCTGCGTGCTATGGATAGTTGGTTAAAGGAAGAGAAGTAATGAGTAACCCACATGCTGACAGGTTGATAGCGTTTCTTATCTCCAGTGGCATCAAAGACCAAAGAGTTCTGGATGCTATCCAACGCTTGCCACGAGAAAGCTTTGTTTCTCAAGCGATGATGCACCAAGCCTATGATAACAATGCGTTACCAATTGGTCAGGGACAAACTATTTCTCAGCCTTATATCGTTGCTCGTATGACCGAGTTGCTTGAGCTAGAACCGGCGAGTCGTGTTCTGGAAATCGGAACGGGATCGGGTTATCAAACTGCGGTACTGGCGCAAATTGTTGATCATGTATACTCCGTTGAGCGAATTAAATCGTTGCAATGGGAAGCAAAGCGTCGCCTGAAGCAATTGGATATTTACAATGTTTCAACTAAGCATGCTGATGGGTGGCAGGGCTGGGAAGCGAGAGGTCCTTTCGATGCTATCATTGTTACCGCTGCCGCTGAAGTGATTCCCCAAGCTCTTCTCTCACAATTAAGAGATGGCGGCAAAATGGTCATTCCTGTTGGAGATACGGAACAACAGTTATTAAAAATAGAGCGTAAGGGAGACGAATATCTCTCTACCGTTGTAGAAATGGTTCGGTTCGTACCTCTGGTTGCGGGTGATTTAGCTTAAGGGTTAGGGATAGGTGAATAAGTTACTACGTCATATTGGTATTAGCTTTGTGTTTGCTGCAGGACTAGTTGGTTGTGCAGCGCATTCCCCTGCACCTGTCTCTAGCCTAAAAAAAGACTATTCAAGCCTTGAAAGAGGGAGTTACAGAGGGAGTTATTATGAGGTAAAAAAAGGCGATACACTTTACTTCATAGCTTATGTCACAGATAAAGATGTAAATGATCTTGTTCGTTACAATGAGTTAACTCAGCCTTACACTATCTACCCAGGACAGAGGCTAAAACTTTGGGCTCCGAAATATGTCGCCCCTAAATATGGTCAAAAAGTTGAACCCGTTGTGGCTCCTGTTGTTACGACACCCCCAGCTCCAGTGACGAAAACATCAACAGCCTCTAAACCTAAACCTTCGAGTAAAAACTCTAGTCAAAAACCTACAGAGACTAAGCCTAAAGTCGTACAAAAACAGCCTCCAAAGAAGGTTGAACAATCGAAAACAAAGGAGTATGTTGGTTCAAAAGATAACCAAAAAGTGAAGCAAAAAGCGCCAACTACCACAGCAAAGAGTGATAAAGTCTCAAAGTGGTTGTGGCCAACAAAAGGGAGAGTAATCAAGAACTTTTCGGCGGGAGAACAGGGAAATAAAGGTATCGACATCGCAGGACAGCGTGGTCAACCTATCGTTTCAACCGCAGCCGGCACAGTCGTTTATTCAGGCAATGCGCTACGAGGTTATGGCAACTTAATTATAGTAAAGCATAACGACAATTATTTAAGCGCATACGCACATAATGACAAACTGCTGGTCACAGAAGGACAAAGCGTAAAAAGCGGACAAAAAATCGCTACCATGGGTAGTTCAGGTGCAAAGTCGGTCAAACTACACTTTGAAATTCGCTATCAAGGTAAATCAGTGAATCCAAAACGCTATTTGCCTTAAAACTTTGAAAAACAACTTGCGACATCATTTAGCGACATATTGAGTTGTCATGTCTTGCTAACTCGCCAGGGGGAGGCGTTATGAGTATCAGCAACACAGTAACCAAAGTTGAAGAGTTTGCATTTGATAATGCGTCAGTGAAGACCATTGATAACGAACTCGAAAGATCATCATCCACAGAAAGCAAAGCGACTGCGCGTGAAGAATTTGACGCGAGCAGTAAAAGCTTAGATGCAACTCAGTTGTATTTGGGCGAAATTGGCTTCTCACCTTTACTTACTGCCGAAGAAGAAGTGCTTTACGCAAGACGCGCCCTACGTGGCGACGAAGCGGCACGCAAACGTATGATCGAAAGTAACCTACGTTTGGTTGTTAAGATTTCTCGTCGATACAGTAACCGTGGTCTAGCACTACTCGATCTGATTGAAGAAGGTAACCTCGGCTTGATCCGAGCGGTCGAAAAATTCGACCCAGAACGTGGTTTCCGTTTCTCTACTTACGCAACATGGTGGATCCGACAAACGATAGAGCGAGCGTTGATGAACCAAACTCGCACGATCCGTCTACCTATCCACGTAGTGAAAGAGCTGAACATTTATCTGCGTACTGCGCGTGAACTTTCTCAAAAGCTCGATCACGAACCGACCGCAGAAGAAATTGCTGCTCAATTAGATATTCCAGTCGAAGACGTAAGCAAAATGTTACGCCTTAATGAGCGTATTAGCTCTGTCGACACGCCAATCGGTGGTGACGGTGAGAAAGCGCTGCTGGATATTATTCCTGATGCAAACAACTCTGATCCAGAAGTTTCGACTCAAGATGACGACATCAAATCATCGTTGATTCATTGGTTAGAAGAGTTGAATCCGAAACAGAAAGAAGTGCTTGCACGTCGCTTCGGCCTACTAGGCTACGAGCCTTCGACGCTGGAAGAAGTTGGTCGAGAGATTGGTCTGACACGTGAGCGAGTACGTCAAATACAAGTGGAAGGTTTACGTCGTCTTCGTGAAGTCCTAATCAAACAAGGTTTGAATATGGAAAACTTATTTAACGTAGAAGACGATTAAATAATCCGTATTTCACTAGATACGCAAAAGGCTATGGTTCCCCATAGCCTTTTTTCTTTTTTGCTCGTTGGTGTGAGTCTGTTTACAGCATCTTCTTCAAGCGATACAGCTCTTCAAGAGCTTGGCGTGGCGTTAAGTCGTCAGGATCAATACCTGACAGAGCTTGTTCGACCTCGCTAGGCTCTGGAATCAGGCTCAACTGGTTAGCCACATCTACTGCACTTGGACGCGGTGTGTCACTGTTTTGCCCCAGTTGCTCTAGCTGAGATAGCTTGTTACGCGCATTTTTGATGACCGTTTTTGGTACGCCAGCTAAGCCCGCAACAGCCAAGCCGTAAGACTTACTTGCCGCACCTTCTTGAACTGCGTGCATAAAGGCAATGCTGTCTCCATGCTCTACGGCATCCAAGTGAACGTTCGCTAAGTTTGGCAGTTGGTTCGGTAACTCTGTTAATTCGAAGTAGTGAGTTGCAAATAGGGTCATCGCACCAATTTGTGTTGCGAGCCATTCCGCACTTGCCCAAGCTAAAGACAGACCGTCGTAAGTACTAGTACCGCGTCCGATTTCATCCATTAGCACCAAACTGTTCTTAGTTGCGTTGTGAAGAATATTGGCTGTTTCGGTCATTTCTACCATGAAGGTCGAGCGGCCAGATGCAAGATCATCTGATGCACCAATACGAGTAAATATACGATCTAAAGAACCAATCTGTGCGGATTCTGCCGGTACATAAGAGCCGATATGTGCCATCAATGCAATCAGCGCAGTTTGACGCATGTAGGTTGATTTACCACCCATGTTTGGACCGGTGATGATCAACATCTTACGGGCTGGGTTAAGCTCAATTGGGTTCGCGATGAACGGCTCTGTTGTTACTTGTTCTACGACTGGATGACGGCCAGCTTGAATGTGAATTCCTGCGTCTTTCACAAGCGTTGGGCGGCAGTAATCTAACGAATCTGCACGCTCTGCTAGGTTTTGTAATACATCTAGTTGAGACAGAGCAGAAGCTAGGTTTTGCAGCTTCTCAAGGTTTGGCATCAATAGATCAAACAGTTCTTCCCACAACTGTTTCTCAAGTGCTAACGCTTTAGATTTCGAGTTAAGTACTTTGTCTTCGTGTTCCTTAAGCTCTGGGATGATGTAGCGTTCAGCGTTTTTGAGTGTTTGGCGACGTACATAATGCGGTGGAACCAAATGGCTCTGGCCACGGCTCACTTGGATAAAGAAGCCATGAACGTTGTTATAGCCTACTTTAAGCGTATCGATACCGTGTCGTTCACGCTCATCTCGCTCAAGCTGCTCAAGATATTCTGTTGCACCGTCTGCCAATTTTCGCCATTCATCGAGCTCCGCATTGTAGCCTTCAGCGATGACGCCACCATCACGAATAACAACCGGCGGATTTTCTTTAATCGCGCGTTCTAACAGGTCACATACTTCGTCAATCGGAGCTGCATACTTCGCCAATTTCGTTAGGTACGGATGGGTCAAAGAAGCGGTGACAGATTCTAGCTCTGGTAGCTGTTGCATGGCATTGCGAAGTCTAGCCATATCGCGAGGGCGAGCAGAGCGTAATGCAAGGCGCGCTAAGATACGTTCAATATCACCAATTTGCTTTAACGTTGGTTGAAGATCGGCAAACAGAGCTTGTTCTTTAATCTCACCAATTGCATCAAGACGATTGTTTAACGTTTCAATGCAACGCATAGGCTGATGCAACCAACGCTTCAGCATTCGGCTGCCCATCGGAGTTGCACAATGGTCGAGTACTGCAGCTAGCGTGTTATCGGTTCCGCCTGCTAGATTTTGAGTAATTTCCAGATTACGTCGGGTAGCAGCATCAAGGATGACGGATTGATCCTGATGATCAAACGTTAAAGAGCGAATATGAGGTAAAGCCGTACGTTGAGTATCTTTTACGTACTGGATCAAACAACCAGCAGCACATAACCCTAAGGACGCATGTTCTACACCAAAACCAACCAGATCTTTTGTGCCAAATTGTTGATTGAGTTGTTGCTTAGCCGTATCAAGCTCAAACTCCCAGACTGGGCGACGACGGTTACCATTGCGGCTCGCCATTAAATGTACAGGTTCAAAATCTTCTGGGAACAGTAGCTCACGTGGTGCGGTACGTTGAAGCTCGGCTGTCATCGCTTCTTCAGTTTCTGGTTCTGTCAGTTGGAAGCGACCAGAGGTGACATCCAGCGTCGCATAACCGAACTTACCGTTGTGATGGTAAATTGCTGCGATTAAGTTATCGACACGCTCAGAAAGCAGCGCTTCATCCGTCACAGTACCTGGTGTCACGATACGCACAACTTTACGTTCTACCGGTCCCTTGCTGGTGGCCGGATCGCCAATCTGTTCACAGATCGCCACAGACTCACCAAGCTGAACAAGTTTTGCCAGGTAGCCCTCTACGGCGTGAAATGGCACACCCGCCATTGGGATAGGTTCACCTGCAGACGCACCACGTTTGGTCAATGAAATATCAAGAAGCTGAGAAGCTCGCTTGGCATCATCGTAAAAGAGTTCGTAGAAATCGCCCATGCGGTAGAACAGCAAAATCTCTGGGTTCTCAGCTTTTAGCTTGAGGTATTGCTGCATCATCGGAGTGTGTTTTTGTTCAGCTTTCACAGGTAAGTTCTTTTGTTTATTTCCGTAGCGGCTTAGGATACGTGAATCCCTATCAAGTAAAAAGAGACAAAGGGCATTTTGGCTATGGAAAAAACAACAAAATTGAGTGCCGATTTAGGCGCATTATTGGCTAAACACGGGCATGTTTTAACAACCGCAGAATCATGCACAGGTGGTGGTGTTGCAACCGCCATTACTGACATTGCTGGTAGTTCAGCTTGGCTTGACCGTGCGTTCGTCACCTACAGTAATGAAGCGAAAATGGAGATGCTTGGTGTGCAAGCTTCAACGTTAGAAGCGCATGGTGCAGTGAGTGAGCCAGTTGTGATTGAAATGGTGCAGGGTGCAATTAAAAACTCCAATGCCACCATCGGTGTGTCCATCAGTGGTATTGCAGGGCCGGGTGGTGGCAGTGAAGAGAAACCAGTCGGCATGGTCTGCTTTGCTTTTGCTGATAACCAAAGTTGGCAGCAAGTCGAAACCATGCATTTCTCTGGTGACCGTGCAGAAGTTCGCAAAAAAGCGGTCGAGCACGCGCTGACTCAATTGTATCAACATCTGCTCTAGAATTTCTTAACTTGTTTTAGCCCAGCATTGATAAGGGCTAGAGCAAATCATGACTTTAGGTCAGCCAAATTTTTTTCATACAGGTATGGACACTGTATGAATCAACAGTATAATAACTTTCATTGCTGAGCAGTTCTTCTGCTTAAGAAAAATGAATTACTATTCGTCGCCCAAAGAAGATGAATAAATCGGAGAAAGTAATGGACGAGAACAAACAGAAAGCGCTCGCCGCTGCGCTAGGTCAAATTGAAAAGCAATTCGGTAAAGGCTCTATCATGCGCCTTGGTGATAACCGCGCAATGGACGTAGAAACCATCTCAACGGGTTCTCTTTCTCTTGATATCGCTTTGGGTGCTGGTGGTCTACCAATGGGTCGTATCGTAGAAATCTACGGCCCAGAATCTTCAGGTAAAACAACATTAACGCTTGAGCTTATTGCTGCTGCGCAACGTGAAGGCAAAACGTGTGCGTTTATCGATGCAGAGCATGCTCTAGATCCTGTATACGCGAAGAAACTTGGCGTTGATATCGATGCATTGCTAGTTTCTCAGCCAGACACAGGTGAGCAAGCTCTAGAGATCTGTGACGCACTTGCACGTTCTGGTGCTATCGATGTTATGGTTGTCGACTCTGTTGCAGCACTAACACCGAAAGCAGAAATCGAAGGCGAAATGGGCGATAGCCACATGGGTCTACAAGCACGTATGCTTTCTCAAGCAATGCGTAAGCTAACGGGTAACCTAAAGCAGTCTAACTGTATGTGTATCTTCATCAACCAAATCCGTATGAAGATTGGTGTGATGTTTGGTAACCCAGAAACAACAACAGGTGGTAACGCACTTAAGTTCTACGCTTCTGTTCGTCTAGATATCCGTCGTACTGGCGCAATCAAAGAAGGTGACGAAGTGGTAGGTAACGAAACGCGCATCAAAGTTGTTAAGAATAAGATTGCAGCACCATTTAAAGAAGCAAACACACAAATCATGTACGGCCAAGGCTTTAACCGCGAAGGTGAACTTGTCGATCTAGGTGTGAAGCACAAGTTAGTTGAAAAAGCCGGTGCTTGGTATAGCTACAATGGCGATAAGATTGGTCAAGGTAAAGCGAATGCGTGTAACTACCTGCGTGAGCATCCTGAAGTGGCTAAAACTATCGATACAAAACTGCGTGAAATGTTGCTAGCGCCAGCACTTGCGGAAGCGCCTGAAGCTGGTGAAGCGCCAGAGCAAGCTGAAGAGTTTTAATCTCTCATAGATTAATAAATGACAAAGCCCTGCAATGCGGGGCTTTGTTGTATCTATTGAAATCAAAAATCGAATTATCACAAAGGCCATTGAGAGCCTGTACAGCAAAAATACTTTTAGGATCATCATGTACCAAAAACGCCAGGCGCCAACATTATCGAGCAAAGAGGCAGCTATCCAATTGCTTAGCCGTCGCGATCATGGTCAGTATGAGCTTTACCAAAAATTATCGATGAAGGGCTATGAAGAATCAGACATCGACATCGCAATTAATTTTTGCCTAGACCATAACTATTTAGATGATTTACGTTACGCGAAGAGTCAAATTAGACAGCATGTATACAAAGGACATGGAGAGCGTCGAATTCGTCAAGAGTTAAACCAGAAGCGTGTTGCGGAATCGGTGATTGAGCAAGCTATGGCTGAAGAGCCGCAAGATTGGTTTGAACTGGCTAAACAGGCGGCAGAAAAGAAATTCAAAGGTATTAAAGCCAAAGACCAAAAAGAGTACGCAAAACAAGTTCGTTTTCTGCAATATCGTGGCTACAGTTTTGACCAAATCAGCTACGCGCTGAGCTTTGAGGACGAAGATTAACGGTCAGTCGTTCGCACTGATTTTTGTTTTGCTTCAAATTTTTTCTCCTACTCCCTCTTTTCCTCAAGAAAACTAGTCTCAGCTGTTTGCATGATCTACAATACGGCAAAATTCTAACTCGACTATTTTCAGGAAGAGCTGCATGTACATGAGCACTGATGAGGTTCGTAACGCGTTCCTCAAGTTCTTTGAGAGCAAAGGACACCAAATCGTAGAAAGTTCATCGTTAGTTCCACATAACGACCCAACCCTGCTGTTCACAAACGCAGGTATGAACCAATTTAAAGATTGTTTCTTAGGCTTAGAAAAACGAGCCTACACTCGAGCGACTACGGCTCAGCGTTGCGTACGTGCAGGTGGTAAACATAACGACCTAGAAAATGTTGGCTTCACTGCTCGTCACCACACATTCTTTGAAATGTTAGGCAACTTCAGCTTTGGCGATTACTTCAAAGAAGATGCGATCTCCTTTGCTTGGGAATTCCTAACCGAAGTTCTTAAACTGCCAGCGGATCGTTTATTGGTAACTGTTTACGAAACCGATGACGAAGCGTTTGACATCTGGAACAAGAAAGTTGGCGTGCCCGCTGATCGTATTGTTCGCATTGGTGATAAAGAAGGCGGCAAGCCGTATGAGTCTGATAACTTCTGGCAAATGGGCGACACTGGCCCTTGTGGTCCATGTACTGAAATCTTCTACGATCACGGTGAGCACATCTGGGGTGGCCGTCCTGGCACGCCTGAAGAAGATGGTGACCGTTTCATCGAGATCTGGAACAACGTATTCATGCAGTTCAACCGTCACGCAGACGGCACTATGGAACCGCTACCAAAACCATCGGTAGATACTGGTATGGGTATCGAGCGTATCTCTGCAATCATGCAGGGCGTTCACTCAAACTACGAAATCGATGTGTTCCAAGCTCTTATCAAAGCAGCAGCAGAAGTGATCGGTTACGAAGACCTATCAAACCAATCACTACGCGTTATCGCTGACCACATCCGTTCATGTTCATTCCTGATCGTGGATGGCGTTATGCCTTCAAACGAAGGTCGTGGTTACGTATTACGCCGTATCATCCGTCGTGCAGTTCGTCACGGTAACAAGCTGGGCGCACAAGGTGCATTCTTCCACAAGTTGGTTGGCGTTCTAGCTGACATCATGGGTACGGCTGGTGAAGAGCTGAAGCGTCAACAAGCTGTGGTTGAAAAAGTACTGCGTATCGAAGAAGAAAACTTTGGTCGTACACTTGAGCGCGGTATGGCGATTCTAAACGAAGCACTAGATAACCTAGACGGTAAAGTACTGGACGGCGAAACCGTATTTAAACTTTACGATACTTACGGCTTCCCAGCTGACTTAACTAACGACGTAGCACGTGAGCGTGAATTCGCAATCGACGAAGAAGGTTTCGAGAAAGCGATGGAAGAGCAGCGTCAACGTGCGCGTGAAGCGGGTAACTTTGGTACTGACTACAACGCAGCAATCAAAGTTGATACGCAAACAGAATTCTGTGGTTACACAGCTACTAAAGGCTCTAGCTCTGTAGCTGCGATGTTCGTTGAAGGCAACGAAGTAGATTCACTATCTGCGGGCGACAAAGCAATCATCGTACTTGGTGAAACACCATTCTACGCAGAGTCAGGCGGTCAGTGTGGTGACGCTGGTGAAATCCGTACTGAGTCTGGTGTATTCCGCGTTGAGGACACTCAAAAACTAGGTAACGCAATCG
Source organism: Vibrio sp. SCSIO 43009 (assembly GCF_023716525.1). Lineage (NCBI taxonomy): Bacteria > Pseudomonadati > Pseudomonadota > Gammaproteobacteria > Vibrionales > Vibrionaceae > Vibrio > Vibrio sp. SCSIO 43009. The sequence continues at coordinate 566,803 of NZ_CP071842.1, forward strand.
CGCACCACGGTGTAATGGCAGAAGGCGTTCTAGCGAAAGGTGATGAAGTAGCAACTATCGTTGACGCAGAGCGTCGCGCAGCTATCTCTCTAAACCACTCAGCAACGCACTTGCTACACGCAGCACTACGCCAAGTTTTAGGTGAGCACGTAACGCAGAAAGGCTCATTGGTGAAGGCAGACAACCTACGTTTCGACTTCTCACACCTAGAAGCCGTAACTGCAGCAGAACTGAAAGAAGTTGAGCGTCTAGTTAACGCGCAAATTCGTCGCAACCACACGATTGAAACCAACGTGATGGACATTGAGTCTGCTAAGAAGAAAGGCGCAATGGCACTGTTTGGTGAGAAGTACGATGACGAAGTACGCGTACTGTCTATGGGTGACTTCTCGACAGAGCTTTGCGGTGGTATTCACGCATCAAGCACAGGTGATATTGGCCTATTCAAAATCACTTCAGAAAGCGGCATTGCTGCAGGTATTCGACGTATTGAGGCGGTAACAGGCGAGGCTGCATTAGACGCGATTGAAGCTCAAAACGCGAAGTACGAAGAGAAACTGGCAGAATCTGCACAGAAAGCAAAAGCGCTAGAGAAAGAAGTGCAGAAGCTAAAAGATAAGATGGCGGCAGCAGAAAGCGCTAACATCATGGGCAAAGCGGTTGAAGTCAATGGTACAAAAGTTCTAGTCGCAGCTCTTGAAGGCGCTGACAGCAAGAACCTACGTACTATGGTTGATGACATCAAGAACCAAATGGGGTCTGGTGTCGTACTGCTTGCCAACGTGACAGGTGACAAGGTTGGCCTGATTGCTGGTGTGACTAAAGATCTAACTGGTAAAGTAAAAGCTGGTGATCTAGTTAAGATGATTGCTGAGCAAGTCGGTGGTAAGGGCGGTGGTCGTCCTGACATGGCTCAAGCTGGTGGTACTGATGTAGCCGCACTACCAGAGGCAATTAAAACAGTTCAGCCTTGGTTAGAAGAGCGCTTATAAGCTTTTAACTACTAAAATTACGCTCAATCAAGTTTCTTTGATTGAGCGTAATTTTTTTTAGCAGCCAAGTGGTTTAATTGACCAAAAGTTAACCGAGTCATTTAGGCTATTTGGTTTTTGTTGTAACTACTGCTTATATAATTTTTCTAAAAGGAAATACTGACGATGTAAGCAGTTCTAAAGAGACTTCGGTCTTGGGAAGGTGAAGACTGGTGAAAAAGCCCCTTATCGTGCAAAAGTTTGGCGGAACCTCCGTGGGTTCAATTGAAAGAATCCACCAAGTTGCTGAACACATCATTAAGGCGAAAAATGATGGCAATCAAGTTGTTGTTGTCGTGTCTGCAATGTCAGGCGAAACAAACAGACTGATGGACCTCGCTAAACAGATAGATAGCGTGCCTACAGCTCGAGAACTTGATGTTTTGCTCTCTGCTGGTGAGCAAGTGTCAATGGCACTGTTAGCAATGACACTCAATAAATTGGGTCATGCTGCACGCTCGCTTACCGGAGCACAGGCGAATATTGTGACGGATAATCAACACAATGACGCAACGATTAAACACATTGATACTAAGACAATTCTGGGATTGCTTGAGCAAGACCAAATCGTGATTGTTGCAGGCTTTCAAGGTGTGAATGAGAACGGGGATATCACCACATTAGGTCGAGGTGGCTCAGATACGAGCGCAGTGGCACTGGCAGGCGCATTGCGCGCTGATGAGTGTCAAATCTTTACCGACGTTGATGGTATTTATACTTGTGACCCACGTGTAGTGAAAAACGCGCGAAAATTGGCGGTTATCGATTTTCCTTCCATGGAAGCGATGGCAAGCCGAGGCGCGAAAGTATTACATTTACCTTCAGTGCAATTTGCATGGAAGAATAATGTGCCACTGCGCGTGCTTTCGACATTTGATGTTAATGAAGGCAGTCTGGTAAAGGGGGAGTTAGGCAATCAAGCCGTCTCTGGTATAGCCATTCAACGTGACCTTGCCATAATCGAAGTCGATAAAGAACATTTATCTAGTGCTACAAAACAATGTCAGATGTTGGGTATCGACATTTGGAATGTGATCGAGGAAACAGAACGGGCAGGTATCATGATAAAACAAGATGCATGTGCCAAGTTCGATCTGGTGTTCAGCGACAAAATCCGTAATAGTGAAGTGGTAAGCCTGTTGACCGCAGTGGGGCTTGAGGCCAATGGAATGGTAGAGCACGCATGCGATTTGTTGGCAAAGCGAGATATTGAGATCAATTTCAGCGCAACGAATGCACTCACTATGATGCTAGTTTTAGCACCCGAATGTGTGGATACAGCAGCAAACATTCTGCATGATGCTTACATTACGTCTAGTGAAGCATTAAACATTCAACAAAAACATGCCTTTTTAGGCTGATTTTCGCTAACAAGGTAGTTTACGAAAATATAACTTTTGTTGGATAATAGCTTTGTAGCAAGAAAATTTAGAGATTACTCAAGGAGCAAAGAATGCTAATTTTGACTCGCCGCGTAGGCGAAACACTGATGATTGGTGATGAAGTGACTGTAACTGTACTAGGTGTTAAAGGTAACCAAGTGCGTATCGGCGTTAACGCTCCGAAAGAGGTTTCAGTTCACCGTGAAGAAATCTACATGCGCATTCAAGCTGAAAAAGGCAATGGCAACGTTGCTTCAGGTAACTACTAAGTCGCTCCTGTTTACAGAGCTTAGTTTGAATGAAAAAGGCTAACCGAAGGGTTGGCCTTTTTAGTTTTTACTGTTTTTGAAAATTTGCAGAAACTATTGTGTTGAGTATGGCTGTGAATTCATCAATAATATTGATTCGAACTTCAGAAAGTTATTTGAAAATAAATGTCTTTTTTTCAGAGAAGACTCTCTTTTTTTCATCATAATAGAGTGATAAAGTTCGTTTAATAGTCACTTTGATTAAATCAGCAACGGTTAAGCCAGTTTCGTAGATTTTTTCAAAGAAAGTGTTTGACATATTTTCGGTAAAACGTAATATGTGCCTCCGCAAGACGGTGAGGTGGCCGAGAGGCTGAAGGCGCTCCCCTGCTAAGGGAGTATACGGTTTATCCCGTATCGAGGGTTCGAATCCCTCCTTCACCGCCATTCTTGCAACGTTGATTTATCAACAAAAAGTGCGTCCTTAGCTCAGCTGGATAGAGTACCTGGCTACGAACCAGGCGGTCGGAGGTTCGAATCCTCCAGGACGCGCCATATCTCTTTTGAGATATAACAATGAAAACGGTGAGGTGGCCGAGAGGCTGAAGGCGCTCCCCTGCTAAGGGAGTATACGGTTTATCCCGTATCGAGGGTTCGAATCCCTCCTTCACCGCCATTCATTGACTGGCCCGATGGCCTTTTTTTTGTTTCGTAAGAAATGAATGTGATTTACTTCACAACTTCTTAGCAAGAAGATCTGCGCGTCCTTAGCTCAGCTGGATAGAGTACCTGGCTACGAACCAGGCGGTCGGAGGTTCGAATCCTCCAGGACGCGCCACTATTTAATAATTCGTTTGATAAACGGGTTATACAAAGTAAAATAAGATTATTGCGCGTCCTTAGCTCAGCTGGATAGAGTACCTGGCTACGAACCAGGCGGTCGGAGGTTCGAATCCTCCAGGACGCGCCACTTATTAAAGGGTAATGCCCTGATGTTGATGAAATTCGATATCGAAAACTGCGCGTCCTTAGCTCAGCTGGATAGAGTACCTGGCTACGAACCAGGCGGTCGGAGGTTCGAATCCTCCAGGACGCGCCACTTATTAAAGGGTAATGCCCTGATGTTGACGAAAGTCGATATCGAAAACTTGCGCGTCCTTAGCTCAGCTGGATAGAGTACCTGGCTACGAACCAGGCGGTCGGAGGTTCGAATCCTCCAGGACGCGCCACTTATTAAAGGGTAATGCCCTGATGTTGACGAAAGTCGATATCGAAAACTGCGCGTCCTTAGCTCAGCTGGATAGAGTACCTGGCTACGAACCAGGCGGTCGGAGGTTCGAATCCTCCAGGACGCGCCACTTATTAAAGGGTAATGCCCTGATGTTGACGAAAGTCGATATCGAAAACTGCGCGTCCTTAGCTCAGCTGGATAGAGTACCTGGCTACGAACCAGGCGGTCGGAGGTTCGAATCCTCCAGGACGCGCCACTTATTAAAGGGTAATGCCCTGATATTGATGAAATTCGATATCGAAAACTGCGCGTCCTTAGCTCAGCTGGATAGAGTACCTGGCTACGAACCAGGCGGTCGGAGGTTCGAATCCTCCAGGACGCGCCACTTATTGAAAAAGCCTCGCAATTGCGAGGCTTTTTTGTATCTAGACATCTGGAATATGGCGTAGGATCACTAGAGCCTATGTTCCTCTTTTTTAAAAGCGAATATGTGCGTATCTAAGCAATTTGCTATCAAGCTTCTGTCGCATCGTGTGAAATCATCCTGATTATCCCTCCTATACACTGACTTCCATTTTTCATTTCAATTACTCTCATGTAGTCACTTTGTTTGTTATTTGTTTATTGATTGTTAATTTTGTTCATCTTTTTGTTTTTGTTGGTTTTTACTTCGTGAGTCCCGATTTGATTTTGAAATCTAAATCGCAGTTTTTATTTATGTCCTCCTTTACTCTGTTCGTAAGGTGATAGCGATTTGAAGTGATTATTTTGTCATGAACTGTGATCTGGGTAGTGAATAAATAATCATTTATCAGGATTACTACAAACCTTCCTTAAACAAAATTGACAAAATTTAACCAATCGAGATAATCCATGGGTCGGGATTTGACACTATTAAAGTCCTGCACGTTGTCAGGATGACAAAGAAAGGAAGCAACATGACTAATATAGGAAGCCTGCTAGTAGATGCGGCCACCCTGATGCTAACGGGGATGGCGGTCGTATTTATTTTCCTCACTATTCTTGTTTATCTCGTTCGGTTAATGTCGAAATTGGTACCAGAAGAAGTACCAGAGCCGATCGCAGCACCAAAAACAAACACTAATATTCAATCAACCTCTTCAGCTGTTAGTCCACAAGTAGTGGCGGCGATCTCGGCTGCGATTCATAAACATCGCGCCTCATTCGCGAAGTAGCCGAACTAGGATTAAAAAGGAGTTTAAGAGCATGTCTAAACCACTAGCTATTACTGATGTGGTCCTTCGTGATGCCCATCAATCACTATTTGCTACGCGTATGCGTATTGAGGATATGCTGCCTATCGCAGCTGAGTTGGATAAGGTTGGTTACTGGTCTCTAGAGACTTGGGGTGGTGCAACATTTGATTCTTGTATTCGATTCTTAGGGGAAGACCCTTGGGAGCGTTTACGTGAACTAAAAAAAGCGATGCCTAATACACCAATGCAAATGCTACTGCGTGGTCAAAACCTTTTAGGATACCGCCATTATGCCGACGACGTAGTAGAGAAGTTTGTGGAACGCGCGCATGCTAACGGCATGGATGTATTCCGTATTTTTGATGCAATGAATGACGTGCGAAACTTCCAGAAAGCCGTTAAAGCAACGGTTGATGTTGGTGCGCATGCTCAAGGTACGTTGTCTTACACAACGAGCCCAGTGCATAACGCAGACACTTGGGTTGACTTGGCAAAACGCCTAGAGGATTTAGGTTGTCACTCGCTGTGTATTAAAGATATGTCTGGCTTACTTAAGCCTTATGAAGCGGAAGAGCTTATCACGCGTATCAAAGCGTCTTGTGATGTGCCATTGGCACTTCATTGTCATGCAACAACGGGGCTGTCTACAGCAACGGCGGTAAAAGCAGTAGAAGCCGGTATTGATATTCTCGATACTGCGATTTCTTCAATGAGTTGTACCTACGGCCATACACCGACTGAAACGGTAGTCGCTATGCTAGAAGGTACCGAGCGAGATACCAATTTGAAACTCGAGCAACTGGAACCTATCGCCGCATATTTCCGTGAGGTACGTAAGAAGTATGCGAAGTGGGAAGGCCAGTTAAAAGGAGTCGATTCACGCATCCTGATTGCTCAAGTGCCTGGTGGTATGCTGACCAATATGGAAGGCCAGTTGAAAGAGCAGGGCGCTGCGGATCGCATTGATGAAGTATTAGAAGAGATCCCTCGTGTACGTGAAGATCTTGGTTTCATTCCATTGGTGACTCCAACTTCACAGATCGTCGGTACTCAAGCGGTGATTAACGTGCTTACTGGCGAGCGCTATAAGAGTATTACCAAGGAAACCGCAGGTCTATTGAAAGGTGAGTACGGTCAAGCACCAGCCGAGTTAAATGCAGAACTGCAAGCGAAAGTGCTTGATGGTAAAGAGCCAATTACCTGTCGTCCTGCCGATTTACTTGAGCCTGAAATGGAGACGCTTACGGTTGATCTGATGGAGAAAGCGAAATCAGAAGGCATTAAGCTAGCAAGTGAGCGTGTTGATGACGTACTCACTTATGCACTTTTCCCTCAAGTTGGGCTTAAATTCCTTAAGAATCGTGAAAACCCAGAAGCATTTGAGCCTGCACCAACGCTAGAAGCTGCGAAGCCTGCTGTACCTGCAGCTCAACCAGCAACTGGTGGTGTAGAAACTTATAGTGTACGTGTTGACGGGCAGGTGTATGAGGTGGAAGTTGGCCCTCAAGGTGAACTGACATCTGTTGCTCCTTCTAATGCACCGGCAAAATCGGCTACACCTAGCACACCTTCTAATGCTTCAGCTGAAGCGGTGCCTGCTCCTCTTGCAGGTAACATCTTCAAAGTGAATGTTCAACCTGGTGCTGAGGTAGCTGAAGGCGATGTATTGCTCATCCTTGAAGCGATGAAAATGGAAACTGAAGTACGAGCGGCGCGTGGTGGTGTGGTTCAAGAGCTGAACGTTAAAGAAGGCGATGCTGTCACAGTAGGTGCGCCTCTGTTGAGCCTGGCGTAAGGGAGTATCATGGACGGATTGTTAACCCTTTGGGCAGAAACAGGGATCGCTAACTTCGAGTTCGGCCAAATCTGTATGATGCTGGTTGGTTGTACCTTGCTGTTTTTGGCAATTAAAAAAGGATTTGAACCTTTACTGTTATTGCCGATTGGTTTCGGTGCTATTTTGGCGAATATTCCAAATGCTGGCTTTACTGAGCCTGGTGGCTTGCTCTACTACGTTTACTACATTGGGATTGAATCGGGTGTGTTCCCGCTATTGATCTTCATGGGTGTGGGCGCGATGACTGACTTTGGTGCTTTGATCGCAAACCCAAAAACGTTGTGGTTAGGTGCGGCTGCGCAGTTTGGTATTTTTGCAACACTGTTTGGCGCTATTTTGCTCAACTATGTACCTGGCATGGAGTTCTCCATGGCAGATGCTTCGTCTATCGCGATCATCGGTGGTGCTGATGGGCCAACAGCGATTTTCTTAGCGAGTAAGCTCTCTCCAGATCTGCTAGGTGCGATTGCAGTCGCGGCATACAGCTATATGGCATTGGTGCCGATCATCCAGCCACCAATCATGAAAGCACTGACAACCAAGGAAGAACGTCAAATTAAGATGGCTCAGCTTCGTCATGTTGGTAAATGGGAGAAAGTCATCTTCCCGCTTGCCGTATTACTGATGACGATTCTGTTCTTACCTTCAGCTACGCCATTGGTTGGTATGTTCTGTTTGGGTAACTTGATGCGTGAAGCTGGTGTGGTCGATCGTTTATCGAAAACTGCTCAAAATGAATTGATCAACATAGTGACTATCTTTTTAGGTCTTGGTGTTGGTTCTAAGCTGCAAGCTGAGCAGTTCTTGAACCTAGAAACGTTAGGTATCTTGGGGTTAGGTGCAGTTGCATTTAGTATCGGTACTGGTGCGGGCGTTCTGATGGCGAAACTGCTTAACAAGTTCTCGAAAGAAGACATCAACCCACTTATTGGTGCGGCTGGCGTTTCTGCGGTACCAATGGCCGCGCGAGTCGTAAACAAAGTTGGTTTACAAGCTAACCCGCAAAACTTTTTGTTAATGCATGCGATGGGACCAAACGTTGCTGGTGTGCTGGGTTCAGCCGTTGCGGCTGGTATATTGTTAGCACTTGTTGGTTAGACATTATTGAAAATGGAATGATCAACCAATTTACAAAATCACGATTAACTTAGGTTAACAAAATGGTTTATAGTCAAAGGGATGCTTTCGCATCCCTTTTTGTTTTCTTGCAGGGAATGGTTTATGGAACACAAACAGATCGTTATCACTGAGTTTGGTGATGCCAACGTACTCGCGATTCAACATGCTTCTACACCATCACCACAGCCTGGTGAAGTCTTAGTAAAAGTCGCTTTTTCAGGCGTAAATCCTATTGATGTCAAAACTCGAGCTGGGCTCGGTTGGGCGGCAGCGCAGAATAAGGACAATTTACCTTGGGTGCCAGGTTACGACATCTCAGGAAAAGTGATGTCTTGTGGAGAGGGGGCGTCACGTTTTAATGAAGGTGATGAGGTGGCTGGATTTATTGGTTTCCCAGTTCGAGGCGGTGGTTACAGCCAATACATATGTGTTCCAGAAACTGAGTTAAGTCATGTTCCTAGCTCTGTCACTTTAGAGGCGGCTGCTGCATTACCGTTGGCGGGACAAACTGCGGCACAAGCTCTCAGTAAGGCTAATGTGACGGAAAACGATCGCGTACTTATCCTCGCTGGAGCCGGTGGTGTTGGACACCTCGCGGTACAAATTGCGATCGCGACGAAAGCGGAAGTCTTTACAACCTGCAGTGAACGAAATTTAGATTACCTTGCGACGCTCGGTGCTCATGCAGTGAACTATCAATTTGCACCAGTGTCAGAACGTGTTGAAGATGTTGATGTTTTGATTGATTTAGTAGGCGGAGATGCTGCGTTAGATGCGCTTAAATGCCTGAAAGACAATGCGAGAGTCATCACCGTTCCAACCATCACAGCTGAGCTGATTTGTGAAAAAGCCAAACTCCTAGGCTTTGAGGCTAGTGGCATGTTGGTTGAACCAGACCCTGCGCAGTTAGATACCTTGTTGTACATGGTCGGCGTTGGCTTACTGAAGACTGAAATTCAACAGGTTTATCCTATGAGTGATGTCATTGGTGCTCACCAGCAGGTCGAATCAGGAAGAACCAGAGGCAAGGTGTTGCTTGATATGACATGCTAGAAGCATTTAACACGAGTTTTGAAAGTTTAGCGCTTTGGTTTTCAGATTCAGCATTATGGGTGCTTTTCATGACCGGTTTTCTCAGTGCCACGTTGTTGCCTGGTGGTTCTGAGGCGGGCTTAGTTGCTACTCTCTCATTAAATCAATATACCGTTTCTTCAATTGTTATGGTCGCTACTATCGGTAATACGCTTGGTGGCTTAACAAATTATTGGCTTGGCTTGTGGATTCCCAACAAAGCACAAGAGGAAAAGCACGGTCATACCGCATTAAAGTGGCTCTCTAAGTATGGCTATTGGGGATTATTTTTTAGCTGGTTACCTGTAATAGGAGACCCGCTGTGTTTAGCCGCAGGGTGGCTAAGAATGAAGTTTCTGCCTTGCGTGATTTTAATATTTTTAGGAAAGGCTGCTAGGTATAGCTTACTTGCGGCCATCTATCTCGGATTATTTTAAGGAAAGTACATGAAGATGTTTTGGGTTGGCGCGTGTTCACTGTTGGTGATCACGGGCTGTGCATCAAATACGCCAGTTTCATCACTGCCTAAAGGGGTAACTTTCGTTGAGTCATCGAAAGCTGAAGAAGGCAAAGTTAAGATTCCATACCAAAAGTATAAACTCGATAATGGTTTAACGGTGATCTTAGCTCCTGAAGATTCTGACCCATTGGTCCATGTGGATGTGACTTACCATGTTGGTTCAGCTCGTGAAGAAGTGGGTAAGTCTGGTTTTGCGCATTTCTTTGAGCACATGATGTTCCAAGGCTCAGAGAACGTTGGTGACCAAGAGCACTTCAGAATCATCACAGAGGCTGGCGGCACGTTAAATGGTACAACAAACCGCGATCGTACTAACTACTTTGAAACTGTCCCTGCTAACCAGCTCGAGAAAATGCTGTGGTTAGAGTCTGACCGTATGGGCTTTTTGCTGGATGCGGTTTCTCAACGCAAATTTGAAATTCAGCGTTCGACTGTAAAAAATGAGCGAGCTCAGCGTTACGATAATCGTCCTTATGGCTTGATTTGGGAGCGCATGTCCGAAGCGCTATATCCTGAAGGTCATCCGTATTCGTGGCAAACCATTGGTTATGTTGAAGATCTTGATCGTGTTGATGTGAACGACCTCAAAGCGTTTTTCTTGCGTTGGTATGGCCCAAACAATGCGACTATCACGATCGGTGGTGACTTAGACGTTGAACAGACTCTAGAGTGGGTAAATAAGTACTTCGGTTCGATTCCTCGTGGTCCTGAGGTTGAAAATGCGCCGAAACAACCTGCAAAACTGCAAGAAGACAAATACATCACGCTAGAAGATCGTATTCAACAACCTATGGTGATGATCGCGTGGCCAACAACCTACAACGGCGAAGAAAGCCAAGCGTCTCTCGACACGTTATCAGAAGTATTGGGTGGCGGTACCAACAGCGTGCTCTATCAAGACCTAGTGAAGACTCAAAAAGCGGTCGATGCTGGTTCATTCCATGACTGTGCTGAACTGGCGTGTAACTTTTACGTTTACGCAATGGGTGATTCTGGAGACAAAGGCGACCTATCAAAACTGTACGACGAGCTTTTACAATCACTGAATCATTTTGCGGAAAAAGGCGTGACAGAAGATCGCCTTGAGCAGTTGAAGGGTAAAGCGGAAGCGGATGCTATTTTTGCGCTAGAAAGCGTTAAAGGTAAAGTGACTCAGTTGGCTTCCAACGAGACATTTTTCGGCGATCCTGATCGTCTTGAGCAACAGCTTGAACAAATCCGTGCAGTTACGCCGACTTCGGTAGAAAAAGCGTATACGGACTTTATCCAAGGTAAGAACAAAGTGACCCTAAGCGTGGTCCCAAAAGGAAAAACAGACCTTGTCGTAAAACCTGCGACCTTTGTGACACCAAAGCGTACGCTGCCAGAATATGAGAAGATTTCCGATGACCAATTGGCGTATCGTCGTGCGACCGATAACTTCGATCGCTCAGTGCAACCGCCAGTAGGAGAACCAGTGAAAGCGACGATGCCAGAGCTGTACGAGTTACATTTCAAGAATGGCTCAGAGCTGCTTGGTGCAGTTAGCGATGAAACGCCGACGGTGATGATGCAATTTAGTCTACCTGCAGGGACACGTTTTGTTGAAAAGGGTAAAGAAGGTCTTGCCCAATTGACCGCTGCGATGTTGCAAGAAGGTACAACGAAACGCAGTGTCGAAGAGATTCAAGCTGAGCTTGATAAACTGGGTAGTGTTATCTCTGTTAATGCCACAGGTTATACAACAAACATCAGTGTTTCTGCTCTAGAAAAGAACTTAGAGCCGACGTTAAAAATTGTCGAAGAGATGTTGCTGTCTCCTGCATTTAATCAAGATGATTTCGAGCGTGTAAAAATGCAAGCGCTAGAAGGCCTGGTATATGAGCACCAAAATCCAAGTTGGATGGCGTCACAAGCGAGTCGCCAGGTGCTCTATGGGGATTCGGTTTTTGCTCGACCAAAAGACGGCACGCAAGCAGGTGTCAGTGCATTAACGTTGGATGATGTCCGTGAATTCTACTCGAAGCATTACACGCCACAAAGTGCGCAAATCGTCGTTGTTGGTGACATTGATCAACAGGAAATTGAGCAGCAACTGACGTTCTGGAAAAACTGGCAAGATGAAGCTGCGCCATTGTATGCACCGCAAAGCATTGCTGCATTAGGTGAGCAAAAGATCCATCTTGTTGATAAACCAGGAGCGCCGCAAAGTGTGGTCATGATGGTTCGTCAAGGTATGCCTTACGACGCAACGGGCGATTTTTACCTAAGCCAACTGGCAAACTTCAACTTAGCTGGGAACTTCAATAGCCGCATTAACCAAAATCTACGTGAAGACAAGGGTTACACATACGGTGCTTACGGATATTTCTCTGGTAATCCAGAAACAGGCTCGGTGGTTTTCACCGCGCAAGTACGAGCGGATGCAACGGTTGCTTCGATCATTGAGATGGAAAATGAGCTAAATGAATACTCGCAGTCAGGTATTACTGATGAAGAGATGAAATTTATGCGTCAAGCGGTCGGTCAAAAAGATGCACTGAAATATGAAACGCCAACACAAAAAGCGGAGCTCATCAGTGATATTCTTAAGTACAACCTCGATCATGATTACTTGCAGCAAAGAAACGCTATCGTAGAAAAAGTCGATAAGCAGACGTTGAATGCGCTGGCTCAGAAATGGTTTGATCCAAATGACTATCAAATTATCGTCGTTGGTGATTCTAAATCGTTGCGTCCTCAATTAGAAAAGTTGGGGAAAGACGTAGAAGAGCTTGAAATCATTCGATAGAGTACACATTTAATAGCGGAGAAACGTTTCTCCGCTATTCATCTAGATAAGCAACTTTTCGTGGGTTATTTATCTAGATGCATTAACTATCAATAACTTAGCTTACACTTGTGTTATGTAACAAGTGTCCTGCTCCCAATATAAGCGAACCTCATTTTGACTGATTTTGCTGCGCGACTAAAAAAAGTTGCATCAAACCCCGAAGTATTTAAGCAGTTTGGACGCGGTGTTGAGCGAGAAACTTTGCGCTATCGTCAGGATGGACATCTAGCTACAACTCCTCATCCTGAAGGGTTAGGCTCTGCGTTCACAAATCAATGGATCACAACGGATTTTTCGGAATCATTGTTAGAGTTCATTACGCCTGTGTCACATGAAATTCCAGAACTGATGGCACAGCTGAAAGATATCCATCATTTCACTCAAACCAAAATGGGTGAAGAGAAAATGTGGCCACTATCAATGCCTTGCTACGTAGGCTCAGAGGATGATATTCAGTTAGCCCAGTATGGCTCTTCGAATGCAGCGAAAATGAAAACGCTGTACCGAGAAGGTCTAAAGCGTCGCTATGGCAGCCTGATGCAAATTATTTCAGGTGTCCATTTTAACTTCTCGTTTCCTGAAACATTTTGGGATGCGCTCTATGGCGAGCAAGATGAACAAGCCCGCCAAGATGCTAAGTCTGATGCGTACTTTGCGTTGATCCGTAATTACTACCGCTTTGGCTGGATGATTCCCTACTTCTTTGGTGCATCACCAGCGTTATGTGGCTCTTTTATTCAAGGTCGTGAAACCGAGCTGCCATTCGAGAAGATTGGCGGGACATTATATTTGCCGAAGTCGACGTCTTTGCGTTTGAGCGATCTTGGCTATACCAATAGTGCTCAAAGTGTGCTGAAAATTGGTTTTAACAGCATTGACCAATACCTCGATGGTTTGAGTGATGCGATTCGCCACCCATCAGAAGAGTTTGCGAAAATTGGGGTAAAAGTGGATGGTGAATACCGCCAGCTTAATTCCAATATCTTACAAATTGAGAATGAACTGTACGCTCCGATTCGTCCAAAACGTGTATCGAAAAGTGGTGAGAAGCCTTCAGATGCGTTACGACGCGGTGGTGTCGAATACATTGAAGTTCGTTCTCTAGATGTTAACCCATTCAGCGCAGTGGGCTTAAATGAAGATCAAGTACGATTCTTGGATCTCTTCCTTACCTGGGCGGCCTTGTCAGACTCAGACCCTATGGATAACTGTGAATTAGAGTGTTGGCGCGATAACTGGAATAAAGTCATTGTTTCTGGCCGTGAAAAAGGTCTAATGCTGCAAATTGGTTGTCAAGGTGAACGTCTATCTCTACAAGATTGGGCACACCGAGTTTTCGTCGAGTTACGTCAAATAGCACAGCAAATGGATATGACCGCTGGTGGCAGTGCATACCAAGATGTGTGTAATCAACTCGAGACATGGATTGATAACCCAGAACTAACGATCTCTGGTCAACTATTAGAGCTAACGAAAGAGCTGGGTGGGCTAGGTAAAGTTGGTTGTACTCTTGGTATGAAGTACCGTGATGAAAACCTAGCTCACGGTTATCAGTACTATTCACAAGATACGATGGAAACGGAAGTAGCGTCGTCCGTGGAAAAACAAAAGCAAGCAGAGCAGAGTGACACGCTTTCTTTTGATGATTTTTTGGAAGATTACTTTGCTTACCTGAAGCAGTAATGACTAACTAAGGATTGGTGTGGTTGAACATTAAGTCGTCAGTAGTAGCGGTACTTGGAAGCGTGTTACTTGCAGGTTGTGCTACGGCACCGCCAAAGCAGCAGAATAACTTATGCGAGATATTCCGAGAGAAATCCGGTTGGTACGATGATGCCAAAGATATGGAAGATGAATGGGGGACCCCTATTCATGTCGCTATGGCCATCATTAAACAAGAAAGCAGCTTTCGGCACGATGCAAAACCACCTAAAGATTATTTGCTAGGGTTTATTCCTTGGGGACGAGTCAGCAGTGCGTATGGTTACGCTCAAGCTCAAGACCCTGCTTGGGAAGACTTCCAAGATGCCACAGGCCAGGGTGGCTCTCGTACCAACTTCGATGATTCTATGATGTTTGTCGGTTGGTACACTCATGAAACACGGCGTCAGCTAGGGATTTCATTATGGGATCCCTATAACCAGTATCTGGCTTATCATGAAGGGCGAGGTGGGTATAAGCGAGGCACTTATAATCGAAAACCTAGTTTAATCAAAGTCGCTCGACGTGTTGAACAAACAGCGAAAACTTATGGCTGGCAGCTGAAGCAATGTCGTCAGGAATTAGAAGACAACAGCAGCTGGTTCTTTTAGCCCACAGTCAGTTCATGTGCTGTAGGGATGAATGACATTTATCCATTACCGAAAGGTACTGGAGTTACAATCAGGAGAGATGTAATGCCTTTACTCGATAGTTTTACCGTGGACCACACTCGTATGAATGCACCCGCTGTACGAGTGGCGAAAACCATGCAGACCCCAAAAGGGGATACGATTACTGTTTTCGACTTACGCTTTACTGCGCCAAACAAAGACATTCTTTCTGAAAAAGGTATTCACACCCTAGAGCACCTTTATGCAGGCTTTATGCGTAATCACCTAAACGGTGATTCTGTTGAGATCATCGATATTTCGCCTATGGGTTGCCGCACAGGTTTTTACATGAGCCTGATTGGCACACCATCAGAGCAGCAAGTCGCAGATGCTTGGATTGCAGCAATGGAAGATGTGCTGAAGGTAGAAAGTCAGAATAAGATCCCTGAACTTAACGAATACCAATGCGGCACGGCAGCAATGCACTCGTTAAAAGAAGCACAACAGATCGCAAAGAACATTTTGGATGCTGGTGTTTCGGTGAACAAAAATGATGAACTTGCTTTGCCTGAGTCGATGTTAAAAGAGTTGCGCATCGACTAGGTGCTCATTAAGAAGCATATTGCCCCAATAAGTAAAAAGCCTGACATGAGTCAGGCTTTTCTTTTGGTTATTTGGATGTCGATTTTTTCTTCTTCGGATAAACACGAACGAGCTTGATTCGGTTCTCTTCAATCTCAACAAGTTCCATTGGGTGACCCGCTACTCTCACACTTAGATGGCTCTCAGGAATATCTTCCAAGTGTTCTAAAATGAGCCCGTTTAGCGTTCTCGGGCCATCCGTTGGTAAATCCCATTTCAGGCCTTTGTTGATATCTCGGATATTGGTGCTGCCTTCAATAAGAAAGCTTCCGTCACCTTGAGGACTGATTTCATCAGAGAGGCTTGGAGAAATGGATGTCGTGAACTCACCAATGATCTCTTCCAGAATATCTTCAAGAGTGATTAGACCGATGATATCACCGTACTCATCCACGATCAGACCGATACGTTGCTTGTTACGTTGGAATTTCAACATTTGCACGTTCAGTGGTGTGCCTTCTGGGATGTAATAGACCTCATCAGCAGCACGTAATAGCGTTTCTTTGTTGAATTCGTTCTTTTCCAACATCAGACGATAAGCCTCGCGCAAGCGCAGCATGCCAACCACTTCATCAATTTGGTCACGATAGAAAACTATGCGTCCATGTGGCGAGTGGGTTAGCTGGCGAACAATGGATTTCCAGTCGTCGTTAATATCGATACCAGTAATTTCATTGCGTGGGACCATAATGTCGTTCACGGTGACGTGCTCAAGATCCAAAATCGACACCAGCATGTCTTGGTGTCGGCGAGGAATCAAACCGCCAGCTTCATTTACCACCGTACGCAGCTCATCGGAGCTAAGATGATCTTCTGCTGAGTGATCCGCTCTTACGCCAAGTAAGCGGATAAAGCCATTCGTAATAAAGTTAACAAGCATCACTAAAGGCGACAGTAACTTCATCAGTATGGTCAATAATATACTGCTCGCGTAGGACACGCGTTCAGGGTAAAGCGCTGCAATTGTTTTAGGGGTAACCTCGGCAAAAACCAGTACAACCATAGTTAGTGCACCGGTTGCGATAGCGACACCTAAATCACCATACAAACGCATACCAATAATGGTCGCGATAGCAGACGCGAGAATATTAACGAGGTTGTTGCCGATAAGAATAAGACCAATCAAACGATCTGGACGGTCTAATAGTCTTTCGACTCGCTTAGCACCCTTATGCCCGTTTTTGGCTAAGTGTTTTAAGCGATAACGATTCAGAGACATCATCCCTGTTTCTGAACCGGAAAAGTAACCTGATATGACGATAAGACACGCGAGTAGCGCAAACAAGATACCCGTAGAGATGTCGTCCAAAACGTTGCTGTTCCTTGTAAGTATTGGGTTATATAACGGTTGAGTAAGTCCGTTAAGTCAAAGAGTTAAGGCGTACTGTATTTTATCTAGCCTAAAATATAAAGGATAGGAGCCCTAGAGCTCCTTAATTCAAGATGATTTCTTTTACAAAGCGACTGCCAAAATATGCCAGAGTCAACAGTGTTGCTCCTGCAACAGCGAACCATGTGACTTTTCTACCACGCCAGCCTTTTTTGATAGTGACCCCAAAGTAGTATTGAGTACACCACCCAAGCGATGAAAGAAAGAATGCCCTTATGTGCCTTACCTTGGGCAAACATATCCTGCACAAAGACAAAGCCAGTAATGAGCGTGGCAGTTAACAATAAGTTACCGATCAAAATAATTTTTGAAGAGTTGACGCTCCACCATTAATAGAGGCGGCAGGTTTGGGTTAATCGCCAAAGATTTTTTTGCTTTCAGTTTGTGATCCAGCCAAGCCAACTGAAGCGCATAGAGTGCCCCGATAGTTAAAGTCGCGTATGAGAAGAGCGCAAATGAAATATGAATGAGTAGCTTAGGGTCATTCTCTAGGTGCTTTATAAACGTGCTTGGCAAAAATGTGGCAGCAGATAAATTGATGGCAGCAAAGCTATAAACGACAGGCAATAAAAACCACAGTCGGTTTTTCAACATAGCAAGGCTCATGACCAGAGAAATAATAAAACTGATCAAAGAAGCCACGTTGAGAATACTCAGGTTTTGACCTGAACCATCAAAAATCAGATCACTCAAAATCCACGCATGAAAAACAAGCGCACAGGCAGCACTAGCAAACACTGTTTTTGCTTTGATTCCTGACTGTTGTGAGAGTCCGGGTATGATGGTCGCAATCGCCAAGACATAAAGTATGGCGGCCGCGATGGCTATTAAGCTATCCATGAATCCTAAATATTATTGTGCACGATGGAGAAATTATACCTTGCATTACACTTTGGGGCTACGTTATATCCGACATCAATCGTGAGAGATGAGATATTGAAATTAATAAGTTACCGCACCATATATAAATAGAGACAAGAATAGGACAGCGGTACGGGTATGACTCAGACCTTGGCTAATGTATACTCACACTAATTAATCGCCATTTTAGCGAAGAGACAAAGATGTTTGAGAATTTAACGGATCGATTATCCAAAACGCTGAAAAATATCAGTGGCAAAGGTCGTCTGACCGAAGACAACATTAAAGAAACCCTACGTGAAGTCCGAATGGCTCTACTTGAAGCTGACGTTGCGCTTCCGGTCGTTCGTGAATTTGTGAACCGCGTTAAAGAAAAAGCGGTGGGCGTAGAAGTTTCTAAATCTCTGACTCCAGGTCAGGAATTTATCAAGATCGTTCAAACAGAACTTGAAGCCGTAATGGGGGAGTCGAATGAGGCGCTAAACCTTGCCGCTCAACCACCTGCTGTGCTTCTTATGGCTGGTCTACAAGGTGCGGGTAAAACCACATCGGTAGGTAAGTTATCTAAGCTTCTAAAAGAACGCGACAAGAAGAAAGTCTTGGTTGTGTCTGCCGACGTTTACCGTCCTGCGGCAATCAAGCAGCTTGAAACACTGGCATCAGACATCGGTGTTGACTTCTTCCCATCATCACCAGACCAAAAGCCTATTGATATCGCCAATGCAGCGATTGACCATGCGAAGAAAAAGTTCTACGACGTACTTATTGTCGATACCGCAGGTCGTTTGGCAATTGATGAAGAGATGATGGGGGAGATCAAAGATCTTCACGCAGCTATCAACCCAGTAGAAACGCTATTTGTTGTTGACGCCATGACGGGTCAAGACGCAGCAAATACAGCAAAAGCCTTTGGCGATGCGCTACCTCTTACCGGTGTAGTTCTAACTAAGGTTGATGGTGATGCTCGTGGTGGTGCGGCACTTTCAGTACGCCATGTCACGGGCAAACCAATCAAATTCTTGGGTGTCGGTGAAAAAACTGACGCGCTAGAACCGTTCCACCCAGATCGTGTTGCTTCACGTATTCTTGGCATGGGTGACGTTCTGTCTTTGATTGAAGACCTACAACGCAACGTTGACCAAGAAAAGGCAGAAAAGTTAGCGAAGAAGTTCAAAGAGAAGAAAGGTTTCGACCTTGAAGATTTCCGTGAACAGCTAGGCCAGATGCAAAACATGGGCGGCATGATGGGGATGATGGATAAGCTTCCAGGAATGTCCCAGCTACCAGACAATGTGAAAGATAAAGTCGATGACAAGATGTTCAAACAGATGGAAGCGATCATCAGCTCCATGACAATGAAAGAACGTCAACGCCCAGAAATTATCAAGGGCTCGCGCAAGAAGCGTATCGCGGCTGGTTCTGGTGTGCAGGTTCAAGATGTAAACCGCTTACTAAAACAGTTCACCCAAATGCAGAAAATGATGAAAAAGATGCAAAAAGGTGGCATGAAAGGCATGATGCGCAACATGCAAGGCATGATGGGCGGCATGGGTGGTGGCGGTGGCTTCAACCCATTTGGTCGTTAATTAATCGATCACGCATAGATTCAGGGTGTTAGGTACGTCACAAACTTTAAATTCAATTTATGTTGGTGAAAAAGTAACTAAACTCCTTGCATTGCTCCGGGAGAAGAGTAAAATTCCGGAGCTTTATTTTGGCACGAGACCCCAAACTGTTTAATTTCTTGAATAGTTTTTGGGGTTAATTTTATTTTTGAGAAAGCAAAGAGGACGACATGGTAACCATTCGTTTGGCACGTCACGGCGCTAAAAAGCGTCCATTTTATCAAATCGTAGTAGCGGACAGCCGCAACGCTGCAACTGGCCGTTTCATCGAGAAAGTTGGTTTCTTCAACCCAACTGCTAAAGGTCAAGAAGAAGGTCTACGTCTAGACCTAGACCGCGTTAACCACTGGGTTGGTCAAGGCGCGTCAGTATCTGACCGTGTTGCTAAGCTAGTTAAAGACGCTCAAAAAGCGGCTTAATTTTTTACTTGAAAAGTAGAAACTAGTTTATGTCGATGAAAGGTAAAGAAACAATGAGCAACGAAAAGATTGTTGTAGGCAAGTTTGGTGCTACTTACGGCATTCGTGGTTGGCTTAAGGTTTTTTCCTACACAGACAATGCTGAAAGCATTTTCGATTACAGCCCTTGGTACATTAACCAAAAGGGCAAGTGGGTTGAGTACAAAGTAGAAAGCTGGAAGCGCCATAACAAAGGTATGGTGGCTAAGCTGGAAGGCATGGATGTTCGTGAAGACGCGCATCTAATGACGAACTTTGAAATTGCTATTGACCCTGCGGTACTTCCTGAATTGTCAGAAGATGAGTTCTACTGGCGCGAATTGTTTGGGATGCAAGTTGTAACTACTAAAGGTTACGATCTAGGTGTCGTTACTGACATGCTAGAAACTGGCTCAAACGATGTTCTGGTTGTTAAAGCAAATCTTAAAGATGCTTTCGGGCAGAAGGAACGATTAATCCCGTTCCTTGAAGAGCAAGTGATCATTAATGTTGATCGCGAAGCTCAACGG
The DNA here is from genome assembly GCF_023716525.1 of Vibrio sp. SCSIO 43009. Classification (NCBI taxonomy): domain Bacteria; kingdom Pseudomonadati; phylum Pseudomonadota; class Gammaproteobacteria; order Vibrionales; family Vibrionaceae; genus Vibrio; species Vibrio sp. SCSIO 43009. Next base: position 587,068 of record NZ_CP071842.1, read on the forward strand.
ATCGAAGTTGACTGGGATCCTGGATTCTAATCTCCAAAATTACAGAGCGAGATAAACATGTGGGTTGGCGTTATTAGCCTTTTTCCAGAAATGTTCCGTTCTGTTACTGATTTTGGAGTAACAGGTCAAGCGGTTAAAAAAGGTCTTTTGTCGATTGAGACTTGGAATCCTAGAGATTTCACTCACGACAAACATCGCACAGTCGATGACCGACCTTACGGTGGTGGCCCTGGTATGTTAATGATGGTTCAGCCTTTGCGCGATGCCATTCATACCGCGAAAGCAGCCTCACCGGGCAAGACGAAAGTCATCTACCTTTCTCCTCAAGGTCGCAAGCTCGACCAGAAAGGAGTGGAAGAACTGGCAACGAATGAGAACTTGCTTCTGATTTGTGGTCGTTATGAAGGGGTAGATGAGCGCATCATTCAATCTGAAGTCGACGAAGAATGGTCGATTGGTGATTTTGTGATGACGGGTGGTGAGATACCAGCCATGACGTTAATCGACTCTGTCTCTCGGTTTGTTCCGGGTGTACTAGGGGATTTCGCGTCAGCAGAAGAAGACTCTTTTGCAAATGGCTTGTTAGATTGCCCTCACTATACGCGTCCAGAAGTATTGGATGACAAAGAGGTACCAGCTGTACTGATGTCAGGCAATCACAAGGACATTCGTCAATGGCGACTCAAGCAGTCGTTGGGCCGTACTTGGCTAAGAAGACCAGAGCTCCTGGAAAACCTAGCTCTGACTGACGAACAGGAACAATTACTTGCTGAGTTTGTTAATGAGCATAAAGCCATTAAAGAACATAACGCAAAGTAACCTAATTTATTTAGTATCAGTTTATTCTAGGAATTTAAAAAATGAGTAACATCATCAAAGCTCTTGAAGAAGAGCAAATGAAATCAGACCTACCTAAATTTGCACCAGGTGACACTGTTGTAGTTCAAGTTAAGGTAAAAGAAGGTGACCGTGAGCGTCTACAGGCTTTCGAAGGCGTTGTAATCGCAATCCGTAACCGTGGTCTACACTCTGCTTTCACTGTACGTAAGATCTCTAACGGTGAAGGTGTTGAGCGTACGTTCCAAACACACTCTCCAATCGTTGATAGCATCGAAGTTAAACGCCGTGGTGCAGTACGTCGTGCCAAGTTGTACTACCTACGTGAGCGTTCTGGTAAGTCTGCTCGTATCAAAGAGAAACTTGCTAAGAAGTAATGCTATAACTAGCGTTCTCATCTTAAACGGAGTCCTTTTAGGGCTCCGTTTTTTTATTTGTGTAATTAGCTTGCTCGTTTCTTTTCGCCCGACCTGCACTGTCGATGCTCATGCACTGACGTACACTCCACGCCTCTGTCTTGTTGTGAATAGACTCCTGATGTCGCTATGGCTCCTCGGAATGACAGGAAATGATGGTCAAAGATTACAGAGTACCGTGGTTAAAATTCGTCATTCTGGACAGCGACGAAGGAGCGTGATTCAGAATCTACTAGTCGAGCATGCAATTGTTTACGTTGTTAGCTTCATCCTTGCTATGCGTAGATTCCTGATGCCGCTATGGCTCCTCGGAATGACAGGAAATAATGGTCAAAGATTATAGAGTACCGTGGTTAAAATTCGTCATTCTGGACAGCGACGAAGGAGCGTGATTCAGAATCTACTAGTCGAGCATGCAAGTGTTTAAGTTGTTAGCTTCATCCTTACTGTGAGTAGATTCCTGATGTCGCTATGGCTCCTCGGAATGACGGAAAATGATGGTCAAAGATTATATAGCACCGAGGTTCAAATTCGTCATTCTGGACAGCGACGACGGAGCGTGATTCAGGTTCCCCAAGAAGGAACCTAGGGTATTCCTTTACCCTAGGTCTCAATTTAATACTGGTCTTCAGACCAGCCATCACTATCGGACATATCGGGTGCGCCTGGGATGGTGTTTTCTTCATCTGCCCATTCACCAAAATCAATCATTTGGCATTGTTTACTGCAGAAAGGGCGATGAGGACTTTGTTCTCCCCATTCTACGTCGGCGCCACATTGTGGACATTGAACGATGGTAACTTTAGACATAGTTGAGCGTCCCATTACTAATTGGTGTTAAAGGGTAGTATACCTAAACGAATTAAAGATGGCTTATTCAACGCGCTATTGCTGCTACGAAATTTTATCAAATATAAGCGCAATAAAGCGTTGAATTTTAGATTATGGAGGCGAGGCGTAGTGTCGTCTTAGCTGCACACAGCAAGTTCAAATTCAATATCTTGTGTGCACGCTTGACCGTTTTCAAACGACATGAACTTGATCGCAAAGCGGTTTTTATGGCCTGAAATCATAGGATACACGCCATATTCCATTGGGATGTGAAGTCTTAGAATGTTGGCTTCATCAGCGTCACTTTGGAAGAAACCTGCACGACCGATTTGAGCTTTGAAATGTCCGGTTTCTCTAGTGAGCTTTAACCATAACGAAAGCGCATCAGATAAGGGCTTTAAGCTTGCTTGCCACTGTTGTGCATCACGCTTTTTACGTTCAATAGGTAGATGAAGCCAGTAGTGTAATGCTGGCAGATCAAAACAGCATGAACCACCCGGTAGATTAAAGCGTTGACGGATAGAGCTTAGGAAGCGATCTTCTTTTAGTGCTTGACCAAAACGTTCTGCACCCATTAGTTGGCTATGAACGACATCTATCTCTTGTAGTAGGGTATTTAATGCGTCTTGATCGACGCCATCAACATTTAGCCAATGGCGGTACGACAGCCGTTGCTTCTCAAGATCTTTAGCCAGTTCACTTTTCAGTTGGATTTGTTCGAAGATCTCAACCATATCGAATAACGCACGGAAAAACAGTTGATACTGATGATTTTCGCTAAACCCAGAGGCCAAGTGAGCCTGACGCAGCAGAGACTCCACTCTTAGATAAATACGAGTTTTCTCATTTAACGGATGTTCAAATTTGTGCGTGGTCATCGACATAAGCCTTTGTGAGTTTCGTTCCTATTTTCGCAGATTTTTCTTACACATGGCTAGGTACTTTTCGTGCAAATCTGTGATTTGAAGCAAAAGATCAGGGTCACTTGGATTATTCTTAACCACATCGTCTGCAAGCGCGAGCCTTTGCTCTCTTGATGCTTGAGAGGCAAGGATGGCGCGAACTTGATCTTCACTCACATTGTCTCGTTTCATCGTGCGAGATATCTGAGTATTCGGTTCTACATCGACGACAAGAACGCGATCACACAAACTATCTAGCCTGTTTTCTACGAGCAACGGCACCACAAGTAACGCATACTCTGAAGTGACTTGCTGCAAATCTTCGATCATCTTTTCACGAATTATCGGGTGCAACAGTGCGTTGAGCCATGCTTTTTTATCTGAATTCGAAAAGATTTTTTCTCTCAGCTTTGCGCGATCTAAAGTTTGGTCTTCACGAACGATATCGTGACCAAAGTGTTCAATAATCGCGTTTAGGCCGGGAGTACCTGGCTCGACAACTTCTCTTGCTACAATGTCGGCATCGACGATATCGATTTTAAATTGTTGTTTGAACAGATTCGCGACGGTTGTTTTTCCACTAGCGATACCACCTGTTAAACCAATAACCAAAGCCATTTACACTCCTAGAACTGAAGTAAAGTACCAGTTTAAAATCTGGTCGCCCCAAATTAAGCTTATCCAACCAGCAATTGCTAAGTAAGGACCGAAAGGGAAAGCTTTTTCAATTCCCTGCTTTTGCAAGCGTAGTTGAATGAAGCCAAATACGATGCCAACCACAGAGGAAAGTAGAATGATCATCGGCAGTGACTGCCAACCTAGCCAAGCTCCTAGTGCCGCCAGTAGTTTAAAATCACCATACCCCATTCCTTCTTTACCAGTAAGTAGCTTAAAGCCCCAGTAAACGGACCAGAGACATAGGTAACCAGCAATAGCACCAATGACAGAATCTTGTAGAGTAACAGGACTTATTTCGACTAATGCTAAGACAATGCCAGCCCAAGTTAATGGTAATGTTAATTGGTCAGGTAACAACATAGTATCGAGATCGATAAATGTTGCGGCGATTAAGATAAAAGTGAAAAAAAGTAGGGCAACGGTAAAGTAACTAAAACCAAAGTGGTAAGCGACAAAGCCTGAGCAGAACGCAGTGAGCAGTTCAATCAGTGGATAGCGTGCACTAATGGTTGCCTGACAGTTGTGACATTTGCCTTTTAAAAGCAGCCAGCTAATCACAGGAATGTTGTCGCGAATACGTATCGGTGTTGCGCATTTCTGGCAGGAGGAGCGTGGGACGCTCAAGGTCAGCACTTCTTTAGGAGGTTCTATTTTGTATTCAGGAAATGACTCGGCACATTCGCGTCGCCATTCTAGTTCCATGATTTTAGGTAGTCGATAAATAACCACATTGAGGAAGCTACCCACGATCAGACCGAAGATGGTGGCAAACACAACGAATAGCCAAGGGTAGTACTGGAATACTTCCATATTTGTCTCTTGAGCGATGAGTGAAATCAGCAAGATGCTGTTTTAAAGGAGTTAACAGCTCATTCTAGCCCAATACACTCATTAAGTTAAAGATTGGCAAGTACATTGCTGTCACTAATCCGCCAACAACGATACCTAAAAATACGATAATTAGTGGCTCTAGAATTTTACTAAGGTTGTCGACGGTGTTGTCGACTTCAAACTCGTAGATCGTTGCAACTTTATTGAGCATATCGTCAAGTCGACCAGACTCTTCACCGATCATGACCATTTGTAACACTAATTCAGGGAACACATTACAGTTACGCATGGCAACATACATTGGCATACCTGCGGCGGTATCACGGTAAACTTCTTCTATGGCGAGTTGATAGTGTAAGTTTCCTGAGGTTTTTGATGTGGTTTTTAAACTGGTTAGAATTGGAATACCCGCTGTAAAGCTTGTGGCGAGTGTTCGACTAAATTTGGCGATAGCGGCTTTTGATAATACAGGCCCAAGGACCGGAAATTTAAGCACAGAGCGGTTGAGCATTAAGCGAAAAGAATCTGAACGCTTAGAGAGGATTCTCGCCGAAATGAATAAACTAATGGAGCCTAGTGCGATAAACGGACTCCAGTTTTGTGTCCAGGCGGAAAGATCTAATACTTGCCTGGTAAACCACGGTAAGTCAGCACCAAAACCAACAAACATTTTTTCAAACTCGGGAATGACTTTGGTGAGCATGATAAACGACACGCCTAACGCTACTAGAACTACCATGGCTGGGTAGATCAGTGCTTTGATCACTTTCGCACGGAGTTGTTCATTTTTTTCTCGGTAGGTGGCTAAGCGCTCGAACACTTCTGCTAAGTTACCGGATTGCTCACCTGTGGCGATAAGATCGGTATAGAGTGGGTCAAAGTGTTCACTTGCAGTGCGCATGGCTTTTGACATGGGCGTCCCCGCTTCAACGGCGCGTGTCACGCTCATCAAAATGGATTTCATCTCTGCTTTTTTATGATTTTCTGAGACCAATTTTAAAGCCTGAACTAAGGGTACACCGGTTATCAACATCGTCGAAATCTGACGGGTAAACACCGTGATGTCTCTGCCTTTCACGCGATGGCTGAGTTTAGTGAGAAACGAGATACTGCTTTTCTTTAACTTCTTGATCTTGATGTGCTGTGCGTCTAGACGCTCGCGTACTTCAATTTCTGTCATCGCGAGGGTTTGTCCAGACGTCTTTTTGCCAGAACTGTTGATGCCTTTCCAGCGGAAGTTTTTAAGTTGTGGTGTAGTGCTTTTCATAGAGGTGACTGCTGATTAAAGGATTAAAAATAAAGTACGCGCTGTAGTTCACTAAAACTTGTGATCCCTTGTTTGAGTTTTTCTATGCCCGACATTTGTAACGTGCTCATACCATTTGCGATGGCGAGTTTTTCTAGTTCATGTACCGACGCGCCTTTAATAAGCGCTTCGGAAAGAAATTCATCAAAGCGCATCACTTCATAAATCCCCGTTCGGCCGGAATAACCATGGGTACACTCATTGCATCCATCGGGATTGGCTTTAAAAATGTTGTCGCTTGCTTGAATTCCGAGATGTTGTAGCTGAACGGTAAGCTCTTGTGATTGTTTGCAGTGCGAGCACAGTTTACGGGCTAAGCGCTGGGCAATAATCAAACTAAGAGATGAGGCCAAGTTAAAGCTTTCTACGCCCATGTTTGATAAACGAATAACCGTTTCAGCCGCAGAATTGGTATGCAAGGTTGAAAGTACTAAGTGACCGGTTTGCGATGCTTTTATGGCGATTTCCGCAGTGTCTAAGTCACGAATCTCACCGACCATGACCACATCGGGGTCTTGACGAAGAAAAGAGCGCAGGGCTTCGGCAAAACCAAAACCAATCTTAGGCTGAACTTGAACTTGGTTAATGCCCGATAAGTTAATTTCTACTGGGTCTTCTGCCGTGGAAATGTTGATTTCTGGTTTATTGAGAATACTCAGCCCAGTGTACAGAGAAACGGTTTTCCCGCTTCCAGTTGGGCCTGTCATCAGAATCATGCCTTGTGGGCGACGCAGCGCATCCAAGTACAATTGTTTTTGTTGTTCGCTATAACCAAGCTTGTCGATATCCAATGACGCAGAGCTGCTGTCGAGCAGTCGTAGTACAATTTTCTCTCCAAATAGAGTAGGCAGCGTGGATACACGCATATCAATTGCGGTGTCTTGATTCAACTTGAGCTTAATACGCCCATCTTGTGGTAAACGTCGCTCTGCAATATCAAGCTTAGAGAGGATTTTGATACGAGCGGATAAGCGGCGACTCAAGTGGCTTGGTGGCTGCTGTGTTTCAATTAAGATGCCATCACAGCGTAGGCGCACGCGGTACATCTTTTCATAAGGTTCAAAGTGGATATCGGATGCGCCTTTGCGCACAGCGTCCAACAGAATTTGGTTTATGTAACGGCTAACAGGAGACTCATCTTGGCTCAAGTCTTCAATGTTGTCGATTTCATCTGCGCCCACATCAACCAGGTTGGCTAATTCTTCTTGGTTGATCTCTTTTAGCCCAGACTTTTCTTGCCCAAGTGCGCGGCCATATAAGCGCCGAATCGCAGCGGTCAGCTCGCGAAAATCAGCGAGAACAAGTTCTACTTGCAATCCTGTCGCAAAACGAAAGTCATCTTCTGCTTGTTGGTTGGTGGGGTCGGCAACCGCTAATAATAACGTTGAAGACGTACGCTGGAGTGGGAGTGCGTTATGCCGCGTGATTAATTCCCTAAGGCCAAGTTGCTGACAAAGCGAAGCATACTCGTACTGAGATAACTCGGGCTGATTTAAACCAAAGAGAGAACTTAAGTGCTCAGCGAGTTCGCTTGATGTAAATAATCCAGAACTGAGTAAAGCCTCTGGCATCGAAATGCCAGAAGCTTTGACTTGCTCTATTAACGATTCTTCTTGGGAAAAGGTCAGTATTCCTGCTTGGCGAAGAACCGTTGAGAGGTTGGTTAGCATTAACAGCCTTTTAGAGTTACGCCAGTACTATGAGAGCAGGTCCAAAGTCCGGTAGTTGCATCCTTCGCAAGGACAACGGTATCAGTAGAAGCTAGTGCGCTAGCTGTACCATCAAAAGTAAACGTTGCTGTAGCTCCCGATGCACCACTATCTGCAAAAGAAATTGTTCCAAGTTTGTTCATATCAACAGCAGCACCTAACGTGGGTGCGTCGCCATCAGCAGGAAAGGTGCCAGTATCAGCAATGAAAGTATCAATATTTGTAGTTAGTGAACGAAGAGTTGCAAGCCCAGCTGCAGCCTCTGATTTTTTTACATAATTCTGATACTGTGGAATAGCAATCGCTGCTAAAACACCAATAACCGCTACCACGATCATCAATTCAATTAGGGTAAAACCTTGCTGCTTCTTCTGTTTATTCGTTTTCATCTTGTTTCCTTATGATAAATTTAGTTAATGCTTATGCATGGCACAGAAGAGTAAAAAGAGTAGAAACAAGTGGAAACTGGAAACGAAGGGGCTCTCGAGTGAGATAAAGATCTTTGCACTCTGGTTGCATATTATGTGCAAGGTTTTGCGAGTGGTGTTATTTTTTAAACAGATAAAAATAAAGAGCCTTACGGCTCTTTATTGGATTTTTGAGAAGTGTAACTCTATGAGATTAAGAGAGTTACTCGTGTTTTTTCACACTGGTTTACTTGAAGCGCATCGAAAGATCCATCGCTTTTAGATGCTTAGTCAACGCGCCTACCGAAATGTAATCGACACCGGTTTCTGCGTATTCTGCGATGGTCTCTAGCGTAATATTGCCGGAGTTTTCTAAAGCGGCACGACCTGCGTTAATCGCTACGGCTTCACGCATCATTTCTTTTGTGAAGTTATCGAGCATGATGATGTCGGCACCAGCCTCTATCGCTTGTTTCAACTCTTCTAAGCTTTCCGTTTCGACTTCTACCGGTTTGCCTGGGTTAAGCTCTTTCGCTTTTTGGATGGCTTGAGTGATGCCACCACAAGCAATAATGTGGTTTTCTTTAATGAGGTAAGCGTCGAACACGCCGATGCGATGGTTAAAGCCACCACCACACGTCACGGCGTATTTTAGTGCGCTACGCAGACCAGGAATGGTTTTGCGTGTGTCTAGTAGACGACACTCAGTATGCGCGATTTTTTCAGCGTACTCTGCGGTAACTGTTGCGCAGCCAGACAACGTTTGGATGAAATTCATTGCGTTACGCTCACCAGTTAACAAGTCACGAGCAGGGCCTGTCAGCGTGCAAAGGGTTTGGTTAGGTTCGACTTTATCGCCGTCCTTTACGTGCCATTCAATACTGACCTTGCCACCGAGCTGTTTAAAAACTTCATCAGCCCATGCTTGACCACAGAACACACCATGCTCACGAGTAATAATCGCTGCGGTATTAACCGCATCGACAGGGATCAAAGATGCAGTAATGTCGTTATCTGCGTCGACACTGCCACCTAGATCTTCTTTTAAGGTATCAGCGACAGAGCGAGTGATCTCTAAAGGGAGTTGTTGTTTAAGGTATTCTAGGCGTTCTTGAATGTTGTGTGTGTTCTTCATCGCAAATCTTGTCTTGAAAGGGAGATGGCAACGAATGATACTCTCCGGTGTCAATAATTTCAGCAGTTAATTTGCAAAGTAGAGAGGTTGATATGCGCCCAATTATCGAGAATGGCTGGCTGACACAAGCAAAGCATGTTCCGTCACCATTTTTTGATGCCCGCTCTGATATAAACGACATCTCTCTGCTGGTGGTACACAATATCAGTTTGCCTCCTGGGCAGTTTGGTGGACCATATATAGAGGACTTCTTCACTGGCAAGCTAGACCCAAATGAACATCCATTTTTTGAAGTCATTCACAAAATGGGCGTTTCTGCACATTGCTTGATTAAAAGAAACGGCGAGGTTGTTCAATTTGTTTCTTTTCTTGATAGAGCATGGCATGCCGGTCAATCCAGTTTCGCAGGCAGGGAGCGTTGTAATGACTATTCCATTGGTATCGAGCTTGAAGGGACAGAATTTACTGCCTACACAGAAGCGCAATATCAATCACTTGCAGAGATCACTGAGGTGATTATGCAGTCTTATCCTCAAATCACCCCGCCACGAATTACCGGTCATCAATATATTGCGCCCTTGAGAAAAAGCGATCCTGGTCTAAGCTTTGATTGGGTGAAATATAGACTGCTTATACAGCGTTGATTTGTAGCGAAAGTGTAAATTCAAAAAAGCGAAATAAATAAGGCATACGATCAGGTATGCCTTTTTTTGATACCAGAAATATTAATGATTGTTAAAAGTTAACTACATTTTTACGCTCGCACATGCCGTTTTGGTGAATAAATGGACTGATAATTTTGTCATTTTCTGTATTTCTTTTCCAAAACTGCTAGCACGTCGACTTCCCATTTGTATGCTTTATGTAATTGGTCATACCAATTCTATTGCTGTTTTAACAGTCGATTGTTATCAGAGTGTTGGAAGTAAGCTCGTTCTATGATTTAGGTCAATTTTCGGCTGGACAGTGGCGTTTTAATTATGTTAATTTCTGCACCAACTTAAAATTGGTATTACCAATTACCTGCAAGAGTAGAAGAACAATAAATTATGGCTTATCAAAGGATTCGTCAGCCAAAACTCTCTGATGTTATAGAACAAGAGTTAGAAAGGTTGATAGTGGAAGGAACATTGTCTCCGGGGCAACAACTGCCTCCAGAGCGTGAACTGGCAAAACAGTTCGATGTGTCTCGTCCTTCAGTCCGAGAAGCCATTCAACGTTTGGAAGCGAAGCGTTTGTTGACTCGTCGCCAAGGTGGCGGAACATTCGTAAGTGAGAATATCTGGAAGAGCTTTTCAGATCCCTTGTTGAATTTGTTGTCTAGTCATTCTGAAACCCAGCTTGATGTGCTTGAGTCTCGTCATGCGATGGAAGGAATTTCAGCCTACTTTGCAGCTTTACGTGGTACCGAAGAAGATTTTGCGCGTATTCAAGGTTGCCTTGAGCGCATTAGCCAAGAGCAAGCAAACAACGATATCGAAGCTGAATCTGCGGAAGTGATGCAATTTTTGATCGCTTTGACAGAAGCCGCGCACAACGTGGTTTTGTTGCACATTGTTCGAAGCTTAGCCCCTTTGCTTGAGCAAAATATTCTACAAAATTTTAAATTACTACGTCGCCGCCCAGAAGCGGTCGAGAAAGTCAGTAAACACCGAGCCAACATCGTGGATGCGATTGTTTCTGGTCAGCCTGAAAAGGCGCGAGAAATGTCCCACTCGCACTTGGCTTACATCGAAGAAACATTGTTGGATTTGACTCGAGAAGAGTCTCGACGAGAGCGTTCTCTACGTCGAATTCAGCAGGGTAATGACTCGTAAGAGCGTTACTTAAATAAGTAGATCCAACCAACAGAAGGATAGATCGCCATGTCTGATATGAAGCATGACGTAGATGCACTGGAAACTCAAGAATGGCTACAAGCGCTTGAGTCAGTTGTACGTGAAGAAGGTCTAGAGCGTGCTCAATTCCTATTAGAGCAAGTTCTAGATAAAGCACGTCTAGACGGTGTTGATATGCCAACAGGTATCACAACTAACTACATCAACACGATTCCTGCAGACCAAGAACCAGCATACCCAGGTGACACAACACTTGAGCGTCGTATTCGCTCAATTATTCGTTGGAACGCTATCATGATCGTTCTACGTGCATCTAAGAAAGACCTAGAGCTAGGCGGCCACATGGCGTCTTTCCAGTCTTCTGCTGCGTTCTACGAGACATGTTTCAACCACTTCTTCCGTGCGCCAAACGAGAAGGATGGTGGCGACCTAGTTTACTACCAAGGTCACATTTCACCAGGTATCTACTCACGTGCATTCGTTGAAGGTCGTCTAACTGAAGAGCAGCTAGATAACTTCCGTCAAGAAGTAGACGGCAAAGGTATTCCTTCATACCCGCACCCTAAACTGATGCCTGAATTCTGGCAGTTCCCGACAGTATCGATGGGCCTAGGTCCAATCGCTTCTATCTACCAAGCTCGTTTCCTTAAGTACCTAGAAGGCCGTGGTCTTAAAGATACTTCAGAGCAGCGCGTTTACGCGTTCCTAGGTGACGGTGAGATGGATGAGCCAGAATCACGTGGTGCTATCTCTTTTGCTGCGCGTGAGAAACTAGATAACCTATGCTTCCTAATCAACTGTAACCTACAGCGTCTAGATGGCCCTGTAATGGGTAACGGTAAGATCATTCAAGAACTTGAAGGACTGTTCAAAGGTGCTGGTTGGAACGTAGTGAAAGTAATCTGGGGTAACAACTGGGATTCACTACTAGCGAAAGATACGACTGGTAAGCTTCTACAGCTTATGAATGAAACGATCGACGGCGACTACCAAACATTCAAATCAAAAGATGGCGCGTACGTACGTGAGCACTTCTTTGGTAAGTACCCAGAGACAGCTGCACTTGTTGCTGACATGACTGATGACGAAATCTTCGCACTTAAGCGTGGTGGTCACGAGTCTTCTAAGCTATACGCGGCATACAAAAACGCGGCAGAAACTAAAGGTCGTCCAACAGTAATCCTAGCTAAGACTGTTAAAGGTTACGGCATGGGTGAAGCGGCTGAAGGTAAGAACATCGCGCACCAAGTTAAGAAGATGGACATGACTCACGTACTACACCTACGTGACCGTCTAGGTCTTCAAGACATCCTAACTGACGAAGCAGTGAAAGAACTTCCGTACCTGAAACTTGAAGAAGGTTCAAAAGAGTACGAATACCTACACGCTCGTCGTAAAGCGCTACACGGCTACACGCCACAGCGTCTACCAAAATTCACTCAAGAATTCATCGTTCCTGAGCTAGAAGAATTCAAGCCACTACTAGAAGAACAGAAGCGTGATATCTCTTCTACTATGGCATTCGTACGTGCACTAAACGTTCTACTTAAGAACAAGAACATTGGTAAGAACATCGTTCCTATCATTGCTGACGAAGCACGTACATTCGGTATGGAAGGTCTGTTCCGTCAAATCGGTATCTACAACCCGCACGGTCAAACTTACACACCAGAAGACCGTGGCGTTGTTTCTTACTACAAAGAAGCGACTTCAGGTCAGGTTCTACAAGAAGGTATCAACGAGCTAGGTGCTATGTCTTCATGGGTTGCTGCTGCGACTTCATACTCGACAAACGACCTACCAATGATCCCGTTCTACATCTACTACTCAATGTTCGGCTTCCAACGTGTTGGCGACATGGCGTGGATGGCTGGTGACCAACAAGCACGTGGTTTCCTACTAGGTGCAACTGCGGGTCGTACAACGTTGAACGGTGAAGGTCTACAGCACGAAGACGGCCACTCGCACATTTTGGCGGGTACGGTTCCTAACTGTATTTCTTACGACCCAACATTCGCGTACGAAGTAGCAGTAATCATGCAAGACGGTATCCGTCGTATGTACGGTCCAGAACAAGAAAACGTGTTCTACTACCTAACGCTAATGAACGAAAACTACGCAATGCCAGCAATGCCAGAAGGCGCTGAAGAAGGCATCCGTAAAGGTATCTACAAGCTAGAAACTTACACGGGCGACAAAGCGAAAGTTCAGCTAATGAGCTCTGGTACTATCATGAATGAAGTACGTAAAGCAGCTCAAATCCTAAGCGAAGATTACGGTGTTGCTTCTGATGTTTACTCGGTAACGTCATTCAACGAACTAACTCGCGATGGCCAAGATGCAGAGCGTTTCAACATGCTTCACCCAGAAGCGGAAGCGAAAGTACCTTACATCCAAACAGTAATGGGTACTGAACCTGCTATCGCAGCAACTGACTACATGAAGAACTACGCAGAGCAGGTTCGTGCATACATTCCTGCTGAGTCTTTCAAAGTTCTTGGTACTGATGGCTTCGGTCGTTCAGACAGCCGTGAAAACCTACGTCGTCACTTCGAAGTGAACGCAGGTTACGTAGTAGTAGCAGCGCTAACTGAACTAGCGAAACGTGGCGAAGTTGAGAAATCTGTAGTTGCAGAAGCAATTAAGAAATTCGACATCGACACAGAGAAAACAAACCCGCTATACGCTTAATTAAGAAGGTAGATAAGAAATGGCAATCGAAATTAATGTACCAGACATCGGTGCGGATGAGGTTGAAGTTACTGAGATTCTTGTAAGCGTTGGCGACAAGGTTGAAGAAGAGCAATCTCTGATCACAGTTGAAGGCGATAAAGCTTCTATGGAAGTTCCTGCTTCTCAAGCGGGTATCGTTAAAGAAATCAAAGTTGCAGAAGGCGACAAGGTTTCTACTGGTTCTCTAATCATGATTTTCGAAGCCGAGGGTGCAGCTGACGCTGCACCTGCTCCTGCGGCAGAAGCAGCTCCAGCAGCGGCTCCAGCTCCAGCAGCAGCGGCAGAACTAAAAGAAGTTCACGTACCAGACATCGGTGGTGATGAAGTAGAAGTTACTGAAATCATGGTTGCCGTTGGCGACAGCATCGAAGAAGAGCAATCTCTTCTAACTGTTGAAGGCGACAAAGCTTCTATGGAAGTTCCAGCGCCATTCGCAGGTACTCTAAAAGAGATCAAAGTTGCAGCAGGCGATAAAGTATCGACTGGCTCACTTATCATGGTATTCGAAACAGCAGGTTCAGGCGCTCCAGCAGCACCAGCGGCAGCTGAAGCTCCTGCGGCAGCAGCTCCAGCAGCGTCTGCGGCAAAAGAAGTGAACGTTCCAGATATCGGCGGCGACGAAGTTGAAGTTACTGAGATCATGGTTGCGGTTGGCGACACAGTGGAAGAAGAGCAATCTCTAATCACTGTTGAAGGTGACAAAGCTTCTATGGAAGTTCCTGCACCATTCGCTGGCACAGTTAAAGAAATCAAGATTGCAGCTGGCGACAAAGTGTCTACTGGCTCACTAATCATGGTATTCGAAGTGGCGGGCGCAGCACCTGCTCCTGCAGCAGCTCCAGCTCAAGCGGCAGCACCTGCAGCTCCAGCTCCTAAAGCAGAAGCTCCAGCGGCAGCAGCTCCAGCAGCGACTGGCGATTTCAAAGAAAACGATGAGTACGCTCACGCGTCTCCAGTTGTTCGTCGTCTAGCGCGTGAATTTGGCGTTAATCTTTCTAAGGTTAAAGGTTCTGGTCGTAAGAGCCGTATCCTAAAAGAAGACGTTCAAGCTTACGTGAAAGATGCACTTAAGCGTCTTGAGTCTGGCGCAGGTGCAGCAGCATCTGGCAAAGGCGACGGCGCGGCTCTTGGTCTACTACCATGGCCAAAAGTGGACTTCAGCAAGTTTGGTGAGACAGAAGTTCAACCGCTATCTCGCATTAAGAAGATCTCTGGCGCAAACCTACACCGTAACTGGGTAATGATCCCGCACGTTACACAGTGGGATAACGCAGACATCACGGCTCTTGAAGCATTCCGTAAAGAGCAAAACGCGATTGAAGCGAAGAAAGACACTGGCATGAAGATCACACCACTTGTGTTCATCATGAAAGCGGTAGCTAAAGCGCTTGAAGCGTTCCCAGCGTTCAACTCTTCTCTATCAGAAGACGGTGAGAGCCTAATTCTGAAGAAATACGTGAATGTTGGTATCGCGGTAGATACACCAAACGGTCTAGTTGTTCCTGTATTTAAAGACGTGAACAAGAAAGGCATCTACGAGCTATCTGAAGAGCTAATGGCGGTTTCTAAGAAAGCACGTGCTGGTAAGCTAACTGCGGCTGACATGCAAGGTGGCTGTTTCACTATCTCTAGCCTAGGCGGTATCGGCGGTACAGCGTTTACTCCAATCGTAAACGCACCAGAAGTTGGTATCCTAGGTGTGTCTAAGTCAGAAATGAAACCGGTATGGAACGGTAAAGAGTTCGAACCGCGTCTACAACTTCCACTGTCTCTATCATACGACCACCGTGTGATCGATGGTGCTGAAGGTGCGCGCTTCATCACTTACCTAAACTCATGTCTATCTGACATTCGTCGTCTAGTTCTGTAATAGAAATTAGATGAATGAGAGGCGGCAACTTAGCCGCCTCTGCTAATCATAATTACCGACAATTTGGTTATCAGCCTTGCTTCGTTCAGGGTTTTCACAATCGAATTGTTGTCTAGCTCACAGGCTAAATTGATTTACTTTTCACACCATTAACATCTCTGTAAACTGTTAGCGGTCTGAAAATAACTGTTTAAAACAAATCTCTCTTAAACATAAAAAATCGATACCCACTCAGCCTGTTAGGGATAATGACTACAAGAGGTCAAAATGAGCAAAGAAATTAAAGCCCAAGTTGTTGTACTTGGTTCTGGTCCTGCTGGTTACTCCGCTGCATTCCGTTGTGCGGACTTAGGTCTTGAAACTGTACTAGTTGAACGTTACAGCACGCTTGGCGGTGTATGTCTGAACGTGGGTTGTATCCCATCTAAAGCACTGCTTCACGTTTCTAAAGTAATTGAAGAAGCGAAAGCGATGGCGGACCACGGCGTTGTGTTCGGTGAGCCTCAAACAGACATCAGCAAAATCCGCATCTGGAAAGAAAAAGTTGTTAACCAACTAACTGGCGGCCTAAGCGGTATGGCTAAGATGCGTAACGTAACAGTAGTTAACGGTTACGGTAAGTTCACTGGCCCTAACTCTATCCTTGTAGAAGGCGAAGGTGAGCCAACAGTTGTTAACTTTGATAACGCAATCGTTGCGGCTGGTTCTCGTCCAATCAAACTGCCATTTATCCCGCATGAAGACCCACGTATTTGGGACTCTACTGACGCTCTTGAACTAAAAGAAGTGCCAGAAAAACTGCTTATCATGGGCGGTGGTATCATCGGTCTAGAAATGGGTACGGTTTACCACTCTCTAGGTTCTAAAGTTGAAGTTGTTGAAATGTTTGACCAGGTAATTCCTGCAGCAGACAAAGATATCGTGAAAGTATTTACTAAGCGTATCAAAGACAAGTTCAAGCTAATGCTAGAAACGAAAGTAACAGCAGTTGAAGCAAAAGAAGACGGTATCTACGTTTCAATGGAAGGCAAGAAAGCGCCAGCTGAAGCTGAGCGTTACGATGCGGTTCTAGTTGCTATCGGTCGTGTACCAAATGGTAAGCTAATCGACGGTGAAAAAGCGGGTCTAGAAATTGACGAGCGCGGCTTCATCAACGTTGATAAGCAAATGCGTACTAACGTTCCTCACATCTTCGCGATCGGTGATATCGTTGGTCAACCAATGCTTGCTCACAAAGGTGTGCATGAAGGTCACGTAGCTGCTGAAGTTATCTCTGGTAAGAAGCACTACTTCGACCCTAAAGTTATCCCTTCAATTGCGTACACTGAGCCAGAAGTGGCTTGGGTTGGTAAGACTGAAAAAGAAGCGAAAGAAGAAGGCATCAAGTACGAAGTAGCAACATTCCCATGGGCAGCATCAGGTCGTGCAATCGCATCTGACTGTGCAGACGGTATGACTAAGCTAATCTTCGACAAAGAAACTCACCGCGTAATCGGTGGTGCTATCGTTGGTACTAACGGTGGTGAACTACTTGGTGAAATCGGCCTTGCAATTGAGATGGGCTGTGATGCAGAAGATATCGCTCTGACTATCCACGCTCACCCAACTCTACACGAGTCTGTAGGTCTGGCTGCTGAAGTATTTGAAGGTTCAATCACTGACCTGCCAAACAAAAAAGCAGTTAAGAAGAAGTAAGCTTTTTCTGACTGAATGATAGAAGCCGCTGCATTGCAGCGGTTTTTTTATGCTTGTTATATAGAAATATAAATGTGTGCTTAGCTGACAGCAGACAATAAAAAGCCCACCAAACGGTGGGCTGACATATATTACGAGCTAAGCTTTAGTGTTCACGGTTGTAAATGCAAAGCATATCTAAGTATGAATTCACTAGATGTTTCAGCTCCGCTTCACCTTTAGCGCGGTTCGCTTGGACAAACAGTGAGTAACAAATACCGTGGAACAGGTTTGCCAAGTGTTCTGAATCGTGCTGGTCACACACTTCGCCACGTTCAATTGCTTTAATGAACATGTTTTGTACTAGCAACTGGTTAGTACGGTTAGTTGAAACAAACAATGGCCATACTTCGTCACGTGTTGAAGCACTCCACTCGAACCATACTTTTAGCCAGTGACAATCTTGGCTGACAAGCTCGATCATCGCATTAGTAATATTGGCGATGTTTTCACGTGCATGTAAGTCTAGGTCTATGTTATCCGATAGGAAGTTTGAGAACTGACGTACGACGTGATTGAGAACTTCATCCACCAAGTCTTCGCGTGTAGGGAAGTAGTTAAAAACAGTCGCTACAGAAACTTGAGCAATTTCTGCGATATCTGCGTGACCACCACGACCGATGCCGCGGCGCGCAAATACTTCCAATGCGATTTCCATTAACTGTTGCTTACGCTTAATTGGAGAAAGCCTAGTTCTAGGTCTCTTTGCAATTGAGTCCATATCCATTTTCCTTGCCATTTGAGTTGATATTGGGGGTAACCCCCTAATTGATTATTTTAATAGTTGCTTAAAGCAGTGATGAGTGTAATGGTGCATATGCACAAGGTCAACATCTGTAGAACAATTTATATACAGTAATGTCATTATTATTGATAAATTTAGCTATGAACTTTATAAAACTAAGACCTTCTTCCAAGATTTTTTGGCAACAGGATGCGACTTTCAACCCAATGAACGTGGTGATACACTACACGCCGTAAGATTAGGTGATCGTTTGCGTGCGACTTACCTCAACCCACAAATTTAGATTGAGCACAGTATGAAACATACAATAGAAGTCATGATTTCTGAGCAAGAAGTTCAGGAGCGAGTTCGTGAATTAGGCAAACAAATTACAGAGCGTTATCAAGGTAGTGAAGATCTTGTGTTGGTAGGCTTATTGCGTGGCTCATTTGTATTTATGGCAGACTTGGCACGTGCTATCGAACTGACTCACCAAGTTGATTTTATGACTGCGTCAAGCTACGGCAATACGATGGAAAGCTCACGTGACGTTCGTATCTTGAAAGATTTGGATGATGACATCAAAGGTAAAGACATTCTGCTTGTTGAAGACATCATTGACACTGGTAACACACTAAATAAAATCCGTGAGATTCTTTCGCTACGTGAGCCGAAGTCTATCGCTATTTGTACGCTCCTAGATAAGCCATCTCGTCGTGAAGTGAATGTTCCTGTGGATTGGATTGGTTTCGAAATTCCAGATGAATTTGTCGTTGGGGTGGGTATTGATTACGCGCAGAAATACCGCCACTTACCATACATCGGTAAAGTTGTACCTCAAGAATAATCATTGAGTTCAGCATTAAAAATATAAAAAACGCCCATCTAAGATGGGCGTTTTTTGTTCAACTTTTAGATATGACTTAGCGACAAAGCAGCTTGTTATCTGTATTTAGAATCGTCGAAAGAGCTTTCTGGTAAGACGCTTCTACGGTTTCCTTAGAGTTAGAACGAATGCCTAAGTACTCTAAGCGACCATCTTCAATTCCGTATACCACACCATGAATTTCAACATCTTGCCCACGCTCCCAAGCGTTTTGCAGGATGGTTGAGTTACCCAAGTTGTACACTTGCTCTGCAACATTAAGCTCGCCTAGTTTATCCGCTCGATCTTGTTGCGGCATTTGATCTAGGTAAGTGCGGTGTTTGAAATAGATATCTCTGATATGTAACAGCCAATTATTAATAAGACCTAGCTTAGGGTTATCAATGGCTGCGTTTACGCCACCACATCCATAGTGTCCACAGACAATGATGTGTTTAACCTTAAGAACGTCTACGGCGTACTGGACGACAGATAGACAGTTGAGATCAGTATGGATAACTTGGTTTGCAACATTCCGATGAACAAAGAG
Source organism: Vibrio sp. SCSIO 43009 (assembly GCF_023716525.1). Classification (NCBI taxonomy): domain Bacteria; kingdom Pseudomonadati; phylum Pseudomonadota; class Gammaproteobacteria; order Vibrionales; family Vibrionaceae; genus Vibrio; species Vibrio sp. SCSIO 43009. The sequence goes on from NZ_CP071842.1 coordinate 606,434, forward strand.
TTCACCTGAGTATAGCCCGGTTAGTCGCTCGGCAGGAACGCGGCTATCAGAGCAGCCAATCCAAAGAAAATCAGGCTTTTGCCCCTCAGCGAGTTTTGCGAAGTATTCAGGTCGATCAGATTTGATCTCTTGAGACCATTTCGAATTGTTTTCAAATAACTGTTTTATTTCCGGCATTTTGCAAACTACTTCCCTTAAAAGACAAAATCGCTGCCGCTGTTTGTGTGCACATGCAAGCGATCAGTGTTGTAACTATACACAATGTTACAATTTCGATCTCGTTAAATATTCGTCAGATAGGACTCATCTGACTAGTTTTCATTAAGAAAAAAGTAAAATCTGGTGAAACTATTTGTGGTGTGAATTTAGCCTTAATCTATTTATGGTTTAAATTTTCGCCTAGCTCGTTAAAGTAGTGATATTTTACTTTTTAAAATTGAATGCAGGGAAAATCAGCAGTGTTCGGTAGTCGTTTTGAAGATATCAATTTCAAAGGGGATGTATTTGGCGGGGTAACCACGGCGATTATCTCTCTCCCTCTGGCGTTAGCGTTTGGTGTTGCATCCGGAGCCGGTGCTGAGGCCGGCCTTTGGGGGGCAATAATGGTCGGTTTGTTTGCCTCGTTATTTGGTGGTTCTAATACGTTAATATCAGAACCGACAGGGCCAATGACGGTAATCATGACCGCAGTATTAACCAGTATGATGGCGAAATACCCAGAAACGGGCATGGCTATGACTTTCACGGTTGTCATGATGGCTGGCGCATTCCAAATCCTATTGGGGACGTTAAAACTGGGTAAATACGTTACCTTGATGCCTTACAGCGTTATTTCTGGGTTTATGTCTGGCATAGGTGTGATTCTTATCATTCTGCAGTTATCGCCTTTGATGGGGCATGCTGCGCCTTCAGGGGGAGTACTCGGAACGTTATCTGATTTGCCGGAGACCATTTCTAACCTTAAGTTCAGTGAGTTGTTTTTGGGACTACTGACTTTGGGGATTCTTTTTTTCTTCCCTAAGCAATATCGTAAATACGTTCCTGCACAGCTCGTGGCATTGGTCGCGGTGACTTTATTGTCTGTGATTCTCTTTGATACAGAAGATATTCGTCGTATCGGTGAAATTCCTGCTGGGTTACCTTCTCTCGTCGCCCCTTATATTGACACAGATATGTTTGTCGAGATGGTCATTGATGCATTAGTGCTCGGCACATTAGGTTGTATTGATACTTTGTTAACGGCGGTTATCGGTGACTCATTAACTCGTAAAGAACACGACTCAGATAAAGAGCTGCGAGGTCAAGGGTTAGCTAACATGATCTCAGGCTTGTTTGGTGCGCTGCCGGGGGCGGGGGCTACCATGGGGACGGTAACGAATATCCAAGTTGGGGCTCGTTCGCCATTATCTGGTGTGATTCGTGCACTAATGTTGGCGTTGGTTGTACTAGTTGCTGGCGGGTTAACAGAGCCAATCCCGATGGCTGTGTTAGCAGGCATTGCGGTGTATGTTGGCTTTAACATCCTAGACTGGAGCTTTATTCAGAGGGCACATAAGGTAAGTTTTTCCGGAATGGCGGTGATGTATGGCGTTATGTTGCTTACAGTATTCGTTGATCTTATCGTTGCGGTGGGTTTAGGCGTCTTTATCTCGAACATTATCATCATCGAGCGTTTGAGCCGAGAGCAGGCGCGACAAGTAAAAGCGATCAGCGACGCGGATGAAGATGATGTGCCGTTGACTGACAGCGAGCGTGGTTTGTTGGATCGTGCGAATGGAAAAGTGCTGTTCTTTTATCTTTCCGGTCCGATGATCTTTAGTGTTTCTAAAGCCATTTCACGTCAGCACTCTAGTATTTCGGACTATGACGTGATGATTCTCGATCTTACGGATGTACCAATGATTGATGTGACCGTCGGTTTGGCGTTAGAGAATGCGATTAAGGATGCTCTCGATGCCAATTGTGCCGTGTATTTATTATGCCCGAATGAGCGAACACGAGAACAGCTAGAGAAATTCCATGTGATTGACCTTGTGCCTGATGAAAATATGTACCAATTCCGTTATGAAGCATTGAATGCGGCGGTGGCACATGTTGAGGCAGACCAGTATCAGCGTATAACGGCGTAATTATTCTGACAGTTAAAAACGCAACAGTTTCCTGTTGCGTTTTTTTATGCTCTATTTTGTCTTACTTAGAGATAACCTTTACGAGATAAGGGTTATACTTCCAATATTATCGAAAGGTTTATTTGTAATCATCGTTATTCAACGATAAACTGATGGACCTCCAATACGATACCCAAGGCGATTTTGTAGTAAACCGCTGCTAAATATGAGTCGGTATTAGTAATCACAAACAAACGGCAATCAAGACCTTATGTACGCATTAGAAATTGAACAACTGCGCAAGACGTATGCAGGTGGCTTTGAGGCGTTAAAAGGTATAAGTCTCCAAGTGAAAAAGGGTGACTTCTACGCGCTTCTGGGTCCCAATGGTGCAGGAAAATCGACCACGATTGGCATCATCTCCTCCTTAGTGAATAAAACCTCCGGAACGACGAAAGTTTTCGGTTATGACATTGATACCGACCTCGAATTGGCCAAGCAGAATTTAGGCTTGGTGCCACAAGAGTTCAACTTCAACCAGTTTGAAACCGTTGAGCAAATTGTGATGCAGCAAGCTGGCTATTACGGTGTGTCTAAAGTGTTAGCCAAAGAAAGAGCAGAAAAATACCTGAAAAAATTGGATTTATGGGAAAAACGTCAAGAGCGTGCTCGTAACCTATCCGGTGGGATGAAGCGTCGTTTAATGATCGCAAGAGCTTTGATGCACGAGCCGCAGTTACTCATTTTAGATGAACCAACGGCTGGAGTGGATATTGAACTACGCCGCTCAATGTGGGGGTTTCTGAAAGAGATCAACCAAGAGCAAGGAATTACGATTATTTTAACGACACACTACCTAGAAGAAGCGGAGATGCTGTGTCGAAATATCGGCATTATTAATCGTGGTGAGCTGATTGAAAATACCACCATGAAGGCGTTACTAGGTAAGCTAAGCGTCGAGACATTTATCTTGGATATTGAGTCAGAAGTCGAGGTGCCTGAGCTTGAAGGTGTTAATCGACAAAGTATTGTTGATGGCTCTTTAGAGATAGAACTAGATAAAAGCCAAGGATTGAATTCGGTATTCAGTCAGTTAACAGAGCATGGCATTAAAGTTCTCTCAATGCGTAACAAAGCCAACCGACTTGAAGAGTTGTTTGTCAGCATTGTAAGAGAGGGGAGTAATTAAATGTACGGTTTATATTGGACGGCATTTCGCAGCTTGCTGAGCAAAGAAGTCACTCGTTTTACACGTATTTGGGTGCAAACCTTAGTGCCGCCAGCCATTACGATGACGTTGTACTTCATCATTTTCGGCAATCTTATTGGCTCTCGAATTGGTGAGATGAGCGGCTTTAGTTACATGGAGTACATTGTTCCAGGTTTGATCATGATGTCGGTGATCACCAACTCATACTCGAACGTGGCGTCGTCATTCTTTAGTGCAAAGCTACAGAAGAACATTGAAGAACTGCTGGTGGCACCGGTACCAAACTATGTGATTATTGCTGGCTATGTGATGGGCGGCGTGACTCGAGGTTTGTTGGTCGGTGCAATTGTTACTTGTGTGTCACTTTTGTTCGTTGATTTGCAAGTGGAGCACTGGGGCATTATTGTCGCGACTGTCTTCATGACGTCGGTGGTATTTGCTCTCGGTGGCTTGATCAATGCGGTTTACGCAAAAACGTTTGATGATATTTCGATCATCCCTACGTTTGTATTGACTCCTTTAACTTACTTGGGAGGAGTCTTTTATTCGATCAGTCTGCTGCCTGAATTTTGGCAAGGCGTTTCTAAGATCAACCCAATCGTCTACATGGTGAATGCGTTCCGCTACGGCTTTTTAGGTGTCTCGGATGTGGGCATTGTCACTTCATTTAGTGTACTTGCAGTGTTTGTTGTTGCACTGTATGCCATTGCGCATTATCTAGTAACCAAAGGGATTGGGCTAAGAAGCTAAGCTATTCTCATAAAGCAAAGAGCGGCGATTCACGCTGCTCTTTCGCGTGCATAACAATACATACCCATACAATTTTTCGGTTTTTATCATGGTAGGTTTCAATCATTTGTAATAAATGAGTGATCCTATGAATATTGTCCCGCCGCCGCCTTACTCCTATCAGTTACTTAAGCCCAAATATTGGTCTGTATGGCTGGCATTTGGATCTTTAGCGATTCTTGTTAATGTACTGCCATACGTAGTATTGCGAATCTTAGGTAGAAGCATCGGCTGTATTGCGATGCATGTAATGAAGCGCCGACACAAGATCGCTCTGCGTAATCTCCAGCTGTGTTTCCCTGATTTTACGGATTGGCAATGTAAGGACGTAGTACGAAAAAACTTTCAATATACTGGAATGGCGATCATCGAAACCGGTATCGCTTGGTTTTGGCCAGATTGGCGGATACGTCGGATAACCTCTATTGTTGGAAAAGATCGTTTACTCGCTGAGGAAAATAATGGACGTGGTGTGTTGGTGGTGTGCAGTCACCATTTAAACTTGGAGATAACCGCTCGTATTTTTAGCCAGTTTGCCCAAGGTTATGGCGTTTATCGCCCAAATTCGAATCCTGCTTATGAGTTTATTCAACATCGAGGTCGAACTCGTTTTGGACATCAAATGATTGATCGAAAAGACGTGAAATCAATGCTCAAAGTTCTGAAGAATGGTCATCGACTTTGGTATTTGCCCGACCATGATTATGGCGTTAGCCATTCTGTTTTTGCGCCGTTTTTTGCTGTTGAACAAGCGGCGAGTACCGTCGGGTCTAGTGTTCTCATTGATGCAACAAAGTGCGCGGTTATATCTGGTGTTACAGTGAGTAAAAATCACCATTACACGCTGTACATTGGAAAAGACATTAGCGAGCGTTTCGAGAGACGTAATGCGGTTAAAGCGGCAAGCATCTTGAACCAAGAGCTTGAGAAAATGATAAAACGTGATATTCCAGCGTGGATGTGGCTGCACAAGCGGTTTAAAACTCGCCCTGAAGGGTTAGATTGCGTCTATACGTAGAGTATAAAAAAGGTCGACTAAGAGTCGACCTTTTTACTTTTATGGCTCAGAGCTTACTCTGCGTTCTCTGAGTTTGTATTGTTAGATTCAGCTTCTTCCTTCGTTTCGACAACCATATCTACCGTTTGGTTATCGATAAGACGAGCTTTGCCTAGGAACGCAGACATCAGAATAACAGCTTGTGTCGTTTCTGGTGTGATCACTTGTAATGTACGAGCATCACGAATGAAGATCTCATCAGGGTGCAGACCTGCAGCTCGAAGTTGGTCGCTTGCATCTTCGATGATCGATGCGTAGTCATCGCGGCCACCGCGAATGGCACTACTGATCCAACGCATTGTACGAGCAAGTACAGGAGCGCGTTGACGCTCGTCCAGCGTAAGCAAGCCATTGCGTGAACTCATTGCTAAACCGTCCATTTCACGTACGGTTGGTACACCGATGATTTCAATGTCCATTGCTAGGTCATCAACCATCTTGCGGATAACAGCAAGTTGTTGGAAGTCCTTCTCGCCGAAGCACGCGACATCCGGTTGTACGATGTTAAACAGCTTATTCACAATCGTCGTCACGCCACGGAAATGACCTGGTCGAGACGCGCCTTCGAGAATTGTTGATAGGCCAGGGACATCGACGAAGGTTTGCTTATCCAGACCTTCAGGGTAGATAACTTCTGGTGTTGGCGTAAATACCACATCGACCCCTTCAGAGGTTAACTTGCTTAAGTCTTCCTCTAGCGTGCGTGGGTAATTATTTAAATCGTCAGCACGATCAAACTGCATCGGATTAACAAAGATGCTTACGACAACGATATCAGCGTATTCGCGTGCTTTACGCACTAAAGTTAAGTGGCCTTCGTGAAGGTTGCCCATGGTAGGGACAAACGCCACTTTACGACCTTCACGTTTAAAGGTTTTAAGGTGTTCACGAACTGCTGAGATTTCCGCAAAAGTTTGCATGCATTTATCCTCTAGGCAATGGTATGAGCGTCGTCTGGGAATACACCGTTGGCTACATCTTCAATGTATTTAGTAACGGCTTTGCGCATATCACCTGTTTCAGCAAGAAAGTTTTTGGAGAATTTCGGCATGTAGTTGGCAGAAATACCGAACATATCATGCATCACGAGAATTTGACCATCTGTTACGTTACCTGCACCAATACCGATAACAGGAACGTCAAGCACTTGCGTAATACGTTCAGCAAGCTCAGCTGGTACGCATTCTAGTAAGACGATTTGAGCGCCTGCTTCTTGCAGCGCTAATGCGTCTTTTACCATGCGGTCTGCTTTTTCTTGATCGCGACCTTGGATTTTGTAACCACCAAAAATATTAACAGCTTGAGGAGTTAAACCAAGATGAGCACAAACTGGAACTGATCGTTCAGTGAGCATTTTCACCGTGTCGACAAGCCAGTCACCACCTTCAATTTTTACCATATTGGCACCAGCACGCATCAGTTTAGCCGCACTTTCGCAAGCTTGCTCTGGCGTGGTGTAGCTCATGAATGGCATGTCTGCCATCAACAAACAATTTGGGCTACCAGCACGTACGCAACGAGTATGGTAAGCGATATCATCGACCGTTACTGGCAGAGTATCGTTGTGACCTTGCAAAACCATACCTAGAGAATCACCAACAAGAAGTACTGGCATTTCTTGGCTTTCAAACAGTTGGGCAAAGCTCGCATCATAAGCGGTTGAAGTAGCAAATTTACGACCTTCTTGCTTCCACTTGATTAGGTCGTTGATGGTCATTTTTTTCATGGTTTTATCCTTACTAGGAGTTGGCTATGACTGCCAGATACTGAGGCCGTTTCTATCTACTTGTTCCAGTAGTTCAGAGACCTCGGTCCCATCAGGGAGTTGTAAACTTGGTGCAATTTCCGCAAGAGGGTAGAGTACGAATTCACGCTCTTTCATTCCATAATGAGGAACGATCAGCCTCTCGGAATTAATCACCTCATTGCCATAAAGCACAATGTCGAGGTCCAAGGTTCTTGGTCCCCAGCGTTCGTCTTTACGGACACGCCCTTGTTCTTGCTCTATAGCTTGTGTGCAATTGAGCAATTCAATAGGCGTCAAACTGGTGTTAATAGACACAACCGCATTGATGTAATCCGGTTGGTTTTGTGGCCCCATTGGCGTGCTGCTGTATAGCGAAGAAGCTTGAACAAACTCTGATTTAGGCAGCGTTTTTAATGCTTCAATCGCTTGCTTCGCTTGGCTGACAGGATCCGCCAAGTTACTGCCTACCGCAATGTACGCTGTAATCATGATTTGGGCTTACTCTTTTTCTTGCGATAAGTTTTACGGCGGCGCTGGCCTGTTTTCGGTGATTGACCGTCTAAGTCGGCAGCCATTGCTTGACGCATTTCTCGGCCTGCATTTTGAAAAGTTTCCCACCACTTGGCAAGCTTCTGAGTGTCACCACCTTCAATTTCACCGCGCATTTCAAGAAAATCAAAGCCAGCTCTAAATTTATTGAGCTCCATAAGACGGAATGCACGTTTACCGTTACGTCGTGGAAGACGAAGCTGTAACTGCCAAATCTCGCGAATGGTTGCGGTGTGGCGTCTTGGAATGGCAATTGTGCGAACTTGCTCGTCAAGAATGATGTTGCTCGCTTCCATAATGGCGTCGTAATGGCCTAAGTTGCGCTCTTCCATCAGTTCATCGGCTTTCGCACACAGTGGGTACCACAGCATTGCAGCAAACATAAATGCTGGATTGATGCGTTTCCCATCTTCGATGCGCATGTCGGTAGAATCTAGGACAAGATCCAACATCTGCTCAGTGTGAGAGGAGTAATCTTCTGTAAAGTGCGCTGCAATCGTCGGGAATAGTTGCTGGAATAGGTTGTACTCACGCAGTAGGTGGTAGGTTTCTAAGCCATGACCGGATTGCAATAATTTGAGTGACTCTTCAAAAAGACGCGCTGACGGAATGTCACCGAGCAACGGTGCCATGTGTTCGATTGGCGCTGCGGTGTCTTCTTCAATATCAAAGTCTAGTTTTACCGCGAAACGAACCGCACGCAGCATGCGCACAGGGTCTTCACGGTAGCGTGTTTCTGGATCACCAATCAGTCGAATTAGGCGATCTTCTAAATCTTCAATACCACGTGCGTAGTCGTGAATCGAGTAATCTGCGATGTTGTAGTACATCGAGTTAATCGTGAAATCACGGCGCTCAGCATCTTCATCGATGGTGCCGTAGACGTTGTCACGCAGCAGCATACCCTCTTTTGATTGCTGAGAAATGCTCTTATTCTTTTGCTCTTGGTGGTGACCACGGAATGTCGCAACCTCAATGATGTCTCGGCCAAACATAATATGAGCCAAGCGGAAGCGGCGACCAATCAAACGGCAGTTACGAAATAGCTGTTTGATCTGTTCCGGCGTTGCGTTGGTCGCAATGTCAAAATCTTTTGGTTTTTGTCCAAGCAGTAAGTCTCGAACCCCGCCACCCACAAGAAAAGCATCGAAACCAGCACCATTTAGGCGGTACAGTACCTTCAGCGCATTATCACTGATCTGCTTACGCGAAATGTTGTGCTCTTCACGAGTTATTACATTGAGAGCGAGCTCTGGAATTGTGGCAGGTTCGCTTGGTGTATAGTCGTTTGTATTCATGTGCATCTGGCAATAACTGGGTTTAATCCAATCTTGCTTTGGTTAGTTTTATACGCCTCTAGGGCCTAATTTGCGGCTAATGATAGCCTACACAATGCCATTTGAGAATCACGGTGTGATCTCGATCTCTGCTGGAAGCTGTTCCAACCGCCAGTTTTCGCAGCCCCAACGAAGAATATCTTCTATGTTGGCCGCCCTTACGGTTTCAGGTATCTCGAAACCTAAAAATGTCATGGCGCGCAATAGAGTAGGTTTTGGTGTATCTATATCAATAGCCGTCGCGTGATTTTGTTTCGACAATTTATTGCCGTTGTTGTCCATCGCCAATGGTAAATGCAAGTAGCTAACTTCAGGCTGACCAAGTATTTGGTACAGGCTAATTTGACGCCCTGTCGGCTCGATTAAGTCTGCACCTCGCACGACTTCTGTGACGCCTTGGTCGATGTCGTCCAATACTACCGCAAGATTATAAGCAAATAATCCATCTCGACGTTTAATAATGAAATCTTCATTAACGAGTTGCTCTGGAATAGTAATGGTTCCCCGCTTTTGGTCGAGGAAATGAGCGACAGGCTTGGTCATTTTTAGGCGAATCGCGCCGTCTTTCAAGTTTTTATCGCGGCAAGTGCCAGGATAAAAACCGCCATGCTCTTTAATTTGCTTACGAGTACATTGGCAATAATAGGCTTCTCCATTTTCGAGCCATTTGTTTATTTGAGCTTGGTAAAGGTCGTGACGTTCGCTCTGGTATACCACTTCTCCATCCCAATGCAGCTGATAGGCCTTGAGTGCCTCTAGGATAAGTTGCGCTGCACCTGGCATTTCTCTTGGTGGGTCTAAGTCCTCAATACGTACTAACCAAGCTCCGTTTTGTGCTTTCGCTTGAAAATAACTGCCAAGAGCGGCAATCAGTGAACCAAAATGCAGTGGACCAGAAGGAGATGGGGCGAATCGACCTACATAGCGTGTCATGCGTGTATCTCGAATTTAGTAAACAAATAGGGTGCGAAGATAGCCAAAACAAAAAGGGAGCCTGAGCTCCCTTCAACAATCATAATGCTGGGTGATTAACCTTGCATTTGCTTCTCTTTGATTTCTGCAAGTGTTTTACAGTCAATACAAAGGTCAGCGGTTGGACGTGCTTCAAGACGGCGAACGCCAATCTCTACGCCACAAGACTCACAGAAGCCAAAATCGTCTTCTTTGATTTTATCCAAAGTCTTTTCAATCTTCTTGATCAAACGGCGTTCGCGGTCACGGTTACGCAGTTCTAGGCTGAACTCTTCCTCTTGAGAGGCGCGGTCAACTGGATCTGGGAAGTTTGCTGCTTCGTCCTGCATGTGGTGAACAGTACGATCCACTTCAGCTCTTAGCTGGTCGCGCCAAGCTGTTAAGATTTTCGTAAAGTGTTCAACCTGCTCTGGTGACATGTACTCTTCACCAGGTTTTTCCTGATATGGCTCCACGCCGGCAATGGCTAGGATGCCTATCGTTTTCTTCTTTGATTCTGGCATACAGCATCTCCTACTTACACCTAGTCAACTGCTACGCAGTCAATTTAAGGCGGGTATCTATAGCAAAAAGAGGCGGTGCAAGCAAATACTGAATCGCAAAGTTATCGTCAATGTGAAGACGACATCATTTTTTCTCTTAATTGATAAAATCAATAGCGGAAATCAGCTTCATTCCAGTATCGCTCAGTTCAGCTTTGTAGCAGAGAACTTCCACTCCAGCGTCTTGTGCTTGTTTGAGTAATAGTGAATATTTCGCGTCTATATGGTGCGCCGCGGATACTTTTTCAATACCTGAATGTAAAACAGTGAATAAAAGTATGGCTCTACTTCCATTTTGTGCCATTTCTGTGAGCTCTCTCAGGTGTTTTTGTCCCCGAGTCGTGACCGCATCTGGGAAGTATCCTTGTCCAGTAGAGTCGGTCTCATCAAGAAGAGTGACGCTTTTCACTTCTATATAGCACTTTGGCTTGTCGTCTGCGCTGAGCAAGATATCAATTCGGCTATTTTCATTGCCGTATTTCACCTCAGTTTGAAGTGTGTCATAACCACAAAGCTCTGAAATGACATTATTTTCAATAGCCTCTACGGCTAATTGATTGGCACGCGCGGTGTTGATACAAATACGGTGGCCTTGTTCGGTCTCACTCAACTCCCAACTATTGGGGTATTTTCGTTTCGGGTTGTCGGAAGTAGAAAACCAAACCTTGTTTCCGGGCGTTGCACAACCCGTCATTGCACCTGTATTTGCGCAGTGGATTGTACGGATTTCACCAGTATCGAGCTCGATATCGGCAAGAAAGCGTTTATAACGTTTGAGTAGAGTGGCGGACTCTAAAGCGGGTGTGAAATGCATTTGCTTATTTAGACAAAAAATTTTTTATGTACAATGTTGCCACCATTACACCATAAGGTATTTCCTTTGTCACAATTGCCGATTGAAGCCGTGATGCCTGAGTTGCTGACGGCGGTCAAAAATCAACATCAAGTGATCTTAAAAGCGGCGCCTGGTGCCGGTAAGTCGACTTACTTCCCTTTGCAGTTACTCTTAAATCATTCGGTTGCTGGAAAAATCATCATGCTTGAGCCAAGACGACTCGCGGCGCGTAACATTGCCCGTTATCTTGCTGAGCAATTGGGAGAACAAGTTGGTCAACGCGTGGGTTATCGAGTTCGTGGCGAGGCAAAGGTAAGTTCTGCAACGCAGCTGGAGATCGTGACCGAAGGGATCATGACCAGGATGATCCAAACTGACCCTGAACTGGATGGGGTTGATCTACTGATCTTTGATGAGTTTCATGAACGCAGCATTCATGCCGATACCGCTTTGGCATTCAGTTTAGAAGTTCAAGAGGCATTGCGAGACGATCTCAAGCTGGTGGTAATGTCGGCAACGCTTGACCAACAAGCATTACAATCGTTGTTGCCGGAAGCCAGTTACATTGAATCTGAAGGGCGCAGCTTTGATGTGGCAATGCGCTACCAGCCGTTAGGTGTGAACGAGCATTTACCTACGAGTATGGCAAAAACAATAGAAAGTCTTATGAACAAAGAGTCTGGATCTTTGTTAGCTTTCCTACCGGGTGTTGGTGCCATAAAACAAGTTGAAGAGCGGTTGTCTCATTTAGCGGATGATATCGACGTATGCCCACTTTATGGTCAACTGAGTTTTGCAGATCAACAAAAAGCGATTACGCCAGCAGAACAAGGTAAGCGTAAAGTCGTTCTAGCGACCAACATTGCAGAAACTTCACTAACGATTGAAGGCATTCGCCTCGTCGTTGATTCTGGGTTAGAGCGTGTTGCCCGCTTTGATTTGAAAAACGGTTTAACACGCTTAGAGCAAACACGCATTGCACAGTCTTCAGCGATTCAGCGTGCAGGACGAGCGGGACGAATAGAAGAGGGCATTTGTGTTCGTCTTTATTCTGAAAGCCAGTTCAAGCAGCAACCGCTGGTTCCCCAACCCGAAATTTTGCATTCCGATTTGGCTAGTTTAGTTATGGAGCTTGCCTTTTGGGGAGCGAGTAATATCCACGCTCTAAAGTGGCTTGATGTTCCAGCTAATGCGTCATTGGAACAAGCGAAGCAGCTATTGGTGTCATTGGGACTACTGACGGAAAAAGGGCAATTAACGTCCGAAGGAAAACAGGCGCATGAACTAGGCGTTGAGCCTCGTGCGGCTGCGATGCTAATTAAAGCGCAATCTTACAGTGATAAGATGTTAAATGCTGCTTTGACGGCGGTCGCACTGATTGAAGAGCCAGAGAGGAGTGTTACCAATATCGCTCATAGCTTGCATCGTTGGCTTGTTGGTACTCATCCAAAAAAGTCGATGTTGTTCAAGCGTGCTCAATCTCTGGCGTACAAATTGGATACGGTATTTGACCTGAAAGGCGTGGATGAAGATGCATTACCGCTGGTGTTAAGTTTGGCATTTCCAGATCGCATTGCGCAGCAGCGCACAAATCAATTTGGGCGATTTACTTTGGCTAATGGTCATGGTGCAGAATGTCGTCAGGAAGACATGCTAGGTGGCTGTGAGTATTTGGTTGCCGTTGACTTAATGCGTTCTCATTCTAACTCAAGTCAAATTCATTCGGCATGTGAATTGGATGTCAATATATTGCGAACGACCTTTGATACGCTATTTTCGTCTGAAGAAGTAGTGGACTGGGATGAAAAAAGAGGCCGTCTAATAGCTGAGCGACAAACAAAACTCGGTCTGCTGGTCGTTGAACGCGAGCCGTTGCCAAGCCCGGGCAAAGAAAAAATGACACAAGCTTTACTCACGTATGTCCGCCGCCAGGGCTTACAGAGTCTAAACTGGACACCGGCAGCGGAGAGCTTGTTGGCTCGGATTCGTTGTGCGGTGGAATGGTTACCTGAGCAGTTATGGCCAGTGTTTGATGAAGCCAGTTTGCTGGATTCATTAGAGGAGTGGTTAGAACCATACATGACGTCTGTCAGCTCGGTTAAAGACCTGAGCAAGATAAACTTGGTCGAAGCGCTTAATGCTCTATTAGGTTGGCCACTCAATCAACAACTGGATGAATGGTTACCTGAGCATTACCAACTACCCACAGGTTCAAAGAAGCGTATCCGTTACCAATATGGCCACGAGCCGATATTATCGGTGCGTATGCAAGAAGTATTTGGGGAGAGTGGTTCCCCAACGGTAGCTCTTGGCCGCAAGCGTTTGGTGGTTGAACTGCTTTCACCGGCACAACGTCCATTGCAAGTAACGTCGGACTTGGCGGCTTTCTGGAACGGAAGCTACAAAGACGTTCAAAAAGAGATGAAAGGGCGCTACCCAAAACACGTTTGGCCAGATGATCCTGCCAATCATGTAGCAACAACGAAAACAAAAAGACAATTGAATAATGACTGACAGCAAGAAGCCTAGCGCGAAAAAAGCGCCAGCGAAGAAAAGTACAACCAATAAAGGAACCGCAAAACAGACTCGACGTACGCCGAGTAAAAAGCCGACTAACGAGAAACGTTCGTGGTTGAAAGTTCTGTGGTCGTTTAGCTGGAAAGCTGGCGTTGCACTTGCCGCTGTTTTGCTGTTTGTTGGGATTTACTTAGATAGTGTGGTGAAAGAACGCTTTGAAGGTCAGCTGTTTGAGCTGCCAACGGTGGTTTATGCCCGTATCTTGAATCTAAGCCCTGGTGAGAATATCACCATCCAAGAACTGCGCAACGAGCTAGATGTGTTGAATTACCGTAAAGTGAGTCAACCTCGTTACCCAGGCGAATATTCCTCTTCTTCCACTCGGATTGAATTGATTCGTCGTCCATTCGAGTTTGCCGATGGTCCCGAGCCGGATCGTCACATTATGCTGCATTTCTCTGATTCCGGCTTGCAACGTATTCAGTCTTTAGAATCTCGAGGAGACCTTGGTTACTTGCGCCTAGAACCGAAGATGTTGGGCATGCTGGAGAAAGACCGTGATGAACAGCGCCTTTTCTTACGTCGTGATCAGTTCCCTGAAATTTTGGTGGATGCACTGCTTGCGACCGAAGACCGGGATTTTTATCAACATGACGGGGTGTCACCGCTCGCGATTGCACGTGCATTGGTTGCGAACATTAAGGCGGGTCGTACTGTTCAAGGTGGTAGTACGCTGACTCAGCAATTGGCAAAAAACCTGTTTTTGACTCGTGATAAAACACTGTGGCGTAAAGTTCGAGAAGCGTATATCGCGCTAATTTTGGATTACCGTTACAGCAAAGATCGTATCTTAGAAGCCTACCTAAACGAAGTGTACCTAGGTCAAAGTGGAGGTGAAGCGATCCACGGGTTTGGCTTGGCGTCGCGTTACTATTTTGGGCAGCCAATTCAGGAGTTGCGAATCGATCAGCTGGCGATGTTAGTTGGGATGGTAAAAGGACCGTCTTACTACAACCCAATTCGTTACCCTGAGAGAACGAAAGAGCGTCGTGATCTCGTTCTGCGCCTGTTAATGCAGCAAAACATGTTGACTTCAGAGCAGTATGAACAAGCTGTAAGTCGTCCACTCGATACGCAAAGCAAGCCACGTATTGCGAGCCGTCAGCCAGCTTATTTCCAACAATTGAGTATTGAATTAAAAGAAAAAGTTGGGGAGCGATTTAAGGCAGAGACCGGACTGCGCGTATTTACGTCTCTGGACCCAGTATCGCAAAGCAAAATGGAACAAGCTATCGCGAAAAAGATCCCAGAACTAGCTAAACGGGGTGGTAAAGAGTTAGAAGCCGCTGCTGTGGCCGTTGATCGCCATAGTGGTGAAATCCGTGCGATGGTTGGTGGTAAACGTGTCGGTTATGAAGGCTTTAACCGAGCGCTCAATGCCAGTCGTCCAATTGGTTCTTTAGTGAAACCAGCGATTTACTTAACGGCTCTAGAACAACCGGATAAATACAACCTAGGCACGACGCTACACGACACGCCGTTAAGTCTGAAGAGCAGTAAAGGTAACGTGTGGACGCCGCGCAACTACGATAGAAAATATCGTGGTGATGTGCCACTTTACATTGCTTTAGCGAAATCACTTAACGTACCAACCGTGCGCTTAGGTATGGCACTTGGCATTCCTGAAGTGTCCAATACTTTAGAGCGTTTGGGCGTGAACAAAGACGAAATTCGCCCAGTGCCTTCGATGTTTTTGGGTTCGTTTTCTTTGACGCCATTCGAAGTCGCACAGATGTATCAGACTCTGACGAATTCAGGTAAGCGTGCAAAACTGACCGCTCTGCGCTCAGTCATGGATATGGAAGGTAATGTGCTGTATCAATCCTTGCCTCGTTCATCAAGAGCCGTGGATGAACAAGCTGCATGGCTAACGACCTACGCGATGAAACAAGGGGTTGCTCAAGGCACTGGCCGCTTCTTACAAAGCCAGTTTGGTTGGGCTGCATTGGCAGGAAAAACGGGTACCAGTAATGACAACCGCGATAGTTGGTTTGTCGGTGTTGATGGTCGTGAGGTGACGACAATTTGGCTAGGCCGCGACGATAATAAACCCGTGAATCTAACGGGGTCGAGTGGTGCATTACGAGTGTACGCAGAGTACTTGAAGCAGCGTATTCCTGAGCGCTTAGAGCTCCCATGGCCAAGAGAAATCACCACATTAGGGTTCAAGCCTACATCTGATGGAGGTTTAGAAATGAACTGCCGTAGTGATTACAAACTGCCGGTTTGGGATAAAACCGGTCAGATAAAGCAACAGTGTGAGAAGAAATCAAACTGGTTAAATAGCATATTTGATTGGTAGCATCGCCAAATCAACAACATTAGCTTGTTTATCTGATTAATTCTTAGTACATATTAGGGCGTGTTAGTACAGTACTGCTAGCACGCCCTACTTGATCAGATATTCAATAAAGGAAGAAGTGAATGTTCAAAAAGCTGTTATCAAGCCCATCGGTTCGCAACTTTGCGCTTTGGGTTAGTACCTTTTTGATGATCACTCCTTCTGTTTCCCTCGCAAACTCTCTAACAAAAACGGATGACTTGGAACCTCGACCAAAGGTGGCGGTTGTGCTCGCTGGTGGCGGAGCGAAAGGGGCGGCACACATTGGGGTTTTAAAAGCATTGGAAGAAATGCAGATCCCTGTCGATATTGTGACCGGTACCAGTATGGGCGCCTATGTGGGTGGGCTCTATGCCACGGGGATGAGTGCTGATGAAATTGAGAGTTTTATCTACACCGTCGATTGGGGCAGCGGTTATCGAGATCGTGTTGACCGTAGCCAACGTCGAGTTCGTGACAAAGAGTATGAAGACCGCTATCAAATTAATACCGACCTCGGCTTAAGGTTCGGTGAGGTACGAGCACCAACGGGTGTGGTGCAAGGCCAGAACATGTTGCGAGTATTGCGTGAGACTACAGGGAACTTAGGGCGATTCGATTCTTTTGATGAGCTTGCCATTCCTTATCGTTCTGTTGCGACTGATATTCTTGCCCTAGAAGAAGTCGTACTGGGTAATGGTTACCTTGTGGATGCCATGATGGCTAGCATGTCTGTACCAGGAGCACTTCCTCCCTATAAGCTCAATGGTCATATGCTTGTCGATGGCGGCGTCGTCAATAACATGCCTGTCGATGTGGCTCGCGCCATGGGGGCTGATGTCGTTATTGCCGTCGATATTAGCACCGACTACAAAACCGAAGATGAATTTACGGGGCTGTTTACTGTCGCGGACCAACTCTCTAACTATCTCGTTCGTCGTAGTACACAACAGCAAGTGGACGAGCTTGAACCTCAAGATATCTATATTCGTCCCAATGTGGGCACCATGGAAACCGTCGAGTTCGACAAAATGCCTTGGGCTTTTCAAGCTGGGTACGATATTACCAAGCAATTAAAAGACAAGCTGAAAGAGTTACGCTTGTCCAACGCGGACTATCAAAAATACATCGATCGCAAACAAGAAGTTCGTAAAACTTTGATTTATGGCGATCAGCGTGTGGTTGATGACATAGTGATTGTTAATAACACGCACTACAGCGATGTGTTGTTGACGAATCGTATTGAATTAGAAACCGGACGTCGTATTTCAACGGCCGAAATTGAGAAAGCCGTTGAAAACCTCTACGCGTTAGATCGGTTCGAGCTCATCACTTATCACTTTGAAGAGGTTGATGGTGAGACATTGTTGGTTTTTGATGTTAACGAGAAGTCGTGGGGGCCTAATTATCTCAACTTCCGATTTTTTCTTGAAGATGACTTCGATACAGATAGCCAGTACGGCATAGGAATATCGACCAACTTTACCAATTTAAACTCTCATGGCGCGGAGTTGGCGTTCAACGTAGAAATGGGCACGGATAAGCTGATTGAAGCTGAGTTGTATTCCCCTGTTTTATCTAGCCAAGAACTTTTTGTATCGGGGCGAATTTCCTATGGTAGTGAGAGCCGAAACTTACCTTTAACAGAGCCTCAAGCACCAGATTTAGAGTCAGTAAATGACTTTTTTCCGGTCACTTACGATGATTTTACAACAGAGTTAGCGATAGGTATCCAACCCACATTGTGGCAAGAACTTCGATTTGGCGCTCGCTACTCAACCGGAGATATTGAGCTTTCTACTTTGGCTTCTGCTGGTAAATTGGATTTTGAACGTCGTGGCCTGTTTGCCAATTATCGCCTAGATACACTTGATGATTTCGCATTTCCGACTCGTGGGCTTTTAGTCGATCTCGAATATTTAGTGTCTCATGATCAAAGTCCTCAAGGCGTTAGCCTTTTAGAAACTGACAAAATTATTGAAGATACCGTTTATGAAATCTCTGCACGATTTAAAGGTGCAGTGAGTCATCAGCGTCATACTTTAGTCGGACATGCTGAATATAGTTTTGTAGAGAGTAAAAACTCATCTTTACCGCTTGATCCCAGAGAGTTGGGCGGCTTCTTAAGCCTATCGGGAATCCCAAGAAATAGCCTGATCGGACAGAACTTATTTTTCAGCAGTTTGGTGTACCGATATAAGTGGTTTGATAATGATTTCGGATTGTTTGAAGCTCCAGTCTACCTGGGCGCATCGGTCGAATATGGCGGTGTTTGGTCTGATAATGATCTGAAACTAAACGAAGCGCCGCTTTACAATGCAGGCTCCATCTTCTTTGGTGTTGACTCACCAATAGGACCAATAATGTTGGCATACGGTCGTACCGAGCAAGATTTGGATGCTGTGTATTTGATCGTAGGAACATCGTTTAATTAATCGGGTATGAGAAAGCAAAAACTTGGCATATTTGGTCAAAATTAGCAGAACTTTAGTCGTAAGTTGCTATGTTGGTCAAAATGATAAGATTTTAATTTAAGGTTAAATTTGCTATTATTTTGCCCACAGTTTGGCCTCTACGGCGCTGTTTCTCAATCATAATTGAATGAAAACAAGGGCAATGGAGAGCCAAGTTTCCAAGGATGTTCACTCCTTTACTTTAACAATAGTAATAATAGAGGAGGAACCGCAATGAGAGGAAAAAGTCGTGCTTGAAGCCTACCGTAAACACGTCGAAGAGCGTGCTGCTGAAGGAGTTGTTCCTAAACCGCTAGACGCAGAACAAGTTGCTGGACTTGTAGAACTTCTGAAAAATCCCCCGCAAGGTGAAGAAGAAGTCATTCTTGACCTACTTGAAAATCGTATCCCTCCAGGTGTTGATGAAGCTGCTTATGTAAAAGCGGGTTTCCTAACAGCAGTAGCAAAAGGTGAAGTTAAATCACCATTAGTGAGTCGTGAAAAAGCGGCTGAACTGCTAGGCACTATGCAAGGTGGTTACAACATCGAACCGCTAGTTGAGCTATTGGATGATGAAGCACTGGCAGAGATCGCAGTAAAAGCGCTGTCTCATACGCTGCTGATGTTTGATGCTTTCTACGACGTAGAAGAGAAAGCAAAAGCAGGCAATGCGCATGCACAGAAAGTACTTCAATCATGGGCTGATGCTGAGTGGTTCCTTTCTAAGCCTAAGCTTGAAGAAAAAGTCACTCTAACCGTATTTAAAGTAACAGGTGAAACGAACACGGATGACCTTTCACCTGCACCTGACGCTTGGTCTCGCCCTGATATCCCAGTACACGCACTGGCGATGCTTAAAAACGAGCGTGAAGGAATAAACCCTGATCAACCGGGTACTATTGGCCCGATCAAGCAAATTGAAGAGTTAAAAGACAAAGGTCATCAATTGGTTTACGTTGGTGATGTTGTTGGTACTGGCTCTTCACGTAAATCTGCAACCAACTCAGTGCTTTGGTTTATGGGTGATGATATCCCTTACGTTCCAAACAAACGAGCTGGTGGGTATGTGCTTGGTGGCAAAATTGCCCCTATCTTCTTTAACACAATGGAAGATGCTGGCGCACTACCAATCGAAGTTGACGTAACTAAGCTCAACATGGGCGATGTTATCGATGTTTACCCATATGAAGGTAAAGTTTGCAACCACGAAACTGGTGAGGTTCTAGCTGAGTTCTCGCTAAAAACAGAAGTACTGATTGATGAAGTTCGTGCTGGTGGTCGTATCCCATTGATCATCGGTCGTGGTTTGACAGACAAAGCGCGCCAGTCTCTAGGTCTTGAGCCTTCGGACGTATTCCGTAAACCTGGTGAAATCGCAGATTCTGGCAAGGGTTACACGCTTGCACAGAAAATGGTTGGTAAAGCGTGTGGCGTAGAAGGCATTCGCCCTGGTACCTACTGTGAGCCGAAAATGACGACAGTAGGTTCGCAAGATACTACTGGCCCTATGACTCGTGATGAACTTAAAGACTTGGCGTGTCTCGGCTTCTCTGCTGATCTTGTCATGCAGTCTTTCTGTCACACATCGGCTTATCCAAAACCAGTAGACGTTAACACTCACCATACACTTCCGGACTTTATTATGAACCGCGGTGGTGTATCTCTTCGTCCTGGTGACGGTATTATCCACTCATGGCTGAACCGTATGCTACTGCCGGATACTGTTGGTACGGGTGGTGACTCACATACTCGTTTCCCTCTGGGTATTTCATTCCCAGCTGGCTCGGGCTTGGTTGCCTTTGCAGCTGCGACAGGCGTTATGCCGCTAGACATGCCAGAGTCAATCTTGGTTCGTTTTAAAGGTGAAATGCAACCGGGTATTACACTGCGTGATCTTGTTCATGCCATCCCTTACTACGCGATTCAGCAAGGGCTACTAACGGTAGAAAAAGCGGGCAAGATCAACGAATTTTCTGGCCGTATCCTTGAGATTGAAGGCTTAGAAACGCTAACGGTTGAGCAAGCATTTGAGCTTTCTGATGCATCTGCAGAGCGTTCTGCGGCAGGTTGTACTGTGAAATTGTCTCAAGAGTCGATCGAAGAGTACTTAAACTCTAACATCGTGATGCTGAAGTGGATGATCTCTGAAGGCTACGGTGATCGCCGTACTATCGAGCGCCGCATTACTGCAATGCAAGAGTGGCTAGCAAACCCTGAGCTGATGCAAGCAGATAAAGACGCTGAATACGCACATGTGATTGAAATCGATATGGCTGAAATCAATGAGCCAGTACTATGTGCACCGAATGACCCAGATGACGCTCGTTTGTTGTCTGAAGTACAAGGCACAGCGATTGATGAAGTGTTCATCGGCTCTTGTATGACGAACATCGGTCACTTCCGCGCAGCAGGTAAATTGCTTGATAAGTTCAATGGCCAGTTAGCAACGCGCCTTTGGGTAGCGCCACCAACAAAGATGGATAAAGACCAACTGATTGAAGAAGGCTACTACGGTATCTTCGGACGTGCAGGGGTGCGTATTGAAACGCCAGGGTGTTCACTTTGTATGGGTAACCAAGCGCGTGTTGCAGATAAATCAACAGTAATGTCGACTTCAACGCGTAACTTCCCGAACCGTCTGGGTACTGGTGCGAATGTTTACCTGTCGTCAGCTGAGCTAGCTGCAGTAGGTGCAATTCTAGGTAAGATTCCAACCAAAGAAGAATACCTAGAATACGCGAAGCAAATCGACGCTACGGCAACGGATACATACCGCTACTTGAACTTCCATAAAATGGATCAATACACCAAGAAAGCGGACGAAGTGATCTTCCAAGAACCGGCATAATCAGAAATGCACAATTCGAAAGCACCTCATATGAGGTGCTTTTTTTATGGGAGCAATTCGCTATACTCGCACCAAATTGATACGAAATAGGCAATCTCGGTGGAATTTGAATTCATTCGTAACACGTTGATGGGCGAGTACTACGTAAAATGTAGCATGGGACATGAGATTGTAGGGCGCTGGTTGCAAGAAGAAATTGGCAAAGATCCGATGAAGATTGCACAGGTTGAAAAGCTAATTGAGCGGTCATTTTCAGCGCCTTCTCAGGAGCATAACCTAACAGGCACGGAAATTAGCTTGATGATTCAGGGCGACGAAGTTCTTGTACAAGAAAACGCATTAGCCCATGAATATGATGTCGAGATGGAAAGTGAGTTCGACTTCTACAATGCAGAAAGTACAGCAAGTTGTGGGATAGAGGATTTCATGGCACTTATCGAACAGTGGAAAGACTTTTTGAACATTTAATGCACAGTTTTGGGTAACTTCTCTGCCGTTGCTTTAAATTTGTGAAAAGGGCGCACCGATATGGTGCGCCCTTTTTGTTTATAGATATGTAAATTGAGGTTAGTTTTTATTATTCAATAACTTAAAAACTTGGCACGTAGATTGGATTATAAGAAGTGTTTCAGGATGAAAGCTTCGGAGATAACTCAATGAAAATAATCAATGCCATTATTAAGCCGTTTAAATTAGACGATGTACGGGAAGCATTGGCTGATGTCGGTATCGAAGGGATGACAGTATCAGAAGTTAAAGGGTTCGGTCGTCAAAAAGGTCACACGGAATTGTATCGCGGTGCAGAGTATCAAGTCGATTTTCTACCAAAGGTGAAAATTGAAATCGCGACTCACGCAGACAATGTAGATCGCGTTGTTGAAGCAATTACAAAAGCTGCGCAAACCGGAAAAATCGGCGACGGTAAAATTTTTGTTTACGATCTGAACCAAGCGGTGCGTATCCGAACTGGCGAAATGGACGCAGAAGCACTTTAAGAATTCAAAGGATTGGAGATACTTATTATGGAATTAACAACAACAGTAACCGAGTTACGTTACGCACTTGACACCTTTTTCTTCCTCATTTCCGGTGCGTTGGTAATGTGGATGGCAGCAGGTTTTGCGATGCTAGAGGCTGGCCTTGTGCGCTCTAAAAACACAACAGAAATTCTTACGAAGAACATCTGTTTGTACGCCATCGCATGTACGATGTTTCTGATTGTCGGTTATAACATCATGTATGTCGATAATGGAGAAGGAGGCTGGTTACCTTCATTTGGTACGCTAATTGGTACTCAAGGTGAAGGGGCCGACCACTCTTTAGAGTCTGACTTCTTCTTCCAAGTTGTCTTCGTTGCAACTGCCATGTCCGTCGTTTCTGGTGCGGTAGCTGAGCGCATGAAGCTTTGGTCTTTCTTGATTTTCTCTGCGATTTTAACTGCGTTTATCTATCCAATGGAAGGTTACTGGACATGGGGTGGAGGCTTCCTAGCAGAAGCTGGATTTAGTGACTTTGCGGGTTCTGGTATCGTACATATGGCAGGTGCTTCTGCTGCTCTTGCTGGTGTGTTACTGCTTGGCGCGCGTAAGGGTAAGTACGGTAAAAATGGTGAAATCTATCCGATTCCAGGTTCTAACATGCCTTTGGCAACGTTGGGTACTTTTATCCTTTGGTTTGGCTGGTTTGGATTTAACGGTGGCTCTCAGTTGATGGTTTCAGATTTTGAGAATGCTACAGCGGTAGGTCAGATCTTTCTAAACACTAACGCAGCAGCGGCTGCCGGTGCAATTGCGGCGCTATTCGTTTGTAAAACTACTTGGGGTAAAGCCGATTTAACGATGATTCTCAATGGCGCGCTAGCTGGCTTGGTTGCCATCACTGCAGACCCTCTATCGCCATCACCACTGTACGCGGTTGCGATTGGTGCGGTGTCGGGTGCACTAGTAGTATTCAGTATCATTGCTCTAGATAAACTTAAAATTGACGATCCAGTAGGTGCTATCTCAGTTCACGGTGTGTGTGGTTTCTTCGGCCTAATGGTAGTGCCACTGAGCAACGGTGATGCAACGTTTGGTGCACAGCTTTTAGGTGCCGTAGTTATCTTTGCTTGGGTATTTGGTGCCAGCCTAGTTGTGTGGGCAATCTTGAAAGCAACCGTTGGGATTCGCGTTACAGAAGATGAAGAAATGGAAGGTATGGACATGCATGATTGTGGTGTTGGTGCTTACCCAGAGTTTGTTACGGTGAAATAATCATTAGCTTGTAATAAATGGTTACACACTTAACACAATAAAACCTGCTCCGATGAGCAGGTTTTTTAATATTCGTCATTGTCTTCTTATTGAACATACATATAATAACGCAACTGATAAACGTTATCATTAGCATGGTAAAGGATTAAACAATGAAAAAACTGCTAACTCTTTCAGCACTAACTTGCGCTACTCTAGCTCCAACAGCAATGGCTGCTGAAGAAGTGAACGTCTACTCTTACCGTCAACCTTTCCTAGTTGAACCTATGTTCAATGAGTTCACTAAAGAAACTGGCATCAAAGTAAACGTAAAATTTGCTAAAAAAGGCTTAGCAGAAAAGCTAGCTCAAGAAGGTGAGTACAGCCCTGCTGACGTTATTCTTACGACAGACATCAGCCGTCTAGCTGAACTGACAAACAAAGGTTTAGTTCAGAAAGTCGATAGCAAAATCATTGAAGAAAACGTACCTGCTCAATACCAAGATAAAGAGAATGAGTGGTTTGCTCTAACTCTACGTTCTCGTAGCGTTTATTCATCACGTGATCGCGTAGGTAAACTAGGCGCAGATTTCAACTACGCAGACTTAGCTAAGCCAGAGTTCAAAGGTAAAATTTGTACTCGTAGCGGTAAGCACCCGTACAACGTTTCTCTAGTTTCAGCAATGATTGCTCACAATGGCGAAGCAGAAACCAAAGAGTGGTTGGAAGGCGTGAAAGCAAACCTTGCTCGCAAACCACAAGGCAACGACCGTGCACAAGTTAAAGCGATCAAAGAAGGCCTATGTGATGTTTCTCTGGGTAACAGCTACTACCTAGGTAAAATGGTTAACGACAAAGAGCAAAAGGCTTGGGCTGATGCAGTTTACATCAACTTCCCTAACCAAGAGACTACAGGCACTCACGTGAATATCTCTGGTATGGCGATGGCGAAGTACTCTCCAAACAAAGACAATGCTGTGAAGCTAATGGAATTCCTAACGGGTGACAAAGCGCAGCAAATGTACGCAGAAGTTAACTATGAGTACCCAGTTAAAGAAGGCGTGAAGCGTTCTGAGCTTGTGGAATCTTGGGGTGACTTTAAAGCAGACAAGCTTTCTCTAGACGATATTGCAGCCAACCACGAAGCGGCAATTAAGCTATTAGACGAAGTGAAATTTGACCTTTAATTCCTTGTGGGGGTATAACAGTACCCCCATTTGATTAAAGGATATGAGATGTATTTGCAACAGCATTTGTATTTCATACAGCCTTGCAGTAATTAGGCGATGAAAGATAAACACTCTTTATGGAAAACCAGTAGTGGGGTAATAACTCTGCTACTGGTTTTGCCGATCTTAGCGATCTTCTACACCGCAATTGGTGAAACGGATGATTTGTTTGCTCATTTAATGGCAACGGTCATGCCGACTTATATTTTTAACACGGTTGCGCTAACTGTTGGCGTAATGGTGCTGTCCTTAATTCTTGGTATTCCAAGCGCTTGGATAATGGCCATGTGTAAACTGCCGACCGAAAAATGGTTGCAGTGGGCATTGGTGCTACCTCTTGCAATGCCAGGTTATATCATTGGTTATATTTTTACTGATTGGTTTGATTTTGCAGGCCCGATTCAGATCTTTTTGCGTGATGTAACCGGATGGGGACCTGGCGAGTATTGGTTCCCTGACATTCGTACGTTGCCTGGTGCGACCTTTGTGTTGGCTTTGGTGTTGTATCCTTACGTGTATTTATTGTGCCGGGCTGCGTTTATGGAGCAAAATGTCTCTTTATTGCAAAGCGCGCGTTTGCTCAAGTGCTCTCCATGGGAAAGTTTTTGGCGCATCTCGATGCCGTTAGTAAGACCCTCTATCGCAGTGGGTTTATCATTGGTCGCAATGGAGACCATTGGTGACTTTGGTACGGTAAGTTACTTCGCGGTGAATACGTTAACCACAGCGGTCTACGATACTTGGTTGGGGTACTCTAATCTTAATGCGGCAGCCAAGATCTCTGCCATGATGCTTGTCATTGTAGTACTGCTTCTTAGTGCAGAACGATACAGCCGCCGTAAACAAAAGCTTTTTCAAAGCCAATTTAACAGTCACGAAGATTTTCGTTACGAGTTGACGGGCTGGAAAAAGTGGACCGCACTAGTTTGGTGCTGGGGCTTGGTTTCGGTCGCGTTTATTTTGCCGCTACTACAGCTGATTGATTATGCGATCACTTATTTTGCACAGAGTTGGACCTCAGAGTTTCGTGAATACGCATGGAATAGCTTAGTTGTGTCTGTTATTGCTGCGATTATTGGTGTTGCTGTCGCACTGATCGTTAACTTTACCCATCGAGTCAATGGTAAACGAGAAAGCTTGGCATTTATGCGTCTTTCTTCTATGGGCTATGCAGTACCAGGAACGGTACTAGCCATCGGTGTGATGGTCGCTGTGCTGTTTATGGATCATCGTGTCAACGACGTTGCTAAAGCCATGGAGTGGGGAAGGCCGGGACTTATCTTTTCTGGTTCCATGTTCGCACTAGTATTTGCCATGGTTGTGCGCTTTTCCGCGGTAGCGATTGGTAGTATCGAAAGTAATTTAAATAAAATTTCTCCGTCGTTAGATATGGCATCGCGCACTATGGGTTGTAAGCCCAATGCCATGCTGTGGCGCGTGCACTTTCCGCTGGTTAAGCGCGGTGCACTGATTGCGGCTTTATTAGTGTTTATCGAGTCAATGAAAGAGCTCAATGCGGCTTTGTTACTTCGTCCGTTTAACTTTGAAACACTAGCCACATACGTTTATAACTTCGCCTCGGATGAGCATTTAGAATTGGCCGCTTTGCCAGCGGTTCTGTTGGTTCTTGTTGGGTTGATCCCGCTTGTTGTTGTTAACCGTTCACTGGAGCAAAATCACTGATGAGCTGTGCATTATCAATTAAAAACCTAACGTGCCAATATGACGATCAAACCGTACTCGAATCATTGTCTCTTGAGGTAGAACAAGGGCAGATTGTCTGTTTGCTAGGAGCTAGTGGCTGTGGGAAAACAACACTATTAAAGGCCGTTGCGGGATTATTGCCGTTAACGTCAGGCGAAATGAGTCTAAATTGCGTCACAATTGATGATGGGGAAAACTGGTTGCCGCCAGAACAGCGTAATATAGGGATGATTTTCCAAGATTACGCACTTTTTCCTCACTTGACGGTGGAGCAAAACATTGCCTTTGGCTTAAAGCAGTGCTCGACAAAAGAGAAAAATGCCAAAGTTCAAGAGATGTTAGAACTCGTGCATCTTCAAGGTTATGGCGATCGTTATCCTCATCAATTGTCTGGTGGACAGCAGCAGCGTGTTGCGATTGCTCGCTCATTAGCTTACAGCCCAGACTTACTGTTACTGGATGAACCGTTTTCTAATATTGATACGCAAGTTCGCCATGAGTTGATAAGTGAGATCCGTAAGATTTTTAAGGCCCAAGGTGTGACTGCCATTTTTGTTACGCATAGCCGTGAAGAGGCTTTTGCTTTCGCCGATAAAATGGCAGTGATGAACAATGGAGTCATCGAGCAATATGGCACAGCACCTGAGCTTTACTACCAACCTTCAAGTAAATTTGTCGCTGATTTCTTAGGTGGTGGCAGTTACCTTGCTGCTAAACGAGTTTCGAATTCAGAATATGAAACCCACTTGGGCGTGGTTGAAGCCACGGCTCAACAAGATATTCCAGTACAGGCGGAGTGCTCTTTACTGCTAAGACCGCAGCATGTACAAATTCAATCCGATGAAGATAGTTCGGTAACCGTATTGGAACAGCATTTTATGGGTGATCACTGCCGTTATGTGATTAACGCGAATGGTGACCGTTTGTTAGCTACAGCTTCGCAAGCATTAAATATAGGTGAGTCCGTCGCGGTGAAAATTGAAACGCAAGGCGTCCTGGCATTTGCTTAACGCTCCTGAGTATCTTTGCTATCTCGTTTACGACTTTCCAACATACAATAAAAAAGCCCGGCTGTGGAGCCGGGCAAGTGCTCTTCTCCTGTTGATGAGCGCCTTTTCAGACAGCGTCGACTCTCATCATAGTGCTCGAAGCGGGCACAAGGTTCAGTTATAAAGACAAGAAGTCTTTAAACTGTTGAAGAACACGTTCCGCAGTGTCCTTATCTTGCATCTCTGCAAAAATTCGTAGCAGTGGCTCAGTGCCAGAGAAGCGGGCGATGATCCAACCGCCGTTTTTGAAGTAGACTTTCGCACCATCTTCATAGCTGACTTTTTCGATTTCAAACTCAAACTCAGGCAACTGCTTTTCAACATAAATCTTGTTGAACAGTACGTCTTTTTGCGCTGGTTTGAACTTACAATCGCCTTCTGCCATGTAGGCATAGCCGTACTTGCTGTAGATTTCATCCAGCAACTCAGACAGCTTCTTGCCGGTTACTGAAATCATTTCTACCAATAGGCTTGATGCGAATACGCCGTCTTTACCTTTGATGTGGCCGCGAATGGTTAGGCCACCAGAGCTTTCCCCGCCAATCAGTGAGTCATCCGCTTCCATTTGGGAGCTGATGTGCTTAAAGCCTACAGGAACCTCAAAGCATTTCTCGCCATGATCTTTGGCGACTTTATCGAGAAGGTGGGTGGTTGCGATGTTACGTACCACGGAGCCTTTCCAGCCTTTGTATTCAAGTAGGTAGTAGTAAAGCAGCAGTAGCACTTCATTTGGATGAATGAAGTTACCTTTTTCGTCGATAATACCAAGACGGTCCGCATCGCCATCAGTACCGATGCCAATATCGTAACCTTGCTCTTTCACTAGGTGCATCAAACGGTAGAGTGTTGCAGCGCTTGGCGAAGGCATTAACCCACCGAAATCTGGGTTTTTGCCATCGTTAATCACATCAACGTCACAGCGGCCGTTGATTAATACGGTTTGCAGTGCGTTTTTCGCGACACCAAACATTGGGTCGATCAAAACACGTAAATTCGCCTTCTTGATCGCTTCGATGTCGATAAAGTCGATGATTGAGTCAACGAATTCGTTCATCGGATTGATGATTTCAATCAGCTTATCTTCAACCGCTTGTTCAAAGTCGACGCTTTTTACATCGTGCGCAGTGAGCGCGTCTATTTGTGATTCGATTTTTTGGGTGATGATTTCATCTGCGTCACGACCGCCTTCAATGAAGACTTTAATGCCGTTGTAATCGGCAGGGTTGTGTGATGCGGTAATACATGCCGAGTATGCGCAGCCCATTTCTTTCGCTTTAAACATTACGATAGGTGTTGGGACAAATTTGTCGATAAAGCTAACCATAATACCGTTTGCTGCTAGAACTTCAGCGAACCAACGACCTGCTTTATCGGAAAGAAAACGACGGTCATAGCCAATCACAAAACCGCGATCAGCAACCGATTCGTTATTCGTGATGTTTGCAACTGCTTGGGCAACCAAGCGTACGTTATCTTTGGTGAACTCCTCACCAATAAATGCACGCCAACCGCCTGTACCAAATTTGATCATGATTCGATCCTCGATAAGAGCGGCATCCCACCGCGTCTTAAATCTTTGCTAGCGAACCGATGCACTTGTAAAACATAAATGCACCGGATAAATCAAAAGGGGAGAAGGACTCCCCCAAAAGATGATTAACCTAGAGTAACGATAACTTCGTTTACTGAACCTTCCGCTTGAACTGGTACAGATGCACCATTTACAGCTTCACCGTTCACGGTAATCGACTTAACGCCTTTGCTTACTGAGTCTGGGTTAACGACTTTGATGTTGTACGTTGCTCCTAGCCATTGGCGAGTCACTTCGAAACCTGGCCAGTTCGTTGGGATACATGGATCGATAGTTAGGCCATCGAAGCCTGTACGCACACCAAGAATAAAGTTGGTAACAGCGAAGTAAGCCCAGCCTGACGTACCTGTTAACCATGGGTGGTTTGCACGACCGTGGTCTTGGTGGTCACGACCCATGATGAACTGAACGTATGAGTATGGTTCTGCAATACGTTTTTCGATGATGTCGTTCTGGTTGTATGGGTTTAGCGCATCGTAGAACTTCATTGCACGATCACCACGACCCAGTTTCGCTTCAGCTACCCAAGCCCATGGGTTTGGATGCGAGAATATCGCACCGTTCTCTTTTACGCCTTGGTAAACACGAGTTACGAAGCCGATATCATCATTCGGTGTTGCAAAAGATGGTGAGTTTAGGTGAAGGCCGTATTCAGAGAACAGGTTCTCATCGACAGCGTCCATCGCTTTTTCGCCGCGCTCTTGAGATACCGCACCAGAAAGTACCGCAAGTGTGTTTGACTCTAGGTGTACTCGGCCTTCCGCTTGTTGCGCAGTACCGATCTTGTCGCCATTCTTCGTCAGACCACGGATGTACCAACCGCCTTCGTCATCCCAAAGGTGGGTTTCACACGCTTCACGAACGTTTGCTGCCATCACCGTGTATTTTTCAACGTCGGCTTGTTTACCTAGGTATTTCGCTAGGTCGATGAACTCCTGCAGTGCCCAGAAATGTAGGAACGACACCATTGACGATTCGCCGCCACCTAGGTTCAGACAGTCGTTCCAGTCTGCACGCAGACCTTTACAGATACCGGTTTGACCTACGTATTCAGCCGAGAAGTCTAGCGCGGCTTTCATGTGGTCATAAACCGTTGCATCGCCACCGTCGGCGTAAGGGATCACTTCGTCGAAGAAGCTGTGCTCACCGGTTTCCATCACGTACTTACAGATGGTTGGAACTAGCCATAGATGGTCATCGGAACAAGTGTCTTCGATGCCGTGGATCTTGTCTTCATCAGAAGGTGTTGGAACTACTGTTGGAGATTTCGATGGTTTAACGTCAGCTTTCTCTGGATCGAACCAATCTGGATCGAATAGGTGTAGACCGTAACCCGCTTTCACTTGGCCGCGCAGTAGGTCAACGATACGTTTGCGCGTCATTGTTGGGTTAGCGTGAGGAACTGAGATTGCATCTTGCGCTGTATCGCGGTAACCAAGACCAGTACGACCTCCCACCTCGATGAACGAAGCAAAACGAGACCACACCACACAAGTTTCCGCTTGGTATAACGTCCAAGCGTTGATCATGGTATCTAGACCTTCGTTTGGTGATTTCACTTGGAACTTGCCACAGCGCTCATCCCAGTGTGTTTTGATACCCGCAAATGCGTTGTCGACTTCTGCAAGGTCTTGGTACTTAGCACGTAGACGCTCACCGTTGCCTTTACCGATACCTAGAATGTAAGCAAAGCGAACTTCTTCACCCGGCTGAATAGTAAATTGCTTATGCAAAGAGCCACAGTGGTTGTAACACGTTTGTGCTGTGTTGAAACACTTACCTTGTTCTACCGCTAGCGGGTTTGCTTCGTCACGGTATAGGCCAAGGAAGCTGTCACGTTGACCGTCGTATGAATCTGGATCAAATGTTGAAGCTAGGTAGTAGAAACCTTCGAAATCGTTGGTGTTGTAGTACAGGTCGTACTCAATCACGCCTTCATTGTAAGCCGTACCTGCTGAGTACAGAGACATCTGATGGTTTTGGTTATCAGATTGAATGTGGCTGAATGAGAACTCAACAAATGAGAATGCACTGATCGTACGTGGTTTGTCAGAGGTGTTTTTAATCACTACATCCCAGATTTCAGCGTCTTCGCCTTTTGGCACGAACAGAGTTTTTGTTGCGGTAATACCGCTGTATTCACATTTGAACTTAGAGTAAGACAAGCCGTGACGAACTTCGTAGTTTGCTTCGTCTAGGCTCTTCGCAACTGGTTGCCAAGAGATTGACCAGTAATCACCTGTCTCATCATCACGCAAGTAAACGTAGTGTCCTGGGCGATCGAATGTCGCATTTGGACGAAATTTAGTAACACGGTTGTATTCTGGAGAGTTGTAGAACGAGTAGCCACCCGCGTTGTGCGAGATAACCGTACAGAACTTCTCAGTACCTAGGTAGTTGGTCCATGGTGCTGGTACGTCAGGGCGAGTGATGACGTATTCGCGATTCTCGTTATCGAAATAGCCGTATTTCATTTGTGTCTTTCCTTTTTACGAAGCTGCATCAGCAGCCAAAATTTAAAAACTCTTCAAGCGTGATGTTTCGACATCAGTTTTGTATTACTTCCACGGTTTACGGTAATTCACTCCCTGCAAATCAAGCAGAGGTAGATGGCCTTTCAAGCGTGATAAATAGTCGGTCCAATCTCGGTGTTGTTTGTCTGTCCAACATGCTTCTGCCATTGCAGTTAAACGAGGGAAGATCATGTAGTCCATGCGAGGTTGGTTATTGATAATTTCGCACCATAATGCTGTTTGAATGCCCCAAATGCGCTTACGTATTGGGTCGTCAGCAGGCACTTCAGCGAGCGGCTCGTAGTTGTAAGCTTTTTCTAGTGGCAGTGGGTTTGCCCAGTCCACGCCCGGTTCTTCAGGTGCGTAGTCTTGGGTCATATCTAGGTAAGTGGTTTGTGCTGGTTGCAGCACCACATCAAAGCCTTGGCGAGCACAGTTCAAGGCCGCTTCTTCGCTTAGCCATGAGTAGATCACCGTATCTTTACTGACTTTGTCGCCGTGTTGAGCTTCTTCCCAGCCCAGCATGCGTTTGCCCAATTTACGAAGTTTGTCTTCGGCATAACGCAAGAAGTGTCCTTGCAAATCTTTGTAGTCGCTGTAACCCAGTTGTTCCATTAGTGCTTGGCATGCTGGGCTTTTTGACCATACGCCGTTAGGTACTTCGTCGGCACCAATATGAACGTAAGGCGCAGGAAAAAGTGCAGAGACTTCTTCTAGCACTTTGTCGATAAATTCATAGCTCCCCGGCAGAGCAGGGTTAATGACGTTGTCGTTGTAATGCTGAATACTGCGGTATTCGGTGGTATCTTCCGCTTCTACCAATAGGTGTGGTAACGACTTGATGGCGGCTCGGCAATGACCAGGTACATCAATTTCAGGAATGATGGTGATGCCGCGTTGCGATGCAAATTCGATAACGTCTTTGATGTCTTCTTGCGTGTAGAAGCCGCCGTAACGTTCATCAAAGTGCGTGTACTGTGGTTCATTGATCTCATCCAATCCGCGCCAAGCACCAATATCGGTCAGTTGAGGCAGTGATTTGATTTCAATTCGCCAACCCTCATCGTCGGTAAGATGCCAATGGAACGTATTGAACTTGTAATGAGCCAGTTGGTTGATCAAGCGTTTGACTTGCTCAACGGAGTGAAAATGACGAGCACAATCGAGCATCATACCGCGGTAACGAAAGCGTGGCCTGTCCTTGATTGAACAGCAAACTACTTCCATTGAGTTAGGTTGATCGCCAACTTTGACTAGTTGTAATAACGTTGCACAAGCATGGGTAAAACCAGACGAAGATCCTGCTTCAATTTTGATTGACTCTTCGGCTACTTTCAGTTTGTAAGCGCCTTCATCCAAGGTTGGGTTGCCTTTGAAGATGATCTGACTGCCATTGTCTGATGCGAACTCAAATTGGTGAATGCGCTTAAGCTCTTCAAGTAGCCATTCTTTAGCTGAATTGGCCAGGCTTGAATAAACCGCGACGCCAGCATGATGATCAAAGCTAAAATAGTGATCGCTGACCTCAATATGGTTTGGTTTTGGCAGCAAGGGCTGTGCATGGGTTAAACTTGCCGGAATCTCACTGCGTTCACGGTATGGTGAAGCTAATACGATAGGCGTGACATCCACTTGTGCGCGCTGTGGGTTTCCATCAACGACAAAGTTGATCATCGCTTCGTTAAAGCCATCCGAGTAATAACGGAATGGGTTCGAACCAATACTGAATTCACAGTAATAGTGATGGTTGGCAGCCAGTACCACCCCTTCTGGTTTAAGTGTGCAAAAACTACCAATTTGAGTCAGTTGACCATTTGAAACGCTGTCTGGAAGAATGTAACGATCGAAAGCGAAAGTTAAGCTCCAGCTGTTTAGGTCTTGGTCGCTCAAGTTATGAAAGGTGAGGCCAAAGCGGCAGTTTTGTTTCTGCTCAGAAAGGACTACGAGATCAACACGATATTCCATATCTACTCCTACGCCGCACTGAGCGAGTAAAGGTTATGTTCTGGTTTGCCAGCAAACATAATTGCGCCTTCAATCGCGTCAAACTGTGGCTCAACAATCCATTGCTGAACTGGTGGTGAAAGCCAACGTACAATGCGTTCAGCTATGCTGCCCATTAAACAAATACGTGTTGCGCCGCGCTTGTTTAATGCCACGAGAAACATTTCTATATCCGCTGCGGTTTGCTTCAGCATTTCAATGGCCAGTGCATCGCCTTGTTCCGCATGTTGGAAAATAGCCGGAGAAAACTGCCCATAATCACGAGGAAGCGCCTGTTTTGACCACGCCACCACGTTGTCGACCTCATTTTCGAAATGCGTCATAACGTGTTGTGCTAGGGGCGTTTTTTCTCTGATGCCATCTTCAGCTAACAAAACTTGCTGAACTAGGCGTAGCCCCATCACTGCGCCGCCACCTTGATCCGAAATAGGGAACTCACGACCACCGACAACGTGTTGCTCCAATCCGTTAAGGTAGATGCCACAAGAACCGGTTCCCGCAATCATGATTGCGCCATCTTCGCCATTGTGCGCACCAACGCACGCACCGTAGGCATCGGTATTCAGAGTCATACTGGCAAATGGATGAGGAAGAGACATGAAGGCTTGCCAAGATGCTTTGTGCTCTGCGCCAGCAAGGGCTAAGCCGACGTGCATCGACGCGAAATCTTGTTGTGTCAGACCGCCTTGCTCGGTAGCCGAAGTGATGGATTCAAGAATCGAAGCCATTGCTATTTCAGCACCTAGCATGATGTTGGCACTGCCGCTTTTGGCCTCGCCAAGAAAATTACCTTGTGAATCTTTAATCCTGGCTCGACATGACGTGCCGCCACCATCGATACCGACAAAATACATTCCCATGATTATTCTTCCTTCATATTTTTAGAGGTCGCCAACTGAGAAACATGCTGAGCTTGACTCATTATCGCGAGTAAGTACCAAGCGCCATGCGGGATCCACTGTTCGCCCCAGCGCCAGTTTTGTAACACGTCTTCTTTTTGTGCTGGTGGGTTAAATGCAATGTCTTCCTCGTCTTCAAAGCCGCCAGTGATTCCGTTACACACGCCACCTTTTGCGTTGAAGAAACCATATTGAGGGAGGTAATCAGGGTTGTTACGACCATGGCCATCTAGCATGCACATGTCGTATGGGTTTAAGCCTACAATCCAGTTCAATGCATCTTGAGCAAACACAGAAAGTTGTTGCTGTA
Organism: Vibrio sp. SCSIO 43009; assembly: GCF_023716525.1. NCBI lineage: Bacteria > Pseudomonadati > Pseudomonadota > Gammaproteobacteria > Vibrionales > Vibrionaceae > Vibrio > Vibrio sp. SCSIO 43009. The sequence continues at coordinate 641,308 of NZ_CP071842.1, forward strand.
CTTCTTGCGACGCTATATGCGGTTGAGCAAGGTACGCCATGGTCGCGAGTGAGCCCAGTCGAGCATTCTCGCCTTGCCACCAATAGCCAGATTCATTGTTGTGTGCGACAAAAAATGCCTCGCGTTTTGACTCATTTACGCCTTTAACATATTGGCGAGGGTAACCGAATGGGTTGATCACTTTATTCGATATTGTGATCTCAAACTCACACGCTAGGTTGACGATACGTTTTACCGATTCCGCTCGTGCTGAGTCGTCTTCAATTGATAGATATTCGCATAGGGCAATAACTGGTAGACCAGCTTCGGCTGCGTGAAAATATGGACGGCTGCCGTCTTGGTTTGCTGACCAAAAGTGTTGAATCTGCTCGTCGCTCATTTGGCGTGCAACTAAACGTTGCGCCCACAAACGGCTCTCTTCCAAGTAGCGAGTTTCTTTGGTTGCTTTAAACAGTTCTACACAAGCCAGTAGCGCACAGTATTCGTCGATAATGTTTTCTTCCCCATCATTGAGGTACTGCGTATTGTGCTCTTTTAAGTGCCAGTAACCATTTTCGGCAGCGTTGCGGTATTTTTGTTGATCGTATTCACCGTGAACACTTAAACGCGACGCTGCCGCTAGCGCTGCAATGGCGACACCGCCACCTTGTCGAAAGCCTGCTTGATAGTCGTCAAATTTGTGACCAAGTTGAGTTTCGTACGCGCAAATCTCGCGTTGCGCAGTATCTTTGCTCCACTTGTCAAAGACCGTCATGTAGAAAAAGCCTTTTTCGTTTTGCATACGCACAAGAAAGTCTGCACCGAACAGGGCTTCTTCAATCAGACGTGTACGTGTGAAAGCTGCAATGTCTTCGCTTCCTTCAAGCAATGAAACCCCTTTTAGGATGTTCCAAACCACCATTGGGGTTTGTTGAGGATTCAAATAATTCGCGTATGAAAGGTGACTTAAATACTTGCTAACGTCTCCTGATGCGTCGTACCAGCCGCCGTGTACATCAACCTTTTTATTGGAGTTTAGTACTGGAAGTTGTCGATCTTGTTGATCGAAGATCCCGCCGCAACGTTGCGATTTGAAGTAGTGGATCACATCTGACAAAGTTTGATCCAACAGAATGTGTTCGCCAACGATGAAAGAGGAAGAGCGCGTATCTTCTACTTGCAAGAAATAGTCACCTGACGTTGTGAAAGAGGAAAAGTCGATGAGGTAGAAATAGCCCTGATGCCAGTTCGCCACTTTACCTTGTTCTTCAACCGCAAAAGTTGCCACGGTTTGCTCGCTAGTGGCACAAATCAATTGAGCAGTGTAAGAAGACAAGTGTGGTTGTTCGGTCTGGATAATGGCTTTCTTTGGGCCCAGACGTTCATAACCAATGTGGTTAGTCAGTAGCAGCATTCAATGTCTCCGGGAAACGATAAAAACAGGAATGGGCCAGGCTGAACCTGACCCTCGTTATGATTAATCTTCAAATAAGTAACAGCGGACAAAGTGGTTGTCGGACAGTTGAGTGACGCCCGGTAGTCGTTCGCGACATTTGTCGGTAGCGTGTACACAACGTCCAGCAAATGGACAGCCGACAGATTCTGGTGTCCAAAGTGGGATTTCCCCTTTGTTGCCTTTCAGTTTCTCGTGAATAGACTTCGATGGATCTGGAACCGCAGATACCAACAGTTGCGTATATGGGTGTTGAGGATCGTGAATGATTTCTTCAGTATCGCCCCATTCAACCATGTGACCTACGTACATGACCGCGAGATCTTCAGCAATGTAACGCGCTGTTGCGATGTCGTGAGTGATGTAAAGCAGAGACATTTGTTTCTCGAACTTCATCTCTTCCATCAAGTTCAGAACACCGGCACGGATTGATACATCGAGCATCGATGTTGGCTCATCCGCCAATACCACTTCTGCACCAACTGCGATGTTACGAGCTAGGTTTACACGTTGACGCTGACCGCCAGATAGCTGGTGCGGGAACTTTTGCGCCGTTTCTTTTGGTGGAATAAGACCAACTTGTTCAAGTAGGTCGTACACACGCTCTTCCAGTTCTTTCTTGTTGCCCGGTGCTACTTTCTTATGAATCAGCAGCGGGCGCGCAATATGGTGGAAGATATTGTGCGTTGGGTTTAGCGAGCCAAACGGGTCTTGCCACACCATTTGTACACCTTCACGGTAGGTCATTAAATCGTGACGAGAGGTGATGTCTTGGATATCACGACCTTTGTATTCAATGATGCCATCGGTTGGTGCGTACATTTTTGCAATCATTTTTGCAGTAGTAGACTTACCTGAACCAGATTCACCTACCACTGACAAGCCGCGGCTCTTGTACATTTTGAAAGAGACGTCGTTGATTGCGCGCATCTTAGATTGTTTGATTGAGTTACTGTTTAAAGGGAAGTCCTTAACGACATTTTTACCCTCAATCAGCAGTTCGCCGAATTGTTTGCTCATAATTCTCTCCAGTGTAATTTTTGTTCTTAGCTAGCGTTTTTTTGTTGTTAAACCTTAGCTTGAGCAATGGTGTCGCCGTACAAATGGCAATTTGAGAGGCGACCTGGTTCAATTTGACGTAATTGGGTTGGTACACGTGTACATGCTTCATGTACGCGATCGCAACGAGCTTGGAAGCGGCAGCCCCGTGGTACTTCTAGCAAGTTCAACGGGTTACCTGGAATACCAGTCAATTTGGTCTTTGGTCCAGTTAGTGGAGGGAAAGAGCTACCCAAACCTTTGGTGTAAGGGTGGTAAGGACTTTCCAGAATTTGCTTAGAAGGCGCGACTTCAATCAACTCACCTGAGTACATGATGCCGATACGATCCGAGAACTCGACCATCAATGACAAGTCATGTGTGATGAACAGAATTGAGAAACCAAACTCTTCTTTAAGCGCGTAAATTTTTTGTAGAATTTCACGTTGAACCACTACATCCAATGCGGTAGTCGGTTCGTCCATGATGATCATTTTTGGGTTCAGAGCCAAAGCGATTGCGATTACTAGACGTTGACGCATACCACCAGAGAACTGGTGCGGGTAATCACTCAATCGGCTAGGGTGGATATCAACGATTTCCAGCAGACCTTCAGCGCGTGTTTTTGCTTGAGCGCGAGTCATATTGGTATGACGCATGATGACGTCACAGAACTGCTCTTCCATGGTTAGAACAGGGTTCAAAGCGTTCATCGCACTCTGGAATACCATCGACATTTCACTCCAGCGGAACGCTTGCATGCGATCATCGCTGTACTGAAGGATATCTTCACCGTTGAAGATCACCTCACCACCTGTGATAAACGCTGGCGGCTTATGAAGGCGCATTAGTGAGAAGGCAACAGTGGATTTGCCACAGCCAGATTCACCAGCCAGACCGAATACTTCACCTGGTGCAATGTCGAAGCTCACGTTGTTACAGGCGCGGACATCGCCCGCGTCTGTGATGTAGTCTACGCATAGGTTACGGATGGAAATTAGTGGTGCAGTCATGATTATTTATCTCCGCTCCATAGTGCATTTTGTGGTGCCAGTTCAGGCTCACGCTCTTTCTTGTCTTTTGCTGCTAGTTTTTTCCAGCGTTTCATGCCTTTGTGAGAACGAAGTTGAGGGTTCGCAATTTCGTCAACGGCAAAGTTCAACAGAGCAAGACCAGTAACCAGTAGTGTTAGGGCAATACAAGGTGCTAGTACTTCCCACCATGCGCCAATCAGCATGGCTGATGAGGTTTGCACGTTGTAAAGCATGATGCCCCAACTGATCGTGTTGGCATCACCCAAACCTAGGAACGAAATGACCGCTTCAGTGTTGATCGCCAGCATTACTGAGCCAATGAAGCTCGCACCGACAATCGGGATAAGGTTTGGTAAAATCTCAACGAAGATGATACGGAATGAAGACTCTCCCAATACTTCGGCAGCTTTAACGAACTCTTTCTCGCGTAGTGCCATAGTTTGAGAGCGGACAACACGTGCACCCCATGCCCAAGAAGTACCAGCGATAATCAAGGCAATGGTGAGTGGGCCTGCTTCACCGATAAAGGCCGCCAGCACGAATAGCAATGGATACTGCGGAATTACTAACATGATGTTCATTGCGGCACTCAATATGTCATCCACTTTACCGCCGAAGTAACCTGCCGATATACCAATGACTGTTGCTAAGAAACACACGATGATGCCAGCACCAAAGCCTACACCCAGTGATACTCGTGCACCGTAAGCCACCTGCGACCAGATATCGCGACCCATTCGGCTAGTACCTAATACGTGGTCGGCCTTTTTAGACATAAGCAGTGTACGACGATCGTCTGCTAGGTTTTTAGCGACCCAACCATCAGGGTTGTTTTGTGCCTGTTTTACGACAAAGCTAGGGTATTCGTGTGGATTACCGGTTCGCTTGTCTGGCGCATGCTTTGTAAGTAAAGGAGCTGCGATCGCAACGAATACGAATACGGTAACAATACCAAGACCGATTCGAGCGAATGAGTTACCTAAAATAAGTTTGAATAGTTCTTTCATGATTATTTGCCTCCCGTACGTAGGCGAGGGTCTAGAATCATGTACAGCATGTCAGCCATTAAGTTGAAGCACAGCATGAACATCGTCATGATAATTAACTGACCTTGAAGTACTTGGTAGTCACGAGCGTGAATTGCGTTCAATAGAACAGTACCTAGGCCTGGGTAGTTGAAAATCATCTCGATGATTAATTGACCTCCAATGGCCATACCTAAAGACATAGACAGTGCGGTAACACTTGGAAGTAGTGCGTTACGTGCGGCGTAATTAAAGACGACGCGGTTTTCACTCAGCCCTTTACCTTTAGCCATCGTGATATAGTCTTCGGCGAGAAGGTTGATCATGTTGTTACGCATGTTAACTAGGAAGCCACCAATTTGAACGATGGTTGCACAGAATAGAGGTAGTACAGCGTGGTAACCCACGTTCTTGATGAACTCCCAGCTTGTCCAATCAGGAATAGTACCTGGCGTGTAAGCATAGCCAGATGGGAACCATTTCAGGCCAATCGCAAAGGTAAACAGCGCTAACATTGCGATAACCATTTGTGGAATAGCTTGAATGATCAATGTGCCAGGCGTTACGAATGCATCGTACTTACTACCGCGCTTCCAGGCGGCAAAAATACCAAGGACAGAAGCGATGGAGAAAGAAAGTACAACCGCAGTACCAGCTAGAAATAGTGACCAGCCAAATGCACTACCTAGTAAAGAATTAACTGAAAGTGGGTAGAACTGGATTGAGGTGCCCAATTCCCAACTTAGAATGTTTTTAATGTACGAGAAGTACTGAATGTAAATTGGCCCATCAACGAAACCGAGCAGTTCTTTCATTGCTGCGATTCGTTCTGGAGTCACCTGTACTGAAGCATTAGCAAACATCATGGTAACTGGGTCACCAGGCATTGCTCGCGGAATAATAAAGTTTAACGTCGCTGCAACTAAGAGCGCGACAAGATAGAACGACAAACGTCTTAAAAAATAACCCATAACTCACACCTTACTCACCCAGATTTTTTCCCTGTTTCTGGTTTCAGGTCGCTCCTAGCGAAATTTAGAGCGAAAAATCCCCTGACGACGAGCGCCACATATTGGTTTCGTTAACAAGGGATTTTTATAGGCGGCACACGGGATGTATGCCGCTTGAAATGAACTTCTACTTATTTAACTGGTTTTAGGTCCAGTACGTGAAGTAGACGCTCTGGGATACCTGCCCAAATGTTTGGACGGCCCTTAGGGTTTTCTTCGTTCCACCAACCAGTGAAGCGAGTTGTGTTGTATTGGTACATGTACGCGCCAGATAGCACAGGAATAGTTACTTGGTCCTGAGCAATGATCTTCTGAATGCCATGAGCGATCTCTAGTTGTTCTTGTTTATCTGCTGTCTTGTAGAAGCTGTTAAGAAGACCGTCTAGCTTATCGTTCTTGTAGAAGTGCATTGCAAAGCGAGGCATGCCGTCACCAGCTTGTAGCTTCGAGTTGTAGCCACTATCCCAGTACAAGTGTGGATCTGCACCGTGGAAGTAGTTGGTGTAAGCAACGTCGTAAGTACCTTCTAGCATAGCTTGGTTGTATACCGAGAAGTCCGGTGTACGAGCACGAGCTTTAATGCCCACTTCTGCTAGTTGCTCAACGGCTAGTTGTACCGTGTTGTTGAAGTCAGTCCAACCGTTTGGTGATTGAATTAGAAGCTCGAAAGACTTGCCAGATGGTGTATCCACAAAGCCATCTTTGTTTACATCTTTGAAGCCAGCTTTAGCTAGAAGCTTTTTCGCACCTTCCGCGTTGTATGTGTTGTAGCCTTTGTACTTGTTGTGCGTCTCTTCATCAGACCAAGCTTCGAATGCGTAGCCAAGGCCAGATGCGAAGTCGTTCACTGTACCGCCGCCGTAGAAAGCGATATCAATGATAGTTTGACGGTCTAGCGCCATAGAGAACGCACGACGGAAGTCAACGTTAGTTAGTGCTTCGTTTTTCGCAGCGTCTGGGTTTTTGAAGTTCACTACAAATGCTTGAGTACCCGCTGGTGGGTACCAGTAGTGGTGATTCGGACTTGCTGCAGCGTACGTACGGTCGATGTCTGGTACGAATGAAGACGTCCAGTCCATTTCGCCGTTAACGATTTTGCCCAAGAATTGGTCGTTGTTCGCGATTTGTGGCACACGCAGACAATCTACATCTAGGTTGTCAGCATCCCAATAATTCGGGTTCTCACACTGGATATATAGCTGCGGTGTGAAAGTGTCGATTTCAGTAAATGGACCACTGCCTACTGGATTTTCGTTTGTGAATGTTGCTGGATCTTTTACTTTGCTCCATACGTGCTTAGGTACGACTGGTACTTTCGCAATTTCGTAAGGAACGTTTGAGTTTGCTTCGCTTAGACGGAATTTAACTTGGTAGTCGTTAACTTTTTCTACGCCAGTCACCCAAGAGTTGATACCAGATTGGTCTAGCTCTGGCTTCTCTTTAACTAGGTTGAAAGAATAAACAACATCATCAGCGGTAAACGCTTTGCCATCAGACCATTTTACGCCCTTACGGATATCGAAGGTTACGCTCATCAGGTCATCAGCCATGGTAAAGTTTTCTGCTAGACGAAATACAGGCGTGTTACCGTGCATTTCGTTAAAAACAACGAGCGGCTCGTAAATAAAGTCGGTTGTTGTGTGCAGGTTAGTTGCACCCAAGAAAGGGTTAAAGTTACGAACGAAAGTTGTAAACTCTTTAGGGTGGATAGTCAGTTCACTGCGTTCAGCCGCAGTAGCTACCGATGCAAAACCTGTAGTAGCCGTTGCAATAATTGCTGTTGCTAGTGCTGTTTTTTTAATATTGGCAAGCATAGCTGTTCCTTACTATTTGCTTTCATTTCACTAAATGGAATTGAATGTCATCAATTGATAAACACTCTCTAAGACCTACCTCTTGTACATGCCTTACTCATTACAACATTGAGTTTCGCCAAGAGTGGCCTGTAGGCCTTAGGTAGGAGTAAGAAAACACCTTATCCATAAAATAATCAAACTTGATTCCCGTTAAAAACGTTAAAATCTCTGAGCTCTCCGTTATAAACGTTATTTTGGCTAATTTTAACCAGCATTGGGCCAAAAAATAAACGTTGATATGCGTCGCAGTTTATATCCTTGTTAATAATAAGTGTTGGTGATTACTAACCTGCTGGTCCTTTTTAAATATACGTTTCCTGCTTGTTTTCTAGGTTCGGAGATCTCGCTCACATGCAGAAATGGTGTTAATTAATCAGCTAAAAATTAATCTGCCGTTCTGTTGTGATTAAGTTCGCAATCTCTATCAATAGTTCGTCAAAATCCGCTTGTTATCTGAAAAATGGCCTTTTTTATCGACAGTTTTCTTCCGTTTGTTGTCCTTTTTTTATTATATGAATGAAGTTTTTTCGGTTGCTCGAACTTACCTAGTTAAGACAAGTTAAATGGATAAGGTCGTACGTTTTGAAGACCAACAATAGATAGCGTTGTCTAACCGAATGTTCGTTATTGGAAATATGGTAATGGGGTAGGAAGAGGCGGTCTCTTTTATCTCTAGGAAGGGAATACTCGAATAACAAAAAAGCCCAGCATGCACGCTGGGCTAGTTTTTTTGATAAATATTAGCTGGTCAATAGTCGCTGTAGTTTATCTCGTTGTGCTTCTATGTATGCTCTCTCGGGGCTCTGTTCTTTGCAGTGTTCGAGAATGAACTCTATCGAGCTTAGCACCGTTCTCCAACGTGGTGTTTTGGGTAATGTTTCTATACGCATGTATTTATCTAAGGTGCGTGTTTGTAAAGTACTTCGGTCTAGATAAACGCGCCACAAGCCACTTTGCTCTGCAAATGCGAATTTACTTTCACCCGTTACAGATTCCCAATACTCTAAAGCATGTGTCATTGCGTCGACTAGAACTTCCCGCATAAGTTCTTGCTTGTCCTTTTTATTACCGAGTGCTTTGTCTGCAAGGCGCGTAAATTCTCCGCCAAGCTCTTTTAGCTTTTGCAATTGGTCTTTGTCACCATCAAATGCATAACTTGAAAGCACTTCTACGGCGGTTTCTAGATTATGTATGCGAGCGGCACTGGCTCCACCGCCGACATTAAAGATGTACATGATATCTAACCCTGAACCTTCAGGGAGCTTAAGAATGTCTGCTTCGATGTTCTGACGAATATCTTCAATATAGATATCAATCTTGCCACAGTAATGAGGTTGTTTGACGGTTAGATATTTAGGGGCAATCAGCTCATCAGCAGATGAGCGCTTTAGCTGTTCTAAGCTGCGCTTGAATAGCTTACAAGCAGCTTCGTTAGCAAAGCGAATACGCTTGTCTTCACGTAGACAGATGATAGCTTCAGGAGCCGATTCTAGCTGTTCCAACAAACGACCTTGAGTCTCAAGTAAGCTTGCTTCAACGACTGCTCGCTGTCTAAGTTCAGACTCTAGCACTTTGTTTTCCATATGGCGCATTTCTGCTTTACTTGCCGTTAAATGCGCTTGGATACGTGCCGCCAACTCTTGTTTATTAAATGGTTTCGATAAATAGTCGTTGGCTCCTGCTTCAAAACCTCTTACACGATCTTCTGTTTGACTGAGTGCGGTGAGCATAATGATTGGCAACTCGGCATGATCATAGGTTTCACGTAGTTCACTACAAACTTGGTAGCCGCTCATGCCTGGCATCATGATATCCAATAACAGAAGTTCCGGCTTCTCTTGCTCGACGAGCGCTAACGTTTCTGGCCCATCGGAGACGGTACGCACACGATAGCCCTCTAAACGTAAAAAGCTTTCAAGCACGCGTAAGTTTACTGGTTCATCGTCAGCAACATACAGTAACGGGCCGTCTGGGTTCTCTGGAAGTGATAAGTCTTCACTGTTCTCTACATTAACTTCAGGGATTTGGAAGTGTCCGTACGCAGCTAGAGTCTGGGTTGCTTGGATTTCTTCTTCACTGGCGAGCGGTAAAGTGAAACTGAAGGTAGTTCCGACCATTGGTTGGCTACTGACGTATAACGAGCCTCCCATTAATTCGATCAATTGACGGCTAATGGAGAGCCCAAGCCCTGCACCTTGACGATAACGGCTCGCGTCTTGCCCTGCTTGGATAAGTGGTTCAAAAATATGTTCAAGTTGTTCTGCGGGAATTCCTTGTCCAGTATCCACGACTTGTACGCGTACATGATCATCTACCACATTAGCGGAGATAACAATTTTACCTTCTGAGGTGTATTTAATCGCATTGCCAATCAGGTTATATAGCACTTGTTCAAGGCGTTGCGGGTCAGCTGACACTGCTTTTAAATCCGCTGGGACTTGGTTGATGATGCGGATGGTTTTACTTCCGAGTAAATGGCTAGAAAGCTCTAAAACCAATCGTGTTGCACTGCCCAAACTCACTGCTGATTTCTGGATATCCATGCTTCCATAACGCATTTTATGATAATCCAACAAGTCATCGACTAGATTAGCGAGACGCTGACCACTTTTAATGATGATATCAAGCTGATATTTCTGGCTAGCGGGGATCGCACCATTGGCGCCGGACGCTAAGGTTTCAGCAATCCCGACCATGCCGTGTAACGGTGTACGAAGTTCATGAGAAGTCGTGGCTAAGAATTCATCTTTTAATTTATCGGCCAATTGCAGTTCTTCATTCTGTTTTTGAATGATCTGTATGCTGCTTTCTAGTTCTTCATTTTGCTTCTTAATGGTTTGAATCTTCTCTCGAATAGAGCGTTGCATTCGTTCAAAGCTTAACGCAAGCCGACCAATTTCATCTTTACGAACCGTATTAAAAGACGTGTCATCAAGATCCCCTGCAGAGACCTTTTCGGCAACCCAAGTCAATTTCAGCAACGGAGAAGTGATAAAGTTTGATAAATAGTGAGAAGCTATCACCACAAGGATAATGGCGATCAACATAGCGATAACGAATAGTTTTTCGAGTTGATGGATACGAGCGAAAGCTTCGTTTTCTGGTAACTGTACGACGAGCGCCCAAATCACACCACGAGTTTCAATCGGTGCATAAGCCGCGATGATTTCTTCACCTAAGCCGTTCGTGTAAGTGCCGACACCAAACGCACCAGAGAGTGCTTTATCGATCACTTCTAAACTGTTCTTAATGTCGTCTTGTTTCGTGTTAATTGTGCGAGGTTGGTGATCATTTCCAACCAGCAGGGTGTTAATGGATGACTCTCGATTAGCGTCTGCGGCTAACTTAGTGATGCCATTATTTGGCAAGCGGAACATGGCATAGCTGTGTAGATAACCTTGCTGAACAATTGGTGCACCTAGCCAAGCGACTGATTTACCCCCTTCCAGCTCGAAGTCAGACACAATCACAGGAGTGTAGTCTTCGTTTACTTTTCGACGTTCAGTCACATCATCGGCGAGACGCTTGAAAGTTTTGCCAAGTGCCGAGTCTTTGTAGGGGCCTGATAACAAGTTCGTTCCGTAGTTATCGTCTTTGTTGATCGAGTAGGTGACGTTACCATTGATGTCGACCAGCAAAATGTCATTAAAATCAGAGCGCTTGAGGAGCTCCAAGTAGGCCCAATGATAGCGTTTATGCAAAAGCCGGTAACGTTCACTTCCTACATAGTTGGATGACTCGGGTAACGTTGAGGTTTTGATTTGGTCTCCGCTGCCCTCGATGTAGCGCTGTTGGGCGTTTTTACGAGACTCTTCAATATCATTGCCTAAACGACTAAAAGCATTGACGAGACCGTAGAATCGGCCACCACTGGCGTAAGCCAACTCTGAGCGCACAAAGCCCATGACTTCGGTTTCTCGTGCCTCAAAGTAGTCGATGATTTGCTGCTGTTTTGTATCTCGAACAGACAGTAAGTGCGAGGTGCTTTGTTCTTGCAGATCTTTACTGTGGGACTGCAAGAAAAAGATCGCAGTAATGGTAAGAGGTGTGATACTGAGCACCAGAAATGCGGTCATCAGTGTACTCTGAAGGCGCTTAAATTTCTGTTTTTTGTAGAATTTAAACATGGATAAGATTACAACTCATAATGGGCAGTTCTAAAACATACTTCGCTGCCGAGGTTCTCGTTAAAAACGGATAAGATGTTCAACTAGATAGAATTAACAAAATTAACGAGTTTTTTTTCTTTGACAAGAAAGTTAGTTGTAAAGCGTGCAGGGTGACGCAGTTTTTCTTATGAGTGTTGAATTTATGAGAAAAAATCGCGCAGGTTTGTGCCTGCGCGGGGGAAGTTATGATTTTTTCGCGTAGTAGATAGAAAATTTATTGGTCTTATTTAGCGTCTCGCAATTATTAAACGCCCGCTCGATAATTGGTGGGTATTTTAAGAAGCTATTCGCGACAATCACCATTTCACCGTCTTTGATTAGATATTGTGGTGCCTGGCCCAACAAGGTTTCCGCTGCGTTGTAATTTGTGTCTAAACCACTGTGGAATGGCGGGTTGCTGACGATAAAGCGGTAGTCTTTTGCGGTATCCGAGTATATATCTGATGCAAATACGCGTCCGGATAAACCATTCGCTTCTAATGTGGCTTGGCTAGAAGTGATCGCATAAGCATTAATGTCACACATCTCAATCGCGATCTCTGGATTCGCTTTCGCCATAAACGCACCGAGCACACCTGCACCACAACCAAAGTCGAGCACTTTGCCCGACAGCTTAGGTAAGGTTTCAAGCAGCAATCGGCTACCTAAGTCGAACTCGCCATGGCTGAATACGCCAGGTAGGCTCTTAACCGCTAGCGACTGCTCACCGAGTGTAACAGTGTAAGACTTAAACCAATCTGCTTGGTTGAAAGGTTTTGGTTCATTGAGGCAATTACCCCAGTAAAATGAGCAGCGACGAGCAGAGTCGTACTTGTTCACAGGGCCGTATTCTTGGAACATCTTCTCGATGCTCTTGATGCCGGAGCGGTTTTCACCAACGATGACGATTTCGGTGTTAATGCCCAGTTTCGCCATCAACATCGCCAGCAAGTATTCTGCTTCGGCTTTTGCTTTTGGCCAGTATAAAAGGACCATGTCTGCTTTTGTTTCAACATCAAACACAGAGCCAAAATGACTTTTCACTTTGTCAGAGGTTTGAATTTGGCGGTAGTAGCTATAGTTGGAAGTAAACACTTCAACAGACTCACAATGAGCTACTAACTCAAGAGGAAATAGGTCTTCAACTTCACCAGCGACTAAAACGTGTTTTCCGTTGAAGTATTCAAGTTGGCGCTGAGCTATTTGGCTAGGAGCGATATAAGCAGACATAAATTTGGTTCATCAGAAATAATTTGGGGCAGATTTTCGCACAATCTGCCCCAAGCTTGAAGTGATTAAGCGGTGACTAGCTGTTGTCTTGTTGGTTAAGGAAGTCTTTGAATTCTTCCTCGTAGATATTAAACAGTACCATGGTCACGGCAAAAATAAGTGGGCCGTAGATAAGACCAATCAAACCAAACAGATGCAGACCACCCAGTAATGAGAAGAAAATCATAAGGGTATTCATGCCGGCGCTGCCTTGCATTAGCAACGGGCGCAATAGGTTATCTATAGAGCCAACGACAACTACACTCCACACCGTCAAAAAGATAGCCCAAGTCATATCGCCTGTTAAGAACAAGTACGCTGCTGCAGGAATCCAGATTAGCGCGGTTCCTACCACTGGAATGAATGATGCAAAGCCCATCATCGTTCCCCAAAATAGCCCAGGGAAGCCGGCGAGCCACATACCGATGCCGCCAGCCAAACCTTGAGCAATCGCCGTCATGAATGAGCCCATTACGGCTGATTTAGAAACTTGCTCTATCTCTGTCAATATTCGGTCTTCTTGGCTACGTGAAAGTGGCAGAATATGACGAATCGCAGAGATAATTTTGTCGTGGTCACGAAGCAGAAAAAACAACACAAACAGCATTAGGAAGAAGTTCATTAGGAAGTTGGTTGCGTCTCCTAAAATCTTTGCGCTAATAGCAACTAAGTTAGAGCCAAACGATGTGGCAAATTGCCCAATTTTCTCAGCGATGGCTTTGGGCTCGATTTTATCAAAAGGTAAGTACTCATTAACAATCGCTAAGCCTTTGATAACGAAAGGATGTTGGAATATATCTTGGATACCACCATTGGTAACCCAATTATATGTATTTTGTGAGAAAACAGAGCCTTGCTGAACAATGGCGGCAAACACAAATAAAAGCGGGATAACAATAATAAACGTCAAGACGACACATGACAGCAGTGCCGCCATATTGGGGTGCTTGGGAATTTTCTGCTCAAACCATTCGTGTATCGGAAACATGAGCAAAGAAATGATAAAAGCCATCACAATGGAATTGATATATGGCTCAACCAATAAGTAGCAAGCAAAAGCAGCGGCGAGTAAAGCAACCATTAGTACTCGGTGACTCGACGTTATTTTTACATTATTTGGCATGGTATTAGTCCAACTTACAGGTGACGTTTACGGTTTATGCCTTCAATGATGGCGTGTAACCTTTATTACTTTGCACTCTTAACTCTTTCAAGCTTATGACAATGCCGAATTAGAGCAGGGCGATGTACCTTGCTATAATGACTACAAATCAGTCGGTTATCAATCAAGAGATGAGCTATGGGTTGTTGCAACGGTGATAAAAAGTGTCAAACCGAGAAAAAAGCTAAGCGAATACCGTGGTTTGGCATTGTCGTTGGGGTATTAGCGATATTGGTTATTTTGAATTGGCAATAAAAAAGGACCGTTACGGTCCTTTTCTAAATGCGTTATCGCCGTTTTTAGCGATTATTTCGCTTCTTCTGCAAGAACAGCAAAACAGCGGTCAGCCGCTTCTAGTGTGGCATCAATCTCTTTTGAACCATGAGCGAGTGAAGTAAAGCTCGCTTCAAACGCAGATGGCGCAAGGTAGACACCGTGTTTTAGCATTAAGTGGAAGAAACGCTTGAAGCGTTCTACATCGCACTTCGTTACGTCTTCGTAGCAAGTTACTTTTTCTTGGTCAGTGAAGAAGAAGCCGAACATACCGCCCACTTGGTTAACAACTAGCGGAATACCGTGTTTTTCTGCTAGAGACTTAAAACCTTCAGCAAGTTGTTTCGTTTTAGAAGCTAGGCGCTTTTCGTTGCCTTCTTCTTTTAGAAGGTTCAAACATGCGTAGCCTGCTGCCATTGCGACAGGGTTACCGGAAAGGGTACCAGCTTGGTAAACTGGGCCTGTAGGTGCAACGTATTGCATCACTTCTTTACGGCCACCGAAAGCACCTACTGGCATACCGCCACCAATCACTTTACCCAGTGTCGTTAGGTCGGGTTTGATGTTGTAGTGTGCTTGCGCGCCGCCTAGAGCAACACGGAAGCCTGTCATTACTTCATCAAAAATTAGTAGCGCGCCCTCTTGATCACAGATTTCACGTAGCCCTTCGTGGAAGCCTTCCACTGGTGGAATACAGTTCATGTTGCCAGCTACTGGCTCAACGATGATACAAGCAATTTCGCCTTTGTTAGCAGCAAATAGCTCGCGTACAGAATCTAGGTCGTTGAATGTTGCTGTTAGCGTGTGCTTAGCAAAATCTGCAGGAACGCCAGGAGAGCTTGGTTGACCTAGTGTTAGTGCACCAGAACCTGCTTTTACTAGCAAGCTGTCAGCATGGCCGTGGTAACAACCTTCAAATTTCATGATCTTGTCGCGACCGGTGAAGCCACGTGCAAGGCGAATCGCGCTCATCGTAGCTTCAGTACCAGAACTTACCATGCGGATTTGCTCCATTGATGGAACAAGCTCAGAAACTAATTCTGCCATCGCGATTTCAAGTTCTGTTGGCGCACCGAAGCTAAGACCGCGTTGCGCTGCATCAATTACTGCCTCGCGGATAACCGCGTGGTTGTGGCCAAGAATCATTGGACCCCAAGAGCCAACGTAATCAATATACGCTTTACCATCGGCATCAAAAATCAGTGGACCGTCTGCTCGTTCGATAAATAGCGGAGAGCCGCCAACGCCGTTGAATGCACGAACTGGTGAATTGACACCGCCAGGGATGGTTTGCTGAGCTTTTTGATACAGCTCTGATGATTTGGTCATGGGGTTATCCTCTTTTGATTGCTCGGACCAAGTGGAGCGCATTGTACCTAGCTATAATCAAGTTAGAAACGTTTTGCTTAATTTATGTGTTGTTTCGCAGTGTAATCTTATATATCCGCATCTGTTATAAAGAATCGGCGGCGAATACTTGAACGAGTTTGTCAGGTATTGGATAATCGTCTCAATTAGCACAAATTTGACGTCTTGCTTCAGGCTTGACGCATTACACGAGTGAGAGAGGTCTTCGTGAGCGAAGTAAACGTACCATTATCTTTTTCTGACGCAGCAGCATCTCGCGTTAAAGCATTGATTGCTGAAGAAGAAAACCCAGCATTGAAACTGCGCGTATACATTACTGGCGGCGGCTGCAGCGGCTTCCAATACGGCTTTACTTTTGATGAAAATGTAAACGAAGGCGATACGACAATCGTAAACAGTGGTGTAACACTGGTTGTAGACCCTATGAGTCTGCAATATCTCGTTGGCGGTATTGTTGACTACACAGAAGGGTTGGAAGGAGCGCGCTTCTTCGTAAATAATCCAAATGCAACGACAACATGTGGTTGTGGTGCATCGTTCAGTGTGTAATTAACACCTAACAGGCAGCTAATGGCTGCCTGTGCTTTATGTAGAAGGATGTCACGTAAAGCGCACGCTCGCAGATATGCAGAGAAATAATAAAAAGGACTTTATATGTCTGGACTTTCTTTTGGACGCCGAATTGTCGAGCGCCCTTGGCTAGTATCTCTTATCCTCGTCTTACTTCTTGTTGCATGGCTAACCATCGGCCAACTCAAAGCACAAGATGATCATCCTAACTCTTCAACATCCACGAACACGACACCACTTGCAAAGGTGATGTTTGATACTTTTCTTGCCGAACCTACTAGTAAAACCATTGAATTGTATGGACGAACAGCGCCCAATCGTCAAGCGCGTCTTGGCGCTGAAGTTGCCGGTAAAATAGTCAGTCTTAACATAAAGAAAGGCCAAGCGGTCAAACAGGGACAAGTGATCGCAAACATCGATAAGCGCGACCTTGGCATTCAACTTAAACGAGCCCAGGCGATGCTGTTGGTTAAAGAAAAAGAGTTTAATGCAGCTAAATCGCTAAAAAGTCGAGGACTGCAAGGTGAGGTTGCATTTGCGACAGCGCAAGCAGCGTTGGTAGATGCACGTGCGAATTTGAGTAACGTGCAAACGGCTTTAAGAAATACTGAAGTTAAAGCGCCATTTGATGGCATCGTAGATCACCACTTTGTTGAGTTAGGTGATTTTGTCGGGATTGGCGATCCTATTGCGACGGTCATTGATTTGGATACTTTAGTGATTGAAGCCGATGTCAGTGAACGGCATATACAATACCTTAAGGAAGGCCTAGAAGCCGACGTAAGAACCATTAACCAACAGCATCATCAAGGTCGTGTGCGCTACATTGGACGTGTTTCTTCTGCTTCTACTAATACATTTCCAATTGAAATCGAAATTGATAATCAAGACGCAAGAATTCCTGCCGGTATGAGCGCAGAAGTACAGCTGCCTTTGAGTGAAGTGTTGGCAGTAAAGATTACGGCTGCCATGTTAGCACTAGATGAAGAAGGTAACTTAGGTGTCAAGACACTGCGTAATGAGTATGTTGAGTTTGTTCCAATTCAACTCGTTAAGGCCGAGGATGATGGTGTGTGGCTCTCTGGGTTAGGAGAGCGTGCAGACATTATCGTGCTGGGACAAGGTTTTGTGCGAGATGGTGATCAAGTACTGGCCAATAAAGTTGATGACGTAGTTATTGAAGCGGCTAATGAGCAGTAAGGAGCACCTATGTACACTCTGATTGATGCTGCGTTATCTCGCGCTCGCACTATGCTGACATTGTTGGTGATGATATTAATTGCTGGTGTCATTACTTACGTCACAATCCCCAAGGAATCGAGCCCTGATATTACCATTCCGATCATTTATGTTTCTGTTGGACATCAAGGCATTTCTCCTGTCGATGCCGAACGTTTATTAGTTCGGCCAATAGAGCAAGAGCTGCGTTCAATTGAAGGCGTAAAAGAGATGACCTCTGTGGCATCAGAAGGTCATGCTTCGGTGACGCTGGAATTTAGTGTCGGAGTGGATCTTGATAAAGCGATGGCAGATGTGCGTGATGCGGTTGATCTTGCGAAGCCAAAGTTACCAGAGGACAGTGATGAGCCGACGGTAAACGAAGTCACGTTTGCATCTGAAGAGCCTGTTTTGACCGTTGTGCTCTATGGCACCGTACCAGAGCGAACCATTGTTCAGATTGCCAGAACGTTACGTGATCGTTTGGAAAGTTTCCGTCAGATTCTTGAGGTTGAAATCGCAGGAGATCGCGAAGACATCGTGGAGATAGTTGTCGATCCGCTATTGATGGAAAGCTACGGTCTCGATCAAGCGGATATCTATAATTTAATCGCCTTGAATAACCGAGTTGTGGCAGCGGGGTTTGTCGATACTGGGTATGGACGCTTTTCGGTAAAAGTCCCATCGGTTTTTGATTCACTGAAAGATGTGCTTGAACTACCGATCAAGGTGAATGGCAAAGAGGTGATCACTTTTGGCGATGTGGCGACAGTACGACGTGCATTTCGCGATCCTGAAAGTTTTGCTCGTTTAGATGGCGAATCTGCCATCGTTTTGGACGTAAAAAAACGGGCAGGGGAAAACATCATTGAAACGGTTGAGCTGGTAAAAGAAGTACTGGATCAGGGACAGAAGCGCGCCGAGTGGCCCGACAATTTGCAAGTTAAATACACTTGGGATCAATCCGACGATGTCAAATTGATGCTCAGTGATCTACAAAACAATATCTTATCCGCAATTATCCTCGTAGTTATCGTCATTATTGCCATATTGGGGGTTAGGACCGCGCTTCTCGTGGGGATTTCTATTCCAGGATCGTTCTTGACTGGGTTGTTGGTGTTATCGGTATTTGGGCTGACGGTCAATATCGTCGTACTGTTTGCTTTAATTATGGCGGTAGGCATGTTGGTGGATGGTGCCATTGTGGTGACAGAGTTTGCAGATCGGCGCATGCAAGAAGGAACGCCACGTAAAGAAGCCTATCGAGATGCAGCAAAGCGAATGGCCTGGCCTATTACCGCATCCACAGCAACCACATTGGCTGCGTTTGCTCCGTTACTTTTCTGGCCAGACATCACTGGTGAGTTCATGAAGTACTTACCACTTACTTTAATTGCTACCTTGGCCGCTTCGCTGATGATGGCTTTATTGTTCGTTCCTGTCATCGGTGGGATCATTGGCAAGCCTCAAGTAGTCAATCAGAAAGCTCAGCGAGAAATGGTGGAGCTGCATAACGGCAACTTTGAAAAAGCGACTGGCATTACCAAGCTTTATTACCAGACTCTGTCGGTAGCGATTCGTCATCCATGGAAGGTCTTACTCAGCGCGATACTGCTAGCGGCAGGTGTCGGCTTCACTTACAACAAAGCTGGCTTGGGTGCAGAGTTTTTCCCTGAGGTGGACCCTGCCTTTTTTACCGTTAAAGTTCGTTCTTATGGTGACCTGTCTATTTACGAAAAAGATGTTGTTATGCGCGAAATCGAGAAGGTGATGCTCGGTCATGACGAGTTTGAAAGTGTCTACACGCGCACAGGATCGAGCGATAATGGGGACGAGATTGGCCAGATTCAAATAACGCCTGTGGATTGGCAGTATCGACGCAAAGTGAAAACCATTATTGAGGAACTAAAAGAGACGACAGACCGCTTTTATGGTGTTGAACTTGAGTATAAATTCCCGGACGCAGGACCGCCTGTCGAGCATGATCTCGTGATTGAAGTGTCATCACGAAATTTGAGTGTTAGTGTGTTAGATGAAGCAGCCAAAAAAGTACGACATTGGGCTGATGGTAATCCTGCACTGACCAACTTGAGTGATACCACTAATAAGGAAGGGATTGATTGGCAAATTGATATCCAGCGAGATGACGCCTCTCGCTTTGCAGCGGATGCTACTTTAGTCGGGAATACCGTCCAGTTTGTTACGAACGGCTTGAAAATAGGCGATTATTTGCCCGATGATGCGGATGAAGAAGTCGATATTTTGGTGCGCTATCCGCAAGATAAGCGCGACATAGGTCGATTTGATCAACTGAGAGTGAAAACGGCAGCTGGTCTGGTACCGATTACGAATTTTGCTCAAATCAAACCAGATCATAAGCAAGACACTATTCGTCGGGTCGACGGTCATCGAGTTATCAATATTAAAGCGGATATGGTGGAAGGTTACAATTTGGCGCTTGAGTTACCTAAGATTGCCGCTGGAATGGAACAGCTCGACTTACCAGAAGGCATTGAATATAAGATTCGGGGTCAAAATGAAGAGCAGGAAAACTCATCAGCATTCTTGCAAAATGCTTTTATTGTCGCGCTTGGTGTGATGGCTTTGATTTTAATTACGCAGTTTAATAGCTTTTATCAAGCTTTCTTAATCCTTAGTGCAGTGCTGTTTTCTACCGTTGGTGTCTTCGCTGGGTTACTTATTTTCCAAAAGCCATTTGGCATCATTATGTCGGGAATTGGAGTGATTGCGTTGGCTGGTATCGTGGTAAACAACAATATTGTTTTAATCGATACTTATAATCAGATGCGTAAACGTGGCTTAGAAAAATCTGAGGCTATTTTGCGTACGGGTGTGCAGCGTTTAAGACCCGTTTTACTTACGACGGTGACCACCATATTAGGCTTATTGCCAATGGTGTTAGAAATGAACATCGACTTAGTTAATCAGAAAGTGGAGTTTGGCGCACCAAGCACTCAATGGTGGTCTCAGCTTGCGACCGCTGTCGCGGGTGGTTTGGCGTTTGCGACTTTGCTAACGTTAGTTCTGACACCGTGTTTGCTTATGCTCGGGAGAGAGCATCACTCCGAACAGTAAGCTTTATCGTGATGATATCGACAAAACAAAAAGGGCAGCGAAGCTGCCCTTTTCAATACCTTGCCTTACTTCATTGCTAACAGTTTGCTGTAGCGTTCAAGCTTGTCCATGCTAACTTTCGCGTTTGCCATGAAAGTTTGTCTCGCTTTTCCTGTCAGGGATTTAGATTGTGGCAAATTCACCGTGCGCGGGTTTTTATGGACACCATTCACAAGGAACTCATAGTGCAGGTGAGGGCCAGTTACACGGCCAGTTCCGCCAAGCGTACCGATGGTTTGGCCTTGCTTAACGCGTTGACCAGCTCGTACAGTACGTTTGGTTAAGTGCAGGTACTTGGTAATGTAAGTATTACTATGTTTAATGAAAACGTAGTTACCATTAAATTTGTTGTAAGACGATTTTTGAACGACACCATCACCAGCCGCCCAAATCGGGGTGCCCACTGGTGCTGCATAGTCCGTGCCTCTATGAGGACGAACGCGTCCCGTCACTGGATGTAAGCGGCGTGGGTTGAAGTTAGACGAAACTCGACGGAAATCCAACGGCGCGCGTAAGAATGCTTTTTTCATTGCACGCCCATTTTCGTCGTAATACTTGCCACTTTTCTGATCCAATATTGCGGTAAAGGTATCGCCTTGGTTTTTAAAGATCGCAGCAATGATTTTTCCACGGCCGATTACTTCTCCTTCTACCACTTCCTCTTGGTAAAGTACTCGGAAGCTATCGTTTTTACGAATATCTAAAGCAAAGTCGATGTCCCAACCAAATATGCCAGCCAGTTCCATGATTTGGTTACCATTTAATCCAGAAGATATTCCTGCATTCCAAAAGTTTGATTTGATGGTGGCTTCTGCGTAGTTGTACTGGAAGTCGACTTCTTTCTTATCAACTTCAGAAACGTACTTGCCGTCTTTTAATGTGATACGAAAAGTCTCGAACGCGCTTAGTGTCCTTCTTAGCTGCACCAAGTCGTTATTTTCGTCAAAGCCAAATTGCAATCGGTCACCAGGTCGAAGCCGAGTTAACTGTTTTTCTACTTCTTTGTCTGATGACACCAGTTCATGTAATAGACGAGCAGAAAGCCCTACGCGACTAAATAAGATGGCAGCACTCTCGCCATTTTTTACCTTGTATGTCTCCCAGCGCAGCACGGCGGGAACCGCAGGCGATGAACTATTTAGTGCACTGAGTTCGAGGGAAACTGGCACAGGATAATGTTGACCAACTTTTAATCGGCTCTGCTGCGGGTCTAGGTCTTGCGGATCAGGTAAAAAGAAGAGCGCGAAGATAATCAGCGCACTAAAAAAACCGATCAATACTTTGTGCAAGAGTGGAAGTCGGACAAAAATCGAATGCATGAGGTACTTGATTGCTAAATTAAACGGAAAAAGTGACAACTACCTAGTCTAACGTGTTTCAAAATGCATCGCTATTCAAGTAATATGTTCAGCTATTATATTTTTGCCAAATCTGTGGGAGTGAACAAGAATGGCGAGCATTGAAGCTGCACTAGCCGAGATTAAGCGCGGTGTTGAAGAGCTGATTCCAGAAGAAGAGCTAATCGCAAAACTAAAAGAAGACCGTCCTCTACGTATTAAATTGGGCGCTGATCCAACAGCACCTGACATTCACCTAGGCCATACGGTTATTTTCAATAAGCTTCGCTTGTTCCAAGAACTAGGTCATGAAGTGACGTTCCTAATCGGTGACTTCACTGCAATGGTTGGTGACCCAACAGGTAAAAACACAACTCGTCCACCGCTAAGTCGCGAAGACGTATTGCGTAACGCTGAAACGTACAAAGAGCAAGTGTTCAAAATTCTCGATCCTGCAAAGACTAAAATTCAGTTTAACTCTGAGTGGCTGTCTGAACTGGGCGCAGAAGGTATGATTCGCCTTGCGGCAAACCAAACCGTTGCTCGTATGCTAGAGCGTGACGACTTTAAAAAGCGTTACGCGGGTGGTCAGCCAATTGCTATTCATGAGTTCATGTACCCACTTCTACAAGGCTGGGACTCAGTAGCAATGGAAACGGATGTTGAATTAGGTGGTACAGACCAGAAGTTCAACCTTCTAATGGGTCGTGAACTGCAAAAGTCTCACGGTCAAAAACCTCAGGTTGTACTGATGATGCCGCTTCTAGTGGGCCTTGATGGCGAGAAGAAGATGTCTAAGTCAGCAAACAACTACATCGGTATCAGCGAAGCGCCAAGCGAAATGTTTGGTAAAATCATGTCTATTTCTGATGACCTAATGTGGAGCTACTACGAGCTGCTCTCTTTCCGTCCTCTGGAAGAGATTGCTCAATTCAAAGCTGATGTAGAAGCGGGCAAAAACCCTCGTGACATCAAAGTATTGCTAGCAAAAGAAATTATTGCTCGTTTCCACAGTGAAGCCGATGCCGATGCAGCAGAGCAAGAATTCGTAAACCGTTTTGCGAAGAACCAAATTCCTGATGAAATGCCAGAGTTTGACTTTGACGCAGGTCGCCCAGTGAGTAATCTGTTGAAAGAAGCAGGTTTATGTCCATCATCGTCAGATGCGATGCGCATGGTTAAGCAGGGCGCTGTGAAGATTGATGGTGAAAAAATTGCGGACAGCAAATTTGCTCCAGAAGCGGGTACTTACGTGTTCCAAGTAGGTAAACGTAAATTTGCTCGTATTACTATTCAGTAATCCATAATGACTGCAAATGAAAGCGTCCGAAGGGCGCTTTTTTTGTATGAAAATTTAGCAAAAACGGCAAAGTAAAACTTCCATACCTGATGAACTTTGCTACTATACTTGCGCTGCCAATAATGGCAGCGCTATCGGAGATTTACATGAACAATACCGACCATCCTCCCAGTCGTTGGGTGAGTAAGATTAAGGGAGCGAAATAACCCGCTTCGGTATTGGCGATCTCCGCCTTACCTAAGTGGTGAGGCATCTTTTCTAATTTTTTTCTCGTTATTTCCTTCATACATTCTGAATAGACAGTGCATTCGCATTGGTTTTCTCTGTGCATCTTATTTGTTGTCTGACTTTTAGCGTGCAAGAGTGGCTTTTCATGCTTTGTCGATGGTCGTTACCAATGCCAATCGGGAGATTCGCCATGACGGTAATGAACAACACTTTTATTGAAACAACACCAAACTTTTCTGAAGTAGAAATTGGTGCAGCTCGCAATGCATTCTTGCAGTACGAGCAAGAGCAACAAGTCCATTTGCTTACGGTTATGCCGATTGATGAGGCTGTAGGTATTTTACAGCATTGCTCTGTCGGCTATGTGAATAGTCTTATTGCTCAACTTGAGCAAGCAGGCCATGACAAACGCGCACGTCATTATGCTCACCAATTAGGTCTGCATATGTCTGAAGTTGATACACCTGATGGTTATTTATCGACTAGTGTTTTGGGGCACGTGAAGCAGCGTATTGGGTGGATCATTGCACTGGCTCTTTTAGGGATAGTGTCAGGCTTGATCATTGCTCAGTATGAGGACACCCTTAGTCAGCTTGTTTTACTTGCAGTGTACATGCCAGTGATTGCAGCTGCTGGTGGTAACACAGGAACACAAGCAGCAACTTTAGTGATTCGTGCTCTTGCTACTGGAGAGTTAAAAAAACGCCAATGGTTAGAAGTTTTGTGGAAAGAGAGCCGAGTCGCTCTATTTATTGCGCTAGCGATCGCTATCGTGATGATTGGACGCATTATGTTATTTAGTGCAGGACAATCAACAGGAGGCTTTGAACTGACCGATATCGCACTGGCAATAGCAGTTGCGCTGTTCATTCAAGTCACCATTTCTACAACATTGGGCGGGCTGTTGCCAATTATTGCACGAGCTTGCAAGTTGGACCCAGCCGTATTGGTGAGTCCAGTTCTTGCGTCTATCGTCGATATTTCAGGAATGTGGATTTACTTTAACGTGGTGAACTATTTCTTAGGTATTGCCTGACTAAAGTTCACAATGTCATTGTAAAAAAGCTGCTCAAAATGTGTAATCGGGGCGATGACAGGTGTGTTGTCGTCCCGTTTTTCTGGGAAGTAGTCTGAAACAAACTGAACAAAAATGGTGTTAGGTTGACCATTTTTATCCAAGCCATATCCAGCCATATTGTAAGTCCCGTAGATAGAGCCACTTTTCGCTATCAGCTGTCCTTTAATTGGAAGTTTTCGCATACTTTGTCGGTACTTTAATGTGCCGGATTCACCTGATTTCGGCATGATGGCAATCAATTTGAGTTCGTTTTCATGCTTCCAAATATAGCGCAGCATTTCAGCCATCTTGGTCGCGGAGATCCGGTTATTTCGCGAAAGTCCTGAGCCGTCTTCTAGGCGCGCATTACGAATATCAATACCAGTGTTGGCGAAAATGATCTGCTTGATCGCTTCTGTACCGTTAGTAAAACTGCCTGGCTGAACGAAAAATTTAGCACCAAGTGTTTTGGTTAATGTGTCGGCAATCAAGTTGTCAGAGTTTTTGAGCATATCTTCAAGAATGTCTGGTAAGGCCTTTGATTGATGCATTGCGATGAGCTTTCGCTGCTTTTCTGGCGCCGTACCGACCCTAATCTTTCCTGATACCCCAATGTTGAGCTCCTTGAGCAAAGTCGCCAACCTTTGACTGGTGTAACGCTCAGGGTCTTGAACCGCAAATTTCAGTGGCAATGGTTTGTCTCTTTCAACCAAGCACCCTGTTAGCTTGTAGTTGTTATCGGGATTTGCAACTAAACCTAAGTCACAATGACGACTTTTCTTAATGGTTTTAGAAACTGTTTCTACGGTACTTGTGACACGAATAGGTTGATGCTCTGGTACGTAGACCCGCGTTCCACCATCTTTTTGTGTATAGATAGAGGCTTGTACACAGTTGTTATTGAGTGTGATGGTCGATGCCGGAGCGCTGTAGCAAACTCCCAAGATATCCCACGGCCAGCCCACCGCACGGTTATAACCAGTGAATGCGCTGTTATCGAGCCATAGGTCACCGTTAATCCGTTTTAAGCCATTTTTCTTAGCTAGAGTGAGAAGTGATTTTAAGTCGTTGGTTTGGAGTGTTGGGTCGCCGACAAAGTAAATCACTGTATCTGAGTTCGACGTTTCCAGCTTGGTTCGAAACCGGAAATTATCACCCAGTTCTAGCTTTGCGGCTAATGCGGTGACGATTTTTAATGTACTCGCTGGTGGGAACAGTTGTTCGGTAGGATGAACACCGTCAAGCTCAGCATTTTCACTGAGTTTTTCCGCAACTAAACTGATGCGGGCGCCTTCAGGCAACACCTCTTGATGAGGGTACGCTTGTGAAAAAGCAGAAAGTAATGAAGAGAATATGAGCAAGGGCCAACGTAAACGCATAATGATACTTTCTAAGGTGAGTTATGTGATTGAGTATACGCAAGTCCTTTCAATATGCTAGGTAACTAAAGAAATGCTTCAAATGTCTTCATGAATGAGACACGAGAGAAAGGCGCGCTGCTTAAAATGAAGTATAAAAAATGCCCGCTTAAAGCGGGCATTCGATATTCTAGTCAAAGACCGGAATTAGAAGTCGTAACGTAGACCTAGAGCTAGCTCGTCTTCAGCATCGATCTTAGTTGCAACTGTTTTGCTAGTGTCAGTTGAACCAAACTTGTCACCTGCATCAATCAGGTTGAAGTTGTAAGAAATGTAACCACGGAAGTTAGGCTTGAAGTAGTAAGAAGCATCAACAGCGAAGTTGTTTGCAGAAGTTTCGTTGTTAGTTTCTGCATTGTTGTATGATGTTGTAAATACTGTTTGGCCTAGAGTGTAAGCACCCGCTAGCTCGTAACCAGTGTAATCAACTGTGTTACTGTTGTTTGAATCTTCCATTTTCTCGCCGTCAGTGAATACACCAGCGAAGTAAAGATCAGACATTGTGTAAGATGCAGCTAGCATGTACTCGTTAGCTTTGTCTTGATCTGCGTAACCAGCACCTAGCTCAAGACCAGTGTCAGCTAGAGCGTAGATTGCAGATAGAGAGTAACCGTCTTGTTTGTTGTCGTAGTACTCACCAGTGTTTTTGTTTTCCATACGATCAGCGAAGCGGTAGCTTGCTTTTACGCTTAGGTTTTCAAACTGGCCTTTGTAAGCCATCATGTTGTCTGTACGGTCTGATACAGCTAGTTTGTCTGCTGCAGAGTTACCGTGGTAAGCCATGATATCTGTGAAGTCAGTGATAACGCCTAGTGCACCTTCAGTTTTACCGTATGCGAACTCACCGTAAGCACCGCCAAGACCAGCGTAAGCAAGACGAGTTTCTAGATCGCTCTTGTCGTCGCCGTCTACAGTACCGTTTTGAGCAGTCTCAAATTCACCTTCCCAGAAACCAACACCGTATAGGTTGTCATTGATTTCTTGTTTACCAAGGAAGTTTAGACGGATGCGAGATTTGTCTTGAGCGTCGCCATCTTTCATAGATAGACGTGCTTCAGCACGGCCGCCCATTTCTAGAGAAGTACCGTCTTGGTTGTAAAGTTCAGCTGCGTTTACGCCAGTTGCCATAGCTGCTGCAGATACAGAAAGAGCAATTAGAGTCTTTTTCATCTTATTTGTCCTAGTTAGCTGTCCATAATCATTGTTGTATGGGGGAGAGGTGATCTCTCACAAGTTGTTGGTCCAAAATTGGCTAATTGAGCGATATAGTTCGCACTTGTAAGCCATTGATCTAACAACTCGCTGGACATGTTTTACTGCTAAAGTTTCCGTATGAGTTAGTAAAATGATATAAATCCCACTGATGAACACTGTTCAATTGTGCGTTGTTTTTATTTAAATTACTGTTTTTGATTGAAATTATTGGCAATGACATTGGCCTGACATTGATTAGTTTTTATCTTTTTTGAGGTTTTTGGTGTAATGAACAGTGTTGTTTTTCAATAAATTGAGAAGGTGATTCGCCCTAGAACCGCTCTAAAAGTGAGTTATATCATTATGCCGAAAAGGCATAGTCTTGCTGTCTTTCGAATTAAGATGATTTCGTCCGGGAGTTTGTTTACACTAAACGAAATACATCTTTAAGCGCACTACCCAGTCCTATGACAGGGTGGGCTTTTTTTGTCCAAAGACCCATTTGGGCTTGAGGTTATAAAATGGAAAAAGTTCCAATGACACTACGTGGCGAGCAAAAGCTACGTGCAGAACTCGATCGTCTACTTAAACTACGTCCTCAGATCTCAGAGGCAATTGCTGAAGCTCGTGAGCTAGGTGATTTAAAAGAGAATGCTGAATATCACGCCGCTCGTGAAGAGCAGGGCATTTGTGAAGCACAAATCCGTGACATTGAATACAAACTGTCAGTTGCTCAAGTTATTGACGTAACGAAGATGGAGAACACGGGTAAAGTTATTTTTGGTTCAACCGTAACCTTGATTGATATCGACACCGAAGAAGAAAAAACGTACCAAATCGTTGGTGATGACGAAGCCGATATCAAAGCAGGTCGCATTTCAGTGAGCTCACCTATTGCTCGTGGCCTGATTGGTAAGATGGAAGGCGATGAAGTTGCTATTCAAACTCCGGGTGGCGCGAAAGACTTCGAAATTGACCGAGTAGAATATATCTAAGTCGTCTGGAGTAGCATTACTACTCTGATAAAACGCAAAAAGGTCGCCTCAGGCGACCTTTTTTCTTCAGCAACGTAAGTAGAGTTACTTACGAGGGATTTCGATTTTACGCTCTTCAGACTGGCGGTATAGCACAAGCACTTTACCAATAGTCTGAACTTTTTCAGCGCCCGTCTCACGTACGATAGCGTCGATGATTAGCTGTTTTGTTTCACGATCTTCCGAAGCAACTTTTACTTTGATAAGTTCGTGATGGTTAAGAGCGATTTCAATTTCTGCTAGCACGGCTTCTGTAAGTCCATTTGCGCCCATTAGCACAACAGGTTTTAAACTGTGAGCTAGGCCTTTAAGGTGCTGCTTTTGTTTGGTGCTTAGGTTCATTACGCGGCCAATTTTCTTTAAAATAAGGGTTGAAAAAAGCTATTTTAACGCCATCTATTGCTGAAGACTATAATTTATTGAGTAATAGGTAGCGCCTATTAAAACAATAGCTCCAATTTGTGCCTTGTTGGGATTAAAATGAGTAAACAAAAACATTCGGCTAGTTCTGGTCGTTGGTTGAAAGAACACTTTGATGATAAATACGCGAATGAAGCCCGAAAAAAAGGCTACCGCTCACGTGCTTATTTCAAGATCGATGAGATTCAAACGAAAGATAAATTGTTAAAGCCTGGAATGACAGTCGTCGACTTGGGGGCTGCGCCGGGCGGATGGTCTCAATATGCTGCTAAGATAGTAGGGGACAGTGGTCAGATCATCGCGTGTGACTTGCTTCCTATGGACCCGATTGCTGGCGTTAGCTTTTTACAAGGCGACTTTCGTGATGATGCGGTATTGGAAGCTTTGCTAGAAAGGATCCAACCTTCCATGGTAGACGTAGTAATGTCTGATATGGCGCCTAACATCGCGGGAAACAATTCTGTTGATCAACCTCGCGCTATGTATTTAGTTGAATTAGCTTTAGATATGTGTCGACAAGTTCTAGCGCCTAATGGTAGCTTTGTCGTAAAGGTTTTCCAAGGGGAAGGCTTCGATCAGTATGTGAAAGAAGTCCGAGACATGTTTAAAGCCGTAAAAATTAGAAAACCAGACTCATCGCGAGCTCGCTCTCGAGAGGTCTTCGTCGTAGCCACTGGTTACAAAGGTTAACCATTTTGCTCTCTTGAGAGCGTGTTAACACTATAGCTACAGTTAATGAACTGTAGTACCCTACCTTTAATTACAATTAGTTATCGAGAGGCTTACACCTTGAGTGACATGGCAAAAAATTTAATTCTGTGGCTTGTTATCGCCGTCGTATTGATGTCGGTATTCCAGAGCTTTGGCCCTGGAGAAAGCAATGGCAGAACTGTGGATTACACCACGTTTGTACAGGAAGTTGGCCAAGGCCAGATTCAAGAAGCAACTTTTAAAGACGGTGAAATTAGCTTTGTTCGTCGTGGCGGCGGTGCCAAAATGGTCACTTACATGCCAGTGTATGACCAAAAGCTTCTAGATGACCTAATTAACCAAAACGTGAAAGTACAAGGCACGCCTCCAGAAGAGCAAAGCTTGCTTGGTACTATCTTCATCTCTTGGTTCCCAATGATCTTACTAATTGGTGTATGGATTTTCTTCATGCGTCAAATGCAAGGCGGCGGTGGTAAAGGCGCCATGTCTTTTGGTAAGAGTAAAGCTCGAATGATGAGCGAAGAACAAATCAAGACAACTTTTGCTGACGTTGCTGGTTGTGACGAAGCAAAAGAAGACGTGAAAGAACTGGTGGACTACCTACGCGATCCAAGCCGCTTCCAAAAACTGGGCGGTAAGATTCCAACGGGTGTTCTAATGGTTGGTCCTCCTGGTACGGGTAAAACGCTTCTAGCGAAAGCCATTGCCGGTGAGGCGAAAGTACCATTCTTTACTATCTCTGGTTCTGATTTCGTAGAGATGTTCGTTGGTGTTGGTGCATCTCGTGTGCGTGACATGTTTGAACAAGCAAAGAAAGCCGCACCTTGTATCATCTTTATCGATGAGATCGATGCGGTAGGTCGTCAACGTGGCGCAGGTGTTGGTGGTGGTCATGATGAACGTGAACAAACACTAAACCAAATGCTCGTTGAGATGGATGGTTTCGAAGGTAACGAAGGTATTATCGTTATCGCTGCGACTAACCGTCCGGATGTGTTGGACCCTGCGTTACTGCGTCCTGGTCGTTTTGACCGCCAAGTGGTAGTTGGTCTTCCAGATGTACGTGGCCGTGAACAGATCCTAAAAGTTCACATGCGTAAGGTCCCTCTAGCGGGTGATGTAGAGCCTTCTCTCATCGCGCGTGGTACTCCAGGCTTCTCTGGTGCTGACCTAGCAAACTTAGTTAACGAAGCAGCCCTGTTTGCTGCGCGCGGTAACAAGCGCAACGTTTCTATGGTTGAGTTTGAACTGGCGAAAGACAAAATCATGATGGGTGCCGAGCGCCGTTCAATGGTGATGTCTGAGGAAGTGAAAGAGTCAACCGCATACCACGAAGCGGGTCACGCGATTGTTGGTCGCTTGGTTCCTGAACACGATCCAGTGTACAAAGTGTCTATCATTCCACGTGGTCGTGCGTTGGGTGTAACAATGTACCTTCCAGAGCAGGACCGCGTGAGCATGTCTCGCCAACACCTAGAATCAATGATTTCTAGCTTGTACGGTGGTCGTTTAGCAGAAGAGCTTATCTACGGTGCTGACAAAGTATCAACCGGTGCTTCTAATGATATCGAGCGCGCAACAGATATTGCTCGTAAGATGGTTACTCAATGGGGTTTCTCTGAAAAGCTTGGCCCTCTGCTGTATGCAGAAGATGAAGGCGAAGTGTTCTTAGGGCGTAGTGTAACTCAGACTAAACATGTGTCTGACGATACAGCGAAGTTGATTGATGACGAAGTTCGTCAGATCATTGACCGCAACTACGATCGTGCGAAGAAGATTCTTCAAGAGAACATGGATATCATGCATGCGATGAAAGATGCACTGATGAAGTATGAAACCATTGATGCTCGCCAGATTGATGACTTAATGGAGCGCAAAGCTGAAATTCGTGAGCCTGCGGGCTGGAGTGATAACTCAGCAAGCAAACCAGAAGACAGCGACAAGCCTCAAGCAAAGCAAGAAGTTAAAGAAGAAGCAACGGAGACTGCGAAAGATGCAGAACAGCCTAGCTCTTCTGAAACAACTTCTAACGAAGCGCCTGAAAAGAAAGACTCTGAATAAAGAGTATCGATAATATTAAACCCCGAGTTATCTCGGGGTTTTTGTGTTTATGATGATGATTACAGCAAATAACAAATCTTTGGACCTTTCGCGTCCACATGTCATGGCCATTCTAAATGTGACACCGGATTCCTTTTCGGATGGCGGTAAATACAACTCAATTGAACTTGCTCTTGCTCAAGTTGATAAAATGATAAAGGCTGGTGTAAGTATTGTTGATGTTGGTGGTGAATCGACAAGACCTGGTGCACCGGATGTGTCTTTGGAAGAAGAGCTTAGGCGTGTTGTCCCAGTAATCAAAGCCATTCGTGAAAAATATGATGTATGGATTTCCGTTGACACCAGTAAAGCAGAAGTGATGCGTCAAGCAATTGATGCTGGGGCTGATTTGATCAATGACATCCGCTCGCTGCAAGAGCCAGGTGCTCTGGAAGTCGCAGCAGAAGCAAACCTTCCAATTTGTCTGATGCATATGAAAGGTCAGCCTAGGACCATGCAAGTTGACCCTCATTATGATGATTTAATGGGGGACGTGTCGGCTTTTCTAGAAGAACGTATCGCGGCGTGTGAAGCAGCAGGGATTGATAAATCTCAACTGATTCTCGATCCTGGGTTTGGCTTTGGCAAAACAATCGAACACAATTATCATATGCTTGCTCATCTTGAAAAGTTTCATGAATTCGGCCTGCCTATTTTGGCTGGCATGTCTCGTAAATCCATGATCTTCAAACTGTTAGACAAGCCAGCGGCAGAGTGTACGAACGCAAGTGTCGTTTGTGCTACGATTGCCGCGATGAAAGGCGCGCAGATCATTCGCGTGCATGACTTTGAAGAGACAATCGAAGCGATGAAAGTTGTTGAGATGACGAAAAACAATATTTAAAAATAATAAAGGAAAGTTTATGTCGAATGAAAGACGTTACTTTGGTACTGACGGTGTGCGCGGTAAAGTAGGACAATACCCAATCACTCCAGACTTCGTACTTAAGCTTGGCTGGGCTGCTGGTCGTGTACTAGCGAAACAAGGCACAAAGAAAGTTATCATAGGTAAAGATACACGTATTTCAGGTTATATGCTTGAATCTGCACTAGAGGCTGGCCTTGCAGCTGCGGGACTTAAAGCAACATTTACTGGTCCCATGCCAACTCCAGCTGTGGCATATTTAACTCAGACTTTCCGTGCCGAGGCTGGTATTGTGATTTCTGCATCACATAACCCATATTACGACAACGGCATTAAATTCTTTTCTTCTGAGGGTACTAAGCTACCTGACGATATCGAATTGGCGATCGAAGCTGAGTTAGATAAAGAAATTGAATGTGTGGAGTCTGCTGAGCTTGGTAAAGCAACCCGCCTAAATGATGCAGCTGGTCGTTACATCGAATTCTGTAAGAGTACTTTCCCATCTGAGTTGAGCCTTGCGAACTTTAAGATCGTAGTAGACTGTGCGCACGGTGCAACGTACCACATCGCTCCAAATGTTTTCAAAGAACTTGGGGCAGAAGTTATCGCTATGGGTGTAGAGCCTAACGGCATCAACATTAATGAAAAAGTGGGCGCAACAGACGTACGAGCTCTTCAACAGCGTGTTGTTGAAGAGCAAGCGCATCTTGGTCTCGCATTTGATGGTGATGGTGACCGCATCATTATGGTCGACCACCTAGGTAACAAAGTTGATGGTGACCAAATTGCTTATATCATCGCTCGTGATGCACTTCGTCGTGGTGAGCTAAAGGGTGGTGTTGTTGGTACACTAATGACTAACTTGGGTATGGAAAATGGTTTAAAGCAGCTAGGCATTCCGTTTGTACGTGCTGCTGTTGGTGACCGTTATGTCATGGAGCAACTGCTAGAAAAAGGTTGGAAAATTGGTGCTGAAAACTCAGGCCATGTGATCTTATTAGATAAAGTCACAACCGGCGATGCGATTGTTGCTGCACTTCAAGTACTTGCTTCTGTAATTGGCAGCGATATGTCTTTATATGAACTATCGCAAGGAATGACATTATATCCTCAGGTTTTAGAAAATGTCCGTTTCTCAGGAGAAAGTAACCCTCTTGAAGCTACAGCTGTATTAAACGCTGTCGCTGAAGTAGAGGCGACACTTGGTGATAAAGGGCGTGTACTGCTGCGTAAGTCTGGCACTGAGCCTTTGATCCGCGTTATGGTGGAAGGCGAAGATGGTGAACTAGTTCAACACTCAGCATTGAAAATCGCTGAGGCTGTTAAAGCAAGTTGTTAATCATTGCGTTAAAGCATGTCTTGAATGAAAAGGGCATCTTTTGCCCTTTTTTTGAGCGCTTAACGCATTGGCATTGATTTTTTACTAATTTTCCCTTGTCAGCGTTACTGGCTTTCGCTAGTATTGCTCCGCCTCCCGTTAGGAGGTCGCTAGCCTTGTTCATAATGATTTATTCTTTTGAGCGGCGCTGGCTCAACAATTTGGAACATAGGTGGAAAAAATGTTTTCAGTTCTACTTGTGATTTACCTGTTGGCAGCGCTTGGTGTGATTGGCCTTGTGTTGATTCAACAAGGTAAAGGCGCAGATATGGGAGCCTCGTTCGGTGCTGGTGCTTCAAACACAGTGTTTGGTGCTGGCGGCTCAGGTAATTTCTTAACCCGAACAACTGCTATTTTAGCAACCGTATTCTTTATCGTTAGCTTGTTACTTGGTCGTATGTCTACGCACCAGACTGAATCACAATGGGTAGACCCAACGTTAGGTCAACCAGTTGTTGAACAAGTTAAGGATGCAGCGAGTGAAGTTCCTGCCCCTGCGGGTGATGAAATTCCTCAATAAGCTGTAAGGTTTTGATGCCGAGATGGTGAAATTGGTAGACACGCTAGCATGAGGTGCTAGTGCCTTAGGTGTGAGGGTTCGAGTCCCTCTCTCGGCACCATGTATTTACAAACTTGTAAATCACTTGTTTGCGAGTATAATGCTCAGCAAGTCGGACGCGGGGTGGAGCAGCTTGGTAGCTCGTCGGGCTCATAACCCGAAGGTCGTCGGTTCAAATCCGGCCCCCGCAACCAATCTCTTTCTTTAAAAGGAAATCGTAGATTGGCAAGTTTGCGTAGTGCTAACCACACTACGAGTTAAGAAAAGCAATTGTTGGCTATTCTTAACGTATCAGGGTCCAGCAGCATAAAACCCCGACTATCGGGGTTTTTTGTTATCTGAGCTTTTTGAAATAGCTCAGATACTGCTTGGTTTTTTGATTGGGCTCTGAGCCCTTTTTTTGTTTCTGGAGTGGTTAAATGACTGGTTTAGAAAGACAACTTACTGAAATGCTTGACGCGCCAGTAGCGGCATCAGGTTATGAGTTAGTTGGATTAGAATTCATTCGTGCAGGCGCGCACTCAACGTTACGTATCTACATTGACCATGAAAATGGTATTAACGTAGACGACTGTGCAGAAGTTAGCCACCAAGTTAGTGCAGTTTTAGACGTTGAAGATCCAATTTCTGTTGCTTACAGCCTAGAAGTGTCTTCTCCAGGTTTAGAAAGACCACTTTTTAAAGCAGCACATTACGAGCAATTTATTGGTCACGAGGTCAGCATCGTATTGAAAATGGCTGTAGCAAACCGTCGTAAGTGGAAAGGTATTATCCACGGTGTTGATGGCGAAACAGTGACAATTACTGTAGACGGTCAGCAAGAAGAGTTTGCTCTAAGTAACATTTCCAAAGCTAACCTGATCCCTAAATTTTAGTTCCCTAAAAAAGTTTAAGCTTAGAGGCTAAATATAATGAGTAAAGAAATTTTAGCGGTAGCAGAAGCGGTATCGAACGAAAAAGCGGTACCTCGTGAGCGTATCTTTGAGGCTCTTGAGATTGCTCTAGCAACTTCTACAAAGAAAAAATACGAAATCGAAATCGACGTACGTGTTGCCATTGACCGTAAAACCGGTGAATTTGTAACTTACCGCCGTTGGTTAGTTGTTGATGACGTTGAGAACCCTACAAAAGAGATCTCACTAGAAGCAGCGCAATACGAAGATGACTCAATCGAGCTTGGCGACTACGTAGAAGACGAAATCGAATCAGTAACGTTTGACCGTATTACGACTCAAACTGCTAAGCAAGTTATCGTTCAAAAAGTTCGTGAAGCTGAGCGCGCACAAATCGTTGAACAGTTCATCGACAATGAAGGTGATCTAATCACTGGTGTCGTGAAAAAAGTAAACCGTGACACAATCGTGCTTGATCTTGGTAATAACGCTGAAGCGGTAATCCTGCGTGATGACCAACTTCCTCGTGAAAACTTCCGTCCAGGCGACCGCGTACGTGGCCTTCTTTACAAAGTCGCGCCTGAAGCACGTGGTTTCCAATTGTTCATCACTCGTTCTAAGCCAGAAATGTTGGCAGAACTGTTCCGTGTTGAAGTGCCTGAAATCGCAGAAGATATTATCGAGCTTAAAGGCGCAGCACGTGATCCTGGTTCTCGTGCTAAGATCGCTGTCAAAACAAATGACAAACGTATCGACCCTGTAGGTGCGTGTGTTGGTATGCGTGGTGCACGTGTACAAGCTGTTTCTGGCGAACTTGGTGGGGAGCGTATCGATATCGTTCTTTGGGATGATAACCCAGCTCAATTCGTTATCAACGCAATGGCGCCAGCTGATGTTGCTTCTATCATCGTTGATGAGGATGCACACTCAATGGACATCGCAGTTGAAGCAGACAACCTAGCGCAAGCTATCGGTCGTAACGGTCAAAACGTGCGTCTAGCATCTCAACTAACCGGTTGGGAACTGAATGTTATGACAGTTGCTGATCTTCAGAAGAAACACGCTGAAGAATCACAAGCATCTATTGAAAACTTCATGAAGTACCTAGATATTGAAGAAGACTTCGCTCAACTTCTTGTTGAAGAAGGTTTCTCAACGCTAGAAGAAATCGCATACGTGCCAGTTAACGAGCTACTAGAAATCGATGGTTTGAATGAAGAACTAATCGAAGAGCTTCGTGGACGTGCAAAAGATGCACTAACGACGATCGCACTAGCACAAGAAGAGTCTTTTGAAGGTCTAGAACCAGCTGAGGACCTACTTGCACTTGAAGGTCTTGAGCGTGAGATGGCATTTAAATTGGCAGCGAAAGGTGTAGCGACACTGGAAGATCTTGCTGACCAAGGTATTGACGATTTAGAAGGTATCGAAGGCCTGACCGAAGAACGTGCAGGTGAGCTAATTATGGCCGCACGTAACATCTGTTGGTTCGGCGAAGAAGCATAATTTTCGGCAAGGAGGAAGCGGCATGACACAATTAACAGTTAAAGCACTGAGTGATGAGATTGGTACGCCAGTCGACCGCTTGATTGAACAACTTGCTGACGCTGGCATTAAAAAGGCGAGCTCTGACAATGTTACTGATGAAGAGAAGCAGAAGCTTCTCTCTCATTTAAAGAAAGAACACGGTGATAAATCAGGTGATTCAGAGCCGACTCGCCTTACGCTTCAGCGTAAAACTCGTAGTACACTTAGTGTGAACGCGGGTGGTGGTAAGAGTAAGAATGTTCAGGTTGAGGTGCGCAAAAAACGTACATACGTGAAGCGCAGCACAATTGAAGATGAAGCGAAACGTGAAGCTGAAGAAGCAGCACAACGTGAAGCAGAAGAAGCAGCAAAACGTGCAGCAGAAGAAGCTGCAAAACGTGAAGCTGAAGAAGCTGCAAAACGTGAAGCTGAAGAAGCTGCAAAACGTGAAGCGGAAGAAAAAGCGAAACGTGAAGCTGAAGAAAAAGCGAAGCGAGACGTAGATACGAATGCACAACGTAATGCTGAAGAAAAAGCAAAGCGTGATGCTGAAGAGAAAATTAAGCAAGAAGCAGCGCGAAAAGAGGCCGACGAGCTTAAACGTCGTCAGGAAGAAGAAGCTAAGCGTAAGGCTGAAGAGGAAAGTCAGCGCAAGCTTGAAGAAGCTCGCGAATTGGCTGAAAAGAATAAAGAGCGTTGGTCTGCTGCAGAAGAGAAAAAGGGTGATATGGAAGATACAGATTACCATGTAACGACTTCACAATACGCACGTGAAGCCGAAGATGAAGCAGATCGCAAAGTAGAAGGCGGTCGTCGTAAGAAGAAAAAAGCAGCTTCGGGTAAAGACGACCAAGCTCGCGGTGGCCGTAACAACCAACGTGGCGGTAGAGGTCGTAAGGGCAAACTTGCTAAGCCGACTTCAATGCAGCACGGGTTTGATAAGTCAGCAACGGTTGCTAAGCAAGACGTTGTAATTGGCGAAACGATCGTTCTATCAGAACTTGCTAACAAGATGTCGGTTAAAGCGACAGAAGTTATCAAAGTAATGATGAAGATGGGCGCTATGGCGACTATCAACCAAGTGATCGACCAAGAAACAGCACAACTTGTTGCTGAAGAAATGGGCCATAAAGTAGTTCTTCGTAAAGAGAACGAACTGGAAGAAGCGGTACTATCTGACCGTGACACTAACGCGGAAGCAGTTCCACGTGCTCCAGTTGTTACTATCATGGGTCACGTTGACCACGGTAAAACGTCAACACTTGACTACATCCGTCGCACACACGTTGCTTCTGGCGAAGCGGGTGGTATTACTCAGCACATTGGTGCGTACCACGTTGAAACAGACAACGGCATGATCACGTTCCTTGATACTCCTGGACACGCAGCGTTTACTGCAATGCGTGCTCGTGGTGCTCAAGCGACAGATATCGTTGTTCTTGTAGTTGCAGCAGACGATGGTGTAATGCCACAAACAGTAGAAGCGATTCAGCACGCGAAAGCGGCAGGCGTTCCTCTAATTGTTGCTGTGAACAAGATCGATAAAGAAGACGCGAACCCAGATAACGTTAAGAACGAGCTTGCTCAATACGACGTTATTCCTGAAGAGTGGGGCGGTGAGAACATGTTCGTTCACATCTCTGCTAAACAGGGTACAAACATCGATGGTCTTCTAGAAGCTATCCTTCTTCAGTCTGAAGTTCTTGAACTTACAGCTGTAGCTGAGGGCATGGCATCTGGTGTTGTTGTTGAATCTCGCCTAGATAAAGGTCGTGGTCCAGTTGCAACAGTACTTGTTCAATCAGGTACACTAAACAAAGGCGACATCGTTCTTTGTGGTCAAGAATACGGCCGTGTTCGTGCAATGCGTGATGAGCTAGGTAAAGAAATTACTTCGGCTGGCCCATCTATCCCTGTAGAGATCCTAGGTCTTTCAGGTGTACCATCTTCAGGTGATGAAGCAACAGTAGTTCGTGACGAGCGTAAAGCGCGTGAAGTAGCTAACTACCGTGCTGGTAAGTTCCGTGAAGTGAAACTTGCTCGTCAGCAGAAATCTAAACTAGAGAACATGTTCTCTAACATGACTGCTGGTGAAGTTGCTGAACTTAACGTTGTACTTAAAGCAGACGTTCAAGGTTCTGTAGAAGCAATCGCTGACTCATTAGTTAAGCTATCTACTGACGAAGTTAAAGTGAACATCGTTGGTTCTGGTGTAGGTGGTATTACGGAAACTGACGTAGTACTAGCGGAAGCTTCAAACGCAATCATCCTTGGCTTTAACGTTCGTGCAGATGCTTCTGCTCGCCGTGCTGTTGAAGCCGCAGCTGTTGACTTACGTTACTACTCAATCATTTACCAATTGATTGATGAAGTGAAACAAGCAATGGGCGGTATGCTTGCTCCAGAATTCAAGCAAGAGATCATTGGTCTTGCTGAAGTTCGTGACGTGTTTAAGTCACCGAAACTGGGCGCTATCGCTGGTTGTATGGTTACAGAAGGTGTGATCAAGCGTAACAACCCAATCCGTGTACTACGTGATAACGTTGTTATTTACGAAGGTGAACTAGAGTCACTACGTCGTTTCAAAGATGACGTTCAAGAAGTTAAGAATGGCTACGAATGTGGTATCGGCGTTAAGAACTACAATGATGTTCGCGTTGGTGACCAAATCGAAGTCTTCGAAATCGTTGAAATTAAACGTACTCTAGACTAATTGACTAAAATTACTAATATTGTCTTTGAAAGATAAGTAGTAATTGGTTGTTGAATACACCATGGGGGGCTGGCTTTGACCAACCCCCCATTCTTTCTATATAAGAGTAAAGATATGTCAAAAGAATTTAGCCGCACGCAGCGCGTTGCACAACAGCTGCAAAAAGAACTAGCGATGATCCTTCAACGTGAAGTTCGTGACTCTCGCCTTGGCATGGTGACGATCTCAGACGTAGAAGTCTCTCGTGACCTAGCTTACGCAAAAGTATTTGTGACCTTCCTGTGTGTGGGTGAGCAAACACCAGAATCATGTCTAGCAGCGCTACGTGAGCACGAAGTGCACATTCGCATGATGTTAGGTAAGCGTATTCGTCTACGTTTAACGCCAGAAATCCGCTTCCACTATGACAATACGCTTGTTGAAGGTATGCGTATGTCTAACCTAGTGTCTGAAGTCGTTAGTTCAGACAAACAAAAGCAAAAAGATTCTGGTCGTGAGGACGAAGAATAATGGCTCGTCGTCGTAAAGGTCGTCCAATTAATGGCGTTATACTGTTGGACAAACCAACAGGTATCTCTTCCAATGATGCACTGCAAAAAGTAAAGCGAATCTACTTTGCCGAGAAAGCAGGCCACACTGGAGCCTTGGACCCATTAGCGACAGGCATGCTGCCAATTTGCTTGGGTGAAGCGACAAAATTTTCTCAGTTTCTTCTTGATTCTGATAAACGCTACCGCGTGATCGCAAAGCTGGGTGAACGTACCAATACGTCTGACTCGGATGGTGAAGTTGTAGAGACGCGTCCAGTCGATGTTACGTTAGACAAGCTAGAAGCGTGCATCGATCAGTTCCGTGGTGAATCTGATCAAGTGCCTTCCATGTTCTCTGCGTTGAAGTATCAAGGTAAACCCTTGTATGAATACGCTCGTAAAGGCATCGAAGTTCCGCGTGAATCTCGTAAGATCACGGTATATGAGATTGTTCTTCACCGTTTTGAAGGCGATGAAGTAGAGATGGAAGTGCACTGCTCTAAAGGTACCTATATTCGTACTATCGTTGATGATCTGGGCGAAATGTTAGGTTGTGGTGCGCACGTAACTATGCTTCGTCGTACTGGTGTTGCTAAATACCCTTACGAGAATATGGTAACACTTGAGCAACTAAATGAGTTGCTAGAGCAAGCTCACCGCGAGGAACGAGCGCCTCGAGAACTACTGGACCCACTGCTTTTGCCAATGGATACAGCGGTAGAAGACTTACCAGAAGTCAACTTGGTGCCTGAACTGGCGAATATGGTCCAACATGGGCAGCCCGTTCAAGTATTTGGTGCTCCGACTGAGGGCTCACTTCGCCTTACTATGGGTGAAGAACGCTTGTTTATTGGCGTTGGCGAAATGAACGAAGATGGCAAAATCGCTCCTAAGCGATTGGTCGTGTTCCGAGATGACGTTGCATCCAAGTAAATGATTGAAAATACCGACCTGAGTGTCGGTATTTTTATATTGCACGAGATAGGAAATTTCCCTATAATCCGCGCTTCGCGTAGCGGCTGAATCAGAGATTGGCTGCTACAACTTTAAACCTACTCTTATTAGGAGAGAATTATGTCTCTGAATGCAGAAACTAAAGCAGCAATCGTTGCAGAATACGCACAAGGCGAAGGCGACACTGGTTCACCAGAAGTTCAAGTAGCTCTACTTACAGCTTCTATCAACCACCTACAAGGTCACTTCAAAGCGCACAAAGGCGATCACCACAGCCGTCGTGGTCTTCTACGCATGGTTTCTCGTCGTCGTAAGCTTCTAGATTACCTAAAAGGTAAAAACCTAGCTCGCTACCAAGACCTAATCAAACGTCTAGGCCTACGTCGCTAATCAGCGACTGCATAGCAGTTTGTCTAAAAAGGGGCTTTATGCCCCTTTTTTGTTGCCTAAATTTAGCCAAATTAGACTTATGCCGTTATAATACTGGCGGCTAAACCTTGTAAGAGGTTTTCTCAAAAGCTCATAGCATTACAGTCAACCACGTCGACCAAAAGGTCGCGACTATTCAAAAGGAATTTCCGAGTTTCTTTTTACTAGTCGCGATTCGTAATGCCTTGAGTGTCAATTAACACATCTAAGATTTCTTTAAGCACTAAAGGAAGATTAGAAACAAGGAATAACAATGTTCGAAAAACCAGTTGTTAAAACGTTCCAGTACGGTAACCACACAGTTACTTTAGAAACTGGCGTTATTGCACGTCAAGCTACAGCAGCAGTTATGGTCACAATGGATGATACGTCTGTATTCGTATCTGTTGTAGGTAAAAAAGAAGCCGTTGCAGGTCAAGACTTCTTCCCACTAACGGTTAACTACCAAGAGCGTACTTACGCTGCGGGTAAAATCCCAGGCGGCTTCTTCAAACGTGAAGGTCGTCCTTCTGAAGGCGAAACGCTAACAGCTCGTCTAATCGACCGTCCAATCCGTCCGCTATTCCCAGACGCGTTTAAAAACGAAGTTCAGGTTATCGCGACAGTAATGTCTGTAAACCCAGATGTTCAGCCAGATATCGTTACAATGATCGGTACTTCTGCTGCTCTTGCTATCTCTGGCATTCCATTCAACGGCCCTATCGGTGCGGCGCGTGTTGGTCATATCGATGGTCAGCTTGTACTTAACCCTAGCCAAACTGAACTAGAAACTTCTAAGCTTGACCTTGTTGTTGCAGGTACAGAGTCAGCAGTACTGATGGTTGAGTCAGAAGCGGACAACCTAACTGAAGAAGAAATGCTAGCGGCGGTTGTTTATGGTCATGACCAACAACAAGTTGCTATTCAAGCTATCAACGAATTCAAAGCAGAAGTTGCAACTCCTGCTTGGGATTGGGTTGCTCCTGAAGAGAACACAGCGCTTAAAAATAAGATTGCTGATCTAGCAGAAGCTAAACTTGTTGAAGCTTACCAAATTACTGAGAAAATGGCTCGTTACGACCGCATCCATGAGATCGCTGCGGAAGTAAATGAAGTTCTTCTTGCTGAAGATCCTGAAGCAGACACAAAAGAAATCCACACTATCTTCCATGATCTAGAGAAGACAGTAGTACGTAGCCGTATTATTGCAGGTAACCCTCGTATCGATGGCCGTGAAAAAGACATGGTTCGTGCACTAGATGTACGTACTGGTGTTCTTCCTCGTACTCACGGTAGCGCGCTATTCACTCGTGGTGAAACTCAGGCGATCGTTACGGCAACGCTAGGTACTCAGCGTGATGCTCAAATCATCGATGAGCTAACTGGTGAGCGTAAAGATCACTTCCTACTGCACTACAACTTCCCTCCATACTGTGTAGGTGAAACTGGTTTTGTAGGTTCTCCTAAGCGTCGTGAAATCGGCCACGGTAAACTGGCGAAGCGTGGTATTGCTGCAGTAATGCCTTCTGTTGATGAGTTCCCATACACAGTACGTGTTGTATCGGAAATCACTGAATCTAACGGTTCATCTTCAATGGCTTCAGTATGTGGTACTTCTCTTGCGCTTATGGACGCAGGTGTACCAATCAAAGCATCTGTTGCTGGTATCGCAATGGGTCTTGTTAAAGAAGGTGACGATTTCGTTGTACTTTCTGACATCCTTGGCGATGAAGACCATCTAGGTGACATGGACTTTAAAGTAGCAGGTACTAACACTGGTATCACTGCACTTCAAATGGACATCAAGATCGAAGGCATCACTAAAGAAATCATGCAAATTGCGCTTAACCAAGCTCAAGGTGCACGTAAGCACATCCTATCTGTAATGGATGAAGCAATCTCTGGTGCTCGTGAAGACATCTCTGAATTTGCTCCGCGTATTCACACGATGAAGATCAGCGCTGAGAAGATCAAAGACGTTATCGGTAAAGGTGGTGCAGTTATCCGTGCTCTAACTGAAGAGACTGGTACAACTATCGAAATCGAAGACGACGGTACTATCAAGATTGCGGCAACTGAAGGCACTGCTGCGAAAGAAGCTATCCGCCGTATCGAAGAGATCACTGCTGAAGTTGAAGTGGGCCGTATCTACACAGGTAAAGTTGCACGTCTAGCAGACTTCGGTGCATTCGTAACGGTTCTTCCAGGCAAAGATGGTCTTGTACACATTTCTCAAATCGCAGAAAAACGCGTAGAGAAAGTGTCTGACTACCTAGCTGAAGGTCAAGAAGTTCAAGTTAAAGTTCTTGAAATCGACCGCCAAGGCCGTGTACGTCTAAGCATGAAAGAAGCGGTAGAAAAGCCAGCTGAAGAAGCTGCTGCTGAAGCACCGGCTGCTAAAGACGAGTAAGACAAAATGAGACTTTCAGCCTTTTATTAGATTAAGGGCCTGAAAGCATGTTATAAAAGGGGAGCATTTTCGCTCCCCTTTTTTGGTTTGTTTCGATGTATTAACCTCAAACGAGGTTATCGCCTATATTGCATTAAGAGAAACAAATCTTGAGCGGTCCAAACAGGAGTATCAATTAGTGAAATGGTTTCAAACCGCAATTTTATGTGTTGCTATCGCGCTGACCGGTTGTGCAAATACTTCTCAACAATCAGCACAAAAGTGGTTATATCCACCGATGGCGGTGCCACTTCAGCCTAGTGTTCAACAAGAAGTACAAATCGCGCGTCTCTCGCAGTTGCTACAACGTCCCGACCTTAGTGATGAAGTGCGCGCTAAAATGCATTATGAGCGCGGTAGCTACTACGACAGCGTTGGTTTGCGTGATCTTGCACGTTTGGACTTTAACCAGTCTTTGCAGTTGAATCCTGCTCAGCCGGACATCTTCAATCTTTTGGGAGTATACTTTACCCAAGTAGGAGAGTTTGATGCGGCATATGAAGCGTTTGACTCGACCATAGAGTTGGCTCCTGATAATACCTATGCTGAGCGCAACC
Organism: Vibrio sp. SCSIO 43009; assembly: GCF_023716525.1. Lineage (NCBI taxonomy): Bacteria > Pseudomonadati > Pseudomonadota > Gammaproteobacteria > Vibrionales > Vibrionaceae > Vibrio > Vibrio sp. SCSIO 43009. The sequence continues at coordinate 685,478 of NZ_CP071842.1, forward strand.
GTGCGATTGCACTGTATTATGGTGGCCGAATCGATCTCGCTTTAGAAGATATGACCAAGCATTATCAAGAAATGCCAACGGATCCTTTTCGTTCATTATGGCTGTACATCATCGAAGCTGAGCAAAATCCAGAGCAAGCAAAAGCCAATCTTCAACAGCGTTATTTACGAGATCGTAGTGAAGAGTGGGGATGGGTTCTTGTTGCCATCATGCTACGAGACGTCTCGGACGAAGACGCGCTTAAAGCAATTATGGATGGAACGAGAGAGAACTATCGCCTAGCTGAACGATTGACGGAAACGTATTTCTACCTTGGAAAGCGTAATCAGCTTGAAGGTGATATCGCAAGTGCCATCTCACTTTATAAGCTCGCGATTTCGTTCAACGTTTACGATTATGTTGAGCATCGCTATTCTTTCTTGGAGTTGGCGCAAATTTACGATCAATTACAGCAAGATAGATTGGCCAAGTTAAAGGCTGCCAAGAAGCTGGAAATTGAATGATTTAGAGCCGCTCGATGAGAGCGGCTTTTTTTATGATTGAACTTGATGAGTGACTCATTTAAAATAGTTAGCCTTGCTAACTAAGTGGTGGTGGCTTTTATGGCATTAGAAGAAAGCTTGATTGATTTAGAGCGTTTTTGCGCCAAAGCTTGGCGTGTCTATGCCAAAGAAGATCCATTATCACATCTAAGCTTTAATGAGTTCGATTATTTACGTGTGATTCAGGTTTACCCTGAGGGTGTGCGAATAACCGATCTTGCAGAAGAGCTGCAAGTGACTAAGCCTTCCGCATCGACAATGGTTGTGCGTTTGGAAAAAAAGGGTTTGGTGAAACGCATCGCATGTAATGAGGATGCTCGTGCTAAGCGTGTGTTGCTTACGGAAGAAGTCGCAGAAAAAATGTCTTTGGAGCAGGTAGTGTACAAAGATATCTCTGACCAAATGATGCAACAATTAAATCAGCAAGAAGCTGAACAGTTACAAGCTTTATTGAATAAAGCATTGAGTAATAAGTCATTTTAAACTAAAGCAAAGGCCTCAGCTGTATGGTTTAGTTTTTGTTGTTTCATCTTTCTTTTATTTAATTTAACCATTTAGTTAGTCTTGCTAATTAAATGGTTAGCTTTGCTAACTACTGGTGACAGTCATGCAAAACTCAATTTATAGACAGTTTTGGAAATATACGATTCCAACCGTCGCAGCAATGCTCGTAAACGGTTTGTATCAAATAGTTGATGGCATTTTTATTGGCCGTTATGTTGGCGCTGACGGATTAGCTGGGATCAATGTTGCGTGGCCTATTATCGGTTCGATCCTCGGTATAGGAATGATGATTGGGGTGGGGACTGGCGCGCTGACTTCGATCAAGCAAGGAGAGAACGATCATGAAGGCGCTAAGCGAATCCTAACGACCGGATTGACGTTGTTAGCGGCATTGATGCCGGTCGTTGCTACAATATTGTTCTTGTTTTCGGATGAATTTATTCGCTGGCAAGGTGCGGAAGGGCGAGTGTTTGAACTTGCGCTGCAATATTTGCATATTCTGATTGTCGCGTGCGTATTCACGTTGGGTTCTATCGCCGTTCCGTTTTTATTACGCAATGACGACAGCCCGAACTTAGCAACGATTTTGATGGTCATCGGTGCCGTTATTAACATTGTATTAGACTACTTATTTATTGCTTGGTTGGAGTGGGAGTTAACCGGAGCCGCTATTGCCACTGCACTTGCACAATTAGTGGTCACTGTGCTCGGTATTGGTTACTTCTTTACTTCAAAAGCAACATTACGCCTTCGTATCCGCGACTTCAAAGTTCAGGTTGATGCTGCACCAAAGATTATCATGATAGGTACATCAAGTTTCTTTATGTACGCCTACGGCTCTGTGATGGTGGCACTGCACAACGCGTTATTTGCTCAATACGGAAGTGCAATGTTGATCGGAGCGTACGCCATTTTGGGGTACATCGTGACGGTTTACTATCTGATAGCCGAAGGAATTGCGAATGGTATGCAGCCTTTAGTGAGCTTCAACCACGGTGCACGTAATCAGGAGAACATCAGAAAGTTATTAAAGGTCGCGATGGGGACATCTGTGCTTGGTGGGGTGGCGTTCGTTGTTTTGATGAACCTTTTCCCGTACGAACTGGTTGCGGTGTTTAATAATGCTGACCAACAGTTGATTGATAGCACCGTGATCGGGATTCGTTTACACATGTTTGCGTTGTTCTTAGATGGTTTTTTAGTTGTGGCGGCCGCGTACTATCAATCAGTAAACAAAGGCAGCAAAGCTATGTTTGTAACACTAGGCAACATGCTGGTCCAGTTGCCATTCTTGTTCATTATGCCGAAACTTTTCGGCGTGACAGGTATTTGGTTAGCTTTCCCATTGTCTAACATTGCATTGAGTTTGGTCGTGATCAGTATGTTGTGGCGAGATGTGAAAAAGCTGCTTAATGAGAGTTCTGTCGAACCAAGGGTGCAAGCCTGCTAACAAAAGCTAACAGATAAAAGCGAGGCTAGGCCTCGCTTTTATCTTTAAGGATTAAATGGTTTTTACTTCTAAGCCCGCTAGTTGATGCCAATAGCCATTGCATTGGCGGCTTTCGAGCTTTTCAGGATTATCGCCGTATTCGTTTGAGCGAAAACGCTCTAACTCTGAAAAAATGTCCATACCAAGAGGGCTTAACCGGACCACATCAACCAGCCCTTTCATACTTGGTAAGTCATTGATGAGGTTGTAGCAATACCCTGACTGTGTTTGAATGCCGTTAAGGTTAAAGACTTCTTGCCCTTCTTGGCTGCTGACCTGGATACCCGTAGGGTATTTGATACAGCAGGTTTCGCAATCGTCTTTCGCTCGGTTTTCAGCTCGGGCTGTGAAACAGCGAGCGGAATACGCTAAAGGCAAATAACCGTGGCTAAATACCTCAACTTCAAACTTGTTACGAATACCAAGCTCGTCACACTGAACTAAAGTATCGTTTAACCATTCGCGAGAGAGCTCGACAGGCATGCACCAACGCATCATACCTTGCTTCAAAAATAAGTTGAGCGTGTGTGCGTTATAAGTATTGATTGCAGGACCAACGACGAAAGGCACTTTATGCTCTGATGCTAACTGAACAGCAGATACGTCATTTGCTTCAATCGCGAAGTCACCGTTGTCGATGTACTTCCTCATTATGTTTACTTCACTCGGAGCTTCCAGTAGTGCCATCGTTGATAGCACCACTTGCTTGCCAGATGCAGACAGCTCTTTTGCGATTTCAAGCCAATGCGAAGGCTTCATTTCTCGACGTTTTGAACATACGGTTTCCCCAAGATAGACGATGTCCGCGGAGCTTGATTTCGCTTGTTCATAAAACGCTTCGATGTCTTGTTTTGGCCAGAAGTACAACAGCGGGCCAAGCGCGTATTTCATTGAATTATCCATCTTAACCTCTACTGCCATTTGCGGTGATAAGCACCAAGTGTGGTCTGCGTACCTTCAGACACGTTTGCCAATGCGGCATCCCAAGCCGCTTCGACTTGGTAAGCTTCTGGGGTTGCTTGGTAACGGTCAATCGCGGCTCGCCATGTTCGAGTGACTTGTTCTACGTAAGCAGGGCTACGTTGGCGACCTTCAATTTTTACAGAAGCCACATTTGCAGCAAATAGTTCTGGCAGCATAGAGAGGGTGTTCAAACTGGTTGGTTCTTCCAGTGCGTGGTAGCGTTTTTTCTCGCCTTCGATTTCAGCTTCGAAACGACCTTTACACAAGGTAGGGTAGCCCGCATTTTCACCGGTGCTGTAGCGATCGATCAAAATGTCGTTAAGGCGGGATTCCAGACCATTTTCTGTTTCTTGCCAGCGAACGTACTTAGCTGGAGAGCATGCTCCCACAGTGTTTGGAGACTCGCCTGTCATGTATGATGATAGGTAGCAGCGACCTTCAGACATGATGCAAAGGCTACCAAAAGCAAAGACTTCTAACTCGACATCGCTAGTGATGTTGCGCGAAAGCTGTTTGACCTGATGAATCGATAAAACGCGAGGTAGTACTACCCGTTTTACGTTGAAGTTTTGTTTGTAAAAATCAATGGCTGCGACGTTGGTCGCTGATGCTTGTACTGAAAGGTGTAGTTCCAGATCGGGATATTTGCGAGCCGCGTACTCCAGCACTGCAATGTCTGCAACAATCAGCGCGTCTACACCCAGTGCCGCTGCATTGTCTACTGCGTTAGTCCAGCGCTCGAAGCCATTGGGATGAGCGAAGGTATTCAACGCGACATGAATTTTTTTATTGCGGTCATGAACGTATTGCACCGCTTTTTCTAACTTTTTGCCGTTAAAGTTGAGGCCAGCAAAGTGACGGGCGTTGGTATCATCTTTGAAACCAATGTAGACGGCATCGGCACCGCAATCAATCGCAGTTTTTAACGCAGGCAGGTTACCCGCGGGACACAAGAGTTCCATATGCTCACAATCATTGAGAATAAAAAGGTGTCCGCATTTTATGAAGAATTATGAATAGCGAAATTGACCTAAGTTAGGTTTAGCTCAATAAAGTCGATATTTACCTCTTGCGAGTAAGGGTATCGGGTCTGCGTTAGTTCTTGTGACGACGATTCTGTACAAACAGCTCTTCAATTTCATGTTTTGGCTGTGGGCGATAAAAATGGAATCCTTGAATCGCATTACATTGAAGGTTAGAGAGCAGGGTCGCTTGCTGGTGGGTTTCCACTCCCTCGGCAACGACAGTTAAGTCGAGCGACTTACCTAGGTTAATGATGTTTTCAATCACAGTGACTTGTTTCGGTAGTGTGTCGATATCATTAATAAAAGCGCGGTCGATTTTTAGCTCGTCAATAGGGAAACGCGCTAAGTAGGAAAGAGAAGAGTAGCCGGTACCAAAGTCATCGATAGAGAGAGCGAAGCCAAGCTTTTTAATCGCATTCAACATTTGCAGTGTATGTTCGCTATCACTCATCACGGCACTTTCGGTTAGCTCGAAGGTAATGCAGCTTGGATCAAGCTCGGTAGTGCGAAGCAGCTTTTCCATAAAGTCGATCAGCTGTGGGTTGCCAAATTGCTCGGGAGAGAGGTTGATGGCGACACGGCCTGGCAGTATGCCTTGTTGCTTCCAACGTTTTACCGTATTGAAAACATCACGCATCACGACACGTCCAAGGTGTTCGATTAACCCAGCGCGCTCGGCTACAGGAATGAATGAGCCAGGACTAATGTACCCTTCGACTGGATGCTTCCAACGAACGAGCGCTTCTGCGCCGTTGATACTGAAGTCTCGCGCGTTAACCTTAGGTTGATACCACACTTCCAAACCGTTCTGCTGCAATGCTTTTTGCAGTTCAATTTCAAGCCACAAACGCATGCGCGCTTCTTTGTTCATTTGATCGTTAAATTTGATCAGGCGATTTCTACCACGGTCTTTGGCTTCATACATCGCAGTATCGGCATTTTGTAGTAGGATTCGCGCATCTTGTCCGTCTTCAGGGTATCGAACGCTACCAATTGAACACGCAAGGCGTTTACTGAAGTGGTGCAAGTCGAAAGGTTGGTTGATCAACGAGATAATGCGATCGGACAAAATTTCAGCCATGCGGGTATTTTCTGGCTCCGGCAGAATGACGCCAAACTCATCGCCACCCAAATGACCAATAATCGCTTGGTTTGGTAGTAACCGTTTAAGACGGGCCGATACCTCTTGAATCACTTTATCGCCAATATGGTGACCAAGTGAGTCATTAATGTTTTTGAAGTTATCGATATCCAAATAGAACACCAGAAGCGGTGTTTGCTTTTTGATCAGCTGTTCCAAACGTTTGGTGAAGCCAAAGCGGTTGTAGAGTTTGGTGAGCGAGTCAATGTGTATGTCTTCATTCGATGCAGAAGACAGGTTTTTGGGCGCATCATCAGCATCTTGGATTAGGATAATTTGAGATTCGCTACCTAATATCGCCGTGGAATCCGCGTGTAGCTGAACTTTCCGTTCAAAGCCGCATCTTGCACTGGTTAAGCAGACAAAAGGTTTGTCAGAAATTAATGTACTCAATCGATGACTAAATACCTTTTTACTGTTTTCATCGATGAATAAACGACTTAGCTCTTCGCCCAACAATTCATGAGGAGAGTTAAGTCCGAGAAGGCGCGCTGATGCGGGGTTCGCAGAGATGACAATATCATCTTCGATAAGCAGTAAGCCGTCTGGTAGCAGTTGTGTTAACTTCGCAAACTTACTTTCGGACTCTTCTAAGGAGCGAACGAGTATCTGCTTTTCTGAAGTATCGACAGCGTGAAAAACAACAAAGCGAATGTCGTTACCTTCAAAAACTGGCGAAAGACTAAAGTGAAGACTGGTTTCAAGGTCGGTTTCATCGAGCGTGATTTCGGCTTCGACATGTGCCCCTTTGAACGCGCGCTGATAGTATGGTGCAAGCTTCTTATAAAACTGTTCACCCAGCACTTGGCAATCGTTTAAGCCGACGATTTCCTCATGACTTAAACCTGCGATATCGCAGTAACGGTCACTTACCATTCGATAATTGTGTTTTTTATCAAGAATGGCAAAGAAGAAAGGGCTATTTGAGGTTAGCGTGGCAAACCAATGTTTTAATTGCTGGGAAGGCATTAGGGTATTACCGATCTCCAATGAGCCAGATTATTCGTCCGTGTATAAAAAGCGACACCCTGATAAGCCTGCGGCGGTCTACCACCAAGCTAAAGTGTTACTTACCATTAAAGGGCTCGCGGTTTTAGCTGTGCAGTCGACAATCACATGGATACGCTCAGATAACTATAACTTTGAAAATACGGTTGTAAAAGTGTTTATCCACCTGTTCGCATCAATAATACACGTAAGTTCAAAAAAAGAAGCGTTAGTGAGCAATAAACCACCAATCTAAAATAAGCACTTTATTGATACATAACAGTAATCTCATCGCCACGATTGCTTAATATAAGCAACCTAATGACAAAGTAACGGATAATGAACGTGTTAAACAAGATTCGCAGTCAACTAGTAAAGAACGCAGCTAATATTTTGCGTTCTCCAGTCCAGTTATTACCACAGCCAATTCAGCAAAAAGCGTTGCTGGAAGGGCTAAAAATGGTGTTTAAAGAAGCCTTGGAAGATGGTGACTTTGAGTTCCTTGAAGACAAGTGGTTAAAAGTTGCGATTAAAGACTTGAACTTAGCATGGTACATCAGCTATCAAGACGAAAAATTGGTGGTAGCTGAAAAACCAGTTCAGGAAGATGTGAGTTTTAGTGGTAATCTAAACGACCTAGTACTGATTGCTGGTCGTAAAGAAGACCCTGACACACTGTTCTTCCAACGTCGCCTTTCAATTGAAGGTGATACTGAGCTTGGCTTAGAAGTGAAAAACTTAATGGACAGTGTCGACTTAGAGCAGTTACCGAAAGCAATGCAAGTCGCTTTGAATCAATTGGCTGATTTTGTTCAGAAAGGAGTTCAAGCGCCTGCACAACCAACCGGAGTAGCGAATGCTTATTCGAACTGAAGCCCCTGCGGACATTCTTACCATTGACCGCTTATTGAAACACGCCTTCCCGACGGAAGCTGAAGCTGAGCTTGTGATGCGTTTGCGCGAAAACAGCAAATTCACACTTTCCTTAGTCGCGTGTACAGATGAGGGAGAGGTGATTGGCCATGCTTTATTTAGCCCTGTGACCTTAAATGGTGAAGATTTGTCATGGCAAGGGCTAGCGCCATTAGCTGTTCATGAAGATTACCGTCGCCAAGGCATCGCTGCAGAGTTGATCAAAGAAGGTTTTGATTCACTGCGTGATTTTGGCTATCCAGTGTGTGTGGTGTTGGGCGCTCCCGATTATTACGCGCGCCAGGGTTTTCAATCATGCGACGAGATGGGCTTTGAATGCGCTTGGGATGTTCCTAAAGGTGCATTTCGAATCGCAGAGTTGGTCGAAGGTCAATGTGCTGGACGCTCCGGACGCATAGACTATGCGCCAGAGTTCTCTGAACTGTAAATGAAAGAAGCCCACGACTAAGTGGGCTTCTTTCTTATTCACTGAAAACTGAGATAGGGAGGTTAGGATGACTGGTTACTTTTCTTTTTGCCCCAGACCTCTATTTTCGCTTTTTTACTTACCCCTAGCAGGCTGAGTTTTGTGCTTCCCCAGCTACTGTAAGTCATTTCAATCTGTTTTAGCTTGGCTTCTTTTGTACCTGGAAGGCTCCAGGCACGAGTCGACAATCCGCTTGTTAGTACGCCCATAGAGGAAAGCTTTTTCTCACTATCATCTGTCATGACGACTTTTAAACCATTAATGTCTACCGTTCCTTGCACACATTTTAGTTTTATTTTACTGAAGCTTCGGTTTCGGAATAGGCTATTTGGTGTCACGGTATCTGTTTCTGTATGAAAGTTAACGGTTTTCGTTGCAATCAGCTCCCACTCATCGCTGTTATTAGCAAAAACACTCATGCTGGTGGCGGCTACCAGTGTGCAAAGTAGTAGCGTATTTAAGAATTTCATAATGTACCTTATATGTCATACCCAATGTGTGGCCGTTGGCAAAACGCTATGTTCAGGAATATCCAAATCATCTCATTGTGTTCAGGTGTTCCTTGAAGTCCTTTAGGTATAATCGCGATAATTTGATAGGATTGCCCTCGTTCAAATAGGTGACGGAAAATGTCAATTAACGAGAAACAGTATTTACGTGAAATGGGGATCAGCACATGGGAGCTGGTACACCCTGAAAGACTGGAAGGCTATCAATCGCCATTATTGGATTTGCAAAGTTCATGTAAACTCCTATTGGTATCGCCAATATGTCCAGAAAACGAGACGGCATTGATGTTTGAGCGCGTATTAAAAAGCATTAAGCTCACGCTTGATGATGCGCTGCACCTAGAGCCTGAGCGCTTATCCATGCTGGGTGAACATCAGCTAGAGTGGGTGTGGTTTGCAGGCTGTGAGGCTGATAAAAGCATCAAGGCAAAGCACCTGACCTCGCCACTATTACAAGATATTGATGGTAATAACGAACAGCGCCGCGCATTGTGGCAACAAATCTGTTCGTACTCTTAACGGAGCTAATGCGTGACAATTGAAATTACGCCGATGCGTGCAGAGCACCTCGACCAAGTTTGGCAAATCGAGCAGCAAGCACATTCTCACCCTTGGGCCGAATCTTTGGTTCGTGACTTATCCAGTCGCGGTGCTTGCCATCATGTGATGCTGGAAGGCTCTCAAGTGGTTGGTTACTTCTATGGACAGAATATTGTTGGAGAAGTGACACTATTAAATATTGCAGTAGCGCCTTCTCAACAGGGCAGAGGGCTAGGGCAAAAATTGCTGGACGCGTTTATTGAACATTGTGAACAAGCCAAAGCAGAGAGTGCTTGGTTAGAAGTGCGTGAAAGTAATCACCCAGCTATCCATATTTATGAGCAAGCAGGTTTTAATGAAGTGGACCGTCGTTACAACTATTACCCAGCTAAATCGGGAAATGGTAAGGAAGACGCCATTATCATGAGTTACTTATTTTTGAGTTAGTTTTAGGCCGTTACTAATTACCTCATCAACACTTATGCTTTAAATGCGTATCCGGATTCGAGGCTTTTGAATATGTAATAATAATTTTTTGAATTTTTACATCTCTTTGTGTGGAGCTGGCTTTCCCTTGTTAGTTGCAGGTAAAGGCTGGTGAGCCGAGTAAATTCAGTTCATGTCTTTCCAGTTTGCTAGCACAGCGATAATAAGCGAGAATACCGCACAATATCGAATAGTAGATATGCTTGCCTATTTTGTGAGCATGAAAGTAATTTAGAAGATTAACTAATGTCAAATCCCCTTTTTTTAGGCGAAGTGTCTAAGCGCAGAACGTTCGCTATTATTTCTCACCCGGATGCGGGTAAAACCACCATTACTGAAAAAGTCCTTTTATTCGGAAACGCGATCCAAAAAGCAGGTACGGTTAAAGGTCGTGGTAACGCACAGCACGCAAAATCAGACTGGATGGAAATGGAAAAAGAACGTGGTATCTCGGTAACCACTTCTGTAATGCAGTTCCCTTACAATGACTGTCTGGTAAACCTACTTGATACGCCTGGACACGAAGACTTCTCGGAAGATACATACCGTACGTTAACGGCAGTAGACTCGTGTTTGATGGTTATCGATGCGGCGAAAGGTGTCGAGGATCGTACACGTAAGCTGATGGAAGTAACGCGTCTGCGTGACACGCCAATCGTAACCTTCATGAACAAACTTGACCGTGACGTTCGTGATCCAATGGAAGTATTGGACGAGGTAGAAAACGAGTTGGGCATGATGTGTGCGCCAATTACATGGCCAATCGGCTGTGGTAAAGAATTTAAAGGTGTGTACCACATTCACCGTGATGAAACGATTTTATACGAATCAGGTCACGGTCATGAGATTCAAGAAGTTCGAATCATCAAAGGTCTCGATAACCCAGAGCTTGATGAAAAAGTTGGTGCAGGCCTTGCGGAAAGTGTTCGAGAAGAGCTTGAGCTTGTCATGGGTGCTTGCCCTGAGTTTGATTTGGAAATGTTCTTAACAGGTGACCTGACGCCAGTTTACTTTGGTACTGCATTAGGTAACTTTGGTGTGGATCATATGCTAGACGGTCTAACTGAATGGGCTCCAGCGCCGAAAACTCGTCAAGCGGTTGAACGTGAAGTTGAAGCGACTGAAGAGAAGTTCTCTGGTTTCGTATTTAAGATCCAAGCGAACATGGACCCAAAACACCGCGACCGTATCGCATTCATGCGTATTGTATCGGGCACTTACACGCAAGGTATGAAGATGAACCACGTTCGTCTTGGCAAGCAAGTGAGTATCTCTGATGCAGTAACCTTTATGGCTGGTGACCGTGCACGTGCAGAACACGCTTACGCCGGTGACATCATTGGTCTACACAACCACGGTACAATTCAGATTGGTGATACCTTTACGCAAGGTGAATCACTGAAGTTCTCTGGTATTCCGAACTTCGCTCCGGAACTATTCCGTCGTATTCGTCTGAAAGATCCACTAAAGCAGAAGCAGCTTCTCAAAGGTTTGGTTCAGCTATCAGAAGAAGGTGCGGTACAGGTATTCCGTCCTCTACAGAACAACGATCTGATCGTTGGTGCCGTTGGTGTACTTCAGTTTGATGTTGTTGTGGCTCGTTTGAAATCTGAGTATAACGTTGAAGCGATTTATGAAGGCATTAACGTTGCAACTGCTCGTTGGGTTGAGTGTGGTGATGCGAAGAAACTGGATGAGTTCCAACGCAAGAATCAAGCGAACTTAGCATTGGATGGTGGTGATAACCTAACGTATATAGCTCCAACAATGGTTAACTTAAACTTGGCGAAAGAGCGTTTCCCTGACGTTGATTTCCGTGCGACGCGTGAGCACTAATTTGCGCGGTTAGGGTAAGCCTTAACGCAAACTAGATTTTAAAACGCCCTTGGCTATAAACTTAGCCAAGGGCGTTTTTATATAAGGATAAGATATGAATTGGTTTAAACGTGGGCTAAAGCGTTACGACAACTGGTGTAAAGAGATGGGGTTAACTCCCGATCAGAAACGCAGTTGTGTCCCATATCGAAAAGACCCAGCCCATCAAACTGAAGAGAAGAGTGAAGCCCAACCATCCTCTGATTTTCTGCCCGCAGATACAGATAAAAAGCGTCAAGATGAAGCTCTTTGATACGCACTGCCACTTTGATTTTGATGTGTTTCAAGATGACTTTGCACATCAACTTGAGCTTGCTCAAACGCAAGGCGTCGCAAGAATTTTGATTCCTTCCGTCGGTCCGCAAAACTGGGCTCGTATTCAAACTTTGGCAGAGCAACATGCCAATTTGTATTATGCGCTCGGCTTTCATCCGTATTTTCTTGAAGATAACGTTGAGCAGCACCTTACAGAGCTAGAAGGCTATCTAAATCAAAAAGGGCAGCAGTGCGTGGCAATAGGAGAGTGTGGTTTAGATTTTGCCATTGATGTTGATCCACAGTTGCAAGAAAAGATACTTGAAGTTCAATTTGAGCTGGCTAGACGCTTCGAACTCCCAGTTATTTTACATAGCCGAAAAGCGCACAATCGCCTCATTCAAATGGTGAAAGCGGCGAATCTCCCTAGAGGTGGTGTGCTACACGCTTTTTCTGGGAGTTATCAGCAAGCCATGGAGTGGGTCAAATTAGGTTTTTTTATCGGTGTAGGAGGAACGATTACCTACCCAAGAGCCAAGAAAACACGCGACGCAATTCAAAAATTACCACTCGAAAACCTAGTAATCGAAACAGACGCACCAGATATGCCTATACTTGGATATCAAGGGGAGTCAAATCACCCAGCCAAACTCATTCACGTCTTTAATGAGCTCGTAGAGTTGCATAACGGCCGAAAGCAATCGATTGCCTCTCAACTGTGGAAAAATAGCAATTTTGCTTTCTCGATATGTGAATAAAATCTAAAGATGTGGTTTGAAATCGAAAACGTTTTCCTGTTTATTGTGAATTAACTCACAAAGCTGGTTGAATCAATCATGAATCTTATAGGAAAGTGTGAGGCTGGCATTACTTTAATTGATTCTGCATGAGTATAATTGCCCCCGCTTTATAGCTCCATTTTGTAACACGCCAATAAATAACTTATAAGGAAGTCATAAACTATGAGCCTGTTTATGAGCCTAATCGGTATGGTAGTGCTTCTTGCGATTGCAGTGGCATTTTCTAACAACCGAAAAGCTATCAACTTTAGAACTGTGGGTGGCGCATTCGCTATCCAATTCGCATTAGGTGCATTTGTTCTGTATGTACCTTGGGGCCGTGATCTACTAAACGGTTTCTCTTCAGGTGTTTCTAACGTTATCAACTACGGTAACGATGGTTCATCATTCCTATTCGGTGGTCTTGTTTCTGACAAGATGTTCGAAGTATTCGGCGGCGGCGGTTTCATCTTCGCATTCCGTGTTCTTCCTACACTGATCTTCTTCTCTGCACTGATTTCAGTTCTTTACTACATTGGCGTTATGCAATGGGTTATCAAGATTCTTGGTGGCGCACTACAAAAAGCGCTAGGCACTTCGCGTGCGGAATCAATGTCAGCAGCAGCTAACATTTTCGTAGGTCAAACTGAGGCACCTCTAGTTGTTCGTCCATTCGTTCCAAAAATGACTCAATCAGAGCTATTCGCGGTAATGTGTGGTGGTCTAGCTTCTGTTGCTGGTGGTGTGCTAGCTGGTTACGCATCTATGGGTGTTCCACTAGAGTACCTAGTTGCGGCATCATTCATGGCAGCACCAGGTGGTCTACTGTTCGCTAAAATCCTTCACCCAGAGACTGACCAGCCTCACGAAAGTATCGAAGAAGCGATGGACGGCGGTGACGACAAACCAGTTAACGTAATCGACGCAGCTGCGGGCGGTGCGGCTTCTGGTCTACAACTTGCGCTTAACGTAGGTGCAATGCTAATCGCATTCGTTGGTCTAATCGCGCTAATCAACGGTATGCTAGGTGGCATCGGTGGTTGGTTCGGCATGCCAGAACTAACACTAGAGCTAATTCTAGGTTACGCGTTCTCTCCACTAGCATTCCTAATCGGTGTTCCATGGGCAGAAGCTGTAACAGCTGGTTCATTCATCGGTCAGAAAATCGTAGTGAACGAATTCGTTGCTTACTTGAACTTCACACCATACCTAGGTGAAAACGCTCAAGTAATCGCGGCAACTGGTGAAGTAATGTCTGAGAAGACAACAGCTATCATCTCATTCGCACTATGTGGTTTCGCGAACCTTTCTTCTATCGCGATTCTACTTGGTGGTCTAGGTAGCCTTGCACCAAACCGTCGTAGTGACATCGCTCGCATGGGTGTTAAAGCAGTTCTTGCAGGTACGTTGTCTAACCTTATGGCAGCGACAATTGCAGGCTTCTGCTTAAGCCTTGCAGCACTATAATTAGAATCGGTTCTTAATATATAGACGCCGTTTTACATCATGCCCTGTAGCAAGAGATTGCTGCGGGGCATTTTTCGTTTTTCGGGCTCCAAAATTTCATCGGGTGTTTGCCTTAGTCGAGGTATTACGCAGTCAATGGAATAGGGGCTAGGAAATTTTGAGATACAAACCGTTTGCGCTCTATTTGGTGCTACAGTTTTGCGGTGAAACTCTATAATGTATTAATCACAGGATAGTGGTTAAGCTTGATTCTTAATCACGTAATGAATATTACATAATCGATGGGCAAATGAATTGCCCTGCAATATTAGATCTAATAGGCGTTTTGCTTTGTGATGTGATATTAAAGACACCGCAATCATAGATTGTTGTGCCATAGGCCAAACTGGTACTGTGCGGTGACAAGGATAGCAATTGGCATATGATAAATTTTCGCTGTATATGCCGAGTCTTCAGGGAACCAAGTCCGTTCATTAATAGACTGTTTAGCCATTTACTCACATTGTCTCGACTTGTTGATTATAGTTAAAGACGTGATGTAAGGCTGAGTAGTGAATTTTTTGAATATTGATCGGAGATAGAAATGAGCGATTTAAAAGCAGCAGCGCTACGTGCACTTAAACTTATGGACCTAACTACGTTGAATGACGATGACACTGATGCAAAAGTGATCTCACTATGTCATGACGCGAAAACAGCAGTAGGCAACACAGCTGCAATTTGTATTTACCCTCGCTTTATTCCTATTGCTAAGAAGACACTTCGTGAGCAAGGTACGCCAGAGGTTCGTATTGCAACAGTAACGAACTTCCCACATGGTAACGACGACATTGAAATCGCAGTTGCTGAAACAAAAGCGGCGGTTGCTTACGGTGCAGACGAAGTTGACGTAGTTTTTCCTTACCGCGCGCTAATGGCGGGTGATGAGAAAGTAGGCTTCGAACTAGTTAAGCAATGTAAAGAAGCTTGTGGTGACATTCTTCTTAAAGTGATCATCGAAACAGGTGAACTAAAAGAAGAAGCACTAATCAAGAAAGCATCTCAAATCTGTATTGAAGCAGGTGCTGACTTCATTAAAACTTCAACTGGTAAAGTGCCAGTAAACGCAACACCAGAATACGCTCGCATGATGCTTGAAGTTATTCGCGACATGGGTGTTGCAGAAACTGTTGGTTTCAAACCAGCAGGTGGTGTGCGCACTGCTGAAGACGCAGCTGCATACCTAGCAATGGCTGACGAAATCCTAGGTGACAACTGGGTTGATGCTCGTCACTACCGTTTTGGTGCGTCTAGCCTGCTAACCAACCTACTAAATACATTAGAAGTATCGGACGACGTCGCTGATCCAACAGCGTACTAATTCCAATAATACGTCTGAACGGTAGCACCTAAACGGGTGCTACCAAACCTCTTCTATCCTACTACAACCATGGCTCAAAAGAGCTTGGGAGGCACTAATGTATTTACCACAAGAAATCATTCGTAAAAAACGTGACGGCGAAGTCCTAACCGCCGATGAAATCAACTTCTTTATTCAAGGCGTAGCGAACAACACGGTATCTGAAGGTCAGATTGCGGCGTTTGCTATGACGATTTTCTTTAATGAAATGACCATGGATGAGCGCATCGCCTTAACGTGTGCAATGCGTGATTCGGGCATGGTTATCGACTGGAGCCACATGAATTTCGGTGGTCCAATTGTCGACAAACACTCAACCGGTGGTGTGGGTGACGTAACTTCTTTAATGCTTGGCCCAATGGTGGCAGCGTGTGGCGGTTTCGTACCTATGATCTCTGGCCGCGGTCTTGGTCATACAGGCGGTACGCTGGATAAACTTGAATCTATCCCTGGTTACAACATTACGCCGAGCAACGATGTTTTTGGTCAAGTAACCAAAGACGCTGGTGTGGCGATCATCGGTCAAACTGGTGACCTTGCTCCTGCGGATAAGCGTGTTTACGCGACTCGTGATATTACCGCAACGGTAGACAATATCTCCCTGATTACGGCGTCGATCCTTTCTAAGAAACTGGCGGCGGGTCTGGAATCGCTAGTGATGGACGTAAAAGTGGGTTCAGGTGCATTTATGCCAACTTACGAAGCGTCTGAAGAGCTAGCAAAATCAATCGTTGCGGTAGCAAACGGTGCTGGCACTAAGACTACGGCAATTCTTACGGACATGAACCAAGTATTGGCGTCTTCAGCGGGTAACGCAGTAGAAGTTCGTGAAGCGGTTCGTTTCTTAACAGGTGAATACCGTAACCCTCGTCTACTTGAAGTGACCATGGCTTCATGTGCTGAAATGTTAGTACTTGGCAAGCTTGCTGAGAACACAGAAGACGCACGCGCAAAACTAATGGAAGTGCTGGATAACGGCAAAGCGGCTGAGTGCTTCGGCAAGATGGTTGCTGGCTTAGGCGGCCCTGCGGACTTCGTAGAAAACTACGACAACTACTTAGAAAAAGCAGAAATCATCAAGCCAGT
This sequence comes from Vibrio sp. SCSIO 43009, assembly GCF_023716525.1. NCBI lineage: Bacteria > Pseudomonadati > Pseudomonadota > Gammaproteobacteria > Vibrionales > Vibrionaceae > Vibrio > Vibrio sp. SCSIO 43009. The sequence continues at coordinate 701,924 of NZ_CP071842.1, forward strand.
TTACGCAACAGAAACGGGCATTGTCTCTGCAATGGATACACGTGCTATCGGCATGGCTGTGGTTGCTATGGGTGGTGGTCGTCGTGTTGCTACTGATGAAATCGACTACGCAGTTGGTTTCGACGAGTTCATCCGCCTAGGTGAGGTCGCAGACAGTGATAAACCTCTTGCGGTCATCCACGCTCGCACTGAAGAGCAATGGGAAGAAGCGGCAAAAGCACTGCGCAGTGCAATCAAAGTAGGTGGTGAATACACACCAACTCCAGAGGTTTACCGCCAAATTCGTGCAGAAGATATCTAATAGAACAAGTAATTACACAAGGCCTACTCAACCATAATAAAAAGCCGAGTGGGCCTAAGGAACGAGCAATGAAAAGAGCATTTATTTTAGTACTAGACTCATTCGGTATCGGTGCAACTGCCGACGCTAAAGAATTTGGTGATGTAGGTTCAGACACACTAGGTCACATCGCTGACCAATGTGAAAAAGGCTTAGCAGATAACGACAATCGCCAAGGTGCACTTCGCCTTCCAAATCTATCGAAACTTGGTTTGGCAATGGCGCATAAAGAATCGACAGGTCGCTTCGCACCTGGACTAGACGCAGACGCTGAAATCATTGGTGCATACGGTCATGCAGCAGAGCTTTCTTCAGGTAAAGACACGCCGTCTGGTCACTGGGAAATCGCAGGTGTTCCTGTTCTGTTTGACTGGGGTTACTTCACTGACAAAGCAAACAGCTTCCCGAAAGAATTGACTGACCGCATTCTTGAGCGTGCAGGTCTTGACGGTTTCCTAGGTAACTGCCACGCATCTGGTACTCAAGTTCTTGACGATCTTGGTGAAGAGCACATGAAGACTGGCAAACCAATCTTCTACACGTCTGCTGACTCTGTATTCCAAATCGCATGTCACGAAGAGACTTTCGGTCTAGACCGTCTACTAGAGCTTTGCCAAATCGCACGTGAAGAGCTAGAAGATTACAACATTGGTCGTGTTATCGCGCGCCCATTCGTTGGTGCTGGTAAAGGTCAATTTGAGCGTACAGGTAACCGTCGTGATCTTTCTGTAGAGCCACCATCAGCAACGGTTCTTCAGAAGCTCGTTGATGAGAAGCAAGGCAACGTGGTTTCTATTGGTAAGATTGCTGATATCTACGCAAACTGCGGCATCACTAAGAAAGTGAAAGCGACAGGTATCCCTGCATTGTTCGAAGCAACGCTAGAGCAAATCAAAGAAGCGGGCGACAACACGATCGTATTCACTAACTTTGTAGACTTCGACTCAGCTTACGGTCACCGTCGTGACGTAGCGGGTTACGCAGCGGCACTTGAGTACTTCGATGGTCGTATCAACGAAGTGCTAGAGATTATGGAAGAAGACGATGTGCTTATCCTAACGGCAGACCACGGCTGTGACCCAACATGGCCAGGCACTGACCATACTCGTGAGCACATCCCAGTATTGGTTTATGGTCAAAAAGTACCAGCTGGTTCTCTTGGCCGCCGCGAAACATTCGCAGATATCGGTCAAACATTGGCAAGTTACTTCGGTACTTCTCCAATGGATTACGGTAAGAACTTCCTATAATTAGTTAGGTTTTTGAAAACTAGGAGCTTGATTGCTCCTAGTTTTATGTTTGCAGTATGTAAATGCTGCTTGTCGGAAATGAGAATACTCTGGCTTATATCGCCTTAAGCGCGGAGCGCTAGAGAAAGGTTAAGGAAAAGAAAATGGCAACTCCACATATCAATGCTGAAATGGGTGCATTTGCAGACGTCGTACTGATGCCTGGCGATCCACTACGTGCAAAATACATCGCAGAGACTTTCCTTGAAGATGTCGTTCAAGTGTGTGACGTTCGTAATATGTTTGGTTACACAGGCACATACAAAGGCCGTAAGATCTCGGTAATGGGCCACGGTATGGGTATCCCATCATGCTCGATTTACGCAACTGAACTAATCAAAGACTTCGGCGTGAAGAAAATCATCCGTGTTGGCAGCTGTGGCGCAGTGAATGAAGACATCAAAGTGCGTGATGTTGTGATCGGCATGGGTGCATGTACTGACTCTAAAGTGAACCGTATCCGCTTTAAAGGTCATGACTTCGCGGCAATCGCAGACTACAACATGGTTCGTGCGGCAGAAGACGCTGCAAAAGCTCGCGGTATTGACGTTAAAGTTGGTAACCTATTCTCAGCAGAGCTTTTCTACACGCCAGATCCAGAAATGTTCGATGTAATGGACAAGTACGGCATTGTTGGTGTTGAAATGGAAGCTGCTGGTATTTACGGTGTTGCGGCAGAATACGGTGCAAAAGCTCTGACAATCTGTACGGTTTCTGATCATATCAAGACTGGCGAACAGACTACATCTGACGAGCGTCAAACGACATTCAACGACATGATGCTAATCGCACTAGATTCAGTATTGCTTGGTGACGAAGAGTAAGCGACGAAGAGTCATTCTATTTTTCGCTCTCAAGAGCTAAAAAAACAGCCCGCACATTGCGGGCTGTTTTTATATGAGTTGTTAGCGCTACCTAGTTACTTGGTTAGCAGCAGGTTTGGCGCTTTTTTACGACGTATCGGTTGTCGACGTAAAATCAAGATGAACAACATACCACAGACAAAGCTCATTAAGACCATCATGTACATATAACGATCGCTCTTGCGATAGTGGTGGTCAGAAATAGCCGTCACCCGGCCCGTCTCAAAGGTCACGCGAACAAAACCGATAAGCGCACCATCTGCAAAAACTGGTTCAACCAACTGCTGGCGACCAATGGAAGCTGTTGCCAAAGGCGTATCTAGGCCAAGAACTTCGCGTACCGATAATGCCTCTTCACTAGACGCTAAACGTACACCCTGTGCATCGTAGATTGTTGCATCAAACACTAAACGGTCTTGTGCTAGTTGGTTTGTTAGCTGAAGTAATCGTTCTTGATCTTTAGTTAAAATCATCTCACTGGCAGAAAGAGACGCCTGTGAAATCAAAACTTTGGTGAGTGTTTCAAGCTGTTGTGCTTGAATTTTCTCATTACCCTTACTGATCACAACACTGTTTTTTATTGTGATAAACAACATCACACACAGTAGGATTAGTGCCAGAATTCTTAGGGCATTCCTTACTGAGAACAAAGATTCACTCATGCTCTTTACTCATCCATTTAAAATAAAACAAAGACTTGCCTTTTTAGTTTGTTGAGGTAACGTTTTAGCAAAGTCATAAGGGATTATATACATGGACGCGTCAAAAAGCTTGCCTATCAGAAAACATACGACACTTTTAAAACGATTACCCGAGACTCGATTTGCCTCCCAATTAGATAAAGCAAAAGCAAACTGGATCGTATTTGCTGAGTACCTTTCGCCAAGTCACTTCGAAGACATTGATTTCTTCACCGGCTTTTACAACCCGATACTAGAAACGTGGAAAGTTGGCCAATATGAAGTAGCCCTGATGGCCGGAGAGTTGACTCCTCAACATGAAACGATCTTACAAAGTCTCAACCTAGATTACGCCTCGCTTAATGAAGTGCCCGATCTATCAACCCAAGGGTTGATTGTATTTGATATGGATTCAACGGCGATCCAGATAGAGTGTATTGATGAAATCGCGAAACTGGCAGGAGTAGGGGATGAGGTCGCTGAAGTCACTGAACGTGCCATGCAAGGTGAGCTGGATTTTGAGCAAAGTTTACGTCAGCGAGTTGGTAAGCTCAAAGGTGCCGATGAATCAATTCTTGAACAAGTTCGTTCCCAGTTACCATTCATGCCGGACTTTGAAGCGCTAATTGCGACGTTGAAAGCCTTGGGCTGGAAAACAGCGATTGCCTCCGGTGGTTTTACTTACTTCTCTGATTACATCAAAGATAAAGTCGACCTAGATTTTGCTCGTTCCAATCAATTAGAAATTAATGACGGCAAACTCACGGGTAACGTACTTGGCGATGTGGTAACGGCGCAGATGAAGTCTGACATTCTAGTGGAACTGGCGGATGAATATGAAATTGAGCAGCATAACACGGTTGCTGTCGGTGATGGCGCTAATGATCTTGTGATGATGTCGGTGGCAGGATTAGGGATTGCGTATCACGCAAAACCAAAAGTGGAAGCTCAAGCGCAATCTGCGATTCGCTTTGCTGGGTTGGGCGGTGTGCTCTGTATTTTATCTGGCGCATTGGTGAAGCAGCAAAAGGTTAGCTGGAAAGCTAAACCTTAACCATCCATTCAAAAACACCGCCAGAAAGGCGGTGTTTTTTTTTCAATTTGGTATGACTTTGAATTTACTCGGTTAACTCCAATCTAATTACAACCTCTTCAGTAATGTCTTCAAATTCACTGTAACCAACGAGCGCCGTCAACTCTTTTTCTAACTTGCTCGCTTGATGTACACCAAATTGGGTTAAGTCACTTAAATCTTGTTGCAGTAATGATGTCATCGGATCGAAAATTGGTGCAGTAGAAAGGCGAAGCACGTAAAAGTCACCCATCATTCGCGCTTTCTTTATAAATTGAATCCGCTCTTTTACGCTGTTGAACTCTTGATGAAGCTTTGACTCAATGCCTGTAATTTTATTGCCTACTTTTGCGGCGCTTATGTAGATATCCTGATGTCTGGCTTGAGCACCTTCTACACGTTTTATTGGCTCTGCGATTAATGTGCTTGTCCGGCCTTTAAAGATAGGTTCAAGTGACAACAGTTGGTCATGCCCAAGACGGGCAAAAAGCTCAATGTGTTTAGGTAGCGGCAAGTTCACCCCGATAACGGGGGTTTTTATTGAAGATGACGTACTCTTACTGATAAAAATGGGCGTGCTCAGCGTACGCGAGAGCAACATGCAGTGCAGCCTTTCAAGTAGAGCATTACTTGGTAGCGTCTCTTTTTGCGGGATTAGCTTGTCTTGATTGTGCTCGATAATGCTGTTGAAAAAAGCGATTACCTTCATGGTTTGGCTGCTTTCATCAATAACTAGCTGCACGCTACAACCATCTGGGCTTACACGAATTACTCGATATGGCACCGACATTAACGGCAATTTTTTATCGTAGAGTTGTAATTCTCGAAAGTTGATTCTTACCTCTTGCCCAGAACGTAACATCGTGGGCTCACTTAGCCTAATTCCGAGTCCTCGTTTGGAAAGGTCAACAGTACAGCCGCCTGTTTTAGTTTGTCCTGAGTACAACTCTAAAGGTGTTTTAAAACGATAACGAGGCTCTTTTCGACGAGACTTTGCATCAAAATAAATGCCCTTTGGATTGCCGATAACTCTTCTCGGATGACGAAACGCGTTTAACGTATTAGCGGGTAAGCGCGGCTTTTCAGTTAGCAGGTAATCCTGCCCTGATTTTTCGTCAGCAATTTCTTGCAAAATACCAATATGAGTCAGTGATTGAGACGTTTCTGCTAACTCTGGAGAGAAAGCTGCTAGGTCTTCCTGTTCTTGCTCAGATAGTTCAAAGATTGAAATTCTAAAGGCGCGCCAACTCTCTCGTTTGCCACCTAAATGCCAAAATAGCTGGCGCTGTTCGCGAGTTGCTTCAGGGCGAAACATCGAATAGAAATAGGTTCGATTCTCGTGCTCGTGAGTAAATGAATAAAGGACATTGGTTGTTCCTTTCACACCAGGCTTAATGAGTGACGCGATGCGTTGCTCGTTGAATAAGGAACCAAACATTTGCTGGTTTCTCTCATCGTGCCAGTATTGCCAAAGCTTTTGATTGTTTGGCGTTAACATTGCTAATTTTAGGTCACTACCATCAAAGAATAGAGGCAAGCTGCTGGTGTGCTTTAGTGCGATGTGCTCATAACCGCGAGTTCGAGCTCGAATAATCTTGTCTTGATTGTCGTGACGAGCCCTTTTAGCAGCACTGTTGAGCGCTTCATCTATCACTCTGGTGACGACATTGGTGTCAGTTAAGCGTATGGTTCTGAGGTATCGAACTGAGTCATTTTCGTAACAGTCATCAACCGCGAGTATGCGGTATGCAAGCGGTTTCTCTATACCTGCAACGTTAGATTTGCTGGCAAATTCAGTAAACGTGACCTGAATAATTTCCCCAAGGTTATATTTAAATGCGCTAGGGACTTTGAACTTTGCGCCAGAGCTAGATAAATCAATGCTTAATCCATGAAGAAGCTGTCCTTTAGAACGGCAAATTTCAACTTGAGATTGGACTTTCAAGCGTTTTTCTTGGCGCTTTAAATCGTAGCCTAGGTGAACGGGTTCTGCTAAGAACGGGCTTTTAGGATCCGTTAACGATTGCGTTTTTTGCTGAGTAAGGCGCTTGCTCATTACGCGAAAGTTATTTCGCGTGTTGACCAATGCTTCCCACATTCCTTCCGTGTAGCAGCCAAACTTTTTGATGTTTTTATGGTAAGCGTTGAAAGCAACATCATCCAACCAATGTGGAATACCATCCAAAATATACTCGCGACATTCGCCTTGAACGCGACCTCGCAAATCAATGCTTTTTTTGCATGGAGCCATTAAGCGGTTAAGTTCCATTTTAACCAAAATTTTGGCCGAAGGCGGCTCTTCCTCGGTCAGTTGGCCAAGGACAAAGTCAAAGTCATTCGTACCGTAAACGGGAATGAGTCGTTCTGCGAGCGAGAGAATTTCAGATTGCTGCATTATTTCTGTTAGAGTATGTCGTTACTTTAAATTGTATCGGCTAAGCGAAGTAATACTTAAGTATATCAATAGTTCATTTCAGTTCAGGTCTGACTTGGCTGTGCTTAGTCACATTTGTAGAAAAAATTGAGGCATCATGGCGAAAGCAAAACGAGCGTATGTTTGTAATGATTGTGGCGCGGACTTTCCCCGTTGGCAGGGGCAGTGTAACGCATGTGGTGCATGGAATACGATAACAGAAGTACGTATCGCTGCATCGCCAACCGTTGCTCGCAATGAACGCTTAAGCGGCTACGCTGGTTCCGCAACAGAAGCTACGGTTCAAACGCTATCCGAAATTGATCTGCAAGAAGTACCTCGCTTCACCAGTGGGTTTAAAGAGCTTGACCGCGTGTTGGGTGGTGGTGTTGTGCCAGGTGCCGCAATTTTGATTGGTGGTAACCCTGGTGCAGGTAAATCAACCCTTCTGTTGCAAACCATGTGTAGTTTATCTGCGCAAATGCCAACGCTTTACGTAACCGGTGAAGAGTCATTACAGCAGGTGGCAATGCGTGCTTCCCGATTGGGCTTGCCGAAAGATCATTTAAAAATGCTATCGGAAACGAACGTCGACAAAATTTGCCAAATCGCCGAAAAAGAGCAGCCTCGTATAATGGTAATAGACTCGATTCAGGTGATGCACGTTTCTGATGTTCAATCGTCGCCTGGCAGTGTTGCTCAGGTACGTGAATCTGCGACGGCTCTGACACGATACGCAAAACAGAATAATGTTGCGGTATTTATTGTTGGTCACGTAACAAAAGATGGTACCCTTGCGGGCCCCAAAGTTCTTGAACACATTATCGACTGTTCGGTACTACTCGATGGTGGAACGGATAGCCGATTCCGCACTTTGCGTAGTCATAAAAACCGTTTTGGTGCTGTGAATGAGCTTGGTGTATTTGCAATGACAGGCCAAGGATTGAAGGAAGTGAGTAACCCATCAGCGATCTTCCTTTCTCGTGGTGAAGAAGAAACATCAGGCTCTTCAGTCATGGTGGTTTGGGAAGGCACGCGCCCTCTACTAGTAGAGATTCAAGCGCTGGTGGATTACTCGCAGTTAGCCAACCCTCGTCGTGTTGCGGTCGGCTTGGAGCAGAACCGCCTATCACTTTTGCTCGCTGTGTTGCATAAGCATGGTGGCTTACAAATGGCAGACCAAGATGTCTTTGTTAATGTGGTTGGCGGTGTTAAGGTGACGGAGACAAGCGCTGATCTTGCTTTAGTTATGGCGCTTTTATCGAGTTTTCGTGACCGTCCACTCCCTAAAGATGTGGTGATTTTTGGTGAGGTAGGGCTTGCGGGCGAAATCCGTCCAGTGCCAAGTGGGCAAGAGCGTTTGAATGAAGCGTTCAAACATGGTTTCAAGAAAGCCATCGTGCCAGCAGCCAACATGCCGAAAGGTGGCATCCCTGGCATGCAAATTCACGGCGTTAAGAAATTGTCGGAAGCGATAGAGGCTTTTGACGAGCTGTAATGCTCATAAGAATGGTATTTGTGCAATCACAAACTGTTCTATCCGTCCTCAATAAAATGCGAATAAAGTACATAAATTGCTGTGTTTGACTATGCTTTGGGGACGGAAATTTCACGTTAAAATTTTTTTTCTTCCATCCGCACGCAAGGGTATCAGTATTGACAGAATGTGATATACTCTGCGCGCACTTTATACCTTATTAACAGAGTAAGACAATGACTGATTTATCAAAATACAGAAACATTGGTATTTTTGCTCACGTAGACGCGGGTAAAACTACCTCTACAGAGCGTATCCTAAAGCTAACTGGTAAGATCCATAAGATCGGTGACACTCACGACGGTTCAACTACTACTGACTTCATGGAGCAGGAAGCTGAGCGTGGTATCACAATCCAGTCTGCAGCAACAACTTGTTTCTGGAACGATCACCGTCTAAACATCATCGATACTCCTGGACACGTTGACTTCACTATCGAAGTTTACCGTTCTCTAAAAGTACTTGACGGTGGTATCGGTGTATTCTGTGGTTCTGGTGGTGTTGAGCCTCAGTCAGAAACTAACTGGCGTTACGCTGACGAATCACACGTATCACGTCTGATCTTCGTTAACAAACTAGACCGTATGGGCGCAGATTTCTACAAAGTTGTAGATCAAGTACAGAACGTACTAGGTGCTACACCTCTAGTTATGACTCTACCTATCGGTATCGAAGAAGATTTCGTAGGTGTTGTAGACGTACTAAGCCAACAAGCTTACGTATGGGATGAGTCTGGCCAACCAGAGAACTACGAAGTTCAAGATATTCCAGCAGACATGGTAGAGAAAGCTGCTGAATACCGTGAAATGCTAATCGAAACTGCTCTAGAGCAAGACGAAGATCTAATGATGGCTTACCTAGAAGAAGGCGAAGAGCCATCTCTAGAAGACATCAAACGTTGTATCCGTAAAGGTACTCGTGATCTAGCATTCTTCCCAACTTACTGTGGTTCAGCGTACAAGAACAAAGGTATCCAACTTATTCTTGACGCGGTAATTGATTACCTACCATCTCCAACAGAAGTTGATCCACAGCCTCTAACTGATTCAGAGACTGGTGAGCCAACTGGTGAAGTTGCGACTGTATCTGCAGACGAGCCACTACGTGCTCTTGCATTTAAGATCATGGATGACCGCTTCGGTGCTCTAACCTTTATCCGCATCTACTCTGGTAAGATGAAGAAAGGTGACACAATCCTTAACTCTGCAACTGGTAAAACAGAGCGTATCGGCCGTATGGTTGAGATGCACGCGGACGAGCGTAACGAAATCGATTCAGCACAAGCTGGTGACATCATCGCTGTAGTTGGTATGAAGAACGTTCAAACTGGTCACACTCTATGTGATCCTAAGCACGAATGTACTCTTGAGCCAATGATCTTCCCAGATCCAGTAATCTCTATCGCAGTTAAGCCTAAAGATAAAGGCGGTTCTGAGAAGATGGGTATCGCGATCGGTAAAATGGTTGCAGAAGATCCATCATTCCAAGTTGAGACTGATGAAGATTCAGGCGAAACTATCCTGAAAGGTATGGGTGAACTTCACCTAGACATCAAGGTAGATATCCTTAAGCGTACTTACGGCGTTGAGCTAGAAGTTGGTGCTCCACAGGTTGCTTACCGTGAAACTATCACTCAAGCAATCGAAGATAGCTACACGCACAAGAAACAGTCTGGTGGTTCTGGTCAGTTCGGTAAGATCGACTACCGCATCAAACCAGGTGAGCCAAACTCTGGCTTCACGTTCAAATCAACAGTTGTTGGTGGTAACGTACCTAAAGAATTCTGGCCTGCAGTTGAGAAAGGCTTTGCGTCAATGATGGAGCACGGTGTTCTAGCTGGCTTCCCTACTCTAGACGTTGAAGTTGAACTATTCGACGGTGGTTTCCACGCAGTTGACTCTTCAGCTATCGCTTACGAAATCGCAGCGAAAGGTGCATTCCGTCAGTCTATGCCTAAAGCTGGCGCGCAACTTCTTGAGCCAATCATGAAAGTTGACGTGTTCACTCCAGAAGATCACGTTGGTGACGTAATCGGTGACCTTAACCGTCGTCGTGGTATGATCAAAGACCAACAAGCAGCTTCTACTGGCGTACGTATCAAGGGTGATGTACCTCTATCAGAAATGTTTGGTTACATCGGTACTCTACGTACTATGACTTCTGGTCGTGGTCAGTTCTCTATGGAGTTCTCACACTACGCACCATGTCCAACAAATGTTGCAGAGCAAGTAATTGCTGACGTTAAAGAGCGTAATGCTAAGAAGTAATTCTTAAGTTAACTCTATAACTTGAAAGCCCCGCTTAGTGCGGGGCTTTTTGTATTTAGCAGTCTTATACGCAGAGCGTGTTTGTTTTATTCCTATTTAGCGTTTGTTTTGATGATTGTTATGATGCCGTTCTAGTGCTGTTGCCTTTTAGGTCAATGGTCTTAAAGTCTGGTACCACTGACTTTTCAAATATTTCTATTTCTTCCTTCAACCATTGCGCAAACAATTGAGCTTTAGGTCTTTTTAAGTAGCCTTTTGGCGCACACAAGTAATACGCAAAGTTGGGCTTGATAGCGATATCTCCAATTCGGACCAATTTGCCAGAACGAAAATATTGATGAGCTAAACTGTGTTTTACTAATGCCACGCCTTGAAGTGATAGTGCAGCCTCAAGCACGAGATGTGATCCACTGTATTTTAAGGTAGGCTTTGCTGCGCAGTGACCCAAGGTTGCTAACCACATATTCCAATCAAGATCAGGCCAAACATCTTCAATCAGCTCAGCTTTGCTTAAATCCTCGATGTTATAGATCCCGTGCTCTTTCTGGTACACCGGATGACAAGCTGGATAAAAAGCTTCGTCCATTAGCCATTGTGATTCTAAATTGGGGTACTTTCCTAAACCGTAACGAACACATAAATCTATCTGGCTATCTTGAAAAGACACCAAATCATTGGTTGGTTCTAATAGCAAGGCGATATCAGGGTGACGCTGACGAAAAGCCGTAATTTTCGGGACTAACCAATGATGAGCGAAAGAGGGGAGTGTTGATATCGAAAGGTGGTTCGGGTTTGGATCTTGATTGACTAATCTTACCCCTTGCTGCAAATGAGCAAACCCTCTTTCTGCCTGACTAAACAGTAGCTCTCCCTCAGGTGTGAGCACGATTTTTCTGTGCTGACGAACAAATAGGTCCGTGCCTAAGAACTCTTCTAAATGACGAATTTGCTGACTAATGGCCGCTGGCGTAACAAACAGTTCTTTTGCTGCCGTTTTAAAGCTTCCTTCCTTTGCTGCAACGAAAAAGTAATACAAGCCCTGTAAGGGAGGCATTCGATCTTTCACATTAGTTTTCCTTAACTCTATGGCAGATTCTATCGTTTGAGGATATCAGCGTAGTCGCTGATTATTAAGTGGTCAACATTGTATAGGGATCTTTGAAATGGAAAACATGACACACACTTGTGAGCGTACTATACCTACTGCCCATCAGAGCGGGTTACAGTTAATTTATTCTAAACTGGCGGCTTGGAGAAGGAACTATAAGACACGTCGTCACTTGAGAGAGTTACCAAAGCACCTTTGGGACGATATTGGGTTAGGTGAAAGGGAGATTAGTTGTGAAGTGAGTAAGCCATTCTGGAGAGAGTAGTTTATGAGTTTGATTCAAGCTCAAAGTTAAGTTGCACTCCCCAATGGTGTTGAGGAGTGCAAGCAAAATTACAAGTCTTCTTCCCACACGACCAATTCATCTTTTGGCCAATTGTGGCCTATCTCATGATACTTTTGTTCGAGCACATGACGTTTAATTTTAAGCGTTGGCGTCAGTACGCCATTTTCTATACTCCAAGGTTCTTTAATCATTAACACACCTTTGATTTGCTCATGAGAGGCGAGTTCTTGATTCATCCTGGCAATAACTTTACGTGTGGTACGTGCGTATCGCTCTCGATCAAAGTTAGGGAAGTCATGTGGCACAACCAAAAGAATCGGAGCGGGTAGCCCTAAACCGATGAGACACATCATCTCTACGCGACTGTACTCGAAAAGCTTTTTCTCGATAGGAACCGGAGAGACAAATTTACCTTTGGCGGTTTTGAAGTTATCTTTTTTACGGCCTTGAATCGTTAGATAACCATCTGAGTCGATAGCGCCGATATCGCCTGTGTGTAGCCAGCCCTCTGAATCAAAAGACTCTTGGGTGGCAATGTCATTTTTGTAGTAGCCAGAAAATAGCCCTTTGCCACGCACCATGATTTCATCATCAGCTGCGATTTTTAACTCAATGCCTGGTCCTGCATTACCGACACTACCGATTTTGTCAGCTCTAAATGGGTAGTTGAGCGTGCTGTAGGCAAATGATTCCGTCATCCCCCAAGCCTCTGTGATATCAAGGCCCACTGAGTGGTACCATTCCAACAGCGCTGGCGAGACAGGTGCAGAGCCACAGCCTAATACTCGAGCCTGATCTAAACCTAGACCATCTGCTAGCTTTTTCTTGATCAAAGAATTGACGAATGGGATTTTCAACAGAATATTGAGCTTCTTCTGTGGAAGTTTGTCTTGAATACGTTGCTGGAATAGCGTCCATAATCGTGGGACGGAGATAAACAGAGTTGGTCGGTGCATCTTCACATCTTCGATAAAAGTGTCCAGTGACTCTGGAAATGCTGTTGGCACGCCACCCATAATCGATGAACCGAAGATATAAACACGCTCTGTAATATGAGCGAGCGGTAAATAAGAGAACAATCGGTCGTTTTCTTGGATACCAATATGATTGATCAGTTGCTGAACAGACCAACTGAATGCGCCGTAAGTTAGCATCGCGCCTTTCGGTAACCCTGATGTGCCTGAGGTATACACCAACGACATTAGCTTGTCATCGTAATGCTGCGGACGCTCTTTACTTGGCACTGCATCAGCAATGAGCGCTTGGTATTCGTGCTTACACTTTGGTGCCGTGTCATAAGGTAGAGCGATGCTAATGAGTTCAGGCATAGCATCAATGACTTGCTGAGTTGCTTTGGGATCATCGAGTTTTCCGCCAATGATCGCTTTACTTTCACTATGAGTCACACAGTATTCGATGGTGTCTGCACCGGCGGTAGGAAAGATTGGCACACTGACATAGTCACCAAGCATCATAGCAAGATCGCAAATAAACCATTCTGCACAGTTTTTAGATACTAATGCGACTTTGTCGCCAGGCTTTACACCAAGTGAGCGTAGTGCGCTGACAAGTTTTAAGGCTTGATCTGCAACATCAGAGAATGTGTACTCAACAAATTGTCGGTTAATAATTTGTTTTAGGTAGACCTCATTTGGACGCTCTTGAGCCCATTTGAGGATCATTTCATTTGGTGGTGGGAGAGCGCAACCAGCAGCGCTATTTAGATTCGGCTGATTCATTTTAAGTGACTCCATGTCTTCTCATTGTATTTATAATTGTTAACGCATTGTTAACTTTAGCATGTTAAATCGCGACACGGGAATGCATTTTGATGAAATATGTGGGGAAGATAGCGTTAGTTATGGTTGAAGTCGGAGCGACTCGATCTAAAAAAGCAATGTGATTGATGCTACGCAAAAGAGAACAGGCTTTTCAGCTGTTATGTCATATCGACTTCATACTAAGAGCACAGGTAAGCAATTTATTTTATTAATAATATTGCGAAAACATAGAATCTATCCTAATTATTTATTAACTAGTGGCTTAGTGTTGAAGATAAGTATAAATGTCTCCTAATTTCTTCAAAGCGCCAAACTTAAAGGTATGTCGTGGTTTTGAAGTAGCTATACTAATCTTACTTTGGAAAGTTAGGAGCTTCACCTCAAGCTATTGCCTGAGATTACTTGGGTACGATCATCAGCAAAAGGAAAGATGTGATGTTACGGAAGACTTTACTGGGTACCTATCTTTGTAGTTTATTCATTGCGGGGAATGCATATGGTGCTGAAGGAGATGATATTCCTCAGCGCGCCCAAACGGTTGGTGATGTTATTGAGCGCCCAGGCGTTCTCACACCTGAAGGTAAATGGTCATTTGATTCGTCTTTAAGCTATACACAAAACTCTTCAAACAAAGTATCTGTTGTTGGGTATACAGTCTTACCAACTCTGATTGTTGGGCGAATTGAAGTGAGTGATTCGGATAGGACTACAGTAACCGTTGGATTAACTGCTCGGTACGGTTTAACAAACGCCACAGAGTTAGAAGTTAGAGTGCCGTATGTGTATCGTAATGACCAAGTTTCTACGCGCCCCATTCAAGATGGTTCAAACAGTGAAGTAGTAAACACAACGGTGGATGGCGGAGGGCTTGGTGATGTAGAGTTCGCATTGAGGCACCAGTTTAACTTTGAGTCTGCGCCATACTGGGTAGGTGGCCTTAGAGTAAAGTCGGATACAGGACGATCGCCTTATGATGTTTCTATTGAAGATGGAAGCAACTCATTTAGTGATGTCCCTACAGGTTCGGGTTTTTGGAGTTTTGAGCCTAATTTATCTCTTATTCACCCTGTTGATCCTGCGGTCTTGTTCGCTAGTCTAAGTTATATTTATAACTTAGAGGATACTGTTACAGTTGGCGACACAAAAGCTGATGTTGAACTTGGAGACACTATTTCTCTTTCAGGAGGAATGGGGTTTGCGGTGAATCCTGATCTTTCATTCTCTTTAGGACTTAGCCATAAAACTATTTTAAAAAGCAAAGTAAATGGCAGATCGGCAGATGATGCTAAGTTGCTTCAATTAGATGCATTAACTTTTGGTATAAACTATGCCTTTAGTGAACGCTCATCTATCAATGTTAGTGCTCAAGCTGGTCTTACAGAAGATACTCCCGACTTTCAATTAACAGTACGAGTACCTTTTAATTTGTAAAATGGATATTAGGCCCTTGAGTCTTGGGCCTAATTTATCGTTAGCGCCTAGTGTTCGCATTATAAATTGATTGGATTATATTGGATAAAGTAGGTATATATTCTTAAAATGATGGTGGCCTATTGATATATCTACCTTTCTTTTGGTATGTAATCATAGATATCAGTCGTTTCTAATATCAAAGAAGCTTAACGTGACAATTTTTCAGATAAAAATGGAAATGCTCATTGAAGGTGGTTCAATAAGGCGTCTTCTAATTGTTGGTTTGCTTTGATTTCCCGTATTACCCCATTTACTTGAGCATCAATGTCTACGAGCGTGCTAAGTCCAATAATACTGTTATCTTTCGTGTTTTGAATAATATTGATAATACTTGAATTTATAAAGTCTGAACTTATTATATTAGGATTTTGAGACGAAGGCATTTTGGGTGAATCTATAGAATCATCTCCAATAATATTTCCTTCACCAAATTGTATGATGTTAACAATACCCTGGTTGAAAATATCTCCACTTTGATTTTCACTATTTGCGCTAATGTTTTTTAAATTACCATTTTCAATTACTAAGTTGGCAATGTTTGTGTTCAAAATATCATCGCCATTTATAGTCGTAGTAATGCTTAATCCAATATTAATAATATACTCATCCGTAATTTGGAAGCCACCTCGATATTCTTCTAAAGATAAATTTGAAAGAGGAGTAAGTTCTTGCAGGCCAACATCTTTAGCATTCACATTAAAATGAGGTATTAGCATACAAAGCACTAACAAAAATTTATTGTAGTTCATAATGTAGGCCTTTCAGGTTGTTAATTTCTTAAAGTTATTTAAAACAATGTTATATTAATTTTCACCGGAAACTGGGAGAGTAATGCTAAATACCCCTAAGGAATCTCTAGACACTCCTGTTTTTAATGGTGATCTTTGATATACGGTGAAATTATCATTGGTTATAAAGCTAGACCTTCCCATTTCCGCTTCGTTACGGACCAGCAACACAATTCCTTGGTAATATTTTTCAAACTCATCCAGTTTCATTATCATGGTTCCTCTAGAAGGGTCTCCTAGAATAACTGAGTGATTGTTTATACCTCTGATGACAACAAAATGCATATACCCGTCGAAATTAACGAGAGTAATCCCAGGGACGCCGACTTCTTTAATTTTCTCCAGTCCTACTTGAAAGCCGTCAGAACGTAACCCTATGGAATCCAAGTAAAACTTCATATCCAACAAAGAAAAACCTTTCTCTTTGATTTTTTCTTTATCACCTTTTTCAAACATGCTTTTGAAGATATCTTGTTCAGATGACTCTGTTGCATAATGAAAAGTGAGAAGAGAAGCCAGGGCGGCAGAGCCACAGCTAAAGTCATACTGTTGGCGAAAAACATCACCGAACACTATTTCTTTGTAGCTTTTAACAGGAACAGAGTAATGTGCTCGGTAAGGTAGCAGTTCTAATGAAATGGCTGATGCTGAATAAACGAGCATCAGCCAAATTAAGTTATTTAATACTTTCATATTGTTTACTTGAGTGTCAGGTTAACGACGGTAGAGTTCTGGATTAAAACGTTGTTTCCGCTGTTCTGAATTACGTTGGATATACCCGAACTGTCTGCGAACGCTCCACTTGATAGTATATTGTTACCACTCACGGTGTTTGACGCGACATTATCTGACGAAATACCATTGATATCTGATTCTGCATAAACCAAGTCGAGTTCAACATTTTGTCCACCTCTTGATTCATTCATGATATCCAAGCTAACTTCTCCGCCAGATAATGCAATGTCATCAGCGAGTGCAGTGCAGGCAACTATCATACTCAAAGTACAGATTGCCAAACGCATCGCTTTCTCCTACTAGTCGGTTACTCACCCCCAGTAAACACACTTGCATTAGTTGTAACAGATTGTTGTACAAGTGAATTTGAACCAGCATTTGACCAACGGTAGTAATACCAGCTGCACCACCAAGACCACCAAGGGTGTTCATGTTTTCAACTCGAACTCGAGTATCATCCGCGTTAGTTGCATAAATAACTGATGCACCTGTAACACCACCCATTAGGCTTGAGCTCGCAACAACCATATCTGTATCCATATGGACTTGATTGAAGCTATCAACATTTGTTGAGCTCGAGTCGCTTTGATAGTTACTATTGTCGTTAAAGCTGTTCGAGTTTGTTGTGCTTGTATCAGCGTAGCTACGGTTATCACTCTGGTTACGGTTGTCGCTTTGATTACGATTATCGCTGTTATCGTTAAAGCTACTGTTGATACTAGAGTCACTGTTGTCATTGTTGCTACGTGTTACAGTAGTACTAGAGTCGCTGTTGTCGTTGTAGCTTCTATTTGTGTTAGTACTTGAATCACTACTATCACTATTTAGGCTCACATCAAGATCAGCACTGGTACTGTTGTCGTTAGCGTTAGACGTACTATTGTCGTTGTGGCTTTGAGCTGTGTTAGTGCTCGAGTTTGAGTTGTCGCTGTTGTTATTAAAGCTGTCATCAACACCAAGAGTTGCACTGTTGTCAGTGTCGCTGTTGTCGTTGAAGCTATGACCAATACCTAGTGACGCACTATTATCGCTGTTGTCGTTGAAGCTATCACCAACACCGAGAGATGCGCTATTGTCACTGTTATCGTTGAAGCTGCCAGATAAACCGATATCGGTATTAGCGCTGTCAGTCCATTGCATGTTGTCGTCTCCATCATCGATCTCATTCGCGATTAGAGAGCCACTAAATAAAATTGCTGACATTGCTAAAGCAAGCCCTGTTTTGTTTAGAGTCATAACGATTACTCCATTTCCTGTTATTCCTGATTAAAAATGACTGCACTTAACTTCTTGCTGCTTCCTTCAAATGTTGTGGGAAGCGATGAAATTATAAGAAAGGATCAGTGAAAGCTGTTCTCATTATTGAGAATGATTCAGGCTGGAAGGGAGTATTTAGGTACGTCTCTTTAAAGTATTAAAGAAAAAAATAACATAATCATAATGTTATTTTTTGTATTTACTTTAAGTACTCATCAAGTATGAAATGAAGCCAATATAAAGAAGTAATTTGTTCTATTGCACTGAGCGGAGCAGTCATCCATTTTTTATAAATGGCATTTTATCCAATTATTATCTTTATTATTTAATATTATAAATCATATCCTTATGCTAACACAGGTTGAAAAGTATGGATAAAAACACAACAGGTTCATACTTTTTAAGTCTTTTTCGGTGCTGAAAAGAAATGCGATATCATTCTGAAGTGCTATATTTTCTACTTAAAATGAAGATAAATTCTCTTTGCTGCCTCCAATTAATTTTCTAACGGGGGTTGGTGAAACAGGTAAGTTAATGTGGTGGGACTATGGAAAAGAAGCACTTGATACTGCTAGCTGAGAGTAATTTACAAAGTAACTTAATAAAAAAACAGCTGTCTTCCATTCATGATGTCGATGTAAAGATAATGCAACCAGATGAAGTGGTGTTCAGAAGTCACTCACTCAGTATCGATTTGATGTTTATTGATTACGATTTTATGCGTCAGCTTGAAGTACAAGGAAAGTTACCAGATTTTGATCTATTTGGGTGGTCCTTTATGCTTCACAACGTCCCTTGTGAAAAAGTACAAACGGACTTACTGCATTGGAAGTTGTTAAAAGGAATTTTGCTCCGAAGTGCATCAGTGACACATATATGTGATGGCGCGGAATACGTACTGAAAGGTGGGTTGTGGCTACCAAGAATGTACCTAGAGAAGTTAGTCCTCAATTATCGGCATGCAAATTTGTCCGAAGAACAGCAGCATGATGAGTTAACATGCAGAGAAAAACAGATTCTAGAGCTACTTGTGTACGGCATTTCAAATCAACAAATTGCTTCAAGACTTTTTTTATCTGAAAGTACAGTGAAAAGCCATATATACAAGTTGTACAAAAAACTCGATGTCCATTCTCGTCATGATGCAGTTAAGTTGGTAAGAATGAACAATGGCTTAACCGAGAGAAGTTAAGTCATAATTTGTGATGCTCTTTTTATCGGGGTCTGTTCCGTTTTCACTATCTAATCTAAGCAAGGGCACTCGTATTTGAGTGCCCGTGGTTTATCTAGATTCAATAGTTGGCGTATCAGCAGGCTACATCATGCCCGTGACAAGGCCTGCTGCCACAAAAAACACGATCATCCATAGCACCGATAGGTTGATCTTTTTGTGTAGATAAAAACCTGCAACCACTAACGCCATGTCGATGGGAGCAACAACTGCGCTGCTAAATACTGGCTGGTAAAGTGCCGCGAGTAGTAACCCTACTACCGAGGCATTTACACCGTTGATGGCGCCGGAGACCAGCGGTTTTCCTGCCAGTGCTTGCCAGTTCTTAAGAACGCCAAGTAGTAAAAGAAACCCTGGGAGGAATACGCCAAGCGTTGCGAGCAGCGCACCTAAAATTGGCGTATCCGAAAGCTCATAACCGATAAAAGTCGCAAAGGTGAACATTGGCCCTGGTACAGCTTGTGCAGCGGCGTAGCCTGTTAAAAATGCATCTTGGCTGAGCTGGTCGCCAACAATGTTTTGCAGAAGCGGCAGAACCACATGACCGCCACCAAACACTAAGCTACCAGCTTGGAAAAAATCACTAAACAGCCCAAGTAAAGGTAACGTATGAGCCACTAACGGTAAGCCGAGTAAAAGCATCGCAAATAGAGCCAATGGCGCGATAGACGGTTTAAACGGCTCGGCTGATGGCGCGGAGTCTTTCTTCAGATATCGCATTCCGACAAAACCTGCTGCGATCAACACGAACATTTGCGTCATGATGCTTGGTGCCACCAGCAACGCAATCGCAGTCGCGATGCACAAACCCGCGGTCAGTTTACTTTGGCAGAAGTTTTTGTACATGCCCCAAGTCGCATCCGCCACGACGACGACTGCGAGCAGTTTTAGGCCGTGAACGATGTTTTGGAACACTGCGGTGTCGGTGATTTGGCTGCTCACCATCGCCAGCGCCAACATGATGGCCACTGAAGGAAGCGTGAATCCGACAAATGCTGTGCATGCGCCACCTAAACCGCCACGTTTATAGCCTAAAGCAAAGCCAACTTGGCTTGAGCCCGGTCCCGGCAAAAACTGACTGAGCGCGACAATTTGCGCGTACTCGCTGTCATCAAGCCATTTCAGTTTCTCAACAAATGTTTGGCGAAAATAACCAATATGAGCCGCAGGGCCGCCGAAGCTGAACCAACCCAGCCAGAAAAAAGTTTTGAATATGGTGAACATGTCGAGCCTGTTTATCTAAAAAGCATTGTTGCTAATTTATCGAATGCTCTAAAATGACTCAAATTGATGATTTTAATTTCATCTATGAATGAAATGGGATGAGGATGTTGGAGTGAAAGAGGACATTCAGTGGCGCAACATTGACTTGAACTTATTGGTGACGTTTTCCTACTTGTATCGCTATCGAAGCGTTAGCGTCGCGGCAGAGAAAAGTTACGTTAGCCAGTCGGCGATGAGTCATAGTTTGTCTCGTTTAAGGTTGTTGTTTGACGACCCGCTTTTTGAGCGAAAAGGGCACAAGATGGAGCCCACCGAGCACGCTCACCACATCGCGCCAACTGTGCATCACTTATTGGATTCTATCGCCAAAGACTTGCTCACTAAGTCTGCCTTCCAACCTGAAAATTACGCGGGTGTATGTCGCATCGGGTTAACGGATTATGCCGAGTTTATCTTTGCTCCTCGGCTTTATGACGAAATACGCCAGCGCGCCCCAGAGGCGCAGATCAGTTTTATTAACGTCAATCGTAGCAACTACGTGGCATTAACTGAGCATGAAAAGCTCGATGTCATTATTGGCAGCATGCCGGTGTTGGATGACAACTTTGAGAGCTTGTACTTGTACACCGAAAAGCACGTGTGCATGTGTGATAAACAGGTATTGCAAGGGGAAACACAGCTGTCTCTGGAAGCGTTCGCGAACATAGAGCAAGCTCTGGTAAGTCCCGATGGGAGCTTAAAGACACAAGTAGACCAAAAGCTCGCAGAACATGGCTTGAGCCGCAAAGTCACCGTGGCGTCGCGCAACTTTCTCACTATTCGGCATCTGTTGAAAAAGCGCGATCTCATTGCCATCGTGCCAGAAAAAATGGCGTTGGCGGAGGGCTTTTCGGACGATCTCATTACTGTTAAGCCGCCGATCGCCGTTGCGGATTTTGATATTGCTATGCTGTGGCATTCCAGCCGAAACAATGAAGACAAAGGCATTTGGCTACGCGAGTTGGTTTCTTCGACCATCACCTCTAAATGATAAACATTTGGGGCATTCATGGTGCTTAGAGTTATTTGTTGTTGAACTTCTTACTACCCGCTGAGTTATCGGCGTTATACCGAAACAGTACTGATTGAGCAAAATGAGTGTCTTTGGTTGGGGGGGGGGGATGTTCCAGATTTAATTCATAAAAGAGATTAATGGAAAAGGTATCATTGAGTTGTACCACGTAGTTTAAGCTCTGTTTGCACGTATACATGAAGAGGTTGTAAGCGTCCATCTCGGTATTTTTCCACCAGTAAGTTCACTCCCTGAGTTCCCATCAACTCAGAGTGAATACGAATTGTAGACAACGGCGGAAAGGTAAAGCGAGCAGTAGGAATATCATTCATACTAATCAACGTAATATCCTCTGGTATCTTTAAGCCAAATTCATGGATTGCACGTACTATGCCAATCGCGATGGAGTCTGAATCAATGAATACTGCTTTCGGGAAGTCACCTTTGGCTAGCATCTCTTTCGCTAAGTTATAACCGGACAAACTAGAGCAGGCACAATAGTGTATATCTTGTTCTGCGACCACGCCTTTTAGATAGCCATAGTCCAAAAACACATTTTCACGAGTGTCAGCTGCGTCGGGCTTGTTTTGACCGCCAATATAACCGATGCGGCGGTAGCCTCGTTGTACAAAGAAATCAACTACTTGCCTACTGATTCGAATAAGGTCGACATCAACGCAATCATAAGGGCAGGTTGGATCTGAAAAGTTTATGTAGCAGATGCTATCGGCTAGACGTTTAGGTAATTTATCTACTACCTTTTGGTCGACATTTCCGACTAAAAGGACACCTGTTATCTTTTTCGTTTCAACATCAATTTCACTGTTATAGCAATTGGTTAGCGTAATACCTAATTTGTCGCATTGCGTTTCAATCCCATGACGAATTGATAAGTAGTAAGGGTCATTCACCTCTGTTTCTTGTTTGTAGTTATATAAGGCTAAAAAGTGATGTTTTTGCTTAGCTTCTTTGTTGCCTTTCTTCGAGCTACTGGTGCGGTACTCCAGTTTTTCTGCAATTTCCAAAATGCGGTATTTGGTTTCTTCTTTAACGCTCAACGTTGGGTCGTTGTTCAAAACCCGCGATACGGTTGCAAGTGAGACGCCCGCTTCAATGGCGATATCTTTTAGCTTTGCCATGTAAATTTCCCGTTGGCACTGCTCACTGCCCAAGTGTGAGCTCAATAATCTGACTATTTTAAACAGCTACTTAGAGATGCACAAACCTTTAGTAAGACAGTCCTAAACACTTTAAATCATCATATCAAGCCAACTTGTTTTCATGAAATAGACTCTATTGAGTAATAAATAAAGCCGTAAACGTAAGGATTATATTGCTGTAAAAATACTGAAAAACGCGACTGGTTTGGAAACTTGCTACTTGTGGTAACTCTAGTACTTAATAGGACTCGAGCTGTTTAGAGTTTAATCAAGCAAACGTTTTATTGTTCATGTTTATGTTTGTGTCTCATTTTATAAACAAATCAATAGGAAAGTATTCAACTCTATTTATAATCTCCGCGCTTTTAAAAGCTGTCTAACAGTATGAAAAATTAGGAAATTATAATGAAAAAAGTATTGCCATTATTGGCTTTAGGTGCAGTGGTTGCTTCAGCATCAGTTCAAGCAAAAGGTAACTGGTATGTTGGTGCTGATTTGGTAAATTCAGATCTTAAAGTTAAAAGCTTGTCAAAAGATTTTTCTGCGACAGGTCTTAGCTTCGCTGTAGGTAAAGAGCTTCAATATTCAGAAAACTTCAAACTAGCTTTTGAAGGTGAGTACATATACTTTGGCGACTTTGAAGAAACATTTTCTTACATGGGGTGGCCGGTTAAATTTAGTGTTGATGCTTCTGCGTTCAATTTCAATGCGAAGCCTAAATACCAATTTGCAGGTACAGGCTTCTATGTTGGTGCGATTGCTGGCCTTGGTGTAATGAGTGTTTCTTATGAAGTGAAATCATCTAGCACTGTTACCGATGATGGTCGTGATGTAGGCTTTAACTACGGTGTTGAGGCTGGTTATGAGTTCGCTTCAGGTTTGGTTGTATCTGGTGGCTACCGTGCTTCTTCGGTAAGTATTGATGCCGAAAACGGTGGCAGCGAAGATTTTGATTTTGACAGCCTGTACGTTGGTGTTGATTACAAGTTTTAAGCTCGCGTAAGCAAAACATAGATACTAAAAAGGAGCCGTTAGGCTCCTTTTTTGATCAGATTATCAATCAACTCATAATGGTGATCTTGTACGCCTGCAAGGTTGCCATATTTGGGTTGATGGCGGTCATTTTCTTTCGCGTGTTGCCAGCCAATGGTGTGACGCACAAAATGCTCTGCAAACGCGTGGGAAACTTCCAAGCAACCTGCCAGCACGGTATCAACATAACTTTGCATGATTGGGCTCTTTGCGCATGGTGGTAGTGGCTCGTCTTTTACGTAAACCCAAATGTCATGTTCTTGGTTAAAACTCGCATCTGTTTCGATTTGATCTGGCTGAAGTTGAATACGATGATAACCTCGCTCACGGCGGTCGAATTCTGCGAGCGCTTCTTTATTCACTTCGAGTAAAACGCCATTAACCTGTCCATCGCCTTGGTTCACCACTAATGGAGAGAGGCTGTAGCTGTCGTCAATCTTCCCCCAGTAGCGAACCAACCCATGTGCTATGACGGGAATGGCTTCTCCCGTTTGTCCGGTTAATTTACGTGACGCAGAATTAATCAAACTGCCATAGCCAAATATGTACATTGTCGTTGCATCCCTTAACTGATAGTTGTGCCTCTCATGTTTATACCTAACCCGCATCTGAAGCACAACTTTACCTCTTAAGTATAATCTTAATTATAAACATGTATTTTTTATGCATGTTTATGGTAGCATCAATATGTAGTTGAGTTAACCAGCATCGAGAGACGCTTGAGGGCAAGATAATGCTGAATATCACCGATAAAAAAGTAGAAGAAAAAATCCCCGCATGGCTGCGATTAGGCTTTCGGCCGTTTTTTCTGTTTGGGTCGATTTACGCCATTGTTGCGATTGCGTTGTGGGTGTGGATGTTCCAAGGCGGACAGCCAAACGCATTAGCCGTGCCTGCATTATGGTGGCACGTACATGAAATGTTGTTCGGTTTTTCGATGGCCATTGTAGTTGGCTTTGTACTGACCGCGGTACAAAACTGGACTGGCATTAATGGTACCAAGCATTACATGCTTCTGGCTTTATTTGGCTTGTGGTTAGTGCCCCGCATATTGCTTTGGACACAAGCACCGTTATGGTTAACCAGCAGTATCGAAGCGGTATTTTTACTGTTTGTCGCCTATGAGGTGGGCATTCGTGTGTATCGAGCCAAAGGTTGGCGTAATTTGTTTTTCGTTCCACTGTTTCTTTTAGCCATCTTTGCGAACTTTGCAAGCTACGCAACGATAAAAGGTATGCCGCCCTTTAGCTCTTCAGCGGTGTGGCAAGCAATGCTGTGGTGGTTTACCTTGCTGTTGTCAGTGATGGGCGGACGTGTAATTCCATTTTTTACTGCGCGTCGATTTAATTTCGAAAAAGCGCAACCATTGGCTTGGTTAGAGTGGTTCGCGAACTTGCCATTGGTAATGCTATTTGTGCTGAGCTTTTTCCCTGTGACGTTTGCAGAACTAGGTAGTCCTTTGATGCTATTTGCAGGTGTTGCTCAGTTGGTGCGTTTTGTTCGCTGGAAACCTTGGTTAACCCTGAGCGAGCCTTTAGTGTGGTCGCTGCATGCTGCGTATTTGTGTTTACCACTAAGCTTAATTTTGCGAGGCGTCTGGGGAGATGCATTTGCCAGCCATAACCTCATTCACCTGTTTGCGATAGGTGCGTTAGGCGGTTTGATTTTAGCGATGATTACACGGGTGACGATGGGACATACTGGTCGCATGATCTACAAAGGGCCAAACATGAGCCTTGCGTTTGCAGCGATTACCGCGGCAGCTTTGGTTCGCAGTTTCGCCGTGATCTTTGACCCAGCGAACATGATGCTGTGGATTGATATCAGCGGCGGATTATGGATTGTTGCGTTTGGGCTGTTTGTGTGGCGCTTTGGTGTGATGCTTGTGACCCCTCGTGTGGATGGTCACCCCGGATAAGATTCTAATGTGAGTAGAGAAAAGAGGAGCCGCGTGCTCCTCTTTTGGTTTTTGTTCTTTATAGGTTTAGTGTTTATTCGTCTTCGTCGTTCGCTTTATTCGTGAGCCCCAAGCGTTTAAATAGCCACCACTCTAGACCAAAAATGACAATTAAGGCGATGCAGAACCAGGTGAATGCCATGGTGGATTCCACACCTGGCATTCCACCAACATTGATGCCGAGTAAACCTGTTAAGAAGCTGGTTGGTAGAAAAATCGTTGCTACCAAAGTAAACAGGTAACTGTTTTTATTGGTTTTCTCATCACGATGATGTTTGATCTCTTCTTGGAAAAGCGCGACTTCTCCAAGATAAAACTCAAGTGTTTCATTTATGCGCGTAATATTATTGTGTGCGAAGCGATATTGATGAGGTCTCAAAGCAATCAATTCTGATTCTGACTCCACAAGATCACGGATAGCGTACTGCTGAGGGCGAATAAAACGCTTGATAGAAATCAGCGCTTTTTGAGTCGCCATATGTTTGTACGTCGATTCATCATTCACGTCGAACTGGTTTAGTGTTTCTTCAATTGTATCAAGGTAAATGTCTATTTTACTGTTTAATCCTTCAATGATCTGATGAAGTAAACTGGCAAGACTTTTTGGGCCTTTGTGTTCCGCTAATGCTTGGCGAATCTCCATGATCGCGCGTGATGGAATTTTACGAGTTGAAATGAGTGCGCCTTGAAAGTAGAGAATTCGAATACTAAGCATATCTTCTGGTGATGCATTGCCGTTCATATTGACGCCTCGTAAAATCAACATGAAGTTCTCGTCATCTAAAGGATGGAAAGATGGTCGGCTTTCGTCGGCTAATAGATGATCAACCGTAGCTCGAGGTACTTGGTTCTGCTCCAGCCAACCACGAATATCAGGATGCAGCCGTTCGCAATGGTACCAATGCTTCGCTTGAATTTGCTCTGCCGTGGTGGATTGTTGAGTTGCTTCTGGGGTTGAGAAGTCCCAATGTTCAATCATAAAACCCATTTTCTTTTCCTTGTTTGAGCCGATACCAAAATAACCTCAAGATACTTCTTTCGCGAGAATTGTATTGCCATACAGAGGCAATACTCTGAGTACGGTACTCTGAAGTCATTGATGCATTATTTTTCAAATGAGTATGATTGTATTTAACGCCAAATGTCTATGAATAGTTGTTCTTATTTGCAATCGAGTGGAGCGCACCAAGGTGTTGTGCTTAAACAACAAAACAAAAAGCCTGCAACTAAGCAGGCTTTATTGTGGGGGAGGGAGGGGAGCTGTTAGCCAACTTGAGAAAGATTAACCACTTTCTGTTGTAGCTTTTTCTTTAAATAGTCCGTTAAGGCCTGTTTTTCTTCCTCGTTCATGTAAAGACCAAGCTTAGTACGGCGCCATAAAATGTCTTCATCGGTCATTGCCATTTCATGGTTCATTAAGTAATCGATCTCACGTTGGTAAACACCACCTGCTTGTGTCGAGAACATTTGTCCTAAGTCAGCTTCACTTGTTGTGCCTTCCATTAAGTTCCACGTTTGGGTACCAAATTGTGTCACATAACGAAGAATCAATGCTTCTGGCGCCCAAGTGTATTTAGCGTGAATTTGTTTAGCTAATTGTTCACGACTACAGCTGAAGTTACCACCAGGTAGGGTTTGGTTGGCAGTCCAGTCTTTACCCATTTCAGGTAGGAACGGAGCTAGCTTTTTCATTGCTGCTTCACCTAACTTACGGTAGGTCGTTAACTTACCACCAAAAACAGAAAGCAGAGGTGCATGGTCGTATTCCGCATCGAGCTCTAGCGTGTAGTCTCGTGTGATTGCTTGCGGAGAGTCAGATTCATCGTCACATAAAGGACGAACACCACTGTATGTCCAAACTACATCTTCGCGAGTCAACTGGTGGACAAAGTGTTGGTTTACGATATCAATGAGGTAATCGACTTCGTCATCTGAGATCGACACTTCGCGTGGGTCACCTTTGTACTCCACATCTGTTGTACCAATGATTGAAAACTTATCTAAGTAAGGAATCATAAATACGATGCGATTGTCTTTGTTTTGAAGGATGTAGGCTTGCGGTTCGTTGTGGATACGAGGAACAACGATGTGCGAGCCTTTGATTAAGCGAATGTTACGAGGAGAGGCTTGCTCTAATCCATCATCAAAGAACTGTTTTACCCAAGGCCCCGCTGCATTGACTAACGCTTTCGCTTTACGTTCGAAACGTTGGTCTGTCATCACATCGTGAATAGTAACGTGCCAGATACCACCTTCACGGTGTGCTTTTTCCACGCGGCAGTAGTTACGCACTTCAGCATGGTTTTCGCGAGCCGCAAGAACGTTCAGTAATACTAAACGCGCATCATCAACCCAACAGTCAGAGTATTCGAAACCCGTTTTCATCTCTGGTTTTAGCAAGCCAGATTTCGCAAGGTTGACAGTTTTACTGCCTTGCAGCGTCGTACGTTTACCCAAATTATCGTAAAGGAAAAGGCCGCAACGAATCATCCAAGCTGGACGTAGGAATGGGCGATGCGGTAAACGGAAACGCATTGGTAATGCGACGTGTGGTGCTTTACGAAGAATAACCTCACGCTCTGCGAGCGCTTCCGAAACTAAACGAAACTCGTAGTGTTCAAGGTAGCGTAAACCGCCGTGTATCAGTTTAGAACTTGCTGAAGAAGTCGCAGATGCGAAGTCATTTGCTTCATATAAGCCAACACTCAAACCTCGGCCAGCTGCGTCTGCTGCAATACCAGCTCCGTTAATGCCGCCACCGATTACGATCAAGTCTAAGGTAGTGGATGAGCTAGTAGTGGAAGCATTATTTTGTATACTCATAAATTTGACCTCTTGGTGAGCGAACGAGCATTTTAGAACATAATGTAATCCTAGCTCAGGTTTCGTTTGTGATCATCTATTATTTTCGTTTGTGAGCGTTTTGTGTGATTTAGACACAAAAAAACCTCTGTCTAATTAAGACAGAGGTCATTTGAGGGGGAATTATATGATTGACGTTACTCGTTTTCGGAGTTTGATTCGTTAGCTTCAACCACTTCAAGTGGGATAGAAGCTTCCTTCAAAATTGACAAGATTTCTTCTGGTGGCTGCTTATTGGTAAAGATCATGTTGAGCTGTGCAATATTGCCTAGTTTAACCATAGCATTGCGCCCGAACTTGGTGTGGTCTACGGCAAGAAATACACTACGGCTATTGTCAATGATCGCTTGTTTGACCCGGACTTCGTGGTAATCAAAGTCTAATAGCGAGCCATCGAAGTCGATGCCGCTAATGCCGAGAATACCAAAGTCGAGACGGAACTGTTTAACGAAATCGAGGGTTGCCTCGCCAACAATACCGCCGTCTCTGCTGCGGACTTCTCCACCCGCTAAGATGACTTTGATTTCAGGGTTAGGGAAAAGAATGGTCGCAACATTGATGTTGTTGGTGACTACACGCAACTGTTTATGATTTTTATTGAGCGCTCGCGCAACTGCTTCTGGTGTAGTGCCAATATCGATGAATAGTGTGGCACCATCTGGAATGTGTTTGACTACCTCGTCTGCAATGACATCTTTTTCATTGAAGTTGAGCGCTTTACGCGTGTTGTAAGATGTGTTTTCAGAACTGAGAGGAATAGTGGCTCCACCGTGATAACGACGAATTTTGTTGTCATCGGCGAGTTCATTGAGATCGCGTCGGATGGTTTGTGGGCTGACATTGAATCTTTCTACCAACTCATCCGTGCTGACATAGCCTTGTTTTTTCACCAGCTCAACAATCTGCTGGTGTCGAGGTATTTGCTTCACTTACCACTCCCTTGTGCATTGGTAACGGCCAATGCTTCAAATTCGAAGCTCTATTGTGCTCGAATTTGCTCGTTGTGAGAAGTAAGCGAGTTCAGGAATCGGGGATAAAGCGCAAAAAGAGCGCACAAATGGCGCTCTTCTTTTCTTATGGAGATGAGATTAATCTTCTTCGTCGTGAAGTTCAGACCAGGTTTGTGCACATTTCACTGCACGTTTCCAGCCCTTGTAACGACGATTGCGTTTTTCTTCATCATCGTGTGGCTCAAAGGTGCGATCAAGTACCGCTTTATTCTGCAACTCATCAATGCTATCCCAGTAACCAACTGCAAGGCCGGCAAGGTAGGCTGCACCAAGAGCGGTAACCTCAGTTACTTGAGGGCGGTGTACTTCTGTGTTCAATACATCGGATTGGAATTGCATTAGGAAGTTGTTCGCTACTGCACCACCATCGACGCGAAGGTTCGCAAGCTTAATGCCTGAGTCAGCTTGCATCGCATCCAGTACGTCACGAGTTTGATAAGCGATGCCTTCCAATGTTGCACGGATGATATGGTTTGAATTCACACCGCGAGTAAGGCCGACAATCGTGCCACGTGCGTAGGCATCCCAGTATGGAGCGCCTAAACCAGTAAATGCAGGCACGACATAAACGCCGTTTGATGTATCCACTTTTGTCGCGAAGTATTCAGAGTCTTCTGCACCGTTTAGGATTTTCAATTCATCGCGTAGCCATTGGATAGAAGCTCCACCCATGAATACGGCACCTTCAAGTGCATAAGCTGGTTCGCCTGCAGGACCACAAGCCAAAGTTGTTAGAAGACCATGTGTCGAAGTGACTTTTTCTTGGCCCGTATTCATTAGCAAGAAACAACCCGTACCGTAAGTGTTTTTCGCTTGACCCGCTTCAACACACATTTGGCCGTAAAGCGCCGCTTGTTGGTCACCTGCTATTCCAGAAATAGGAATACGAGTACCGCCTTTACCACCGATGTTGGTTTTACCGTAAATTTCCGATGAGCGCTTCACTTCTGGCATCATAGATGCTGGGATGCCAAGCTCATCTAACATTTTTTGATCCCAACATAGATCGTTGATGTTAAACAGCATGGTACGCGATGCGTTAGTGTAGTCGGTTACGTGAACGCGACCTTGAGTCATCTTCCAAACTAACCAAGTATCGACAGTACCAAACAAAAGCTTGCCTGCTTCTGCGTCTTCTCGTGCACCTTCAACATTGTCCAGAATCCATTTAACTTTGGTACCTGAGAAGTAAGGGTCAAGCACCAAACCAGTGTTGTCACGTACATAGTTTTCGAGACCGCGTGCTTTTAAATCTTCACAGATATCAGCAGTACGGCGACATTGCCATACAATCGCATTGTAAACGGGTTTACCTGTTTCTTTGTTCCAGACGATAGTCGTTTCACGCTGGTTAGTAATACCGATAGCCGCTAATTGGTCGCTACGGATGCCAGACTTAGCTAGAGCTTCTACTAAGGTAGAGCTTTGTGTTGCCCAGATCTCCATTGGATCATGTTCAACCCAACCAGCTTCTGGATAAATCTGAGTAAATTCGCGTTGCGCGACGCTTACGATGTTCGCATCATGATCAAGAATCACTGCGCGAGAGCTTGTTGTACCTTGGTCTAGGGCAACAATGTATTTTTGCTCAGTCATGGTAAGAATCCTTTTGTTTCGTTATTTATATTTTAGTAAATGTTCGAGTTACGTCAGTTTTAAGCTCTAGCTTCTTCTGTTTCTTCTTCCGTCTCACATTGGTTTGGAATCGTGCAACCGTGACCTTGTTGTGGAAGGTAAGCGGCAATCGCTTTTGGATACAACCAACCACCAAAACACGCACCTGCAATCGGAGCAAGTAAAGGCACGATAAAGTAAGGAATGTCTTTAGCACCTGTCAGAGCGTAATCCCAACCAGCGAAGTAAGCGAACAGCTTTGGTCCAAAGTCACGAGCAGGGTTCATCGCAAAGCCTGTTAGTGGGCCAAGTGAACCACCGATGACGGCAATCAAAATACCGATCAATAGAGGGTTCATTGCGCCACGTGCCGCGCCGTTATTTTCATCGCCCAGAGCCAGAATCGCAAACATCAGCACAGCAGTGATAACGAATTCCACAGCAAAAGCACCAAAGAAAGAGAGGGAGGCATGCGGATAGGTTGAGAAGATACCAGCAGTTGCTAGTGCATCTTGGCTGCTGCGAACGAAGTTATGAGCGATTTCGTAGTCGGTGAAAAGGTTGCTGTATAAGCTGTATACCAATGCAGCAGAACAGAATGCCCCAAGCATTTGAGCGATAATGTATGGCACCACTTTCGCCTTATCAAAACCATGGAACATAGCAAGTGCGATGGTAACGGCAGGGTTGATGTGTGCACCAGAGACGCCAGCCGTACAGTAAATAGCGATGGCGACACCGAAGCCCCATACAATACTGATTTCCCATTGTCCAAATGATGCGCCTGTTAGAACTAAGGCTGCAACACAGCCTACGCCGAAGAAAATAAGTAGTCCTGTACCGATAAACTCGGCCAAACATTCTCCAAGCAGAGAGGGGTGTTTGTTCGTTGTCATGTTAAAAGTCCTTTGATCATTTTTGCCTGTCTAGCACGATACTATTGTGCATATATAAACGTTTACGAAAACAAACGAGCGTTAAAAGTGAGCGTTTGAGCATAAATTTGTTAATCAAAGTCTTCGTTTTTGTTAAATGGCGCATCTTTTAACCGGAAAAGAACACAACGAAAATAATTTATTTGTCACGAGGCCAGTGTTGAGAGCGCTCAAATTACCGATGTGAAAAAGAATGCACAACTGGTAAGAGGAGTTTTGTGAAGCTGCTACGTGCTTGGAGACTTATTGCACAGAACTTGTGTAGCAATTAACCCTAAAGGAGTAGCGGAATGTCAAATGTATCAAGGGATAGCAGTGATATAAAAAATACGCTGTCATGTTTGGACTTTTAGAAAAAATCGTCATCCCATTGATACCAATAGGATGAGTTGAGAAGAGAATAAACGCTGTTAATGTCTTGTGTTTGTG
Organism: Vibrio sp. SCSIO 43009; assembly: GCF_023716525.1. Lineage (NCBI taxonomy): Bacteria > Pseudomonadati > Pseudomonadota > Gammaproteobacteria > Vibrionales > Vibrionaceae > Vibrio > Vibrio sp. SCSIO 43009. The sequence continues at coordinate 734,318 of NZ_CP071842.1, forward strand.
AATCATTGCTTCGGCTTGTATTCAAATAAAAATTGTTTTTTTTATTTCGTTTGATGCTAAACGTGATCGTTTTTCAGCTTTTTAGTTATTAGTTGGTTCGGAGCGAGTAGGGCAGGCGTAAATCGCCCTTTTTACGGTTAGTTTATGTTCTAATTCGAGCCTTTGTTTCAAAGGTTTCGAATTGGAATGCTCAAGTGAGAGGTTTGAACATCAGTTTCATATTAACGAATCTTGAGTAAAGTTGAACGATGATCTAATTAATGCTCATATAATTTACTGTATTTACTTATATTTAATCCATGTGCAACATTTGTCACAGAAATAAAATCCTAACTCCATACAATTCATGAACTTTCGAACGAAGATTTATTTTGTTTCGTTCGCTCCTTTTGTGTTTTTACCATCGCATACAAAATAATGAGGTTCCTATGTTTGGAATATTCAAACCTAAGGCGCACATTGATCGTCTGTCCCCTGGCAGCATCGATAGCACCTACTCTCGCCTCCGTTGGCAACTCTTTATCGGTATCTTTGTTGGCTACGCCGGTTACTATCTAGTTCGTAAAAACTTCAGTTTGGCGATGCCTTATCTTATCGAGCAAGGCTTTAGCCGCGGAGACTTAGGTGTCGCCTTGGCAGCTGTTTCCATTGCATATGGTCTCTCTAAGTTTCTAATGGGCAGCGTTTCAGACCGCTCCAACCCTCGCTATTTCCTTAGTGGCGGCCTATTGATGTCTGCATTAGTGATGTTTTGCTTTGGCTTTATGCCATGGGCGACTGGTAGCGTCACTGCGATGTTCATTTTGCTTTTCTTGAACGGTTGGTTCCAAGGGATGGGGTGGCCTGCTTGTGGCCGAACCATGGTGCACTGGTGGTCACGTAAAGAGCGTGGTGAGATCGTTTCGGTTTGGAACGTGGCGCACAACGTGGGTGGCGGCTTGATTGGTCCACTATTTATTCTTGGCCTGTGGGCATTTAACGATGATTGGCGCACTGCATTTTATGTTCCTGCATTTTTCGCCACGTTGGTTGCTGTGTTTGTTTGGATGACGGTTCGCGATACCCCTCAGTCTTGTGGTCTGCCTCCTATTGAAGAATACAAAGACGATTACCCAGATGACTATGACAAGTCCCATGAACAAGAAATGACAGCGAAGGAAATCTTCTTCAAATACGTCTTCAACAACAAACTTCTTTGGTCGATTGCAATTGCAAACGCATTTGTTTATCTAATTCGTTACGGCGTACTGGACTGGGCACCTGTTTACCTAAAAGAAGCGAAGGATTTCTCGGTAGATAAATCGTCATGGGCTTATTTCTTATACGAATGGGCTGGCATTCCAGGAACACTATTGTGTGGTTGGATCTCTGACAAATTGTTCAAAGGTCGTCGTGCACCTGCTGGTATCTTATTTATGGTGCTAGTGACAGTTGCAGTGATGGTTTATTGGTTTAACCCTGCGGGCAACCCAACAGTAGATATGATGGCGCTTATTGCAATAGGCTTCCTAATCTATGGTCCGGTTATGCTGATCGGTTTGTACGCACTTGAACTCGCTCCGAAGAAAGCCGCAGGTACTGCCGCTGGTCTTACTGGTTTGTTTGGATACCTGGGTGGGGCAGTTGCCGCAAACGCGATTTTGGGCTATACCGTAGACCACTTTGGCTGGGATGGTGGCTTTATCATCTTAGTGGGTTCTTGTATTACTTCTATCGTGTGTTTGATGTACGCCTTCTTAGGTGAACGTGCGCACCACGAGCAAAAAGAGCGCGAGAAGGAAGCGCTAGCGTAATATTTATTTAAAGAGGCAGTGGAATACTGCCTCTTCGCTTTATCAAGGAAATAACAATGAAAACAAAGTCAGTATGTCTTACTTTTTTAGCACTTAGCCTCTCTGCTGGTGCGATTGCGAAGCCGCTTGTCATTGCGCACCGTGGCGCATCGGGCTACTTGCCTGAGCACACGCTAGAAGCCAAAGCACTTGCTTACGCAATGAAACCTGACTACATAGAGCAAGATGTGGTAATGACGAAAGACGACCAGTTGGTCGTGTTGCATGACCATTATCTCGATCGCGTAACGGATGTTGCGGAGCGTTTTCCTGATCGTGCACGTAAAGATGGTCGTTATTACGCGATTGATTTCACTCTGGCGGAAATCAAATCCTTGCGAGTAACTGAAGGCTTTAACATCGATGAGAAAGGCAACAAAGTAGCGGGCTATCCAACCCGATTCCCTATGTGGAAATCTGACTTCACCGTGCCGACGTTTGCTGAAGAGATTGAGCTGATCCAAGGCTTAAACAAAACGCTGGGTTATGACATCGGTATTTACCCAGAAATTAAAGCGCCTTGGTTCCATCGTCATGAAGGTAAGGACATTTCTAAAGCAGTACTTAAAGTCTTGAAGCAGTACGGTTACGGCTCTCAAGACGACAAAGTCTACCTTCAGTGTTTTGATGCGAATGAACTTCAACGCATCAACAGTGAACTCATGCCTGCAATGGACATGGACTTAAAGCTCGTTCAGCTTATGGCTTACACGGACTGGAACGAAACTATGGTGTACAAAGGCGACAAGGCAACACCATACAGTTATGACTGGATGTTCGAAGCCGACGGAATGAAGAAAGTAGCGAGTTACGCGGAAGGAATTGGACCTTGGAAGCCGATGCTGGTGGATGATAAGTCAACCAAAGACAATATCATCATCAAGCCGTTGATGAAGGCTGCAAAAGACGCTGGCTTGCAAGTGCATCCATACACGTTCCGCGCCGATCCAGGACGCATTCCAGCGTACACTGACAGCTTTGAAGGCATGATGGATGTGTACTACAACCAAGTAAAAGTGGATGGTTTGTTTACTGATTTCCCAGATAAAGCGGTCAGCTTTTTAAATCAGTAATCACGCATTTTGCTGTAAGCTAAAAAATCCCCCAACAGTTTCCTGCTGGGGGATTTTTCGTAGGGCTAATTCACGAATGAATTAGTTGTTTTTATGCAGTTCGCTGTTCAGTTCAACCGCGCTCTTGTTTGCAAGACACTCGATTTGACCTGTTACAGAGTTACGACGGAACAGTAGGTCAGAAACACCAGCAAGATCGCGGGCTTTCACAACTTCTACTTCTTGGCCTGCAGAATCTAGCATGCGCACTTTAGAACCAGCAGTTACGTACAGACCTGATTCGATAGTACAACGGTCACCCATTGGGAAGCCAAGACCTGCGTTCGCGCCTAGTAGAGAGTTTTCACCGATAGAAACCACAACTTTACCGCCGCCAGATAGCGTACCCATGATAGATGCGCCGCCGCCGATGTCAGAGCCGTTACCAACCACTACACCAGCAGAGATACGACCTTCAACCATGCTCACGCCAGTTGTACCTGCGTTGAAGTTGATGAAGCCTTCGTGCATTACCGTTGTGCCTTCGCCAACGTGTGCGCCAAGACGTACGCGAGAAGTGTCAGCGATACGAACGCCAGTTGGTACCACGTAGTCCACCATTTTAGGGAACTTGTCTACACAATCTACGCTTAGTGCACGACCCGCTAGGCGAGCTTCGATTTGACGCTCTGCTAGTTCAGGTAAGTCGATTGGGCCTTCGTTAGTCCATGCGATGTTGTGTAGTAGACCGAAGATGCCGTCTAGTACCGTGCCGTGCGGTTGAACTAGGCGGTTAGAGATAAGTTGAAGTTTTAGGAAACCTTCAGCAACGCTTTGTGGCTGCTCGTCAGTTGCAAGGATAACCAGTACAAGTGGTTGTGCTGATTCTGCTGCTTTTGCTGCGAAAGATGCGTTTGCCGCATCGCCGTTTGCTTCAAATGCTGCTGCCAGTTCTGCGCTTTGTGCTGCAGAGATCTCGATAGCTTGGTTGCCTTGCTCGTAACCTGCTACTGCTGCTAGTGCGTTAACAAGCGCTTCGCTTGGGTTAAGAACTGGGTTTGGGAAAAACGCTTCGATGATTTTGCCGTCGCGGTTTTTAGTTGCCGTACCAAAGGCTAGAGAGAAGAAAGCCATAGTTGATCTCCATGTGTTGAGTCTTGTGTCTCGTCTGTTCACTGACAAGAAATAATTAAGTTGTCAGTCATCATAAAGAGAGTATTGGGGAGTTTAAAGAGGGGAAATGGAGAAAGTCCGTAGATGGATACCTTTTGTCTTTTTAGAGATATGTTTGTCTGATGAGAAATGTGTCGCAAAAGCCTTATCAGACCGATTTTGGGCAGAGACACAGTGAAGTGGGAGAAGGGAGCATCGCAAAAAATAAGGGGAGGACCGAAGTCACTCCCCCTACACTGGGTTTGTTGGATTTACTGGCTTTGGGTAGTAAAGCGATAAATCGACTTAGAGGCTTAGCTCACCGACCTCTACTGCAAGTGCAACCGTTGCACCTACCATTGGATTATTGCCCATACCGATGAAGCCCATCATTGCTACGTGTGCAGGTACTGAAGAGCTACCCGCGAATTGCGCATCGGCGTGCATGCGACCCATGGTATCGGTCATACCGTAGGATGCAGGACCTGCCGCCACATTATCCGGGTGTAGAGTACGACCAGTACCACCACCTGATGCAACTGAGAAGTAAGGCATGCCTTCACGGTTACGTTCCGCTTTGTAGATACCTGCTACAGGGTGTTGGAAGCGAGTCGGGTTGGTTGAGTTACCTGTGATGCTCACATCCACTTGTTCTTTATGCATGATAGCCAAGCCTTCACGCACATCGTCTGCACCGTAGCAAAGGATCTCACCACGTGGACCTTGGGAGAAACGGCGACGTTCTACTTCCACTAACTCACCAGTTTGGTAGTTGTATTGAGTACGTACGTAAGTGAAACCATTGATGCGTGAGATTAGGTAAGCGGCGTCTTTACCCAAACCGTTCAGGATCACTTTCAACGGATTTTTGCGTGATTTGTTGACGTTCAATGCGATTTTGATTGCGCCTTCTGCCGCTGCGAATGACTCATGACCGGCAAGGAAAGCGAAACAGCCACTTTCTTCATTCAGTAGACGAGCCGCCAATGCACCGTGACCGATACCCACTTGGCGTTGCTCTGCGACGCTGCCAGGTTTTGTGCAGGCTTGAAGGCCTTCACCGATGATGTTTGCAGCTTCTTCTGCTGTTTTTGCACCGCGGAAAATCGCCAAAGCAGTACCCAGTGTGTAGGCATCGGCAGCGCTTTCAAACGCGATAGGTTGAGTGTCCATCACCAGCGCTTTAGGGTCGATACCACGATCCATACAGTATTGGTAAGCCTCTTCCAGAGAAGAAAGTTGCATTTCGTCTAATGTGCGACGTACAGATTCAGTAATTGGAGTGTTCATAATCTCTTTCCTCTTGGTGGCAATTATTTTTGGCGTGGGTTGATGGTAGATACGGCTTCGTCAAAACGACCGTAAGTCCCCGTTGCTTTGTCTGCGGCTTCTGCTGCAGATACGCCTTCGTTGATGGCTTTCATCATCTTGCCTAGGTTGAGATATTGGTAACCAATCACTTCTTTGTTTTCGTCTAGTGCGAGTTTTGTTACGTAGCCTTCAGCCAATTCCATGTAACGCACGCCTTTTGCTTTGGTTGAGTAGCTAGTACCCACTTGGCTGCGTTGAGTTTGACCGAGGTCTTCCAGTGCCGCACCAATTTCCAAGCCACCTTCAGAGAAAGCAGATTGAGTACGACCGTAAACAAATTGAAGGAAGATTTCGCGCATCGCGACGTTGATAGCATCACATACCAAGTCGGTATTCAGTGCTTCCAGAATGGTTTTGCCTGTTAGAATTTCTGCGGCCATCGCGGCTGATTGAGTCATGCCTGAACAGCCGATCGTTTCGATCAAAGCTTCTTCGATGATGCCGTTTTTGATGTTAAGAGTCAGTTTTGCTGCACCTTGTTGAGGAGCACAAGCGCCAACGCCGTGGCTAAGACCAGAAATCGCGATAACGTCTTTTGGATTGATCATTGCGCCTTCAACAGGGATCGGTGCAGATGCATGAAGATCGCCGCGTTGAATCGGGCACATTGATTGGATTTCGTGTGAATATTGCATAATGTTTTCCCAGTGTATTTTTATTTTTTGAGAAAACAGGAGCGGGGTTGGAGAAGAGTTGAATTGCTCACTACAGAACTCTTGCTTTAACAACATTGGTAAAGCATTTCCAACAGGGCTGACCTGTTTTCGTTTCTGTAGGAGTCATTAGCTGTAAAAGCGGTTCGAATCTTTCGATTCCGGTGGCACCCCATCACCGAACCCATTTAGACTAGATCTAAGTCACACTAATCTGCAACATGAAATTTAGAGCAATTTGGGATATTAAATCGGTTCTTTATATTCTCAGAGATATATGGAGATAAACGGAAGGAATAAAAAAACGCCGCATAATGCGACGTTTTTTCTAAACAAATGAGAGGCTTATGCAGCGTCTTCTTGCTCGCTATCTTCTTCAACAGCTTCAAGCTTCTTTGCTTTTTTTGGTGCAGGTTTACGTTTTGCACCAAGAGCGTAAAGCACTTCTTCTTTGTTTTGCGCAAGGAACATTGCAAGATCTTCTTGCTTACCTTCGTCTTCTAGAAGTTCACTTTTACCCAGCAGTGAGAATAACTCGTCTGCCATATCCAGCATTTTGTCGTATGCGTCAGCTTCCGCTTTAGAGGTAAAAGTCATTTTCTCTTCTCCATTGCGTTCTACCACGTACTTGACGATTACAGCCATGGTTGGTCCCCTAATTTGGTGTATTGATACTGGCTTTTTATACAGTTTTTGACCAATCAAGTCTAGCGACAAGCCTCAGAATGAGAGACACGTACAACTAACTGACTAGCATTTAAACTATCTTGGTTTCACTTTGCGGATTTGTCCGCCAAAGGAAGGTTTGTTGGTCGCTCCCAATCTTGACAAAATTCGATAAACGTTCTGAGCAATGGGCTTTGATATTTCTCTTTATGAACCAGTAACCAGAAGCGACGTTTCATATCTAAAGGCATGTCGAGCAGTTTTACGCGGCCGTCACGAATAGCAGGTTCTGCAGACAAACGTGACAAACAGCCCAAGCCTAACCCTGCCGATACTGAGTTGATCAACGCTTCGGTGGTATTGAGCTGAAAAGCTTCATGCCAATGTTCCAAGCGCGGCGCGACAACGCGCATAAAAAATTCGCGTGAACCAGATCCTGCCTCTCGCAATATCCATTCACTGTTTTCTAGCTCGGTTAAGTTTACTGGCCCTTCGTGCGCGGCTGGGGAATTGGGCGCGCAAATCACGCACATTTCATCTTCGCTAAACTGGGTAGACTGCAATTCAGGGTGAAGTGTTTTGCCTTCAATGAGGGCTATGTCTAACTCGTAATCGGTCAGCATGTCGCAGATTTGTGCGGAGTTAGAAATGAACAGGCTTTGAGAACGATGGTTCGTTTGCTGACGAAATTCGCTAAGCAAATAGGGCGCGACTTGGTTGCCAATGGTGTCGCTGGCACCAATGCGAAGTTGGCCCGATAGCGCTTGGTCACCATCGAAAATGCTCTCGATGTCTTTGGCTCGGTTGAGTAACTCATCCGCCAGTGGTAGCAGTTTTTGACCTTCTTGGTTCAAAATCAGTCGGTTATTAACACGATCAAACAAGTGATGGCCGATCTGTTTTTCTAATTCTGAGAGTGCCATGCTCACTGCGGCTTTCGATAAAAAGAGACTATCAGAAGCTGCTGTGAGCGTTTTGTGCTGCGTGATCGTCGTAAACACTTTCAGTTGTTTAAGAGAAATGTGACTTGCCATACTCCACCGTTAAGTAATTCTGAACGTTTGTTTTAAATAATTAGATATATCGGAACGAAGTGCAAGCGTATTATACGTCCCATCAAGAGTGAGTCTGGTTGAGGTCTTCATGATTCAAAGAACAAAAGCAAAAGTAATGGGAGCGCCAACTCCAATGGCGGGTTTGGCTCTTGGTATTGCAAGCTTGGGCTGGAGTTGGGAAAACTTCGCCGAATTACATGGCTACGGACAGTGGATTAGTGCGGGTATCGCGAGCATATTGTTGGCTATATTGGCAACCAAGTTTTTGCTACATAATCATCTATTGAGACAAGATCTTGCTCATCCGGTTGTGGGCAGCGTGGTTCCGACATTTGCGATGGGCACTATGGTGGTATCGAACTCTCTCGGCCATTTTTACCCATTAGCTGGCGATGCGCTTTGGCTGATTGCGGTGGTTTTGCACATCGTATTCTTGGTGAGCTTTGTTTACCATCGCGCCAAAGATTTTGAATTGCACCACATGGTTCCTAGTTGGTTTGTACCGCCTGTGGGTATCATCGTTGCGGATGTGTCTTTCTCTGGCAACCCGATGTTAGCACCAGTGGCACAAGGTGCATTGATGTTTGGTATGGTGGCGTACGCGATCATGTTGCCGATGATGATTTACCGTTTCATGTTTACCCATGAAATTCCGGATGCAGCGAAACCAACAATGGCAATTATGGCGGCACCAGCAAGTCTATCATTGGCAGGGTACTTAACGGTCACTGCGACACCATCACCAGTGATCATCGCTATGCTATTTGGTATCGCGGTATTGATGACAGCCATCATTTACCTCGCATTCTTTAAATTGCTTAGACTGCCATTTAGCCCAGGCTATGCGGCGTTCACTTTCCCGATGGTGATCGGTGCGACGGCGCTGTTTAAAATGGCGAATTGGATGGAGTTGCAAGGATTGGCTGCGCACTATGTTCAACAAGTGCGAGGCTTAGCTAGTCTTGAGTTGATTGTGGCAACATTTGTTGTCTCTTATGTGGCCTTACAATACATCAACAACTTGTTGATTCAGCCACGCTTGATGCACGCTCATCACGCTTAAATAGCAGATAGGAAAAAGCCTCTTGGTCTTACAACCAAGAGGCTTTTTTATTTCAATCGGCGTCGATGTTGGACACTAGCCTTTTTTGTAAAATCGCGACATCTCATCCAGAGAATGACGAATGATATCGACAGGAATTTTCTGTTCTTTCTCGACTTTTAACTGGCGATTCAGTTGCTGAGAGTGCCCGCCAGGGTTGACCACAAGCATCAGTTCTTTGCCGACCAATGCATAGTTGTAGTAGCTGCCTGCAATATACCAATCGCGAGAGGCAGAGCTATCAAACAAGTTATGACCAACGCTGTATGAACTCGTTGTGCCTTGAACGTCAAACAGCGTATTCATCATGGTTGGCACGACGTCAAAATGGGTCGTGCGGTAATCAACTTGCTCTGGCTGACGATTTGGCATGTACACGTAAAGAGGCACATGTACTTGAACGTCACTGTAGTTACCCGTGTGGCCCCAATAGTTCATCTTATGGTCGTTAAACTCTTCACCATGATCTGATGAAATCACCACAATGGTGTTGTCTAAGTCGACATTTTTCAGCACATCACCAATCAAGCTGTCGATGTAGTACAACGAGTTCTTGTATCGATTGTGGTAAAGCGAAGCGTCAAAATCGTTGTTGAGCAAAATGTGGTCAACGCGTTCCCAGTATGGTTTGAATTTCGCAAATTCAGGTTCAGGAAACACCGTGCCGTGGGCGGCATCGTAGAACAGAAAACCAAAGTACGGCTTGTCGCTGTCCTGCTTTTGGAACTCGATGAACTTGTCTGTTATCTGCTGATCGCGCTCGACAGCTGTTTCTCCAGTTTGTTTCAGGGTCAAGTCCGACACTTTTTTGAATACCGTGCGAGAAAGTGGCGGGCTGGTGAGCGGTGCTGAGCCAAAAATGCCCATGCGGTAGCCTTCTGCTTGCAGCGTATCCATAAACACAGGAGAGCGTTGACTTGCGTAAAAGCTTTCCCAGTAGGTCGCTGGCAAGCTGTAAAACAGGCTGAAAATACCCGCTTGAGTTGAGTTGCCGCCGCTCATATGTTGTGTGAAATTCACCGTTTTTTCGGCGAACTTGCTGACATTTGGCATGACTTCCGGCGTCGCATCACTGTAGCGCCACGCGTCAACCAAGATAAACAAAACATTGGGCTGTTTCTCTTTGCTTTGCACTTGAATCGGCGCAAGCGGGTAGTTGAGTGAGCTACGTTCAATGTTGGTTAACTCTACGCGGTTCTTCGATGCAATGTTCTCATCCACTAGGTCGTGTTTGTAAATAAATTTACGAGCCGTCAGCGGGTAGTAAAGTGGCCAGTTATTCGAAAACTGACTGACTTCATCGTCGTAAAGTGCGTTTTTGTACGCATGAATCATCTGCGTGCTAAGCAATACAGCAAACCAGACGCTGATCAAAACGAACTTAGCTCGGCTTTGTGCCAGTTGATTACTTACCCAAACGGTACAAGCGAGCCCGATCACCAGAACGGCAATTTCACTGATGAAGATTAGCCAACTCATCCACGAAATATCGAAGACATCATCACCACCTTCGAAAAACATACGGATTAATAGAGCGTTGATGTGAAGTTTGTATTGCTGAAAAACGAGGATATCGACTTTAAACATAATCAATAGACAGATCGCGATAGCGATCACGATGCCTTTGAATGCTCGAGTCGGTAGAAAAGAGAGCAATAAACTCAACAACATAAATGGAAGAGCGATCAAGCCCAGCCAGCCATATTGAGTCGAAACCAAATAGTAACCTTGCAACAAGGTTAGTGGTTCATTCTGATTGTTAGACAACACAAAAGGATAACAAGCGATCGACAGGTACACTGTAAAGCAAGCAAAAAAAGCAATCAGCCAAGCGCTGTTGGAAGACAGTTTGCGAAACATACTTTTTGTTTGTTTATAAATTATGGGTAGAGGGAGTATAAAACAGTGTTTTTTATTATGGAATAGTTGCGACGAATGTCACATTTTGTATGGAAGTGTCAGACTTGATTGACATGTGAAAATTCAGAAGATTCATACTCTATTTGAGTGATATATAACCTTTTGTTTTTTCCGAACGCGAGATCACTGCGGGTTTAAATAGGGCTGTGCTAAGCTAGCTAACAGTTTCAATCGGCGCTCGGTATTCCCAATTTGTTTACTGTTTATCACTCCAACCAAGTTGACGTTCTTAAATCACTCCTTGTCGAACTGATTCGAATCAGTCCGCTGGAAAACCCGTTCGAAAAAGAACAAATTCTGGTTCAAAGTCCAGGCATGTCCCAGTGGCTAAAAATGGAATTGGCCAAAGAGTTTGGTGTTGCCGCGAACATTGATTTTCCGCTTCCTGCTACCTTCATTTGGGAAATGTTTACGCAGGTGTTGCCAGACGTGCCAAAACGCAGTGCGTTTAACAAAGAAGCGATGACGTGGAAGTTGATGCATTTGCTTCCGGGGCTTCTCAACCAAGAGGTGTTTTCGCCGTTAGCGCAGTACCTCAAAGATGACATTGACCACTCTAAGCTGTATCAGCTGGCTGAGAAAATTGCCGATATTTTCGATGGTTACTTGGTGTATCGTCCGGAATGGATCGCAAGTTGGGAAGCTGGGCAGAGTGTGCCAGAGCTGGAAGATGAGCATCCGTGGCAGCCGATCTTATGGCAAGCGTTGTATGATCACACTGTGTCATTAGGACAGTCTCCATATCACCGTGCCAACCTTTATGAGCACTTTATCGACACGTTAGAGAGTTTTAACGGCAATTTTGACCATTTACCCAAGCGTTTGTTTGTTTTTGGCATTTCTTCGTTGCCGCCTCGCTATATGGATGCGCTAAAAGCAATTGGTGAACACATCGACGTGCATCTGATGTTCACCAACCCGTGTCGTTATTACTGGGGTGAAGTTCGAGATCGCAAATATCTGGCTCGTTTGGCGGCGAAACATCGTCAGCACGTTGTGTGGCAGGACGATCACTCGGAAGTGCAAGGTGAAACTGAGCAACTGAAAGGATCACTGGAAGATAATGTGATCGATGAGCTGCACACCGATGTGGTCGGAAACAGTCTGTTGGCATCCATGGGTAAACTCGGGCGCGACAATATGTATCTGTTGTCTCAGCTGGAATCTCATGAAGTTGAAGCCTTTGTTGATGTTGAGCGCGACAGTCTGCTCCATCAATTGCAAGCGGATATTCTCAATCTTGAAGAACATCAAGATGACCAACAGATTGAAAACAGTCATCACAAACAAGTGGTTAGCTTGGGTGATAAATCACTGAGCCTACACGCTTGTCACAGCCCGATGCGTGAAGTGGAAGTGCTGCATGATCAACTGTTGGCGATGTTCGATGCTGACCCAACGTTAAAACCGCGCGATATTATCGTGATGGTCGCGGACATCAACGCTTACAGCCCTGCGATTCAGGCGGTCTTTGGTAACGCGCCGGGTGAGCGTTTTATTCCATATTCGATTTCTGACCGAACCGCCGATCAAGAGAGCCCAATTCTGGCTGCATTTATGCAGTTGGTGAACTTACCCAATACGCGCTGTTTGGCATCAGAACTACTCGAACTTCTGGAAACTCCAGCGATATTAAAGCGTTTTGAACTCAGCGAAGGTGATTTCTTACAAGCTAAACAATGGGTTGAGGAATCGGGAATTCGCTGGGGATTGGACGCCAATACCGGACGCGAATTTGAACTGCCGGAAACCCGTCAAAACACATGGCAATTTGGTATTCAACGCATGTTGCTTGGCTACGCGATGCCAGAATCCGCAGGTTTGTTTGAAACCGAGCAAGGCAGTTTGTCTCCGTACAACGAAGTGCAAGGCATGGGCGCAGAGCTGGCGGGCAAGTTGGCACACTTTATCCAACAAATTAGCACTTATCGAAGCAAACTTTCTCATGTTCAAACTATCGATGGTTGGCGAGAGACTTTGGTTTCACTGCTGGATGACTTCTTCTCAGTTGAGTTAGAAGGCGAAATGGCGCTCAAATCCATTCGCGATACGCTCAGCCAACTCAAAGAGCAGTTAGCTGATGCCGCATTTGATGATGCGTTATCGCCGTCGATCATCAGCCAATACCTTCAAAATAAATTATCTGGCACACGAGTCAGCCAGCGCTTCCTTGCTGGTCAAGTGAACTTTTGTACCCTGATGCCGATGCGCTCTATTCCGTTTAGAACCGTATGTCTACTGGGGATGAATGACGGCGTGTACCCGCGTTCTATGCCGCCAGAAGGCTTTGACTTGATGACAGGAAGAACCAAACCGGGCGACCGTTCGCGCCGAGATGATGACCGTTACCTATTCCTCGAAGCCATGTTGTCTGCACAGCAAACGCTCTACATCAGTTATGTCGGCCGTTCAATCCAAGACAACACCGAGCGAGTGCCTTCGGTTCTGGTTTCTGAGCTGATGGAATACTGTCACCAAAACTATTGTTTAAGTGGTGATGAAGCGTTGCCCGTTGATGAGTCTGGCGACAACTTATTAAATGCGTTGGTGAATACCCACGCCATGGTGCCGTTTAGCCCAAGTGCGTTCCAAGGCATGCATGCTAGCTACGCGAAAGAGTGGATTCCAGCGGCATTGACTCAAAGCAGTCAATCGCAAGGCTATGTCCGTCGTGATTTTAATCGGGCATTAGACGACTATCTGTTGGGAGCGACGTTCCCGCTTGAGCTCGACTTAGTCGAGTTGCAACGTTTCTGGCGTTTACCAGTGCAGTATTTTTTCAATCGTCGTTTAAAAGTAATCTTTGAACCGCCACTACCGGTGATGGAAGACGACGAACCCTTTGTTTTAGGTGGTTTGGAAAGCTATCAAATGCGTGATGAGCTGTTAGAAACCTTGCTTGAAGCGACATTGATGCAGCCAGAGAAAAAAACAGAGGTGCTTAAACACTTTATGAGTCAACAGCGCGCGCAAGGCAAACTGCCGGTGGGGGCGTTTGGTGATATCGAATTTGAAACCAACCGAGTTCAGGCGGAAGAGCTGGTGGATAAACTGGCGTTTTTATCTGGTGCGCCTCAAGACGATTTGGAAATCGACCTGACGTTTGATTCCTTGTTTGAGCGAAATGAAGGCGAAGAGAAAAACGTTCGTCTAACAGGTTGGCTAACTCAATGCTACCAATCCGGTTTGATTCGCTATCGAAGCGGTAAGATTCGATCGCAGGATTACCTTGCAGCGTGGATCGATCACCTTGCCATGTCGGCGTCGGGTCATGCTAAGAAAACTCACATCATTGGTTACGATCGTAAAGAAGGCGCGCTGCATTTGATCTACCCAGAAATTGCCGATGCGCAGTATGCCAAACAGCTACTGACTGAATTAGTTCGCTTATTTTTCGAAGGCATGACTAAGCCTTTGCCTTATTTCCCGAAAACGGCGTTGGCTTGTGTTGAAGCGGGCTTTAGCCGCGGTCAGTGGGTAGATGACGAAGAGAAATCTTTGAAGAAAATGGCTGACGCATTCAATGATGGCTTCATGAGCCCGGGCGAAGGCAGTAATGCGTACATCTCTCGAATTTGGCCTGCTTGGAATGATGAGTTGGCCTCAGAAGTTCGTTTGCTGACAGCATTAGTACTGCAAGGTGCGCGCTTAGCGGTTCAAGACGCTGATGATGTAAAAGCGTAATAAAGACAGCTGGATAAAGAGAAGGAAGAGTAGGGTGGCCGCCAGAAAATCATTATTTTTTGTAGGGCGTTCGCTGTACGGCCACAAGGTCAGAGGGACCATGATACTTTTGTTTAATTCATTTGAGTTGTGCCGCCAAAAAGGTTTGGCTTATCTCGTGGGGCGCATACTAACGGTACGTCTTATGGATAACCGTGAGAAAGATCTCACAAAGCTCTAAATTATCCAACTTGTTAAACATATTAATAGAATTTTTAACTATAGATCACATTTATTAGGTGATACGTCCTAGTAAATAATCCGGAGAGATTCAGCGTTATGGATCAAATGTCAGGTGCAGAGTGTCCTCTACATACGTTAGACCGCACAGAGCAACCTCAACCAACGCCACTAGAACCGATGACGTTTCCTCTGCACGGTGCGAGGTTAATCGAGGCATCAGCAGGTACAGGTAAAACCTTCACTATTGCAGGTTTATATCTGCGTCTTTTGCTTGGTCATGGCAGCGCGGAAACTCGACATCGCGTACCGCTTACGGTCGACCAAATTCTGGTTGTAACCTTTACCGAAGCGGCAACTGCGGAATTACGCGATCGTATCAGGGCAAGAATCCATGATGCGCGAATCGCGTTTGCGCGTGGACAGAGTTCCGACCCGGTGATCCAACCTTTGCTTAATGAGTTTGACGATCACAAGCAAGCCGCAGAAATTTTATTGCAGGCAGAGCGTCAGATGGACGAGGCGGCGGTCTACACCATTCACGGTTTTTGCCAACGTATGCTAACGCAAAATGCGTTTGAATCTGGCAGCCGATTTAATAACGAGTTTGTGACCGATGAAAGTCACCTAAAAGCGCAAGTTGTAGCCGATTACTGGCGTCGCAATTTCTACCCGTTGCCATTTACGTTGGCTGGAGAAATTCGCCAGCTATGGGGCTCTCCATCTGCGTTGTTGTCTGACATCAGCAATTACTTAACTGGTGCGCCGTTAAGCCTTTCTGTTCCAGCAATGAAAGGCAGTTTGGCTGATCTTCATACTGAAAATTTGAAAAAAATTGATGAATTAAAAGCACAGTGGCGAGAAAGCCAAGATGACTTCTTAACGCTAATTTCAGATTCAGATATTAACAAACGTAGCTATACCAAAAAGTCTCTGCCGACGTGGTTGGAGGCGGTAAACGCTTGGGCGGCAACGGAAACTACAGGTTACGATTATCCAGACAAGCTGGAGAAATTCGCGCAAAACGTCTTGTTGGAAAAAACACCGAAAGGCAGTGCGCCGCAGCATGCGGTATTTGAAGTCATTGAAACATTTCTTGCCAACCCAATCAGCTTAAAAGCGCCACTGCTTGCTCATGCGATTGAACATTGTCGTGTGATGCTGGCTAACGCGAAAAATCAAAAACAGTGGCTCTCTTTCGATGATTTGCTGACACAACTTTCTGCTTCTATCGATACGGACGAAAGCAAGCTTTTAGCTGCGCGTATTCGTACTTTGTATCCTGTCGCAATGATTGACGAGTTCCAAGATACCGACCCGCTTCAATACAGTGTTTTCAGCCGTATTTATCTGAACAACCCGGAATGTGGTTTGTTTATGATCGGGGACCCCAAGCAGGCGATTTATGGCTTTCGTGGCGCAGACATTTTCACTTATATCAAAGCGCGTAACCAAGTAAGTGCCCACTACACGTTAGGAACCAACTGGCGTTCTAGCGCAGATATGGTGCAGGCGGTAAACCAAGTATTTGCTTTGCCAGACAGTCCATTTATCTATGATTCGGATATTCCGTTCTTACCCGTTAGGTACAGTCCCAATGCCGAAAAACGCATTTGGACTATGGGTGGCCAAAAGCAACCCGCGCTGACCTATTGGTTGCAAGAAGCGGACGATAAACCGCTACCAAAAGGCGAGTATTTGACTCGAATGGCAGAGGCGACTGCAAGCCAAATCCAAACTATTTTGACGCAGGCTCAACAGGGGCAAGCGTGTCTGGTGAATGGCGAAAAACAGAAAGCGGTTCAAGCGGGCGATATCGCGGTGTTGGTTCGAACAGGTAGTGAAGGTCGAATGATCAAACAAGCGCTGGCTGAACAAGGCATTGCCAGCGTGTACCTGTCTAACCGAGACAGTGTGTTTACCAGTTCAGTGGCGCAGGATCTACAGCGTTTGCTGCAAGCGGTGCTGACTCCAGAAAATGACCGTGCGCTGCGTGCAAGTCTTGCTTCTGAGCTGTTTGCCCTCGACGCAGCAAGTTTGGATGCACTTAATAACGATGAAGTGGTGTGGGAAAACGCCGTAAACGAATTCAAAGAATATCGCAAACTTTGGATTCAACGTGGTGTGCAGCCGATGTTGCGCGCGGTGATCAGCAAACGCCATATTGCCGAGCGATTACTAGAAGAAGGTGCGAGTTCACAGGGTGAAAATGGTGAGCGAGTACTTACCGATTTAATGCACATTGGTGAACTGCTTCAACACGCCAGTAATGAACTGGACAGCGATCACGGTCTGCTGCGTTGGCTCGCTCAGTCTATCAGTGATGCGGAAAACGGTTTGGGTGGCAGTGATGACCAAATCCAACGTTTAGAATCGGAACGTAACTTAGTGCAGATCGTAACTATTCACAAATCAAAAGGCTTGGAGTATGACCTCGTATTTCTGCCGTTTGTGTTCAGCTATCGAGAAGCCAGTGAAGCCAAATATTACGATGCAGCCAATGACCGCACGGTACTGGATATCACTGGCAACGATGCGTCCATGAAGCAAGCGGACAAAGAGCGTTTGGCGGAAGACTTACGCTTGATATACGTGGCACTAACGCGTGCTGTTTATGCGTGTTTTATCGGTGCCTCACCGTTGCGCAATGGCCGTTCGACCAAAGAGCCAACTGGTGTACACCGCAGTGCGATTGGCTATTTGATTCAAAATGGTCAAGAAGGTGGCATTAACGATTTGCACCAAGGTTTAACAAAGCAACAAGACGAGCTTGATTGTGTCGTTGTGGCCGATCCGCCGCAGCAACTCGAAGATAAGTACGTAGCGCCACAAGAAGAAATACACGATCTTAGTGCGAAAGAACTGCAAAACCCTATCGACAGAAACTGGCGCATCACCAGTTATTCTGGCTTGGTCAAGCAAGGCTCTCATCACGCCGAGCATGATGCCACGATTGAGATTACAGGTTTTGATATCGACTCATCTGAAGAACAAGACGAAGCGGATTTGGTGGAGCCAGAGCGTTCGATTTTTACCTTCCCTCGTGGTGCGCGTCCGGGTACGTTCCTGCACAGCCTGTTTGAGGAAATTGAATTTACTCAGCCAGCCACGACGGAAGAGAATACACAAATCATCCTTGGCTTGATGGAAAGCGAACAGCTCGATGAAGAGTGGTTGCCCATTTTACAGCAATTGATTGATACCGTACTCGCAACGCCGTTGGATGGTAAGTCTTTGCTGCTGAATCAAAAAGCACCGTCGCAACGTTTGGTGGAGATGGAGTTTTTGCTGCCGATTGAAGTTTTGTCTGCACCGGCGTTAAACCGAGTCATTCAACGTCACGATCCGTTGTCGGCGAAAGCGGGGGATTTAGGTTTCCAAACCGTGCAAGGCATGCTCAAAGGTTTTATCGACTTGGTGTTTGAACATCAAGGTAAATACTACGTGCTTGACTGGAAATCGAATCATCTTGGCGACGATGTGACGAGATACCATGGTGAGGCTCTGAAATCGGCGATGGCGGATCACCGCTACGATTTGCAGTACCAGATTTATGCGTTAGCACTGCATCGTTTCCTACGCAGCCGATTGGCGAATTATCAATATGAGCAGCACTTCGGTGGCGTGTATTACTTGTTCTTGCGCGGCATGGATGGGCAGAGTGACCACGGCATTTTTGCCGCGAAACCAACTTTCGAGTTCTTACAAGAGATGGATCGTTTGATTGATGGTCAAGCACTCGAAACGCGCTCAACTCAAGCCGGGCAGATGGAGCTACTTTAATGACGACAAATCACAATCTTCATTCTGACCAAGATAGCCTATTGGTAGTGTTGGAACGCTTGGCGCACAAAGGTGCTATTCGTCAGCTCGACTACCAATTCGCCTGTTTTATTGATTCTCAAACGCATGATGAACAGTCGGATAGTCAAGCATTGGCGTTTATCGCGGGTGTTGTCAGTAGTGAGCTTGGCAAAGGACATATCTGTCTGTCTCTGTTCGATGCACAAGGGCAATCTACGGATTTAGCCAGTAAGCTAGGGCTGTTTGGTGAGTCGGCATTGGCGCTCAACACACAGTTGCAAGACATAGACTGGATTCAAGTATTACAAAATTCCAGCGTGGTCGGCGCGCAAGGAGAAGCCTTGCCTTTAATGTTCGATGGTGAGCGTCTGTATCTGCATCGCTATTGGCATTATGAAGTGACACTGGCGGAAAAGCTCAATCAGCTGGGCGCCGCAGTTAACTTGCAACCACAAGAGTTTGCGCGATTATCGGAGTTGCTCAACCATCTGTTCGCACGCCAATACCATTTTCTGTTTAACGCGTTGGGCAAAGCAGTAGAAGCGGGAAGCAGCAACCAAGTGTTGCGTCAGCAATTGGTGTGTGACCACCTTGATGTGGTCGCAAGCGAATCGTTGGATTGGCACGCCATTGATTCCGTGCTTAGCAATGCGCGCAAGGTTCAGGATTTGCATCAACTGGATGAACTCGTGCCACTCTCAGCTTGTGTGAACTGGCAAAAAGTCGCGGCGGCGGTTGCGTTAACTCGTCGATTTGCTGTGATTTCTGGTGGCCCTGGTACGGGTAAAACGACGACAGTAACCAAATTGCTTGCTGCTTTGATTGAACAGGCGACGCAAGAGAAAAATCTAACCATCAAGCTGGTGGCCCCGACGGGGAAAGCGGCGGCGCGATTAACCGAGTCCATTGGTAAAGCGGTGCAAGAGCTGCCAGTTTCTCCGGAGCTAAAAGCCAAAATTCCGACTGAATCGAGTACCTTACATCGGTTGCTGGGTGCGATTCCTAATAGCGCAGAATTTCGTCACAACAAGCAAAATCCACTGCATTTGGATATTTTGGTTATCGACGAAGCGTCGATGGTCGATTTACCAATGATGTATAAAGTGGTCGATGCCTTACCGAAACATGCGCGGCTGATTTTGCTAGGTGATAAAGATCAACTTGCCTCAGTTGAAGCAGGGGCAGTGTTGGGTGATATCTGTTCGTTCCATGCGTTGGGTTATGGCAAAGAGCAGGCGTCAGCCATCGCAAAACTGACGGGCTTCGATACTTTAGCCCATACGGGTAACAGTGCATCTAGCATTGCTGATAGTTTATGTATGCTGCAAAAGAGCTACCGATTTGACGCTCGCTCAGGCATTGGTCAGTTGGCAAAAGCGGTTAATTCCGGTTCTGCTGCGAGCGTAGATAACGTCTGGGCGCGTGACTTTTCCGATATCGAACATTTCGCACTAAGTAGTCAACATTACAACCAAATGATGCAGACGTTGGTGCAGGAATACGGTCGTTACCTCAAACGCATTGGACAACAGGAAACTGATCCTAAAACCGGAGAGCCAGAGTCGCTAACGCACAAAGCCAAAGCGGTGTTAGATACCTTCAACCAATGCCGACTGCTGTGCGCGATCCGTGAAGGTGACTTCGGTGTGGCTGGGCTAAACCAACGCATCGAGAAAGCGCTTGCGGCGCGCAAGTTAATTCAAGTTCAGGATGAAATTTGGTATCACGGCAGACCTGTCATGGTTACGCGTAATGATCACGGTTTAGGTTTGTATAACGGTGATATTGGTATTTGTATGCGAGATGACAGTGAAGAAGAACCGCGTTTGAAAGTCTTTTTCGAGTTACCTGACGGCAGTGTGAAATCGGTCTTGCCAAGCCGAGTACCTGAACATGAAACGGCTTACGCCATGACCATCCATAAATCGCAAGGCAGTGAATTTGATTACACCCTTATGATTTTGCCACCAGACTTTAGCCCGATATTAACCCGTGAGTTGATTTACACAGGCATTACCCGCGCGAAAAAGCGTTTAGCTCTTTACGCCGAGCTCAATGTTCTGAAGCGAGGCATTAAGGTGAAAACCACTCGCGCGAGTGGGTTAGTAAAGCGGCTTACCAACTAAAACAAGAAGACCGAGCTTATGGCTCGGTCTTCTTTTATGCATGTTTTGCAAACGCATTGGTAAAAGACACGCTGCGTATTTTGTATTGCTGTTGATAAGCAAGAATAAAATCTCGGATAGCGTCATTTACGGGGAAAACACAGTGGACGTCTAGGCCTTCTAAAAACTGATTGTCAGCCATATCCCAGAAGCTTTGAAGCGAATTACAAATGATTGTTCTCATAACAGTGCTCGTCTCGGCTTATTTAAAGTCAGATTAACAACTGTCCTTGGTGTGCAATACGGAGCTAACTAGTTTTTCAATTGCCCAGTATTTTAGGGTGAAGGCTAATTACATCACCTAGATCCATTCGTATTGGTTAAAAACCAATCACTAGCGAGCAGAGTATAGCCAACCAAATGTATATTTAAAAGATAAAATTGGAACAAAAATCAAGCAATGGTTTGCGCATTTCTAAGTTGGGTTTACATGATGACCCGCTAGTCCGGAGTAGGGTTTATGTGTGGCCTTACTCCTCAACAAACTCGTTCCTAAACAAGCTCGATGTGCAGGGTTGAGCGTTAATGAACTAAATCCTGCCCTTTGAGGTTAGTTGGTATAGTGGAACGTTAAGTTTCGCTCCCTGATTTAAGGTTAAGCTATAAATCTAACGCTAAGATTTTGGACTTACGCTGGAAGTTATATAACCCTTGTTTGGCTCCAGGCAAATAGTCGACACTGACTTCGTAAAAACCTTGCTCTCTGAACCAATGCAAACTGTGTGTCGTGAGGACAAAAATCTGATCAATGGTTTCGGATTTAGAACGATGTTTCATGTAGTTGAGCAGTAACAAACCTCGGTTTCCATCACGATAGTCAGGGTGAATCGCTACGCAAGCCATCTCAGCTTTACGCTCTTCTGGGTATGGATAAAGGGCAGCACAGCCAATAATCAAGCCGTCTTTTTCGATGATGGTAAATTTTCCAATCTCTTGCTCTAGCTGTTCTCGAGAGCGCCTAACCAGTACACCTTGTTCTTCTAACGGGCGAATGAGGTCTAAGATACCGCCAATATCGTCAATATTAGCTTGCCTCACTTGTTCAGCACTCGCCATAACAACTTGGGTACCGATACCGTCGAAAGAGAACAACTCCTGAATTAAGGCGCCATCTACTTTATAACTGATCAAGTGGCTACGAGGTACTCCGGCACGGCAAGCGGCAATAGAGCCTTTAAGAAAGCGCAGTGTTCCAGTGTTGTAATCTAGGTCAGGAGACGTATTTTCAGAAAGCGTTTTGATGACATGCTCCGCCTCAATTGGTAGTAACTCGGCGACAGCATTGCCGTTGTCATCAATGACACCTTGTTCGGAGCAAAAACCAATCAGCTTATCCGCACCCAGCTTTATCGCTAGTTGGGTGGCGACTTCTTCCGATAATAAATTGAAGCACTCGCCAGTCACAGAGCTAGCAATGGGACCTAGCAGAACAATTGAACCTTGATCAAGAGTGCGATTAATCGCGTCGGTGTCAATGCGGCGAATACGTCCACTATGGCAATAGTCCACACCATCATCAACGCCGAGTGGTTGGGCAATGATGTAGTTTCCGCTAACGACATTGAGCTGGGTACCTGCCATCGGAGTATTGTTGAGGCTCATTGATAGGCGCGCAGTAATCGCAAGCTGAAGTTGTCCGGCAGCTTGCATAACAACAGATAAAGCCGATTCATCCGTAATGCGGATATTTTTGTGGTAAGGCGTAGTGAGGTCTTGTTTTTCTAGCAGCTGATTAATTTGAGGACGTGCACCATACACCACCACGACTTTGATTCCGAGGCTGTGCATGAGTGCGATATCATTAATAATATTGCCAAAATTTTTGTGTGCGACGGCTTCTCCGCCCAGCATGATCACCATGGTTTTTCCGCGGTGAGCATTGACATAAGGTGTTGATTGACGGAATCCTTTTACGAGAGCAGTACTACGAATTTTCACTACAGCCATTCCTTTGTTTAATTATGTTAAAATAATGCCTTTTTATTCATTGAGTGGCAAGGCGAAATTTTGGAATAAAGCACAAACATATTGAGGTAGGTTCTTGGTCCCGTTAAGAGGGAAGGTTACAATGGTGGCGTCTTTCCTCAATACGTGAACCTCATGTCTTCTGCTGTTAATAAGAATGCTGCGATCACTGCTTCAAATCTGTCAAAAACGTCATCTAAATCAATGCTTCGTAAGTGGCTAGAGCGTTCTCTCATGCTTATAGCGATAGTTGGAACCGTTGTCGTGTGCATGCTGTATAGTGATTTGATTACTCGAACCATTAATCCGCCCATTCCCAAATCGACAATTTATGGTCGCTGGGTTGAGCAAGATGTTGCGCCTTATGCTCGTGAAGAATTTGTGTTGAGTGAGCGCGGTGTTACCGTAAATGGTTCTACAGTGGCGACCAGTTTTGAATTCGATGGGGATTCGTTTTCGTATCGAGTGGGTTCAAATGAGCGGCACTTCAATTTTGTGGGTAAGCAGCATGCAGAAATGAAGCTGGATGCCAATGCTCATTATCTACCTGTATTCCGTTTAGAGGGACGTGCAAGGATAGCGGTAAGATAGTCGTTTTTATTATTGTCTTTTAAGCAGAGCTCTCTTGCGTCTGTGAGCCATATGGATGATCACAATTTCATCTCTCAATCAGTAAATTTTACTTCCAAACATAATCCGGACAATTCCGTAATTCTTCCGCTGTTATCATGTTGCATTAACTGAATGAATTTACAACGAGTAAACGGATTGGCTTAGCGTTGAAACATTTTGTCGTTGCTTTTCAATTGCACCGTATGCATTTGTTTGCCATCCTTTTGCTATTCTCTTTTACGGAAAAGACACGTGTTAAAAAAACTCCTTCCTATTATCTCTTTGAGCCTACTCTTTGGCTGTGCTCAACAAAATGATCGTGCTCAGCAATATCTTGATGGTGAGTTTCCTCAGATCCTCAATCAAGTGGATGTGGTTGAGTCTAACAAACCACGCGATTTTACTGAATTTAACAAGCAAGCTGAGCAAGTGGTGATAAAGTCACCATCCATGGCGAAGATATACCAACCGCTATATCAACGATTAAGTGAGTGGGCGCAACAGAGCGGAGATACCAGTGCGTTGAGTGCGTTTGGCATTCAAGCCGCGCAATTGGGTGGTGGTGATAAAAAAGGTAATGTGCTGTTTACCGGATACTTTTCTCCCGTGATGGAACTGCGTCATACACCAAACGACATTTTTAAGTACCCAGTTTATGGCAAGCCAAACTGCTCATCAGATTGTCCGACTCGCGCGGAGATCTACAACGGGGCATTAGATGGCCAAGGTTTAGTGCTAGGTTATGCACCTAACCGTATTGACCCGTTTATGATGGAAGTGCAGGGCAGTGGCTATGTGCATTTTGAAGATGATGATACGTTGGAGTACTTCGCGTACGCAGGGAAAAATAATAAAGCTTACGTTAGTATTGGCCGCATTTTGATTGAACGTGGTGAAGTGCCGCGTGAAAAAATGTCTCTCAAAGCGATTAAAGAATGGGTAATGGACAACGACGACGCAACAGTACGCGAGTTGTTGGAGCAAAACCCTTCTTACGTCTTCTTTGCGCCAAAAGCGGAAGCGCCAGTAACGGGATCGGCTGGTATTCCTTTGTTGCCAATGGCCGCGGTCGCGGGTGACCGTTCTATCTTACCAATGGGGACTCCAATCTTGGCGGAAGTGCCACTGCTGAATGCCGATGGTACGTGGAGTGGTGCGCATCAACTGCGAATGCTGATCGTTTTAGACACTGGTGGTGCTGTAAAACAGAACCATTTGGATCTGTATCATGGCATTGGTGCGAGAGCAGGAACGGAAGCAGGGCACTACAAGCATTTTGGTCGAGTTTGGAAACTTGGGCTGGAAAACTCACCAACTCAAGCGCCTTGGGCTTTGCCGCCAGAAAAGCTACAATAGCCATCCAAGAAAGAGGAACCGCCTCTTATCTAGACATTTCATCAAAGAGTGCGTATAAATCGCACTCTTTGTTTTTCTATCGATCATCTGGACTTCAATATGCGTGAACTCGATCCCCCAGCATCTGACAGCTACAATCAACGCTTTGGCGGCACTCGTCGTCTTTATGGCAACAGTGAAGTGGACATTCTTCGCGCTGCACACGTTTGTGTTATTGGTATTGGTGGCGTGGGTTCATGGGCGGTCGAAGCGCTGGCCCGTACTGGGATCGGTGAGTTGACTCTGATTGATATGGATGATGTTTGTGTCACGAATATTAACCGCCAAATTCATGCGATGACGGGCACCGTTGGCCAAAGCAAAATTGAAGTGATGGCCGAGCGTGTCAAATTGATCAACCCAGAGTGTAAAGTCAATCTGATTGATGATTTCATCACGCCAGACAATCAACATGAGTACTTAAGCAAAGAGTTTGATTACGTGCTAGATGCGATTGACAGCGTAAAAGCGAAGGCGTCTTTGTTGGCGTATTGCCGCAGCAACAAGATCAAAGTGATCACCACGGGGGGCGCTGGTGGTCAGGTTGACCCAACGCAGATCATGGTCGCTGACTTAACGAAAACGATCCAAGATCCTCTAGCGAAGAAAATCAAAGACACCTTGCGTCGTCATCATAACTTCCCTAAGAATCCGGCTCGTAAGTTTGGTATTGATTGCGTGTTTTCAACCGAGCAGCTGAAGTACCCTCAAGCAGACGGTTCAGTGTGTGGTGTGAAGTCGACAGCGGAAGGTCCAAAACGTATGGATTGCGCTAGCGGTTTTGGTGCGGCGACTGTCGTAACTGCAACGTTTGGCTTTGTCGCGGTATCGCGAATCGTTGAGAAGTTGATTTCAAAATATAAGCAGTAAACTAGAAGAAGAGCGCATCATGACAGATTTTCCCGTTTCTCCATTTGGTACAGATATCACCAGCGAAGACATTGTAGCGACTATGCAGCAATTTAAAGGCTGGGAAAATCGTTACCGTCAGGTTATTCAGTGGGGTAAAAAGCTGCCAAAAATGCCAGAAGAGCTGAAATCAGAACAAGTTACCGTTTCGGGTTGTGAAAGCTTGGTGTGGTTAGTGAGCCAAGAGCAAGATGGCGTTTGGCATTTTTGTGCGGACTCCGATGCGCGTATCGTCCGTGGATTGATTGCCTTGGTAATGGCAGCTTATGACGGTAAAACGGCCGATCAAATTCAAGCATTTGATATTGATGCTTATTTTGATCAGCTGGGGCTTGTCTCCCATTTAAGCCCGTCACGTGGTAATGGCTTGAAAGCTATTGTAGAGCAGATTAAGCAAGTCGCCGTGTAACGAGTTATTTTTCCAACTCTTAAAAAACGCCGAATAGCCTAGCTGTTTGGCGTTTTTTGTATCTGAGTTGAGATATTTTTTGCATATGGATAAAAAGTATGCAAATGGTCGACTATTTTAGCGTTAATTAACCATTCTATTGATCCTGGTTCATTATATTGCCCACTTGGTTTTTATAAACTCAATTGTATTTAAAATTTGTCTATATTAGATAATAGACATATGCCCCATCCGCTCCTATTCCCCAATGTGGAAACACACTTGGAAGCGATTGGGTTACTTAGATACAAATGCTAGGAACCTCCCTATATGCAATTCACCTTGGAACATGCGCAAGACGTGTTATCCGGAATGCCAGACCCCACTTTTATTCTGAGTGAAGATGGTATCTATATTGATGTTTTTGGAGGAACAGATAAAAAAGCCTATCACGATGGAAGCAATTTGATAGGTAAGACACTTCACGGTGTACTTGAAAAAGATAAAGCCGACTGGTTTATCGAGCAGATCAGTCGATCACTGAAACAAGACAGTATTGTGACGATCGAGTACAAGATGTGCGCCGACAGCATTCAGGGAATAGATGCCAACAGTGGACCAAGAGGCGACCTATACTACGAAGGCAAGATCTGCCCACTCGCTATAAAATACCGGGGTCGTCGCGTTGTCCTTATTCTTACACGCAACATCTCCAATCGCCACCGAGTTGAAACCCTTCTTCGCCATCAAAGCCAAATTGATGCTCTTACCAACATCTACAATCGACGTGTTTTTTTCGAAAAGCTCACAGAAGAAGTTATTAAATCCCAAGCTCCAGATTATCACTCCGCGTTGTTATTGTTTGATTTGGACTTTTTTAAAGTCATCAATGATAAACGTGGTCATGATGCGGGGGATTATGTCTTAGAGACCTTAGCTGATTTGGTTTCTCACTTACTCGTCAAAGACGAAATTTTTGCAAGAGTCGGAGGGGAGGAGTTTGCGATTATTTTGCCAGAAACTTCTCTGTCGGCGGCGAAAGAGGTAGGAGAGGAAGTACGTTCCCACATTCAAAATTGTCAGTTCGAATTTGAAAAGATTGAAATTCCGGTCACGGTGAGTGTAGGCGTGGTGGAAATAGGCAGAAATGAAACCACCAAACGTTTGTATGCGCATGCAGATAAAGCGCTTTATGCTGCGAAAAGAAATGGCAGAAATTGCGTGGCGACTCTGGATAGGCAGATGGAGTAACCTTGTTGGTTACTCCAAATCAAACCGTTGGCGTTATAGCATGTCGACGGCTTTTTCTACGGCGGCGATGAGTCTTTCCACATCGCTCGTCGTGTTATAAATACCAAAAGAGACGCGTACCGTGCCTTTCACATTTAGCGCATCCATCAATGGGTGAGCGCAGTGGTGTCCTGCTCGTACCGCAATGCCTTGTTGATCGAGCAGCGTCGCAATATCTTGGTGATGAACGCCGTCCATTACGAAGGTCAGTACAGAGGCATTCGGTTGATAGCCTAGAATATGGATGTCATCCAAAGCGCTTAGTGCTTGGTAGGCCTTATCCTGAAGCGCATGGAGATGAGTCTCTACTTCGTGATGGTCAAAACCTTGGTACCACTCAATGGCTTTCGCTAGAGCAATCGCGCCCGCAACGTTTGGTGTGCCCGCTTCAAATTTTCCAGGAAGTGCAGAAAACGTCGTTTTTTCGAAAGAAACGCGTTCAACCATTTTACCGCCGCCGTGCCATGGTGGCATGGCTTCCAAAAGTTCAAGCTTGCCGTATAAAACCCCAATGCCTGCTGGTGCATAAAGTTTGTGACCTGAGAAAACGTAGAAATCGATATCTGATGCCGATAAATCAAGTTGCTCATGTACGATGCCTTGCGCGCCATCAACTACAATAACCGCGCCAACGTTGTGCGCCAGTTCAGTGATTTTTTCTATAGGTTGGCGTGTGCCTGTTACGTTGGTTATTTGCGCGCAAGCAACAATTTTACAGCGGTCAGACAGAAGCGCCTCAAATGCACTGATGTCGAACTGGCAATCTGATGTCATCGGAACTTTAATGACTTTAGCACCCGTTTGCTCTGCCACGATTTGCCAGGGCACGATGTTGGCGTGGTGCTCCATCTCGCTAATCAAGATCTCATCACCTGGTTGTAACGTGCTACGGGCGTAGGTTTGAGCAATTAAGTTCAGTGCTTCGGTTGCGCCCCGTGTCCAAATGATCTCTTTAGAGCTGTTTGCACCAATAAAGCTTGCCACTCGTTCTCGTGCCGCTTCAAATTGGCTGGTGGCATTAGCCGTTAAACTATGGCTGCCACGGTGAACATTGGCATTTTGCGCACTGTAGTAATGACTGATGACATTAATCACACATTGCGGTTTTTGCGTTGTCGCTGCGCTATCTAGATACACTAAGGGCGTATCGTTGACGGATTGGTTTAGAGCAGGAAATTGCTCGCGTACAGCATTTACGTCAAACATTATTCTTCACCAAGCTTGTGGTAGTGCAGAGTAGGCAGAGGGATCATTGGTTCAGCAACTGACCATGCGTGTTTTTTACCTGAGAGTTGAATGATTACTTCCATCGCAAACTCTAAAGCTGTACCCGGACCTTGACTGGTGATTAGGTTGTGGTTGATATCAAAGGTCACGCGTTTGCTGCGCCACTTCTCTTCCGGGATATGTGACTGAAAGCTCGGGTGACAGGTCATCAGTGATTGTGGGAAAAGATCATGGTGTTGCAATACCAACGCCGGTGCTGCGCAGATAGCAGCGACCAATTTTCCCTCGTAGATGTGCTGCTTAAGGATTTCTATCATCACCGTGCTATCACGAAAAATTTCTGCACCACCAACACCACCAGAAAGCGCTATGGCGTCAAACTCATCATCAGCGATATCGACTAGCTTACAATCGGCAGTTAGTGTGACTCCGCGAGAAGCTTTCATCGTCAATGAGCCATCAAAAGCAGCACTCGCTACTGTAACGTCATAACCCGCGCGAACCATCATGTCGATAACGGTGACGGCTTCCATTTCTTCGGTGCCCGGAGCGATTGGCACTAAGATTTTCTTACTCATTGTTCTGTCCAGCTTTGTTCTATTTGTTTGATGCGTTGGTAAAGTTTTAAATTCTCAGGCGTATTGATGCGATGTTTCTCGGCAGCCTTTAACAAGTGTCCGGTTATAAAATCAATTTCCGTTCGACGCTGATGGAATACGTCTTGTCTCATTGAAGAATAGTTCTCAGCTGTGGCGTTCACCACTTGCATCACCGTATCGAAAAGAGAGCGAAACTCGATAGCAATACCTTCTTTACTCATTACTTCAACCAGTTCTTGAGTGATGCTTTCGAGTTGTATCTTAAACTCGGGCTGCGCAAGCTCACCATTCTTACACTGGTGAATCGCAGTCAGTGGGTTAATCGCGCAGTTGATCGCTAACTTAGTCCATAACGCAGATTGGATGTGTGGATTCCAAATGGCCTCTGGAAGGGCATGATGCATAACATCTTGCAGAAAAGCGCACTGCATTCCTTTGTCATTATAACCACCCACTTGCGTTGTTCCGTGACCGGTATGCAGTACGTGTTGGTTATCTGGTTTGTATGCGCCGTGCGTCGTTGTGGCGAGCACGATAGGATTGTTTGGCAGAGCCTTCTCCACGCCAGAGGCGGTACCCATACCATTGTGCATCAGCATGATAATCGTGTCTGCGTTGATATGAGGCAGTAAAGGCTGAATGGCGTCTTCCATTTGCCAAGCTTTTACCGTGATCAAAATGAGATCTGCTTTATTTACGGAGGAAATATCTTGATTACTGAATACGATTGCGGGTGTGTCATCCAACTGAAGTGATTGTTGGCTTTCAGAACTTCTTCCCCACAATGAAACATTGTGCCCGGCAAGCTTAAATTTTGTTGCCCAGAGTGAGCCCACCGCACCTGGACCGAGGATAAGGATATTCACCAAACGCTCTCATTAAAAAGGTTTGCTGCAAGGATAATGAGGGAAAAAAGGAAAGCAAATAAAAATGGCGCCGAAAGGCGCCATTTTTGAGCAAACTTAGTGGTTCAATTAGAACTTGTAAGTTACAGCAAGGTAGTGGCCAAAGCCAGTTGACTTGAACCCATCAGTATCTTTGATACCGTACACGTCTTTGTAACCTTTTAGACCGTAACCCACTGCGAAGCGGTCTGAGTGCCAGTAGATACCGTTGAACATTGCACCACCGTTTGACGCGGTTGAACCAAACTTGTTACCAGCATCATCATCCATACCGAATTGGTAATCGATGTAGCCTTGGTAAGAAATGAATGAACCGTTCTCGAAGAAGTAGAATGGTTTGAACCAGTTAGTCGAGATTTGGAAACCGTTCCAATCCTTTTTGTTGCCGTCGTAAGTGCCGTATAGGTTAACACCAACTTTACCAAACCAAGGAACCATTACGTCAGAACCTAGACCGATTTTTTGAGAGTTAACACCAGAGTTACCACCCCACTCGATTAGAGTTGCAACGTATAGCTCTTGAACTGGACCGAAAGATAGGTCTTTACCAGTTACCGCATCTAGAGACATACGTGGAGCGAATTTCATAAAGATCTTCTCTGCGCCAGCTTTGTCGCTACCTGGATCAGAAGTTAGGTTGAATACATCAACGTAGCCGTAAAGGTCGAAGATACCAGAGCGGCCGCCGAATTCCATTTCTAGGTAGTCGTGTGAAGACTCACCTGGAAGCTCGTCAAATGCACCCATTAGGTTAAATTGCATCCACTTGTAATCGTTTTTGTGAATATCGCCGTCAGAGTAATCTGCCGCCATAACTGGAGCTGAAGTAGCCGCTAGAAGGCTAAGAGCTAAAAGTGATTTACGCATAAGGGGACTCTCTATGTTTGTAATGATTCAGAACACACAATCTGTGCTGCGCTTTCCAATTGGCGGGAATAATAGCGATAAAAATCCCAAATGAAAGTGATAAAGGGTGCAAAATGAAACGTTTTTGGTGAGTTGCATCACGAAATTATCTTTATTTACGGAACTTTTTGTTTGTTGCATTTTATTGCAATAAATGTGTGATTTGGATCGTTTGCGTGAGCGATTTTATGACTTTTTAAGCCAGTCGATTAACCAACATAAATCGTTAGTGATCGGAGTGATAAGGGATTCGTATGTATCCGTGAATCAAAGAGGACGTTTGAATGAAAGAAGTCATGTTATTCCCACTCACTTCAGTTGTACTCCCTGAAGGTAAAATGAATCTGCGCATTTTTGAGCCACGATATAAGCGAATGGTAAAGGAATGCAGCCTACAAAATGTGGGTTTTGGAGTTTGCCTAGTAGGAAGTGAAGGTGACCCTAAAGACGTGGGTAACGTTTCATCTATCGGAACTTTGGTCAGGATCGTTGATTTTGAAACACTCAGTGATGGTCTTCTTGGTATTACAGTCGCTGGTGAGAAACGCTTTGTTGTCAAACGAGTTCGTGCAGATGCGGACGGCTTACGCCATGCAGAGGTCGAATGGTTAGACAATTGGCAACATCCAGACAACTCACCAGATTTCTTCTATTTAAGCCAGCAGTTATCCCATGTTTATGAAGAGTTTCCTCAACTTGGAAACCTCTACCAGCATCGTTTTTACGATGACTCAGCTTGGGTGACCCAGCGCTGGCTTGAATTACTTCCTTTAGACTGCAATCTGTTCGAACAGCTCGTTGGCGCAGAGAACTGCATTCCTGCGTTGCAATTTCTGACAGAAGCCATAGAAGCCCCGACTAACAAAGAGGCAAGGATATGAAAGGATTTGGCAGAGCTGCGCTAACTATGGTGGCGGCATTAGGACTGGCGGCGTGTGGCTCCGACAGTGACACTATCGAGTATTCCAATTTACAAGCAGTGCACGCGTCTTCTGATGCGCCGCTTGCAAATGTGTGGATCAACGATAAACCATCATTAACGAATGTTGATTATGGTGTGGGATCTGGCTACGTTAAATTGCGAGAGGGGATGAATTCGATTCAGGTCGATGTTCAGCTCCCAGGTAATGAAACCGCGACCGTAATACCTAAAACAGAACTAGATCTTGATTCCGACCTCAATTATAACGTGTTCGTTGTTGGCGATGCCGATGGTTCGCCAAACCCAGTTGAGCCTTTAGTTGTGACTCGCAGCGCCGATTCAATGGCTGATGCCAATAGTCTAGATGTTCAAGTTGTTCATGCAGCTTCAGGCGTTCCTGCTGTTGATCTTTATGTCACTGAGCCAGGTGTTGCTCTTGCTAGCGCGACTCCAATAACTAACCTTGCTTACAAAGCTTCTACCGACGTATTGAACATCCCAGCTGGTGAGTATCAAGTTCGACTTGCCGTAGGAGACAGCGTTGCTTTTGACTCCGGTACAGTACCTCTTGCGGCTAATTCCAACTTGACGATTGCCGCTATCGGCACAGGAGACTCGAATAGCACGTCACCTGTCAAACTCTTGGTGTTGGACGGTTCGGGCTCTTCTATAATTGAAGATATGGGCAGCCAAGCTGAAGTAAGAGTCGGACACCTTGTCGATGGAGCGCCAGTCGTCGATGTTAACGTTAACGGGGCGGCCTTCGCTCCTCTTGCCGACTTAGCGTTCAAAGAGATTCGTGGTTATTTGGATCTTGCTGCTGGCGCTTACGATATTGACGTTTACGTGGATGGCACAACAACCAATCCTATTATCGATGTTGACGGATTAATGGTTGCGGGCGGAAAGGATTACAGTGTTTACGCAGTCGGTGTTGTTAGCCCAGCGATTGATATCGAACCTCTGGTTGTTGAAGACATGAGACGTGCAGTGGCAACTAGCGCGACGCTGAATGTGACACACGCGGCGGCTAATCCTATAGCGGAAATGGTGGATATTTACCTCACTACGAGTGCAGGAATAGATGGAAGTGATCCAACCATCGCTAATTTTGCGTATAAAAATAGCGTACAAGGATTATATGTCGCTGAAGGTACATATTATGTAACGGTAACAGTGGCTGGTAACCCAAGTATTGTTGCGGTTGACTCAGCACCAGTCAATGTAATGAACGGTGTTGTGTACCAAGTCGTTGCCATTGATGATGGGAACAACGGTGGTTTCAACTTGTTGGTCGATGACGTGACCGATTAGGACGAATGGGAGGAGGAAACTCCTCCCACAAATTAAGGCCGATTATGATGAGTGATAGCCCGAAAAAACTGGGGCGCAGTGATTGGAACGATTACATGGATAAAGTGAAGGATCGAGACAAAGATGCGTTCGCTTTTGTATTCCGTTTTTACGCACCCAAGCTGAAGCAATTCGCTTACAAACATGTTGGTAATGAGCAAGTTGCTATGGAGATGGTGCAAGAGACCATGGCGACAGTTTGGCAGAAAGCGCACCTCTATGATGGTGAAAAGAGCGCGTTATCGACTTGGATATATACCATAATCCGAAACCTTTGTTTTGATCTGCTGAGAAAACAGAAAGGTAAGGAATTACACATTCATTCTGATGACATTTGGCCGTCAGAGTATTATCCACCTGATCTTGTTGATCACTATTCACCAGAACAAGATATGTTGAAAGAACAGGTGGTGAAGTTTTTAGATATTTTACCGAAAAACCAGAGAGATGTTTTACAAGCGGTATATCTTGAAGAGTTACCTCATCAACAGGTCGCGGAATTATTTGATATACCCCTCGGTACCGTAAAATCCAGGCTGAGGCTTGCAGTAGAAAAGCTAAGGCATTCAATGCATACGGAGCAACTATGAACAAACACCCAGATAACAGCTTGTTAGAAGCATACGCTTCGGGAAGCATTGATGCAGTTTCTGGTCTTGTGGTCGCAACCCATTTAGAAACATGCACCAAGTGCCGAGCTTATGTGAACCAAGTCGAAGCAAGTCAAGCGAACATCGTAAGTGACATACCTTCTGAGTATGTTTCTGAATTTGACGACATGTTCAATGACATCATCAACGCGGAGCCAGCGACTGATAACATCGTGATCCGCGACTCTGCTGCTGTTAATGTGGCAGGAAAAAGCTTCGCTCTTCCTAAAACCTTAGCGCGTTTCTCTGACCTCGTAGGGTCATGGAGAAGTTACGGAGGCAAGGTTTTCAGTGCTCAGATTGATCTAGGGGAAGACGCTCGTGTCAGCTTAATGTACATCGGGGAAGATGTGCAAATCCCTCAACATACGCACAAAGGCCTGGAGTCTACATTGATCCTACATGGTGGATTTAGTGACGAGGATGGCCAATATGAAGAGGGCGATTTGATGATTAGAGACGCATCAGTGAAGCACAGCCCTTACACTAAGGCCGGAGAAGACTGCTTGTGTTTAACCGTATTGACTGAGCCGATGATCTTTACTCAAGGCGTGGCACGTATATTTAATATGTTTGGTAAAGGGTTATACCCATAGACCTCTTATCTTATATCTCGCAAAACAAAAACCACCGAATTCGGTGGTTTTTTATATGTTTCGTTAATCCTTGTGACGTGCTTTTTCCAATAGAGCATCAAAGTAATGTCGTAGCGAGTACAACATAATCAAGCTTGGCACGACCATGACAGCGGTAAGCACGAAGAATGTGCTCCAATCATTGAGATAATCCACTAGCTCGCCACTGAAAGAAGCAAGAGTCGTCCGTCCGAAGT
Source organism: Vibrio sp. SCSIO 43009 (assembly GCF_023716525.1). NCBI lineage: Bacteria > Pseudomonadati > Pseudomonadota > Gammaproteobacteria > Vibrionales > Vibrionaceae > Vibrio > Vibrio sp. SCSIO 43009. The sequence goes on from NZ_CP071842.1 coordinate 768,946, forward strand.
TTCCTAGAGAGGCAAGCAACGCATACTGAGTTGCCGAAAATGCTTGCCCGGTTAGAATCGTCAAAAATGAAACAAAAGCGACAGTTGAGAAAGCAGTCGTAAAGTTATCGACAATAATCGTGGCTAAGTACAAGTGCTCGTTTGGGCCTACCGAAGCAATCCAAGCAAACATCAAGTTACTGGCAGACATCGCAATACCGCCGATCATTAATCCACGTACAATACCAAACCTAACGTTGAACATGCTTCCGACAAAAGTAAAGAAGATGGTGGCTCCCCAACCGATCAGTTTGGAGTAATAGCCAATTTGTTCATTGCTAAAACCAATATCTTTATAGAACGCGATCGACATCCTGCCCAAAAACGCTTCGCCAATTTTAAATAGGAAAACGAACAGCAACAGAGTAATCGCGACACGGACGCCATTGCGATTAAAGAAATCAAGGAAAGGTTCTACAACAGTCACGGTAAACCAAGCTACGACTTTTGAACCAACCACTTCTTTGTGGCGTTGTTCAGCGGCAGACTGAAGTTGTTCGCGTTGAGTCTTCGGTTCACCGACTAAAATCGTAAAGACCATTAGAATGCCGACTATCACCGCCATCCCGTAGTACACACCATTCCAACCGACACTGTCAGCATTAACAAACGCTAAATAACCCGGTAGTGAATAACCTGTCCACCAGCCAATGACCGCCATTGCAGAAGCTTGAGGCAGTTTAGACTCTTCTGACTTTGGGAAAGTATCAATACGAAAAGCATCAATTGCGATGTCTTGTGTCGCTGAAGCCGTTGCAATGCACAAGGCGAGTAGTGACGCAAACACCAAGTTTTCCGCTGGATTAACGCCGGCAATAAATAGGGTAGCGACGAGTACGATACTTTGGCAAAAGAAAATCCAGCTACGTCTTTGCCCCAGCAGTCTAAAGAGGACTGGCAGCTTCACGCGGTCAACCAGAGGTGCCCACAGAAAGTTGATCGCATAGACCGCAAAAACGCTACCAAAATAGCCAATTGCGGAGAGGGTCAAGCCGGCATCTTTTAGCCAACCTGACATGTTTGAACCGATAAGAACCCACGGAAAGCCGCTAGAGCAGCCCAGCATGAAAACCCACATGAGTCGTTTATCGAGGTAACTTTTTACCGTTTCCAACCAAGTGATGGAAGGTAATGAAGACATAAATCAATCCAATAAAATGAAGCCGTTGAAAGAGAAAGCCCTTCGATTATTCAAAGGGCTTATCGTTTTGGCTATTTAAGTAGTGTAGCTTTGGTGATGACGATTTGCGTCTCTGGTACATCACGCATTCGGCCTACTGTCGTGGTCGGCTGCTGAGCCATTTTCTGGATAACGTCGAACCCCTCAGTAACCTCACCAAATACAGCATAACCTGGTGGTCGAGCGCCATAGTTGAGAAAGTCATTGTCGACTAAGTTGACGAAAAACTGACGAGTTGCAGAGTTTGGTGCATTGGTTCGTGCCATGGCGATGGTAGCACGGTCATTGTTTAGACCATTATTTCCTTCGTTTTTGATTGGCGCGTATGTTTTCACCATCTGCATATCTTGGTTAAAGCCGCCACCTTGTGCCATGAAGCCTGGGATAATACGATGAAAAATAGTACCTTCGTAGCTCCCATCTTCTACATATTTCAGAAAATTAGCGACAGTGATAGGTGCTTTCTCTTCGTTTAACTCAACCGTAAATGAGCCAAGTGTCGTTTCAAACGCTACTTTTGGTCCAGCCCAAACGCTGCAGCTGAGTAATGCTAAAGACAGAATCGCTTTGCGTAACATTAGAAACGCTCCTGCATGTATTGACGAAGCTCAGGGTCATTGGCAATCTCTTTAAGCGTCAATGTCACCACATCATTCAATGTCTCTTCAATATCGGCATCAGAGGCACTCAATGTGCCAGAGCGCTTTGCTGTACCTGTATAAGTTTTGACTAGCTTGCCCTCAGGTGTCTCTGCTGTGATTTCCAGCACAACTTTAGCGTCCATCTCATTTTCCATCACCGAATGCTTCACGTTGACCAACGCTTCTTGAACGCTCAATTCAATCGCGTTGTTGCTGTTTAGATCCGCATGGAAACCTTGAGATGAGAATTGCTTCTCTAATGCTTCTTCTAACGCAATACGTAAATTCTGTTTAGCATGAAGAGGAAGAATGTTCGAACGGCCGTTATCCACCAACGCCACGTACTGCGCTGCACGTACATCTTTGCTGGTCAAACTGTAAGTCTTGCCTTGAACAATTGGATTGGTGCTCAATGTGCTTTCTGGCATCAGGTTCAGCTGAGGTTGTTGAGGGGCTGAACACGCAGCAAGCAACGCAACCGAAGCCGCAAGTACCAATTTTCTCATTTTATTATTCCTTTTAACTATTTTGCTAAAGCTTATTTTGCGCTTAATTTAGCAGGATTTTTTGTAGCCTGTAAAATCACAAACTTATTGTTGGAAGCGATAAGTTTCACATTTTTATCGCCAAACAGACGTTTGAGTTTTGCGTCGTACCCGAGGTGACGATTTCCGATAACCAGTAAACGGCCATTTTCACTTAATACTTGTTTAGCATCGCAGAACATTTGCCAAGCAATATGATCGGTGATTGCCTGTTGTTGATGAAACGGTGGATTACACATAACCATAGAGCTGCTGCTGTGTTTAAAACCGTCCAAGCAATTGTTCGCTATACACTGTATGTCTCTATTTTCACCAAGGTTGTCGCGTAGGTTCTGTTTTGCTGATTCAAGCGCCATAAAACTTTCATCAACACATGTTAGCCGAGCATTTGGATTCAACTGACCAAATTTAACAGACAGAACACCATTGCCGCAGCCGAGGTCGATGACATTGTCTATCGAAGGGTCTTGAGGCAGGTGCTGCAGCATAAAGCGTGCACCTAAATCTAAACTTTCTCCTGAATAGACATTTGGCATGTTCTTGAGTTCGATATCTTCGCCATCAACGCGCCAAGTCGTGAAAGGCATTACTTCAATCGGAGGCTCAACTGTTGCTTGAGAAAACACCAATCTGTGCTTTTTCCAGGCCAAAGATGTTTTTGTTTCGCCTAAGTATTTTTCAAACAGTTTTAGCGTCGAAGTGTGAATGTCTTTCGCTTTATTGACTGCAAAGACGGGGCAGGAAGCCGGTAGCGCCTTTCTTAATTGGCTTAGTATCCACACTAGATGGCGGTTACTTTTGGGCAGTTGCAGCAAGACGAGATCAATATTGGCAGGAACGAGGTCCATCGTGGTGGCAAACGCTACTTTATTGCACTGGTTTTGCTCGAGATTTTGCTGTGCACCTTTATGTGAGATGAATGAATCACTCATTAGCGTTACATGGTGCTTTTCCGAAAACCAGCAGGAGAGGGCACCAAAGCTGTCATTAATCACGAGGATGTTTTGATTGTCTGGCAAAGCAAGCTCTTCAACATGATTAATAAGATACTCATCACCGGCATCCCACGCTTGTAGCGTTTCGTTACTACGTTTTGGGAAACGATGAAGTGTTAAGCTTCGCTCGTGAAGGTTCAGTTCGGTTTTCATAGCTAAATGTAAGTTGATTTAGAAATTAAGTGTTATTGTCGCAAATGATGACGTGTCGAGATACAAAAAGCTGTCAAATTTTACGAGTTCAGTGATGGCCGCTCTCTAGGCATGTTCATGGAGTCGAGGGCCTTGAGACAATATGTCTACAAAGTGCGTCAATAATGAGAGTGATGTTTGAGTGATGCATGTCTGCTTTACTTAGGTATATACTTATGGAATTCGCATCAATGAGGAACGAATATGATCCAAGAAATCATAGAGAAGAAACTACACAGTGAGCTGCAACCCAGCTATCTCAAAGTCATTAATGAGAGCTACATGCATAATGTGCCACCAGGCTCAGAGAGTCATTTCAAAGTGATTGTTGTGAGTGATTCGTTCGCGGGACAGCGTTTGATTGGGCGCCATCGTCAAGTTCATCAAATTTTGGCAGATGAACTGGATAACCACATTCATGCATTAGCTATTCATACATACACTGATGAAGAGTGGAAGCGTGAACAAGATGGCGCCCCTGATAGCCCGATGTGTATGGGTGGCGGTCACTAAAAACGCAAGATATAAAGGTGCAGAGAAAGGTGGCTTAAGGCCATCTTTTTTCGTTTTACATTCTTTAGGGACGTTAACGTGGCACAAATTCTGGTTAAAAAATGTGTTAACAGTGTTTCAACAAATGAATGGAAATTGCAGAATATTTCAGGCGATGAATATCACTTTTCCATAAGATATGTATGGAATATGGCATTTGTGCGATGGGTCAAAGTTATGACTATTCTTTGACCTTTTAGACCTGATTCTACCGAAATAACCCCTCTATTCTAATGATTGATCATGGCATCAAGTTCCTAAAAAATGCTAGACTACGGCACCTGATAAATCTCGCGTATTCCTTGTGACGAGATTTTTAATAGGATGTTGCGATTTTGATGTTTAAAACAACATCAAAACCGGACACTGATGTCGTGTCTAAAAGTTACGCAATCAAAAGAATCTTTTTCCCGATAAAAGTAGTGCAAGTGCGTATGATTACAATAAAGAAGGGCTTGGATCTTCCTATCGCAGGAACTCCATCCCAGGTGATTAATGATGGTAAGACCATCAAAAAAGTCGCCTTGCTTGGCGAAGAGTACGTTGGCATGCGACCTACCATGCATGTCCGCGTTGGTGATGAAGTGAAAAAAGCGCAAGTTCTTTTTGAAGATAAAAAGAACCCAGGCGTGAAATTTACTGCACCAGCAGCCGGTAAAGTGATCGAAGTTAACCGTGGCGCTAAACGTGTCCTTCAATCTGTAGTGATTGAAGTGGCAGGTGAAGAGCAGGTGACATTTGATAAGTTCGAAGCCGCTCAACTTTCAGGTCTAGATCGTGAAGTGATCAAGACTCAGTTGGTTGACTCTGGCTTATGGACCGCTTTACGTACTCGTCCGTTTAGCAAGGTTCCTGCAATCGAGTCTTCTACTAAGGCTATTTTCGTAACTGCAATGGATACTAATCCACTAGCAGCTAAGCCTGAGTTGATCATTAATGAGCAACAAGAAGCATTCATTGCTGGTCTAGACATTCTTTCAGCCCTGACAGAAGGCAAGGTTTACGTATGTAAATCTGGCACTAGCTTGCCACGCTCTTCACAGTCTAACGTAGAAGAACACGTCTTCGATGGCCCTCACCCAGCAGGTCTTGCTGGCACCCACATGCATTTCCTATACCCAGTAAATGCAGAGAATGTGGCATGGAGCATCAACTACCAAGACGTTATCGCGTTCGGTAAGCTGTTCCTAACTGGTGAGCTATGCACAGATCGTGTTGTGTCTCTAGCTGGCCCAGTTGTGAATAACCCTCGTCTAGTTCGTACCGTAATGGGTGCAAGCTTAGATGACCTAACAGATAACGAGCTGATGCCTGGCGAAGTTCGTGTGATCTCTGGTTCAGTACTAACAGGTACACATGCAACTGGTCCACACGCATACCTTGGCCGTTACCATCAACAGGTTTCTGTATTACGTGAAGGCCGTGAAAAAGAACTATTTGGCTGGGCAATGCCTGGTAAGAATAAGTTCTCGGTAACTCGCTCTTTCCTTGGTCACGTATTCAAAGGTCAGTTGTTCAATATGACAACGACGACCAATGGTAGTGATCGTTCAATGGTTCCAATTGGCAACTACGAACGCGTAATGCCTTTAGATATGGAGCCTACTTTGCTGCTTCGTGATCTATGTGCCGGCGACACAGACAGTGCTCAAGCACTGGGTGCGCTTGAACTGGATGAAGAAGATCTAGCATTGTGTACCTTTGTATGTCCAGGTAAGTACGAGTACGGTACGTTACTTCGTGAATGCCTAGATACTATCGAGAAGGAAGGGTAATTTTCATGGCTCTTAAAAAGTTTCTTGAAGACATCGAGCATCATTTTGAGCCTGGTGGCAAACACGAAAAATGGTTTGCCCTGTACGAAGCTGTAGCAACAGTTTTTTACACGCCAGGTATCGTAACAAATAAAAGCTCGCACGTTCGTGATAGCGTTGACCTAAAACGTATCATGATCATGGTTTGGTTTGCGGTGTTCCCAGCAATGTTCTGGGGTATGTACAACGCAGGTGGCCAAGCTATTGCAGCACTTAACCACATGTACGCTGGTGACCAACTAGCGACAGTTATCGCAGGTAACTGGCACTACTGGCTAACAGAAATGCTTGGCGGCACTATCGGTGCGGAAGCGGGTGTTGGCAGTAAGATGCTACTAGGTGCGACTTACTTCCTGCCAATCTACGCAACAGTATTTATTGTTGGTGGTTTCTGGGAAGTGTTGTTCTGTATGGTGCGTAAGCACGAAGTTAACGAAGGTTTCTTTGTAACTTCTATCTTATTCGCACTTATCGTTCCACCAACGCTACCTCTATGGCAAGCGGCGCTAGGTATCACATTTGGTGTTGTTGTAGCAAAAGAGATCTTCGGTGGTACAGGTCGTAACTTCCTTAACCCTGCACTTGCAGGTCGTGCATTTCTATTCTTCGCTTACCCAGCGCAAATTTCGGGTGACGTAGTATGGACTGCAGCTGACGGCTTCTCTGGTGCTACTGCTCTTAGCCAATGGGCTCAAGGTGGTAACGGTGCTCTAGTTAACACAGTAACTGGCGCTCCTATCACTTGGATGGACGCGTTCATCGGTAACATCCCTGGCTCTATTGGTGAAGTATCGACTCTAGCTCTAATGATCGGTGCAGCGATGATCGTTTACATGCGAATAGCTTCATGGCGCATCATTGCGGGTGTAATGATCGGTATGATCGCAGTATCGACTCTGTTTAACGTGATCGGTTCTGACACTAATCCAATGTTTAATATGCCATGGCATTGGCACCTAGTTCTAGGTGGTTTTGCATTCGGTATGTTCTTCATGGCAACGGACCCAGTATCAGCGTCATTTACTAGCAAAGGTAAATGGTGGTACGGCATCCTAATTGGTGCAATGTGTGTGATGATCCGTGTAGTTAACCCAGCGTATCCAGAAGGTATGATGCTGGCGATTCTATTCGCGAACCTATTCGCACCTCTGTTCGACCATGTAGTGATTGAGAAGAACATCAAGCGGAGACTAGCACGCTATGGCAAGTAATAACGACAGCATTAAAAAGACGCTGGGTGTTGTTATCGGGTTGAGCCTTGTTTGTTCAATCATCGTATCAACAGCAGCAGTAGGTCTGCGTGATAAGCAAAAAGCTAACGCTGTCCTAGATAAGCAATCAAAGATCGTTGAAGTTGCAGGCATTGACGCAAACGGTAAGAAAGTACCAGAGCTATTTGCTGAGTACATCGAACCTCGTCTAGTAGACCTTGAAACAGGTAACTTTACTGAGGGTAATGCATCTACGTACGATCAACGTGAAGCATCAAAAGATGCAGAACGTTCAATCGCATTGACACCAGAAGAAGACGTAGCTGATATCCGTCGTCGCGCGAATACAGCAGTGGTGTACCTTGTAAAAGATCAAGATGAAGTCCAAAAAGTTATCCTGCCTATGCACGGTAAAGGACTATGGTCGATGATGTATGCCTTTGTAGCCGTTGAAACTGATGGTAACACTGTGTCTGCTATTACTTACTACGAGCAAGGTGAAACTCCTGGACTTGGTGGTGAAGTAGAGAACCCTTCATGGCGCGATCAATTCATTGGCAAGAAATTGTACAATGAAGATCACCAGCCAGCGATTAAGGTCGTGAAAGGCGGCGCACCGCAAGGTTCTGAGCACGGTGTTGATGGCCTATCAGGAGCGACGCTCACTAGTAATGGTGTTCAACACACATTTGACTTCTGGTTAGGTGATATGGGCTTTGGTCCTTTCCTAGCAAAAGTTCGTGACGGAGAACTTAACTAATGTCTAGTGCACAAAACGTTAAAAAGAGCATTCTAGCGCCAGTATTGGATAACAACCCAATCGCGCTACAAGTTCTTGGTGTATGTTCTGCTCTTGCAGTAACAACTAAACTAGAAACAGCTTTTGTAATGACACTAGCGGTAACATTTGTAACTGCGTTGTCTAACTTCTCTGTTTCATTGATCCGTAACCACATTCCTAACAGTGTGCGTATCATCGTTCAGATGGCAATCATCGCATCGTTAGTAATCGTGGTAGACCAAGTGCTAAAAGCTTACCTATACGATATCTCTAAACAGCTATCTGTATTCGTTGGTCTGATTATCACTAACTGTATCGTAATGGGTCGTGCTGAAGCATTCGCAATGAAGTCTGCGCCAGTACCATCTCTTATTGACGGTATTGGTAACGGTCTAGGTTACGGCTTCGTTCTTATCACTGTAGGTTTCTTCCGTGAGCTATTTGGCTCAGGCAAACTATTTGGTCTAGAAGTTCTACCTCTAGTGAGCAACGGTGGTTGGTACCAGCCTAACGGCCTAATGCTACTAGCACCATCAGCATTCTTCCTAATCGGCTTCCTTATCTGGGTAATCCGTATTCTGAAACCAGAACAAGTAGAAGCGAAGGAGTAAGGACGTCATGGAACATTACATTAGTCTGTTAGTTAAATCGATTTTCATCGAAAACATGGCTCTGTCTTTCTTCCTAGGTATGTGTACTTTCCTTGCCGTATCTAAGAAGGTTAAGACCTCTTTCGGCCTAGGTGTTGCAGTTGTGGTAGTTCTGACTATCGCTGTTCCTGTGAACAACCTGGTATACAACCTAGTTCTGAGAGAGAACGCGTTAGTTGAGGGCGTGGACCTTAGCTTCCTAAACTTCATCACCTTTATCGGTGTAATTGCAGCACTTGTACAGATTCTAGAGATGGTCCTAGACCGTTTCTTCCCACCTTTGTACAACGCGCTAGGCATCTTCCTACCGCTGATCACAGTAAACTGTGCAATCTTCGGTGGTGTATCTTTCATGGTACAACGTGACTACAACTTTGCTGAATCGATCGTTTACGGTTTCGGCTCTGGTGTGGGCTGGATGCTAGCAATCGTTGCTCTTGCAGGTATCCGTGAGAAGATGAAGTACTCTGACGTACCTCCAGGTCTACGTGGTCTTGGTATCACATTTATCACTGTAGGTCTTATGGCGTTAGGCTTTATGTCTTTCTCTGGTGTTCAACTGTAAGTCGGGTAAACCGCAACAATTAAGGAATAGTCAATGGACATTATTCTTGGTGTAGTGATGTTTACTCTGATCGTACTTGCACTAGTACTAGTGATTCTTTTCGCTAAGTCTAAGCTTGTACCAACAGGTGACATTACAATTTCTGTGAACGATGACCCTTCTCTGGCGATCGTTACACAACCAGGTGGTAAGCTACTGAGTGCTCTAGCAGGTGCTGGCGTATTCGTATCTTCTGCTTGTGGTGGCGGTGGCTCATGTGGTCAGTGTCGCGTAAAAGTTAAATCAGGTGGTGGCGACATCCTACCAACCGAGCTTGACCATATTACTAAAGGTGAAGCGCGTGAAGGTGAGCGTCTAGCGTGTCAGGTTGCAATGAAAACTGACATGGATATCGAGCTTCCTGAAGAAATCTTCGGCGTTAAGAAGTGGGAATGTACTGTTATCTCTAACGATAACAAAGCGACATTCATCAAAGAGCTTAAGCTACAAATTCCAGATGGCGAATCAGTACCTTTCCGTGCTGGTGGTTACATCCAGATTGAAGCTCCTGCTCACCACGTGAAATACGCAGACTACGATATTCCTGAGGAATACCGTGAAGACTGGGAGAAGTTCAACCTTTTCCGTTACGAGTCTAAAGTTAATGAAGAGACCATTCGTGCATACTCTATGGCTAACTACCCAGAAGAGCACGGTATCATCATGCTTAACGTTCGTATCGCAACTCCGCCGCCGAACAACCCAGACGTACCACCAGGCATCATGTCTTCGTACATCTGGTCTCTAAAAGAAGGCGACAAGTGTACTATTTCTGGTCCATTTGGTGAGTTCTTTGCGAAAGATACAGATGCAGAAATGGTATTCGTTGGTGGTGGTGCTGGTATGGCTCCAATGCGCTCACACATCTTCGACCAACTTAAGCGTCTGCACTCTAAGCGTAAGATGTCTTTCTGGTACGGCGCACGTTCTAAGCGTGAAATGTTCTACGTAGAAGACTTCGATATGCTACAAGCTGAGAATGACAACTTCGTATGGCACTGTGCACTGTCTGATCCACTTCCAGAAGATAACTGGGATGGTTACACTGGCTTTATTCACAACGTTCTTTACGAGAACTACCTACGTGATCACGAAGCGCCAGAAGACTGTGAATACTACATGTGTGGTCCACCTATGATGAACGCTGCTGTAATCGGCATGCTGAAAGATCTAGGTGTAGAGGATGAAAACATCCTACTAGATGACTTCGGTGGTTAATTCCTCCAAGTGATTGAATCTATGGCTAGCTCTCCAAGAGCTAGCCATTATTTTTTATAGACATAAAACTGATATTCAACAGTTGATATAGGTAATCGGATTGAAAGGATTGGTCCTATTTCCCATATCAATTCAACAACATTGGGAGTTAACAAGTGAAAAAGTGGCTTGTTGCATTCGCTTCTCTACTGATTTTGGCTGGCTGTGAGCAGCCTGCAGATCAAATTCATTTAAGTGGCCCTACCATGGGGACTTCTTACAACATCAAGTATATCGAGCAAGATGGTATTCCAACGCCAAAAGCGATGCAGACAGAAATTGATCGCTTATTGGAAGAGGTTAATGACCAAATGTCGACCTATCGTGACGACTCAGAGTTAAGTCGTTTTAATCAGCATCAAACGAGCGAGCCATTTACAGTTTCGACACAAACAGCAACGGTAGTGAAAGAAGCAATTCGCCTTAACGGTCTTACTTTAGGTGCATTGGATGTGACGGTCGGCCCTCTAGTTAACCTGTGGGGGTTTGGTCCAGAAGCTCGTCCAGATGTAGTTCCAACCGATGAAGAACTCGCTTCTCGCAAAGCAAATACCGGTATTCACCACCTATCTGTTGATGGTAATACACTGTCCAAAGATCTTCCTAACTTGTACGTCGACCTATCGACGATTGCGAAAGGTTGGGGGGTTGACGTGGTTGCTGACTACCTTCAATCTGAAGGGGTACAGAACTTTATGGTCGAAGTCGGTGGTGAAATGCGTCTCAAAGGTGTCAATCGTGAAGGTGTGCCTTGGCGTATCGCAATTGAAAAACCGACCGTTGATGAACGTTCAATTCAAGAAATTATTGAACCAGGCGACATGGCAATTGCAACAAGTGGTGACTATCGTAATTACTTTGAGAGTAATGGTGTGAGATACTCTCATATTATTAATCCACGAACAGGCAAACCAATTCATCATAAAGTGGTGTCTGTAACGGTATTAGATAAATCGTCGATGACTGCTGATGGTCTTGCAACTGGTCTTATGGTGCTAGGTGAAGACAAAGGCATGGCAATTGCGAACGAAAATAATATTCCTGTTTTCATGATTGTGAAAACGGAAGATGGTTTTAAAGAGTTGGCTTCGGAAGCATACAAGCCATTCATGAAGAAATAACAACAGAAGTGAGCATGTTTTTATGAATACATTTCTAATTACCTTTGCTGTGTTTGTCGCGGTAATCACTGCAATGGCTGTCGGATACATTTTCCAAAAGAAAGTCGTGAAAGGTAGCTGCGGTGGCCTAGGGGCAGTTGGCATCGAAAAAGTGTGTAATTGTCCAGAACCCTGCGATGCGCGTAAAAAACGTGAAGCGCGCGAGGCTGCGCGTGCTGAGAAATTGGCGGCGTGGGAAAAAGATAGAATTGCTTAGTATTGGTTAATCGTACTAAGAAAGTGATAAAGCTCAGCGTTCTGCTGAGCTTTATTTTTAGGTAGCTAACCAAAACTCAGATGTCCGAGAAAGAGCCTAATACCATGTTTTGTTGTTTCTTTCTCTCATGTTACAGAGCAAGACCACACCGATAGTCATTAGGACGAAGAAATGATTTGGTTACGTCCGTTCTCTTTGGCTATGTAAAGTCGCTCATCCGCCACTTTTATTTGTTGTTCTAGCTCCCCCTCGATGTTGCTTACACCAATACTCGCGGTCACAAGAATGTTTTTGCACAAATAAGTTATTGGCGTTTTTTCTATGCGCTGTCTCATTTGTTCTAAGCGTGTTAGAAAGCCGTCATAGTCGCCACTGGCTTGAATACAAAACTCCTCGCCACCAAGCCTAGCGACAATATCATTTGGAAAATAGATTTTTAGAATATTCGCTATCATGACTAGCACTGCATCGCCGCCCTCATGTCCGTGTGTATCATTTACTTGCTTAAAGAAATCGATATCAAGCATCGCGATGTTTCTTTGAGCGTTTTCTACATGGGGCTGCTCAAACAGAAAGCGGCGGTTCCATAAGCCCGTTAGCGCATCTTGATTTGCCATTTTAAACAGTTCAGATGTTGCGTCTTTGATATCTAACAGTTGGTGAATACGGCAAAAAAATTCTTCTTGATTAAATGGCTTGTATAAAAAGTCATTGGCCCCTGCTTTTAGAAACCTAGCCGTCATGGTCTTAGAGTTACTACCCGACAAGCCGAGAATGGCTAATTGATTTTTATCCCACTTCCGACGTAATTCACGCACCATAGTAATGCCATCTTTAACGGGCATGTCATGGTCGGTTAAAACGAGAGTGATATCTGGATTTTGCTCGACAAGCTCTAGGGCTTTTTGCCCATTGTCAGCTTCCAACGTTTGAATATATTGATGCTCCAAAAGTTGGGCGATGTGTCTTCTTACGGTGTGAGAATCATCAACGACTAAGCATTTGTGTTGTTGATTGTTGGTTAGTCGCTTGAGGAGTGGTAATAGATAGGAAACGGACGCCATGTTGTCTTTCAAAATATAGTCGAGGACACCTTTTGCAAGCATCTTTTCGCGAGTGTCTTCTTGAAATCGAGCCGTTAAAACAATGACACGATGACCATGTTCCAAAACGAGATCAATAATCTCGCCATCTTGAGCATCCGGTAAACAATAGTCTAAAACCGCACAGAAGAGGTCCTGTGCTGAAGATAACAAGTTCTTTGCCTCCGCGTAGCTTTCCGCTGCGATGACCTCATAACCAGCTTGGCTTATTGTTTGGCAAAGAAAGTTTTTAAATGCACGACTATCTTCAACAACCAGAATCTTATTACTCAAGCGCAGTCCCCAAAATTAATTGTTTAAAATCAATGATAACTAAAATTAAACTTATCGCCATCAAAAAACACATGTCAACCAAAAGTAGAACAACTACTCAAATGTTTGACACGCATCCGTTAACATCACATCATTATTCCTGTCTTAGTTATATAATTATGTTTAGCTAACGTAGGGGGAAAGTAGTATGGAAATGCATCAACATGGTATGGCTGAGCTATTTCAACAACTGGGCCTCGGTAGCTCTCCTCAAGAAATGAAAGATTTTATTAATCAACATCGACACAAAAGAGATTCTGCGCCTTTACATGAAGCTAGCTTTTGGACGATGTCACAGGCGAACTTTCTAAAACAAGCCATCGAAGAAGATGCAGATTGGGCCGAATTGGTCGATCAATTGGACGTAATGCTTCGAGATTGACGTTCGTTTAAACACGCCCATTTCTCTTCAGGTAGATTTGATTTATACTGTTTTTTTGAACAGTGCTTTGATGGCTATGTCAGATCGAATTAGAAAAATTATTCATGTCGATATGGATTGTTTTTATGCTGCCGTAGAGATGAGAGATAACCCCAGTTACCGTGGCATTGCACTCGCTGTTGGCGGACATGAAAAGCAGCGTGGAGTGATTAGCACCTGTAATTATGATGCGCGTAAATATGGTGTTCGCAGTGCAATGTCAACGGCGCGCGCGCTGCAACTCTGTCCTCATTTGTTGGTTGTGCCCGGTAGAATGCATGTATATAAGCAAGTCTCTCAGCAGATTCGTGCTATTTTTGAGCGTTATACGCCTATCATTGAACCTCTCTCATTGGATGAAGCATACCTCGATGTCACGGACTCGACAGCTTGCCGTGGCTCCGCAACGTTGATCGCAGAGTCAATTCGCCGTGATATCTGGAGTGAACTTGGGTTGACGGCATCGGCGGGCATTGCTCCGATTAAGTTTCTTGCCAAGGTCGCGTCAGACATGAACAAGCCCAACGGTCAGTTTGTGATTCCGCCAGAGAAAGTCCAAGAGGTTATCGATAGTCTTCCGTTAGAGAATATTCCTGGCGTGGGGAAGGTGAGTCTTGAGAAGCTCCACCAAGCCGGTTTTTATCGATGTGAGGACATTAAAAACAGTGACTATCGAGAGTTGTTGAGGCAGTTTGGTCGTCAGGGTGCCTCCTTATGGCAGCGAAGCCATGGAATTGATAATCGAGAAGTCGTTGTTGAGCGCGAGAGAAAGTCCGTCGGTGTGGAAAGGACATTCAGCCAGAACATCGCAACCTATGGTGAATGTTGGCAAGTGATTGAGGAGAAACTTTATCCTGAACTCGAGAAACGTTTAGAGCGTGCAAGCCCAGATAAGTCGATTATTAAACAAGGTATTAAAGTCAAATTTGCCGACTTTCAACTGACAACAATTGAGCACATCCATCCGCAATTAGAGCTTGAGGACTTCAAGATCTTGCTAAGAGATATTCTTAAACGCCAAAATGGACGGGAAATTCGCCTTTTAGGCTTGAACGTGATGCTCAAGCCCGAAGACCAAGCGCGTCAATTGAGCTTTTTTTAGGCCCTTACCGTTTCTACCTGCGTTAATACCTGCTCAAAACTTACATTTGCCATTGCACCATAACCTGCTAGCTTTGAGGCTTTTAGCTGGCTAATCAAAGGAGTGCTGATTCCGCACAAGAAGCGAGCAACGGCATCATTACTGATGGCCGATGGGGAAAGCTGAATAAACTCCTGCGCCCATATCGATACTTGAGATTGTTCAATATCTTCAGGTTCTGGTGCTGTGAATGTGGCGACGTGACCACGACACACGGAGCAGTGACCACATTGCTTTGGTGCATCGTGATCCGCAAAGTAGTTCGCCAATTGTGAGCTCAAACAGTGCTCGGACTGGAACAAGTGCAGCATGGTGTGGATTCTTTCGATATCTTTGCTTTCTTTGGATTGGAACAGTTCATACAGTTGTTGGATTAAAACATCCGAGCTCTGTTTGATTGGCATAACTGAGTACACGTCCGTCAGTTGTTTGCTCTCTAGTTCTATCCAGCCGTTCTGGTGAAAATAGTCGAGCGCTGCGACAACTCGGCTGCGTTCCGATTGATAGTTCATCCATAGCGCTTCTAGGTCAACTTGGCACCATACTTTGGCTTTTTGCGAGCAGGAGAAAATAGCCTCCACAAATTGACGTCGCTCGCCTTGAAATTGATTCACAATAAATTGCTGATCGTGCAAAAACTTAAACCGATATTCCGCAAAGTAACTGTACTTTGCTTCAATGACGTTATGTAGCTCCAAATAAACCAACAAGGTTTTGAGTGGCAATTGGCGGATATTACTTTCACGCGACAAACGCAGTGGCACTACCTCCCATTGTGGAGCATGTTCTTTCGCTTGCTCGACTACATAGTTAATTGACGTAAATTCTGGTGTGTCACCATAGACAAAATTCTCCAACACCGTTAAGCCGGACGTATTGCCTAGCAGAATGCACTCAGAGCGTTGCCCGTCCCTGCCAGCACGTCCAATCTCTTGTGCGTAGTTCTCGATTGATTTGGGTAAGTCGAAGTGAATGACGCGTCGAATATCAGATTTATCGACCCCCATACCAAATGCAATCGTTGCAACAATACAGTCAATTTGGCCATCCATGAACTGCTGTTGGATTTGTTCACGAACGTCGCTTTTCATGCCAGCGTGGTATGCGTGAGCGTTAATGCCAATATGGATTAATGACTTTGCTACTCGTTCTGCTGTTTGCTGCTGCGTCACGTATACGATGGTCGGAAGCTTAGGTGAAGAGGCGATGATCTCACTGAGCTGTTCTTGTTTCTTTGTTTCCTCACACGGGATCACCGAGATATCCAGATTAGAGCGGTAGAAGCCTGTAACGGTAATATGTTCACTGGAAATATCGAACTTTTTTTGCATGTCTTCAATAACTGCAGGCGTTGCCGTTGCGGTGAGAAGTAAAGACTGTGGGATGTTCAGTTCACGTTGATATTGCGGTAGTTTGAGATAATCTGGACGAAAGTTATGCCCCCATTCGGAAATACAGTGCGCTTCATCAATGACCATCAAAGAAATCGGTACTTGGCGAATGAATTCACGAAAACGCTCATTTTTTAGTCGCTCAACAGAAATCATCAAGATTTTGATTTGTCCATTCTTCACGCCAGCCATGACCTGTTGTGCTTCTTCTCTACTTTGACTGCTATCGATAGAAGCGGCAGCGATTCCTTTACTTTGTAAAAAGCTCAGTTGATCCTTCATTAACGCCAACAACGGAGAGATCACCAACGTAAGGTTGGGTAATATGGTTGCAGGTAGTTGATAACAGAGTGACTTCCCCGAGCCTGTAGGAAAGATTGCCGCAGCAGAGTAACCATTCATAACGGCTTCAATAACAGGTTGCTGACCTTGGCGTAATGAGCCAAAACCAAATACGGATTGAAGTGTTTGATGCAGCGAGTCACTTTGCATAATAGGGAAACCTTTCTTTGATGGTAAACTTAGGTACATTAACACACCCTGAGTGCCAAACGCGCGTCCTAAAAGTATGAACAAAGCTGACTTAGTCCAAATTATCATCCAACATCTGGAAGAAAAACTTCAAGTGGCCCATGCATCGGCTCAGCGAGCCATTGATGCCGCGACAGATGAAGAAACTGTTCCCGAGCATAAGTACGATACGTTAGCACTTGAAGCCGCGTATCTTGCTCATGGACAAGCCATGCGAATCCAAGATAGTGAAGAGGAATTGCGTCAATATCGTTCTTTAGTGACTCGCGACTTTAAGAATGCGCCTGTTGGTGTTGGCGCTTACGTTGTTCTCGCAGATGAGAATTTGATCGAAAAGCACTTCTTTGTAGGCCCTTGCTCTGGTGGTTTGACTGTTCAATATCAGGCTCAGGAAATCTTTGTCTTAACAGCTAAATCTCCTCTGGGTCGAGCGTTGTTCGGAAAAGAAGAAGGTGATGAGGTTGACGTAAAAATAGGAGATAAAACAACTTGTTACGAAGTCGTGACGATTTGCTGACATCTCATGTATCACTCAGTGTTATGTTTAACACGAGTAATGTTAAATAAAAGAGAATGACATGAAAAAGCTTTTTACACTCTCATTGCTGATGGTCAGTGCTACTGGTTATGCAGCGCAGTGTCGTGTGGACATCAATAATGAAGTCCGTATGGATGGGCAAAGCTTGGAAATTCGCCAAACGACAGGTGATAAAGCTGTCGTGGATGAAGATAACAATCTATTCATCAAAGGTGAGCTAATTGAACTTAATGCCGACCAAAAAGCGGCAATTGAAGACTATCGCGAAAAAATGAACGCGTATATTCCACAAGCAAAGCAGTTGGCGAGTGATGGTTTAGCGCTTGCAAATGACATCATCGATGATGTCGCGGAAAGCCTAGACGCACCTGGCGCGTTTGATAATGTAAAAGTCGCAGTACAGGACTTTTTCGCTGATGTTGAATCACGTTACTACAAAGATGGCGATTTCATTCTACCAGCGGAAAGTTTTGAGTCCATGACACAAGGGTGGACTGAAGACTTTGCAAAAGCACAAGAGATCTTCAATAAAGAGTTTTTAGCCAGTTCGTTGGATGCTTTATCGAAAAAAATGAAGGAAGAGGGGGGAATAAACCTCACTGCATTATCGGAGAGTATGGCTGAACTCAGCGCGAAAGTAGAAGAGCGTTTAGCTGAGCATTCGAAAGAGGTAGAGCAACAAGCAGAAGACTTGTGTGACTCGTTGGATGACATGGCAGGGCAAGAAGACGATTTGTTGAAGAAAGTCCCTGAGCTAAAAGATTACCGAGTATTTACGATTTAATTACCCTTCAAAAAGTAGAACTAAATGGTATAAAGAGAGAGAGCACAATTGTGCTCTCTTTTCGTTTTTACATACTTGAACAAGTAATGAAAGCAAGACGATGTTATTCGTTTGCTCATTAACAACTTACTGCGCGTTCATCTGAGTGAGTTTATCGCCGACAGGTTTTGAGAAGTTAAAACCATCATGTTGATCCCAGTTGATAGACCATGTCATTACTCCTGCATAATTCGGGTAATGGTACGCTGGTTTAACGGTGCCACATGAAGTGCCTTTGGTTAAACAATCTAGTGCGTTGATAATATTCTGTGTCGGAGCCTGCCCTGAATTTGCCGAGCTAGGACCTGAAGGTAAGCCGATTGCGACTTGATCATCACGTAGTGGTGCAAACTGAGTGCCGTCGGCCAATTCAAAGCCTTCGATAAGCATTTTAGATTGCGCTACCATCATATCCACAGAGCCTTCTGGTGCACTGCTTGGCAAGTATGGGTTTGGCAAACCACCGTTGTTATATAACTGGACGTGAAGCAAGTCGAGCGTGCTGCGTGTCTCGTTAATCACAGGGATGTACGCCCCCCAAATACCGCTGTAAGCCACATAACCACCTTGAACATAAGGGTGCTCAGGCGCCATGGTTAGGTACATATCGCCACCCATGTTTTGCTCTATTTGAAGCAAAGCACGACCAAGGCGAGCTTGAATTTGCGAGCCATGAACTAAGTTAGAACCACTCTCTAAATCCACATCTAGACCATCAAAGCCCCACTCAGCGATAAGACCTGTTAGGCTAGAGACAAAGTTGGCTTCATCTTGGTCGGTATTCAGCGTAATCGTGCCTTCTGCGCCGCCAAGAGAGAGAACAAACTTCTTACCTTTAGCTTGAAGCGCTGCCATGTCCTGCTTGAATTGTGTTGGATCGAGTGCTGGACAATCGCTGTAAATATCGCCTGAATATAGATTAAAGTGCACGGTGCCATCACTGTTGCGATCATTTTCAGCAAAGGCAATATCAATCACATCCCAAGCATCTGCCATATCCGCTAGACGAATTGGACAGCCCGCTCCATTTACAAAATTGTGCCAGTAACCGATGAGTTTATGGCGTTTATCTACTTGCTCAACCACCGTTATTGCTGCGGCGTCAGACAATGCATTGCTTCCTGACAAATCCACAGCTTGGGCGCTAACAGTAAAGTTACCAAGTGCAGTTGGTGTCCAGTTGGCTGTGTAAGGTGCCGTGGTATCGGTTGCAACAATAGAGCCGTTGATCATGAAATCAACGTGTTTAATGCCTGAAGTTAAAGACGTTACATCGGCGCTTAATGCGAGGCTTTTGCCTAATCCGGCGGTCTGACCGCTGCTTGGTGAAGTCAGAGAGACGACCAAATCTTTATCGCTGACTTCCACACCAACCAGGGACTCTGACGTGTTGTTATCATTATCGGTTGCGACGGCTTTAAGCTGGTTAGCGCCAATAAGTGTGGCGTTCCAAGTAACGGAATATGGCGCTTGAGTGGTGACCCCTAAGCTGGTGTTGTTCGCAAAAAACTCAACTTGCGTGACTGTGCCATCAGCATCGCTTGCGTTTGCCGTGATTTCGTTATTGCTGCCAGCGAGCACGACTTGTCCATCCGTTGGTGCCGTAATGGTAACTTGCGGTGGTGTCGAACAAGCACCTAGGCCACTCCAAGCATCTTGCCAGTATAGCCCTTCACCAGGCTCGTAAGCCCATGTCGCATCCGAGGAGCACCAACCAGCAACATCACAACGATATTTTTGGTTGAAGTGAGAAACCAGGTCGCCAGCTTGATAACTTGTGCCTGCCACATAAGGTACTGCATCTGCACATCCGCCCGTTCCGGTTTCTGAATTACTAATAACCAGCGCTACTTCTTGGCTCATCGTTGCGAGGTTTGTATCATCAGTCGCTTGTGCTTTGAACGAGTATGTACCTGGACTCGCGGTCCATTGATACTCGTAAGGTGCACTAGTATCAATGGCGACAGATTGATTGTTTACGAAGAACTCAACTTGTGTGACCACACCATCAATATCGTCAGCTTGAGCGGCTACGGTTAGGTTATCGCCTACATTAAGCACTTCTGTGCCTACTGGGCTTGTCAATGAAATGCTTGGTGGCGGTAATTCGACTTGTGGTTGAACTTGGATAGAAATCGTCGTGGTGCTAACAGCTCCCTCATTATCTGTCGCAATTGCGGTCAATTGCGAGATCCCTTCAATAGCTGTCCAAGAAGCTTCGAATGGTGCTTGAGTTACCACAGCAACGGTTTGGTTGCCTGCAACAAACTCAATTTGTGTGATTTGGCCATCTTCGTCTGCTGCGTTGGCTAACAAAGTGATCGCACTGCCTTCGGGAATTTGTGCGTTGTTTATTGGAGAGGAGAACGACACCGTTGGTGATAAGTTGTTGCTTCCACCATCGCATTGCCCTAACGCTTTCCATGCTTCCCAAGATCCTGAGTTGGTCACGGGGTCATTGCCTTGCGTCCAATATGCAGCCTCATAAGCGGCTCCTTGCGTTTTTACTAAAGCGCCCGATGTATAAGTCGCAGTGCTGTCCCAGTCGGGTAGACTTTGACAGTTATAGGCTTGAGCTTGGTAGCTGGCGCTGAGTGCTACAATCATCGCTCCGTGAAGTAGGGTGACCTTCATTTTCCTCTCCTTGAATCATGGGTATAAATGAGAACAGAGTAATAACTAGCTGATAAATAGACATTAGGGGGAAAAAGCGAAGCACAATATTCTGCTTTTCGACACAGTATCACGAGGAACAGTTCGTCCCTTACACCAGAGCTCATTATTTTTCGGCTCACTTCACGGCAGAAGGATTGGTAAAATTCAGCCACGTGAAACGAGCAACAGTCACGAGGCTTTTGAGCGATGAATATGAGATGTACGTTAAAATTTACAAGCTGAATGACTATAAATTATTTCAACTGTCGAGGATTTAACCGAGGTACTCTTGTTGAATAGTGAATATTGCTATAGTGTACTAGTTAGCTAGTTCAATGATATTTTTGTGTGAGTAGTATGACACAGCAAACCTCTTCTCAGCCTCGCGAGCATTTTGGCTCTCGTCTCGGGTTCATCTTAGCTGCCGCAGGTGCCGCAGTTGGCCTTGGCAATATTTGGGGCTTCCCAACTCAAGCAGCCAGTAATGGTGGCGGTGCTTTCCTGTTAGTTTATTTGGTGATGATTCTTATCGTCGCATTTCCGATGCTGGTGGTTGAAATGGCGATTGGTCGCCATGGTCAAGCCAACCCTGTAGACAGTATGCGTGCAATCACAGATAACCCTGCCGGTAAAAAGCTCGGCGGCATTGTGGGTTGGATTGGTTTAAGCGTACCAAGCGCTGTCTTAGCGTTTTATTCAATTGTTGGTGGTTGGTTGATCTGCTTTTTACTGGGTGCAATCACAGATCTAATGGGGTTAGAAGCTGCAACTCAATGGCTAAAGGGCTTTAGTGTTGAACGTAACTTGTTCGGAACCATTACTTTTTATGTACTGACGATTCTCATCGTACAAGGTGGCGTAAAACAAGGTATTGAGAAGTGGTCCACACGTTTGATGCCAGCATTGTTTGTTTTGTTTGCTCTGCTATTTGCTTACATCATGACGCAAAACGGTGCGATGGAAGGTCTGAAACATTACCTAGTGCCGGATTTTGAAAAGGTATGGGACCGCAAGTTGATTCTTGCTGCAATGGGGCAGGGCTTCTTCTCGCTTACGATCGGTGGCTGTTCAATGCTGATTTATGGCTCTTACTTGAGTAAGAAAGAGAACCTACCAAAGATGGCGATGAACGTGACCATGGTAGATACTGCCGTTGCTTTCATTGCAGGATTAGTGGTGATGCCAGCGATGTTTGTGGCAATGCAAAAAGGCGTTCAGATCTATGCAGAAGATGGCTCTCTATTAAGCTCTGATACGTTGGTATTTACCGTATTGCCATTGATGTTTGATAGCTTAGGTTTGCTTGGTCAATTGTTCTCTATTGTGTTCTTCTTATTGCTGACGATTGCGGCGCTAACGTCCTCCATTTCAATGTTAGAGTGTCCAGTGGCTTTAGTGAGTGAGCGCTTCAATACTAAGCGCAGCGCAACGAGCTGGGTTTTAGGTGGTCTCATTGCCTTGTTCAGTGTGGTGATTGTTTATAACTTTGGCGCTCTGTTTGGTATGGTCGCGACGGTTGCTACTCAGTATCTACAACCAACCGCTGCGCTCTTATTCTGCTTATTTGGTGGTTGGGTATGGAATCGCAACTCAAAAATCAAAGAGCTTGAGCAAGGTTGCCCGGAGTTTACGCAAGGTTGGTTTGGTAAGTTATGGCCTGCGTATGTGAAGTTTGTATGTCCAATTCTTGTGGCGACAGTCATCTGGGCTTCATTTGGCTAACCGAGACGTCTATCGAATAAAAGAAAAGGGCTTGATGGTAACTCATCAAGCCCTTTTTGATATTGGTTATTCTCGTTTCGGTTATCCGCCAAGAATGGTGTTGATTAACGGAATTGTCCTGCTTCTGGAAGAAAGTCAAAACCAGCAGAAGCCAGTTTTGTCTCCAGTGCTGTACGTTCGATATCGAAGAAAGCCACCAGTTTATCTAAGTCACCACCGAAGTCGTCGCGTAGCTTCATATTCACAATGCTCATCAGCATGACAGGATCCATGGATTCAAAGTTCGCTAGATTCATTACTTATCCTCAAAATCTGAAATCAGTAGGTTTGCCGCAGCAAATGCCGCTTTTTCACGCACTTCTTTAGGCAGGGACTCATCCGCTGCAACATCGTTCAGTGCTTTAACTGCACATGAAATTGCTTGGGGAATATAAGCTTGATCGCCACTACCAATCTGAGCATAAAGCTCACGAACCAGTTCACAACAGCCGTATACTTGCATGTTTTCTTTCCACTAAATGATAACTTATCTCAATATACACACAGCGGATTTGAAACTCAAAGTACAGAGTTGTTTTGGCTCAAGTTGAAGGTTTGCTTGAGCGAGATTTAATCACTGCATTTGTGCTTCTAACTGCTGAGTGACTTCTGGTGAAAGTTGAAGTTGTTTTGCTAGTTCTTGCAGATACGCTTTTTCCATAAAGTTTTGTTCATCAGCGACGATCAAAGACGCTAGGTAAATTTCTGACGCTTGTTGAGGAGAGGTCGCCTGATTAGCAATTTCAGCAGGATCAAGCGGTTTGTTTAACTCTTGCTGAACGAGGTGACGAACGTGCTCATCTGCGCCCATATCCGCGAGAGCTTGTTCAATGCGCGCCATTTCCTCTTCATCAACGTGACCATCAGCTTTTGCAGCTCCAATCATTGCTTTTAAAATTAAGACACTGTGTTTACTGTCATCGGGGTCAAAGGTTTCTTGAACACCTTGACCGGATTGCTTGGCTTGCCAGTCGTTATACACTTTGTAGGCCAAGGCTCCAAGCGCAGCTGCGCCACCGACTTTTAATGCGCTTGACCCTATTTTTTTAGTCATTTTTTTACTTTTCTTTGAGCCCATCAGCATACCGATGAGGCCTCCGCCTACAGCACCTGTTCCTAGCGTTTTTAGGCTACTTGAATTTGATGAGGATTTGATGTTGTTGGTTTGTTTGCCCAATGCATCTGCACCTTGCTTAAGTAAATCTGATTTGAGTGCTTGGTTTAGAAGACTTTTTAAATCCATAACTGACCTCCTTTAGATGATGAAATCAGTTTAATAGCAAGAAGCTGAACCAAAGATTAACAAAGTGAATAGTTCGAAAAAGGTGGAGGGAGGATGTTGAGCTGTAATAAAAAAGGGCTGACCGAAGCCAACCCTTTTTAACTATTTGAAATTACTTCAAATGAGAACTCGTCGAGTGCTTACTTTAGTTGAGCTTTTACGTGCTCAACAATGTCAGTCATTGCGACTGCTGTTTTCTCACCAGTAGCACGGTTCTTGTATTCGAAGTTGCCTTCTTTCATTGAGCGGTCACCGATAATAATGGTATGCGGTACACCAATAAGCTCCATGTCAGAGAACATTACGCCTGGGCGTTCTTTACGGTCGTCAAATAGCACTTCGATGCCCATTGCCGTTAGCTCAGCGTACAATTTCTCAGCGGCTTCTTTCACTTCTTCTGACTTGTGCATGTTCATTGGAACGATCGCTACCTGGAATGGTGCGATTGCATCTGGCCAGATGATGCCGTATTTGTCGTGGTTTTGTTCAATAGCAGCTGCTACTACGCGAGTGATACCGATACCGTAACAACCCATTTCTAGGATGACGTTCTTACCATCAGGACCCAGTACACCACAGTTCATCGCTGCGGAGTAAGCGTTACCTAGTTGGAAGATATGGCCAACTTCGATACCACGCTTAAGCTGGATAATGCCCTTGCCACATGGGCTTGGGTCACCTTCCACAACGTTACGTAGGTCTTCAACTTGGCCAAGCTCTACATCACGACCCCAGTTAATACCGAAGTAGTGTTTGCCATCGATGTTCGCGCCCGCACCGAAGTCGCTCATTACCGCAACGCTGCGGTCAACAATGAACGGCAGTTTAAGGCCAACAGGGCCTAGTGAACCAGGGCCTGCACCGATAAGCTCACGAATTTCTTCTTCAGATGCCATTTCCAGTGGAGCTGCAACCTGAGGAAGGTTTTCTGCTTTCACTTCGTTCAGTTCATGATCACCACGAATAATAAGCGCGATGATTGGCGCATCAACTTCGTCAGATGCTTTCACAAACAGTGTTTTCACTGTTTTTTCAATTGGTAGTTCGAACTGCTCAACCAATTCAGCGATTGTTTTCGCGTTTGGCGTATCAACCAACGTCATTTCTTGTGTTGGTGCCGCAGCCTCAGAGGCTGGAGCTAGTGCTTCTGCTTTTTCAATGTTTGCCGCGTAATCTGACTCGCTAGAGAATGCGATGATATC
This sequence comes from Vibrio sp. SCSIO 43009, assembly GCF_023716525.1. Taxonomy (NCBI): domain Bacteria; kingdom Pseudomonadati; phylum Pseudomonadota; class Gammaproteobacteria; order Vibrionales; family Vibrionaceae; genus Vibrio; species Vibrio sp. SCSIO 43009. The sequence continues at coordinate 793,944 of NZ_CP071842.1, forward strand.
CTCGCCGCTTTCAGCCAGTACGTGGAACTCTTGAGAGCCGCTACCACCGATAGCACCGCTATCTGCAAGTACAGGACGGTAATCCAGACCCATGCGATCGAATGCTTTACAGTAAGCATCGTGCATTGCGTCGTATGATTTTTGTAGTCCGTCTTTATCAATGTCAAAGCTGTACGCATCCATCATTGAGAATTCACGTGAACGCATTACGCCAAAACGTGGGCGTCGTTCGTCACGGAATTTAGTTTGGATTTGGTACAGGTTTAGCGGAAGCTGTTTGTAAGAGCTCACTTCATTGCGAACAAGGCTAGTGATCACTTCTTCAGCGGTTGGGCTAAGTACAAACGGACGAACATGACGGTCAGTAAAGCGAAGTAGCTCAGGACCCATCTTTTCGCTGCGGCCTGTCTCTTCCCATAGTTCAAACGGCTGAACAACGGGCATCAAAGTTTCGACTGCGCCTGCATTGTCGATTTCTTGACGAACGATGTTTTCGACTTTACGCAGTACACGTAGACCAGTAGGTAGCCAGGTGTATAAACCTGAAGCCAGCTTACGGATCATACCTGCACGTAGCATGAGCTGGTGGCTCACTACTTCTGCGTCGTTTGGAGTCTCCTTCAGAGTAGAAAGAAGATAATTACTGGTACGCATTAAATTTATCCGTTTATTTAAGTTAGATACTCAAGCTTGAATAAGCAGGAGTATGGGAGTTCCCGAAAGGGAAATTTGTTAGCCGTCTATAATATCAGCCAATTGCGTTTGTCAAAAGCTTTCAATAGCGGTAACCGTTATTAAGTTGCTTGTTGCTGTGAACTTTACGTTCAAGTCGAACAAATTTACCGCATATTCTTTGTCGTCCGGTTTGTTTTTCTTATATGCAGGGCGAGGATCTTGTGCCAGAACTTGTTCAATGACTGATCTTACATAGTCAGTATCGGATCGATTTTCTATCGTTGCTAATGCTTGAGCAGAAAAGGTGACTTGTGACTTTTCTGGCTCTTGGTCTGCGTATCCGCCTTGTGCTTCCGAAATAGAATCCGAATAGGGGATATAAGGCTTAATATCCACAATCGGTGTCCCATCCACGAGATCTACACTGCCTAAATCAAGATAGATTTGATCGCCTTGCTTAGTGACTCCTTTCACTTCAACGGCTGACATTCCGATTCCGTTTGGACGGAAAGTCGAGCGCGAGGCAAAGACACCAATTCGTTCATTGCCGCCTAATCGTGGCGGACGTACAGTTGGTTTCCAACCAGCTTCCAGGTTCTGATCAAATAGAAACAACAACCAAACGTGAGAGAACTGTTCTAGCCCACGCACTGCTTCAGGGCTATTTGCTGCACCTAACAGTTTTACGCGTGCTTTAGCCTCTGGTACTAAGCGTGGTTGGCGCGGAACTGCAAACTTTTCTTTGTACGGTGTCTCAATGACGCCGATGGGTTCGATGGAATACATGGTGGACATCTTTAAGAATTCATTGAGATGAAAGTATCACAAATTTCTCTTGCTTTTCTTGTTGATAATGATTATTAATTAAAATGTTATAACATAACAATTTAATTGAAAGGAAAAGTATTATGAAACCAGGAATTCATCCTGAATATCGTCCTGTGGTGTTCCACGACACCAGTGTAGATAAGTACTTTGTCGTTGGTTCTACATTGAAAACGGAGAGAACCATCGAATGGAAAGATGGCAAAACTTACCCTTACTTTACGTTAGATGTGTCGTCAGCTTCTCACCCGTACTACACCGGTAAACAGCGCGTTGTACAAACCGAAGGTCGCATTGCGAACTTCAACCGTCGTTTTGGTCAATTTAAGAGCGAAAAGGAATAAATCATGAAGGTAGTAAAATCATTAAAAAGTGCAAAAAGTCGTCATCCGGATTGCCAGATTGTAAAACGGAGAGGGCGTCTTTATGTCATTTGTAAAACGAACCCGAGATTCAAAGCTGTGCAAAAGTAATCAACCTGCATATATCTAACTTATGGTTTTGTTTAATTGATAATGTTGATTTAACTGTCTTACATGGATGAAATATCTACATTTTTATTCAATGTCGGTTATAAATGCCTCTGTTCGTCACAGTTTGTAACATTTAGGGCTTTTATTTGACCTTCTACTCAAGTACCCTTCGCACGCTTTTTGACATTTTTGTCACATTTGCATAGGAATAAAAACAAGGAGGGAACAGATGAGTTCATCTGATTCAATTAAACAAAACTCGCCTAAGAAGCCGCTGTTTACGCGCTTTTTGGATACTGTCGAATATTTGGGGAACTTATTACCCCACCCGATCACACTATTTGCCATTTTCTGTTTAGCCATTCTGGTGATGTCGGGTATTGCAGGATACTTCGAAGTTTCCGTAGTTGATCCTCGTCCTGAGGGTGCAAAAGGTCGTGCCGCGGATGGCATGATTCATGTCGTTAGCTTGCTTAACGCTGATGGCCTTGAACTAATCGTTACCAATCTAGTGAAAAACTTTGTCGGCTTTGCACCTTTGGGTACGGTATTGGTTGCGATGTTGGGTGTTGCTATTGCTGAATACTCAGGCTTGCTATCTGCAGCAATGCGTGGCTTAGTCATGGGTGCATCACAACGCATGGTAACAGTGACGGTCGTTTTCGCGGGTATCATTTCAAATACGGCATCAGAGCTTGGCTATGTGGTACTTATTCCACTGGCTGCAATGCTGTTCCATTCTTTAGGTCGTCACCCACTTGCCGGTCTTGCTGCGGCGTTCGCTGGTGTATCTGGTGGTTACTCAGCAAACCTACTTATTGGTACGGTTGACCCGCTGTTGTCAGGCATTACTGAAACGGCGGCGCAAATGATCGACCCAACTTACACTGTTGGTCCAGAAGTTAACTGGTACTTCATGTTTGTGTCGACATTCTTCATTGCAATCACAGGTGCGTTTGTTACTGAAAAAATTGTTGAGCCAAAGCTTGGCAAATACAGTGAAGAAGAAGCCTCAGAAGATTTGTCGAACGACAAAATGGGTGGCTTAACAGACATTGAGAAGAAAGGCCTAAAACTAGCAGGTGTTGCTGTACTGGTTGTTTCAGCGCTGCTTGCTTGGACGGTTGTTCCAGAAGACGGCATTCTACGTTCTGATGCAGGTACAATTGCAGGTTCACCATTCCTGAAAAGTATCGTGGCATTCATCTTTGTGTTCTTTGCTATTCCAGGCTTTGTGTTTGGTAAAGTTGTTGGCACGATGAAGACGGATCGCGATGTAATTGATGCAATGGCGAAATCTATGTCTTCTATGGGCATGTACATTGTATTAGTTTTCTTTGCGGCTCAGTTCGTTGCTTTCTTTAAATGGACTAACTTCGGTCAGGTATTCGCGGTTGCTGGCGCTAGCTTCCTGCAAGAAATTGGCTTAACTGGCCCAATGTTGTTCTTTGCCTTCATCCTGATGTGTGGATTTATCAACCTAATGATTGGTTCGGCATCGGCACAGTGGGCAGTAACGGCTCCGATTTTTGTTCCTATGTTGATGCTTGTTGGTTATGCACCGGAAACGATTCAGGCTGCTTACCGAATTGGTGACTCGACGACAAACATCATTACTCCAATGATGAGCTACTTTGGTTTGATTCTTGCCGTAGCGACTCGTTACATGAAGAACTTAGGTATCGGTACGCTGATCGCGACCATGCTACCTTACTCAATCTGCTTCATTGTAGGTTGGAGTGTGCTGTTCTACCTATGGGTATTCGTATTTGGTTTACCAGTAGGCCCTGGCGCAGCAACATACTACACACCGTAGAAAACGGTTACCTCACACAGCTCCATTATAAAAAGCCTGCGAACGTCGCAGGCTTTTTTATCAATTGAGACTGTGTACGCAGGCTTACCTGATTATAGATGTCGGTTTATAGCTGAAAACGTATCAACAAAGGGCGATAAAAGTGCTGAGTGAGCCAGCACAAGCTTTTCCAAATTATGCGTTTGTACCAGGGTAAGTGCGCAATATACACATAGCTAAATTCAATTTCTGGCTGGGCTTTTCTGTTGCGTTTAAAAGCCGGAGCACCTGAGCTCATATTAAAGCGACGCTGGAATATCATTGCGTGGCGGATGGTATAGGCCGATATTCGACGATACAATGCGAGGCGTTGTGGCTTATTGGTATCGTAGCCAAAAATTGGGCAAGTCATATCATTATCAATTTCTACAATGCCTAACGTAGCCAGCATCTCTTCTTGATAAAACAGTCCCACTAAATATACTAATTTGTTCTGGCTCGCCTGTTTTAAATATTGGCTTGAAAACTGGATGTTATTGAGGCTGTATTTATCAAGGTAAAGCATGTCATATAACTCTTTGGCACGCTGAAACTCTTCATCAGTGGTCAGTGGCCTAAACTGCCAATCTTTATCATTAAGCAGTTTGAAGTCTTTCGTTAAATCTCGGTTGAAGCTGAACGCTTGCCAATCATCAAGTAAATACACTTGTCGTGTTACCAAGCTTTGCCATTGCTGCTGCTCTAATCGCTGAATAAAGCGTGATTGTTGACGCTGGTTGAGGGAGCGAAGCACCAAGGGAAAGGTGGGATGTTTATCGAGTGCGACGCGACGCAGTTCATCGAGATTTAAGGATTCCCATTGTTCGCTATACATATTGGTGGACAAGCACTGATTGTTGAGCGTTTGGACTTGATCCAATCCAGCCAATGATAAGACTGGCTTAGTCATATTAATAAGTCGCTTACATACCCATCGAACAGCCATATTTTTGACTTTGTGAAGCTCTTCTTCGGCGTAGCCACTAAGCAGTGTCATAGGGGACACGGCATAACAGTTGTTTGGTATTTTTGGTGTTACGGAGTAGGGAATGGCAACATCATCGATATAGTAGCAACCAAAGCTTGCTGTGCATTCATCAATGGGATTCGACTGCATAAGAGTGATAAAGGTTTTATGCCATTCTTGAGAGGAAAGCGTCATGAGTTCAATGCCTCTCCATTCCACTCAATATCAACGGTAGAAGCGTTGCTCCACTTCGTCTTCTTCTGCCTAGCTAACCGGAGTAATTCAAACACACTCCGGATTTGGCTCCCTACCGGCAAGTTATGCTGTTGCATCACATTCACTCCAGACCACCAATCTTGCCAAGTTCTAACCTTAAATAGGGATAATCCACCTTCAGCGATGAGTGTTATTGGCCCTAAATGATGCAATCGCTGCTTGGAAGGACTGGCAAAATCCATATTAGGAAGCAGTTGGTTGCATCGAGACGAGAGTAGGTGCAAACCACTGGTGGCTCTTGGGTTACATTCAATCACGTAGAGTTCATCTTGTGATTTGATGAAGTCAAACGACACTTGCCCATGATAAGTATGACGTTTACCAAAAGCGGCGATAAATCTATCTAGTCGTTCGCACGAGATCGGCTGAAAAGCACTGGCGGCCGAGCCGTTTACACAGTATTTCGGCACATAAGCTTGGTGTGCTTTAAGGTCACCATGTTCAAAAATGGCATAGTTACACACCGGAGTCCCATGGATTTTTTGTTGCTGAACCCAAGGGAAAAGGGGCGATATCGTGGCGGCAGAAATAGACTGAGTCGTCACATCTCTTATGACTTGCCCGCCAAACCGAGAGTAAACGGGCTTTAGAACGGTTCTCTTATTAATTTCAATCTCACTTTTATCAGCGACCAAACGAGTTTTGGGAAGTGTAATTTCTGGCAAATCTTGAAGCTGTTCAAAGACGGTCAACTTGTTGTGCAGGGCATTGAGTAGTCCTACATTGGGCAGAAAAAAATCTACTTCTGGGCATTGTTTGGCAACATGAGCCAAGTAATACACTTCTTCACAAGTGGGTATCACCATATCAATACGCATCTGAGTAATGATTTTTAGGATCTGCTGTTGATAGTTGGGAAACGCAAATCGAGGCGAAGCGGTGGGGATATAAGACTTGATGCCTCGCAAAAACGATCCTAGAGGTTTTTTTAGCGAATCGGTGAGAATTACGTCATGTCCATGATGCATACACATGGTTGCCCACTCTAGTGCAACTGGTGCTCGGGCTCCGGTGATTAAGACCCGCATATGTTCACCACACGTCGTTGTTTATTCATTGGCGTCCAAATAGGCGCAGGGCGGTAACTAAATCTGACAGGATCAAGCCGCAATTGGTCAAACAACTTTATCAAGGCTTGATGTATAACCCGATGGTGGTGAAAATCCGCTTCAATTTGAATGGCTTGTGACCCTGTTTGGGTGATTCGGTAATCCACGCGACCTTTGGCAAATAGCGTTATAGCGCGGTAGATGAGATCTGGTAACACCGTCACTGGGACGTGGTTTGCGTTTAGCGTGAGGCGATCACCACATCGTCCGGCAATCGCGCCAAGAGGTTCAAATACGCCATTATCCTGTTTATTCTCAATAATATCGTCGAGCTGATAACGAATAATTGGCTGAGTTTTACGACGAAAATCGGTAATGATTGGGCTGTAATGAGTGCGTTCGGTATTCAGCCAATGTTTTTCGATGTAAACAACATCCTGATTCCAGCGCATTTGTCCTTGCTGATCAGTACATGCAAGAAAACCTTCGGTACATTGATAGACTTCATGGAGTTCGCTGTCGAACCGTTGAGAAATAAAGTGACGGTCACTCTCAGTTAGGACTTCTGCCCCAGAAATGATCCGCTGTGGTTGAATTGCGGGTTGACCAAATTGACCGCTGAACTGGGCGCAGAGCTGAAGAGCTTGCGCACTACCAACCAAAAGCGTGGGTTGGAACTCATCCAGCTCTTTTATCCATTCTTGGTAAGGTTTGGTTAAATCGGCATAAAAGAATGTAACAGGCCCTTTCGCGACGGATTTATACAGTGGGCTGTTGGCCCGCAAGGCTAGTGCAATTCGGTGCTTTTGCCATAGGTTGGGCAAAAGGCGAGCCAATATATTGCCAGCCCATAGTTGCGTTTCCTGTTTGTCAGCAAGAAACAGCCCGCGCATGCCTGATGTGCCCGAAGAAAGCCCAACCGTAACATCGCCAACTTTCGAAGCGGCAAAGTTGCGTGACTGCTCTGCTTTGAGTGCTTGTTGCATTAGCTGTTCAGCATCTAAGCCTTTCGTATTCAACTCCGAGAGGTTCTCCATCATGGTTTGCTTATTCATGATAGGGAAATCACTAAGTGCTGCACCTTGAAGTGAGCGGTAATACGGTGAATGACAGCATACCCAATCTAGGTGTTGCGTTAAATGTCGTTGCTGCCAAGCTTCGACTTGTTCCCTTGAACCGAAAGGGCGGTAGCGGGTTCGCCAGAATTCTGAGATAAGCGTTATCACTTCATCCACCCTTCTTTGATTAGCTGCTGGATAGTTTCCTGACAATGTGAAGGCACGAAGCGAACAAAGTGGTGGGTTTGTTGGTAGCAACTTCTCAACTCGGAGAGGGTGTTTTTATAGGCCTTTGTGTCATCGCAAAGCATGTTAGCCAGCCAATGCTGATCGATATTTTCACTCAAGCTCTCAATTAACCAACATGCATCGGCGAGTAAGAACATCCAATCTCGTTCTCTCTTAACTAATAGGCCCACTTGACCCGCAGCATGCCCTGGCAAGCTAACCATATAAATGAATCCGTCGTCGAACATGTCTTTACAGAGCAAATTAACACCTTGGCACTGAGGAAGAATTTGGCTGATTGGTACAGAAAAGTCACTATGAATGAATAAGTTAGATTCAAGTTGTGGAGGAAGTAGAGCTTTTAGGTATCCTTTTCTTACGCCTCCAATTCGACCACTTTTAGTAATTGCATCCACCCCTTTTTGTTGGCAATGCAATTGAGAGTGGGAAAACTCAGACACGGCAGCAATGTGATCAGCATGGAAGTGGGAGAGTACTAAGTGTTCAATATCATGAGGTTTGAGACTTTCTTTTGCTAACTGCGCAACAATTCCGTGTTCTTTTTTATAGCGACAAGGTGTTGTCCAAGCATAAAAACGTTCAGGGAAGGGGCGAGTCGCGCTAAAAAAATGCTCGTGATATCCCGTGTCAAACAGGATGTTGCCTTGTGTTGGGTGCTGAATTAACGCAACGGCTGCCGGAAATGCTCTAGGCTTGATACCAGAACCTGGTTTGACAACAAAGCCTGGGTGTACGCAGTGTCCAGCCTCAAAGATTTTTATTTTTAGACCAGTTTGCATACTGCTGTATTCCTTCTTGAATTGAAAAAAGCGGTTGGTAATTCAGTGTTTGTTTCGCCTTGCTGATATCCAGAGTTTGATGATAGTTAAACAATCCTGCGCTGTATGAGGTGAGCCTTGGTTCTGGCTGATGTGGTAAGTGCCTTCGTATTTGCTCACTGAGCTTTAATAATGGTGATACAACGCCGTATGGTAATGATTGTAACGTTACTTTTAGGTTTAACCCCTCACATAAAGCTTGCAGAACAGTCTCAATTGGCATTGGTTCGTTGTTGGAAATGTTGAACACATCACCATGCTGAAGTTGGCCTGCCTGAGTGCAAGCGAGCATCGCTGCATGGGCAACGTTGTCTACATAGGTCAGATCAACCACAGGATTTCTACCCGATGGCAGAAGCAGAGTGTTGTTTTTTATCGCCTTAAGCACTCTTGGGATAATCGCGCGATCATTGGGTCCAAAAATGCCACGCGGTCTTAAAATGATCGCTTTGCTTTGGCCTTTTACGGCTTCAATTTCCGATAGGTATTTTGTGTGTGCGTAATCATTACACCAGTATGAAGCTATGGCGTCGGTTTCTCGAATATTCCAACGGTCTTGATGGTCAAAGTAGACGCTGGTGGAGGAAATATGGATAAAACGCGAGATTTGATAGGTATTAGCCGCATTGACGAGGTTTTTGGTGGCATCTACATTGGCTTGATAAAACGCCTGCCACTTTCCCCATGGGCTTGAGAGAGCGGCACAATGGATGATTGCATCCATACCTTGGCATACCGCATGAACTGCTGAGTGGTCTCTTAAATCGACTATATGTGGGATAACATCGAATTGCTCGGCGAGTTGTTTAGCGATGACTGTATTTCGTGCTGTAAAGTGCAGTTCATGCTGCTGGTGAAACATTCTCAGAATTGCGCTACCCAACATCCCGCTGCCACCAGTGACCAATATCTTCATAGTTTTAGCACTCCCATCCCTAGTGACAACCCTGCGGCGGTGCCAGCTAATAACACATGTTTTCCTGCGGCTTCTGGCTGATTACGCAGCCAGTGTAAGTTAATTGGGAGTGAGGCGGCGACTTGGTTTCCCAAAGTCGAAAAGTGATTAACGGTTTTCTCTGTTGGTAGCCCGGTGAGTGAAGGCAGTTTTTTTAATCCATGCGCGCTGGCTTGATGAGGAAGAAAATAATCAATATCGCTGAATGTTACCGGAGAGGCGTCAAACCCTTTTTTTAGAAACGCTGGTAAGGCTTTACGCACATGTTTAAAGAGTGCTTTGCCCTCCATCTCAAACTGGCAACTTTTTAAATAGGCTTGATGCTCGGAGGTATGCGGATTGATATGACTGCCTCCGCCCTTAATTTGACAAAATGAATACCCGGTATGATGCGTTTCAAAGTGACTGGTGAGCAATCCATCATCGTTGTGTTCTTCGAGCAAAAATGCGGCGGCACCGTCCGCGAATAAGGTTGCAACTTCTGGTTTGAGCGTAAAATTTCGATTCAGTGTGATGCCAGTGGCGAGTTCGCTGGTGACAATAAGAATCCGACGGTACCGTTTTGCTAAGAATAGACTCTGAGCAAGATCAAGCGCAGAGAGAAAGGATAAACAGGTGCTGTTCAAATCAAAGCTTTCTAGCCATGTTGGAGCGTCTAACGCGGCGAGAACCGCTGAGGCGTCGTAGGGTAGAGACTGGTGGTGTGTGCCGCTAGCGTAGATAAGAAGATCAACGGAGCTTAAGGTATGTGTGTTTCCTAAACACTGCTCTATTGCCTGCACCGCCATGTAAATAGCGGTCTCTTTTGTATTGGCTACATGACGATATTCAACGTCGAATTTATTTCGGCTGGTCCCTGGCGCTAATTTTAGGAAGCGATCCATCTCTCGATCAGACCATTGATTCGTTGGCAGGTAGCTTCCACTGGAAACGATGTTAAAGCCCATTATTCTCTATACACTTATTAAAAACGTCGTTCAAAATAAACCACGTTGCATATTGAAGCTATGGCGAGCGAGATGAAAAATAAACAGAACAAAACAAATGGGAGTAAGAGCACGCTTTGGGTGCAATGCTGAGAATGAATTTTCAGGAATGAGCCAGGCTTTGATTTGCTGGCTCAATATGAATAGAGTGAGGGTTACTTCTTAAATTTCGCCAAAATACGATCCAAATGGTTTGCAAATTCGCGTCGATCGGTTTGAGAAAGCGCGGCGGGCCCACCTGTCTGAATTCCGCTTGAACGCATGGTTTCCATAAAGTCGCGGATATTTAGGCGAGCTTTGATGGTGTCTTTTGTATAGAGCTCGCCACGAGAACTGAGGGCTTGAGCGCCTTTAGAGATAACCTCATCTGCAAGCGGAATATCTGACGTGATCACCAAATCGTTGGCTTCCACACGCTTGACGATTTCGTTGTCTGCGATGTCAAATCCCGCAGGGACTTGCAGCGAGTGGATGTTGTCTCTTTTCGGCACAGGGACAACGTGGTTAGCGACAAACGTACATTCAATCCCCGTACGCTCGGCGGCACGCACAATGGTTTCGCGAATAACTTTTGGACACGCGTCTGCATCTACCCATAACTTCATGATGATTTCTCACTGAGTTTCGCTTCTAACTCTTCAATACGAATGGCTAGCATTTTTACGGTGCGTTCTAGGGCTTCAAGACGATCATTATCGGTGTGGTGCTGTGCTGCGATTTCAACCTTGGGTACGCGTTGAGCACTCTTCCAACTTTTTATTGCGGTGATTAACGCTGGCATTGGAACTGGCGTTTTCAATCGTGCTTTCACTAACGCTACGGTTGGCTCTTTTCCTTGTTGTTGCAACTGTTCCATTGCCGCTTCTAATTCTTTAGTAACGTCTTGAGTTAACATTTTTAATCCTTAACAACGATATATCTATCATCATACGTTGAGTGCGCTGATTTGGCGAATGGCATTTTGGAGAGTGTAGTGTGAGAGATCTCTTACATAGGTTGTGAGAGAAAACGATTTCGTAAGCGGAAAAAGAGAAGCTGAAGAGCTTAAGTTTCTGATAAATAATGATTTAACAACTTGTTAACCAATGTGAGAGCCAAATATTTATCTTGGATAGATTGTCTATTTTTGGAAAAGGCGTAAATTGAGAGTTGTCAGCAGGAAGCAGACACGGAACAGGAAAGCACCAAGGATTTGGTTATCGTCAGGAAGACGATTTGGTTGGTCAGGATGATTAATCAAGCATGGAGCGTAGGACATTGTAAGGATACGATCATCAATAGGATGTTGATGACTAAGGATAGACAATGGACCCCTCTAGGATTGAGGTTATGGACAGCATCAGGAAGATGCAAGGGACACCGCTCAAGGAACAAGTGACGTGTGCTAACGAGGAATGTTAGCAGTCAGGATGATAAGGACACCGCTAGGACGGCGACGTAAGGAATAAGCTGACGGAATCAGCCACTATTATGGATGATGCATGGAGCACTTTTAGTAGCCGGACTGCTGCGAGTAAGACCATGACCCCGATACTTATGTGTCGGGGTCTTTCTTATACAAAAAAGATATCCAGTGTTCTCATTGAATTAAGCATCTCGATGTTACTTGGGGATATCAATATCACAAAATATATAAATTCCTAATAACACTTAATAAAAAACAACTCAGATCAATATCCTTTCCAACCAGTTGGTTTAACTTTCGGCTTCTCTACAAGGTGTTATGCCCGCAATCATTGAGCATGTTCAGCTCATCGAGTTTGTGATCTGCGGATAGATTAAGTTTGTTGTAATCAAGGAACAGATGTGGCCATAGTAACCAGAAGAATGCTTCTTCTACCCTACAATGAGTCGTTGCAACTAGAATTCGTCATGCTGAATTGCTGTGCGAAAAACCGTGCTGAAATGAACGGTCCGTATACTGTCGCGTCTGCCAAACAGATGTTTGAGAAAATACTGGATGATGAAAATATTTATAGTATGGCGGTGCTAGAAAGTACCAGTCGTGACTATATGGGGCACGTGTTCATTGCTAATCTCGATTCCGAGCCTGAGTTAGGGTTTATTTTTGATAAATCTTATTGGGGTAAAGGGTTAGCGACAGAAGCTCTAAAAGCGTTTTTCCCAAAGGCGTGCCGTGAGCTGGGGCTACACAAGGTGAAAGCTAATGTGAATAGCAACCATCAAGCTTCTATGGCGGTGCTGAAAAAACTGGGATTTGTTGAAACAAAAGAAAGTAAGGATCTATATGGTCCTTACTTTGAAATGGAATTTACAAGCGATGCGGTGGTAGGTGAAAGTTCTGCGGCCTGAAACCGACCATGGTTAACTCCCCTTGGTAGCAATCGTCACCAAGAGATGAAAACTCAAATTGATACACCGTATGCCAACGCCAGACTCCGTCTGGCGTTTTTAGTTTATGGGCACCAAAGGCGATGCTGATTAATTGGAGATCCAATTGCTCACATTTACGCGTGATTGCCACTTTTGCGAGTTCGGCTTGACGACGTTGTTGCCAAAACAGATAACAGAAAAAGCATAGCCCTAAAATTGCTAAAAGATCACCAATCATCCCTGAACCTTTATTATCCCTTTGTTGCTTGTTGTAAGCTTACTAGCGCGTTTGCTAGTTCTTCAGATGGATTTGAATGTAGCAAGGGCAATAGCACCATTCTTAACTCTGGTAGCATCACTAAATCGGCAAATAACTGATTAAATAGGGCTTGATTACCGGTTTGAGCTAAACGCAGCAAAAACTGTTCTGCTACCTTTTCATTGGCGAGTAAGTGCCAAGCGCGACCCGCCACACCAATCAATACCTCCTGATGGCTTAAACGAGGGCTATGCAATATCGCATCTAATACTGGAGAGGCGACTTCTGTTGGTGCACCAGCAAGGGCTCGGATAAGTGCTGAAAGTAGGAAGAGATCAGGTTCGCTACTTGCGATTTCTTGCTGTGCCTTTTCCGCGATACGTTCTGCTAAACGCTCTTGAAGCTCTACATGCTCAAGCGCACCTAATAGTGCATAAAGTGGCTCATTTGGTAGGTGGTTCAACGCTTTGCGTATCATTACCCCGTTTTGCTCTTTGTCCAGGCGAGCGGCTATGTCTGTGATACCTTGCAGACCTACAGTTTGCCAATTATCCCAGCCTAAACCTCCAGAGAAGTAATGCTGGGTATGCTCGTAATATTGGCTGGTAGGAAGATTGAGGTTTGCGCGGACCTGGCTATGAAACACGGCCATTTTATCTTCGGAAGGTTTGAAAGTGTATGGGTTGTTAGACAGCTTTTGTTGTTGCTCTTCAGTGATATCATCATTGAGGCGTGTTCCCATAGCCTCCACGACGTATTTAATGAAATTGCCGATATCCGCTTGCTTTAACAAACCGCGCTCGTCCAATTCAAACTTTAGAAACCAAATCCAAGGTTGCTTTTGTTCATTCCAATAAGCGATGGCAAGGTGTGCTTTACGCTGCATTGGAAATGGGTAAGGTGCTTGACCTTTTTCTACATCGGTAAACTCTTTCTTAGCGATGGTTTTGATACGGCGACCAAGATCGAAGATTTGATAATCACAGTGGCTGTTGTTCAACAGTTGAGTGAGGGTTTGAATGTTTTCCATTAAATACGACGTCCTAACGTTCTTTTCACAAGAAATGGTATCATTCTCGGCTAATTCAAGGTTCGAGATAGAATTAATGGTAACAAATACTCAATTGGTCGACTTACTTCACCAACTTGAAACGCAGCTTAGAGAGCATAAATTGTGGCAATACACTATGCCTTCAGAGCAAGCCTTACAAAGTGCGGAGCCATTTGCGATTGATACATTGCATCCTCATGAGTGGTTGCAGTGGATTTTTATAGCCAGAATGCACGCACTAGTGAAAAATAACCAACCACTGCCAAGAGGGTTTTCTCTCGAGCCCTATTTTTCAGAAGCGTGGAAGCAGGAACCGCAGTTCGCCGAGCTGCTCGTTACAATCCGAACCATTGACGAACTGTGTAAGTAAACGAATGCTAGAACAAGAACTAACGCGATCTTCAGAACCAGTTGAGCTGGAGATCGTTTATCAGGATGAATATTTTGTAGCGGTCAACAAGCCTGCAGGCATGTTAGTGCATCGCAGTTGGTTAGATAAACACGAAACTCAGTTTGTCATGCAAACTTTGCGCGACCAAATTGGTCAGCATGTGTTCCCATTGCATCGTCTGGATCGCCCAACATCTGGTGTGCTCGTGTTTGCGTTGTCGAGTGAAGTCGCATCACAAGTCATGCCGATGTTTGCTGAACATAAAATGGAAAAGACATACCACGCGATAGTACGCGGTTGGATTGAGGAAGAGGGCGTCTTGGATTACGCACTCAAAGTGGAGTTAGACAAGATTGCTGATAAGTTCGCTTCACAAGAAAAAGAAGCGCAAGAAGCGGTGACGGAATATAAGCCGTTGGCTAAAGTGGAGGTTCCCTATTCGACGGGTAAATTTCCTACAACGCGTTATTGCTTAGTTGAGATGAAACCTAAAACGGGGCGTAAGCACCAACTTCGTCGTCATATGGCACATCTACGCCATCCGATCGTGGGTGATACAACGCACGGGGATGGAAAGCACAACAAGCTGTATCGCACAGAGTTTGATTCTCATCGTTTGCTACTGCATGCTTCAGAGTTACGGTTTGTCCATCCATTTACCGATCAAGAGATTGTCATGACGGCCAATCTTGATGAAACTTGGCAGCAATTGTTTACTCGATTTGAGTGGGATGAACCGATAATCGGCGCAGTTAGATCTAGATAATGATTGAGTACAAATAAAAAGGGTTAGCATCAATGCTAACCCTTTTTTAAAATTTAAGACTTAACGTTTACTTTAGTTTTTCAAGATCCGCTTCGATCTCTGCGATCTTACTCGAAACGACTTTTTCTAAATGACGAAGGTCTGAAAGAATTTTCTCTTTTACATCAACCTCAGGTTGTTTCGTTGGCTTAGTGATTTTATTCAGTTCATCAATGACTAATGTGAGGTTACGGTTGATTTCCGTTACTTCTTTATATTTGTGACTGCCACTATCAACAAGAACATTTTTGATTTGGCGTGGGTATTTGAATTTAACGCTTTTAGCGAATAGTTCGCCTTTTTGCTTGTGGAAATAGATCTTGAGTACGTCTTTGTGTGCTTCTTGGCGTAGGGAATAACGTTCAATCTGCTTAGGGTCGTGAATACCCAAACCAGTGAGGTGGGGATACATAGGCTACCTCTATTACATCGAATTGATATTGATATAACTGTAGCAGCCTATGTATGAGCTAGATAGCTGATATTTAGCCAAAATGCTTAACTTGTGGGCAAGATCGCTCTCGCCCTGAACCGAAAAGATTGGCAGGTTTGATCTAAGCTGCGACCTCATCAGATAACTTTTCGATCAATCTCTCTCTTAGCTCATCCTGTTGTTCTTCACTTAATCTTCCCCCTGCATCACTGGTTAAAATAAACAAGTCTTCTGCTCGCTCACCAATGGTGGTGATTTTTGCACCATGAAGGTTGATATTTAAAT
Source organism: Vibrio sp. SCSIO 43009 (assembly GCF_023716525.1). Lineage (NCBI taxonomy): Bacteria > Pseudomonadati > Pseudomonadota > Gammaproteobacteria > Vibrionales > Vibrionaceae > Vibrio > Vibrio sp. SCSIO 43009. Next base: position 809,667 of record NZ_CP071842.1, read on the forward strand.
CAGCAAACGTACGGCCTACTTTGGCCAACAGCCCTGGTGTGTCTAGCGCGACAAACTCCATTAAAGTGTGTTTTTTACCTTTGGTTGGTAAGAAGTCGACTTTGGTTTTCACGTTAAAGTGCTGAAGTTTGTTCGGAGTACGGCGCGTTTTAATCTTGGTTGGTCGGCCTGCCTCCAGTACATGAGTGAGGTGTTTAATCACCGCGGCGTGACGAGACTCATCGATCGCTTCGCCATGTTGATCGAGTACCATAAAGGTATCAATCACGTGCCCATCTTTGCTGGTCATGATTTGCGCGTCGTGTACATTAAAATTACGCCTATCTAACTCCGCCACGACTGTCGCAAATAAAGCAGGCTGGTCTTTCGTATATACAAACACCTCAGTGCCGCCACGAGTGGCTTTTTTACTGATCAACACCAAAGGCTTAGTCGGATCTTCCATGCGAAGTAAGTGTTCGCAGTGCCACGCGATTTGCGTATGGGTATGACGAAGGAAGTAGTCAGCTTTGAAGCGTTGCCACAATACTTCAATTTCGCGCGCGGCAAACCCCTCTTTGCGCAGCATTGCGGAGGCCATTTGTTGATTGTGGCGAATTCGCTCACGCACATCGACAGGGTTCTCTAGGCCTCTACGTAAAGCACGTTGTGTGGAGTAATACAGCTCCGCAAGTAAAGTTCGTTTCCAAGCATTCCAAAGTTCTGGGTTGGTTGCACAAATATCTGCAACTGTCAGGCATACAAGATAATCGAGAGATTCTTCGTCTCTGACTTTTTTGGCAAACTCGGTAATGACATCAGGATCATAAATATCTCGGCGCTGTGCGGTGACAGACATTAATAGATGATGTCTTACCAACCAAGCGACAAGTTTCGCTTCGGGCTTCGATAAACCATGCTCAATGCAGAAGTCGTACGCTTCTCCTTCACCGATAATCGAGTGATCGCCGCCACGACCTTTCCCGATATCGTGGAAAATAGCGGCAATAATCAGCAGCTCTTTCTTTTGCATCCGAGGGTAGACGTCACAGCAAATAGGGTGCTTCGCATGATTTTCTGGGTCACTAAAAGTGTTGATGTGTTTAAGTAAGCGAATACTGTGTTCATCAACGGTGTAGGCATGGAATAAGTCAAACTGCATTTGACCAACAATCTGACTCCATTGCGGTAAATAGGCCGCCATAACCCCTAATCGGTGCATGAGGCTGAATGCTTTGTGAAGAGCATTAGGGTGACGACATAACGCCATGAACTTTTCACGCGCAGCAGGAATGGTGTGCAAAAACTTGTTGAGCCGACGCCGAGCGGTGCGCAGTTGACGCAGCGTTGGTGGGCTCACCCCTTCAATAGTTGAGTCGTTAGCAATATGTAAGAACATATCCAGAATAGTTTCTGGGCGAGCTTGGAACAATGCGGGTTTCCGCGCTTCAATTAAAGAACCGCGACGTTGAAAGTCTGTATCGAGAATCTCGGCACTTTCTGTCGCCCCACCATTAATGATCGCTTGGTCAAAGAGTTTGAGTAGCATTTTATTGAGCTCTGCCACACGACGAAGCGTGCGGTAGAACTCTTTCATCATCATTTCTACGCCTCGGTTGCCTTCTCCGACGTAGCCTAGGTTTTCCGCAACTTGTGCTTGATGAGCAAAGGTCAAGCGGTTGTCATAGCGGCGAAGCTCCATGTGCAGAGCGAAACGTACTCGCCAAAGGAAGTCCTGACATTCAACCAATTCTCGGTATTCTGCGTCAGTTAAAAATCCGTATCGGCTCATTTCCAACAATGAAGTCGCACCAAAGTGACGTCGAGCGACCCAGCTTAATGTATGAATATCGCGTAGCCCGCCAGGGGTTGATTTAATGTCCGGTTCTAAGTTGTAGGTCGTGTCGTGGTAACGCGCATGGCGTTCGCGCTGCTCTTGAATTTTAGCGCGGTAAAACGTCTCACTTGGCCAGAAGGAGTCTGATAACACGACTTTCTTCAGTGCCTGAAAGGTGTCCTCGCTTCCACACAGCAGTCGCGCTTCTTGCAGGTTTGTCGCGACCGTTAGATCGGCTTTACCAATTTCAGCACATTCAGTAACGGTGCGAACAGCGTGTCCGACCTCGAGTTTTAAATCCCACAACAGCGTAATGAATTCGCTGATTTTTGCTTCTAACGCGGTTGGCAGTTTATTGTTCGACAGAATCAAAATATCGATATCGGAGAGCGGATGCAGCTCGCCTCGTCCGTAGCCACCAACGGCAACTAGGGAAATGTTGTAAATATCCTTGAAACCAAAATGTTGCCACAAACGATTGAGAAGCAGATCCATATATTCAGCTCTGGCTAAAACCAAGCTTGTTACCGGATGATGATTGAGAAACTCTTGGTTTTGATTAGAGCTAAACTTCTCTAATTCTTGTTTGAGTTCACCGATATTGATTTGTTCATCGGAAAAGGTAAGAGGGGACTGAAGTGTCATATTTGCCATCCGTGCAAGCTAATCTAATAACAATCTAACAAATTTGCGGCAGATAAAAAATATCCCCGCCGAAGCAGGGATATAGTAAACAACGAGTGGTTGTCAGCTTTACGCGTTTTTCATTAGGCGAGGAATCGTATCGTCGCTACGAAGCGTCAGTACTTCACAACCTTCTTTTGTTACTACAATGGTATGTTCCCATTGCGCAGAGTTCTTGCCGTCGCCCGTGTAAACAGTCCAGTCATCTTGTGCATCAACAGAGCAACCAAATTTACCTGCGTTAATCATCGGCTCAATAGTAAAGCACATGCCTTCTTTTAATACGCGGCGGTCTTTGTTCTTGTAATGAACCACTTGTGGTTCTTCATGGAACTCATCGCCGATACCGTGACCACAGAAGTCTTTCACAATAGAAAACTTGTTGCGAGGATTGTTCTTGTTATTCTCTTTGATGTACTTCTCGATAGCTGTACCGATGTCACCAACTGTTGAACCTGGCTTAACGGTACGCATACCAACGTACAGTGCTTCTTGAGCTACCATGCACAGACGTTTGTTTGCAGGCGAAACATCACCGACTAGGAACATCTTAGAAGTGTCACCATGGTAACCCTGAGGACGCACGCTCAGATCGGCATTCTCATCATTTGGAACGATTACGGTAATATCAACGTTTAAGATGTCACCATCTTTTAGTACCGCCGGCTTCATTTGGCCGTTGCTACCGATTTCGTCTTTTTCCGCTGGAATACCGTGGCATACGATATGGTTGATTGAAGTACAGATCGACTTAGGGAAACCATGGTAATCAAGCGGAGCAGAGTATGCACCTTTTTCTAGAGCGTACTCATGACAGATTTTGTTTAACTCTTCTGTCGTCACACCAACTTTGATGTGTGGTTCGATCATTTCTAGAATCTCTGCGGCTAGCTTGCCCGCAATGCGCATGCGTTCTATTTCTTCAGCAGTTTTAATCTTGATTGACATTGGCTTTCTCTACTTATTCCTAAGCACGTAAACGTGCGAATGGCCGCATTCTATCAGACATCGGGGCGTTAACCCAAGTTAGATAGGAATATGCATCATTCTTAATTCGATCATATGTTTAAAGTTTTGCTTATAAATAGGAGAAAGTGGCTCGGTGAAGAAATAATTTTTACTAGCCACAGTGAGCTAAAATATGGTATAAAGCGCGCCGGAATAGAGGACTGTTCTCTTCGTTTAGCAAAGTTAAGCGGCGAAGCAAGCTTCATCCGAATAACCTTTTATCTTTAAATCACACACATTCCGTCACATATTCCGGGGTGCTGAGCAGAAGCTTGGTCGGAGTTATGGGGAATGTGGAGGCCTAACCCCATAGAGGATTTTAAAATGGCAACTGTATCAATGCGCGATATGCTAAAAGCTGGTGTTCACTTCGGTCACCAGACTCGTTACTGGAACCCAAAAATGAAGCCATTCATCTTTGGCGCTCGTAACAAAGTTCATATCATCAACCTAGAAAAAACTGTACCAATGTTCAACGACGCTCTAGCTGAACTAGCTAAAGTTGGCGAGAAGAAAGGTAAGGTTCTATTCGTAGGTACTAAGCGCGCTGCATCTGAAGCTGTTAAAGAAGCTGCAATCGCAAGCAACCAGTTTTACGTAAACAACCGCTGGTTAGGCGGTATGCTTACAAACTACAAAACAGTTCGTCAGTCTATCAAGCGTCTAAAAGAACTAGAGACTCAATCTCAAGACGGTACTTTTGACAAACTAACTAAGAAAGAAGCTCTAATGCGTACTCGCGAAATGGAGAAGCTAGAGAAATCTCTTGGTGGTATCAAAGACATGGGCGGCCTACCAGACGCTCTATTCGTAATCGACGCTGATCACGAACACATTGCAATTAAAGAAGCTAACAACCTAGGTATTCCAGTATACGCTGTGGTAGATACTAACTCTAACCCAGACGGCGTTGACTACGTAATCCCAGGTAACGACGACGCGATCCGCGCTGTACAGCTATACCTGAACGCTGCTGCTTCAGCAGTATCTGAAGGTCGTAACAAAGACGTAGCTGCAGTTGCTGAAAAAGACGGTTTCGTAGAAGCTGAATAATAGCGGCTCTGTGTCACACTTGGTCTATGTGAAACCTTTGTGTAGCATAAACTAAGTTATAGTTAGCAATGGGGGCCGACAATGTTAGGCCCCTGTTTTTTACCTTATTTCGAATCAAACGAGGAAGACAGAATGGCAACTGTAACTGCTGCTCTAGTTAAAGAACTTCGCGAGCGTACTGGCGCTGGCATGATGGAATGTAAGAAAGCGCTTGTAGAAGCAAACGCTGACATCGAACTAGCAATTGAAAACATGCGTAAATCTGGCGCAGCGAAAGCAGCTAAGAAAGCTGGTAACGTTGCAGCTGAAGGCGCAATCATCATCAAAGAAGAAAACGGCGTTGCTGTTCTTCTTGAAGTTAACTGCCAAACTGACTTCGTTGCTAAAGACGGTAACTTCACTGCATTCGCAGAAGAAGTTGCAGCTGCAGCTCTAGCTTCAAAAGCTTCTGTTGAAGAACTACAAGCACAATTCGAAGACGCACGTGTAGCTCTAGTAGCTAAAATCGGTGAAAACATCACTATCCGTCGCGTAGAATACGTTCAAGGCACTGCAATCGCTTCTTACCGTCACGGTGAGAAAATCGGTGTTGTTGTTGCTGGTGAAGGCGACGCAGAAACTCTTAAGCACGTTGCAATGCACGTTGCTGCTTCTAAGCCAGAGTTCGTTAACCCAGAAGACGTACCAGCTGACGTAGTAGAAAAAGAGAAAGCGGTTCAAGTTGAAATCGCAATGAACGAAGGCAAGCCTGCTGAAATCGCTGAGAAGATGGTTGTTGGCCGCATGAAGAAATTCACTGGCGAGATCTCTCTAACAGGTCAAGCTTTCATCATGGAGCCTAAGAAAACTGTAGGCGAAATGCTGAAAGAAAAAGGCGCTTCAGTTTCTACGTTCGTTCGCCTAGAAGTAGGTGAAGGTATCGAGAAGAAAGAAGAAATGAGCTTCGCTGAAGAAGTTGCAGCAGCTCAAAAAGGTTAATCCTTAGAGACTGTATAAAGATTAGACCGTAGCCAAGGCTGCGGTCTTTTTATGAGCAGTGAACGATTAGCCGTGATGAATAGCCATAACTGAAGTTGTGTCTATTCATGACTGTTAATCAACAACTCTCTTTGGAAGGTAAACTCCATGACTACGAACCCTAAACCAGCGTATCAACGTATTCTATTAAAACTGAGTGGTGAAGCTCTTCAAGGTGAAGACGGTTTTGGTATTGATCCTGCGGTCCTTGATCGTATGGCACAAGAAGTTAAAGAACTGGTTGAACTGGGTGTTCAGGTTGGTGTAGTTATCGGTGGCGGTAACTTGTTCCGTGGTGCAGGCCTAGCTGAAGCTGGTATGAACCGCGTAGTTGGTGACCACATGGGTATGCTTGCTACAGTAATGAATGGCCTAGCGATGCGTGATGCTCTTCACCGTGCATACGTAAATGCGCGCGTTATGTCTGCAATCCCTCTAAAAGGCGTATGTGACGACTATAATTGGGCTGATGCGATCCGTGAGCTTCGCCAAGGCCGAGTTGTCATCTTCTCTGCTGGTACTGGTAACCCGTTTTTTACAACGGATTCTGCTGCTTGTTTACGTGGTATCGAAATTGAAGCGGATGTCGTACTAAAAGCGACGAAAGTTGATGGTGTATTTACTGCTGACCCTGTAGCAAACCCAGACGCAGAGCTGTATGATAAGCTATCTTATGCAGAAGTTCTGGATAAAGAGCTGAAAGTTATGGACTTGGCGGCGTTTACGCTAGCTCGTGACCACAAAATGCCAATCCGCGTATTTAATATGAACAAGCCAGGCGCACTACGTCGCGTGGTAATGGGCGAAGCAGAAGGCACGCTCATCAACGAATAAGCTTGGCTTAAGGTGCCACTCCAAAGCGTTAGGGTGGTGCTTGCTTTGCTCAACCGTTTTAGGCTTTCTTCAGGAAAGATGACATTTTTAAGGTGAAACTGTGATTAACGAAATCAAAAAAGACGCGCAAGAGCGCATGGATAAAAGCGTTGAAGCGCTTAAGAACAACCTTTCTAAAATTCGTACAGGTCGTGCACACCCAAGCCTACTATCTGGTATTTCTGTAGAATACTACGGTGCAGCAACACCTCTAAACCAAGTAGCAAACGTTATTGCTGAAGATGCACGTACACTTGCAATCACGGTTTTTGATAAAGAGCTGACGCCGAAAGTAGAAAAAGCGATCATGACGTCTGACCTTGGTCTAAACCCTATGTCAGCTGGCACTATCATCCGCGTTCCACTTCCACCGCTAACGGAAGAGCGTCGTAAAGACCTAGTTAAGATCGTCCGTGGTGAAGCTGAAGGTGGTCGTGTTGCTGTTCGTAACATCCGTCGTGACGCAAACAACGATCTTAAAGCGCTTCTAAAAGATAAAGAAATCTCTGAAGATGAAGACCGCAAAGCACAAGACGAAATTCAAAAGCTAACTGACGTTGCAGTTAAGAAGATCGATGAAGTTCTTGCTGCAAAAGAAAAAGAGTTGATGGAAGTTTAATACTCCCACACACATCACTGTTGGAAAACGCTGTGCTCACAGCTCAGCGTTTTTTTATGTTAGTCTATCCAACTGATGGAACTCAATTAACTCCCTATGCAAAATTCTCAAGCCTTCTCTGATTCCCTTCCTAAGCATATTGCCATCATTATGGACGGTAATGGCCGTTGGGCTAAGTCCAAAGGAAAACCTCGCGTATTTGGTCATAAAAAAGGCGTTAGTGCCGTTCGTAAGACCGTGGCTGCTGCTTCAAAACTAGGCATTAGAGCCATGACGCTGTTTGCTTTTAGTAGTGAAAACTGGCGTCGTCCGGAGGAAGAAGTGGGTCTTTTGATGGAACTGTTTATCACGGTCCTGTCTAGTGAAGTAAAAAAACTACACAAAAATAACTTACGGTTGCGCGTGATCGGTGATACCAGTCGATTTAGTGAGCGTCTACAAAAGAAAATTGTAGAAGCAGAAAACCTAACGGCAGATAACACGGGTATGGTGATCAACATTGCAGCCAACTATGGCGGTAAATGGGACATCACAGAAGCTGCTAAAACGTTAGCGCTAAAAGCACGTAACGGTGAAATTCGTGTAGAGGATATCAATGAGCAGCTAATCACTGAGCATTTGACCATGGCAGACCTACCGGAAGTGGATCTTTTAATTCGCACCAGTGGAGAGTGCCGCATCAGCAACTTTATGTTGTGGCAAATGGCTTATGCAGAAATGTACTTTACACCAGAGTACTGGCCAGAATTCGATGAAGACAGTTTGGTAGAAGCTGTGACTTGGTTTATCAACCGAGAACGTCGTTTTGGCTGTACAGGTGAACAAATAAAGGCATTGATGGCAGCTCAATAAGGACTAGTTAGTTTGAAACAGAGAATAATAACAGCACTAATTTTAGCTCCCCTGGTTATTTTAGGCATTTTTAAATTACCGCTAATGGGCTTTATTGCCGCTTTAACTGCAATAACGCTATTAGGTTTTTGGGAGTGGACTCAGTTTACAGGAAGCAACTCTCGCATTGCTGCCCTTGTGCCGGCAATCATTATTACCGGACTTAGTTTTCTATACATCTCGCCTGATGCATATAGCCTCAATCACTTAACGACACCTCATTATGTCGTCTTGGGTATTGGTTTTGTTTGGTGGATTATTGCTAGCTTAATGGCGATTACTTACCCCAAAACGACGAAATCTTGGCAAAGTAATTTTGTTTTACGTCATGTATTTGGTTTTCTGACATTAATCCCATTCCTTTGGAGTGTGATTATTCTCAGAGCGTATGACATCACTGTAGATCCATACCACGGCGCAAAGCTTGTGTTGTACGTTTGTTTCTTGGTATGGGCTGCAGATAGCGGCGCCTACTTTGCAGGCAAAAGCTTAGGCAAACGTAAGATGGCTCCTCATGTAAGCCCCAATAAAACCATTGAAGGGCTAATTGGTGGCATTATCACGGCATTAATCGTAGCGTGGGCATTTGCTGATTGGTTCGATATCCAGTTCACTAGCCCTGTCCATATGGTGCTGATTACGCTGGTTACTGTCGTTATTTCAGTGCTTGGTGATCTGGTTGAAAGTATGTTCAAACGTGTCTCAGGCATTAAAGACAGCAGTAACATTATCCCAGGGCACGGTGGTGTGCTAGATCGTATCGACAGCCTAACCGCAGCATTCCCAGTTTTTGCTCTTCTTTACTACGTATTCTAATTTATCAGGAGCGGCGTCGTCGCTCCTGAGCTTTCTAACGGTCTTACAACATGCAAAAGTTAACGATTCTTGGTGCTACTGGATCAATTGGTGCAAGCACGCTTAAAGTGGTCGAACAAAACCCAGATCTGTTTTCTGTCGTTGCCTTAGCGGCAAGCACTAACGTTGAAAAGATGATCGGTCTATGTCGTCAGTGGCAACCTAAGTATGCGGTCATGGCAGATAAAGCTGCGGCATCTCAACTTCAAGCTGAGCTACACTCGGTTTCGCCAGGTACCGAAGTGCTAGGTGGTGTTGATGCGCTATGCCATATTGCTTCGCTGGACGAGGTCGACAGTGTAATGGCTGCTATTGTTGGAGCAGCTGGCTTATTGCCTACCATGGCTGCCGTGAAAGCAGGTAAGCGAGTCTTGTTGGCAAATAAAGAAGCACTTGTAATGTCAGGCCAGCTATTTATTGATGCTGTAGAAGAATTTGGCGCAGAGCTACTTCCCGTCGACAGTGAACACAACGCCATTTTCCAATGTTTACCACAGCAAGTACAAACCAATCTAGGTCGTTGCAATTTACAAGAACATGGCATTTCTCATATTTTGTTGACTGGATCTGGTGGTCCTTTCCGTTACACTGACATCGCAGAACTGGAGCAGGTGACACCCGCGCAGGCGATTGCTCATCCAAACTGGTCTATGGGGCCAAAAATTTCTGTTGACTCTGCCACGATGATGAATAAAGGCCTTGAGTATATCGAAGCTAAGTGGCTATTTAATGCTGCTCGCGAACAACTGAAGGTGGTTATTCATCCTCAATCTGTGATTCATTCTATGGTTCAGTATCGTGATGGTTCGGTCTTGGCACAAATGGGAGAAGCGGATATGGCGACGCCAATTGCGCTCACCATGTCATACCCGTCAAGAGTAGAAGCTGGGGTTAAGCCGCTAGACTTCACGAAAGTTGGTGAGCTGACGTTTTTGCAGCCTGACTTTGCTCGTTACCCATGTTTAAAACTCGCAATTGATGCTTGTTATGAAGGTCAACACGCAACAACGGCATTGAATGCAGCTAATGAAGTCGCTGTTGATGCATTTTTAAATAACAGACTAGGTTTTACCGATATTGCTCGCATCAATGAGTCTGTGTTGAATAAAATCAACGCAAGCTGCAAAGCTGAGAATGCGAATAGCTTGGAAAGCTTGCTCGAGCTAGATAGAATGGCACGAACTATTGCCCTAGAAACCATACGCGAGCGTAGCTGATGACTGGTATATTGTGGAATCTCATTTCTTTTATCGTCGCACTGGGCATTCTTGTTGCCGTGCACGAATTTGGGCACTTTTGGGTTGCTCGCCGTTGCGGCGTTAAAGTTGAAAAGTTTTCAATCGGTTTCGGCAAGTCTATTTGGAGTAAAGTAGGCAAAGACGGAACGGAGTACAGCATCTCAATGATCCCTCTCGGCGGCTATGTGAAAATGGTTGATAGCCGTGTCGATGAGGTGCCAGAACATGAGAAGCACCTAGCGTTTGATAAGAAGCCGTTATGGAAGCGAACCTCTATTGTTGCGGCTGGCCCCATCTTTAATTTTCTTTTCGCAATTTTTGCCTATTGGCTGGTATTTCTAATTGGTATCCCGGCTGTTAAGCCTGTAATTGGTGAAGTTACGCCCAATTCGATTGTTGCGGAAGCTGGAATTGAATCTGGAATGGAACTTAAATCGATATCTGGTATCAAAACTCCGGATTGGGAATCAGTAAATATGGGATTGATTTCTCATATTGGCGATGATTTGATGACGGTAACACTAACGTCAGCGAATGAAGTTGGTTCAGAAGTAACGAAAACGCTCGATTTACGTGAGTGGAAGTTCGACCCAGAAACTCAGTCAGCGATGCAATCGTTAGGTTTTACTCCGTATACACCGGAGGTGTATCGAGTTATCGAGCAGGTCTCGCAAGGTGGAGCGGCGGAAAAAGCCGGTGTGCTTCCAGGTGATGAGGTTGTCGCAATTGGTCAACAACGCGTAACCGAATGGAAGCAAGTGGTTGAAGCGGTTCGTTCTAATCCTGATACACCGCTTGAATTGACGGTGTTACGTCAGGGTTATGAGCAAACATTGACGCTGACGCCCGGTAGCCGTGAGCTAGCTAACAAAGAAGTCGTTGGTTTTGCAGGTATTGCACCTAAAGTCGCAGAATGGCCAGAAAGTTATCGCTTCGATCTTCAGTTTGGTGTATTCGAGTCAATAGGTAAAGCAGTAGACAAAACTGGCCAAGTCATTGGTTTGACAATCAGCATGCTTAAGAAGCTGATTGTTGGAGACGTTGGTCTGAATAATCTGAGTGGACCAATATCAATAGCCAAAGGCGCAGGCGCGACAGCAGATTATGGTTTGGTCTACTTTTTAGGTTTTCTCGCTCTAATTAGTGTTAACCTAGGTATTATTAACCTCGTTCCTTTACCAATGTTGGATGGCGGTCATTTGTTGTTTTTTGCAATTGAAGCAGTCATTCGACGTCCTGTTCCTGAGAAAGTGCAGGAAATGGGCTTTAGAATTGGTGGTGCGATCATCTTCTCGCTCATGGCGTTAGCGCTATTTAATGATTTTACTCGTCTGTGATAGTTCAGAGACAAAAGCAGTAGCAAGGAATAATTAGAACAAGTATGGCGATTAAGCGAATTCTATTTGCAAGTTTACTGGCGACCAGTGTATCTGCAAATGGAGCAGAGAACTTCGTAGTTCAAGATATTGAAATCGATGGATTGCAGCGTGTAGCACTGGGTGCTGCATTGTTGAAAATGCCTGTACGTGTCGGTGATACCATTGGCCAAGGCGATGTTGCAGAAATTATCCGCGCCCTGTATGCATCTGGTAACTTTGAAGATGTGAAAGTGTTGCGTGACGGTGGTGTTCTGATGGTTCAAGTCAAAGAACGTCCTACCATTGCAAGCATCTCTTTTTCAGGTAACAAAGCAATCAAGGACGAGCAGCTACAAGAAAACCTGAACGCGTCTGGCGTTCGTGAAGGTGAAGCGCTTGACCGCACCACGCTAAGCAACATTGAAAAAGGCTTAGAAGACTTTTACTACAGCGTAGGTAAATACAACGCAACAGTAAAAGCGGTGGTTACTCCACTACCACGTAATCGTTCTGACCTTAAGTTTGTCTTTACTGAAGGTGTGTCGGCAAAAATTCAGCAAATCAACTTTATCGGTAATGAAGTGTTCAGTGATGAAGAGCTGCTTTCTCGCTTTAACTTAAATGTTGATGTGCCGTGGTGGAATTTCCTTTCTGATGAAAAGTATCAAAAGCAAGTCCTTGCAGGTGATATTGAAGCACTCAAATCATTCTACCTGGATCGTGGTTACTTAAAATTTAACGTTGATTCGACACAAGTTGCAATCTCTCCTGACAAGAAAGGGGTATACATTACTCTTGGTCTAGAAGAGGGCGAGGTTTACACCGTTAAGGACGTGAAGTTCCGTGGTGATTTGATTGGCGAGGAAGCGACGTTCGAAAGACTTGTGCCATTTGAAGACAATGAGACATACAACGGCTCGTTGGTGACTTCAATGGAAGAAGGGATTAAGCGTGTGCTTGGTGAGTCCGGTTATGCTTATCCTCAAGTGAATACCATTCCTGAGTTTGACGACGAGAATCAAGAAGTTTCTTTGGTCGTTAACGTAGATCCGGGTAACCGAATTTATGTTCGTGACATTCGCTTCACGGGTAATAACTCAACCAAAGATGAAGTCCTTCGTCGTGAAATGCGTCAGATGGAAGGCAGTTGGTTGAACTCGAAATCGATTGAAACGGGTAAAACTCGTCTAAATCGGTTGGGCTACTTTGAAAATGTTGAAGTACAGACGGTTCGAGTTCCTGGTAGTGATGATCAAGTTGACCTAGTTTACTCTGTCAAAGAAGCAAACTCTGGTAGCGTTAACTTCGGTGTTGGCTACGGCACAGAATCGGGTGTGAGCTTCCAGGTTGGCCTGCAACAAGATAACTTCATTGGTAGTGGTAACCGTGTTGGTATCAACGCGATGATGAATGACTACCAGAAAAACATCAGTCTTGATTACCGTGATCCGTACTGGAACTTAGACGGTGTAAGCTTGGGTGGTAAGGTTTTCTATAACGAATTTGAAGCGAAAGAAGCCAATATCGTTGACTATACCAACGAAAGCTATGGCGCGAGCTTAACGTGGGGCTTCCCATTCGATGAGTTGAACCGTTTTGAATTCGGTGTCGGTTATACGCACAACAAGATCGGTAACTTATCGCCTTACTTGCAGGTAGAGCAGTTCTTACGAGCACAAGCAGACAACATTGATTCTAGTGGAGCGTTGAACACAAACGACTTCGACTTCAATATCTCTTGGACACGTAATAACTTAAACCGTGGTTACTTCCCAACGGCAGGTAACCATCAGCGTGCATTCTATAAAATGACCGTACCTGGCTCTGACGTTCAATACTTCAAAATGCAGTACGATGTTCGCCAGTATGTGCCATTGACTAAAAAGCACGAGTTTACCCTCTTGTTCCGTGGCCGCTTAGGTTACGGTAATGGTTACGGTCAAACGGATGGTAACGATAACTTGTTCCCATTCTACGAAAACTACTACGCAGGTGGCTTTACATCGCTTCGTGGCTTTGGCTCAAACTCTGTTGGTCCTAAAGCGGTTTACCGTGATACATCTGGTTCAAACAATGGCGCAGATACAGCAACAGATGACTCTGTTGGTGGTAACGCCGTAGCGCTAGCAAGTGTTGAGTTGATTGTCCCAACACCATTTGCATCAGAAGAAGTACAAAACCAAATTCGTACCAGTATCTTCTTTGATATGGCAAGTGTTTGGGATACGGAGTTTGACTACCGCGATTCAGGTGCGGAATATGGTGACCGTTACTACTACGATTACTCAGATCCAACCAACTACCGCTCTTCTTACGGTGCGGCGTTGCAGTGGATGTCTCCAATGGGGCCACTAGTATTCTCACTAGCGAAACCAATTAAGAAATTTGATGGCGATGATGAAGAGTTCTTCACATTCACTATCGGTAGAACTTTCTAAAGAGGAAAATATTTTGAATAAAATGATCAAAGCGGCTGGGATTGGCCTTCTTGTACTGAGCTCTTCAATGTTTGCAAATGCGGCAGAAGCTGCACAGAAAATTGCTTACGTAAATACAGCTCAAGTTTTTCAAGCTCTTCCTCAACGTGAAGTTGTACTACAAAAAATGCAGAAAGACTTCAAAAGCAAAGCTGATGAACTAAAGTCAATCCAAGCACAAGCTAAAACAAAGATTGAGAAGCTACAACGTGACGGCGAGCTTTTGGGTCAAGACGAAGTTGAAAAGCTACGTATCGATATCGCGAAGCTCGACAGCGAGTACAAAGTGAAAGCACAAGCACTTGAAAAAGCAAGTGCGCGTCGTGAAGCTGAAGAAAAAGCGAAGCTTTTCAAAACGATTCAAGATGCAGTTAAGAAAGTCGCAGACAAAAATGGTTACGATCTTGTGATTGATATCTCTGCTTTGCAGTACGGCAAGCCAGAATACAATATCTCTGAAGACGTAATTAAAGCTCTAAAATAAGAAGTTATGAAGACATTAACATTAGCCGAATTGGCGACAATTACCGGGGGTGAGCTGTTTGGTGACGAGTCTCTCGTTGTAAGCCGTGTTGCTCCAATGGATAAAGCACAAGAAGGTGACGTAACCTTCTTGTCTAACCCAAAATACGCAAAACACCTTTCTGAGTGCCAAGCTACCGTTGTTATGGTAAAGGCTGAGCATAAAGATCAATGCGTTGGAAATGCGCTAGTGGTTTCAGACCCTTATGTCGCATTTGCTCGTGTGGTCCAAGCGATGGATACCACACCAAAACCGGCAGACGATATTGCACCAAGTGCTGTGATTGCCGCTGACGTTAAGATGGGTGAGAACGTTACAATCGGCGCTAACGCTGTGATTGAAACGGGCGTGGAACTCGGCGACAACGTAAGTGTTGGTGCTGGTTGTTTTATCGGTAAGAACGCCAAGCTAGGGAATAACACCAAGCTTTGGGCTAATGTCACTATCTACCATGAAGTGTCATTGGGTGATGACTGTCTCGTTCAATCGGGTACCGTCATTGGCTCTGATGGCTTCGGTTACGCGAATGACAAAGGCGAGTGGATTAAAATTCCTCAGCTTGGTTCAGTGCGTATCGGTAACCGCGTTGAGATTGGTGCTTGTACTACGATTGACCGCGGTGCACTCGAAGATACTATCATTGAAGACAATGTCATTCTGGATAACCAACTTCAAATCGCGCACAACGTGCAGATCGGATATGGTACCGTGATGCCTGGTGGTACTATTGTCGCGGGCAGTACAAAAATTGGTAAGTACTGCCAGATTGGCGGCGCGTCTGTTCTGAATGGCCATATCACTATCGCAGATGGTGTGGCGATTACAGGTATGGGCATGGTAATGCGCAGTATCGAAGAAAAAGGCCTTTACTCATCAGGTATTCCACTACAAACGAACAGAGAGTGGCGTAAAACTGCAACTCGAGTTCACCGTATTGATGAGATGAATAAGCGCCTGAAAGCGGTTGAAAAACAGCTGGAACAGAAAGAAGAAATTTAGAACAAGTTATCTTTCGCTCTGTATTTAACGTGAAAGCTAACAGGCTCTAGTTCCATATTCTGTACGAAGACTCGCGAAATGCGGGTCTTTTTCTTCTATAATGACGCGCTCTAAGTAGATTTAACTCCAAGATGGTGCGTATTTTGCTAGTATATTGCAAAGCGATTCGGCTTTACGACCTGTTGCCACGTTTGCCATCTTGGCGGCAAAAAATTGATATAGGAAGACGACTTTGACTACTGAAAAGAAAACGATGAACATCTCTGAAATTCAAGAGCTACTACCTCATCGCTACCCATTCTTATTGATCGACCGAGTGATAGACTTCCAAGAAGAGAAGTACCTTCACGCGATTAAAAACGTGTCGGTTAACGAACCTCAGTTCACAGGTCACTTTCCTCAACTACCAGTATTCCCAGGTGTTTTGATTTTAGAAGCAATGGCTCAGGCAACAGGCTTACTTGCATTTAAATCATTTGGTGCACCAACAGAAAATGAACTGTACTACTTTGCAAGCGTAGACGGCGCGAAATTCCGTAAACCAGTGGTTCCGGGCGACCAATTGGTTATTGAGGTAGAATTTCTGAAAGAACGTCGCGGCATTGCTGCATTTAGCGGTGTAGCAAAAGTTGACGGCGAAGTGGTATGTTCTGCAGAACTGAAGTGTGCTCGTCGAGAGTTTTAATATGATTCATGAAACCGCTAAAATCCACCCGGCAGCGGTGGTAGAAGAGGGCGCCAAAATTGGTGCTAACGTAACAGTAGGTCCTTTTACGTACATCACCTCTACGGTTGAAATTGGTGAAGGCACAGAAGTGATGTCTCACGTTGTGATCAAAGGTCACACAACTATTGGCAAAGATAACCGTATTTTCCCACATGCTGTCATTGGTGAAGAAAACCAAGACAAAAAATACGGTGGTGAAGACACAACTGTGGTTATCGGTGACCGTAACGTCATTCGTGAAGCGGTCCAAGTTCACCGCGGCACAGTGCAAGACAAAGCAACCACGATCATTGGTGATGACAACTTATTGTGTGTGAATGCACACGTTGCGCATGATGTTGTTATTGGTAACCACACTCATATCGGTAATAACTCGATTCTTGGTGGTCACGTTACTGTTGATGACTATGCCGGTGTGATGGCACTGTCTGCGATTCATCCGTTTTGTACAGTGGGCGCTTACGCATACATTGGCGGCTGTTCAGCTGTGGTGCAAGATGTCCCAGCTTATGTACTCGCGCAAGGTAACCACGCTACTCCATTCGGCTTGAACCTTGTTGGCTTGAAGCGTAATGGCTTTGAGAAACCAGAGATTCGTGCGCTACAAAAAGCGTATAAAGAAATCTACCGTTCAGGTAAGACGCTAGAAGAAGTGAAGCCTATTCTGGCTGAAATGGCTCAAGAGTGGCCGGCTGTGAAGCGTTTCTCAGATATTCTGGAAACGACGGAACGTGGCATTATTCGTTAATTGGCGAATGAACCAATAAATAAAAAGATCGTGACCAAATTTGAGGTTACGATCTTTTTGTGTTTTATGGATAAGGCAAACCGTTATCCATAGCGCACAGGAAAAATAGCGAAGTAGATATGGAAAGACCATTACGTATTGGCATCATTGCCGGAGAATTGTCTGGCGATACGCTAGGTGAAGGCTTTATCAAAGCAGTAAAGCAACAATATCCAGACGCAGAGTTCGTAGGCATTGGTGGTCCGAAAATGATAGCCCAAGGTTGCGAGTCTCTGTTTGATATGGAAGAGCTTGCGGTGATGGGATTAGTCGAGGTTTTAGGCCGCTTACCGAGACTTCTTAAAGTGAAAGCTGAGCTCGTTCAGTATTTTACTCAGAATCCGCCTGATGTTTTCATCGGGATCGATGCTCCTGACTTCAACTTACGCCTGGAGCTTGACCTCAAGCAAGCGGGCATTAAAACCGTTCATTACGTGAGTCCGTCTGTTTGGGCTTGGCGTCAGAAGCGCATCTTTAAAATAGAAGCGGCAACGAACTTGGTGCTAGCATTTCTTCCGTTTGAGAAAGCGTTCTACGACAAATTTAATGTACCTTGCGAGTTCATTGGTCATACCTTGGCTGATGCCATCCCACTAGAATCAGAACAAGCGCCTGCACGTGAGTTGCTTGGTTTAGAACAAGATAAAAAGTGGCTTGCTGTCCTGCCAGGCAGTCGTGGTAGCGAGTTAAAAATGCTCTCAGAGCCATTTATTGAAACCTGCAAGTTACTCCATAAAAAATTTCCAGAACTGGGGTTTGTTGTCGCGCTTGTTAATCAAAAACGCCGTGAGCAGTTTGAACAAGCATGGAAAGAGCTAGCGCCAGAGTTGGACTTCAAGTTAGTTGATGACACCGCACGCAACGTCATCACCGCATCCGATGCCGTGATGTTGGCCTCCGGTACCGTAGCGTTGGAGTGTATGCTTCTCAAGCGTCCAATGGTGGTGGGTTATCGTGTGAATGCATTTACTGCTTTCTTAGCTAAACGTCTATTGAAAACGAAGTATGTGTCATTGCCGAATATCTTGGCGGATGATGAGCTCGTCAAAGAATATCTACAAGATGAGTGCACACCAGACAATTTGTTTACTGAGGTTTCTCGCTTATTGGAAAGCGACAATAAACCGATGTTAGATAAATTTACGGAAATGCATCATTGGATTCGTAAAGATGCGGACCAACAAGCCGCAAACGCAGTTCTAAAACTGATTGAGAAATAGAGATTTATCATGGCTGTTAAACCAAAAGCGACCAAAACCAAAGTTGAACTCCCTCCGTTTGAATATCCGCAAGGTTATCAGCTTGTGGCCGGAGTCGACGAGGTCGGACGTGGCCCTTTGGTGGGAGACGTCGTCACCGCTGCGGTTATCCTTGATCCTCACAATCCTATTGAAGGGTTGAACGATTCGAAAAAATTGACCGAAAAGAAACGCATGGCGTTGCTTCCTGAAATCAAAGAAAAAGCATTGGCGTGGGCGGTCGGGCGTTGTTCTCCTGAAGAAATTGATCAACTGAATATTTTACAGGCGACTATGGTTGCGATGCAGCGTGCAGTGGCGGGGTTACAGGTTCAACCTGATTTGGTGTTGATTGATGGTAACCGTTGTCCGGAGCTGCCAATGGATGCTCAAGCTGTAGTAAAAGGCGATCTACGTGTTGCCGAAATCAGTGCGGCTTCCATTATTGCCAAAGTCGTGCGTGACCAAGAGATGGAAGAGTTGGATAAACTTCATCCACAATTTGGCTTCGCGAAGCACAAAGGTTACCCAACTAAAGCGCACTTTGAAGCGATTGAGCAACACGGAGTGATCAGTGAACACCGCAAGAGTTTCAAGCCAGTAAAAAAAGCGTTAAGCATAGAATAATCAAACGATCTAATTGGTGTTATAAACCCAACCTCTTTAGGTTAGAATCCCCAACAAAATAGAGTTACACGGTACCTGTTAATGTCAGATCCCAAATTCATCCACCTGCGTGTTCATAGTGACTTCTCGATGGTGGATGGCCTCAACAAAGTTCCGCCAATCGTAAAGAAAGTTGCTGAGCTCGGTATGCCCGCAATGGCGTTGACCGACTTTACCAACCTATGTGGTTTGGTGAAGTTTTACGGTACGGCGCATGGCAGTGGTGTTAAACCGATCATTGGTGCTGACTTTAAAATGCAGTCGGACGAGTTTGGTGAAGAGCTGACACAAGTGACTTTGCTTGCGGCGGATAATGTAGGTTATAAGAACCTGACGTTATTGATATCAAAAGCGTACTTACGTGGACATGTTCAACACCACCCTGTGATTGATAAAGCCTGGTTGGCTGAAATGTCTGAAGGCTTGATTGTATTATCCGGCGGTAAAAGCGGGGAAATTGGTCGCGGCCTTTTGAAAGGCAACCGTCAAATAGTGCAGGGGTGTGTTGATTTTTATAAACAGCATTTTCCAGATCGCTTTTATCTTGAGCTACTTCGTACCGGTCGTCCAGATGAAGAAACTTATCTTCACTTTGCGGTTGAATTGGCAGAGCAGCAAGACTTGCCAGTAGTGGCGACCAATGAAGTTGTATTCCTGAGTCCAGACCTATTTGATGCTCATGAAATACGCGTAGCGATTCACGATGGTTACACATTAGAAGATCCGCGTAGGCCAAAAAACTACAGTCCGCAGCAATATCTTCGTACAGAAGAAGAAATGTGTGAGCTGTTTGCTGATATTCCTGAAGCGTTAGAAAACAGTGTCGAGATAGCGAAGCGTTGTAACGTGACTGTGCGCTTAGGTGAGTACTTCCTACCAGCTTTCCCAACCGAAGGGATGAAAGAGACTGAGTTCCTAGTCATGAAATCCCGAGAGGGGTTGGAAGAGCGTTTAGAGTTCCTATTTCCAGATGAGGAAGAGAGAAAACGTCGCCGCCCTGAATATGATGAACGTCTTCAGATAGAGCTAGATGTTATCAACCAAATGGGATTTCCTGGTTACTTCTTGATCGTAATGGAGTTCATCCAGTGGTCAAAAGATAATGGAATTCCTGTCGGTCCTGGACGTGGTTCCGGTGCTGGTTCTTTGGTGGCTTACGCACTAAAAATCACCGATCTGGATCCACTAGAATACGACTTGCTGTTCGAACGTTTCTTGAACCCAGAACGTGTTTCGATGCCCGATTTCGACGTCGATTTCTGTATGGATAAACGTGACCAGGTTATTGACCACGTTGCGGAAATGTACGGTCGTGACGCGGTGTCTCAGATCATCACGTTTGGTACCATGGCGGCAAAAGCGGTAATCCGTGACGTTGGCCGCGTATTGGGCCACCCATTTGGTTTTGTTGATCGTATTTCAAAGCTGATCCCGCCCGATCCAGGTATGACGCTAGATAAAGCGTTTAAAGCTGAACCTGCACTACCTGAATTGTATGAGGCCGATGAGGAAGTTAAAGAACTCATCGACATGTGTCATATTTTGGAAGGCTGTACGCGAAACGCCGGTAAACACGCTGGTGGTGTTGTAATTTCACCTACAACAATTACCGATTTTGCGCCAATTTATGCAGACGCTGAAGGTCACTTTCCGGTTACTCAATTTGATAAAAACGATGTTGAGACCGCTGGCCTAGTTAAGTTTGACTTCTTAGGTTTACGTACCTTAACCATTATTGACTGGGCGTTAGGGCTGATTAACCCACGCCTAGAGCGAGAAGGTAAAGAACCGGTTCAAATTGAATCCATACCGTTAGAAGACCCCGCCTCTTTCCGTTTGTTGCAAAACTCTGAAACGACAGCAGTATTCCAGCTTGAATCTCGAGGCATGAAAGAGCTGATCAAACGACTTCAGCCAGACTGTTTCGAAGACATCATCGCATTGGTAGCACTCTTCCGTCCGGGTCCTTTGCAATCGGGCATGGTAGATAACTTTATCGACCGTAAACATGGTCGAGAAGCGATCTCTTATCCAGATGAAAAGTGGCAACACGAGTCGCTAAAAGAGACGCTAGATCCAACCTACGGCATCATCCTGTACCAAGAGCAGGTAATGCAGATTGCGCAGATCTTAGCAGGTTACACGCTAGGTGGTGCGGACATGCTTCGTCGTGCAATGGGTAAGAAAAAGCCAGAAGAGATGGCAAAACAACGTGCTATCTTTGAAGAAGGTGCGATAAAGAACGGTATCGATGGCGAGTTGGCGATGAAAATCTTCGACTTGGTAGAGAAGTTCGCCGGTTATGGTTTTAACAAATCGCACTCTGCTGCTTATGCATTGGTTTCTTATCAGACTCTTTGGCTGAAAACACATTACCCTGCCGAATTTATGGCTGCGGTAATGACAGCCGATATGGATAACACGGAAAAAGTCGTTGGCTTGGTCGATGAGTGTTTCCGTATGAAGCTCACCGTGCTGCCACCAGACATCAACTCTGGCTTATATCGCTTTAATGTTGATGAAAATGGCGCAATTGTTTACGGTATTGGTGCGATAAAAGGGGTAGGTGAGGGTCCTATCGATGCGATTCTTGAGGCGAGAAATAAAGGTGGTCACTTTAAAGACCTATTTGATTTCTGTGCTCGAGTTGATCTAAAACGCGTCAATAAACGAGTGATAGAGAAGCTGATTTACGCGGGCGCGTTGGATCGACTAGGCCCACACCGCGCGGCGATGATGGCGTCACTCAATGATGCGGTAAAAGCAGCAAGTCAACATCACCAAGCTGAAGCGTTTGGTCAAACGGATATGTTTGGTGTGCTAACGGATGCACCTGAAGAAGTAGAGCATAAGTATACGCAGGTTCCGCCTTGGCCAGAAAAAGTGTGGTTAGAGGGCGAGCGTGATACCCTAGGTCTATATTTGACAGGGCACCCAATTAACGCCTACGTAAAGGAACTAAACAAATACACCAGTTGTCGACTAAAAGACGCAACGCCCACTCGCCGCGACCAATCTGTCACGGTAGCCGGTCTGGTTATTGCCGCTCGTGTAATGACGACTAAGCGTGGTACACGAATTGGCATTATGACACTGGATGACCGAAGTGGTCGCATGGAAGTGATGTTGTTCTCAGATGCACTGGATCGATACGCTGAACTTCTCGAAAAAGACAGAATTTTGGTCGTTTCTGGACAGGTCAGCTTTGATGACTTCAACGGTGGCCTTAAAATGTCGGCGCGTGAAGTTATGGATCTCGGCAGTGCGCGCGAGAAATACGCTCGTGGTTTGTCGGTATCGATAGATGCAAATCAGATCAACGATCAGTTTTTTGAGCAGTTCAGCCGTATTTTAGAACCGCACAAAGCCGGAACCGTACCCGTCAATGTATACTACCAGCGTGCCGACGCCAGAGCGCGGTTAACATTGGGCACCGAGTGGCGAGTTACGCCAAGTGATACATTACTCGACGATTTAAAACAGTTGCTTGGCAAAAGCCAGGTAGAACTCGAATTTAACTAAAAATTCAGCGCAATATGTTAGACGCTGAGTAAACAAGGATTCATAGATGAGCCTAAACTTTCTTGAATTTGAAAAGCCAATTGCAGAACTAGAAGCGAAAATTGAAGCATTACGTGATGTCTCTCGTCACGGTGGTGATTCTGCGATTGACCTGGATAAAGAAATCGAACAGCTTGAGAAGAAAAGCTTAGAGCTGAAGAAAAAAACCTTCAGTGACCTAGGTGCATGGGAAACAGCTCAACTGGCTCGTCACCCACTACGTCCTTACACGCTGGATTACATCCAACACGCTTTTGAGGAGTTTGATGAATTAGCGGGTGACCGCGCGTTTGCAGACGACAAAGCGATTGTGGGTGGCATGGCTCGCCTTGAAGGCCGCCCTGTGATGATCATTGGTCACCAAAAAGGTCGTGAGACCAAAGAAAAGGTGAAACGTAACTTTGGTATGCCGAAACCAGAAGGCTACCGTAAGGCTCTACGCTTGATGGAAATGGCAGAGCGTTTCAACATGCCGATCATCACATTTATTGACACGGCTGGCGCATACCCAGGTGTGGGCGCAGAAGAACGTGGTCAATCTGAAGCTATCGCGAAAAACCTAAAAGTGATGTCTGGTCTTAAAGTACCAGTAATCTGTAACGTTGTCGGTGAAGGCGGTTCTGGTGGTGCATTAGCAATCGGTGTAGGCGACTACGTGAACATGCTTCAGTACTCTACGTACTCAGTAATTTCTCCTGAGGGTTGTGCTTCAATCTTATGGCGTGATTCAGACAAAGCGCCACAAGCGGCAGAGGCAATGGGCCTAACTGCTCCGCGTCTTAAAGAGCTTGAACTGATCGACGAAATCATTGAAGAGCCACTAGGCGGCGCTCATCGCGATCATGTTCAAATGGCAGCGAATATGAAAGCGACACTACTTCGTCAGCTAGAAGATCTAGAACAATTGGATGAAGAGACGCTACGTGAGCGTCGTTACCAGCGTCTAATGAGCTACGGTTACTGTTAATTTCGGTGATTGCTATTAAGCGTTAGCTGATATCTCAAGTGATAACAGTTAAAATAGAAAGGGTTGGATGAGAGTCCAGCCCTTTTTTTGTACCTATCGGATCGCTTATGGAATCGCTTTACCCGCATTTTGCTCAAGTTCTCGGCCGCTACTATCAATTAGGCACTAAGGTTGTCTTGGCGTTTAGCGGAGGAGTGGATTCACGTCTTTTACTCGAATTACTCAGTCGCTACCAACAAGCGCACTCTGTAGAGTGTCACGCTGTGTATGTGCACCATGGTTTAAGCTCGAATGCCGATAATTGGGCCGATAAATGCTTACTTTGGGCACAACAAGTGGGGATATCGTGCTCGATCGAGCGAGTGAGCTTAGACATCAGCAATGGTGAAAGTATTGAACTTCTTGCTCGTGAAGCTCGCTACCAAGCCTTAACTAAGTACATTCAAGAAGGTGATATACTGTTGACTGGTCAACATGCCGACGATCAAATAGAGACTTTTCTCCTTGCGCTTAAGCGCGGCAGCGGGCCTAAAGGGTTATCTTCGATGGCGGAGAGTATGCCGTTTTCTTGCGGATCTCTAGTTCGACCATTGCTTACTATCAAGCGGAAGACCATCGAAGAAGCCGCTACTAAATTAGGCTTGGAGTGGGTGGAAGACGAAAGCAATCAAGATACCCGTTATGATCGTAACTTTCTTCGTCATTGTGTTATTCCTGAATTGTCTGGTCGCTGGCCGAGTATCCATCAAGCGGTTCAGCGCAGTGCAAGTTTATGTGCTCAACAAGAAGCGCTATTGGATGAACTATTGAGCGCGGTGTTTGAACGCGCTTTACAAACGGATCTAAGTTTGAGTATTGAAGAACTGGCTAAGCACAGTGGATTAGCGCGTGCGCGCTTGATTCGTATGTGGCTGTCTAAGCTTAATACTAGTATGCCGACTCAGGTACAACTCAATCTCATCTGGAATGAAGTCGCATTAGCTCAGCAAGATGCCAACCCCAAACTACAACTTAAACAAGGTGAAGTGCGCCGTTTTCGAAATTGTCTCTATTGGGTAACGGAAACGGCTGACGTCACTGAGTGGCAAAGTACGATTCAAGTTGATGCGACTTTGTCGCTGCCAGAGCGGCTAGGGGAGCTGACCTTAACGACGAGTTCTAGCAACGCAACGATTGCGCTTCCGAGTCAGCCAGAATTGCTTCGCGTGACCTTTAATCCGGAAGGCTTATCAGCGCATCCAACCACGCGTAATCACAGTCGAAAACTGAAGAAGTTGTTCCAAGAATACAATGTGCCAAGCTGGCTGCGTCGTCAAATTCCGATTTTGATGTATCAAGACCGAGTCGTTGCTGTGGCAGATCTGTTCGTTGATCAGGCATTTAATGGTCAAGATTGTGAACTTATTTGGCGCAGGTAATGAAAATTCATGCCACAATGTCGATTATAAAATATAAAAATCCTTAAATAATAATTGATTAGGTGAAGCAATGAAGAAAACAATCATGGGTGCAATGGTGGCGTTAACCATGTTCAGTGGGCAAGCTCTAGCTGCGGGAGATGTCGCAGCAGGTCAAGCAAAGTCGGGAGTATGCGCGGCGTGTCATGGCGCTGATGGTATTGCTGTCATTCCGGGTTACCCAAATCTGAAAGGGCAAAATGAGCAATATATTATCAGTTCAATTAAAGCTTATAAAAATAAAGAGCGAACAGGTGGGCTTGCTGCTGTGATGCAAGCTCAAGCTTCATTGTTGTCTGATGAAGACATCGCTAACCTAGCGGCTTACTACGCAAGTTTGAAGTAAACGCGAGTCTGAAGTAAAGCTTGGACGATTGGGCATTGAGCAGTCCTCATTGGGTTTTATCAACTCACGATATTCGCTATGTTAATTTGCTCAGCCTGGATTTTCGCTGGTGGATCAGAGACAAACATTGAATGTTGCGAAACGCTAAACGATAATAAGCGCAATCGATTGAAGCTTAAGGGATGAACATGAAAAAAATTGAAGCGATTATCAAGCCATTTAAACTGGATGATGTTCGAGAAGCGCTAGCTGAAGTTGGCATTACAGGGATGACCGTCTCTGAAGTGAAAGGCTTTGGTCGCCAAAAAGGTCACACCGAGCTTTACCGTGGTGCAGAGTACATGGTGGACTTTCTACCTAAAGTGAAGCTCGAAATCGTTGTAACGGAAGATGTGGCTGATAAATGCGTAGAGACAATCATTGAAACCGCGCAAACTGGTAAGATTGGTGATGGTAAAATATTCGTCACTGATATTGAGCGTGTGGTTCGTATTCGTACTGGTGAAGAAGACGAAGACGCGATCTAAGGTTTCTTGTCACCTGTTTCGTATTTATTATGCTAAAAGGGAGCCAAGTGGCTCCTTTTTTGTTGTTTGCTTATTAGTGAAATCATTTAACCCGAGATTGGTTGTTCTAGATTTCGGGTGCCTACATTCAGGTTTGTCGTATGTTTAAGCGTTTTTTTCTGGCGTTAGCTTTTCTTATTATGGCGGTATTGGTCGGCTTCCAGGTTATTTTCACCGTACCAGATCAGCCGCAAATCATTACTCAAAGAGGCTCAGAGTTGACGCAGGATATTAGGTGTATCGAATTTAGCGGCTCAAAAGCTCTGGATCAGGGCGGTGAAATCAATGTACTTGTCTGGAATATCTACAAACAGAACCGAACGAATTGGCAAAGTGCACTCAATGAATTCTCTGCTGATAAGCAGCTGCTGTTATTGCAAGAAGCCAGCATGACACCATCATTTAAACAGTGGTTGGTGGATGGTCGCTGGGTTAGTAATCAAGTGAGTGCTTTTAAGGCGCTGGGTAGCGGTGCCGGTGTAATTAGTATTGCTCAAGGGCAACCAGAAAAAGCCTGCGCTTACACCTCTAAAGAGCCGTGGCTTCGCTTACCTAAGTCTGCATTATATAGCCAGTATCACTTGAGTAATGGCGAGAAACTCGCAGTGGTGAATGTACATGCGATTAACTTCACCGTAGGTACAAAAGAGTATATATCTCAGTTAACGGCGCTTGAAATGCTTTTAAAGCATCATGTGGGGCCAATTCTATTTGCTGGAGACTTCAATAGCTGGAGTAAATCTCGCGTTAATGCGATGAGGCAGGCCTTAAAGGCTGCGGACTTACAAGAGGTGACGTTCTTGCCGGATCATCGAGTCCAATTTATAACAGGGTTACCACTGGACCATGTGTTTTACCGAGGTCTGACGCTTAAGTACGCAAAAGCGCCGCAGAGCGACGCTTCCGATCATAACCCATTGTTATTGTCATTTACGTTAAATGACTAGCTTAGGTTACCACAATATAAAGTGCCCAAATAACGTAGAAGAATACCCATGGCAGGCTTGCAATCACCAAAGCTTGGCCACGTTCAAACTCCGTCCACGTCAGTACAACGCCGTAGCCGAGCACAATGTACCAAGGCAGAAGCAAAGGTAACGAGCTAGCGAAATGAGACCATTCGTTAGTAAGAGGCAGCTTTAATAGACCATTGAGGCTATTTAAATCGGCAGCGTAAGTCATTACCTGACCATGCTTGAGTAGCAAGCTCGCGTAACTTGCTACATCGCCCAATACTGCTGGGAATAAGATAGCACACGATGCGGCAAACCATTTCCAGTAACCGTATTGTTGTTTGCTTGCCTTTGTTGCAAGAAAGAACCAAAGCGCGAGCAATAGTAAGGTGGCAAAGCGGTTGAATACATCATTGATGATCGCGCTTGCCATTAGCGTGTTTGGTTCTAATAGCTCAATCTGCTTCGGGTCGATTTGCTGAAATTGCGCAGCAAGTTGGTCACTGAGCCACGTGAAATCGACATTCGAAAAGTAAGCACCCCAGAATAAAAACGGACTAAGCATCAGGAAGATGAACGGTTGCCATCCCCATCCACCGCGTTGATAAAGCGCGAGAAAACAAGATGTTGGAGAACGAAAAATGTCCAACAGCATCACAAGTGGATTGCTTGATGGGTTCATACACTTACCTTCGTTACGTCAACGTACAACTTAAGCTTTTGACCTGGTTGTAAGTATTTTTTCTTGTGTAGCGAGTTCCATTTCACGATGTCGTTCGTTTTTACTTTGAACTTGCTTGCAATGCCGCTAATGGTGTCGCCAGAGCGAACGTTGTAGAAAACGGTACGGATCACAGAACCCTTTGTCTGAGTCCTTCCATATCACTAGCTTTTGACCCACACGCAATGGATCTTTAGGGCTCATACCATTCCATTTAGCTAACGATTTATACGACACTTTATTGTTACGTGCGATTGACCACAAACTTTCTCCAGACTGAACGACATGGGTGAGCTTGAGTTGACCACGAGCACGAGATTGAGTCTTGTTTAATCGGTTTTGTGCCGTTAATGCGTATTTTGCATCGTCTTTTGTTGATGTCGGAATCAACAGGTATTGACCAATACGAATATTGTTATTCGATAGGCCGTTGGCACGTCGAATGACTTTCGTGGTTGTGCCGTATTTATTAGCTAGCACGCTTAAAGAGTCGCCAGATTTCACCTTGTAGCGAGCGACCTTCATCCCTTTACCGCGATTTTTCTCCACCTTGGTGAGAAAAGTCTCTTTTTTCTCTACGGGAATCAAAAGTTGGTGCGGCCCCTCAGGCGCTGTCGACCACTGGTTGTATGCTGGGTTGTAACTCTGCAACTCTTTTACGCTAATGCCGGCATAATCTGCGGCAATAGCCAGATCTAACTGCTCTTCTGGATCAACAAGCGTTAGAACAGGCTTGTTTGGAATTGCAGGAATATTAAGTCCGTACTTGTCTTGGTTTGCGATAACGTCAGCCAAGGCCAATAGCTTAGGAACGTAACTACTGGTCTCTTTTGGTAAGTCTAATGAGAAGAAATCGATAGGTTTACCGAGCTTTTTATTCTTACGAATTGCGCTAGAAACACGGCCACCACCGCTGTTATAAGCGGCGATTGCATGTTCCCAGTTACCATCAAAACGCTCGTTTAGTTGTACTAGGTAGTCCAGCGCTGCATCCGTTGCTGCTGCCACATCTCTGCGACCGTCATACCAGTAGTTTTGCTCTAGTCCCATCATTTTTCCGGTGCCAGGGACAAATTGCCACAACCCAGCCGCGCTACCATGTGAGTAGGCAAAGGCATCGAATGAACTTTCCACTACAGGAAGTAAAGCAAGCTCCATTGGAAGTCCGCGCTCTTCGATACGTTTTGTGATCATGTATAGAAAAGGAGTCGCACGCTTAGATACCGTGTAAAGGTGATTTGGGTGCTTTAAATACCACGTACGGTAGTAGTCCACTTTCTTGTGGTTTGGGATATCCATGTCCAGCTGCATGGCGATACGTTGCCACACATCTTCTTGTTCTTGGGGGGAGAGAACTTTAGGCGCGTCGTTAGCGGATTTTTTTGCTAGTGACGATTTATTGCCCGGTTGAGCTTTTACTGCATTTTGCTTTGCAGTCTGCTCAGATTTATTGGTTTCTGGTGTAGAAGACGTTGAATCTGACTGAGTCAATTGACAGCCAGATAATAACAACGCCAACGCCCAAGTATACTTCAAACGCATGGATTCAGCCTATTTAGGGCCTGTTTATCTTCACCTGCCTGTCGCGCAACGTAATGTGCGTGGCAGTCGCAAGATAATAGACATCTTTAAACACTAACTAATTTATAGAGGCAAAGAGCTTCTAATTATGCAATGGGGAGAAATTCAAATAGATTTATATCAACCCCAAACGTAAGAGAAGCGCCAGTGGCGCTTCTCGAAAAATCAGTCCCTGATAATACTGGGGTCTTGCAAACTTACAAGCAGAAAATGGTTAAAATTCGTTCTTCCACTCGCGTAAAGCAGTAAAAACCGAGCATGGATCGCTATTTTTAACGCGACTAGCAACAGATTGAACCACGTCAGGGTTAGAGGTTCGCAAGAACGGATTAATCCACTTTTCTTTGCGTATTGTTGTTGGAAGTGTCGGAATGTTGCGTGCTCGCAGTCGGTTTACATCGTCGCGATATTGGCGAAGTTGCTCATTGTCAGGTTCAACCGCTAGAGCAAACGCCACGTTACTCGCCGTGTATTCATGCGCGCAGAAGACCTGAGTTTCTTCTGGTAGAGACGTTAGTTTGCTCAGTGATTCAAACATTTGCTCAGGCGTACCTTCAAAAATACGACCGCAGCCAGCAGAAAAGAGCACATCACCGCAAAACAGTTTTCCGTCCCCAACGTAACCGATATGGCCCAAAGTATGACCGGGTAACCCAAGTACTAAGAAAATCTCACCAAACAACTCTAGCTTGTCGCCTTCTTCCATTGGTGTCGTTAGGGTTGGAATTGGCTCTGATTTTGGGCCCACAACGGCGACGTTAGGAAATGCACGCACTAAGTCTGGAACGCCACCAATGTGATCGTTGTGGTGGTGCGTAATTAAAATCGCTTCTAAAGTTAATTCGTTAGCCTGCAGAAATTCTAATACTGGCTTCGCATCGCCCGGATCAACGACTGCGCAGCGCTTATCGCTATTTTGTATCAGCCAGATGTAATTATCATTAAATGCGGGTATGCTTTTGATCTCTAACACGATTCGTTCTCCGTCACCCATTTTAGTCAGGTGGTTAATGAAACCAGCACTCAGCAACAAAACTATACCACACCCGTCGACTTGGTCAGCAATGAACAACGGTCCGTGGGTGCTTGAGTCAATCCAGACCCGACTTGATGAATGGTGCCCGAAACTCTTCGGCTACCATATGCTCAAACTGGGCGGGTTGAGCTGTGAGCTAACCAGCTGTAATTGTAACATTCAACACCAAGTCAACGTAGATATCCAGAACCCGTTGCATAATGTGATTGCAGATGGTTACGAATTACCCTTTTTGGAAAAAAGCTTTGATGTTGTGATACTCGCTCATCAGCTCGACTATGCAAGCGATCCACACCGTTTGTTGCGTGAAGTCGATAGAGTGATGATGGATGATGGCTATGTAATTATTACTGGATTCAACCCATTAAGCTTGACTGGATTAGCGAGTTTGCTTCCATGGCGTAAACATAATTTGCCTTGGAGTGGACGAATGTTTACGTCGAGCCGCATCAAAGATTGGTTAGGGTTACTTAATTATCAAGTGATTCATTGTGATCGTTATGCGCTGTTTCCGATGAAACGTTACCGTACGATGTGGACATGGTTGGAAAATAGTCTTGGTGATTGGGCATCACCCGCTGGGAGTTTGTATTACATAGTCGCGCGGAAACGGACATACCCTCTCAAGCCTATCAAACCGCATTGGCGCTTGAAGAAAAAGCTCACACCACTTGGGGTGATGAATCGAGAGGGTAACACTATGAGGAAAGAATCTCGCTAAGAGGGTTGGTAACCTGTATCTTCCTCAGTTGGGTTTTCTGCAGCAGTACGGGCTAGCTCATCACACATTTCGTTCTCACGATGGCCTGCGTGGCCTTTTACCCAATGCCATTCAACTTGATGGCGTGCGGTTTCTTTGTCTAGAGCTTGCCATAAATCGGCATTCTTCACGGGTTTTTTATCCGCTGTTTTCCAACCACGCTTCTTCCAGTTATGGATCCACTGAGTAATACCTTGGCGCACATATTGGCTGTCAGTCGTTAAAGTGACTTTACAAGGTTGTTTTAACGTCTGTAGCGCGACGACAGCCGCCAACATTTCCATGCGGTTGTTGGTAGTTAACGTATAGCCTTTGGAAAGTGTCTTTTCTACGTCTTTGTAACGCAATACTATGCCGTAACCACCTGGTCCTGGGTTACCTAAACAAGAACCGTCAGTGAAAATCTCAACGTGTTTGGTCATATTTTTTGGTACTATTAGCCGAAACATTTAATAAAGCATAGTCTGACATACATAACCTTATGAATACCAGCAGCAATTCTGAATATAACCGCATTGTCGTTCTCGATACCGAAACCACAGGTATGAACCGCGAGGGTGGTCCTCACTACATGGGACACCGCATTATTGAAATCGGTGCCGTGGAGATCATCAACCGTAAGCTGACTGGTCGTCACTTCCACGTTTATTTAAAACCCGATCGTGAAATCCAACCAGAAGCGGTTGAAGTTCACGGTATTACGGATGAATTCTTGGTTGATAAACCGGAATACGCGAGCGTGCACCAAGAGTTTCTTGAGTTTATTAAAGGCGCAGAACTTGTTGCCCACAACGCGCCCTTCGATACCGGATTTATGGATTACGAGTTTGGCATGCTCGATCCTAACATCGGCAAAACGGACGACTACTGCAAGGTGACCGACACCCTTGCAATGGCGAAGAAAATCTTCCCTGGTAAGCGAAACAACCTTGATATCTTATGTGAACGTTACGGTATTGATAACTCGCACCGTACACTCCACGGAGCTTTGCTCGATGCGGAGATTCTAGCCGACGTTTACCTCTTTATGACGGGTGGTCAAACGAGTCTAGAATTTAACGCGAATAAACAAGAGGGTGGAGTAGAAACCATTCGTCGTATTGAAGGAAGAAAAGCGCTAAAGGTTTTGCGCGCAAGTGCCGATGAACTAGAAGCTCACCAAAAAAGATTAGAGTTGGTGAACGACTGTATTTGGCATCAATAGGAGAAGCTATGTTGAGGGCTTTGTTGGTCGCGTTTTTAGCGATATGGAGTAGTCTCTCGAGTGCTGCGAGTGAATCTACAATGTCTTTGTTAGACAATCGCTTTCGAGTTGATCCAACCATCGAGCAGATCACGTTTTTGGTTTATCGTGAGCAAAGTTCTCAGCCAGTTGTTTTAGTCCGTCCTGACGGTAAAAAATACTATGCTTGGGGCTCTTACGACAATGTACGTTGGTATCAAGAAGCCTCACTCGATATTATTTCCGTTGATAACCCTATGCCAGGTCCATGGCAGGCTGTGGGGAAAGTTACGCCTAAAAATAACATCCGCTTAATTTCTCACCTAAAGCTCAGTACGGATCTGTTCCCAAACCGATTATATAATGGGGAAGCGCTTAAGTTTACAGCTCGCCTGACCTCCGACGGCAAACCTCTTGTATTGCGCGACTTCCTTGATCGCGTGAATCTGCGCGTGACATTTACCAAGTTTGTCGAAAATGAAGATGAGCTGATCAAAGAAGCTCGTCCAGTGCCGATGGTTGTGGGTGAGTTTTCTGATGACGGCCGCGGCTTGGATGAAAAAGCAGGGGATGGAGTGTTCACGGTTCAGCTCCCAATAGACGTTGAGCCTGGTAAGTACCGCGCTCGCATCACGTCTGGCAATGGCGTATTCTTACGAGCGCAAGAACAAGTCATCTTGGTTTATCCGAACCCAATCTCTCGTACTTTTATTCAGGCTCGTAATCACGATAAGCCACACCAATTAGTGGTGAGTGGCGAGCAAGGTATGATTGCACCAGGCTCTATTGCAGTCACAGTGAAAAAGGATGCTCCCGATGGTTTCATTAGTTACAGCCAAGGACAGGTCTCTAAAGATGGAATGAGAGTTACGTTGAACCTCAATAACGATTCTGAACTTGGTAAGTACGCATGGCGCGGCGAGATCTTTGCCACTGATTTTGCAACCCAGCGTCCGTTGGTGTTTCCTATTCCAGAGCAAACCTTCAGTGTTGTTGATGAAGTTGATCTAGAAGCTGCTCGAATTGCAAAAGAAGCTGAATTAGCCGAGCAGCGCCGTATTGAAATGGAAAAGCAAATTATCGCTGAGCGGGAGGCTGAGCGTAAGCGCAGCATGATTATTATCGCGGTGGGTAACGTGATAATGCTGCTGATTGTGATCATTGCATGGATAGTCTGGCGCAAAATTAAAGCGAAGCGCGATGCCATGCCAGAGATGCAATTAGAAGTACCAAAGAAATAGTAGTAACACACACATAAAGCGAGAAACGGAGCCAATCGGCTCCGTTTTTTTCAGTTTAAGTTTGAGACAGAATTTGATGTTTCTCATGGTCATTAATCATTTTATTTTAAAGTAACACCATGATTTAACGTTGATTAATCATAATAAAGCTCGCATGATACTCTTTACGTTTCGACTTGATTTTAGTGCGTATAGACGGAGTGAGTTATGACAATTGGAGAGTTAGGACTAGAACATTTACCACGACAAAAGGCCTTGGTTGAGTCAGCTTATGATGCCTTTTATTCTGGAAAAGACGTTGTTGCCGCGGTATTGCTTGGCTCCTTGTCATCAGGACAAGGTGACCGTATTTCGGACGCTGATGTTGTTGTATTTACTCAAAACAACTTCCATAAAGCCTCAGAGCCTTGCTTTACCCAGTTTGAAGCTAATAAAGACATTTTTTATCGCCTTGAGGGAGAGCACAACGAAAATGCGTGTTTCAAAAAATACATTTTTAATGACCTAACCAGTGCAGAGATTCATTGTTTAGATCTCTGTGAGCCCTTCAAACTTTCTAAGCCATTTAAGACTTTATTTGATAAAGCTGATGTGATTGCGGGCATGGTTACTGATGAACCTGCGCCAAAGCATGAAGATTTCCCAGTTTATACCAGTGGTGATCAAGGCCTGATCTGGGAACTCTTTGATTGTATTAAGTGGTTGAGTAGAGATAACCATGAGCTTGCTAAGTCCTACTTGAAAAAACTCTCTGAGAAACTCTAATTTGAGAGTCATCTCCGTTCCTCCCACTGAAGTTGGCTAGGCTGTTAGGTTATGAAATACAAAAAGCGTCAGAAGTATAAATACACTCTCCATTCTGAAGAAAAGATTGAGACTCACATTTCAGTGAGTAACGCGTATGACAGCCCTTTTCTTAGTTTGTCCAAACAAGGCGTGTTAACGATTAAAAAGGGCTATGCATGGGATGGAGCGAGTGGGCCAGCGTTAGACACAAAAAACATTATGAAAGCTTCTTTAGTGCATGATGCTCTTTACCAACTCATGAGGGAAGAGGTGTTGCCTCAAAGTGCTCGAAAGCATGCGGATACGTTGTTGAGAGAAACGTGTTTAGAAAAAGGAATGTCTAGCTTCAGAGCAGCTTATATCTATTATGGCGTCAGAATTGTCGGCGGCTTCTTTTCTAGACCCGATACTTTGTGTGCTTAATGGGAACATCTTTCCAACGTTTAACTGTTTATTTATACAGTTTAGTTATGTAAGCTCCAAGGTGATACAAAGGAGTAGTACATAATGACAATAAGATATGAAGAGCATGTGCCAAGCCCGAAAGAATACTGTGATATGCGTATCAAAGCCGGGCTATCACCTAAATCGTTGAAAGCTGCTGAAATTGGCCTACCCAATTCGTTATATGGCGTATCTGTTCGGGATGAAGGAAAGCTCATTGCAATGGGTCGGGTTGTTGGTGACGGGGCGTGTAACTTCGAAATTGTCGACGTTGCCGTTGATTCTGATTATCAAGGTAACGGTTTAGGTAGAAAAGTCATGGAATACATCGACGGTTATCTTTCTTCTGTTGCACTTGAAGGCTCTTACGTTTCTATGATTGCTGATGAACCAGTTTTTTACGAAAAGCTTGGTTATAGGCTGGTGGCTCCTAAAAGCCAAGGGATGACAAAAAAGTTTAAGCCAAAGGCATAACACGTATTCAGCTGTGAAGATAAGCACTAGAAAACAGGAGTTTAATTTCCTGTTTTCTATATTAAATTTCTATTTAAGCCACTTCTGGAATTGGTTTGGGTGGCTGCTCTAAATCAGGCTCTTTTTGAACAGTAGGAATCTGTCCCTCACCCACAGCACTGATGTAACAGCCACTAAGTTTAATGGCAAGGTACATATCAGCTCGCAGTAAGATGCCTCCTTCACTGGTGCTGATACCAGTAAGCTCACACCATTGACGAAGACGTCGTTTCCTTCCTGCGAGGATTAAACGTACGCCTCTCTTTTTCAAAGTATTGTGAATATCTGCCAGAGTGGCCATCACACTGAGATCCAAGTGAGTAAAGCTCGATACGGCGTCGATGACAACGCAACTTGCGTCTTTGTGATGCTCTGCCTGCTCTAACACTCTACGTTTAAAGTAAGGAGCATTGAAGTAAGTTAGCGGTGAGTTAAAGCGGTAAATCACCATTCCAGGAATAGGCGAAGCTTTTCCTGAGTCGTCGATGGTCCGAATGGTACCTTTTTCATCCAAGCCAAGTAGCTGATCACTCGGTCGCATGACAATCCGTAAAAATTGAAACAGCCCTAGCAATACCGCCAAAGTGATCCCCGGTATTACACCCACGATCAACACAGAAATAAAAGTAATGATGGCCAGATAAAATGCATCTTTGTCACGAGATTTTAATTTCCAAATTGCTTTAAGATCGAGCAGCGATAGGGACGCAATGATCAATACAACACCAAGTGAAGCGATAGGGATGAACTGCAAAGGCTCGTAAATAAATACCGCAATAATGGCAATGGTGATTGCGGCGACAATCGAAACTAATTGAGATTTACCGCCATTTGCATCATTGACGGCTGTGCGTGAGTCAGCGCCGCTTATCGCGAAACCTTGCGAAAACGCTGAGGCAATGTTGGCAAAACCCAACGCCTGAAACTCTTTATTAGCATCAATATCATAACCGTTTTTAGCAGCGAAACTGCGGGCGGTGAGCATCATGCTAACAAAACTGACAATCGCAAGGTTGAGAGCCGGGACCACTAGTTCACGAACTTCACCTAGCTCAAACTCCGGTGTTTGAAACTGAGGGAAGCCACCTTGAGTGAGTCCGACAACCGATACGCCCATCTCTTGTAAATGGAAAAACCAAACTGACGCAGTAGTTACGAGGATCGCCAGCATGGCAGCAGGCCAAGTTGGTCGGTAGCGTTTGGTGAGCAAATAAACGACAACTGTCACGATACTCAGAGTTACAGTAGGCCAATGAAGATCGGTTAATCGTTGTGGAGCTTCCCATAAACGTTCCAGTAAATAACGTTGCTCGTATTTCAAACCGACTACTTTCGCAAACTGACCAACGATAATTGTGAGAGCAACACCGTTGAGTAGACCCAAAAGAATCGGACGAGAAAGGAAATCTGCAAATACCCCTAGCTTGAAACGACTTGCCAGTACACACCAAATCCCCGTCATCGCTGTCATGGTCATAACCAACTGCCAATGTTTTGTGGGGTCACCTGCGGCAAGTGGTGTCACAACAGCAGCAATCACTGCACAGGTTGCTGCATCGGGTCCGACAATGAGTTGTCGAGATGTGCCCATCATGGCGTAAACCAACATTGGCAGTACACACGAATACAGACCGACAATTGCGGATACACCAGTTAACTGTGCGTAAGCTATGGCAACTGGCAGTGCAACCGCGACAACAGAAAAGGCGGCTCTAAAGTCGTTAACAAACCATTCTTTTTGATAATGCTTAAGCTGAACAAGCCCTGGGAACCACTGTGCGAGTAATATTTTAGCCAACGGATTTACCATATATGTGAGTGAGTTACTTAAAGTATACACCGCTTAGTTGGAACGTCTGTGAGTTAGTTATCACTGGAAATCGGGGGAAAGATTGGAGTGCGTGGCTTTTATTGCGATTGCGCAGGGGCTTCGTGGTGTGAGGTGTTATGAATGCGATTCTGGAAGCAATAAAAAACGGGAGCTGATACTCCCGTTTGTGGTCTCAGATTCTAGAGTTACGCGACACTATCCATCTGAGGGTATAGCGGCTTTGCGGCAAGCAGTTCCGGCTCAAAATCGTCAACGTTGATTGTATCTAGACGATGCTGTTCCGCTTCTCTGAGTAGATCGGCTTCTTCTTGCGTGATAAAGCCTTGCTCTAGCCCTTCCTGAGCAATCATATCCAAACGTAAGAATGGGCGACGCTTACCTTGCGCTTTACATACTTTGTCAAACACAGGTTCAGCTTGAAGAATGACTGACAGCGCCAGCTCAATCTTACCTGCTGCGTTGTGCTCGGTTGGTTCAAGGTATTGACCGCGACCAATGCGTGAGCGCGTTGCACTTGGCGTTTGTAGAATGCGTGCCACTTTACTGTCTAGTTTATCGCTTGGTGCTTTGCGTACGCGACCAAATGGCATGATTAACGCGCGTAGCGCACGGCCAATCACTTTGTTCGGGAAGTTTGCTAAGAACTCATCTACTGCCACTTCCGCTTGTTTCAAACTGTCTTGTAGACCCCAGTGTACTAATGGTAAATCTTCGACTGGGCGGCCATCTTGCTCAAAACGTTTCAACGTCGCAGAGCTCAAATATAGCTGGCTTAGAATGTCACCAAGACGCGCTGATAGACGCTCTTTACGCTTCAAAGAGCCACCTAGCACTGCCATTGAGATATCCGATAGCAGAGCAAGGTTTGCACTGTAACGGTTCAATTGTTGGTAGTAACGCTTGGTTGCATCTTTGGTTGGTGATGAAGAGCCCAGACCGTCGCTCAAACCAAACCAGATACTGCGCACTAGGTTACTCATTGTAAAGCTCACGTGACCAGCAAGCGCTTTATCAAATTTCTCGACAGCATTACTTGCTTCAGAATACGCCGCGTTCATTTCTTCAAGAACGTACGGATGGCAACGAATTGCGCCTTGGCCAAAGATGATCATTGAGCGTGTTAGAATGTTAGCACCCTCAACCGTTACCGCGATTGGCGCACCTTGGTAACCACGAGCTAGGAAGTTAGAAGGTCCCATACAGATACCTTTACCGCCTACGATGTCCATTGCATCGATGATGCTTTGCTGGCCGCGGTGCGTACAGTGATACTTCACGATAGCTGAGATTACTGATGGCTTTTCACCTAAATCGATACCCGCAACGGTTAAGTTGCTTGCTGCATCCATCACGTAAGCATTACCACCCAAGCGTGCTAATGGTTCTTCAACTCCTTCCATATGGCCGATCGGCTGTTTGAACTGACGGCGAATACGTGAGTAAGCACCGGTTGCCATTGCCGCAGTTTTGATGCCACCTGTTGAGTTTGAAGGTAGCGTGATACCACGTCCAACCGACAGACACTCAACCAGCATACGCCAACCTTGGCCCGCCATTTTTTCGCCACCGATAATGAAATCGATAGGAACAAAGATGTCTTTACCGCGCGTTGGACCATTTTGGAATGGCACATTGAGTGGGAAGTGTCGGTTACCAATCTCAACACCTTTGACATCAGTTGGGATAAGCGCACAAGTGATGCCAAGATCTTCTTTGTCGCCTAGCAAACCTTCAGGATCGCGAAGTTTAAATGCTAAGCCTAGTACCGTTGCGACTGGCGCTAGGGTGATGTAGCGCTTGTTCCAAGTCAGGCGCATACCCAGTACTTCTTTTCCTTCCCATTCGCCTTTGCAGACCACACCGTAATCTGGAATAGAGCCTGCGTCAGAACCCGCTTCTGGGCTCGTTAAGGCGAAACAAGGGATTTCCTTACCTTCAGCTAAACGCGGTAAGTAATGATTTTTTTGATCTTCAGTACCGTAGTGTTGCAGTAGTTCACCAGGGCCTAAAGAGTTAGGAACACCAACGGTAGACGATAGAACGCCAGAAACACCCGTTAATTTTTGTAGCACCAAAGATTGCGCGTATGCTGAGAATTCCAGACCACCGTACTTTTTCTTAATGATCATGGCGAAGAACTTATGATCTTTCAGGTATTGCCAAACTTCTGGCGGTAAGTCCGCGAGTTCATGGGTCACTTGGAAATCACTCACCATGGCGCACACTTCATTTACAGGGCCGTCTAAAAAGGCTTGTTCTTCCGCACTTAACTTAGGTGCTTGAATTGCGTGTAGCTTTTGCCACTCTGGTTTGCCTTTAAATAGTTCGGCTTCCCACCAGACGGTACCTGCGTCTAACGCTTCTTTTTCGGTTTGAGACATAGCTGGCAGCACTTTCTTGAAAAGCACTAACGCTTTGCGGCTAATTAAAGACTGACGTACGCCAGGAACCGCGAGCACAGCTGCGGCGAGAACGTAAATAGCCCAACCAATAACGCCGACAGTACCAGCTACTGTAAGAGCTAGCATGGCTGCGGTGAGTAAGCTAATAGATTTCACGAGAGACATGCGGTGGTAGAGCGTAATGCCTAGCACGATCGCCATCGTGATGATTGAGAGCAAGATGTCCATATGTATTTTCCTTTTCAGACTTTATAAGTTTTGTACGTCTGTATGTTAGGTAAGAGGTCTAACCAGTTGGTTTAAGTGTAATCAAAATATTAAGGAAATGTAAAACATAAGATTGGATAAAAAGTGATCTAAGTAGAGTTAAAATTCTAAAGTTGAGATTTGAGTGATGGTTTCATGAGCAAGTTGACAAGTTTATTACCATCACTAATCTAAATCTGTTGGTTCACTATCGACACTAATTCTCGTTTGTGGGTAAACTCAGAGTAATCAAACCCGAGTTCAGGTTTATGAAATGTCCGATACCAAATTGGTATCAGAACAATTTGCTCAGTGAGTCAAGAGCTGACTGAAGCCGAAATAATAAAGAGAACGTCTTATGTACCATGATCTGATTAGAAGTGAATTAAACGAAGCTGCTGAAGTGCTCAACAAATTTTTAAGCGATGACCATAACATTGCGCAAATCGAAGCAGCGGCGAAAATGATTGCTGACTCATTCAAGCAAGATTGTAAAGTATTGTCGTGTGGTAACGGTGGTTCTCACTGTGATTCAATGCACTTTGCCGAAGAGCTAACAGGCCGTTACCGAGAAAATCGTCCTGGCTATGCTGGTATTGCTATTTCAGATCCAAGCCACCTTTCTTGTGTGAGTAATGACTTTGGTTATGACTTCGTGTTTTCACGTTATGTAGAAGCGGTTGGTCGAAAAGGTGACGTACTGTTTGGTCTGTCGACTTCAGGTAACTCAGGTAACATCCTGAAAGCGATTGAAGCAGCACAAGCGAAAGGCATGAAGACGATTGCGCTAACAGGTAAAGATGGCGGCAAAATGGCAGGCCTTGCAGATATTGAAATCCGCGTGCCACACTTTGGTTATGCAGACCGCATTCAGGAAATTCATATTAAGATTATTCATATCATCATTCAGTTGATCGAAAAAGAGATGGAATAATCGTTTACGGCCACCGTTTCGAGCTGTGTTGTTAGGGAGTTTTTTAAACCATGTGTGAATTGCTCGGTATGAGCGCTAATGTTCCAACGGATATTTGTTTCAGTTTTACTGGGCTCATGCAGCGTGGAGGTCGAACCGGCCCACACCGTGACGGATGGGGGATCACCTTCTACGAAGGGAAGGGCTTTCGAACCTTCAAAGATCCCAAGCCAAGTTGTGAGTCTAAAATAGCAGAGTTGGTACAAAATTATCCCATCAAAAGTCGTGCGGTCGTTAGTCATATCCGACAGGCGAATCGTGGTGGTGTTAATTTAGAAAATACTCATCCCTTTACACGTGAGCTGTGGGGTAGGTATTGGACGTTTGCGCATAACGGTCAGCTCTCTGGCTACCAAGACTTGCATACAGGTCGACATCGACCTGTCGGTGAGACAGATAGTGAACTGGCATTTTGCTGGTTATTGAAGCAAATGGAAGATCGATATCCTGAGCCACCAAAGGATATGGAGTCGGTATTCTTATATGTTGCTAAATGTTGTGATGAGCTAAAAGAGAAGGGTGTATTTAACATGCTTCTGAGTGATGGTGAGTATGTAATGACGTATTGCACCAATCATTTGTATTGGATCACAAGACGCGCACCGTTTGGAAAAGCCGCGTTGCTTGATGAAGATGTGGAAATTAACTTCCAAGAAGAAACAACGCCACACGACATCGTTTCTGTGATTGCAACTCAACCTTTGACGGGCAACGAAGCTTGGCAGCGTATGAAACCTGGCGAATACGGCTTGTTTCACCTAGGTGAACTAGTCAAAAATAATGCCTCTGAACTGGTAAATGTGCCGTTTGCGGCGGCTAAGCCGGGCAATCAAGCGCCAACCGAACCGTTAGAGTGATGGTCTCTTACTCTGAATATAAAAATAAAGCTCGCTTAATCGCGAGCTTTATTTTTATGCGTTTTAAACCGAGGGCGGATACGGATGAGCATTCTTACTTTCTAGAGTGCTGGTAGTAGAGTCCTAGTCTCGCTAAGGCTTGCTGTAAAGACGTAACTGATAGAAATTTCTCATAAAACACCTCGTCAGTCTGAACGGTGAAGAACGAACCAGATTCAGAATCTACTTTCCGAGTGTTATGTTACTCAAGTGGTTATGGGATTTTTTAGAATGTTGGGTTTTAGGTTTCTAGTCTCACTACGGCTTTCTTGAATCAAGTTTATAAGTATTAAAACAACCAAGAGCAGCCCTCAGGCTGCTCTTTTGTGCTTGGAGTTTATTATTCAGGGCTACTCATCTGAGGCGTACCCATGTACGCCAAGCTCTGCGCCATCTAAATAGGCTTTACCATCCTTCATGATCAACCGCTCGTCTACCAGCCACTTAGCCACCATAGGGTAGATT
The DNA here is from genome assembly GCF_023716525.1 of Vibrio sp. SCSIO 43009. Lineage (NCBI taxonomy): Bacteria > Pseudomonadati > Pseudomonadota > Gammaproteobacteria > Vibrionales > Vibrionaceae > Vibrio > Vibrio sp. SCSIO 43009. Next base: position 851,463 of record NZ_CP071842.1, read on the forward strand.
CGGTGCTCCTGCGCCTGAACACGTGCCGCAAGTACACTAGCATCATCGTCTTCGAACACAGGAACTTTTGCTTGCAGTATGACAGGGCCACCATCAAGCTCTTCCGTTACAAAGTGCACACTCGTACCATGTTCTTTGTCGCTAGCATCAATTGCTCTCTGGTGTGTGTGTAGCCCAGGATATTTTGGTAGAAGAGAAGGGTGGATATTGATCATCTTACCCATGTAATGAGAAACAAATGCGCTGCTCAGAATGCGCATGTAACCAGCAAGAATAATCACGTCTGGTTGGTATTCATCTATTTGACTCATTAGCTCTGCATCAAAGCTTTCACGCGATCTGAATGCTTTAGGGTCGACAAAGTGACCGTCCACATCAAACTTTTTTGCACGTTCTAAACCAAAAGCATCTGCTTTGTTAGAGAACACGGCTGCCACTCGTGCGTTTGGCATGCTGTCTTCGCAAGCTTCCAAGATAGCTTGCAGGTTACTTCCGTTACCCGAGATGAGGACCACAATGTTTTTTAGGGTATGGTTTTTCATGATGTCGAGAGCGCCTTGGTATTGTAGGTTGGAGTTATGTAGCTTCTAAACTACCTACTAATAGAATGGTTTTTAGTGTTCTAGATAGCAAAATGAGGACCTAGTCATCTAGTGTCCTCATTCTTCTTATCTTTTGAGCTCGATTTGCAAATTATTGGATTTCAACTTGCTCTTCGTTCGCGTTTGCTTGTGCGATTTGACCAATCACCCACGCGTTTTCGCCTTCTTCTTTAAGAAGAGCAACTGCTGCATCTGCCTGGTCTTTCGGTAGTGCGACGATTAGACCTACACCACAGTTGAATGTGCGGTACATTTCGTGTGTGTCGACGTTGCCTTTCTCTTGTAGCCACTTGAAGATAACTGGCCATTCCCAACTGTTACCATCGATAACTGCTTTCGTGCCTTCAGGCAGTACGCGTGGGATGTTTTCCCAGAAACCACCACCAGTGATATGAGAAATCGCATGGATGTCGTGTTTCTCAATCATCTTAAGTGCTGACTTGATGTAAATTTTTGTTGGTTCCAGTAGGTGCTCACCAATAGTGCGGCCTGCTAGCTCTTCGCTCTTATCTGCACCAGATACTTCTAGGATCTTACGGATAAGGGAGTAACCGTTTGAGTGTGGGCCGCTTGAGCCAACAGCGATAAGTGCATCACCAGCAGCGACTTTCGTGCCGTCAATCACGTCTTCTTTTTCTACTACGCCAACACAGAAACCAGCTACGTCGTAGTCTTCGCCTTCATACATGCCCGGCATCTCCGCAGTTTCGCCACCAATTAGGGCACAACCTGCTTGAACACACCCTTCTGCGATACCTGAAACAACATCCGCTGCGGTATCAACGTCTAGTTTGCCTGTTGCGTAGTAATCTAGGAAAAACAGTGGCTCTGCGCCTTGCACGATAAGATCATTTACACACATTGCCACTAGGTCGATGCCAATCGTGTCGTGCTTGTTCATATCCAGTGCTAGGCGAAGTTTTGTGCCAACGCCATCAGTACCAGAAACCAGTACAGGTTGTTTGTATTTAGTTGGCAATTCGCATAGCGCGCCAAAACCACCGATACCACCCATAACTTCAGGGCGACGAGTACGTTTTACCGCACCCTTAATACGATCCACAAGCGCGTTGCCTGCATCAATATCTACACCAGCGTCTTTATAGCTAAGAGAAGAGTTGTTACCACTCACAGGGAAGTCCTCGGTATTAAGTTGGATATGAAAACGGCGCTATTCTAACAGTGCTTAAACATAGATGGCAAACGTTTGCGTCTGTTTTTTTCTTTAGTGATTTATCCTGATATCCCTGTGGAAATCATGTATAATCTGAAGGTTTGTTTAAATATTGCCAACTATAGCCGGAGATGGACATGAAAGTTGTTGAAGTAAAGCACCCTCTAGTAAAACATAAAATTGGTCTAATGAGAGAAGGTGACATCAGCACAAAACGTTTTCGTGAGTTAGCGACTGAGGTCGGTAGCCTACTTACTTACGAAGCAACGTCAGACTTTGAAACAGAAAAAGTGACCATTGATGGTTGGAACGGTCCGGTAGAAGTAGACCAGATTAAAGGTAAAAAAGTAACCGTAGTGCCAATCCTACGTGCAGGTCTAGGCATGATGGATGGAGTTCTTGAGCACATGCCAAGCGCACGTATCAGTGTTGTGGGTATTTACCGTGATGAAGAAACGCTTGAGCCAGTTCCTTACTTCAACAAGCTTGCTTCAAACATCGAGGAGCGTATTGCGCTTGTTGTTGACCCAATGCTTGCAACAGGTGGTTCTATGATTGCTACGATCGATCTCCTAAAAGAGAAAGGTTGTAACCAAATCAAAGTGCTGGTACTTGTTGCTGCACCAGAAGGTATTGAAGCGCTAGAAAAAGCACACCCAGATGTTGAGCTATACACTGCGGCAATCGATGAGAAGCTTAATGACAAAGGCTACATCGTTCCGGGTCTAGGCGATGCAGGTGATAAGATCTTCGGTACTAAGTAATTCTTTGATGTATTACTATGACTGAACAGAAAAAGGCTTGGTGAAAACCAAGCCTTTTTTGTATCTACAAGAGGAGAAGAGTAAGACACGCCAACTAATAAAGCGGCGCAAACGAACTATTTCGCGCTTTCTTCTTCCATTTGTGCGTTATCCACAACGTGGTTTTCACCTAAATCGTTTGGTAGCACAAGGTTAAGAATAATTGCCACGATACCGCATAGGCTCACACCTTGTAGACTGAACTCACCAATACCGAAAGCCATACCACCAATGCCAAACACAAGTGTTACGGCAACAATCACTAGGTTACGAGACTTATGTAAATCAACGTTATTCTTGATCAGTGTGTTGAGGCCTACCGTTGCGATGGAGCCGAACAGCAGAATCATGATGCCGCCCATAACAGGAACTGGAATCGTTTGAAGAACCGCACCTAGCTTACCTACCAATGCAAGTACGATTGCGGTGATTGCTGCCCAAGTCATGATCACAGGGTTAAATGCTTTGGTTAGCATTACCGCTCCTGTTACTTCACTGTAAGTGGTGTTTGGTGGAGCACCCACCATCGAAGCTGCGATAGTTGCCACCCCGTCACCTGCGATTGTGCGGTGAAGGCCTGGTTTTTTCAGGTAGTTTTTTCCTGTAACGTTTGAGATAGCAAGCATGTCACCTACGTGCTCAACCGCAGGTGCGATAGCGACAGGAATCATGAACAAAATTGCGTTGATATTGAACTCTGGCGCGGTGAAGTTTGGCATGGCTAGCCAAGCCGCTTGCTCTACGGGAGTGAAATCAACCACACCGTAGAATAGAGAAACAGAGTAACCAGCAAGAATACCACCAACAATAGGAACGAGCTTCAAAAAGCCTTTTGCAAAAACGCTGAGTACAATGGTTGTGAGCAGTGAGACCGCCGAGATAATGATCGCAGCATCACCATTAACTAGCTGTGCAGCTCCATCACCAGTTTTACCTACCGCCATGTTCACTGCCGTTGGGGCAAGGCCAAGGCCGATAACCATGATCACAGGGCCAACGACAACGGGCGGGAGAATTTTATGGATAAATCCAACACCACGCACTTTGATCATCGCCCCTAGAGCCACATAAACTAAGCCCGCTGCCATCAAGCCGCCCATCGTTGCACCGATACCCCAAGTTTGGATACCGAACATAATAGGAGCAATAAACGCAAAAGAAGAGGCAAGGAAGATGGGAACAGAACGTTTAGTCATTAACTGGAAGAGGAGAGTACCGACACCGGCACCAAAGAGGGCTACGTTTGGATCAAGGCCAGTTAGGAGCGGCACAAGCACCAAAGCACCAAAAGCGACAAAGAGCATTTGAGCGCCTTGTAACGCGTTTTTCATAATAATTCCCTATTTTCAAGATACGCAGACAAATCCGGCGAATACTATCATCCTGCAATCGTTTGCAATGTTGCATAGATCAAACTTTCGATTGAATTTTTCCCATAAATAGCACTTTTGAGAGTTGCTTGCTTGCAAATTGTCCTCTTTTACGTGTCTTGCGTGAAGATGAAAAATGGACAGCCTAACTTGTTGAGATAGCTTAATAAGCAATGAGTTTATTATAAAAAATAGCACTGAAGCGCTGGTTGAGGCCCGAGTTAACAAAGCTGGTCATAATACAGACAATTTACTCAGTACTTACCTTGCTCAAGATTTGATAGTTGCTTATTATTCGGGTTCTTGTTCAGAGGATTATAAAAACTATGCGCTATTTAGCTCTCTTACTGATAGGTTGGTTGTCCCTACCAGTATATGCATTAACTCAGGTGGATATCTATCGTGCCGAAGTGGTTATCGACAGTGAGCAGAACGACGGTGAGTCTTTGGCTCGTCAACAAGGTATGCAGGATGTGATTGTTCGAGCGACCGGTTCTCAATCCTCTTTAAGCAATCCAGTGATTAAAAAGGCACTTAGCTCAAGTGCGCGTTACATTTCTCAACTGAGCTATGGGCAGGTTGATGGAAAAGCGAGCTTAAAAATGTTGTTTAACAACGACCAAATCAGCTCTCTTTTAACACAAGCACAATTGCCATCTTGGTCGCCAAATCGTGCCAATATTTTAGTTTGGATGGTTGAAGAACAGGGTTACGATCGTAACATTGCGTGGGAGCATTCTGAATCTTCAAATGTTGCAGCACTTCGTAGCGCAGCGAAACTAAGAGGCCTACCAATCACTATCCCGGTTGGGGATTTTGATGATGTAACCGGTGTTAATGTCTCTGATCTTTGGGGCGGCTTTATTGAGCCAATTGGTCAAGCTAGCCAGCGCTACCCAGCTGACGCCGTTTTGGTTGTCCGAGCTCAAGGTGAACAAATTCGTTGGACACTCTACGACCAGTCGCCAACGAGAATTGTAGAAGCGCAACGTTCTCCGCGTAGCGGGTCTGCATCAGGTGCTAATGCTATTGCAGAAATGGTGGATGGCATCGCAGACTACTATGCAAGTAAGAGTGCAGTTGTGGTTTCAGGAAAGTCTTCAAAAGCGCTAGCAGTGAAAGTCCTTAATGTAACCTCTGCCACGGACTTCTTCCGTTTAGAGAATGCGTTAAAACAACTTAATTCGGTTGCGGGTACAGAGATTAAGCGTGTTCAAGGGGACGAGTTAACGCTCAACATCCACCTTTTGGCATCACAACAAGCTTTTGAGAAAGAAGCTTCTTCTATTTCTCAATTAATGGTTTTTGAAGATCCTTTAGGTGAAGTTGATGCCCCAGCTTCAACTCAAGAAGAAGAGCCATTGGTTCAGAGTAATGAAGCAAAGGACGCCGCGACGCCAAAAGAAGCGCAGCCTGAAGTACCAGTAAATGTTGTGGCAGAAGCAAGTGACGAAACACAACCAACTCAGCCGATGATTGTGGAGCCTGTCCGAGAACAGTATGACTTGATCTACGAGTGGCGCTCGGCATCGTAATCGCCTTGGTAGCATTCCAGGCATGAAACGCAAGGATCAAAGACCAATGTGGTAAGCATAAAAAAGAGTCGCAATAGCGACTCTTTTTGTTTTCTAAATTCGTATTCGAACCAATGATCAGTGATTGACTGCAATTGGCGTTATTTATTGAATTTCGCTTTTTCTTCTTTTTCTACTTGAGAGAGGCGTTTCAACTTAAGACCTAGCTCTTTGCCTCTCGCTCTAGCAAACAAAATATTGCCAGCGAAACCGAGTGAAGTCAGTATCAGTTCCACTGCCGCAAGCCAGCGTTCACCCCCATCCACATAAAGGATGGTCAGCGCATGCAAGAAATACAGCATAAGAACAAAGTTAGCCCAAGCATGAGTGTAAGGCTTACCAGCTAAAATACCAGGTAACGGAAGTAGTAGCGGAATACACCAAGCAATAGCAAGTGTTGTGCTGCTGAGGTGAGGGTGAGGGGATAACGCAAGCTGCCAAATAGCGACCCAGGCTAATAAGGCTAAGTTGCCAAATAAAGCCAGGTAACGATAGGTTTTAGCCTGTGTACCGAGTGGTGTTTGGTCTAAAGAGTCAGACATCGATTAACTATCCTTGATTTTACTAACAGACTTTTAGTTTTAACGCTGCAGTTGCCAGCCTTTTGCCTAATTGTTGTGCCAGGCGAATCTCTTCACTGCTTAGGGTTGCCTCATGGCCTACACTGCTGGCGCCATACGGAGTGCCTCCGGACTGCGTAGTGTGTAACTCTGGCTCGGAATAAGGAATGCCCAAAACCATCATCCCGTGATGCAATAAAGGGGTCATCATGCTTTGTAACGTTGTTTCTTGACCACCATGCATCGAGGACGAAGAGGTAAAGACACAAGCAGGCTTATCGATTAAGTCACCACTGACCCATAAAGATGTAGTCTGATCCCAGAAGTGCTTTAAAGGCGCAGCCATGTTGCCAAACCAGACGGGACTGCCAAACGCTAGACCGTCGCACGTTTTCAGTTCCTCTAGAGTAACAATTGGATCAGAAGGGGAGTGTGAGTGAGGTGACAATTCTTCAACTGTACGCAAAACTGCTTGGCATTGAGGAGTCGAATCGACTCCTCTTGCTATTTGTCTTGCCAGTTGTTTTGTCGAGCCATGACGGCTGAAATACAAAATAAGGATCTGGCAATCCATTTATAAAATATCCAACACTTGCTCTGGTGGGCGACCAATTTTTGCTTTGCCGTTAGCAACGACTACCGGACGCTCAAACAACTTTGGATTTTTCGCCATTGCTTCGAATAATTGCTCATCGCTGACGGAGTCTTCGCCTAAGCCAAGCTCTTTATATTCACTTTCTTTAGTGCGCATCATTTCACGTACAGATGAAAAGCCAAGCTGGGCGTACAGCGCTTTTAGTTCATCCACGTTAAGTGGTGTGTCTAGGTATTTGACGACTTCCGGTGTAACACCATTTTGCTCAAGCAGTTCAAGTGTTTGACGGCTCTTTGAGCAACGAGGGTTGTGATAAATCACGACTGACATGGTTTTCTCCATTTCGTTATTGTAATGCCATGAATCGATCTCTTTGGATCATGAGTTGGTCGATACGGGCATCGTATCGTGCTTGCTCTAAGCTGCCCAACTTGGCCATTTTACTTGCTTCACTATAATATTGAATCGCTTTATTCCAATTTGCTCGCAATGCCAAAATTTCTGCTCGAGCAGCCAACTCTTCATCGCTACGCCCCAGCGCGTGGTAGCTCTTCGATATTAGGTGCCAGCCATTTGTATCTTCAGGATAGTCATGAGTGTATCTTTGAAGAACTCGCGTGGCTTGATCGTTTTTATTGTCCTCAAGTAGCGCATTGGCGTAGTTAATGGTCAATACTTTATTTTGAGGGTTACGAGATAACGCTTTGCGGAGCATCTCGGTTGCTTTTTCTGGCTGCTTCTTCTCGATGTATAAATCCGTCATAGCGTCCAAGTAAAACGGGTTACTTGGGTCTTGTTCCAGTAACTTTTTCAAAATTGGTTCCGCTTGAGATAAGCGTTTATTGTCTAAATGCACGAGTGCTCGACCATAATCAAAAGCAGGTGTAATGTCCGCAGAGGCTTTCTTTTGAGTTCGCTCAAACCAGCTCAGGGCGGCTTGTCCATCAATGCCAGCGTAACGAGCCACAATGCGCGCGCGAGCTAGATGATAGTCTATTGAAGGCACAACACGCATTGGAGGATAGGTTCTTGCTCGCGCACGGCTATCGGTAATTCGATCTTCAGGCAGAGGGTGAGTCAGGAGCATTGGTGGCGGTTTACTCGCATAACGATACTCATCAGCAAGACGGCCAAAAAACCTTGGCATTGCTTGAACATCAAAACCGGCTTTTGCTAGTGTCGAAATACCAAAGCGATCCGCTTCTTTTTCGTTTGCACGAGTGTAGTTGATTTGACTTTGCATGTTGCCCGCGGTTGCTGCTGTAATTGCAGCCATCCCCGCTTCGGGTGAGGCAATTGAAAGCAGTAGTGCCCCCGCAAGTGCGGCTAATGTGGCCGGAGAGCGGCGTGCTTGTTCTTCCATACTCCGAGCAAGATGACGTTGTGTGACGTGCGCTATCTCGTGAGCGACAACAGAGGCCAGCTCACTTTCTGAACGAGCATGAAGAAACAACCCAGAATGCAGCGCTACATAGCCACCAAAAAACGCGAACGCGTTGATATTACGGTCGCGAATCATAAAGAAGTGGAACGGCGTTTTTACATCATTCGCATTGGCCACTAATTTGTGCCCAAGAGAGTCAATATATTCATTGATGACAGGGTCATTAACGATAGGTTTACTGGCTCTGAGCATACGCATATAGGCGTCGCCATAAATCAACTCTTGGTCTATTGAAAGCGTGCCACCAGCAGCTGTGCCAATGTCTGGCAAGTCAATGCTATTGGCATAAGTTGTCGGCGAACTGATGGCAGCAGCAAGACATAAGCAAACTAGCGAGCGAGTGCGTTTTAACATACGTTTAAAAGGTTCTCCAAAATACATAAGCATGTGGTTACAGGTCGAGAGCCTATTAACAGCGCCACATACGTTTTGGTTATCCGTGAGGATATAAGCTAACAGTAAGACCGGAAATAAATGAATTGGTTTCGTAAATTATTTTACATCCGAGCTATTTCAGCATGTGGTTAAATCATGTCAGAAGTGCTAGCACCAGCTCAAAAAGCCGTTACAATACAACCCTATCATAAGTGCAGAGCAATACAATGGAATCCATGTTACTTGATTTGCGTGAGCAACGTTGTCCTATGGCACTGTTACTTGCAAAGCGTCATGCTGCTGAGGTCTTTCAAGGAGAAGCAAAGCAGTATCATCAACTTGTCATTCAAGTGGTGGACAACAGCTCTAAACGAGACATTGTGAACTATCTTAGTGCCCAAGGGTACTCGGTTGATTGCCAATCTACATCAGAGCACTACACATTGACTGTCTTCAATAAGGAATCCGCATAAGATGTTTGAAATGGTTAGTCGTTGGTATAAACGACGTTTCTCTGACCCTCACGCAGTAAGTCTCGTCGCGATCTTGCTGTTTGGCTTTATCACCATTTACTTCTTTGGACACTTGATTGCGCCATTACTTGTCGCGATCGTTTTGGCTTATCTACTTGAATGGCCAGTTGTCAAAATGTGTCGTATGGGCGTGCCGCGCACTTTGTCGGTTATTATCGTGATCTTGGTCTTTGTCGGGTTAATGTTAATTGCGTTGTTTGGCTTGGTTCCGACGATTTGGACTCAGGTCGGTAATCTAATTAACGATATTCCGAACATGTACAACGGGCTACAAAAGTTTATTGTCACATTGCCAGAGCGCCATCCTGAACTAGCCAATTTAGAAATAGTAGAAACCGTGGTGACGAACGCCAAAAACCAAGCACTGGGGCTGGGTGAAAGTGTCGTCAAAGGGTCGCTTGCTTCATTAGTTAGCATTGCAACGCTAGCGGTATATTTGATCTTAGTGCCACTCCTTATCTTCTTTTTGCTTAAAGACAAAGAAGAAATGCTGCGAATCGCAAGCGGTATTCTGCCGAAAAACCGTAAATTGGCGAATAAAGTTTGGCATGAAATGAACGAGCAGATATCAAATTACATTCGCGGTAAAGTGTTAGAGATTTTAATCGTGGGCGGTGTGAGCTACGTGACTTTTGCCCTTTTAGATCTTCGTTACTCGGCGTTGCTTGCCGTAGCTGTTGGTCTGTCGGTTTTGATTCCTTATATCGGTGCGGCGGCTGTTACCGTACCTGTTGCTATCGTTGGTTTGTTCCAATGGGGTTTAACGCCTCCGTTTTATTGGTTGTTGCTTGCTTACGGTATTATCCAGGCGCTGGATGGTAATGTGTTGGTTCCTGTTCTGTTTTCCGAGGCAGTAAACTTACACCCAGTTGCTATCATTGTGGCTGTATTAGTCTTTGGTGGGCTGTGGGGTTTTTGGGGGGTGTTCTTCGCCATTCCTTTAGCGACATTAGTCAAAGCCGTATGGCATGCATTACCAAGCACGGAAGAAAACGAACCTGTCGAACAAGAGTAGTTGTTACCAAAGGTACGATGGTTAAAAGAAAGCCCAGCAGTTTGCTGGGCTTTTTGTTTGTAGAAAAACAATAGCGTTTAAGCGTTTTCGTTTAAGTAGTTTAATACGACTTCGTGGTGATCTTTGGTTTTGAACTTGTTGAACACATGTTCGATCACGCCTTCTTCATTGATCAGAAAGCTAATGCGGTGAAGACCGTCGTATACTTTGCCCATGAATTTCTTTTCGCCCCAAACGCCGAACTGGTCAGCAACGGCATGGTCTTCATCAGAAAGCAGAGTGAAGTTTAAATCATCGCGCTCGATGAACTTGCCTAGGCGCTTTACAGGGTCGATGCTTACGCCGAGTACCACCACGTTATGTGCATCGAGTTCAGCTTTGATGTCACGAAGGCCTTTTGCTTGTGTAGTACAACCCGGCGTCATCGCCTTAGGGTAAAAGTAGAAAAGTACTTTCTTGCCTTTAAAGTCTTCAAGAGAAACGGTATTTCCGTCTTGGTCGAGCAAAGAGAAGGCTGGCGCTGGCGAGCCTGCTGTCAGCGTATTCATTTTGATTTCCTTTACTTTATAGTGTGTTTTTAATGAAATTCAGAGAACCTTGTACGTTGAGCGACTTACAAAGTTCATCGAAGTCTTCTTGTAACTGCATCAAATTAAAATCCGCGCTTACAGATGCAGTAATCGCAATGTGAAACTGGTCAGAATCGAGTTGAATTTTCGACTTGCTGATGGTTTGCGCGCTAAGAGAGTCTAAACCAATCTGCTGATCAGCGAAGAACTTAGTAAATTTTTCAGTTAACCCAGGGCGGTCTTCAGACTCAATAAACACTTCCATGGTGTAGCTGTTATCGAGCAGTTCGTGCGCCGCTGTGCGTTTCATGATCGTAATAAGGTCATGTTCTTGGCCAAGCAGGGGCAATTGCGTTTCAACTCGAGTCACGCTGCTGGCGTTCCCAGTCAGGAGCATGATCAGCGTAAATTCGCTGCCAAAGATAGCGATACGGCTATCGACTATGTTACAACCAGCTTGAGTAACGAGCTGTACGACTTGGTTACAAATGCCTGGACGGTCCGTTCCAACTGCTGTAAGTACCAGATGTTGCTTCATAAATGAGCTTCTTGTCCTTTCTTCAATAGAGAGATGTTAGCACAGATATTGCGAAGAAATATCGAGCCAGTTCTTTTTTAGTCTATAAAAAGCAGGAGGATGTTGAGGGGGAATGGTGGGAAATAAACAGTAAATGCAGGCTGTAGGATAAACAAAACGTTTGCATGATGTGCTTGCCTATTGTCTGGCCGTTTTATTCACTTAGATCTGACTTGGCTAACAAGACCAAAGAGTATATTTTCCTTGCTTGTGCTCTTCAGTATTTTCCAAATCACTGATAGATTCTAAAGTCACTCGAAAGCCCAACACGATTATCAATATTGCCGTTAATCAAACCAAATAGAGCAATTAAGTTGCTAGACCTCTAACAACTGGTAATTATTCATTCATTTGTACTTTGTAAGCGAGTTTACGCTCTTGTGTTTTTCAATCGCATTACAGTACCATGCAGAAAGAGTTAAATGAGGGAGATAAACATGTTTTCAGGAAGTATCGTAGCGCTGATTACGCCATTCAAAGCAGATGGCGAAGTAGACTTTGACGGTCTGCAAAAGCTAGTAGAGTACCACGTTGAAGCGGGTACAGACGGTATTGTGGCAGTAGGCACAACAGGTGAGTCAGCGACACTGACCATTGAAGAGCATGTAAAGGTCGTTAATAAAACTGTTGAGTTTGCCGACGGTCGCATCCCTGTGATTGCTGGCACGGGTGCAAATGCAACCCATGAGGCAGTAACATTTAGCAAATTACTGGCTGATTCTGGTATTGCTGGCTTCCTGAGTGTGACACCGTATTACAACAAACCAACTCAAGAGGGTTTGTTTCTACATTACAAGGCAATTGCCGAAGCGAGTGATGTGCCTCTAATTTTGTACAACGTACCAGGCCGTACTGCTGTTGATATGCAGCCAGAAACAGTGGCACGCTTGTCAAAGCTTGATAATATCGTAGCTCTAAAAGATGCAACGGGCGATTTGGAACGAATTGCAATTCATCGTGAACTTTGTGGCGAAGATTTTATCTTACTAAGTGGCGATGATGCGACAGGGCTGGATTTTGTGAAACTTGGCGGCAATGGTGTTATCTCGGTAACGAACAATATTGCAGCTAAAGACATGGCAGACATGTTCCATTTGGCAAGTGAAGGTAAGTACGAAGAAGCAGAAGCGATTAACCAACGCTTGATGACTCTACACAAAAACCTTTTCATCGAAGCAAGCCCTATCCCAGTAAAATGGGCAGCGCAAAAGCTTGGTTTGATTGAAGAAGGTGGTTTGCGTCTTCCTTTAACTACGCTTTCTGAAAAATCGCAGCCGATCGTCGAGCAGTCGCTAACAGACGCCCATATTTATTAAGATTGAGCTATAAGATTGAGTTACTAGGATTGAAGTTCATACTGGGGGCCAAAGCGCCCTCGGTGTTTTAGGAGTATAGATGAAGCTTTCAAGCCAGTTAGTGTTAAGTTCATTAGCTGTATTCGTATTGACTGCCTGTTCAGGTGGTGCCAATCAACGTCGTCAAGCAAAAGATGACTTCGAGTATTTGAACTCCCCAAATTTGGGTGAGTGGAATGTCCCACAGGGTGCACAGCCTCAGTTTTACCCTAACTACGAGATCCCTCAGGGTAACTACGCTGGTGGTGTCGGTAAAGATGTCGACATTCGTCCACCTCAACAAGTCCTAGAGCTTATTCCCGGTGCACGTTTGGACCGCAGCAGTGATGGTGAAGTGACACTTTGGCTACTTCGTAAAGATGAACTAGATAAAGTTTGGCAAACGGTGCAAAACATGGTCGCGGCTAACGAGATTCCAGTTGAAAGCCAAACAGACTCTCGCATCGAGACAGGGTGGGTGACTTGGGATTCGCCAGATGAAGAGCTAGAAATTGGCAGCCGATATGAAATCGTACGCGCTGAAGCAAACGGTCGACACGGCTTTAAGGTGAGCCTTATTGACTGGCGTGAAGGCAATCAAGTGAAAGAAGTAACGGCGACCAACCGTGAGCGCTACAATGTGTTCATGACGAACTTGGTCACCGCTCGCTACGATCAAGAAGTGCGTGAAGAAGCACAGCGTAAAGCGCAAGAGTTGGTTAAACAGATCCCAATCACAATGGGTAAAGACCGCAGCGGACTTCCTGTGATTATCGCGCGTGCGCAATACAACATGCTTTGGCAACGTCTGCCTAATATTCTACCTAAGATGGGCTTTAAGATTGAAGAGCGTAGCCAGTCTCAGGGTACAATCACTGCGAAATATGCGTCTCCGGATGATGAATTCTGGAACGATATCGGCGTTAAACCAGTGGAGTTAGCCGCTGGTAAGTACACATTCTTACTTGGTGATTTAGGCAACCGTACGTCTATCAATATCACCGACTCCTCTGGCAAGCCAGTAGAAGAAGAGTTTTTGAAATCACTAGCGCCTGTATTGGCTGCAACAGTGAAGCAGTAAACAAAGCGAGCTTAACGCGGCGTGTTTACTTAATGATAGAAAAGGGACCTAGTGGTCCCTTTTTTGATGTTTAGATTAAATGTGTCGAGATGAAGCTGGTGAGTAACTAACGAGGCTCGTTTTTGTTTTTATCTTCTTCAGCGTAGCGCTGTTTATCCAATGTGTTCAGCTTATCTAAATCGTTCTTACGGCTTTTATCCATCTGACCAAACTTCATTTTTGCGGTATATTTGAGTGCGGCAATATTACCAATGACCACGCTCAACACTACAATAATAATGACCCAAGGATTGGTTAGTATTTCTATCATAGAGCCTCCGGCGGCGTGATATTGTGAATAAATTTGGCAACGACGTTATCCAAATTATTCAGTATGACGTCAATCCCTGCAATGTTGTCGGTCTGATTTTGTTTAATCAACTGGCTTCTGAGTACATCAAGCGTCAATTGCTCGAGGCATTGCTGCCCGACAGCGCGGTGACTAATGTGCCAAGGCTCAATCGAAACGCCACCTAAATCATGCTGATAAGGGAAGAAGAAACCGAACCGACCAAGGTTGGCTTTTAACCATTGGTAGAACGCTTGCTGGTGGCCTTCAAGATACTCCCAAGGTTCCAACTTGAGTTTGGTGTCAGCAGGCAATAAATTGCGCGCATAGACATCAAAATCACAACCCCAATGATGACGACTTCCTCCGGGCAATGCCGACCAGCGCAAAATGGCCATCAATTTCTCTTCGTCATTTAACTCTGCTTTATTCAAAGGGCGGGAGTTTATGTCGAGAATTGGCAACTCACCAGAAAACTTCCCGTTCCAGATGGCTTTTTGGCGATTAAAGTCACGAAAACCACTGGCGATTTCCATTTTGAAACCTGCTTCGGTTGCGGCATTAATCATCTTCAATAAGTCATTGACTACTTTAGGGTGAAGCATAAATGCCTTTTGCCCCACTAGTGTGGATTGAAGATGAGAATCAGTGATTCCGGTGAGTTGCTCTGGTGTCATTGTGTTCTCGCTGATTACTTCGCCAATAGGTGTTTCAACGTGTTTTCGTACATGTCCGTCAACTTTTCAAGATCGTCGACTTTCACACACTCGTTCACTTTATGAATCGTAGCGTTAACAGGGCCTAACTCTACGACTTGACCTCCCATTCGAGCAATAAAACGACCATCAGACGTACCGCCAGTTGTAAGTAGCGCTGGCTTCGTATCATTGACTTCGGCCACAGCAGCTACAACCGCGTCTAGCAGTGCGCCCGTATCGGTCAGGAATGGGTCACCGTTGAATGTCCATTTTAGGTCGTAGTCCAGCTCATGCTTGTCCAATGTTTCGGTAACACGCTGAACAATTGCGTCATTGTTAAGCTCAGTACTAAAACGTAGGTTGAACTGAACATGGAACTCGCCAGGAATAACGTTAGACGCACCAGTGCCAGCCGATACATTCGGGATCTGGAAACTGGTCGGTGGGAAGTAATCATTCCCTTTGTCCCATTCTGTCGTCGCGAGTTCATGAATCGCGAGTAGAGACTCGTGCACTGGATTGCTGGCTAGGTGAGGGTAGGCCACGTGGCCTTGTGTTCCTTTTACCGTTAAATCACCAGTGATGGATCCACGGCGTCCATTTTTCACTACATCGCCAACCACTTCGGTGCTGGATGGTTCACCAACAATACACATATCGATGTTCTCACCACGTTCCATCAACGTTTCTACAACGCGAACGGTACCATTGATAAATGGCCCTTCTTCATCTGACGTAATCAAAAAGCCAATTGAGCCTTTGTGGTCTGGGTTTTCTTCAATGAAGCGTTCGACAGCAACGACCATAGCAGCTAGTGACCCTTTCATGTCAGCTGCGCCGCGGCCATGCAAGTAACCATCAATAATGGTCGGTTCAAACGGATGTGTATTCCAGTGTTCCAATTTGCCAGCTGGTACCACATCGGTGTGGCCAGCAAACGCAAATAGCGGCGCTTCTGAACCACGTCGAGCCCAGAAGTTCGTGGTGTCTTCAAATACCATCACTTCAATTTCAAACCCGAGTGCTTTTAAGCGCTCGATCATCAAATCCTGACAACCTGCGTCTTCCGGCGTTACGGACTGTCTACTGATCAGATCTTTAGCAAGTGCCAATACTGGACTGTCTGTCATCCTTGAGTATTCCTTTATTTAAGAGTTGAAAATGCTAGCGTATTGATCAGCTTTAAAACCGATATGAAGTTGATCATTCACTTTTAAAATTGGGCGTTTAATCATCGCAGGGTTTTCTACCAAAAGAGCGATGGCGTTTTCCTCGTTAAGTGTGTCTTTCTGCTCTTGCGCTAATTGGCGGTAGGTTGTGCCACGTTTATTGAGCACCTGTTCCCAACCTAAAGCGCGACAAAATTCACTTACCATTTCTGCATCAATGCCTTGCTTACGGTAGTCATGGAAGTCGTAAGCAATATCCTCGGCTTCTAACCATTTCTTGGCTTTTTTGATCGTATCGCAGTTGGGAATACCAAACATGGTAATCGACATAGTGTTTCCTTTTTCTTTGTTCTATTTTTCACTGGCGCGGTTAAGACGCACTTAAGTGATTTGGGCTGTTAAAGCATCCTATCAAGAAGCAATCAAACTGACAAAATGCGGTGGAAAATATTTTCAGATAGATTGAGATAACTAATGTCACATAACTTATTTACGATGAATGCGCTATAAATCGAATAAAAATTCGTCTAAATCAAATGGAAAAGTCGAGTTATTGATCAAACGCAACACCTCGCTGAGCAAAAACGAAATAATGAATCAGCACAATTTTAGGAGGTGTCAATGGAATTGAGTCCTGTTTTTGCAAGGCGGCTATATTTGGCCTTGTTGGTGGAAAACCTAGAAAGGCCGAATGTGCCAAAGTTGATCGAAAAAACGGGGTGGCCTCGTCGTACTATTCAAGATGTACTCAAGGCGTTACCTGGGATCGGCATTGAACTCATATTCGTTCAAGATGGCCGACGTCATAATGACGGCTATTATCAACTTTCAGATTGGGGGCCTTTTGATAGCCAATGGGTTCTAGAGCGGGAGAGAGATATCGCTAGCAGTCTTGGATTTCGTGCATAAGCCAGCAATTGCTGGCTTTTTTCATATTCAGGCCTCATCCATTGCAGCGGTAGGCGGAACCCAGCACGCTAAATGAAGTGATAAAATCTTGTGGGGAAACCATAAAAACGGTGTCCGCATCGATAGCCGCTGCATTGTTTTTTAAATCGTTCATCGCGCCTTGCATCATCGCGTCATTAGTCATGAAAATGTAGTTATACCAATGGCCTTCACTTCCGGTGACTTCGCCTTTGTATTCGCATCGCTCAGGGTCGAATTGCGCGTCAATGCGAATATGAACATCTTGACTTTGAGCATGAGTAAGGTGAGAAGGCATCGTGCAACCCGTTAGAAGCACGACAAAAAGTCCAAGTAACAGGCGTTTCATTAGCTATTTCCCCAATACTATGTAAGCAGCAAAGCCAATCCAGCTCAGGACAAGTAGTGTCCAAGGCAGTTTGCTTGATGAATGGTTTGGCGCATCGTCGGTGATATTGTCTTGTTCGATAATCTCTTCATGCTGACGTTGTTTTTCACGTTGCTGTTTTTTCTTCGCTTTATCGGCTTGGCGGTTGCGCTCTTTTTGTTGTTTCTTATATTGCGCGATGCCTTTTTCGATACCTTGAGCGATGAGCTTGGTTTGCTCTTTGGTTTGGCCGGGCTTTTGCGTGGATTTAGCAATTCTCATCGCTTCGGCTTGTGTTTCTTGAGAAGGCACAGGGGTGGCTGGAGTTCTTTTTTTCATGTTTCTCATCAACGTCGCTGTAAATCTTTGTTTAGTTTACCTGTGTAAGGTGCTGAAATGAACTTCAGTTCTCATCTTTGTTGGCTTGCAACTCTGAAACGATAGGTTAAAGTGGCGTTTTATCACATAAAGAAGAAGATGTTGTGCGCTATTCGTTTGACCAATATGACGCTCATGGATTTTTAAAGGCGCCGATCATTTTATGGGTGGGATGGATGTTTCTTGTGCGTTCATGGGTGGTGTTTGCCATGGCTGGTGTAAGTCGTGATAGTGGCAGCAAGCTACTCGCTATTGTTTACCCAGATTCAAGTACGTTGTATTTAGGTTTGGCGATGGGCATTCCAAGTTTGCTTCTTATGTGGTTAATGGGGCTTCGTCATCCCGACAGAGGATGGGTAAACAGAATTACTCGCTATGGTCGCGAGATCACTTTGATCTTGTGCGGTATTCAACTTGCTCAGACCATGTATCATGTGTACCTAGAACATGGAGTGTTTAATTGGGCAAACGCCCTTACCATTACCTTATTAGCTTGGTTTATGATCTATCTTCTAAATGGAAGATGGGTAAAAGACTGTTTTCATGTGCCACAATTGGCGCACGATGAACAGCAGCATTCAAAGAATTAAAAACAATAACTTCCCACTCTGGGGCAAAGTAATAGAGGAAACCTCAATGTCACAAGCTCAAACGGCGATCGTGCCAGAAGCCGGGCCATTTGCACTGTACACTCAACTCAAAGTGAACCAAAACCGTGAAAACGTATTAGAAAAACTGAAAGCACTGCCAAAGTTGGTGGAAGAGTTAAACATTACCCAGCCGGGTGCAGCGCTGACGCTTTCTATCGCATTCACAAAATCGTTTTGGGAACACCTTAATGTAGACGCGCCAGAAGAGCTTATTGATTTTACTCAACTTGGCGAAGGGGACATCGTAGCGCCTGCATCGGATGTCGATGTACTGATTCACTGTCACTCGACTCGTCACGACTTGCATTTTTACGTGTTGCGTAAGTTCCTAGAAGAGACGGCACAAGATGTCACCATTGTGGACGAAACATATGGGTACCGTTACCTTGATGCTCGTGATATGACAGACTTCATTGATGGCACAGAAAACCCGAAAGGGGAGGCTCGCGCTGATGTGGCTCTAGTAAAAGAGGGCCCATTTGCTGGAGGCAGTTATGTTATGGCTCAGCGCTTTGAACATAACCTTGCCGCTTGGAATCGATTGAATGTCAAAGCGCAAGAAAAAGTGATTGGTCGTACCAAGCCAGACTCTATCGAGCTAGAAGACGTTCCTGCTGCATCACACGTTGGTCGAGTTGATATCAAAGAAGAAGGTAAAGGTTTGAAGATTGTTCGCCACAGCTTACCATACGGGACGGTGACAGGGCCTCATGGCCTGCTGTTTATTTCTTACTGCAATACACTTCATAACATTAAAGTGATGCTAGAAAGTATGTACGGCGTGACAGATGGTAAAACAGACCAAATGCTTCGTTTCACAACAGCGGTAACTGGTGCGTACTTCTTCGCGCCTTCGCAAGAAATGCTCGCAGAGCTAGCCATCAAGTAAGTTGTCAGACTTTATTTCTTAAGCCCTCCAATGGAGGGCTTTTGTTTTCTATTTCTATTCCAATCTCTTTTCAAAAAACACTAAACTTTTCTGTTACTTGGTCGATAAGTACTCAAAGCCTTAATTTTAGGACTCTTTATTCGTGGCGATCACCGTTAATACCAATGTTGCAGCACTTGTCGCACAGCGTCACTTGACCAGTGCAACGGATATGCTGAATCAATCCATGGAGCGTTTGTCTTCAGGGAAGCGTATTAATAGCGCAAAGGATGACGCTGCGGGTCTGCAAATTTCCAACCGTCTGCAATCGCAAATGCGTGGTTTGGATGTCGCGGTACGTAACGCGAATGACGGCATTTCTATAATGCAAACCGCTGAAGGGGCGATGAATGAAGTGACTAACATTATGCAACGTATGCGTGATTTGTCGCTTCAATCAGCTAACGGTTCAAACAGCAAAGCGGAGCGTACTGCACTGCAAGAAGAAGTCTCTGCTTTAAATGATGAGTTAAGTCGTATTGCAGAAACGACCTCCTTTGGCGGACGTAAATTGCTGAATGGCACATTCGGTACATCGTCTTTTCAAATCGGTGCAACGGCTGGTGAAGCGGTACAAATTGGCCTGCGGACCATGCAGCCGGAATCTTTAGGTAGCTTTTCAATGAGCTCATATCAAAGAGTCAGTTCAGATTGGACGGTTCAAAACGGAAATAATGAAATTGTTATCAGCTACCGTGATAACAATTTTGAAGAGCAGGAGATCCGTATTGAAGCTAAAGCTGGCGACGATATAGAAGAACTCGCGACTTACATTAATGGGCAAACCGATAAAGTGAGAGCGTCTGTTAATGAAGAGGGGCAACTGCAGTTACTCATGTCCCACAAGGACGCCATAAAATACCCTGGACCAACCTTCAGTGGTGGCCTGGCTGATGAGTTAGAACTTGGCAAGTATGTCACCGTAAATAGAACGGTAGATAGTATTGATATTAGCACGGTCGGTGGCGCTCAGATGGCGGTCGGCATTTTAGATGATGCTTTGAAAACGGTAGATGGCAGTCGTGCGGAGTTAGGCGCGTATCAAAACCGCTTTAATCATGCGATCAATAATCTCGATAATATCCACGAAAACTTAGCCGCTTCCAACAGTCGTATCCAAGACACTGACTATGCCAAAGAAACTACGCAAATGGTGAAGCAACAGATTTTACAACAGGTCAGTACCTCTATTCTGGCGCAAGCAAAACAAGCGCCAAACCTAGCATTGACCTTGCTTGGCTGATGAACGGCCTTGCCCGAATTTAACGTAAAACCTGCCTGTATCGACAATTCGAAAAGAAGCTTTAGCGAAAAATGAAAGTTTTTTTGCTTTTTTATCCGCTTTGTCACGATTACCCCTCCAAACGAATTATTTTCAAAAAAATACAAAATTTTCTCTAAAGAAAACAGGGCATGCGCCGTTAATAAAAGTAACTTTGAGAGAACTACTTGGTTTTCCGAGACGTCGGAAACCGCTACACCGGAAAATCAATTGGAGAAATCACCATGGCAGTGAATGTAAACACTAACGTATCAGCGATGACCGCTCAGCGTTACCTAAACAACGCAAACTCAGCTCAACAAACTTCTATGGAGCGTTTGTCTTCAGGTTTTAAAATCAACAGCGCAAAAGATGACGCTGCGGGTCTACAAATCTCGAACCGTTTGAACGTACAAAGCCGTGGTTTGGATGTAGCGGTTCGCAACGCGAACGACGGTATCTCGATTGCACAAACTGCTGAAGGTGCAATGAATGAGACCACTAATATTCTTCAACGTATGCGTGACTTGTCTCTGCAATCAGCAAACGGTTCAAACTCGAAAGCAGAGCGCGTTGCGATTCAAGAAGAAGTGACCGCGCTAAACGACGAACTAAACCGTATCGCAGAAACCACTTCTTTCGGTGGTAACAAGCTACTAAACGGCACACACGGTGCGAAATCGTTCCAAATCGGTGCAGATAACGGTGAAGCAGTGATGCTTGAGCTAAAAGACATGCGTTCAGACAACAAAATGATGGGCGGTGTGAGCTACCAAGCTGAAAGTGGTAAAGGTAAAGACTGGAACGTTGCTGAAGGTAAGAACGACCTAAAAATCAACCTAACGGACAGCTACGGCCAAGAGCAAGAAATCAACATCAGCGCAAAAGCGGGTGACGATATCGAAGAGCTTGCGACTTACATTAACGGTCAAACTGACCTAGTGAAAGCCTCAGTAGACCAAGACGGTAAACTGCAAATCTTTGCTGGCAACAACAAAGTCGAAGGCGAAGTCGAGTTTTCAGGCGGCCTATCTGGTGAGCTAGGTTTGGGCGAAGGTAAAAAAGTGACGGTAGATACTATCGACGTAACCTCAGTCGGTGGCGCACAAGAATCTGTTGCTATCATCGATGCGGCACTGAAATACGTAGACAGCCACCGCGCAGAGCTGGGTGCTTTCCAGAACCGTTTCAACCATGCAATCAGCAACTTGGACAACATTAACGAGAATGTGAACGCGTCGAAGAGCCGTATCAAAGATACAGATTTCGCGAAAGAAACGACGGCAATGACCAAGTCACAAATTCTATCGCAAGCGTCAAGCTCAATCCTTGCGCAAGCGAAACAAGCGCCAAACTCAGCGCTAAGTCTGCTAGGTTAATTTCAAACCTAAGACGAGAACCTCATTGGCTCGTGGTGAGAGATGAGCGAGTAAACCCAGCTTCGGCTGGGTTTTTTTCTGTCTTTTGGGGCCCCAGGATTTCTGCGAATCACGACATTAGAGCTTCATCACATTTCAGTAAGCCAAAGAAAATAATCGCAAAAAATTGAAAATTTCTTCTAAAGGATATTCATCGGTCGCCGTTAAAGGGACTGAGAGAAATGAGATGTACCTAAGTGAGGTGAGAGACACGACGGTACATTCACTAAAGCCTTAAGGAGATCAATTATGGCGATTAACGTTAATACTAACGTTTCTGCGATGACTGCACAGCGTTACCTAAACCAGGCAGCTGACGGTCAACAAAAATCAATGGAGCGTTTGTCTTCGGGTTATAAAATCAATAGCGCGAAAGACGATGCTGCAGGTCTACAGATTTCAAACCGCTTGAATGCACAAAGCCGTGGCCTAGACATGGCAGTGAAAAACGCAAACGACGGTATTTCTATTGCACAGGTTGCTGAAGGTGCAATGAATGAATCTACCAACATCCTACAACGTATGCGTGATCTTTCGCTTCAATCTGCGAACGGTTCTAACTCAAAAGCAGAACGTGTAGCGATCCAAGAAGAAGTAACAGCGCTAAACGATGAGCTAAACCGTATTGCAGAAACTACCTCTTTCGGTGGTAACAAGCTTCTAAACGGTACTTACGGTACTCAATCTTTCCAAATCGGTGCGGACTCAGGTGAAGCAGTGATGCTTTCTATGGGTAACCTACGCTCAGACACTTCAGCAATGGGTGGTAAGAGCTACGCAGCAGAAGAGGGTAAGGACGCATCTTGGACTGTTGGTGAGAAAACAGAGTTCAAAATGAGCTACACCAACAAGCAGGGTGAAGAGAAAGAGCTATCAATCAGCGCTAAGCAAGGCGATGATATTGAGCAGCTAGCGACATACATCAACGGTCAAAACGATGATGTAAAAGCCTCTGTTGGCGAAGATGGCAAACTACAAGTATTTGCTTCTTCTCAAAAAGTTGAAGGTGATGTTGAGTTTTCTGGCAACCTAGCAGACGAGATCGGCTTTGGTGGCCCGAAAGACGTAACAGTGAAAGACATCGATGTAACCACAGTAGCTGGCTCTCAAGAAGCAGTAGCGGTTATCGACGGTGCTCTTAAGTCCGTAGACAGCCAACGAGCTTCACTCGGTGCTTTCCAAAACCGCTTCAACCACGCAATCAGCAACCTAGACAACATTAACGAGAACGTTAACGCGTCTAAAAGCCGTATTAAAGATACTGATTACGCGAAGGAAACCACTGCGATGACTAAGTCGCAAATTCTTCAGCAAGCAAGTACTTCAATCCTGGCTCAAGCGAAGCAGTCTCCATCTGCAGCGCTAAGCTTGTTGGGCTAAGTGGTAAACCCAGCCTGAGGTCAACACCTTAGTGCTGGGGCACCAAAGCGATAGATTCTATCGTTAGCCCATAAGGTGGAAGGGAGATTGTAATGGATATATCCTCCTACGCATCGAACATCCAGCCTTACGGCACGCCTAATGGCACAAAGTTTGCAAATAAAAATGGCAATGATATAGGCACGTCTAGCCCAGCAAATTCAAATGGTGAGATTTCGCCGCAAAAAGCGAAAAACACCGAATACGATTTCTCTGTTCAAGCTGCGATCGAGATGGCTGAAAGCCGTCAAGAACTGAACAAAGAAGAACGTGAAAAATTGGTCGCACAAATGAATGAATTTGTAACGTCCATAAACAAAGGAGTCGCATTTCGAGTGGATGAAGAATCCGGACGAGATGTGGTGACGATTTATGAAGCCAATACCGGTGACGTGATTCGTCAAATTCCTGATGAAGAAATGCTAGTGGTATTGCGTCGCCTAGCTGAGCACACAGCCAACAGCGGGTTGTTGACTGAAAAAGTGTAAGTCGTTTTTAGAGGTGATTTGATGAGTTTAGGCCCTTTGGGGATGTCTGGCGGCATGGATATTAATTCCATGGTCAGCAAAATTGTGGATGCCGAACGCGTACCAAAGCAGCAACGCATCGACAACGAACGCACGACAATTAATGCCAGTATCAGTGCTTACGGACGACTCAGAGAATCATTGGATACGATGAAAAATCTCATGGCGAACTTTCGCCAGGAGAAAGCATTTGCCGTTCGCACTGTCGAAACGACCGATGACAATATCGTATCTGCCACGGCAACCACAGATGCTATCGCTGGCAAATATGCTATCGATGTGTTGCAGCTTGCTCAGAGCCATAAAGTCGCTTCTGACGTATTGCCAGAAGACGCAAAATTTGGCCCTGGTAAGCTGCAGATTTCGCTTGGTGATGAGCGTTTTAATATCGATGTTCGTTCCCGATCTAAGCTCATCGATGTCGTACGTGGCATCAATGGCGCTAAAGATAACCCTGGCGTTCGTGCATCTCTTATTAACGACGTCGAAGGTCCACGCCTTATCCTTGCTTCTAACCTCTCTGGTAAGGATCATCAAATCAGAGTCAGTGTGGAGGCAGAAAAAGGCAACCCTCTTAAATATTTCGAATACCAAACACTTGAAGACCGCGTCAACGCGCTTGAAGAAGCTCGTTCAGCGGCGGAAGATGTCTTAGGTCCTCTTAAATTTCCGGAACAACCAGCAGAAGAGCTGGATGTAAACGGCAATCCTCTACCTCCAGAAGAGCAAAAAGCGGCAGACGATGTACAAGATGATGCATCGCAGGCGCCAATCTCTGCGGCGGGTGCAGAAGCAGCCAAAGCTGGTCAAGAAGCCATTGATGAAGCCAACCGACGCGCGAGCTTACGCCCTGAAGACAGAATTCCAGGGTGGACAGAAACTGCGTCAGGTACTTTGTTGGACTCTTATGAAGAACCAGAGCTCGAACTCGACGAAAAGGCAATAGAGAAGGCACCAGATGTACCAGGCTGGAATAATGCCGCATCGGGCACCCTAACCGATTCTTACGTTACGACGAAAGAGGCTAAGCAGCTTCTTGAGCAAGAAAAAGCAGAAATCGAGCAAAAAATTGCGAGTGAAAAGCAAGCGTTAGACGAAAAAGTGGCACGTGGTGAACTTTCCGAAGCGCAAGCTAAGCAAATTCATCGCGCTAAACTTGATCCTCAAGAACGTGAGCGTCTGGAAAAAATTGATGAAGCAGAAGCGAAAATCGCAAAGGCACAATCTGCTTTTGAACAATACCTTGGGATGACAGAAGTACAAGCAGGGCAAGATTCAGAAGTTCTGCTTGATGGCGTGGCAAAGCTATCTAGCCACAACAATGTGATTGAAGATGCGATCGAAGGTGTTGATTTAACACTAAAAGGCAAATCAGAACCGAATAAACCGCCTGCTGAAATTGGTGTCGAGTACGACCGTCAAAGTGTACGCAACGATATCGAAAACTTTGTGGCAGCGTATAACTCGTTTTATCAAACCTCCCAAGCGTTGGCGAGTGTGGATCCGGTAACTGGTCAAAAAGGGCCGTTGTCAGGTGACAGCACCGTACGCAGTGCAGATTCACGATTAAAATCGGTCTTTTCTACTCGAATCGATAAAGCACCTGAAAACCTAAAGTCCTTAACAGAATTTGGCATTACGACCACACGTCAAGGCACCCTAGAAATCAACTATGACATGCTAGACCGCCAGTTGAACAATAACTTCAACGAGTTAGAAAAGTTCTTCGGTGGCAACACAGGTTTTGCTAAACGAGTAGAAGATGCGATTCACGGTATCACAGGTATTACAGGCAGTATTCGTACTCGAGAAAAAAGTCTCACAGAACAAAACTACCGTTTGAGTGACGATCAAGCGGCATTAGATCGCCGCATGGAAAGCCTAGAGAAGCGTACTCATGCGAAGTTTACCGCGATGCAAGATGCGACCGGTAAAATGCAGGGCCAGTTAGGCGCTTTGATGAGTGCGTTGGGTTAATAAATGCAAAAAGAACTCATGGAAATTAGTGATATAGATCAACTAATTACGCAAGAATTAGAAAAAATTGATTTTAATGCTGAAGAAATTCTTCGCTTGGTCGATATCAGGGAACGGTTATTGCAAAACCTGTTACCAATTATTCATCAAAATCCTTTGGTTAAGCAGGATGCAGAGTGGCAAGCATTGCTAACTCGTACCAAAAGAATTGTCGAGCTGATGCAATCGGAAACGTCAAAGGTCGGAAAAGAGCTCCATAAGTTTCGTTATGGCCAGCGTTCACTTCAGCAGTACAAAAAATTTATTTAAAAGAGGATTACTATGCGCGGTTCTTTGCAAGCATACAAAAAGGTATCAGTCGACAGCCAGCTTAGCGCGGCTTCTCCGCACAAAGTCATTCAAATGCTTATGGCTGGTGCGATTGAGCGCCTTATTCAAGGTAAAGCAGCCATGCAAGCAGGCAATATTCCAGCAAAAGGTGAGCGCTTAGGTAAAGCGTTAGACATCATTATCGCGCTACGCAGCTGTCTATCTATGGATGACGGTGGTGATATTGCTTCAAACTTAGATTCACTGTATGAGTTTATGATCACGCAAATTTCTGCTGCTAACCATCAAAATGAGCCTCAGCTGATCGACGACGTTATCGACATTATCCGTGAGATCAAGTCCGCTTGGGACCAAATCCCAACAGAGTTTCATAATCTTACCGCTGCTGAAGTTGGTATTTAATAGTCAAAACAATGCGTTAAGATACTAGACGAATATATTTGTCAATTGCGCAACGAGTTGTGTAGCAAAGTTTCTATCAAGCTCACACCTCTCCATTGCTTAGTTGCCTTATTTTTATATTCAAATAAAATAGAAGCCATTAGTAGCCCTAATGGCTTTTTTGTTGCTGATTTTCCTATTTTGTCTATCGTAAATTGAGTGTGGTGGTTCTGCCTTCTTTAGCACCCAATTGCGCAAATCAAGGTTTGGCCGCAACGCACCTAAAATAAAGGCAATCATTCTTACTTATGCATGGTTTGGCAAAGCTGCTTGTAATTGATGATGACGCATCAAGTCGTTTAAATTTAAGCAATATATTGGAATTTGTTGGAGAAAATTGCGAAGCGGTCAGTTCTGATCAGCTCAGCGATGTTGATTGGTCTAGCGTATGGTCGTGCTGTATTGTTGGTAATATTCCAGCAGGTCAAGCGGCGAGTACGGTTATCTCTCATTTAAACAGCGCTTACCACATCCCTCTTCTAGTCATGGGCCGTTTTCCTTTGCCTGTTGATGATCTTCCAAATTTTGTTGGTGAACTAGAGCTGCCGCTTAATTACCCACAGCTTAGTGAAGCGTTACGCCACTGCAAAGATTTTCTGGGGCGAAAAGGAGTGAATGTTGTTGCTAGTGCACGCAAAAACACGCTTTTTCGCAGCTTAGTTGGTCAAAGTAGAGGTATTCAAGAAGTTCGACACCTGATCGAGCAAGTATCAAACACGGAAGCAAACGTGTTGATCTTAGGTGAGTCCGGTACGGGTAAAGAAGTTGTTGCGCGTAACATCCACTATCACTCTTCATACCGCGATGGCGCATTTGTACCTATTAACTGTGGTGCAATACCGCCTGAGCTCCTAGAAAGCGAATTATTTGGTCACGAAAAAGGCGCGTTTACTGGTGCGTTAACTGCCCGTAAAGGTCGATTTGAGCTCGCAGACGGTGGCACTATCTTTCTTGATGAGATTGGCGATATGCCAATGTCGATGCAAGTAAAGTTGCTTCGTGTATTGCAAGAACGCTGCTTTGAACGTGTAGGTGGCAATAGTACCATCAAGGTAAATGTTCGAGTTGTGGCGGCGACACACCGTAATCTAGAAAATATGATTGAAGAAGGTACGTTCCGAGAAGACTTGTTCTATCGTCTGAACGTGTTTCCAATTGAGATGCCAGCGCTGAAAGAGCGCAAACAAGATATACCATTGCTGCTGCAAGAACTGATGACACGTTTAGAGGCGGAGGGCGGACAACCTATCTGCTTTACACCTCGTGCAATCAACTCACTGATGGAGCATAACTGGCCGGGCAACGTACGCGAGTTGGCTAATCTTGTTGAGCGAATGATTATTCTGTATCCAAATAGCTTGGTGGATGTAAACCATCTACCAACCAAATATCGCTACAGTGACATCCCAGAGTTCCAACCAGAGAGCAACCCATTTGTTTCGGTGGAAGAGCAAGAGCGTGATGTATTCCAAGATATCTTCTCTGAAGATTTTAGCTTTGAAGATCAAGACGACCTTGATCACAGCATGAACGCCCCGCAAGCGCTGCCACCGGAAGGGGTTAATTTGAAAGAGCTGCTGGCTGATTTAGAAGTTAATATGATCAGCCAAGCATTAGAAGCGCAGGGTGGCGTTGTAGCAAGAGCGGCCGACATGCTGGGTATGCGACGTACTACGCTGGTGGAAAAAATGCGTAAGTACAACTTACAGCGCTAGGTAAAGTGAAGTTTTAAGACGATATCTGAATTATCACTTGTGCTAGTTAACATCGTTTTTCTGGCATCCAAAACCGTTATCTCTGAGTGTCAACTTATTGTCGATAGCTTAACGTCCTGATAAATATAAAAAATAGCTTGGTACGCTAATTGCTTACCAAGCTATTTTAGTTTTAGCGGCGATATTTCGACAGGCAGTAATGGATAACAACACCAATCAATCCCATTTAGATTCCGTAGAGAATCAGGTTGAGCGCTACAAACAGGTGCTCGATGTGATGCCTGCTGGAGTGATTTTGCTCGATACGTACGGAGTAGTGCGTGAAGCAAATCCAGAAGCGCACCGAATTCTTGAGATTCCACTGGTTAACGAAAAATGGTTCAACGTTATCCAGGCGGTGTTTGACCCACGTGAAGATGATGGCCATGAAGTTTCATTACGTAATGGCCGTAAAGTTCGACTCGCCATCTCGGCGTCCACAACAGGTCAATTGATCCTGATTACCGATTTAACCGAAACCCGTTTACTTCAAGCTCGTGTCAGTGATTTACAGCGCTTGTCGTCGTTAGGACGTATGGTTGCGTCGCTTGCTCACCAAGTAAGAACGCCGCTGTCGAGCGCTATGTTATATGCATCCAATTTGGGAGCGCCAAATCTTCCTCCAGCGACAAAAGATCGCTTCCAAACCAAATTAATGGATCGACTGCACGATTTGGAAAAGCAGGTTAATGATATGCTGCTTTTTGCTAAAGGTGGTGATAATAAAGTCATTAAGCCATTCACGATTGCCCAGTTGGTAGCGGAATACCAGCCGATGGTCGAAACCGCGCTAAAAAACAACAGTATTGATTACTGCCTAGAAGTGGAAGAAGAACAAACTGAGCTACTAGGCAATGCGAACGCCATTGCATCCGCATTAAGTAATCTGGTCATGAATGCGATTCAAATGTCTGGTAAAGAATCGCAAGTCGATATTTTTTTCCGCCCAGTAAATGGTGAGTTACGCATTTCTGTGCAAGACAGCGGACCGGGTGTGCCCGAAGAACTGCAAGCCAAAATCATGGAGCCATTTTTTACCACACGTTCTCAAGGAACTGGATTAGGGTTGGCAGTTGTTCAAATGGTTTGCCGTGCCCATGACGGTCGATTGGAGCTTATTTCAGAGCAGGGTGATGGAGCCTGCTTCACCATGTGCATTCCGCTAGAGCGAGTGCAAACAGAAGCGCAATAAGCGGCTTTTGGTAATAACAATTTCTGGAGAATCATAATGGCGCAAAGCAAAGTGCTGATCGTAGAAGACGATGAAGGTCTTCGTGAAGCCCTAGTCGATACTCTGGCTCTGGCAGGGTATGAGTGGTTGGAAGCGGACTGTGCTGAAGATGCACTGTTGAAGCTGAAATCGAATACGGTTGATATCGTCGTTTCTGATGTGCAAATGGCGGGTATGGGTGGCTTAGCTCTGCTCAAAAGCATCAAGCAGAATTGGCCTAACTTACCAGTATTGCTAATGACGGCGTACGCCAACATTGAAGATGCCGTGTCTGCAATGAAAGATGGCGCGATTGACTACATGGCGAAACCATTTGCACCAGAAGTGTTGCTAAATATGGTCAGTCGTTATGCACCGATAAAAAGTGATGACAACGGTGATGCTATCGTTGCTGATGAGAAAAGTCTGCGCTTACTCGCGTTGGCCGATAAAGTGGCACGTACAGATGCGAATGTTATGGTGCTAGGTCCGAGTGGCTCAGGTAAAGAAGTGATGTCGCGTTATATTCACAACGCGTCAAATCGTAAAAATGGTCCTTTTGTCGCAATTAACTGTGCCGCGATTCCTGACAATATGCTCGAAGCAACACTGTTTGGCTATGAAAAGGGTGCATTTACTGGTGCTGTTCAGGCATGCCCAGGAAAGTTTGAACAAGCGCAAGGTGGCACAATCTTGCTTGATGAAATCAGCGAAATGGACCTGAACCTGCAAGCGAAGTTGTTGCGTGTTTTGCAAGAGCGAGAAGTAGAGCGCCTAGGCAGTCGCAAAAGCATCAAGTTAGATGTTCGTGTGTTAGCGACGAGTAACCGTGATCTTAAGCAATACGTGTCAGAAGGAAACTTCAGAGAGGACTTATATTACCGCCTGAATGTATTCCCAATTGCGTGGCCTGCACTTAAAGAACGTAAAGGCGATATTGCACCGCTTGCCAAGCATCTTGCTGAGCGTCATTGCAGCAAAATGGGCATGCCAGTGCCTCAATTCTCGGCCGTTGCGTTAGAAAAACTATTGCAATACCCTTGGCCGGGTAATGTTCGTGAATTGGATAACGTGGTTCAACGAGCGCTGATATTAAGTGAAAATGGCGACATCGATGCAGAGCACATTTTGCTCGAGGGCGTAGATTGGCAAGATGCCAATAGCTTGCAACACGTGGTGCAAAATGCAGATATGGTCGTGCCCAATGTTAAGCCAGTTGCTCAAGCTGAGAGTGTCAGCCGCCCAGTAACTGGTGGAGAAGGCTTAGGCAGCGAGCTGCGCGATCAAGAATACGCCATTATTTTGGAGACTTTGGTTGAGTGTAATGGTCGACGCAAAGAAATGGCGGAGAAACTGGGTATAAGCCCTCGAACCTTGCGCTATAAGCTTGCCAAAATGCGTGATGCTGGTATAGATATCCCGAATTAACACAGACAACGGCCATAAGACGAAAAGTGTAAGTAAATTGATTGCTAATGTCTTATGGCACGTTAATTGCTGTGTCAATAATCAGTTTTGTTAATAGTCAATCTTTTGGCTTAGAGGTGCTAATGAAAATTGATGGTATTCAGGCAGAAATGCGCGCCATGATGGTAGAAGCAACCAATACGGCTCCTACTGCAAGTGGGGCGAAAGTTGGAGCGGATTTTAACGATCTCCTAACTAAAGCCATCAATAACGTGAACACACTTCAAAAAGCATCTGGTGATTTACAAACCCGTTTTGATCGTGGTGATGCCGATGTATCCCTTTCTGACGTTATGATCGCTCGTAACAAGTCTAGTGTCGCTTTTGATGCGACGGTTCAAATTCGCAATAAACTCGTTGAGGCATATAAAGATCTCATGAACATGCCAGTGTAATTTAGGTAATAAGTGTGGCAGACAAGTCTACAGATTTAACCGTCACTGAAGGCGGCTCAGATGGTGCACTGGTAGCAAGTTCCGATGTGGATGTGGAGAGTCAAAATCCAGATCTAGAGGAGCGTAGTGCGTCAAAATTCGATATGGCAGTGGGCGACCTCGATTTACTTCGTCAGGTTGTGCTTGTGCTGTCGATATCCATCTGTGTTGCATTGATCGTGATGCTGTTCTTTTGGGTCAAAGAACCGGAGATGCGCCCACTTGGTGCGTATGAGACCGAAGAATTGATCCCCGTTCTGGATTATCTGGACCAGCAGAAAATCAATTATAAGCTTGATGGCAATACTGTTTCTGTTGAATCGAGTGAGTACAACTCGATCAAACTTGGCATGGTTCGTTCCGGCGTTAACCAAGCTACAGAAGCGGGCGATGATATTTTGCTGCAAGACATGGGTTTTGGTGTTTCACAACGTCTCGAGCAAGAGCGTCTCAAACTCAGTCGAGAGCGCCAATTGGCTCAAGCAATTGAAGAAATGAAGCAAGTTCGCAAAGCACGAGTGTTATTGGCACTGCCAAAGCACAGCGTGTTTGTGCGTCATAACCAAGAAGCTTCTGCGTCGGTATTTTTGACATTGTCGACAGGCACGAACCTTAAGCAGCAAGAAGTGGATTCTATTGTCGACATGGTGGCTAGTGCCGTGCCGGGAATGAAAACTTCTCGAATTACCGTCACAGATCAGCATGGCCGCTTACTCAGCTCAGGCTCCCAAGATCCCGCTTCTGCGGCACGACGCAAAGAACAAGAATTAGAACGCAGCCAAGAGCAAGCGCTGCGCGAAAAAATTGATTCCGTACTATTACCGATTTTAGGTTATGGCAACTATACGGCGCAGGTTGATATACAAATGGATTTCAGTGCGGTTGAACAAACTCGCAAACGCTTTGATCCGAACACCCCTGCGACCCGCAGTGAGTACGCACTCGAAGATTACAATAACGGTAACATGGTTGCGGGTATTCCGGGTGCGTTGAGTAATCAGCCTCCAGCGGATGCCTCAATTCCGCAAGATGTGGCTCAAATGAAAGATGGTTCTGTCATGGGGCAGGGTTCAGTTCGTAAAGAGTCCACGCGTAACTTTGAGCTAGATACCACCATCAGCCACGAGCGAAAGCAGACCGGGACGGTGGCTCGTCAGACCGTTTCTGTTGCGATTAAAGACCGTCGTCAAGTTAACCCTGATACGGGTGAAGTGACTTATACCCCAATGTCCGAATCTGAAATCAATGCCATTCGCCAAGTATTAATTGGTACCGTCGGCTTTGATCAAGGTCGTGGCGATTTACTGAATGTATTGAGTGTAAAGTTTGCTGAGCCAGAGGCTGAGCAGCTAGAAGAACCACCAATTTGGGAGCACCCTAACTTCAGTGATTGGGTTCGTTGGTTCGCAAGTGCATTAGTGATTATTGTGGTTGTGTTGGTTCTGGTTCGCCCAGCAATGAAGAAATTGCTTAACCCTACCAGCGATGATGAAGACGAAATGTACGGACCAGACGGCTTGCCGATTGGTGCGGATGGTGAAACTAGCTTGATTGGCAGTGACATCGAAAGCAGCGAACTGTTCGAGTTTGGCTCAAGTATTGATTTGCCAAACCTTCATAAAGATGAAGATGTATTGAAAGCGGTTCGCGCTCTGGTTGCGAATGAACCTGAACTGGCTGCTCAAGTAGTGAAAAACTGGATGAATGACAATGGCTAACGATATCGTACCTCAAGATGACAACGCCGCGGGAATGCCAGTAGAGCTGGATGTTTCAACCATTACTGGCGAAGAAAAAGCGGCAATTTTGCTACTGAGCCTTAATGAACAAGATGCAGCTGGCATTATCCGTCACCTAGAACCAAAACAGGTTCAGCGTGTTGGTAGTGCGATGGCTCGCGCGAAGGATCTCAGCCAAGACAAGGTATCTGCTGTTCATCGTGCGTTTTTGGAGGATATCCAGAAATACACCAACATTGGTATGGGCAGCGAAGACTTTATGCGTAATGCACTGGTTGCCGCTCTTGGTGAAGACAAAGCCAACAACTTAGTTGACCAGATCCTACTTGGTACGGGCTCAAAAGGCTTGGATTCTTTGAAATGGATGGACCCACGCCAAGTGGCGAGCATTATTGTCAATGAACACCCACAGATTCAAACTATCGTATTGTCTTATTTAGAAGCAGACCAATCTGCAGAGATTTTGTCTCAGTTCCCTGAGCGCGTGCGTTTGGATCTGATGATGCGTATTGCCAACCTTGAAGAAGTTCAGCCATCAGCATTGGCAGAGCTGAACGAAATCATGGAGAAACAGTTCGCGGGTCAAGCGGGTGCACAAGCAGCCAAAATTGGCGGCCTGAAAGCAGCAGCGGAGATCATGAACTACCTAGACAACAACGTCGAAGGTTTGTTGATGGAACAAATTCGCGATCAGGACGAAGACATGGCGACGCAAATCCAAGACCTAATGTTTGTCTTCGAAAACTTAGTCGAGGTGGACGACCAAGGTATTCAGAAGTTGCTGCGTGACGTACCACAAGACGTGTTGCAAAAAGCACTCAAAGGTGCAGATGACTCGTTACGTGAGAAAGTCTTCAAGAACATGTCTAAACGTGCTGCTGATATGATGCGTGATGACATAGAAGCGATGCCGCCAGTACGAGTGGCAGATGTAGAAGCCGCTCAGAAAGAAATCTTAGCAATTGCCCGTCGAATGGCGGATGCTGGTGAGCTCATGTTGTCTGGCGGTGCTGACGAATTCTTATAATTTCTATTGCTTCGCAATTATCCTATTGCGGAGCACCCTCACTTCTTAATCGAACACACAATAGGTAACCCATGGCTGGCGATAGAAAACGTGGATTTATCCGTCCTGATGAAGATGATTCGATGATCGAACCTCAACGTTGGGGGCTGCCTGATTATGGCGAGCCTAAAGCCAAACAAGCAAAACAAACCGCGTTCAACTATGACCCGGGGTGGGTGCCGAATTTTGATGAGCCTGAAGAAGAGCAGCCACTTGCGCTAACCGAAGAGCAAATTGAACTGATTAAGCAAGGTGCTTATCAAGAAGGCTTACATCAAGGTCAGGAAGCTGGCTTTAAGCAAGGTTACGACAAAGGTAAAGAAGAAGGGTTGCAAGCCGGCCATGCTGAAGGTCTCGAGCTCGGAAAAGCTGAAGGGGTAACTGCAGGGCAAGAATACATTCAGCAGCAAGTTGAAACTTTTATGAACTTGGCCAATCAGTTTGCTCAACCTTTGGAGTTGATGAATGCTCAGGTTGAAAAGCAGCTGGTGGATATGGTGCTCTGCTTAGTCAAAGAAGTGGTGCACGTTGAAGTACAAACCAACCCTCAAATTATTTTAGATACAGTGAAGCAGTCGGTCGAAGCGCTACCAATATCAGGCCACCCTATTACCTTGCACCTGAATCCAGAAGATGTCGCGATTATTCGTTCAGCTTATGGTGAAGAAGACCTTAATTGTCGCAACTGGACGTTAGTTGCTGAGCCATCGCTCAATCGAGGTGATGTCCAGATTGAAGCCGGCGAATCAAGCATTAATTATCGCATGGAAGAACGCGTCAAAAGCGTATTGCACAGCTTTTGTGGCGCAAACCGTCATCAAGAGGGTGAGTAATCCATGCAAGCACTCGCTGACCGCTTAAAAAGCTACAAAGTTGAAGGCCTTACGACGCGCCCTGTCGCCTCTGGCAAACTGGTGCGTGTGGTTGGGTTAACGTTGGAAGCAACCGGCTGTCGCGCACCAATTGGCAGTTTATGCTTAGTGGAAACCATGTCAGGTCAGATGGAAGCCGAGGTTGTCGGCTTTTCAGGTGACAACCTATTTTTAATGCCAAGTGAACAAATTACGGGCATTTTACCTGGCGCGAGAGTCACCCCTTTAACCAGTGACGCTGGTTTGCCTGTCGGCATGGAGCTACTTGGGCGCGTTATAGACGGGGTTGGGAATCCACTTGATGGACTTGGCCCTTTGTATACCGATCACCGTGCCTCTTTTAATGCCGAACCAATTAACCCATTGGCTCGAAAGCCAATTTCTGAACCGCTCGATGTTGGCCTAAAAGCTATCAATGGTTTGTTGACGGTCGGTAAAGGTCAGCGTATCGGTCTGTTTGCAGGTTCTGGTGTGGGTAAATCGGTCACGCTTGGCATGATGACGCGAGGTACCACCGCACAGGTTGTGGTCGTCGGCCTGATAGGTGAGCGTGGACGTGAAGTTAAAGAATTCATCGAAGAGATCTTGGGTGAGGACGGTCGTCGCCGCTCAGTGGTGGTCGCGGCGCCTGCCGATGCTTCACCTCTAATGCGCTTAAAGGGGTGCCAAACGGCATTAACGATTGCTGAATACTTCCGGGACCAAGGGTTAGATGTTCTGCTATTGATGGACTCGTTGACTCGTTTTGCACAAGCACAGCGTGAAATCGCACTTTCTGTTGGTGAGCCGCCAGCGACGAAAGGCTACCCGCCTTCTGTATTTGCCAAGCTGCCAGCGCTGGTTGAGCGAGCGGGTAATGGAAGTGCCGAACAAGGCTCGATTACGGCGTTCTTTACCGTGTTGACCGAAGGGGATGATTTGCAAGATCCGATAGCGGACGCATCGCGAGCCATTCTTGATGGCCATATTGTACTTTCTCGTGAAATGGCGGATGCAGGCCATTATCCGGCGATTGATGTCGAGAAGTCGGTGAGCCGTGTTATGCCGCAAATCACGACCGAAGAGCACGTTCTGATGTCAAAAGCGGTGCGACAGGTCTTGTCTATTTGTCGCAAGAATCAAGATTTGGTCTCGATTGGAGCGTACAAACCGGGTACCGATCCTGCTATTGATGGCGCATTTACTTTGAAACCGAAGTTAGACGAATACTTGCAGCAGAGCATGAAAGAATCGGTGCCATACGATATGTGCGTCAATATGCTTAGAAACATTTTGGGTGGGTGATAGCGCGTGAATAATGCGATGGAGTTTTTACTTGAGCAAACTAAGGATCGTGAAGACCAAGCTGTGCTTGCACTGAACAAAGCGCGTTCTGAACTCGAAGATTATTACCGTCAGGTTGAACAAATTGAAAAGTATCGGCTTGATTATTGCCAGCAGCTCGTCGACCGTGGTCAGGCGGGCCTAACGGCAAGTCAATATGGACACTTAAATCGATTCCTTACCCAGCTAGATGAGACTTTATCTAAGCAAAAGCAAGCAGAAAGTCATTTCAAAGAGCAGGTTGAAAACTGTAAAGAATATTGGTTAACCGTGCGTAAAGAACGCAAATCCTATGAGTGGATGATAGACAAACGCGAAAAAGAGAAACAACTTGCTGAAGCTAAGCGCGAACAAAAGCAAATGGACGAGTTTTCCACCTTACTTTACAGTCGAAAACCACATCGTTTCTAAAGGTTATCGGTTCGATATTGCATTACGGTGTTGCAGTTGACTACATCTCTACCGATTCAAGTAAGGTAACTTTGATTGAGTCTTGTTCAATTAGCTCAAATACCTTCGGTCGAATCTCGCGAACCCACCACTCGTTGTATGTTTTTTCGTAGAGAGCCTGGCGTGCTTGTTCATTGTCGAACTCTCTAAGCCAAACAAAATAGTCATGTCCATCATCACCAGTGTGGACGTAAGTATTCAGTACACGCATGCCTTGTGAACGTTGATAGGGCAACAGTTCTTCCTTCATCCAACTTAGCCACTGTTCTGTTTTGCCTGCTTTGATTCTATATTGGCGTAATTCTGTGATCTTCAAAGTGATTCCTTAATTGTTAAGCCAAGTGTCTGTTTACGCTTATCGTTTTTCAAAGTCAATCAAGTAGCTGTACATCATGTTAGGAACCAGGTTCTCGGATAGTACTGTTGATGTTTGTTCCATAAACATGCCATCTATTAGCT
This sequence comes from Vibrio sp. SCSIO 43009, assembly GCF_023716525.1. Lineage (NCBI taxonomy): Bacteria > Pseudomonadati > Pseudomonadota > Gammaproteobacteria > Vibrionales > Vibrionaceae > Vibrio > Vibrio sp. SCSIO 43009. Next base: position 888,661 of record NZ_CP071842.1, read on the forward strand.
TGCCGAGAATTGGCTCAATATTGTGGTGTGATTTTTGCATTTTAGCTGTCAGTGTCGGGTCTTTTTGACCTTTGTTTGCCGCCAGTATTGCTGTCTGTCAGCGATACGCTCAGAGCCACGAGAACGAGAGTTTCTAAATGAGTGTGAATTTGTCCCATGTATCTGCGACTACCAAGACGCCAGTTTCTGATGTGTCCGCTAAAGCGTCCGCAGAGAGCACTGAAAGCAAGGGATTTTTAGAAACGTTAACCGATGCGTTTGCTGGTAAACAAAAGCCCGAAAAAGTAGCAACAGAATCGACAGTGGTTGAAGAAAAAGAAAGAGCGGATGTAGGCAGTACTTCTTCTGCTAACGTCTCGGACGAATTGTTGGCGCAAGAGAGCCAAGGATCCGTCAGTGACGGGCCCCATGATTTTGATGAAACATCAGCAAACAAACCGAATGCGACCCTAAGTGACAAGGCAAGTTTACAAAAGGCGAGTAACAGCACATCTTTGAAGCCTGATGTTGAAGCTATCGAAAAAGTGAAATCAACATCAATTGATACGAGTAACCCATCAAATACAATGGACGTAAAAAGCACGATGGGCGAAGGACAACAGCTTCTTGGTCGAATTGAACAAGCGAATCAAACCCTGAATGCGAGTAATGCATCCATCGATAGTGGCAAAGTTTTGCCTCAGAGAGCAAATTTAGTGCATTCGTTCCACGAGCAAGCAACCGTTTCGACAAACCTTGATGAGCTGGCTTTGAATGAAACGCCATTAGTTCATTCGCTTGAACAAGCACAGATGATCCCAGGACAAGACTTAGAGCCAATTTTAGATAAGAATGGTCAACCTATCGATATCGACAAACTCTCGTCTGAGTTTGCTGCTTGGCAAGAGCTAGCGAAACAAGCCAGCCATCCGACGACTAAGAGCGCAGTCAGTGGTGAAGTAGCTAATGAACTGTCGCCGTTGTTAACAGACGTTGATGGTTCCAACATCGACGCGCTTCCACGAGTCTCCTTGGATGAACTTGAAGTTATAGATACCAAGTTGGCGCAAGGAAAACCACTGACTCAGCAAGAAGCTCAGATCATTGAAAGGTTGAAACAAGGAACGATCACGGCGGATATTCCTGAGCAAGACCTTGCCCAATTTGTTGCGCTCCCTAATGACATTAAACAGATTCTCGCAGAGCAACAAGTACAACATAATTTAACTCGCCAGGCTGGACCTATGGCAGCGTCTCAGCAAATCCAGCATACAGCGGCTCAAGTACTCCAGCCACAAACTGCTCATAGTGGAGAAAAAGTCGCATTATCTCCAACGCCCGATATGTTGATAGCCGCGCAAGTGCCGACGTCGCTTCAAGGTGTGAAAGACGGAGAGATTAGCCAGAAAGTGATGAACGCAGCATTGGCGACTGGTGCGCTAAAGGCGACTGTGGATAAACAAGATAAGTCGGACCTCCAACATGGCTTCGCTGGACAGCTTCAGGCTATGGCAGGTCAGCAAGGAATTAATGTGCAGCAACAAACGCGTATTGATGCTGCACAACAAGCTCAGCTTCCGTTGCAACTAACTAAAGAGCTAGCCAACGAGCAAGTTGCGGAAAAAGTGCAAATGATGATGTCGAAGAATCTGAAAAATCTCGATATTCGTCTTGATCCACCAGAGTTAGGTCGTATGCAAATTCGTATGACCATGAATAACGACGTTGCCAATGTACATTTTACAGTGAACAACCCGCAAGCTCGTGACATTATTGAACAGACGCTCCCTCGTTTGAGAGAAATGCTAGCACAACAAGGTATGCAGCTGGCTGATTCTTCCGTCCAGCAACAAAACAGCGGGCAACAGCAAGGTAGGTATACTGCTGAACAACATGGTCAAAGCGCGCAAAGTGGCGGTTTTTCTGGACAGTCCGAAGAGGGTTTTGAATCTGATGTCAATCTGGATTTGAATGTCGCTTCAAAGCGTGATGGAATTAGTTTTTACGCATAAAAGGCCGTTTAACGGCAATGGAATATGGTTACCAAGCAACTCACTAAAACGTCTTGGTAACTCAAAAGAACAATAAGAGACAAGAATGGCAGAAGAACAGTTACAAGGGGCCGATGCGCCGAAAGGAAAAAGCAAGTTACTTATCATCATCATCGCTGTTGTAGTATTACTACTTGGTGGCGGGGCAGCGGCATTTTTTCTAATGGGCTCTGATGAACCTGCTCAGGCTGAATCGTCTCAACAGGCTCAAGTGAAGGCATCGGATGCTGCGCCCATCGCGTATGTGAATCTTCCTCAGGCATTTGTATTTAACGTTACTGGGGATAGCCGCGATAGGCTGGTTCAAATTAAAGCGCAGTTAATGGTTCGCGGTGCAGAAAATGAAGAGTTGGCGCGGTATCATTCGCCACTGATTGAAAGCTCTATGCTATCAACGTTTGCTTCCGCGACGGTTGATCAATTGCGCTCTCCTACAGGACGAGTGGAATTGCGCGATCGTGCTTCCGAAGATATCAAAGCAGCGCTGAATGCTGCGGTCGGTAAGCCAGTGATTGAAAAAGTACTGTTTACAGATTTTGTTATTCAATAGGTAAAACGTGACCGATCTATTAAGCCAAGACGAAATTGATGCGCTATTGCATGGGGTTGACGATGTTGATGACGTCGATGAACCGATAGAAAACGACACTGAGGGTGCCGTCAATTTTGATTTCTCGTCGCAAGACAGAATCGTACGTGGTCGAATGCCGACGCTCGAACTTATCAACGAGCGCTTTGCACGGCACATGCGTATTAGTCTGTTTAATATGCTGCGTAAAACGGCAGAGGTGTCGATCAATGGCGTGCAGATGATGAAGTTTGGTGAATACCAGAACACATTGTACGTGCCAACCAGTTTGAACATGGTGCGTTTTCGTCCGTTAAAAGGCACTGCGTTGATCACCATGGAGGCTCGTTTAGTCTTTATTCTGGTAGAAAACTTCTTTGGCGGTGATGGTCGATTTCACGCCAAAATCGAAGGCCGCGAATTTACCCCAACGGAACGCCGCATCATTCAGTTGTTACTGAAAATTGTATTTGAAGATTATAAAGAAGCGTGGTCGCCAGTGATGGGGGTAGAGTTCGAATATCTCGACTCTGAAGTAAACCCAAGCATGGCAAACATTGTCAGCCCGACAGAAGTGATTGTCGTGAGTTCATTCCATATAGAAGTTGACGGCGGTGGCGGCGATTTTCATGTCGTTATGCCTTACTCCATGGTTGAGCCTATCCGTGAACTATTGGATGCAGGTGTTCAGTCCGACAAGATGGAAACGGACGTTCGCTGGAGCTCAGCACTACGTGAAGAGATCATGGATTGTCCGGTTAACTTCCGCGTGAACTTGCTCGAAAAAGACATTTCTTTGCGTGATCTCATGGAGCTGCAACCGGGCGATATCATCCCGATTGAAATGCCAGAACATGCGACGATGTTTGTAGAAGACCTACCGACCTATCGCGTAAAAATGGGTCGATCGGAAGACAAATTAGCGGTGCAAATTTCTGAGGAAATTGAGCGCCCACATGTCGTCAAAACAGATTTAGCTTTCTTAGGTAAAGACATCATGTCCGAGCTTGAGAGTGAAGACGATATAGACCATTAAGATACCTTATTAAACAGACATGCTATGGCATGAGTTAGGCGTAACACAGGATAGAAAAATGGAACCAAGTGACGATCAAAAGCTAGCAGACGAATGGGCAGCCGCTCTTGGCGAAGACCCGTCTGCCCCTTCTGTAGACGTAGATGAAGTATTGGCTGCGCCACTGGAAGAGCTAAAAGACACTTCAAGCCCAATTAGCGAAGATGAGCGTCGTAAACTCGACACTATTATGGATATCCCGGTGACGATTTCGATGGAAGTCGGTCGTTCTCAAATTAGCATTCGGAACCTGTTGCAGCTTAACCAAGGTTCGGTTGTTGAGTTGGATCGTCTAGCCGGTGAGTCGCTCGACGTATTGGTTAACGGTACTTTGATTGCTCACGGCGAAGTCGTGGTCGTCAACGATAAGTTTGGTATCCGTTTGACGGATGTGATCAGCCAAACTGAACGAATTAAGAAGCTGCGTTAAGATGAGTCGTTCAATCAAAATGCGATTGAAGCAAATCACTGGAGCACTGAGCTTAATGCTAAGTGCTCCTTATGCATTTGCTGCCGCACCAAATAATCTGGATCTTGCGACGACACTTGGCTCGCTTGTGCTTGTAATCGGCGTGATTCTTTTGCTGGCTTGGTTGTTGAAACGTATGCAAGTGCCAGCGATGGGACAACAAAAGGGCTTGCGTATAGTGAGTCAGTTGCCAGTGGGTACAAAAGAAAGAATCGCAGTAGTTCAAGTGGGTGAAGAACAGTTTTTGGTTGGGATTACTAGCCAATCGATCCAAACTTTAGCCAAGTTAGATAAGCCACTGAAAGAGGAAGAGTTGGCGACCAATGCTTTTGCGACTCAATTTAGCCAGCTGATCAAAAAACATGACAAAGGGTAATCCAATTCGTTTGCTCCTGAGTACGTTGTTACTTTTTGTCGGCGTGCTGTTTTCTTCATTTACCTTTGCTGAAGCAGAGGGGTCAGCGCTGCCAGATAACTTAGCCGATGGAAGTGGTGTTACAGTTAAGGCTATGCAAAGTGATACTGGTGCTAGCCGTGTTATGTCCGTTTCTAGTGGCGGTGGTATTCCAGCATTCACCATGACCACGAACCCTGATGGCAGTGAAGACTACTCGGTTACACTACAAATTTTAGCGTTAATGACCATGCTTGGCTTCTTGCCTGCCATGGTGATTCTGATGACCTCGTTCACTCGAATTGTGGTGGTAATGTCGATATTGCGTCAGGCAATGGGTTTGCAACAAACGCCTTCTAATCAGGTTATTATTGGTATTGCGCTGTTTTTGACCTTTTTTGTTATGTCTCCTGTCCTGAACGAAATCAACGACAAAGCTGTTCAGCCTTATTTGAACGAGCAAGTCACGGCGCGAGAAGCGTTTGATGCTGCACAAGCGCCAATGAAAGCATTCATGCTTAAACAGACGCGAATCAAAGATTTGGAGACGTTTGTAACCATGTCAGGAGAGCAAGTCGAGGATCCAGAAGATGTGTCGATGGCGGTATTGATTCCGGCTTTTATCACCTCAGAGCTAAAAACTGCATTCCAAATTGGCTTTATGCTCTTCTTGCCGTTTTTGATCATTGACCTTGTAGTCGCTTCGGTACTGATGGCAATGGGTATGATGATGTTGTCACCAATGATTGTTTCGTTGCCGTTCAAGTTGATGTTGTTCGTATTGGTCGATGGTTGGAACTTGATACTCTCGACACTTGCGGGCAGCTTTGCCCTTTAGATAAGCGCAGATAGAGGATAAGACATGACACCAGAAATGTTTGTCGAGCTTTTCCGTGAAGCACTTTGGATGGTGCTTATCATGGTCTGCGCTATTATCATCCCAAGCTTGCTTATCGGCCTTGTAGTCGCGATTTTTCAAGCTGCGACTTCCATCAACGAACAAACATTGAGCTTCTTACCGCGTTTGATTGTCACGCTTTTGGCCCTGATGCTGTTTGGGCATTGGATGACGCAAATGTTGATGGAATATTTCTATGGCTTGATTGAACGCTTACCTCAGGTGCTTTATTAGAGGCGCCTATGGAGTACCCCACTAGCGTTGTCTTAGATTGGATCGCAAACTACTTCTGGCCCTATGTTCGTATCTCATCCATGTTGATGGTGATGACAGTAACCGGGGCCCGATTTGTTTCGCCAAGAATCCGCCTTTACCTCGGTTTAGCCATCACTTTCGCTGTCATGCCAGCTATCCCCGCCGTACCTCAAGACATTGAGCTACTCTCGTTTCGTGGCTTCATGACCATTGCCGAGCAAATGATCATCGGCATAGCGATGGGTATGGTTACTCAATTTATGATTCAAACCTTTGTCCTACTTGGTCAAATATTGGGTATGCAATCAAGTTTGGGCTTTGCTTCTATGGTTGATCCCGCAAATGGTCAGAACACGCCATTGCTTGGCCAGTTATTCATGTTCTTAACGACAATGTTTTTCCTTGCCACCGATGGACACTTAAAAATGCTGCAATTGGTGGTGTTCAGTTTTAAAACTTTGCCGATTGGCTCCGGCTCGCTCAACGCGGTTGATTTCCGTGAAATGGCAGGCTGGCTTGGTATTATGTTCCAAACGGCATTGAGTATGTCTCTATCCGGCATTATTGCACTACTGACCATTAACTTGTCGTTTGGTGTAATGACCCGTGCCGCACCACAGCTGAATATCTTCTCGCTTGGTTTTGCTTTTGCTTTGATGGTGGGTCTATTACTTTGTTGGTACATACTGGCTGGTCTATACAGTCATTATGAAATGTTCTGGACAGTGGGTGAGGCGCAGATTTGTCGGCTTATTCGCTTGGAGTGCTAAGATTTGGCAGAATCAGACGGTCAGGAACGCACCGAAGAAGCCACGCCCCGACGGTTACAACAAGCCAGAGAAAAGGGGCAGGTCGCTCGATCTAAAGAGCTTGCATCAGCATCTGTGCTGATCGTTGGCGCCATTTCATTGATGTGGTTTGGCGAGGCGTTAGCACGTTCATTGTTTTCCATCATGAGCCGTTTATTTGATCTTCAACGAGAAGAGATTTTCGATACTGCAAAACTGTTTGATATCGCTTTGGGCGCGATGAGTGATTTGTTGTTCCCACTATTTTTGGTGTTAGCGACATTGTTTACCGCCGCCATGATTGGAGCAGCAGGTGTGGGAGGAATCAGTTTTTCTGCCCAAGCAGCCATGCCCAAGCTGTCGAAAATGAATCCGCTTAGCGGCTTAAAGCGAATGGTTGGCATGCAAAGCTGGGTAGAGTTGATCAAATCAATCCTTAAAGTGGTTCTGGTCACCGGTGTCGCCATCTATTTGATCCAAGCATCGCAGGCCGATCTGATTCAATTGAGCATGGATGTGTATCCGCAAAACATCTTCCATGCTTTAGATATTTTGCTGAACTTTATTTTGCTGATCAGTTGCTCGCTATTGATTGTGGTTGCCATCGATATTCCATTTCAAATTTGGCAGCACGCCGATCAGTTAAAAATGACCAAGCAAGAAGTCAAAGACGAATACAAAGAGACTGAAGGTAAGCCGGAAGTGAAAGGCCGTATTCGTATGTTGCAAAGGGAAGCGGCTCAACGTCGAATGATGGCGGATGTTCCTCAAGCTGATGTTATTGTTACTAACCCTGAGCACTTCTCGGTAGCGCTTCGTTATAAGCAGAAGACAGACCGTGCGCCAGTCGTGATCGCTAAAGGTACTGACCACATGGCGATGAAGATTCGAGAAGTCGCCCGCGAACATGACATTACGATTGTGCCCGCACCACCTTTGGCTCGTGCGTTGTACCACACGACAGAGCTCGAGCAAGAGATCCCCGATGGGTTATTTACTGCCGTCGCTCAGGTTTTGGCATTTGTATTCCAATTAAAGCAATACCGAAAACGAGGTGGACAGCGCCCGAAAATTCAAGATTATGATTTGCCAATCCCACCCGAACACCGCCATTGATACGAAAAGCGGTAAAGCCTTAAAAAAGCTTGTTTGATCAAAAGCTAAGCTCTATTTGAGTGTTTAGTCATTATTTTGGCGCTAATTCTGGTACATAGATTGCTTAAAACGCTTTAATTATCAACCCTACCTAAACTTTTAGGCTAAAGCGGTCGCGTATTAATAGTAAGAGCTTACGTGACGCTTCAATCGATTGAGATCTCTCGCAGTATGAAGTTAAGCCTGCCGTTTGCAGATAAATTGCCACGAATCCCTCAACGTGAAATGCCAGCTATTGGTGCTCCGGTGATGGTTTTGGCCACCCTAGCGATGGTGGTACTGCCGATTCCAGCATTTTTGCTGGATATGTTCTTCACCTTTAACATCGCGCTGTCGATGGTGGTGTTGTTAGTGACCGTTTACACACGTCGCCCTTTGGACTTCGCTGCTTTTCCAACGGTATTGCTGATCGCCACGTTGCTCCGCTTGGCTTTGAACGTTGCCTCGACTCGTGTCGTCTTACTGCATGGTCATGAAGGCGGTAATGCGGCAGGTAACGTAATTGAGGCGTTCGGTAACGTCGTTATTGGTGGTAACTACGCGGTCGGCCTAGTGGTTTTCCTCATCTTAATGATCATCAACTTTATGGTGGTGACCAAAGGTGCGGGTCGTATCTCTGAGGTAAGTGCTCGCTTTACGCTTGATGCGTTGCCGGGTAAGCAAATGGCGATTGATGCCGACTTGAATGCCGGATTGATAGACCAAGAGCAGGCAAGAGTTCGTCGTTTTGAAGTGACCAAAGAAGCGGATTTCTATGGCTCGATGGATGGTGCCTCGAAGTTCGTAAAAGGTGACGCGATTGCCGGTATTTTGATTCTGTTTATCAACATCGTCGGCGGTCTGTCGATCGGTATGGCGCAGTATGGATTGGGTTTCGGTGAAGCGATTGAAATCTATACCTTACTGACAATCGGTGATGGTTTGGTCGCACAAATCCCATCGCTATTGCTGTCGATTGCAGCGGCAATGATGGTGACGCGCCAAAACACCGATGAAGACATGGGGGAACAACTGGTCTTCCAGATGTTCGACAACCCAAAAGCGCTGATGATTACTGCGGCTATTCTTGGTGTGATGGGCATCGTACCGGGCATGCCACACTTTGCGTTTTTGAGCCTGGCAGTCGCGGCCGGTGCAGCGGCATATTTCATCGACAAACGGCAGAAGCAGAAAGCGAAAGAGCCCGCTTTACCAGCAACAGCAGACGAAGGTACAGAACCTTCCTCACAGCGCGAACTGTCTTGGGATGACGTCCAGCCAGTCGATATTATTGGCTTGGAAGTCGGTTATCGCTTAATCCCTTTGGTGGACAGAGACCAAGGTGGGGAACTGTTAGAGCGCGTAAAAGGCGTGCGTAAAAAGTTATCGCAAGATTTTGGGTTCCTAATTCCAGCGGTTCATATTCGTGACAATCTTGAGCTGACCCCAAACAGTTACCGAATTACATTGATGGGGGTTGCGGTGGGCGAAGCAGAGATTCGTCCGGATCAAGAGCTAGCGATTAACCCAGGTCAGGTGTATGGCATGATTGATGGTGAGCCAACCATTGACCCTGCTTTTGGACTGGAAGCCGTATGGATCCGAGAAGATCAGCGAGAGCACGCGCAGGCTCTGGGTTATACGGTTGTTGATTCATCAACGGTATTAGCGACGCACCTAAGCCAGCTATTGACCAACAACGCATCACAGCTAATTGGCCATGAAGAAGTAGAGAATTTATTAGAAATGTTGGGACGCAGCGCGCCTAAGTTGGTCGAGAACTTTGTTCCTGACCAATTACCATTAGGTGTGGTGGTGAAAGTCCTACAAAACTTGTTAAACGAGGCCATTCCAATCCGCGATATTCGCACGATTGTTCAAACTTTGGCTGAGTACTCAAGTAAGAGTCAAGAAGCTGACATATTGACGGCAGCAGTTCGAATTAGTCTTAAACGCCTAATTGTTCAAGAAATCAATGGTATAGAGCCTGAACTACCAGTGATTACTTTGATACCCGAACTGGAACAAATATTGCATCAAACTATGCAAGCATCAGGAGGCGAATCCGCGGGGATTGAACCGGGACTCGCTGAGCGATTGCAGTCTTCACTAAGCCAAGCGACACAGGAACAAGAACTGAAAGGCGAACCTGCCGTTCTGCTTACTTCCGGTGTATTACGCTCGACGTTGGCTAAATTTGTGAAGAACACAATACCTAATCTCCGGGTACTGTCTTACCAAGAAATCCCGGATGAAAAACAGATCAGAATTGTGCAAGCCGTGGGTAACTGATCTCACGCATCATTAATGGATTCATAGTTTGAAAATAAAGCGATTTTTTGCCAAAGACATGAGAACGGCGCTGCTCCAAGTGAAAGAGGAGTTAGGCGCGGAAGCGGTGATCATGTCAAACAAGAAAGTGGCTGGTGGAGTAGCGATTGTTGCGGCGATAGATAGTGAATCTAATCCGTCTCAAGCAAGCGCAGCGTCACAGCAAAATCGCGGTGCTTCTCAAACGAATCGCTATAACGAACATCGTCAAATGTCATCGTCTTCTGCTGATCGTTACCAAGATCGTCATTTAGATGAAGATAAAATTAGCCTGAACAGTAATAACAGTAACAATGAAAAAACAGGCTCAATGACGCAGCGATTCGCTAATATGCTTAAGCAATATAGCGGTGGTGCAGCAGATGCTGACGACCACGTAGCGGAAAATGAAGATTCGCTCTCTGCTTTGCTGCAACGCCAAAATAAGCATCGCGACGGCTACAACCAAGAAAAGCCAGCGCCATATCAACCAGATTCACCTTTGGCGAAGCTAATCGCACAGGACAATCGATTTGAACGTCCGACGCCCAAGCTGGACCCGACGCGCTATGACCGACGTCGCCCAAGTGATGAGCGTGACGAATCGGCCGATGAGCTAGAAAGCATGCGCGAAGAGATGACGTCAATTCGTCGTCTGTTGGAGCACCAAGTTTCTGGCCTGATGTGGCAAGAAGTAGAACGCCGTGAGCCGCTAAGAGCGATGCTGATTAAGCGCTTAGAGCGAATGGGCGTTTCTCCGGAGTTAGCAGACCAGATGGCCTGTTATATCCCGGAAGATACAAAGCCAGCGCGAGCGTGGAAAGCGTTATTGTCGCTGGTGGCGGATCAAATCAATATTCCTAAACAGGACATTTTAAAACGTGGTGGCGTAGTCGCATTGTTGGGTCCGACGGGGGTTGGGAAAACAACAACCGTAGCGAAACTCGCAGCACGCGCAGCCATGGAATACGGTGCCGACAATGTGGCCCTTGTGACAACAGATACATATCGCATAGGTGCACATGAGCAACTCTCAATTTACGGAAGAATTATGGGTTGTCCCGTAAGAGTTGCTAAAGATTCTAACGAGTTAGCCGATGTTATATATCAGCTAAGAAACAGAAGACTGATTTTGGTCGATACGGCAGGGATGGGGCAACGAGATGTGAGGCTTTCCGAGCAGCTCGACACTCTAATGCAAGAGAGCGGAGAAGTGATTCACAGCTACCTTGTTTTGCCGGCTACCGCACAACGTCGTGTTCTACAAGAAACGCTGGATCACTTCCGACGTATACCACTTTCGGGTTGTATTATGACGAAGCTTGATGAGTCATTAAGCCTAGGCGAATTCATCAGTGTAGTGATTCAAAACGCAATGCCAGTAGCTTACATCGCTAATGGTCAGCGCGTACCAGAAGACATTGTGATAGCGCAACCAAAATATATGCTTGCGAAAGCAAATGAACTGTTAGAGAAGTCGACAGAGAACGAACCTCACTTTTGGAACAGTGACAGTGAAGGACTCTAAGGCGGCGGACTACTATGACTGAGAATATGATACACGATCAAGCAAGCGGCCTCCGTCGCTTAACACAACCATCGTTGACCAAAGTGATTGCTGTTACTGGCGGCAAAGGTGGTGTGGGGAAATCAAACGTAACACTGGGTCTGGCGATTTGTATGGCTCGCCAAGGCAAGAAGGTGATGGTTCTCGACGCTGATTTAGGTCTGGCCAATGTGGACGTGATGCTCGGAATTCGTGCAAAACGTAATCTAGGACATGTCTTAGCGGGTGAATGTGAGCTAAAAGATGCGATTGTCGAAGGGCCTTATGGTATAAAGATAATTCCTGCAACTTCTGGCACACAGAGCATGACAGAGCTTTCTCACGCTCAGCATGCCGGACTCATCCGAGCATTTGGTAGTCTTGAAGACGAAATGGATGTCCTGCTGATTGATACCGCTGCTGGTATCTCTGACATGGTAATCAGTTTTTCGCGAGCAGCTCAAGATGTGGTTGTAGTTGTGTGTGATGAACCGACGTCAATCACAGATGCCTATGCATTAATCAAGCTGTTGAGTAAAGAACACCAAGTTCAACGCTTTAAAGTTGTAGCAAATATGGTCAGAAGCTACCGTGAAGGGCGAGAATTGTTTGCAAAGTTGACACTAGTCACAGAGCGATTCTTGAATGTTAGCCTTGAACTCGTAGCATGTATTCCATTAGATGATAAAGTACGACAGGCTGTAAAAAGACAAAAAATTGTCGTTGATGCGTTCCCACGCTCGCCTGCCGCTTTAGCTATCAGCTCACTAGCAAACAAAGCGTTGACGTGGCCACTACCGAAAACACCAAGTGGACACTTGGAATTTTTTGTGGAAAGGTTGCTAAATCGTACCGAATTCGCAGAGGACCCTTTTGGTGAATAAAGCGATAACCTATGACCAACATGGCAAATTTAATAGCCAGCAGGCGTTCATTGAACGTTATTCAGTGTTGGTTAAGCGCATTGCTCACCACCTACTAGGCCGTTTACCGCCGAGTGTTCAGGTAGAGGATTTAATTCAGGCCGGCATGATCGGTCTTATCGAAGCTCAGCAGAATTATGATGGTTCTAAAGGTGCGAGCTTTGAAACTTATGCAGGTATCCGTATTCGTGGCGCAATGTTAGATGACATGCGTAAAGGCGATTGGGTACCGCGTTCTGTTCATAAAAATAATCGAGAGATTAACCAAGCGATTGCGGAGCTGGAAGGCGAATTAAATCGAGATCCTACTGATTCTGAAGTAGCCACGCATCTCGGTATGACACTGGATCAATATCATAGTGCTCTTACCGATATCAACTGCTCAAAATTAGTCGGTATTGAAGATTTAGGCGTTTCTGATGATGTGATTTCACCGGCGGATGAAACCGATGACAGCAACCCATTCAAAGGGGTAGTTGATGAATCATTTCGAAAAGCACTGGTTGAATCAATAAAACAGCTTCCAGAGCGTGAAGCTTTGGTTCTTTCGCTTTATTATGATGAAGAACTCAATTTGAAAGAAATTGGCGATGTGTTAGGCGTAAGCGAATCTCGCGTAAGTCAAATACTGAGTCAAGCGATGCAACGTTTACGTACCAAGCTCAGTGCGTGGACACAAAATGACTAAAAACACTGATTTTACGATTCAGTGGAGGCAATTTTGAATAAAAACATGAAGATCCTTATTGTTGATGATTTCTCAACAATGCGCCGTATTGTTAAAAACCTGCTTCGTGACTTGGGTTTCAATAACACTCAAGAAGCGGACGATGGTTTAACCGCATTACCAATGCTGAAAAAAGGTGACTTCGATTTTGTTGTAACTGACTGGAACATGCCAGGTATGCAAGGCATCGATTTGCTTAAACACATCCGCGCGGATGCAGAACTTAAGCATCTGCCAGTTCTAATGATCACGGCTGAAGCGAAGCGTGAGCAGATCATTGAAGCTGCTCAAGCAGGTGTAAACGGCTACATTGTTAAGCCATTTACTGCTGCAACATTAAAAGAAAAATTAGATAAAATTTTCGAGCGTTTATAACTCTCTCTTTCTCTTTGTTATTCGAGTCATTCATACCAATTATTAAATACCTATTAAATGACTCGTTTAGCGTTTTCAAAGTGATAAGAAGAACTAAACGTAAAAGGGTCTATTCAGAATGATCTCACTAGAGCAGGCGAAGTCACTCGTTCAAATGCTAGAAAACGGGGAACAAGACCAAGCCAATATGCTTGTTGCCTCGATCTACGAAGGTGCCGATAACCCAATGCTGCAAGAAATTGGAGCGTTAACTCGAGACCTTCACGAATCACTCAAGCAGTTCAGTCTCGATCAGCGCATGACCGAAATTGCGAAAGACGAAATCCCTAACGCTAGGGATCGTCTCAATTATGTGATCGAGAAGACAGAGCTTGCAGCCAACAAAACAATGGATGCGGTCGACTGCTGCCTTCCTATCGCTGACAACCTGCATGATTGCCTTCTAAAAGTTCGTCCTCAATGGAATGAACTCATGCACGGGCGCATAGAATTAAGCGAATTTAAAGCACTGTGCCACCGAATCGACGGGCTATTAGTGCAAGTCGAAGGTGACAGCACTGAATTGCGCGGCCAATTGACCGAAATTCTCATGGCGCAAGACTTCCAAGACCTAACTGGCCAAATCATTCGCCGCGTAATTACGTTGGTTAATGAAGTTGAAGGCCGCTTAGTGGAAATCCTAACCGTATTCTCTGGAAATAAACTTGAAGAACATATTCAAGTTTTGTCAGAACCGGCAGATAAAAAGAATACACAAACAAGCGAAGCCGAAGGCCCGATTCTTCATCCAGAACTGAGAGAAGATGCGGTTTCATCGCAGGACGAAGTCGATGACTTGTTGTCCAGTCTTGGATTTTAAAGGTAACGTATGAGCTACGATTTAGACGAAGATATTCTTCAGGACTTTCTCATTGAGGCTGGGGAAATTCTCGAGCTGCTTTCTGAGCAGTTGGTTGAATTGGAAAATAACCCAGAAGACAAAGACTTACTTAATGCTATTTTCCGCGGGTTTCATACCGTAAAAGGCGGTGCCGGCTTCCTTTCATTGGCAGAGCTAGTCGATACTTGTCATGGTGCGGAGAACGTGTTCGACGTTTTACGAAACGGTCAACGCACGGTAACGCAAAACTTAATGGATACGATGCTAAAAGCCTTGGATACGGTTAATACCCAGTTCCAGGCTGTTCAAGATCGTGAGCCGTTAGAAGCTGCGGACCCTGAGCTTCTTGAAGAACTTCATCGTCTATGCAAACCTGAGTCAGAAGATGAAGTAGCGGCAACCGTAGTTGAAGAACCAGTGGCTACTCCAGAGCCTATTATTCCCGAGCCTATCATCGAAGAACCTGCTGCGCCGTCAGCACCATCAAGTGTCGGCTCTGTTGATGAAATTACCCAAGACGAATTCGAAAAGCTACTGGATGAGCTTCATGGTAAAGGTTCAGCGCCAGGCACCTCAATGTCTGCGACACCTACAACGCCATCTGAACCGCCTCAATCGAGTGCGCCATCAGTTGAAAGTGGTGATATCACTGATGATGAGTTTGAACGTTTACTCGATGAACTGCACGGTGTAGGAAAAAGTCCTTCTACGGCAGAGGCTGCTGCATCTGCATCCGTACCAGTAGAGCCACCTAAAGCGGCAGAGCCTTCCGCTCCACTGGCATCTTCATCAAATCAAGACAGTGACTTAATGACGGACGAAGAGTTCGAAAAGTTACTCGATGAGCTACATGGTTCAGGTAAAGGTCCAACGCTAGAAGAATTGGACATGGCAACGAAGCCAGCGTCAGCAAACGTAGAGCAAAGCCCTGCGAAACCTGAGCCTGTTGCTAAGCCAGCACCCGTTCAAACAGCGCCAGCACCAAAGCCAGAATCTAAACCAGTCGCGGTAAAAGAAGAAGCCAAAGCACCAGCGGTTAAAAAACCTCAGGCTGAAGCAACCGTTCGTGTTGATACCTCGACACTTGATACCATCATGAACATGGTGGGTGAGCTCGTATTGGTTCGAAACCGCCTATTAAGCCTTGGTTTGAATAGCGACAACGAAGAGATGTCCAAAGCGGTCGCTAACCTTGACGTGGTAACTGCGGATCTACAAGGCGCGGTAATGAAAACGCGTATGCAGCCAATTAAGAAAGTGTTTGGCCGCTTCCCACGCGTTGTTCGTGACTTGGCTCGTAACCTAAATAAAGACATCGTGCTAGAAATGCGCGGTGAAGAAACCGATCTCGATAAGAACCTTGTAGAAGCATTGGCCGATCCGTTGATTCACTTGGTGCGTAACTCGGTTGATCACGGTATTGAAATGCCAGACGCACGCGCGAAGGCCGGCAAATCACGCACAGGTAAAGTGATTTTGTCAGCATCGCAAGAAGGGGACCATATTGAACTATCCATCGTAGATGATGGTGGCGGTATGGACCCGAACAAACTGCGTGGCATCGCGGTGAAGCGTGGCATGATGGATGAAGATGCGGCGGCACGTTTAACAGATAAAGAGTGCTTCAACCTTATCTTCGCACCTGGTTTCTCAAGTAAAGATAAAATTTCTGACATCTCTGGTCGTGGTGTGGGTATGGACGTGGTTAAGACGGCGATCAATACCTTAAACGGTTCAATCGATATCGATTCTGAGCTAGGCAAGGGCACTAAGATTACGATCAAAGTACCACTAACGTTAGCGATTTTACCGACTCTGATGGTTGGTGTTGGCGGTCATCCTTTTGCTCTACCATTGGCTTCGGTGAGTGAAATTTTCCACTTGGATCTTAGTCGTACAAACGTGGTAGATGGTCAGCTGACGATTATTGTGCGTGAGAAATCTATCCCACTATTTTACTTACAAAACTGGTTGGCATCCAAATCGCAAAACGTCCAAGAGCGTACTGGTCACGGTCACGTGGTGATTGTACAGATTGGTAACCAGCGCGTTGGTTTTGTTGTGGATACGCTTATTGGTCAAGAAGAAGTGGTTATTAAGCCACTCGATAATCTATTACAGGGCACTCCAGGTATGGCTGGTGCGACAATTACTAGCGATGGCCATATTGCATTAATTCTAGATGTGCCTGATTTACTTAAGCGATATGCTGCGGCTTCACGCCTTTAAGCAAAGCTGACGTTATTAAAAGGAATAAGATGGCGATTAAAGTACTAGTCGTTGATGATTCGAGTTTTTTCCGACGTCGCGTGAGCGAAATCATCAACTCAGAATCGCGCCTAGAAGTGATTGACGTTGCGGTAAATGGTAGAGAGGCGGTTGAGAAAGCCAAATCTCTCAAACCTGACGTCATCACGATGGATATTGAAATGCCAGTGATGGATGGCATTACAGCTGTACGTGAAATAATGGCCGCTGCTCCAACGCCAATTCTAATGTTTTCGTCCCTGACCCACGACGGGGCGAAAGCTACGCTTGATGCGCTAGATGCGGGCGCATTGGACTTCTTACCGAAAAAGTTTGAGGACATTGCGCGTAACCGTGAAGAAGCGGTGTCATTACTTCAACAGCGTGTGATTCAGATTGCCTCGAAGCGCGCTTTCATGCGTCGACCTATCGCTCGCCCAACAGCGAGTACCAGCACGACTACTCGATCATTAGGTTCAAGAACGGCTTCACCTGTGACTCCAACACCAACTCGACCTGCTGCGACAAAGTACCGTGCTTCTGGTAAGAAGTATCAACTGACGGCAATTGGCACATCAACAGGTGGCCCCGTTGCTCTACAAAAAATTCTGACGCGTTTGCCGATGAACTATCCGCATCCGATTGTATTGATTCAACACATGCCAGCAACGTTTACTGCTGCGTTTGCCAGTCGTTTGAACACCTTGTGCAAGATTCAAGTGAAAGAAGCACAAGATGGCGATGTGTTACAGCCCGGTGTGGCATACCTTGCACCAGGTGGGAAGCAAATGATGGTGGATGGACGAGCGGGCGCTGCTCGTCTTCGCATTATTGATGGCGGCGACCGCATGAACTACAAACCATGTGTGGATGTGACTTTTGGTTCTGCCGCAAAAGTATATGGCGACAAAGTGCTCTCTTTAGTGTTGACAGGCATGGGTGCAGACGGTCGTGAGGGCGCTCGCATGTTGAAGTCTTCAGGCTCAACTATTTGGGCACAAGATGAAGAAAGTTGTGTTGTTTATGGCATGCCCCAAGCGGTTGCTAAAGCAGGCATTTCTTCAGAAGATTTACCGCTTGACCGCATTGCTGAACGCATGTTGGTGGAAGTTGGCCTAGCTTAGGATTCATCATGATTGTTTGGAGTGTAGCAAACCAGAAAGGAGGCGTGGGTAAAACCACCTCAACAGTGACATTGGCGGGCTTATTGAGCCAGAAAGGCCATCGAGTATTGATGGTTGATACTGATCCTCACGCCTCACTGACTACTTATCTCGGTTATGATCCTGATGCAGTAACTTCGAGCCTATTTGATTTATTCCAGTTGAAGACGTTTTCTCGTGAGACGGTTAAACCGTTGATTTTAGAAACAGAGCTGGAAGGAATGGATATCATTCCCGCGCATATGTCCCTTGCCACGCTTGATCGCGTAATGGGTAATCGCAGTGGTATGGGATTAATATTAAAACGGGCGCTGCAAACTGTCTCACAAGACTATGACTATGTGTTGATTGATTGTCCGCCAATCCTTGGCGTGATGATGGTGAACGCGTTGGCAGCCAGTGACCGAATTTTGATTCCTGTTCAAACAGAGTTTTTGGCGATGAAAGGTCTAGAGCGCATGATGCGTACGCTAACCATTATGCAAAAATCTCGCCCGGGCGGTTTCAAAGTGACTATCGTCCCAACCATGTACGATAAGCGCACGAAAGCGTCATTGCAGACATTGATGCAACTGAAAAAAGATTACCCAAATCAAGTGTGGACCTCAGCGGTGCCTATTGATACTAAGTTCCGCGATGCCAGTTTAAAGCACTTGCCAGCTTCGCATTTTGCATCTGGTAGCCGTGGTGTGTTTGCCTATAAACAGCTACTGATTTACCTGGAGAGGTTGGCGTTCGATGAGCAGTAATGATGTGCTGTCCAGTGAACAAGCACTTGATGACTACTTTAATGCATTACTGGATGATGAAACTGAAATAACGACTCTTGAGGAAGACCTTGACCTGTTGGCTCAAGAGGTATCATCTGCAGAGCCAGAGCCAGAGCCAGAGCCAGAGCCAGAGCCAGAGCCAGAGCCAGAGCCAGAGCCAGAGCCAGAGCCAGAGCCAGAGCCAGAGCCAGAATTACAGCTACAATACTCGGAGCCAGAAACGTACCAGTTTCAAGAAACATATCCGCCAGAGTTGGAAGCTCCAAACCTGGAAGATGTTCAAAGGCTATTAAGTCAGCTTGAAGCAAGCAACCCAGTGGCTGAGTTGGATATTGATAGTATTCTTGAACAAAATACGATTGATATTGCAGCAGAGATAAAAGCGGCTGAGCCTGAGGTACAAACCTTTAGTGAGGTGCCTGAGCTTCAGGGTGTTGAGGAAATACAGGACTGGGTGATTGATGAGCCAGTTTTTGAGGAAGCGCAACCAGAGGTGGATGAACCTCACGCAGTGATCGAACAAAGTATCAATATAGAATCGAACGTCGATACTGAACTCGAAACACAAGCAGATTCCGATATACCAACGGTCTGGGAAAGCACGAAGCGAAGTGAGGACTTCCAAGTTCTTTACTTTGATGTGAATGGTGTCACGTTTGCTGTACCTCTTGATGAGTTAGGTGGTATTCATCGCATTAGCGAGCTTAACCATTTGATAGGAAAACCCGCCTGGTATTTGGGGCTACAAACAAATCGCGAGCAACAGTTTGATGTCGTCGATACCGCGAAATGGGTGATGGCAGATAAGCTTCGTGATGATAGCTATAAAGATAACTACCAATATGTCGTCATGCTTGGTGAGAGCATGTGGGGGTTGGCCAGTAACCAATTAATGGGGACTGAAACGCTTAATATCGACAAGGTTCGCTGGCGTGAGCAGGCGGGTAAACGCCCTTGGCTAGCGGGCATGGTAAAAGAAAAAATGTGTGCCTTAATTCATGTCCAGGCGCTCATTGACATGCTAAACGCCGGTTTAGATGTCAAATCACTGAATTAGATTTAAGTCGGGAACGACATTAACGAGGATTAACTATGTCTCAAGCTTTTGAAGTAGAAGTGAAGAAAGATGCATCGAATGACGAAGTTCTTCAGTGGGTGACGTTCCAGCTAGAAGAAGAAACGTACGGCATCAACGTAATGCAAGTTCGTGAAGTACTTCGTTATACTGAAATTGCCCCTGTTCCAGGTGCACCAGATTATGTACTTGGTATCATCAACCTACGCGGTAATGTAGTTACTGTTATCGATACACGTTCACGTTTTGGCCTGATGGAAGGCGAAGTCACCGACAACACTCGTATTATTGTGATCGAGTCAGAGCGTCAAGTGATTGGTATCTTAGTAGATAGCGTGGCAGAAGTCGTTTATCTGCGTTCTTCTGAAATTGATACGACGCCTTCAGTTGGTACCGACGAGAGTGCGAAGTTCATCCAGGGTGTGAGCAACCGTGACGGCAAGCTTCTTATCCTTGTGGATTTGAACAAGCTGCTAACAGATGACGAGTGGGACGAGATGGCTCACCTTTAATGGCTGAATGATGATGGCTGAAGAGACTCTTTTATCTGCTCCATTCCTTGCGGGTGGCGTCGCTTTTATTGTGTTAGTTTTGGTTGTTTTGCAACTGCGGATTCGCTCTGGGTTACAAAAGCAGTTAGACCAACAACGAGCTCAATCTCGACACGCAGATAAAGAAGTGCAAAAGTTGAGTAAGCAGTTACTCGAAGTGCGCTCGGTTGTCGTTGGTCTTGGACAAAAAGTGACGGAGCAACAAGACATTATTCAGCACTTAAACGAGAGAATTCGCGAACTCGAACACGCTGATACTGATGGTCGCTTGTACAGTCGCGCTTCTAAAATGGTACAGCTTGGCGCTGATATCAACGAGCTGATTGAAGAGTGCGAACTACCAAAAGCCGAAGCAGAGTTGATGCTTTCACTGCAGAAGAAACTGGCAGGGAAAGAGAAGATTCCACCATTAAGTGGTCAGCCATCAGATGACGCAGAATATCCAGCGCGTGGACGTCGTCGACGCTAAAGGTTATCAAGCGATAAAAAAGAGGCGTTATTACGCCTCTTTTTTGTTTTTAGCTGCTAATGCTCTTCTTAAATACAACCCTAGATAACCTTCAGTCGATCTTGCTCTTAGTTCTGGCCTCTCAAATTCAAAATGAGCGCTTATAACTACTTATAGTTAATTTTATTAAAGTGTGATGATTAATTAACAAAAATACATGAACTTACATGTAACCTAGCCCTCTTATCCTGTTTTGTCATAACTAAGCTGTGCTAATATAGCGGCTCGTTCATTTTTTAGTTGAAGCTCTATGTTAGAAGTGTCTAACCTGACAGCAATCCGTGATGAAAGGGTTCTGTTTGAAAACCTGCAGTTTGAAATTAAGCCTGGTGAATTGGTCCAGATCGAAGGGCGTAATGGTACTGGTAAAACTACATTGCTACGGATTGTGACAGGGTTAGGTGATAGAGAAGAAGGTGTCATTAAATGGAAAGGCGAAGAGGTTGAAAAATCTCGTGATGTTTTCCATCAAGATCTGCTTTTCTTAGGACATCAAACAGGAGTGAAACGAGAGCTTACCGCATTAGAAAACTTACGTTTTTATCAATCTATTCAAAATAATCGCTCTTCAGACGAAGAAATCTTTATCGCTTTGACTCAAGTAGGATTAGCTGGTAGAGAAGATGTGCCTGTAGCACAACTTTCCGCAGGTCAGCAACGACGAGTCGCATTGGCAAGGTTATGGCTCAGTAAGCAAATTTTATGGATCTTAGATGAGCCGTTGACTGCCATTGATAAGCAAGGTGTCAAGGTGCTTGAATCTTTGTTCGCAAGTCATGCTGATAATGGCGGTATTGTTGTGTTGACGACGCATCAAGATATGTTTGCGGACAGCCCGAAACTTAGAAAAATAAAGCTGGGTGACTGATATGATTTCCTCGATGACCACCATCATTCGTCGTGAGCTCCTAATCGCATTTCGCCGTCAGGCAGACATTCTGAACCCGCTGTGGTTCTTTATTATTGTCATTACTCTCTTTCCTCTGAGTATTGGACCAGAGCCTAATTTGTTAGCACGTATTGCAGCGGGCATCGTTTGGGTTGCCGCATTGCTGTCCGCCTTATTATCATTAGAGCGTCTATTTCGTGATGATTTTCAAGACGGTGCACTAGAACAAATGATGCTAATGCCGATTCCATTGCAACTTGTAGTGGTTTCAAAGGTCATAGCACATTGGTTGTTAACAGGGTTACCTCTGATTTTAATTAGCCCATTATTGGCGGTTTTACTTTCGCTCGACTTCAATACTTGGCTATCGGTTGTATTAACCTTGATGATCGGTACACCAACACTAAGTTTTATTGGCGCCATTGGTGTGGCGTTGACTGTTGGGTTGCAAAAGGGTGGCGTTCTTTTGAGTTTGCTTATTCTTCCGCTCTACATCCCAATTTTGATTTTCGCAACATCGGCAATTGATGCTGCCGCACTCGGTATGGCGTATAACGGTCAACTAGCGATTTTAGGTGCGATGCTAATGGGGGCGATGACATTAACGCCTTTTGCCATCAGTGCCGCATTGCGAGTTAGTGTTAACTAACTCAATAAAGTGCCAATGAAGCGGCGCTTGATCAAAGAATTATTATTAAAGCACTGCTACGGTCTCAACCCTTTAGACAGTGTCCCTGAAGTAAGAGTGAGAACAAAACATGTGGAAATGGCTACATCCTTATGCCAAGCCAGAAGCAGCTTATCGTTTGAGTGGTAAGTTTCTGCCTTGGTTTTCTGTATTGGCCCTCGTATGCTTATCGGTTGGTACGGTTTGGGGGCTTGCATTTGCGCCTTCAGATTACCAACAAGGTGACAGTTTCCGAATCATCTACATTCATGTCCCATCAGCTATTTGGTCTATGGGCGTTTATATGTCGATGGCGATCGCTGCATTTATTGGCCTAGTATGGCAAGTTCGCCTATCTGATATGGCGGCACTTGCGATGGCTCCGATTGGTGCAGTATTTACTTTTATTGCTCTACTTACAGGTGCTGTTTGGGGCAAGCCTATGTGGGGCACTTGGTGGGTATGGGATGCCCGTCTTACATCTGAATTGATTCTTCTATTTCTCTACCTTGGTGTGATTGCGCTTTACCATGCGTTTGACGATCAAAAAACCGCCGCAAAAGCCGCTGGTATCTTAGCGATCGTAGGCGTAGTAAACCTACCTATCATTCACTTTTCCGTGGAATGGTGGAACACGCTTCATCAAGGTGCGACGATCACGAAATTTGAACAACCTTCTATTTCATCCGACATGCTTTGGCCGTTATTGCTGAACATCTTTGGCTTTGCGTTCTTCTTTGGTGCCGTGACGATGGTCCGTTTTCGTAACGAAATCATCAGTAAAGAAAGTCACCGCCCTTGGGTGCGCAAACTCGCAACAGAACAAACTCAGTGAGGTAACTGATTATGCATTTTGAATCTCTGAGCGACTTTTTTGCCATGGGTGGCTACGCATCATACGTATGGAGTGCGTTTGGTATTACTTTCTTATCCATGCTGATTCTTCTGATCACTAGCCTTCGCCGCGGTGATGCATTATTGAAAGAAGTGAAAGCAAAAATTGACCGTCAAGCTCGTATCGACGCAGCGAAGAACATGGAGAACACCTTATGAACCCGAGACGTAAAAAGAGGCTAGGTATTGTACTAGCGATCTTTATCGGTATTAGTGCCACCATTGGTTTGATACTTTATGCGCTTAATCAAAATATGGACCTTTTCTATACTCCAACGGAATTGGTTAATGGTAAGCCAGATGGCACCAAGCCAGAAGTAGGCCAGCGTCTGCGTATCGGTGGAATGGTGGTTGTGGGCTCAGTTCGTCGAGATCCTAATTCTTTGAAAGTGAGTTTTGACCTGCACGATGTCGGTCCGAAAGTGACGATTACCTATGACGGTATTCTTCCTGACTTGTTCCGTGAAGGGCAGGGTATTGTTGCTCAAGGTGTACTGAAAGATGCCACGACAGTTGAGGCATTTGAGGTCCTAGCGAAGCACGATGAAGAATACATGCCACCAGAAATTGCAGAAGCGATGAAGAAAACGCATGAACCGCTTCAATATAGCACCGAACAGAAACAAGGAAGCGGCCAATGATTGCTGAAATCGGTCACTTTGCTCTCATTCTTTCGCTTGCAATGGCTGTGCTGTTGAGCGTATTGCCATTGTGGGGAGCATCGAATAATAACACCATGCTCATGAACACAGCGCGACCGCTATCTTGGTCTATGTTCCTGATGCTGTTGTTCTCTTTCGCCATTTTATGTTGGGGATTTTATACCAACGACTTCACGTTACAGTATGTAGCGAGCAACTCGAATAGTCAGCTTCCTTGGTACTACCGTTTAACCGCAGTATGGGGTGCGCACGAAGGTTCACTGTTGCTATGGGTTTTAATCCAAGCTGCTTGGACTGTCGCTGTAGCGACGTTTAGTCGTGGTATGCCGCAAGAGTCGGTTGCACGTGTACTTGCTGTTATGGGCATGATCTCAGTGGGTTTCCTACTGTTTATCATCCTGACGTCGAACCCATTCCTACGTACGTTACCGTTCTTCCCGGTTGACGGACGTGACTTGAACCCTCTGCTTCAAGACCCTGGTTTGATTGTTCACCCGCCAATGCTTTACATGGGCTATGTTGGTTTCTCGGTTGCATTCTCTTTTGCGATCGCATCCCTAATGACCGGACGCCTTGATACGGCTTGGGCTCGTTGGTCTCGTCCTTGGACAACCGCTGCATGGGTATTTTTAACACTTGGTATCGCACTAGGTTCTTGGTGGGCTTACTACGAACTTGGCTGGGGTGGCTGGTGGTTCTGGGACCCAGTAGAAAACGCATCATTCATGCCTTGGTTAGCGGGTACCGCATTAATGCACTCTCTTGCCGTGACAGAAAAACGCGGCACATTTAAAGCGTGGACGGTACTATTGGCAATCTCTGCATTTTCGTTGAGTTTGTTGGGCACCTTCTTAGTCCGTTCCGGTATTTTAGTATCGGTCCACGCGTTCGCGTCTGACCCGTCGCGCGGTATGTTTATTCTAGGCTTCCTCGTTTTCGTTATCGGCGGCTCTTTATTGCTGTTTGCCGTAAAAGGGGCAGCAGTGCGTGTACGAGGTAACTTCGACTTAGTCTCACGTGAAAATGCGCTCTTAGCCAACAACGTATTACTTATCGCCGCTCTTGTTGTGGTGTTAGTGGGGACACTGTTGCCGCTCGTACACAAGCAGCTTGGTTTGGGGTCGGTCTCTATCGGTGCGCCATTCTTTGACATGCTATTTGCGTGGTTAATGATGCCATTTGCTTTTCTGCTTGGTATTGGTCCTCTTATTCGCTGGAAGCGAGACAGTTTATCTAAACTTGTGAAACCAATGCTCGTTTCAGGTGTGCTTGCTTTCGCCTTGGCCGCGCTATGCGTGTACCTATTTGCCGATTTCTTCTCAACCATGGCTTACATTGGTTGGGTGATGGCGATTTGGATTATTGCGATGCATGGCTTTGAACTGTACGAGCGCGCAACGCACCGTCATAGCTTTAGTGAAGGTGTTCGCAAGCTGCAACGTAGCCACTGGGCAATGATGTTGGGTCATGTTGGTCTGGCGGTATCTGTTATCGGTATTGCGATGGTACAGAACTACAGCATCGAGCGTGATGTACGTTTAGCACCTGGCGAACACTTCCAAATTCAAGGCTATGATTTCTACTTCTCAGGCTTGCGTGATAAAGATGGTCCAAACTACGATGGCTACATCGCAGACTTTGAGATCACACACAATGGCAAATACGTGAATACGCTTCACGCAGAGAAGCGCTTCTACCGTACGGCTAAGTCTATGATGACTGAAGCAGCCATTGACCGTGGTATTAGCCGCGACCTATACATTGCAATGGGTGAACGTTTAGACGACAACCGATCTTGGGCTGTTCGTATTTACTATAAACCGTTCGTTCGTTGGATTTGGGCTGGCTCTTTGATTATGGCATTAGGCGGCGCACTAGCGATTTCTGATAAACGCTACCGCTTCCGTAAATCGCCGAAGAAAAACGCGAAGTCAAAAGAGCAGGAGGCATAACATGAATAAGAAAATCTTATTTATTCCGCTTGTCGCTTTCATGATTCTAGCGGGCATTTTCGCAACCCAATTAATGCGTAACCAAGAGGGCGATGATCCAACTAAATTGGAGTCGGTTTTGGTTGGTAAGCCTGTTCCTGAATTTCACTTAGAAGATCTGGCTGAGCCTGGAAAACAGTACGACCAATCAATTTTTAAAGGTGAACCGTTGCTCTTGAACGTTTGGGCAACGTGGTGCCCAACGTGTTATGCAGAGCATAAATACCTAAACGAATTGGCGGGTAAGGGCGTTAAGATCATCGGTATGAATTACAAAGATGATCGTAATAAAGCAATAGGTTGGCTGAATGATCTCGGCAACCCGTACTTGATCAGCCTATTTGATGGCAGTGGTATGCTTGGCCTTGACCTTGGTGTTTATGGTGCTCCAGAAACATTCATTATTGATGCAAATGGTGTGATTCGCTATCGCCATGTAGGGGATGTAAACCCACGTAATTGGTCAGAAACACTGGAGCCGCTTTACAACAAATTGGTTGAGGAGGCGAAGCAATGAGAAAGCTAATTCTTGCCGTTTTTGCTGCGATGACATTATCTCTTGCTGCTCATGCGGCC
The DNA here is from genome assembly GCF_023716525.1 of Vibrio sp. SCSIO 43009. Lineage (NCBI taxonomy): Bacteria > Pseudomonadati > Pseudomonadota > Gammaproteobacteria > Vibrionales > Vibrionaceae > Vibrio > Vibrio sp. SCSIO 43009. The sequence goes on from NZ_CP071842.1 coordinate 915,026, forward strand.
ATTGAAGTGTACGAGTTTGATAATTTGGAACAAGAACAGCAGTTCAAAGAGTTAAGCCATACGCTCCGTTGCCCTAAATGTCAGAACAACACGATCTCGGATTCTAACGCTGAACTTGCTCAGGACTTACGCCATAAGGTGTACGAAATGACCAAAGAAGGTAAGTCCAAAGATGAGATTGTTGATTACATGATCGCCCGTTACGGTAACTTCGTGACTTACAACCCACCATTTACGGTCGCGACTGCGATTTTGTGGCTAGGGCCACTCGCTGTAGTACTGGGTGGTTTTGGCTTGATTGTACTGCGTAGCCGTAAATCTAAAGTTAAGGCAAAAGCGAGCAGTGACGAGCAATGGGATGAGCAAAAAGAAGCTCGTTTAAAAGCATTGCTTGAAGAAGAGAACAACGGAGATAAGAAGTAATGACACTATTTTGGATTTCCACCGTTGCTCTCACGCTTATTGCTTGTGCGCTGGTGGCTTTGCCGCTGCTTAAACAAAAAGCGAACAATGATGATGTGTTACGCGATGAGCTCAACAAGGCATTTTATAAAGACCGACTATCTGAGCTTGCAGAAGAAACTGACGAAGGTCTTGTTGAAAGTGAAGACGAACTGATTTCTGATCTAAAGCAATCACTGCTTGACGATATCCCTGGTGATAAAGCGCAAAAAGAAACCAAGGTTTCTCCAATCGCGGTTTTAGTTCCATCGGTAATTCTGACGGTGGTGCTGAGCTATGGTTTGTATTATAAATTTGGCGCGTCAGACGATATTGTTCAATGGCAAGAAGTGTCTGCAAATCTACCTGAGTTATCGAAAAAGCTGATGTCGGCTTCTTCTGAGCCGCTGAGTGACGATGAAATGGCGGATTTGACCCTTGCCCTTCGAACTCGCTTACATTACCAGCCGGAAGACTCGACAGGTTGGTTACTGCTAGGTCGTATTGCGTTAGCAAATCGTGATGTCACCACAGCTATCGATGCGATGGAAAAATCGTACCGCCTAGAGCCAAAAGACCCAGATGTGATGTTGGGTTATGCACAAGCTCTGATGCTGTCTCAAGAGGAAATGGATCAAGCGACGGCTCGCTCATTACTCGGCAAGCTGATGCAGCAAGACTATGTCGATCTGCGTGTGTTTTCTTTGTTAGCGTTCGATGCGTTTGAGCGTCAAGACTTCCCGGCAGCCATCAAGTACTGGGGAATCATGCAGCAAATGATTGGTCCAGAAGATAGCCGCTACGAGATGTTGTCACGAAGTATTGAGAGTGCTCGTAAGCAAATGGGCGAAGCGGTTTCACCGGATAAGAGTGTAGCTGTGACAATTGATGTGGCACCAAATGCTCAGTTGGATCCAAACGCAGTTCTGATTGTGTCAGTACATCGTTCAGATGGCTCCCCAATGCCTGTGGCTGCTGCTCGTTATCCGCTAGGTACTTTCCCTCGCACAGTCGTATTAGATGATGGCAATGCCATGATGCAAGGGCAAAAGTTATCTTCACTCGATAAGCTAATCGTCCGTGTGCGTGTAGATTCTGACGGTAACGTAGCAACGCGTGATCAAGATTGGCACGGAGAAAGTGACGTCGTTGAATTTGGCGCACCAGTAGAAGTGACCATTGATCAGCAGTATTAATTGTTAACATCTGTCTCTGAAACATGACAACGAGGTAGAGTCAGTTGCCTTTAGTGGTATGACTCTAAACGATCGAGTAGAATACCGAAGGCCAGCGATTGCTGGCCTTTATTTATTCCCATATCTGAGTCATCTTTACTATGTATCCTGCTCAACATACGTACAATGGTTAATCGGTGTGACTTAGGTACATTAATAGTCGTTATGGAAAATAAAATGTATAACAAGGGTAAATCTACCTTCTTGTTGCTGTTAGCCGTTGGACTGGTTGGCTGTTCAAGTGCGCCTGATGAAGCAGTAACAGGACAAGAAACAAATCAAACGACTTCTGATGTGTATGACCCGTTGGAAGGCTTTAACCGAACCATGTGGGAACTCAACTACGAATATTTAGATCCGTATTTGGTTCGTCCTGTATCACTTGCGTATGTAGAATACACGCCAGTTCCTATTCGTTCTGGTATCGCTAACTTCTTATCGAACTTAGATGAGCCAGCAAGCATGGTTAATAACTTAATCATGGGTAATGGTACGAAAGCCGTGGACCACTTTAACCGTTTTTGGATTAACTCGACGTTCGGTATTTTCGGTTTATTCGATATTGCAAGTGCCGCGGGTATTACGAAGTACGACGAGAAAGCGTTCAGTGATGCAGTAGGCCACTATGGTGTTGGAAATGGTCCTTACTTCATGGTTCCAGGTTATGGTCCGTATACCTTACGTGAAGTGACAGATACCGTAGATAGTACGTATTTACCCCTCTCTTATCTCAACTTCTGGGCGAGTTTGGGTAAGTGGGCGTTTGAAGGAATGGAGAAGCGTGCTTTATTAGTACCGCAAGAAGCGCAGCTAGACTCGTCGCCGGATCCATATATTCTAACTCGCGATGTTTATATCCAGCGTCAAAACTTTAAAGCAGAAGTTGAAACGGTAGAAGAAATTAACATCGAAGAAGAAGAGTATTTAGATGAATATCTAGAAGACTTTTAAGCGTTGTTCTTCACATTAGAGAAATGAAAAAAGGCTTAGCTGATGCTAAGCCTTTTTTGTATTTTGCAGCTTGGTTAGAAACGGTAGTTTGCTTGAACACCGATTAGCCAAACATTACCCGTAGTTTCGCCTACAAATTGGCCGCCGACTTGTTCTGCAGTGTCGTCTGACTTGTAACCACGAGACTCAACGATTGGTGCGTCTTTCGCAAAAATATAGGTGAAGCCAGCGTCTAGGCTGAAGTCTTTCGTCCAATCGTACGTTGCGCCAATACTTAGCCAAGTGCGGTCAGTTTCTGGAATAGTAATCGTGCGGTTTTTGTCGCTTACCGCTGAAGTATCGTATGCAATACCAGTGCGTAGCGCTAGCTTAGGATCAAGCTGGTAAGTAGCACCAACAGCAAAGCGATAGTTGTCTTCCCAGTTTTCTACTTTAACCATATGCGTGCCAGCAGTATTTAGACGTGCTTCCAATTTCTCGAAAGAGCTCCAATCCGTCCAGTTAACGCTTGCGTGTAATGCAAGTTGGTCTGTTACTTGGTGGAAGCTTGCCAACTCAGCCGTTGCAGGCAGGTTTAGATACATGTAGCCGTTGTCGCGTTCAGAAGTACCGAAGCCAAAACCAAGACCTTCAGCATGGCCTTCAAGCTTCAGTTCAACTTCAGATTTGTACGCGAATCCGATACGGTTATTTTCATTGATCTGCCATGCTGTACCAACTTGCCAGCCCCAAGCGGTATCGTCACCTTCCATGTATTTTAGAGCGGTACCTTGAGGAACACTGATTGGTTGATTAGTTTCAGGGTTTAACCCTACAACGTTATTCTTAGGAGCTGCTGCGCCAAAGCTGCCTTCGCCGATGATGTAACGGATACCACCACCAACGCTGATTGATTCATTGACTTTGTAAGCTGCGTTTAAGTTCGCTTCCATTGTCGTTACGCTTGCTTCGTTACCGAAGTGCGATGCACCAAAGCCTTTACCTAAATCGGTTTCCATGCCGTAGTTGGTGCCAAATGCCAAACCAATCGCGAATTTCTCATTATATTGGTGTGATAGGTAGAAGTTTGGAATGATTGCATCATGTGCGAAGTCATCTGAAGATGCAGAAGAAGTGCTACCGTGGAAGTTTACATCACCTTCAATATCAATATTTGGGTTCACATAGATTGCACCAACGGACACTTGAGTGCCTTCCAAATAAGTTAGCATTGCTGGGTTACGCCATTGTGCACTTGCGTTGTCAGCCATTGCAGCTTCACCAGCATATGCTCGACCTAGGCCTGCTGCAGAATATTCAGCAAGTTGGAAACCTGCTGCGTTAGCCATGCCCGTTGTGCCAAGTAGGCTTAATGCCACTGCTGTTGATAGAAGAGTCTTGTTGGTTTTCATTCGAATGTTCGCTGATTTGTTTATAACGTGGGACGAAAGTTTAAAGGTAGAGTTTTTACTTTAGAAATGAAAATCCAGCGTAAGTGGTCATTTGAAATATTATCCTTTAAAATATTATTTTTGCGGTTTAATAATCTAACTGTGAAAGGCTTGTAAACGGAATTCAGCGAACAGCTGTGCGTCCTAATTGTGAGATTTAGATACACGTGTTCACTCAAATTGAGTGGGCAATAAATCGCAGATATGAAAAAAGGCTGGAAATCCAGCCTTTTATATAAAGTATTTTTCTACTAACTAACAGCGAAGCGTTTAGAAGCTACGGCTGTATTGTAAGCCGAATAGAATTGCATCAGCATGAGTTGTTGCTGTTACACCGGTAGAAAGAACAGGAGATAATTGAGTATTCTCATTAACTTTTACATCTTCACCTAACAAGTACGTGAAGCCAAAATCGATGTTTGAGCTATTATCAATATGGTAAGAGAAACCTGTGGAGAACCACTGGCGATCAGAGTCTGGTACCGAGATAGACGTTACTTTATCTTGAGCGCTTGTGTCGTACATGTAACCAGCACGAAGTGTCCAGTTGTTGTTTAGGTAGTAAGTACCACCAATTGCGTAGTGCCAGCCATCTTGCCATTGATAGTCTTTCGAGTAACCACCTTTAAGTAAACCCTGATTTAGGTTCTCAAAATCAATTTGGTCGAAATCTTTCCAACCGATGTATTGGATGCTGTAGTGTACAGCAAACTTAGTGTCTTGGATTTTGTGGAAACCAGAAAACTCGGCCATATCTGGTAGAGGTAGCGTGATTTCCTGACCTTTGTCGTCTTTCGCCGTAAATTCAGGGCTGTAACGATACGCTAGACCAAAACGGTTGTTTTCATCTAGTTCGTACACAGTACCAACGTTAAAACCAACAGCCCAACCATCAGCTTTATCTACGTCCAGAATTTTTTGACCGCCAACCCCTGGGACTGAAGAGCTAGTTGTACGCTTCATTGTGCCTTGGCCGTAGATTAAATCTAAACCAGCACCAAAGCTCCATTGTTCGTTTAAACGGTAAGAACCCGCCAATCCAAAGTTGAAGCTTTTTACATCCGTAAGACCACCGTACTCGGTTGCGGTGTAGTTATCTGAAAATTCAGTTTTAGTGCCGAAATTAGAGTATGCGTTTACGCCCCATGCAAACTTGTCATTTACTGGAACGATTAGGTGAATGTTTGGAGCTATTGACGTATCACCCACATCATCAGTATCAGCAACATTTACAGTACTGGAGCCCAAAGGAGTATTAACGTTATATTTCGCATCTTTCACTTCAATCATTGAAGTAATGCTTTCGAAACCTAGCGAAAGTTCCATTTTATCAAACAGAGCCATTGCTGCTGGGTTACGAGCCATTACTGCTGCATTATCTGCGATTACTGCATCACCAGCAAATGCACGGCCGATGCCAGTTGCTGATTGAGCGTTGATTTGGAAACCCGCTGCCATCGATTGACCTGAGGCAAAAGCTACCGTTACTGCTAGGAGAGTCTTTTTAAACAGACGCGTGTTCTGAGTCATTTGTTTTTCCTTATTAGATTCGTCTCTTTGGACGATAAATTGAGCTTTTGCTCAGTGGCGCAGATAGTAGTATCAATAATTGCTTGGACAAATCCGACCATTGGATAAAATTGAATAAAAATTGCAGAAATGATGTCTAAAAGACGGGAAATTGCACTTAAAATGCATAATTTAGAGTTTAAGCTCTAAATGCTATAGCGGTGGTGAATGTTTTGTGCTCTATTTATACAAAAATGCCGCTAAATAAGATCATTTAGCGGCATTTAACCTTTTGAAAGCTGGAAATCGTCGAAGTTGTTACATCGGCTTAATCATTGATGCAAGAGTCGTAGCGATAGCATCAATATTTTCACCTTCTTCCCCGACTAAAATCAGGCTTGAACTCCCAACGGGCTGAACGACTCCGGTCATGCCATCCTTATTAAAGTCGGTACTTTGTTCGCTTGGAATACCAGTAATAAATAACGTTACTTTACCTTTTGGGCCTTGGAACACCATATGCACCGCATTAGATTCGCCAAAACCGCAGTGGTTTAGGTAGTAAACGTGATATGGAAAGTTTTCACTAAACTGGTAATGAAATGGCGACATTTTCGCATTAATTTGCGAGCTCGGTACATCCTCATCAAGATGACGAACAAACGGCTCTTCATGAATAACGTGTTTCATCGCGGTATCCGCTAAACTGGCTTGTGCTGGAGACACCAAAACATTTCCCCAGTTTACTTGGCCAACTAATAATCCTGCGGTGAACGCAATAGAAGCGGCAAGTGCCATTGCTTTGCGGACAAAGTTTGGTCTTACGACCTTCTCTTCATCAAGTGCACTCGACGTCTGGCTAAATAAAATCTTATCTGCGAGATCTTCGGGTACATCCACATTCATGGCTTGTTTAATTTTTACATCGAGATCCAAAACGTCATCAACAAACTTATTGTTGGCGTCGCTACCAGCTAAAGCTTGCAGAATCTCTTCATCCTTTTGTTTTGGATCCGACAAAATACGACGACGAAATTCTAAATCATCCATTCTTTTGTCCTCTCTTAGTATCTTGAGAATCCAACATCTCTTTAAGTTGATTACGAGCGCGAAATAGTCGAGTCATCACTGTGTTTTTATTTAAATCAAGAATGTCGCCAATTTCTTCTCCACTGAAACCACCGACAACTTGGAGAAATAAAGGCTCACGGTATTCAACATCGAGCTTCATGATCTGTGCCTGCAGCCATTCTTGCTGATGATGTGAGTCATCGCTGACTTTAGCATCATTGCCGTAATCATCGATATCAACTAAATCAAATTGTTTACGTTCGAAGCGGCGCGCATTTTCTCGTCTCAATATTGTGATGAGCCAAGACTTGGCAGCTTTTTCGTCCTGGAGGCTATCGAGTGACTTCCAAGCTCTAAGACAGGTTTCCTGAACTAGATCTTCCGCGACCGCTTTATCTTTGCACAACCAATATGCGTAGCGGTACAAGTCACGATGATACCCTCGGACGAGCGCTTCGTATTTTCTTTGCTTGTCCATATCAGAGTTGACCGGACTGTTGGAATTTTTCTTTCCAAACATTTTTAATATGGCCACAGGAGCCTCCATCCTCGCTCTGTGAGTTTCTTATTTGTTCTGAGCATGACTTTACTTGCTTCATCGCCTAGCGGTTTTGGTTGCAGGATTTGTCATGCAACCCCTTTGACACAATAAGCCATGTGGTTACCTAAAAGTGTATACGCAAATGTCAGATATCATCGAACACGAATTGATATATATTGTTAACAATATCATCATTAGTAATCAATGGCTTGGATAAGTTCACTCGATGGAGCATTAAAAGGGACTTCTGATGGTGGATTCTTGAATTGTTTTGAATCAATAATCGCTCTAGGTGAGCTTAAAACTCGTAAAATCACTATAAAATTGATCTATTTCAAAATATCAAGCAGTGAAGGGGTTATAGTACACCTTGTCATCTCGTTAGTCATTGCGACTAACATGTTGAGCAAGATGACACTTCCTTTTGAAGGCTGACTTTACTTTCTCCTAATCAGGAAACTGATTACTTTTCAATTGGCGTAAGTTAATTGTTTTATAGATATTCCGACCACACAGTTATGTGTGGTTTTTTTTTGCTTCGATTTTACTTTCCGTATACCTCTTACCGTTTTAACTCTCTATAGTTAACCATTAGTAATCGCATAAGAATCAAAGAAGTAGAGTAATTGAACTACTTGCTTCACGTTTATTTAAACGCACGTTTGATAAATTTAACAAATTCATTACAATGCATCAGGTCAGACCTCTTGTATTTAAGGAGAAACAATGGGCAAGCAGGAAGTAAAAACACGCAATGGTGAGCGTGTCGCTATTGTCGCGGGGCTTCGAACTCCCTTTGCTCGTCAAAGCACGGAATTTAGCCAAGTGCCAGCGGTCGATTTAGGGAAAATGGTAGTAAGCGAAATGCTTGCTCGAACAGATATTGATCCGAAGCTAATCGAACAAGTGGTATTTGGACAAGTAGTACAAATGCCTGAAGCGCCAAACATCGCACGAGAAATCGTGTTAGGCACCGGTATGAACATCCATACTGATGCTTACAGTGTGACTCGAGCGTGTGCAACGAGTTTTCAAGCGGCGGTTAATGTCGCAGAAAGCATCATGGCGGGAACCATCGATATTGGTATTGCTGGCGGTGCAGACTCTTCTTCCGTCCTGCCTATTGGCGTATCAAAGAAATTGGCCGCTAATCTGCTTGCTCTTAGTAAGACAAAAACAATGGGTCAGAAGCTTAGTATCCTCAAAAACTTGAGCTTTAAAGACCTGATGCCAGTGCCACCAGCAGTAGCAGAGTACTCTACGGGTTTATCCATGGGACAAACTGCAGAGCAAATGGCTAAAACACATGGTATTTCTCGCGCAGAACAGGATGCGCTTGCACATCGTTCTCATACGCTGGCTTCTCAAGCTTGGAAAGAAGGAAAAATCCAAGATGAAGTGATGACGGCTTTCCCTGAACCATACAAAAAGTGGATTTCGGAAGACAACAATATCCGTCATGACTCAACGGTTGAGGGATACGCGAAATTGCGACCTGCGTTTGATCGTCAGTATGGCAGTGTTACGGCTGCGAACAGTACGCCATTGACTGATGGTGGTGCGGCAGTGATGTTGATGCGAGAAGGTAAAGCGAAAGAGCTCGGAATGGAGATCCTTGGTTACATCCGAGGTTATGCATTCTCTGCTATCGGTGTGGAAAAGGACATGCTGATGGGGCCGACTTATGCCACAGCGAAAGTGCTTGAAAATACAGGCTTGGAACTGTCAGACCTGACGTTGATCGACATGCACGAAGCCTTTGCTGCTCAAGCATTGGCGAATGTGAAGATGTTTGCTTCCGATAAGTTTGCTCAAGAAAACCTTGGTCGCTCAAAAGCGATTGGTGAAATTGACATGGATAAGTTCAACGTGCTTGGCGGATCAATTGCTTATGGTCACCCATTTGCTGCGACTGGTGCGCGTATGATGACGCAAACCCTACGAGAGCTAAAACGCCGTGGCGGTGGTATTGCATTGAATACCGCATGTGCTGCTGGTGGTCTTGGTGCGGCAATGATTCTGGAGGTTGAGTAATGAGCGAGCAAAAAGCATTTAGTCTAAAGGTTGATGAGCAAAATATTGCTTGGTTAGCCATCGATGTTCCTAATGAAAAAATGAATACGCTGCAGGCGGCTTTTGCTGACGAAATGAAAGAAATTTTTGCTCAGCTAAAAGACTCCAGTGGTATTAAAGGGATGATCATCCACTCCCTAAAACCGGACAATTTTGTTGCGGGCGCAGATGTTAGAATGCTAGAAGCATGCACCACAGCAAGTGAAGCGGAAGCCTTAGCAAGGCAGGGTCAGGAGTTGTTCCAGCAGCTATCGGACTTACCGTATCCTGTCGTTGCGGCTATTCATGGCCCATGTTTGGGCGGTGGTTTAGAACTGGCTCTTGCATGTGATTATCGTGTTTGTACGGATTCTGACAAAACGCGTTTAGGTCTGCCAGAAGTACAACTTGGTTTATTGCCAGGTTCTGGTGGTACTCAGCGTCTGCCACGTTTGATTGGCCTGTTACCATCGTTGGACTTGATCCTGACGGGTAAACAACTTCGTGCGAAGAAAGCTAAAAAACTGGGCGTTGTGGACGCCTGTGTGCCTGACACCATTTTGCTCGACGTAGCAAAACAGTTTATCGACAAAGGTAAAAACAAGGGTACGAAAAAGCTATCGACGAAAGAAAAGGTGATGTCTGGTAGCGGGCTAGGGCGCAAGTTTGTATTTGAGCAAGCTGCGAAGAAAACGAATCAAAAAACCCGTGGTAACTATCCAGCAACGGTTGCAATTCTAGAAGTTATTCAACATGGCTTAGAGAAAGGCTTCGCTAAAGGCCAAGAACTTGAAGCGAAGCGCTTCGGTGAGCTTGTAATGAGCTCAGAGTCAAAAGCGCTCCGTTCGATCTTCTTTGCCACAACAGAAATGAAGAAAGAGAATGGCACGGATGCGAAACCAGCACCAGTTCATAAAGTTGGTGTGCTTGGTGGTGGTCTGATGGGCGCCGGAATCAGCCATGTGTCTGTTGCAAAAGCAAAAGTACCTGTTCGCATCAAAGACGTTAGCAACGATGGCGTTTTAAATGCGCTCAACTACAACTACAAGTTATTTGAGAAACAGCGCAAACGTCGCATTCTATCCAAGGCCGATCTGCAAGCGAAAATGCTGCAACTGTCTGGTGGTGTCGATTTTACCAGTTTTAATCATATTGATGTCGTAATTGAAGCCGTTTTTGAAGACTTAGATCTTAAGCAAAAAATGGTGGCGGACATTGAAGCAAACGCTAAGACAGAAACTATCTTTGCGACCAATACTTCTTCGTTGCCTATCCACAAAATTGCAGAAAAAGCGGAGCGTCCAGAAAACGTAGTGGGTTTGCATTACTTCAGCCCGGTAGAAAAAATGCCGTTGGTGGAAGTGATTCCGCATGAAACGACGTCAGATGAAACCATTTCAACAGTCGTTGCACTTGCTAAAAAGCAAGGTAAAACCCCGATCGTAGTGAAAGACAAAGCGGGCTTTTACGTGAACCGCATTCTTGCGCCATACATGAACGAAGCGGCGCATATTCTGCTGGCTAACGAACCGATCGAAAAGATTGATACGGCGTTGCTTGATTTTGGTTTCCCTGTTGGCCCGATTACCTTGTTGGATGAAGTTGGTGTCGACATTGGCGCGAAAATTATGCCGATTCTGGTTAACGAGTTAGGTGACCGATTCAAAGGGCCGGATGTGTTTGATATCTTGTTAAATGATGGACGTAAAGGACGCAAGAGTGGTAAGGGGTTTTACACTTACAAGGGCAAGAAGAAAGATGTCGACAAATCGGTTTACAAACTGCTTAAGCTCGACCCTGAATCTAAGCTAAGCGATAACGATATTGCGTTGCGCTGTGTGCTGCCAATGTTGAATGAAGCGGTACGTTGTTTGGATGATGGCATCATTCGCTCGCCACGTGACGGTGATATTGGCGCGATATTTGGTATTGGTTTCCCACCGTTCTTGGGTGGTCCGTTCCGTTACATGGACCAATTTGGCATTAAAGAGCTCGTAGAGAAAATGAATGAGTTTGCATCGAAGTATGGCGATCGTTACGCGCCATGTGATGGTTTGCTTACTCGAGCTGGTGAAGGGACAACGTTCTATTAAACGTTGCTTCGGTAGAGAAAAAGGCTTGCCAGTGGCAAGCCTTTTTCATAAAGAAGAAATGGTTACTTCTTCTTGTCTTTCTTATCTTTATTGTGGCCTTTACCTGGGTTGTCGTCCCCGTGAACGCTGCTGTTACCTTTTTTGTCTTTATCATTCCACTGCTTTGAAGAGCAATCATCTGATTTGATGGATACATTGTCTCCGCTAAGGCGCACACAGTCGTCACTTAATTCGAAGCCATCGCCTTTGACTGAGATTTCAGCGTGAGCAGATGCCAATGGCAGTATAAGAGCCACAAGTAAAAGTGCTTTTTTCATGACTACCTCATTAAGTTATTTTTAGTGCGGGGAATTAGAGCATAAGCCGTAATGGCGTAATTTCAATTTTCTGCTAATTATGGTGCCGATTCAATCTATGAGACCGACAATCTCACTGGGCTCTAGGTACATACTTAGTATTCGACAATTTTATTTCTGCGCAACTAGATCACCCCAAGCCGCAATCTTTTGGCCGAAGTTGGAACTCTTCAATTGATCCAATTTCTTGTCCTAGATGGATGCGCGGAGCCTCCGAATGCGCTTGACCTTGAGAGTGCATGATCAAACGATTTGCAGTACGAGGTTTCAATTCGTTCACAACGAAGCGAATCATGTCTGCGCGCGTCAGCTTCTTCAACTCCGCCAGTACCTTGTCACGTTGGTTAAACTCAGTGTCCTTATTTCCTATCGCAACCCAAAGACGTTGAGCCCGTCCTCGAAGTGTGGTGTCCGGCGTTGCTATTTGGTTCCACAAGCCGCGCTTACTGCTGTGCCATTGGTAATCGTTTAACTCTAACAGCACCATATAAAAGGCATTTAAAAACTCATCGATTGAGGTAACCAGCTCGGCCGGTGCTGCATTAGGTGACTGCACATACAGTACAATACCAGGGTGACGATTTAGCGGCATATTGCCAGTGCCTACCATGTAACCTAATTGCTGCTTGGTACGGATTTCATGGAAAAACGTTGCCGACATAAGGTGATTGGCCAATGAGTATAGCGCGATACTACGAGGCTCAATATCCTCGCACTGGTGGTAAATAACGACCGCGGAATCTTGCTGGTTACAATGCACCTCACGTTGAAAACTGCCATTTTTACCTAGCATAATGAGCGGACGAAGTGCCTCTTCATAACGTTGCTCGTTAACTCTTAGAGCATCCTTCAAGGTCGTAGCCATGTCATGGGCTTGCTGGCGTTGCCAGTCTCCGTAAACAAACATTTCAACGTGCAGTTCTGCAAGAATGGATTCTACGAATACCGAGAGTTCATCGACTTCGATTTCTTCTAGCGCTTCGACTAAGGTTGCGAAAGGCGGGTTATTGGGTTGAAGTAACCCAGTAAGTGCGTTAAACAGCTGCGAAATAGGGCGATCTTGTGAAGCATTTCTCCAGTTTCGTAACAGTTGTTGTTTGATGGTTTCAAAGCGAGCAGGGCTGAAATCTCGAGAAGCAAAACGGTGCAGAATCATTTCCAGCAACTGAGGCAGCTTTTGACTGAACCCAGAGAGGGTTAAGGTCACGCCACCTTGGTGAGCGTACATGTTGTAACCCATCCCTGCGATTTCTGCTTGATAGGTTTCTTTTGCTAGCGAATCGAGGAACATCTCTACACATAAGCGCGTTTTGACGATGTTCTTTGGTGATGCAACGGCATGAGAGCTGTCGATAGCGACATAAACGACACCTTTAGGCACGCGAAATTCGTCATCTTGCAAATGCCACAGCCGAAACCCTTCGAGATCCTCAATCAACTCTGGCAGCGAGTCACCATTTTCGAGTGGCATGGGGTCGAGGTCGTAGCAAATATAAGGGTTCTTTTCCGGTAAGACGAATTGCCAGCTTGGGTCGATTTGTTGATAGAAACGACGTTGGTCTTCACTAAAAGGTGTGACGGAGTACGGGGTAAAGTACCATTCGGCAGTACGGTTGTATTCCAGGCCTTTAGCAATCAAAGTGACGCGTACATTATCGATGGTTAAGTATCGCAGCAATGAACGCTGTAACTCCTCATCGTAGCCCGTCATTTTGTAGTCACCATAAACCGTGTCTTCCGGTTGATAGTGCTGCATGTTGATCACCAGATGGCTGACGAGATCCATTGGGCGCGATGGCTCTTGGAAGCGAAAAGCCGATTCTAATACCGCTTGTTTTTCGAGATAGCGCCATTCATCTAACCCGTCTTGTTTGATCATCGAGAGGTATTGAAAAACTGCTTGAACGATATCATCAACATGATCTAAGCCGTTTGGCGTCAGGGTGCAGCTTACGGTAAAGTCTCGGTAGTTACTGCCACTCGCGCCGCCGCCCGCTGAGAGAGAAGTAATCCAGCCTTTTTCTTTGAGTTGAAGCATCAAACTGCCTTCTCCTTCATAACCCAACAGGTGAGCAAAGTAGGAGAGTGGCTTCACGCTATAATGCGCATCCATTCCCGGCATGGGGAATGTGAGAATCAGTTTACGGAACTCTTTGAGCGGCTCGACTTGAACCAAAATGCCCGTGCTTTCCTCAGTGCCTATCGGTACATCAATCGATTTTCCACGAAGGTGGTGATTTGGGATGTCGGCAAACATGGTTTCTACCCAAGCTTGCTGTTCATCGAGCGACTGTGGCCCAAATAGAGTCAGTGTCATCAAATCGGCGGAATACTGAGAGTGGTGAAACTCCACAATTTCGTCGCGGATGGATTTACCATCTCGGTCGCCAAGAGTATCTAAGTTTCCGACAGAGAATTTTGAAAACGGGTGCTCTGGATTGATGACTTCTTTGTTAACTTGATACAGGCGACGAGAATCATCATTAAGTTTGAGCTTGTATTCGGAGTCGACAGCCTGTCGCTCTTTGTCTAATGCTTCTTCGTTAAACAAAGGTGCGGTAAAGAATTGGCTAAACCGATCTAAGGCACTTTCAAAGGCATTTGGAGCAATATTGAAAAAGAAACAAGTGTGCTCTGTACCAGTCCAAGCGTTGTTTGTTCCACCGTGTTGGCTAATATAGCTTTGAAACTCGCCCACTTTAGGGTATTTTTCCGTACCCAAAAAAAGCATGTGTTCTAAATAGTGTGCCAGACCTTGGCGATCGTTTGGGTCGTCGAAGTGTCCAACGTTCACTGCCAGAGCAGCTGCCGACTGTTGAGCTGTATCGGAATGAATCAGCAGTACACGCAGTTCATTGCTCAAGGTAATGTAGCGGTATTGATTTGAATCGTTAGGACTTAGATGCACGATGCGTCTCCAGATTTCGCATTACAGTAATTTAGGCTCCCCTCGCGGGGGGCGCAAAGTTTGCGTTTCGACAAATACTGCTTGCCGTATTTTTGTTATTCGTAGACTTCTGCACAGGCCCATCGCGTTTGCGTATGGGGAAGAACTGTTTGAGTGAATGCTCTGAACTCATTGCACAGTTAAATAGTGTGATGAACTGAGTACATTCTTTTAATAGATTGTTAAGAAAGTCGCTATCTTTAACAAGCGAATTGGTATAATGAACAGATAATTATATCAGTATTTTTGTTTCGTCATTGTTAAAGTTAGCCCCGTCTATCTAATAAAGATAGCAGTCAACCTTTTGGTAGCGTTAGCTATCCCTAGGAAATAACATGAAAATATTCATCATGCGTCACGGTGAAGCCGAGCATTTTGCAGATTCAGACGCAGCACGACAATTGACCCCAAGAGGCAGAGTCGAATCAGAAGCGGTTGCTAGAGCCTGTAAAGAACAGGGTTTTGCGCAATTCGATAAAGTGTTGGTGAGTCCGTACATTAGAGCTCAACAAACTTGGCAAGAGATCAGTGCGTATTTCTCTGCAAAAAGCATTGAAACTTGTGAAGATATTACACCTTATGGCCAGTCCGAGCATGTCTTCGATTTCGCAAGTGCGTTAATCGAAGTCGAACAATTGGACTCGCTTTTGTTCGTATCGCATTTGCCTTTGGTCGGTTATCTGACTTCAGAGTTTGTAAAAGACATGACACCTCCGATGTTTCCTACATCAGGCCTAGTGTGTATTGAATATGATTTACAAACACAAAATGGTGAAGTGCTATGGCATATTACGCCATAAGTGTCTAAACCAAAATAAGCGTTTGCAAATTAGAGACCGAATAAGAAAGGCAGGAGATCCCTGCCTTTTCGTTTCGTCGTGTCTACAGCAAGCTTGTTACTTTTCAGGAATTGAAAGCAACACTAACAACGCACCATCACCACCAAATTCTAGTGGCGCTTGGTGAAAAGCCATAACGTCAGGATGCTGTGCTAACCAAAGTGGGGCTTTCTGTTTCAGGATGTGTTTCCCAATACCATGTTGCACACACGCACAATGAATCTCGTTTTTGATGCAATAGGCTATCATCGCACCAAGCTCGCGTTTTGCTTCTTGCTGTGTCATGCCGTGCATATCGAGGAACACGTCCGGTACATACACGCCACGACGTAGACGTTTGACTTCATAAGTGGAGACGTCGTCACGTGCATAACGAGTTGGACCTTCATCGTTTAATAGAGGGACAAACTCGTCTGAAAAGTAAAATTCAGAGTCACTCGCTTCACGGTTGGAGCGCTTGATTTCTTTTTGCTTAGTATTTTTTTTTGGTTGCTGGATTATGGTATCCTGTCGCAACTTTTTTACGCCCTGTACTGCTTCCTGAAACAAGGCGAAATCGTCATCGTTCTCGGTGTCTTTTTTGCTCATTAGGTAAACAATTTCATTAATAAACTTTATTGGCAGTATTGTAGCGCTTTTCGGAGGCAATTTTGGATAAGATTTTTGTAGAAGAAGCGGTATCGGAGCTGCATACCCTTCAAGATATGATTCGTTGGACGGTAAGCCGCTTTAATGCAGCGAACCTGTTTTACGGTCATGGTACTGATAATGCGTGGGATGAAGCAGTTCAGCTTATCCTGCCAACCTTATACTTGCCGATTGATGTGCCTCCGCATGTATTGAACTCTCGCCTAACGACAAGCGAGCGTCTGCGTATTGTTGAGCGCGTAGTAAAACGCATCAACGAGCGTACGCCAACAGCATACCTAACCAACAAAGCATGGTTCTGCGGTCTTGAGTTCTTCGTTGATGAGCGTGTACTTGTACCACGCTCTCCAATCGGTGAGTTGATTCAAGCGGAATTCCAACCTTGGTTGGTGGAAGAGCCTACGCGCATCATGGACCTATGTACGGGTTCTGGTTGTATCGCGATTGCTTGTGCGCACGCTTTCCCTGAAGCAGAAGTGGATGCGATCGACATCTCTACAGATGCTCTACAAGTGGCTGAGCAAAACGTACAAGATCATGGCATGGAGCAGCAAGTGTTCCCAATTCGCTCTGATTTGTTCCGTGATCTTCCAAAAGAGAAATACAATCTAATCGTGTCCAACCCACCATATGTGGATGAAGAAGACATGAACAGCCTGCCAGATGAGTTCACGCATGAGCCTGAGCTTGGGCTAGCTGCGGGTACGGATGGTCTAAAACTAGTGCGTCGTATTCTTGCTAACGCGCCAGATTATCTAACAGATAACGGCATTCTTATTTGCGAAGTCGGCAACTCAATGATTCATATGATGGAACAGTACCCAGAGATTCCATTTACTTGGATTGAGTTCGAGAACGGCGGTCATGGCGTGTTTATGCTAACGCGTGACCAGCTGGTTGAGTGTGCAGAAGAGTTTAAACTGTACAAAGACTAATAGAGTCTTGCACTAAACATCAAAACACCGAGCTTTATGCTCGGTGTTTTTTTATGCATACCTCGCCGATATTAACTCTTTACATCAAAACGTAATAAAGCCACTATGAATCCACGAAGAATTGGAAAGCAGCTATGCTCTGTTTTGAGAGAGCGTGGCGATAAAAACTTGAGGAAGTAATGGCAGGAAACAGTATCGGACAACATTTCCGAGTGACGACATTCGGGGAAAGTCACGGTATCGCACTGGGATGTATCGTAGACGGATGTCCTCCGGGGTTGGAAATTACAGAAGCAGATCTACAAATCGATCTCGACCGCCGTCGTCCAGGCACATCACGTTACACCACACAACGTCGTGAACCGGATGAAGTTAAAATTCTTTCTGGCGTTTTTGAAGGCAAAACCACGGGCACATCGATCGGTTTGCTAATTGAAAACACCGATCAGCGCTCAAAAGACTACTCTGACATCAAAGATAAGTTCAGACCGGGTCATGCTGATTACACTTACCACCAAAAATATGGCATCCGCGACTATCGCGGTGGCGGCCGTTCTTCAGCTCGTGAAACCGCAATGCGTGTGGCTGCTGGTGCAATCGCGAAGAAATACTTAAAAGATGAGTTTGGTGTTGAGATTCGTGCTTACTTGTCACAAATGGGTGATGTATCTATCGACAAGGTAGATTGGAACGAAATCGAGAACAATGCATTCTTCTGCCCTGATGCTGACAAAGTAGAAGCATTTGACCAACTTATCCGTGACCTGAAAAAAGAAGGCGACTCTATTGGCGCAAAAATCCAGGTTGTGGCAACTAACGTGCCTGTTGGTCTTGGGGAACCCGTATTTGACCGTTTGGATGCAGACATCGCGCACGCACTAATGAGCATCAACGCGGTGAAAGGCGTGGAAATCGGAGACGGTTTCGAGGTGGTAACCCAAAAAGGCAGTCAGCACCGTGATACGCTCGCTCCTGAAGGTTTTGGTAGTAATCATGCGGGTGGCATTCTTGGTGGTATCTCGACTGGTCAAGACATTGTCGCAAACATTGCGCTTAAGCCAACATCAAGTATCACTGTGCCGGGTGAGACCATCACAAAAGAAGGTGAACCAACTCAGTTGATCACCAAAGGTCGTCATGACCCATGTGTGGGTATTCGTGCTGTGCCTATCGCAGAAGCGATGCTGGCTATTGTGGTGATGGATCATTTACTACGCCACCGTGGTCAAAACCATGGCGTAACAACTGAAACACCGAAGATTTAAGAGCTTTGTGTCATTCCAGCGAGCTATAGCGAGACTAGGAATCTAATTTCAGCACGATGAAAAGAGAAAGAAACATCCCTGACAACAGAGTGCTCGGATAATAGATCCTGAATCATGCTCCTTCGTCGCTGTTCAGGATGACTGAATATAAAATTATGCCACTCACTGAATCGCGGGTGGCACAATTTTATCAGGCAACCTTTTTTGTTTAAGTAGTTTTTGCTTAATGAATCGAGCCTTCGGTTTCCAAATGGAAAGAAGGCAGACGCCACTTAAAGCGTACCGCAGCCATACGCAACATGTAACCAGTAACCAGTGTAATAATAGTGGCAGTGACATCGGGAACATTGAATTCTAATAGCGCTAAGTACATTCCTGATGCGATAAGAGCGACAGAAGCGTAAAGCTCTTCATGCAGTACCAATGGTGTTTGGCGACAGATTAAGTCGCGAAGTAGCCCACCGAATACACCAGTTACTAACGCTGAAACCATACAAATACCAGGGTGCAAGCCCATGCCCATCGCAATTTTTGTTCCGATGATACTAAACACGATTAAACCTAATGCATCGAGGCGAATGAACAGACCTTTCAGCTTAATCACCCATTTCGCTAAACCTGTTGTTAGCACACCTGCAACACACGTAATTGCAAGGAACTCTGGGTTTTTTACCCAACCAAGAGGGTAGTGGCCTAATAGAATGTCACGTACGGTGCCACCACCAATGGCCGTTGCGCTGGCCACCAACATAACACCAAACCAGTCCATCTTTCTTCTACCAGCACTTAACGCACCTGTCATGGCTTCAGCCGTGATACCAATGATATACAACACACTTAGCAACATAGGGAAACACTCAACGTAAAAAGTCACTACGTTCTACGAGAATCAGCGTAGGCGAAGTAACAACACTTACAAACGGTTCTATCTCTCTTAAAAAGTGATTAAAACCAGCAACATGCTTGTAATCAAACGGCTTAAAAATAGCGGTTTGAACGGCATCAAAATAAGGCGAGAGTGTAGTGGTAAATAAGTACGCTGACGAATGAGAAATTGTATGGAGAAAGCGATGTTCAGATAAATTCAACTAATAACCAAAAATGTGGGGTTGCCTTTACCTCATAGCTAAAAACAGCGACAATATGCAGCGCATGTCAAACTGAAGTACAAACTCGACGATGACCCACGAATACCAAGACTTAATCACCATTTTTAATGACACCTTTTTAGAACAATTTAATACGAAATTAGAGTTAGGTGGTGATGAGCCTATTTATCTTCCTGCTGATGATGAACACCCTCATCATCGGATTATTTTTGCTCGGGGTTTTTACGCCTCTGCTTTACACGAGATTTCGCATTGGTGTGTGGCTGGTCCAGAGCGTCGTTTGCTGGAAGATTTTGGCTATTGGTATGAACCCGATGGGCGAACAGCAGAAGTTCAAGCGGAGTTTGAGAAAGTTGAAGTGCGACCTCAAGCTTATGAATGGATTCTGGCACAAAGCGCTGGCTTCCCTTTTACGGTGAGTTGTGACAATCTACACGGCGATTTTGAACCAGATAGGCTCGGCTTTATGCAAAAAGTACATAAAGAAGTGCTGGGTATTTTGGACGTAGGCTTGCCTTTGCGAGTGAAAATGCTTTCTGATGCCCTGCGCGCATTTTATCAAACTAAGCCACTGGAAGCGTCGGACTTTTGCGTTAAATAACCATTAATAACCTCAGAGATACACCATGATTATTGAATTTGAAGAAAAACTACTGGAACTGATTGATGCTCGAATTGAAACAGCATCTGACGATGAATTGTTTGCTGGTGGTTATTTACGTGGTCACATCTCTTTATCCGCGGCGTCTTGTGAAGAAGAAGGGATTAGCGATATTACTGAGCTGAAGTCACGCATTGAGAGCAGCTTAGAAAATGCGCGTACCGAGTTAAGCCCGGCCGATCGCGTGATTGTCAGTGATTTGTGGCAAGAGCTCCAGGCTCAGGCTTAGTCCCTAAGCAGCGTTCTCCCTTTATTTAATCCCAGTCATTTACTACTTCGAAAAATTCGAACCTCTTCATAAAATTTTTGTGGTTGTAGCGAAACTGTTCAACTTTTATTCTGATCAGCACAAAACGTGAACAAAGGATTACAACCATGAAAATTGTCGCATTTGGTGCATCTACCAGCTCTACCTCAATCAACAAACTACTTGCTACATACGCAGCAAATCAAGTCGAAGGCGCTCAAGTGAATGTTCTAGACTTAAACGATTATCAAGCGCCAATGTTTAGCGAGGACAAAGAGAAAGAAATAGGTCAAGCTGAAGGGGCTGTCGCGTTTTTACGTGACTTGGCGGAGGCTGACGCTATCGTTGTTTCCTTCGCAGAGCATAACGGTTCGTACCCAGCGGCCTATAAAAACTTGTTCGATTGGGCGACGCGCATTGAGCGTAATGTATTTCAAAACAAACCTGTCGTTTATTTAGCAACTTCCCCAGGTCCCGGTGGTGCACAAAGTGTTCTTGCGGCGGCGACAGGTTCTGCACAATTTTTTGGCGCGGATGTAAAGGCATCGTTATCTGTGCCGAGCTTCTACGAAAATTTTGACGTGGAATCGGGTAAGGTTGTAAACCCAGAAGTGGCAGAGCAAGTGAAACAGGCAGTTGCACTGCTGAAGTAATCTCAGTACGAGCAACTTAGTGAGTTAGCGATTCCCGACACGTATCTGTGTCGGGAATTAAAACGAGAGAATACTCTTACAGCTCGGTAATGGCTTTGCCTTTTCTTAGTTTACGAACCCATATTCGACTTGGGTGAAGTTCGGTCAATACATCAACCGGTAATGGCAGCGGGTCCCCACAGATCTGGGAGGCCAACACTTCAGCTAATAATGGTGCAGAGCTCAGTCCACGAGATCCTAAACCTAAGAAGCAGAATAGGTTAGGGTACTGATGAATGGTTTCTACCTCTTCTGCTTTTTGATTTTGTAAGTTGGCGTATTGCGTTTTGATCGTCTCAAAGTCACCCACATTCCCGACAAATGGTAAGTGATCTCGGCTAACACAACGAATACCTTGGCGAGATTGATTACCAGTGATATCTACCTCTTTTGCCCATGTTTGATTCGGTACACATTTCACTAGCTTTTCCGCATTATCTTTTTGGGCGTTTTCATCAAATTCGTAGTCAAGGTGACTGCGGTCGTAGCTTGCACCGATACACAAGTGTTGATTACTTGGGTTAACAGGTGTCATGTAACCGTCGTAACACAACACCGTTTTCAGCTGACTCAGCATTTCGGTTGCTGGCGCATGACTGACTTGTCCTTTCACCTGCCCCATTGGTAGGGAAGCGGTTTGACTCAATGTCTGGAACTCATGGCCGTTCGCAATCACAACCGTTGAGTGCTCAAATGTTTGACCACTCGCCGTTAGTAGCCAGAGCTGGCGCTTTTCATCCCAATCTAATGCCTCAACAAGATGTTCAAACTTCGTTGAGAGTAACGACGTCTGCTCCAATTGTTTAATTAACCCACGCGTTAACTCGACAGGGCACAGCCACCCTCCCATTGGGTAGTGCACAGATGCCATATCAATAGGTAACCCGATAGTGTTCGCAGTTTCCTCAGCGGACAGCTTTTGAATGAGCTCTGGAGTGAAGTTACCCGCAAGCATTTTCTCCAGTTTGTCTGTGGATTTGTCATCCCACATCAACTGAGTTACGCCACACCAGTCATGATCAAAATCGATCTCTTGTGCTGCTTGTTCAACAAACTGACGTGCGAACAAAAATGCAGGAGCAAACACACGCGAAACGCCAGTATGGGGACCGTTCAACAATGGATACACGGCCCCTTGACGATTACCCGACGCTCCTTCGGCTGGTTGAGTGTCTTTGCAGTAAAGCGTGACGTTTTGGCCACGACGAACCAACGTTTTCGCTAACGCCGCGCTGGCTATACCACCACCAATGATGGCAATCGAATCAAGATTGCTAGATGCTGTGCGATTGAACCAAGGGAGATGGTTCGACTGCTTTTCACGTTGCTCCATAGAGCCGGCGATCATTTCTCGCTTAGTGCCGAAACCTTTCACCTTTTTCATTGTAAAGCCAGCTTCGTTCAAACCACGACGTACAAAGCCTGCTGCGGTAAACGTGGCAACTGTACAATCTTGCTTGGCTAGCTTTGCCATGTTGTTGAACAGGCCTTGGTTCCACATCTCTGGGTTTTTGCTTGGCGCGAATCCATCTAAGAACCAAGCATCAATCAAACCTTGTTCGTTGTATGGGACTTGCGGCATGCAGTCTTTAATGTCACCAAACCAAAGGTCGAGTGTGATTGCGCCGTCTTCTAAAACAATGCGATGACACTCCGGCACAGCGGCAGGGTAGTGCTTTTGTAACTTTTCCGCGTATTCAGCTAGCTCAGGCCAAGCTTCATGCGCCTTCTTTAAATCGGCTTTGCTTAATGGGTATTTTTCAAAGCTAATAAAATGCAGCTCTTTCAATGTTGCGTCTGGATGCTGACGACGAAACTCACGAAACCACTGGCATACTGCTAAGAAGTTTAATCCCGTGCCAAATCCTGTTTCACCAATGACAAAACGTCTTTGGTCAAATTCCTGCCATCTTTCTGGGAGATGATTTTGTTTTAAGAAAACGTAGCGTGTCTCTTCAAGACCGTTTACGTTAGAGAAGTAAACATCATCAAATTGGTCTGAAACCGGAGTACCAGCTTCGTTCCAACCAAGTTCTGCGTTTTTTATTGAAGTCATAATGGTGCAAATTTGTGATTTGGCGCGGTAAGAATGGGGCGATTGTACGAATTTATGGGAAAGCTGACCACTTTTGTTGACTATCTTAGTTATCATCTAGCGGATTTTTGAATTATAGGAATGTCATAATGAAACGAGTCGTAATCACCGGTATGGGTATTGTTTCAAGTATCGGTAACAACGTCGAAGAAGTTCTAGCGTCTCTTAAAGCGGGCAAATCTGGCATCACTGCATCTGAGCAGTTCAAAGAACACGGTCTTCGTTCGCAAGTATGGGGTGACCTAAAAATCAACCCGGCGGAACACATCGACCGTAAGCAGATGCGCTTTATGGGTGATGCGGCTGCTTATGCATACCTATCAATGGAGCAGGCAATCGCAGACGCTGGTCTTACAGAAGAGCAGGTTTCAAACGATCGTACCGGTATCGTTGCAGGTTCTGGCGGTGCTTCTGCATACAATCAAACGGTAGCGACAGACACGATGCGCGCCAAAGGCGTAAAGCGAGTTGGTCCTTACATGGTTCCTCGTACTATGTCTTCTACTGTTTCTGCTTGTCTTGCTACGCCATTTAAGATTCGTGGCGTGAACTACTCAATGAGCTCTGCATGTGCAACATCTGCACACTGTATCGGCCATGCTATGGAGCTTATTCAACTAGGCAAACAAGATATTGTTTTTGCTGGTGGCGGCGAAGAGCTAGATTGGTCTCAAACTATGATGTTTGATGCGATGGGCGCACTGTCAACCAAATACAATGACACGCCAGACAAAGCATCTCGTACATACGATGCAGACCGTGACGGTTTTGTTATCTCGGGCGGCGGCGGCATGCTGGTTATTGAAGAACTAGAGCACGCACTGGCACGTGGTGCGAAAATCTACGGTGAAATCGTAGGTTACGGTGCGACATCAGATGGCTACGACATGGTAGCGCCATCAGGTGAAGGCGCAATTCGTTGTATGAAGATGGCGATGCAAGACGTTGATGGTGTGGATTACATCAACACGCACGGCACATCGACACCAGTTGGTGACGTGAAAGAGCTTGGTGCTATCCAACAATTGTTTGGTGAGAACAGCCCTGCAATCTCTGCAACAAAAGCAATGACTGGCCACGCACTCGGCGCAGCGGGCGTGCACGAAGCAATTTACTCAACACTTATGCTAGACAAAAACTTCATTGCTCCAAGCATCAATATTTCAAACTTGGACGAAGCAGCACAAGGTCTGGACATCGTGACAGAAGCACGTGATGCAGAGCTAACGACCGTAATGTCAAACAGCTTTGGCTTTGGCGGCACAAACGCAACTTTGGTTATTAAAAAGTACCAAGGTTAACTGAATTTGTTGGCGCCTTGCGAGAGTACTGTAAACGCCAACAATCCAGTTTCCAGAGCTTGATCAGTCACACTGATCGAACAGACGCAGACTCTATCCCATGGAGAGCGGGATAGGATCCTTTTGTTCTGGAACTTTGCCCGGCTATTTAGCCGGGCTTTTTCTTTTCTCTGTTTCTGCTTTTCTCTAGGCTTCCCGTCAATTGATTCTATAGGAGTTACCTCCTTGAGGTTTATTGGTGTTATATCTTGAGATTTTTCGGGAAAAGGGCACAATCGCTTTAGTTTCGCATCTTGCGAATAAACGAACTCTTACAAATGGATGTTAGAACGCTGGCGCTATGAAAATTATTGTTGATGAAAATATGCCGTATGCTGAAGAACTATTCAGCCAACTCGGTAACGTAATTCTAAAACCAGGTCGTACACTGACCGCCGAAGATTTAGTGGATGTTGATGCCCTAATGATTCGCTCAGTCACCAAAGTGAATGCTGACCTGATCAGCAAAGCAAACAAGCTGAAGTTTGTTGGTACGGCCACGGCAGGCATGGATCATGTTGACCAAGCACTCTTAAAAGAGAAAGGCATTTTCTTCACTGCGGCGCCAGGGTGTAACAAAGTGGGTGTGGCGGAATACGCGTTCAGCGTGATGATGGTGCTCGCTCAGCAACAAGGTTTCTCGGTATTTGACAAGACGGTAGGTATTATTGGTGCAGGCCAAGTAGGTAGCTACCTAGAGAAATGTTTGAAAGGCATGGGTATTAAAGTTCTCATCAATGACCCATTCAAACAAGAGGCTGGTGATCCTCGTAGCTTTACTCCGTTGACAGAACTGATTGAAAGCTCAGACATCATTACACTACATACGCCAATCACCAAAGGTGGCCCATACCCAACGCATCATTTGATTGATGAGAAGGTATTAAATGGTCTCCGCAGCGATCAAATTTTGATTAACGCGGCTCGAGGTCCCATCGTTGACAACGCTGCTTTGAAACAACGTCTTTTGAAAAATGATGGCTTTACAGCGGCACTCGACGTATTTGAATTTGAACCAGAGGTTGATATGGAGCTTCTGCCTCTGCTAGCATTCGCAACCCCTCACGTTGCAGGCTACGGCTTGGAAGGGAAAGCTCGCGGTACGACGATGATTTTCAACAGCTATTGTGAGTTCTTAAATAACGAATTACGTGCGCATGCCAGCGATTTACTGCCAACCGCGCCTGTTCCTACTATGGTATTGGACAGAGCTTGGGACGAAGCAACACTGCATAACATCACGCAGTTAATCTATGATGTGCGTAGAGATGACGCTCTTTTCCGCCGTGAAATCAGTAAGCCAGGCGCTTTTGACCTGATGCGTAAAAACTACTGGGATCGCCGTGAATACAGTGCTGTCACGCTAGTGGGTAACAAAACATGTAACCTTGCTCCATTAGCAGAACTAGGTTTTCAGATTGAGGTAAGTCAATGAGCCAGCAATATAATGTTGCCATTTTAGGTGCGACCGGTGCGGTCGGTGAAACAATTTTGGATGTGCTTCAAGAGCGCAAATTCCCAGTAGGCGAAATCTTCCTACTCGCGAGTGAGCGCAGCGAAGGCAAGACTTACCGCTTCAATGGTAAAACGGTACGCGTTCAAAACGTAGAAGAGTTCGATTGGTCTCAAGCGCATATCGCACTGTTTTCTGCTGGTGGTGAGCTATCAGCCAAGTGGGCTCCAATTGCCGCTGATGAAGGCGTGATTGTTATCGACAATACATCACACTTCCGTTACGAGTACGACATTCCTCTTGTTGTGCCAGAAGTAAACCCAGAAGCGATTGCAGAGTTTCGTAACCGTAACATCATCGCGAACCCGAACTGTTCAACCATCCAAATGCTGGTGGCACTAAAACCAATTCACGATGCGGTGGGCATTGAGCGTATTAACGTATCAACTTACCAATCGGTATCTGGTGCAGGAAAAGCGGGTATTGATGAGCTAGCAGGTCAAACGGCGAAGCTGCTAAACGGTCTGCCTGCAGACAAGAAGCAATTCTCTCAACAGATCGCGTTTAACTGTATTCCACAAATCGATCAGATGATGGAAAACGGCTACACCAAAGAAGAAATGAAAATGGTGTGGGAAACACAGAAGATCTTTAACGATCCATCAATCACAGTCAATCCAACGTGTGTACGTGTTCCTGTATTCTACGGTCACGCAGAAGCACTTCACATTGAGACTCGTTCACCTATCGATGCACAAGAAGTCGTTAACTTGCTTGAGCAAACTGACGGTATCGAAGTGTTCCACGGTGAAGACTTCCCTACACAAGTTCGCGATGCGGGCGGTAAAGACCATGTAATGGTTGGCCGTATCCGTAACGATATCAGCCATCATAGCGGCGTAAACCTGTGGGTTGTTGCTGATAACGTGCGTAAAGGCGCGGCAACTAACGCGGTGCAAATCGCAGAAGTTCTGATCCGCGATTACTACTAAGTCGCTTACAGTTCATTTCAAAGCCTCGCACAGTGCGAGGCTTTTTTGTACGAACGAAACAAAATAGTGTGAGATTAGTACGAATATGGCGAGAGCCACACATTTTTTATTCTCAACGCTATAGTTTTGCATGCGATATCCGATATATTTAACCGATCACCATTTCAAATTGTATTTAGCACAAAACTGAGCCTTCTATGCGTCAAAATTATAAGCGTTTGTTAGCAGCCCTTGTGTTGATGAGCGCGACTCAGACATCATCAGTGGTTCAAGCCGAAGGAATTCGTCTTGTTGGACCGTCTGGTGAAGTGCAATCATCTCCAAGCTATGCTGAAGATATTGAGCGAGCATTACCTGCTCCTCCTGCGAATACTCAACCGTCACGTTTCTTTGGTCCGACTGGTGAAAATCAAACACTATGGTCGATCGCTTCAGAATTACGACCTTCACGCGGTGTTACCGTTCAACAAACGCTTCTTGCCATTTACCGAATTAACCCTCAAGCGTTTGAGAACCAAAACATTCATGAATTGATCCCAGGGAGTCGGCTACGAGTACCTTCTCTAGAGCAAGTGCAAAGCGCGACCACAGCGCAAGCTGTTGCGATTATGAAGGCGCATGAAGCTAAGTTAAAACAGCCGAAGCCGACAAATAGAGCGACGCCAGCACAACGAGTCACCGAGCAACCAAAGCCACAAATTAAAGTAGAACCCAAGCCTGCGACTAAGCCAGAGACAGTGGCAGCAAAGGAGCCAAAACCAACTCCGAAAACAATACCCGTCATCCCTGCGCCACCAGTAACCACCTCTCCGCAGGGTGAAAAGCAGGTCAGTGCGCTGAAGGACAAACTTCAAGGCTCACAAAGTGAATTAGAGTCATTAGAAGAGAAGAACCATCGTCTTCGATTGATGCTGTCAGAAGTGCAAAGCGAAGTCGAAACTTTGAAAAGCGAGCTGAATGACGAAGAACGCATTCGCTCAGAAGTCGAGAAACTGCTTGCAGAAGAGCGCCAGCGCCTTGCTGAACAACAACGCATGCAACCAAGCACCATGGACAAAATTTTGTCTAATGGTTGGCTTGTTGGTCTTGCGGCATTAATTCCTGGTGCTTTGATTGCGTTGCTAGTTGTTATGCTTCTTGGTCGACGCTCTAAAGCGAAAGAGGAAGAAGCGGCTGCACAGGAACAGCAAAACGTTGATCCTCTTGCGGCGCCAATCGGTTTAGCGGCGGCGGATGAGCTGGATGAAGAGCTCACGCTTGATGATGAATTGTTTGCAGATGAAGATATCAACACACAGTCTTTACAAGAAGAGAAGTCAGATTTAGAAGAAGACGTCTTTGCTAACCTCGACGATGAAGAACTTGATTTCAATCTGGAAGGGGACGATGACCCATTTGCAGATATTGGCGATGACGGTGACCTAGATGTTGGTCTGGATGAGTTTGAGTCATCGAACAATGGTATCCAAGTCAACGGCGAAGAAAAGGCGCTTGGTTTAGAAGAAATGGAGCGAGCCTTAGATGAGGTTGCTCCAGAACTAGAAGTGCTCGATGACGATGAGTCTGGCTTCGATCTTTCGGATGATACGAATGAGAAATCAGACTCGCTTTCAGACGATGCATTTGCCGAGTTACTTGCAGCCGATGAGCCGTCAGAAGAGTTACCAAGTGACACTGTCGACCAGGATATGCTTGATGACTTGTTTGCTGAACTTGGCAACGATGACTTCGATTTAGATACTGATAAGCCTGAGTTAAAACAGCCCGTTTCGGATGATGACTTTAGTGTAGGAGAGGCATCTGACGACGATATCGATAAGCTATTGGCCCAGTATGAACAACCGGCTAGTGAATCGGAAGTTCGAGAAGCTGACGCCAATGAAGGCCCTGTTCTAGATGAAAACAGTACAGAGCTACTCGATGAACTCATTGATTTTGATGAAGATGACACAGACGAGTTTGATCCACTAAACGAGCTAGAAGCAATCTCTGGTTTTGAAGGTGATGACTCGATCGAAGAGTTAGACGCAGATAGCACAGACTTACTGGATGAACTCATTGATGATGTTACCTCTGAACTTGATGAAGAGACTGAAGCTGATTTAGATCCGTTTGATGATCTGATTCGAGAGGACGAGAGCCCAGAGCAGAATAAATCGGAAGAGGAAGAGTTACTGAAATCACTTGGTTTTGGTGAATCAGACGCCGACGAAAAGCCATCTTCCGTAGTTGAGTCAGAACAAACTCATGAAGATCAGGACATTGAGTCTGGATTGGACATCGACGCTTTATTAAGTGAAAGCCAACCAGACGCTGCAAAAGATCAACCATTAACCGAGCCAGAGGCTGCTTCAGAGCCATTTAGCAGCGATGAATTTCTTGGTGATTTAGAGGACCTCTCACCAGAGAATGATCCTTTAATGAGCGAGCTAGACGACCTATTTGAGTCAGACAGTGAAGAACTTCTGCCAACAGAACAAGAAAAAGCGGATTTTTCTGCTGAACTTGACGCTCTATTTGATAGTGAAGACGATTTACCGCAGCAAGTTGAAAAAACACAAACGGAGATAGAGGAAGCTTCATCACTACAACAAGAGGCTACCGATACTGATTCAACACAAGAACCATCCGTGGAGTCCGATGCTGAGGTACAGCCTCACGTTGAGCAAGAGGAAGACATTCCAGCCTTCACACCGACACCAAATACAATAGAAAATGAATTCGGTGTTCCACAAGAAGAAGATTGGCTACTGGATGAACCTGAATTGGAGCCGGAAACTGAGTCGACCAACGATTCAGAAGAAGAATTCAATTTTGATGAGCTAGATCTTCCAGAATTCAGCGAAGAAGATGCTCTAGCATCTATGGCTGGCGAACCTGCGTTAGAAACGTCCGAGTCCGTTGAACCAGAACAAATTGAAGCCGACTTGCCAGCTGAGTCCGAAGAAGAGTTCAATTTTGACGAGCTGGATCTTCCTGAGTTTAGTGAAGAAGACGCATTGGCGTCTATGTCGGATGAGCCGGAGTTAGAAACGTCCGAGTCTGTTAAACCAGAGCAAGTCGAAGCTGACTTACCAGCTGAGTCCGAAGAAGAGTTCAATTTTGATGAGCTGGATCTTCCAGAATTCAGTGAAGAAGACGCATTGGCGTCTATGACGGATGAGCCGGAGTTAGAAACGTCCGAGTCCGTTGAGCCAGAACAGGTTGAAGCCGACTTGCCAACTGAGTCCGAAGAAGAGTTCAATTTTGATGAGCTCGATTTGCCAGAGTTCAGTGAAGAAGATGCACTGGCGTCTATGGCTGGCGAGCCTACGTTAGAAACGTCCGAGTCCGTTGAACCAGAACAAGTTGAAGCCGACTTGCCAGCTGAATCAGAAGATGAATTCAATTTTGATGAGCTGGATCTTCCTGAGTTTAGTGAAGAAGACGCATTGGCGTCTATGGTGGATGAGCCGGAGCTAGAAACGTCCGAGTCCATTGAACTAGAACAAGTTGAAGCCGACTTGCCAACTGAGTCCGAAGAAGAGTTCAATTTTGATGAGCTCGATTTGCCAGAGTTCAGCGAAGAAGATGCCTTGGCGTCGATGGAAGAAGAGCCAGAATTACCGAGCTCTGAGACTGCAGATATAGAACCAATCTCCGGTGAGGATGAAGAGTTAAGTTTTGACGACCAAGATCTTCCAGAGTTCAATGAGGAAGATGTTCTCGCATCAATGAACGAGGGTGCGCCAGAGAGCCCTAAGGTTGAAGCAGAGACATCGAGACCAGCTATTCAAGCCGATAACGATCATGATGCTTTGTTTGAAGTATTTGCGCAGCAAAACGGCTTTGATACTGACCCAGAAGTGCAGCCAACAGCGACAGAGGGTGAGCCGCTCAGTAATTTGGATGATGAATCATCAATGGCTAACCTTCTTGCGGAAGACGCAAACTCAGAAGTATTTGAAGGTAAACTAGACAGTGACACCATCGCAAGTGCAGGTATGGATTTTGAAACCATGCTTGATGTTGGAGATGATTGGGATGGCTTTAAACCCGCTGCTGATAACGTAAGTTCTACTGAAGAAGTGCCTGAGGACCAGCGTGATGTTTGGAATTCGAGTGATGCACTAAGTCAGCCAGAGATCGCGCAAGAAAACTGGGCAGAGCAAAGCGACTTGGATGACTTCGACCCGAAGAAAAATCAATTTATGACGATTGATGAATTGATGGCTCAGGTCGACAGAGAAGGTGGTGAGTTCGAAGAAGAAGACCTTAAGCTCGATGTCGGATTGAACGAGTTTCCAGATGTTATCGGCGAGATCGGCGATATTGACGTAGATAACAATGCTGAAGCGGCTGGGAAACTGGATTTGGCTAAAATCTATCTCGAGATGAACGATTCTCAAGGGGCGATTAAACTACTAGAAGAGGCGATTGTTTACGGTGAGGATGATATTCGCCGCGAAGCAAAAAGCCTGATTGACGCCATTAATGGCCGATAAACCGAAACAAAAGGGTAGCGTTTGCTACCCTTTTTGTGTCCCGTTAGTAGGATGCTACCTTTATGTCACCCTTGGTGAAACTGGCAACTTGAGGTGACTTGAGTATATACTTCCCGCCCCATTTTAGAGTTCGAAGGTTAAGATGAGAATCGCATTAGGTATCGAGTACAACGGTACAAACTACTTTGGTTGGCAGCGCCAAAGAGAAGTGAAAAGTGTCCAAGAAGAGCTAGAGAAAGCATTGTCCGTTGTCGCTAATCACCCAGTTGAAGTTCAGTGTGCTGGTCGGACAGACGCAGGCGTGCATGGCACGGGACAAGTTGTGCACTTTGATACCAACGTTACTCGAAAAATGGTAGCTTGGACCATGGGCGCAAACGCGAACATGCCAAGCGATATAGCGGTTCGTTGGGCTAAGGAAGTTTCAGATGATTTCCATGCAAGATTCTCAGCGACAGCGCGCCGTTATCGTTACATTATTTTCAATCATGCTTTACGTCCAGGCATCTTAAACTCGGGGGTTAGTCACTATCATGGTGAGCTCGACGAGAAAAAAATGCATGAAGCAGGGCAGTTCCTACTTGGCGAAAATGATTTTACGTCGTTTCGCGCGGCGCATTGTCAGTCTCGCAGCCCATTTCGAAACTTGATGCATCTGAACGTTACGCGCCATGGGAACTATGTGGTTATTGATATTAAAGCTAATGCGTTCGTGCATCATATGGTTCGTAATATCACGGGTAGCTTGATAAAAGTTGGACGTGGCGAAGAGAGTCCTGAATGGATCAAGTGGTTATTAGAAGCCAAAGATCGCAAACTAGCGGGTGCGACAGCGAAAGCGGAAGGTCTGTACCTGGTAGATGTAGACTACCCAGAAGAGTTTGGGTTACCTGAAGTGCCGATCGGTCCACTGTTTTTACCAGATAATTTGAACTAATTTTACAAACTTATTTCAAAATATCGGTAGTGTTTACATTGAATGTGAACGGAAAACATACGCTATTTACGATATCAAAAATAGGTACAACCAGTTTTTTATCTACAGTAGCTGCAAGATATGGTTTAATCCGTCGGTATTATGTCGAATTTATATCTTTCGCAATGAAGCGGAAGAGTTGAGAGAAAAGGTCTTCCATGAGTTGGCTTGAAAAGATTTTAGAGAAAAGCAATCTAGTAAGTTCACGCAAAGCTTCTATCCCAGAAGGTGTGTGGACTAAATGTACCTCTTGTGAACAGGTTTTATACCATGCTGAACTAGAGCGTAACTTAGAAGTTTGTCCAAAGTGTAACCATCACATGCGTATGAAAGCGCGTCGTCGTTTGGAAACATTTTTAGATGAAGGTAATCGAGTTGAATTAGGTTCTGAACTTGAGCCACAGGATAAACTGAAATTTAAAGATTCTAAGCGATACAAAGAGCGTATCTCTGCTGCACAAAAAAATAGCGGTGAGAAAGATGCGCTAGTTGTGATGCAGGGTGAATTGCTTGGTCTGCCGCTTGTGGCGTGTGCGTTTGAATTCTCCTTTATGGGTGGTTCAATGGGTTCAGTCGTTGGTGCTCGCTTTGTGAAAGCAGTGGATGCAGCCATTGAAAATAACTGTGCGCTTGTTTGTTTCTCAGCAAGTGGTGGTGCTCGTATGCAAGAGGCTTTAATGTCTCTTATGCAAATGGCAAAAACCAGTGCTGCGCTTGAGCGTTTATCAGAAAAAGGTCTGCCGTTTATTTCTGTTCTAACTGACCCTACAATGGGTGGTGTATCAGCAAGTTTGGCTATGTTGGGTGATATCAACATCGGTGAACCTAAGGCCCTCATTGGCTTTGCTGGTCGTCGTGTAATCGAGCAAACTGTACGTGAAGATCTTCCTGAAGGTTTCCAGCGTAGTGAGTTCCTGCTTGATCACGGTGCTATTGATATGATCGTTGACCGTCGTGAAATGCGTCAGCGTGTGGGTGGTCTTATCGCTAAGATGACTAACCACAAGTCTCCTTTGGTGGTTTCGGTTAACGAATCTCCAAATGAAGAGCCATATTCTGTACCAGAAGCGGACGAAAAAGGGTAAAGTATCAACTAACATAAAAACCAAAGAATTTAATGGTTAAAGTTAGATGACCCAAAACCCAATTCCTCAAGCCACATCTTCATTAGAGATGTGGCTTGATTATTTAGCAAATATTCATTCCTCAGCAATTGATCTAGGCTTAGACCGTGTCCAAGCGGTAGCAAACAAAGCCAATCTTACCAAACCAGCTCCAACCGTAATCACCGTTGCCGGAACCAATGGCAAAGGCTCAACGTGTGCGTTAATGGAAGCCATTTTACTTGATGCTGGCTATTCAGTCGGTGTTTATAGTTCTCCGCACCTGATTCGTTACAACGAGCGTGTACGCATTAATGGCGTTGACGTTGTAGATGCCAAGCACTGTGAAGCATTCGATTATGTAGAAAAGCAGCGTGGTGATGTTAGCCTTAGCCTCTTTGAATTCGGTACGCTTGCTGCGCTCCGTATTTTCCAAGTAGAGAAAGTTGACGTTGTCTTACTTGAAGTAGGACTTGGCGGCCGTCTAGACGCCACTAACGTTGTTGACCATGATGTTTCTGTTATTACGAGCTTAGCGATCGATCATGTGGATTGGCTTGGTGATGACATCAATGTTATTGGTTTTGAAAAAGCGGGCATTTACCGTTCAGGGAAGCCAGCAATTTGTGGTCAACCGACGCCACCAGCGACCGTGGCGGCTCATGCTGACGATATTGGTTCTGAGTTCTTCCAAGTAGGTATTCAGTACGATTACCAACTAACTGATAATGGTTGGAAATGGAGCAGTGGGGCATTTGAGTTAGAGGATTTACCAATCCCATCGCTACCATTACAAAATGCAGCCACTGCACTGATGGCACTAGGGGCTTCGGAATTGCAAATCACTGACATAAATATTGTCAATGGCTTGAATAATGCGCGTTTGGCGGGGCGTATGCAAGTACTGCATCACGAACCTGAAATAGTCCTTGATGTCGCTCATAACCCGCACTCTGCTGAGTATTTGGTAGAAAGAGTGAAGCAACAATATCTGGGTAAGAATATCCATATTGTGGTTGCAATGCTGCATGACAAGGACATTAAAGCAACCATTGAAGCTCTAACTCCAGTTGCAACACAATGGTATCCAGCGTCGCTTACTGGACCGAGAGCGGCGACCGCTGATGAATTGTGCCAATACTTACCTGATGGGCAAGTTCATTTTGAAAACCCTGTTGACGCCTTCGAGAGTGCGAGAAGCCACGCAAAGACAGGAGACGTTATTCTGGTGGTTGGCTCATTCCATACCGTCGGAGAGGTATTGGAACATTGGCAATCAAATAATAAATAAGTAAAGGTATTTTGATGGCAAGTAAATTCCAAAGTCGTTTAGTCGGCACCATCATTCTAGTCGCAGTCGGAGTCATTGTTCTTCCCGATGTGCTAGATGGTAAGAAACTGCACTACAAAGAAGAATTTGCCAGTATTCCTATCAAACCAGAACTTGATAGTGATGTGGAAAACTTCGAAATATTAGAGCCAGTGGAAGACGACATTACGTTACCGGATTCTCCGGTTGAAGCTGTAGTGCAAGAACGTGAGGATGCTCAAGTAGCCGTTTCTGAGCCCGAGCCAGCGCCAACATCTAAACCTGAGGTCATCAAACAACCAGAGCAAGTTGAGGTCGTCACTCGTCCTGTTCAAGAGAAAAATCAATATGAAGATTCAGCTTGGATCATTCAGTTGATGGCACTTAAGAATCACGAAAATGCTGTCGCGCTTGTCGCGGATTTGCAAAAGCGTGGTTATCAAGCTCACACAAAGAAAGAAAACGAGTTTACGAGAGTGATTGTTGGCCCTGATGTGTCAAAAAGTAAACTTGAACGACAAGTTCAAGAATTACAAAAAATTACAGGTTCAAAAGGTCAATTGCTTAAATTTAAGCCATTAAATCCATAAGAAAACGTTTGCGTCAGCATTTTTTCTGTTAAAATGCGCGCCAACTTAAGATGAAGAAAAGATGAATTGGATAGATTTTATCATTTTAGGTGTGATCGGATTTTCAGCTCTGATCAGTTTAGTTCGCGGTTTTGCTAAAGAAGCTTTGTCTTTGGTGATTTGGTTTGGAGCGTTTTTTATCTCCAGTAATTACTATGCCAAATTGGCGGTGTACTTCACCAACATCGAAGATGATATGTTTCGTAACGGAGCGGCGATTGCGGCGTTATTTGTCGCAACCTTGGTAGTTGGTGCAGTGGTGAATTACGTCATTGGTCAACTGGTACAAAAAACAGGGCTATCAGGTACGGACCGAATTCTCGGGATTGTATTTGGTGGTCTACGCGGAGTCTTAATTGTTTCTGCGGTGCTGTTTTTTATGGATGCGTTTACTGCATTCCCAAGCTCGGATTGGTGGAAAGATTCACAGTTGATCCCTGAGTTCAGCCGTATCATCGCCCCATTCTTCGAGCATTTACAAGCAACATCAAGTTTTCTGTCTGGCGCTATCTAGTAGTGCCAGCTACTGTCGCAAATCGAGGATTAGGACATGTGTGGTATTGTTGGAATCGTGGGCACAACGCCTGTAAACCAGTCTATTTATGACGCGTTAACGGTGTTACAGCATCGTGGCCAAGATGCCGCTGGTATTTGTACCATAGAAAGCAATCGTTTTCGTCTGCGTAAGGCGAACGGTTTAGTCAAGGATGTATTTGAAGCAAGACACATGCAACGCCTGCAAGGCGAGGTCGGAATTGGTCATGTTCGTTACCCTACAGCAGGCAGTTCAAGCGCTTCAGAAGCTCAACCTTTCTACGTAAACTCTCCTTTCGGTATTACACTTGCCCACAACGGTAACTTGACCAACGCTAACGAAGTTCGTCAGAAGCTGTTTGAAAAAGATCGCCGTCATATCAATACCACTTCAGACTCCGAAGTGTTACTAAATGTACTGGCGCACGAAATTGACTCAGTAAAAGGAAATGTCACGACCGAAGACGTATTCCGCGCAGTCACCAATGTTCATCGCACAATTCGCGGTGCTTATGCTGTGACCGCCATGATCATTGGTCATGGTATGATTGCATTTCGTGACCCACACGGTATTCGCCCGCTGTGTTTAGGTAAGCGTGAAGTTAACGGCAGAGCAGAGTACATGGTTGCGTCTG
Source organism: Vibrio sp. SCSIO 43009 (assembly GCF_023716525.1). Taxonomy (NCBI): domain Bacteria; kingdom Pseudomonadati; phylum Pseudomonadota; class Gammaproteobacteria; order Vibrionales; family Vibrionaceae; genus Vibrio; species Vibrio sp. SCSIO 43009. Next base: position 951,598 of record NZ_CP071842.1, read on the forward strand.
AATCGGTGGCATTGGATGCGGTCGGTTTTGATTTCGTCCGTGATGTTGCACCTGGTGAAGCGATTTACGCAACGTTTGACGGTGAGCTTTACACGAAGCAGTGTGCAGATAATCCTAAGCTTAACCCTTGTATTTTCGAGTTCGTGTACTTTGCTCGTCCGGATTCGTTCATCGATAAAATTTCGGTATACAGCGCTCGCGTTGAAATGGGTAAAAAGCTGGGCGAACGTATTCGTGAAGATTACGCAAACCTTGATATCGATGTTGTCATTCCTATCCCTGAAACGTCTTGCGACATTGCACTGCAAATCGCTCAAGCGCTCGATATCCCTTATCGCCAGGGTTTCGTGAAAAACCGTTATGTTGGACGTACCTTTATCATGCCTGGCCAGCAACAACGTAAGAAATCAGTACGTCGCAAGTTGAATGCTATTCGTTCGGAATTCAAAGGTAAGAACGTGTTGCTGGTGGATGATTCTATTGTTCGTGGTACAACGTCAGAGCAGATTATTGAGATGGCTCGTGATTCTGGTGCCAAGAAAGTGTACATGGTCTCAGCGGCTCCTGAAGTTCGTTTCCCGAACGTATACGGCATTGATATGCCAAGTGCTACAGAGCTTATTGCCCACGGCCGTGACAACGATACAATTTGTAAGCAGATTGGTGCCGATGCGCTTATTTATCAACGTCTAGAAGATTTGGTAGAAGCTGTAGGTCTTGGAAATCAAGACATTACTCAGTTCGATACTTCCGTGTTTAACGGTGAATACGTAACGGGTGATATCGACCAACAATACCTAGATTTTTTAGATGGTCTTCGTAACGATGATGCGAAAACACAACTTGAAATCCAACAGGACTTAGCAAACCTAGAGCTTCATAACGAAGGCGCATAGGATGCGCTTTCTTAAGTCGTAAAAAAACCAGAGCTTCGGCTCTGGTTTTTGTTTTCGCTATCTAATTAGTGAATGTTATAAGCGATCACAAAGTCAATAAAGAGGCGAACTTTCTCTGGCAGGTGATCTTTGTGGTTGTAAAGCATATAAATGTCGCGCGGGTTTGCACTCCAATCTGGCAGTACGCGTACCAAATCGCCGCTCTCGATGTACTCTTTGATCATGACATCTGGCATTAGTGTGATGCCTAAACCTTCGGAACAAGCGCTGCGCACCACATTGAGCGCGTTTGCTTGAAAACGACCACGATCAACATTCACCACAGACTCGCCTTTGCTATTAATCAAGGTCCACTTAATAAGCGGGTACCCTTTTAGCAATGAATGGTTAGATAGCTCTTCTGCATGATGTGGCGCAGGATTCGAGGTTAGATAGTCAGGGCTTGCAACGAGAATATCCTTCACTTCGCCAATCTTACGCGCGATGAGGCTAGAGTCGCGTTGCGGTCCCACTCGAAAAATTACATCCCATTCAGTAGGGTCAAGCTTGTCCGCATTATTCTCTGTCGTTAGCTCAATGTTGATGTCCGGGTACTGCTTCATAAAGCTGTTGAACATCGGCATCATCATTCGTTTAGTTAAGTTGTAAGGCGCGGATATCTTAATCTTGCCGGATGCTCCTCGGCAGTCGTCAGTGATTTCCTCTGCCGCAGTTGTTAGCCTTTGTAGTAAAGGAGAGCACTCATGGTAAAAACGTTCCCCTGCTTCAGTGAGCGAGAGTTTGCGAGCATGACGGTTCAATAGTCGAAGATTGACAGAGTCTTCTAGCGCTTGAATGCGTCGGGTGATGGTCGCAACCGGGATCATGGTTTTTCGCGAAGTTGCGGTGTAGCTCCCATTTTCGACAACCAGTCGAAACAGGTTTAAGTCATCTAATTTCATATTTCCAGACACATTAAATTACCGATTACGGTTAATTTATAATTAACTTTGTGATCAAAGCTTGCTTTAAGTCAACATGTTGCATCATTTGAACACAGCAACCCTGTTTGAGTAAACACTGTTATACGCCGTAATATTTGTATTAATGCAGTTTCCGAGCTAAGTTTTATAACAAGGCGAAGCGGCCTCAGGTCTTGCTGTGACACGTTTTGCTGGAAGTAAACACAACAAAAATAATGACTTAATAATAAATCTGTTTTTTTGACTGAGCTTTGTGAGGGATAAAGGTATGTTTAAGACTCACAGTCAAACGGCAATGGTCTCGGCACAGGAAGTGATTAATCAAAAACTAATAATGTTGGTGGACGATGATCCAATATTTCGTAAAGTAACCAATGCCTATTTAGAAAGTCAGGGTTTTAAAGTAGTAGAAGCAGAAAACGGCCTAGAAGCGCTTCAACAACTCAGGGAATGCCAACCCGATCTTATCTTATGTGATTTATCGATGCCGGTCTTAGATGGTATCGAGTTCGTCGAAGAAGTTAGTCTCGAATACCCATATATGCCGCTTATCGTGGTATCAGGCACGGATGAAATGTCCGATGTCGCGAAAGCGTTGCGATTTGGTATTAAAGATTTTCTTCCTAAACCGATAGGTAATTATGAGCACCTATCTCAGGCGATAGAGAATACGCTAGAAGATACCGATAGCCACTTCTCAGAACAACGTGACTTTTCAAGTCAGTGGTTCAGGGTTGATGATGGTGGTGAAATCCCGGATGAACAAGAGCTGTATTGGCATCTGGAGTATTTGCAACAGAATCCGAGTGCGGCAAGAGATTTACTGCAAGCGCTATTGCCAGAGAAGGATGCTGCTCAGGGAGATTGGCGCTGCTCGTACCGTTTATTGCAATCGACGGATGTGATGCCCTTGGTTTTCGATTATCGTTGGTTAATGAATGGTCAATTTGCGTTTTATCTCGTTGATTCTGCTTCCCAAGCTAATGATGGAGTTGCGACGACATTGCTCGTTAGGGCATTGTTTGACGACTATCTCCGTAACTTGAAAAGTTTCAGTGCTGATCTCAAGGACATGGTAGGGATCATTGAAAAAGGCATTGAGTGTTCGGAGTGTGCGGGTGCAGTCAATGCTGTGTTTGGTGTCGCCGACCTCGCTTCATCCTCGGTCTCTATATTACCTGCGGGTTTAGATAGCCATTGGTCTGACGGAAATACGAATCAACACATCGCTGCAGGTAACCGTTTAGGGGGAGGAAGTATGAAAAACTTCATCACCCGCGATTTACCGCTTAGTGTTGCAGGACAGTTATCTATAGGGTGTTTAGGTTCTTCAAGTTTTAGTTTAAGTATTACCCGGAAATCCCGACTAGTATAATTATGACTTGCAAACCAATAAGCAGCGTCCTGACGCTGCTTATTATCTTTTTAGAACCACCAAAACAACATACGTTTAGTTTAATAACCTTACTTTTTACTGGTGTTTAGATTTGGCTGTTTAATGTATAGTCAGCGCTTAAAACAATAATGACCCATTTGTGCAACGATAATTTAACGCTGTGCCTTGGGAGAAGCAAAGTCAACTAGTGAGAAGACACATCATGGCAGACAAAGATTTTAAAGAGCCTTATAATATTTTTTACTTTTTAGGTTTTATTGCAGTTCTTTTGATCCCAACACTTCCTGCAACGCTAACCTGGCTTCGTGTAATGAATGGTTACGCAGGCTTTTAATCTAGCTATTTTGTACCGGAGTTCACCATTCGTATTAAGCGTTACTTTTTCAATACTGTTGGTGGACTCTGTATTGTGCTCGGCATAGCCGGCATAGCCCTTCCACTGTTACCCACCACACCTTTTATTTTGCTTGCTAGCGCATGTTTTATGCGTGGTAGCCCCGCATTTCATCAATGGTTACATAACCACAAAACGTTTGGACCCATTCTCGACAATTGGCATAAGCATCGGGCTGTTACTTCAAAAGTAAAAAAGCGTGGTGCGATTTTTATTGCGCTTAGTTTCATGGTTTCAATCGTTGTTGTCCCCCTCGTTTGGGTAAAAATTGGTCTTTTAGTGATGCTAATCGTTTTACTCAGCTGGTTTATGCGTCTGCCTGTGATTGAGTTGGTTGCTGACCGAGAAGAAAATCACTAAGATTGTAGAGAATAGTGTGCCCGCTCTTCGAGTGGGCGTTTGTATTTTCAGCGCCTGTGACTTTTACGAAAATAAGCACATAGTGGTGAAAACCTATTGTTCGTTGCCCTCGTGATACTGCGATTAGAGAGGGCGATGAGCCAATCTAAGTAAATCGGTATTATGACTACAGAAACAATTTCACTGATCAAATCTAGCATCAAAAGCATCCAAGACTACCCAAAGCCAGGCATTCTATTTCGTGATGTGACGAGCCTTCTTGAAGACGCAAAAGCATACCAAGCGACGATCAACTTACTTGTTGAACGTTACAAAGATATGGGCTTTACCAAGGTTGTGGGTACGGAAGCTCGTGGCTTTTTATTTGGTGCGCCTTTAGCGCTTGAGCTAGGTGTTGGTTTTGTACCAGTGCGTAAACCAGGCAAGCTACCACGCCCTACTGTTGCTCAATCTTATGAGCTTGAATACGGCGTTGATACACTAGAAATCCATACAGATGCCATCGTTGAAGGTGACAAAGTACTGGTTGTCGACGATTTATTGGCAACGGGCGGTACTATTGAAGCGACGACTAAACTGATTCGCCAACTGGGCGGTGAAGTTGAGCACGCTGCGTTCGTTATCAACCTACCAGAAATCGGTGGTGATAAACGTTTAGAAGCACTAGGTCTAAACGTGTACAGCATTTGCGATTTTGAAGGACATTAATACATTCAATGAGTTATTTAGCTTTAGCGCGAAAATGGCGTCCTAATCAGTTTGACCAAGTTGTCGGACAAAAACATGTCCTGACGGCGTTGGAAAACGCACTGGCGCAAAACCGTTTACACCATGCTTATCTGTTCAGCGGGACTCGTGGTGTGGGTAAAACGAGTATCGGTAGGCTGTTTGCCAAAGGCTTGAACTGCGAAACCGGCATTACCGCGACACCTTGTGGTAAGTGTGATACTTGTCGTGAAATTGATGAAGGTCGCTTTGTCGATCTTCTTGAAATCGACGCAGCATCACGTACTAAAGTTGAAGACACTCGTGAACTGTTAGACAACGTTCAATACAAACCTGCTCGTGGACGTTTTAAAGTGTACCTCATCGATGAGGTGCACATGCTATCGCGTCACTCTTTCAATGCGTTGTTGAAAACCCTGGAAGAGCCGCCAGAGTATGTGAAGTTCTTACTCGCAACAACTGATCCACAAAAGCTGCCTGTCACTATATTGTCGCGTTGTCTTCAGTTTCATCTGAAACCAATCAGCGTTGATGATATTCACCAGCAACTTGATTACATCCTAGGTCAAGAGCAAGTTTCAGCAGAGCCAAAAGCGTTGGGTATGATTTCACATGCTGCAGATGGCAGTATGCGTGATGCTCTTAGCTTGACTGATCAAGCAATTGCATTAGGTAACGGTGCGGTGCAAGCCGATATTGTCAGCCACATGTTGGGGACGATTGATACCGACCAAGCGATTCACTTACTAGAGTCAATCAGCAGCAAGAAACCTCAACAAGCTATGGATAAAATCCAACAATTAGCGGCAAATGGTGTTGAGTGGGATGGTTTGTTGCAGCAAGTCGCAACACAGTTACACCGAATTGCGATGTATCAAGCGTTGCCCGCGTCGTTAGACCGAGCACAACCAGATGCAGAGAAAATTGAGCTGTTGAGTAAAGCTCTAAGCCCGCAAGACGTTCAGCTTTACTATCAAATTGCATTGAAAGGTCGTGAAGATTTGACCCTCTCGCCAAATGGGCGAGTCGGTCTGGAAATGATTGTGCTGCGTATGATGGCGTTCCGCCCATCAAGTAACAATGGGGCAAATGTTGTTTCCAGTAACTGCGAATCAGCTTCAGCCCCAGTTCAAAGTGCCAGTCAATCAAAGACTGCACCAGCTCAGACAGTAGCAGCTCCTCGAGCTCAGCAGCCGAGTCCAGCACAAAGCTCACCACAAGTGGCGCCTCAACCTTCATCCAATTCACAACCTGAATATCACGCGAGTGGATATGAGAGGGTTCCGCCACAGTATGATATGGCGCCGCCGATGAGCGAAAACCCTGCACCGCAGCATGAAACGCCACCTCAACAAGTGCAAGAGAGCGTTTCAACACCGGCGCGCGGTGGTCTAAGCGGTTTACGTCACCAATTACGTTCTCAGCGTCAAGGCCTACAACAGAACACTCCTCAAAATGGTGGCTCAAAAAAGCCTAAAGCGGCATCTGCACAACCAGAATCGGTTATCGACCGAGTAGCGCAATTGCATGGCAATTCCGCGCAGGTGTCGCCAAACTCAGCTCCGAAGTCGACGGAGCCACAAGTTGAGGAAGCGTATCGCTGGCGTCCAAGCAAGCCTGTTGAGACAAAAGTAAATACAAAACTGACACCTACGCAGCTCAAGCAGGCACTTGAGCATGAGAAAACGCCTGAAATGGCACAAAAGCTCATCGATGAGTCATTAGAACATAATGAATGGGCGAAGCTCATCAGCTTAATGGAGATCCCTAAGCTGGTAGAGCAACTTGCGCTAAACTCTCATTATAGTAAGCAAGGAACAACCGTTTCGTTACTATTGAGAAGCAGCCAAGCTCATTTGAATACTGATAGAGCTCAAGCCGAATTGCTCAAAGCACTTAATACCGTGTTAGGTGAAGAGTGCCACATGAGCATCGAAATAGGGGAGAGTGGAGAAACACCACTTGAACTGAGAGATAGGCTCTACCAAGAGAAATTACAGCAAGCGCTGAACAGTTTAGAAAACGATCCAAATGTTCAATTTATTGAACGTCGTTTTGCTGCAGAGCTTGATAAAGATAGTGTGCGCCCTATCTAATAATCGAATGGAATGGGGTTGAAAACCCAAAGGTATAACCCCATTAATTGATGCAACACCTCATTAAACCAGAGAGATAAACATGTTTGGTAAAGGCGGTATGGGCAACCTAATGAAGCAAGCCCAGCAAATGCAAGATCGCATGCAAAAGCTTCAAGAAGAAATCGCGAATATGGAAGTAACTGGCGAGTCTGGTGCTGGCCTAGTTAAAGTTACTATCACTGGTAGTCACAGCGTACGTCGTGTTGACATCGATGAAAGTTTGATGGAAGACGACAAAGAAATGCTTGAAGATCTGATCGCTGCGGCGTTCAATGATGCAGCCCGTCGTGTTGAAGAAACTCAAAAAGAGAAAATGGCTTCTGTAACTGGCGGTATGCAACTACCACCAGGTATGAAAATGCCATTCTAATCTGCTGATATTTAATTAAGCGGACTTTTAATGCGTACCAGTCATATGCTGGAACAATTGATGGAGGCCTTACGTTGTCTACCTGGGGTTGGCCCCAAGTCAGCGCAGCGTATGGCCTTTCATTTGTTACAGCGCGATAGAAAAGGCGGTTTGCAGCTTGCAGATGCGCTTAGTCAGGCAATGACAGAAATAGGTCATTGTACTGAGTGTCGAACCTTCACCGAAGAAGAAGTCTGTCACATTTGTACCAACCCAAAACGCCAAGAAAATGGTCAAATTTGTGTGGTAGAAAGCCCGGCAGACATCGCAGCCGTTGAAGCAACAGGCCAATATTCTGGTCGGTATTTTGTTCTTATGGGGCATTTGTCGCCATTAGATGGTATTGGTCCAAGTGATATTGGATTGGATGTCCTTGATTACCGCTTACGTCGCGGTGATATTACCGAAGTGATTTTGGCGACAAACCCAACAGTTGAAGGTGAAGCCACTGCCCATTACATCGCAGAGCTATGTAAAGAGCACCAAGTTGATGCCAGCCGCATCGCGCATGGTGTGCCTGTCGGTGGGGAGCTAGAGCTTGTTGATGGCACGACGTTGTCACATTCGCTATTAGGTCGACACAGAATTTAATAAAAAGCCGCTGAACTCAGCGGCTTTTTTGATCTTGGGAGTTGGGAACGATTAATCGTTCGATTCTTCACTAAGAAGGTTTTTGTAGATAACCGCACCAAGCACGCCACCCACAATAGGCGCAACCCAGAACAGCCATAGCTGAGAAACCGCCCAGTCACCCACATATACTGCGACTGCCGTGCTACGAGCAGGGTTTACTGACGTATTGGTGACAGGAATGCTGATCAGGTGAATGAGAGTCAAACACAGGCCAATTGCGATAGGTGCAAAGCCTTGTGGCGCACGTTTGTCTGTTGCACCCATAATGACAATCAGGAACATCATCGTCATGACAACTTCAGTCACAAGTGCAGCGATCATCGAGTATTGGCCTGGAGAGTGTTCACCATAACCATTGGCGGCAAAGCCAGAACCCACAACATCGAATCCTGCTTGTCCAGATGCAATAACGTAAAGCACGCCACCTGCGATAAGCCCGCCGATCACCTGTGAGATGATGTAGGGAGCAACGTCTTTTGTCTCAAAACGACCGCCAGCCCAAAGGCCAACTGTCACTGCAGGGTTCAAGTGACAACCTGAAATATGACCGATAGCAAATGCCATCGTCAGAACGGTTAAACCGAATGCCAAAGAAACGCCCAACAGACCAATACCCACTTCAGGGAAACCCGCAGCCAACACCGCGCTACCACAGCCGCCTAACACTAGCCAGAACGTGCCAAAAGCCTCAGCCAAATACTTATTCATGTTCTTTCCTGATCTTTAATTAAATGACCCGCTGAACATAGTCGAGAATTGTCAATAAATTGTGAGGGAGATCGCGCAAAAACCGCAAATGGAACGCTATGTGGCAAGAGTTCTCAAGGGTGAGATAAAAGGCTGAGGGGGGGAGTGCTAAATCTTGAGTTTGCTTTGATTACTGCCTCGGAGAGAAACAACCGAGGTACTAACTTTAAACGTGTGGTCTAGAGTCGCATTACGTCAATTGTTCTAATTCAGTGATGTTGTCGAGTGCTTCTTGATTGGTGTTGCCGCATACAATCGGACACGGTTTAAAATCGTGACAGACTTTTGGGCGTTCAGGCTTACCAAATAGCTTGCACAAATTGTCGTCGTTGAGTTGTACACAACGAACACCTGCAGGTTTGCCCTTGGGCATTCCAGGTATTGGTGAAGAGATACTTGGCGCAATACAGCACGCTCCACATCCTAATCGACAATCCATAATGTAAACCTCTTAAAAATTAAGGGGGCAATTATGGTCATTTTGACGTGGATTGGAAGAGTGAAGAAAGAAAAAAATAAAAGGGCGCGCTTAACATTACGCTCCCTTTTTGGTTTTTTGCTTTTAAATCATCGTGATTATTTTAAGAAACGGTTATAAACAAACAACAGAATAAATGCGCCTAGTGTTGCGGTAATGATACTACCAATGTTGACGCCAGTTGCTCCGCCGAAACCGAGAATGCCGCCAAGGAAGCCACCTACAAATGCCCCTGCAATACCAAGTAACATTGTTGCAATCCAACCGCCCCCATCTTTTCCTGGCATGAGCCATTTAGCAAGTGCGCCGGCGATTAAGCCCAAAATAATCCAAGAAATAATACCCATGAAAACTCCTTAATGCCTTCTTGATCAATTGAGTAATGGAAACTTGTTTAAGGATAGAACAGTAAAACGAAAGTAGTTGAATATCTCCACCGTTATGTGGGAAGGATGCAAGATCTTCTCAAAACTTGAACTTTTGCGTTGAGAAGAGTATAAATCGCCCCCTAAATTCCCTTGGTGAGACCTGAAGTATGAGCACTCCATTTTGGCAAAGTAAATCGTTAGAGCAGATGACAGAAGAGGAATGGGAATCTCTCTGTGATGGTTGTGGCAAATGTTGTTTGCATAAGCTGATGGATGAAGATACCGATGAAATCTACTATACCAATGTGGCTTGTAGCTGGCTGAACAGTAAAACGTGTTCATGTAAGGATTACCCAAACCGTTTCACTTCGGGTGAAGAGTGCACCAAGCTGACCCGAGAAGACATCGACGATTTTACTTGGCTGCCACACACGTGCGCTTACCGTCTGTTGGCTGAAAAGCAGCCTTTACCAGAATGGCATCCGTTGATTACAGGCTCTAAGTCCGCAATGCATGCGGCAGGGGAAAGTGTCCGTAACAAAGTTGTTTACGAGATTGATGTGGTGGATTGGGAAGACCATATTCAAAACTTACCTGATAGACTAAAACCTCACAATTAACTTTAAGAGTTGAGAATGCTGTATATATTGGTTGTATGTACAGCATGAGGTTTAGTATGTCAGATAACGATGAAATTCAGAAAAATGTCATACGAAAAGAGGTAGAGATTTCACCTATCCCTCACTTCGTTTACGAGAAACCATTGGTATCCATTGATGAGAATGGCGAACCCCAGGTTACCTACCGTGCCAATGGCAATCAGATCCCCATCAAGAAACTTCCCTTACTCTATGTCGCTGGTTATGACGACAAAGACAACCTGATTAGCTACCAACCATTAGATATGGTCAATGAGTTCCTATTGTCGAAAGCAATCGATGATGGTGTGCTTGAGCTTGGTACTGATGCACAGGGGCTTGCCCATTACTTCAGCTTCGTATTGGACAAACAGGCAGAGTGGGACGCTGAATACGATGAAGAGGACTTTGACCCTCTCTATAATGACCCCCGCCCAGAATGGAGTGCTTTTCCCCGTAACAAACAAGAGCGTTTAACCTACAAATATCGAGATGGAATAAAGCAACTCGCTATTGATGATGTATTGGCTAAAACAACGGCTAGGCAATATATGAGCAGTGTGGTTGGCTTCTATAAACACTGTCTTCGTCAAGGCATCCGCTTCAATAATCCTCCCTTCCAGTTTGAGACAGTGAACATCCATTTCGAGGCGTCTGCATCCAGCATGAAAACTTACCAACGTAAGCAGGTACACACGACCGATATGCGGATAAAGTTTTCTAAGTCGTCACGCAGTGGCGGCACAAATCTCAGTAACCTACGCCGTGACCTAAAACCATTCACCAATAGTGAATGGAACATCCTACAAACCATATTAATGAAATCTCGCAGGGTGGTTCGTCATGGTGACAATAATAAACTGCACTCACTGCCGATTGAGTTTTGTCTGCATCCAATGATTTGCCGTAATACGGGGTTACGCCGAGAGGAAGCTGCGAGCCTTCATCTGGGACAGATTGTTAACCCTGAAACTATGATTCAGGATGGCAAAGAGGTGTTTAAAAAGCCTGTGATGGATTTTGGTGTCGGTGATAAGTACCAATCACTCACAAAGACGGCTGAGGGCTTCGCAGAGAAGAATAAAAGCCGCGTTACCATTATCCCTGCCGCATTGATGAAGATGCTTTACGATTACTCGCAGTCGGACAGGTATCAAAAGCGCCTTAAGAAATTCAAAGAATGGTGTAATGAGCAGGTTGAGGCAGGTAATATGCATTTCTTTGAGGGTGACGATGCCATTAACCCCGAACTGGAATACCTATTTATTACCCAATCTGGGAAACCCATGTTTACACGGCTACAAGACTTTACTGGGCGCTGGGGGGAAATTCGTAACACTGCAAATTTAACTCAAGGTCTTGACCATCCTATTGTCGGTTCCATACATAATTTACGCTCAACGTTTGCCGTGAATATCTTCCGCCACCTTTTAAATAAAAAAAATGATTATGGCAACCAGTCAATCACACCTGATGAGGCATTGGATAGGGTATCGGCGTTGCTAGGTCATGAAGGTAGGGCGACGACGATAGAATACCTGAAAATTGCACAGGATATGCCCTCTGCCGATGAAATCTACGAAGACGTACTTGATTATATAGGTGCTTTTGATGATTTGGAGGTTGCATTATGATTCAAGGACGGAAACGCACCAAAATTACAATAGAAAAGAGAAGCGCACCTATCATACCACTTCGTTTTGAAGACATGGTCTTATCTTATGGCAATAGAAGAGTCGCATATACCTATCGCTTACGCTATCGTAATGTTCCGACATTAAAAAAAATTAAACAAGGCAATGAGGTGTTAGCGAATAGGGATGATATAGTTAGGGAAATTCACCAAATACTGAGTAACTTCCCAAATAGTAATACAAGAAAGACTGTTTTTTCTGGCTTTATTGATTATTTCCAATATCTCGACAGTATTAATTATCATGGCGATTTTTTTAGTAATGCAATCATGGGAGATTGCATTAAGCACTTCAATAAGTTGTCTGATAAAGGTGAACTGGTCTCAAAATCGACAAGTATTAAAACTTGCTTATCTTTTTTCTTAAGGCAAAGGAATAGAGAACCTGACCTTAAGAAATTACCGCGAGTCGCTGGTAGACCTCTTGCTGAGAATAAAGCGTTTCATGTGGAAACGGAGCTGAAACCATTATCCAATTTATTGGTTAAAGGAGCCCTTTCTTTTCAAAAAGCCATAGAGAACGATGAGTTGTTAGATATTCATCCATTCTATGATGAAGAGCTTTTTTCTAAAAGGGTAAAAAAGCTGGGGTGGACAAATCAAAGAGTTGGTGCAAGTAGGTACGGATTTAAAAAGTGTATGCAGCCCACCAGTTTAACAATAAACTCGAGCCCTCTATCTCTTGAACAACTGAAAAGGCATAATTTTTATAATCAAGCTTCACGTAATTGGTTTTTTGTATTCTCAATGCTGACAGGTATGAATACGTCGGTACTTGCTAATATAAAACATAAAGATGTGTCATTTAAAGGTATTGGTAGTGGCCGGTTTGTTTTTGATGGTGAAAAGTCCAGGGCAGGTTATAAAAATTTGGATAATAGCGCTGGCTTTAGCCTACGAACTAAAGAGGTGGTTACTAGATGGCTAAAAACATCTAAAGTGATGTACCAATTACTAGGAATTCCGTTTTCAAATAACTTACCGTTATGCCCTTTCTTTAATACTAGTGGTGAGATTTTGACTTTCAATAGTCATGGTTCAAGTGTTGAAACGATAAATATACAACTGGAAAAAATAACAGGGTTGAAAGTTTCTACAAGTCGATTCAGAGCGACTAAATCTGATGTATTGATGCGAGTAACTGAAGATATCTTCTTAGTGTCACAGGGGCTGAATAATACCATGAATGTTATCGCCAAACGCTACTCTAGCGGCGTTCAGGCTGACCATGATAATAACCTAAATGCCACGTTTGGTGCGTTAAGTGCTATTGCCAAGGGTGAGGAGGTTGGTAAAGCCATTGAAGGCTCCAAGGTAATGCACAGCGATATTTTGTCTGATTATGATTATAAGAAATTGCGCTACCATGAAAGCCAAGAGCAGCCATTAATGACCACGCCCAGTGGGATCAAGTGCGCAGGACCAACACCAGAGAGACTTATTGCAGAAGCAAGGCGCATGAAGCAGTTGGGGATTGATTTTTCCCAAGATACAGGGCGTTGCACAGATTTTCTTGCCTGCTTTGATTGTGGGAGCCATAAATTGGTGGCTTCAGAAAATGATATCTGGTTGATGCTATCGTTTTTAGAACAAATCGAAGACCTCAAAGAGATGGTGGCAAGTAATTCCACACCGAAGGATGAGTATTTTGTGGTGGAGGGGATGTTGAAAAAAGTCCTTATCAGGCTAAAACAAAAAGCACCCCAAAATTACGCTCTAGCAAAACAAAAGGTGGATGACAGCGATTACCACCCGCTTTACCAAGATCGAGCCAGCGCAAGCCAATTCTTTAAGGGGTAGCCTATGTCTGAAAAGCTTATACAGCTTCATCAAGAACTCGCTGAAAATCCATACGTGACATTTAACTCTAAAGGTAATGGAGAATCTCGTGTTTTCGATAATGAATGGTATTTTCACGCTCTTAATCAGAACCAAAAAACAATCGCATTTGACCATATCAATGAAAATTACCGAAAGGATATTCAGTCTTATCTATACGCAGTCATGAAATCTCAAAAGGAAATATCTGGCACACATGCATCTGTTAGTTCTTTGATAAGATATAGGAATGTTTTAAAAAACCTAGCACACCGATGGGGAAATAGCGATTTCAGCTTACTTTCAAGTGAGCGTGAATGGAAAAGGTGCAAAAAAAAAACTATATGGGATTGGCTCTGAAGAATCATGCAGAACTTTTGCCTCTGTTATCAACACACTTAATAAATTTGGCTTGTTAACGCGGTATGTTCACAAGCGAGAGTATATTCAGTGGGTTGTTCCTGGTGCTGGTAACGGCCAAGCCATAGCACTTCCTGAGGATATTCATGCCAAGATTTTATTAACGGTTGTTCAGTTTGTGGAAACTTACCACCCCTATCGTCATCAGATTTCAGAAGCTATGGAAAAGTTTTATACCTATCAGGACGAGATGTTTAGTGCTGAGCTTAAAGCATTAGGTGTAAATTCCCTAAGCGGAAAACAAATGAAGTCATTTAATGCACGGATCAATCGCACTATAGCTAGAATGCCAGAGCGACATGCCATACCTAATTTCACATATAGTAGACGAGGTGATTGGTTAGGGGTATTGCTCAGAATGTGCTTTATCTGCATCGCGTTATTTTCTGCTGCACGTAAGGAAGAACTACTCTCGATGAATAAAGAAAGCTACGATGACTCAGTTCTTTCTGTTCCCAAGGTCTCAGGTTTTTCTACCAAGGGAAATAAGGGCGAAAGAATTTATACAACATGGAATACTGCACCTATCTCAAAACTGGCTCTGGAGTTGGCGTTTGATGCCACTCAAGCTGCGAGAAAGTATTCGCTAGAACGATTGGATGACGGTTATCGAAATGGCCTGATGTCCGAAGATCGATATAATTCAATGCTACAAGATCTCGAGAGTGCTTTTGTTTCATCTGATATCCCTTATGATCGTCAGGTACTCATAAATAGGTCATCGCTAAAATACAAGGTTGATGGTCGTAATGATGGACTGAATATGAAAGCATTCAGCATTATTGCGACCATAGAAGATGTTGAAGAATTCGACCTGCTAAATCCAGGCCGCGCAGGAAGCTTAAAGGTTGGAGGTGGTTTACCAAGGTTTAGCCCTCATGATTTGAGGCGAAGTTTTGTGGTATTTATGGTGAAGAACCGATTAGGTAATGCGCTTACAGTCAAATACCAGCTTAAGCACCGCAATGTAAACATGTCCAATTGGTATGCGAATTATTCCGAACTGGCGCGTACTAACCAATTGTTGATGGATACTCAATTAATGAGTGAATTTGATGAAGCCATTGAAAGTTCAGCGGTTGATGCATGGGATGAGATTTACAATGTATCCAATATTTTAAGTGGTGCAGAAGGTGAACGCATAGCCCGGAATAAAGCCGAGCGGCTAGCGCAGGGAGAGGAAATTGTCATGTCCCGAAGTGAATTGCTAGCCTTGGTAAGGTCTGGTGACAAATCCATTGTGTTGCTTCCTACAGGGGGGTACTGCACTAACCGTAATTGTGAGCGCCTTTGCTCTTTGATGGATATTGTTGAAGCCCCCTGTGAGCATAAGGTTATTACGGATAAGGCAGCCAAAAGGTTATCGAGGGAGCGGGATAACCTCATTGCTTCGTTCCGGGCAATCAATGATATGGGCGATTATGCCAATGAGTTGATTCTGGATGCCAGAAAAAAGAAGATTCAGTCTATTGAACCAACATTGGCCAAACACAGCCTTCCATTTGATAGTTTCAAGGATGATATTAAGGCGGTGTGGTCATGAAAGTAGAGTATAAGGCAACCTGCAAGGCAGAAGGGTTACTGGTTAATGCATTTCAGCGACTATTAGATGGCAAGCCGCTTCATGTTAAGGCAACGGGTAAACTCACGTTAAACCGAATCAATAATGAAGCCCAGCTTGGCAATAGCTATGTCCATAAGTTCAAAGAGTTCGTGGCCTACGCCAAACCTGTTATCGATGAATATAACCTAAACCGCGATAAGGCGATGACTACAGGTTTAGATATTGAGCTAGATGCCCCTTTGCCTGAGCTTGATAGGCTAAAACAGCAACTGAAAAAAGCTAATGAGTTGAAAGATAAGTATAGGATTCAACGAGACAATGCCATTGAAGCCCGAAAACAGTTAGAGGCTGAAAACGCTAGGCTACGTTTCAGGGTGTTTGATCTACAGCAAGAGCTATTGAGTGAAATTTCAGTTGTGACGCCGTTCAAGTAACGCGCTTTCACACTCAAAGTGTAACGGGGCTAGGATCGTAACTCGTTTCTGTCCAGAGATGTGCCAGAACTATCACTGCTGGCACACTTATGCCCCATTGCGTGTTAACAGCTGCATTCTGTACGATTAGTTATTCTAAGGTAATATACTTGCATTTCAGCCAGCCCTAACCTCTTGCCTTTATCCTCGAACTCCCACCACTCGCATCTTCTTGCGACCTACATCACGTCCTGACTTATGCATTCAATGTTATATTTTTGCCAATGGAATTAGACATCTAATGGCCTGTTTTGTGCCAAAAAGGAGTTATCAGGGAAGAACTATGAAACTAAAACTAGATCTAATCAACTGTTATGGTATCAACCAGTTGTCGAAAGAGTTTGATTTTACAAAGTCGGATAGCAATGATGGATTAAACTCACTGTACGCTCCCAATGGAACACTCAAGACCTCGCTAGCCAAAACGTTTAAAGACATCGAGAATGAAAAAGAGACCAAGGATTTAATATTTCCAGAGCGAACCACTACAAGAGATATACAGATCGATGATGTGGGTATTGAAGCTGAGCAAGTTATGGTTATTGAGTCCTACAATGAAAGTTACAGCTCTCAGCAGTTATCGACTTTACTGGTTGATGAGAACTTAAAGCAACAGTATGACCTGGCATTAAAAGAAGTTGATGATAAACGGAGTGCGTTAATCAAAGCCTTGGTAAAATTTTCTGGCAAGCAGGCTAAGGCTATCCCAGAGCTTATTTGTGAAGCTTTCAGTAGACCAGAAAAACACCTACTAGAGTTGCTCACCGAGTTGTGCCAACAAGAACATCCGGATTATAGCCATTATAAAGCGTTTAAGTATGGTAGCTTATTTAACCCGAAAGTGATTGAACTAATCTCGTCAGGTGATTTCAATCAAGAGCTCGCAGAATACGTTGATACTTATGACAAGCTCATTCAAGAATCTACCGTTTTATCGAAAACCTTTAATCACCAGAAAGCAGGTAATGTATCAAAAAACCTGAGTGACTCGGGTTTCTTTACAGCTTCGCACAGCGTGAACTTGTCTATTAAAGGTGAAAAGCAGGAAGTTACGTCAAAGGATCAATTAAACCAACTACTTTTAGATGAGCAGGATAAAGTTCTGAAAAGCCCTGAACTAAAAGAAAAATTTAGTAAAGTAGACGGAAAGCTGAAAAATAAAGATACTCAAGATTTTCGTGATTTCATCGCAGAACACCAAGAGTTGTTGCCAGAATATCAAAATCTGTCTTTACTTAAGCAGAAAGTGATTTTGGGCTACTTACAGTCACAACAAACCCTTTGGGAAGATTTGGTTGGTACCTACAAGCAAAATCAAGAGTTGGTTGGAAACATTATTCATCAGGCTCAACAGCAAAAAACAACGTGGGAAACTGTTGTAGATACCTTTAACAAGCGTTTCAGTGTGCCATTTAAGTTAAGCGTCGATAATCAGGACGAAGTGATCCTCAATAATGTAGCTCCTACGATCAAGTTTGAGTTTGACGATGGTCGTGGAGACACTGAACAAGTGAACCAAGAAAGCCTGATCGCAGCGTTAAGCCAAGGCGAAAAGCGGGCACTCTACATTCTTAATGTACTGTTTGAAATTGAAGTACGGAAGCAGAATACTCGGCCTACACTCGTCATTATCGACGATATAGCTGACTCGTTCGACTACAAAAATAAGTATGCCATTGTTGAGTACCTGCGCGACATTGCCAAGAATGCCCACTTCCACTTGCTGTTGCTTACTCACAACTTTGACTTTCACCGAATCATCAGTAGTCGTTTAGGTGTAAAACGTCAGAATCGACTAATGGCGATAAAGTCACCAAACAGCATAAGTATCAAGCAAGAGATGTATCAAAATGATGTATTTAAAGCTTGGAAACAAAGGTTACATAACAACGAAAGTTACATGCTAGCAAGTATTCCATTTGCCAGGAACATTGCCGAGTATTGCGGTCACGAAGAGCACTTTCTTAAGCTTACTTCATTACTACATTCAAAACCTGATAGCAGAGACATCAAAGTAAGCGATGTGCAAGCGATCTTCCGAGAGGTGTTTATTGATCAGTCTGAATTAACGCTGCCAGATGGAGATGAACTTGTCATCAACAAAATTGTTCAGCAAAGTGATACGCTAGTAACTGCTGACAATGAGTCCCCCGAGCTTGAATGTAAAGTTATTTTGGCAATGGCTATTAGGCTTAAAGCTGAAGAGTTTATGATTGCCCAAATTGCTGATCAAGCCTTTGTTAATTCTATCTCTTCAAACCAAACCCGCGAACTCTTTGATAAGTATGCTGACTTGTTCCCAGATGAAGGTGAGACCATAAATTTGTTGGATCAAGTTAACTTAATGACACCAGAAAATATTCACCTGAACTCGTTTATGTATGAACCAATTTTAGATATGTCAGCTCATCGTTTATACATGTTGTATTCAGGTATTTCAGAGTTATTGGAATCATAATATTGGTGTATAGAAGCTCTGTTTTTTCGAATTTAGTCAATTTAGGCAGCAAGAAAAGAAGATGTTATTCATACAACGGTTCAAGAGGGGCTTACAGCGCGAGACATTTTTTAGTTTACAGTGGGTAAAGTGTTTATAGCTTTGTGCGCCTCACAACTGGACGTTAATCCCCAACAAGGGGACAAGGGATTGCTGAGCCCTTTAGTTTCTTAGCCTTGATTTGGATTAATATGTACGACTTACACCTTCTTGGATGGAATAGTTTCCAACAGCTTTGCCTTACAATCACTCGAGAAGTGCTTGGGCAAACGGTACAGTCCTTTCTAGACTCAAACGATGCTGGGCGGGATGGTGCTTTTGCTGGTAGTTGGACACCCTCCTCAGGAGAGCATCTTAGTGGAAAATTTGTGATTCAGTGCAAGTTTACAAATAGACCCTCTTTTTATCTCACGAAGTCCAGCATGTCGGATGAAATACCTAAAGTTCGCAAGCTAGTCGCTGATGATTTTTGCGATGTTTATATTTTGATGACTAACGCAGGGGTGTCTGCCAATCAAGAATCGTTAATAAAATCAGAGCTGCTTGATGCCGGGGTAAAGCACATTCTGATTTTTGGTTCTACATGGATCGAGGATCAAATCAAAGAAAACACACGGCTTCGGATGCTCGTCCCTCGCATATATGGTTTGGGAGATCTCAGTCAAATTCTGGATGAACGAGCTTACGCTCAAGCTCGTTCAGTTCTGGAATCGTTACGAGAAGATTTGGCTAAGGTTGTCGTTACGGGTTCATACCGAAAAGCAGTTGATGCTCTTGATGAGCATGGATTTGTATTACTCATAGGTGAACCAGCTGCGGGTAAAACGACTATTGCATCGATGTTAGCAATGGCGGCCGCAGATAAATGGGGCTCATCCGTTCTCAAACTAGACGATCCAGGAAAGGTCGTTGAGCATTGGAATGTAGAAGAGCCCACTCAATTCTTTTGGATTGATGATGCTTTTGGTGTTACTCAGTATGAGTCGTCTTTGGTCCACGGATGGAATCATTCCCTTGCGCAGATTAAGGCAATGTTACGCCAAGGAGTCAAGGTCGTTATGACTTCAAGGGATTATATCTACAATCGTGCTCGCCAAGACCTAAAGGAAAGTACTTTTCCACTAATCAGTGAGAGTCAAGTTGTAATCGATGTTCATGAACTATCAGATCTTGAAAGGCAGCAGATCCTTTACAACCATTTGAAGCTCGGAAAACAACCCGCTGCCTTTCGCAATTCAATAAAGCCGTATCTTGAGTACATTGCAGCGCATTCACGCTTCATTCCAGAAACAGCACGCCGAATCGCTGAGCCTTTATTTACTAAGGACCTCTATATGAGTGAATATCACTTGGGGGAATTTGTAGATAAGCGCGAGCAGCTTCTTCTTGAAGTGCTCCAAGGGCTGGATGTTAATGACAAGGCCGCACTCGGCTTAATCTATATGAGAAAAGGCCATCTAGAAAGCCCTATCATGCTACAGAAATTTGAGACTTTGGCATTGGAGCGCCTCGGCAGTACATTAGGGGAATGTATCAAGGCATTGACTGCACTAAATGGTAGTCTTGTAACGCAAGTGCAGACTGATGACCAACCAGAATGGCGCTTCAAGCATCCGACGATTGGAGATGCTTACGCGATAACGCTATCTTTCAGCGCTGACTTGCTCGGAATTTTCTTAAGTGGAAGCTCAACTGAAAACCTACTATCACAGGTCACATGTGGCAATGTCGGTATTGAAAAGGCAGTAATTGTTCCCAAGTCATTGTTCACAATGATGATAGATAGGTTAAATGAGTTCACCAAAAGTGCCAAATACAAGGTGCAATGGCTATCGTCGTGGGGTGCTAGGTGGGCGCTCTACCGCTTCCTTGCTAATCGCTGCTCGAAAGAATTCTTGGAGATGCATATAGCGCAAGCTCCAGATATCCTAGAGCATATATCTGAACCAGGATTAAGTCTCAGTGTGGTCCCCGAAGTTGACCTTGTTATACGCCTGCATGAGTTTGATCTTCTGCCCGAAGGTAATCGGAAGAAATTTGTCGAGACGGTCAGTAATTATGCCATCGAGGGTGAAGACTTATACGCTTTGGACAACTCTGGTTTAAGAAGCGTTTTTACTGAGAGTGAATTCGATGAACTTATGGAGACCGTTCGCTGCAACTTGTTACCCAATTTGACGAGTGTGCGGATGAATGTTCAGAACAATTATGATTCTTCTGAGGAACCGGACGAGCACATGCAAACTATGCTCGAGACGCTTGACATACTGAAGAATAAATTTAGCGAAAATGAAGATATAGTCAAAGTCATTGAGCGCGAGTTAGAGCTCGTTAATGAGTGGATTGCCGAGTCTGAACCTCCTGAACCGAAAGTAAGCCCTCGATCCTTTGGTACGGTGACCCCTCCTGAGGAAAAATACGGCACAAGAAGCATCTTTGATGATATTGACGATGACTAACAACGAAGCTAATTAGGCTACCAGAGATAGCCTAATTAGTTTACTAGAGTTGCGTATAAAAATGAATCTAAGAAGTCGTAGGGAGAAAGTTTCCGTAGTCCAGTAATTTTGTCCTTGCTATGAGTGTTATCCATATTTTTATTAATCCGAGCTTAGCAAGTTAGATCAAAAGCACTAACAAGCTTCTGTCCATCTTCGAGCCAGCTAGATCTGTGCTGGCTCATTTATGCCCCAAGACGTGTTTAGAGCGCATGAAACCAACATGAGATTTATTTGTGCAGCAAGCTGCTGCACAATTAGGAAATCGCTTGCTTCATCGAATGTCCAACAGGCTGTTGGACAAACTCCAACCCCAATTTTGCAACAGCCTGCTGCAAAAATCACTATGAAGCACTTCTGCCCCAAAATGATTTTGCGTAACAGTTTTATTAACTGTCGCTTTCAAAATTTGGATTACTTTAGTTTATGCTGAGAACCAAATGCAACTTTGAGCGTAATCGCTATAGGTAACAGGGCTGTGGATTCTATACATCAAGTTAGTGTTATCCTTCGCGCAAAGAATATTTGGTGAGATAGGTGTGGTTATTTTCGACTCTCATAGCGATTCATATCATGACCTTATCAAAATCAGCGATGTTGAACTAGACAATCTTGGGTGATGCGAGGATATTATTCGGTAACCCCTTTCATTTCAGGAACATCGAAGAGTATGACTGATACACATGTGGCTACTACACGCCGATTTTCCCCTCCTTCCGAAAAACACCTTGCGGATTCCGACTTTCTATCTTTTTGGGGAGAGCGTGAAACAGGAATACGGTGGGAAGATATCGATAGCAGTCAATGCGTCGTTGTATTGGGTGAGGGAAAGTGCGGTAAAACACATGAGTTTAAGCGACAACACCAGTTATTAAAGGCTAATAATCAGTTTTCATTCTTTGTGCCTTTAGAGTTGCTTCAGGATCATGATCTTCTTGACGTAATAACCGTTGAGGAAGAGCAGGATTTTGAACGTTGGCAAGATGCTTCCATGGATAATGCGGTCTTCTTTTTGGATGCTGTAGACGAACTTAAATTACGCCAAGGTACACTTCGTAAAGCTTTTAGGAAAATTAAACAAACCATAGGGAGTGCTCTTTCTCGTTCTAGGTTTTATATATCCTGTCGACCAAATGACTGGAATGAGGAGCTAGATTATGGAGCGCTTTCTTCATTAGTGGTTCAAGAGAGTCATCACGAGAATGAGACAGAAATTCTAGATGGTGAGAAGGTATTCACCACCATTATTTCTCGCAAAAGATCCAATGAGCGCAAGCAGACACATGATGATAAGTTGTCAAATGAACCTATCCAAGTGCTAACGCTGCTTCCCTTCACCAAACATGAAACTTTGGAGTTTGCTAGGTCGTATGCACCCAATCAAGCAGAAGCGTTCGAACATTATTTGGAAGAAAAGGAACTGTGGCACCTTTATCGTTTACCTTACGAAATTATTTCGGCTCTGAATCAGCTTATTGCTGAAGGGAAGTTAGGGAACCTTGAAGAGCAACTTCAATTTGGAATTAAGCAGAAAGTTCGAGAAGCCTCCGATAAAAAAAGAAACTCGTTGACTGAAGAAAAAGCGATCGAAGGCTCGGAGCGTCTAGCCTTGGCTCTTTTCATGATGAATCGGAGATCCATTCATTCAGAATTCTCCGCTAGTAAAATTGATGTTATTAATATTGGTGAGATACTCACCGATTGGACTTATGAAGAACGATTAGAGCTACTTGGAAAGCCTCTTTTCGATCCGACGGGTGTAAATGCGTTTCGATTCCATCATAGAGCTACTCAGGAATACTTAGCTGCCCAGCGCTTGAAGAAACTGAGAGAGCAAGGACTCAAGACAAGAGAATTATTTGGACTGCTATTTTCAGATATAAAAGATGAGAAAGTTCTCATACCCAGTATGGAGCCTATTACGGCTTGGATGGCTCTGTGGTATCCCGACATTTATTCTGAAGTTAAAGTTCGAGCACCATCGTTAATGTTCCGTCAGGGTATCCCTGCATTGTTGCCGATTGAGTATCGCGAAGAGCTTGTTTGTAAATATGTTGAAAAATTCGCGAACAGTAGTACGTGGTGTGGCGCAGGTGTTGGTCATCCCGAACTAAAGCGTGTATCAACGCCTGAATTAGCCCCTGTTGTACGCGAACTATGGCAACAAGCTTATTTTGGATACGATACACGAGAGCTTCTTTTAGAGCTTATCTACTTGACGCCGATGCATGATTGTACTGATTTGGCATTGGAAGCTGTATTTGATGACGAATTGCCTTATCAACATAGATCATATGCGGCATGGAGTGTGCTTGAATTCGGAAGCATAGAACAGAAGCAAAAAATTGGAGAGGCAGTGATTCTGGGTGGGTGGCCCGAACGGTTGGTTCGCAACATCATATCTCACCTTATTCCAGAAGCTATTACGGAAGTCGATTTCTTAACTCTTGCCCAGACCCTAAAAGAAGTCCCCAACAATGTACATGGGTTAGGCTATGAGCTTTTTGAGGCCGTGAAATCAGGGTTACTAACAGTTGAGCAACGAATCAAGCTTAGGGATAGTTTTGCTCAATCCATATGGAGTAACCGTGAAGAAGACTGCCGAGTCTATCAAGCACACTCAAAGTACGATCACTTTGCTGACGCCGTAATTTATTCTTGTTTTGCAACAGTACCTTCAGATCCAGAGGATTATCAACAATGGGCATGGTGTCTCGCTATTGCTTTTCATTTTGGAGAGCGTCGAACCAGCATTATCGCAAGCTCTGAAACCAAGAATTTGCAGCATTTGTTGTCTAAAGAGACTGTACTAAGAGAGTCTTACTACTGGGCTTGTTTGAGTATTGTCGAAGAATTGGAAGATAACAAAAACTTCATTCACAGTGATTACTTAATTGATTACGACAACGTGCTATCTCCTTTTAGTAACAGTGATTTAGATTGGTTAATGAGTGCCTTTGTTAGCAATGGTTCTAAAAATAAAAAAGATGCAGCTTTTCAGAAGCTTATCCAGTTTGTAAAAGGTGGAGAAAATCCGAAATTGACGGAGGCTATGCTAGAGCAGGTATCTGATAATGATGAATACCTCAACGTACTTGACAGAGTGCTTAATCCGCCCCCAATGCAGCCAAGTGAATATGAAATTGAGAATCAAAAGCGGAAGTTAAAATATGAAGAGGATGAAGCTAAAAGAATTAATGATTGGCAGTCATGGAGAGAAGAAGTTTTAAGTAGTGAGAGCTTTCATTTAAATGATGATGATCTTGAAAATACTCTCTACAACCTGTTTAAGATGTTGCGGCAAGCAGAGGAAATTAGAACGTGGGGGGCATGGGATTCTAGCCTTGTTGAGAAAGTATTCTCAACTGACTTTCTTGAGGCTTTGCGACCAAAATTGTCAGCTTTTTGGCGAAAAGCTGACGTTCCCTTATATACCGAACGAAGCGAGGAATCTAAGAACACTTTTTCTTATGATAGTTTGATGGCTCTTGCTGCCGTTAAATGTTGCTCAGAAAAGCCAAATTGGGCAGAGAGCTTATCTCACAACGAGGCGGTAAAAGCGGTCAAAATCGCTACAATTGAGCTAAATGGTTTTGCTGATTTTCTATTTAAATTAGAAATAGTTCACACTGCTGCTGTTGAAGAAGTCTTTATTTATGAAACACAAGCTCAAATTGACAGCTTCAGAGAGTCAGGAAAGTGTCCCATCTTTCATGATGCTCTTTATTTTGGTTCTCTACTTATTAAGAACAGTACCATAAATGCCATCATGAACAAGCTTGATGCAATTGGTAGAGTCATGGAGAAAGGCCCCCATAGCGACTTGAAGTATGCCTTTGAACTCGTTGCTGCACATGGTTCAGAAGAATCTAAAGTGGCTCTTGTGAGTTTGATAGATAATCATTTCGATACCGCCCTAATCACAACTGATGAGAGAAATTCATGGGTAGCCCTCTTAGCCCCCCTTGACTTGAATAAGGCTTGCGAAAGGGTCATGCAGTTCACAAGTGATATCTCTAGTGTAGAGAAAAGTAAAAGTGCTGTTGCGTTATTTTCGGCGGTATTTGGTGATCGCCATCGAAGTAAACAACCAACATTTGAAGACATTGAGCCTATTGGTAGGCTGGCGATTTTGCGAGACTTAGTGATTCGCTCCTACCAAGTTGTGAAACCAAGCGAAGATAATGTTCGTGAAGGAGGGACATATACGCCCAATGCACGAGATTATGCTGAACAAGCACGTAGCTATTTACTCGAAAGTCTCTCAAGAACTCATGTGGTTGGCGCAATATCAGTCCTGTATGAGTTATCCTCTCTTAATGAATTCAGCCATCTGTCGAGCCGATTGAAACAAATGGCTGTAGAACTTGCTGCTAGAATTTCAGAACCTCACGCCATGAGTGTAGCTGCTTTCAATAAGTTCGATAAAGAATTGAGCTACTTCCCCTATGATGACGCTTCATTATTTGCAGTATTAAATAATCGCTTAGATGATTTTGAACACCACCTACTCAATGATGAGCAGAGTATTGTTGACACTCTTAGAAAGGTGAATGGAGAGACAGAGCTTCGCCGCTTTATTTCGTATTGGCTGAATCAGAATAGTAAAGGTGCCTATACTGCAACACAGGAAGCGGTTGTAGCCTCTGAAAAGAGAACTGATATTAGGCTACATCCTAGCGGCATCGATAAGTATGCCTCACTTGAGCTAAAGCTCGATGACAATCGACATAAATGGAGCGGCTCAGATTTAAAAGTCGCACTAGTAGATCAGTTAGTTGGTCGCTATCTGAATCATGAACGATGTTATGTTGGCTGCCTTCTTATTGCCATGAGAGAGGCTCGCCAATGGGAAAATCCAGAGACAAAAGAACGGATGAACCTTGATGAAACTGTGGCTTGGCTACAAAGCGTCGCAAACAAGATAATGGACGATCGTCCTGAACTATACATTTCTGTTAAAGGAATAGATTATTCAAAGATTGCTAATGAGTAATGTGATTGGCGCTCCTTGAATAGCCATCGGTTTGCTAGACACTTTGTAACTAGGCTATTGAATACGTGACATAGCAATTTGCCATACTTGAATTAATTCATACGTTGCTAAGTTAGCAAAGTCATTGACTTGTTTTTGTCCAAGAGTGTGCTGTGCATTAATGGCAAACCTTTCTTGATTCCTTCTCCGAGCTAAAAAGCTCATCACGCAGGTTGCGTGACGCAACTTGCGCGATGAGTTTGCTCTTATTTGTGGAAAAGACCAAGTAATAACTAAGTAAAGATATCGTTCCAATCAATCAGGTTTATATTGTCTTTTTATCTATGGGGCACGTCCTCTAGACTAAAGCGCCTTCAACGCTTTAGGTGCTAACAGGTTCCTGCACAAACAAAATAGATACAAATTGGTTGAAGGGAGATTGCATCCTGCATTTTCTACATGCGATACCAAAATTTATGCATATTTTTGGTATATATACTAAATTCAACGTTACTTTTGGTATTTGAGCTCAAATACACGACCAGAAAAGTGTGAAATACCAAAACTAGAGTTAAATTTTGGTATTGGTTTTAAACAGTAATACTTTGGGGAACACCTCAATTAAGATGTATGTCCGCTAGACGTGTTGCCCCTTGGCGCTGATAATTAACATCATAAAAATTAATTCAAATATGTATTTTGACGTTAGACCACAAGGAGCACATCAATGCGCGACCCTAAAAGAATAGAAACTACGCTTTCACTTTTGAAGGAACTTTGGAGCAACAATACTGACCTTCGGTTCAATCAGTTGATATATAACCTTCAACGAGAGTTTTCACTCGAGAACGATGGTAAAGGGCAAATCACGGAAATCTCGCAAGAGGGTATTCAGCATGTTGGTTATGATCTGTTTTACATAGAAGATGACATTTTCATTCAATTTCTAGAGAGGAAGCTAACGCAACAATAGCGCTAGTTTTTGGCTAGATAACAAAACACCTTTGAAGGCTGTGAAAGAATTACTAGTGATTGCTATTCAGCGTGAACTGCCTTAGTAAATGCAACGCACATCTGTTGTATAACATTACGGCGGACTTTCTTGATCTTGGGGGCACGATGCTCACTGACAATAACTCGACTCATCAAGCGAGTAACTGCTTCACGACGCTGTTGATCGGAAAGGTGAATTTTTTTAGTTTCTTGTTTCATGTCATATATCTTAGATGGCGAGCCGCGGATTTCATCCGATGACGATGATAAGTAAATATAGCTTTGACATTGTTACGTGTCTACACTCATCTAAACAGGTTCAATAGGAAGCGTCTCCATTAGTTTAAAGTCCGTGATATACCATTTTTTGTCAAAGCTCATCTACATCACTTAAGTTTAGGTTCGGCAATTGGATTTTTTGCTAATTCAGCGTGAAAGTTATTGATGCAGTAGTACATGCATCGTCTTTCGTAAATCTTCTTTGCCCCATTACGTTTTACACTCGATCATATGAACAGGTGCTTAGGGGTAATATGAGTTAGATTTTCTAATCTAGCTATACTCTGGCATCAATCACATTGATGCACAGATTTTATGTATTGGCTGCTATCACTCACCTGTAACTCTAACTCCACTTCAGTGTTTTCGAGTAACTCATCATCAGTGGCTACAGCAACGTTGTTAAATTGATGGCGAATAAAATACTCTGGGATATCTTGATTGAATAATTGCTTTAAACTTCCCGGCGTGTACATACGGATGCATGTATCAGTAGCACCTATAGGGCTCTCATCAACACAAAAACCTTCATTAAGTACCACTTTGAACTTTGGGTTGGACTTAATCTGATCACCATTAGTTATAACTGGGCTACCAATTAAATCACTGATTTCGTCTAATGCTTTTAGTTCTTCTTCCGGAACATCGAAATACTGATAGGTAAGATCTGAGTTCAGAAAATTGTTAACAATACGAGCTTTATGTACGTACTTCAGCAAAGATATAACTTGCCAAATAAATGCCTTGCCCTCATCCAATTCATTAATACGTGCAACGACAATCTCACCAAGCTCAGGGTGATCGTGCACAACTCTCAATTCCCCTGACTTGCTCAATATATCTACAGCCTTAATCAGCTTAGGGAAAAATGGAAGCTTATCTAGCTTCTTACCTAACCACGAACTAGTTCGGATAGTAAATGTTGATTGATGTATATCTGACATCTCGGTCGAAAATGACAGAAATTTATTTAGCACTAAACCCTCGATTATAGTTTTCTTGGTGCCTCCATACATATCCGCCTTACAACTTGCCAAGAATAAAGTTTCATCACTATTCGTTGCGTATAATTCACATTGGATTTTTTGTTTTACAGAGCCTGCGTGCAACACTCCCCCCGGTGTTGCAAAAATCTGCTCAAAGAGCGGAGAACCATTTATATTTATTTTGCTAGTATCGATAGAGAACTCTCTGCCTTCCTCTTCAAGCTTTAAAAGAGACTCGTACAATGTATCATCATTTTTGTCAGTAGCAGTTACTTTAAATTCGACACCTGTAGACTTTGGCTCAATCAGAGAACTAACCTTACCGTCTATAATGTTAGTAGTAACATTAAAGCGTGGATCCAAATTAGATAACTCGTTTTCGCTGATCTTTATAGCTTCAAACGCTAAATCTGATGATGACGAAACGCTCCGGCCAGTGATGTACTCTACTGTGCCTTTTACGACCTCTTGTCTGACAGTGTTTTCGTCATATAGCTTCTTGCCAATATTAGAGTTTGAGAACTCTTCAGCTCTAACCTTCCACGACCTAAGCTCCGATACTGAATATTTAACAACATCTACGTCTATGATTCGAGAACAGCTCTGACAAAGCCAGATTCCATTGTCATAATCTTTACGTTGTTGTTTTGTCAAATCAGCGTCATATCTCGGTCCACCAATAGCGGCAGCCGTAATATGAGCGGCAACACCGATTCCAGCAGAGCCAAGAGCTCCAGTTTTCGCGCCTCTTGTTAGTACTCTGCACTCAGGGTTGGAACACAGATGGCCAACCCTCTCTGCCAATACTTTCTTTGTAGGCTGTGAAAAATCATCTCTTGGTTTCAGTTCACCCATATACTTCAATCAGACTGTATCAATACTTAACCTAAATCATACAGCATTGCGCATATCAACAGCTATTTTTTACTTCTAGAGTCCTACCCACTCTAACTTCCAATTGCCTTACGTATTCTTGATGCTGACCCGCTAGGTACATACATTTTGAGTGCTTCATGATTTGTACTGGCCAACCAAGTTTTGCCGCGTAGTTGGAGCGGTTCACCATACATGAGCTAATCCGCGCTTCACCAATTTTGCATGATCCCTGAAACACTTCTGTCCAAAAATTTGTTATGTGGGGTTATGGCTGTATGATACAAAGGAGTAGCTATTAGGCTGAGTACTTTCTCGTATAGTAGAGCGCTGACTAGCAATAAAATTTCGAGACTTGCTTAGATCGGGTTGACGGGATAGTTGAGAATTTTTGGGTGATTTTCTCAGGTTTTGGTTAGAGAAAGACCTTCTTGTAGAGAAAGTTGTGAATCCATTGGTATTACTGGCCTCTCTCATGATTCATAAAAACAAAAATTAATTCTTGCGATTTTTAAATCATCCCAACCGTCCTTAGTCGAATACAAACAAGCCTTTCATTGATTAAATGAAAGGCTTGTTTGCTATTGGGGCTCCCAACTTTGACGTCTCGCTAACGAAATGCTGCTCAGTTTATTATTTAGTGTTGTAAACTTAGGAGTATGATTTCAACGCTTTACACTTCTATTCCTGATTGTTTTGATCAGGATTGTTCCCTATGAGGTAAACATGACGTTTCATTTCCCCCAGAAACTGCGCCTGACATCTTGGGTGACATTATTCGCACTTGCCGTCATTATGTTCTCCCCAATGGCTGTTCATGCGACTGCTACTGACGATATCCAAGAGCCTTCTGCTGCCGAAATCTCGATTGACAACTTGAACCGAGAGATTGTGGATTTATCCCAAAGCCTCTCGCAAGCGAGTGGCGACGAGCGTGATGCCCTTCAACTGCAACTATTCCAAAAGAATGAAGAATTAAGAAGCCAGTTAGCGTCAGCGATTGAACGTGAAACTATCTCTCGCGACAAGCTGATCTTGCTAGTTAAAAAACAAGAACAATACTCTGAGGATGCGACGAACTATCTATCGGAAAAAATAAAGAAAGTCGTCGAGGATTTAAATAAGGCTAAGGATGAAGAGAAGCTTGCTCTTGTTAATGATTATCGAGAGCTACAGCGTTATCTTGATGTTAGCTTCGATTCGAGCTGGCAAAATCTCGCTTGGTTGAAGGAGCTAGGGGCCCAAAACGAGCGCGCAGAAGCGGAATTAAAAGATAAAATTGATAAACGTATGCGCTTACTGTCTGCTTCAATTGAGTACTTGAGTCAGCAAAGTGAGATCATTGGCTCCCAACTTTCGTCTAGCCCAGAGTCGGAAAAAGCGTCGTTGCAACTTAGTCAGCTCATTACTAAACAAAGGCTAAATATTGCGACAGAAAGCTTACGCAACCTGATTTCAATTGGTGATAAAGTCGGTTTAGAAACGTCTGAATACAAACGCCAAATTTTTGAAGTGACGGGTAATATCACCCATGATTTACTGAATACCAAAGTTGTGTGGTCAATACTGAGTCACTGGTCCAACTCGGCACTGGATTGGTTTGCCGAGAATGCACCGCAGCATATCTTCCAGTTGTTTGTTTTTGCGCTGATTTTATTGATCGCTCGTGGACTGGCTAAGTTAACGCGCAAAGTGGTCCGTAAGGCAGTTGCATCGAAAAACTTAAAACTTTCCCACTTGATGCAAGACTTCTTTATCTCGATGTCCGGCAAATTCGTGTGGGTGATCGGTATCATGGTAGGCTTATCTCAGCTTGGCTTGAACCTAGCGCCAATCCTAACCGGTTTCGGTATTGCTGGTGTGATTATTGGTTTCGCGTTGCAAGACACGTTATCCAACTTCGCGGCGGGTATGATGCTGCTTATTTATCGCCCATTTGATGTTGGTGATTTTGTGTATGCTGGCGGTGTAGATGGCAAGGTAAGCCATATGAGTTTGGTGAACACCACAATCCGTACGTTTGATAACCAAATTATTATTGTGCCTAACAGCAAAATCTGGGGAGATGTTATTAAGAACGTCACGCATGAACGCATTCGCCGCGTGGATATGGTGTTTGGCATTGGCTATGCGGATGACCTCTTAAAAGCGGAGTCAGTATTGTCTGATATCATTACCTCTCACCCTTCGGTACTTCGCACTCCAGAGCCAATGATCAAAGTTCATACATTAAATACGTCTTCTGTAGATTTTATTGTGCGTCCTTGGGTAAAAACGGATGATTACTGGGATGTATACTGGGATGTGACAAAAGAGGTGAAACTACGCTTCGACCGAGAAGGTATTTCGATTCCTTTCCCACAACAAGATGTGCATTTGCATATGGTGGAGAAGCAAGACGCTTAATCACAGGTCCCAACTAGTGAAAGGCACTCTAGATAGAGTGCCTTTTTTGATCTTCGGTTAGCGCTATAGTTACAGTTCGTTAAAGAACACCAGTTTAGGCTCGCATTCTAACAAGTTGTCGATCTGGCTAATCAAAAGAGCAAAGTGTTCTGTTTTACCATGAAGCTCAAATGCTTGTTGGTTTTTAAATTGCTCCTGAAAAACGAAGTGGCATGTATTGTCTTTATCTTGGAACAATTGATAACGAACGCAACCTTCTTCATTGCGAGTAGGTTCAAGCGCTCGGGTAAGTACCTCTTTCAACTCTTGTTCTTTTCCCGGTTGTGCATGAAAGGTAGCCGTCAAGTGAATCATAATGTTTACTCTTTTTGTTATAGGTAACGCCCTTGGCGTTGCAGGAACTCAATTTTGTAACCATCAGGGTCGGTTACAAAAAAGAACGTTGCTAAATGCTTTTGTTGATGGTCAAAGGCTTTGATGTCACCAGTTTCAATGCCGAGAGATTTAATGCGTTTGTGGGCTTGTTCAATGTCCTCCACGCTGACGGCAAGGTGGCCGTAACCTGAGCCGTGAGTGTAGGGCTCACTTTGGTCGTGATTGTGCGTCAGTTCCAATTCAAAGCCAGTTTCTTGGTTGGCTAGATAGGTTAGAGAAAAGCCATCAAAGATGTATTGATCAGCGACTTCTAGTTCAAGTACGTCACAGTAAAATTGTAGAGAGCGGTCCAGATCACTTACTCGGATCATGGTGTGAATCATTTTTGTCATAGGTACTCCTTGATAGTCCGCACAGGTTAGCGATTTCAAAAGGAGTCTGGGTAGTACTCTAGTACGACAAATTAGAAGATGCTCAAGGGTTTATAATACGGATGCATAGCCTAGGATGGTTATTGCTCGGTTGGTTGCTATTAACTGTTAAGTTGCGCAAGTGCTTGACGAGTGGTCTCTTGAGGTTGGCGGGCGTAAGTGAGGCAAGCGCATCGAAGTAAGGAGGCAAAGTTGTTCACTTCACCATTGTATTCGAGTGCTTCTTGATAAACAGTGCTTATGAATTTAGGAACCGTCATGTTTTGAGCACTAGCGATTTCCTCAAGAATTGTCCAAAAGCTCGCTTCAAGTTTTACACTGGTCGCGTGACCATCAATACGGATAGAGCGGGTGATGAACTGATAGTTGTCTTGGGGTTGCTTAGCAAAGATTTCGCACATTTTCTTTATTCATATAATTAAAGACCCATAATTATTGTGGTGTGCGATTTAAAACGTCAACTGTTTTCATGAATAAAAAAAACGCTCCCTTGCGAGAGCGTTGAAACATCACGAGTTGTGAAGTAAGTGCAAGTTGATTATTTAATTTGTTGCTTCAAGTACTCGCCTAGTTGCGAGTGGTGCATGATTTTTGATACCGGAAGGATAGTTTCTGCAGGTCCCCAAGCAAATACGTTGACAGGAGTATGCGTATGAGTACCCGTCCCCCATACTGTGTTTTGCTTTGTTGCATGCGCACGCGCTAGCAAGTTGCCACGGTCGTTGTAAGGAAAGAAAGCATCAAAGTCATTGATTGTCGGTACGTTCTCTTCGCTTAAGTATTTGTGTCCAGCGAGTCGGTATGGATTTGGTTTACTTGCTAATACGCGTTCTGCTTGCTCAGGCGTAATCGAAAAATCGCTATTTGCGTTCACGACTTCCGCAAACTTCTCTGGAGTTTGCTCTTTCTTATCAAGCGCTTGGAATTCACTGATCATGCCGTAGTAACTTTTCTTTTGGTTGTATAAACCATCGAGGATCTCGAACTGACCAAAGTTGAAGTTTGGCGCGTAATCCTGATTTTTGAATGCTTCGCCGTCGCGTTTTTGTGGTTTAGGCAAGTTTGCTGATGAGTAGCTAAAGCCAAAAGAGCCGGTTTCGTGGTCAGCAGTAACAATGATCAGGGTGTCATCACGGCCTTTTGCCCACTCATAAACTGAGTTTACCGCTTCATCGAATTTAAGCATTTCATGCAGCATCGTACCTGCATCGTTACTGTGGCCAGCCCAGTCAATTTGGCCGCCTTCAACCATCAAGAAAAAACCGTCTTTGTCTTTTGAAAGAATGTCGATTGCTTTGGTGGTCATTTCTTTCAGCGATGGCTGCGTGCGTTTTGGATCGTTTTTGCTTTGACTGTAGGCAATACCATCGTTCATGCCCGAGTAAGCAAAAAGTCCAAGTAATTTGTCACCTTTAGCTTGTGTGAGCATATCGCGGCTGAAAGCCAGGTTGTAACCTTGGTCTTGCGCCTCAGTAAGCAAGTTGCGCTCATCTTTACGTTTCGACTTTAGGTAGACATTACCTTCAGTGAGCTTTTCAAGTTGCTCGTATGTCTTTCCCTTGTCGTTTGTCGACTTTGGAATCCAATGACGAAGTCCACCAGACATCATCACGTCTACGCCTGTTTCGAGCATATCCGCCGCAATATTGTTTTCTAGGGAGCGATGTGGTTGATGAGCGGCAAATGCTGCTGGCGTTGCGTGGGTCATACGCGTATCAGAGACGAGCCCTGTCGCTTTACCTTTACTTTTGGCTTTTTCCAAAATAGTTTCGACATGGTTGCCTTGGCTATCAATGCCAATGACTTCAGAAGCGGTAGGGATTCCTGTCGCTAGCATCGTAGCTGAGCACGCAGAGTCGACGACAATTGCGTCTTCTGGATTGGTCAGTGATGATCCAATCACACCTTCTTGAGCGAGTTTGTATAACGCTGTGCTTTCGCCTTTGTAAACCGAGTTAGGTGCGTGTTTTGCGTAGGTCTCGAGTAAACCAACTTGTTGAGGACCCATGCCGTCGCCGATCATCAAAATGACGTTTTTGATTTCAGCTGAGAGTGCGTTGAAAGAGAGGGTAGATGCAGCCACTGCCGTAACGATTGGAGATACTAAGCGCTTCATTATATTTTCCTTGTTTATTGAAAGCGCAGGCATTAAAGCAATGATTTATGAAGGTTTTGTGTCGGTAATAAAAGTTTAACCAAATTGTCGTTTTTGTTTGGTTTTGCAGAAAAAATGAGTCGCTCTGTAACGTTCGTTAGTTTGGAAAGAAGAAAGCCCACAAACGTGGGCTTGGATTACGCTTAGGAGTTGAAAGCATGGACTAAAGTTATCCATTCAGTGCCTTCACAAGAAACCTAGTTTAGGGAGCAATAAACGAGCATGTATTATCGGGCCACAAGAGCGGTCGAATTCACTTACGTTTGCATCATATCGTTCTTTGGCTTATTAAATTATGGGCTGCAGTAAGTGTTTGGTTCAAATAGGATTTGTTGTCGTGACGATTATCAGACTGGTTATCAGACTAATGCCAGTATGATGCCACCAACGGTAAGTGCCGCAGAAAGGTATTGACCCGCAGAATATGAGCCATCCTCTTCTTTCTCGATTTTATCGGGGTGATCCATGCCAAGCGCACCATGCGTGAAAGATTCGACCTTTTCACCAACAGATTTATCTTCTGCTTCTATTTTTTTGCTGTCGTGCTCGATTTGTTGCAGAGCGGCAAGTAGCGCTTTGCCTTCGGTCGAAAGCGTCACCTTATTGTGTTCGACTTTCAGCGGCGAAGCACTAGTTTCTTCTTGTGCAATACTTGCTTGTTTAGAGGCGACAGGTTGTTTGGCATAGCTATTAACAGAAGTGCTTCCTACTGGATTCATCGAATACTCCTTGGAACATCGACACTCGGTCACTGAGTGCGGGTAAAAAGCAGTTATATTTTTATCGGCGGCAAAGTTTATTTCTGAAGCTATTTGGATAAAAACAGGTCTGCTTTTGCCGCTTCTAGTTTCTATTGGTGATCATTAGCAAAAAATAGACCAGCAGGAAGCAGACCCTTGTCACTCTATGAACTCGAAGCGGTGTGATGATGCAACGCAACGGCAAGGTAGTAACTTAAATTGAAGACCAGCTACTTACATTGAAG
The DNA here is from genome assembly GCF_023716525.1 of Vibrio sp. SCSIO 43009. Lineage (NCBI taxonomy): Bacteria > Pseudomonadati > Pseudomonadota > Gammaproteobacteria > Vibrionales > Vibrionaceae > Vibrio > Vibrio sp. SCSIO 43009. The sequence goes on from NZ_CP071842.1 coordinate 987,164, forward strand.
ATCGTTATTGCGTTTAGTTAGATGTTGATATGCCGCCATGCGGTGAGCATCTTGTACATACCGTACTGGTGGTGCGAGAACCTCTAACTGATAGTCTGTATTATCAGAAAGCACGTTATCTGTTGGGCTAATTACAACCACTTTTAAGCTCGGGTTGCGGCTTAAGATTGATGCTGCCGTACCCAACCCTTGCTCGGTGTGAAACTTGCCCGCAACATGGACAATCTGAGCGCCTGGGTTGTCGTCTAGATAGCTAACGATAGATTCCGCCATAGTTTCATCCCAAGTAACTTGAGCTGCAAACTGTTTTTCCGTCTGCTCTGGCTTACCGTGATGCATGGATGCCATGAACTTTTCTTTGTACGGACTACTACCAGTGTTGATGGCTTGTGCAATGAACATCCGCTGATCATCATCGAGCTTGTTAATGTAATCTAGCCCTTGTCGACCAATGCATCGGACAATGCTCTTTGGTGCATTTGCTGCAATGACCGGGAGATTTTTCTGCTTAGCAAACTCCACGAGAGGGCGATAGTCGCTTTCATAATTGGGCCAAGCGTTGGCTTGTTTCATTAAGTACTGTTCGCCGATCTCCCCACGTAGGTAAGCGTCAACAACAGGTTGTTTGTCGCGGGTAAATTGTTCCATAGATAACGCGAGTGAGCGGTCGTAGGACGTAAGTTGTTTGAGCATATCGGTTTGAAAGCGATGAATGCCGGCGTGTGTGTGCCATTCACCAATAAGAATGACATCTGCTTGTTGCAGCTCAATTGGCAGTTTGCTTAGAGCGATGTGCTCGCCAGAAGGGGTGTATAGTTGGTAGTCGTAAAAACTAGTGACTTCCGCTGAGGTTGCGTGAGAGTTGGTGTGCGTATATGAAGAGCAACCAGTAAGTAAGCCTGCAAAGAGCAAGCTCAAAGTAGAAAAGCGCATTGAAAAGCCTCCAAAAATGTCCGGATGATATTAATGGAGGCTGAGCAATGAATCAATATAAATGATAACTATTTGCGTTTGTTGTTTTTTTGACGTATTAATTGAGTGTTTTTTTGCGATATACACGCAACATAAAATCAGCCTCACATTGGAAAAGTGTAGCGGATTTCAACTCTTCACGAAGAGCATCGGTTGCTTTCCATGCGAATGGCGTCATTTGCAATAAATCGACTGCGGCTCCGTTTTTCAAGTCCATAACATAGTTAAGATGCTGCTGGTGCTCTAATTCAAACCCTTCAATATGTTCTGGTTCTTCATTGTGAAGACGAACTTCTTGATAAATCCGCTCACGCAGTTGGTATAAGTGGCGACTAGCAGGAGTAACCGTGACAACAACGCCGTCGTTTTTTACAACGCGCTGCAGCTCCTCAGCTTTACACGGGGCATAAATGCGCAAAATGGCATCTAAGGATTCATTTGCGAAGGGAAGTCGGTGACTAGAAGCCACACTAAAGTTGCAGTGCGTGTAACGCTTCGCCGCGTAACGAATGGCAACTTTGGAAATGTCTAAGCCATAAATCGTGGCATGGTTCGCTTGTGTTTCTATCGTCTTTTGTACTTGATCTGTGTAGTAACCTTCACCACAACCAATATCTAATAATTGATGGGTGCTCCCCTCAGTGTATGTTGCACACAGCTGCGCCACTTCTTGGCGCATTGGGTTGTAGTAATCTCCTTCGAGGAACCGACGACGAGCTTGCATCATCTCTTTGTTGTCACCAGGATCTTTAGAACGTTTGTGGTGCGCTGGCATCAAGTTAACGTAGCCTTCTTTTGCTAAGTCAAACTGATGATTGTTTTCGCACTTAAACGTTTTTTCATTTAACGCTAGAGCTTGGTGGCATAGAGGGCATTGATAGTTCATGACGATCTCGAACAGAAAGTAGGGCGGCAAATTCTATCAAAAAGCGTGGTATCAAGTGAAACAAAAAGAGCCGACTGGGTCGGCTCTTATTAAGTATTAGTGGAAGAAGTCGACTTGCTCTTTCAAGTTTCGTGCTTGTTGTTGAAGTTCAATGGCACTTTGCGAGGTTTTTGCGCTCGTGTTGCGGCTTTCTCGGTTAAGTTCACTGATAGAATGGGCATTTGCTGCAATTTCTTGTGAAACTTGAGCTTGTTCTTCTGAAGTCGCTGCAATGGCGTCGGCTTGAGAGGCTATCGACTGCACTTGTACTGCGATGGCTTCTAATGCTGTGCCCGCGTCTTGTGCTTTGTCCAAGACCTGGTTTGCACTGCGTTGGCTGTCTGTCATCATATTAACTGCATTATGAGTCGACCCTTTTAGTTTCTCGATAATTTCCACGACATCTTGAACTGAGCTTTGGGTTCGGTGCGCAAGTGTGCGCACTTCATCTGCTACAACTGCGAAGCCACGGCCTTGCTCACCTGCTCGTGCTGCTTCAATGGCGGCATTCAAGGCAAGTAAATTGGTTTGCTCAGCAATTTCATCAATCATTTTAGTGACGGTTTGAATACTCTCGCTATCGCGATTTACTTGCTCGATAGCCGTTGCTGATTGATCCAATTGATCGTTAAGTTGAGCAACGTCGATACATACGCCTTCAACAATCGCGAGACCAGACTGGCTATCGGTATTTGCTGAGCGTACGTTTTCCGCAATGCTTTCGACTTGTTGTGCGACAGATTGAGCGGAAGAGGCCATTTCTTCAATCGCTGTCACAACTTGCTCGACTTCTTGTTGTTGTCGGTCGGCTTGGGTCAAATTGCTATGTGCATCGTTGGCAACGCTGGTAGAGTTGCTCTCCACTAAGTCGCTTGTTGAACGGATCTTACCAACAAGTTCATTGAGCTGACTTGCCATACTGGCGACACCCGAGCTCAGGTTCGTAATTTCATTCTTTGATGCTTTACGAGACGCTGGGATGCTCAAGCTGACTTCGCCGCCGGCTAAGCGAGTCATGTATAAGTTTAGAGTCGTGAGAGGTTGTAAGCTGCGATTCAAGAAAAGTGTCAGTACAACAAAAGTAATGATTGCCGCTACCGAAGAAATGATGGCAATGAGTGTGAGAAGCGTGTCGCTACCTTTTGTCACTTCTTTGATAAACGTACCACCTAGCAGTTTCCAGTTCCAACCTGGAACCTCTGTGTAGACAAGATACTTTTCGCCTACGTTACCTTGGTACTCGAAAGGGTAGCGAATTAATCCACTAGATTGTTCGAAAATCTGACCAAAAGGCTTGTGACCATTGTAGTCGGCGACTTCTAGTATTGACGAATCTGAGCCGCTTTTTGCTGGATGAAGTAGGTACTTACCAAGATTGTTGTCGTCGTTATCAACGATAATGGTGTAACCAGTGTCGCCCCATTTTATCTCTTCGAGTGCATCGAATAAGGTTTGTGTCGCTTGGTCTACTGGTAAGCCAATAAACGATAGGCCTGCTACCTTTCCTGTCGCATCTTTGATTGGGGCATAGTAGGTAATGTAGCGCTCGCCATACAATTTAATTTGAGCGTAATACGGTTGTCCTGCTTTAAGTTGCTGATAACCAGGATGGTTGATGCCTAGCGTGGTTCCGACCGCTCGTTGACCTTGTGGATCTTTTAGGGAGGTGGACACCCGAATAAAGTCGTCACCCAATGGTGCGAATAGCGTTGCTATAGCGCCGGTATCACGTGTGAAACTGTCGACCAACTTGGTGTCATTAATTAAGCTTTCACTGTATTGAGTGATGTTTGGTACTTCATGTCCCATGAAGTCAACCGTGTAATTTTCGACATAGACACCGGCAAGGTAGCCATTGCGAAAAGTAGATTCGAGGACTTTAGCGGTGTGCAGGTAAGCATCGAATTGGCCAGCAATGGTTTTTGCCATTGATTCTACTTTAGATTGGTGTTCTTTCAGTGTGCTTTCCAATAGAACATCGGAAGCGTTGCGGTAAACAAGCGCGGCAATACTGCTGAAAGCAATGAATAGACACAAAGTGATCACCAGTTTCAACTGGAATCCGACACTTTGATTTCGGTATCTCTCTAACATAGACTAATTCCTGATATTTTTATTATTTATGAGTTTTGTATCGGTATGCTATCGGTTTATATGATCAATTTTTTTGATATTTATTAATGAAACCGTCAAAAGTGACCAGTAACCAATAAGTTAGTAAAGATAGGACCATCTAAGCAGAGCTTTTATTACAAAAAAAGCCGGGTATCCCCGGCCTTTATATGGTGATTCTTACTGCGCTGAAATGACAGTGACAAGTTCATGTGTCTCACCTGGTTGGAGGGTTTGACCTTGCTCAATACTTGGTGCATGAACAGCAGACTCCACACACAACATGGTTTGATAACCATCGTCAGCCATGTCACCCATGCTTTGCGCACCTTCTGCCCAAGGGTTCCATAATACTGCTGAGTTGTGGCCTTGGTTGTGTACGCTTAGCGTACGGTCCAATACCGGGTCTTTTACCAAAATTTTCGCTTCTGGTTGCGTGTAAACGCGATCAATGGTGTCAGTTAGTTGTAGAACATTACCACCTTGGCATACCGCATCAGCTTTCAAGCTATCAATGTACTCGGCACCCATGCCTGTCGTTTGTGCTTGCTTAATGTCTCCAACGTTTAGGTAAGTATGTAATGCGCCAGAGAAGGTCCAAGCCTCGTCATCGATGTTCATGACTTTGAGCGTCACTTTTAGCTCATCGCCCACTTCAATCACCAAACGAGCGTCAAACATATGGGGCCAAATATCGTGGATTTCTTCTGTCGGGAACAGAGCAAGTTCAACAATCACACCGTTATGGTTCTCACGATGTTCAACCAACTCCCATTCTGCGGTGCGGGCAAAGCCGTGAGCTGGAGCAGCAATACGCCCAAACCAAGGCCAACAAATCGGAATACCACCGCGAAGAGCAGCTTTACCATCGAAGACAGCTTTTTCGCTCATCCAGATCAGATCTTCTTGACCTTCAGGCGTGAACGACACGACATGACCACCGTGTAGCGAGATGCCTGCCGTTGCTTTGTCATGAATCACGCGGATGATTTTTATCTGATCAACTTCAACGATAGTGACGTTATCAGATAGCACCGTTAGGGCTGGGAGAGTTTTTAAATCCATGTATAGTTTCCTATCGCTGGGGAGAGCTTTTAGACGCGCTTCTCACATTAAATGCAACATCGAGCCTGCATTCTCTCAAATTCCAGATACAAAAAAGGCGACTCTAGAGCCGCCTTTTCTTTAACGAAGTTATTCGCTAATTGCTAACTTTCTAATTACTTAGAGATGTGAGCGATTAGGTCTAGAACTTTGTTTGAGTAACCGATTTCGTTGTCGTACCAAGATACAACCTTAACGAATTTGTCAGTTAGCGCGATACCAGCTTTAGCATCGAATACTGAAGTGCAAACTTCGCCGATGAAGTCTTGAGATACAACTGCATCTTCAGTGTAGCCTAGAACGCCTTTTAGTTCGCCTTCAGAAGCTTCTTTCATCGCTTTACAGATGTCTTCGTAAGAAGCACCGTTAACTAGGTTAACAGTTAGGTCAACTACAGAAACGTTAGCAGTTGGTACGCGGAAAGCCATACCAGTTAGTTTGCCGTTTACTTCTGGAAGTACAACGCCTACAGCTTTAGCAGCACCAGTTGAAGATGGGATGATGTTTTGAGAAGCACCACGACCACCGCGCCAGTCTTTAGCAGAAGGACCATCTACAGTTTTTTGAGTTGCTGTAGTTGCGTGAACTGTAGTCATAAGACCAGATTCGATACCGAACTTGTCGTTAAGAACTTTAGCGATAGGCGCTAGACAGTTAGTAGTACAAGAAGCGTTAGAAACGATGTCTTGACCAGCGTAAGTGTCGAAGTTTACGCCGTTAACGAACATTGGAGTAGCGTCTTTAGAAGGACCAGTTAGTACAACTTTTTTCGCGCCAGCAGTGATGTGCTTACGTGCAGTCTCGTCAGTTAGGAAAAGACCAGTTGCTTCAGCTACAACGTCAACACCGATTTCGTCCCATTTTAGGTCTTCAGGGTTGCGCTCTGCAGTAACACGTACAGTTTTACCGTTAACGATTAGGTTACCGCCTTCAACTTCAACAGTACCGTTGAAACGGCCGTGAGTTGAGTCATACTTAAGCATGTATGCCATGTAATCTACATCGATAAGGTCGTTAATACCTACTACTTCGATGTCGTTGCGCTCTTGCGCTGCACGGAATACGAAACGACCGATACGGCCAAAACCGTTAATACCTACTTTGATAGTCATTATAGTTGCTCCACAACTTAATTTCTGATTAAAGATAACTGGTAGTAAAATTACAGAATCCAGTAAACATCTGCAAGTGATAATCGGACTTAACTTGTTTAAAGTCAAAAAAAAGCGACGCTTTTTTTAACAATTCTTTGCAAATGTACGTTTTTTAAACTTTTAACTGATTCTTCTGTAGCCCAGTTGGCGTAATATAACTGGTGATATAAGTGCTCTTATCAAATTAATTACGCATGGTGTCCTGGTGAGAAAGTATGTGCTACAACTGTTAAGAGAAGCAAGTTTTTTGCTAAAAAAGTCAATACCAAGAACAGTAAATAAGGAGCCGAAAGTCGTGGAACAAAGCGGGAAAAAAGTGACGAAGTCAGATGAACAGTGGCGTGAGCAACTGTCTGATGAAGAGTTCCGTGTTTGCCGAGAGCAAGGTACAGAGCCTCCTTTCAGCGGTAAGCTACTGCATAATAAGGAAACTGGTGTTTATGCTTGTACTTGTTGTAATGCCCCTCTCTTTGTCTCTGATAACAAGTATGACTCTGGCTGCGGATGGCCAAGTTTTGATGCGCCTATCAACGATCAAGCGGTGCGTTATTTAGAAGATCTAAGTCACGGAATGGTACGTACAGAGATTCGTTGTGCAACGTGTGATAGCCATCTAGGGCACGTTTTTGAAGATGGCCCACAGACCACAGGAGAGCGTTTTTGTGTTAATTCTGTGTCGTTAATTTTCAACAAATCAGAATAATAACGACAAAATTGTGCTCGAGATTGTTTTATCCTTTCAGGATGATTCATGCTCAACAGTGATCTGAGTGTCGCTCGACTTAAATAAAAACTCCCGCTCATTGCGGGAGTTTTTCGTTTATATCTCACTGGGTATCATTGCTGGGGAATAGATACCTTTCTCTATGGCTTTCGCCACCGATTCGGCTAATTCATCCAACTGCTTATATCGCTCTGGATGACTGAAATTGAACATACGTTGGAGCTGCTTTTCATCAGCAAGCGGTACGTCGAATCTCTTCGCGACCATTGCCCATAGATACGCTTGCTCTTTGTCTCCAAGCCCCTGATGAATACTTGCCATTGACTTGAGAATGACCGGATTGATGTTGTCTTCATCAGATAAAGACAACGCGTTATTAAGAAGCTCCAGGGTTTTCTTGGTATCTCGGTTGGTATAAAAAGTGGCTAATGCATATTGCATCTCAGCATTATTTAATTGGGGAGACCCTTCCATTTGTAAAAATGCGCGCCGAGCTTGAGTATCTCCCGTTTGAGACCATAAGAAATACAAAGTAGCCGGGTCTTCTGAGCCTTTTAACTCGTTTACGATGCGCTCTAGCTCATCAATACTGTGTACCAATGCATTAAAGCGTTGTCTTTTGAGAGCACTTTGATCAATAGGGGTGATCTGGGAGGCGAGTTCTAAGCATTTCCTATATTCAGCGACCAGACCGTATTCGATGATTTGGTTGGCCTCTGATGGGTTTTTCAATTGCTCAAACCGATGCCAAACCAAATTTGTTCTTGGAATTCGACATTGGCCGTCATCCATATTGAGCTGCTCGCAACGCAGCTCTGGTGTTTTTTGGCACAACTCTTCGGTTGTCACGTTACCTTCAAAACAGCCCGATAGCGCAAAACATGCGAGGCTGAGAAGTAACCAGTTTGTTCTTTTCATGGCTTTGCTTGTGATCCGTTACACCAATTCATTTTCGTATTCTTGACTCAGTTTCTTAACCCGTTATGTTCTGTAAATAGAATGTAATAAGAAGGTACACTATGGACGCAGAACAACTATTACAAGCGATGACTCCAGAAGTTTATGATCGCTTAGTCTATGCAGTAGAAACGGGAAGATGGCCTGAGGGTACAACACTTTCTAAAGAGCAGCGAGATTCGTGTATGCAAGCTGTGATGTTGTATCAATCAAAACATAATACTGATGCGCAGCATATGACGGTTGCAGCCGGTGGTGAAATCAGTTTTAAATCAAAACAAGAGCTTAAAAAACAATTCAGCGGAGAAGAGAGCGATATTGTTCGTGTCAATCCGAACATTGATTAATCCTTACGCCTTATTTCTCAAAATTTTATTATTTTGATTTTGAAAGAAAAAAGCCCAAATTGTATTGGGCTTTTTAGATCGTAGAAAGCTTGAACTTACAGGCTCATTTCACCACGCAGTACTTGTTGCATTCTCTCTTTTACTTCTTCGTAAGAAAGGTTTTGGCTTAGAAGGTAGTGTAGTTTTGCCAGCGCCGCTTCGGGCGTCATGTCAAAGCCACTGATAACACCAGAGTCTGCGAGAGCACAACCTGTGGCATATCCGCCCATATTCACTTTACCTGCCAAACACTGAGTTAGGTTTACGACAATAACGCCGCGCTCAGAGGCTTCTTTCAGGTGACCAAGCAGCTCAGGGTTCTGAGGAGCATTACCGACACCAAAAGTCAGAAGAATCATCGCATTCACGGGCTGACGAAGCGTGTTGCGGATAACTTCGTGTGAAATACCAGGGTACATGGTGATCACACCGATTGGTTGTGGCGTGATGTTGTGAACCTTAAACTCACCTTCTGGTTGTGCACCAACGGTTACGCTGTTGCTAACTTGAATATTGATCCCAGCTTCCAATAGTGGAGGAAGGTTTGGTGAAGTAAAGGCATTAAAACCGTCTGCATGAGATTTTGTACTGCGGTTACCACGCATCAATTGATTATTGAAGAACAAAGTTACTTCGTTGATCGGGTAGTTTGCCGCAATATGTAGCGCGTTTAATAGGTTTGCTTGGCCGTCAGAACGCAGCTCTGCGAGAGGGATTTGTGAACCCGTTACAATCACTGGCTTACCAAGGTTTTCAAGCATGAAAGACAATGCGGACGCTGTGTACGCCATGGTGTCAGTACCATGTAGGATAACGAAACCATCGTATTTGTCATAGTTGTCACGAATATCATTCGCAATCTGCTGCCAGTCAGCAGGTGTCATATCTGATGAGTCAATCAGAGGGTCGTATTCGTGGATGGTGTAATCCGGCATTTCAGGACGATGGAATTCGGGCATGCTTGCTAATTGCTTTTCCATAAAGCCAGCAACAGGCACATAGCCGTGGTCGGATTTTTGCATTCCGATGGTACCACCGGTGTAAGCGATGTAGATGTGTTTTCTAGTCATCGTTTTTTCTTTCGTGTAGGGGAACAGAGGCGGGGATTATATACCTAAATAACCTTGAGATGCGAGGCTATACGCACAGCATCAGAAAGTCATCTGAGGAGATGCAAAGCCTAATAAAAAGGGCACTTCAAGTAGAAGTGCCCTTTGTAATATTGATGGAAAAACTACTGCACTTGGCAGTTCAAACAAAATGCGTATTGACCTTTAGGATCGTTGAAGCTTTGGAGCAAGCTTGCGTCTTGTTCGAATTGTTGAGCTACGGGTTGAAGACTTTTTGGTAGCAAGCTTGTTGCATCAATACCTAGAGAGACTTTCACCTGTTTCATAAACTCTTGTAGAAATAGTTCAGTAGGTGAAAGAGGCTCTTCTACCCAGTAAATGCCGTAATCGGTTACATTCGCTAGTTTCGCTGCTAGCTCTACAGCATCATCAAAGTCACCCATTTGATCGACAAGACCAAAGGATAGTGCATCTTGGCCAGTCCAAACTCGACCTTGAGCAACTTTGTCAACTTCCTCTAGAGACATATCGCGATTCTCGCCAACTAGAGAAATAAAGCGCTTGTAACCGTGTTCGATACCTAATTGGAACACTTGAGACGCGCCCTCAGAAAGGCCAGTGGTAATACCGTCACCTGAGAACGGCGATGTGCCAACGCCATCAGTGTTAATACCTAACTTGCTAAAGCCTTTTTCAAACGTGGTGATGACACTAAATATACCAATGGAGCCCGTCAGGGTTGTTGGCTGAGCAACGATTTTGTCTGCGCTCATTGAAATCCAATAACCACCAGAAGCAGCCAAACTCGACATGGATACAACAACCGGCTTACCTGCTTGCTTCAGAGCTTCTACTTCGTTACGAATCACTTCAGAAGCAAAGGCACTGCCTCCTGGACTATCTACTCGTAATACGACCGCTTTCACTTTTTCATCATTGCGTGCTTGACGCAGCAAGCTTGCGACTGTGTCACCACCAACAGTTCCGCGAGGTTGTTGACCGTCCATAATCGCGCCACTTGCTAGAACAACGGCGATGTCGTGCTGAGGTAGTGTGTAATCGGGACGAATCGTTGCAAGGTAGTCGTAGTAACCAATCGCGTTGTAGCTGTCTTTGCCGTCGCTACCAAACTGTTTTGCGAATAGAGTGCGAATGTCTTGGCGTGTCGCAAGTTCATCCACTAGCCCCAATTTGACTGCGAGCTGAGCAATATCGCCATTTACAGACTTCATCTCGTTAATCAGTTCATCCATGGTTGGATTAAGCACTTTCGCATCAATGTTTCGGTTTGTTGTTACGTCATCAACAAAAGCACTCCACAATTGAGTAACCCAGCGTGTTGCTGACTCTTTCGCCGCATCGGACATGTCATCACGAATAAACGGTTCGATAGCGGATTTATAAGTACCTACGCGAAAAACATGAGTAGAAACGTCAAGCTTTTCAAGTAACGTTTTGTAGTACATTGAGTAAGCGCTGTAACCTTTAATCAATACACCACCATCAGGTGCCAGATAAACTTTGTCAGCGTAACTTGCCAAGTAATATTGGCTTTGGTTGTAGAAATCACCTACGGCGTAAACGGGTTTGCCTGACGCTTTAAATTCGTTCAACGCTTTCGCGATGTAACGTAGTTTCGTGAGATTTGTTTCTGGCATGTCTCGCAGTGCTAGCACTAATCCAGACACTTTAGGATCGTCTTTCGCGTAGCGAATAGTATCAACGATATCGAAAAGGACGTTTTCTTTCGGTAGCTCATTACCCAAAAGGGAACCAGCAAAAGAGTCCATTGGGTTTACATAACGTCTTTGTTCGACAATTGGGCCTGAAAGGTTCATCACCAATGCCGATTCTTTTTCGACGACAGGTTGACCGTCTCCGGTATAAGTAAAGGCAAAGTAGAAAACGGCAATCATCAGCAAGAAAATTAGGTTTGCCAGTGCGAGTCTGATGAAAGTGATACTTTTCCATATCCCTTTAAATATCAAACCAATAAATTTGAAGAGTTTTTTCATCTTGTCTCCATAACGAGATAGTTACGCCGAGTCTAACAAAGTATGGGTTCTTATCTCTAAGATCTCAAAAGATAACATTTTTTTAGCTTATCACGACCACTCAACAATTGGCATATTTTCACACGAGATTGATCGGTGTTACAAAAATGTAAACGCTTGTTTGATTTTTTGGTTGAGCAGGCTTAATCTGGTCAGACCATGATAATAACAATGGATGTTAAGTGATGTCTGCCATGTACCCAAACCTATTAAAGCCACTGGATCTCGGTTTCACACAATTACGAAACCGAGTTCTGATGGGATCAATGCACACGGGCTTAGAAGAGCACAAAGAAGGATTACACAAGCTCGCTGCTTTTTATGAAGAACGCGCGAAAGGCGGTGTCGGACTGATTGTAACCGGAGGTTTTTCTCCTAACTTACGCGGTCGTTTACACCCGTTGAGTGCTGAATTCAGCAAGCCAAAACATGCTAAAGCCCATAAAGTTGTGACAGAAGCGGTGCACAAGCACGGTGGTAAAATTGCGTTGCAAATTCTCCATGCTGGGCGTTATGCAATGCATCCATTCTCGCAAAGTGCATCTGGCATTAAAGCGCCGATTGCAAAGTTTGCTCCGAGTGAAATGAGCGACCGCCAGATAAAGAAAACCATCGACGCGTTTGCTAATAGTGCGGAGTTAGCACAGCTTGCTGGTTATGATGGCGTCGAGTTAATGGGCTCGGAAGGTTACTTGATAAACCAATTCTTATGTAAACGTACTAATATGCGTTACGACGAATGGGGTGGCAGCTATAAAAAACGTATGCGGTTTCCGCTAGAAATTGTTAAAGCGGTACGCAAGGCGGTAGGTGACAAGTTCATCATCATCTTCCGTCTTTCTATGTTGGATCTTGTCGAGCAGGGCAGCACTTTTGAAGACGTTATCGAATTGGCGAAAGCACTTGAAGAGGCTGGCGTCACGATTATTAATACGGGTATCGGTTGGCATGAGGCTCGAATTCCGACCATTGCGACTCAAGTACCACGTGGTGCGTTTACATGGGTTACGGAAAAAGTTAAACCTCACGTTTCGGTTCCTATTATCACTTGCAACCGTATAAATACGCCAGATGAAGCAGAACGCATTTTATCTTCAGGTCATGCCGACATGGTTTCGATGGCGCGCCCATTCTTGGCCGATCCTTACTTTGTTGCTAAAGCCGAACAGGAAAAAGCGCAGCTTATTAATACGTGTATTGGTTGTAATCAGGCGTGTCTAGATAACGTGTTTAAAGGTAAGCGCGCCAGTTGCTTAGTGAACCCACTTGCGTGCTATGAAACCGAAATTGTTGTTGAACCAGCCTTTAATAAGAAAAACATTGCCGTTGTCGGAGCAGGTCCGGCGGGCTTAGCTTGTGCGACTACACTGGCTGAACGTGGCCATAAGGTTGATTTGTTCGAAAAGAACGACCGCATCGGTGGTCAGTTCCGTCTTGCGATGCAGATCCCTGGTAAGGAAGAGTTTCGAGAGACGATACGATATTTCGCTAACCGTATTGATGAAACAGGCGTGAATCTGCACTTATCGACGGAAGCGAACTATGACTTACTCACAGAATACGATGAGATAGTGATGGCATCGGGTGTTGAGCCACGTAAAGTCAATATTGATGGAATTGATAACCCAGAGAAAGTCGTCGACTATCAAACTCTCATTCGAGACAAAACGCCAGTCGGTGAGAAAGTGGCTATCGTTGGTGCTGGTGGCATTGGCGTAGATGTCGCGACCATGCTCACAGAGCCAGTTGGACAAACGTTGGATGACTGGTTGCATGAATGGGGAATCGACAAGGAGATGTCTCAGCCGGGTGGTTTATACCCTTACCCTGATGCGGTTAGCGATAAAGAAGTCTGGGTACTTCAGCGTCGTAAAGGTCGTGTGGGTAAAGGTCCGGGTAAAACGACAGGTTGGATCCATAAACGTACCCTTGAAAAACGGGGCGTACATTTAGTCGGCGGCGTGTCTTACGATAAAATTGATGATCAAGGTTTGCACATTCATGTAGACGGAAGCGCGCAGGTACTTAATGCAGACAAAGTTATCATTTGTGCTGGGCAAGAGTCTGTACGTCCGTTTGAAGATAAATGGTCTGAACTTGGAGAGAAGATTCATATCATTGGCGGAGCTGACCATGCGGGTGAACTTGATGCTGTGCGTGCGATTCGTCAAGGTGTTAAATTGGCGGTAAAACTCTAGCCTTTTAATGTGTGTTTACCATAAAAGCTGCGCTTTGAGCGCAGCTTTTTTGTATAGAACTAGTCACTGATATCTGGCAGTTGTTTGGCCATTACCACGCCAGCAAAAGTAATAAAAGAGAACACTAACACCACAGCTGAAAGGCTCAAGAAGTTCGACATAACACCAAGAGAGCTCATTAGAAGCAGCATTATCCCAACCACTGTGTTACTCACGGCTACATAGCTCGTCCGTTTGTCACCTTCTGCGATATCAACTAAATAGGTTTTTCGTCCGACTCGTATTCCGTCGTGGGCAATACAAACACAAAAGTAAAGCAGAGGAATCACGAATAGGAAGCTTTGGCTAGCGGTGACCCATGTATCGTAAACAAATAACACAACACCAAGTAGCGCGCTCATCATTGCGCCTATGACCATCACACTGCGGCTAGAGCGATCGGACATTCTTCCCCAGAAAGGACCTGACACAAAGGAGGCTAAGCCACTCGCAAACATAAAGAGAGCTAGCACCCAGAGCTGTCCACCCAGAGATTGCTGTGCCAGCACAACGTAGTACGGTGCACTCAGCGCAGAACATAAAAATAGTGTCCGCGTGATAACGAATCGACGAAAGGTCACGTCTGTCTTAAGTAACGCGAGTTGTTTAAATGCTTCGAGGACGCCATTTCGACCACCGTCTACCTCACCGGCATACTCATTAATTCGCGCATAGACTAATGCCGCGATGAGCCATATGACGCCCGCTAAGCCTAAACTCAGACCGTAAAAGCGCTCTGTCGGCTCTACGTCCCATAACCAGGCTAGTGCCAGAAGGCTAGCGAAAAGCAGCGTAACCAGGCCAGCAGCGCTTGAAGACCAGCCGTTGACTTGACCTCGTTGGTTTTTAGGGATGGTTTTGCCCAATACATCTTTTGATGCGACGGAATTTAAACCGCGTGAGAGGCTGAAGATCACAAGACATGCAATCACACCATAACCCGCAGCTGCTCCTGTTAGAGTTAATGCGACCAATCCGATTGCAAATATGGAAAGAGCCTGCAAGATGCTGCCAATTACCCAGACCCATTTTCTTACTGGAATGCGTCGGATGTAGTGCGCGATGCTAAGTTGTGGGATAAGGGATCCTGACTCACGAATAGGAACCAGCCAACCAATTAAATAAACCGGTGCCCCGAGACTTTGTAGTATCCACGGCAACGTGACTTTAGGGTTGATTAACGCATCGCCGACCTTCGTTAAAAACTGAGCGAGAATGATTTTAAGAAAGTTGCCGGGAACTTGATGACAAGCTGATTCAGGAATCGCCTTACAGGCACGGGCATCTTCGTCATTAACGATCTTTTCGTAAATGCTGTTTTGTTTGTCCTTGTTCATCAACCTGCCTATGTTCAACTTATTCATTTCGCGAATAAATTAACATTAAACCCAGATTGATGTTAAGTGAAGCACGTTATCAAGCCCACAGAAAACCGGTTGTTATTCGCAGGAGCAGATTGTGCTAAAGTGGCGTAAACAAAATAACAACGATATTCAATAAGGATTCTTTCATGGACGCTCTCGATCTTTTGCTCAATCGCCGATCTATCGCGAAGTTATCCGCGCCTGCACCAGAAGGTAAAGCTCTTGAGAACATCATTCGTGCTGGCCTTCGTGCGCCTGACCATGCGGGATTAACCCCTTGGCGTTTCGTTATCGCACAGGGCGATGGTTTGAAAAAACTGTCAGATATCTTGGTAAAAGCGGCAGAAGCTGAAAATAGTGATGAAGCGGTGGTCGAAAAGGTAAAGAATGCCCCATTTCGCGCACCAATGGTGATCACTGTTATTGCTAAAGTAACAGAACATGAGAAAGTACCAGCACTAGAGCAACACTTATCTGCGGGATGCGCTGTACAAGCGATGCAAATGGCAGCCGTAGCACAAGGCTTTCAAGGATTTTGGCGCTCAGGTAAGTGGATGTTCCATCCAGAAGTTCATCAAGCATTTGGTTTAGAAGGTGACGATGAGATTGTTGGTTTCTTGTACTTAGGCACGCCTGGTTGTACACCGATGAAAGTTCCTGAGCGTGACCTTTCTCAGTTTGTTGAATTTCTATAACTGAAAACTTAAATAAACTGACTGTTTATTTATACAGTTTTTCTTGATTTATTAGGGCTACATTCGATAATGTGGCCCTAATTATATTTATTTCCCAAACGTTATGTCTCGTCTGTTTATTGCTGAAAAACCAAGCTTAGGCCGTGCGATTGCCGCTGCACTGCCAAACCCTCAAAAGAAAGATCAAGGATTCATCCGCTGTGGGAACGGGGATATCGTTACTTGGTGTATCGGCCATTTGCTCGAACAAGTCGAACCTGACGCTTACGATGAGCGTTATAAAAAGTGGAATATGGCAGATTTACCAATTGTTCCGCAGCAATGGCAGCTCAGACCGAGGAAAAGCGCAAGTAAGCAATTAACAGTGATTCGTAAATTGCTCAAAGAAGCTAACGAAGTCATTCATGCAGGAGACCCAGATCGAGAGGGTCAGCTGTTAGTTGATGAAGTTCTGGACTATTGCAAGTTATCTAAAACCAAGAAGGAATCCACACAGCGTTTGCTGATTTCCGACTTGAACTTACCTGCGGTTAAACGCGCACTCAGCTCTATGCGCAGTAATCGCGAGTTTATCCCACTTTCAGTTTCTGCATTGGCCCGCTCTCGGGCTGATTGGCTGTATGGTATGAACATGTCTCGTGCTTATACCTTGCTTGGTCAAAAAGCAGGGTATCAAGGTGTTCTCTCGGTAGGGCGAGTGCAAACGCCAGTTCTTGGCTTAGTGGTGCGTCGTGATGAAGAAATCGAAAACTTTGTCCCGAAGGACTATTTTACCCTACATGCTCTGATCCCATATCAAGATGCCAATGGTACTTTTGATATTCGTGCTCGTTGGAAGCCAAGTGAGGCATGCAAGCCTTGGCAGGACGAAGAAGGTCGAGTATTAAACCGTAAGTTGGTAGAAAATGTTGCAAACCGTATTGCAAATCAACCCGCAAAAGTGACAGAGTCGGAACAAAAGCAAACCAAGCAATCAGCACCATTACCTTATTCGTTATCTGCTTTACAGATCGATGCCGCGAAGCGCTATGGTATGAGTGCGCAACAAGTACTAGATACTTGTCAGGCATTGTATGAAAAGCACAAGTTGATCACTTACCCGCGTTCAGATTGTCGCTATTTGCCGATGGAACACTACTCACAAGCAGGGACGGTGACAACTGCTATTGCGAATAACGCAAAAGAGTTGCAAGTTGCCGTTCAGGGAGCAGACTTAACATTAAAGTCCAAAGCCTGGAACGATAAAAAAGTGGATGCGCACCATGCGATTATCCCTACACCGAAGCAAGCTAATGTGAATGCGCTTTCCGGCAATGAGATGAAAGTGTATCAATTGATTGCGCGCCAGTACCTCATGCAGTTCTATCTGGCGGCGGTTTACGCAGAAGCGAAATTGGTTTTCGATATCGCTGGTGGTACGTTTGTCGCGAAAGGTCGTCAGTTAGTTTCGCCGGGTTGGAAAGCGCTAATGGGCAAAACTGACAAGGAAGATGAAGGTATTGATGCCGTGCCACCGCTACCCGAAGGCACCGTGTTAACTTGTCGTGAAGGGGAAATAAAAGACCGAAAAACCGAGCCACCAAAGCATTTTACCGAGGCATCGCTGTTGCAAGCGATGACCGGGATCGCCCGTTATGTTGCGGATAAAGAACTGAAAAAAATCCTTCGTGACACTGATGGGCTAGGCACGGAAGCGACTCGCGCTGGTATTTTGGACACGCTGTTCAAACGCCAACTGCTTACGCGTCAAGGTAAGTCAATTCTCAGTTCTCCTGCGGGAAGAGGTCTCATTCATGCCTTGCCAGAAGATTCAACATACCCTGATATGACGGCTCATTGGGAGCACCAGTTACAAGGTATGGCAGAGAGAAATCAAGCATATCAGCCGTTCATGCAAGCACTGGAACAACGCATTGATAGCTTGATGGCACAAGTAAAAGCAGGGCCTATCCCTGATTCATTACGTCATCTACCCAAGGTGGAACGTCCTGCGTTTAAACGTAAAAAGCGCAGTTATTCAAAGAATGGTGGCGCGACTAAATCTCGTGCAACCAAAGGTAAGCAGGCATAGGACAAGCGCGGCGTAATTAAACTCCGCGCATGCTTGAAAATAGATTACTCGAACAGATCACCGTGGTTTTGGATCGCGCCTCTTACTTCACCTTGAGTTAACACGCGTTTGTCCAGTACCTCTTTCACCTGGTTGCCCAAGTCAACTAATGTATCTCGATTCGCTTGAGTTTGGCGTTTACCAGCACTTCTCAAGCAGTAATTTAGTTCGTGCTCTTCGCTAAAATTAACCAAATCCCTATCTGCTGCCATCGTGCTTTCTCCTTATTTGTTCTACTTTTTCCTAAGTCTGGATTGGATGTAGATAAATTCAAGTTAGATTGCACGAATTATGCTGGTGGATCACTGATGAACATTATGTTTGCCAACCAAGTCACGATTATGAAGCCTGGCTTTGATGATATTTGGTTTAGTGATGGTTGTGTCTTAATGCTGCTACCAAGGTAACTCAGTACCATCGTAGTTAATAAATCGACCTGAAAGCTGCGGTGTGCTCAGCTTTATCACGTTCGCTAGGCCTTGTGCGGAGGTTTGCGTATCTATCAAAGCATTTGGCCCGCCCATCGCCGTTTTTACCCAACCAGGGTGAAGCGCCAAAACAGTAAACCCTTCAGTTGTTAAATCATTACTTAAGCTTTTAACAACCGAGTTAAGCGCCGCTTTCGATGAGCGATAAATATAGCCGCCACCGGACGTATTTTCGGTCATACTGCCGACTTTTGATGAGATACAAGCAATCTTTTTTATCTTGCCTTGTTGTAAGCGAGGGTAACAGTACTCAACCAGTTTTAACGGAGCAATGGTGTTTACTTCGAAGACTTTACGCCATGCTTCTACGTCAGTATTTCCAAAGCCATATCCCTTGGGGCCGTAATATCCTGCATTATTGATGAGTAAGTCGATGGCAGGGAGTTTATCGGCAAGCTTAGCGACTTGTTCGTAGTGAGTGACATCCAGTTCGTGCAAAACCAGATTACTGAATTGTGAGGCTAGAGTTTGTAGTTCTGAACTGTTCTCTAAGGAACGGCTAGTAGCATGTACTTGGTGGCCTTGCTTCAGGTACAGCTCAGTTAAGCTAAGGCCAATGCCGCGATTTGCTCCGGTAATAAAGACGGTTTGACTCATACAAACACCTATGTTTTTTTGATTTCAGTTGAAAGTCATTGTGTTAGTTAAGCACAATAAAATCAACCAACCACCACGCACCAACAACAAGAGATGAAAATAGGGACAGGGCACAAAGAGAGCCAAACAGTGCGCCGAGAATAGCAAAGAAAGTAGAATTCATATGTATATTAAATTTAATTGATATTGAAAATCATTATCAATTAAATTGCGTTTTATTCAACCCTTTAAGTTGATACTATTTCGTTACCATTGTTATTAAGAATTTCTCATGCTGCCATTTATCTACCACCCGATTTATTCTCAACTTGAGTTGCCAGAGGGGCATCGTTACCCAATTATGAAATACCAGTACCTCTATGAATCGGTATTGGTGCATATGGAGAAAGATAACTGGAAAGAGCACACGCAGTTTTTCCAGCCCGAAGCATTAACTGTTGGGGAAGTAAAACGTGTTCATGACGAGGAATACGTCGAGTTACTTGTTAGTGGAAACATGCCAGCTGCGAAGATGCGCCGAATAGGTTTTCCTTGGAGTGAGTCTCTCATTACCAGAACGCTAACTTCAGCAGCGGGCACGGCTCTGACCGCAAAAAAGGCACTTGAGTACGGTGTGGCCATTCATTTGAGTGGTGGGTATCACCACGCACACAAAGAGTTTGGCAGTGGTTTTTGTTTATTTAATGACTTAGTGATCGCGGCCAGGCAAGCGCTCGAAGTCGAGCATGTCGATAAAGTATTGATCATTGATAGTGATGTTCACCATGGGGATGGAACAGCAACTTTATGTGACGATGAGCCAGATATCATCACGCTTTCTTTCCACTGTGATAAAAACTTCCCAGCGAGGAAGCCTCAGTCTGACCTCGATGTGCCTTTGGTGCGAGGAACAGGTGATGAGGATTTTTTAATGGCGTTTAAAGAAGTGGTCGATATGGCACTTAATCTTCATCGCCCTGATTTAGTTATCTACGATGCTGGTGTCGATATACATCAGGACGATGAGCTTGGATATTTTGATGTGTCGACTCAAGGGATTTTAGAACGTGATAGATTTTTAATGCAAACAGTGAAATCTCGAGGTATCCCTGTCGCAGCTGTCGTTGGAGGTGGATATCGAACGAATCATGCTGACCTCGTCCCAATCCACTTGCAGCTTATCAATGCCGCTAAAGAAGCCTTTATTGATGAGTAGATACAACGAGACGTAAATATCAAATTGATTCAACACGGGACACTGGAACGAACGAAAAGGGCATTAATTTTTTGTGGGTTCTTTCTGAGTGTAGCGGAGTGCTTAGTTGCGTTCAAGAAGTGATAAGTGATTTGTACAAATCTTTTTAAGTCTGGAGATGCGAAAAAGCCCGCTAATTTCTTAGCGGGCTTTTTCTAAAAGTGGCGGAGAGATAGGGATTTGAACCCTAGATACGCTATTAACGTATGCCGGTTTTCAAGACCGGTGCTTTCAACCACTCAGCCATCTCTCCGTTGTTGAGGCGCATAATATAAGGCTTTGAAAATGTTGTAAACCCCTAGTTGAACTGATTGGATGTTTACTGCGCAAATTTGTGGTTTGTGTTGTTTAAATAAACAAAAACTCCCCAAAAAGGGGAGTTTGAATAGTATATGGATTGCTAGGTATTAATCGTTTTTAGAATAAAAACGCTGTAACTCAGTTAAACCTTGCATCAAAACTGGCAACTTCGGTGCATCATCTCGAAGTCGTTTGTAGTTTTTGTCATACAGCTTGTAGTTGCCAAACTTATCGATCACTGTGGTTTGTGAGCTAGTAATTAAGGCAAGCTCGCGAGTATCGCCCGCCAAGATCCAGCGACGACGGCTTTCATCGAATAGGTTGCGACCACTACTGTAATCATATGGGTTGGAAGATACGCCGAGCATATCTTGCAACAGTGTAACCGAGAGGTCCAAGTGGCTTGTGCTGTGATTAAACTCGCCAGCCAGCATTCCAGGCCAATGGATCACCATCGGAACTTGTAATTGATAACGGCTGTAGTTGCTGTTTGCTCCCCAGCTGTTCGTATTGGTTTCGTTAAATTCACTACCGTGATTAGAAGTGATGATTACGATGGTGTTTGTCAGTTGTCCCGTCGTTTCTAGTTCATCAATAATACCGGCGATAGTTCTATCCGCCGACTTCACTGCATATTCATAAGCTTTTTTGAATCGCTCACTTGCGGGCATTTCTTCGTCATTATTTGAAGGAATCGATTCAAAATTATCAACGGTGGTGACTTCGATGTAACTAAACCATGGCTGACTTGCTTTCTCTGCTAACCATGTATTCCAGTTTGCGATAGATTGTTTATCGGTATGAGCTTGCGTGCCATCTAGGTCTTCCGCTAAGTTCAAGTCGCGGAAAATAATTTCTGAGTAGAGATCATCTTCAAACCCACTGCCACTGAATAAACCAAAGTTGTAGCCCTGATCTTTCAGTACATCGAGCAATACTGGGGAAGCACCTTGCGCCTTGATGCTTGATGCATAACTGGTCGGTAAGCCATAGAACAAACCAAAGGCCCCGTATGTATCATTACTTGAGCTGTAATGATTACGGAAGTTCTGATTGTTTTCAGCAAACTCATAGAGGTTAGGCATCTCTTCTTGGTTAAGCGCATCCGCTCGTAAATTGTTTATGCTGATCATCAACACATTGAGCTTATTAACTCGGCGGTTAAACTCAAGCTTTTCAAGAGGGTAGTTGACTAACTCTACGTTGCCTTCGTTTTCTGCTAAACGTTTTAGGTATTCCTCACGGTCAAGTAGACCATGTTTTTCCATAAAACTCTTCGCCGTCATCGGGTAAGACAAAGGGAAGTTTGAACGCTGGCTAGTAATTGGGTTGTAAAAATACGCATCTGCCCAAATGTAAACCAAATGGCTGGTCATAAAGCTGAGGAAAAAGACGGCCGCGAGAGGGCGTCCTACGTGCTTATGAGATAGTTTGCGCTGTTTTCGCCATACCCATTCGGATAGTGCGAGTTGAATAAGGAAGATCAGCGGCATCACAACAAATAAATGTTGTAGGTCAGTGCTGAGCGCACTTTTGTCTTCGCTGAATAGTAACTCCCAGACAACGGGAGTTAAGTGCAAATTGATCGACTGATACGCTTGGGTATCAATTAATAATATGGTTTGCCCAACGGTTGCGAAAATCACTGCCACCAAACGGAACAACTTCCGCGATGGCAGGATAAACGTCAACGGGAATAGAACAAGCAAGTAAAGTGCGAAAACTAGAAAGCCAAAGTGACCAACCCAAGAAACCGCCAGATAAAACTGACCAAGTAACGTCTCGGGCCAAGGAGACTGAACAATGTAGCGTGTGCCTATCAACATCGATGCAACGATATTGAAGAATGCAAACCAGTGACCCCAACCAACTAGTCGAGATACACGTTCGCCGTATGAGTTTCCGCTGTCTACCATGTATGTGTTCTATTGTCCGTGATTAGTGTGTTTTTGGTGTTTCTAAAGAAGACATCAGCGCCTGAGCAAATTTTTCAGCAATCGCTTTGCGTTGTGAAGCAGCAACACGTTGATTTAAGACATTGGTTGCGATATTTCCGGCAATCATTAGCGTCAACTCAGGAGAAGCAGCGTGTTTTTCAAGAACTGTTGCTACTTCAGCAAGAATTTTTTCTACTTGCTCGTCAGTATATTTAGATGTAATCGGCATAAAGACTCTAATAATGATAGTAAAAGCGGCTTATGATAACCTACAATGCCCATCAACTAAAACCTTGTAGCAAGATAAAATCACTATGAGTCTTCATCTTTCAAACGTTATTCTGCATCAACTGTGCAAAAACGATCAGGACGAGCTGGTTGTAAACTTTCGTCCAGCATCATTAGAGAACGATGCATCTACAGAAAACTTAGTCGCTGAGCTTCACCGAGTATTCCATTCTAAAGCTGGTAAAGGTTTTGGCGCTTTCCAGTCAGACAGCGAATTTCAATTTTGGCTTCAAGAAATGCGCAAAGGAGAGCGAGATTTTTACGACTTCTCACAAATTAGTGCAAATCGCTTGAAAGAAGAGTTGATTAAGTACCCATTTGCGGATGAAGGTATCTTGGTTTTCGCTGAGTATCAGAGTTTAGCAACGGACTACTTGTTCATCGGTATCTTACCAATGAATCAAAGTTTAAAAGTGACCGAAGGTTTGGACATCAGTGCGACAGATTACTTAGATATCACCAAAATGGATATTGCCGCACGCATCGACCTGTCGAGCTACGAGACCGACAAGGAATCCAATCGTTATCTGCAATACATTAAAGGACGCGTTGGCCGTAAAGTGGCGGACTTCTTCCTAGATTTTCTGCAAGCGGATATTGGCTTAGATACTAAACAACAAAACTTAGTGTTGATGCAGGCGGTGGATGATTTTTGTGCTGACTCGAAGCTAGAAAAGCAAGAAGTGAATGAGTACAAGAAACAAGTTTACGACTACTGCAATGAGCAAATTAAATCCGGTGATGAAGTTCAAATCTCAGAACTTTCCGGAGAGCTTCCTCAAAGCCAAGATGGCACGAGCTTTATGGATTTCACCAAAGAGCAAGGGTACGAACTTGAAGAGTCTTTCCCAGGTGATCGTGCGACGGTTCGCAAACTGACTAAATTTGTTGGAGCTGGTGGTGGTTTGAATATTAGCTTCGATAGTCTCTTACTTGGTGAGCGTATTTTTTATGATCCAGAGACGGATACCTTAACGATTAAAGGGACGCCTCCAAATCTAAAAGATCAGTTAAGTCGCAATTAAAATCATATCGTTAAATAAAGAGAGCAAACGGCTCTCTTTTTTTATGTGAATAAGAAACATCCATAGTATATGCTTGTAATTAATGGAGATATGCGAGGGGCAAGTGTTGCTGAAGCTAAAAGAAGGAATACGGCGGTTTGTTTGGTTCTGGTTCGTTTTGTGGTGTGTTTTAGCACTTGGCATTTGGCTGCAAGCCAAACAAACGATTCAAACGATTTCGACTGTAAATGAGTTAGGAAGTAAAGTTGAAGAAGTCAGGCACTTTTTTAACTTCGATCTGCCTTACCGTGTTAAACACGTCGACCAAATTTCACTGAAACTTCAGTTGGCTTATGCAGTTCGCTTACAGCTTGAAAGTGAGTTTTCTGAAGGGAAAATCACACCAGACATCACTCAATTGCTTTATACGACCGACCGATTTTTAGAAAGTGCTCGAGCTTTTGTAAGAAGTGACAGTGAATTGGTTTCGTTAGCTGAACAGTTACGAAGCAGCCGTGCTCGAACAGAAAACTCTGAGCAAATTCAGGCAATGTACTATCGCTTAGGTGCGCTTGTTTTTGAGTCTGTCTTTAGTGACTCTGCAACGAATAGCGATACTTACCGTGACTTAGACCGACTTTTTATTGAATCAGAGGCACTCTCTCCCGAAGAGCGAAGTGCTCTTCAGCGCCAGCTTGCTCAAACCTCAAGCGCACTATCTGCTCAGGCACAGGGCAGTTATTTATCTAATCAACTGCTTAATCCAGATTTCCCGAACCAGTTAACTTCGATAAATGATAAGTTGGAACAGAAGCTAATGACTTTTATTGTTTGGCTGTCTGTAATCAGTGGTTTGCTCCTTTTCCTCATTTCATTGGGAGCCTTCTCCCCAAAAACGATTCAACCGATACCACTACCCAGAACCGATGATAAAAAGTCAGAGCAAGTTGGCGATGATGAAAATGGAGCTAACACTGTTCCCTCAGCTCAGTCAGAAAATTTTCAAAACGTCCAAATGAACGAAAAAAGTTGTAATGAGGTGAATTCATCACAAGTGGAAGTAGTGGAACGTGAGCCGTACATAGATATCAATAAAATGTTAGATTCTCTGTCTGGTGACGAGGGCGCTGTGCGGATGTTACTGGAGGTCTTTATTCAGGACCACTCTGGCGATGGCACTAAAATGTATCAGCTGTTAGAAGAGGATAAAGAGCAAGCGCAAAGAGCCGCACACAGTCTTAAAGGGGTCTCAGGGAGTTTAGGTGCAATGCCATTGCACTGTATTTCGGGTGATATTGAACTGTTGATTAAACAAGGGCAAAAAGTGCCGGAAGAGAAGTTGGCATGTTTAGATGATGTCCTAAAACAAACCATACTTTTTGCTAATAATGTTCTCAATAGTGAAAAGATAACAGAAGCGCTAACAGATTGATATTGCTCTGACTTAATGTCATAAGAGTTGAGGTAATAAAGGCTCGAACTATATGACTTAGTTCGCTTTATTCCTGTTCTATACAATTTGTTAAAGGTGTTTTCATGTCCGTTCGCCGAATGTCTTCAATGATGTTGATAGGGCTGGTTATGATGCTTTCAGGGTGCTCCCTGCTCGAAGTCAAGATCGAGAGTCAAACCGTCCCTCTTACCAAACAAGAGCTCAATATGCGTCTTTTGACTCGTGAGTATGCGCAGCAGTTTTTTGCTCAGGTTGAGCAAGCAGCAGACGCACTACACGAACAATATGAGCCTCATGATAAAGTTCATCAATCTTATATTTTACTTTGGAAGATAAATGCTGAAGAGGGCATCCAAGCTTCTGCGTATCAAGTGTCCCCAATGGCTGCACTGATTGATACATGGACTTTCACGCTACAAATGGAACAGTTCTTTACTACCGCTTCTGGTAATGAGCTCTTTGCGTCTGATGAGGCCAAGTTAGTTTCCGTTTATTTAGCGAAAGAGGTAGATAAACTGGCTCAATCTTTATTGAAGAAAGAAGCATACATCAAGACACAAACGTTTGTTGCAGAGTTCGCCAAGCAGCATCCATTCGCTGATTTAAGCATGATTAGGACTCCGGCTTACCGTAGGTGGTTAGATGCAAACCAAATTAGCGAAGAGGAAGCCGTTACAACGCTAGGCACGATGCCAGAAGCACTTGGGGATGTCTCTGATCGTCTAAGTCTGGTATCAGAGCAGACACCAAAAATTATGACGTGGAAAGCGCAGTTGTTGGCCTTGAATAGCTCTGCCAGTATCGAAAAAGTCAATGCGGCGCTCAATAGTTTGCAAGTTACCGCTGATTCGATGAGGGATTTTATCGATAACAACCCAGAGTACATGCGTTATTTGGCAGAACAAATGGCGCTGGAGTTACAACCTTTGGTTGACGATATCGATCAAAGGACGGAGGCGCGTTTATCTCAGTTGGGTGAAGAACGCCAAGCTATAGAGCTGATGGTTGCCAGAGAGCGCCAAGAAATCGCACAGATCATTACCCATGAGCGCGAGAAGTTTGCTCAAGATATGGATCGAGTGTCGCAAGAGGTTGTGAATCTCGCAATGACTAAGCTGATTGAACTTGTCAAAAGTACCATCATCTACTTTATTCTGTTCATTGCCGTTATATTCTTTGCACCGCTTGGCTTGGGCTATTGGTTTGGGAAGCGTGCAGCCGTGAAAACGCTAGTCAAACAAAGCTAACGATTTGTTTTGGAAATAAAAAAAGAGCGCTTTAAAGCGCTCTTTTTTAGTATTGAATTCGAAAGGGAGGTTCTTCCTATCTCTGCGAAGTTAAGCGGTTTGCTGCTTTAATTCGCCTTCAGCTTCTTCAACTGCTTCTGCTGTTGGTTCGCACTTATCAACAAACCAACCCATGTAAGAAGTGAAGATCGTTACGATGATACATACAAAACTCAGCCACATGAACGGGGCATAAGACAGTGTAGCAACACCCAAAATACTGGCCATGTAGATACCGTTGTCACTCCAAGGGACCATACCTGAGGTTAGCGTGCCGCCAAATTCTGCGTTACGAGACAAATTCTTACGTTTGTAGCCTAGACGGTCATAGTTCTTCGCACAGATTTTTGGGGTCAGGATAAGTGAAACGTACATCGCTGAACCAAATACGTTGCCCATAAAGGCCGTACCAATTGTGCTTGTTGCCAATGAACCTGCACTTTGAACGCGTTTTTCAAACAGCTTCGCGATAGTCTCTAGCACGCCTACTTTATCTAGTAGACCACCAAAACCAAGGCCAAATACGATAACCGCTACCGACCCAAGCATTGAAGACATGCCGCCACGGTTAAGGATTGAGTCAATGAAATCTACGCCAGATGAGATTGCAAACGGAGCCCAAGCCGTGTTGAACGCGGTTAGGAAATCGACATCTTGGATCATCACTGCCCAAATAATACCTAGCAGAGAACCAAAACTGATCACTGGGAATGAAGGCATACGCATCGCTAGAAGTGACAATACGATGATCACAGGAACAAATGAGTAAGGGGTGATGTAGAACTGTTGTTCCATCGCTTTAATGACAGAGTCTACCTGGCTCATGTCAACTTGACCTGCGTAGTGGAAGCCAAATGCAGTAAACATAATGCCTGTAATAATGTAGCTAATGAGTGCTATCGGCAACATGCCTTTAATATGTTCCATCACTTCAACGTTAGACATAGATGAAGCAAGGATTACTGAATCCGATAGAGGCGACATTTTGTCACCAAAGTAACAGCCTGAAAGTACGGCACCTGCAGTGATTGGTGCAGGAACACCAAGACCTTGACCGATACCCATCATTGCAATACCTGCCGTGCCAGCCGCACCCCAAGACGTGCCAGTCGCTAGCGCAGTCAATGAACAGATGATCATGGTCGCGAGCAAAAAGATGGAAGGGTGGATTGCTTTAAGGCCGTAGTAAATAATGGTTGGAACAATACCACCAGAGATCCAAGTACCTACAAGCGCGCCAACGGCCAAAAGGATTAAAACGGCTCCAAGTCCATTGGAGATGCCATTTAGTGCTGCTTTTTCCAGATCTTTATACTGATGGCCAAGCTTTATGCCCAATATCATGACAATGAACCAACCGATGTATAGCGCTAGCTGAATCGGTAGGTCTAGCTTGGCTGTGAACGAAAATGCCAGCAGGAGAAATAAACCGAGCGAGATAAATACCTGTATCAAGCTTGGTAGGCGTGGTGTAACTTGCTTCATATGTGCCTCTGTCAATCTTGGAGCAATAGAGGAAGGCGCTCCTTGTTGTAATCGCGCATAACATACATTAACAAAAATTATATTTCGAACATTTGGTGTTTTATCTTGATGTTCGTCGGTAAAAACGTTTGCTTGTGAAATTAACTGTTAGTTTGTTTTAACTTTTTTGGTTTTAAATGTTGTGTAATGTGAAATTATTGTGCTTCATGTGTTATTTTCTCATTGAGTGGTAAGACCAATTAGGGGGCTAAAGTGCTTTCCCTACTTGAAAAATGGTTAAAACCGCAAACCAAACACTAAAAAATCTCGTGTAACCCGGTTTTTCAGAGGAAAAGGTTAAAAAACGCGCTTATTTACAAAATAGGGGTTGAGATTTTGCTGTGAAAAATTAACTATGGGGTAGGTTTTTTAATACATGGAGAGTTAATACGATGAGAGTTGGTTTAGTTGGTTGGCGCGGTATGGTTGGTTCAGTCCTTATGCAGCGTATGGTTGAAGAGAAAGACTTCGACCTAATCGAACCAGTATTCTACAGTACTTCTCAAGTTGGTATTCCTGCTCCTAACTTAGGAAAAGACGCAGGCTTACTGCAAGACGCATATGATATTGAAAGCTTAAAACAGCTTGATGCGGTAATCACCTGTCAAGGTGGTAGCTACACAGAAAAAGTTTTCCCTGCACTTCGTCAGGCTGGTTGGAAAGGCTACTGGATTGACGCGGCCTCCACGCTACGTATGGCTGAAGATTCGATCATCACACTTGATCCAGTGAACTTAAAGCAAATCCAACAAGGCATCCACGGTGGCACGAACACATTTGTCGGTGGTAACTGTACGGTTAGTTTAATGCTAATGGGGCTAGGTGGTCTATTTGAGAAAGGCCTTGTTGAGTGGACAAGCGCAATGACTTACCAAGCCGCATCTGGTGCTGGTGCGCAAAATATGCGTGAATTGATCTCGCAAATGGGCGTTATCAATGATTCTGTTAGCTCTGAACTTGCAAACCCATCAAGCTCTATCCTAGATATTGATAAGAAAGTTGCGGATACAATGCGCAGCGGCTCTTTCCCTACCGATAAGTTCGGTGTGCCACTAGCTGGTTCGTTGATCCCATGGATCGATGTGAAGCGCGATAATGGTCAGAGTAAAGAAGAGTGGAAAGCGGGCGCTGAGGCGAATAAAATTTTGGGTTCTCAAAGTTCACCTGTCCCAATTGACGGTACCTGTGTGCGTATTGGCGCGATGCGTTGTCACTCTCAAGCACTTACTATCAAGCTTAAACAAAATGTACCAATGGACGAAATCGAAGAAATCATCGCCACTCATAACGATTGGGTGAAAGTGATTCCTAACGACCGTGACATCACTGCTCAAGAGCTAACGCCGGCAAAAGTTACGGGCACAATGTCTGTACCAGTGGGTCGTCTACGTAAGATGGCAATGGGTGATGATTTCCTAAATGCTTTCACTGTTGGTGACCAACTGCTTTGGGGTGCTGCGGAGCCATTGCGTCGTACTCTGCGAATTATTCTGTCTGAGAAAGCATAATCACATCAATCCTTTATTTGATGACAAAATAAAAGAGCTCCTTAGGGAGCTCTTTTTTCATGCGTCGTCTTCCGTTCGAACGACTCTTTTGTCTGGATCGGCCAGTTCACTACCACAATGTTTACAGTAAATTGCGTCAGAGTCGTGCCCTGCGTGGGAGCAGTTTGGGCATTTCACCAATACTTTGTGCGATTGCATCTCTTGGTGCAGTTCGGCAGTGAAAATACCTGTAGGTACCGCCAAAATGGAATAACCCAGTAACATGGTGAGTGATGCAAGCCCTTTACCTAGGTCTGTTTGGGGGACCAAGTCACCATACCCAACCGTTGTGATGGTCACGATCGCCCAATAAATACTTTTAGGAATGCTAGTAAATCCGTTTTCAGGTCCTTCAATGATAAAAATCAACGAGCCGAAAATCGTTACCATAATGGCGACGGAACTAAAGAAGATAAAAATCTTTCTGCGCGCCATAAGCAGTGAACGTAAGAGGATATTGGACTCTTGGAGGTATCGGACTAACTTGAGTATGCGGAATATTCGCATCACTCGCAGCGCCCTGATCACACCCATAAACGAAGCGGATGGGAAGAAGAGTGCTAAATAAGTGGGCAAAATCGCAAGTAAATCGACGACACCATAAAAACTCTTTGCGTAGGCGGCAGGTTTGGGGGAGCAATAAAGCCTTAGAAGGTATTCAATCGTGAATAGGCCAGTAAATGTGTATTCAATAAACTTCAGCTCTTTTTCCCACTCGGCACGAACGGAGGGTATCGAATCTAACACCAGTACGATTAACGAGCTGATGATCGCGATAATGAGAGCAATATCGAACGTTTTACCAGCTTTGGTATGAGTACCAAAAATGGTGACATATAGAGTATGTTTAAGAGAGTCAGTCGTCATGACAAAGCGATCCATTGTTGAATCGCTCTATCATACAATTTTATAGAAACTCAGGCTAATCCTGGAAATAAGTTGCGTAAGCCATTCGCAATGAACTCTATGCCAAGCGCGCCCAATATCAAACCCATGATACGAGTAATGACGTTGATTCCAGTTTGACCTAAAAATCGTACGATCAATGGGGCAGAGCGGAACAATAGCCATGAACAAAGGCAGAACAAACCAATCGTAATACTAATGCCCACGGTATCGAACATGCTTGGGTAGCGTGCACCATAAACAATAGTCGAACTGATTGCACCAGGCCCTGCCATTAAAGGCATTGCAAGAGGGACCACACCAATCTGTTCACGACTGACGTATTCCGTTTTCTCTTGTTTGTTCTGCTTATCTTCCCCCAGTTTACCGCTCATCATCGAGAATGCGATGCTAAGTAATAGCAACCCGCCAGCGACACGAAACGAATCCAGAGAAATACTGAACATGTCTAACAGTAACTGACCAGCAAAAAGCGAAATGATCAGGATGATCGCAACAGCCACATTTGCTGTTGTTGCCGTATTGCGCTTTTCGTCTGGTGTCATATGCCCGGTTAGTGACACAAACACAGGCATGATACCAACAGGGTTTACTGCGGCGACCAAACCGAGAAAAAACTGCAAGAAGATAGCAAGTTCAAAAGTTTGCATGTTGCTTACTCATCAAAGTTCACATTAGTGAAAAGGAGAAGGGGTAATTTGGGCGTAATGTAAGGCAAAAGTTAGGTTGTAAGAAATGAAAAAAACTAACGCATTCCCTGCCATTTAAGTGAGAAAAACTAATTCTTTAATAAACTGTATCTAATCTGGAAAGGAAATGTTACGTATAAAGTTGCTGATAAATTGCACTGTTTTACATAAACGTTAACATTCGCACATTTTTGATAAAAACCAAGGTGGTTTGTAGAGAGATGTATTCGGTTCGATATACTCTCAGTAGCACAAAGAATTGTTCCTACATGTAATTTTGTTGGTCAAAAATGAAACTTTTTTACAGGTTGTTGTAGTTTCTTTTATTTATTTGTCCATTTGCTTCTTTTTTGCTCAATAAAAAATGAAAGTTAATTTATTTGTTTATCAAGGATTTATGTCATTTTGGTGTGATGAGGCACCACTTTGGTAGTATTTAGGTGGTGAGAACTGATCCAAGTCAATTTTTTTCACACTCTGAAATATTATACTCAGTCCTGAAAGCAATTTACTAAGACGTTTGTTTTCTAAGTGACTGATAAACAGTAAAAACGATAAGTAATAGCCTTAGTAAAAAGTTTTTAATATTTGTTAATTTTAGGAGATTCCCTATGCCTGTAACTAATATGGCTGAACTAGATGCAATGGTTGCTCGCGTTAAGAAAGCGCAAGAAGAGTTCGCTACTTACTCTCAAGAGCAAGTAGATAAAATCTTTCGTGCAGCATCGCTTGCAGCTAACCAGGCCCGTATCCCGCTAGCTCAACAAGCGGTAGAAGAATCTGGTATGGGTATTGTTGAAGATAAAGTAATCAAGAACCACTTCGCTTCTGAGTTTATCTACAACAAATACAAAGACGAACAAACGTGTGGCATCTTAGAAGAAGATGACAACCTAGGTACTATGACTATCGCTGAGCCTGTAGGCATCATCTGCGGTATCGTACCAACGACTAACCCAACTTCTACAGCGATCTTCAAATCTCTAATCTCTTTGAAGACTCGTAACGGTATCATCTTCTCACCACATCCACGTGCGAAAAACTCAACTAACGATGCAGCTAAACTCGTTCTAGATGCAGCAGTAGCAGCAGGCGCACCAAAAGACATCATCGGTTGGATCGACCAGCCTTCTGTTGAGCTTTCAAACGCTCTAATGAAACACGATGACATCGCGCTTATCCTTGCAACTGGTGGTCCAGGCATGGTTAAAGCAGCATACTCTTCTGGTAAGCCAGCAATCGGTGTAGGTGCAGGTAACGTGCCGGTTGTTATCGATGAAACAGCAGACATCAAACGTGCTGTTGCTTCTATCCTTATGTCTAAGACTTTCGACAACGGGGTAGTATGTGCTTCTGAGCAAGCTGCAATCGTAGTTGATGAAGTATACGACGAAGTGAAAGAGCGTTTTGCTTCTCACAAAGCTTATGTCCTAAGCAAAGCAGAAGCTGATAAAGTTCGTAAAGTGCTTCTTATCGATGGCGCGCTAAACGCGAAAATCGTAGGTCAGCCAGCAGCAGCAATCGCTGAAATGGCAGGCGTTAAAGTTCCAGCAGACACTAAAGTTCTTGTTGGTGAAGGTCTGGGCAAAGTATCTCACGATGACGCATTCGCTCACGAGAAACTATCTCCAACTCTAGGTCTATTCCGTGCTGACAACTTCGAAGACGCGGTTGCTCAAGCGGTAACTATGGTTGAGATTGGTGGTATCGGCCACACATCTGGTCTTTACACTAACCAAGATACTAACGCTGACCGTATCCGTTACTTCGGTGACAAGATGAAGACAGCTCGTATCCTAATCAACATCCCGACTACTCACGGCGGTATCGGTGACTTGTACAACTTCAACGTTGCGCCATCTCTAACGCTAGGTTGTGGTTCTTGGGGTGGTAACTCTATCTCTGAGAACGTAGGTCCTAAACACCTAATCAACAAGAAAACTGTAGCGAAGCGAGCTGAAAACATGTTGTGGCATAAACTACCTAAGTCAATCTACTTCCGTCGTGGTAGCCTTCCAATCGCACTGGGCGACCTAGAAGGTAAGAAACGTGCATTCCTAGTAACTGACCGTTTCCTATTCAACAACGGTTACGCAGATGACGTAGTAAGCCTACTAAAAGCTCAAGGCATGGAAGTTCAAACATTCTTCGATGTTGAAGCTGACCCAACACTGTCTGTAGTAGAAAAAGGTGCGGCTCAAATGGCTAGCTACCAACCTGACGTTATCCTAGCGCTAGGCGGTGGTTCACCAATGGATGCAGCGAAAATCATGTGGGTAATGTACGAGCACCCAGAAACTCACTTTGAAGAACTAGCAATGCGCTTTATGGACATCCGTAAACGTATCTACAAGTTCCCTAAAATGGGTAAAAAAGCTGAGCTTGTATGTATCACTACAACTTCAGGTACTGGTTCAGAAGTCACTCCATTCGCGGTTGTTACTGACGACAAGACTGGTGCTAAATACCCACTAGCTGACTACGAAATCACGCCAAACATGGCAATCGTTGATGCGAACCTAGTAATGAACATGCCAAAGTCTCTAACAGCATTTGGTGGTTACGATGCAGTAACTCACGCTCTAGAAGCTTACGTTTCTGTTCTTGCTAACGAATACTCAGATGGCCAAGCTCTTCAAGCACTTAAGATGCTAAAAGAGTACCTACCATCAAGCTATGCGAACGGTGCAAATGACCCAATCGCTCGTGAGAAAGTACACAACGCAGCTACTATCGCTGGTGTTGCATTTGCGAACGCATTCTTAGGTGTTTGTCACTCAATGGCTCACAAACTGGGTGCTGAGTTCCACTTGCCACACGGCCTAGCTAACGCACTACTTATCTCTAACGTGGTACGTTACAACGCGAACGACAATCCAACTAAGCAAACTGCGTTCTCTCAATACGACCGTCCACAAGCACGTCGTCGTTACGCTGAAGTTGCTGACCACCTAGGCCTAAGCCAAGAAGGTGACCGTACTGCTCAGAAGATTGAACGTCTACTAGCATGGTTGGATGAACTAAAAGTTAACCTAGACATCCCAATGTCTATCCAAGCGGCAGGTGTTGCTGAATCAGATTTCGTAGCGAAACTGGATGAGCTAGCGGTAGAAGCGTTCGATGACCAATGTACCGGTGCGAACCCACGTTACCCTCTAATCAGCGAACTTAAAGATGTGTTGATGGCTTCTTACTACGGTAAAGCATTTGTTGAAGGCGAAACTTTCGAAGGTACAACTGTTATCAAGAAGAAAGCAGACCAAGAAGCAGCAAAAGCAGCACCTAAAGCAAAGAAAGAAAAAGCTGACGCGTAATTAAAAAATCGAGTGAGCAAGGTTTTCGCTAGCACGAAACCTTAATCGGGAAAAGGTTAAAGCCCCAGTCAAATGACAGGGGCTTTTTTTATTTTGGTGCAGGAGTTACATCTGGCTTGGGAAAACAGAGTTGCTGTGTATGCTTACACTTCGGTCGCAACTACTCGGCCACTGAAGTATTCATTCGCGACGATGTATGCTGTGTTGCGGACTAGTTCGTCTTGGATCTCAGCCCAGTGCCTCTCGTTGAGCTCTTCTTTTGTATGATTTACCGAGGGAATAACGCCGCCCACTCGAATGTTGAATGGTGTGAGTTCTTTTGCCCAGCTGTGAGTAAAACCTGACACCAACGCCGCCATGCTTTCAACTCCCGTAAAGTCTTCATGGTTGTCATGAGAAATGACGTTAACAATGACGCCTTTCTTGTTTCTGGCTCGAAAGCGCTCTGCTCCTACTTGGCCGTAGGTATAAAGGAAGCGTGCCGCAGACGACAAGTGATCAATGTAAGTACTCATTGGTTCTGGCGCCATTAAGCCAGGCATAGGGGAGCTGGTCCAGCAATTAACAATCACATCTGGTGTCGCACGTAGCTGTGATTCTATCTGGTCAAACAATAAGTTAATGGACGTTGTGTTATCACTACACACATTCATAGCATACACTTTGTCAGTGAAAGCGCTGATTTGCTCATAGCTCGCTCTCAAAGCGCTAGAATTTTGGTCACAAAGAATCAACGTTGCTCCAAGGTGAGCAAAGTGATTTGCACAGGTTCTTCCTATAACCGAACCTGCAGACGTGACGAGAATAATTGATTCTTTGATATCCATAGCACCTTCACTGTATCCATATGTGAAAAACAATACACCAGTGGTTTGTGCTAATAGCATGGTTGAAATTCGTTGGGTTCAGTGTGAAAGGCTTCAAACTAACGCTTTCGAGTGAGGACTATTGTGCGGTAATTTGTAAGATGTCACATTTCTGACGTGTAGGTATTGCAAGCTATTGGATAAAAAGCGGATCTCTATGCTTTAGCTTGAATTTGATGCTGACGTTGAGCCGTCACTAGCTGATTATATAGCCCAGCATCTGGGATCAGTTGTTTGTTGCGTTCGCCCAATCTGCGTCGCTCATGACCAGATAGGTTGTGATAAACCTCCTCTGGTAGGTTGAATGTGTCTTCAGGCAGGTAAGTCAGCGCATCTGGTTTTAGGTAATGGCTCAGCTTTGCGGAAGGCAATCCTGCATCGTGAAACTGTTTCGCTTGTTCAGCTGCGAGTTCATAGCTGCTGCTATCAGAACGAAGAGCTTGAGGTTGCGATAAACCCAATTGTTGGCGAAGAATACTGTCACTGGTGATGACTTCCTGGACCTCTTCAACTGGGACCACATCGCGAACATCATTAGAGAACATAGACAGAATCAGCGAGAAATCCGCACGACGACCTTCGTGTACGGCATGGTTAATACCATTACCGAACTGAAGTTCGTTGATAATTGCAGCTTTGTCTAACGTATGAATTTGCATGATGTTCCTCGCTCGATGCTCTTTTAACGGCGTGAATAAGAAGAACTTTAGTAAAAGAGGGAATTATTTAAAGGTGCTAGGGAATGCGAAACAAAAAAGCCCGCTAAATAGCGAGCTTTTGAATAAGACTAAATTGAACTTAGGGGGAAGTATATTACTTCGCTAGGTTCTCAGCTACGAAGTCCCAGTTTACTAGAGCCCAGAAGCCGTTCATGTAATCAGGACGTACGTTGCGGTAATCGATGTAGTACGCGTGTTCCCATAGGTCAACAGTTAGAAGTGGTGTTGTACCTTCTTCTGTTAGAGGAGTAGCAGCGTTAGAAGTGTTAACGATCTCTAGAGAGCCATCAGCTTTCTTAACAAGCCAAGTCCATGAAGAACCGAAGTTGTTGATTGCTGAATCAGTAAACTTCGCTTTGAATTCTTCAAAAGAACCGAATGCTGCGTTGATTGCGTCTGCAACTGCGCCAGTTGGCTCGCCGCCCGCATTTGGAGCAAGACAGTGCCAGTAGAACGTGTGGTTCCAGATTTGCGCTGCGTTGTTGAATACGCCACCAGTAGAAGTCTTGATGATCTCTTCTAGAGTTTTGCCTTCGAACTCAGTACCAGGGATAAGACCGTTAAGCTTAACAACGTAAGTGTTGTGGTGCTTACCGTGGTGGTAGTCTAGAGTCTCTGCTGAGATGTGTGGTTCTAGTGCGTCTTTCGCGTAAGGAAGAGCTGGTAGTTCAAATGCCATTACTCGATTCTCCATTGATTTGAAAGGATGACCTTTCGATTGCTTCCAGTGTTTTTTTATAGCTATGTCGCCTTTAAGGCTGACTTGCTAAGTATTTTAGCAAGTTTTTACTTTATTAAAACCCCGATATGAAAATATTTTAAGAGGTTAGCAGTGGTGAAGTGCTGCATTGCTCGCCAATGAGCAATCTAAAATTAAGCCTTATTAATTATATGGTTTTTATTCTGTCGTTATTGAGTAGAATGTGGCAAATAAATAAAGTTCAAACCCATGAATGAGGAAGCGATGGAAACTATCGACAAAATCAAACAGCAGATCTCTGAAAACTCAATCCTGCTGTACATGAAAGGATCACCGAAACTACCTAGCTGTGGTTTCTCTTCTCAAGCGTCACAGGCACTAATGGCATGTGGTGAGAAGTTCGCTTACGTAGACATTCTGCAAAACCCAGATATCCGTGCTGAGTTACCAAAGTACGCGCAATGGCCAACTTTCCCTCAACTATGGGTTGAAGGCGAGCTTATCGGCGGTTGTGACATTATTCTAGAAATGTTCCAAAAAGGTGAACTGCAGCCTCTAATCAAAGAAGCAGCAGCGCGCGCTGAAGATCAAGCTGAGTAATTCGTAAATACTCACATTTAGCGATAGAATACGAAGGAGCCGTACTGGCTCCTTTTTCTTTTTAGGTTAGTGGAATGAACATAAAGCTTTGTTCTGACTGCCTATCTCGTAAACCTCGCGAAGCCATGTAAAGTCCGCCTAGTGTATACAAAAACTTCAATATGCATTTTAATGCATTTTGGCGCGTAATTACGATGTATGCCGCCATCTATTTCGTAAAGTCGTTTTCAAACATCATTGCTTACAGGTCTTGACAAGGGAGTTGTTACAAATGGTATTTGGTTAAGGAATTACACTAAAGGCAATTTAAGTCCCCCAGAATTTTGAGGCCAACTTATTTCGGTACAAAATGCACTCGAAGAGTAAGCCCCATCATAAATCGGCATTGGACGCTAAAAATCAAGTTTTGGAAGGATTATGACAGTTTACAAGATAATAGATAATTTAAGAGAATTTCAAACGATCTGCTCTGGTCCCGATGAAATCGCTAGCCAGTTAGGTGACTTCGACTATTTTGAGAGGATCTTGTTACAGGCAATTAAAAATCAATCTCTGCAAGATATTTGGAAGCCTGTGGAGGTAAAGTTTCAAGATGTATTTAAGTACAATTCTCTATTGCCTGATATTAGTTTGTGGGCGCGAACATATCTTGTTTTATCTCCGAGGGCATATGAAATATTGAATGCTTATCTAACTGAACACGGAGAGTTTTTACCTGCTAACTACCAAGGTGGGCAATGGTATTTATATGCATCACTGACTTTTGGACAAGAAAACAAGAGAAAGTGCGTAGAAAAAATCGCATATGGGAGCCGAGATGGGTTAGATACCCTTGTTTTTATTGACGATGATGTTAAAGACAAAATGGTTTTCAAGTCTCGGCTAGAAGGAGCGGGCACCTTGTACTGTACAGATAAGTTTAAGGCTTTGTGTGAACAAAATCAGCTCAATGGCATCATGTTTTCTTCTAATTTGACAGATCCATTTAATTAGTGATTTTTATTAATATGAAAATACTATTTCTCTGATACTGGGGTTTGGAAGCACTGTAATGGTCGACGAGAAAATTAGCTTTCTCCTCTAAAACGCAGCTTTTTTAGGCCTGTTTCCTTCATGAAGAATGATTTGAAAAGTAACTTACCCATAGGTGGCTCCTGGTAGTAAAACATGAGGAGTTGATAGATTAATGACGGTTTATAAAATTTTCGACTGTCACAATGAATATAAAATCGTGAGCACTACGCCTAGTTCTATAGCTAGGCAGTTAGGTGACATTGATTTAATAGAAAAAATCGTTGTGCAGCCATTAGAAAACTTTTCTTTCAAAAGTATATGGGGTGAAGTAGATATTGAGTTTGAAGATGTTCTCAAGAAAGACTCATTACTTCCTGATATCAGTTTATGGTTACGGGTTTTCTTAGTGCTTTCCCCTAAAGCTTATGCATCTTTAAAAGAGCCATTGAGCAAAGTAGGCGAGTTCTTATCGATTCGTTATAAAGGAGAGGAATGGTACCTGTATACACCGTTGGAGTTTGGGCAAGAAGATGAAGATAAGTGCGTCCAAAAAATTGAATATGGCAGCTTAGCAGGTGTAGAGGTGTTAGTATTTAATGAAAGCGACGTTGCAGAAAAGGTTGTTTTCAAGTCAAAGATGCTAGGAGCGAGCTTTCTGTATTGTACTGAACATTTTAAGAGTTTGTGCGAACAAAATGAGCTAGGTGGGCTAGAGTTCTCAGCTGACAGACTTGTTTATCTAACCTAAGATCTACAATGAAACTTAACACGCCTCGTATAGACTGGCTTTAGAGCGAATTATTAAGATAAAGCAGTTTTTCAACTTATGAGACTGTATAATTACTCCGAGATTTTGAAATGATTTTAAAGGTTTAATTATTAAAGTGGATATAAAGCTTTATTATGTATGGTAGTTTCCATGAACCCCATAAACCTAGCTATCCCTTGTTATTACTAGCTTTTTAAAATCACCAATATATGAATGTTGCTGGTAAATGGTGAGTGTTGCTGAGCAACGCCGCCATTTTGTCGCCATTTTTAGGTATTCTCTAGTAATGCTGAACCGACACAAATTAGAAGTTGGATGCAACTAATAGTACACAGCCTTTGGAGTTTCTAGTCAATTGTTTGATATTTAGCTATTAAATTGAACGTAAAGTTTGTCCATAATTATCTTATGTAGTTTTTTGCCCTTTTCAGTGGTACCAAAGAGAATTACATTCTGTTCTTTAGCTTCATATGTGATTAAGCCAAGTCGCTTGAGTTTTTTGTAATTTTCCTGAGATTCAAAGTTATTCATCCCATCTTTATAGGTGGTTTTTTCGCTACCTTCTCCCCCAATTACCAAGAAAAGGTGTAATTGCCCATATGTTAAGTCAGATAAATTCTTATATTCAGTAAGTGCATCAGCCTCTAAAGCAGCCTCTCTTGTTTCAAGACTAAACGAACCAAACTTAAGGTGTTTTATTGACTCAATGAGTTTGTTGATATCACCAAAAAATATAATCAATAGAGTAATTACAAGAATCACGAAAGGCCATGATCCATTTTCTATAACAGCTATGGTTATTGTGTTCCAATCCATATTTTGTCCTTTAAAGTCAAACTATTATTAGTTTAATTCGTCTATTATTAAGCTAACTAAAGTGAACATCAATGCCCTGTATAAGCGCAAATAAAAGATAACTGGAAAAGAGTGGTTATGGTTTTAGTTACCCCCTATTTTAGAATTTCATTTGTACTAGAGGATTAAACCTCACTGCATCACTCAAATGGTTTGGTGAAAAGTGGGCGTAAATCATCGTGTGGTCGATATGCTGATGGCCGAGGATTTCCTTCAGTACAAGAATGTTGCCGCCATTCGTCATGAAGTGACTCGCGAAGGTATGACGTAAAACGTGAGTCGCTTGACCTTCTGGTAAGTGGGGAAGGGCTTTAGTTAACCATTTGTACGCCACGCCGTAACCGCAAGTGAAAAGTCGGTCATTCGTTGGTTTATAGATTTGGTTATACAACTCTTCGGAAATCGGTACCGTTCTGTTCCGTTTGCCTTTGGTATTGTTGTAGGTAATGCGGTATTTCGTCAGGTTAGAACCCTTCAGATAAATTGCTTCCCTGATACGTGCCCCAGTCGCCAGGCAAACTTTATATATCTTCGTCAGCTCATCACCAATCGGGCTTTGTTGAGCCACTTCAAACAAGTGACGAATCTCTTGTTCGGTCAGGAATGCCAGTTCAGATTCCGGCTTTTTAATCGCCTCAATCCCATCAACGGGATTAGGTAGCTTCCACTCTCCAAGCTTTATCAACTTATTGAACAACGCTTTTAGCAATCCGAAGTCCACATTATTCGAAGCGATGGAAAGTTCTTTGTGTTGCTGGCCTCGACCTTTGTTGGAACGACTAGAGCGATAAGTCGCGAGTTGCTTTGAGTTAAGGTGTGAAGCAATCGGGTTGTTTAAATCTAAAACCATGTTTTCTAGACGTAGGCGAGTGTGATCACCGGACTTGAGATTCTTGCCATGTAGCTTAAACCACAAGTCAACTAACTCAGACAAACGGCGGTGATCGGGTTTGTCACCAAGCCAGGGCTTGTCGTTAACTTCGCGCATGGTGAATTGTTCAAAGGAAACTGCTTCACCTTTTGTGGCAAAGCGTTTGCGAATGCGCTTACCGGCTCGGCCCTGTGGGTAGCACTCACAAAGCCAAGGATTCTTGCTGCCGTCTTTGAGGTTACGAACTGACATCGGTCATATAACCTGCAAAATTTAAGAGAGAAAAGTAGTCGTTTCTAACTGCATGTTTGTCGGATTCTAAGTTGGTTCTGTAAACATGTGAAAATGCTTCAATAATGCTTACGACTTTACCTCCTGTTAGTGAGGGATTAATTTCAGCACTTATATATGAATTTATGTAGGTCATATCGTTAATATCTGAATTTGTTTTAATGTTACGAGATAGTTGATACAAAATATGATTTACAGAAACTTTTCCTGAAGAGTGTTTGGTTAATTGGAAATGCGGAACAATACTAGACTGATTTATTCTATCTTTACTATGAGAATTTGGAGAATTGTATGGTGATTCGTGTCGAGTATATAGTTCTCTGTAAAACTCTGGATAACGATGACGAAGAATAGAGAGAATAACTAGAGGCAGCACTCTATAAGATTTCTTTTGTGTGCATGCTACTTCAATATCATTCAGTATTTTTTTTACTTCACGTAATGATGTAATGCCATGCCATGTAAGGATATGAGAGATAAGTTCAAAATGCTCGTATTCTCCGGGGATAGGACCAACTATAGACGTCAGTTCAATTTCAATGAACTGCTTTAACGTCGGCGCTGAAAGTGTAGCGCTTCTATCAAAAAAACGACTCAAATAGCTAGTTGAATCAAACCCTTCACCATATACAGCTCTAATTGAATGTTGTAACTGCTCGGTATCCGTAGCCAGCACAAAAACAAAGTTTTTTGTATTAAAGAAATGCTTAACTGATTCAATTACTTCTATAGCGTAAGTCGGTCTGCAGCGGTCAAGTTCATCAATCAGGACATAGATAGGAGTAGATTTATCATTGTGAACCTTTATATATGCATCACTTAATTCAACAAGAGTCTGTTTAAAGTCATTAATGCCTTCTACCTTTTGCTTTTGTTCAAGCATGGAGGAGAAAGTGTCTTTAAGTGAATCGGTTAAATCGCTAGTTTCTAGACCAAGATCTTTTAGTCCATCTGATATGTCTGAAAACAGTGAATCATCAGCTTCCATTCCCCCTTGGCGTTTTACGAAGCCAAGGATTAACTTCCATGAAGTATTTTTGGCAAAATGTTTGCCACCTTCCATTAGTTTGTTTAGTAGGTCTTTGTTCTCTGTAATCGCACTCATCAGCTGTGAATGAAAAGCCTCAAGTAACGCTAACATAGCGTCATGAGTAAAAT
The DNA here is from genome assembly GCF_023716525.1 of Vibrio sp. SCSIO 43009. Taxonomy (NCBI): domain Bacteria; kingdom Pseudomonadati; phylum Pseudomonadota; class Gammaproteobacteria; order Vibrionales; family Vibrionaceae; genus Vibrio; species Vibrio sp. SCSIO 43009. The sequence continues at coordinate 1,029,438 of NZ_CP071842.1, forward strand.
CAGACTTCCATGCATCAAAGTAAACAACAGGGTGTTTTTCTTTCAGCTCGTTATACCAGCACTGGAGGAAAGTAGTTTTACCCGCTCCCCATTCAGCATTGAGGTTAAGAACGTAACCATCTTCAGCTTTTTCGTTGAGGAAGTCGGTTAGATGTTCGGCATAAGACCTACGATCGATGACTGGAAATTTCTCGAAAATTATGTCTGATGGGACTTCATGGATGTTAGACATAGTACGGCCTTTAATGTGTTACGCATGCAGCTTTCTATAGCTCGGTATAAATCGCCACTGGTTCGATTATGATTTCGTTGTGCTCCAAGCCATAGGTAAATTTGCTGACACCTATCATCGAAGACGAAATAGCTCTCATTTTAGACTTCATATCACCAACATCATCAGATGAAGTAACTTGAGCTAAGGGGTGTTTTTCTTGGAAAGGATCATCAGAGCACTTGTGGCTGATGACACCAAGTACAACAAACTCTCTTTGTGTCAGCCTTGAGTACTTTTTGATAATTGAATTTAAAGGCTCTCTTAGATGGTCTCGGTCTAGATACGATGAGAAAAGAGTATCGTGCAATAACTGATGAAATTGAAGAGCACCATTTTGGCCAAATTCAAGCAACTCAATAAGAGACTCCTGAAACAACTTAGGCTGTCTTAAGTTGGATTCAAGCGCTTGTTTTTCGATGTTATGGTTTTTGAAAAACTCTTTAGACACCGCAGAGTCTTTGTCTTTAACGTTTGAACTTAAATGCTTTTGCTCAAGTATTGTTAACTCAGTTTGCATCTGGGAGATGATTATATTCTCACCAATGCGATTAAAGTTTCGATAGATATTTAGTACTTCTTGCGAATCCGCGACCAGCATTTGAGCCTTGATTTTGACAAAGGAATAATCGGAAATTGAGGAGAGGATATCCTCTGTAGAGGCCAGTGAATTTATGTCAAGAAGCTTGCTTTCTTCTTCTAATCGTTTTTGAAACAGGTTGAATGAGTGATCGTGAAGGAATTTCTTTGTTGTTGAAGAGGATGTTTCTCTAATAACATCCGCAATGATTTTTCCAGAGGCTAGTTTACCTTTTTGTGTGTGCTGATCGGTGTGTTCAACATGATGTTCGTTGAGGACGTATTCGGTAACGCCTTCGAAGAGTTGAGAGGAGAAAGAATAGAGTTTTGGTTCATCCAAATAGATAAAGTTTTTAATCATTTTCCTAGCCTAGTTTTATCTTTATGCCGTTTTAGCGCAGCAGATAAGCGCTCTTTTTTAGATTCGTTAAAAGCGTCGATAGAGTATTTGCGTTTGGTATCGATAAATGTCCAAACGGAAAATGTGACAGTTAATATTACCGCGATGATGCCGATTGCATTGATAAGGATACTCAACATGTAACTTCTCCACCTGTTTGCTCGTGCTGTTCAGATTTTGCTTTTGAACTGAGTCTAAAGAAAATGACAAAGCAGAGTATAAATGAACAAGCGGCGAGAACCATAGACGAGTTGGTTAAATGTTCGACATTGATACCTTTAACACCCGATTCGAGCATCAATAATAAACACGTCAGCGCTCCGTAAAAAAAGATTGCGACAATCGACCCGGCGTTACTCATTGTTTTCCAGGTTTGATCGCCTGACATATGTTCCAATTCATTGAAAATGGATATGTGTAGTACAAAACCTACAGCGATAAAGTCTGCCGCGTTGAGTGGCTTAACTGTTTCCATAAACGAACAAAAGAACAAACGTAACCCTATTGGTATTAGCCCAATGATTACGGTATACCAAAGCCATTTCGTTAACTTCGACACCTCAGATGATTTGCTTTTAGTCACGATATTCCCTTATAGTTTTGCGTCACCGTACTATCGATTAGTTGAATCAAATAGCCAACCTACTCAGTAACTTTCTTTCGATCTTCCTGCTTTTGCTGCGCAACACCAATAAGGGCCTGCATACGTTGTTCACGTTCATGCCTGTTGATGTACCACTCTTTAATGAGAATTTCTAAAAGGTTGATTAACAGAGCTGCTTCTTCTGGCTCAACATCAACTATCACGTTAATGTCTTTTTCCATATGAGCGCCGATATTCCCGATACCACGGACACCGTCAATGGCTGCCCATGTAAGAGGGTCAATTTTGTCTTTAATACTCTTGATTTCATCTACTAGACGCGCAGGTTTAACTTCCCAAAAATCTCGCAAGATTCCCTGTAAACATCTGCGTGCCAATGTTGCCGAAGACTTCGGGCTAAGGTCTCTGATTAAGCATGCTTCTTCATAGTCGGAGAGAATTGCTTTTGGAATGTAATCTGGAAAAGTTTTCGCTGTTGAATTTGGCTGAAGCTGCCAAGAGCGTAGTACGGCATCTGGCTCTTGGTCTATGTGTGCATATTTTTTAACCAAAATTGCAGAAATCGAAATTTCGCAGCAATTGGGGTTTGGACAAGTAATCACCTCAGTTTCAATCATGAGCGCCACCTTGAATTTATTACCGTGGTCAAAACTGTGGCGACCAATACTCAAGTGATTTCCATCAATAGTTGCATTGTGATTGCAGTATGGGCATTGCCATGAATGAGCCATTTCAAACTCCTAACCAATTTAATTATTAAACTTTCTTTAAAGTCACCGCCACACGGCCAATTACCTTAATATCTTTTTCCGACTATTTCATTGTCATTTCACCAGGTGTCAGTTGGTGATTCCAGTCAATGTGTCATAAAAATCACCTTCCACTGTTAGGGTCTTACCACCAAGTGCAAGCTGTTTGTCGAAGTCTTTCGATGAAACAAGAACAAGGTTATAGCTAAGCGTTAGCTTTTTAGCTTCTTTATCGTTTTCGATGACTTCTACATCAAAACGAGTCTTGTGCTTATTTGAGATAACGAAATATTGACCATCCATGTTTGCAGTGGCCTCAAGGTCTAAGTTATCTCTCATGTTGTTGGTCAGCTGATTACCATTTAAAAGCGCTGACAGAGATTTGGTGTTGAAAGTGTATTGGATGCAGCTTTGCTCGTCGCTAGTGCAGTTATAGATGGTGGCTGCTGGTTGATTGTTTTTAGTGAAACCATCACCAACTAATATCACTTTCATATCGTCTTGCGCGTAACTGAATGCAGCACACAGCCCAAGAACTAAGCCAATTACATATTTCATTATCTTTCCCTAGCCAATTTTTATTATTTAAGTTTTGTTTCTAACACTATCTTGCCGATTACCTCGATATCACCGTCCTGAACTTCAATCGTTTGTCCGTCGAAAGCGATGGCGAGTTTGCCGGGTAGGCGTTGAACCTGGTTGATGGAGTATCGGCCGTCGATGCCAATGAGGTAATTACCATTCATTGCGTCGTTCTCTTTCTTATCGACCAATACCACACTTTGGTTGGTTTCAATTTCAATCAGATCGGCATTCTCTAAACCAAAGCCATTAATGCGGCGAACTGGATACGGCACTTCGCCTGTATCTAGCAGCTTTCCATTAGTTAAGCAGAAGCTTTTGATGATGACAGAGTTAGCCTGCAGATTTATCGAACGTTCCGAACTAGGATAATTAGCCGATCCTTTTTGAGTTTCAGAGTTTCTATCCTCTGGTCTCAAAGCAAGTTCATCTAGAGGGATTCCCTTTGCTAAATGAAGCCTAACCATTAACTCATGCGATGTTCTGTCATGTGCATTCCATGTAGTAAATGTAGATTTTGGTACTCCCAAGATCTCACTTAGCTCTTCTAGGTTGCGACAATTTAAGACCTTTTTGAGGTTATCAGTGAATTCTCGACCTTTCTGATACTCGTACGGCAATATTTTTTCGTTCTCATTCATGCTCAAATAAGACCTAGCTCTAAAAAATCCCATTTAAATGTTGATTGGTGTCAAATAAGACCTTGCAACTATGTCAAATGTGATCAATAATTCCTGTGTACCTGATTAGTGCGAATAATCGTGAGTACAGTGAAATGTTATTAAATCAACGAAATAGGATACCACCATGTTGTCATACAACCCAGTATTACCCGTGCCATTTGTGACGTTTGAGGAATACTCTCGCATCACTGGTCTCAAGCTTGAAACGATTCGAGACTACGTGCGTAAAGGTCGCATCATCATCCAAGAAAAAAGAGCCCCAAAAGAAAAGCCGCTGGTAAACCTCATTGCAATGAATGAGATAGCCGCTCGTGAAGCGCTGGCAAAACTAGGATGAGCTATGCGTTTTTCCTCTCTGATTCCAACCAAAACTTACTGCCCGCTTTGGCTTCATTTATTCGCCTGGGCAGTCATTTGCATTCCAACGTTGCTATAAGGATTGTCAAACATGGACGCAAACATCGCCATGTGCAGATTACGTGAGGCCAAACAAAACGCGTTTGACGAGGCGTGCTGCGCATTTGCAACCAATCACAACATGGCAGGATTAGCCAGAAAGATGGACATGGGCGAAACCATGCTGCGCAACAAGCTCAACCCAGAGCAGCCGCACAAGCTTTACGCCATTGAGTTAGCCTGGTTGTGTTACCACTCCGGCGACTACTCAATCCATAACGTTCTTTATAGCAACTTGGGCACCGTGACCGTGGCACTGCCACAGGAATCAGAACAGAAAAACTTCATTGAGCGCACGTTGCTCAACAACGCGCTAAGCGGCGAGCTTTCTGGCGATGCAATGCAAATGTGCACCGCAGAGCGCCTGCCGCGTTCAACCAAAAACAAGACCTTAGCCAAAGCGCATGCCGCACTCGGCAACCTTGTTTTGATGATTTCCGATTTAGAGAACCGCACGACTGGCGCAACACCTATGTTGTCTATGGGGCTGGATTTCTTCGCCAACGGTGCGCCACTTCCGGGTTTAGCCTAAGGAGCAATAATGAGTCAGTTAGCTATTCAGCAAGAACAATTACAACAAGCACCCACCGCCAGCGAGAGCATTGCTGCATGCAAAGCGCTTTTCAATGGTTCCGCTACACGCGGCAAGTTGAGGAAGGTGTTCAACGAGTTGCCAGATAAAAGTCGCGGTTTGGTTCTTATCGCTGGCGGTATGTCACCAAAAGATTACCAACGTGAGTTTGAGTCGTTCAACGATTTAGAGCTGCAAAAAATCCGTTCAGGAATGCAGTACCTCAAAGAAATGATCGTCGGCTTTGACAACACGCTCGGTGATGTTCGTCGCCTCAAGCACTACCAATTCAGTAATACCCATTAATCACCAAGCCAACCTTTGCCCCCGCTGTATCCATGGGGGCCTTTTTTTCGTCTAAGCGTAGGAGCATAGAGATGAATACCAATCAAAAGTTAACCGAAGCAAGAAACCTCATAGACCAAGTCCTAAACCGCAATGTCGGCACGATTGGGCATGCGGATTTACCAGCAGAAGCATTGGCTCAAAAGCAAAAGCTATTTAGCGGCCAGAGCACCAACCGTGAAGTGTTAGACATTGTTAACGCCATTAATGCGCTGGCTATCAGTAATCAGGATGTAATTGAAATTCACACCGGCTTTGTAGCCAACGTAAATTGGTTCGAGACAATTGCTTATGTGAAAGGATGTCAGTACGAGCCGGGTGCAAATAGGTTGTTTCAGAAGCGAGTTCGACTCGATGAAGAAGATGCCGGCACTCAGTTATTAGCAATCGAAAGCGAGATAACAGAACTTGTCATTGAAGCCCGTGAAGAAGCTGAAGCAAAAGCGGAGGTGGAAGCATGAGTATCCTGACTATCTATCGCAAAGACTTAGAGTTCGGCCTTCGTCATGAAGGCTTCACTTCACGCAAAATCGAGCAGTTTATTCGCGTATTCAATCCGGTGGAATCAAGCCAGGGCAACATGCTGGAGCTGGATTCTACTCGAGCAATGTTGGTGAACGTGAACGGCACTAAGCAAGGTTTGTGTCTGGAAGACTTCATCACCGCATGGTGGGTTTACTGGGTAGTGGTATTCAACCAATCCACAGACAACGCAACGCATCATCAGGCCATTGGCGCAATCCGCGCTCTTTTCTTTATCTCTGCATGCACGAAAAGCACAAGCCAAAACACCACAATGCAAACGTGGTGGCGAGACTGCGAACCTCTGCATGGATACCCAACGTTGGAGGCTATCTGATATGGCATCACTAACTCAGTTACTTAATGAAATCGGTGACGAGAACGTAACGGTTCAAGCACTTCACCAGTGTATGGACTCAGCTCAATACAACAAAGGGCGAACCACAATCAAATTCAAAACCGATGGTCTTGGCGCTATCGAACTAGCGGATGGGGAAAAGACCGCTCTTATCGTTTGGGTTGATGCGGACAAATACAACAATGCACTAGCGAACGCCAAAACAATGAAGAAATCGAGCATTGTGGAATCACTACGTGAAGCTATCCAACAGGCCGAAGAACTAGGTTTAGTAAGAACTGAAGATGGCACGGTCATCACCGGAGCGATTGAAACACCTGATGGCATTGTTTTGGTTAAGGAGTAAAGAGCAAATGGAATACGCAGCAATCATGCTTTGTCCAGATGGCGGCGTTGTTCGCCATGAAGACACTCAAGAAGTTGCCAATGTAATGGTTGGCGACTTCGAATCACTAGACCAGGCAATCGAGCAGGCATGCATTTCTCTTAGTTGTACTCACCTAACCAAAGGTGTGTTGAGCAAAGGAAACGGTAAAGGCGGCTTTATGTTGGTGACCACTCAGGAACTGGAGGCGGTATGAAATACAAGAAGATTACTTCCCTCTCTGTAGATGAAGACAAAATCCAAGTCTTTGAAGGAAGAACGGCGACATTCGAAAAATGCGCGGTTGCTTACTTTGCTGGACCAGAAGGTTGGGGTGTAACCATGAATATTCAGATTGAAGAGTTGGAAAGCTTCGTTAATGAGCCAGATTGGCAAAAGCGGTTTGTTGAATTTGCGAAAGAAAAATTAGGGATGGTAGCAGCATGAGATCAGATTACATCTACGAACTAGACGGTCATAAAGGTCAATCCGCGATCGCGAAAGCGTTTGGCGTTCCACTGGGTACTTTGAAATCACGCCTACGTAACGGCAAAACCATCCGTGAAGCGGTTCATTTTGTTGATGGCCGTGAGAACAATTGCGGCGTTGCTACTCACGAGTGGAAGGGCATTAAAGGTATCGACAATATCGCTAAAGCGATTGGTACCACGCACACCACAATCTACAAGCATTTGAAAGCAGGTTGCACTCTGGATGAAGCGGTCGCAAAAGTTCAGAAAAGCCATAAGCGAGCAGAGCAAGTTCGCAAACTTCGCGCTAAATCAATAGCCAAACCAATTGAACAGGTTGGCATCAAGAAACCAACGGACATTAGCCCGCTTTGGCGTGTTGCTTTAGGTTTTGGTGGATAAAAACAATCGTGTCGAAGTACCTAAGCGAACCAACAGAAATCGAACTATTAGACTTAGATAAGTTCGGTTTTGACCATGACTACAAACGTGCTGCTTCTCTGGCTTGTCAAAGTTGGGGAAGTTTGCACGTTTTTCCGCAAGCGCCAAAAACACTAGCGGATGCTTGCTTTGGTGCAAGACGTTTTGATGAGTCGCAAGAACCTGACGACCTGAGCGTACTCGAACGTAAACTATTCGAAGCAAACCCAGATGATTTTGAGTGGGCAAAAGACAAAATCCATGGCCTGCCAGACTATTTAACCAAGTACTTTGTGACTCGATACATTTCAGTTTTCGAAAAGAAAGGTCGTAGAGAAGCAAACATCTTTTTGCGTGAGCGCATGGGGCCAGCAGCTGATCGCGCCGTTATGGTATTACGCAAATACAAAAAGCTACCAACAACCCAAAAGGTTGCTTTGCTCAGTGAAGAATTAGATAACACTGACCAAAGTGACTTTACGTCTGCACACCCAGAGATAGCAAAACCTCAACTTCGCTTTGATTTCGACAAGGCGGAGAAAAACCGCAAGCCAGTGAAAAGCCGTATCTTGGCAGAGCTAGAACAAGATGAACTCAAAGAAATGGCGTTCAAGATTGGCAAAATCATGAATGCTCGTTTCCAAATTATCTCTTCTAAGTTGGCAAGCATTACTGAAGCTGAGCTGGAAAAAGACGATACGTTCTGTCCTGTCGTTGAAGGTTACCATCAGTTAGCGGCTTTCACTTCTCTGTTTGGCATCAAGCCGCCTTGTAAATACAAGAAGCAAAATGAGCTTTCCGCTCTGCAAGACATCTCGCGCATGATTAGCGAAAAGTGGTGGCTTGGTCGTTTGGTTAAAGCTCGCAAAATTATGCGTGAGCACCTAGCCATTGCAATGGGGCAAGTATCTTCAAAAGCTTCTGCTTATGCGTCTTGGGATTGCGTTCGTGAGCACCAGGAGCAACAAAAGCGCAACTGGGAATACATCAAGCAGTGTGAACTCTTTGACGAAGAAACCGAAGATAAAGCCGACCTAGCCGAAATGGTTCTGAAAAGCGTGTCTAATCCTGCGATTCGCCGTCATGAACTGATGGTGCGTTGTCGTGGTTGTGAAGACATCGGCAATGAATTGGGTTTGCAAGGCTTGTTCCTTACTTTGACCACGCCCTCGAAGTACCACAACTCCTACAAGAAAGGCGGTTTCATTGAGCATTGGAATGGTGCGAGCCCTCGAGAGGCGCAAGCGTACTTAAACAATGCTTGGCAGCGTATCCGCGCTAAGTTAGGTCGTGAAGAAATCCGCTGGTTTGGCGTACGTGTTGCTGAGCCACATCATGACGGCACACCACACTGGCATTTGCTGATCTGGGTAAAACCAGAAGAAGTGGCGCAGGTGCGTGACATCTTTATTTCGTACGCTACCCAAGAAGACCGCGCAGAACTGCACCCGCAATACGAAAAGGAAAAGCAAAAGCCATTTCGTAAGTGTGCTTATGTTGGTCCTATGGATTACCGCCCACGTTGTGACTTTGGTTACATCGACCCAGAGAAAGGCACAGCAACAGGCTACATCGCGAAATACATTTCTAAGAACATCGACGGCTTTGCTATGGACGATGAAGTGTCCGACGAAACAGGCAAATCAGTCAAAGACATGGCGAAGAACGTCAGCGCATGGAAAAGCCGCTGGGCGATTCGCCAGTTTCAATTTTTTGGTGGTGCGCCGGTTACGACTTACCGAGAGCTGCGCCGCTTCGCGAGCCAAAACAAAAAAGCCTTTATGGAGTACCTCTTCATGCAAGTGCGAGAGGATTTGCTTGCTATGTACATTAAGCTACAGCGTGACCTAGTTGGACCTATCAAGCCTAGTAAGCTGATTTCTAATAAAGAGTTAATAAAAGTAATAGGGGATAGTTTCCAAGCAAGTTTAAACACTGATGATTCAAGCATCACAGAAACTTTAAAAGCCGCAGATCATGGTAATTGGCAAGGCTACATAATGGGGCAGGGTGGACCATTCGTTAAGCGCGAAGATTTGCTGATCACTAACTCATATCAAGTACTTCCTTTCGCATCACCTCACGGTGAAGACGTGCGCAAGGTGGAAGGTTTCCAAACACCGGAAGCGATCGTGAAAACTCGCACTAAGGTCTGGACGATTCAGAAGAAATCAAAAGTTATCGCAGAAGCAGAAGCGATCACCCAAGGGAGCGCAGCGACCGCTATTGGAGCCTCTGGCTCCTCTCGGAGTTCTGTCAATAACTGTACGGAGCATCGCGAGGTACAGGTCAGCGATCAGCTAACCCGAATTTTAGACCCGGTGAATAGTCGGGCGAATAACCCGCCAAATATTGATGAAACGGCACTGGCCGCACTGCTAAAAGGCAGTTCAATTCGCATCGACGATGCAACCAGTATTCAAATCCGCCCTGCGGAGGTAGACGAACACGGGAATATACGTCCGGCACAGCTGGTCGAGGTAAGCCGTGCGCCTGCAGATGATCTTAAATGGATGGATTTCGAAGGTTGGGACAAGGTATTCGCCCAACCAGAACAGCAAGAGTATCAACAACCAGACCTGTCGTTCTTCCCTGATGGGGACGACTGGCCGTTGGTTTAGATTAAATCAACTAGCCAGTAAGCTAGTAGTTTATGGATTTTTTGATTGAGAATTCGGAGTAACTGAAGCTTGCATTTTTGAGCACTGAACTAAAAACTTATCCAGAGAGTCTGCTGTTGATTTCGCTTGAGTACTAGAAAATGATTCGTCTAAGTTGTAGTCAGCTTTTTTTCGCAAAGTTTTATAAATTTCTAAGAACGTTTTTAGCCGTCTTAGGTCATTCTTATCATACGGCTCATTTTGCTTTGCATCATAAGATACTAAGTAGTGCTTAAGTGATTCGTGACACCCGACACCTTGAATAGGTACCGGGTCGCAAGTCAATATTTCTAAAACACCGTGATACATACCATAGTAACTTCTACTGATTATGTTTCTGAACTCAATTTCAGTTGTAGCACTAGACAATGACTGTTTGACTAAAGTATTAAAATTTTGAGCGTTAACCGACATTTCGTAACCTCGTTGCAAGAGTCGGTGTATCATCACCGACTAGTTCGAAGTGTGTTATACATTTAATATCGTCAAGGTCAGCCTCAACTAATTCGCCTGACAAATCCCAGTTCAAATCGAACAGTTGTTCAGGTTCGCACTCAACGTAAATCGTTAGCGTTGCGTGTCCTGACTCTGGTGGTATATCTAATAAAGTGCCGTTAAGCACAACGCCCTTGTGAGTTTCTGCAACTCTTGCAGCGATTAAAGATAAGTCGGTAATTGTGTTTGATGAAACGTCAAACCTTGCTTCAATATCACGCATAATCATGCGTCTAACTCCCGTACCTTTTTGAATTCGCGTCAACAACTCGTTTTGTTGAGTTCTTGATAGCCACTCTACTAATTTGGCATCTAGACCAAAGTCATTGAACAAAAAGTTAGTACTTACAATGTTCTCTACATCATATTCATCTGCACATTCTAGTGGCATACGCTTCACTATTTCGTAAGCTACAGTAGGCATACCGAGATAGAGCATTGTCCAGATTAAGTTGGAAGATACAAAAGATTCATGCGCGTATGAACGAGATATACTCATAGCTTTATCTTTTACTTCATCCAATCTATCAGCGGCACAATATACGAGAACTTCAATTAAAGAAGATTCTTCAATACTTGGAAGATTTAAAGCTTCTCTCTTATACGTGGCAAACTCAATATCGTTCAGCTTTTCATCGCTAAAGATAACTGCGCGTAATTCATCGAGTAATTCGTTGGTTCGTGATTTTGCAACAGATTCAGTCAAGGTTGAGCCCCAAGTTAAGAACTAAAAAGTAAATATAAATATAATTTTTAAGAGACGAAACTATACCCCAGTTGAAATCTTCAAACAATGTGCACATTGTCAAAAATTAACCAATATGCGACAACATTCATCAATATGCGCCATGTGTCAATGGCTATTATAGTCCACTCCCACCAAAACTATTCACAATTCTAAAAGTGTATTTTCTGTGAGTTTGATCACGTTTCTAAGACCTTGCGCGATCTGGAACCTAAGTTAGCTTGGTTTGGTAAACAACGCATTTGCCCATTTAGGAAATGCTTTACCGCCTGTTTTAATGATGTAGCAGCGTGATTTCTATTAACTCGAAGTAAAAAAGGAAAATTCTTAATGAGTGAATTATGTCTAAAAACTACTGTAGAAACCTGTATGGATATACAGTATTATTTCCGAATTCAGTGGTTAGGGGGTGCTATGTTGTTGAAAAATGAGAATGAATTACAACAAGCGTTAGACATCATTATTGATGGAATAGCAGTGTCAAATGCAAAACCGGAAATGATAGCAATGGGCGTAAAGATGATGAACATGGTGCTGGCGAACTACCAGGGAGAAATCGACGAGAAGAAGAGAAAAGCCATTCAGTCGATAATCCAAATGGCTGTGGAAGTAGATAGTCCGGTATTTTCTTTATAATATCGCAAGCTGTTGCTTGAGTGATTGCCGCTGTTCTGGCGGCAACGCTTTCACCAGATTAAAAGCCAGTTGGCTTGTCGTTTTTGCCGATGGACTCAACGTATGGCTATAAGACAAATTCATCACAAATGTGTGTCCACATTCTGGGTCACTGCAGCTGCAATACAAATCTGAATGACTGTTGGTTAAGCGGTTGGATTTTTGGATTCGGCTTTTGCTACCACACTCCGGGCACAACACTCTCATATAAAATACCTAGCTTATTGACTGACTTGATAATCATACGCCAAAAGGCTGGTTTTTTATACAGCTTGGAGAGGGGTTTACGCCGTATCTCCATGTATTAAATTAAAATTAAGTCGCAAATGCTTAGGTACCTCTGGGTCTGAGTTCACCTCATCCATAATCAGCTCACATACAGGAATGATCTCATCCTTAGCGTATTCACTGCCTATCTTCGTTGGGTCGCCTAAACTGGTCGTGCCCTGCGGAATAATGCCAGCTTTACCCACCGGGAAGCGGTGGCCGACAAGAATGTCCTGCGCGGTAATATTTTTGATGCGCTCAAACTCATCTTTGGTGGCGATATCACCAACCGGAATCAGCTGAATCCCTTTCTCTTTGCCGTTCGGAATATTCACAAACATACTGCGGAAGTTACCCACGCCTTTAGAGCTGGCGATCTTCTGCTTCAACATTTCTTCATCTTCTTCACTCAAGTTTGGGTCGGTGGCGTAGAAGATAAAGCCCATATGTGCGCCGTTCTTGTAATAGCGGCGTCGGAACAAGGTCGCGTCTTTATTTAGCAAGCTGCTCTGAATGCTGCCTAAGTAATCCGCCAAACCATAGATTTGCTGCTGCGGGTCATACTGAGGCAAGAAAATCACATCTTCCTTTTTATATTCGCGTTGCTGGTTGTCGCGTTCCAGAATGACAAAGTTGCCGTTTTTGCGTCGGCGAAGGTACATGCCAGGTAATGGATGCAAGCGAACCACACGTTTGAAACCATCACGGATTTTTAGAAATGCAGCATCGCCAAAGGTGAAGTAATCACGGCAAAAAGCTTGAATATGTCGGCGGCGGGTTGCGCCTCCACTTTGGAAGCGTCCGGCTACATAATTAGCACGAGCTATCAACAGTGAACCATGATAGGCGTTGGCACGAGCAATATCCGCTAAGCCACTGCGTGAAATCGGAGGTTCCCAATAGTTATCAGCATCGTTGTAGAACAAATCTGAATAGGTGGTCATCCAACTGTTTGAGTCGATGGACTCTGGTGAGGAGTCGATGTGATAGACCGACTCTGGCGCGTGTTCTTCTTGTTTGACTAAAGTTGTGGTTTGTTCGGTCATGCTGCAGTGGCCCAGGTTGATTTAGTTGGTGTTGAGTGATCTAACGGTTCGTTAGATACGGCGTGAGAAATCGCCCAGAATGCATCGGCGTGTCCGGTCGTTTCACTGCGTTCGGCTTTAAAGGTCATGGCGTTACCGCTGGCGGTTGGGACGCGCTTAATCGCCATAAACGCCATGGCAATGTCTTTATGTTCGGCATCGAACTGCAGGCGTTTGGCTTCTACTACATCAATCATCTTCATGACCAGACGGTTCTTGTTTTCGTTGCTGTAGTGGATGGCGTGAGCTTCACGTGGGTATTTCTTAGAAATTAAGTCCCAAACACCGCCGCCAATGCCCGTGGTGTCGACCCCGATGTAAGTCACTTTGTAGCGCTGAAATACTTTGTCTATTTCCGCAACGTGATATTGGAAGTTAAGCCCTTTCCAATAGTGCTTCTCGAGCACACGGAATTTTTCACCCGCGACGACAGGCGGAGCGACAACCACCAAGCAGGCATTGTCTCGGGTTCGGCTTGGGTCGTAACCCAACCAAACTTCGCGATTGGCAAAAGGTCGTTTGTTATTTGGTTTGTAGTCCTGCCAGTGAGCAGCATCCACCATGCCTTTTTCGAGGTCAGAGAATTTGAATACAGACAACGAACCGTCGACAAACACACACATAAACAGGTTTTTGAAGTCATCATCACTGTATTCGTCGCGCAGTTCGTCAATGTCAAACAGGTCACAACCACCGTTTGCCGCATCTTCAATGGTGACAACATAACGCCACTGTTTGTCGGGGCAGAGTCGCCCGCCGTCTCGGAATTCATCAAAAGTCGGGAATTCGACGTGGGCACGAGAGTCTTTACCTTTGCGCCACTGGTCACCAGTCCAGAACGGGTAAGCCTGGTGCATTTTCGACGATGGCGTAGAAAAGTAAGTTTTGCGCCACTTCTTATGCGTTGCCATTGCCGAAGCCAGTTTGTTCAGCTCGTCGAACTTAGGTATCCAGAAATATTCATCGACATACACGTGGCCGTGGTAACTCTGTGCGGTTTTACTGTTCGTGGACAAAAAGCGCAGTTCGGCGCCATTGGAAAGAATAATCGGGTTGCCGGTTAACTCGATGTCTAAGAACTCTTTACCAATCGCAATGATGTAGCTGCGGAAAACCTCAGCCTGTGCTCGTGATGCAGAAAGAAAGATTTGGTTGTCACCAGTAAGAATCGCATCTTCTAAGGCTTCACCACTGAAATAGTAGGTAGCGCCTATCTGGCGAGATTTCAGAATATTACGAATACGCTGTTTGATGTTATTGCGCATCGTGTGCTGGTATTCGAAAAGGGATTCGTGCCAGCCTTTAAAGTCATCTTCTGTCAGGTGCTCAATGCTGTTCTTCTTACGGCTACTTTTGCGGTTACCGTTACTGCTGCTTTTAGAAGAGTCACCATTACTCTTTGGTGAGCTGTCTGGCGAAAGGTGTCGCTCTGCTTTGGCTTTTGCATCAGCGTGAGCTTTTAACAGCTTAACGTGGTGATCGATAAGCTTGTCCATTTCCTTGAGCTGCTGATCGGTTTTCTCATCCTTATCTATCAGCACCGCCAAACGGCGGTTAATCATTTCCTCAACAGAAAGTTCATTCAGCAACAAAGCCCAGCCGAATTTCTCCGCCCAGGTATAAAGGATGCGCTCACTATTAAGGTTCAGTTGCGCCGCAATTTCTTTCGGAGGAACACCGCGTAAATAGAGCTTTTTCGCGGCTTCTCTTATTTCATCTGAATATGCCATAGCTGCATCATACGCGCCGAAAACTTGCAGATGACCTAGATAAATTCCTGAAAATTCTAGTTTTGATTAAATCCGAATTGGCAGGAATTGAAGTGGCTGAAAGCCGTTATTCAAAGGCGTATTGTTTGCTCACACCGATATGTGAATGACAAGTTTGAGTACCAAAATGCCAAAGATTAGTGACTGGAAAATCATTGCTACTGAGGGGCCAACCGTAGACGGGCGCAAAATTACCCGTGATTGGATTGAGCAAATGGCGGCAAGCTATGACCCGAAAGAGTACACCGCGCTAATCTGGCCAGAACACCGTCGATTTTATGGCTACGGTGAAAACTGGGGCAATGTTGCTGAGCTTAAAGCTGAAGAAGAAGACGGCAAATTACGTCTGTTCGCGAAGCTTGAGCCAAACGAATACATGCTTGAAGCCAACCGCAAAAAGCAAAAGCTGTTCACATCAATCGAGCCAAATCCCGATTACAAGGGCGAAGGGCGTTGCTATTTAATGGGCCTAGCTGCGACTGACTCCCCAGCCTCCACAGGTACCTCGCTCCTTCAATTCTCTCGTCAATCTGGCGAAACCACCGAATTAGAGTGCAGTGCATTGGAAGAAGTCGATTTTTCCGAGTGCTTCACGCGCAAAGACCGCTTTTTCGCGGCATTCAATGAATTTTTCTCTTCTGGCGATGAAGTGCCAGAAACTCCATCAATAGACGAGGATACCGAAGTGACTGAAGAGCAACTTAAAGCAGCACTGAAAGAACAGTTTGCTGCATTCAAAGGCGAGTTCAAGCAAGAACTGAAAGAAGAGTTCAACTTGCAAGGCGAACCAGAAACACCAGAGACAGAAGAGCAGGGCACAACTGTTGAGCAGTTCTCTGCCACTCTGGACGAAAAGCTAAAACCGTTAACTGAGAAAGTGAACGGTCTCGAAACCAAATTCGCTGAACTTTCACAAGAAGTACCAGGCCAAGAGCCGAACCCGTCGGGTACCAGTGAGAAGTTCTCATCTGAGGAGATTTTTTAATGCTGAATGCACTATCTACCACCTACCTACAAGAGTTTTGTGCAGCGACGTTAGCAGCGGCAAATGCTCCGCAGGGTACTCAGTCATTTAACCTGACGCCACCAATGGAAACCAAACTTCGCCAGGCGATCATGGAGTCGGATGCTTTCCTCGGCATGGTCTCATTGCTGCCAGTTCAGCAAATTAAAGGTCAGGTTGTTGATGTGGGTGATGATGGCCTGTCTACAGGTCGTAAAGACAGTGGTCGCTTTAGCGTTGAAGTTGGTCAAAGTGGTAATACTTACGAGCTGACTAAGACCGATTCTGGCGCACATATCTTGTGGGAAACCATGACTCAGTGGGCAAACTCAGGCTCAAAAGGTCAGTGGTTGACCATGATGAAAAACGCCATCTCTCGCCGTTTCGCATTAGACATGTTGCGCGTTGGCTTTAATGGTACGTCTATCGCAGCTAACACAGACCCAGTCGCTAACCCGCTTGGTCAGGATGTTAACAAAGGTTGGTTAACCATCGCCAAAGAGAAGAAAGCGAGCCAAGTTCTTGCATCTGCTCAACTCGACCCAACAGGCGCAACCGCAGATTCTTACAAAAACCTAGATTCGCTGGTTCAAGACCTGATTAATACAACGATTGCACCAGAGCACCGCCAAGACCCTGATCTAGTGGTTCTCGTCGGTTCCAACCTGGTCGCAGCAGAACAGCATCGTTTACTGGAATCAGCAAACACGCCAACCGAACACAAAGCTGCGCAGCAGTTAGCCAAAACCATTGCGGGTAAACAGGCCTATACACCGCCTTTCTTCCCTGCCGATGCGGTGTGGGTAACTAACACTAAGAACCTGCAAATTCTTACCCAAGAAGGTACGCAGTGGCGCAAGCAGAAGAATGACGAAGACGAGCTTCGCTTCAAGCAAAACCATATCCGTATGGAAGGTTATGCAATCGGCAACCTGAACAAGTTCGCTGCGATTGAAGCGGTAACCGTTGTTGAGCCTGCAGCTTAAGGAGTGACGCATGGTTAGCCCATTAGCAAAACAGCGTCGACAGCTCATTGAAAAGCAGGCTAACCAGTCTGCACCGGGAGTGAGTTCTGGTGCAGATACCGACAGCCTGCACATCAAGCTGATTGAGTTTGAAGAAGACCGCAAGTATTTGCGCTCTTTAAATGCCATCGCTGATCGAATTAAGCACAAGCGTGAAGTACTGGTACCGAAGTACAAGCCGTATGTTCAGGCCTACTTAGAAAGTGGTGAAGCGTTCGAAAACCCAATCTTTACCAACTTGGTGGTTTGGCTATTCGACATTAAAGAGCTGGATACCGCAATCGAATGGTGCATGAAAGCCATTGAGCTCGACTTACCAACGCCAGAGAACTTCCGCCGTGACTGGCCGACGTTCTGTGCTGACGAAGTGTTGGCATGGGCGGAGAAAGAATCGGAACGTGGTAATTCAATCGAGCCTTATTTCTCTCAGGTATTTGAAAAGGTCGAGAAAGACTGGCGCTTGCACGAGAAGGTTCACGCAAAGTGGTACAAGTTCGCGGGTTTATACCTGATTCGAAATGAAGAAGGCCAGCCGCAAGCTACTGCCATCGGCAACGTGGAAACGTTGGAAAAAGCTTTGGCTCTGCTTCAACACGCGCACGATAAGAACAGCAAAGTGGGTGTGGGTACCCAAATCAAAAAGATTGAATCTCGTATTCGCGCCATTAACGAAGGCAAGAATCTGTAAAGACTCCTACGCCACCGCGCCTCGGCTGGTGAGGTAAGAGAAGCCAATCGGCTAACTCGATACCGTCGACCCAGTGGCTAGAGGCGCCCTAATTTAAATAAGCAAGGAACTGTTATGAGCTTTGGCGGAAATGTTAACAGCGCAGTCGATATCGCCATACCAGGTGAAGGATGGCCCGATTTATCTACGGATGAATTCCGCAGTTTACGCCGTGTTCCCCATACGTTTGATAACGACTCTTTGAACTACGCGGTGACCATCGCCGCGCTAAATATTCAGGAACGACTGGAAAGCCTGATTGTAGATGGCGAAAAGCCAGTGCTGAGCAATCCGAAAATCATGCTCTACAAACGTGCGGTTTATGGTCGGGCTCATGCAGAACTGATGAAAGAGTTTGCGACTCAAGACCGCCGAAAAGAAGGTGAAAGCGTGGCAACGGATGAACCGGAACAAGAGGCACGTTTTCTCGCCCAGAGTAACAAAGATGTGCGTGCGCTCCTTGGGCGCAGTGCGAATGGGATTGACTCGATATGAGCGAAACCACTTACAACAAAACCAAGCTGGAACACCTGACGGATTACATCGTCAGTCACCTGAATTCCAATGTGCTCGATAACAAAATCGATGCCTGGCAGGAAAATGGCTCCATCGTGCCAAACGGTGAAGACCGAGGGAACGGCGGTTATATCGCTTGTCATTGGAAGTACAACGCAGTGATCAGTATTGAAGAGTTTCCGCACCGACTTCTGGACCCTCGCTGTTTACTTGCTTTGGTTGCCTGTTGGCTGAGCGATTACGACACCACGCGTAATGAAGATGAGTTAGGCGACCCAGACCTTTCGGTTGATGTGATAAACAGTGAGGTAGCCGACGTTGCCATTGAATTGGAAATGATGGAGCCGATTGAGCTGATCCCTGACCCCGCGGGAATGATCACTTGGCGAGGGGAAACCTACCGAGTGCAGGCCGTTGAAATCTACACCGCAGAAGAAGCGGAGTTGGTGAATGAAGCCGCAAATTAAGGTCAATGAGCGCGATGTGCTCAACATGCAGGAAAAGCTGGCCATGCTGGCTCTGCCACCTAAAAAGCGAGTCTGGATACTGAAAACCCTTGGCCGTTGGGAAACGACCAATACCAGAAAGCGCATTCGTTCCCAAAAAGACGTTAACGGACGCGCTCTGCAACCAAAGAAAGGAAAGAAGAAAGGCAAGGTTTTAAAGCGGATGGCAAAGGGCTTAACGCCTTATGTGAGAAACGCCAACCAGCTTGATTTGACTTGGAGTAACAAGTTAACCGCAAAAATCGCAGCAAGGCACCACCTTGGTCAAAAGCAAAAAATGACCAAGCGCCAAATGCAAAAGCGATGGGGCAAACCGGATTACTCAGCACCTTGTACCAAGGGGCAAGCGAGAAAGCTAAGAGAACTGGGTTACACGGTACCGAGAAAAAGCGGCAAAGGACGAAAGAAAGCCAGCTTACGTGAGTTGATGGCAACTATCACCCATGGACAAGCAGGACAGCTCATTCGAGAACTCTCTAATCAGCCAAATATCACCAGTTGGGATATTCCATTAGCAGAGCGTCAGATTCTCGGTAGTAAAGAACGTGAAGTGAACCGCCAGCTCATCAAGATATTTGAGCAGGCAAAACAGAGGAAATAACCAATGGCAACCGGAAAGGTAGAGGTTAACAATCTCAATTTGGCACAAGGCGGTATCCCTGAGATAGAACGTCACGTGCTTTTCATAGGGCGTACTGACAAGGCAGAACTGCAAGGCAAAGTGACCCGCATTAATAACATGACCAACCTTGACGAAGTTGTTGCCGATGATGCGCTTGGTCTGAACGTGAAAGCCGCCCAGCTTAACGGCAAACAAAACTGGACGGGTGCGATTGTTGGCTTAGATGCAGACGATACCTGGCAAGACGCTGTTGATCTGGCGAACCGGACTGACTCATTCGAAGGCATTGCCATTTGTGACCCAGTCACGGTCAAAACTCAGTTTGATGATATGCAGTCGAAAGCAACCGAGCTGACTAGCAAACTTGGTCGTTGGGTGTTCTTCCTCGCCGCTTGTGCGGGCATTGATTCAACCCCTGATACAGGCCAAACGTGGGCAGAGTACGAAACCGCCATGCTTGACCTGGTGAAAGATGTTTCTGCAAACCTTGTGACGCCCGTTCCTCAGCTTAACGGCAATAACGTGGGTGTACTTGCTGGGCGTCTATGTGATCGAAACGTCACGGTAGCAGACAGCCCGATGCGTGTGGCAACAGGCTCAGTATTGAGTTTGGGAGACATGCCAACGGACAGCGCAGGCAAAGCATTAGAGATGAGCACCATCGCTACGCTGGCAGACGCACGTTACTCACTGCCGCAATGGTATGCCGATTTAGAAGGGGTGTACTGGTCGGACGCAACCACATTGGAAGCCAAAGGCGGCGATTATCAGTACCTCGAATACGTTCGCCCGGTGCACAAGCTTAACCGTCGTGTGCGTATCAAAGCGATTCGCCGTATTGCCGACCGCATTCTTAACTCAACGCCTGCAAGCATTGAGCTGAACCGCACTTACTTCCGCAAAGATATGCGTGATATGTCGAAAACGACAGAAGTTGGTGGCATTACCTTCCCTGGTGAAATCATGCCGCCAGAAGACGGTGACGTCACCATTCAGTGGGTAACCAAAACCAAAGTGTCGATCGGTTTGATGGTTCGCCCTCATAACTGCCCGAAACACATCGTGGTCAACATCGCGCTTGATCTTACTAACCCTGCAGATTTGGAGGCGTAATCCATGAGAATTTCTGGCAAGAACATGCATTTCTCTTTGGGTGACTACAAGCTCAAAGCACAAAAAGTCTCGTTATCCATTACCGATA
The DNA here is from genome assembly GCF_023716525.1 of Vibrio sp. SCSIO 43009. NCBI lineage: Bacteria > Pseudomonadati > Pseudomonadota > Gammaproteobacteria > Vibrionales > Vibrionaceae > Vibrio > Vibrio sp. SCSIO 43009. Next base: position 1,050,108 of record NZ_CP071842.1, read on the forward strand.
ATTCCGCCGTCAATAAAACCTCTGGTGTGCCAGATGGTTACGTCGACGGAGATGTTGAGGCTAGTGGTGAAATGGAGCTGACCACGCAGCAATTTAACCTGCTCAGCAAAGCCGCTAAACAAGCCGGATCTTGGCGTGGAATGCCTGATTTTGACGCGCTGTTCTACGGCAAGATTGATAAAGATGAGCTCAAAATTGAAGCCTTCGGATGTCGTATCAAAATCTCTGACCTACTTGATGCCGATTCGAATGGAGGTAGTGCATTAGTTCACAAGTTGCCGTTCGAGGTGACAAGCCCAGACTTTGTCAGCATCAACGGTGTGCCGTACCTGCGTCCGGATGAAACCGAAGATTTGGTTCAATAACAAGGAGGCATGATGGCAGATGTTATCGACCATGCCTGCGGTCTTGAAACCCAATTCACAGAAGTGGCGCTTGCCAACCAACTGGCAAGGGCTAAGCGAATTGAAGAACGGGAAAGCGCACATGAATGCGGCGAATGTGGCGACTCAATCCCAGAAAAACGCCGCCAAAAAGTACCAGGTTGCATCTACTGCACCCAGTGTCAAAGCGAATTGGAGCGAATGACCCGATGAATTTAGCAAAGCTCTTTGTTGAGAAAATCATGAAGCCAGTCCTTGACCACTTAGATATGGCATCCGGTGGTAAAGGCACAATGAACACTCAAGCGGCCATTAATCTGATCCTGATGATTATTGCTCATGAGTCTGGAAAGTTTACTTACTCAAAACAAGTGCGTGGTCCTGCATTGGGCTTTACCCAAATGGAACCAGCCACCTTCAACTGGCTTGTCGAGTGGTTAGGTAACAGTCGCCCTCACTTGTTGGATGCACTGTCGATGTTTTGCCCCGTTGAGCACTTAGACCCTCGTTACATGGTGGTTTCACCCGAGTTCGCAGTGGCAACCGCACGACTCAATTTAATTCGGTTCCCAGAAGCCTTGCCAGAAGCCGATGACCTAGAAGGTTTGGCTCGGTACGCGAAGAAGTACTGGAACACAAGCGCAGGTAAAGCAACAGCAGAAGATTACCTACAGGCATATCAATCCCTAATCGGAGAAGCAGCATGAATTTCTTAACTGGAATCGTTGGCAAGACATTGTTGGAAGTACTGAAAGGTCTGTTCTTTCAAATCAGTTGGTCAATCATCCTTGAACGTTTCGCCACACGCTCAGTGGTGTGGGGCTTAGAAACCCTAAAAGGCTTAACTAGCAATGATGTGATGCAAGAAACCGTGGACGACATCATCAACGCATTACAAGGCAAACGCTTAAAAGAAATTCCACAGAAGGAATAGTGATGGATTCATCATGGATATCGGCGATTGTGGCAACGATAGCGCTGCTTATCGCCATCATCAATGTGGTTTTCGGCAGAACGGATAAAGGGCAAAGCACCGCCCGAGACCATGACCGTCGTATCCATGCCAATGAGCTAGCCACTGAGCGACTGCGCGGTGATGTCGCTGAGAAGTACGCCACCAAGCACGAACTACGGGAAGCCGTAGATGATTTGAAAGATTCTATTAACGGACGATTCGACCGTTTAGAAACCAAGTTAGATAAAGAGAGAGATGTAGCATGAGCAAACAAATTGCACTAACGGTTGGTGATGCAGATATCACGTTCGTCCCAACAGAAGCAGATTACAACGACTACATGAACGCATTGGCACAGGGGGAAATCGTGAACTCTGCGCATAACTTTCTGATGAACACCGTTACAGAAGAAAGCAAAGAAGTATTCCGTGAACTGACGAACGAGAACCCAGGTGCAGCAATTCAGGTTGTGGGTGAAGTTCTCAAGGAATACACGCCGAAGCTGCAAATCAAAGTAAAAAAATAGATGCCCTTGTTCGGGCTATGGACTCCAACGAGCTCGAACAAATGCTCACCTGGCGCCGTAAGTGGTTGCCGGGTGAGACAGACAGCGAAGAGAACCTTGCAAGGGCCATTTGGTTAGAGCGTCAGTATTGGGAAAACATGCAAGCTGCTACCGCTAACGGGGTTGCCAAGGCGTTTAGCTGATAAGGAACACGATGTTACCAGAAGCACTCAGATTTCAAGTTGGATTGATTGACCAGATTTCTAAACCTCTGGGCAATATTCAACGCAATTTGAATGATGTCACCAATACCTACCGTCAGGGTACTCATACCATGATGGCAGGAGCGGCAGGCATGGTGGGTGCTGGTTTTGCATTGCAACAAGCCTTGATGCCAGCGATTGAGATGGACAGGGCATTAGGTGAAGTGAAATCACTTGGTGTTGCCGATGACCAGCTAAAAACCCTTACCCAAACAGCAATGAAGTTTTCGGTTGAATACGGTAAGTCGGCCACTGAATTTGTGGCGGCTTCGTATGATATCAAATCTGCTATGGGGGATATGACAGGCGATGAACTGGCGGGTGTCACAAGAAGCTCGGCTATTTTAGCCGCTGCGACTAAAGCAGATACGGCCACCATTACCAACTACATGGGTACCATGTACTCGGTTTTTAAAGACCAAGCCGATCGGATTGGTAAAGACAACTGGGCTGAACAAGTTGCAGGTATGACCGCAAAATCTGTCGAGAGGTTCAAAACCACGGGTCAAGGAATGTCGGATGCGTTTAAAGGTGTTGGCGCATTAGGTAAAACTCACGGCGTAGCCATTCAGGAGCAAATGGCTGTGCTTGGCCTGCTGCAAGGTTCTATGACTGGTAGTGAAGCGGGAACTCGTTATAAAGCCTTTATGAGCGGCGTGGTAAAAGCGCAAGACAAGCTAGGCATGGCGTTTACCGACAGCAACGGGAAGATGCTGCCAATGTTCGACATTATGTCGAAACTACGCAACCAATTCGGTGATTTAGATTCACTGGAAATTGATCAAATTAAGCAAGCTTTCGGCTCGGATGAAGCCGTACTGCTTATCACCGACTTGATAGGTAAAACGGGTGAGCTGCAATCAAGCGTCAAAGACCTAAATGATGCCAGTAACTTAAATACGGCAATTAACATGGCTGGAGCGATGACCGACCAATGGGAACGACTCGAACAAGGCGTGTTTGCGGTTCGAACTGCTTTTGGTGCGGCGTTGTTGCCTGCTCTCTTGCCAGTGATTTCGAGCTTGGCCGATGGTGCGATAGAAATCATCGAATGGACAGAGATGTTCCCGAACCTGACAAAGTACATTGGTTTTGCTGCCATGGCGATTTTAGGTGCAGCAGCAGCAGGTGGTGCTTTTACCTTAATGATGGGTGTCGGTAAACAAGCCATGGCGACTTATATGCTCACCATGAAGATGTTTACAGGGGTGAACTTTTTACTAACCAAAGGAATGGCAGCGCTTCGCGTTGCAATGCTAGCGGCAAACATCGCAATGATGGCGAACCCCATTGGATTCATTGTTGGTGCTGTAGTTGCCGCAATCGCCGCAGTTGGTGCGTTGATTTTCTACTGGGATGATTTGAAAGCCTCGTTTGGTGACACAACATGGTTTCAAGTACTAGAAGGGGCAATCACTTTAATCACACTTCCATTCAGAGCCATGTTTGAGTTCATCAAGGCAGGTTGGCAATGGGTCATGAGCGGCTTTACCGATACGAGTGGATTTGCCTTTATCGGTGATATGGCCAACTCAATTAGGGAAGTTTTTTCCGGAGTGTTCAATTGGATTACCCAGAGCCTAGCGGGAATTTGGGACTCAGTAAAAGGACTCATTGATTGGATACCAGGCTTCGGCGGTGATGATGAAACTACCCAAGTGAAATCGAAGTCCGTTCAAAGCGCTACGCCTCGTGCACAAATTCAACCAGGTGGCGCAGCTAAGAACATTGCCAGCTACCAAACCAGCTCAACCAACTACGGTGGTGTGGCGATTTATCCAACCTACATGAACAGCCCGCAAGACATGGCTAGTGAACTAGAAATGGCGGCAGGCTAATGGCGGATTACAAATACCAAGACATTTTGATTGAGAACGGGGATGTGGTGCTCGATGCAGGCCGCAACCCAATCTTGATTCAAGACCGAGCGGTTATCGCCCAAGACATCAAACACGCCATCATCGAGAGCAACTTAGCGGTGGATTTAATCGCTGAGCGAAGCCCGTCAAAGAAAGCCGATATTCGCACCAAGCTGGAATTGCTAGTTGAAGAAGACGTTCGATTGGTACCAGGTACCGTGCGTTTGGATGAACCGACCGAGGGCACGATTTATGTGTTTGCCGACACCATGGACTTTGGCGAGTTGCAATTAGAGATAGTGAATAACGGAGAGCGTTAATGACTGATATTCCAAAACCAGACTATTCCGAACTGGTGAAGCAATCCGGTATCCCAACCGATGAAGCTGGGTGGAAGAAAGTACTCAAAGAGGAGATGGATAAAGAAGGTTCCATCATCTCAAACGACTCGCCGTTTTCTCCATTTTGGCGACTCATTGAAGCCACCGTAGTGAAAGTCACGATGTGGCTCATCAATACCTTATTGGTTGGTTACGTCTTACCGAACATGTTTGTCGCAACGGCCGTAGACCAATGGCTCGACTTGTTGGCGTGGCAATGCAAACTCACCCGCAAAGGGGCAACCAAAGCCAAAGGCATGATCGCCTTTCAACGTTCCGCGGCTAAAGGCCCTGCGTTGGTGATCCCCAAAGATACATGGGTTCAAACCGAACCGATAAACGGCACGATTTATCGAGTGAAGGTACTTGCCGATACGACGATGCCAGAAAACGAAACCATGGTGATGGTAGAAGTCGAGGCGGAGAACGAGGGCGCGGCTTACAACCTAGGTGAAGGGTATTACCACATTTTGCCAACAGCCATTCCGGGCATTGGTGCAGTGACCAACCCTGCCGAATGGTTGAATGAAGCAGGGGCAGACAAAGAGAGTAATGACGAACTCCGCCTACGTATTCGTAACCAGTGGAGCGCAGTCGCAAGATGGCACATTGATGCGGCTTACCGTTCACTGCTCACCAGTCGAGCAGGAATCAACGACGACAATGTGTATTTTGAGCATAACGCACCGCGTGGCCCAGGTACCGCAAACGCGCTCATCCTTTTAGACACTGGTGAACCATCGGCAGAAATGTTGGCGGATTTGAATGAGTACATCCGTGTCGAAGGTCAGCACGGCCATGGTGATGATCTGCAAGTGCTCGCCATGCCAGAAACGACACACGATATTGCCTGTCGGGTTTGGCCGCTGCGTTCACTAACGATGGGAGACCGAGACGCGCTACGCGTAAAAGTGGAGCAGTTCATTGGTGCGGCTTTCCGTGAGAACACCGACTACTCGCCAACGGTCACTAATCCGGTTATTCGATTCAGTTTCTCAAGGTTAGGGCAGGAGCTGCATGCGCAGTTCTCTGAGATTGAATCCCTCGAATTTGATAACGCCGACATCATCAACAATCTGACGGTACCGCGAATTAATTCTCTGGGGGTGACGATTGAAAATTCCTGAGATTAATCTGCGTTACTGGATGGGCCGAGGCGAGCTGGCTAAGTTCGCCCGAGCCATGCGCAATTACTGGGAACATGTAAGAGCGGCATTCGAAATGCCACTGCAGCAGCATGATCCGTTAACCGCCCCAATGGCATTGGTGAACATTCTTGCCTGGCAACGTGAAATAGAACGCTTAGGCCAAGAGCCGGAAGCCCTGTTTCGAATTCGGGTGGCTCATGCATACGGGTTTGCGCGTGACGCAGGCACGATAGCAGGCTGGGAAGATATGTTCGCCAAGTTGGGCTATCCGCACATCGGGCAAGACGAGCGGTTAGCTAATGTAGATTGGGATGTAATCAGTCTAAAAATCCGCGACGGCGATTTAACCAATGTCCCTAAGTTGTTAGATACCGTCATTAGACAGTACGGGCGCACTTGCCGCCGATATCAATACACCAGTTATGTTGAAATGCCGTTGGCCGCTCGAAGCAAGAACGTCGAAGCGCAATACACAACGTCGCACGTTAAGACCAGGCTCAACGTTGGCATGCTTCCAAGTGTGCTGAACGTCGACTGCGAATATTACCAAGCCACAGTGAAGGGTTAAGGAATTACTAAACATGGCAAATACCACTGACAAGTCAATTTTAACCGCCGCAGGTAAAGCACTGTTGGCACAGCTCAACGCTGAAGAAAAACCACTTATCATCGACAAGATGATGTTTGCGAATGTCCCAAACCGCCCAGAGTTTCCACAGCCAGATGATGTGGTACCGACGGATGACATCGTTCATCAAGAGCAGGTTGAGCAACGCGGCCGCCTTTCTGCAGACTCGGTGATCTACAGCACCACATTGACCAGCGATGTTGGTCCGTTTGAATTTAACTGGACAGGCGCATACTGCTCTGAATATGGCGTATTAGTCACGATTGACCATCACGCGCTTACACCAAAAACAGCTGATGAACCGGGTGTTGCAGGTAATACCTTGGTGCGTTCGGTCGTCCTTGAATACAAAGATATCGCGGAAATCACCAACATCACGGTGGATGCATCCAGCTGGCAATACAACGCCACCGACCGCATGAAGAAGATGGACAGCGATGTGGCGCAGTCCATCATCGACCAGAATGGCAAAGACTGGTTTATCGAAGACGGTTTCTTGGTCACACCATCGGGCAGCGCATACAACATCAAAGCGGGTGCCGGTTATGTTTCTGGCAACCGTGTGAGCATGGAGTTTGACCGCAGCGTTCAGGTACCCAACAAACCATCGTTCATCTACATCGATGCACACCGCGAAGGCACACCAACAGGTGAGCAGGTGACTCTGTTTGATTTCGTTATCACGGCCGAAGAGAAAGATGATTACATCGATTCATCGACTGGTAAAGATATCTCGCATTTCGTGTGCAAAATTGCCAAGGTGCTGGCTGATGGCTCGGTGAGTGATTTGAGGCCGGAGAGTAATGTAGCGACGCTTGAATATGTAGAGAAAGTAGCGGGAGCAGCTTGGACAGAAGGTACTTTGGTCACCAACCCTAAATCCATCTATGTTTTTGCTAAAGACTCGGCATTTCCTCTTCAACTATATGCGCCAAATGCTTCAGTTGAATCGCCAGTTCTCATGGGAGAAAAGCCAGACTCAAACTGGGAAACTCACTATTTCCGATTTGCTGATCTGGGAGACATGCGCGGTAATGGGAACAAACTTGGTATTTTCAATGGGGCAAAAGCTGTTGTCGAAAATGTGAATTTCGTTGTGGGGGATATCGATGAAGGGGAAGGTATCTCCATCGATAACACTCCACTGTATGCCAATTCGATAAAAGGTGGTTTTGTTCATGGTGAGTCTTTTGGTGGAGTTATTGCCAGCGAACAATCAATGGTGGAATCAGGAAAAATTTACCTCAACCTTATCGAAGGAGATGATAGATACCGTTCATATTTGTATTTTGATGCACCAGATATGGCGGTCTCCCCTATTGCCTATTCGGAGAGTTATGGTGGTTCGGTAAAGGATGGCATTTTCGCAGTAACCGACCGAACCGGGGAAGGGGTTCGGTCTTTCCATGGTTACCGAGCAGGTCATAAAAGTACCACACTCAATGCCTGCTTTTTTGGGGCTCAAGCGGGCGAACTGGCGAATGACACCTTCACCGAACAATGGTGGAAAGGCGGTAGTGCTGGCTTTGGTCGTTTAGCTCTTCATGATTCAACGTCGGCGAATACGGCGGCAATGGGGAATGAGGCAGGCAATCATCTAAAGGGAGATAGAGGGGCTTACTTCGGTTCATTCAGTGGTAATTCTGCGGAAGGGAAAGAAAGTTGTGGTGTCGGTTTTCAATCATGTGACCACAACTTGGGGCATTTTGCCAACGGTGTTGGCTTTCAATCGCTGTTTCAGAACCAAGGTGACTACTGTGATGGGGTAGGTTATGGCGCGTTAGGTAACAATCAGGGAGATAGAAACGGTGGTATTGGCGCTTATGTTTTAAACAACTCGTTAGGAGCTGATAACTTCGGAGTAGGGTATCGTACATTATCCGTCTGTCACGGTTCGTTTAATGTGGCAGGTGGAAACCAAGCCGCCTACAAGCCGGACGGTTCACCTTTCACTGCTTCCCATGTTGCATTGTGGGGCTACCGCGCTGGTTACAACTCCGATGGCAACGGGCTTTCTGGTCTTGGAAGAGAAGTCTTATCTGGCGCAACAGGTGATTTCTTGTCAGCACTTGGGTATTTAGCTGGGGTTGGAGTGACCTACTCACGTTCAACTTGCGTTGGGCAGCAATCTACAGTGACGGGCAATGACCAAATTCAGTTAGGTGCACCAGGTTCATCGGTTTATGCCTATGGGCCAGTTCAAGACCGAAGTGATGAGCGAGATAAGACGGACTTCAATCCGATTAGTGAGGCGTTGAAAAGATTCTTTCTTGACGTTGAGTTTCAAACCTACCGATTGGACTACCGAGAGTCTTACTTTGAGTATGAGAAAGTTCAAGTGGGTATTGATGATGCAGCTCAACCTGTATTTGAAACCAGAATAAAGAAACTGCTAAAGGATGGGTCAAAAGCTGGACAACGTCATCACGCAGGGGCAGTAGCCCAACAAGTCAAAGCTGCGATGGACAAGCACGGAGTGGACTTTGGTGGGTATCAAGACCACTTAGTGAATGGTGGTGAAGATGTTAAATCATTAGGTTATCAGGAGTTTATCCCTATCATAGGCGCTTTAATCCAAGACCATGATCGAGAGATAAATGAGTTGAAAGCCATCGTAAGTAACTTAACTAAACAAGTTGAAACGCTTCTATGATAACCCTCAACGGCACCCAAATCTCACTTAAGAACCTGCGTATTAGTGTACGCCAACAGCTCGCCGGACAAGATATGTCCGGCCAGTCCTCATCGACTGACCAAGCTGAAACGGGCAACAAAGGCAAAGTGTTGTCCGTCAGTGGCGTGATACCGTTCAACAAGAGTGAAACCCTAAGCAACCTTTTCACCTTGGCAGGCGGGCAAGACAACAGTGCCCGTCAGATTTATCGCATCAGCAACAATACTGCCGCTGCGCTAAAGATTCGCCAGGTGAAGTTCCAAGGCACTATTCGAGCCGATGAACAAGAGAGCAACCGACAATGGAACGTCGCTTTCGAGTTGGTTGAGCACTTGTCCGTTCCTGAGCGTGTTGAACAGCGACAGGAAGATAAGCCAGCAACTCAACAGCAGGTGCAAGGGGTAACCACTCCGGTTGAAACGGGTCAAAGTGAAGACGTTCCGCCGGATACCAGTGTCGAACTCACTGGCATCATGAAGTTTCTCAAATCACTAGACGAAATATTGTCATAGGGGGGAGGTTATGGAACCAAACCACAAGTTTGTATGCCGAGCCTATCTTGGTAGTCAAAAGGTTAAAGCAAAGAATCATCGCATTCTCTTTGATGTGAACACACCTGGTCGCTGCTCAGTTTCCGTTGAAGGTTCTCCAAAGGTAAATACCATCATCGCGGTGGATATTGGATGGGGTGACAGCATATCGCGGGTATTCCTTGGCTACATCGAACGTGTTCAAGCATCAGAAAAAGGGTGGTCAGAACTGTTTTGTCGCGAGTTGGCGGCATTGTTGTTTAAGCCACTCGATATCACGCTTCGTCATCCGACATTGATGCAATTACTTAGCGATGTCACCAACAAAACCGGATTGCAGTTCGTAGTACCGGAAGCGGCCTACAGTAAAACCTCCATTCCTTGCTTTTACAGTGATGGAAATGGTTATCGAGTGATGGACGAGCTGTCTCAAGCGTTTGCTATTGAAGACCTGTTTTGGCAACAGCAGGGCAACGGCCAAATTTATGTGGGCAATTGGAAGGACTCTTACTGGGCTGATAAGCCTGTGACTATTCCCGATAGCTTAATGACTCAACACACTACGGCAAAGTCAGTGAAAATACCCGCGAGCCCGAAGTTAAGACCGGGCGCCATCGTCAATGGCTTGCGTTTGGTGGGCGTTGATTTTCAAGGAACAGAGGTGAAGCTGACATGGACGTAAATGCAATAAAGCGAATCATATTTCGTTTGTTCCCAGAACTGACCGGACGCTGGCATTTGCCACGATGGGGTACGGTGGTTGCGTTACCTGAGTTGCCGGAAGAGGGAGATATGTCTGATCGCTTTTATCCGCATTACGCAGTGGATGTTCAGCTGCTCGATGAGAAGGGCGTGGAGTTCAAAGATAAATCACCACTTCAGGCAGTACCACTTCCAATACCAGGGGTGGGTGAATACGCCGGCAGACTTGAGCCACCGGCGATCGGAAGCATTGTAGAAATCGGCTTTATGTTCGGCCAACCGGATAAGCCTTTCATTCGTTGTGTGCTGCCGTTGGGGTTCAAGTTACCAGCGATTAAGCAAGGTGAAAGCCGTTACCAACAGCGCCAAGGGGTTTACCAGCTGGTCGACGAAGCGGGTAACTTTGAAAGCAAGACAGACAAAGACAACGTCACCGAATGTTTAAACCAACGCATCAAAGTGTTGGAAGACAAAATAGAAGAAATCACAAATAACAAAACCACTACTGCAAAGAAAATCATAGAAGTCGCTGATCTAATCACAATGAATGGCGGTAAAGGTGTTGTGCAAGGTGACTGCATTTGTGCTTACACAGGCAAACCTCACTCTGATTTTTCATCGACAGTTAAGGCAGGTAAATAACATGGCAATGAATAAAGACTCTCTCAAAGCAAAGTTGGAAAGTGAACTACAAGCACAAGGGTTCGTTCTCACTGGTGAATTCGCCATGGCAGGGAAGATGGCAGAGGCGATCGCCAATGCTGTATATGATGAAATCACACAAAATGCCGAGGTTCCAGTTACTGGCGGAAGCTCAGCTGGGACTTATCAAATCACTTAACACCTTGTCTCACAGCGTGAGACATTTTTTTGGTTGCCTTATAGATAAATCAACCTATCTATAGGAGCAAAGAAACTTGAACATTTCACCAAACGACTTACTGATTTACCTAGGAATAATTCATACCTCTATTCTTATTATTAACGGGCTATCAAAGCATTAGCTTCCAACCCATAATAATTATCAAAGTAAGCGCCTATCTTGGGCGCTTTTCTTTTACCTCGAACATCTACAACTATTACTCACTCTATGCGGCTAAACCATAAATAGGACCATCCAGTGACGGAAGGCGACCTCTAGGTGACGGAATCCGCACTCCTCCTCCCCACCTGCGACGTTTTCGATCTGGTTTTTTCGCAATTCTTAAATGTCGAAATTCAGCTGCCTACGTAACACGGTAGATATCAAGCGAAGCCTTAGCCATAGCGGGGTTCGAGAATCCCCAAGACCTCTAAGAATCGCTTCTAGAGCCATTTTATAAATTTCAAAAGTTGAAAAGAATTTCAGGAAATTGCAATTTTAATGATCTGGAAAGATCAGGTGGTGATTGGTAAGTGTTTGAAAATAATGGAGTGAGGGTGTTTTTCGTCATAAATGAAGACGATCAAAAGAAGAAAGAGACGATCAGTTGTGAAGCTTACGAAGCCTTGTATAGACAGGCTTGAAGGCGAATTGCCAAGATAAATAAGTTTTTCAATTTATGAGACTGTATAATTACTCTGAGATTTTGAAATGACTTTGAAGTTAACGGTAAGAAATCGCTGTTTTCGTGGGGAGCGCTTGAGAGGAGCCAAAGCCTGCGTTTTTGCCGGACAGCTCGTTAACTTCGAAGTCTAAACCAAGCAATTAGATTTAAATGTGTCGCCACTTCATCGCCACTTAATGTTTTTGTTTGATTTAAATAAATGATTTTAAAGGTTTAATTATTAAAGTGGATATAAAGCTTTACTACGTGCATGACCCAATGTGCAGTTGGTGTTGGGGTTACAAACCAACGCTGGATAAACTAAAACAGCAACTGCCAGGTGTGATTCAGTTTGAGTATGTGGTTGGTGGTCTTGCGCCAGATACTAATTTACCGATGCCGCCCGAGATGCAACAAAAACTCGAAGGTATTTGGAAGCAGATTGAGCGCCAGTTAGGCACTAAGTTTAACTACGATTTCTGGAAGCTTTGTACGCCAGTTAGAAGCACTTACCAATCTTGTCGTGCGGTTATTGCAGCGGGCTTTCAAGACTCTTATGAGCAGATGCTAGAAGCGATTCAGCATGCGTATTACTTACGTGCGATGCCTCCTCATGAAGAAGCCACTCACTTGCAACTAGCGAGAGAAATTGGCTTGAATGTTCAGCAATTCAAGAATGACATGGATGGCTCTTTCTTAGAAGGTGTGTTCGAAGATCAATTGAGCCTTGCAAAGAGCCTAGGTGTGAGCTCTTACCCTAGCTTGGTTCTTAAAATTAACGACGCTTATTTTCCGATTGCCATCGATTACCTGTCGACAGAACCAACCTTGAAGCTGATTCGTGAGCGTATTATTGACAATATGCCAGCGCAATAACCACAGTTATGAATAACAAAAAGCCGCTCATTGAGCGGCTTTTTCGTAACTAAATGTATATCCATCCAAGCAATAGTATTAAAGCACCATTGCTGCAATCCAACCAAAGATGATTAGAGGGATATTGTAATGGATAAAGGTTGGAACGACTGTTTCCCAAATGTGCTCATGTTGACCGTCGGCATTTAGACCAGATGTAGGGCCTAATGTAGAGTCAGAAGCTGGAGAGCCTGCATCACCTAACGCAGCCGCAGTACCTACCAGTGCAATCGTTGCCATCGGCGAGAAGCCAAATGCTAGCGCAAGAGGCACATAGATAGTTGCAAGGATTGGAATCGTAGAGAACGATGAACCAATGCCCATTGTTACCAACAGGCCAACGATCAGCATCAGTAGTGCAGCTAAAGGCTTATTGTCACCGATGCTGGTTGATAGCGATTGTACTAGTGTTTCAACACCGCCAGTTTGCTTCATTACTGCTGCAAAACCTGCCGCTGCAATCATGATGAAGCCAATCATTGCCATCATGTGTACACCTTTAGTGAACACGTCGTGCGTCTCTTTCCATGCAATAACGCCGCCGAAAGTAAACACCATAAAGCCAGCTAGAGCTCCGATAATCATTGAACCCGTGTAAAGCTGAACACCCAATGCAGCGACAATACCAAGTGCCGCAACCAAGATGTGCTTTTTATTGATGACATGATCGGTTTCGTCAACGACAGTCAACTCAGTTTCTTTGTAGACACGCGGTTTACGATAGCTAACAAAGATAGCCAGTAATAGACCAAACAGCATACCTGCACCAGGCAGTAACATGGCGGTTGGGACTTGGCTTGCAACCACATTCTCCAAACCGTTGTCATGTAGGTTCTTTAACAGAATGTTGTTTAAGAAAATACCGCCGAAACCAACAGGCAAGATCATGTAAGGTGTGATCAAACCGAAGGTAAGAACACACGCGACCAAACGTCGATCGAGCTTAAGTTTCGCAAATACGCCCAAAAGAGGTGGAATCAAAATTGGAATAAAGGCGATATGGACCGGAATTACGTTCTGAGATGACATAGTGACAAGAACGAGCGCGACTAACACCGCGTACTTTAACCCGGTAGTTGACGCCGAGTTTTCTTTACCATTTAAGCGCTTGATAACACTTTTGGCCAGTAGATCCGTGATGCCTGATTTCGAGATGGCAACAGCGAAAGTACCTAACATGGCGTAGCTTAGCGCAATAGTTGCACCGCCACCTAGACCACTTTCAAATGCGGCAACCGTATCCCCAAGGCTCATGCCTGCGACTAGGCCGCCTACGATGGCACTAAACGTGAGGGCAACCACCACGTTTACGCGCATCAATGCTAACACGAGCATGACGCACACTGATATAACGACAGGATTCATACTTTTCCTAATATGTTGTGTTTACTTATTATTCTTCGTCGACAAGCGGCCAACCGCCGAGGGCCTTCCATTTGTTGACAATACCGCAGAATAATTCTGCTGTTTTTTGTGTATCGTAAAGCGCAGAGTGTGCTTCACGGTTATCAAATTCCATCCCGGCTGTTTTGCATGCTTTAGCGAGAACTGTTTGGCCATAAGCAAGGCCACTTAATGTAGCCGTATCAAAAGTAGCAAAGGGATGAAAAGGGACTCTTTTTAGTTTACAGCGTTCATTTGCTGCATTTACAAAACCCAAGTCGAATGCTGCGTTATGAGCAACCATAATTGCACGTGAGCAATCTGCGGCTTTTTGTTCTTTGCGAATAAGCTTATAAATTTCCTTTAGCGCCTCTTGCTCAGAAACAGCACCTCGAAGAGGGCTGAAAGGGTCACGAATACCATTGAATTCAAGCGCTTCTTTTTCTAAGTTAGCGCCTTCAAATGGTTCCACATGAAAATGAATGGTGGAGGCCGGATGCAACACGCCATGTTCGTCCATTTTCAACGTAACGGCACAGATTTCTAAAAGTGCATCAGTTTGAGCATTGAAACCAGCGGTCTCAACGTCTACTACCACAGGGAAATAACCACGAAAGCGTTTTTTCAAGGTTAGAGCTTCATTTTCTAGTGTCATGTTGGCTTATTTTTGTGTGACGAAGGCTGCATTATTGCAGATTATACCGATGAGAAAAACCGCAATTTAAGAGAAAACCGGAATTCTATTTTGCATCCAATCAATAAGTTTGTATTGCATATTATGTAGACGTTTATTCGCCATACTTTGCATCATGTAAACCGATAAAACATGAGGAAGTAAAACGCTAAGTGGCGGTTAAGGTGATTGGAACACTATGGCTCACATTAATGGCAGTGTGACAGATAGCCCTATATTGGCGAGATTTTTGCATGCCGGTTGAAGTGGTTTTATTGATGCAAATTGACGGCAACAGACTGCCGTTTAAGAGACAGTATTAGATGAAGAAATGGCTGATTACCAGTGGTGTTGTATTTTCGTTGTTTAGCACAAGCAGCTTCGCTTTGATGGGCAAACGTTATGCTGCAACTCCACAGCAATCTCAATGGGAAATGGTGGTCAATACACCATTAGAATGTCAGCTTGTACACCCCATTCCAAGCTTTGGAGATGCGGTATTTTCATCTCGTGCAAATAAAAAAATCAATTTAGACTTTGAGTTAAAAATGCGTCGCCCGATGGGAGAAACACGTAACGTCAGTCTCATTTCTATGCCGCCACCTTGGCGGCCAGGTGAACACGCCGATCGAATTACAAACCTAAAGTTTTTTAAACAGTTTGATGGTTATGTCGGAGGGCAAACAGCATGGGGCATTTTGTCTGAGCTGGAAAAAGGCCGTTATCCGACTTTTAGTTACCAAGATTGGCAGAGCCGAGATCAGAGAATTGAAGTCGCATTGTCATCAGTACTATTTCAAAACAAGTACAACGCGTTTAGCGACTGTATTTCCAACTTATTGAAATATAGTTTTGAGGACATTGCTTTTACGATTTTGCACTACGAAAGACAAGGTGATCAGTTAACCAAGGCTTCTAAAAAGCGTTTATCACAAATTGCAGATTATATCCGACATAATCAAGATATCGATCTCGTGCTGGTGGCGACGTACACAGATTCAACCGATGGTAAAAGTGCGAGTCAAAGTTTATCAGAGCGACGTGCAGAGTCACTTCGTGACTATTTTCAGTCTCTAGGGCTACCGGAAGATCGAATTCAAGTGCAAGGGTACGGCAAGCGTCGTCCTATTGCAGATAACGGTTCGCCAATAGGAAAAGACAAAAACCGCCGAGTCGTGATATCTCTAGGGCGAACCCAAGTGTGATGCTTATAAAAACGCCGAAGCTGAAAGCTTCGGCGTTTTTGATTTACTGACGTTGTTAATAATATTTTAGTGGTATTTTGCCAAGCACCTTTCGGTGATTCCTGCTGTATAATTTGAATGTTAGTTTAAGCGGAATTTGGCAATGACTTCGCAATTGGTTGCGGTATCTATTTTTTCAACCTGTTTGGCAATAGCTGGATTAGGGTGACGCTTCATAAAGTCTATCAACGCCTTAGTACAGCATCCTATCGAGTCGATAAAGCTTGCACACTCTTTATTTGGGCATTGTGGGATAAGTGTTAAGACTTTCTCAGAGGCCAGTTGAAGGTATTTGAGTTCATAGTCAGTATCTCCGGCCCAACGCCAGAACTGAGCTAAGTTATGACAAGAAATCACAGAAATTAATAATCGCTCGTCCGCCTCAATTTCCACACATTCGCTGATATCTTCACTCAGGCTTAGGGCTTGCTGGTAATGAAGAATGCTGCGAACAGGGTCATCTAGTTGAAGTGCCGTATCGGCTAGAAGTGTGTGTTTTTCCCATTCACTGATCATTATCGTAATCCCGCATATCGAAGTTGCGGATAAATCTAAACGATAACTATTATCAAGTAAAGAGTTTTGTTTATAAAAGGACAGGCAGATCGCAGACCTGCCTGTAATCGGAGTTCAACTTGCAGTACAAGTGATTATTAGAAGTGCCGCTTAGCCTTCAAGACCTGCTGAAGCTTGCTTGTTTTGAATAAGCTCAATCATGTAACCATCTGGGTCTTTTACGAATGCAATGTGCGTGCTTCCGCCTTTTACTGGACCTGGCTCACGAGTCACATTACCGCCCGCCGCTTTGATAGCGTCGCAAGTTGTGTAGATATCATCAACACCAATGGCGATATGACCAAAAGCGGTACCTAAGTCATACTCAGTTTTACCCCAGTTGTAAGTCAGTTCGATCACTGCACCTTGGGATTCGTCACCATAACCAAGAAACGCTAGCGTGTATTCGTACTCTTTATTTTCGTTAGTACGAAGCAGCTGCATGCCCATAACTTCAGTGTAAAACTTGATGGATTTGTCTAGATCACCTACGCGAAGCATAGTGTGGAGAATTCGACCGTTTGACATTTTTTGCTCCTAGCTTTGATTTACAAATAGCGTTAGCTATCTGGGTATACTTTCTCTTTATATTCGCACAAATCTTCGATAATGCAGCTACCGCAGCGAGGCTTTCTTGCTACGCACGTATAACGACCATGAAGAATGAGCCAGTGGTGCACATCGAGTTTGAATTCTTTTGGCACAACTTTTAATAGCTTCTGCTCGACATCATCAACCGTTTTTCCCATCGCAAATTTAGTGCGATTCGACACGCGATAAATGTGCGTATCGACGGCAATAGTTGGCCAACCAAAAGCGGTGTTGAGCACGACGTTTGCGGTCTTGCGACCTACGCCTGGTAGCGCTTCTAACGCTGCACGATCTTCAGGAACTTCACCATTGTGTTTTTCCAACAAGATCTTACAAGTCTTGATTGTGTTTTCTGCCTTTGAGTTAAACAAACCGATGGTCTTTATGTATTCTTTTAAGCCATCGACTCCCAAATCAAGAATGCTTTGAGGTGTATTCGCTACAGGGAAAAGCTTGTCGGTGGCTTTATTGACGCTTACATCGGTTGCTTGAGCTGATAGTAATACAGCGATTAGCAGCTCAAAAGGGGAGCTCCAGTTAAGCTCAGTTTGAGGATTCGGATTGTTTTCTCGTAATCGCTCAAGAATTTCGATTCTTTTTATTTTGTTCATTGCTGACTTCCAATACCGTCTCTGCGGTTTATGAAAAAGGCTCCTATGACAGAGCCTTATCTTGTTATGCGTTAGTGACGCGAGCACGTTCTATGGTTGGTTTTTCTTCTTTTGGTTGACGTGCCTGAATTGAATTATCTATGACATTTTTGAGCGCTATCAACAGCCCAACACCGATAAATGCACCAGGTGGGAGAAGCGCTAACAGGAAGCTATTGTCAAATTGGAAAACTTGAATCCGTAGAGCTGAAGCCCAGTCTCCTAGGAGAAGGTCTGCTCCGTCGAATAGTGTGCCATTACCAATTAATTCGCGCATGGCACCTAAAACAACCAAGACGCTCGTCATACCAAGGCCCATCCACAAACCATCTAGCGCAGCGGGTGCAACATCATTTTTTGACGCGTAAGCTTCTGCTCGGCCAATAATAATGCAGTTCGTTACAATCAGAGGAATAAAGATACCTAGAGACAGGTACAAACCGTACGCATAGGCATTCATTAACAACTGAACGCAGGTAACGAGTGAGGCAATGATCATAACGAATACAGGTATACGGATCTCTTTTGGCACATAGTTACGAATAAGAGAAACTGTTACGTTGGATCCAACTAGCACGAGTAAGGTTGCAATACCAAGACCTAATGCATTGGTTATCGTGGAAGAAACCGCTAGCAGTGGACATAAGCCCAGCAGTTGTACGAGAGCGGGGTTGTTACTCCACATACCGTTTTTCATCAGTAATTTATTCTCATTCATTACTGCTCTCCTTCACAGCCTAACGGCTGGTTAAGAATGTCTTCACGAGATTGGTTTACGTAGTTAACGGTATTTCGCACCACTTTTACGACGGCTCTTGGCGTGATCGTTGCACCAGTAAATTGATCGAAATCGCCGCCATCTTTACGAACTTTCCACGAATTCCAATTGTTTTCCGTGACTTGTTTTCCTGTAAAGCTCAGGATCCAGTCGGTGACACGAAGATCGATTTTATCGCCCAGACCAGGGGTTTCTTGGTGGTTTAGGACGCGTGTCCCCAAAATATTGCCCTGATTATCAATCCCAGTAATCACTTTTATCTCACCATTGTAGCCATCTGGCGCGATAGATTCTATTGCGATTGCTGTTGGTTCACCATTCTTCGTGGCGAGGTAGGCTGGCATCGCACGTAATGTCCCCAGATCTGGAGACGTGACCATTGTACAAGCTTGCGTGAGTGCGTTGTCATGCATGTTTTCTGGAATGACTTGATTCAAAACAGAAAGTAATTGTTTTTGCTCTTGTACCTTGATTTGGTCTTTTGTTAGGTACTGAGTAAGGGCGACTAATCCGGTTGTTGCACATGCAAATATCGCGAGTGTCAGACCATTTTTTCTAATAGCGGTTAACATGTTTACCTCAGTGACCGTAAGTTCTAGGTTTGGTGTAGTAATCGATCAGTGGCACACACATATTTGCAAGCAACACTGCAAATGCAACACCATCTGGGAAACCGCCCCAACTGCGAATGATAAAAACCAAAGCACCAATAAGCGCACCGAAGATTAAACGTCCTTTGACGGTGGTAGACGCCGAAACGGGATCGGTTGCAATAAAGAATGCGCCAAGCATGGTTGCACCAGATAACAAGTGTAAAATTGGCGACGCAGTTTCCCCTGGCGTCAGCAACGTGAACACTAGGCTAAACAGAGTCAGACTCGCAAGGAAACCTGCTGGAATATACCATTGGATGATACGCTTTTTGATCATGACTATGCCGCCAAGAAGGTAAGCAAGGTTTACCCATTGCCAACCAATACCACCTAAGCCATCAAATATTGGCTGCGACATTACTTCGCTTGGAGTGGCACCTGTAAGAATGCCAGTCTTAAATGCATCAAGTGGTGTCGCCATTGTCACGCCGTCAACTCCTGAGCGAACTTGCTGAAGTGATAAGCCGTCGTAATCATAGCCCGTAAAAATTAAAGAGAGTGTATCTGCAAAATTTACATGATCAGGTATGAGTGATGTCGGTGCACTCCAACTCGTCATTTGTACTGGGAAAGAGATCAACAAGACCACATAAGCGACCATTGCAGGGTTGAATAAGTTTTGTCCAAGGCCACCATAGAGGTGTTTAGCGATTACTATCGCAAAAATAAGCCCGATCACCATAATCCACCACGGAGACCATGGTGGTATAGCAACGGCTAACAACCAAGCGGTAACTATTGTACTGTTATCACGTAGCGCTCTCATTGGTGAGCGTTTACGACAGATCATGACTAAGGCTTCAAGGGATACAGCGACTGCAATGGCAAAAATCAGTTGAATAAGCGTACCCCAGCCAAAGAAGTAGGTTTGAGCTACTAAACCTGGAAGTGCGCAAAGTGCCACCCATTTCATTAAATCTGGCGTACTACGACGACTGTGGGTATGCGGTGAACTGGCAATAAAAAACGACACTACTCGTTCTCCTCAGTATTATTTTTATTAGCTTCTTGTTGCGCTTTGCGTGCCTTCGCGCGCGCAATTGCTGCGGCAACCGCGGCTTTCTTCGGATCCACTTCTGGTTCTTCGGAGGTTGCTTCTTCAACAGGCTCTGTTTGCGTTTCTTGCTTCGCTTTGCGCGCTTTGGCTCGAGCGATGGCAGCAGCCACGGCGGCTTTTTTCGGATCGTCGGTTTGCTCGGCACGTGCTTCAGCTTCTTCCGCTTCAGTTGAGTCTGCTTGTTTCGCTTTACGAGCCTTCGCGCGCGCAATTGCTGCGGCAACCGCGGCTTTCTTCGGATCCACTTCTGGTTCTTCGGAAGTTGCTTCTTCAACAGGCTCTGTTTGCGTTTCTTGCTTAGCTTTACGCGCTTTGGCACGTGCAATGGCAGCTGCCACGGCGGCTTTTTTCGGATCTTCGGTTTGCTCGGCTGGTGCTTCAGCTTCTTCCGCTTCAGCTGAGTCTGCTTGCTTCGCTTTTCGCGCTTTGGCTCGAGCAATTGCAGCGGCAACTGCGGCTTTTTTCGGATCGTCGGTTTGCTCGGCAGGTGCGTCAGCTTCTTCCGCTTCGGTTGAGTCTGCTTGCTTCGCTTTGCGCGCTTTGGCTCGAGCAATTGCAGCGGCAACTGCGGCTTTTTTCGGATCGTCGGTTTGCTCGGCAGGTGCTTCAGCTTCTTCCGCTTCAATTGAGTCTGCTTGCTTCGCTTTTCGTGCTTTGGCACGTGCAATCGCAGCAGCCACGGCGGCTTTTTTCGGATCGTCGGTTTGCTCAGCAGGTGCTTCAGCTTCTTCCGCTTCAGTTGAGTCTGCTTGCTTCGCTTTGCGTGCTTTGGCACGTGCAATGGCAGCAGCAACCGCGGCTTTCTTCGGATCGCCGTCTTGCTGTACAGACGTTTCCGATTCTACAGATTCAGTTGAATCTTCTTGTTGTGCTTTTTTCGCTTTAGCTCGGGCGATGGCGGCCGCAACTGCCGATTTTTTATCATCAGCGTTATTGTCTGGCGTTTCGCCTTGTTCTTTTTGCGCTTTACGTTCGCGAGCAAGACGTTTGCGTTCTTCGCGCAGTTTTGCCATTTCTGAGTTATCAGGTTCACTAGAGCCTGCTTTAGCTGCTGCCGCTTGTTTAGCCTTCGCTTTGGCAATGGCTGCCGCTACGGCGGGTTTTACTGCTGGCTCTGCTTTTTCAGTGGTTTCTGTCTTTTGAGCTTTCACTCGTGCGATCGCTGCTGCTATCGCATCATCGCTACCAGAAGACTTCATCTCTTTTCGGCGTTGATCGGCAGCTTTCTTGAAGCGATTTTCACGTTCTGCTTTTTCGCGTTCCATACGCGCTTTTTTCTCTTCAAAACGCAGTTTTGCTCGCTCTGCAGCTTCCGCTTCTTGTGCTCTAGTTCTAATTTCTGCTTTCGCTTGGCGGTAGTACTGTACGAGCGGAATTTCACTTGGACATACAAACGCACAAGCGCCGCACTCGATACAATCCTTTAAGTTTAATTCTTCGAGTTTGTCATACTCTTCAGCTTTCGCATGCCATTGCAGTTGTTGAGGCAGCAGCGAAGCAGGGCACGCTTCGGCACATTGGCTACAGCGAATACATTCCATCTCATACTGGTGCGGAGAGATCTCACGACGAGTCGGAGCAAGGATACAGTTTGCTGTCTTGGTAATCGGCACTTGGGAGTGAGGAAGGGTAAAGCCCATCATTGGCCCACCCATAATTAAACGCTGTAACTTCTTATCTGCTTTATAGCCAAACTCATCCAACAGTGCTTGTACTGGTGTCCCTAATAATGCCCAAACGTTGCGTGGTTGTTTGAAGGTTTTACCAGTGAGAGTCACGATGCGCTTTATCATCGGCTCACCGTCGATGACTGCGCGTTTTATAGCGTAAAGAGAACCAACATTCTGGACCAAAATACCAATATCGGCTGGAATCGCGCCACTTGGCACTTCTTTATTGGTTAAAATTTTGATCAGCTGTTTTTCACCGCCAGAAGGGTATTTAGTTGGGATAACGCGAATAACGATATCTTTGTTTATAGCCGCAGCTTCTAGCGCTTTGATTGCTTCTGGTTTGTTGTCTTCAATGCCAATAATCGTGAGCTTTGGTGTCAGGATATGTTCGACAATTTCGATACCTTGAATAAGCTCTTCGGCATGTTCTTGCATGAGCTTGTCATCAGACGTGATGTATGGCTCGCACTCTGCTGCATTAACGATAAGAATCTCGGTACGAGCAAAACCTGATTGGATTTTTTTTGCAGTAGGGAAGCCTGCGCCACCCATACCAGAAATACCAGCGAGACGAATAATATCAATCAGTGCGTCAGGGGTTTCTTGTTGGTAATCTGCGACGGGGTTTCTTTCACACCATGCATCTTTCCCATCAGGCGTGATGACTGCGCACAACTCACTTAACCCAGAAGGGTGCGCGACAGTTCGTGGCTCAATCGCGGTGAGCGTACCTGATGTTGGAGCATGCACTGGAACCGTAAAGCCGGTCTCCGATTGCGTTAATGGCTGACCTTTTAATACGTAGTCACCTTCGGCAACCAGTAGGTTACCCGCTTTACCAATGTGCTGTTTTAGCGGCAATACAATTTCTGACGGGATAGCCGCATGAGCGAGTTCAGTTTTGTTGGACTGCTTTTTATTTTCTGCCGGATGCACACCACCTGGGAAATCCCAAAGCGCGCCTGTACGAATTTGTTCAATCAAAGACAACATGTGAAACCTTACTTAATTGAATCTTTCACGTTCGCTGCATTGTCGGCAGCATCCGTAATGTTAAGTACCGGAATGGAGTGAAGTTGCCACTTCCAGCTTTCTGTGGTCGTTGCCACAGGAATCATTTCAATACAATCAGTCGGACATGGGGCAACACACAAGTCACAGCCCGTACATTCGTCTTTGATTACGGTATGGACCGCCTTTGTTCCGCCTACAATTGCATCCACCGGACACGCCTGAATACACTTAGTGCAGCCAATACACATGTCTTCATGAATAAACGCAACGGTTGGAATTTTGCTGTCGAGATCGTGCGCAGATTCTTCTGGCTCAACACCCATTAAGTCGGCGAGCTTTTCGATTGTTGCCTGACCACCAGGGGGACATTTGTTTATGTGGTCGCCATTTGCAATTGCTTCAGCATAAGGGCGGCAACCAGGGTAGCCACATTGACCGCATTGAGTTTGCGGTAAAATGGCGTCGATTTGATCCACAATAGGGTCCGCTTCAACTTTAAAGCGAATAGAAGCAAAACCAAGTATCGCGCCGAAAATCGCAGCCAGAACCGCTAACGCGATAATCGCAATTAAAATCGTACTCATCGCTTACTTCACCAAACCTGTAAAGCCCATAAAGGCGAGTGACATTAAACCTGCTGTAATCATTGCTATTGATGCACCTTTAAAAGGTACAGGAACGTCGGCGGCGGCTATGCGCTCTCGCATGGATGCAAAAAGTATCAACACCAATGAGAAACCAACAGCGGCGCCGAAGCCGTAGATGATCGATTCAATAAAGTTATGGTTTTCATTAATGTTAAGAAGTGCCACGCCCAATACTGCGCAGTTTGTTGTGATCAGCGGTAAGAAAATGCCAAGCAAGCGATAAAGCGTCGGGCTGGTTTTGTGCACAACCATTTCGGTGAACTGCACCACAACGGCTATCACCAAAATAAAACTCATGGTTCGAAGGTACTCAATACCTAGTGGACGAAGGATGTAGCTTTCCACTAAATACGCACACACTGACGCGAGCGTTAGCACAAAAGTTGTCGCTAAGCCCATACCTATTGCTGTTTCTAGTTTTTTGGACACACCCATGAAAGGACATAGGCCCAAAAACTTCACCAGTACAAAGTTGTTCACCAGCACAGTGCCGACCAACAACAAAACATATTCGGTCATAGTTATTACGTTCTTAAAATCCGATCTTGATATTATCGTGTTTTGTGACACCAATAACAACCAGTGAACGATGTGGTTTTACATACACGATGGAAAAATAGTCGTCTATTTGATCTATTTTGATGAATCAATAAGAAATTGAATCGTTTGCTGAATGTATTGTTAGCGAGAGGATACTACCTATTAATTTTCATCTAATGTGTGATTTTAAAAAAAGCCCGCCTCTCCCAGGTAGAAAAGAGAGGCGGGCAACGCATATTTACAAGCTAATTATTTAAACTTTCTGAGTGCTTGATGGACTGTGTTTATATCTTACTTGTGAAGGTACGAGTGATGACGTCTTGCTGTTGCTCTGTCGTTAGAGAGTTAAAACGTACCGCATAACCGGACACTCGAATCGTCAACTGAGGGTATTTCTCTGGATGTTCAACCGCATCCAATAACATCTCTCGGTCCAGAACGTTGACGTTAAGGTGTTGACCACCTTCAATCGCAATGCCCTCGTTGCTTGCTTCGTGATGGAAGTAACCATCCATTAGCGCAGCTAGGTTCTTCTTCTGACTCAAGTCATCTTTACCCAATGCGCTCGGCACAATTGAGAAAGTGTAAGAAATACCATCTTTAGCGTAAGCAAACGGTAATTTAGAAACCGATGCCAGAGACGCAACCGCCCCTTTTTCATCACGACCGTGCATTGGGTTTGCACCCGGTCCAAAAGGCATACCTGCGCGACGGCCATCAGGTGTATTACCCGTTTTTTTACCGTAAACCACGTTAGATGTGATTGTTAAAATCGATTGAGTTGGCACTGCTTCGCGGTAGGTGTGCATCTTCTGAATTTTCTTCATGAAGCGCTCAACTAGATCACAAGCGATGTCATCAACTCGGGCATCGTTGTTACCAAATTTTGGATAATCACCTTCGATTTCAAAATCAACGGCGATGCCATCTTCATCACGAACAGGTTTCACGGTCGCGTATTTAATTGCCGCCAAAGAGTCAGCGACAACAGACAGACCTGCAATACCACACGCCATGGTGCGGTGCACGTCGCGATCCATCAATGCCATCAGTGATGCTTCGTAGCTGTAACGGTCATGTGAGTAATGGATGATGTTCAACGCTGTGACGTATTGCGTTGCTAGCCACTCCAACATATTGTCGAAACGAGGCATCAAAGCGTCAAAGTCGAGAATTTCATCTTGAACTTTGTCCACTACCGGACCCACTTGCGCTTTCGATTTTTCATCGATACCACCATTGATGGTGTAAAGCAGTGCTTTTGCAAGGTTGGCACGTGCACCAAAGAATTGCATGTGCTGACCAACAACCTGCGGGCTCACACAACAGGCAATCGCGTAGTCGTCATTGTCGAAATCAGGACGCATTAGATCGTCGTTTTCGTATTGAACCGAAGAGGTATCAATCGACACTTTTGCAGCATATTGTTTGAACGCTTCAGGTAATTGCTCTGACCAAAGAATCGTCATGTTTGGCTCAGGAGCAGGGCCCATAGTATGTAGTGTATGTAAGTACCGGAATGTCGTTTTAGATACTAGCGTACGGCCATCAACGCCCATACCAGCCATGGCTTCGGTTGCCCAGATTGGGTCGCCAGAGAACAATGAATCGTATTCTGGTGTGCGTAGGAAGCGAACCATGCGTAGCTTCATGATGAAGTGGTCAATCATTTCTTGCGCTTGTGATTCATCAATCAAACCGTTTGCTATATCGCGTTCTAGATAGACGTCTAGGAAAGTCGAAGTACGGCCCAGTGACATTGCTGCGCCGTTTTGCGATTTAACCGCCGCTAGGTAGCCAAAGTAGGTAAATTGGATCGCTTCTTGTGCAGTTTTTGCAGGTAGCGACATATCAATGCCGTATTTCAGACCCATTTGACGAATGTCTTCAAGCGCTTGAACTTGATCGGCTATTTCTTCGCGCAGACGAAGTGTTTTCTCAAGATCGTTGCCTTGTTCTAAGAACGTTTGTGTTGAGTTGTATTGCTCTTTTTTGTCTGCTTTTAAGAAGTCGATACCGTATAGGGCGAGACGACGATAGTCACCAATGATACGACCACGGCCATAGGCATCAGGAAGGCCCGTGATGATGCCTGATTTACGACACGCCAGAATTTCTTGGGTGTAAAGGTCGAAACACGCTTTGTTGTGAGTTTTACGGTATTCAGTGAAGATTTTTTCAACCGTTGGATCTAGCTCGCGGCCATAAACTTCGCACGAGTTTTTTACCATGCGAATCCCGCCATTGGCGATGATTGCACGTTTTAGCGGTTGATCAGTTTGTAAGCCAACGATCTTTTCCAGATCTTTGTTGATGTAGCCTGCATCGTGGGAAGTGATTGTTGAGGGCAAGTCTGTGTCAAAATCAATAGGGGCGTGTGTGCGGCTTTCTTGTTTTATGCCTTCAAGCACTTGGTTCCATAACGCTGAAGTGGATTCGCTAACTTCAGCTAAGAAAGTCTCGTCTCCCTCATAGGGTGTATAGTTTTTTTGGATGAAGTCACGAGTGTTGACAGAGTTTTGCCATTCACCAGCAGTAAATCCAGCCCATGCATCTAGCATGTCAGTTGTCGGAATAGTCATAAGTAAATCCCTAAGTTATTGATAATTAGAATGGAGGCGACGAGTAGGACGGAACCATCCTTAACCCTTTTAATCGTATGGATTTATTTATTATGAGTAAAATGAATGCTTTTCATTTTTTTAATGATTAAATTGCATTAATAATAGATTCAACTATTTACGATTGTGTTTTGCTAGAAAAGAGACAGAATTAAATGTGTGGTGCTGTGAGAACACTATCTATGACAATGTTATGAGTTCTGTAATTTGAACTTATTTCGGTGTGATTTTATGGCGCCTAGATTGGCTTAGATTTCATGGCGATTAAGATACAAAAAAGCCGTGTCTTGCGACACGGCTTTTCTATAATCTGGCTCCTCCTGCTGGGCTCGAACCAGCGACCTGCGGATTAACAGTCCGTCGCTCTACCAACTGAGCTAAGGAGGAATTGCTTTGCTTGAAAGCGGGAAGAATCTTACCGAGCACTCAAACTACTGTCAACAGTAAAAAAATACATTTTTAGCAAAAAATATTGATTTAAGGGCTTTACTTTTCTGTATGGCTTGCCAATAAAGGCTCGAGGTTAGTTATCCACTAAATTTGTGGATAAGTATGTTGATGAGATCTGGGTAAAGAAAATTAATATGCAACTAAGTTTTTATTTAATGAATTTTTAGTCGGAGTTATGCGTAGAATAAGCAAATAAAACAGAGATTTATCGATGTTAATCAAAAGGTATTCAAAGTGGATAAAAATCAATCTTTTGGGGATAAGAAAGTTTTAAGCTAATTTTTGGGGAAAAGTTGTGGAAACTATAATGTAAAGAATGTGTGTAGCTCTTCAACTAGGGCGAAGTACTATATCAGAGTCACTTTTGTATGGCTATAGCATTCTAGACAAACAAGAAAATTTATTAACAATGATGGTTAAATTCTCGATAGACGTAGATTTCATTAGCTAAGGTGTATATATATACAGCCAAAGCGCAGTAAAATTGAGGAAGGGTATGAGTAAAGTCTATGAATTGGTCTCCGATTATCAGCCATCGGGCGATCAACCAGGAGCGATCAATCAGTTGCTTGAGGGGCTCGATGCTGGGCTAGCACATCAAACCTTGTTGGGGGTCACAGGCTCAGGTAAAACCTTCACACTAGCGAATGTGATTGCTCAAGCTCAACGACCTGCAATATTACTTGCGCCAAACAAAACGCTTGCTGCTCAGTTATATGGTGAGATGAAGTCATTCTTTCCTAATAATGCGGTTGAGTATTTTGTTTCTTACTACGATTACTACCAACCTGAAGCATACGTTCCCACAACAGATACTTTCATTGAAAAGGACGCTTCGGTTAACGCCCACATTGAGCAAATGCGACTGTCTGCCACTAAAGCTTTATTGGAACGGAAAGACGCTATTATCGTTGCTTCGGTTTCAGCTATCTATGGTTTGGGTGATCCGGAATCCTACTTACAAATGATGCTTCATTTGCGACGTGGAGATGTGATTGATCAGCGTGATATGCTTCGTCGCCTAGCGGAGCTCCAATACTCGCGCAATGATGTTGCTTTTGAGCGAGGGCAGTTCCGTGTACGTGGCGAGGTGATTGATATATTCCCTGCTGAATCAGACCAAGACGCTGTGCGCGTTGAGATGTTTGACGATGAGGTGGATTGCATCAGTGTGTTCGACCCATTGACAGGCGTGGTGAAACAACGAGACTTGCCGCGCTATACCATCTATCCCAAGACGCACTATGTGACGCCAAGAGATCGCATTCTTGAAGCGATTGAAAATATTAAAGTCGAACTAGAAGTGCGCAAAAAGCAGCTTCTAGATAACAACAAGCTACTGGAAGAGCAGCGAATTAGCCAGCGCACTCAATTCGATATCGAAATGATGAATGAGTTGGGCTTTTGCTCCGGTATCGAAAACTATTCTCGTTATCTCAGTGGACGCTCGGAAGGTGAGCCGCCACCAACCCTGTTTGACTACTTACCTCATGATGGCTTGTTGATCATCGATGAATCTCACGTGACAGTACCGCAGATAGGTGCCATGTATAAAGGTGACCGTTCGCGTAAAGAAACGCTGGTGGAGTTTGGTTTCCGTTTACCTTCAGCTTTGGATAATCGTCCACTGAAGTTTGAGGAGTTTGAAGCACTAGCGCCACAGACGATTTTCGTCTCTGCTACTCCTGGAAATTACGAACTAGAAAAATCGGCGGGTGATGTAGCGGATCAAGTCGTTCGTCCTACAGGCTTGCTTGACCCTGAGTTGGAAGTTCGCCCAGTAGCGACCCAAGTCGACGACCTATTGTCTGAGATCCGTATTCGCGCTGCTAAAGATGAACGAGTTCTGGTTACAACATTGACCAAACGAATGGCTGAAGATCTCACCGAATACCTTCACGAACATGATGTTAAGGTACGTTATTTACACTCAGACATTGATACTGTTGAGCGTGTGGAAATTATCCGTGACCTTCGCCTTGGGGAATTTGACGTGCTGGTGGGAATAAACTTATTGAGAGAGGGCCTGGATATGCCAGAGGTCTCGTTAGTTGCAATTTTGGATGCGGATAAAGAGGGCTTCTTGCGGTCTGAACGCTCACTCATTCAGACCATTGGTCGTGCTGCGCGAAACATCGAAGGTAAGGCGATTTTATACGCTGACCGAATCACCAACTCAATGAAAAAGGCGATGGATGAAACTAACCGTCGTCGCGAGAAGCAGGAAGCGTACAACGAAGAAATGGGTATTTCGCCACAAGCGCTCAAACGAAATATCAAAGACATCATGGAACTTGGCGATATCACTAAGTCTAAACGCCAGCGTAACACTAAACAGGTACCATTATCGAAAGTGGCGGAGCCTTCGCAAACTTACGAGGCACTGTCCCCTCAGCAGCTAGAAAAAGAAATCAGTCGACTGGAGGCAGCGATGTATCAGCATGCGCAAGATTTAGAATTTGAGTTAGCGGCACAAAAGCGTGACGAGATTGAAAAACTACGAGCGCAGTTCATCGCAAATAGTTGAACAAACTTACCGATTTAACTATCCAAGCATTTTAGGTCGCTTGTAAAAAAAGAAGCCAATAGGCAGTCGGGTCTATTGGCTTGTTTTGTGAACATATCGTTCACTAACAACGTCAGTTGGCTAGGTGACCCGAGGGGTCACTATCGTTACAGCATGGTTTGTGCCACTTTTTAAATAATTGATATTATTTTTGAATTTTTTCCTTTGCCCATAATTTAGCTAATGTTATTTGCAAAATGCAAAGCGTAATGCGATTATTGTTTAAAACACAACAAAATAATAGCTAGGTTATGCAACAAAAACCCGAAGGCCCAAAGTCTCGTTACCTTTTAATGGTCGAGGACACCGCATCTGTTGCGGCTCTGTACCGCTCATACCTGACACCGCTTGGCATAGATATCAATATTGTCGGCACAGGTAGGGATGCCATTGAGAGCCTAAATCATCGAATTCCAGATCTTATTTTACTCGATCTCCGTCTGCCAGATATGACGGGGATGGACGTTTTACATGCCGTTAAAAAGAGTCATCCCGACGTACCTATAATTTTTATGACCGCTCACGGTTCTATCGATACCGCTGTCGAG
Organism: Vibrio sp. SCSIO 43009; assembly: GCF_023716525.1. Taxonomy (NCBI): domain Bacteria; kingdom Pseudomonadati; phylum Pseudomonadota; class Gammaproteobacteria; order Vibrionales; family Vibrionaceae; genus Vibrio; species Vibrio sp. SCSIO 43009. The sequence goes on from NZ_CP071842.1 coordinate 1,080,219, forward strand.
GCCATGCGTCATGGCTCACAAGACTTTCTAATTAAACCGTGTGAAGCAGACCGTTTACGTGTCACGGTTAACAATGCAATTCGTAAAGCGACCAAGCTAAAAAATGAAGCCGATAATCCAGGCAATCAGAGCTATCAGGGGTTTATCGGCAGTAGCCAAACCATGCAGCAGGTTTACCGTACGATAGATTCAGCGGCGAGCAGTAAAGCGAGTATTTTTATCACAGGTGAAAGTGGAACTGGTAAAGAGGTATGTGCCGAGGCTATTCACGCAGCAAGTAAACGTGGTGACAAACCTTTTATTGCAATTAACTGTGCTGCAATTCCAAAAGATTTGATTGAGAGTGAACTGTTTGGTCACGTAAAAGGGGCCTTTACTGGCGCTGCGAATGATCGTCAAGGGGCAGCTGAGTTAGCGGATGGCGGCACACTTTTTCTAGATGAGCTTTGTGAGATGGACTTGGATTTACAAACCAAGTTGCTACGATTTATTCAAACGGGCACATTCCAAAAAGTGGGTTCCTCAAAAATGAAGAGCGTGGATGTGCGCTTTGTTTGTGCCACTAACCGTGATCCCTGGAAAGAGGTACAAGAAGGTCGATTCCGTGAAGATTTGTACTATCGTTTGTATGTCATTCCTTTGCATTTACCGCCTTTACGCGAACGAGGCGAAGATGTTATTGAAATTGCATACTCACTGCTAGGTTACATGTCACACGAAGAAGGAAAAAGCTTCATACGTTTTGCGCCAGATGTCATCGAGCGATTCAACAGCTATGAGTGGCCGGGTAACGTTCGTCAGTTACAAAACGTGCTACGCAATATCGTTGTTCTAAACAACGGTAAAGAGATTACGTTGGACATGTTACCGCCACCGTTGAATCAACCGCTTGACCGTCCGTCGTCTGTGGCTAAATTAATTGAGCCGAAAGCGATGACCGCATCTGAGATTATGCCATTATGGATGACGGAAAAAATGGCAATCGAGCAAGCGATTGAAGCATGTGATGGCAATATTCCTCGAGCGGCGGGATACCTTGATGTCAGTCCGTCGACGATTTACCGCAAGTTACAGGCATGGAACGGCAAGGAAGAGCGGCAAAAAGTATGAGTGTAAATGTATTAAATCAGCAAAAAATAGATGAACTGTCGATGGAAATTGGCAGTGACAACGTACCTGTACTGTTCGATATCTTCCTAGGAGAAATGGATACCTATATCGAGAACTTATCCCAACTACAGGGGGCAGAGCGATTAGCTTACTCAAAAGAAATCAGCCACGCGTTGAAAAGTAGTGCTGCGAGCTTTGGGGCAGATCGCCTTTGTGAACTGGCGATGTCCATAGACAAAAAAGCGAAAGCCGGTGAGTTAACTGCGGAGTCTGAGGTGTTAGAGGTTATGTTCGATCTTTTGCACGAAACTCGAGATGCTTATCGCTCTTGGCGACAGTAGCTATTTATTCCTATTAACCATTTTTCTTAGTAAACATCTGTTCTTACTGGATGCCTGAACTAAAACCCTTCGATGACAGAAGGGTTTTCATTATCAATAAACAACTTAAAAGAGGGCGCTAGTCAGGTAACGTGCTCCTAGATAGAAAGTTGTAGCTGATTTTCAATCGCTAGTTTGAGCTTGTTTCTATCGTGACGCCAGTCTCGGTTAGAGGAGGCGAGTGACTCCGTCACTACATTCCATTGACTTAAGACGTCTTGCTCGGTTTTCTCTGCTAGAACCACGTCTATTTTTCTTCCTTGACAGGCACGTTCACACCATTCTAATTTTTGAGCCATCGTCATTCGTCCCGCTGGGCCGTATTCTGGACTCAGGTTAGCAACAAAAATGACTTTTGCTTTTGTGTTTGCTGCAATCGCTTTGCCGAGTTCAGGCAGCAATAAAGGAGGCATGATACTAGTTAAAAAACTGCCAGGGCCAAGAATAATCGCGTCCGCTTCCGCCAAAGCTGTGATGGCTTCTTTGGTAGCAGGCACTTCTGGTGAAAGATCCAAACGTCGCAAGTCTGCTTTCATTTCGTCGACATTTGTTTCTCCCGTAACCCACTTCCCATCTACGGATAACGCGGAAAGATCCGAAGGGTGTTCGGACATAGGAAGGATGTTAACGTCGACTTTTAACATATTGCGAATCAGATTAATGGCATCTAAAGGTCTGACCGATAAGTTATCGAGTGCAGTAAGCATCAAATTACCAAGATTATGACCATCAAGTTCGCCAGTGCCTTTGAAGCGATATTCAAACATCATAGAACTGATCGAAGGCTCTGTAATGAGCTGATTAATACAGTTACGTGTGTCTCCCCAAGCGATTCCTCCTTGGCAGTGACGAATTCTTCCTGTTGAACCACCATTGTCAGTCGTGGCAACAATCCCAGTTGCATTGCTGCCAAAATCTCGTAATGCGGCCAGCATTCGACCTAAGCCATGACCACCGCCAACAGCGACCACTTTTTTATCTGTGTAGATATTCATTATGTTCTTCTAATAATCTAATAAAAAACGGCTACAATTTATCTTAAGGAGTGTCTTAAAGGTACTCACTTAGCGGTAAATTGTGTCTCTAGAGAGTTTTTTATCACTCAAGTCTGGATTCCATTACAAATATTAAGTATTTTACACCGCAAAGCTATCAGAGATTTCATATCTCTGGTTGCCATAACTCCGAGCTCACTATTGCTAAGTCCTTGGATAAGCGTTTTGAGCCAGTGGCATACTGTCACAAGGGCATGATTGGAAATGGCCATGCCTCCCGTGTTTGGAAAGGTGTTCCGTGGCGCAACAATTCGAAGACAAATTTCATCGTAAGTTTTATTACTTGCGTCTGTCTGTGACCGACGTATGTAATTTCAAATGTACCTATTGCCTTCCTGATGGCTATAAGCCTTCGGGCAATAAAAACTCGTCTTTTTTATCTCTCCCTGAAATCAAACGGGTCGTAAAAGCATTCGCTGATTGTGGCACGTCAAAAGTGCGCATCACTGGTGGTGAGCCTAGCTTACGCAAAGATTTTACCGACATTATCCATTCAGTAGCGGCGACGCCTGGCATTCAAAAAGTTGCAACGACAACCAATGGCTATCGCATGGCAAAACAAGTCGCAGATTGGCGTGAAGCGGGTTTAACCCACATTAATGTCAGTGTGGATAGCCTTGACCCGCGTATGTTTCATCAAATCACAGGTGAAAATAAGTTTACTGAAGTCATGAATGGTATCGAACGTGCGTTCGAGGTCGGTTATGAGCAAGTAAAAGTTAATGTGGTGTTGATGAAAGATCTGAACCATCACGAGCTGCCAGCGTTTCTTAACTGGATAAAAGATCGTCCAATCCAACTGCGTTTCATTGAGTTGATGCAAACGGGTGAGATGGATGAGCTATTTAATAAGCACCATGTATCCGGAGTGGCAATTCGTAACCAGCTAATTGCAAATGGTTGGTTGCTGAAAGTGCGCTCGCATAATGATGGTCCTGCGCAAGTATTTGTTCATCCTGATTACAAGGGTGAAATAGGTCTTATCATGCCTTATGAAAAAGACTTTTGTGAAAGCTGCAACCGACTGCGCGTTTCTGCGATGGGTAAGCTGCACCTATGTCTGTTTGGAGACCATGGTGTAGAATTGCGTGATCTTTTGGAACGTGATGAGCAAGAGAGTGAGCTTATTGAACGTATCCAGGCGCAGTTACAAACCAAGTCGGTAAGCCATTTCTTGCATGATGGCAATACTGGTATGACGCCACACCTCGCGTCTATCGGCGGCTAACTTCATTCAACTTTTAGAGCGAGCTTAGTGATAAGCTGGCTCTAACTTTTTCCGAATCGATACCAAGCGTATCAAAGCTAATTAAGAGAATAGGTGAACAAATGGGTCACGCTGAAAGCAAATTCCAACCTGCAAATATTGCCGTTCTAACGGTATCTGACACTCGTACTGAAGAAAACGATACCTCTGGTCGTTACCTAGCTGAGCATGCTCAAGAAGCGGGTCACAACGTAGTAGACAAGCAAATTGTTATTGATGACATGTACAAGATCCGCGCGATTGTTTCTCAATGGATTGCTGATGAAAGCGTACAAGCGATCATGATTACTGGCGGTACAGGTTTCACCTCACGTGATAGCACGCCAGAAGCACTTAAGCCTCTATTTGATAAAGAAGTTGAAGGTTTTGGTGAGTTGTTCCGTATGGTGTCGTACGAAGAGATCGGTACGTCTACCATTCAGTCTCGTGCGATTGCAGGTTTTGCTAACCACACCGTGATCTTCGCAATGCCAGGTTCAACGGGTGCGTGTCGTACAGGCTGGACAAAAATTATTAAACAGCAGTTGGATGCAAGTCATCGCCCTTGTAACTTCATGCCACACCTATCTGTATAACCTTTCCTAAAAGCGAAGGAAAAACAATGACCCAATTTACACATATCAATGCTTCTGGCGAAGCAAACATGGTTGACGTGTCAGCAAAAACGGAGACGGTTCGTGAAGCTCGTGCTGAAGCATTTGTTCACATGGCCCCAGAAACACTTCAACTGATTGTCTCTGGCCAGCACCACAAAGGTGATGTATTTGCGACGGCTCGTATTGCTGGTATTCAAGCTGCGAAGAAAACCTGGGATTTGATTCCACTTTGTCATCCGCTACTACTCTCTAAAGTTGAAGTTCAACTGGAAGCTATCGAAGCAGAAAACAAAGTTCGCATCGAATCAGTATGTAAACTTGCGGGTAAAACTGGTGTGGAAATGGAAGCGCTCACGGCAGCTTCCGTTGCTGCTCTAACGATTTACGATATGTGTAAAGCAGTACAAAAAGACATGGTCATTGGTCAAGTTCGTCTACTAGAGAAAACGGGTGGTAAATCTGGTCACTTTAAGGTGGAATCATGATTAAAGTACTTTTCTTTGCTCAAACTCGCGAGCTGATTGGCATCGACAGTGTCGAGTTAGACGGGCCGTTTGAAACGGTTGAATCAATTCGTGCACATCTAGTGGAAGAAGGCACTAAGAAAGATGGCAAGTGGGATTTAGCGCTCGAGCCAGGAAAGCTACTTGCTGCAGTGAACCAATCCATCGTCCCTCTGGATACACAAGTAAAAGCAGGTGACGAAGTTGCGTTTTTCCCGCCGGTAACTGGGGGTTAAGATGGATTCTCGTGTTTCTGTACAAATTGAAGACTTTTCGGTTGAGCAAGAATATCAACGTCTATCTGAAGGGACGGCTGCCGGTGCTGTCGTTACATTCGTTGGTAAAGTTCGAGATATGAACCTTGGGGATAATGTCATTGGTTTACATCTAGAGCACTATCCGGGGATGACAGAGAAGAGCTTGAGCGACATTTGTGATCAAGCTGAGTCTCGCTGGCCACTATTAGGTGTACGCGTGATTCATCGCGTCGGAGACATGGATAGCGGTGATCAAATTGTATTTGTGGGCGTTTCCAGTGCGCACCGCGGCGCGGCATTTGATGCGTGCGAGTTCATCATGGATTATCTGAAAACCCAAGCTCCATTTTGGAAAAAAGAGCGTACGACGAATGAAGATCGTTGGGTTGAGTCGCGCGACACCGATCATCAAGCTGCACAGCGTTGGGAAAAATAGAACTAACCCGCATTCTAGTGAAAAAAGCTAAGTGCTAATGGTACTTAGCTTTTTTTGTATTTATCTTCATTGTATTGCTCACTTTGTTTCAATATTTCCTATCTTTTGTCTGGTGATATTCTTCACAATAAAAGTTTTTTGCCCAATATATAAACAATTATTTGTTAGACTTGATTTGTCATAAATGTTAAATGATGTGTAAATATCTAGCATAAGATGCTAGTAAATGGTTTAAACTCAGATTAATCGAAAGTTTCGCCTGTTAAATGTCGCTTCTGGTCTTTATTTGGCTGGTGAATGCTTTGGGGTTAGAGTTTACTGCTAGATATGTGTGGTTTAGTCAGCATTATTGGTTTTTTTGCTACATTTTTATGGCAAATTACTTCAATGATTGCTAATGTGTGCCGCAGTCTTTGTAAGGTTTTAGACTTTTGTGCTCAGAAAGTGCACTAAAAAAATCTAAAACTCTGACCGTTCCAGGCCCTTACAAAGAAGTCATGGATGCTAACGAAAAAATTTGGAGTTTTACGCATGTATAAGAATAAAATCACGCGCGCTTTATTTATTGGTGCTGGTCTTTCTCTCGCTCTAGCTGGTTGTGGTGAAAAGCCTGCGGAGAAACAAGCTGCTGAGCCTGCTCCGGCTCCAGCCCCTGAAGCTAAATCTGATTCTAAAGAGCCAAAACTTGCTGCTGTTCAAGAATTGGTGCGTGGTAACGGTACAGAAGTTGCGACAATAGACCCTCATAAATCTCAAGGTGTTCCAGAATCCCACGTGATTCGCGATCTTCTTGAAGGCCTTGTAAACCAAGATGCGGACGGTAACACTATCCTTGGTGTTGCAGAATCTTGGGAAACTGAAGACAACAAAACATACACTTTCCACTTACGTGAAGACGCAAAATGGTCAAACGGTGATCCTGTCACTGCAGGTGATTTCGTTTACAGCTTCCAACGCGCAGTCGATCCAGCAACCGCCTCTCCATATGCTTGGTACATGGAATACACCAAGATGAAGAACGCAAAAGACATTGTTGCGGGTAAAAAAGATAAGAGCGAGTTAGGTGTTAAAGCGGTTGACGATCACACGTTAGTGGTTGAGTTAGATACTGCAGTACCATATTTTGTAATGATGATGGGCCACACGACAGTGAAACCTGTTCATCAAGCAACTGTTGAAAAGTTCGGCGATCAATGGACGAAGCCAGAGAACTTTGTAGGTAACGGTGCTTATGTTGTTGACAACTGGGTTGTAAACGAGCGTTTGGTTCTAAAACGTAACGAACAGTACTGGGACAACGAAAACACGACGCTTGACCAAGTTACTTTCCTACCAATCGAGAACCAAGTAGCGGAAATGAACCGCTTCCTAGCGGGTGAAATCGACTTCACGAACGAGCTGCCTACAGAGCACTTCAAGCGTCTGAAGAAAGAGCACCCACAAGAAGTGTCTGTAACCGGTAACTTATGTACTTACTACTACATCTTCAATACGAAGAAAAAGCCGTTTGATGATGTTCGTGTGCGTAAAGCGATTTCTTATGCGATTGACCGTAACATTGTGACTGATGCGATTTTAGGTCAAGGTCAAAAGCCAGCTTACTTCCTAACACCTGAAATTACGGCAGGTTTCAACCCAGAAATTCCTGCATACGGCAAAATGACGCAAGAAGAGCGTAACGCAGAAGCTGCGCGTCTATTGGAAGAAGCGGGTTACGGCGCAGACAACCCTCTTGAATTTAACCTTCTATACAATACATCAGAGAACCACAAGAAACTTGCGGTTGCACTGGGTTCAATGTGGAAGAAGACGCTTGGTCTAGACGTTACGCTAGAAAACCAAGAGTGGAAAACTTACCTATCTACCAAAGATTCTGGCAACTTTGAGGTTGCTCGTGCAGGTTGGTGTGGCGACTACAACGAAGCTTCATCTTTCCTAACGCTGATGATGAGTAATAACACTACTGGTGGTATTCACTACGACAGCAAAGAGTACGATGCGATCATGAACAAAGCATTTGCTTCAACTTCTGACGAAGAGCGTCAAGCGCTTTACCTAGAAGCAGAGAAGTTGATGGCAAAAGATATGCCAATCGCACCTATCTACCAGTACGTGAAATCACGTCTACTATCACCGAAAGTTGGTGGCTTCCCAATAAATAACGCGGAAGACAAGATTTACTCTAAAGATCTCTACATCACAGAGTAATTCGTAACTCGATAGAACTATAAAAATGAGGCTCTACATGTGAGAAATTGCATGTAGCGCCTATCTTTAGTCCAAAAGAATTGGACGACTTCTTTAATTTAACTGTCACAGACTGAAAGAGTGAGTTTATGCTTAAATTCATCGCAAAAAGGATATTTGAGGCGATCCCAACAATGTTGGTTTTGATCACCGTATCTTTCTTTCTTATGCGCTTTGCACCGGGAAACCCTTTCTCGACAGAGCGTCCATTGCCACCCGAAGTAATGGCAAATATCGAAGCTAAATATGGCTTGGATAAACCTGTATTTGAACAATACACCACGTATTTGACCAATGTTATCCAAGGTGATTTCGGACCGTCATTTAAATACCTTGATTACTCAGTAAACGAGCTGATCGCGGTTGCCTTACCTGTTTCGGCTAAAGTGGGCTTCATCGCCTTTATCTTTACTTTGATAATGGGGGTTACCGTCGGTACCATTGCTGCGCTCAAGCAAAATACTTGGATTGATTACACCATTATGTCGACTGCGATGCTTGGTGTCGTAATGCCATCCTTTGTATTAGCGCCTGCGCTTATCTACATATTCTCGCTTCATTGGAATATCTTCCCTGCGGGCGGTTGGCAAGATGGTAGCTGGCAGTATTTAGTGCTTCCTGTTATTGGTATGTCGCTACTGTATGTTGCTACCTTTGCTCGTATCACGCGTGGTTCGATGATCGAAACCCTAAACAGTAACTTTATTCGTACGGCACGTGCTAAAGGTCTAAGTTACCGTTATATCATTATCAAACACGCTCTTAAGCCGGCACTTCTCCCTGTTGTTTCTTACATGGGCCCAGCTTTCGTAGGTATCATCACCGGTTCCGTTGTTATCGAAACCATTTTTGGTCTGCCTGGTATTGGTAAACTATTCGTTAACGCTGCGTTTAACCGTGACTACTCGCTAGTAATGGGGGTAACCATTCTGATTGGTTTCCTATTCATTCTATTCAACGCGATTGTAGATATTTTACTTGCGATGATTGACCCGAAAATTCGCTACTAACAGGGACGTTTGGTTATGTTAACGAAAAAAGAAAACCTAGAAGCGATTGAGAAATTCTCCGAAAACTTGGAGATTGAAGGTCGCAGTCTTTGGCAAGATGCTCGTATCCGTTTCATGCGCAACAAAGCGGCGATGGTGAGCTTATTCCTTCTTGTTCTAATGACGTTGGCGGTTATTATCCTGCCAATGATCGCTCCGTACACATTTGATGATACTGACTGGTACGCGATGCACGTTGCACCGAATGCTGACCATTGGTTTGGTACTGACAGCTTAGGCCGTGATTTATACGTGCGTACGCTAATTGGAGGTCGTATTTCGTTGATGGTAGGTGTTATGGGTGCATTTGTAGCGGTACTGATTGGTACGCTCTACGGCGCAGCATCTGGTTTCATCGGCGGTAAAGTTGACCGCGTAATGATGCGTATTCTAGAAATTTTATACGCGGTACCGTTTATGTTCCTGGTGATTGTACTGGTAACATTCTTCGGTCGTAACATCATGCTGATCTTCGTTGCGATTGGTGCTATCGCATGGCTAGATATGGCGCGTATCGTACGTGGTCAGACTCTTAGTCTACGTAGCAAGGAGTTTATCGAAGCGGCACATGTGTGTGGTGTAAGCAACTGGAAAATCATTACTCGTCATATCGTACCGAACGTACTGGGTATTGTAGCGGTATACTCTACGCTGCTTATCCCAAGTATGATTCTAACGGAATCATTCCTATCATTCCTTGGTCTTGGTGTTCAGGAACCAATGACAAGTTGGGGCGCTCTTCTACAAGAAGGTGCACAGACAATGGAAGTAGCAATCTGGCAGCTGGCATTCCCAGCAGTGTTCATGGTTGTGACGCTATTCTGCTTCAACTACGTTGGTGACGGCCTGCGCGATGCGCTGGATCCAAAAGACAGATAATTAAAAGATAAGATTAAGGAAGCAATGATGAGCTTATTAGATGTCAAAGATCTGCGCGTCGAATTCACCACGCAAGATGGTATCGTAACCGCAGTAAACGATTTGAACTTTTCTCTAAACCAAGGCGAAACCTTAGGTATCGTTGGAGAGTCGGGATCAGGTAAATCTCAAACCGTATTCGCAATCATGGGCCTTTTGGCTAAGAACGGTATTATTTCTGGTAGCGCAAAGTTTGAAGGCAAAGAAATCCTAAACTTACCAGAAAAAGAACTGAACAAAGTGCGTGCGGAACAGATCGCAATGATCTTCCAAGACCCAATGACATCACTGAACCCTTACATGAAAGTGAGTGATCAGTTGATGGAAGTGCTTATGCTGCACAAAGGCATGGGCAAAGCGGAAGCATTTGAAGAATCAGTACGCATGCTGGAAGCGGTAAAAATCCCTGAAGCGCGTAAGCGTATCACGATGTACCCGCATGAGTTTTCAGGCGGTATGCGTCAGCGTGTAATGATCGCGATGGCGTTGTTATGTCGTCCTAAACTGCTTATTGCCGATGAGCCAACAACAGCACTTGATGTGACGGTACAAGCACAGATCATGGACTTGTTGAATGAGCTGAAATCTGAGTTCAACACAGCGATCATCATGATCACGCACGACCTTGGTGTGGTTGCAGGTTCGTGTGACAAGGTGCTGGTGATGTATGCAGGCCGTACTATGGAGTACGGTAACGTAAACGAAATTTTCTACAATCCAAGCCATCCTTATGCGGAGGGGCTGCTGAAGGCGATTCCTCGCCTCGATACTGAGGGTGAAATTCTGCCGACCATTCCTGGTAATCCACCAAACTTGCTTCGTCTACCGCCGGGCTGCCCTTATCAAGAGCGCTGTCACCGTGTGATGGATCGTTGTAAGCGCGAGGCGCCAATTCTGACACCATTTGGTGATGGTCGTCAGCGTGCATGTTTTTCTGAATGGGAGGCTTGGAACAAATGAACGCAGTAGACAAAAAACTAATTCTGGACATTTCTGAGCTGAAAGTTCACTTCAGCATTGCCTCAAAGTCGGCATGGCCGTGGTCAAAGCCTTCGAGCCTGAAAGCGGTAGATGGCGTGAACGTTCGACTATACGAAGGGGAAACGCTTGGTGTAGTAGGTGAATCAGGTTGTGGTAAATCGACGTTTGCTCGTGCCATCATTGGTCTGGTTGAAGCTACTGACGGCCAAGTAGTTTGGTTGGGTCAAGACCTTACTAAAATGAAAAGCGTTCAGCGCCGTGAGACGCGTAAAGAAATTCAGATGATTTTCCAAGACCCATTGGCATCGCTGAATCCGCGTATGACTGTTGGTGATATCATTGCTGAACCTCTTGAGACATTCTATCCAGAACTGTCTAAGCAGGAAGTGAAAGATCGCGTTAAAGAGATGATGGCGAAAGTTGGCCTATTACCTAACGTGATTAACCGTTACCCACACGAGTTCTCGGGTGGTCAGTGTCAGCGTATCGGGATAGCGCGTGCGCTTATCCTTAAGCCTAAGATGATCATTTGTGACGAGCCAGTATCGGCGCTTGATGTATCTATTCAAGCTCAGGTTGTTAACCTGCTTAAAGAGATTCAAAAAGAGTTAGGGCTTTCTCTGGTATTCATTGCGCATGACTTGTCTGTCGTTAAACACATTTCAGATCGCGTTTTAGTTATGTATTTAGGTAATGCCGTGGAACTTGGCGAGGCCGAGGCTCTGTTTGCTGATCCTAAGCACCCATATACGCGTGCGCTGATGTCTGCGGTTCCGATCCCGGACCCGGATATTGAGCGCAATAAGAAAATCCAAATGCTAGAGGGTGATCTTCCTTCACCTATCAACCCACCGTCGGGTTGTGTATTCCGCACTCGTTGCCCACAAGCAACCGAAGAGTGTGCGAAGACAAAGCCAACCATTTTAGGTAATGACGTTCACGCGGTATCTTGTTTACACGTTAGTGTATAAATTCAGCCTGTGACGGGCTTAAGCGCGACACCTTCATCGGGTCGCGCTTTTTTTATGTGTCTGATTTATACATTCGAATTTCTTGAACATGATGTCCTAAGTTCGATGATTCTCTGTTTGATAGGAAACGCTAATATAGACACAAACAGAACGAGAGGAGAGCAATCATGGGTAAGTTGGTTGAAGGTGTTTGGCAAGATGTCTGGTATGACACAAAATCAAATGGTGGCAAATTTGTGCGCGAAGATGCCGGATTCCGTAACTGGGTTAAAAACGACCCTGATGCGGAGTTTACACCAGAGTCCGGTCGATACCATTTGTATGTCTCTCTTGCTTGTCCGTGGGCACATCGAACCCTCATTTTCCGCAAGCTGAAAGGTTTAGAACCACATATTGATGTCACGGTCGTTTGCCCTGATATGCTCAGCCAAGGTTGGCAAATGGGGCTTCCTGAGCCATTGTTTGGTCACACGCGCATGTATCAAATTTACACGCAGGCCAAACCCGATTACACGGGCCGCGTAACCGTGCCTGTACTTTGGGATAAAAAGACCAATACTATTGTGTCAAACGAGTCGTCAGAGATCATTCGTATGTTTAACTCGGAGTTCAATGCGTTAACAGGGAATCGCGACGACTACTATCCAGAACATCTAAAACACGTTATTGATGAGTGGAACGATTTTGTTTATCCGAATGTCAACAACGGAGTGTATCGTTGTGGCTTCGCGACTACGCAAGAGGCGTATGAAGAAGCGTTTGATTCTTTGTTTAATGCATTAGATAAAATCGATGCTCACCTAGCTACGCATCGTTACTTAGCAGGGAACACAATTACTGAGGCGGATTGGCGTTTGTTTACGACTCTTATTCGTTTTGATGCGGTGTATGTGGGGCATTTCAAGTGTAACAAGCAGCGCATCGCAGACTACGAAAATATACAAGGCTACTTAAAAGAGTTGTATCAAGTAAAAGGCGTCGAAGATACGACGGATTTCTATCACATTAAACGCCACTACTACTTCAGCCACACTGGGATTAATCCGACGCAAGTTGTACCAAAAGGGCCTGATTTAGACCTAAATACTCCTCATGGAAGAGAAAGGATTGGCTAGTTTGCTGCTTCCATCGCAAATGAAAAAGTACTTAACGGTTAGCAATGCCGTTAAGTACTTTTGTGACATCTAAATACCGGGAGTAGGAAGTTTACTTTTTCATTCATCGCCACCTTACTTAGCGCGTACGATGTCCATCACTAGCTTTCCGTCCACTTTTACAGGACCGTCCTCTTTAGCGCCGAGCGTATACTCAAACACACCAGTCTTCATGCCACCTTTCTCTCCGTGGACCATTAACATCAGCATATCGCCTGATTCTACTGGTTCCATCAAAATTGCATTTACGTTTTCATTCTTTCCCATTTTTAACGGAGCGTAGCCGATAACAGGACCAGGCTTCATTGATTCGTCTGTTCGGTGGACAACCATCCACCCATTGTCATCAGCATGAGCCATTTCAGCGGTCACCGTTCCTCCGGACATATCTTGATCGACGCCTTTAATACTCGGGGCGGAAAAGCTGAATGAAGAAAAACTAATCAGAAACGCAGCTAAACCAAACTTTATCAGTGATGTATTGATGAAATCCTTCATATATATTCCTTAGCAGTCAATGAGTTTGTGTATTGCAGTAGCTTTTACGTATTTCCTAGCAAAAAAGTTTAGCTAAAACGTAAATAATGCCGATAAATTGAACAGGGACCGTGCTGGTTTGGAGCCAATGCATTTTTGGGAGTGGGTCAATCGGTGTAAGAACAAGCACGAGCAATGTCGATTAGGTATGGGGGGCGATAGGGAGAAAAGCTTTGTGCACCAGTAATTATAGGTTGTGCAGTGATTGGTACAAAAAACAAATAAGTGTTCTGGCCAGCAATAGAAAAAGCCCTCGACGAATCGAGGGCTTTGCATCTATATCCAACTAGATGTCAGAAGCGATTATTTAGCTTCTTGGTCTGCTTGGATAGCTGTTAGAGCGATGGTGTACACGATGTCGTCTACTAGCGCGCCACGAGACAAGTCGTTTACAGGCTTACGCATACCTTGCAGCATTGGACCGATAGATACTAGGTCAGCTGAACGTTGTACCGCTTTGTAAGTCGTGTTACCCGTGTTTAGGTCTGGGAATACAAATACTGTCGCTTTACCTGCAACTGGAGAGTTTGGTGCTTTAGAAGCAGCAACGTTTTCCATAATAGCAGCGTCGTACTGTAGAGGACCGTCAATGATAAGATCAGGACGTTTCTCTTGAGCCAGTTTTGTTGCTTCACGTACTTTATCAACGTCTGCACCCTTACCAGATTCACCAGTAGAGTAAGAGATCATTGCAACGCGTGGTTCGATACCAAATGCTGCTGCAGAGTCAGCAGATTGGATAGCGATTTCAGCAAGCTGTTCAGCAGTTGGATCTGGGTTGATTGCACAGTCACCGTAAACCAGTACTTGATCAGGCAGAAGCATGAAGAATACTGAAGATACGATAGACGCATTTGGTGCCGTCTTGATGATTTGGAACGGAGGAACGATAGTGTTCGCCGTAGTGTGAACAGCACCAGAAACTAGGCCGTCAACTTCGTCGTTCTCAAGCATCATTGTGCCTAGGAATACTGAATCTTGTAGCTTCTCACGAGCCACAACTTCAGTCATGCCTTTCGCACCGCGCAACTCAACTAGGCGAGCAACGTAGTTTTCACGAACAGCATCTGCATCGATGATGGTTACACCAGTACCTAGCTCAACGCCTTGTTGAGCCGCTACGCGACGGATTTCATCTGGGTTACCTAGAAGTACACAGTCTGCAATGCCGCGTTCAGCACAGATTGCCGCTGCTTTAACTGTGCGTGGTTCGTCACCTTCTGGAAGAACGATACGCTTACCTGCTTTACGAGCAAGTTCAGTTAGCTGGTAACGGAACGCTGGTGGGCTTAGACGACGAGACTTCTGAGTGCCTTCAGTCATAGACTCGATCCAGTTACCGTCAATGTGGCCAGCAACGTGTTCGTTGATGAACTCGATACGCTCTTTATCGTCTGCAGGTACTTCGATGCTGAAGCTCTGTAGGTTTAGAGACGTTTGCCAAGTGTTACCTTGTGCTTTGAAGATAGGTAGACCAGTGTCGAATGCTGGTTTACATAGGCCTTCGATTTCGCTAGGGATATCGTAACCGCCAGTTAGCAGTACTGCACCAATATCCACACCGTTCATTGCAGCAAGAGAAGCAGCAACGATAACATCAGGACGGTCTGCAGAAGTAACAAGTAGAGAGCCCGGTTTGAAGTGCTCAATCATGTTTGGCAGAGAACGTGCACAGAAAGTGATGCTCTTGATGCGACGAGTGTTGATGTCACCTTCGTTGATGATATCTGCTTTCAGGTGTTTAGCCATGTCGATTGCACGAGTCGCAATCAGATCAATGCTCCATGGCACACAACCTAGTACACGAATTGGAGAAGTGTTAAAAATTTCCATCACTTTCAATTCGTTTTGTTTCGCGCTGTCTGCATCGTCAAAGATTTCAGATAGGTCAGGGCGAGTACGGCCAGCTTCGTCAACAGGAGCGTTTAGCTTGTTGATGATAACACCAGAGATGTTTTTGTTTTTAGTGCCGCCGAAGTTAGAACATGCTACTTCGATACGCTCTTTCAGTTGCGCAGGGTTATCTGTACCTGGAGTCGCAACTAGCACGATTTCTGCACCAAGTGTTGCCGCGATTTCCGCGTTTACTTGGTTTGCAAATGGGTGCTTACGAGTAGGTACAAGACCTTCGATTAGCGTAACGTCTGCGTCTTTGTTGATTTGGTTGTAACGTTCAACAACGGTTTCTAGCAGCTCGTCCATGTTGTCGTTACCGATTAGGCTTTCAGCAACAGACATCGCCATTGGTTCACCGATCTTCATATCGCTGTTACGACCAACGATAGTTGAAGTCAGATCTGGCTGATCACCACCTGAACGTGGCTGACAGATTGGCTTGTAGAAAGAAACTTTAACGCCTTTACGCTCCATAGCGCGAAGAACACCCATGCTAACGCTTGTTAGGCCAACGCCTGCGCTAGTAGGGATAAGCATAATAGTACGAGACATTCGTAGAGTACCTTTAGCTATTTGGGGGATAAAAGCTCAACTCTTATTCCATGAAGCTCGAAGAATAGGAGTTGAGCCCCTAAGAAATTCGTTTGAATGAAAATCTGGCTAGCCGAGTGGCTAGCCAGGAATTCAATTAAAGACCTGTCAGGCGAGCAGTGTCTTCAGCGATGACTAGCTCTTCGTTAGTAGAGATAACCATTGCAGGGATACGGCTGTTTTCAGTCGTGATAACGCCTTCGCCGCCGAAGCGAGCTTTAAGGTTAGCTTCGCTATCTACTTCGATACCGAAGATGCCAAGACGGTTTAGAACCATTTCACGGATAGGGCCAGAGTTCTCGCCGATACCGCCAGTGAAAGTGATTGCGTCTAGACGGCCTTCCATTGAAGCAGTGTAGCCAGCAACGTATTTAGCTAGACGGTGGCAGAACACGTCCATTGCGCGTGTTGCTTCTTCTTTTTGACCGTAGTTGTCTTCAACGAAACGACAGTCAGAAGTCACTTCAGTTAGACCTTGAAGACCAGACTCTTTAGTTAGCATCGTGTTGATTTGATCAACAGAGTAACCTAGAGCGTCGTGTAGGTGGAAGACGATAGCAGGGTCGATGTCGCCACAGCGAGTACCCATTACCAGACCTTCAAGTGGAGTAAGACCCATAGAAGTGTCTACAGATTGACCGTTCTTGATCGCACATACAGATGCGCCGTTACCTAGGTGACAGTTGATGATGTTTACTTCTTCAACTGGTTTGTTTAGTAGGCCTGCAACTTCACGAGTGATGAACAAGTGAGAAGTACCGTGCATGCCGTAACGACGGATACCGTGTTCTTTGTATAGGTTGTATGGAAGAGCGTATAGGTAAGACTCTTCAGGCATAGTTTGGTGGAACGCAGTGTCAAATACAGCAACGTTTTTCAGCTCTGGGAAGTTTTTCTTAGCCGCTTCGATACCGATGATGTGAGCAGGGTTATGAAGAGGTGCAAATGTTGCAGCGTCTTGAATACCTTTTAGAACTTCATCAGTAATTAGTGCAGATTGAGTGAACTGCTCGCCGCCGTGAACGATACGGTGACCGATTGCGCCTAGGTTAGCTTTAAGCTCTGGCTTAGAAGCAAGAATAGTTTCTACCATAAACGCTAGTGCTTCTTCGTGAGCTGCACCATTGCCTAGTTGAGCTTCGTGCTTGCCATCAAGTTTCCACTTGATGCGAGCTTCAGGAAGGTGAAGACACTCAGCAAGACCTGACAAGTGCTCGTCGCCGTTCTCGGCATCAACAACGGCAAATTTAAGAGAAGAACTACCGCAGTTTAAAACTAAAACTAGCTTAGACATGTATGACTACCTGTTATTCGTCTGATAAAAAATCAGTTAAAGAATGAAAAATTAATCACAAGAATAGCCGATACCCAGAAGGCTGCGTACTAATCCTGGTCAAAAATTGTTCTAATTCCATATAAAGAAATAGTGATGAACCCTTCCATCACTATGATGCGATCCGTGCAGATAGATATCTCGGAGTTGCTTAAATTGTAAATAACAGCAACAATGAGATTGAGGGTCTGCAAAGGATAGCGATAATAAGCAATGATAACAAAAAAAATTTGAAAGAATATTAACTTTCATCAATTTTTTGTACCTTCAGTTGAAATGTTCAACTATTTTTTAGTGAGAGAACGGTATGAGTAATAAAGTCGGATTGATCCATAGCCTGAAAGATGGCCAGAATTACATGGAGATCTGGCCGGTTCGTAAAGAGCTAAGCGCCATATTTCCGGAACAGCGTATCATTAAGGCGACTCGCTTTGGCATTAAAGTCATGCCAGCTGTTGCTGCGATCAGCGTACTCACTCAAATGGCATTCAACAATTACCACGCTTTACCTCAATCCATTGTTGTCGCCTTGTTTGCGATTAGCTTGCCACTTCAAGGCATTTGGTGGCTTGGGGCTCGATCCAACACGAAATTGCCGCCTTCTTTGGCCTCTTGGTATCGGGAGTTGCATCAAAAAATTGTGGAAACAGGTTTTGCATTAGAGCCTGTCAAAGCTCGCCCTCGTTACAAAGAGCTTGCGATAATACTGAACCGAGCGTTTCGCCAGCTCGATAAATCGTCATTAGAGCGTTGGTTCTAATTTAAATTGTTTGAAATGGAGTGTGCACTGGCCGCTCCATTTTTGATCCTGCCTCTATTACCTACTTTGACGGTCGTTGATGAAGCGAGCGAAGCTTTGTTTACCAAAGATTCTTTCCGGATGAAGAAGTCCCCCCGATCACAAATGTTACTTTAGTGTTAAATCTTTCTTTTCTTTACTAAGACTTAGTAGTAATAATAAAAACAAGATGCGCAAGAAGTGCACAGTTATATGAACACAACAATACCGCCTTCAAACATTTGAATTCACGAGTCGATACACATATTGAAAGCTCGTGAAACAAGGACGAAGTCACATCAAGGAGTTATGATGAAAACGAAACGTTTATTAGCCACTGCCGTTCTATCAGCTACTGCTATTTTCTCTTCTACCAATGTACTGGCCGCCACTGCAACTGTCGCAGTTTCACAGATTGTCGAACACCCGGCGTTAGACGCGACGCGCCAAGGGTTACTTGATGGTTTGAAAGCGAAAGGCTACGAAGAAGGCAAAAATCTAGAATTTGATTATAAGACCGCACAGGGTAATCCAGCGATTGCGGTGCAAATTGCCCGTCAGTACGTCGGTGAAAATCCTGATGTGTTAGTTGGCATCGCGACACCTTCGGCACAAGCCTTGGTGTCGGCTACTCGCTCTATTCCTGTTGTCTTTACTGCGGTAACAGATCCGGTTGGTGCGAAATTGGTTAAGTCGATGGAACAACCAGGCAAAAACGTAACTGGCCTGTCTGATCTTTCACCCGTTGCTCAGCATGTCGATCTCATCCAAGAAATTCTTCCTCAGGTGAAAAGCATCGGGGTTGTATTTAATCCCGGTGAAGCTAATGCCGTGACTTTAGTTGAATTACTAAAAGAAAGCGCAAAAGCAAAAGGCATACAAGTGGTTGAAGCGACCGCACTAAAAAGTGCTGATGTTCAGTCTGCGACTCAAGCGATTGCAGCGAAATCAGACATTCTTTACGCCCCAACAGACAATACAGTTGCAAGTGCGATTGAAGGAATGATTGTGGCAGCGAATCAAGCGAAGAAACCTGTATTTGGTGGCGCGACGTCGTATGTCGAAAAAGGTGCAATTGCAGGCTTAGGTTTTGACTACTACCAGGTTGGTGTACAAACCGCGGATTACGTGGCGGCGATTCTTGATGGTCAAGAACCAGGCAAGCTGGATGTAAAAGTCGCGACGGGCTCTGACCTTGTAATTAATGAAAGCGCAGCATCTAAGCTCGGTATCAAGCTGCCAAATTCTGTGGTTGAACGTGCGACAAGCATGCAATAAGTAACGCTTTTTGGGGGTTAAGCCTGTCACGTTGGTTGGTAGACGCTTGCCCCAAAATTGATACTCGCCGGATTTCTCGTGTAGAGCATTCTGCTAGAGAAGAAGGGGAGTATACGTTAGAAGTCTTAAGTTCAGGTTGGTATTAGCCAGCCTGAGCATGCAGAAAGGAGCAGTTATGTCTGCATTTGCTTTTTTTGGTGCACTCGAAATTGGCTTGATTTATGGCCTAGTCGCTCTGGGTGTGTATCTTACGTTCCGTGTTCTCGATTTCCCCGATTTGAGTGTGGATGGCAGCTTTCCAATGGGAGCTGCGGTAGCTGCAACGGCGATTGTCGCAGGTATTAATCCTTGGCTTGCGACAATAATGGCGATGATAGCTGGTAGTATGACGGGGTGGGTAACCGCTTTTCTGGCTGTTCGGTGTGGTATTTTACACCTGTTAGCTTCCATTCTTACCATGATCGCTGCATTTTCAATTAATATTCGTATTATGGGCAAACCTAATATGGCGTTGCTTGGAGAGGATACGATTCTCACTCCGTTTGAAGCATTGGGCGATGCGATGTTTATTCGCCCTCTGGTTGTTGGGGCCTTAGTTCTTCTCTCCGCTTTCTTTGTCATTCGCCTGCTGAACAGCGACTTTGGTCTTGGTTTACGAGCCACGGGTGTGAATGCGCGTATGGTTTCTGCGCAAGGGGCGAGCACTGGCTTTTATACCTACTTTGGCTTGGCTTTATCCAACGGGTTTGTGGGATTCGCAGGCGCGTTGTTTGCACAAACGAACAGCTTTGCGGATGTGACCTCTGGCGTGGGCACCATTGTCGTTGGTTTGGCAGCTGTGATTTTGGGGCAGACCCTTATTCCCGGGCGCAAGATTTGGGTTGCGGTATTTGCGGTCATCATCGGTTCGGTACTTTATCGTCTTGCAGTGGCTTTCGCTTTGAGTTCTGGCATGTTTGGTTTACAAGCTTCAGACCTCAACCTGGTTACCGCAGTATTGGTGGCTGTGGCGCTTATTGCTCCAAAGCTAAAACAGAGCATGAGAGCGAAACAACGCGTTACTGATGCTAAACAAGCGGCATCAAAAAATGGTTCTGGGGAGGCATTATGATCGAACTAAATAACATTCAGGTCACGTTCAACCCAGGGACGATTTTGGAAAATCGTGCATTGAAAGGCGTCTCTTTAGAGGTTCCAGAGCATCAATTTCTTACCGTGATTGGTTCTAATGGCGCAGGAAAATCGACGTTGCTTGGTGCGGTGACAGGTGAGACGCCGATGATAGGTGGTCAGGTGATCATTGATGGCAAAGACGTCACCAAGCAGACGGTAGCCCAACGTGCGACGCAATGCGCCCGAGTGTTTCAAGATCCATTGGCCGGGACTTGTGGTGAACTGACGATAGAAGAGAACATGGCTCTAGCGCACATGCGTGGTAAAAAACGCAGCTGGGGGTTGGCGCTCTCTACTAAACGTCGCAAGCTGTTCCAAGAGAGAATTAGCATCCTCGGTCTTGGTTTAGAAGACCGCTTGGGCGATAGCATTGGGTTGCTGTCTGGTGGACAACGACAAGCCGTTAGCCTTGTGATGGCGACGTTATCGGAGAGTAAGTTGTTGTTGCTTGATGAACACACGGCTGCGCTTGATCCTCGTATGGCGGCGTTTGTTATCGACTTAACTAAACGTATTGTCGATGAGTTCGATTTAACCGTGATGATGGTGACGCATTCGATGAAAGACGCATTAGCATGTGGCGATAGGACCGTAATGCTTCACCAAGGTGAAATTGTGCTTGATGTGGCTGGAGAGCAGCGCGCTAACATGCAAGTACCAGACTTGTTGGATATGTTCTCCAAAGTGCGTGGTGAAGAGCTGGCAGATGACAGTCTCTTGTTGAACTAAGCGGTATCCGACAAGTCACTACGCCTACTAAGTGTGATCCTCCATGGGAAAATTGGCTGATATGTCAACTCGCAGGGAGGATTTCTTGTCTCTAATTCTTCAATAACATAGTGGCATATCCGATGACGAGGAGTGCCCATAATGAACCTGCCATTTATTTTTCATAGTCAAACTATTGATGGTTTAGCTTGTAATGACGAGCAAGTTACAGTCAGGCTGAAAACCGAGACATTGGATTTTGATTCCGTCTATGTGCGTATTGAGCCGGACAATGAAGAATATCTGGTCGACATGGCTCAAGTAGGAACAGCTGGTGAATTATTACTATGGGAGGCATCGTTTCGACCAAATCAAGATCGAGATGTCACACATTATGTGTTTAAGCTCCTCAAAGACGGACAACAATACTGGCTCGATGCACGAGGCGTACAAAAGCGTATTCCACCCAAAGAGTTCCACTTTAAGTTGAATGTAGAGCATCAACCACCAAGCTGGGTCCAAGAGCAAGTTTTCTATCAAATCTTTCCTGACCGTTTTTCTGCTAGTAAAAGTGAGTCTGATATTCGCCACGCTTATGCTCAGTATGATTCTGCATCGATCGTCAAGGTGTGGGGAGATGCGGTAGGCTCTCACCAAAATACCGGGGCACGTGAATTCTTTGGCGGCGACCTCAAAGGTGTGGAGCAAAAGTTGGACTATCTTGAACAGCTCGGCGTTACTGCGCTTTATTTTAATCCGATCTTTTCTTCACCAAGTAATCATAAATACGACACCACCGATTACTTCACTGTTGACCCTATGTTCGGCACCAATGATCAGTTTGCTGAACTGTGTGAGAAAATCCGTGGTAAGAATATGAAGATTGTCTTAGACGCGGTGTTTAACCACACGTCAGTGCATCATCCTTGGTTTGATATCCAACAAAAAGGAGAAGGAGCGTATGGCAATCCGCAGTCAAAGTTCCGTGATTACTACTTTTTCGAAGGCGAAACCAATCACTACATTGGTTGGAAAGGCATTGGTAACTTACCGGTTCTGAACTTCGAAAATGAACAGGTGCGCGACTACATCTACCAAAGTGAAGATTCTGTCATCAAGTATTGGCTGAAGCCACCGTACTTGGTTGATGGCTGGCGGTTTGATGTAATCCATATGCTTGGCGAAGGGGACGGCGCGAAAAACAATGCTCATTATGTGGCAGCGTTTCGTCATGCAACTAAGTCAGTAAACCCGAATGCTTATGTGTTAGGTGAGCACTTTTTTGAAGCAACGCAGTGGTTGCAAGGTGATCAAGAGGATGGGGCGATGAACTACTACGGTTTTGCTCATCCAGTCCGAGTTTTTATCGCACGACAAGACATTATGTACGATCCAATCAACATTGATGGTTTGGAGTTTAAAGTATGGTTGGACGAAGCCAGAGCAAAAATCCCATTTTCGAATCAGCTATCGCAGCTAAATCAACTCTATAGTCACGATACTGCTCGGTTTATCACATTGGTTGATGGTGATAAGCGTAAAATGAACATCGCGCTAGCAATGCTTATGACTTACGTTGGCACGCCTTGTATTTACTATGGGAGTGAAGTCGGTCTAGAAGGAGGGCTAGACCCGGATAATCGTCGTTGTTTTCCTTGGAATGAAATTGAAAGTTCACAATGGCTATCGCTTTACCAACAATGGATCAAGATACGTAAACAATGTAAGCCTTTACAGTCGGGCTGTATTCAATGGCTGCATTGCACTAACAACCAGTTGGCGTACGCACGTGTACTGGGTCGTGAAGCAGTCGTTGTTATGATTAATCTCAGTGGTAATGAATGTTCAATCGATTTACCTATGTGGCAACTGGGCTTGGAGGTTAGCCAAGTTATATCGTTGTTAGATGACACAGAACAGGTTGATTATAAAGGTCATATCTCTGTCAATATGTCGGCACAGAGCTGCAAATTATGGCGACTAAAGTGACACCACACTCTATATTGATTAAACTCCTTTAATATATAAACGGTCTCAAACAGCGCGCACACATTTGTTTGGTCTCTTGTTATCTGGTGCTGCATTGCATGCGTTACCAGATAACGAGTATCAATTTAATAGCAGTCATAAGAGACTATTGACCTTTCATATGCATGGTACTCAATGGTAAACCAAAGGCGATTTAGCCTCTCATTTGTCATCTTTTTTCCTCTGGCACTATTTGTAGTGGTTTTACTCGTTACAACGAAAAATTACTATGATGCGGTTAACCGCTATATCGATTCAGAGTACTCGCGTATCGAGCGTGCAATGTCTCGCGGTATCAAAGTGCTCACGGCTTTAGATTACAGCTTCACCAACTATACCAATTACGCTAACCCACTGTTTGAAGAACATAATTCTTTAGTCAAAGAAGGGCTTTGTTATCTTTGGCCTATAGATGTGTTATTACTCGAAAGTGTTTACAGTGAAGGGTTACCTGCGGTTGACCTTGATTATATGATCGTAGGGGACGAAAGCTTATGCCAGCAAGGTTCAACGATTAACCAGTTAGCTGAACAAAAGGCGGGTTTTGCGCCGTCCTTGTCATTTCTGCACGATATTGAATCGCACATTGTTGGAATCCATTACATTGACAAGCGCGGTTACGTTATCTCCTCACCCGATACCTACGCAAAAAATTTCACGAGAGAGCTTTTGTCAACGCTAAAAGCCCGACCTTTTTGGCAAAAAACCGCGCAAGATAAAGTGAACATTACCTTGGCTGGACCAGGGCCTGTGTTGGACTCGATGGAAGGTCAAGTCATTAGTATGACGGTACCCGTCTATGAGAAAGGAGAACATCAAGGTGTTTTATCTATTGATTTTGACATCAATACGCTTATGGCTTCGTCGCTAGGTCTTGTAGGTCAGTTTCATTTGGTTTCCAATTTACAATCCATTCCTTCAAACAGTACACGAATCAAACCAGTCGAATTAGAGCGATTGAGTGCGAATCACAGCATGTACTACGAGTACAACCTTTGGGATGAAGCTAAGAACCTAGCGGTTTTTGAAAAATACAGCCTTATTGTCGCACTATTTATTTACGTGTTGAGTACCGTCGTCTTGTTCTATGTGAATATGCATAGCGAGCGACGCTACTTTAAAGAACTGGCAGCAAGAGACCCAATGACCAGCTTATTGAATCGTCGAGGTATGCAAACCGTGTGGCGTAATAAGATGACAAAAAAACAGGTTGCTTTAGCAGTGTTCGATATTGATAACTTCAAGAAGATCAACGACACCTATGGTCATGATGTCGGTGATTCTGCAATTCAGCTTGTTGCAAAATGTATACGTGAAAATATTCGCCATACCGATGTTGCCTCAAGGTTTGGTGGCGAAGAGTTCGTTTTAGCGATTTATGACGAAGATTCAGAGGGCATTAAACTCATTTTAGACAGAGTAAAAAAGGCCATAGATGAGCGCTCGACACGCGTAACGAAAGAAGGCTTTACGATCTCTGGCGGTGTGGTGTTTAGTAAAGAGAGCCGAGTAGAAAACTTTGATGAATTGTTTAAAGCGGCGGATGAAAAGTTATATCAAGCCAAAAGTACCGGCAAAAATAAGATCTGTTACTAGGATTTAGATACAAAAAAGGACGAGATATTCGTCCTTTTTTGTGTTCGGGAGTTATGCAACCTGAGAGTTTAAGTCATCGCGGTAGCGTTGAATATGCTCAACAATTGGTGCGGCTTTGTTGAACGTTCTGATTTCTCTAAATAGGTCTTTTGCTTCAGGATAAGCCTGACGTAAGTAAGAGAACCATTGTTTTACGCGGTTTGGGTAATACAAGCCTTTATCGCCTTTCATCTCAAACTTGGAATAATAGATGAGCAACTCAACCACCTCGGGCCATGACATTGGCTGGTGGTTATGTTTTACCATATTGCCTAAGTTAGGGATATTGAAAGCGCCTCGGCACACCATCAAAGAGTTAACGCCAGTCGTTTCAATGCAACGTTGACCGTCTTCATAATTCCAAATTTCGCCATTCGCAATCAGTGGGATATCAAAACGTTCACGAATTTGGTTGATGTAATCCCATTTTATCTCAGAAGCTTTATAACCACCTTGTTTAGTACGTGCGTGTACGGTCAGTTCATTTGCGCCAGCAGACTGAATGGCATCGACAATTTCAAAGCAATCTTCAGGGTTCTCCCAGCCAAGACGAATTTTTGCAGTTACGGGAATGGCTTCTGGAACGGCTTCTCGACAAGCTTTAACCACACGGTGAATGAGCTCTGGATGTTGGAGTAGCGCTGCTCCACCTTTACTTTTGTTGACCATTTTGGCTGGGCAACCAAAGTTTATATCAATACCTCTGGCGCCAAGGTTTGCCGCTTTAATTGAGTTCTCAGCCATCCAGTTCGGTTCTTGTCCCAACAATTGCACATGTACTGGCACACCAGATGCAGTCTGAGAACCTTGCAACAGCTCTGGGCATAAACGGTGAAACACATGATCGGGTAATAGCTGGTCGATTACGCGAACAAACTCCGTAACACACAGGTCATAGTCGTTTATCTCGGTCAGGATTTGGCGCATCAAATGATCTAAAACGCCTTCCATTGGGCCTAGTACAACTCGCATAGCTTGCCTAATACAGTTTGGTGGTAAAAAGGAGGGCGATTGTAGCGATGTAAGTTAAGTTTGTCATTAAAAGACTCGAAGCGCCCAATGCCGTCAAACACACAACGTTAGGTTACTTGCTTTTGAGCTCTGAGGTATAATGCCGCCAAATTTATGGGAAACCAGATGTCATGCAATACACATTGATTGAAAAAGGTGAAGTTCACGTCGATGAATCTTGCCTATTTATCGAAGGCGCAGTGTTAGCTGCGAATCTGACGACAAAACCACTCGCTCCTGAAAAGTGGTTAGAGCCGCTATTAGGTGAGGGATTCAAAGCGATTCAACCAGCTGTGGAAGAGCAAATTCACAAGCAGCATAACCGAATTCAACGAAACGAATATTCCGTGCTAGAGCTAACAGGCAAAGAACCTGAACAACTTGCTGATTTTGCCGAAGGCTTTATGTCTGTTTGGCCAATGATTGAAGAACAATGGCAAGACGTTGAGCTCAATGATGGGTTACAGCGTATGCTGCAAGCATTACTGACCACTTTGATGCTGGCTATCGATGAGCCAGCAACGCAGCAACAGATGCGCGACGCAGGTATTGAAACGCCACCGGCCCTGACAGATTTAGTCGATCAGCTTGATTTAATGGTCGGTGAAGTCGCGCTGGGCGCGGATGAGTTGATGGTAGGCAATAAAGCTCAAAGCCTAAACCCATTCAAAGGTATCGGGCGCAATGATCCCTGTCCTTGTGAGAGCGGAAAAAAATTCAAGCAGTGCTGTGGTCAATCACGCGGCTAAATCGAATCGCCGCGCTATCCACTTAACAAAAAGCCGACCAGATGGTCGGCTTTTTGTTAATATTTACGCGTCAGTAGGATTAACGAATTGGATTAACGCGTTTTGCAGGGAAGAATTGTGCAATTACAATTAATGCCAAAGCGATTAAATTGCCTGCAAAAATTACGACTAACCATTGTGGCATTGATAAATCAAGGAACTGCCATACAACCTTAGAGCAATCACCATATGCTTCAAACATCCAAGGAACCCACTGATTGAGCGGAGCCCAGCTAGGGAATGTGACGAATAAATCGCAAGTCGCGAATGGTGATGGATTAAACTGGTAGTCAACGTGCTGCATCGCAAGTAACAAACCCTTGTAAGCACTTAATCCCCAGCCTATCAAACCTAGCCAGCGGAAAATTGGGTTCTTGGGTGCCAATATACCAACCATTGCAGCGACGCCCACTCCCATCATCGCGACTCTTTCATAAATACACATGACACATGGTGCAAGCATCATGACGTGCTGAAAATAGAGGGCACATGCTTCAAAGAAAACGACGAATAGCAGAAGCAGTAGCCACGATAAACGTCCCTTTGAAAACTGGTTAAGTGAATTTAAAATAGTCACGTTTTTGTTCCTGTCTGAAATAGAAAAAGCTCTGAATACTCAGAGCTTTTTATCGTGGATAAGTTTCCTAATCAACTCAAATTTTAGTGACCACCGGATACTACGGGAGTCAGATCACCACTATGAGGTAAAATCCAACCAGCTTCGTAGAAAGAAGCGGTTGCAGGCTCTAGGAAGAACATGATTCCCATTAGACCGACAATCGCAAGAACGACGGTGTAAGGCAGCGCCATGATAACCATTCGACCGTAAGACAGACGAATTAATGGAGCGAGAGCCGATGTGAGTAAGAATAGGAATGCCGCTTGACCGTTTGGCGTTGCAACAGAAGGCAGGTTAGTACCAGTATTGATTGCCACCGCCAGTAAGTCGAACTGATCACGAGTAATGAGGCCCTCAATGAGTGCAGTTTTTACTTCATTGATGTAAACCGTACCAACGAACACGTTATCCGACACCATAGATAACAAGCCATTCGCCACATAGAACAGAGCTAGCTGAGTACCTTTATCTTCAACGGCAAGCACCGCATCGATGACTGGTTTAAACAGCTCTTGATCAATGATTACAGCAACGATCGAGAAAAATACAGCAAGCAGTGCAGTGAAGGGCAGGGCCTCTTCAAACGCTTTCCCCATGGAGTGCTCTTCAATGACACCAGTAAATGCGGTCGCTAAAATGATCACAGAAAGGCCAATTAAGCCGACAGCCGCTAAGTGCAAAGCGAGTGCAACGATCAACCAAACCGCAATAAGACCTTGAACCCAGAGTTTTGCGACATCTTGATTTGTTCGCGTTTTACGCTCTTCACGGTCAAAATCGACGAGGATCTGACGAACGTTATTAGGAAGCTTCGCGCCGTAGCCAAACACTTTAAGCTTTTCAACTAAAGCACAAGTGATGAGACCACAGAAAAATACAGGTAGTGTCACTGGAGACATACGGATTAGGAATTCACCAAATAACCAACCCGCTTGGTCTGCAATAATTAAGTTTTGAGGTTCACCAACCATCGTGGTTACGCCACCTAAGGCAGTACCTACACCAGCATGCATCAACAAAGAGCGCAAAAAGGCACGATAGTTTTCTAAGTCATCACGCGTTAGTTCAGTGATCGTGTCATCTTGTGTATGGTCATGGTCACCGATAGGGTTACCAGACGCTACTTTGTGATAGATAGAGTAAAAGCCGATCGCCACGCTGATAACAACGGCGATAACCGTCAAGGCATCCAAAAATGCAGACAAAAATGCCGCAGCAAAGCAGAACGCGAGTGATAGTAGGGTTTTAGAGCGAATGCCAAGTAAAATTTTGGTAAAAATGAACAGCAATAGCTGCTTCATGAAGTAGATGCCCGCAACCATAAATACCAGAAGTAGCAGTACTTCGATATTTGCTACTAATTCGTGCTTAACTTGCGCAGGGCTAGTCATGCCGATAGCAATGGCTTCAATAGCAAGTAAACCGCCAGGTTGTAATGGGTAGCATTTTAATGCCATTGCTAGCGTGAAAATAAATTCAGCGACCAACAACCATCCAGCTACAAATGGGTTTATTAGGAAGAATACAATCGGGTTAATTATTAAGAAGGCTATAATGGCAACTTTGTACCAATCAGGCGCTTTACCAAGGAAGTTCTTGATAAAAGCGTTTCCGAGCGATATCGGCATGATAATTCTCTTTATAACAAAATTATGAATAGACACTACAATAGTGCTTAAGTATCTGTTTGTTAGACTTATTAACTAGTCTTTAAAAACAATAACTTAGTAAAACAACAATCCTTTGTTTATTGTAGTCTTGCCAAGTTACTTCCCCTGAACTCAAGCACCGCTCACTTTCGACCGCAAACTCTACACTCAGGCATTTATTAGTCAATAACAAAACGTGATGCTACCGACTAAAATGACTTTTTAAATGTAATAACGCGATCAAAACGGCGTTACTATACCATGAAAGTCTTAAAAAAATCCTCTTGGATTTTAAATGACGGTCAGTGACGAGAAAAGGCAAATTAAGAAAGAATATTAACTGTGATATACAAAGTAATTTTTCATATTTTGAATATAAAAATGTGACACGGTTGTCTTTATTTCTCCGAGATTTGTGAGCTGTTTAATTAAATGAAAATTCATATTTTACTGCTTTCGCTCGCATGTTAGAGCCTCTTAAATTGACACAACATATAGAGTATTAACTCTATGTTATGGAGTCGTTTCCACTATTGATCGTAAATTTTCTCAAACCGCTAAGTAGTGGTATGATGAGTAGTATCGACCCTCAGAAATCAATATTGGATAAAAAGTAGAATGGTCATAAAGGCGAAAAGCCCTGCGGGATTCGCAGAAAAATATATTATCGAGAGCATTTGGAACGGCCGTTTTCCTCCAGGCTCAATTTTACCTGCTGAGCGCGAGCTGTCCGAACTGATTGGTGTTACTCGAACGACTTTAAGAGAGGTTCTTCAACGACTAGCCCGTGATGGATGGCTGACTATCCAGCACGGCAAACCTACGAAAGTTAACCAATTTATGGAGACCTCTGGCCTGCATATTTTGGATACTTTAATGACGCTAGACGTTGATAATGCGACAAACATTGTAGAAGATCTGCTTGCGGCACGTACTAACATCAGTCCTATCTTTATGCGCTATGCATTTAAAGCGAACAAAGAGAGCTCTGAGCGTACAATTAAGAACGTAATCGAATCTTGTGAAGCTTTAATGAATGCGGCTTCCTGGGACGAATTCATCGCTTCTTCGCCGTATGCTGAAAAAGTTCTGCAGAATGTGAAAGAAGATAACGAGAAAGATGAAGCGAAGCGTCAAGAAATCTTGATTGCTAAAACGTTCAACTTTTACGATTATATGCTTTTCCAGCGCCTAGCATTCCATTCAGGAAATCAAATTTACGGTTTGATCTTTAATGGTTTGAAGAAGCTCTACGATCGTGTCGGTAGCTACTACTTCTCAAATCCAGCTTCTCGTGAGCTAGCTCTGAAGTTTTACCATCAATTGCTCGAAACTTGTGAAAGTGGCCAGCGTGAGCAACTACCAGTAGTGATTCGTCATTATGGTATGGAAAGTGCGTTGATCTGGAACGAAATGAAAAAGCAATTACCAACGAACTTCACGGAAGACGACAGCTAAGCGCTGACAAGTTGAATAAACGAAAACCGCAGTGCCTTAGGCCTGCGGTTTTTTTGTTTTTATTTATAAGTCGGCGACGAACCAAGCACCAATAATAAGGCATGGAACGTTTATCCTGCTAGCGAGAGTCTGGGTAACGGTAGATATAATGACTCTACGACATCTGAAAGGACATGGTCGTAAGTATTGAAGATGGTCAATGACAAGTCCGATGTGACGCCATAAAGCTCTGCTTCTGTTAAGTCGACATGACTCCCTGTCACGTATTCATTTAGCGTCTGTATTGAGCGCGTGGAAGCAGGAGAGGTAATGCTAAGTGGAGCGATAACCGCTAGTTGGTTTAGCTTACGCATCATGACCGATGCATAGTTTTTGAAACGCTCATTTCCGCCTTGTTCTCCTAAATCTTGAATGCTGATTCGTAACTGAGTCAGGGTCTCCAAGCTATCCATAATGTTTTGCCAGTTCATGTGATACTCATTATGCAAGTCATCTCTTTGCTCAACCGCTAGCCATGCGATGGTTACTTCATCCATCAAAAACAAGCAATGACGAATTAACTTACCATGCTCCATCTGGTTTCTTGCAACACTATGGTCATTCCATTGTTCAAGTAGTTTCCCTACTTTAATCTGTAATACGCGATACATGGGTTTGTTTTCAAACCGT
This sequence comes from Vibrio sp. SCSIO 43009, assembly GCF_023716525.1. Taxonomy (NCBI): domain Bacteria; kingdom Pseudomonadati; phylum Pseudomonadota; class Gammaproteobacteria; order Vibrionales; family Vibrionaceae; genus Vibrio; species Vibrio sp. SCSIO 43009. Next base: position 1,111,294 of record NZ_CP071842.1, read on the forward strand.
GATGTTTCGACTAAAAGATGCAGCTTGTTAGTCAGAGCATCATGAAGAGCGTCCAATTTTTGTTGATCGTTTTGTTGGAATTGAAGCGAGTAGTGAGTAGCAGCTCGGTGGTGTCTCAGAAGGTGAACAACATCTCGCAACAATGTTAACAGCTGATATTTGCGCGCATGTTGCTGCTCTCGTTTAGAAGATAAGTGATATATTCCGGCTAAAATAGCGATGGACAATAGTGTGGAAATCAAAACAAACATAACCAACTCCTTGTTAGTGTTTGGACCTAACAAGGAAGATTGCAGTTTTGATGCCAAACAAAAACTCAATTTAAACAATTGGTTATATTGAATGTTCTTTTTGAATGGTCGTTGTTGGTGCATGGATTCACCAAATTTGTGAATATGGTTGATTATTCGGTGTCGATGCTTGGTGTACGCGTTATTCTTTGTGAGTTACATATTGATTACTTTTTGTAGTCTGATTCAAGTCACAATGTTTAGAAATTAAAATACTCGAACACTTCATATGATATAAGTTGTCTATTTTGTTGATTGTTCGAGGTAATTAATTTGTCTAATAAATTCGACCTATGCTTCAGTACTCACTCAAAGATAACGCTCCCTATCGATACAAATGATGAGGATAGGTACCTTCAGTTTCGTAAGGACAACCCACATATATTTGGTAGTTTTATTCCCGCAGGTACTCCTTTCATACTGAACGAAGGCTCTGTGAACAACATAGCTAAGTTGCGTAGCGAGAGACCTGATATAGCTTGTGCTCTTGATACTGTAAAAAGTTGGTCACAAGAAACCAAAAGAAATGTAGCCAATCTAACACGTGAGTTTGGCGATGAAAACTAACAAGCGGTAGCCCTCCTCTATGAAAAAGAGATTAAGCCTTTTTTAGATGCTACTAATCATACTATGGGGAGGGGGGAATCGATGAGTATACTGCAGTAGGTGCTGCCGCTACTGCTGTTAATGAAAAGCAAGTCAGATTGAGTAATTTCGGGAAAGCTTCGCTCAAATATCAAAACGCCTTACTAGATGTACGTACAGCCTCACGAAGTGGTGCGCAGAAAAAGGAGCTTGTGAAGCTTGGATATAGAGTTAAAGAAGCTCACAGTTCTTTGAATGCCAAATTTACAAAAGAGCTTGCCCATTATGCAGGACGAGTTAAAAGTAGCCGTGGAAACATTTGGAGCAACCCGAATAGGGCTGTCAATATCGCGCGAAGTGGCAGGGATATAACTAAGTTACATTTAACATCTATAGCTAACATCCGCTCAATTCGATTTCTTGAACAAAGCTCTAGTATTGTGGGTAAAAAGATCATCATGATTGATGCTGGTGTTCGCTTTAACAATGTTCGAAATGCCAAGAATAACGGAGAAAATTGGCAAAAAAGAGCAGCAATGGAAGTTGCAGGGTTTGGTGCGAGCAACGCTGCTGGCGTTTGGACTACATCCAAAGTGATTGTATCTGGAATGGGAGTCGCTTTGGCTGCTGGCCCATTTGGAGTAGTAGTATTAATAGGTGTTGGTTTAGGGGCTGGTTATGCGGCTGCAAAAATGGGTGATTGGTTTGGGCAAGGTTTAGCAGAAAAAACCTATGAAACTAGCTCTAAAGTAAATTGGTTTTAAAGGAGTAGTTGTGTTTTGTTTCGATCTTATAGTGATGATTGTTGGTTGGACATGGTTACTGAGCACATTGGTTTTTATTCGTGTATCAGCAAAGCGGATTGAGACAAAAATATTGCAGGATGGTCATGATCCAATTGGCTGGGACAGAAATGGGTGGGGTTTTAGATTTCCCATGTACGCCTCAGTGTTGATGCGAGGTAAACCTGCGAAAGTATCGCTGGTAGAAGACAAACTTATTCTAAAGTACGCGACGGTCTTTGACCGAGTGCTTGCGTATATTGTCACAATAAGCTTCGTGATGGCACTTGCTTTGGGAGCAGTAATGGGGTTGGGGCCTGAAGAGTACTGAGTGAAAACCAGTTAAGCGCAGGGCTCTGTAGAACGGTGAATACAAGCCTAGTTGAAAAGCCAAATCCTAGTAAAGGGAACAAAGTGTTTTATTTTAATATTGTAAACATTATTGTTGGATGCACTTGGCTAGTGAGTACCTTGTTTTTTATTCGTATATCGGTAAAGCGGATTGAGAAAAAGATGTCGAAGGATGGTCATGGCCCTGTCGGTTGGGATAGAGATACCTGGGGGGTTAGATTCCCAATGTATACTACAGTTTTAATGCGAGGCAAGCCTGCGAAAGTATCACTTGTAGATGATCAGTTAATACTAAAATACGCAACGACATTTGATCGAGTTCTCGCTTTTGTAGTCACGATCAGCTTTGTACTTTTCCTTGCATGTGGCGCGATTATTACTTGGGGTCCAGAAGAATTCTCTTTGTAGTACAATCAAGCTTAATCGATAAGCTTAACTGCGAGAAAAGGCTTAACTGATTTAGTTAAGCCTTTTCAATAAAGATACTTACATTACGCGCATACCAGGTTGAGCGCCTTCGTGTGGCTCAAGGATCCACAGGTCACTACCACCAGGGCCTGCCGCTAGGATCATACCTTCAGACATACCAAACTTCATCTTACGAGGTTTTAGGTTTGCAACCATTACCGTTAGTTTGCCTTCTAGCTCTTCAGGTTTGTAAGCTGACTTGATGCCAGAGAATACCTGACGAGTTTCACCACCGATGTCCAATTGGAACTTAAGCAGTTTGTTGGCTTTTGGTACTTCTTCACAAGAGATGATACGAGCGATACGCATATCTACTGCAGCAAAAGCATCGAACTCAATCTCTTCAGCGATTGGCTCTTTGTCTAGCTCGGTTTGGCTAGCCTTGTTCTTTTCCGCTTCAGCTTTCTCTTTCGCCGCCATTTCTGCCGCCGCATCTTCTTTAGACGCTTCGATCATCGCTTCAACATTCTTCGGATCGATACGGTTGAACAGTGCTTTGAACTTAGTGATCTCGTGGCCTGTTAGTGGAGCAGCGATGTTTTCCCAAGTTAGCTCTTGGTTTAGGAACGCTTCAGTACGCGCAGCTAGCGATGGCATTACTGGTTTCAGGTAAGTCATCAGTACGCGGAACAGGTTGATACCGACAGAACAGATGTCTTGTAGTTCCTGATCTTTGCCTTCTTCTTTTGCTACAACCCACGGTGCTTTTTCATCAACGTATTGGTTAGCTTTGTCTGCCAATGCCGTGATTTCACGGATTGCACGACCAAACTCACGCGTTTCGTAAAGCTCAGCGATACGGTCAGCCGCAGAAACAAATTCGTTGTAAAGTTCAGGCTCTGCAAAGTTGTCAGACAGTTTGCCTTCAAAACGTTTCGCGATGAAACCTGCGTTACGAGATGCCAGGTTAACGATCTTGTTAACAACGTCAGCGTTTACGCGCTGAGTGAAGTCTTCAAGGTTAAGGTCTAGATCATCGATACGGCTGTTTAGTTTCGCAGCGTAGTAGTAACGTAGACACTCAGGGTCTAGGTGCTCTAGGTAAGTGCTTGCTTTTACAAACGTACCTTTAGACTTCGACATTTTTGCGCCGTTTACGGTTACGTAACCGTGTACGAATACGTTGTTAGGCTTGCGGAAGCCAGAACCTTCTAGCATTGCTGGCCAAAATAGGCTGTGGAAGTAAACGATGTCTTTACCGATGAAGTGGTACAGCTCTGCTGAGCTGTCTTTTTTCCAATACTCGTCGAAATCTAGGTCGTCGCGCTTGTCACATAGATTTTTGAAAGAGCCCATGTAGCCGATAGGCGCGTCTAGCCACACGTAGAAGAATTTGTTTTTCTCACCAGGGATCTCGAAGCCAAAGTATGGTGCGTCACGTGAGATATCCCATTGCTGCAAACCAGATTCGAACCATTCTTGCATTTTGTTCGCTGTTTCAGCTTGTAGCGAGCCAGAGCGAGTCCACTCTTTTAGCATGCTTTCAAACTGAGGTAGGTCGAAGAAGAAGTGCTCTGAATCTTTCATTACTGGCGTCGCACCAGAAACCGCAGATTTAGGATTGATCAGTTCTGTTGGGCTGTAAGTCTCACCACAGTTGTCACAGTTGTCACCGTATTGGTCTTCAGACTTACATTTTGGACAGGTACCTTTTACGAAACGGTCCGGTAAGAACATCTCTTTTTCTGGATCGAACAGCTGAGAGATAGTACGACTAGAGATAAAGCCATTTTTCTTCAACTCAAGATAAATGTGTGACGCTAGCTCACGGTTCTCATCTGAGTGTGTGCTGTGGTAGTTATCAAAGCTGATATCAAATCCAGCGAAGTCTTTTTGGTGCTCTTCGCTAACTGCGGCAATCATTTCTTCAGGAGTAATACCCATCTGTTGCGCTTTAAGCATGATTGGCGTGCCGTGAGCATCGTCAGCACAGATGAAGTTTACAGTGTTGCCGCGTAGGCGTTGGTAACGAACCCAAATGTCCGCTTGGATATGCTCAAGCATATGACCAAGGTGGATCGAACCGTTAGCGTACGGAAGGGCACAAGTTACCAGCATTTTCCTTGACGGAAAGTTTTTTGGATCGTTTGCCATACTTAATATTCGCTTTTCTTGATAGGTATAAATAAATTTTGATGGATAATACTACCCCATGAACTGACTAACTCCAAGGTGTCAAACTGCGGAATGCCTTAGTTTTTTTGGGGTTCTGGTTGAGCCTGGACGGTGGTAGCATGACATCTAAAAGGAGGGCTTATGCATCAGTTCACTTCAAAACAAGATTTTTGTCACTGGTTTAACCAATTCCAACATCCACAGTTGGTGGAAAACTGGGCAGATATTCATGGCGCAACTTCGATTACGACACAGGGTTCTATTGATATAACGTTGCCATTCGCAAGTAATGAGCTTCAAACCGTACTGCATGACTGGATCAAACAGCAGCAAGCCTCGGGTAAAGTAGCTGAATTCCCATTTAATATTCGCCTTGAAGTTAAAGCTTTAGAAACTCAAGTGGCTAACTCGGTTAAGGGTGTTAAGAACATCATTGCCGTCAGTTCTGCGAAAGGTGGCGTTGGTAAATCTACTACCGCAGTTAACTTAGCGTTGGCAATTGCTCAATCTGGGGCGAAAGTGGGATTATTGGATGCAGATATCTATGGTCCGTCTGTACCTATGATGTTGGGGCAAGAAGATGCTAAACCAGAAGTTCGTGATGGCAAGTGGATGGAACCCATTTTTGCTCACGGCATCTATACTCATTCTATCGGTTATTTGGTGGATAAATCAGAAGCGGCGATATGGCGCGGTCCAATGGCTTCAAAAGCGTTGTCGCAGTTATTAACTGAAACAGATTGGCCAGATTTGGATTATTTGGTGATTGATATGCCGCCAGGTACGGGGGATATTCAATTGACGCTGTCACAACAAATTCCGGTAACAGGTAGCGTGTTAGTCACAACACCGCAAGATTTAGCCCTTGCCGATGCAAGGAAGGGAGCGGCAATGTTTAACAAAGTCCATGTCCCGGTTATTGGTGTTGTGGAAAACATGAGTTATCACATTTGTAGTCAATGTGGCGCGAAAGAGCATATTTTTGGTATGGGCGGAGCTGAAAAAATGTCGCAAGAATTTGGCTTAGCATTGTTAGGACAAATTCCGCTTCATATCTCTATGAGAGAAGATATTGACGCTGGCGTGCCAACGGTAGCAAGACGCCCAGAAAGTGAGCATGCAGGGTATTATAAGCAACTTGCCGATCGCGTATGTAGCACGATGTTTTGGCAAGGCAAAGCAAAACCAGATGCGATTAGCTTTACAATGGTGAACTAAGTTTACTATGCCTGCTGGTTGATAATTGCACATTTTAACGTTTGCTCGGAGGTTAATCCTCTGAGCAGGCAGAAACTTATGACTAAACCCTAATTCCAACTAGTAACTATGGGGTGAACTCCCTATAATCAGGCAGTTTATCTTTTTATGTGACTAGAAATCATCATCGGGTGCAAACTAATGTCTGATAATAATCAATGCGTCATCGTAGGTATTGCTGGCGCTTCTGCTTCTGGAAAAAGTCTGATCGCGAGCACTATTTATAATGAGCTTCGCGCGAAAGTAGGCGATCATCAAATCGGTGTCATCACGGAAGATTGCTACTACAACGACCAAAGCCACCTAAGCATGGAAGAGCGAGTAAAGACGAACTACGATCACCCGAGTGCGTTGGACCACGACCTACTGTGTGAGCACCTAGAAAAATTGGTACGTGGTGAAGCAGTAGAAGTGCCTGAGTACAGCTACACTGAACACACAAGAACAATTAACACCACCACAATGACACCTAAAAAGGTGATCATTCTAGAAGGTATCCTTCTTCTTACAGACCCTCGTCTTCGTGATTTGATGCATGCGACAGTATTTATGGACACACCGTTAGATATTTGCTTGCTTCGCCGTGTTAAGCGTGATGTGGAAGAACGAGGCCGAACTATGGAGTCTGTTCTTAAGCAATACCAACAAACAGTACGTCCGATGTTCATGCAGTTTATCGAACCTTCTAAGCAATATGCGGACATTATTGTTCCTCGCGGTGGTAAAAACCGTATCGCAATTGATGTATTAAAAGCTCACATTGCAAGACTTTTGAAAGCTTAAGCCTATAGACGGCTATATCGCTTTATTTTTAGGAGAAGAAGTGGCACCTTAAGTGCCACTTCTTTTTTTGTTTTTAAATTAGTCAGTTGCAGGTTAAAACCAGACACTTTTCACGCTTTTGTGGAACTGTCAGCGGTAAATGGAGTCTGCGCTTATAATTGTAAAAACACTCGAGCAAGGAAAAACAAATGAAGAAACTGCTCTTAATTCTAGCAATACCGATTGTGGTCATTTTGGTCGCAATTTTAGCGTTAACCATCTTCGTCAATCCGAATCAGTTTAAACCCCTTATTGTTGAGCAAGCGCAAAAGCAAACGGGATTAGAGTTGGTGATTGAAGGGGATATCAGTTGGCAATTTTTCCCATCGATTGGCTTTGAGTTGGGACATACAGAATTGCGAAATCCACAAGGCTTTAGTAAACCCAATTTATTCAAAGTTGATACCGTTGGTGTAGACATCTCTGTTATGCCACTTTTTAGTCAGCAGCTTGAAATTGGAAACGTCACGCTTGATGGTGCTGAGTTCTACATTGAAACCAAGAAAGATGGCAGCAAGAATATTGATGCATTGACGAAAGCCCAAACACAACAAGCAGAACAAGAGAGCAATGCTGCGCCTACGCAAAATGGTGAAACGCAAACTTCTGGTTCTGATTGGAGTATTAATCTTGCTGGCGTTACTGTTTCTAACGGTTCATTAGAAATGCAGGATAAGCAAGCCGGTAGTTACACCAAACTTTATGATATTTCATTAAACCTTTCCGAATTCGCTTTTGACAACTGGACAACGGCTGATTTTGGCGTGAAGGGCGAAATGAACGACCAAAAGTTCACCGCGAAAGGTCAGGCAGACTTTAAGCTAGAAAAAGGTTTGGCAAACTACGCGCTAAAGAACATCAACTTTGATGCGACATACTCTGACCCTGCCAATAAAATTGAATCGGCAACGATCGGTTTAGACACGTTTGAATTCGATAAAGTAAATAACCTGACTTATGCCATTAAGGGTGACGCTGGTGGTATGAAGTTAGATATGCAGGGTGCTGGTCAACTTAGCGTGGACAAGGCTATCAGCAAAGTACAGTTGGATAAGTTAACTCTTAAATCGACTTTTGAGGGTGATGCCTTACCTCAGTCCCCGATGAAAGTCGACATGGTGTCTGATCTGTCTTTCGACCTAACGAAAAACCATCTGAGTTTTGTTCTAGAGAAGTTAACAGCGAATGCTATCGCCCTAGATGGTAAGGCAGATGTGACACTCGGTGATATTCCTAAAGTACGCTTTGCTCTCCATAGCCCCAATATCGATCTTGATGAGTTCTTAGGGTTAGATAAGCAAGCTGCCGAAGGTAATAAGCCTGCTTCTGGTGGCGAGAGTGCTCCTGCCGGACCTGAGGTTGAGCCTGATTTGTCTGCGTTGAAAGCGTTAGATGTAAAGGGTGACATTACCATCGACAAATTCAAAGCGGCAAATGCGAAGATGGAAGCGGTAAAAACGAGCTTCACTGTAAATCGTGGCGTGTTTGAGCTTACATCATTTAGTTCGAAGTTGTACCAAGGCTCAATCTCAGCGACAGCGAAGTTAGATGCACGCCAATCACCAGCGACTTACAGCGTTAAAAAGTCAATCAAAGGCGTGAAAGTTCAACCGCTACTTATAGACGTTGCTGAAAACGACAAACTTGAAGGGACAGGTAACATTGATGTGAATGTTACAGGTAAGAGTCTCACGCCTACCGGTATCAAGAAGAATCTATCTGGTACGGTTGTTATCAATTTTGCTGACGGTGCGGTGAATGGCATCAACGTTGCTCAGTTGATTCGTGAAAACTATGCGAAATTTAAAGGGCAAAAAGTTGAAGGCACCAATGAAGCTAAGAAAACAGACTTCAGTGCGATGACGGCGACATTGAAACTCAACAAAGGTGTAGTATCAACGGATAATATGCAAGCTCAGTCTCCATTGTTACGTGTTCGTGGTAAAGGTACCGCAAACTACATCAATGAAACAGTCGACTTTACTATCAGCACGTCAGTTGTAGGCAGCCTAGAAGGCCAGGGCGGTAAAGATATAGATGAGCTGAAAGACATCACGATTCCAATCAATGTGTCTGGTAAGTGGGCAGAACCTAAATTCAAGCTCGTATTCGATGATGTTCTGAAGCAGAAAGCTCAGAAAGAAATCGATCGTGGCGTAGAGAAGCTAACGGACAAAATCAAAGACGAGAAAACCAAAGATGCGGTCGATGGTTTATTGAAGAATCTTTTCAACTAACCGTGCGTGAAAATCAAAAGGGTTGGCATTTTGCCAACCCTTTTTAAATTACTCTGCGAGTGTTACCAATCGACGCCTTTGAGGGCTTTTACGCCAGATTCAAATGCGTGCTTTACATTTTTCACTTCAGAAACGGTATCGGCCATTTCAATCAGGGTTCGATGTGCGCCACGCCCAGTAATAATAACCGACTGCATTTTAGGTCTGTTGCTCAGTGCTTCGACCACTTCGTCTAAGTCGATGTAGCCGTAGCTCACCATATAAGTTAGCTCGTCAAACAAGATGACATCGATAGAGTCGTCTTGCAGCATGCGCTTACATTCTTGCCATACGCCTTGCGCTGCTTCGGTATCAGCGGCTTTGTTTTGAGTTTCCCATGTAAAGCCGGTTGCCATTACTTGGAATTCAACGCCGAGTTTCTCAAGTAGGTTGCGCTCACCGTTGTCCCAAGTACCTTTAATAAACTGCGCGACAGCACAACTCAAACCATGACCCACTGCGCGTGCGATCGTACCGAATCCTGATGTCGATTTACCTTTACCATTTCCGGTAATGATCAGTAGCAGACCTTTTTCCTCTTGAGCAGCAGCGATTTTTGCGTCTACCTGTTCTTTGACTTTTTGTTGGCGAGCTTTATGGCGTGCTTCTTTATTTTCTTCGATAGACATAATACTTCCTCAATTCCTTTTCGTGCTGTGCCCAAGCTAATTTGGGTTCATTGATTTATCTCGCTATGATAGACCAACATATCGTGAAGAAAAACCACCGATAATTCAGGGAATAAAATGAAGAAAATACTTGTTGTTTGTATGGGAAACATTTGTCGGTCACCAACTGGAGAGGCAGTGTTAAGAGCGAAAGCTCAAAAGTTAGGCGTTGAAGTAGAGGTTGATTCGGCAGGTACAATTGGCTACCACGCAGGAAACCGACCAGATTCAAGAGCGATGGCAGCAGGAAAGCAGCGAGGTTATTCTTTTAAAGGAATGCAAGCGCGCCAAGTCACCATTGATGACTTTGAAAAGTTTGACCTTATATTAGCCGCAGATAAAGCAAATTTGGCCGATTTATTGGATATTTGTCCGTTGAAGTATCGACACAAAGTATCGTTATTTTTAAGTCATTCTGAGTCAGGTTACGACGAAGTCCCGGACCCATATTATGGTGGGGAAGATGGCTTTGAACTGGTGCTTGATTTAATCGAAGAGGCATCAGACGCAATTTTGAAGAAGCTATAATCGCCGTGCTTGAAGACAATAGAAAAAGGGATGAGCTCAGCTCATCCCTTTTTATTCGTGTTAACCCGCTAGTATGTCGGTTGCGACTTTGTAGCTTGGGTCTTCCTTCACGTTAATTTCAACCAAGCTGCCAGCTTTGTCCAAAAGTTTACGACAATCTGGGCTTAGGTGACGAAGGTGCAGCGTTTTACCTTGAGCATTGTAACGCTCAGCCAGTGTTTCAATGGCTTCAATTGCAGAGTGATCAGTCACGCGAGAGTCTGCAAAATCGACAATCACATCTTTTGGATCTTCAGGCGCGTTAAACAACTCCAGGAAGTTAGCCGCAGAGCCAAAGAAAATAGGGCCGTGAATCTTGTACTCTTTTGAACCTTCCTCGTTTAAGCACGTGTCGGCATAGATGTGCTTAGCGTGTTGCCATGCAAACATTAATGCAGAAACGATAACACCAACCGCTACGGCAACAGCAAGGTCAGTAAGAACAGTAACAACGGTCACAAGAACAATAACGAAGAAGTCTTGCTTCGGTACGCGGCGTGCTAGCTTAAATGTTGCCCATTCGAATGTACCAATGACAACCATGAACATCACACCAACCAGAGCAGCGAGTGGGATCATTTCAATTAGCGAAGAAGCGAATAAGATAAACATCAATAGAGCGATAGCCGCAACGATACCAGATAGACGGCCGCGACCACCTGAGTTTACGTTGATCATCGACTGACCAATCATCGCACAACCACCCATTGCGCCAAACACAGAACACGTCATGTTTGCCATACCTTGACCGATACATTCGCGGTTAGATTGACCACGAGTATTCGTCATCTCATCTAAAACTGTCAGTGTTAGTAGAGATTCAATTAGACCAATGGCCGCGAGAATGATCGCGTATGGAAGAATGATTTGTAGTGTCTCTAGTGTAAATGGTACCGCAGGAATAGAGAAGGTTGGTAGTGAACCTGCGAGTGTTGCAGCTTCATCACCAGACATTGTACGCAGGAAGTCAACAACAGTGCGAGTTTCCAGATCCAAGCCAACCACTAAAGCCGTCACCGTTACGATCGCAACAAGTGAAGAGGGTACAGCTGTTGTGATTTTTGGTAGAAAGTGAATGATTGCCATAGTCAGCGCAACCAAACCAAGCATTAGCAGCATCTGGTCTTGTGGTAGCCAAGTAAGCATGCCATTGATGTCTGGCGCTTTAAACTGACCCAACTGAGCTAGGAAGATAACAATAGCCAGACCGTTCACAAAACCGATCATCACAGGGTGAGGTACGATACGGATGAACTTACCCAATTTAAACATACCAGCGGCAATTTGAAGAATACCAGCGAGCATGATGGCTGCGAATAGGTACTGGACACCGTGAGTCGCGACAAGCGAAACCATTACGACTGCCATGGCACCTGTTGCACCAGAGATCATGCCAGGACGACCACCGAAAATGGAAGTAATAAGACCAACGATGAATGCAGCGTAAAGACCGACCATCGGATCTACGCCTGCGACGAACGCAAATGCGACAGCTTCAGGAACCAATGCTAGCGCAACGGTTAAGCCTGATAGCACATCATTTTTTACGGAGTGCTTAGAAAATTGGGGAAATTCGAACATGTTTGTTTTTAAGTTCTCTTTGCAATGAGTTAAACCCGACACATATTCGTATTTGCACAAGCCACTGGAAGGTTGAGTTTTAATCAAACATTGCAGTGTAAACCGTAGTATTAAAAGAGCAGCATCAGAATGGTGTCGAAAACTTGAGTCGGCGCATGCTACCGAAAAGTGTGATTAAGTTCAAGAATGATACGAATAATGGCGTACAAATGTGATCACGAATTGGTATTTATATGAACAATTTTTTGGGCAAATATGAAGATAAAAAAGGCTACCAGATGGTAGCCTTTAATTTATTTATGCCGTTAAGCAGTTGAACGTAATGATTTAGCCTAGTTAAAGTTAGGCTTTGTCATCTCTGCCGATGCACGGTTTTTAGCCACTTGGCTACCAGCACCTTTAGCTTGGTAACGTTCGGTTTTGAACGGTGCTGCTGCAACCGTGATTTCGCGTAGCTCTTGAGGGCCAGGTGCTTTCGTCATCGGTGCGCTAGCGTTTAGCTTAGCCGCAACTTTAATGGCTTCGACTTTAGGCTCTGGTTTATCTACTGGCGCTTCGGCCGCAATCTCTTTTTCTGCTTCAACGATAGGCTCTTCAGCAGGTGCCGTTTCTACAATGGCATCAACCGGTTCAGCATGTTCAGTTACAGGAGTTTCAACGATAGGCTCTACCGAGGCTGTTTCTATTACTGCTGATTCAGCTTTTTCTGTGATTACTGTTTCCACAGCAGGTGCTTCCACAACGGGTGCTTCTACTACTGGAGCTTCCACTTTCGCTTCAACGGTTTCTTGAACCTTGTGTTCAACAACTGGCGCATCTGTTACGACAGGCTGCTCGCGACGAATAATCACTTTACCCATTGCCATTTCTGGACAAGCAAAGCCACCTTGGATTGCAGGTACTGCTGCTACAGCTTCTTCCTTAACTCGCACTTCCTTCTTAGGTGCTGGTTTCGGAATGTAACGTGGCATTACTTTACCCATAGCCATTTCAGGAGAAGCGACACCTCCCTTACGTAGGCGGAATGGGTTAGGGCGGCGATCACGGCCACGGCGACGACGCTGGCCGCTTGCACGCAGGTGACGTGGCGAACGACGATTACGACGTTGCTTAGACTCTGCTTGCTTGTTGTCTTGCTGTGCCTCTACCGCTGCTTCTGTTGGCTTTTCAACTTTAGCTTCAACCGTTTCTTGAGTCTTAACCGCTGTTTCTTCGGCTTTCTTCTCAATAGCTTCTTGGTCCTTAACGCGTACAGACTTGTTCAATTTGCGACGTTGGCGGCGCTCTTTCACTTTTTCTGCTTTCGCATTTTGCTGCTTCGGTTTGCTCTCTTCTGGTTTTGTTTCAGTACGAGCTTCCGCTGCTAGCTGCAGACCTTTTTCCGCTACTTTTGCGTTTGCTTTCTGCTCTTGGGCTTTATCTGCCTGTTGAGCTTTAGGTTTACGCTTTTGGTTACGGTTTTGCGGTTTATTTGTTTGTTGTTGAGCTTCGTTTTGCTCATTAGCCTGCTCATCACGAGGCTTACGACGACGTCGGTTATCGCGATTGTCGCGGTTATCACGATTATCACGCTGGTTGTTATTGCGACGACGATCGTTGCGATCACGTTTGTTACGTCGATTATCGCGATTTGGTTTTTTCTCTTCCTGAGGTTTCTGTTCTTCTTTTGTTTCTTCAGAACCACCGAATAGGAAGCTACCAAGTGCTTTAAACAGACGGCTGAACAATCCAGGTTTCTCTTCTTGTTCAACGTTTTGTTCTTTCTTCTTCGCCTCAGGAGCTGGTTTAGCTGCTGGTGCAGGTGCGGTTTGAGACGGAGCAGCAAAGCCTTTAAGAACTGGCTCTTCAATTCGTTTTGGTTTTACGTCAACTTCCGCTGGCTCTTTACCTTCTGCTTCTTTCATTGCTTCCAGTTTCTTAGGAAGTAAGTAAGAAATCAGATCGAACTCTTCGCCTTCACGAACACGGATAACTTCAAAGTGCGGTGTTTCCATATCAGAGTTAGGAACAACCGTAATTTTCACTTCTTGAATGCGTTCGATATGGTTTACTGAACGACGTTTTTCGTTCAATAAGTAAGAGGCGATTGGCACAGGTACGACTGCAAGTACTTGTGCTGTGTTGTCTTTTAGCGCTTCCTCTTCAATTAAACGAAGTACAGAAAGTGCTAGAGATTCGTTGTCGCGAACGACACCAGTTCCGCTACAGCGAGGACAGATGTGATGGCTTGCTTCTGCAAGAGAAGGGCTCAAGCGCTGGCGTGACATCTCCAACAAACCAAAGCGAGAAATACGACCGATTTGTACACGAGCGCGATCAAGACGAACGGCTTCACGTAGACGGTTTTCTACTTCTCGTTGGTGACGAACTGGGGTCATATCGATAAAGTCGATAACCACTAAGCCACCCAAGTCACGTAGACGTAATTGGCGAGCAATTTCGTCGGCTGCTTCTAGGTTCGTGTTTAGAGCTGTTTCTTCAATATCGCCGCCCTTGGTTGCACGAGCAGAGTTGATATCGATAGACGTTAGTGCTTCAGTCGGGTCAATAACAATAGAACCACCAGATGGCAGACGCACTTCACGTTGGAAAGCCGATTCAATTTGGCTTTCGATTTGGTAGTGGCTGAATAGTGGAACTTCGCCTTCATATTTCTTAACGCGGTTAAGGAAATCAGGGCGCACCAATTGAATGTGCTCTTTTGCACGTTCGTAGATGGTGTTGCTATCAATTAAGATTTCGCCAATATCACGACGCAAATAGTCACGGATTGCACGAACGATAACGTTACTTTCTTGGTGGATTAAGAATGGAGCAGGGTTAGAGTCCGCTGCACCTTTGATTGCACCCCAGTGGTTAAGTAGTACATTCAAATCCCACTCAAGCTCTTCAGCACTCTTGCCAACGCCAGCAGTACGTACGATTAGGCCCATGCCCTGAGGCAGTTCCAAAGTACTTAATGCGGCTTTTAGTTGAGTACGCTCGTCACCTTCGATTCGACGAGAAATACCGCCAGCACGAGGGTTGTTAGGCATCAGAACAAGGTAACTACCAGCAAGAGAAATGAAAGTAGTAAGAGCTGCGCCCTTGCTTCCACGTTCTTCTTTTTCCACTTGAACGATAACTTCTTGGCCTTCCGTTAGCACTTCTTTGATGCTTGGACGACCTTGGTAGGTGTAACCTTCAGGGAAATATTCGCGGGCAATTTCTTTGAGAGGGAGGAAACCGTGACGCTCGGCGCCGTAATCAACAAATGCGGCTTCTAAGCTTGGTTCGATACGTGTGATACGTCCTTTGTAGATATTCGCTTTTTTAGATTCATGACCTGGACTCTCGATATCAAGATCGAAAAGTCGCTGGCCATCAACCAGAGCGACACGCAACTCTTCTTTTTGAGTTGCGTTAATTAACATTCTTTTCATTGAAAATTCTCGTTGTCTTTTCTTTTATATCTTTCTTGTCGACTTGCCACTGTTTTTTCGCTCTTTCACGGTGCCTGATCCCATGGCTTGTATTTTGCAGCCTCCCGGCTGGAAGGGGATGCTCTCGGGCACTTCAGTCATCACAAGCCTCTTGTGGTTTCTGTTGGAAACGTAGACTTGTGACCCGCTATTTGGGCGGTAGGTACTCAACGTGAATATGCGAGGAGTAGGGTGGCAAGAGTGTTGAATTCGATGTGTCTCACGCCAATGCTGCACTCGACCTTCAACGATCTACTCACATTGCTTGAGGATAAATGATTGGTAATGAATAAAATGTAACCAAACCTTCCTTAGCAGCTGTGAACTATAGCAGTGCGCGTGGCTATCAGCAATCTGCTTTCACGCAAACGATAGAAAATTTGCCGCTAAACTCAAAATTTCTAATTTATAACAGGTTGTTTCATAAGCAATTGAGATGTGCAAACTGTTCAGGACAGAAAACAAATTGAGAACTTGATTGAGAGTTTTAATAATTTAAACAAAAGCTTGGCGAAATTTAGACCAGTATGTGCCACCGAGTGTTTCTTTTACGACAAGAATAATGTGAAGTCGCACGAAATTGAGTTTACAATACCGCCCATGAACGAAATAAGAACAAAAGTCCAGTTCGTCGACATTGACGAAGATATGGCGGGTCAGCGCATTGATAATTTTTTGCGCAACCAATTAAAAGACATTCCTAAAAGCATGATTTACCGAATTGTGCGTAAGGGCGAAGTGCGCGTAAATAAAAAGCGTATAAAAGCAGAGTACAAGTTAAAAGCAGGAGATCTCGTTCGTATTCCACCGGTGACCGTCGAGAAAAAAGATGACGATGTCGCACCAAGTACGAAACTTAACAAAGTCGCTGAGTTGGAAAATATGATTATCTTCGAAGATGATCATATGTTGATTCTAAACAAACCATCTGGCACCGCGGTGCATGGTGGCAGTGGTTTAAAGTTTGGTGCGATTGAAGCGCTTAGGGCTCTGCGTCCTCAAGCTCGCTTTCTTGAACTTGTGCATCGTATTGACCGTGATACTTCAGGGATTTTGCTGGTTGCTAAGAAGCGTTCTGCACTTCGTCACTTGCAAGCCCAGTTTCGTGAAAAGACAGTAAAGAAGTTTTACTTAGCTCTTGTCATGGGGCAATGGAAAAGCAGTTGTAAGGTTGTGAACGCGCCACTGCTCAAAAACGAAGTGAACAGTATTGTTCGTGTTAACCCTAATGGTAAGCCGTCAGAAACGCGTTTTAAGATTTTGGAAAAGTTCGAACAAGCTACATTGATTCAGGCGAGTCCGATTACTGGTCGAACTCACCAAATACGAGTTCATACGCAATACACTGGTCACCCAATCGCTTGGGATGATCGCTACGGTGATCGTCGCTTTGACGCTTACACCGGTCAAGTTGGTTTAGATCGTTTGTTCCTACACGCGGCAAACATCAAGTTCCAGCACCCATCAAATGATGAGTGGATGGAAATCAACGCACCGATGGAACCGAAACTAGAAAAAGTGTTGGCGGGTTTAAGAAACGCGTAACCATGTTTTCCTCGCGGATGCAAAAGGGAGCCACAGGCTCCCTTTTATCGTATTTGGGTTAAAGGACATCGAGTCCTTGAACATTCAACATATCAATCAAATCAATCAATGGTAGTCCGACAAGTGTGTTCGGGTCTTTACCAACTAATTTCGTAAACAAGCAAATTCCCATGCCTTCGCTTTTAAAGCTGCCTGCGCAGTAAAAAGGTTCTTCCCTGTCGACGTAGCGTTCGATTTGTTCAAGCGTTAAATCTCTAAAGTGCACCTCGAAAGAATCAAAGCCGACTTCTGTATGGTTTGTGACGGTGTTATGTACCGCAAGACCAGTATAGAAAGTGATGACTTTTCCACTTTGAGCCAAAAGTTGATTTATCGCGTTATCTCTATTTAAAGGCTTGCCAACGATTTCACCATTAATGACACAAACTTGGTCACTGCCGATAACTAAACTTGCTTTATCCGTCTGGCAAGATATTGCTTTCTCTTGGGCCAGTCTCTGCACAAGTTCAGTTGGCGTTTCTTGGTCAAAAGGTGTTTCATCGCAATCAGGTGATAAACAAACGAATGGTAGTGAGAGCTTTTCAAGCAGTTGTTTACGAAAAGGGGAAGTTGAGGCTAAAACCAGTTGGTAATTTTTCATTTTGAATTACAATTCGTGGGAGCATTTCCAATAGGATAATCGATCAAAAATGATTCTGGCTAATGCTCTGTATGTTAAGCGTAAAAAAGTACAACTTTTTTGCCTTTTTCTTTGACTAATTTTGATTTGGAAGATAATATTCGCGCCCTATGCAAAAGGTAAAAATACCGCGAACGGTTGACCCAGCTAAAGCTGCACAGAAACGATTGGATTACGATGGCATCATCCAAGCTAGTCTTTTCAAGCGCTTAGTGGAAACAACTGAAGGCGTAAAACGCGACGCAGAAGTCTCATTGTCATTTGGGATGGATGAACAGCGACTCGTTGTTATCTCTGGTAAAGCTAACATCGAAGTCGATTTAGAGTGTCAGCGTTGTAATGAGGTATTCGCACATGAGTGCGAAGTTGAATTCCTTTCTACTCCTTACTACGGTGAGAAAACAGAACAGGAAGCACCAGAAATTTATGATTTGGTAGATCTAAATGAATATGGTGAATTAGACCTCATACAACTTGTTGAAGACGAGTTCATCTTAGCATTACCTCAAATTGCGATGCACGATGAAGCGGATTGTAGCGTTGATTCAAATAACATGGTTTTTGGTGAGATTCCTGAAGAAATTGAGGAAGAAAAACCGAATCCATTCGACGTTTTGAAAAGTCTGAAAAAGTAATAGGTGTGGTAGCCGATTCTTCTTCAGGTTTTTAACCCAATAGTATAGGAGTAGGGTCAATGGCCGTACAGAAAAACCGTAAAACTCGTTCTAAGCGCGGTATGCGTCGTTCACACGATGCGCTAACTACAGCTGCTCTATCTGTAGACGCGACTTCTGGTGAAACTCACCTACGCCACAACGTAACTGCTGAAGGTTACTACCGTGGTCAAAAGGTTATCAACAAGTAAGGTTGAACCTTTGCAAAGTATTACCGTTGCACTTGATGCAATGGGCGGGGATTTCGGTCCACGCGTAACAGTGCCTGCCGCCGTGCAGGCACTGTCTCATTTCCCAGAGCTAAAAGTGATTCTTATTGGTGATCAATCTCTGATCACGTCTCAATTATCTCAACTCGGTACCTCGACCAGTTCCCGCTTGACTATTCTTCACAGCGAGAAAGTTATCTCGAACTCAGAAAAACCTTCATTGGCGTTACGTAATAGCCAAAATAGTTCTATGCGTATGGCTATCGATTTGGTTTCTGAGCAGAAAGCGGATGCTTGTGTTAGTGGTGGCAACACCGGTGCATTAATGGCACTATCGCGTTTCATTCTTAAGTTACTTCCTGGCATTGAACGTCCTGCTTTAGTTTCCGCTTTACCGACGATTACCGGAAAGCGTACTTGGATGCTGGATCTGGGGGCGAATGTATCGTGCGATGCTGATAGCTTGTTCCAATTTGCTGTAATGGGCAGTGCATTAGCTGAAGAACACTTGGGTCGTCCTCCTCGCGTTGCTGTACTCAATATTGGCGCAGAAGAGATTAAAGGTAACGATTTAGTCAAACGTTGCGCAGAAATGCTTTCTCAGACCGATGCGATTAACTTTGTCGGTTATATTGAAGGTAATCAAATTTTGCATGATGTTGCTGACGTCATTGTTTGTGATGGATTTGTCGGCAACGTATGCTTAAAAGCCAGTGAGGGAACAGCTCAACTTTTTATCGAAAAAATTAAAACCAGCATAATGGCATCAACGATAAAGGGTTGGATAGCTAGAAAGTTGTTTTCTAGGCTGTTTAATGAACTAAAAACACTGAACCCCGACCAGTATAACGGCGCAAGTTTGCTAGGATTGCGCGGCATTGTCATAAAAAGCCATGGAAGTGCGGATGTATCTGCGATTGTCAATGCACTTGGCGAGGCAGTACACGAGGTCAAACGACAAGTACCAAGCCGTATTAGCGATCGTTTGGAAGCGGTTTTACTCGAGAGGCATTATTAGTCTTCATGTATAGCAAAATTTTAGGTACTGGCAGCTACCTGCCATCTCAGGTGCGTACAAACGCAGATCTAGAGAAAATGGTAGATACAAGTGATGAGTGGATCGTTGCTCGCACGGGTATTAAAGAGCGTCGAATTGCTGCAGAAAACGAAACTGTAGCAGACATGGCATTCTACGCAGCTGAAAACGCTATCGATATGGCGGGTATTGATAAAAACGATATCGACCTGATTATCGTAGCCACAACGAGCAGTAGCCATACTTTCCCTTCATCTGCGTGTCAGGTGCAGGCAAAGCTTGGCATTAAAGGTTGTCCAGCTTTTGACTTAGCCGCTGCTTGTTCTGGTTTTGTGTACGCATTATCTGTTGCAGACCAACATATCAAATCTGGTATGTGCAAAAACGTACTTGTGATTGGTTCAGATGCTTTGTCTAAAACGTGTGATCCGACAGACCGTTCAACCATCATCCTATTTGGTGATGGTGCCGGAGCCGTTGTCGTAGGCGCTAGCCAAGAGCCTGGCATTATCTCTACCCACATATACTCGGATGGTCAATTCGGAGAGCTTCTAAGCCTACCTGTACCTGTGCGGGGGCAAGATGCGGATAAATGGCTTCATATGGCTGGGAACGAAGTATTCAAAGTCGCTGTAACTCAGCTATCGAAACTAGTAAAAGATACGCTTGAAGCCAACAACATGCATAAGTCTGAACTAGACTGGCTAGTGCCGCACCAAGCGAACTACCGCATTATTTCAGCAACAGCGAAGAAACTTTCGATGTCACTAGACCAAGTCGTGATTACACTTGATAAACACGGCAACACATCAGCTGCAACTGTGCCAACAGCACTAGATGAAGCGGTACGTGATGGTCGTATTAAACGCGGTCAAACTCTGCTTCTTGAAGCGTTTGGCGGCGGATTCACTTGGGGCTCGGCCCTTGTGAAGTTCTAAGTTTCACAAGAATTCAAAATTTAAGGTGCACTTGGTGCATCTTATTTCTTTTTACTTTGCTTAAAGGAAAACAACATGAGCAAGTTTGCTATCGTATTTCCAGGTCAAGGTTCTCAAGCTGTAGGTATGCTTGCAGAACTAGGCGAACAATATGACGTAGTAAAACAAACATTTGCAGAAGCATCTGACGCACTAGGTTACGATCTATGGGCGCTTGTTCAAAATGGACCTGCAGAAGATTTAAACGAGACTTTCCGTACTCAACCAGCTTTGCTAGCTTCATCTGTTGCAATCTGGCGTGTATGGCAGGAACTTGGCTTAGAGCAACCAGCAAACCTAGCCGGTCACAGCCTAGGTGAGTACTCAGCACTTGTATGTGCGGGTGTTATTGACTTTAAAGAAGCCATCAAGCTGGTTGAATTACGTGGTCAACTTATGCAAGAAGCAGTACCAGCTGGTACTGGCGCAATGTACGCGATTATCGGTTTGGCTGATGATGCGATTGCAAAAGCGTGTGAAGACGCAGCGCAAGGCGAAGTGGTCTCTCCAGTAAACTTTAACTCGCCTGGTCAAGTCGTTATCGCTGGTAGCAAAGACGCAGTAGAGCGAGCTGGTGCGCTATGTAAAGAAGCCGGTGCGAAGCGTGCGCTTCCTCTTCCTGTTTCAGTACCTTCACACTGTGCACTTATGAAGCCAGCAGCGGAAAAACTTGCTGTAGCTCTTGAGTCTATCGAATTTAACTCACCACAGCTGCCAGTTATCAACAACGTTGATGTGGTTGCTGAGACAGATCCTGCAAAAATCAAAGATGCGCTTGTTCGTCAGCTACATAGCCCAGTTCGTTGGACTGAAACAGTTGAACTGATGCACGAACAAGGCGTAGAAAATCTTCTTGAGCTTGGTCCTGGTAAAGTTTTAACAGGTCTAACAAAACGTATCGTGAAAACGCTAACTGCAGCAGCAGTGAATGATATCGCATCGCTAGACGCTGCGAAGTAATCCATCAAGCGATAAATTTGCGATAAGAAAAGGAAACACAACATGATGAATCTAGAAGGTAAGATCGCGCTAGTTACCGGCGCAAGCCGTGGTATTGGCCGCGCGATCGCGGAACTTCTTGTCGAGCGAGGTGCTACGGTTATCGGTACTGCTACTTCTGAAAGTGGTGCGGCTGCTATCAGCGAGTATCTTGGTGATAACGGTAAAGGCTTAGCGCTTAACGTGACTGATGTCGAGTCTATCGAAGCGACATTAAAAACGATCAACGAAGAATTTGGTGTGATCGATATTCTGGTGAATAACGCTGGTATTACTCGTGACAACCTATTGATGCGCATGAAAGATGATGAGTGGAACGACATCATCGATACCAACCTAACGCCAATCTACCGCATGTCTAAAGCGGTTTTACGCGGTATGATGAAAAAACGTGCGGGTCGTATCATCAACGTAGGCTCTGTTGTTGGTACCATGGGTAACGCTGGTCAAACTAACTACGCAGCAGCGAAAGCGGGCGTGATTGGTTTTACTAAATCAATGGCTCGTGAAGTTGCGTCTCGTGGTGTAACAGTGAACACTGTTGCTCCTGGTTTCATCGAAACTGACATGACTAAGGCACTAAATGATGACCAACGTGCGGCAACTTTGTCGAACGTGCCAGCAGGTCGTTTAGGTGACCCACGTGAAATTGCATCAGCAGTAGTTTTCCTTGCTTCTCCTGAAGCAGCGTACATTACTGGTGAAACTTTGCATGTAAATGGTGGCATGTACATGGTTTAATGCGACAGTTTATGCAAAATAAGCTATTTTACATTGTGAAAAATAGCCTATAGTTGCAGTTAACTGTCATGAACTTGTCATGCTTATGCGCAAGATTTGTGCATGATTTAAGTCAAAAATGTATTGAAATTCGGTTAAATTCGCTAATTTTGTGGTTTGACCAGCAAGGACCCCCTTGCAACTTTCAATAGTTCGAATAAACTACGGAATCATCGCATTAGGCGAAATCTGTAAAGGAAAAGAAAAATGAGCAACATCGAAGAACGCGTAAAGAAAATCATTGTTGAACAGCTAGGTGTAGACGAAGCAGAAGTTAAAAACGAAGCTTCTTTCGTTGACGATCTAGGTGCTGATTCTCTAGACACTGTAGAACTAGTTATGGCTCTAGAAGAGGAATTCGACACTGAGATTCCTGACGAAGAAGCTGAGAAGATCACTACTGTTCAAGCTGCAATCGACTACGTAAACAGCGCTCAGTAATTAGCTCTCCCAGGCGGTCTCCTAGACCGCCTGTGTTCTTTCTAACTTCTTCTATCCTCTCATAGAAATATTCAATTCCCGGAGAATTATATCGTGTCCAAGCGTCGTGTAGTTGTCACTGGCATGGGTATGTTGTCACCGGTAGGCAACACAGTAGAATCATCTTGGAAAGCCCTGCTAGAAGGTCAAAGTGGTATCGTAAATATCGAGCACTTTGATACTACGAACTTCTCAACTCGTTTTGCAGGTCTTGTTAAAGATTTCGATTGCACAGAGTACATGTCTAAAAAAGATGCTCGTAAGATGGACCTTTTCATCCAGTACGGCATTGCAGCGGGTATTCAAGCTCTTGATAACTCTGGCTTACAAATTACCGAAGAAAATGCGGCTCGAGTTGGTGTTGCTATCGGCTCAGGCATTGGCGGTCTTGACCTTATCGAAACTGGCCATACTGCATTAGTAGACAAAGGCCCTCGCAAAGTTAGCCCATTTTTTGTTCCTTCGACCATTGTAAACATGGTTGCAGGTAACCTATCTATCATGCGTGGTCTTCGTGGTCCAAATATCGCGATTTCTACCGCATGTACTACTGGCCTGCATAATATCGGCCATGCAGCACGTATGATTGCCTACGGCGATGCAGATGCGATGGTTGCTGGTGGTGCAGAAAAAGCTTCTACGCCTCTTGGCATGGCTGGCTTCGGTGCAGCTAAAGCGCTATCTACTCGTAATGAAGAGCCTCAAAAAGCGTCTCGCCCATGGGATAAAGGCCGTGATGGTTTTGTTCTAGGTGATGGTGCTGGCATGATGGTGCTTGAAGAGTACGAACACGCAAAAGCACGTGGCGCGAAGATTTACGCAGAACTGGTTGGTTTTGGTATGTCTGGTGATGCTTACCACATGACATCTCCAAGCGAAGACGGCTCTGGTGGTGCACTTGCGATGGAAGCGGCGATGCGTGACGCTAACATCACAGGTACTCAAGTAGGTTATGTGAATGCTCACGGTACTTCTACTCCAGCAGGTGATGTTGCAGAAATCAAAGGCGTGAAACGTGCTCTTGGTGAAGAAGGTGCGAAGCAAGTTCTTGTGTCTTCAACTAAGTCGATGACGGGTCACCTATTAGGTGCTGCTGGCTCTGTTGAAGCAATTATCACGGTTATGTCTTTGGTTGACCAAATTGTTCCGCCAACCATTAACCTTGATGATCCAGAAGAAGGTCTAGACATCGACCTTGTGCCGCATACAGCGCGCAAAGTTGAAGGTATGGAGTACGCTATCTGTAACTCGTTTGGCTTTGGTGGTACAAACGGTTCTTTGATCTTCAAGAAGTTCGCTGAGTAACGCTATCTAACCTAATTTAGATAAGCGAAACTTGTATTCTAACGGCTCGATGCTTAGCATTGAGCCGTTTTGTTTTATTTGTTGTCTGCTAATTTGAAGGTACGTGAATGTTTTGGGTAAATGGAGTTCCGCAAACGCATGTAGAGCTAGGTGATCGCTCATTCCAGTACGGTGATGGAGGCTTTACCACCATCCTGACCCAAAATGGAGAGTTGGTTTACTGGCAGGAACATACTGAGCGCATGAGTGCTTGCCTTGACGCTTTGAAGATCTCTTCACCTGACTGGAAAGTTGTGCATGATTGGGCAAGCAAAGCGGTTTTATCTGACGCACGAGCGGGGGTGAAGATTCACGTTAGCCGCGGTATTGGCGGGCGAGGGTATAGCCCTAATGGGATTAAAGGCCCTATCGTGACGATTTCCAATTTTGCATTTCCTTCTCATTATTCATCTTGGCAAGAACAAGGTGTGGACTTGGGCGTTTGTAATACTCGTCTAGGGATTCAACCTTTACTTGCGGGACATAAGCACAACAACCGTTTAGAGCAGATTCTCGCCAAGGCTGAAATCGACAATACAGAGTTTGCAGATGCAATAACGTTAAATGTGCAAAACCATGTCATTGAAACTACAATAGCCAACCTTTTTTGGGTTAAAGGTAATAAAGTATTTACGCCGGAGCTGACCTTATCAGGCGTTACGGGCGTAATGCGTCGTAAGGTGCTTGAGTTACTTAAAGTAAGTCATATTGAAGTCATCGAGGGGCGTTTTATACTTCCAGATTTGCTGAGTGCTGACGAGGCTTTCATGTGTAACTCAATATTAGGTGTTGCTCCTATTCGCAGCATAGTGGCATCGAACTCTAAGACTATATTTCCGATAGGAAAATTGACTCAACGACTGCAAGGGAATTTAACTACGTGATTAAAAAACTGTTGGCTTTTGTTGTGCTGATCGCAGTGATAGGCGCAGCAGCTGTTTTTTATATAATTTCACAGGCTAAACAATACGTTGAAAAGCCTATTCTATTGGAACAACCTCAGCTGTTTACTGTAGAAAGTGGTACAAGCTTTCATCATGTCATGCGCGCTTTAGTTGAAGATGAGGTGATTGAAACATCGGAGTACATCCGTTTAATTCCTCACTTATACCCAGAATTGTTGCAAGTGCGAGCGGGTACTTACCAACTAGAGCCTGGTATGTCGCTTTCGCAAACATTGGAGCATCTGAATACTGGAAAAGAATACCAGTTTGCGATCACTTTTGTTGAAGGCAGCCGCTTTTCTGAATGGGTAGATCAACTAAAAAGTGCTCCTTATTTAAAGCATGATTTAACCGATCTTTCAGAAAAAGAAATGGCTGCGAAGCTTGGAATTGAGAGAGAAAAGCTAGAAGGGTTGTTTTTAGCAGAAACCTACCATTACACAGCGGGTGCGAGTGAAAGCCAGTTATTAAAACGAGCGCATCGAAAACTCAATAAAATACTGGACGCTAGCTGGGAAGCTCGTCAAGAAAAGCTGCCATTACAGGACAAATATGAAGCCTTGATTCTCGCGTCTATCATCGAGAAAGAGACGGCTATTGATTCTGAGCGTGAGCGCGTCGCTTCTGTGTTTATCAACCGATTGAACAAACGCATGCGGTTACAAACTGATCCGACAGTTATTTATGGTATGGGTGATGCCTACGATGGCAACATTCGTAAGAAAGATTTGCGTACGCCAACACCATATAACACCTATACCATCAATGGTTTGCCACCAACACCGATTGCGATGGCTGGTGAAGCTTCCATTGAAGCGGCTTTGAACCCAGAAAGCAGCAACTATTTATATTTTGTAGCAAGTGGAAAGGGCGGACATGTATTTTCGAAATCCCTTGCTGAGCACAACCGTGCTGTTCGTGCCTATTTAAGAGAACTAAGAAAGAACAAATGATGAAAGCAAACTTTATTGTCGTTGAAGGCCTAGAAGGCGCGGGTAAAAGCACTGCGATTAAAACCGTTTTAGATACGCTAAAAGCGGCCGGTATTGAGGATATCGTAAATACCCGTGAGCCAGGAGGCACACCGCTAGCAGAAAAAATGCGCGCTCTGGTGAAAGAAGAGCACGAAGGCGAAGAACTTAAGGACATGACGGAGTTGCTGCTTCTGTACGCTGCACGTGTTCAGTTGGTTGAGAACGTGATCAAACCAGCTTTGGAAAACGGTCAGTGGGTGGTTGGTGACCGACATGATATGTCGTCGCAAGCTTATCAAGGTGGTGGCCGTCAGATTGACGCATCGTTAATGAAAAATCTCCGGGATACAACGCTTGGTGATTTTAAACCTGCTCTCACTCTCTATATGGATATTGACCCTCGTGTTGGGCTTGAGCGTGCACGTGGGCGTGGTGAGTTAGATCGTATAGAGAAGATGGATATTAGTTTCTTCGAGCGTACACGTGAGCGTTATTTGGAGATTGCTCATGCCGATCCTTCCATCGTTATCATTAACGCAGAACAGACGATTGAAGGCGTGTCGCGTGATATTCGGGACGCTCTAAACGAGTGGCTAGCTCGTCAATAAGTGAAATGTAAATTTAGGTGACTCATGTTAAATGATTATCCATGGCTACAGCCAATATGGGATAACCTCAAAGTAGGGTTAGAGTCGGACAGAATACCAGGTGCGCTTTTATTACAAAGCGATCAGGGCTTAGGCATCGAAAAACTTATCGAGTTTTTTAGCCAAGCGCTTCTTTGCCAAAATTACGCGAGTGAAGCATGCGGTTTTTGTCATAGCTGCCAGCTAAATCAATCTCAAAACCACCCTGATTTACACTGGATCAAGCCAGAGAAAGAAGGAAAGGCGATAACGGTGGACCAAATTCGCGCTTGTAACCGTCTTGCTCAGGAATCATCTCAGCTTAATGGTTACCGCCTATTTGTAATAGAACCGGCGGACTCTATGAACGAGTCGGCATCGAATGCGCTGTTAAAGACGCTAGAAGAGCCTGGGGCAAAGTGCTTGTTTTTGCTCGTTACCCACAATCAGGAGCGTCTGCTCCCAACGATTCGTAGCCGTTGCCAACACTGGGTTGTTGCGCCTCCGTCAGCGGAACAAGCAATGCAATGGATGCACGAACAAGGGGCGAAGCAAGTTCCTGCTTATGCCTTAAAACTGAATATGGGCTCTCCAATAAAAACATTGGATGCGTTAAATAATGGTGATCTCGAAGCTTACTTGGCTTTTGAACGCAGTTTTATTAAGGCAATGTCTTCGCCTGTTTCAGACGTTTCTGAGTGTGCTTCTTTAATCGCTAAACACTCAGAGCAATCACTAGACTGGGCATGGTATTTACTGACAGATGCTCAGAAAGCGCAGTTTGGTGTATCAGAAGCTCAAATGCTTCCGGGCGCGACAAAGTTTCAACCGGACAACTATAACGGTTTGTACTCATCAGCGAAGGCGCTGATGAACCTGAAAGCTCAGGTGCAAGCCTTTCCTGGCCTGAACCTTGAGCTACTATCAATGAATTGGTTAATTGAATCACGAGAGGCATTATGTTCGTAGATTCTCATTGTCATTTAGACAAATTGAATTACGACGATCTCCACATCAATGTGGAAGACGTTATTAACAAAGCTAAACAAGCAAACGTAACTGAGCTACTTTCTGTTGGAGTAACGCTGGATTCTTTCCCGAAAATGATGGAAATGATCGAGCCTTATGACAATGTTTATGCTTCGTGCGGTGTGCACCCACTTGATGTTGAAAGCGACTTTTCGATGGACGTATTGCGCCACCATGCGTCGAATGCAAAAGTCGTCGCTATTGGCGAAACGGGTTTAGATTATCATTACAAGCCCGAAACGGCCGCGTTACAGAAAGAGCGCTTTGAGCAACACGTTGATCTTGCAGTGGAGCTCAACAAACCTTTAATTATCCATACCAGAAACGCACGTGCGGATACTCTAGATATTTTGCGTAAGGGTGGGGCAGAGAAATGTGGTGGTGTTATCCACTGTTTTACAGAAGATCTTCCATTTGCTGAAGCTGCACTGGAGCTGGGGTTTTATATTTCTATCTCGGGGATTGTTACTTTCCGTCAAGCTACAGAGTTAAAAGAAGTGGTGAAGACTCTACCTTTAGAGAAGCTTCTTATTGAGACAGATTCTCCTTACTTGGCTCCTGTTCCCCATCGTGGCAAAGAGAATCAACCCGCTTACGTTGTCGAAGTCGCTTCTTATATTGCGCAACTCAAATCGTGCTCTCTTTCTGAAGTGGCACATAAAACCACCGAAAACTTCCGAAATCTTTTTTTGCGATGAAAAAATAATAAGAGCATAAAAAAGGAGCTTAGGCTCCTTTTTTGTTGATAAAAACAACAGATACGCTCACGAGTTTAATGTTTACTAAAAATGTTGATTTAATAACATTCAAAAATCACAAATGTAATTTTGTTACTAAAAATAACATTGGGGCGTATTTTATTTACGCCTTAAAATTAATTATATAAATAATTAATTCTTTATAAAACAGTAATATAAGTGCAATGCAAACCTTTTCATCGGCTGTTTTTGGGTGTGATCCAAGACTTGTTTTGAAACTAAATTTCGTAACTGTGTGGAAAGTTTGAGGGTCATCAATATATATTTAGAGCCGGAAAATATAATGCAGTTGTGGTTACATTTTCATTGGGTGCTAACCTTTAGGCTACGGGGGTGTGCCGTTAGTGCCCAAATAATACTTATAAATTTATCAGGAGCATAAACATGTTTAAGAACCTTTTTGCTAACCTGCAAAAAGTTGGTAAGGCTCTGATGCTTCCAGTATCAGTTTTACCAGTTGCAGGTATTTTATTAGGTGTGGGTGCTGCCCATCTAAGCTTTATTCCAGAGATCGTTTCTAATCTTATGGAACAAGCTGGTGGTTCAGTATTCGGCCAAATGGCACTTCTATTTGCAGTAGGTGTAGCGCTAGGCTTCACTAACAACGACGGTGTTGCAGGTCTTGCAGCTATCGTTGGTTACGGCATCATGACGGCAACGCTAGGTGTAATGGCGGGCGTTATGGGTGTTGAGAAAATCGATACAGGTGTACTAGGTGGTATCCTTGTCGGTGGTGTGGCTGCTTGGGCATTCAACCGTTTCTTCAAAATCCAACTTCCAGAGTACCTTGGCTTCTTCGCTGGTAAGCGCGCAGTGCCAATCATCACTGGTTTTGCTGCGATCATCCTAGGTGTTATCCTATCTGTTATCTGGCCACCAATTGGCGGTGCAATTTCTGCATTCTCTGATTGGGCTGCACACCAAAACCCACAGCTAGCATTCGGTATCTACGGTGTTGTTGAGCGTTCTCTAATCCCATTCGGTCTACACCACGTATGGAACGTACCGTTCTTCTTCGAAGCAGGTTCTTGTGTTAACGCTGCCGGTGAAGCTCAAAATGGTGTACTAACTTGTTACCTAGTTGCTGATGAAGCATCTCGTGCTGCTGGTAATGGCTTCGGTCAGCTAGCGGGTGGTTACATGTTCAAGATGTTCGGTCTACCAGCTGCAGCAATCGCAATTGCTCATTGTGCTAAACCAGAAAACCGTGCAAAAGTAATGGGTATCATGGCGTCAGCTGCACTGACTTCATTCCTAACTGGTATTACTGAGCCAATCGAATTCTCATTCCTATTCGTTGCTCCACTACTATACGGTATCCACGCTCTACTAGCTGGTTCTGCATACATCGTTTCGAACACTCTAGGCTTTGTACACGGTACTTCTTTCTCTCACGGTCTGATCGACTTCCTAGTTCTATCTGGTAACGCTCAGAAGATGGTGCTAATGATTGCCGTTGGTCTAGTTTACGCAGTAATTTACTACGTAGTGTTCCGTGGTGTAATCACAGCGCTTGACCTAAAAACACCTGGCCGTGAAGATGAAACGGAAAGTGCAGCTGTAACTTCTGGCTCTGATATGGGCGGTGAACTGGTTGCAGCGTTTGGCGGTAAAGCTAACATTACTGGTCTAGATGCATGTATCACACGTCTACGTGTAGCAGTTGCAGATACAGCTGCTGTTGACCAAGACAAGCTAAAACAACTAGGCGCTGCTGGTGTTGTAGTTGTAGCTGGTGGTGTACAGGCTATCTTCGGTACTAAGTCTGATAACCTAAAAACTGAAATGGATGAGTGGATTCGTAACCACGGTTAATCGCAGTCATTCATAGTAATGCATAAAAGGAGGCTTCGGCCTCCTTTTTTAGTTCCTATTTTATTAACTGACAGTTCCTTTTTTAGTGTGATCCTAAACTCATCTTTACTTTTGTCAGCTTTTTCATACATCGAGCTTACCCATCGTTGACATATTGATACGCCATTATGTTTGAATAGCGAATAATGTTTTTTTGAATAATTGATAACGTGTATGAAGAACAAATTCATTTTATTTTTGGGACTAGTTTCTAGTACGGCAATGGCGGCAAGCGAACCAACGGATCTATCAGTTGGTATGGCTGTCGATCAACAATTAAGTGTTGTTGTAGAGTTAGATAACAAATATCGTGGCATTATCGGAAACGATGGTATGGCGTTTGATTACATCGCTAAGCGTGGAACATTCGATCAAAACATGCCTGTGACTTGGTATGTCGGCGTTGGTGGCTGGTATGAATGGGATGACGAGTTTGGTGTGAGAGTACCACTTGGCGTGAACTGGGATTTATCACGCGGCTGGGACCTTTATGGTCAAATACACCCAGAGCTAGATCTTTACAAAGGTGCTGACTTGCAACTTGGCGGCGCCGTTGGCATCAAGTACAGTTTCTAGAATAAAAGAAACATAAAAAAACGCCGGTAAATACCGGCGTTTTTTGTTTGGAATGCAATACTGTTATTGTTTATCCATGGCTCGCTTGATGCAAACGGCAGCGCCGCCCCAAGTGATACCTAAACCAATAACCATCATAATAATTGCGCTGATTGTCATTTTGCTGTCTCCTTGCGGTTCACTGCGTTGATCACTAGACCAAAGATAAAGAGTGCGGCGATAAGTGCCCAGCCTAAAGTTAGATCATAGCCACCGTAGCCTTCAGTAATTAGGGCGTATAGCTTGGTCGCTAAGATAATGGCGAGCATGATTGGTGTAACGAAGCGTAAGCAGATCTCGAACCATTGACCAACAGAGAAATCAGAGCGCTCGTTAACGTAATTACGTACTTCTGGCACGCGCTTCAATAGCCACGCCATCAAGACAATCTCAACCAGACCACCAACCATGATGCCAACGTTGTTTGCAAAGTGGTCTACTAGATCGAGTAGCAGCAGACCGCCATTGGTAGCAAACGCCATAGAGACAACGAAGCCAATACCAATCACAACATTTGCAGCTTTTTTACGGCTCCACTTCAGCTTGTCGATAATGGCTGAAGTTACGGCTTCCATAATTGAAATATGCGAACTTAGACCAGCAACCACCAGTGCAAAGAAGAACAGTGGACCAAGAATATATGGGGCAGGTAGTAGGTTAATTGCCGCAGGTAAAGTAACAAAAGCCAAGCCAACGCCTGCAGATACCACCTCTGTTAACGGCTTACCTTGCTCTTGAGCCATGTAACCCAATACTGAGAAGATCATGATGCCGGCTAGGATCGAGAAGCCACAGTTGATCAACACGGTCATAAACGCGTTATTCGTTATGTCCGACTTTTCTGGTAGGTAGCTAGAGTAAGCTAGCATGATGGCGAAGCCGATACTTAACGTAAAGAAGATCTGACCATATGCCGCTGCCCATACTTTCACATCCCAAATTTTGCTGAAATCGGGTTCGAACATGTAGTTCACGCCATCTAGAGCTCCTGGCAAGAAAATCATACGTCCGATTAAGAAAATCACCATCAAGAATAGGGTTGGCATCATAATTTTAGATGCTCGTTCAATTCCTGATTTCACGCCTTTGGCAATAGCGGTGTAAGTAATTGCCCAAGCAATTACCATGGATAAAGCAATCTTCCATTGAATACTGCCTAAGTCTGTTGGTGAGTTGTCACCTAGCTTTAGGTATTCACTAAAGAAAAATGCGTTGGTATCGGTTCCCCAACCTTGAGTGAACGACAACCCAAAGTAAGAAATCGACCAACCGATAACAGCCACATAGTAAACGGCAATAACTGCAGCCACACCAACTTGGAACCAGCCAAGCCATTCAAATTTAGAATGAATTTTCGCTAGTGTTTTTGGTGCCGAGCCTCGGTATTTTTGTCCCATACTGAACTCAAGGATCATAAATGGAATACCGGCAGTGATCATGGCAAAAATGTAAGGAATAAAAAATGCGCCGCCACCGTTTTCATAGGCCATGTATGGGAAACGCCAAATGTTTCCCAAACCGATAGCAGACCCAACTGCTGCTAAGATGAATCCCGCCCGGGATCCCCATTGTTCTCGCTTCATATTTGACTCCTATAAGACTCCCTGAGGAATGAAGCTCTCTACGTAACACAGTAATAATTGCGCAAACAGTTGGAAGAAAGGACCGCTGTTATCCATCAGCTTTTCTATCCTTAATTCTAACTTTTTATAATTTTATAGAGCTATATTCTGGCTACTGTAAGAGAAAGTAGATTATTAATCTTAAAATTTTGATGTGTGTTTGATAAAACTGAAATATTTATCTGTTTTCACTGATCAGACTAACTTCTAATAATACTTAGCGCAATAGAATCTAAATGTTAATTCAGATGCGTTGTCTGGTTTTAATCTTGTTAAATTTGAGTTTGATTGTGGTTTTGTGTGGGTGGTTGGTTGTTTGTCTGGAATAAATAACTGGGATCTAATAATTGCTTTGGTGTTTAAGACTATTTTGATGAATTAGGGCGTACGGCTATCTTTTGTGCACCTATCTAGATGATGCTTCGTTACTTTGCCAAACAATGGTGTTTAGACGATATCCTTTATCGGCTCTGTGCAGGACTCGTTCAGCGTTCTTTGTGACGAGTCCTACAAAGGAACATGCATAAAAATTAGAAGCGGAAACTAAAACCGACATTTGATTGGAATTGGTTCATCCAATCAGTATCGAACTTAATGATACAGTTTGAGCCGTCATTAGGTAGAGTACAGGCGCCAGATGTATCGTTATCAACGACCGTTCCTAACCATCTCAGTTGGGCCGTTAATGCAAAGTTCTTTGAAAATTCATATTCCAGCCCTGCAAAAGCGCTAGCCGAAAATCCGTATTTTTTGTCTACCCAATCCACATCGGCATAAGAAGCGCCCAAACCTACACCGATATAGGTTTGCCAATTTTCTGCGACAGGATAGTACATGCTGCTTTGGAAGTGCAGATAATGTATATCTGCCGAGTTGGACAGCTTTTCAAGTTCCGTCGATTGATTGGAGTAAAACAATCCGATCCTTCCTTTTTCTAAGGGAGTCTCGACTGAAAGAGCGTAATTCACTGCGGGGTCGAGAGCGTATGTATTACCACTTTCATCCTCTACTTGGCCGCCTCCTGTATAGCCTATGTATGGCGTAACGATGATATTCGCTTGTGCATTGATAGCAGTACTCATCATCATGATTCCTACTAGCCAGCTGAGTTTTTGGTTCATGCCCTATCTCCTTATTATGACTAAGCTAATTGTGATGGGTTAGTCAAAATTGCGCGACTAAATTAAGCAAATCTTGAACATATTTCACTCCGGTGTTATTAATTTGTTACATATTAAGGAGGTGTTTATGGAACACGATCTAAAATCCGCATTAATCATTGTGGTGACTGTTTTTGCAGTGCTTTTGTCATTTGGCATCATTGCTATTACAACAGCTTAAGATAACCACTTTTACCAAACGTTTTAACAAAACGGCGTGAGCCTATGATACGTAACAGCGGTATAATCACAGAAAGCCATGCAGAGCTTGATGTAAAAGTTTATGAGCACTTTAGGCATGGTAAAACTGCTTTAGTCACGCAAGGTGGAGGGCAGAGAGGGATTTTTACCGCTGGCGTTTTAGACGCCTTTTTACTTTCCAACTTCGATCCTTTCGATGAATTCTATGGCACCTCTGCCGGAGCACTTAACTTATGTTCTTACTTGTGTCGTCAACATGGCATGGGCAAAGCTTTTATTACCGAGCTGACAACGTCTCCTGAATTTTTTAATCTGTTTCGCTATATCCGAAAGCAGCAGTACTTAGGTTTAGAGTGGGCATTAGAACGGATTCAAGATTTCCCATACAAGCTTGACCTTGATTTAGGTCGCAGCGCATTGGGAAAACGAGGAGCGTTTGCTGCGGTAACGAATATAGAGACGCTATCAGATCAATATCTACCAATCTTGGATGACTCGTGGTTTAACACTATGCTAGCGACATGTGCGATTCCCAAGTTGTACCACGGACCTGTCGACGTAAATGGCAATAAATTTGTTGATGGCGGCGTGTCTGCCTCTATCCCTGTACAAGAAGCGTGGCGTCAGAATGCTCGCAACATTATTGTCATTCGCACAGAGCCGTTTTCAGAGATTGAAGCGAGAGCCCAAAGTGAAGTGGGGGATGTGCCTGTCGAATGGTATCGAGAGTCTATCAACTCAGTACAGCAATCATGGCAGCAAAAAGTGAATCAGTGGAAGCTGGATTGGGCGTCGTTCTTCCAACAAAAAATTAATGCAGCACATCAATCGAAGCTTGCAGGGAAAATGCTGTTAAATGGAGGCCGTTGGTTGTTCGGTGCCGATAACTTGTATCGTTTAAGTCATTTGATTGGTGAGAATTTTGATTCAGGTTTAGCCGACATGCTGATGATTCATTATCAAACATTTGAGCTCACTCAGGCCTTTATATCTGCTCCACCTGACGACACTTTTATTTTACAAGTTGCGCCTAAAGAGGGACTTCGTTCTTCTTCTTTGTTAAGTGACCAAGAGTCACTAGAGCATGACTATCAACTTGGGCTTCAAGCTGGGTTTAACCTAGTTCAACTCTATGACCAGCTGGATGTTGAAATTGATGGTAGAGAGAGTGCATAAACCTTCTTACGTTCACGATGTGCGCAATATACAAAGCATATAAATAAGGCTCCATTTTCGGAGCCTTATTTGCGGGTTCTTGTGGTTAACTCCGGTTAGGTATAACTACTACGCTTGTAGAATGCGCATGCAGTTGGTTGAGCCAACAACATCCATTACATCGCCTTGAGTAATAATGACTAAATCACCTTTGTGCAAGAACCCTTGCTCTTTAAGGCTAGTAATAGCTGCTTGAGCCGTTGGTAAACCCGCATCACTTTTTGACTCGAAATATACAGGTGTCACGCCTCGGTATAATGCTGCTCGATTTAGTGTCGATTCATTCCGTGATAAGGCAAATATTGGCAAGCCAGAGCTTAAGCGAGACATCATCAACGCAGTCCTGCCGGACTCAGTTAACGAGATCATCGCTTTAATTCCTTCCATGTGATTCGCAGAGTACATGGTTGCCATTGCGATGGTTTCTTCAGCGGTTTCGAAGGTTCTATCTAAGCGATAGGTTGATAGACTTGCCTCCGACATTTTTTCTGCCCCCACACATACTTCGGCCATGGATTTGACCGTTTCTACAGGATATTTACCTGCAGCAGTCTCTCCAGACAGCATCACCGCGTCAGTGCCGTCTAGAACCGCATTGGCTACATCCATCACTTCAGCACGCGTTGGCATTGGGCTAGTAATCATGGATTCCATCATTTGTGTCGCAGTAATCACGATACGGTTTAAACTGCGTGCGCGGCGAATCAGTTTTTTCTGGACACCAATGAGCTCAGGGTCACCGATTTCTACACCAAGGTCACCACGTGCAACCATCACTACATCGGATGCGAGAATAATGTCGTCAATAGACTCATTGGTCGCGACGGTTTCTGCTCGTTCGACTTTAGCCACTAACATGGCTTCAAGGCCTGCATCTCTGGCTAAGCGTCGAGCGTAATGCATGTCTTCGCCGTTACGCGGGAATGAAATAGCAAGGTAGTCTACTTGAATTGCTGCGGCGGTAAGAATGTCGGCTTTATCTTTCTCTGTGAGCGCATCCGCTGACAATCCGCCGCCTTTTTTGTTGATCCCTTTATTGTTGGACAGTGGGCCACCGACAATCACACGGGTATGAACTTTATTACCCTCTACTGTAGTAACTTGCAGCTGAACGCGTCCATCATCGAGTAATAAAATGTCATTTGGTGAAACATCTTGCGGTAGTTCTTTATAATCTAACCCTACAGATTCTTGATTGCCTTCACCTTTTGGTAAATCACTATCTAATGTGAATTTATCGCCCACATTCAAAATGACTTGGCCGTCTTTAAACGTTGATACACGGATTTTAGGGCCTTGTAAGTCACCAAGAATTGCAACCTGACGCCCAAGTCTTGCTGCAATGGTACGGACTTTGTTCGCACGTTGAATGTGGTCTTCACTGGTTCCATGTGAAAAATTCATACGGACAACGTTTGCACCGGCTTTGATGATCTCCTCAAGTATATTGTCCTTATCCGTTGAAGGACCCAGCGTAGTGACAATTTTTGTTCGTCTTAATTTGGAAGTCATAGATTCTCCGATGAATGTGTGTGTAAAGGTAACTTGAACTCTATCCTTACTTTACGCAATCGCTCTCAAGGTTAGCCTCGTTGCTGAGCCCACACCTTAAAGCTACTTGAATATAAGTATATGCACAGAATGTTTACATTAAGAGTAACCCCGGTAAAACAGACAGATATTCGACAGGCAATGGCCTTATTGATAAAAATGCGCTGCTTTAAAGGCACTACTTCATAATTTAGTGAATAAAAATAAGTTATTTTTCAAACAATTTAACAGGAGTAGATTCTTCGTTATTTGATTGAATACACAAACAAACAGGTTTATACGTGATGCTTGTCACGGGGATTTATTAATTCACTTCACAATTAGTTCGCAAAGTAAAAAAATTGTCCCGTTATAGAATTTCGGAGTGCAAGATGTACATGGCTCAACCGGGCCATATTGATCATATCAAACAGGTCAATGCTGGTCGTGTATATAAACTAATTGACCTAAAAGGTCCTATTTCTCGAATTGATTTGTCCAAGCAGAGTGAGCTTGCTCCTGCTAGTATCACCAAAATCACTCGAGAATTAATTGAAGCGCACTTGATTCATGAAACGACAGTACAAGAAGCGACGAGTCGTGGTCGACCTGCTGTCGGTTTGCAGGTCAATAATGAAGGCTGGCAATTTTTGTCAATGCGTTTGGGGCGGGGTTATTTAACCATTGCTTTGCATGAGTTAGGCGGTGATGTACTGATCGATACTAAAATCGAGATACACGAGCTTGACCAAGACGATGTGCTTGAGCGCCTGCTTTACGAAATTGATGAATTTTTTCAGACTTACGCGGATCAACTGGATCGGGTTACCAGTATTGCCCTTACACTGCCTGGTCTCGTGAACTCAGAGCAAGGTGTCGTTTTGCAGATGCCTCATTACAATGTCGAAAATCTTGCTCTTGGACCAGAGATATACAAAGCAACAGGCTTGCCAGTTTTCATTGCCAATGACACGCGAGCTTGGGCATTAGCAGAAAAGCTTTTTGGTCATTCTCAAGATAATGACAACTCCGTTCTTATCTCTATCCACCACGGTTTAGGTGCGGGCATCATTCTGGATGGGCGCGTTTTGCAAGGCCGTCACGGTAACATTGGTGAACTCGGGCATATTCAAATTGACCCAAATGGAAAACGTTGTCATTGCGGCAATATTGGCTGTTTGGAAACCGTTGCCAGTTCTCAAGCAATTCGTGAAGAAGTCGTAAGACGAATCGCTGATGGCGAAGACTCTATTCTTGCTAAACAAGAAGAAATGAGTATTGAGAGCATTTGTGAAGCCGCTGCAAACGGTGATCCTTTGGCCGTCGATGTGATTGAAAAACTTGGAGGCTACTTAGGCTCTGCAATTGCTATTGTGATCAACTTATTTAACCCTGAGAAAATCTTGATCGGTGGTGTGATTAACCAAGCAAAAGATGTGCTTTATCCTGCGGTTCGTCGCTGTATCGAAGAGCAGAGTTTACCTGTTTATCACCAAGATCTTGAGCTGGTGGAGTCTCGTTTCTATAAGCAAGCCACAATGCCTGGTGCCGCGTTGATTAAGCAAGCGTTGTACGATGGTCAACTATTGATGAAGGTTGTGGAAGGTTAAGTACTTTTTAACATGATGATGTGCCTGGCTGTTGAGACTGCATTTGTAGGTGATTTAGGGTGAGACTTAACGGCTCACCCTTTTTGATCGCCTATTACTAGAAAGGGAATTTGAGTTATGTTGCATTGCTATATCTGCGCCATTCATGTAATTTCCTAAAAAGCTCAAGTAAATAAACAAAATGGCTTTCAATGTGCTGCGTGACTTTGCGTCTGATGCAAAGAGAAGTAATACGCTAAAACTGTTGTACTTTAAAGCTGTGCTCGAAAAGCCAAATATTTTAAGGTTATTTGGTTATATAACCTTGCTGTGTCTGTACTGATTTCGAGTAAAATAAGAATTATCCATAATTTAGGTAGTAGTATGTCCGGAGTGTTAAATACGGTTGACCAGCGTACAAACTTGGTTGGTGAAAATCGACTAGAGCTTCTGCTGTTCACTTTAAATAGTCGCCAGTTATTTGCGATTAATGTATTCAAAGTGAAAGAGGTCATCAAGCTTCCACCGTTAACCAAGCTCCCTGGATCGCACTACAATATTCGTGGGGTTGCTTCTCTACGAGGTGAAGCGGTACCAGTGATTGATTTACGAGGCGCAATTGGTTTTCCTGCTTTACGTGGTGAAGCGGAAGAAGAAAATTTGATCGTGACAGAGTACAACCGCACGGTGCAGGGCTTCTTAGTCGGCCCGGTTAAAAACATTATTAATACGGCATGGACTGAAATTCAGCCGCCTCCTTCCACGTCTGGTCGCTCGAATTACCTCACGGCTATCACGCAAATCAAAGAGGGGGATGCCTCTCAAATTGTCGAAATTATTGACGTTGAAAAAGTTTTAGCAGAGATCGTACATTACGACGTGACTATCTCGGAGGACATTCTCGATCAAGAATTGGCCCAAGCAATGGTCGGGCGTAATGTTCTGATTGTGGATGATTCCTCTACAGCTCGTAATCAAGTTCGCGATACGCTTTCTCAATTGGGTATGAATATCATCGAGTGCCGTGACGGGCTAGAAGCGTTAACGGTTTTAAAACGTTGGTGTGATGAAGGTAAAGATGTAGAAAAAGAGCTGTTGATGATGATTACGGATGCTGAAATGCCTGAAATGGACGGTTATAAACTGACCCATGAAGTGCGCCAAGATCCACGTATGTCTAAGTTGTTTATCACATTGAACACTTCTCTGAGCGGTAGTTTTAATGAAGCCATGGTGCAAAAAGTAGGCTGTGATCGCTTTATATCTAAATTCCAACCGGATCTGCTGGTTGAAGTTGCTCAAGACCGATTACGCCAGATGCTTTCTAAAAGTGCATGATTAGATCTAGTGAAATCAGAGGGAGCGCACCTCTCTCTGATTTTTAACATCTCTCTCCTTAATTCCTCTGTACTAATGGAAATCCCGAGATTTACTTTGTAGATTGTTCAAGTAGTGCGTGTAATCAATCAACTTACCAGCAATGACGTGCGTGACTTCTCCCTCTCTTTCAAGAATGCCTTTCACCATTAATACTTTAGCGCCTAAATACGCTTGCTTTTGGGCTCGTGCTGTCGCTTGCCAAACGACCACATTAATGTTGCCCGTGTCATCTTCTAACGTAAAAAATGTCACGCCAGCGGCGGTGCCTGGAGATTGTCTTCCTGTTACCACACCTACCACTGTGACCAGTGACTTATGCGGTTTCTCTGTCAGTTGCCTCATGCGGGTAAAGTGAGGGAGTTTGCCCGTTTCTTCTAATAGTTTAATTGGATGGCGGCTAAGAGATAGTCCCGTGCTTGCGTAATCCTCAATTAAATTTTCATATTCAGAAGGTTGAGTCTGGTAGCTAACATTGGGTTCTTCGACCTTGTGAAACAATGGTAGGTCAGATAAGGAATCCATTGCTGCCCAGCGAGCGTTATAACGATTCCCCGATAAGGCCTGAAATGCATTGGCTGAAGCCAATAATTCAATGTCACTTCGGCTTCTTAATATCTGCTTTACTTCTTGAATCGATCGGTAACCATTAAGTGGTTTGCGCTCAATAAGTCTTTGTGCGCTTTCTGCGTTAAAGCCTTTCACCAAGCGAAAACCAAGTTGCACGCCGAGCCTGCCATTCGGACGTGAGACGAGATGATGTTGATATTTTGAATGATTGACGCACACCGGCAATACTTCGACGCCATGTCGGCGAGCATCTTGTACTAATTGCGATGGGCTATAAAATCCCATTGGTTGGCTGTTCAACAATGCAGTGTAAAATTCGGCTGGGTAATAATATTTTAACCATGCAGAACAATATGCCAGCACTGCGAAAGACGCTGAATGACTTTCAGGGAAGCCGTACTCACCAAAGCCGCAAATCTGATCGAAAATGCGCTCAGCAAACGCTAAGTCATAGCCTCTCTCTTGCATACCATTGATCAGTTTTGGTCTGAATTTAGCGAGATCGCCATTCTTTTTCCATGATGCCATCGCTCGACGGAGTTGATCGGCCTCGCCGCCGCTAAACCCTGCGGCTACCATGGCTAGCTTGATGACTTGCTCTTGGAAAATAGGGACGCCCATAGTCCGCTCAAGAACGCTTTTTACTTCTTCCGATGGATAACTGACAGGCTCTTTGTGATCTCGTCGTTTTAAAAAAGGATGCACCATATCACCCTGAATAGGGCCTGGACGAACAATTGCAATTTGAATCACTAAGTCGTAATAACAAGCAGGCTTTAGGCGAGGAAGCATGCTCATTTGTGCACGAGATTCAATTTGGAATACGCCTATCGTGTCAGCTTTTTGGATCATGCGGTACACGTGTGGATCATCTTGTCGGCGAGTGATCTCGGAAATCGAGAGGGAGCGCTGGTGATGTTTCTCGACCAGTTGAAAGCACTTTTTGATGGCGTTTAACATGCCGAGTGCGAGTACATCGACTTTTAGTAGCTTCAAGCTTTCTAAATCGTCTTTATCCCATTGAATGATAGTGCGATCTTCCATCGAGGCATTTTCAACAGGTACCAACTCATATAAAGGGCCAGATGAAATTACAAAGCCACCTACGTGCTGAGATAAATGGCGTGGGAAGCCAATGATCTCGTTGACCAATTGGATAAACTGCTGCCCTTTGAGAGATTCTGGTTGTAAGCCAAGTTCAATAATTTGAGCTTGCCAGCCTTGGCTGCGATCTCGGCGATTAACGTTCTTAATGAAAAAATCTAATTGGGTCTCTTCAATCCCTAGTGCTTTACCGACTTCACGCACGGCACTTTTAAAGCGATAGCTGATCACTGTTGCAGCAAGTGCTGCACGCTCACGACCATATTTTTTGTAAATATACTGGATAACTTCTTCACGGCGCTCGTGTTCAAAGTCTACATCAATATCCGGCGGTTCCTTACGTTCTTTACTGATAAATCGTTCGAATAAGACAGCGATTTGTCGAGGATCGACGGCGGTAATTTCCAGGCAATAACACACCACAGAGTTTGCAGCGGAACCTCGCCCTTGGTAAAGAATGCCTTGCTGTTTCGCGAACATTACGATGTCGTGAATAGTAAGGAAGTAGTAGTGGTATTTCAGCTCTTGAATAAGCGCCAGTTCATTCTCGATGGTTTGATTGACTTCTGCTGGCACGCCTTCAGGAAAACGCAGCTTTTTACCGCGTTCTACCAACATACGTAAGTAAGAGTCGGGTGTGTAACCATCTGGGATCAGCTCGGTAGGATATTCGTATTTTAAATCGGAGAGCTTAAACCCGCATAAATCGGCGATGTAAGTACTTTCTTCCAGCCATTCTGGTTTGTAAATCCGAATCAACTTTTTAAAAGGACGAAGCGCTCGCTCAGTATTCGAAATACGGTCAAAACCGAGTTTATCGACGCTACAACCATGCTTTATAGCAGTAAGTACATGCTGTAATGGCAAGCGTTCAACATCATGCATGAGAACGCCTCCGCAGGCAGTTATAGGTAATTGAAATTCATGTGCTAACTGCTCGCAGTGCGCAATGTACTCAGTATCGTTGTTACTCAAATGGCGCTGAATCGCTACCCACAAACGATTAGCGTGGTGTTGATTGAGCCAGCGCCCCCAATAATGATCACTCTCTTGATGTGTGGGCAGCCACAATACCAAACAATGTCGAACCGACATCAAATCCCATTCGAACAGTTGATAGTTGCCTTTTTCACTGCGTCTCCTTGCGTTTGTGATGATACGACACAACTCGGCATAAGCCTTGCGACAAGGGCAAAGCAGTACGATTTGGCATTCATCATTTAACCAAAACATACTTCCAACGATTTGTTTGATATCGAGTTTATGTTGTTCGATGGTTGCATGGGCTTTGACAACGCCCGCGACTGAACATTCATCCGTTATAGCTAGAGCTTGATAGCGATAGAAAGCTGCTTGGAGTACCAGCTCTTCTGCATGAGAAGCCCCAGTCAAAAAAGAGAAGTTAGACTGACAAAATAGTTCCGCGTAACTCATAATGACCCAACAAAAATAACTGTCGATTTAACAAAAATAGCCATGAAGAAACCAGTGCTTGTGCTGATCGCGAAATATCCATAACCAGCGGCCTTGCTTGGTGTGTGCAATGTAGTAATCACGCATGATCTCATCACCATCCCACCACCCAGAAACTATTCGCTCAGGTCCGTGGACCAAAGAAACTTGCTCTTGCAATACAATGGGAGTCGGTAATTGCATTGCTGGGCGTAGTATGGATGGTATGGCGTGCCCCTTTTCATCCGGAGCATCAGCAGGGCGATACTGACTGGCCTTTTCTGGTCTAGGATCGCAAGCAATATTGGGTTTTAAAACGGCACTTTTTCCCAATTTAGCTTGCAGTAAAGAGAGCAGCTCTAAAGCATTCATGTTTCCTTTCTGCCCAGCAAAGAGATCGCGTGATGCACTAAGAGGCTCATCTTGACGGATGACTTTTAACGTTAGCCCTGTGACTGGGCCATTAAGCGAGAGTGATTCTAAGCTTAAACTCGCTAACTGTTGCCAACGCTGACATAGGTAATCACCTTGCGCAGAAGTGAGTTGAAGGTGTTGCTCTTGTTTCTCACGCTGGTGGAGTGTTAAACATAGTTCAAAAGCGACCTTATCTCTTAATTTAAGAAAGGTTTCGAGTTGACGAAGTAATTTGGCCAACGGCTTTTCAATCCACTGAACGTTTTCGATCTCAAACAAGAGCTCTAAATAAACTTGGAAGGATTCGGTAGGGTGATAAAAGTCGACAGGGTGTTTAAACTGCCCAGTCAGTCGACCAACGTAGTTCACCAAATCGATATCAAAGCGTCGTGCGATGTCTTGCAATGGCAGTTCAAGCAGGTTTTGCAATGTGGTGACACCTACACGTTGTAACTTCTCTACGGTAGCGTTTGATAAATCTGTCAGTTTTAACGGTAGTGGTGATAAAGCTTTTTGTATGGCAGATTTGTCTTCACTGATGACGTTCGCTCCTGATATTGCCATCAATTTGGCAGCAAAAGGCGAAAAACCACATCCGAATTGAAAACTCAGTTTCAGCTCCGATAAGTGAGCTCTGACTTTATTCCAATAGTTTTCAAGCCCTTCATACAGAGCGAGCATTGGAGTAGCACGCAGTAAAATACCTTGGTTTGGCATCAACACAACGTCAGATGTGATCAAATACAGCCATTGAGCAATTTCTTGTAACTTGCTCC
This sequence comes from Vibrio sp. SCSIO 43009, assembly GCF_023716525.1. Lineage (NCBI taxonomy): Bacteria > Pseudomonadati > Pseudomonadota > Gammaproteobacteria > Vibrionales > Vibrionaceae > Vibrio > Vibrio sp. SCSIO 43009. The sequence goes on from NZ_CP071842.1 coordinate 1,155,050, forward strand.
ATTCGGTGTGCGGATGATAAGGATGCACTTGTAAATCTCGACACAAGGACGCAGCACTGCCTAGGCCCATACCTGGTTTAATGCCTTGTTGTTCGGCAATCTCGTTGTATTGAAGAATCTGGCAACGTTGGCTTTCGACAATCACCACGGGTTGTTCTTGGTTATCACCAAAGAGTGCGTCTAGCTGCAGGCGAGGGAAGTGCAAGTAAATCCACAGAGCCATATCACTAACCTTGGTTCGCCAGTGGGAAATTGACCACAGTCGAGTGCACAGTTTCAGATGATGGTTTCACCAGTTGCGGGTAATGGTGTTGGAAGCCGATACTAACGCTACCTCTATTCCAGCCTCCTTTCCTTTTCAGCACTTCAACATGAATCCCTTGCTCGTCGCCTTTCAGTTTTAAACTGAGTGATACAGGCAAAGACAAGCGGTTGATAGTATCTGTTTTAAGCATAAAGAGAGGGCAAGTACCTTGTTCACTCGCTACCTGTAAGCGTTTCACTTGATGTATTTCAAGCTCTTCTTGCCATAACAAAACATTACTGCATACCCCACTTTTCAGACATTGCTCTGCAGCCCAAAGAGCGTCTTTGGGGTGAGTTGGAGTAACGACCCACACTTGGTTTATATCCAACCCGATGTAGTGTAAAAACAGAGAATTCACTAGCGCAGGTGGTTGAATAAATGCGGTCACACCATTGGTCTGAGTGGCTTTTAAATAGGGAGCGAGCAAACGCAATTCACCAATACTACCAATAGATTCCATCTCCACTACGCCATGAGGTGGAAAGCCTCCGCCGAGCAAATCATCTAATTCAGAAAAACCGGAACTAGTCTGCAACTGCTGAGGATCTGCTTTCGTTAAATTTGCTTGCCAAACAAGGTGTTGGCTTTTTAAGTTCTGAATAATATCTTGCATAATAAATACCTGTATATATGTACAGTATATTTCTGTGGGAGAAAGTCGCAAGATTTTTATGAAGAGAGAAATGAAAAAAGGCAGCGTTTGCTGCCTTTTCAATCGATTATGTGAGGTAACCTGAATGAGTTATTTACGCTTCGGTTGAGCGTCGATGCACTGACCGTTCACATCGGTAACCGCAGGATCCATTAAGTGCAAATATAGCGGCATGATATCCAGTGGCGTTTTGAGAGTATTCGCATCTTCACCCGGATATGCTTTTTCACGCATGCGAGTACGAGTGGCACCAGGGTTAATTGCGTTAACGCGAATCGGTGTATCACTCAGCTCGTCAGCTAAAACTTGCATCATGCCTTCTACGGCAAATTTAGAGATAGCGTATGGCCCCCAGAATGCGCGGCCAGAGTGGCCGACGGTTGAAGAGGTAAAGATAATACGCCCAGCTTCTGATTTACGCATCACAGGCAGTAGTGCTTGAGTCATTAGCACTTCGGCTTTCACGTTGATCTGCATGATATCGTCGAAGTCTTCCTCTTTGATTTGATCAAATGGACACAGCGAACTCAAGACACCTGCGTTGTGTAATAGACCATCCAAGCGACCAAACTGTCCTTCGATTGTCTCTGCCATATCAATGTAATTCTGCTGAGTTGCACCCTTGAGATCCAATGGAATGATAGCAGCTTGTGGATAGCCAGCAGCTTCAATCTCATCATAGATAGATTCAAGGTTTTGCACATTTCTACCCAAGAGAATAACAGTTGCACCGTGCTCGGCATAAGAAAGCGCGGCTTGACGGCCGATGCCATTACCAGCGCCAGTAACAAGAATGACTTTACCTTTTAGAGCATCAGCTGAAACGGAGTAGTTCACGGCGATAAATCCTTATTATTGTAAGAGGGTCCATGATAGTTAATTGACGCTAAAAAACGCCTGTTTCTCAATGGAAAATCTTGGTAATCGTGACAAGATGGTTACAATACACCAATTCATGTGTTATACCAATTCCAGAACTTTCGTTAGGTATGCTATCAATCAGAACAAGTGGTTACAAACCGCGCTGCCTTCTCGCTGATGTTTCTGCGTAACATACTAACGTCATCTGAAATGAGATAAAGGAGCTCTCGTTGGAATTTTTATTAGATTATGGTCTGTTTCTGGCCAAAATTATCACGGTGGTTGCTGCGATAATTGTTCTGCTCATTATTGCAAAATCGGCTGGTGGCAAATCGGGTGCGGCGAAAGGGGAGTTAGAGATTACCAACCTTTCAGAGCAACACAAACAATCTGTTGAGCAGTTAGAGCATCATTTGCATGACGATGCTTTCATCAAGGCTCGAGATAAAGCCGTCAAGAAAGAAGAAAAAGAGGAGAACAAATCTCGCGAGAAAGAAATCAAACAAGCGAGCAAAGACGGTTCATTAGATAGCAAGCGTGAACCACACCTATTTGTTCTTGATTTCAACGGTAGCATAGACGCAAAAGAAGTCGCGTCTCTACGTGAAGAAATCACCGCTATTTTGGCTGTCGCACGTGAAGGTGATGAAGTGTTACTTCGCTTAGAGTCTGGCGGTGGTATGGTTCATGGTTACGGCCTTGCCTCTTCTCAACTGGACCGAATCAAAGCTGCGGGTCTTCCTCTGATCATCTCTGTTGACAAAGTTGCGGCAAGTGGCGGTTACATGATGGCATGTGTAGCAGATAAGATTGTTTCTGCACCATTTGCAATTGTGGGGTCTATTGGCGTTATCGCACAAATTCCTAACTTCAACAAACTGTTGAAGAAACATGACATTGAGTACGAACAACTAACAGCGGGTGAATATAAACGCACGCTAACGATGTTCGGTGAGAATACCGATAAAGCGCGCGATAAGTTTAAGCAAGAACTTGAAGAAACACATGTCTTGTTTAAAGACTTCATCCGTGAGCGTCGTCCTAGTTTGGACCTAGACAAAGTAGCCACTGGTGAGCACTGGTTCGGTACACAAGCGAAAGAGCTTGGTTTGGTGGATGACATTAGTACATCTGATGATATCGTTGTTGCAGCATGCAAAGATAAAACTGTACTTTCTGTGCATTATGTACAAAAGAAAAAACTGGCCGACAAGCTAGCAGGTGTGGCGGGTAAAGTCGCTGATAGTGTGATTTTAAAGTTAGCTGAGCGTGGTCAAAAGCCGATTGTTTAATCGAGCTTAAGTTCATGACATTTAAAACGGCGAGGGCGGAAGCTCTCGCCGTTTTTGTTGAACTTTATGTTTATTGATGAATCCAATTACGCATTAGGTGTAATGCTTTACACGACATTTTTCCTCGCTCCAAAGACTGATTACCCGTATAATGTGCGCCTCGAAAACCGAGCAAATTGCTGAAAAGAAACTATTGGTGGAGAAGAACATGTCCTCTCAAACTCCGGTTGTAACCGTAGATGGACCTAGTGGTGCAGGTAAAGGCACTTTATGTATGTTGCTGGCGAAAAAATTGGGTTTCCAACTCTTAGATTCTGGCGCAATTTATCGTGTACTTGCACTCGCTGCGATTCACCACGGTGTCGACACCGAGTCAGAAGATGCTCTTGTCCCACTAGCAACACACCTAGACGTTCAATTTATCGCGGAAGGTGACTTAGTTAAGGTCATTCTAGAAGGCGAAGACGTGTCAGGGGAGCTTCGTAAAGAAGAAACGGGTATGGCAGCATCTAAAGTTGCGGCTTTGCCACGTGTTCGTGAAGCATTACTACGTCGTCAGCGTGCATTTGAGACCGCTCCGGGTCTGGTTGCTGATGGTCGTGATATGGGCACAATTGTATTCCCGAGTGCGCAAGCAAAAATCTTCCTTGATGCGAGTGCTGAAGAGCGTGCAAATCGACGCCTTAAACAGTTGCAAGAGAAAGGGTTAGATGTTAGATTTGCTGACCTTTTAAGCGAGATCCAAGAGCGTGACGACCGAGATCGTAACCGCCCAGTGGCGCCATTACGCCCTGCTGAGGATGCGCTTGTGCTAGATTCTACGTCGATGACTATCGACGAAGTAGTAGAAAAGGCACTACAATATATCGAATCGAAGCTAGCTGAGTAATAATACTCGACTAGGCTAAGAGCGTTGGTCGCAAGGATGATGACTGGCGAATTTAATAACCCCATGCGGTAGGATACCCGTGGAAGTTTAATTTATTGAAGATTAATTAAATGACTGAATCTTTTGCTCAACTCTTTGAAGAGTTTCTAAACGAAACAGAATTCCAACAAGGCAGCATCGTTAAAGGTACTGTAGTAGCTATCGAGAACGGTTTCGTTCTTGTTGACGCTGGTCTTAAGTCTGAATCTGCTATCCCTGCTGAACAGTTCAAGAACGCTGCTGGCGAACTTGAAGTAGAAGTTGGCGCTGAAGTAGACGTAGCTCTAGACGCTGTTGAAGATGGTTTCGGTGAAACTCAACTTTCTCGTGAGAAAGCTAAGCGTCACGAAGCTTGGATCGTACTTGAGAAAGCTTACGAAGAAGCTGAAACTGTTGTTGGTATCATCAACGGTAAAGTTAAAGGCGGTTTCACTGTTGAACTAAACGGTATCCGTGCTTTCCTTCCTGGCTCTCTAGTAGACGTACGTCCAATCCGCGACACTGCTCACCTAGAAAACAAAGAGCTAGAGTTCAAAGTTATCAAACTTGACCAAAAACGTAACAACGTAGTTGTTTCACGTCGTGCAGTTATCGAATCAGAGAACAGCGTTGAGCGTGACGAGCTTCTAGAAACTCTACAAGAAGGTTCTGAAGTTAAAGGTATCGTTAAGAACCTTACTGACTACGGTGCGTTCGTTGACCTAGGTGGCGTTGACGGTCTTCTACATATCACTGATATGGCTTGGAAGCGCGTTAAGCACCCATCTGAAATCGTTAACGTTGGTGACGAGATCCAAGTTAAAGTTCTTAAGTTCGACCGTGAGCGTACTCGCGTATCACTAGGTCTTAAGCAACTAGGCGAAGATCCATGGGTAGCAATCGCTAAGCGTTACCCAGAAGGTCACAAACTAACTGGTCGCGTAACTAACCTAACTGACTACGGCTGCTTCGTTGAAATCGAAGAAGGCGTTGAAGGTCTAGTTCACGTTTCAGAAATGGATTGGACTAACAAGAACATCCACCCTTCTAAAGTTGTTAATGTTGGCGACGAAGTTGAGGTTATGGTTCTTGAAATCGACGAAGAACGTCGTCGTATCTCTCTAGGTCTGAAACAGTGTAAAGCTAACCCATGGCAGTCATTCGCTGAAGCACAAGCTAAAGGCGACAAAGTTACTGGTAAGATCAAGTCTATCACTGACTTCGGTATCTTCATCGGTCTAGAAGGCGGCATCGACGGTCTAGTTCACCTATCTGACATTTCTTGGAATGTTGCTGGCGAAGAAGCTGTACGTGAGTACAAGAAAGGCGACGAGATCTCTGCAGTTGTTCTAGCAGTAGACGCTGAGCGTGAGCGCATTTCTCTAGGCATCAAGCAAATGGAAAATGACCCATTCAATGCTTACGTTGCTGACAACAAGAAAGGTGTTCTAGTTAACGCTACTGTAACTGCTGTTGACGCTAAAGGCGCTACTGTTGAAATCGCAGAAGGCGTTGAAGGTTACATCCGTGCTTCTGAAGTATCACGCGATCGCGTAGAAGATGCTTCTCTAATCCTAAGCGCTGGTGATGTTGTTGAAGCGAAGTTCACAGGTGTAGACCGTAAGAACCGCGTAATCAACCTATCTATCAAAGCTAAAGACGAAGCTGACGAGCAAGAAGCAATGGCATCTATCAACAAGCAAGATGACAATGCATTCGGTAACGCAATGGCTGACGCTTTCAAAGCTGCTAAAGGCGAATAATATACTCGCTTAAGCAAAAAAGGAGCCGCAAGGCTCCTTTTTTATATTTGGTCATATTTAAGTAGTAATACTAATGACAGTAAACTATCTTAATAAAAGGCATTTCTTCATTGCGCATTTTGCATAAAATTTGTCTAGAATTGTCAGCAAGTGTTTGTTGGAATTAGTATTACTTACTATAATAAGTGATAAAGATACTCAAAGAGGGCAACTATGACTAAGTCTGAACTGATTGAAAGACTCTGCGCTGAGCAAACACACTTATCAGCGAAAGAGGTAGAGGATGCTGTAAAAGATATTTTAGAGCACATGGCCTCTACACTAGAGAGCGGTGACCGTATCGAGATCCGTGGCTTTGGTAGTTTTTCTCTTCATTACCGCGAGCCTCGCGTAGGTCGTAACCCTAAAACGGGCGATAAAGTGGAATTGGAAGGTAAATACGTTCCACATTTCAAACCTGGTAAAGAACTTCGTGAGCGTGTAAATATTGGTTAATGCACTCTTATTAGTTTGAAAAAAGCGGCATACGTTTGTGTATGCCGCTTTTTTGTAATGTATCCAAGTTAGTAATACATCCAAGATCGTTTACTAATCTAATTGTGGATTCAGCTATTTTCTATACCCAAATAACTTTAACTTCTAAGCATGTCTACAAACTAAGCATCTTGAGGTTACTTGGGTATAGATTATTGCTAATATACGTAGTCTGAAGAAGCATTTTCCTGCATAATCTTACCGACTTACTCCTAGAAGGGTGATGTAACATGAAAATTATAAAAATCGTTGCTGTTTTAGCTCTCTTTTTAATTGCATTGGCGTTAGGTTCCCAAAACCAAGAGCTCGTGACTTTTAACTATCTTCTAGCAAAAGGAGAGTTCCACTTATCTACGCTATTAGGTGTAGTATTTGTGGTTGGCTTTGCTTTAGCGTGGGTTATCTTTGGTAGCATCCAACTGAAAACTCAGCTACAGGTCCGTCGTTTAAAGAAAAAACTGAAAAAGTACGAACCAACTGAATCAAACAACGCTGCTGATAAGCCAGCCATTGAAAAACAGGCATAAGGATAAGGCTTAACTTTAATGCTTGAACTACTCTTCTTGTTGTTGCCTATAGCTGCTGCGTATGGCTGGTATATGGGACATCGCAGCGCTCAGCAAGACAAGCAGAAGCAATCTCATCAAATCTCTCGTCAGTATATGACGGGTCTTAATCTACTGCTCTCTGACCAATCAGATAAGGCTGTCGATCACTTTATTGAATTGCTCCAAGTTGATAACGAGACCATCGATACTCACCTTGCGTTGGGTAACCTGTTCCGGTCTCGTGGTGAAGTCGACCGCGCAATCAGAATTCACCAAAATCTTATTTCTCGTTCAGGCTTAACACTGGACCAAAAGAACCTCGCCCTTCAACAGTTAGCGAAAGACTACATGGTCTCAGGTTTTCTTGATCGTGCAGAGAAAATCTTCGAACAGTTAGTCGAAGAGCCAGATTACAAAGAGGCGGCTCTTCAACAATTAGTGACCATTTATCAGCAAACACGAGAATGGGAAAAGGCGATTTATTACGCGAACCAATTGGCTAAGTTAGGTAATAAACGCTCAAGGATGCGTGCAAATATTGCCCATTTTTGGTGTGAAATAGCCATGCTCGACCAAGCTGATGGGAATACTAATAAGGCAATACAGCATTTTAAAAAAGCGTTAGCGGAAGACCCGAAGTGTGTTCGAGCAAGTATTGCTTTGGGACGAATTTATCTAGAGTCTGAAGACTATAAGCACACCATCAAATATCTGACAGGGGTACTTGAGCAAGATAAAGACTTTATCAGTGATGTCTTGCCAACTATTGCAGAATGCTATCATCATCTGGGTCAGGAAGATGAACTTGTCGAGTTTCTGCGAGCTTGTATTGATAAGAAAGCAGGCGTATCAGCCGAGTTGATGTTGGCTCAATTAGTTGCTCATCACGAGAACGTTGGGGCTGCTCAAGAGTTACTGACGAAACAATTGCTGAAAAACCCAACCATGAAGGGCTTCTACCGTTTAATTGACTACCACATTGCAGAAGCAGAAGATGGTCGAGCGAAAGACAGCCTATCAACACTACAAGCGATGGTGGGTGAACAGTTAAAAGTGAAACCGCATTACCGATGCCGGAAGTGTGGATTTTCTACCCATTCCCTTTATTGGCATTGTCCGTCCTGTAAAGGATGGGGGACGATCAAGCCAATCCGCGGATTGGATGGTGAATAATTCTTAATGCAGCTGGCAGAGTTTCTGTCCGCTGCATTTTTTTAACTTTTTATTTAATAAGAACCAAAACAGTTAGGAGATGAAATGATCGACCAAAAAGTTATTGTCGCACTGGATTATGATAACCAAGCAGATGCACTTGCGTTTGTAGATAGAATTGATCCTGCGTCATGCCGACTAAAAGTTGGCAAGGAGATGTTTACGCTATTTGGTCCTGATTTTGTACGTGAACTCCATAAACGTGGTTTCTCTGTATTCCTAGATTTAAAATTTCACGATATTCCAAACACCTGTTCGAAAGCAGTTCGCGCTGCGGCTGAAATGGGTGTATGGATGGTGAACGTACACGCGAGCGGTGGTGAGCGTATGATGACGGCATCACGTGAAATTCTTGAGCCATATGGTAAAGATCGTCCACTTCTTATCGGTGTAACGGTACTAACCAGTATGGAACAAAGTGATTTAGCTGGTATTGGTTTGAATGTTGCGCCTCAGGAGCAAGTTATTCGTCTAGCAACCTTGACCAAAAACGCAGGCTTAGATGGTGTCGTATGTTCAGCGCAAGAGTCCTCATTACTGAAGAGCGAACTAGGCCAAGAATTTAAATTAGTGACCCCTGGTATTCGACCTGCTGGCTCAGAACAAGGTGACCAACGCCGTATCATGACGCCAGTAGACGCTATCCAATCAGGTTCAGATTATCTTGTGATTGGTCGCCCTATCACTCAAGCGTCAAATCCTGCAGAAGTGCTGAAGTCGATCAATGAGAGCTTATCTAAAATGTAAGCACTGTCTCGATTGTATGGAGAAAAGTGAGGCTAAGATGCCTCACTTTTTATATCGAATGAAAATACTAATCGCGGTAAACAACCATTCCTTTTAACCAGCTATGTCTGATCATTTACTCGCTGTAACTGGTATATCGGGGCCAATTGAGATAAAGGTTCTGCGGTTTATTCTGAGTAAAGTAGGGCTTGGTACTATGCCGATCACACTTTTGTAACATAACTCACTGTGATGCCTCGAAAATGCAACCATGTGTTATTGATGGCTTGCGTTACAAATGTCTAAAGAATACTATGGCGAAGATGCATTCACTGCGTTGTAAGGTCTAGGATGACCTAGTGAAACTCTTTGAAATTAATATAGAAGCTGGCAGGACGTCACTTCATATTACGTTCCTATTATTTCCTATCTGCGTATTTTAAATCGCAGCTTTCTGTGAGCTTTCACACGCTGTCTTCCTTGTTACGACCTTAGTGCGCAAACACAACAAGGAAGAAACATGACTAAAAAACTGCCATTTTCAGTACTAGCAACACTGACCGCTGCCAGTTTTCAACTGAGTGCGGCAGAATTGCCAGCTGATATCGAATGGATTTCAAACAACAACGAACCTCTATTTGCCTCTGAAGAGGCGGTACGAGGTGGCACCTATCGCACTTACATTCAGAGCTTTCCGCAAACATTACGAAGTGTTGGTCCAGATGCGAACTCAGGTTTGCGCCAATACTTAATGGATGGTTCACCAAAACTGGCTCAGCGTCATCCAAATACTGGCAAATGGATCCCTCAACTTGCTAAGTCATGGGCATTTGGAGAAGACAACAAAACCGTATTCTTTAAACTCGACGAAACGGCCGAGTGGTCAGATGGTGAAAAAATTACAGCAGATGATTACGTCTTTATGATGAAGTACTACACGTCAAAAGACATTATCGACCCGTGGTATAACGACTTCTTCACAAACAGTATTGTGAGTGTTGAAAAAATTGATGACTACACGATCAAAGTCAATCTTGCTGTAGCTCAAAGTCATGACTCACTTATGGTTATGATTAACATGCCAAGTAATGGTTTTCAGCCTCGTCCTGAACACTTCTTTGAAGGAGAAAAGGACGCAAATAACGATGGCATGCCTGATAACTTCGTCAGAAAGTTTAACTTTAAATCTGAGCCAACCGCAGCGCCTTACTACATTGATCAAGTGAAGAAAGGTAAGAGCGTGACATTCAAACATGTCGGTGAAGATTGGTGGGGATACAACAACCGCTACTATAAAAACCGTTATAACGTTGAAAAGGTTCGCATTAAGGTGATTCGCGATCCTGATATTGCCATGAAGCACTTTGAGAAAGGCAACTTAGACTACTTTGAGATGGTGCTACCAAGCTTTTGGCATGACAAAACCAATAGTGATGTGTACAAAAAAGGCTATATCCAAAAGTACTGGGGCTTTAACGAAGCACCGCAAGGAGCTGGTGGTCTTTGGATGAACACAGCGATGCCGATGTTGGATAACCTAGAAGTGCGTAAAGGTGTTATGGCAGCCACTGACTATGACGGCATGATTGAAAACATCATGCGTGGAGATTATTCACGTAAACCGCATGGACTCGGCTTTGGTCATGGCGAATACGATGATCCTAACAATACACCGCCAAAGTTTGATGCTGATGCGGCGGTTAAACACTTCGAAAAAGCGGGCTTTGATAAAGTGGGCGCAGATGGTATTCGTGTTAACGACAAGGGCCAACGCTTGAGCTTTGCTATCACCTATGGATACAACTCTTGGACACCGCGTATTGCATACCTGAAAGAGCAAGCGAAACTTGCTGGTCTTGAGTTCACGTTAAACTTGGTGGATGGCTCATCTGCGTTTAAATACATTCTTGAGAAAAAGCATCAGCTAGCGTTTTTGAATATGGGCTCTGGTGAGATCCCTGCGTATTGGGAATACCTACACTCGGATAATGCAAATCGACCACAAACGAATGCTCACACCAACTACAGCAGCCCTGAGCTAGACAAGTTAATTGAAGCGTATGATTCTGAGTTTGATCAGGAGAAGCGTTACGACTTGTCGCATCAAATCCAAAACTATGTCAGCAAAGCGAATATCATCGTTCCTGGCTACATGGTGCCTTATTCTCGAGTTGCTCATTGGCGCTGGGTTAAAATTCCTAAAAACGGCATGACAAAAGCGACAGAATGGGTGCTTCATCCAATGGATATCGGTAATTTCTGGATTGATAACCAAGTAAAAGAAGAGACAGAGGAAGCGATGGACGAGGGTAAAACCTTCCCAGAATTAACGGTAATTGATGATCGTTACAAATTGTAAATCAGTAGTTTAGATAGAAAATGATAGCCCCGGTAATGAATTTTATCGGGGCTTTCTTTTTTACTTAACAAGGTAAGACACTTCTAAAAGGTAGGTTTTTGCATCACCAAGCAAAGAGAACGCTTTATCGATGGTTTTAAATCGATCATCAAGCGAGTCGCTGGATATCAGCTGGCTGAATGTTTGCAACGAGAAAGCTTCGTTTGCTTTGAAGAACTGATGTACGTTTTCAAGCTGCACTTTATGAATATGCTCCACCTTATTTAGGGCGGTGGTTAAATCGGAAATGTTAATCGACATTGCTACTCGGGAACCTTATCAACAAGACCTATATGAGGTCATAGAGTGAGGTTTTATATTTTGCGACAGAGAGTAACACCGAAGAGCAATTTATAGTCTGATGAAGATCAATTTGCCTTATTTAAGCATCTGTAACGCGGCACTAGACGTGTACCTAGAGCTAGTACACGTTACAACGCTTGAATATAGGCTAGGGTTTCACCTGATCAAAAGTAAAAGCCAAGTCCGACTAAAAGCCCTTGAGAAGCCGTATCATATTCAAATACCTCTTCATTTTTGTAATCGACCCAGGTCGACTTGTAAGCTAAGTTGAGATCAGACCATTCGTTAAAGCTATAACGAACACCAGTTTGAATGGCATAAGTGAAGTGAGTATCGTTGCCAAGTCCGGCGTCGATGCTGGCATGAAATCGCCAGTTTTCGCTCAATTCATCAATGAGTCGCAAGCCAACTAAAAAATCGACCCAATCTTCTTGTAATGACAGTCTATCTTCTAGTACCCGGTTGTCATTACGATACAGCTTGCCGGTGATGTCATTGTCCCACCAACGTAATCCAAACATATAATCCAGTTTACCAAATGAATATTGTTCGCGTTGGAATGCCTTTGCTTCTAGAACACCTTGCCGTATTTCGATGTCCGCACGATAACGAGCGTTAGGCAGAGCGCCCTTGATATTATTAACATCACCACTTAAGTTCATGAAACTATAATCTATGTAGTAGCCCCACTTACTTTGGTAAATACTCTCGAATCGCAACATCGCCCCAATATCGAGGTGGTCTACGATGAACTTAGGATCGACATCCACCTCTGATGAAAAGCGACCAATACTGGTATCCCCGTGGATATTCAGTCCTAGCATGTACACTTCTATGCTATTTCGCCAACGAGATTCTTGTGTCTCGGCTGAGAGCGCTACTGATGTAGGTAATACAAGAATGAGTGAGGAGAGTGATAGCAGGTTACATGGTTTCATCCAATTTCCTTTTTGGCTTTTCGTCAGCTTTCAGCTTAGTAGAAGTCGCTACACTCTGCATAAAAAAGGGAAGCAACTTGCTTCCCTGTAATTAACATTGACTTAGAGTTGTTTGGCAATGTCTGAGGTTAGGCTTTCTAAGCCTATGGATAAAGCGTTGACGAGCGCTTCATAGCCCTCATCTTGAAGCGGCTGAGAGATTTGTATTGGCGCGCTGTTTTCTACCTTACCTTCGGCATTAATGAGTAACCATTCCCCCTCAATTTCGATATTACCTTTGTAGCTGCCATTAAATTTATTTAACGTAAGCTGTAGTTTGGCTTCACCGCTTTGATCCAACAGATTATTCATTTCAGTCGGCCAGTAATGACTTTGCTTTTGACGTAGTTCCGCGACAACTCTCTGAGTGATTTGCTCAGAAATACTGTGCGCCCATTGATTGTGTTTTGCCTGAATAACTTGGGTCTCAGAGGTTCGATAAACAATGCCATTATCATTCAAATAACTCGCCAATGTCACTGGACGAACAACTAAAGTTGGGCGCTGAGCGATATCAGAAGAGCTCAGCGTCACTGGTTCCACCTTAGGTAGAAGGTACATAGCTCCTTTAGTTTGCGGAGCGCTACTGCAACCCGTTAGACCGACAAATAGCGCGATAGACAGAAAGAATACTCGTTTCATTAGTTTTGGCCTTTAACTGGTATTGGGTCACTGATTTCATCTTCTCCAAACACAAGAGAGTTTGGCTTTTCGTTTAGCTGTTTAAGTACGGGTTTAAACTCTGTCATCACGCTTTCTAATTCTTTTAGCGTGGCTTCCATTTCGCTGTACATGGTTGAGTTGGGCCCATAACCATCGAGTGTTTTTTGTAATTGCTGTAAGCTTTGGCGAATATCTGTTGGGATCTCTTGCGTCTCTTTTTGATTCAAAAGTTTATCAATACTGTCCGCCACGCGTTCTGCTGAAGCTAACGTTTTTTCGGACGTTTTTAACGTTGAATTGAGAGAATCTAGCGTTTCTTCCATTGGTAAGTTATTAATCTTATTTAGGAAGTCGTTCACTTGGCGCTGAACCTGCGCAAAACCACCACGCATGGTTGGGAAAACATCTAAATCAGCAAACTTACTCGGTACGTAAGGCTCGTCGTTTGGATAGAAGTCGGCGTCAACATACAGTGCGCCTGTTAATAAGTTACCTGTTTTTAAAGTACCACGTAGGCCTTTAGCAAACTCACTCTTCAATTTATCTTTTAACATTGGTAAAGATTGGGATTGGAAATCGCCATAAACACGGCCGAGCTCGATACGTACCAATACAGGGATTTTTTTCGCAGAAAAGTTCTCTTCTGGGGTTGGAAGTCGCATTGGTACACGCATCACAGTACCAATTCTCAAGCCTCGATATTCGACAGGTGCCTTACGTTTAAGTCCTCGTACCGATTCATCAAAAAGCATAACGAATTCAATATAATCATCGTACATGCCTTCTCGAAGTTGTTTAATATCATCGTACAAGCGGAAGTTGACCATATTTTCAGTGAGCTGTTCACCGGATTCAAGACCTGGAACGGTATCGAAGGTAACACCACCCGTTAGCATGCTCTCTAATGAGCCAAACTTGACTTCGAACCCTTCAGCGTTGAGCTGTAAATCTACGCCAGAATTCAGCCAGAACTTGGTACGAGTGCGCACTAAGCTGTCATAAGGCTTGAAAATAAAGAGTTGGTATAACGCTTTGCGAGTGTCAACATCAAAGCTGGTTTTCTCTACACGACCAACCGTAAAGCCTTTATAAATGACGGGGTCACCAACGCCTAGCTTACCAGCCTCGCGGTGTGTTAACACAAGGCGTAACCCCTCTGCATCAGGAGAGGCCACTGGGGGAACATCTAAGACCGTAAAGCGCTCTTTCTCTATCTTAGATTTACCCGGTTGAAGTTGGATGTAAGCGCCAGAGAGCAAGGTCTCTAAACCTGAAACGCCATCACGGCCAATACGAGGCTTCACCACCCAAAACATGGTGTCATCTCGCAGCATGCGTTCTGCATCCTTGTTCATTTGTGCCTTAGCGATGATGTGATCGTAATTTTCACTGAGAGTGACTTCAGTAATCAGTCCGACTTTTACATTCAATGCTCGGATTTCGGTTTTGCCAACCTCAATCCCATCTGCGGTTGGCAGTTGGAGAGTAATTTGTGGGCCTGTACTGTTGATATATTGGAACAGCATCCACGCTCCCATGGCTAGCGCAAGGATCGGGACAATCCATATCGCAGAAATCTGCTTTTGCGGTTTTATTTGAGCGGTTACGTTGTTCTCATCACTCATATTTGGCTTTCTCGTTTAAGTTGTCAGAAATCGGCTCCTGCACTTCGTTTTGTGGCAATTGCCACAACAAACGTGAGTCAAATATCATTGCAGAAAGCATAGTAAAAATGACCACTGCCGCGAAAGAGAGCGCAGCAGGACCTGGATAAATCGCCATTAAGTTTTGCAGTTGAACCAGTGCAACTAAGATCGCGACGACGAAGATATCGATCATAGACCAACGACCAATAAACTCAGTTATGCGGTAGATCTTTAAGCGTGAAATACTCTCTTCGTGCGGAAGATATCGCGCTTTTTGCGCATTGTAATACAGCCACGCGAGTGCCAGCATTTTCGCCATTGGAATAAATACGCTAGCAAAGAAAATTACCATCGCAATAGGGTAAGAACCTAAATGCCAAAGCAATATTACCCCCTCCATGATAGTTGAACCTTCTGCATGTCCAAGGCTTACGGTGTACATCATAGGGTAGAGGTTTGCAGGGATATAGAAAATGACTGAAGCAAACAAAAGCGCCCAAGCTTTTTGTAAATTATCTGCGGGGTTGTATTTGTGAATAGGGCTTTTACAACGAATGCAGTGTTGGTGTTTTTTAGCTTCAATAGGGTTGAGCTGGTGACACGTATGACAACCAATATGGTTGTGGTTATGGTGCGTGTCACCCTCTTTTACATCAGAGAGCTCGATAGCTGGAATAAAGTGTCCCCAGAGCCAGCTTTTGTCGACCATTGATATGCATTTGACTACCAGAACGGTATATACACAAAACGCCCAGAATGAAGTGCCCATTCCTATGTCTGCGAGGGAAGCGATTTTAATTAAGCTGACCAACACGCCAATCAAAAAGACATCCACCATTAACCAGGGTTCGACTCGAAACAGAAGACGGCATAAAACTTTTGCCATTCGTTGCTGTTTTTTGGATGGCGTATGTTTACGCGCTTTTAATGCTTCGAGATGAAGAAAGAGAATGAGACCGACATAGATAGCAGGCAATACGACGACCGTTGCGAGAAGCAGTACACCTAAAAGTACATTTTGAAATTCAGCCAGCATTTTGGCCGCATGCAATAAGGTGATTTCTTGCGATAGCCCTTGCACACTGAACGACATAAAAGGGAAAGAAATGCTTAACACCAACATGATCAAACATGCCGATGAAATGGCGATCACGCTTTGATAGGGTTTAGCATTCACTTTTGTCAGAGAATGCGCGCATCGAGGACATTGAGCTTTTTGCCCTTGATCGATATCGGGAATACGAACAACAAGGCCGCACTCTTCGCATGAAATTAACTGACGGGAATTAGGTTGAATACTCATCGGGTAGGTTTTAGATTCATTTGCTTTAAGAATACTCTTTTTTCACTAGGCACGCTTGTTTTGATTCAGGAGTTTACGAGTTTCTTACTTTTGGCATTAGAGCATATGGGAGATCTAAGACATAAACGAAGTCGCGTTTGGTACAAGATTTTACGGCGAAGATGAGTATGTTGGAAGCCGAAAATAATGTGATATTGCTTGTCTGTGGAGGGGTAATTACTTGTTTTTAAGGGTAAGTAATCCTGCCCAGATAATCTGAGCAGGGAAAAAGAGCATTTTATTTAAAGTGGTTAGTTGTACTTTATTTGACCGTTCCGCTCTTAAAGGCATTGGCCCCGACTTGCGTACCGTTGAGCGTTTTGCCGTAATAGCCTTGGTGCTGGTGATATTTCTCCGCGTTTGCGGTGACATTGCCTTTGAATCGAGGATCTTGTGGACGCTCATGGCTGTTGACGTATGCTGCGACATCCCAAGCTTCTTGCTCTGTCAGCTGCACACTTTTCCCAAGCGGCATGTTTTCGTAAATAAAATAGGCTGCAGTGTTAATCCGGTGCATACCTGCGCCCCAGTTATACGCATATTCGCCCCAAAGTGGTGGAATGTATGAATGGTCGTTGGTGTCTTTGATGCCTGAACCGTCGGCGCGATGGCAAGTTTCACAGTTCTTTTCGTAGACCAATGCGCCTCGCTCTATTGATGGTTCTTGCTCAGGGGCGGCGATTTTTGGGTAGCCACGCCCAGAGAGATTACCTCGCTTTTCAACTGGTAATGCTTGTGCGATGGCTTCGGGCAACGGAAAGTCTTTTGCTTTTCCACCAATTTGCAACGCTTTTGCGTCTAGCTCTGGAATGGGTTCATCCGCCATACCATGTTTGTCAAGCAAACCGCCCATCGCTAACCAGTAGGCGTAAGCACTAAGGGCAACAATTTCTGGCGAATCGTAAGCGGGCGCTTTACCGTTCATGGAATACTCGAAACAACCCTGGATACGGTCAGCATAGCTGTTTACGCGATCGTTTTTCTTACGATATGCCGGGTATGCCATGTAAGCTGCCCACAGTGGCGCAGCGTTTGCTTTTCGTCCTGCCTCCATATGGCAGTTCACACAGTTTTGTTCGTTGCCAACGTATTTTCCGCGCATTTGTTGTGAGTTAACAAAGAGCGAGTAACCGCGTTTTACTTGCTCACCAAATGCGGTGTTTGGGATTGTGCTGAGATCACGCGGTTTTAAGTATTCACCGTGCTTTTCTTTTTCTATCGCAGGTAGCTCTTTCTGGCGGTCCGGTAACAGATCGTTAGCTAATACGAGCGTAGAAATGAAAGGCAGTGCGAACAAAGAATAGAAACGTTTCATGACTGCTCCTAGTAACGTAATGAGGCAAAGTAGTAAGCAAGATTTTCGATCTCTTTGTCAGTGAGATTTTTTGCGATGGTCCCCATCATATTGAGCGGGTCGCCACTGCGAGTGCCGTTTTTCCATGCCATCAATTGCGTTTTTAAGTAATCAGCATGTTGGCTTGCGAGGCGAGGGAACTTGTCGACGCCCATACCGCTGGCTCCATGACAAGTCGCGCAAGCTGGAATATTTCGATCCCAATCGCCTTGGAAAATTAACTTACGATACGGGTTACGAATATCAGCTTGGTCGCCGCGTTGTTCTGGATTCGTGAACTCATAGCTCGGGAGGTTAGCAAAGTACTCCATAACTTCCTTACGGTCTGCGGGATCGCTGAGTTCCTTCGCCATGCCTTGCATGACCACATTTTGGCGTTCGCCACTAAGGAATAATTCGATTTGAGTGTTGAGATAATTCGCGTTTAAACCAGCGATCATCGGCGCGATATTTGGCTGTCCCATGCCATCTTGGCCGTGACAACCGCTACATACGCTGGCTTTTTCCGGAATAGACGAGGCGCTTGCGCCCATAGTGGTTGCTAACAAACAGGCCACCACCACTGGAAGAATTTTTGACATGCTGACTCACTTTAATTTTTATTAATATGTCTAAGTGCTACTTGGTAGTCACTCGGACGATATTGTCGGCCTTGTCAATAATGAAAGGTATTGTGGATTTCCACATATTTAATAAGTGTAAATGGCCGTATTTGTTTTTATTGGTTGTTCTATAAGCGATAAAAACAAAGTGGTGAAGAGCTGCACAAATCGGCAGCTCTAAGTGGTAGAGACGTCTTAACGTGCGGCGTTACGCTTTGCGGATTTTGGCCGGCAAGGACTGACGTGCCGCCGCGCCCACTACCCAATCCAACAATACACCTTTACCTTCTCGGGTAGGATCAATTAAGCCAATGTCGTTAATGTTGACGCCATCTTGGCTGCGCGTTTTTACGGGTTGTTGTTTATCGCCGATCCAGTGCGAGCGTTGTCCTAGCTCGGTATGACCAAACCCATGTTCAAATCCGAGTGTGCCAGGGCGAATTCCGCTGACTATCATCGCAAGTGCTTTGGTGCTTGCAGATGGTGTCTCAATAACAAACTCATCACCTGTTTTAATGCCTGCGCGCTCGGCATCGATTGGATGGATGTACACTGGGTTTACGCCTTTAATCGAGTTCAACCTTGGCGATAGATTGGATACCGCACTGTGAATGTTGGATTTAAAGTTCGTCAGGCTGAATGGCCATTCTGAGCTTGGGAACTGTTCTTCCATTGGTGTGCCATCGGCCAGCTTTTGTGGATGCCATGTTGGGCAACCCGTGTAGAAATCACCGGTCATGGTGTTTCTTGCGCTGCCGACACGTTCATTCCATATCGCGACAGGTCGTGTCCATTTATGCTTCATTTGCTCACCTTGATACGCTTCGGTTGCATTTTCAAAACGTCCACCGCGAGCAAAAATAAACGCCACACGTTTCATCTCATCCGCTGTCAGCGTCTTCTGCATGGCTGGCATTAAACGCTCTAGGCCGGACCACGCAATGTCTTCTGCCGAAACTTCAGGTACCCCGCCTTTCACATAAGCCAAGTTTGCCGCGGAACGTAAGTAGAAATCTTCAGCGCTGTGGAGGGCGTGCCAATTCCCTTGCGCATCTTGAATCGCGTTGTCACCAAAGCCGCCTAGTTGCATTTTCTTGGCGACATCAATCAAAAAGTTTTCTAAGCAAATTGAACGACCATCGGCGGTTTTCTCTGTTCGCGCTCCCACAATCGGCCAGCGAGCGGTGACGGTTTTCACCGGAACGTCGTGCCAAGGCGTTGCCATTCCCCAGCTTTCGTAGGTGACCGTGTCCGGCACAATATAGTCCGACAATGCGGTGGTTTCGTTAATGAACGCATCAACAGACACAATCAAACCGAGCTGCTTTGGATCTTTAAGCTTGTATTCCAGCAGCGTTTTCAAACCGGGTACACCATACATTGGGTTCGCCATGTGGTTGATCCACGCTTTTACGCGGTATGGATACCCATCAATAGCCGCAGATAGGTGCTCTGTCAGCAGTGGCGCGGCAAACGGATACCAAGGGGCGCGAGTTGGGTAAGGTGATTCACCTGCCTCAACGCGACGTTTGTATTCGCTGGTTTTGTGGTAGGGGAATTTACTGCGCGACAAAAAGACGCCTTTCGGGCCGACTTTGCCAGTAAATTTGGTGAAGTCGTAACGAGGACCCGCAGCGGAAGTTGGGTAGCCACCCGCTTTGGCCATCGCGCCGCCTTTCATATTTATGTTACCAATCAACGCATTGAGCATCATGATGGTAAACGAGTTATAGAACCCATTGGTGTGCATGTTGCCACCGTGGGTATCGACCACCGCTTTTGTTCCGTGACTGGTGAAGCGCTTTGCTAGTTCAACAATTTGTTCGACAGGGATTTCACATTGTTGGCTGTAGAACGCAAGGCTGTATTTGAACGCCTCTTCTTTGAGTCTTTGTAGAGACGATTTTACGCGCACTTCGCCCGATGCAAGCGAAACCGTTTTATCGACAAACAGTGCCGCTTCCTCAGCTTGGGTATGAACACCAAATTCGCTGCTTTGCTCATCCACGATGACGTACGGGTCGGAGTCAGACAACGCTTCGCCCTCAAATGGCAGGTTCAGATCAGATGCGCGTAAAAACGTGCCGTTTCTCGGGTGCTGCTCATCGCTGATTACCAAGTGCGTGGCATTACACCAGTGCGCGGTGCCGGCTCGCTTCATCGCGTTTGCCCCCGGCTGCGCCAAGAAGGTTTTGTTGTAGCGTTGGTTTTCGATGATCCACTGGACCATGCCAAGCACGAGGGCAGAATCGGTACCCGGTTTGATTGGTATCCAGCGGTTGTTGTCACCAGCGGCCAAGCTCGATGAACCCGCAGGCAAACTTGGCGTGATGATGGTGTATTCCAAGCTACCTTCTGTTCGCGCATTGGCGAGTTGGCGCGCCTGGCGCTTAAAAGGGTTGCCAGCTTGCGCAGGCGACATACCGATGAAGATGATGTATTCCGCATTATCAAAGTCTGGCTTCAAATGTGCGTTCTTATCTAAGTCGTTCATAAATGCGCCGCTGCCAGCACGAAATGCGTAGCCGCAGTAAGAGCCGTGATGCCCAAAGTTACGTGTACCATAGCTGTTGAACGCGAAGCGTTTGAATATGTCGTCTCGGCCTTCGTTACCGGCGTTGGTCATTAACAATTGGTTGGCTTTCGGTCCATATTCTGGGTTTTCAGGATCAACGGGTGTTGTTAAATCGCGAATGTCGCGTAAGCCATCAACATGGCCTTCACCAAATAAATCACCACCTTCAACGACTTCTTTTATCAATTGCTCGTAGCTGATCGGAATCCATTTTCCTTCGCCGCGTTTGCCAACTCGTTTCAGTGGCTGAGTAATGCGGTACGGGCTGTTGCGAATTTCTAGCATCCCATTGCCACGTGCGCATGCTGTTGAACGACCGTCAAGGCCCGCTTCTCCTGTCAAACTTAAATAAGCATCTTTGACTGGCGTTTCGAACGGAATGTGTTGCTGATGAGAGAGTGGGTGATATGGGTTGCCAGTAATACGCAAAATCTCGTCGCTGCGGTTATCAATGCGTACACGCAATCCGCACAGTGACCAACAACCAAAACACATTGATGGCGCAACGCGCTGATTTGGATTCGGGATTAGGTTGCCTTTGCTGTTGACCGTGTACTCTGGTTCAAGCGAGTTACCGTGGTGAATATCACGCGTTTTTTCTCCCGCAGTGCCTTCGAGCGCACCCTCGACCATGTGTTTGGTGGTGGTGGCGTAACCCGCAGCGAATACGCCAAGCCCACTCACTGCAATGCCTGATTTCAAAAACTGACGGCGTTTGTTATCCATGATGAAATCCCCTTTGATTAGCGTTCAGTTAAGGTGAGTGATGAGGCTTTTACTTCGATCTTTTGTTTTGGCTGAACCAGCTCCGAACCGAGCAGTGCCAGTGCAAGCCATAATCCGAGCATGCCGATAATGCCTATCCAGCCATTTCCATCCATAGTGAGTTGGTATGGATACAGCCCTGCATCGAACTTGGCGATGATTTGCACTTCCATGATGGTAAACCAGCGAATCAGCCATGCACTTGCCAGTGCGGCAGCAGACACAAAACTGAGCCCTATGACGTGACGAAATCTGGCTGATGCGGACTTTTGGGTATCGCGCAAGAAGATGAAAGCGAGCAAAACACAACCTAAAACGACAAAAGTGAGCAGGGCAATGTTGTGCATCCACTGTTCGCTAGAATAGAGCGAAAATGCGGAATTGTTGGATGCCCAAATCGGTAGCAGTATCAGCGTTAATACACCGCTGGTAACCACTGATTTTTTAAGTAAATTAGTATCGCCAGATGTCAGTGTCTTTGACTGACTAGGCAGCAAGAGCCAAATCAACAGAGAAAATCCGACCGCGCTCATAAATGCAGTGACAAACCAAAGAACCGGCGACGCGGGTTGGTGCCATAAAGAGCGCGATTTAACGACTGCAATTTCAGCGCCTGTGTAGACTGCAATGGTGATGCCTGATAGCACCGTGATAACAGATACCATAAGCATGACTCTACGAGAGAGCGCCCAGTCATCCAGTGACAGCTTTGAAATTAGAGGCAGTACTTTCCCTGGCTGATTACGTAAGTTGATCAGATCCTCGCGGAGATACAGCCATGCAGTCACTACCGCTAAACCTGAGAAAACAGGCAGGAACAGCGAGCCTAGAGACATCCATGACCACGGCGTGATGTGCGCGTAAAAATGCCAAGCTCGTCCCGGCTGGTGAAGGTCGCCAGTTAACGCCAACGGGCCTACGATAGCGCCGATGGCCATCGTTAGCACCAGCGCGGCGCGTAACCGATGACTGGTGTGTTGCTCAAATAACAGTGCGATTAGGAACAAAATAGCGGCAGCGTAAGCAGAACCGATGTAAAAGAAGTACTGCACCGCCCACGGGAGCCAAGCCATTGCTTGAGGTTGGACTAACACTTCGGTGATGTTCATGCGCGCTCTCCTTGTGGGTCGTAAATAGCTGGCTGCCCGTCGATGTGGCTGGTGAAGCGTTCATCCATGCCGATGTAAAACACATGCGGCTTGGTCTCTTCATTGGGCTTTAGCACTTTGATATCGTCTTGGTGCTTCGCAATTAAGCGGCGGACTTCACTTGATGGATCATTCAAATCACCAATTACACGTGCTCCGCCAACACAGGTTTCCACGCAGGCAGGCAATAGACCTTTTTCTAGACGGTGAGCACAGAAGGTACATTTATCTGCGGTGAGGGTGTCTTCATTGATAAAGCGAGCATCGTAAGGGCAAGCTTGTACACAATACGCACACGCTACGCAGCGACTGTTATCCACCATGACAATACCATCTTCGCGCTGAAAGGTTGCTTGAACCGGACACACTGCCACGCAAGGTGGGTTGTCGCAGTGGTTACAAAGGCGCGGTAGCATAAAGGCTTTTGCTTCTCGCGTGGCTGTAGAGCCATCATCTAACGTAACTTCGTATTGCTTTACGGTGGTTCGGAATTGACCAATTGGCGCTTGGTTTTCAATGCTGCAACCTACGGTGCACGCTTGGCATCCGACACATTTACGCAAATCTATCACCATGGCATAACGCTTGCCGATTTGTCCTTTTCGGTCAGCGGACTGGTTATTTCGAATAATGTTTCCCGCAGTTGCCGTGCCAATGCCTGCGACTGGAATTAACGCGGCTCCGGCTGTGACCGCGCTGAGAAAGCGACGTTTGGTGGAATCCATAACTCACCTGCTTTTTTGTTGTATTTGAATTGACTGATTCCATTGTGAGAAATGCACTGCGAGGCTTATATTGTGGATTTCCACATATCCAGATCAAACTTGATCTAAAACAAATGTGGTTTAGGGAAGGTAGCTGTTATTCTTGTCGTACTCTCTTGACGGAACGATTCGACTCATCATGAAAAAAGCACTGTGGCTTCAGCTTTGGATTCTTTGCTTAGTTGCCTTTGCATCTTTGACTCAGGGCGCAGTTTCTGAACAAGCAGATCTGCAAGGAATGCAAGAGCAAAAAGCAGAGCAGCCACGGGCCAAGCAAAAAGTCGAAGTGGGCGTGTTAGCGATACGCGGCCATCTTTATGCTGAGCAGAGATGGCAACCGACCATTGATTGGCTCAATCAGCAAATTTCCGATGTGCATTTTGTCCTTCATCCCCTTAACTTGGATGAAATGGGCGAAGCGGTGAAGTTTCAGACCATGGATTTCATCTTAACCAACCCAGGTCAGGCAGTGCGATTGGGCAGGCAATACGCGCTGTCGTGGATGGCAACGCTAACCAGCAGAGCCCCACAAAACTCGAATTATGGCATTGGTTCGGCGCTTGTGGTTCGAGCCAATTCAAGTTATCAAACGGTGCAAGATGTCTCAGGACGTCCCGTTGCGGCGGTATCAGAAAAAGCGTTTGGTGGTTATCTAACGATGCGCTATCAAATAGTCAAAATGGGGCTTAATCCAAACGATTTCTTTTCTGATGTCCGCTATCTTGGTTTTCCTATTGATGCCAACCTGTATCAATTACGTGATGGTAATGTGGAAGCGGCCGTCGTCCCTGCTTGTTTATTGGAACAGATGCTAAGTGAAGGGCTTTTACAGCAAGGGGATTTTCGAGTCCTAAATCAACAGCCAAATGAACATTCTTCGTGCGCTGTTTCTACGCCGTTATATCCAAACTGGTCATTTGCCAAAACAGAGCGCGGCTCTGCTCAGATCGCCAAACAGATTGCGCAAGAATTGTTAGCGATGCCACCTGAACACCCTGCGGTTATTGCGGCAGGCGCATCAGGTTGGACGTCCCCCGTCAGCTTGCTGAGCATCGACAAACTTTATCAGGCGTTGGATCTCCATCCGTTGCAACAACCTTGGTGGAGTGAGGCACTGCGCTGGCTGCGTAGTCATCAAGAATGGGCGTGGGCGCTGTTCATGTTTGTGATTGTGTTGAACGCGTACCACTTTTGGCTTGAGTATCGATTTAGCAAGAGTAAGCAAGCGTTGGAGCAGACATCGTTACGATTAAAAGAGAAAAGTGAACAGTTAGAACATTCACAAAGGGTCGCGATTGTCGGAGAAATCGGCACTAGTCTTGCCCATGAACTCAATCAGCCACTGGCAGCCATTCGCAACTATAGTGAAGGCGGTTTACTTCGCTTGGCCAAAAAGCGCCCTCATGAAGATATTGTCCCTGTGCTTGAGAAAATACAGGGCCAAGTTGAAAGAGCCGATGCAATTATTCAGCGATTAAGAACGTTGATTCGCAAGCGCAGTGTCGACAAAACGTCGTGCGATCTTCAAGTACTCATTGATGACACGATTGAGTTACTCCATTTTCGGATGCAGAAGCAAAACATTTCTATTGTGGCCAGTACAGAAGGGAACATTCGTCCGTTACTTGTCGATGCAGTTGGCGTACAACAGGTTTTAGTTAATGTGATCAGCAACGCGATTGATGCGTGTACTTTGTTCCAAGAGAAATATCACTCATCAGGTTATCAAGGTAAAATTGCCCTGCATTGCGATTACCAAATCAGTCAACTCTCTATTCGAGTGTTAGACAATGGTACAGGGTTGCAGCAAGAGAATCCGACTCAAGCGTTTGTGAGTAGCAAAGAAGAAGGGCTTGGGCTAGGGTTAGCCATTTGTCGCGATGTGATGGAAATGCATGGTGGCGAGTTTGTCATCAGCTCGACAGCACCACATGGTTGTTTGGTTGAGCTTGTGTTTCCATATCAAAACTAATCTGAACTAGGCATAGGAGCATTCAATGAGCAGCGGTGAAAAGCAGCTACCTGTTTTTGTAGTCGATGATGATGAATCGGTGCGTGACTCGCTCGCTTTTATGCTGGAAGAGCATGACTTCAACGTGACGACTTTTGCTGATGGGCAATCTTTTCTCGATAAAGTGAACATTCATCAGGCCGGATGCGTGATCCTTGATAGCCGAATGCCCAACCTTCGTGGTCAGCAAGTACACCAAGTTTTAAATCAAGCCAACAGCCCGTTGGCCGTTATTTATCTGACAGGGCATGGTGATGTTCCGATGGCGGTCGATGCATTGCAAGCTGGGGCGGTCAATTTCTTCCAAAAACCAGTCAAAGGCGATGAACTGGCACGAGCCATTTTGCAGGGACAGGCGCAGTCTGCCACAAACCTCGATATGGCAGCAGCTAAATCGGCTTATGAATCGCTCACACCTAGAGAAAAAGACATTTTACGTTTGATCATTGAAGGAAAACGCAACATTCGTATTGCTGACGAACTTTGCATAGCAATGCGAACGGTTGAAGTACACCGAGCCAATCTATTGAAGAAGTTCTCGGCAAAAACCGTCGCAGAGTTGGCATATATTTATGGCAGGCTAGATTAAAGCTTAGCGAGTGAAGCCTCTTAAGGTTATTTAGAGGATACAACTTGAGCTTTATGACGACTCGCGTATTATCTTCTTCGTTCTTACTTTATCTGAATTCTTATGAGTTTGTTGACTAAACGACATCACACGCCACATAAGCGGGCAAAATGGCTACTGGCGATTATTGGCTGGGTGGTCGTTGTGTGTCTGATGCAAAATTCAGGCTTTGCATCGTCATGCTCTATGAAATATGAGACGGAATCGCCTGCGGTTTCACTTGCTGATGAGCGTTCGAGCGTCAAGTCGATTGATACTAAAGAAACCAGCAAGTGCGAATTGTCTGAAAAGTTAATTCAGTTTTCTCAACATCAACTCGATGTATTTATTGTTGTTCTGTTTGTGGGTCTTTTTGCTTCGGCAATTTGGTTGTGCAGTGCCTATATTGGTGCGCAACATTGGACCGAACCGATAGGCCGTAAGTATCGAGTCCATCTGACTTTCTGTGTGTTCCGAGAATAAAAGCGTGCTTTCTGACCACTAGCGTCAGTTATTTAGCACCTTTGTCTTTTAACTAGGAATCACTATGAATCAAATTACTAAACTGACTCAGTTTGCGTTCATGTTTTTTATGACGCTTGCTTTGAGTTTGCTCTCTCTGAGTATTTCAGCTCAAACTACTGATACAGGTTGGCTAACCAACCCACAACATCCTCCAGTGCAAACGCGCTTTGTGCTCACTGGTCAACAAGATCCGCAAGCCAAAACAATTACTGGTTATCTGGACGTCAAGTTGGCTGGGGACTGGAAAACTTACTGGCGTTCACCTGGTGAGGGCGGCGTAGCACCATCTATTGATTGGCAAAATTCACAAAATTTATCCAATGTGGATTGGCAATGGCCGCACCCACAAAAATTCGAACTATTAGGTATCGAGACTCTTGGGTATAAAGGCGACACTTTGTTCCCCATGACGCTGCACGTCGAAGACATGTCCAAACCTGTCACGATTGATGCGGTACTGACACTTTCTTCTTGTACGACGATTTGTGTGCTGACCGACTATCAAATTCAATTGACGTTCTTGCCTTCTGATCTAAAAGTCGATGAAGACGTGATGTTCAGTTACGCTCAAGCAGTGAGTAACGTGCCGCAGCCATCGCCGTTTATTGATGTTACTCAGGCGAGTTGGGATGCGAACCAATCGAAACTACAAATCAAGCTACAGAACAGTCAGGGTTGGCAACAACCACAAGTGCTGGTGGATGGTGTCGATGAAGCAACGCGAGACTATAGCTTCAAGCTTGAAGGAATGCATCCAGAAGGAAACATCGTCACCGCGAGCTATATCGTTGATACTTGGCTGGGCGATGTGGAGTTAGATGGTCAGTCGCTGTTTGTGACCATCAAAGACACCAATTTACTAGCAGAAGAAACCACTCAAGCAACTGCTGAGGCAATAGTTGAACCGCTGCCGAGCACGTCTCTAACGAGTGTTTTTCTATTCGCGTTGCTCGGCGGTTTAATTCTTAACATTATGCCTTGCGTTCTTCCGGTTTTGGGGATGAAGCTAAGTAGTATTGTTGCCGCTCAAGGTATCGAGCGTCGTCAAATTCGCGCTCAGTTTGTTGCCTCGTCACTTGGTATATTAACGTCGTTCTGGATTCTCGCTGGTTTTATTTTGGTGCTCAAGCTAACAGGTAATGCCATTGGTTGGGGCGTGCAATTTCAAAGCCCCTGGTTCTTAGGTTTGATGGTGTTGGTCACCACTTTGTTTGGGGCCAATATGCTGGGGCTGTTTGAAGTCCGTCTATCATCGGGTACCAATACATGGCTGGCCTCGAAAGGTGACAACTCGTTAGCTGGACACTATGTGCAAGGGATGTTTGCAACCTTGCTTGCTACGCCGTGTTCTGCGCCTTTCCTAGGAACGGCCGTGGCGTTTGCTTTGGGTGCCGATGTGGTTACGCTGTTTGCTATTTTCACCGCCTTAGCGTTGGGGATGGCGTTGCCTTGGATTATGGTGGCAATTTTCCCAAGTATTGCGCTTAAATTGCCGAAGCCGGGTCAGTGGATGAACGTGGTCAAAAACGTATTTGGTGTGATGATGTTGGCCACCAGCGTTTGGCTACTGTCTTTGATGGCCAATCACCTCCCAGTGTTTTGGGTCATTTTCGCCGGTTTAGTCGCGTTTATTGTTCTGATGATTCGCGTTAAACGCGTTCATGGCGATAAAGCACTCGTGCTATCCGGCTCTGCATCGCTTATCTTAATTGCTGGCGGGCTGCTACTTGGTAGTATCACTGCCGACCAATGGGCGACACCGCTTCCTGAGGACTTAGCGTGGCAGAAGCTTTCTAACTCGGCGATAGAACAGCACGTCAATAATGGGCGAGTGGTGTTTGTGGATGTCACTGCGGATTGGTGTGTCACGTGTAAAGCGAACAAGATCGGCGTGATCTGGCAAGATCCTGTCTACTCATTGCTGCAAAGCCCTAATGTGGCGACGTTAAAAGGGGATTGGACACATCCGGACGGCTCGGTAACGGACTTTTTACGAGCTCATGGGCGTTACGGTGTGCCGTTTAACATCGTCTATGGCCCGGCGGCGCCACAAGGTATCCCGTTACCTGTTATTCTGACTGATGATGTTGTTTTAAGCGCGGTGAAACAAGCGAGTGGGGGAACCATTCAATGAGTTCGACAAAGCAGCGTAGAACATTCCGATATTGGCTCGTTCAAATCGTACAGATGGTGCTCATTGTCACCGCGATTTCTATCGCGATGGATTGGTATCGCACCAAAGATATTCCTAAACAGGAGGCTCCACCATTGAGCTCCGTATTGAGCGATGGTGAATACTTCGATGCAATCGCGCAAAGTTATGAACAACCTGTCGTTGTTTATTTTTGGGCGACTTGGTGTCCCGCTTGTAAATTTGTAAGCCCAAGCGTGAGTTGGCTGAGTGATGACTACACCGTAGTTGGCGTTTCTGGATCGTCGGGACCGAATAAGCGTGTGGCGCAGTTTATGAGGGCAAAAGAATATCGTTTCGAAAACATAAACGATCCTTCAAGCGATATTATGCGCGAATGGAAAATTAGCGTGACCCCAACCATTTATGTTTTAAGAAATGGTGAAATTTCCTCCGTCACAACTGGCGTTACTACTCCGATAGGAATATTAGCGAGAATTTGGTTAGCTCGATAACGCAATAAAAATCCGATATTCAAAATATAGAGTATCGGATTTTTTTGTTGTCCTAAACAACCAGTCTGTCACATACCATAAAGAACTAGTTAACCAATAAGTGTCTAGATGCTTATTGCGTGCTACATTCGAGCATCGTTCTGGTTATCAAGGAGGAAACGATGAATGTAGCAAAAATGTATGATGATGTGTCGGATCGCTATCAAAAGTTGGTGGATGACAGTCACTACGTCGGTCCACGTTGGATTTCTGAGAAGTTAAAAACCTTTCCCATCGAGCAAGGCTCGGTTCTCGACCTAGCCTGTGCGACTGGCAGTATCGGTCATGTCGTAAAAAGTCACTATCCAGAACTCGCCATCCATGGCTTAGACATCTCGTCCAAAATGGTTGATAAAGCGCGCCAAACTAGCCTCTATCAAAGTGTCGCGGTTCATAATCTCGATGAGCCATTTTCCCCTTTGTTTGAGCAAACCTTCGACCTTATCACCGCACTTGGTTTTACTGAGTTTCTAGCAAAGCCTCAACAACTTCTGGAGTGCATTTCGCATAAGCTAACTGCGAATGGACGATGTTTTATCAGCTTTCAATACCACGATCCGGATGGACAAGATTTGCCTCGAAATACTTATAGTGGATCGGTCGTGCATAAGGCATATACCGAAAGTGAAGTTGAGCAACTCTGTCAGCAAGCTGGGTTGGAAGTGGTTTCACTAGAAAACGTGATTGGTTACGTATCTGGTGTTGGTTATGTGTGTCGATACTTGATGCTAGAGCTGAAAAAGTCACACCGCTGAAATAAGTAACAAACAAGGATTGTTTTTGAAAACACAAGATTTAACCGAGTTCGGGTCTGGAATTGAATATGATGCTCAATACGACCAGCATTACCATCACGACATTGCTTTCATCACAAGGTTAACCGAAGAAACCAATGCTCGAAGTGTATTGGATGTCTGTTGTGGTTCCGGTATTGTCACGATTCCAGTCTCTGAGCAACTCAACGAAGCCATTGGCATTGATATTTCTGAAGGGATGCTCAAACACGCAAAGGACAAAGCCAAAAGCAGGAGTAACTTGCGTTTTCTTCATCTCGACGCAACCCAGTTTTCGTTAGGTAAGAAGTTTGACCTAGCCATAATGACAGGGAATGCATTCCAAGCCTTTTTAAGTGACGAGATGCTAGCAGGTGCACTGAGCTCAATATCAAGACACCTCGAAAAAGGTGGGCGATTTGTTTTCGATACGCGGTTACCAACGCCAGAAAATCTAGAATTGGATCATGAGATGGCGCTGTGGCAAACCTATGTTTCTCCAACCTATGGTGAAGTGAATTATTTCGGTATGAAGGCCGAGTATGACTTGCAAACGTCCATCATGTATTTGAACAAAGAGCGCCATTTTGAAAGTGGAACGATTGAGCATTCCAGCATTGATTTAAAATATCGTCCGCTAGAAGACATAGAGGGTTTCCTTGAACAAGCGGGATTCAGAATCATAGAGAAGTACCAATCTTGGTCAGCGCAAGTATTTGAGGCGAATGCCAACTCGCTTGTCTGTGTGGCTGAGAAAATATAAATCAATGTTGAGGGATACAATGCAAGGATTTCGAATTACTATGTCGTTAGATGACATGGATTTAGACGTTATCTACCAGTTCATTTCAAACAGTTATTGGGGAAAGGGTATTCCAAGAGAACGCTTTGAGAAGTCATTGCGCCATTCGTTCTGTTTCGCGGTTTTGGATGATGAAAATCAACTCGTTGCTTTTGCTCGGTTAATTACCGATCGTACCACGTTTGCGTACCTTGCCGATGTGTTTGTTGTGGAGGTACACCGTGGTAAAGGCATCAGTAAGTTGTTGATATCAGAAATTGTTGCTCATCCAGAACTACAAGGTTTACGCCGTATGATGCTTGCAACCCGCGATGCTCACGGGTTGTACGAACAGTTTGGGTTCACTCCTATTGCTCCAGTAGAAAACTTCATGCAAATCTGGAAACCGAATGTTTATCAGAGCTAAATCATGATGAGAGTTGAATCTCAACAAGTGGCAATCAGATACCTCAAAACAACAGACGCTGCTCCCCTGTTTGAAAACTATTTAGGCGATGAGAAAGCATGCCGCTTCCTCAATCGCCAAGTCCACCAAAATGTTAATCAAACCCTTGAAGCTATCGAAAGATGGCGTGCTCAATATGATCAAAAGTCTCCCAATCTATTAGTCTTCGCTATTGAAGAACTCACTTCTCAAACTCCTATTGGTTGTCTGGTGCTGATACCTGAGCAAGACAGCAGTGAAATCCATTTTGGTATTTCTGCTCGCTATCGGGGAAAAGGCTATGCAACCCAAGCCTGCAAACTTGGCGTTGTCTACCTGCAAAGCTTGGGTATAACGCGCATTCGCACCGCCCCGCATATTGGCAACCACGCGAGTATCCGTGTGTTGGAGAAATGCGGCTTTATCAGCCAAAGCATTTTAAAAGCGCATGCAGTTTTTCCTGCTCTAGGACGTGAGGCGCAAGACTGTATGGATATTCGATTGGAGGATATCGAACAGCGCCATTTTGCACATTGTTCAGAATGAAATTGATAGCGGTTGAAACGAGCGGTTACAGAGCTTGTCAGTCGCCATCGTAGACAGCGTCTTCGCTGAATGATTCCTCGAGATTTTTTTAGTCTTTGATTGTCAGAGGTGACTGACAAAACCATACCAACTGTGACAACCAAACCGCTATTAAAGCAGGATATTATTCCTTCAACTTTGTGTTTTAGGAGTAGTCATTAGACTACCCAATAATTGTTGGAATAAATAATGACGAAACGTTGGCTTGTCTCCGCTGTGAGCATCGCGCTGCTCGGCGGTGGTACGTATTTCTATCTCCAATCTGCTGCTCAACCAGAATTGCTGCCTACATTGATTGTGGAAAAAGGCACGATTGAAAAACAAGCGGTGGCTGTTGGTAAAATTGTCCCTGCACACTCTGTGTCTATCAAGTCACAAATCGACGGTATTGTCGGTGAAATTTACGCGAAAGTTGGTGAAAAGGTGAAGCAAGGCCAGCCGCTGATCAAAGTGCGTCCAAACCCAACACCCCAAGCATTAACGGATGCATCGGCAGAACTCATGCGTAGCGAAGCCGATCTGGAATCCGCCAAACAAAAACTGTCCAACTTAGAAAGCTTGGTCAAGCAGGACATTATTCCAAGTAACTACGACGAATACGTAAGTGCGCGCTCGGCAGTCAAATCTGCGCAAGCGGACGTATTGCAAAAGCGCCAGAATCTCGAACTCATCCGCAGTGGTGAGGCGTCTATCGGCGATGCGCGTTTAACGTCGACGATCTACGCGCCAATTGATGGCACAGTACTCAACCAGAAAGTAGAGGTCGGAGAGCCGATCATCTCGACTCAATCAAGCCAAGCCGCGACTGAAATGATGTCATTGGCCGACATGAACAGTCTGATTTTTAAAGGTAGCGTCAGTGAGCATGATGCTGCGCAGTTGTCTCCGGGAATGCCCGTTATGTTGACGGTTGCGCCTTATCCTGATGTGGCGATTTCTGGTGTGCTAACCAAAGTGGCGATTCAATCTGAGAACCTTAACTCACCAGAGGGCAATGCTTCGGCAAAAAGTTTTGATAACGGTTTTGAGGTTGAAGTGGGAGAACTCAAGATCCCACAAGATGTGTTGCTTCGTTCTGGTTTTTCATCGACGGCTCAAATCATTCTGAAGAAGTCTGAAAACGTGCTCACTCTACCGGAGCGCGCTCTGCAATTTGATGGTGACGCACCGAATGTTCTGATCCCCGACAGCTCAGAACAAGGGTTTCATAAACAACCTGTGAAACTCGGTCTGTCAGATGGCATCAATGTCGAAGTGCTTGACGGCGTGGAGCTTGATGAAGAGGTTATCGACAACAGCATGATGGGAGCGGCGCATGGTTAAGCTGCAACGATCAACAATCGCCTTTGCATTGTTGGCTGCCACGCTCAGTTTGCCGACCTACGCAATTTCTATTGAACAAGCTTGGCAACAAGCAAAGCAGAATGATCCTAATTACGAAAAAGCGAAAATCGGTGTCCAGCTTGGCGAGGTTGGCGTACAGAGTAGCCGCAGTGCGTTATTGCCGGGTTTAAGTGCCAGTGCGTCAGCGGATTGGAATGAGTCCTCAAGCCATTCCAACAGTTACGGCGCGACCTTATCTCAAACTATTTGGGATAGCAGTTTGTGGTCGGAACTGGATCAAGCGAATGCCAATTATCTCAAAGCACAGTTAGAGCTATCTCAATCGCATAACGAGCTTGCGCAGAAGTTGCTCACCGCTTACCTAGATGTGGCAAGCGCACAGGGCGACCTCAAATTGGCGCAGTCCAAGCTGGAGGAGGGGAAGGAACTTCTCAACATCATTGAGAAACGCTATCGAGCAGGCAAAGTGAAGTCGGTTGATGTTGAAGAGATGCGAGCGAATCAAGTCTCTGAGCAAGCAAGTATCCTCAATGCAAAAGCCGATCTCGAAGTGAAAAAAGCAGAGCTTGCGGCGTTAATCAATCAAATGCCGGAGAGTGTCGACCAAATTCGAACGGATTCTTTGATTCAGCCGCCGATGCTGGTGGACTCTCAGGAGCAATGGCTAAAACTGGCGAAAGACAGCAGTCCAGAGCTGTTGGTGGCGGCGCAGATGGTGAAAGCGAGCGAGTTCGCGAAAGATTCAGCTAAAGGTGGATACTACCCGACCGTCAAAGGCAGTGTGGGCTACAGCGATGGTGACAATCGTTCAAACGGCGAGTTTAACGCTGGGATTAGTTTGAGTTTGCCGATTGACCTCAATGGTGCAGTGCGAGCGAAAGTGGACGAAGCATCGTTGAACATTTTAAGCGCCAAGCAAGATATGCGTAGAGTGGAAATTGATATTCAGAAACGAGTTATTCAGCAGTTTACTCAGGTCGATATCAACTGGAATCAAGTTTTGATAGCGAACGAGCTGGTTGAGTCGCGCGCCAGAGTGTTGCAAAGCAAAGAGAAACTTTACGACGCTGGTCTGCTTGAAGTGTCGGAAGTTATCAGTGCACACAACAGCTTGTTTGAGGCGAAAAACAGTCTGCAAACCAACTTGTACAGCTACTGGCGTAAGATAATCGGCTTACTGCAAACCGCAGGGAAACTCGATGACGATACCATGGCGTTGATCTCTCGAGCTTTTCATTCATGAGCAGTCTATTGCAACAAACTTGGCAAACGTTGATGGCGCACCGCATGAAGAGCGTGCTGGCCATTATCGCGATTGCTTGGGGCGTGATCTCTGTGGTGGTGTTAATCGCACTTGGCGAAGGCTTTTATCGCCATCAGACCCAGTCGTTTTCCTTTATGATCAACAATGTGCAAGTGGTGTTTCCGTCGAGTACCAGTAAACCGTGGCAAGGGTTAGCTTCAAGACGACAAATTGATATTCCACAAGAAAAAGTCGACATGATCAAACAGTCGGGCTTCGTGCAACAGGCGTCGAGCGTTTACGCCAAATGGGATGCGAATATCACCAATCTCAAAGGACAGAACTTATCGAGTACGGTCAGCGGTATTGATACGTCTTACTTTCCTTTAATGCAACGCAAGCTGCAATCTGGTTCGAGAAACCTGTCACCAAGTGATATGAAAAACCACACTCGCGTGGCAGTGTTAGGCGATCAAATTGCGCAAATGGGCGGAATCCAAATCGGGGATAGGCTCAAAGTCAACGGCATTCCGTTTTTGGTGATTGGGATAACCGTTGGTGAGGACACTGGCATTTCATTCGGCGATAGCCGCACGGTTTTCATTCCTCAAACAACGTACCGCGATTTG
The DNA here is from genome assembly GCF_023716525.1 of Vibrio sp. SCSIO 43009. NCBI lineage: Bacteria > Pseudomonadati > Pseudomonadota > Gammaproteobacteria > Vibrionales > Vibrionaceae > Vibrio > Vibrio sp. SCSIO 43009. The sequence goes on from NZ_CP071842.1 coordinate 1,190,017, forward strand.
TGGGATGCGAAACCTTGGATGGTATTGATGAAGCCGAGAGATGGGATGGATGCACCGTCGTTTCGACCAAATATCGTGAACTTTTTCGCCAAGCAGCTTCATTTTGACCCAAGTGATAAAGATGCGGTCGAATTACCCGATTTTAGTGAAGGTGCGGCGGTCATCAGTGGAATTTTGCGTGGCATTCAGATTTTTCTCGGAGCGAGCGGCGCGATGACCATGGCGGTCGGTGCGCTTGGCGTTGCCAACATCATGTTTTTATCTGTCACGGAGCGCACGCGTGAAATCGGTGTGCGTTTGGCGATCGGGGCGACTCAAAAATCCATACTCAGTCAGTTAATTCTTGAAGGGCTTATTTTGGTAGCTGTGGGCACGGCATTAGGTCTGATGTTTTCGTATGCAGTGGTGTCTGTCCTAAGCAGCATGGCATTACCGGAATGGATTGGTTTGCCTGTGATCACGCCAGATTCCATTGCTTGGTCTTTACTTGTGACACTTATCTTGGCATTGATGGCATCGTATTTCCCAGCAAGGCGAGCATCGCGTCTCACGCCAGTCATTGCTTTGAGTGCGAGGGCCTAGTCATGTTGTTACCGTTGAGACAAATTTTCCAAGAAATGGCCGCAGAAAAGCTGAGACTGGGTTTGACCATTCTGGCAGTAGCGTGGGCGACCCTCTGTATCGCTGCTATGTTGGCGGTAGGTGAGGGTATTCGTCAGGGCGTATTGAAAACCGCACAAAATGGTAACGGCAACTTGATCTATTTGACCGGAGGGATGGCCACCGTCGACCACGGTGCTTTTCACCAAGGTAAATTTCTGACGTTAAAAATGGACGATTCAGAGATCGTTCGAGCATTACCCGATGTAAAAAGCGTTGCGCCAACTGCGAAGTGGAAAGAGCGCATCACCGTTGGTGACAGAAGCTCATGGCAAGAACCGTTAGCGGTCACGAGCGAGTTTCAATCCATGACCCATTTGGTGCCTATGGCGGGGGGGCGATGGTTAAATCCACTCGATCAAAAAGAGACGCGCAAAGTCGTTGTACTGGGTTATGAACTGGCAGCCGACTTATTCAACCCGAATGAGGACTTTAGTTGGTTTGCGACAGTCACATTGCAAGTCAACCCTGTGGGGAAAAAGGTAAAAATCGGCAATGAGGAGTTCACCGTTGTGGGCGTATTGGAGAAAAACAGCGCTCAAATAGAGCTGGGGGATCTTATCAACTATTCCAGCTTTGTGCCGTTAGCGACGTGGAAGCGATTTCATGTCAACGGTGAAATTGGTGGCATCAATGTGCAACCACAAGCCGATGTAGACCGAGAAGCCTTAGCAAAGATGATCAGGCAAGTGATTGCCCGTAAACACGGGGCAAGTGTCAGTGATGAACAGGTCGTCCAAGTCGATGATATGTTCCTTAAGCAAAAGAGTATGCAGCAGTTTCTGATAGGTTTGCAGAGTTTCCTTGGCATTATCGGCTTCGTGACGTTAGCTGTTGCTGGTGTTGGCATCGCCAATGTGATGTATGCCACCGTAAAGCGATCTACGCGTGATATCGGTGTGCGCATGGCAGTCGGTGCAACCCCAACGGCTATTCGCATGCACTATTTAGTACAGTCTTTATTGACAATGATGATGGGGGGGGCGTTTGGGTTAGCCGTGACGTACGCGCTGGTGTCTGCCATCAGTTCCATTCCTTTAGAGGGCAATGCTTTTTATGAACAACTGGGTAAACCTGTCCCTGAGTTGTCGTGGGTCGTTGTCGCGATTGTCATCCTCACCTTAGTGATCATTGGTGTGGCATCTGCATGGTTACCTGCAAACCGAGCCGCAAAAGTCAGCCCGTTGGAGGCGCTACAAAGTGAATAACAACAATAACTCTGGAAAGAACATGTCGAACAAGCCGCTTGTTGAGCTGACCAACATCTGTAAATACTACTCAAGCGGGGAGGCGGAAGTTCGCGCGCTAGACGGCGTTGACTTAACCATTAATCAAGGCGAGTTTCTTTCGATTCTTGGCCCGTCCGGTTCAGGCAAATCAACGTTGATGAACATGCTCGGCTGTTTAGACAAGCCCACCGATGGCAAGTACCAACTTGGCGGCCAAAACGTCGCAAGTTTAAGTGCGAATGAGCTGGCTGGCATTCGTAACCAAAAGATCGGATTTGTCTTCCAAAGCTTTAACTTATTGGAATACGCGACGGCGCTTGATAACGTGGCACTGCCGTTGGTTTACTCTGGTATCAAAGCCAAAGAACGTCGCCAGCGCGCAGCTAAATTGCTAGAGCAAGTCGGGCTAGGGGATCGTTTAGACCATAAACCAAACCAGCTTTCTGGTGGTCAAAAACAGAGGGTCGCGATTGCAAGAGCCTTGGTCAACGATCCGCAAATCATCTTAGCAGATGAACCAACGGGTGCATTGGATTCAAAATCCGGCGCAGAGATTGAAGCCTTGTTCAACCAACTCCACGCCGAAGGTAGAACGCTGATCATCGTGACGCACGATAACGCTCTGGCAGAGCGCACTAAACGCATCATCACCATCAAAGACGGCAAGGTGATTTCGGATAGGGTGCCGGTAAGTAGGGAGAAATGAGCTTTTCTTAATTGAGAACTGAGTTTTAAGGGAAATAGCGATACAGAGGCTATCTCCCTTTACTTTTATTCGCGATGTTCGTTTTGTCTCTCTTTTATCAAGTCATGCTTTTGTTCTTTAAGTAGAGTGATTGCGAGCTTAGTGTCCTCAATCAATTTACTGTTATCGTTGAGATCTTTGCTCTTCAAAGGCAAAACTAGATAATGAATGCTGCCATCTGCATTCTGTACTCCGGTAGCGATGATGACATCACCTTCAGACGCCGTACCAAAATACTCTGATACGACTTTGGTTTCGCTGACACCGTAGCTATCCAAATAGGATGACTCCGTATTGTCAAACAAGATAGGAACCCCTTGCTTAGCTAATGTTCGCAATTGTTTTTGCTTTTTCTCGTCGAATGGATAGTCGGTCGTACTGATGTAACTTACCTGTTCAGCTTCAATAAAATCGTACAGTTCATTGCTCAGTTCACTTAATGGGGCAGATATCCAAGGTGTAGCTGGAATGACGTCGGAAGTATCATCATTGCGACTTAGTGGTGTTGGAGCGGTAACAACCTCTTGAGCAGCATTGCTCTCAGGAGGCGTTACACTTATTGTCGCAGCGTCTTCTGTCTTGATTTGCTCGTCAAGGCTTGCAACAGGTTCGGTCTGGGCATTCTTGTTATTTGAATTAATCAGAAATATGGCGAGTACTGCACCAAGTGCTAGCGCCGATCCAGTCAAGAGTTTTTTGTTACTTGTCATGTGTCATGTCTTACCGTTTATTTCATTAGTAAATGCGGCGGCCACTTATTTATTCCGTGGCCGCAGGCTAATAAGTTAGTGGTAGAGATCGTCATTCCAAGAGATAGTTACGGCTCGGCTAGTCTCTGTCCATTGACTGCTATCACGATTTTTCTTCCAGGTATTTTCTGGTGTGGTATACCAGCTACACCAGTCGCGACCAAAGTAGTAATTGGTTTTTCGCCAACCAGCAACCAGCTTGACCTCTGATGTATCTAGGCCATCTTGAATGTCATTTTTTCTATATACGACGCCGACTTGTGGTTTAAAATCTGAACGCATAACGACAGGTAACTCATTGTAATCTATCAAATTACCCATGTCACAACTGGTCCAACGATATAATAACCAGTCTTTAGCTGGCGTATTATGGCGGATAGTCTTGTTTTCAATTAACCAATTAATGCTTTCGTTAGCTTGGTTAAAATCGGCGACCGTTTGAAACTCGGGCTGGTCGTACGTTACACGGTTGCTCCAGGAGATTCCCCCACTAATATTTGGAGAAGTAGAAGCACTGAATCCAAGGTTAAAATCTAGAGACTCACTGACAGATGCCGTTGCAATGGTGTTTTCTGGAGCATGGCTCATGTGGCGTAAAGGGGCGCCATTTAAATAGCTCAGTGCCAGCTTAAAAGCCGTTGGAACGGTGTAACGGTAATCTCCCCCAGTAGCAAAACCATAGATTTGTTCTTTGTTTGGAACATTAGTCATGTCGAAGCCAGAACCGCCATTTAGGATCAACTTGGCTTCTTTAGCGCCATTTGGTAGCAAAGATTGGTTCCAGACATTTTCTAAAGAATAAATTAAGCGGATTTTTTTCGAGCGTGCATCACCATCATCAAGCTGAAGCAATGTCGAAGTGTAAGATTTCAATGTATCTTCAGCATGTGCTGGTGCTAAAGAACCAAGTAAAGCGAGTGCGATAATACTCGCGGAAAGATGCTGTTTTTCCATTATTTTTTCCTATTAGTCAGCCCATAAAGACTTTTGTTTTAAACCATCTTGATGGGCACTTTATAATTATGGACAGGTTATAAATTCAAGCTCAATAAATGAGCGGTGAAATAGTGCATCTTGTTTTTTATTAAAAAAAGAAAAAGGATAGATTCGTGGGATTAATGTCTCATAGTTTTTAAATTCACCACTCAACTATAATAAATAAGAATTTGGTTATTAAGTCTTGTCTTTTTAAGTTATTGCTTAATTTTAATTTTCTAATGTTGTGTTGAGATTTTCTATTGATAAAAGTGAATTTTATAAATGTTAGCCATGTTATTTTTAGGGTTTTTGTTATACCAAATTAAGTAAAGTATCGTTATGTGGTTATCTCGGGTTTATGGGTTTAATTCAAATTAAAACAGTGGCTTATGTTTTTTTTGTTATTATTTTTTTAGAGCTTAATGTAATAGTTTAGTGATAAAGTCCGTCAATGAAGTTGCCATGTTCGTGTATGAAGTTATATGTGCTTTTACAGCAGGAAATTAAACTTTACGTTTAAGATGGTAAAGATAGAAAAAGAAATAAATAAGATTATTAAATAATCATGTTTCGAGAATATAAAATGTAACGTACTTCTAATTAAACGAATGCTTGAATAAACGATGGAGTGTGAAAAGTGCTATTTAAGTTACGCTGCCCTATATTCCAGTTGGTGCCTTGTTCATACAATGCGTTTTCTCGGCTTAAACTGGTTTACGTACTGCTAATCTCTTATCCGTTTCTTAATTACACATATTGGCAATATGCTCGCCAAGTTACGTGTATTGGTGTCAATGAAAAACAGTATCTACGATAGCTCTCTCAGGGTTGGAACTGCCACTATGAATTTCCTTCATGTTCAATGTGAAACAATACCAATATTACTCAACTCGTGAAGCAAGTATAAAAAAAGGACTGCTCTGGTGTTAGGCACTGCGACGGTCGTTTTTTGTACGAACCGTTCGTCGTAAGTACTGTGCAACCTAACGATTGGGAAAACCAAAAAACAAAAAATGTCCCCATGCACAGAGTTAGGAAAAGTCTGCTTTATCTAAGGAAATAGGATACCAACTCACGATGAATAACGATTTCACATTTGCTATCAAAAGCATTCGCTTTGATGAGAATTACCAACCATCAGACAACACGCGAATCACTACCAACTTTGCTAATCTGGCTCGCGGAAACTACCGCCGAGAGAATCTGCGCAATGCGCTCCGAATGATCGATAATCGTTTTAATGCGTTGGCATATTGGGATAACGCGCAAGGTGACCGCTACTCAGTTGAACTTGAAATCATCTCTGTTGATATGGATATCCAAGGTAGTGGAGAAGCATTCCCATCGATTGAAGTGCTCAAAACTAACATTGTTGACCACAACACTAACGAGCGTATCGAAGGCATTGTGGGCAACAACTTCTCTTCATACGTGCGTGATTACGACTTTAGCGTTTTGCTGTTGGACCACAACAAAAACCAGCCACAGTTCAGTATCCCAGCGAACTTCGGTGATTTGCATGGCAAACTGTTCAAAGCTTTCGTTAATTCTGAGTCTTACAAACAGCATTTCAAAAAGCTGCCAGTGATTTGTCTGAGCGTATCGGACAACAAGGTATATCGACGCACCGAAAACCAACATCCTGTTTTGGGCTTTGAGTATCAGCCGAACGAATCTTCGTTGACGGAGCAGTACTTCAAAAAGATGGGCTTACAGGTGCGCTACTTTATGCCGCCAAACAGTGTTGCACCATTGGCATTCTACTTCTTCGGTGACTTGTTGAACGATTATTCAAACCTAGAGCTTATCAGTACGATTAGCACGATGGAGACATTCCAGAAGATTTACCGACCTGAGATTTACAATGCCAACGCGGTTGCCGGTAATTGCTACCAGCCAAACTTAAAAAACCTAGACCACTCGCTAACTCAAATCGTTTACGACCGAGAAGAGCGCAGCCAACTGGCGATTGAACAAGGGAAATTTGCCGAGGAGCATTTCATCAAACCTTATCAATCTGTGCTTGAACAATGGTCTGCAAGCTGCGCGTAATCGATAACGAGAATCTAGAAAGGAATGACGATGAAAACACTATTACCGACTTCAACGGCTGGCAGCTTACCGAAACCTTCTTGGTTGGCCGAACCAGAAAAACTTTGGTCACCGTGGAAACTGCAAGGTGAAGAACTGATTGATGGCAAACGCGATGCGCTACGTGTCGCTTTGCAAGAACAAGAACTGGCAGGCGTTGATATCGTCAGTGATGGCGAGCAAACTCGGCAACATTTTGTGACGACCTTTATTGAGCATTTAAGCGGCGTAGATTTTGAAAACCGCAAAACGGTGACCATTCGCAACCGTTATGAAGCAAGTGTTCCGACTGTGGTTGGCCCAGTAAGCCGCACAAAGCCCGTGTTTGTTGAAGATGCCAAGTTCTTGCGTCAGCAAACTAAGCAACCTATCAAGTGGGCGCTGCCAGGCCCTATGACGATGATCGACACACTTTATGATGATCATTACGGTAGCCGTGAAAAGCTGGCTTGGGAATTTGCAAAGATCCTCAACCAAGAAGCGAAAGAGCTTGAAGCGGCAGGTGTCGATATCATTCAATTCGATGAACCTGCGTTCAATGTGTTCTTTGATGATGTGAACGAGTGGGGCATTGCATGTTTAGAGCGTGCGATTGAAGGGCTGAAATGTGAAACGGCGGTGCATATCTGCTATGGCTACGGCATCAAAGCGAACACAGATTGGAAGCAAACGCTAGGCACTGAATGGCGACAATATGAAGAAGTATTCCCTAAATTGCAGCAGTCAAATATCGATATTATCTCGCTTGAGTGTCATAACTCACGAGTGCCTATTGAGTTACTTGAGTTGATTCGCGGTAAGAAGGTGATGGTTGGTGCGATTGACGTCGCTACCAACGAAATTGAAACGCCACAAGAAGTAGCGAACACATTGAGAGAGGCGTTGAAGTACGTTGATGCCGACAAGCTTTACCCATGTACCAACTGTGGTATGGCACCTTTGTCTCGTGAAGTATCGACCGCTAAGCTCAATGCGTTAAGTGCGGGTGCGGAGATCATTCGTAAAGAGTTGGTGGGTTGATATTAATACTTAGGCTCCGCACCATGAACTAAAATTAGGGTCAATCTAGCGAGTTTAAACGAGACTAGGAATCTGATTACAGCTCGCTAGGAAATGACGATAACTTTCGCACTTCAAAGCACTCGGTGGGTAGCTCCTGAATCACCTCGTCCCTCGTTGTTCAGGGTGACGGATGTTGGAAGATACATTGCTCGCCACAACCCTAGGTATTGGTTCTGCTCCAAGAGAGGGTCATTCCAGCGAGTCTAGACGAGACTAGGAATCTGATTACAACTCGCTGGGAAATAGCGATAGTCTACGAACCTCAAAGCACTCGGTGGGTAGCTCCTGAATCACCTCGTCCCTCGCTGTTCAGGATGATGGATGTTGGAAGATACATCGCTCGCCACAAAACCGATATTTGAGCAGCTCCAAGATAGGGTCATTCCAGCGAGTCTAGACGAGACTAGGAATCTGATTACAGCTCGCTAGGAAATGACGATAACTTTCGCACTTCAAAGCACTCGGTGGGTAGCTCCTGAATCACCTCGTCCCTCGTTGTTCAGGATGACGGATGTTGGAAGATATATTGCTCGCCACAACCCTAGTTATTAGAGCAGTTTCAAGATAGCGTCATTCCAGCGAGTTTAAACGAGACTAGGAATCTGATAACAGCTCGCTGGTAAATGACGATAACTTTCGCACTTCAAAGCACGTGATTAGTAGATTCTGAATCACTTCGTCCCTCGCTGTTCAGGATGACGGATGTTGGAAGATATATTGCTCGCCACAACCCTAGGTATTAGAGCAGTTTCAAGATAGGGTCATTCCAGCGAGTTTAGACGAGACTAGGAATCTACTAACAACTCACTGGAAAATGGCGATAACCTTAGAACTTCAAAGCACTCGGTGGGTAGCTCCTGAATCACGCTCGTCCCTCGCTGTTCAGGATGATGGATGTTGGAAGATACATCGCTCGCCACAAAACCGATATGTGAGCAGCTCCAAGATAGGGTCATTCCAGCGAGTTTAAGTGAGACTAGGAATCGGGTTACAGCTCGCTAGGAAATGACGATAACCTTAGAACTTCACAGCACTCGGTGAGTCGATCCTGAACCACGCTCGTTCCTCGATGTTTAGGGTGACCGTTTTAAATAAAAATGCCGCTCACAGTAAAGTGAGCGACATACATTTCCCGTTTCCAGCCTCTGCCAAGGCTTAATTCAACTCCACGTTCTTCATCTCAGGATGCTTTAGCAATATCACACGAATCCAGTGATGCACCACCCACATCACCATCGCGGTGAGCAGAACAGCAACGAAAATCGAGCTGAAACGGTACAAGATCGAAAAGAACGCGTCTTTTTGTTCTGGCACCAATGAGGTCGTCAGCGGAACCGATAGGGCAGACATGGCAGAAAACGCGATAGCCGCTTTAATTTGCCCCTTGGTGAGCCACAAGCAGAATGGCCCCATCGCAATGGTAAAGGCGAGCCAAAAGAGTAGCCCATGCCCATACCAACTGCCCAATATGAGCTGAACAGCCATCCCTGCGATGCAGCCTAGTGCGGTGCCGATGATGCGAATTTTTGCCATGGCGAGCGAGCCCGCTAAAGTCATTGGGGTTAGGATGATCAAAATGGAAGCTTGTGCGGACAGCGAGTCATATAAGTCCGCTACTTGGAATACGATAAATGCCACCATCGCCACTACCCAACCCATAGCAACTTGGCTGATGTAGTCAATATCGCTTTTTACTGGGGTCGACATCTCAATGTGCTCGGCGGGGGACTTTGGCTCAGGGAACAACCAATACGCGAATGCGCAAACAAAAATATTGCTGAACGCCATCACCCACATGTTGACGTTGAACTCTTCAATATCCATGAAGTTATAGCTGGCAAAATTCAACACAATTGAACCCACCAACAGCCCCATGTAACCAAACAAATAGGTTTTCTGGTTCATCATTGCAATGCACTTGAACAGCATCATGATTCCGACGGCAACGGTCATTAATGTTGGATGAAACTGCAAGTATTCCAGCAAAAATGTGGCTTGTATGGTTGTCCACACCGCAGAGAAAAACACGATCAATAAAGCCGAAATATTAAAGTTGTCCATTCTGCCCAATATAAACAGCGGCATCATGATGGCAAAAAATCCGTAAGACCAACCGAAGATCATGCTTAGCGCTAGCCCTAAAGAGCAGCCGAACCAAATTCGTAAGGTTTTCATTGTCGCCGCCTAGTAAATGAAGTGGAACCAGCTTGCGAGGTGAATCTGTGCTTGCGCCATCAACTGCCAGAAAATGCTGTTGTCTGGGTACAAAACAATGGTAGCGCGAGAGCCGACAAACAGTGCTGGTGGTAACTCTTCGCTGCTGGTTAGGTTCACTCGTGTACGCTGCGCATCACGTACCCAGCGGTTGTTCACTTCCACTTTGGTTAGTGCGCCATTAGGCGTTTGTTGTGCGGCTGCTACACCGTAATCGCGGCTAGCTAAATCAAAGTCGTACACCGAACCTGGGTTGGCATCAAATGTGACCAAGGCGTGGAAAGTCTTGTCTATGTTCGCGACGGATTTTTCACGAAAATCAGCGGCTACCCAGAGTGATCCTGTTGGTACAAATGTCAGCAATGGCATGTTGGTGTTTGCCATCGTGCCAACTTCTAGTTGCAGGTTGGTCACGACACCATCACTGGGAGCGAGTACCGCGGTATTTGCCAAATCAAGTTGCGCCTTTTCGATGCCGTTTTTGGCAATTCGAACGGCGGTGCTTTGACCTTTTTGATCGCCTAATTGCGCCTCAATGACTTTTAAGTTTTGTCGTTCCGCTTTAAGCGCTGCACGTGATACCTGATTTTGGGCAAAGGCATTATCGAGTGTCGATTGAGAGATGACTTTCTGCTTCGATAACGTCAGTAAGCGGTTGTATTCGCGGTGTGCATTATCAAATGTCGCTTGTGCGCGGGCAATATTGGCAAGAGCGGCTTCGCGTTGAGAATACAGCGTTGCTTCTTTTTCATAAGCGGATTGCAGAGACAGCTCCGCCTGTTCAAGTGCTATCTTGTATTTACGATCATCAATCGTAAACAACACATCGCCTTTTTGAACGGACTGGTTATTCTCGATGAGAACGTCGGTCACTTTACCAGATACCTCGGGTGCGACTTGGACAACGTATCCTTGCACTCGTCCTTCGGTCGTTAAGGGGGCGTGGCGGTCAGCAATGATAATGTACAAAAATAGTACGATGAACAGGACAATCAAAGTTCGCATCCAGTGTTTGAATTTTTGGTCAGCCGTCATTACAAGTTCCGTTAAACATATTGGATAGCGGATTATAGAGAAGTTACTCACAATTCAGTAGAATGATAATACGAACATAAATGACCTAAAAATAGGACAATGAACGTTAATTTTGATGATATTTACCTATTCACTCAGACGGTGGTTCACGGCGGTATAAGTGCAGCGGCAGAGGCGAATCAACTACAACGCTCAAAAGTGAGTCGTCGCCTGCAAGAATTAGAGAAATCGCTCGGGGTACAGCTTTTGATCCGCACAACACGCAGCATTGAGTTGACGGAGCACGGGAAACGCTTGTTTGAGTTGGTGGGGCAGCCTATTGACCATATTCAGCAAGGTTTAAATGCCATGCATGAATATCAACAAGAGCTGACGGGCAAGGTGCGTTTAGCCATTCCTTCCGCATTGATGAGCTCTGCCGCGTTTAACGCGATCATCACCGAGTACACAACGCGGTATCCGGAGATTTCGGTCGAGATTGAAAACCATCAAGAGAGTGTCGATCTCAAGCGTCAATCGTTTGATTTACAGCTTCTTCCGAGCGTGGTCAAAGTCACCGATGACAGCTATGTGCAGTTCAGTCTTTTGCCTTATCGTAGTCACTTTGTTGCGTCAAAAGCTTATCTAGAATCGCATCCTCCAGTAAAAACGGTGGAAGATCTTAAGCAGCATCGCCTTTTAACTAATCGTTACAATGCCGATTTGCTCGATTCAGATTTGCATGTCGCGTTGCGATCGGACGATCTCAACTTGCTGCGCTCGATGGCGATAGCAGGAAACGGCATCGCGTTTATTCCACAAATTCATTCCAAGCCTGCACTGAGAGACGGTTTGTTGGTCGAGGTGCTGCCTCAATTCGCGCATCCGAAGCAGCATCTTACTCTGATTTATCCCTCGGCCTTATTTCTGCCCAATAAAGTCAAAGCCTTGATTGAGCTAATTCGAGAGAAATTTAAATAGTCAGTTCAAACCACACTTACCTAAGGGCAAATGTGTGAGCGAAGGTCATCTTTCTAGGTTTTATTGCTCTAACATGAAAGGGTTCTGATACATTAACTGTTGCTCAACTTGTTGAGTATGGTTTGTGGTCGCACAAGATAGGAGATGGAAATGTTATCGAAAGGAAACACGGGCCTGATTGTGGTGGATGTTCAGGGCAAACTCGCTACATTAATGCATGAAAGCGACGCACTGATTGAAAATATCACGAAACTGGTAAAGGGTGCCAAAGCACTAGATTTGCCTATTCTGTGGCTAGAACAGAATCGAGAAAGGTTGGGCCCAACCGCGGAGCCGATTCGTGAAGTGCTTGAAAGCACGCATTTACCTATTACCAAGTACACGTTTGATGGTTGCAAAGAGGCGACGTTTAAGGTCGCGGTGGAGAACGCGAAAGTTGATACCTGGTTGGTTTGCGGTATTGAATCCCACATTTGCGTCTATCAAACCGCGGTTTCTCTGCGTCAGTCCGGTTATCGCGTTGAATTAGTCACAGATTGTGTATCTTCCCGAACCGCTGCCAATAAAGCGCTCGCTCTTGCGAAGTTAACCGCAAACGGTGTGGTGCTCACTGGGTTAGAAATGTGTTTGTATGAAATGGTCGAAGATTGCCGAGTACCTGAATTCAAAGAAATTCTGGCGCTCATCAAATAGTGGAATCACTGTAATCAGCAACAACTTTATTTGAACACGCTATTCAAATTCTCGTTGATATCTTGGTAACATCGACTCGTTGCCAAGTAACCCGCCTTGGTGAATGTAAATCACCGTTTTATCTGTGTTCTCTTCGAACCAAGGTGTTAGGCATTGCCACATATACGGGTCGTATAACAGGTCAAATTCGAGGTCGGTTTGCTCAAAGAGTGCTTTCCATGTGATGTAATCTTCTTCGTACAAGCGACCAAAATGGTGTTTGTTGCGGATGGTTAAAATGGTTGGGTGGCTGTTTTCACAGAGCTGGTTGAACTGCTCAGTTAAGTAATCTGCATCGCCTACGCAAGGGCAAGTTAGCACTTCTATGCCGTGTGGGCTTAAATGTTTATGAAGATATAAAGCGGTCGTGCCAGTGCCTGATGGCAGGGCGACGGTAAACTGTTCTTTACCTCTCAATCGCGTCCAATCAAGAATTTCTCGTGCTAACTGTTTGATGCCAGCTTCAGCGAGGTGGGAACGTCCACCCTCTGGAATAAGCAATGTCGACTCATCTAATCTTCGTACCTGGTGGATGTATTCACTAGGGTGGAGTTCGCTACCGATGTCTTGCATGGCGGTGATTTTCATACCCAAATCGAGAGCGCCGCGATAGTTTCCGATGGGGGAGCTTTTTAGCCAAGATGGAATGTGATGAACATAAAACTCAAATGCCCAACCTTTAATCTGGGCGAGAGCCGCTAGCGAATACATCGCGTTGGATTGAGCAGAGCCGTAACTGATGAGGGTTTTGATGTCGCTGTTTTGCGTTTCCATCAACGCCATAAACTTACGTGCTTTGTTCCCAGAAAAGTGAGAATGCAGCATGTCATCACGCTTAAGAAAAAACGTATGACCGTTGAAGTTGTGTTGAGTTATCGGGCTTTCAGAGAGTTTCATGTGACTGCTGACGTGTCCAACCACGCGACCTTGCCGTTAAAAAGGGCGCGTAGTGTAACGCCATTAAACCCAGATAAAAAGTCTGGGTTTCAGTACAACCATTTCGGTTATTCCTGATGTTTTGGCCGCTTTGGTTTCAGGCGATTCCATCCATGACTCGCCTTTCTGTCTCAAGCCACGTACACTACGCCGCTTATTTCAACTCAATCAGAAGGCTTGGTTTTGCAAACTCTAGAACAATTAAAAACAGGACAATTAGTAGGAACGAAACAACTGAAGTTGGCGGAAGGGCTAACTGAGTTTCCTATGGAAATTTTAGAGCTTGCAGAAACGCTTGAAGTGTTAGATTTATCTGGCAACGCACTGTCAGATTTACCACCAGAACTGGAACAGCTGACCAAGCTAAAAATCATCTTTGCTTCCAATAACCAGTTCACCCATCTGCCAGAGGTCTTGGGCAAGCTGCCAAACCTTGAGATGGTTGGGTTTAAAACCAACAAGATCAAAGTGGTGAGTGAAGCCTCACTACCAACTCAGTTACGTTGGTTGATTCTGACCGACAACGAGATTGAAGTTCTGCCAAACAGCCTGGGTGAAAGACCACGCCTAAGAAAGCTTGCATTGGCGGGCAATCGCATCAAGCAACTGCCAAACAGCATGGAAAACTTGGTTAATTTAGAATTGATTCGTCTCTCTGCGAACCAGTTAGAGCACTTCCCAGATGTGTTGATGAAGCTGCCTAAATTGGCATGGTTTGCGTTCGCAGGTAACCCATTCTGCAAACACCCATCTTCGTTAGACAGCGTGCCGAAAGTGACGACAAACAGTTACTCACTTAACCATGTTCTTGGCCAAGGTGCGAGTGGCGTGATTTCTCATGCTAACTGGACTGACGCTCAATACGACTTCCCGAATGAAGTGGCGGTGAAAGTGTTCAAGGGCGAAGTGACCAGTGACGGCTACCCACATGATGAACTTGAAGCATGTTTGCAAGCAGGGCATCACAACAACTTGGTGAAATCCATCGCGCAAGTGGATGATGGTAATGAGCTTGCTTTGGTGATGGAGCTGATCCCAAACCGTTACTACAACTTGGGGTTACCACCAACGCTTGAAACTTGCACCCGAGATACATTCCCACAAGGGTTTACGCTGACGGTTGAGCAAGTGAATTCTATTGTGGAGCAGATGGTGGACGTGTTTAATCACCTGCACGATAACAAGGTGTGCCATGGCGATTTGTATGCGCACAATACTTTGGTGAATGACAAAGGTGAGATGATCTTCGGCGACTTTGGTGCGGCGAGCATTTACGGCTATTTATCGGACGAGCAGCAAGCAGCAATCAGAACCATTGAATCGAGAGCGTTGAAGTACTTTATCGAAGATATGTTTTCTGTGTGTGAGGCGTCGGAATCGGCATCGCAAGCATTCCATCGACTAGCAGCGCTTGCGGCATAGGGTTTCATTCAATTGAATCAAAAAGAGGTATCGAATTGCTCGTTTTAATACTGAGCAAAGTAGATACCTCTCAATTGAATTAGTCGCTGGGGAAGTTACTCTGAGCAAGCCTCTTGGTGCTCTGACGCAAGATCAATTACTGCCTCACAACCACCTTCTGGATGTGTACCAATCTTAAATTGCCAGCCATAGCGTTGGCATAAATCATCCACAATCATCAAACCTAATCCGTGCCCATCAGAGTGCGGAATGGTCGAAAAGCCTTCGCCTTCATCGCGCACTGAGATGGTGTTCTCATCCATGCTGATATGAATTGAACCCGATGGTGTCGCGGCGATGCCGTTTCGAATCAGGTTGCCAAGAATAATGGTCAACACGGCATTGGTCGCGCGCGTTCTTGGGTTGCCGTCGATCTGTACATTAAAGCTGAGTGCTTTCTCATCCGCCTGAGCTTGGCTTTGGAAGATGATTTGGTTGAGTTCTTCTTCGGTGATGCTGCGTACTGGTGAGTCATCTGCATTACGCTCGTAACGCACTAAGCCGAGTAGGGCATCCACCATGGTCGACATCTGCTGCGTTGCATCTTGAATTCGGTTCACCTGGCGGGTCTGGAAATCCGTGTTCGCACTTCTTGCCAGTAAACTGCTTGAGCCTTTCATCACTGTTAATGGTGTTCGCAGTTCATGACTCGCGTATCGTGCAAAGGCTTGCTCACGCTTGATGACTTGATTGATTTTGTGGCGGTACTCATTCAGCTCATCTGCAAGGGTTTGGAACTCTTTAGCTGAGCCCTCGGGCACACTAAAAGTTTGCGTAGCATCGCCTTGATGATGGTCGAGTTGAGTTTTAAGCGCATTGACGGGTTCAATCAAGCGTTGTGATAAGCGCAGCAGGAGGCTACCAAACAGGAACACCAGCACGGCGACAATGGACAGCACCATAGCGACGACGAGAATGAATTCCTCTGAGGTGATCTCGATTTCATCAATCAAGGAAACCAGAATAACGGGATGTTCAATGCCTTTGTAGGTGTAAGTGCTCATGTAAACCATGCGCGAGTATTCACCGTCTTCTACTTCATCAAGAAAGTGCTTTTGACCAATCAGGTATTTTTGATAGCGCTCGGCAACCAATGAGATGTCGTTGTATGCAGTGGTGAGTAGGTCAAGCTGAATACTGCCTTGCTCTGGGTGGGACTGGAAATGTTCAATTGCTTCTTTTTTGTCGACCATAATACGACGCTCGCCCACGCGGTCTTCAGACCAAAGCAGGGAGCCGGTAATCAACAAAAAGCAGAAGATGCCAATCACGACCGACACAAAAGAGAAAAACAGAGCGAGTCGCCCTGTCATACTTTGTGTGCTTTGCGTGCTAGCAAGTAAGCGATTGATCATGCACCTGTCTCCAAGCGGAAGCCGACTTTCGGTACGGTGATCAGCACATGTTGTTCAAATGGCTTATCAAGTTGGTTGCGAAGTTGGTAAATGTGGCTGCGCAGAACGTCGTTGTTTGGCTCGTTTTCTTGCCAAAGTTGGAAGGCGATTTCTTCGCGTGTCACCACGTCTGGTGCGCTTTTCACAAGCATTTCCAGAATGGTGTAAGTGGTGGGGTTTAGCGCCAGCAGTTTATCTTGGCGGTAAGCTTTACGCGTTTTTTGGTCGATAGAGACTTCGCCATATTCCAACTTGCTCGACGCGACAGTGCCACGGTAACGGCGGATCAGGGCCATCATGCGCGCTTCAAGAATATCCAGATCGAAAGGCTTGGTCAGATAGTCATCAGCACCGTGTTGGAAGCCTTTGAGCATATCGTCACGGCTATCAAGTGCAGTCAGCATAAGCACTGGTGTGTTGTTGCCCGCGTCGCGAAGTTTATTACACATGGTCAGGCCATCCATGCGTGGCAACATGAGGTCGAGCAAGATGATGTCGAAGGTGTTTTCCATCGCCAGTTTCAAGCCGAGCTCGCCGTTGTCTGCATAATCGAGTTCCATACCTGCACACTCAAAATAATCGAACAGCACGCCTGCGATTTCTCGATTATCTTCGACTAAAAGTACGCGTTTCATGTATTTCTCTCCAAGTGGGCGGGTTTTCGAAAATAAGACTTCGTCTTAACCGAACATTATTCACTAAGAACGTGAAAAAGATGTCAACAACATCTCTTTCACATTGATGTTTGTAGACTGGATTCATTCATCGGATTTAGTGGAAGAGTAGCATGTCAACCTTCAACACTCACGCTGCAACCTTTTCAAAGGTGAGCCAACACACTGAGCCTAAAACAGTTTTGTCTGTTGTGGTGCCATTCTTTAACGAGCAAGAAGTCTTGCCTGAATTTCATCGTCGTTTAGCCGCCGTTTTGGATGAAATGCCAGAACGCTGCGAAATCGTCTATGTGGACGACGGTAGCAAAGATGACAGCCTAATGATCGCGCAAAACTTTTCTCAATCTTCTAGCGACGTTCGTTGTATTGCACTAAGCCGTAACTTCGGCAAAGAGTCCGCCATGAGTGCGGGGCTGGAACACTGCCAAGGTGAAGCGGTGATCGTGATTGATGCTGACTTGCAAGACCCGCCGGAGTTAATCCCGCAAATGGTATCAAAATGGCGTGAAGGGTATGACGTGGTGAACATGCAGCGCAGTGAACGCCACGGCGAAACTTGGTTCAAACGCTTCTCGGCCGCTTGCTTTTACAAAGTGCTGAATAGCATGGCGAAATTGGATGTGCCGGAGAACGTGGGCGATTTCCGTCTACTGAGCGCAAAAGTGGTTAAACACATCAATGCGTTGCCAGAGCGTAACCGGTACATGAAAGGCATCTTTTCTTGGCCGGGTTTCAAGCAAGTGACGGTTCAGTTTGAGCGTGACGCTCGTTTCTGTGGTGAAACCAAATGGAACTACCTCAAGCTGATTGGCCTTGCAATGGACGGCATTACCTCGTTTTCCATTCGTCCTTTGCGTTTAGCGACACTTGCCGGTGCATTGGTGGCGTTCAGTGCCTTTATCTATGGCGCATTCATAGTGATGAAAACTGTTGTGTTTGGTGAGCCTGTCACTGGCTACCCATCCATGATGGTCGTCCAACTTGCATTGGGCGGTGTGCAACTGCTGTCGATTGGCCTTTTGGGTGAATACATTGGCCGCATTTTTGTCGAGACCAAGCAACGTCCTCTTTATCTTGTTCAGTCTGTTTACGAGCAGCCTGCAAAACATCAATCCATCCAAACCATGAAGTTTAAACTGGGAGAAACCGCGTAATCATGAGTATTAATAAAACCCATCTGTGGTTGTTGTTGGCGTTTGCTCTTTTACTCCGTCTTATTTCACTTGCCGCTTACCCTTTGATGGACACCACAGAAGCCCGCTACGGCGAAATGGCGCGCTTAATGGTGGAAACCGGCAATTGGCTTACCCCACAGTTTGATTACGGCGTGCCTTTTTGGGGGAAGCCACCCCTGTTCACGTGGATGAGTGCTTATGGCATTGAGTTGTTTGGATTGAATGAATTTGCAGTGCGCGCGCCTCATTGGCTAGCGGGTGTTGCGACGATTGTTTTTGTTGCTTTCATGGCGTATCGCGCGGGCTTTAATGCTGTCATCGCAGCGTTGGTACTGGCGACGTGTGGCATCTTTTCAATTGCGGCGGGCGCGGTGATGACAGACATGGCACTGACGTTGGCAATGACGATGGCGATGGTCGGCTTTTATTACTGCTGGCTTGGAAAAGACAAACACAGCCGATTGTGGGGTTACCTCGGTTTCTTTGGCTTGGCTTGCGGGCTGTTAGCGAAAGGTCCAGTGGCGATCGTGATCATGGGCATCGCAGTATTTCCTTGGCTCGTGATTCAGCATGGTTTCTTTGGTGCCTTAAAAGCCTTGTGGCAGCGTTTTCCAATTGTGTCGGGGTTGGTGCTCATGCTGGCGATTGCTCTACCTTGGTACATCATGGCTGAAATGGCGACGCCTGGATTTATTGATTACTTCATTGTTGGCGAGCACTTTAAGCGTTTTGTTGTTAGCGGTTGGGAAGGGGATCTGTATGGTTCTGCTCATGATCAACCACGTGGGATGATCTGGGTATTCTGGCTACAGTCGGCTGCGCCTTGGTCAATTGTATTGCCTATCTTGGCGTGGAAACGTCGTAAAGTACTCAAAGCCATTGAAACTGATCATCAAGGCCTATTTAGCTTCCTGATGTGTTGGCTGATTTCCCCAATGATCTTGTTCACCATGGCTGGGAATATCTTGCCTGCTTACGTACTACCGGGTGTGCCTGCGTTGGGTATCTTGATTGCGATGCTGGTGGAGAAACACGATTTCAAATGGTTGACCGGAACGGCAGCGGTGTTGCCAGCCCTGCTTATGATTGCGATGTTGGTTTTGAATATGGGCAAAGCAGACAGTCGCAGCGATCGCATCATCTTCGCGCAAATTAATGACAACGCTCCGGTCTTCTACATTGGTAAGCGCCCGTTCTCAGGTCAGTTCTATAGTCATGGTCAGGCGAAAAAGCTTGAAGATAAGAATGACTTAAACAATCTGAAGAAATTCCACCTGATTGGTAAATCGCAGCAAGTGGATAGCATGATTCATGAAAATGCGTTGAGTTGTACCAATGAGTTCACAGCAAAATCGAAACGCTCACTCTACACTTGTGTGGTTGGGTAACGGAATGCGCAAATTACCAAAATTTGCTTCGCTGGAAAGGTTTGCTTCGTTAACAAGGTTTGCTCTAGTAGGTGGTGTCGGCTTTATGGTCGACACCCTTATCTTTTCTGTGTTGTTCCATTGGTTTGGTCTGGATCTGATGCTGGCTCGTGGGATAGCATTTTTGTTTGCAGCAACCACGACTTGGCTTGGCAATCGCTGGCTGACTTTCTCTCAAGCAGAAAAAACCAACCCTTTCGCTCAATGGCAAAAATTTATGGCGAGTGCCTGTATCAGTGCTTTGCCGAACTTTATTGTGTTCAAAGGCGTAACGCTCGCCCTAGGAACGCAAGGGTTGATGGTCTATTTGGCTTTGAGCTTAGGCATATTGGCAGGCATGGTGAGCAATTATTTGCTCAGTGCAAAATGGGTGTTTAGTAGAGGATAGAAAGGTTCGGGCTTACTCTCCTATCCTCGAGTTAAAAATTCGTTATTTGAACCAATTTTTCTTTTTGTACATCAGAGTAAACCTAAAGCTTTTCATGGGGGATGTAAAAAGGTAAATAAGCCAAGGTTTATACCTTGGCTGCCGTTAGTTCAGATTTTGATTGTTCGATTTCAGATTCCGTTTGCCACTTGCCGTTGTAAAGGTATTCACGCTCAGGAAGTGGGGCATTTGACGCCCTTAAATCAAATACCTCTTCGGTTTGATATTCTCTACTACAAACTGGAATACTAAAGAGCCTTGATTCTGGCTTTGCTTCAAACAGCTTTTTATGATCATCGACCTCTTTACAATCCAGTTTGTAGACCTCTGACAGTTGTGTGACCATGGATTCTAAATCCGCTTCAGTTTTAAAGAAAACATAACAATCTGATCTATCTTGTGAGCGAAAGATAGTCTTATGAGCAGTATCTCGATATCTGCATATGTCATGCTTAAAATAGAACTGGATCACTTTCCTTTTTTTATTGTAGTCCGCAAACAGCCAATCCTCACGCTCTCCGATTCTCACTTCTGTTGGTTCATCTGGTTGGCGTTTAAGCATTTTAAAGGAGACTAATATAAAAGCACCTGCACCTACTAACGCCATCGGGCCAACCATCGCTACCATCACCACACATACCACTGCACCTATCCAGCCAACGGCTTGCGTGGCGGTATTCACCCACTTAGGCATGTTGCGACGTTTCTTCATCACAAAGCCTTTGTCAGAAAAAATATAGTCATAGCGATAGTCGAGGCCAATCGTAAGGTAAAAGGCACCAGACACCATCACCGATAAAATAAAAGAAAAAATAGTTACGCCAACCGTGTCACTCGTGTGTATAAACAAAGTTAATAGGAATGGGGCGATCACAAAGGGAAGCGCAAAAAGTTTAAAGTAATAGCGAAATGGTTCCTCTACATCATACTTGTGCCATGTTCTGACATTATCGCCTGCGAGTATTTCTTGCTCTTGCGCTTCTTGATAAACTGCTAATTCTTCTGGGGTGACGTAAAATGGTGAATATGCCAAGGGTTACTCCTTGGTTGTATTCAGTTCTGCTTTGCGCTGGTCGATTTCCGCTTCGCTTAGCCATAAGTCACCACGCAAGTATTTTAGTTCGGGTAATGTGGCATTCTTATTTCTCAGGCTATCTACTTCGCTTAGTAGATATTTAGTTCCTCTTACTGGAACATCTTGAAGTTTTTCGTACATTAGGTCTGTATTGAAAAGCTGTTTAATATTGTTTTCTTCAGAGCATTCGATGTTCCACTTGTTAACTAACAACTTCAACAAGTAATTCACTTCTGATTCAGTTTTGCAAAATATATAACTTCGACCACGAGTTTGGTTTCGACTGACTTCTTTATGCTCAATGTCAAAGAAATAGCAGTCGTCAAATTTGTGATAAATCACAATGAGTTTTCGCTGTTTGTTGTATTGAGCAAACAATGAATCTTTGCGAAGCCCCACTCGTACTTCAGTTTCTTCTTCAGGTTGGCGCTTCAGCATGCGAAATGAAACTAAAATAAATCCACCAGCACCGACTAGAGCCATTGGTCCTACTGCGATTACCATAAATACGCAGACTACTGCTCCAAACCAACCCATCACTTGCGCTGCTGAGTTCACCCAAGTAGGGAGATCACGTCTCTTTCTCAAGACCATGCCTTGCTCGGATATGGTGTAGTCATAACGATTGTCTAAACCAAATGTAAGATAAGAAACACCGGACATGATTATCGTTAAGCCTGATAATATGTAGGTCAAGAGCATCTGACTACTATCGTGGAGAAAGTAGGTCAGGAAAAATAACGGGCTGACTGCGGCTATAGCAATTGATAAGTATAAGTATCGAAAAGGCTCTTCAATATCGTGCTTGTGCCAGGTTGTGAGCTCTTTCCCTTTTAGAATTTGTTGCTCTTGTTCTTCTTGATAAGCCGAAAACTCGTCTGGCGTGATGTAAAAAGGTAAATAAGCCAAGGGTTACTCCTGTAAGCTAAGTTCACTAGTATCTGAAGTTAATGAACTTCTGATCGTTGCTTGTTTATTATTGTCTGAAATCGCCGTATAAGTTGCACGCTGTTTTGCATTATTTTGGAACCAGTACTTACGGCTTAATTCGTTTTCATCATCGAGGATGTATTCTATCTCAAATGCTAGATAGTCAGCTGAGTCTTTCATAGGTAAACTCAATTTATACACGCTTTGAGAGTTTGCGGAGTTCATCGGGCTATTCAAGGTTTCTAGATCTACTCCGGTGTACCAAGTTCCTGATATCAATTCTCCCTTAGTTACAGAAGTATTTGTCCGAAGTTTAATTCCATCTCTTGCTATTTTGGTAGGAACTTGGATATGCAACTCAATACCAAACAGCTCCTGCATTGCTGATGGGTATTGCGTTGATGAATTGGGAACAACCCGCATCATTGGCACTTGGTAGATTGATGGTTTATCTATGATGGTTTGTAAATCAAATAGTGCCTTTTGTACTAATGAAGAGTTGTGTTTTTCTCGTTCTAACAGATCTGGAGACTGACTCCATTGTGCTCTGGCGGAATTATATCCCCACGGTAATTTATCTAACCATTTTTGAAAATCGTCTTGTTTGAACTTGCTCATTACATAGTTGCTCAAAAGGTAAATTGCAGTTAGCCCCATAATGACAAACATGATTGGCCCACCGAAAAGAACGTTTGCTGACCATACGCCAGTTATTCCTCCTACAGCTTGAAAGGTCCCTACTGCTGTAAGTCCAACTAAAGAAGAAAAGTTGAAGTATCCCGCAATTTTTGCAGTGCCATTCAAACTATCAAGTTGTTGTAACGACCGGTAAGCTTCTATCCCTGAAGCTAAAGCACCTATTATTCCTGTTACCGCAAGCCATTTGTTGAAAATTTTAAGATCACTCAAAGAAGAAATAGGTATTGTGGTATCACGTTTCGCCATTTCTTTTAGGGCAGATAAAGAACGTGCTCGTAGCGTTTTATCTACTCTTACGTTGTCCCAAAGTTTACCGGTGCGAATACCCGTCCAAGCGTTGACTGTATAAAAAAGCTTTTGTTGGATATCCAAAAATTCATCTGAGGACATTAATCCAGTGTCTTGGATACTGCTCATGGCATCACCAAGCGCGATGCAGTTAAATACTAATGCCAGAAAGCCTAGACCACCGGCATTCTCGAACAGTTTATTCAAATCATTGAGCTTATTCATCACGATCCGCGTTCTAAGCTCGATGGTTCTTTGAGGTAGATCATCAGGTAACTCAATGTACTGCGGGTACTCCAATGTAGCTACAGCGAGAGCCTTCTTAATAGTCTTTTTATTTTTTAAAGCTGTTGTGTATTTAGAGTCAGCTTTGCGGTTATTTTTCTGGAAGTCAGCAATGATTGCATCGTTTTTTTCGAGCTTAATCAGATAATCACTTACGCGTGTTTTCCATTTTTTAAAATCGTGAGCGTAACCTTCTTTTATTGTTACGGGCATATTGTGTGCCATATGTTCTGCAATAACGGCAAATAAATAATAGCTATGACGGTTCAGAGGTTTAGCGAAAACAGGCATCAGCGAAATTGATACTTGTGAGGTCATGCTAACACCAAACTCTACAACGCCTTTTGCAAGCGCACCTATTGCAGATTTAAAAATAATATCCAGCTCTTGGAAACCTTTGGCGATATCTTTGAGAAAGGCTGTTTCCGCAGTGTTTGGGTTGGAAACAAAGTCCATGATCTTAGAGTACATATTCACGCGGTTGCTGGTATCAGATATCTGGTCCATCAACTGATTATCAGGTTCAGGATTGTCTGAGACGATCGACTGTTCATTCTGCGCCTCAGTAATATTCTTCTCCATCACTTTAAATAAACTACGACTAAACCCAGAGGCATAGAGAGCAAGTAAACTGGTTGGTTTCTCCCATTGGCTTTCAGCCCATTGGCGGTCTTCTTCTTGTATCACCAAAGTAAATGACTCAACCGCTTGCTTGTGTAGTTGATACAAGCTGTACTGCGTGTCTTCGCTGTATAGGTCGAAGGTTCTTTCGAGATGATGCGGCGTTAAGGACTCCATTACTGCGATAAAGTCGCGTTTGACCGAAACCACTTGGGCTAGCATGGTTTCTTTTTGTTCTGACAGCTCTTGCATCTCGCTCAGCATTTGCTTCCAGTTGAGCTGCTGACGCCAGCGTTCAGTCGCTATCCATTGTTCGTATTTACCAAATCGGCTTGCAGAAATTCGATATTTGTCCTGTATTGCTTTGGCAATGTCGCTTTGGGTATGTTGGTGTGATTCAATCGCTCCGGCGGAAAATTTAGCAGGATAGCCTGATTGAACTGAGCTTTTGTTTTGTTCTGCCAAGTCGAGTTGACTAGAGGAGTCATAATATTCTGCCATGTCGGTATAAAACGACAGCTCTTCGCCGTTACGCTTAACGCTAGCTGGCATGTCTATCTCGTCACTTGCCCCGAACATGCACAGTTGCATAGCGGTCTGCATCAAGTTCCACTGGTTTGAAAACTGGTCAGTGAAAAGACGGTAGGGGCTTGCAGCGCCAACAAAATGCAGCGACATATCTTGAATGTCTGCGGCGTAATCTTTTATCGCGACGAAGTAGCCTGATTCTTCTTCTGGAATCGCAGAGGTTAAATCGCTTTTGACTGCGACAGGTTTAAAGACAGAACCATCTTCATCTGCTTTGGTGGCGATGCCAGAATCCGCAAAGCGACCATCATCGACGGCAGAAGATTCAATATCAGCGACTTGGGTTAACTTATCTATTGGTGCAATGTTGTGCTGATTCTCGTTTGAGGACAGAACAATGGTTTGCATGCGATCGATATGATTACTCGGATTGTTAAGTACGCGCATGAACGTGTGCCATGTCCACCGGTGCTCAGAGAAGCAAATCGATAGTACGCTTCCGTTGATGTAAGTAAGGAAGGGTTTTGCATCTTGTGGTGTCCCACGCTGCTCTGATTTTGGGCTTTCTGATTCTCCCAACTTATAGAGCGTGAATTGCGTTCCTTTGATTTCGTATTCGTCTAAGCTTTTGTTGATTGCATCATAGACATACAGCCAACCGTCGCGCAGTTGACGCAGGGTGTAACCAACGGTATTGAGTTTGGCTGGGCCTTGGCCTTTCCATTCTTCAGGCAAACCAAAAGGTTGTGTCTCTTCTGTTTCTAGCTGATCGATGGCATAGCGGACTGGGATAAAGTGCGCAGGTGATGCTTCCGTTGCTTCTTTCTCAGTTTTTAAATTGAGAGGTTCTGGTTCAGACGGCGGTGGCGGATCGATTTTTTTTGTTTCTCCCTCCCAAAACATACTGCGCTCTGGGGGGGAGCCAGCAAGATCATCGGATTCCGTGGTTGGAACGATATTCAGCGATTTCAGTGTACCATCGCTTTCAAATGCCTGAACGGCCTCCTCATAGGTATAGCTGTTGTCATACCAGAACATAGAAGTTTTTGGGGGAAGTGGATTATTCATCGTTAGCCCATGTTTAAGAGTTTTACTCTGTTACGCAAATATCGCACCAAAATAAAGTGATTAAAAATCAATGAGTTAGATTTTTATGGTTTTGCGTCAATCAAATAATTGTTTGTTTTTCCAATAAGTTGGTTGGTGTTTACCATTTTTTGTATTGATTGAATCAAAGTTTGAGTTGTGAGTGATGCCTCAATGAGCCGACAAAACAAAAGGGCTCCAGAGTTACCTCTGGAGCCCTTTCTAGTATTTAAGTGCTAAAGAGTTAGCGACGCTTTGGTTTACGTTGACCAGCTGGTTTGCCTTGTCCTTGTGGGCGACCTTGGCCTTGCGGCTTGCTACCTGCAGGGCGGTTTGCACCGTTGCCGCTAGGACGTTGGCCGTTGCTTGCAGGGCGTTGACCACCTGTAGCTTTACCCGAACCGTTACGGTTGCCAGATGGTTTACCATCTTTTGAACCGCCTTCAGAACGTTTGTTCAAATGACCACCGAAGCCTGGTTGGTTTTTGGTATGTTTGGTTGCAAAGCGGTTTGCCCCGTGACGACCAGATTTACGACGTTGCGCTGGTGTTTGTGCTTCAATGTCTTCTGCAGGAACGAGACAGCCTTGTTTGTCACCGATCAAATGTTTTTTACCCATACTGACTAGGGCTTCACGGATCATTGGCCAGTTTGCTGGATCGTGATAACGCAACAGCGCTTTATGCAGGCGACGTTGACGTTCACCTTTTGCTACAGGTACATCTTCACGTTTTTTGTACTTCACGCGTTTCAGAGGGTTTGTCTCTGAGTAGTACATCGACGTTGCGTTACACATTGGCGAAGGGTAGAAGTTTTGTACTTGGTCACATTCGAAGTTGTTCTTTTTCAGCCACAGAGCAAGGTTCAGCATGTCTTCGTCTTCTGTGCCTGGGTGCGCAGAGATAAAATAAGGGATTAAGTACTGCTTCTTGCCTGCTTCTGCACTGTATTTCTCGAACATCTCTTTAAAGCGATCGTACGTACCCATGCCTGGCTTCATCATCAGATCAAGAGGACCTTTCTCAGTATGTTCCGGTGCAATCTTTAAGTAACCGCCTACGTGGTGAGTCACGAGCTCTTTCACGTATTCTGGTGATTCAATCGCAAGGTCGTAACGTACGCCAGATGCAACCATCACTTTCTTCACGCCTTCAACTTTACGCGCTTCGCGGTATAAATCGATCGTGTGTTTGTGGTCTGTGTTTAGCTTGTTACAGATGCCCGGGAATACACAAGAAGGACGACGACAGTTCGCTTCCGCTTTTGGATCTTTACAGCCCAGGCGGTACATGTTTGCAGTCGGGCCACCAAGATCGGAAATTGTGCCGGTAAAGCCTGGAACTTTGTCGCGAATTTCTTCAATCTCGTTGATGATAGACTCTTTCGAACGGTTTTGAATGATTCGACCTTCATGCTCGGTAATCGAACAGAAAGAACAGCCACCAAAGCAACCACGCATGATGTTTACAGACGTCTTGATCATGTCGTACGCAGGAATTTTTGCTTTCCCGTACATAGGGTGAGGGACACGCGCGTAAGGTAAGGCAGGCCAAACACAAAGTCCATCTCTTCGGTCGTCAATGGAATTGGAGCTTGGTTTACCCAAAGTTCACGATCACCATGGCTTTGAAGTAACGCTCGACCAGAGTACGGGTTCGTTTCTAAATGCAGTACACGGCTTGCATGCGCATAAAGAATGCGATCGTTTCTTAGCTTTTCAAACGAAGGTAAACGGACCGCAGTCGTCGCAGCATCGTGGCGTGATGGGCGAATTGTGATTGGTTGTGCAACTGGCTCGTCTTTTTTAGTTTCACACTGAGTTTCTACTTCGTATGGGTTCTTTGGTACGAACGCTTCTTTACGAGGTTTTTCAATGCGAGAAGAGTCAATAACCGTGTAGCCTTCTGGCGCCGCTGGCAAGTTCACGGCAGTACCACGAATATTGGTCATGGTGCTGATGTCTTCGCCGTTTGCGATGCGATGTGCTACTTCGACAAGTGCGCGTTCTGCGTTACCAAAAAGTAGGATGTCTGCTTTTGCATCAAACAGTACTGAACGACGAACTTTATCTGACCAGTAATCGTAGTGTGCCACACGGCGTAGGCTGACTTCGATACCACCTAAAACAATAGGTACTTCTTTGTAAGCCTCACGACAACGTTGAGAGTATACCAACGTTGCGCGGTCTGGGCGTTTACCACCTTCGTTATTTGGTGTGTACGCGTCATCGTGACGAAGCTTTTTATCCGCGGTGTAACGGTTGATCATGGAGTCCATGTTACCCGCAGTGATCCCGAAGAACAGATTTGGCTTACCAAGTTGCATGAACGCATCTTTATTTTGCCATTCTGGTTGAGCAATGATACCGACACGGAAACCTTGTGCTTCTAGCAGGCGGCCAATGATAGCCATACCAAAGCTTGGGTGATCCACATAAGCGTCACCGGTTACAATGATAATGTCACAGCTATCCCATCCTAGGGCATCCATTTCTTTGCGACTGGTCGGCAAGAAAGGTGCCGTACCAAAACACTCTGCCCAGTATTTTTTGTACTCATGAATAGGAGTGATGTTATTGGTCATATTTTGCTCTCTGTTCCAGGGAGCGCGAATTATAGCGATTTGATTATCAGGTATCTATAACAAACTCATCTATTCCAGCTTAGTTCATCGAGTTTTATTTGGCTTGTAAAAATATCAATGCTCTATCGGCGATTTTCTGTCTAATTTCACCTTGAAAGCCTCATGGTTATAGATCGGTTCATGAAAAATGTCGCAATCTTAATACAAAGCATAAGCAATGGTGTGCTTATATGGGGTAAAGCCTATAATCAAATTGGTGCATATTAAATACAAAAGGCTGAGCTGCTCTGGAAATAGTTCTAAGTCGATAGGCTTATCGTTGACACAATCCATCTATAAAGAGGATCGGCAGGTCCCAACTGGAATGTCGCGAATTGACTGTGAATTTTGAGCCTTGGGCTAATTACAAAAAAAGGGGCTAGGGTATGAGTGAATCTACGACAACAGTGCATCCAAAAATGCAAACGACTTCCAGTCTAACTCCTGTTATAGAGTGGTCTTACGATATTGATACTCGCGAGTTCGAATGTGATCAGCAAGGAATGGCAAAGGCATTTGGGATAAGTACGCCAGTAACCAGCCTAAATAACTTGTTTGATCATATGCTGATGGGGCAACAAGAAACGCTAAAACAACGAATTCTAGAAGTGGAACTCTTTGGCGGACGGGGGCGGTTTTCTTGTTGCATGATGCTAAAAAACGTTAACTTAGTGCACGTTACTATTAGTTTTGAAAGGCTCAATAAGCGCATTATCCAAGGCACTATCATTCCACAATTAACAATCACTGGTTGCGAGGAGTTAGCGAAAATTCTCGAAACGATTTTTGATTTGCCAAATGTAGGCGTTTTAGTTGCCGATGAAGATACGCGCATCTTAGGTTGTAACCGTGCCTTTGAGTTGCAAATGGGCTATCAAAACCGAGATCTGGTTGGGCTTAAAACTCATATATTCAGTACCTCTCACCATAGCCAAGCGTTTTATGATCAGCTGTGGCAGCAAATTAATGATGAAGGATGTTGGTGTGGTAACTTGCTGAGCAAAACAGCAAACGGTAGCAACCAAGCTCATCATCTTTGTATTTACCGACTTACGTTTCATTCTGGACGAATTCTTTATCTCGGATTTTCTACGGATATTTCTGCTTCGTTGTTGTGGATGAAAAATCGTTGTGAACAACAGCATGATTGGGCTGCCTTTTTACCGACGAGGAAAGAATTTGAACTCCAATTAGCAACCTTAGCGAATGAAAGCAGAAATAAAGAACTCAACATTGTTATGACACTCAGACCCAAGTTTTCGGAGAGATACTTGCTTGAACAGCAATTAGGTTTTGCAGATTTTATTATGCGAAGTCGCTACACCAGTATTGCGGGGCAGTTATCTCGGGATGTGTTTGTCGTATGCTTGCAGACCCCTCATTGTCAATGGTTGAGCCCGGTTCGTTTGATCCAAATTGCCATGAAAGGGTTCTTTAATGAGCTTAGAAATGAAATGGGCACAAAGATGCATGCCACTATCGTTAAAGGCCAAACTGGTGTGTCAATCCTTGGCTATGATACGAACCGACCAAGACAAGCGCTAGCACATGCAGCGCAAGCGATGTTGTCCTCTATTTCCGGTGAAGGCAGCTATTTCAACTTTTACGACAGTGAACTTCACTCTGAATTAGTGAAGCGCCAACATCTCGAGGCGTTTTTGGAGGCGCAAATAGAGAGTGGGCTAGTGGACGTTTACTTTCAACCGATTATCGACGTTCAAACCGGAAGAGTGGTTAAGTTCGAGGCTCTCGCACGCTTCTATGATGAAAATGATGCGTATTGTACGCAAAAGATGATCGCTATTATTGAAGATCTAGAACTCATAGCGGCACTTGATGATGTGGTCTGCCAAGCTGCGTTGAAGCACTTTCCGCGCTTACAAGAAATTTATGGCGAGGAAGTGGGCGTGACCATCAATCGCTCCCTCAATACGAAATTGGATTCTCTTCAGATCCTTCAGCGGTCGCATGATTTGATTAAAGCCAGTGGTGTAGACCCTAAGCGAGTAACTATCGAGCTAACAGAAACCGCGTATTTTGAACAAGATGAGGAGCATACTCGAGCTCTAGAGGAAGTGCGGAAAGAGGGCATTGAGATCGCGATTGATGACTTCGGTACTGGGTATTCTTCTTTTTCTTATCTAGAAAAAGGGCAGTTTGATTTACTGAAAATAGACCGAAAATTCGTCAAGAACATTCATAAAGGGAGCACTAGCTATAACATTGTGAAAATGGTCACCGAGCTTGCACAGCAAATGAATGTAAAAGTGGTTGCTGAAGGCGTGGAATCTAAGCAAGAACTTCAAGTATTGGCAGAAATCGGTGTCGATTACATGCAGGGCTTTCTATTTTCTGCTGCCGTGCCTGTCGATTTGATGGATAAAGCGGACAGTTATGAGCATCTGTTCTCTGACATCGCGATTGAGTCTAAGCAAAGTGATGTGTTGCAATCTTTGAGCCATGAACAAGTCAGGTCTATGGACCCTGGAGAACCGCTCTCCTTGGCAGTGGAGTACATGAATTTGAATCCAAGCTCGCCTTTAGTTGTTCTCAATGAAAATCGTTGTGTTGGGTTAATTACGAAAGAGACGGTGAATTTACACCTAACGCCTTCGATGGGAACAGAGCGAGAAACTGAACGAGAAAGCCGAATTTGGAAACGTCCTGTT
Source organism: Vibrio sp. SCSIO 43009 (assembly GCF_023716525.1). Classification (NCBI taxonomy): domain Bacteria; kingdom Pseudomonadati; phylum Pseudomonadota; class Gammaproteobacteria; order Vibrionales; family Vibrionaceae; genus Vibrio; species Vibrio sp. SCSIO 43009. The sequence goes on from NZ_CP071842.1 coordinate 1,220,769, forward strand.
AATCAGATAATGAGCACCGAATTTGTGTTGGTTGATGAGGATTTACCTGTCTCTGTTATTCGAGAGTTGGTTAAAACCGGGATTCGTTTCCCTTGGGTACTGTGTAATACCAAAGAAGAGTACCGTGGAGTTTTAACGCAGGAAGACGCGTTGAAGTATCTTGCTTCTCTGTGAATAAAATTGTCTTACCGTTTTAGCTCATTTGGGGGCCGACTTTCGGTGGTTTGGCGATAGTTGATTTGATATTATCGCCCCCCAAAATGACTTTTGAGCGTGCATTCAACATGATTCAACAATTGCTGGTTACTTTCCCTCCGATGCTATTTGGCGCACAAGCGCTACTGACTTTGCTTCTAATCAAGGGCGATATTTGTCCTGGTCAGCGAGGACGTCTTCATAAAATGTTGCCTGCAGTAGCTGTATTGTGGCTCGCTGTTGCGTCACTTCGCATTGAAGCATTTATGATCGTGTTTGCTATTTTCTACTTCTATTCTCAGGTTCAAACCAAGAAAACGCGTGAAAAAGGGCCACTATGGGCGATGCATTTAGCGAATGGTTTGGCCTTTGCGTATGTGAGTATTCAAGTATTTGAGCAATCAAGCTGGCCAGCATCGATAGCGATAGCGCTAATGATATTTTTCCTTGGGGCGTCATTTTCTCAATTGCTGCTTACGATAGCTCGCAGCAGATTACAGGCATTTCACCGTATTTTACCAGTTACGGGCATTGTGTCTGGAATGCTATTAGTCATCGCAACGTTGTTTGCTTCTTACCAGTTAAATGAAGCTGCACTGAACGCTGCAACACAGCCAATCTTGCTGTCTTTAGCTATGTTAATTTCTTCAATTATTGTGTGGTGTTGGCATATTTTTACGCATAAGAAACCAGAAAAGGTGCAACTGAGCGTTGCCTTGTTGCTAGCACTCGCGTCGATGACGAGCCTGCAAGGTTTATTCTCTCTCGCGGCTTAACCTCTATTCTAAAGACAAAGCTAGACGGCTTATATCCAAGTGCTTTCTTGGTGCTTGGGTATAAGTTGATCACGTTTTAGATCGCACTCACTTTAAATTCGCGTGATTACTACTACGCTTGTTTATATACCTTGTCGAAGAGGAGAGTCGCGATGGATTTAAGCAATGTAGGTAATCTGGACAGCACTATTTTGCTAGGTATCGTCAACGAAAAGCTACGTTTAGAGTGCGACAGTTTTGACGAGTTAGTATCAGTGTATGAGATGGATGTAGAGTCTGTAGTCGGCAAGCTTGATATGCTCGGTTATCAGTACGATCCATTGACTAACCAATTTAAAGCATATCAACGCTAAGCCTTTCATAATCCAAATCTTTTAAGCCACCTTGATTCCGTCAAGGTGGCTTTTACATTGTAGCCTCGCGGTTGCGAAAAAAGCTTGTAAGTAACGCTTTTCTTTCTCTGAGTGACGCGTTGCAGCAAACAAGCGACGCCATAAGCCTTGGCCGAAAGGTTTACTGGTAATAAGACCTTGGCGAGAAAATTCAGAAATCGCCCAATTGGGTAGTGCCGCCACCCCTAATCCAGCAGAGACCATCTGAACTAACATGAGAGTGTTGTCGGCTTGCTTCCATTTCGCAGGTTCTATTCCTGCTGGCTGAAGAAAGTGTTTTACGACGTCTAGCCTTTGTTTTTGAACCGGATAAGAGAGCATGGTTTGATCTGCGAGATCTTGCGGCTCAATAATTTCTTTTTCCGCCAATGGGTGGTTGGTTGCGGTAATTAAACGCATTTCAAAGTCGAATAGAGGCTCGTAGTGGACTTCGGATCGAGGTTGGATATCGGAAGTAATAACGAGATCGAGTTCGCCTGCCAATAGAGCTGGGAGTGGTTCAAAGCCAAAACCAGAGGAAAAGTCCAATGTTACGCTAGGCCAAGCAAGTTGGTACTCCCTAAGTGCAGGCATTAGCCATTGGAAGCAAGAGTGACATTCAATGGCCATATGTAATCGGCCATTGACGTCTTCTTTCAAGCTCGCTAAATCATTTTCTGCTCTTGCGAGTTTCGGAAGGATATCTTCTGCAAGACGCAATAGGATTTCTCCCTCTGAAGTGAACTTCACCGGACGAGTCTTTCTCAGGAACAGTTGCCCTCCAATTCGCGCCTCCAAATCTTTGATCTGATGAGACAGTGCCGACTGAGTGAGATGTAAAGCGGTCGCTGTTGCCGTTAGAGAGCCAGTGTCTCGAAGCGAAGTGAGTGTCCGCAAATGTTTTAGCTCTATCATGAATTCCTTTCATCCTTTGTTGCTCGCTATGAACAGAATAGCAATCGTGTAAATAACTTAACGACAAAAAATGGATATGTAAACGTCTAGACGTCTATTTGTTGTGTTTATTTGCGAATCATGTCGCCTCATGATGAATTTTTTTAATAAACAAGTTGAATAAATGGACGTTGTTCAAACCGCAGATGAGAGCGATAGTTTAGCCATCCAGACATCTTTCATGACGAAAGATACTCTGACCCAAACAAATTAAACAAGATTGAAAAAGGAATAGGGACATGGCTACAACAACGCACGTACTAGGTTATCCACGCATCGGTGAAAAACGAGAATTAAAATTCGTTCAGGAAAAATACTGGCGCGGAGAAATTGATCAAGCAGAGCTTAAAAAGGTTGGAGCAGATCTGCGCGCTAAAAACTGGCAAACGCAAACAGATGCTGGCTTGAGTTTTACCACCGCTGGCGATTTTGCTTGGTACGATCATGTACTGACGACCACGTTGTTACTGGGTCACGTGCCAAAACGTCACGCAGACGGTTTCCCTGATTTGGATACGCTATTCAAAGTGGGTCGCGGTCAATCTCAAGCGGGTTGCGGCTGTGCGGGCGCTGCAGCATCGGATATGACTAAATGGTTCAACACAAACTACCACTACATCGTACCTGAATTTAGCAAGGACGATACATTTGAAGTGAGTTGGCCTCAACTGTTTGAAGAAGTCAACGAAGCAACCCAAGCTGGGCATAAAGTGAAGCCAGTTTTGCTTGGTCCAGTCAGTTATCTTTACTTAGGTAAAGAGGTAGAAGAAGGGTTCGATCGCCTGACGCTACTGCCACGATTGCTTACGGCTTACCAAGCTATTTTGGCAAAGCTCGCAAGTCAAGGTGTTGAGTGGGTTCAGATTGATGAGCCAATTTTGTCACTGGAGCTAGAAAGCAAATGGGCTGATGCGTTCAAGCTAGCGTACCAAGTGATTCGAAGCGATGTAAAAGTGCTGCTAACGACGTACTTTGACTCTATAAGCGATACGCTAGACAAAATTGTAAAGCTACCAGTGGATGGTTTACATATCGATTTATCTGCCGCGCCTCAGCAGCTTGACGACGTGGTTGCCAAACTACCGGAGGGGTGGGTGCTGTCTGCTGGCGTGGTCAACGGTCGTAACGTGTGGCGCTCGGATTTGAGTGCGCAACTTGAACGTCTACAGCCAGTAAAAGAAAAACTGGGCGACAACCTTTGGGTTGCGAGCTCATGCTCTTTGCTACATAGCCCGGTTGATCTGGAACAGGAAACAGAACTCAGTGAGGAAGTGAAAAGCTGGTTTGCGTTCGCAAAACAAAAAGTAACAGAAGTCGCCTTGCTTGGCCGCGCACTCGATGGTGATCAAGATGCGATTCTCGCTTGTGATACCTACAGCCAGCCAATCAAAGCACGTAAAACGGCAACGCATGTGAATAAGCCACAAGTTCAAGCACGTTTAAACAGTATTACTGCGTCACTTGCCGAGCGCAGCGCACCTTACGCGGAGCGTGCTGCGCATCAAGCTGAAGTATTGGGCTTGCCTCTGTTGCCAACCACGACAATCGGTTCTTTCCCTCAAACGGGTGAAATTCGTGTTCAGCGCAGTGCTTATCGTACAGGTCAATTATCTGAGTCTGAATATATCCAAGCACTTAAAGGACATATTGCTGACGCAGTAAAACGTCAAGAGGCGCTCGACCTAGATGTGCTTGTTCATGGTGAAGCAGAGCGTAACGACATGGTGGAATACTTCGCTGAGAACTTGGCGGGTTTTCAAACGACCAAATTTGGTTGGGTACAGAGTTATGGCTCTCGCTGTGTGAAACCTGCCATTGTAGTTGCTGACATTGAACGTGAAAAACCGATCACGGTTGAATGGTCGACGTACGCCCAGTCGCTAACCAGCAAACAGATGAAAGGCATGTTGACTGGACCAGTTACGATTTTGTGTTGGACGTTCCCACGTGAAGACATCACACGTCAAGAAATTGCGCAGCAACTTGCTTTGGCACTGCGTGATGAGGTGTCTGACCTGCAAGATGCAGGCATCAATATCATTCAAATTGATGAGCCAGCCATTCGAGAAGGTTTACCACTCAAAAAACGCGATCAAAAAGCGTACTTAGAATGGGCCGTAAATGCGTTTAAGGTCTCTGCGGCAAGTGCAAAACCAGAAACTCAGATTCACACTCATATGTGTTACAGCGAGTTCAATGAAATCATTGATTCGGTTGCGGCACTCGATGCGGACGTCATTACCATTGAAACATCTCGCTCGAATATGGAGTTGCTGAAAGCATTTGAAGAGTTCAATTACCCGAACGAAATTGGCCCTGGTGTTTATGACATTCACTCACCAAACATTCCTACGGAAGAATGGATTGAAGGTTTAATCAAGAAAGCGGCAGAAAAAATTCCGGCTCAACGTTTGTGGGTAAACCCAGATTGTGGTCTGAAAACACGAAACTGGAAGGAGACAGAAGCCGCATTGGCAAATCTGGTTTCAGCGGCGAAGAAGCTCCGTGCTGAGCTGGCGTAACACGTCGTTACAGCAAATAAAAACGGAGACTGTGGTCTCCGTTTTTCTATTCTTAATTGTTAACTTTCGTTTTCAGATTATCCAATAATAGCGAATCATCGTCTCATGCCGAAAGCAACAAAAATTACTGTAGCTACTTCACCTGAGTACAAGTCTGTGCTGAAACCAACTCATCTGCCATCAACTGACCGCGAGAATTACGTACCTTAATACGATACATCAAGCCCATATCAATTTGCTTGCGAACTTCTGGGTTGCTGCAGTAGGTATAGATACTGGTATTCAGTACTTGATTTAACGGCTTTGCACCGAGGGCGCCATCGTTATAAATCATCATCATTTCTACAACATTTTTGTTGGATGAGACACGCATTATTTGCAGTGGACCGTACTCTAAAGGGAGACCAGCTGACAAGACTCCTGCTCGGTTTGATGCCATAAGCTCAAGTTGGCGCTGCTTATCATCGGTTGATGAGCAGCCAGCCAGAGCACCAAATACCAAGAAAAGACACAGTAATTTTTTCATAAATTAAAACACTTTTTTGAACGGTTTCACGATTACATTATCGTAAACACCAGCCGCTACGTAAGGATCGGCTTCTGCCCACGCTTTAGCATCCTCTAGCGAGGCGAATTCAGCGATGACAGTTGAGCCCGTAAATCCAGCTTCACCAGGATTGTCAGAATCTATCGCAGGCATCGGACCAGCTGTAAGAAGGCGACCTTCGTCTTGTAGCTTTTGTAAGCGATCCAAGTGTTGTGGGCGAACGCTCATGCGTTTTTCCAACGAGTTCTCAACGTCCTGTGAAAAGATGACATACCACATAGCATAGTTCCTTAATTGGTAGGGTAAAGTGTTAATTTAACGCCTTTTTTGTGTCTCTCACAAGTGAACAACAGAAAATGTGAGATCCTTTCTAACTGTTAGCGTTGTAGGTTGACTAATTCTGAACCGGACGTGGTTTACCTTCACTGTCAATGGCTACGTAGTTGAAGGTCGCATCACAAACCATGAAGCGTTCGCCAACACCGTGAGCTTTGACGGGTTTGACCCATACTTCCAAATCGACACTCATGGATGTGCGGCCGATCTTAGTGCATTCGCCGTAGCAGCATACGACATCGCCCACACCAACAGGTTTTTTGAACGTAATGCTTGATACCGAAACGGTGACAACGCGACCACAAGAGATCTCTTTTGCCAGAATCGCGCCCGCTAAGTCGAGCTGAGACATTATCCAACCGCCAAAAATATCGCCATTGGCGTTTGTATCTGCAGGCATTGCAAGGGTACGAAGCAGCATTTGACCTTTCGGAGAGCTAATTTCTTGACTCATTGTGACATCCTAAATCTTAAAGGCGCTCAAACTAAGCGCCAACATAGTAAATACCTAGAACCAAAGGTCCTTAAAAAACCGCAGATACCGGACCAGAGAAAGTTGGTTTACAGCAGCAAGAATGGTCTGAAAACGGTACGTTGTTTGAGCGGTTTACTGATACATGGAGCAAAACAGCGACCCTAAGGTCGCTGTGAAGTCGCGGATTATAGCAAAACTGAGTTTTTAATCATCAGTGGACACATCGGATGAGTTATTTTTTTGTTCTTTTGGCATGTGTTTATAAATGTAAAAGCCAGTAGCAATCATGTAGGCAAATGTCGCGATCAACATTCCAAATACTTTGAAGTTAACCCAAACATCCAACGGCAATTCGTAAGCAATATAAATGTTTAGGCCAGCGAAGAATGAGAAGAAGCCAACCCAAGCCCAGTTAATCTTTGCCCAAACAGCGTCAGGTAACGTAATTTCCTTGCCTAGCATACCTTTGATGGCTGATTTTCCCAATGCGTGGCTCACTGCTAAGCCAATCGCCAGAATCGCGTAAATGATGGTGACTTTCCACTTTATAAAATTGTCGTCGTGGAAGAAAAGGGTCATGCCGCCGAAGATAGTGACGATAACAAATGTTATTAGCTGCATCTTTTCGACTTTCTTATACAGCGCATAGGTGACGACAAGCTGAATGGCTGTTGCTACGATCAGTGCACCTGTCGCCACGTAGATGTCGTACAGCTTGTATAAAGCGAAGAAAACGATGAGTGGTATAAAGTCTAGGATCTGCTTCATGATGGCAAAATCTACCTAATTGTTGAATTGAAGACAGTCTAACGGAATCTGACAAGATGTGAATACTGAGGAAGTTAAGGTAAGAATAGTAACGCTTAGTATATCGTACAGCCCGCAAGCTTCTTCCATGTCGAAACAGCATATGGAAGGAATAAAAATTGCCGCGATGAGGCGGCAATAAAGTTGAGAGTTTTAAACCTTAAGCCACACGTTGATATTGGGAAATAAGCGTTTTTACATCTTCTAAATAGCCTTCCCGTAGTAAGTTATCGACCGTTGCTTCTAGCTCTTCGAGAGACATCGTGAAGCAAGTGGATTTACCAGTCATCAGGCTCAGATATTGATGATACTCTTCTTCTGTATAGTGGCCTAAGCGATCAAGTAACAGTGTTTTGATTCCATGATGAATCAGGCCGTAGTATGTATGTCGATGAAGTAACATGGCGATCTCCTTATCAAGCTCATACGCTACTCTTTTGTAGCCTGCTTGACCTTCTGGATAATTCGATTTACTCCAATAATGCACATCTAGTGCCAATTCTATATTTGCAGATTAAAAAGTGTTGGAAGGTGCAAAATTCTCGTTCTGTAGCCATCTTTGGATGACGACTTGAAGTGCATTTAACGTGGTGGGCTTTTCGAGTCTGTCATCCATGAGTTTCGAAATTAGCTCCAACTCTCTAGCTCCAGACTCACCAGATAAGGCAATGATTGGAACGGAGGATGTGATTTGCTTAATCCGTTGGCTTGCGTCAAATCCATTCATTACCGGCATTTGGACATCCATAAGAACGAGATCAATCTTGTGAGAGTGGAATAGTTCTACCGCAGAGGCTCCATTATTTGCTTGTAAGCTGTTGACTCCCAATCTTTTTAAATACATCTGTACCAAGGTGCGTTGCACCTCTTTGTCATCAACAATGAGCACTGTTGGTGCATCTTTACATACTTGTACGTGTTGAGCTGAATGATTTTCAGAATGTGATGGAGTTGCTTTCCAGCTATCAAAGTCCGGTGCTCTTAATGTCTCTGGTTTTGGTGCGTTTGGTACGACTGGGAAATACAAGTAGAATTCTGTGAACTCGTTCAATTCAGACTGGCACTCTATTCGTCCTCCGAAGGAGCGCATAACACGTTGGCAATAGCCCAAACCTAAGCCACTGCCTCCGCTTTTTTGATACGAGAAAAAGTCATCAAATATCTTGTGTAAGATACTGCTATCTATACCTGGCCCACTATCTCGGAAGATCAGAATGTTTTCGTAAGCCCCCGTCTGGGTACGAATCTCAATTTGACTGTCGGGATAAGAATCAAAATAGTAGATAGCGTTACGAATCAAATTGAAAATGACAAAGTTAAACAGGGTCTCATTTAACTTCGCGACAAAATCGTGTGCCTGTGGCAGGTTAATTCTCTCTATTATTTGATCGTTTTCAAAACCATAACGGCTTACTGCTTGGTCGATGGCTTTATGTATGGAAGTGAGAGCTAAAGGCTCATGCTCTGGTGAACTGTCGCTAACTTCTCGTAAAATAATATCGATAAGTTGTCGACCGCGTTGTATAGCGGCTTCACCTTTATCAATTTCTCTTTTTAGCATATCCAGTGAGGCGTTTGACTCTATATGCTGTTTTAAAGCTTCAAATTGTAATTGTACTTGAGCGAGAGGGTTACGCATTTCATGTGCAATGGAGTTAGCCAGCGCACGGCTTTGGCGTACCTTTCTATCGGCTTCAATGGTGCTCTGGATGCGAACTAATAACGTTTGCAGAGCTGAGATTTCTTCATTAGAAAACAGCTTATTATCTATTTTATGTGAAGAAATCAGCAAGTGAGTAACAGATTTTCCACGACCGAAGAGAGGCATAACGAGCGCAGTATTGCTTGAGCGCATACGCTCGTAGAGCTTTCTCATCGACCCTTTAGAAGAGGAGGCATAATCAATTTCTTCAGACAACTCATCAAGCACGAGAACTGACTTGCTTGACGGCAGGTACTCTTCGTAAAACGTTTCTGTGTAATTGCTAGTGACTAGCTGTAGCTTGTTGTTTGGTATGTTAAGTAACGATGCCAACTGACGCATAGCATCATCTATTGAGCGTTTAAACTCTTCCTCTAACCCAAGGATTTGCTGAACGGGAGTGTGTCGTTTCCCATAAATAAAATATGAAGCGAAACGACTGACTCGCTTAAAAAGCAAGTGCCAACTGATACCGATAAGCGCGCATAAAGGTACCGCAACAAGCCATTGGTTATCTTCAGAGATAGGAATAAATATCGCCCCTAGCGGCAGAACAAAAATGGCGCAGACTAAGAGCGCGCTTACCGTTAAGTACGTGAGATATTTAGCGCTGTAGAAGCGAGAGGTAAGTAGGGCATAGCCCACAAACAACATTTCGCTGATTGAAAGTGCTGGTGGTAACCAAGTTAGGGAGAAGTCGCCAAGGAAATACGTCATTCCAAGGTGTATCACTGCCGTAGATAACATGAATACCAAAATGCCAGCGATCATATAGTTGCTTTTTGCTAACGTGAGCTTGCTGCTGTTAGCGCGCATGGCAATCAAGTTAAGCAGCGTTAGTACCACGAAAGCTAGCAAACTAATGAAAAAATATGAGGTATGTGGGCCAAATTTAATGACGAACTGGCTTGGACCACTAATGGTGACATTTTCGACAGTAAGATTCGGTACTAAGTTGATGTACAGTGAATACGTTGCTAGTGCGACAAAGACGACTTTTTGCCAGGCTTTGACCGCTGTTTTTTTAACATCTGCGGTTAACTGGCAAGAAAAATAGAATGCAAACGCAAAGGCGAAAAAAGACGCTAAGTTCGCTAACTTAGCCATAAAAATGCCACCAACAGAGCCTAATTCTGGCAATAAATCGGTATGGAAATAGGCGTTGCTGCTTATCCAAACAATGACACAGCTGGAATAAGCGATGTAAGGCGCGTGATGCGAGCCTAAGATTGATTCACTCTTCTGTTTTAGGCGATAGCAGTAATACAGTAGCCAAGCGAATACTATTAGTACAGTCGCGTACAATGCCATTGCTTTTGGGTAAAAGAGACCATGCAAATGAACATCAAGCATGCTCATTCACCTTTTTATCCATTCTTTTTGTTCGTACGCAATGTTTGTAGTCGCGAAATTGTATGTCTTGAAATGCTTCAACCATCATACCTAAATTCCAGAAACCGCGGTATGTCTTGGTACCGTCACCGTTAATGTCGCGGTATCCTGAGTGAAAGTAGGCACTTAAATCAATAGATTGATAGAAATTTAACATAAATACTTGCTCAATAATGGTAAAGCCGAGCTTATAGCCTGTTTTATAAAGCTCACTCATCATTGTTTTTTGCGCCAGATACAAAAAATACAGCTTTTGTTGGATGTTGCCTCCCACCGTAAGGCGCAGCACTTCGCAAACCGCTTCAGTGTTCTTTACACGAGATTGAAACTGAGCATCAAACTCAATAAGAGTGTGCTCATGAGTTAGAGCACGACACTCCAAAATACCCAGTTGATTGAGAACACTGTACCCATGATTAGGAAAGCAAAACTGCCATTGTTCGTTACTAAACTGTGGTGAGTAACTGAGCCAGTTATTTCGTTGATGCCAGCTTTGCACTAAAGCGGAGGAGACCATGATTGGTGAAGATGACGATTTGAGCAAGAGCGCAAAGTGCTGCCCTTTTTGCGAGAGTGATAAAAGAGGCAAGATTTCAAACCATTGTTCAGTTTGGACGAAAAGCTCAAGATTACTCAGTGTGATCGCTTCGGAAATCGGCATTAACGCTGCATGATTTGGCAGCATTACCTCAAGATCGCAATCTGCGATATCTTCAATTAACACGCTAGTATAGCTGTGGTCGTCAAACGGAAGCGGAGTAGGAATCGCAGCTTCGTTTGAAGGATATTTTTGCTTGATTGCTTCGATCTCGCATTGACACCAGAAAACCATCCAATGCGGGTAACAATCTGCGGCAAGTTGTTCAAGTAAACGAATCTCTTTGGAGAAACCTGTCGGATACTGTTGCACTAAATCTCGATAATCCATTAACTCAAATAGTGCAGAAAGACTTTTTGATGCGTGTTTAGGAAAGAGAGATTTAAGCAGTTTTATTCGATACAGAGCAACCTGTTGAAAAAGAGCATCTCGTTTTTGTTTCGTTAGGGTAAGAATAACTGAGTCAACCAGGGCCTGCTGCTTTGATTCGATCGGCAAATTTATTTTGGTGAGATATTCCAAAGATTGCTCAAGACTCATGATATAACCTAGCTCTAACGTTTTGTTATATTTTGTAATGGTTTATATCATTTTGAAAAATTTATGCCATCGGTTTCTATTTGTATAGTTACGTAATGCAAGAAAAGACAAAAAAACCGCTCATTATGAGCGGTTTTTGGTCTATTCAAGAGAGGGTTAGGCTTCTTGCTTTTTTAGCTCAGCTTCTGCCGTTTCTTCTTCAATTAGCGCATCAACGATAACTGCACATGCAGCATCACCTGTGATGTTCAGTGCTGTACGAATCATATCGAAAATACGGTCAAGAGCGAATAGCAGCGGTAGACCTTCAATTGGAATGCCAGCGGCAAGAAGCACGGCAACCACTAGGAAAGAAGGGCCAGGAACACCCGCTTGACCAACCGCACCCAATGTAGACGTTACGATAATTGCAATGTAAGCGCCCATGCCTAGATCGATATTGAACAGTTGAGCAAAGAAGATAGCAACCAAGCCATAGTAAATCGCATTACCTGACATGTTGATCGTTGCGCCTAGAGGCAGAACAAATGATGCAGTTGAATTTTTTACGCCCAGCTCTTTTTCACAGGTGTCCATTGTAACAGGCAGTGTTGCCATAGAAGACGCTGTTGAAAGCGCAACTGCTTGCGGTTTCTTCATTGAAGACAGGAATTTCTTCGCAGATGTCTTCGTGAAAACATGCACCATTGCTGGGTAAACAACGAAACCGAAGATTAGGATGGCGGCAACGTAAACAACGAACAGTTTAAACACCACCATTAGCGCACCAAAACCGAACGTACCGACGGCTTCTGCCATCAGACCAAATACACCGATAGGTGCAATGATCATTACTTTGTTGATCATCCAAACCATTGCGTCAACGATGCAGTTAACACCATTGATGATTGGTTCACGACGTTCTTTTGCTTGCTTAGAAATCGCAATACCAAAGAACATACAGAAAACGAGGATCTGTAGGATGTTTGCTTCATTTAGTGATTGGAAAACGTTGGTTGGGATCATACCAGTGATGGTTGCCCAGAAAGTAGGTAGTTCACCTTTTGAAGCGTATTCTGCTGAGAACATGCCTTCAACGCCAGAGACGTCGATACCCATGCCTGGTTGGAATACTTCACCCATAAATAGTGCAAGCGCAACGGCTAGGGCGGATGTTAAACCAAAATAACCTAGAGTGACGACACCAACTTTACCTGCTGACTGGCTGTTCCCAAGACCAGCGGCGCCAGAAATCAAGGCTACAGCGACCAAAGGAATAACCAACATTTTGATTAAGTTGATAAAGATAGCACCTAAAGGAGCGAACACTGTCGCATCATGACCCATCATGGCACCAACGGCTGTGCCCACGATCATGGCGATTACGACTTGTACGCCAATGTTGTTTAGTAAACCCTTTTCTTTTAACACTTCCATAACCTCTGTGCTAATAAAATGTAAAATCCTAAAATTACCCACTAACCATAAATGGATTTACGGATAATTATCTCGCCTTGCTTTTTACACTTATCGTTTACAATTGGCAATATGCAGCAAGGTATTATTGATGGATTAATCGATATTTTATTGACGAACGATAAAGTTTTGTTCAATGGCAAACGTTTGCTATTGATTTTTCTTATAAGGGTCGCGCTTAGGATTGTTCAAGTTTATTTTTCTTTATTTGTTTTCTTTTTGTTAATTTTAACCGCTTTTGTATTTGCTATTGCAGTCAGAGTTTTTAGTGACTTGGGTTGATATTTATAACAATTCATCTCTTTCAAGCTCACACTTTTATTAATTTGCCTTCTGAAATGTTAATTGCTTTACATTCTTAGTCCTGATTGCGTTGTAAACATAATGTTAAATGACAATGACTGGTGAGACTCAAATGCTGACGATCCAGTGTTAAGGATAACTTGCTTAGTTAATGCTCCTGAGCTGATTAGACGAGAAAGACAAGTAAGAGGTAAAGATACTATGATGAATCTTGCTGCTGCGTTACAAAGAAATGCTGCGAGTAAACCAGATAAAACGGCGTTGATATGTGGCGCTGAAAAGATAAATTATGAGCAGTTTGATGCGGTCGCCGGCAAGATCGCAGCGTCTTTAATCAATAAAGGCGTAAAGCCAGGTGACCGCGTTGCGATTTCATGCCCAAACAATCCTTTTTTCGCGTTTGTTTATTATGCAATACAAAAAGCCGGCGCGGTTGCAGTCCCATTAAATGTGCTTTTGAAAGCGCGAGAAATTAAGTATCACTTAGAAGATTCAAAAGCGAAGTTTTATTTCTGCTTTGAAGGGACGAAAGAACTGCCAATGGCAAAAGAGGGCGTCAAAGCCTTTGAACAAGTCGATACATGCGAAGGCATAGTCGTACTGACTCAATCTCAAGATGAAAGCTATTGGAATGGTGTAATAACTCTCAATGCGTTTATAGCCGATGTCCAACCGTTGCCGGATTATATACCGCGTAATGCGGATGATACTTGTGTGATTTTGTATACATCAGGGACGACAGGCTTACCAAAAGGCGCTGAGCTGACTCAGCAGAACATCATAATGAACGCTCTGGTGGCACAAAACATTATGGGCAGCCAGGCCGATGATATTCACTTAGTAACTTTGCCTTTATTTCATACATTTGGTCAAACCGTCCACTTAAATGCTAGTGTTTTGGGCGGGGCAACATTGGTGTTAGTGCCTAGGTTTGAGCCTAAACATGTTCTTGAGCTGGTGGAAAAACGTAGGGTGACGATATTTGCTGGTGTACCAACGATGTACATCGGTCTGCTTCATGTGCAGCATCAATTTGATACCTCGTCATTGCGTGTTGCAGTAAGCGGTGGTGCGCCATTACCAACCGAAATCTTTCGAACCTTTGAAGAAACATTTAATGTGCCGATCTTAGAAGGGTACGGCTTGTCGGAGACAAGTCCTATTGCATGTTTTAATCATTTGGATCAGGAGCGTATACCAGGCTCGGTAGGTCAACCGGTTCAAGGCGTCGAAGTAAGAGTTATCGACATTGAAGGCAATGCACTACCGATAGGCGAAGAAGGTGAGATTGTTGTGCGTGGTCATAATGTTATGAAGGGATATCTTGATCGCCCAGAAGTTACTGAATCTGCGCTACAAAATGGTTGGTTCCATACTAGTGATGTGGGCCGCTTTGACAGTTCAGGTAATTTATTTATTGTCGATAGAATGAAAGATCTGATCATTCGAGGTGGATTTAATGTTTATCCCAGAGAAATTGAAGAAGTTTTCATGACTCACCCTGCAGTTTCAATGGTCGCGGTGATAGGGATTCCAAATGAAGAGTATGGCGAAGAGATAAAAGCCTACGTTGTACTTAAACCAAAAGAATACATTGACGCCGATTCATTACAAAAGTGGGGTAAAGAGCAATTAGCCTCGTTTAAATATCCTCGTTATGTCGAAATTCGTGAACACCTCCCGATGAGTGCGACAGGAAAGATTTTGAAACGTGAGTTGAAATCTGAATTGAATATAGCTTAGTCAATTCAATGGTTTTTGTGTCACAGCGCCACTTGCCTAAGTGCAAATGGTGTTGTGCTCTTGACCAATTAGATGCATAAGTTTTTTAGATATCGTTAGACAAGACTTACCGTTTGTTGAATGGATCTATTGCTCGAGTTCTTTAAAGTATTCTTCTAAGCGTTTCGGATTGGTAATGGTTACTGAGCCATAGTTTAGCTCTAGCATCCCGATACTTTCTAATCGTTTTAGTATCTTGTGTACGCTTTGACGAGTTAGCCCCATCATGTTAGCGATATGTTCTCTTGTTACCCTGACAACGCATGGTCGAGTATCGATCGCTTGATTAAGTTGGTATTCAGCAAGTAGCAGCAACCTTTTGGCGACTCGTTCTTCAATTCCTCTAATCGCGTCATCTTCGATAACAGAAATAGCAGACCACAAGCGGCGGCTAAGTAAGTCGAGTATAGTGGGGTAACTTTGAGGGTATTTGGCGAGTAATTGGCGAAATTTATCTCCAGGAAGCTCCATTACAGTCACGTCAGAATGCGCGGTCGCACCAAAAATACGAGGCATGCCGGGAGAAAAAACATTGTCTCCAAACCAGCCACCAGCTTCGAAAATCATCAGTGTGACTTCTTTGCCTTTTGAACTAATTGAGTTCACTCTCACTGCACCTTGAGCTATGACCATAAGAGAAGATTGAAGCGCACCTTTATTGCAAATCAGTGCTTTTTCGTCGAAGCAGCGAACCTTAGTCATTTGCGCTGCTTCACTAAGCCCTTTATCTGGCAGCCCTGATAGTACAGGACATTTGGCTAGCAGTGTTTTGACTTCTTCCATGTAGCAACCTTACTGCACATTGCTTTATTGAGTGAGTTAAGTCACCCAAGCTTAACACTCTTTGAGTGCTCTGCTTGAGATAGATTTGGAAAGTGCGGGCGTTGAACAAAAAATGACGTGGTATAAACGCGATAGTAAGAAAACGCCCACTAAACATAATGTTAAGCGGGCGTTGTTGTGTCATATCAAACTGAAATTATTTTTGAGTGGCAGCTTTCATTGCAGAAACGAATTCACCTAGCTTGTCGAGCATAATTTGTGGCTGATCAACGTTCGCTTCAATGATTTTTACCACGGCTGAACCAGAAATTGCACCAGCGGCACCAGATTCTAGTGCTTGTTTCACCTGTGCAGGCTCAGAGATGCCAAAACCAAGTAGCGCTGGTGGCGCATCAAACTGGTTCAGTCTATCGAGCATATGACCCACAGGCATGTTTGCTTTGGTTTCTGCGCCAGTAACACCTGCACGAGAGAGTAGGTAAGTGTAGCCGCCACCTAACTCTGATACTTGCTTCAGTGTTTCATCACTTGCCGTTGGTGGTGCGATGAAGATTGGGTGAATACCAAACTTTTCTGCAGCAGCAACAAATTCGGCACTTTCATTAGTTGGCACATCTGCAATCAAAACAGAATCGATGCCTGCTTTTGCACAACGCTCATAGAAGTTCTCGATACCACGAGAGTAAACAAGGTTCGCGTACATCAGAAGACCAATAGGCAGGTCTGGGTATTTAGCTCGGATCTTACCAATTTGCTCAAAGCAGATATCTGGTGTTGCGCCTGAGTCTAACGCGCGAATGTTAGCGCCTTGGATGGTTGGGCCATCGGCTAGCGGATCTGAGAATGGAATACCAAGTTCAAGGGCATCTGCGCCAGACTCAACCAGTGTTTCCATGATTTTGTAAGATTGCTCTGCGTTTGGATCGCAAACCGTTACGAACGGTACAAATGCGCCTTGGTTCTTTTCGTTTAGGCGCGCAAACATCTTCTCATAACGGCTCATTAGATCGCTCCTTTTTCTTCTAGGATGGCATGTACAGTGAAGATATCTTTATCACCACGACCTGATAGGTTCACAACTAACAATTGTTCTTTTTCTGGATTCTCACGAGCCATACGCAGTGCATGAGCCAGTGCGTGAGAAGATTCTAGAGCAGGGATGATACCTTCGTGACGCGCAATTTCCTGGAATGCTTCTAGTGCTTCATCATCCGTCACGTTGTCATATTCAGCACGGCCAATTGCGTTTAGATGTGCGTGCTGTGGACCAACTGAAGGGAAATCAAGACCAGCAGAAACAGAGTATGACTCTTCTACTTGGCCGTTTGGATCTTGCATCAACGGTGCTTTCATGCCGAAGAAGATGCCCGTTTTACCGTGTTTAAGTGGTGCACCGTGCTGGTCAGTATCGATACCTTTACCTGCTGGCTCAACACCAATTAGGCGAACGCTTTCTTCTTCGATGAAGTCAGCAAACATACCAATCGCGTTTGAACCACCGCCCACACATGCGATAACCGCATCAGGAAGACGGCCTTCACGTGCCAAAATCTGATTCTTCGTTTCTTCACCAATCATGCGTTGGAAGTCACGCACGATGGTTGGGAATGGGTGAGGACCCGCCGCAGTACCTAGTAGGTAATGCGCATCTTCATAAGTTGCAGACCAGTCGCGTAGCGCTTCGTTACATGCATCTTTAAGTGTCGCTGAACCCGAGTGGACAGGAATAACTTCTGCGCCCATTAGCTTCATACGGAATACGTTCGGGCTTTGACGCTCAACGTCTTTTGCACCCATGTAAACGCGACACTTAAGGCCAAGTAGTGCACACGCTAGTGCGGTTGCAACACCGTGTTGGCCTGCGCCTGTTTCTGCGATGATTTCGTTTTTACCCATGCGTTTCGCAAGCAGAGCTTGACCTAACACTTGGTTGGTCTTGTGCGCGCCACCGTGAAGTAGGTCTTCACGTTTTAGGTACAGTTTGGTTTTCGTACCTTTGGTTAGGTTACGAGTTAGAGTCAAAGCCGTTGGACGGCCCGCATACTCTTGAAGAAGCGTCATGAATTCACTGCGGAATTCTGGATCTTCTTGCGCGTCGATAAACGCTTGTTCTAGTTGCTCCAGTGCTGGAACTAGAATTTGCGGAACGTACTGACCGCCGTATTCGCCAAAGTAGGCATTCAGTTTTGCCATCGTTATATTCCTTCTCGTATTTTTCGCTACGAATAGCTTTAAATTTTTTAGCTGATATCCAGCTTTAGTAGTTGCGAATAGCGGTGAATGCCGCGAGCAACTTCTGTGAATCTTTTTTGCCTGGTGCACTTTCTACACCAGAGTTTAAATCTAATCCCAAGCAACCTAGTGTCGCTGCTTGTTGAGCATTTTCTGGCGACAGTCCGCCCGCTAGCATAATTTGACTTGGGTCGCCGATCAGTGACCAGTCGAATACTTGACCAGTTCCGCCAGTTTGAGTGCCAACTTGCGCATCTAATAAATGGCGATCAATGTTGTCTGCTAGCAGTTCTGGCTTGGCATTAGTCACGCCGTAAGCTTTCCAAATTTCTACTGTTGTTGGCAGTTCGGCTTTGAGTTGGTTTACGTAAGCTTGGTCTTCTTGACCGTGCAGTTGCACCGCTTTTAAACCCAAAGAGGTCACGACAGAAGCAACAAAATCGATATCGTGATTTTGGAAAACACCTACGTAGTTCAGTGGAGCACCGCTCATGGTTAAGCGAGCACCTTCAAGGTCAACCGCACGCTTCGACTTCTCGACAAAAATCAGGCCACCAAATACTGCGCCAGCTTGATATGCTTTTGCTGCGTCATCTGGGTGCGTTAAGCCACAGACTTTGTTTTCGCCTAATGTCACTTTACGTACAGCAAGTTCTAGGTTGTCTTCCGCCATTAGTGAACTACCAATCAAGAAGCCGTCTGCGTATTCCGCTAAATCACGAACTTGTTGATGTGTATAAATGCCAGATT
Source organism: Vibrio sp. SCSIO 43009 (assembly GCF_023716525.1). NCBI lineage: Bacteria > Pseudomonadati > Pseudomonadota > Gammaproteobacteria > Vibrionales > Vibrionaceae > Vibrio > Vibrio sp. SCSIO 43009. Next base: position 1,239,289 of record NZ_CP071842.1, read on the forward strand.
CTGAGATTACTGTTGCGTTAGGAGCCAGTTCACGAATGGTCGGTGCCAGTTCTTTAGTACGATTCAAATCAGTACTTAGGTCGCGAAGGTTACGGTTATTGATGCCGATAACGCGTGCGCCTAGCTTAACGGCACGATGAAGCTCTTCTTCGTTGCTGACTTCGGTCAAGATACCCATGTTTAGGCTGTGTGCTGCTTCTTCTAGCGCTTTGTACTCTTCATCATTGAGGACAGACAACATTAGCAAGACAGCATCAGCACTATAATGACGTGCTAAGTAAACTTGGTAGGTATCTACCATGAAATCTTTGCACAGAACCGGTTGCTTGACTTGACCACGCACTTGAGGAAGAAAGTCAAAATTACCTTGGAAGTACTTCTCGTCTGTTAGGACTGAAATTGCATCTGCGTGGTTGTTGTAAACCGATGCAATGTAATCCAAGTCGAAGTGATCACGAATCAAACCTTTAGAAGGAGATGCCTTCTTACATTCGGTGATGAATGCCGTCTTTTCGCCACTCAAAGCATCATAGAAGCTGCGGTCCGATGGCAGCAAATCAGACTGAAATGTGCTTAGCGGTTGACTCACCTTACGGTCTGCTACCCACTGATATTTGTCGCGGACAATTTTCGCCAGTACTTCTGCCATTTCTGCTTCTTTCTTAGAAACGTGTTCAGACAGGTTGTCAGCTTGCTGAGTGTTGAAGTCAGTCATCTTCTTCAATTCCTTAAGCGTGTGCGGCAAGTTGTTGTACCAATTGGTACGCCTTGCCTGAATTCATTGCCTCAATCGCTTGTTGCGTGTTGGCTTTTAAATCTTCGTGGCCGAATAGACGCATTAGCAGAGCAACGTTTACTGCCACTGCGCCCAATTGTGCGTCTGTACCTTTACCCGTCAGAATATTGGTAATGATCGCTTTGTTTTCTTCAGGATCGCCACCTTTGATTGCTTCTAGTGTGTGTGCTTCTAGACCGAAGTCTGCAGGCGTTAGTTTGTATTCTGTGATCTTACCGTCTTTGATTTCGGCAACGGTTGTTTCACCGTGAATTGCTACTTCGTCCAAGCCACTGCCGTGTACTACTGCTGCGCGCTTCATACCCATTTGTAGCATGGTTTCTGCAATAGGACGAACCAGTTCTTCACTGTAAACACCCATCAATTCGATGTTAGGACGAGCAGGGTTAATCAGTGGACCAAGAATGTTAAAGATGGTGCGTGTTTTCATGGTTTGACGCACTGGCATCGCATGGCGCACACCACCGTGGTATTGAGGTGCAAATAGGAAAGCAACACCGATATCGTCTACCGCTTTGCGCGTATCTTCTGCGCTCATGGCTAGGTTGATACCAAATGAATCAAGAAGGTCAGAAGAACCCGATTTGCTTGAAACGCTGCGGTTACCGTGTTTCGCCACTTTTAGACCACATGCTGCAGCAACAAACGCCGCAGTGGTTGAAATGTTGATGGTGTTGTGACCGTCACCGCCAGTACCTACGATATCTGCGAAATCGTAATCTGGACGAGGGAATGGGTTTGCGTTTGCCAGTAGTGCTTTCGCTGCGCCCGCAATTTCATCTGGTGTCTCGCCTTTGATTTTTAGTGCAGTCAGTGCTGATGCCATTAAAATTGGGTCTAGTTCACCACGGATAATGATGTCGAATAGCTGTTGGCTCTCTTCCTGAGTAAGCGATTCTTGCTCGTACAGTTTGGTAATAATAGGGTTGATGATTGCTTCCATATTTCCTCTCCTAAATTTCTTATGTGCCAAGTGCTTTTTAAGCAGTGAGTGGGTTCGCTGAAGTTTGTTCTTCAAGTGCCCATTCAATGGCATTGGCCAACAGTGTTGCTCCGTAGGTCGTCATAATAGATTCCGGGTGGAACTGGAACCCGCAAACTTTATCTTCTTCATGTACAACAGACATTACCAAGTCATCCACTTCTGCTGTGATGGTTAGGCTCTCAGGAACCTTGGTCGCAACCAGCGAGTGGTAACGTGCAATTGCAAGTGGTGATGGTAGGTTTTGGTAAATCGCATGGTCTTGGTGCTCCATCATAGAGACCTTTCCGTGAATGATTTCGCCCGCGCCAGCAACGGTGCCGCCATACGCTTCAACAATCGCTTGGTGACCAAGGCAAATGCCGATCATCGGTACTTTGCCTTTCATGCGTTGGATCAGCTCTGGCATTGATCCTGCTTCTGAAGGAGCACCAGGGCCTGGCGATAGCAGAACCACTGGGTTTTCAAGCTCGTTTACCGCTTGTTCAATGGTTTCTGCTGGGATGTTGTTTCGGTAAATCTTGACTGAGTGACCCAGCGAGCGGAATTGATCCACAAGGTTGTAGGTGAACGAGTCAAAGTTGTCGATAAAAATGATATTAGCCATCTCTGAACCCTATTCCTTATTGTGACTTATGCGCTGCTTGGATAGCAGAGATTACCGCTTGTGCTTTGCCGCGCGTTTCGTCTGCTTCCGCTTGTGGATCAGAGTCGAACACCACGCCTGCACCAGCTTGAACTTGAGCAACACCGTTCTCAACGTACGCTGAGCGAATTACGATACATGTGTCGAGTGTGCCTTCACCAGTTAGATAGCCCACAGCACCGCCGTAGCTACCGCGTCGTGCGCCTTCTACATCGCGAATCAACTGCATTGCACGAATCTTTGGTGCACCAGTGAGCGTGCCCATGTTCATACAAGCTTGGTATGCGTGCAGCGCGTCTAGGTCTTCACGCAGTTGGCCAACCACACGAGAGACCAAGTGCATTACGTGGCTGTAACGGTCGACTTTTAGTAGGTCTGCTACGTGGCGAGTGCCAGCTTGAGCAATACGAGCGACGTCGTTACGTGCTAAGTCAACCAACATCATGTGTTCTGCGTTTTCTTTCATGTCGGTACGCAGTTCAAGTTCAATGCGGCTATCTAGGTCGAAATCGATCTCGCCGTTAGGGCGCTTACCACGGCGACGAGTACCTGCGATTGGGTAGATTTCAATTTGGTTAGTGTCGGTTTCGTACTTAAGCGCACTTTCTGGTGATGCGCCAAACAGAGTGAACAGCTCATCTTGCATGTAGAACATGTAAGGGCTTGGGTTACTTTGTTTCAGTTCTTTGTAAGCCGCTAGTGGAGAAGGGCAAGGTAGAGTGAATCTACGAGATGGTACAACTTGGAATACATCGCCTTTCACTACGAACTCTTTTAAGTCGCGAACAGTTTGGCAGAAGTCTGCATCAGATACGCTAGGTTCTACCGTTACGTCAGCGATTTGTTTTGCACTTGGCAGTAGCTTTGGCGCCGCACACTGAGCGCTGATTTCTGCAATACGAGTCTCTAACGCTGTTTTCTCTGAACCATCAACAAACAACGTCGCTTGAAGCTGGCAAGATTCCGTTTGATGGTCGACAACAAGTAGTGTTTCCGCGACGTAGAAAACGTAATCTGGACACTGATTTGTTGCTTCGGCATTACCAAGCGGCTCAAAGTTTGCGACTAAGTCGTAGGCAAACAGACCACCAAGGAAAATTGCGTGTTTGTCTTGCTGTGAAATATCAAAACTATGCTGAACCAAACGCAGCGCATCGAAAGAAGAGGCTTCACGTAGGCGAGAGTCTTCATCTAACGTGTCGCATGGTTGGTTAAATTGCAAAGTTAGCGTTTCGCCATCGAACTTGCTCTCAACGTCACCACGGATGTTCTGGTTTAGGTGAGACAGTAGGTTTTTACCGTTATTGGTCAAGGCGTGCATGCTAACGGTATGGCCGAAGCAAACAATGCGAACCGCTGAATCTACGATCAGCAGGGATTTTAAATTTTGCTTTGAATCGATCTCAGCAGATTCCAGCAATAGGCTGTCAGTTTTGTTCTCACATAGTGTGTGGAACAAGCGAGTCGGGTCTTGAGTATAAGGGACGGAAGCCGTTAGCACTTCAAGCTGTCCAAGTTTCTTAATTTCAATGGCCTTGTTCACAAGACCTCCTTGTAGCTGTTTAAATCTTCCTGCCGTACATAGTCGCATAAAGCAAACGTTCTCCCAATCTAGAGTTGGCTATATTCGATTAATGTTTAGGCAGTTGAATGTGAAATGAGCAACAAAACAAAAAAGCCCGCTTAAGTAGCGGGCTTTACAACGTTTGGTTCTATAAACTAGAAGTATACGTTTGCCCACCAAGAACTAGTCCAAGTGCGCCACCAAGCAAGATCTGATGAGTTTGCCTTATTAAGACAAACCGCAACTTTCGCTTTTTGGTTTTGGTTAAATTCTTGTAACATGGTGAACCTTAAATTACGTACTTTGTATTTGTGTACTAGTTAACTAGTGCGAGAGTAAAAAGTCAACCCCAAAACGGCATTAAAACGATAAAAATATGAGAATTGATTTACATAGTCACACCACTGCATCGGACGGTCGGTTAGAACCTAAAGATTTAGTGGAAAGGGCGCTGAGTTTTGATATCGAGGTTTTGGCGATCACTGATCACGATACGGTTGACGGTTTGGCGTTAGCTAAGCAATACGTTCAAGATAATAATTTGCCGATAAAAATCATCAATGGCATTGAGATATCGACCGTCTGGCAAAACAAAGACATTCATATTGTCGGCCTGAATATCGATCCGGAAAATGAACAATTATCTGCCCTCATAGAACAGCAGAAGCAGCATCGCATAACACGATCTGAGTTAATTGCAGAGCGACTACAAAAAGCAACTCGAGTAGGTGTGCTTGAAGAGGTAAGGCAAATCGCCGGTGATGCTCCAGTGACAAGAGCGCATTTCGCGAAATGGTTGGTAGATAATGGTTACGCAAAAACCATGCAAATGGTGTTTAAAAAATACCTAACGCGTAATAACCCAGGTTATGTACCACCGAATTGGTGTTCGATGAAGGATGCGGTTGATGCTATCCATGCGGCTGGTGGAATGGCGGTATTAGCGCATCCTGGTAGATATAAGTTGACAGCGAAGTGGATTAAGCGTCTTCTAGCAGCGTTTGTCGAAGCGGGTGGTGATGCGATGGAAGTTGCACAGCCACAGCAAGCGCAACAAGAAAGGCGCAACTTGGCTGATTATGCTATACAATACAAACTATTAGCCTCTCAAGGCAGTGATTTTCACTACCCATCACCGTGGATGGAGCTAGGAAGGAACCTATGGTTGCCTGCTGGCGTCGAACCAGTTTGGAAAGATTGGGGAATAGATCCTTCGTTGAATAATACTCAGTAATACGAAGTCGAGAACCCATAAAAATATAGAGCCGAGAGGCTCGATAATGAGGAATTACAATGAGCCAGTTTTTTTACGTTCACCCAGAAAACCCACAGGCTCGCTTGATTAATCAAGCAGTAGCAATCATTCGTAACGGCGGCGTTGTGGTTTACCCTACTGATTCAGGGTATGCACTTGGTTGTCAGTTGGAGAACAAACAGGCACTGGAACGAATCTGTCAGATTCGTCGTCTGGATGATAAGCATAACTTTACTTTGCTGTGTCGTGATTTGTCGGAGCTTTCTCTCTATGCGCGAGTGGATAACTCTGCATTCCGACTGCTGAAAAATAACACACCAGGTCCTTACACCTTCATCTTCAAAGGCACAAAAGAGGTGCCGCGTCGTTTGATGAATGCAAAACGTAAGACCATCGGTATCCGTGTTCCAGACAATCAAATTGCCTTGGACTTGTTGGAAGCATTAGGTGAGCCGATGATGTCTACGTCGTTGATTCTACCTGGCAGTGACGTAACAGAATCTGATCCAGAGGATATTCGCGATAAACTAGAACATGCGGTTGATGTGATTCTTAATGGCGGTTACCTAGGTGAACAACCTACGACTGTAATTGACTTTAGCGAAGGTGAACCTGTTGTGGTTCGTTTGGGATCTGGTGACCCTGCACCATTCGAATAGTAGACGCACACCACCGTCAAACAAAATAGGAGGCATCGCGCCTCCTATTTTTGTTATCATATCGAATATCTCATTGAACTTAACTGATTGAGGTTAAGCGAAATCGAAAATGTCGATACCATTTTGTTCTGCATAGTTGATGTATGCAGAGCTCACACCGTTTAGTGTCACTTCAACATTGTATTCATCACTTGAGAATACTGCCCAGCCACATTCATTGTAAGATAAAGTCAGATCATCCGCTGAATCCAAGAACGTATCTCGAATGCCATCGTTATCAGTGTCTCGGCCCATATCAAAGACAAGTTTGTCATGGAAAATATTAAAATCGACAATGTCGGCTTTAACATCAATATCGTTGGAAGACACTGGCTGATCAGGTACACCAATAGCCAGGCGGTTTGTAAGCACGAAGGTGTCGTCTCCACAGCCACCGCTCAGTACTGATTCACCATCACCAACAACGAGCGTGTCGTTACCCCAGCCACCACTCAAGTAGTTGTTGCCTGAATAATCAAAAATTGTGTCGTCGCCGCAGCCACCAAAGAGTTTGTCGTTTCCTAATCCGCCGGATAGGAAATCGTTTCCAAAGCCGCCAGAAACAAAGTCGTTACCTCGGCCACCAAGCAAGGTATCATCTCCCCAGCCACCGAAGACAATATCATTACCTCCGTATCCTACAAACTTATCATCACCACAGAAGCCGAAGAAAATATCGGTTGTTTCAGAGCCTTTTGTGCCTGTCATATCGTCATCTTGAGATGTCCCAAAAATCCAATTTAGGTCGAGATTTAGCATAGACATTGTTCTATTCCTTTTTGTCTGATTTATGCCAATCGCCGAGAGTGCAGAGCGAACCTAGAGAGTCAGAGTACACGATAGCATTAGTGTTATTTTTGATGTGAACTAATGACTTAAAGACAATTTTTGTCTTGTTACCCACGACCTTGCTTTGCTATGAGCGCTCATTGTCTGCGGTGATTGGTATTACTTAGCAGCAAACAGGGACGGCTTATTTTTCGTTGCTTTCTAGCAATACGAACAGTAAACACACCCCAAGTGGTTATTGTTGTAACCCTGACAATTTTATCAGGTACCGCGTGGTTAAAGTGGTTCAGGAAGACCGATATTAGTGGGATTCTCGTTGAGCAATGCCTGCTTTAAGTAGTAAAAAAGTTGCAGAATAGGACAAATATTTCGGTCATTTTTGAAGTGAATTTTGGTGTGGAGAATGGCGCCGATTTAGCTTACATTAACTAAGAAAGTTACGTATAATGTCCGACCGAAAAATCCCACTGAAATGGGTAAATAGCAAAATACAGACCAATCCTGGTCTAGACGTCTGTGAAGACGACACATAGGTAGATAAATGAGCGAAAAGTTACAAAAAGTATTAGCACGTGCTGGTCACGGTTCTCGTCGTGAGATTGAATCGTTAATTAAATCTGGTCGCGTTAGCGTGAACGGTGTAGTCGCTAAGCTTGGTGAAAGACTTGAAGACGAGAGCAGCGTAGTTCGTATCGATGGTCACATTGTCTCTGCAAAGATTCAAGAAGAAGTGATTTGTCGTGTACTTGCGTACTACAAACCTGAGGGTGAACTGTGTACTCGTCACGATCCAGAAGGTCGTCGTACTGTTTTTGATCGTCTGCCAAAAATTCGTGGCTCTCGTTGGATTTCAGTTGGTCGTCTGGATGCGAACACTTCTGGTCTTCTACTTTTCACAACGGATGGTGAACTGGCGAACCGCTTAATGCACCCAAGCCGCCAAGTTGAACGTGAATACCTAGTACGTGTGTTCGGTGAAGTAACTGAACAGAAAGTTCGTAATCTAGTAAAAGGTGTTGAACTGGAAGACGGTTTAGCTCGCTTTGAAGATGTTGTTTACGCGGGTGGTGAAGGCATGAACCACACGTTTTACGTTGTTATCAACGAAGGTCGTAACCGCGAAGTTCGTCGACTATGGGAATCGCAAGAGTGTACCGTTAGCCGTCTGAAACGTGTTCGTTACGGCGACATCTTCTTAGACAAGAAACTGCCTCGTGGCGGTTGGATGGAGCTTGACCTGAAAGAAGTAAACTACTTGCGTGAGCTTGTAGAGCTTCGTCCAGAGAAAGAAACCATGCTTGATCTGAACAAAGACAACACGTCACGCAAACGTGAGCGTGCACGCAGCCAAAAAATTCGTCGCGCAGTTAAGCGCCATGAAGAGCGTGTTAACACGCCAAAAGGTCGCAGCAACAACCCTTCTCGTCGTAAGCCGAAGAAGACTGCTGGTGACCAAGGCGCACGCAACAAGCATCGTTAATCGATAGCAAAACATCAGAAAGGCTTGCCAATTCGGCAAGCCTTTTTCTTATCTGTTACATAACAAAAGGGTCTAAAGCCTATATAGAGCAGGGTGCTTTGTATAAACAAATATCTCAGCTAGACGAAAATAACAGATAAAAAAATACCAGCACTAGGCTGGTATCTTTGTTCATGATGAAGAAACGTTAATCGCGTTTCCAAAGCATATGGCAGAACTTATGTTCAGGGTCTCGGCTGATTAGCATACGAGCAAATACGTCATCAAGAACGTCATTTTCCTCATTTACTAGGCCGATACGAACCTCTGCATATACTTCTTTGTCGATCTCGAAGCCAACATGTTCAACCCAGTCATCACCGGTTTCAACAAGTTCTGCGGCACCACGATCTTCAAATTGCGCAGTAAACAGAATCACGTCAGCAGGCTCTAGGTTATCTGGAGCCATCTCAAGGAAAATGTCGTACGCTGCGTCGATGACGTCGTCGTAAGAAATCAAATCAGACATGCTTATGCTCGGCTCATGTATTTACGTTCAGCTGTGTTAATGATAACACGGTCACCAGTTGCAATGTACTCAGGAACCTGGATGACAAGACCTGAAGCGAAGCGTGCTGGCTTAGTGCGAGCAGATGCAGAAGCACCTTTGATTGAAGGGTCAGTTTCTTCAATCACTAGCTCAACAGAAGATGGTAGTTCAATACCCACTGCAGCACCGTTAACAAGGATAATGTGGATACCTTGTGTATCTTCGTTGATGAACAGCATGTCGTCTTCAACTTCATTGTGCTTGAATGTGTATTGTGAGTAGTCTTCGTTATCCATGAAGATGTGCTCATCGCCGTCAGCGTATGAGTACACAACTGCACGTTTGTTCATTTCTACCGTTTCAACAACGTCATCAGACTTGTAACGCTCATCTACACGTGCGCCCGTGTTTAGATCTGTACAACGCATTTTGTAGATTTTAGCGCCGCCACGACCGCCTGGAGTCGTTACTTCGATGTCTTTAACTAGAAGAGTTTTACCATTAGACTCGATTGCGAAGCCTTTTTTGATTTCACTTGCCTTTGGCATTGTATATTCCTATTCATACTTATTAAGCAAAACTCGGTGATTATAGCGCTAAGTTAGCCGCCTAGCATTAAAATTCATTGCAGAAATTTGTTGTTACTCCCATGACTAAACACCTGAATGGACTTGATTCAGTGAGTCGGCTAAGAGAACATATAGCCCAACTTCTTGAACCATCTGAGAACACGTTTTAAGTCATGTCTCTGCCTGTTATCGATCCTAAACAACCATTTCAACCAGAGTTTGCGCCTTTAATTAGGGAAGTCACCGCTTGTCTCAAAGGTGGACTGGGGCAAAACTTACACAGCGTTTATGTATACGGTAGTGTTGCTCGTAAAACAGCGATCGCAGGGAAGTCGAACTTAGACCTGGTTGTCGTTACTCAATCATCCTTTGAGCACAATCGCGCGACTTTGCTCAACACAATTAAGTGGCGTGCGCAGCAGAGTTACCCTCACGTTAATGGTGTATCGGTCCGTACAGCCTTAGTGAGTGAAGTAGCTAATTTAGACAGTATTTTCACTTGGGGCTTTATGCTTAAGCATTGCTGTGTCTGTATTTATGGTGATGATCTAGCAGACTGTTTTGGTGATTACGTCCCAAGTTGGGAAATTGCTAAGCACTGGAATATGGATGTGGCAGATTGGATTACGGTGTATCGCAAAAAAATCGTACAAGCGAAGACGATAGAAGAGCAGGTGGCCGCCCAGCGAGTGATTGCTAAAAAGTTACTAAGAGCGTCATACTCTTTGGTGATGTATCGAGATAAACGTTGGTTTGATGACCCCTTAGAGTGTGGCAAGGTATTCTTAACTTATCATCCTGAAAAGCAGCTTGAGATCGAGCGGCTAGAAATTTTACTTTCTGGCCGGGGGATTCCCAAGCGTTCTGTTATCGGGCTAATTGATGCGTTTGGTGATTGGTTAGTCAAACAGTACCAGAAAACAGAGTTTCGTATCGGCTAAAACAACCCCATTTGTGGCGCTGAAAGCCTGTCAAAGTCCGTCCCAATGAAAGGGAGAATCGCATCCGCAACGGGTTTGAGTTGTTTATCAATGTAATGTTGATAATCAATCGGGCTATTGAGGTACTCATAAGGTTCAGGGCCGTTCACGGTAATAATGTATTCAATTCGCCCTTTGTTTTGATACTGTAATGGGCGGCCAAGCTTGGCATTTATCTCATCGGCTAAACGAGCTGCACGCACTTGTGGCGGGACGTTCTTCTGATACTCATGCAGTTTTCTTCGCAGTCGCTTTTGATACACCAACTGTTCATCAAATTCACCGTTGTTAGTTTTCTCAACCATCTCTCGGACATAGTCGCTTGGATCTTCACCATGGAAAATCATGCTATAGAGTGTATTTTGAAATTTCTGTGCTAACGAGGTCCAGTCAGTACGGGCACTTTCTAACCCTTTAAATACAATCCGTTCTTGCTCTCCTTCACCGATTAAACCCGCATAGCGCTTTTTCGAGCCAGTTTCTGCGCCACGAATCGTTGGCATAAGGAATCTGCGATAATGGGTTTCATACTCGATTTCCAACATAGATGTTAGGTTGTACTCAGAACGCAGGTGTTCTTTCCACCAAGAGTTGATGTAATCAACTAATTGATTTCCAACAGCGTCAGCTTCTACTTGACTGTATGGTCGATTCAACGACACGAATGTGGAATCCGTATCGCCGTAAATCACTTGATATCCTTGCTCCTCAATCAGCACCTTAGTTTGCTTCATGATTTCATGTCCGCGCATGGTAATACTAGAAGCTAACCGAGTATCAAAGAAACGACATCCCGATGAGCCCAGTACGCCATAAAAGGAGTTCATGATGATTTTGATTGCCTGAGAAAAAGCTTTTTCATTGTTCTTCTTTGCCACATCACGTGCTGCCCAAAGCTTTTCAATCATTTCTGGTAAAAAGTGTTTCGTACGATGGAACTGACCACCGCGAAAGCCAGGTACAGCCTGATTTTCTTCTTTTCCAATATCGAGCAATAACCCCTCAACTAAACCCATAGGATCAATCAAGAAAGAGCGAATAATCGATGGATATAGACTCTTAAAATCCAATACTAAAACAGAATCATATAGGTTAGGGATGGAGTCCATCACGTAACCGCCGGGGCTGGCAATCCAATTTTCAGGGTGTAGGTTCGGAGCAACGTAGCCTGCTCGGTGTATCTGAGGCATGTATAGGTTTGTGAATGCTGCAACCGAACCGCCGACACGATCCAGTTCGACACCAGTGAGACGAGAGCGCTCTATTGCAAAGTCGAGCAGGTGAGTGTGATTGAAAATCTTATTCACTAACACGCAGTCTTGTAAATTATATTTAGCCAGCGATGGTTTGTCGGAGCGGTACATACGATTGATCTCATCCATGCGGTCATGAACGTTGTGGATTTCTTTCCCTTCCCCTAAGAGTTCTTGAGATACAGACTCTAATGACCAAGACCGAAAGTGATAAGTCGCCGTTTTTAACGTATCGATACCATCCATCACAACTCGCCCGGGAATGGAGATAAACCCTTGTTGGCTTTGAGATGAACTTCTAAAAAAGCTGGCTTGGTCTGCTCTGCCAAGCATTAGCTTCATGTTGTGCCATTCTGCTCGTTTGTGTAGTAGACGAAAGTCAAAATCAATGACGTTCCAACCGACAATGACATCGGGGTCGAATTGTTTAAACCAAACGATGAGTGCTTCTAGAAGCGCTTTTTCATCCTTAACCCATTGTATCGGTGTCTCCGAAGGTTCTGGTTCTCCGATCATGATAACGCGGGAATCCATGACGCTGTCTAATCCGATTGAGTAAAGAATGCCTTTCTCAGAGCATTCTAGATCTAGCGAGACAACGTTTAACTTCGGCTCATATTGCCCCGAACGGCATTTTGCGCTCTGGACGCGTTGGTAGCCATTGGTGCGAGTCACATTGCCTGTAAACTCGATACTGCCTTTGATAAAACGCTCCATTAGGTAGCGATCGGCGAGGCGAATATCACTTTCATACGTAGTGATATCTTTTTGAGCGAATGTGTCTTTGAGTGCGAGAGCGTCTCTGGTTACATTGGTATAGCAGGCAGCAAGAGGCGTATGTTCAAACGTTTTGAGATCCAAAAGGCGGATGTCGACGAATATGTTTTTTTCTCGTGCGAGTGTCTTTGCTTGCTCTGAGTGTTTCTGAGCGATGAAAAATACTGGCTTCTCACCATTAATAAGTAACTGAGTAGGACCTGCTTCTGTCGAAAGCCACAACTCGATTTGAGTTTGACCTTTGATGTCTCGTGCCTGTCGAGTAAGCAGAAAGCCTTGTTGGATATTCAAATGTGAGAAACCTTAGAAAACTTGAAGAACGTTAGTTTAACACTAAGAACTGTAAAAATAACCAGTAAAGAAAGCGTCTCAAATTTTTGCTGGAATTAGTGATTACAAGTTAGTCTTTGGTGCAAGAGGGACAGTGTCATTTTAAGTTATAGCGTGTTTCTCTGGGCAATATGAAACCTAGTTACTTGATTTATTGTACTTAATGTTGTTAATTGTCTTTTCTTAGATTTCGGTTCTGCTCATCACGCTCTAAAATAATAGAGTGGTTTATGAATAAGTTCTTGCTAAAGTTTGCGTTTCAGCACATATTCATAGAAAGCAATTTTTTGTCGATTACGTTAGTATATAGGCAGTCATACTGATATCCACATTTAACAAATAATGGTTATGTGGGTGCAGAACCAATACAAAGTGTGGAGATACAAGTTTGATAAATGTTTTCCTTGTAGATGATCACGAGCTGGTTCGCACAGGGATACGACGTATTATTGAAGACGTCCGTGGAATGAACGTAGCAGGAGAAGCTGACAGCGGTGAAGATGCAGTAAAATGGTGTCGCAGTAATCATGCTGACGTCGTTTTAATGGACATGAACATGCCAGGAATTGGCGGCTTGGAAGCCACTAAAAAAATTCTTCGCGTGAATCCTGATGTGAAAATCATCGTACTTACCGTTCATACAGAAAACCCGTTTCCAACCAAGGTGATGCAGGCAGGTGCGTCTGGTTATTTAACCAAAGGTGCTGGCCCTGACGAAATGGTGAATGCGATTCGTGTAGTTAATAGTGGGCAGCGTTACATCTCGCCAGAGATTGCGCAGCAGATGGCATTGAGTCAATTTTCTCCAGCCTCTGAGAACCCTTTTAAAGACTTATCCGAGCGTGAATTGCAGATCATGCTTATGATCACCAAAGGCCAAAAGGTAACGGATATTTCTGAGCAACTTAATTTAAGTCCAAAGACAGTCAACAGCTATCGCTACCGACTCTTTAGTAAATTGGACATTAATGGTGACGTTGAGTTAACTCACTTAGCGATTCGCCACGGAATGCTGGACACCGAGACCCTTTAGCGTGAATCCTCCTTTCGATTCGGCTTCCTTTCTCAAGACAGTAACTCATCAGCCCGGCGTTTACAGAATGTACAACGCCGAAGCTGTTGTAATCTACGTAGGTAAAGCCAAAGACCTTAAAAAGCGCCTTTCAAGCTACTTTCGAAAAAAAGTAGACAGTGAGAAAACTCGCGCGCTTGTCAGTAATATCGCCAAAATAGACGTCACGGTGACTCACACTGAGACAGAAGCGCTGATCTTAGAGCATAACTACATCAAGCAGTATTTGCCGAAATACAATGTGTTGCTGCGAGATGATAAGTCTTACCCTTATATCTTTATTAGCGGTCATAAGCACCCACGGCTTTCTATCCACCGTGGCGCCAAGAAGCGCAAAGGTGAATATTTTGGCCCCTACCCAGATTCTGGTGCAGTAAGAGAAACATTGCATTTGCTGCAAAAGATATTTCCTGTGCGCCAGTGTGAAGACACTGTCTATTCTAACCGAACGCGCCCATGTTTGATGTACCAAATTGGTCGCTGTGCAGGACCATGCGTTAATACCATCATTTCTGATGAAGAATATGCAGAGTTGGTTGGCTTTGTGCGAATGTTTTTGCAAGGCAAAGATCAGCAAGTACTCAAACAACTGATCGAGAAAATGGAAGTTGCCAGTCAGCAATTGCGCTTTGAAGATGCCGCTAAATTTCGCGATCAAATCCAAGCGATTAGGCGTGTTCAAGAGCAGCAGTACGTCTCAGAAGACAGCATGGATGATATGGATGTACTCGGGTTTGCTCAGGAGAATGGTATCGCGTGTATCCATATCCTGATGATACGCCAAGGCAAAGTGCTTGGTAGCCGTAGCCATTTTCCGAAAATCCCACAAAATACAAGCCAGCAGGAAGTGTTCGATAGTTTTCTGACTCAATACTATTTGAGCCATAACGAAGCACGTACAATTCCTTCTCGTATTATTTTGAATCAAGAGTTGGCAGAAGATATTGCGCCAATACAGAAAGCGTTAAGTGAAGTGGCAGGGCGTAAGGTTCATTTTCATACGTCGCCAACTGGCTCTCGAGCAAGGTATCTCAAGCTTTCGAACACGAATGCACTAACGGCGATTACCACAAAAATCAATCACAAGATGACGATTAATCAGCGTTTTCATGCGCTTCGCGAAACATTGAAGTTGGAGTCTATAGCTCGAATGGAATGTTTTGATATCTCCCATACGATGGGGGAAAGCACGATTGCGTCATGTGTGGTGTTCAACAACGAAGGCCCCGTAAAGCAAGAGTATCGTCGCTACAACATTACTGGGATTACCGGTGGTGATGATTACGCAGCAATGGGACAAGCGTTGGAGCGCCGTTATTCGAAGCAATTGGACGTAGAGAAAATTCCCGACATCATCTTTATCGATGGCGGTAAAGGTCAGTTAAATCGTGCGCATGACATCATTTCGCAATATTGGGGGGATTGGCCAAAGCGTCCCATCATGATTGGTATTGCAAAAGGCGTTACTCGCAAACCAGGTTTAGAAACGCTGATTACAGTCGATGGGGACGAGTTTCATTTACCAAGCGATGCTCCTGCGCTGCATCTTATTCAACATATTCGTGATGAAAGCCATAACCATGCTATAGCGGGGCACCGTGCTAAGCGAGGTAAAACCAGACGTACGAGTGCACTCGAAGGGATTGAGGGAATCGGCCCTAAACGACGTCAGGCGTTACTCAAGTACATGGGTGGGTTACAAGAACTTAAACGTGCAAGTGTCGAAGAAATCGCCAAAGTACCGGGAATAAGTCACTCTTTAGCAGAAATTATTTTCCAAGCATTGAAACAATAAGGAAAATCGCGCAACATTAAGCCGCAATGTGTAAGAGAATAATAAAATGCGTTTGAATATCCCGAACATTCTGTCTCTTCTTAGACTGTTCCTAATCCCTGTTTTTGTGGTTGTCTTTTATCTACCTTATTCATGGGCACCGTTTGCAGCAGCAATGGTGTTTTGGGTAGCGGGTTTTACTGACTGGCTTGACGGCATGTTGGCCCGTAAACTTGGCCAAACTTCTCGTTTTGGCGCGTTTATTGATCCTGTCGCTGATAAAGTGCTAGTGGCAACGGCATTGATTCTAATCACGGAACATTATCATTCAATTTGGGTGACCATTCCTGCGGTAACGATGATTGCGCGAGAAATCATTATCTCAGCATTGCGAGAATGGATGGCTGAAATCGGTAAGCGAGCGAGTGTTGCGGTATCTTGGGTTGGCAAAGTAAAAACTGTTTCGCAAATGTTCGCCTTATGGGTGTTGATATGGCGTTACGATGAATGGATGGTTTGGCTAGGCTTTGCGGCCTTGTATGTGGCAACTTTCTTGACATATTGGTCAATGATTCAATATTTGGCTGCTGCGAAAGACGATCTGTTGAATGAAGAGCACCATTAAATTCTGATGTTAGAAAGCAGGCTTAATAGCCTGCTTTTTTGTATCTAAGACAATCTACAGCATTTTTTGGCTTCTCTCGCTTTTCAATGCTTGCTAACGGCCATGTTTGCAATTTGTATCTGGGGCTTTTGCTTCGATAGAGTTCTATTTGTGATCTAAGTCTTGTTTTTGTCCTTGGAGAGTCTTAGAGAGGCGAGTCTTCTGATTATTAATACTTCAATGCACGCAACGCACGGCCAGCAGTGTAAGGCGTAGCCAAAGTTTTATGATAAACAAGTGTATTTAAGCGATTTTTAGTATTAAAACTAAGCAATCCATCGTCTTTCGCACAAATTCTAGTCAAACGATTTAAAAAAATAAAAATAGTGTTGACTCGATCGCTCGAATCCGTAGAATGCATCCCGTACCCAAGAGAGCACGGCTCAAAAGGGTTGTGAGAAAGCTTAGCTTTATTCACAAATGAGGCGCCTTGGCAGAGTGGCTATGCAGCGGATTGCAAATCCGTGGACCTCGGTTCGACTCCGGGAGGCGCCTCCATTATTCTTTTGAGAGCGAATGGCTTTCGAGAATAAATGCGACACTAGCTCAGTTGGTAGAGCGCAACCTTGCCAAGGTTGAGGTCACGAGTTCGAACCTCGTGTGTCGCTCCAAGTTTTATTGATATGGCATTAGCGGTATCAGATGGTGTTTTACTTTTCTGTAAAGGCATCACAAAGAATATTTGTGTGCCCTGGTGGTGGAATTGGTAGACACAAGGGATTTAAAATCCCTCGACGTTCGCGTTGTGCCGGTTCAAGTCCGGCCCGGGGCACCATCTCATATTAAATGCGACACTAGCTCAGTTGGTAGAGCGCAACCTTGCCAAGGTTGAGGTCACGAGTTCGAACCTCGTGTGTCGCTCCAGATTTAAGGCCTAACATGAAAATGTTAGGCCTTTTTCGTATTTTTTGAAAATCTCAAACTTCTTTTCTGTCACAGACTTCGTTAAGTAACGAACCCTTTGTCTCATTGACTCAAGTGATTGTTCATTCTGCCATTGCAAAGCATCTTAGCCATTCCTACTAGTCTATGTTTAAACCATCACTTGTGGAGAATAACCACTCTTGCTCCAGGCAAAGCTGTGACGAGAATGCTATCTTTTTAAATGTTCCGGATATAGAAAGGAATGTTTTACGATTAAGTAGCACAACCTTAAACCTCTGTTGGATGAGGTGATGATATCTCAAGAATATTTGTTTAAATAACAGCTGTTTGAGAGAAGGAGAAAAGCATAGCTCATGAATATGAACATGCGAGTTACGATGGGGTATGTTTTGTTGTGATTTACATCACTGTTACTAATATGAAAAATCGTTGCCAGAAGATTTTATTTTGTGATAAATTCGCGCGCAATCTCGGAGCGTAATTAACAACGTTTGATCTCTGGGGGATACGCGTAGTGACCATTCAAGCTGATTGTGACACTGCGTAGGGTAGGTATCGGCAAAGCCTTTTGTCGATAGACGGGATACTAATGCTGTAAACGCGGCATATTAATGGGAAACCCAACATTGAAACCTTTGAATAAACACACACTAATCAGCTTCATACTGCCGAAATGTCCTGTTTTACAAAACGGGTGCATTACAGAACCTTGATTAATCCCTTTTACATATGAAGTCGCGAGTATCGTGGCGGATGATCTGTATTTGTCATTTATGCACTGACAAATGCGGAGGGGTATTCACACCTCCTGTAATTTCATTCTAATGATTATTAATACAGGATACAGAATTATTATAATTCAAGGGATTATGTAGTATGAGCACTGCCTTTGAAGTCGATAGCAATATCGCAAACATTTTTTCGTCTCAGGTTCCTATCGTTGAGGGAACGTATGACTTAACGCCAGATCAAGTATTGATTGATCAGGCTGAGCATGAATCTGAAGTACGTTCTTATCCACGTCGTTTGCCGATCGCAATTAAACAAGCCTTTGGGTGCTTGGTTGAAGATACGCGTGGACAGATCTTTCTAGACTGCCTTGCTGGGGCAGGCACTCTAGCTTTGGGGTATAACCATCCTGAAATAAACCAAGCTCTGAAAGAGCAATTAGATTCAGGACTGCCATATCAGACGCTAGATATTGCAACATCAGTAAAAACGACGTTTATTCAATCTGTTAAGTCTTTTCTTCCTCAAGAGTTAAGCGAGAACAGCGTTATCCAATTTTGTGGCCCGTCTGGAGCTGATGCGGTTGAAGCTGCTATCAAGCTCGCGAAACAGACTACCGGTCGCAACACTATGTTTGCCTTCCGTGGCGCATACCATGGTATGACTAATGGTACGATGGGGATGATGGGTAACTTAGGCACGAAAGCTCGTCGAACTGGTTTGATGTCGGATGTGCACTTTATGCCTTTCCCATACAACCTGCGTTGTCCTTTTGGGCTTGGCGGTGATGAAGGTGCGAAAGCAAGTATTCGTTATATCGATCGTCTTTTAAACGATGATGAGTCAGGCATTATGAAGCCTGCCGCGATTATCGTGGAGCCAGTGCAAGGTGAGGGTGGTGTTGTTCCTGCGCCAGCATTCTGGCTACGAGAGTTACGTCGTATTTGTGATGAACACGGTATCTTACTGATCTTCGATGAGATCCAGTGTGGTGTTGGTAAAACTGGCTACAATTTCGCGTTCGAAGAGTCGGGCATTGTTCCAGATATTCTGTGTTTATCAAAAGCAATTGGTGGTGGTTTACCAATGTCGCTATTGGTTATCAACAAGCAACATGATACATGGAAGCCGGGTGAGCACACAGGTACATTTCGTGGTAACCAGCTAGCCATGGTCTCTGGTGCGAAAGCATTAGAAATTATCCAGCGTGATAATCTTGTTGAGCATGCCAATATTGCGGGTCAGTACTTGCGCTACGGCCTTGAAAGTATTCAAAAGCGTGTGAACTGTATCGCAGAGGTTCGTGGCAAAGGTTTGATGCTAGGCGTGGAGATTAAAACTCCAAACGGTGAGCTCAATAAATTTGGTGAACCTCAAGCGGATAGTGAACTCACACTTTCTATTCAACGCGCAGCACTCGAGCGTGGCTTGATCGTTGAGAAAGGTGGACGCGAAGGCGCAGTAATTCGTTTCCTTCCTCCTCTTATCATCTCGTTTGAGCAAATCGACTTTGCTTTACGTGTATTTGAAGACGCGATTTTAGCCGCTGGCGGTAGTCACATCGAAACTCAGCCACAAGATGAATGGAAGAAGCATTTCATCCACACTGGAGAGATGGGCAGCAATGAATTTGCTTCGGTGATGAATCACACTACTACGGCAATGAAGTCAGTGTTTGAACAAGTGACTGCACCGTATTCAGGTATGGATTCAAAAGCATTGGAAGCAGCGATTCACGACGTTGATCTTGATAATGGAAATGCGCCTCTTAAAACCGTTATCGACGATGCTGCTGAGCTGGTCGCGAAAAACGCAATTTTTACTCAACATCCAGATTGTATTGCTCACCTGCATACTCCACCTTTGATGCCAGCGATTGCGGCAGAGGCAATGATTGCGGCTTTGAACCAGTCTATGGACTCATGGGATCAAGCTTCATCAGCGACTTATGTTGAACAGAAAGTTGTGAACTGGCTATGTGATAAATATGAGTTAGGTGAAAAAGCGGACGGTATCTTCACGAGCGGCGGCACGCAAAGTAACCAAATGGGCTTGATGTTAGCGCGTGACTGGATTGCTGACAAACTCAGTGCACACTCAATTCAAAAGCTTGGCCTTCCTGAATACGCAGACAAGCTACGTATTGTATGTTCGAAAAAATCCCACTTCACGGTTCAAAAATCAGCGTCTTGGATGGGGTTGGGTGAAAAAGCGGTCATGACTGTCGATGCTAATGCCGATGGAACGATGGATGTCACTAAATTAGACGAAGTTCTCAATCAGGCCAAAGCAGAAGGTTTGATCCCATTTGCCATTGTTGGCACAGCGGGCACAACGGACCACGGTGCTATTGATGACTTAGACTTTATCGCCGATATGGCAGCGAAACATGACATGTGGATGCATGTCGACGGTGCATACGGTGGAGCTCTGATTCTAAGTAGCCAAAAAGCGCGTCTGAAAGGTTGTGAGCGTGCACATTCCATCAGCGTAGACTTCCATAAGCTGTTTTACCAAACCATCAGTTGTGGTGCGCTATTGGTAAATGACAAGTCTAACTTTAAATTCCTGCTTCACCATGCAGACTATTTGAACCGCGAACACGACGAACTACCGAACTTGGTGGATAAGTCTATTGCGACAACTAAGCGCTTTGATGCGCTCAAAGTGTTTATGACGATGCAAAGCGTAGGGCCAAAAGCCCTAGGCGATATGTATGATCATTTGCTTGAACAGACGCTTGAAGTGGCGGACATGATTCGAGATAACAAACACTTTGAGTTGTTGGCTGAACCATCACTATCTACGGTTCTGTTCCGCGCGACACATGAATCAGCGGATCTGGATGAACTGAACAAAACGTTGCGCTTAGAAGCGTTAACACGCGGTATCGCGGTATTGGGTGAAACCATTGTCGACGATAAAACTGCATTGAAATTTACGATTTTGAACCCGTGTCTGACGACGGCGGACTTTGAATCTTTGCTCTCAAAAATCAATACGCTAGCGGCAGAGCTAGTTTAACAAAGGTAACGGAAAACTATGGCAATTCTACAGATTGGTGCAGGCGGCGTTGGCTGGGTAGTTGCACATAAAGCAGCACAAAACAACGACGTTCTGGGTGATATCACAATCGCATCACGTACCGTAGGTAAGTGTGAGAAAATCATCGAATCGATTCAGAAGAAAAACAATCTGAAAGATTCAACTAAGAAATTAGAAGCGCGAGCGGTAAACGCGGACGACGTAGATTCTTTAGTTGCTTTAATTAAAGAAGTACAACCTGACTTAGTGATCAACGCAGGTCCTCCTTGGGTGAACATGTCTATTATGGAAGCATGTTACCAAGCTAAAGTGTCATACCTTGATACATCTGTTGCGGTTGATTTGTGCTCTGAAGGCCAACAAGTACCTCAAGCTTACGATTGGCAGTGGGGTTACCGTGAGAAGTTTGAAGAAGCCGGCATTACAGGTATTCTTGGTGCTGGTTTCGATCCGGGCGTAGTATCGGTGTTTGCCGCATACGCAGTGAAGCATCTGTTCGATGAAATCGATACTATCGACGTAATGGATGTAAACGCAGGCGACCACGGTAAGAAGTTCGCAACTAACTTTGATCCAGAAACGAACATGCTTGAGATTCAAGGCGATTCGTTCTACTGGGAAAACGGCGAGTGGAAACAAGTACCTTGTCACTCACGTATGCTTGAGTTTGAATTCCCGAATTGTGGTTCACACAAAGTGTACTCAATGGCGCACGACGAAGTTCGATCTATGCAAGAGTTCATCCCGGCGAAACGCATCGAATTCTGGATGGGCTTTGGTGACCGTTACCTAAACTACTTCAATGTGATGCGCGACATCGGTCTACTCAGCCCAGATCCACTAACGCTTCACGACGGTACGGTTGTTCAACCTTTGCACGTGCTAAAAGCACTACTACCAGATCCAACATCACTCGCACCAGGCTACACTGGCCTAACGTGTATCGGTACTTGGGTTCAAGGTAAGAAAGATGGTAAAGAGCGCAGTGTATTTATTTACAACAACGCTGATCACGAAGTCGCATACGAAGATGTTGAACACCAAGCTATCTCATACACCACTGGCGTACCAGCGATCACTGCGGCTTTGCAGTTCTTCCGTGGCAAGTGGGCAGACAAAGGCGTGTTCAACATGGAACAACTAGATCCAGACCCATTCCTAGAAACCATGCCATCTATTGGTCTAGATTGGCATGTTCAAGAACTGGAGCCAGGACAACCTGTTATCCATAAATTGAAGTAAGAATTTAGCGACTCTTATTTGTACGTTTAAGCCGATGCACTTGCGTCGGCTTTGTTCGATTTTATAGTGCCTTTGCTAAGGCGAAGGGACGTAAGGTATCAAAATGCAACAAAACGAACTAAAAACGCCATACTTCATGATCAATGAAGACAAGCTGATTGAGAACCTAGAGAAAGCAAAACAGCTAAAAGACATCTCTGGTGTGAAGCTTGTATTAGCACTGAAGTGCTTCTCAACATGGGGTGTATTCGACATCATCAAGCCTTACCTAGAC
The DNA here is from genome assembly GCF_023716525.1 of Vibrio sp. SCSIO 43009. Lineage (NCBI taxonomy): Bacteria > Pseudomonadati > Pseudomonadota > Gammaproteobacteria > Vibrionales > Vibrionaceae > Vibrio > Vibrio sp. SCSIO 43009. Next base: position 1,261,622 of record NZ_CP071842.1, read on the forward strand.
GGAACAACAAGTTCTGGACCGTTTGAAGTGAAGCTTGGCTACGAAACGTTCGGTGGTGAGACACACGCATACAGTGTGGGTTACAGCGAAGATGACGTTCGCGATGTGGCGGACATCTGTGACAAGATGATCTTTAACTCTCAGTCACAGCTAGCGGCTTATCGTCATATTGTCGAAGGCAAAGCATCGATTGGCTTGCGCCTAAACCCAGGTGTGAGCTATGCAGGGCAAGACTTAGCAAACCCAGCGCGTCAATTCTCTCGTCTTGGTGTTCAGGCTGATCACATCAAACCGGAAATTTTTGATGGTATTGATGGCGTAATGTTCCACATGAACTGTGAGAACAAAGACGTGGATGCGTTTATCGGCTTACTCGATGCTATTTCAGCTCAGTTTGGCGAGTACCTAGATAAGCTGGACTGGGTAAGCATGGGTGGCGGCGTATTCTTCACATGGCCGGGGTACGATATCGAGAAGTTGGGGTTAGCACTTAAAGCGTTCTCAGAGAAACACGGCGTACAAATGTATTTAGAGCCGGGTGAAGCGATAATTACTAAGACCACTGATCTCGTTGTAACAGTGGTTGATATTGTAGAGAACGTAAAGAAGACGGCGATTGTCGATTCGGCCACAGAAGCTCACCGCTTAGATACGTTGATCTACAATGAGCCAGCGTCAATCCTTGAAGCATCTGAAAATGGTGAACATGAGTATGTGATCGGCTCGTGCTCTTGTTTGGCTGGTGACCAGTTCTGCGTGGCGAACTTCGAACAGCCTCTAGAGATAGGACAGCGTCTGCATATTCTAGATAGTGCCGGTTACACCATGGTGAAACTAAACTGGTTTAACGGTCTACGTATGCCGTCGGTCTACTGTGAACGCTCGAATGGTGACATTCAAAAACTGAATGAATTTGACTACTCTGATTTCAAACGTTCACTGTCTCAGTGGTCAGTGAAATAAAACGTATTGAGTATTAGAACGACAAAGAGCAGCTGAATTGCTGCTCTTTTTATTGGGGAAGCGTTAAAGGTATGCAGTTAGCTTTCTACAATTACACGAGTGTCTTCACTCAGAGATTCTAACTCATTGGCTATGTCTTCAATTTCTAGCTCGCTAGGTAGTTTTATCGCCATTTTAGCGCTGAATAAGCTAGAGCTTACCCCTCCGCCTCCAGCAATGAATACACGCTGACAATCCATATCTAAAATTGAGATACCTTGATTATCGAGAACGTGAGTAATTTCATTCACAATACCCGCTCTATCGTTGGCATCTAAACGAAGTTGGAAGATAGTGTCTTCACGATATGAATGAGGTTCAGAGTCGACGAACCTAACAACAAGAGTCTGACAAGAAGAGAACGCCTGTTTAACGATGTCGGCATTTTCTCTTGGAAGCTCTACTTTGATGACACCTGCAACTTGGTCTTCGATAAAGTTTACTTTGCTGATCAGCCATTTCCCGCCGTTTTCGTGTGTGATTGCAGCGAGCTCTTTAATCGTGGCGGGTGACGCTTGTCCGACAAAATTAACAATAAATACGGTGTTCATAATGTCCCCTCCTGGAATCAAGGTTTGGACGCAGTACGAATAAACGTGCTACTTAAGTTATTGGAATAAATCCTTTTATTTAGTGTAGGTGCTAAGGGCGGGTAATGTTTGATGAAAGTCAATTTTTAACACTAATTCGTGATGCAAATAATTAAAACAATGTTCAGAGCACAAAAAAGCAGCCATCGTAAGGCTGCTTTTTACCGAGTATCAACTTAGGATTAGAAGGTTACTTTTAACTCGACACCATAAAATTGACTGTCATAGTTTGCGCCTGCGTCCATGGCGAATTTTGCAACATCTTGGTTTCCAAACCAAGGTGATGAATTGAATTGTAGTTCTGCACTACCGCCCCATGCATCAGTTACCCAATAATGAATATGTCCAACAGGGTTTAAGAAGAAGAGCGAAACATCACCTGCGGTTTCAGAGCCCATAACTTCGCCGCCGTTTGCAATAATGTCTTGCTCAGCCGTTAACATCATTTCACCAACAACAGCACCAAAGAATGGTGTGATAAAAATATCCTGCCAAGATGGTACTTCTGCGAACGCCTCCACGCCATACTCCCAAAAGAACGTCGACATCGTTGCGGAGTACAAAAACGACTGAAATTCATTATAGCCAGCGTGACGTGCTGCCGTGTAGTAAACGCCGCCAAAATATGGGTGCATGATGTAGTTGAGGACATGTTCATCGCGATCCCAAACGGGGCCGTCAGAGACATTATCTTTCCACTTTTGCCCCAACTTACTCATGTCTCGGTCTTCTTCGTCCCATTTGGTGATACTTTCTGGAAGAAAAGTCATCATGCCTACGGTCGCGATACTGAGACCTAGAATGGTGTAGGTTTGACCCATCAGATAATCCCAGTCTTTATCTTGAGGGATGATGAGATGTTTAGGCTGAAGCCCTGCGTCAAGGTTTAGCGAATCATCATTATTCTGTTCATACATAACACCGCGATTTTGAGCCTCGAAGGTGTACAGAGTCGTCGTTTCGCAGTAACCTGACAAGCAATCAGGTGTGTAAGAAAACTCTGTATGACGGCTTAGGTCATAGTGACTTGCTTGCGCAAGCGCTGACGAAGCCAAGCAAAGGCCTGTTAGAGTCGTCTTGAACATGGATGATTTTGACACAAAGGTCTCCGAGTTAATGGTGTATGTTCGGGCTCGTAATTATCCCTCAAAACATCAATCATTTAAACACTTGACCCTTATTTAGTCCCAACAAACCTCGGCGAGATTTGTCCAAATAAAAAGAAAAATAAGCGCTATAACGAAAATAGGATTGTGCTTACGTTCAGGAGTCAGTTGTGAAAATAGCAATGCTTAGTACTGGTGAGGAAGTCCTCCACGGTGATATTGTTGATACTAATGCGGCATGGTTGTCTAGCCTGTTTTATCAACATGGATTTGGCTTAACAAAGCGCTCAACGGTTGGTGATAGCCTATCGAGTTTGGTTGAAGAGTTTTTAATGCTCAGCTTTAACAACGATGTGGTTATTGTTAATGGTGGTTTAGGCCCTACAACGGATGACATGAGTGCCGCCGCCGCCGCGAGAGCCGCCGATTGTAAACTGGTGCTATTCAAAGAGTGGTTGCAGCATCTAGAAAGTTTGTATGCTCGACGTGGCATCCCTATGCCGGACAGTAATTTAAAGCAAGCAATGCTGCCAGAAACGGCAGAGATATTGGACAACCCGATAGGCACTGCTTGCGGTTTCAAAATGCTGATTAATGATGCCATTTTTTATTTCACACCGGGTGTACCAAGTGAATTTAAGCTCATGGCAGAGACGCAAATTCTTCCCGATCTGAGAAGAGTGTTTCCCGATGTGCAAGGTTCATGTTGTAGCCGAATCTACACGTTTGGTCTGTCTGAATCCGGTATTTCAGATAAGCTAGATCAGCTAAAACTTCCTCAAGGCTATGAGCTAGGGTATCGCTCTTACTTGCCTTTTATTGAAGTGAAACTTTTTGGTCCTTCAGATCAGCTTGAACAGCGTTTGAAACTAGTACAGATAATTAATAAACACCTTGAGAGTAATACCGTTAGTATTGACTTACCTATGGTTGAAAATGTCGGCCAGTTGTTGGTCGATAAAGGACTAACAGTGTCGACCTCCGAAAAAAGTAGCAGGGGATACTTAACGTACTGGCTAAACAGTGATGAAAACGCTGAAAAGCAACTAGGGCATGGTTGGGTACTACCGAGCCTGACTCAGGCGATGGGCAACAGCGGAGATCCATTAGCAGAAACGTTTGCTCTGGCTGGTGCTACGCGAGAGAAGTGTGGGACGGATTTATCACTCGTCACTGGCCATATTGAAGAGGGCGTTTTTTCCGTCGCTTTATCGACACCGTCAGGCGAGTGGGGAGCGTTATATAAACTCTCGAAAAAGTATCAGCGCAGTGATCAAGTTAAAGTGATCAGCACGGCAGCACTAGACTTGTTGCGTCGCTACCTAGAACGTAAACCGATGTTTGCGCATTATGCATTTTTAGAGAAAGTTAAAGAGATGCACCTCCCGAGCAGTGCTTTATAACCAAAGCTCTCTACAGTAGTCTGAGAGACAAAAAACAGAGACAAAAAAGCCAAGGTGATTACCTTGGCTTTTGCATTTTATACCGTCGAGTCAACGTTATGCGCGCTGCTTTTCTTTCATCGCGTAGTTAACGCCGCTAAGTGACAAATCTGATTTTGCTTTACAGATACAAGGTAATATTTCATCACTTTGTGTGTAAGCCATGGCAAAACCAACATACTCCACTTCACCAGACTCCAATTTGCAGCGACAGGCGCCGCAGTGCCCATCACGGCAGTTGTATTCTGGTAATAGGCCAGCTTGCTCCATTGTTTCCAAAATCGTATTGGAAGGGTTGGATTCAATGCTGATCAGTTTGTTGATTTTGAGTGTTGCCATTACAGCTCGAATCCTTCGAAGTCATCTGCGCGAACTTCATTGTCAATTTGACCCACAAGGTAAGAAGAGATTTCTGCTTCTTGAGGCGCAACTTGAACGTTATCTGAAGACAACCAAGCGTTAATCCATGGAATTGGGTTGGTTGTTGCTTTTGGATACGCTGCTGGTAGACCTACCGCTTGCATACGAATATTTGTGATGTATTCAACGTATTGGCTTAGGATGTCTTTGTTTAGACCGATCATAGAGCCATCTTTGAATAGATACTCTGCCCACTCTTTTTCTTGCTCAGCCGCTTCTTTGAATAGGTCAAAACAGTCCTGTTTTGCCTCTTCTGCGATTTGCATGAAAGTGAAGTCATCTTGACCGTTACGTAGCAGGTTGATCATGTGCTGCGTGCCGTTTAAGTGAAGTGCTTCGTCACGAGCGATCAGCTTGATGATTTTCGCGTTACCTTCCATTAGTTCGCGTTCTGCGAAAGCGAAAGAACATGCGAAACTGACGTAAAAACGAATAGCTTCTAGTGCGTTAACAGACATCAAACAGATGTACAGCTTCTTCTTAAGATCGTACAGACTAACCTTAACCGTTTCACCGTTAAGGACATGCTCACCTTCACCGTAGCGATGGTAATCATTCGTCGCTTGAATCAAATCGTCGTAGTAGTGCGCGATGTCTTTTGCACGCTTCAGAATGTGCTCGTTCTCAACGATATCATCAAACACTACAGCAGGATCGTTCACGATGTTACGAATAATGTGTGTGTAAGAACGAGAGTGAATCGTTTCAGAGAAAGACCAAGTCTCAATCCAAGTCTCTAGTTCTGGTAGAGACACAAGCGGCAGCAGTGCCACGTTAGGGCTGCGGCCTTGGATAGAGTCAAGAAGCGTTTGGTACTTCAAGTTAGAGATGAAGATGTGCTTCTCGTGATCTGGCAGTTTGTTGTAATCGATACGGTCGCTAGATACGTCTACTTCTTCTGGACGCCAGAAGAAAGAAAGTTGTTTCTCGATAAGTTTTTCGAAAATCTCAAACTTTTGTTGGTCGTAACGTGCAACGTTTACTGATTGACCTAGGAACATTGGTTCCTTCAATTGGTCATTCTTTTTTTGGTTAAAAGTACTGTAAGCCATAATGCCTCAATTCCTTTTAAACCTCCCCGTAAGGGGGAGGTTATCGATAGTCTGTCTTTACGGGTTCGCTAGGTACGGGAAGATTAAATCTTACAACCGCCGCCAGCACAATCGTCATCTTGTGGTTGAACAGCGTCTTTCTGTTCATCTTTCGCGCCATCACGAGTGTTGTGGTAGTAAAGCGTTTTCACACCAAACTTATACGCTGTTAGCAGGTCTTGAAGTAGTTTCTTCATTGGAACCTTGCCAGTCTCGTAACGTGACGGGTCGTAGTTAGTATTAGCAGAGATAGCTTGGTCAACAAACTTCTGCATAATACCCACAAGGTGTAGATAACCGTCGTTCGAACCGATATTCCAAAGCAGTTCATAGCTGTCTTTAAGTTCTGTGAACTCTGGTACAACTTGCTTCAGGATACCGTCTTTCGAAGCTTTTACTGAAACGTAACCACGTGGTGGCTCAATACCGTTAGTTGCGTTTGAAATCTGAGAAGAAGTCTCAGAAGGCATTAGTGCAGTCAGTGTTGAGTTACGTAGGCCGTGCTCCATAATTTCTTTACGTAGGCTGTCCCAGTCGTAGTGCAGCGCTTCGTCACAAATTAGATCGATATCTTTCTTATACGTATCAATCGGCAGTAAGCCTTTCGCGTAGTTCGTCTCGTCGAATGAAGGACACTTACCTTGCTCTTTCGCCAGTGCTACAGATGCTTTCAATAGGTAGTACTGCATTGCTTCGAACGTACGGTGAGTTAGGCCGTTCGCGCTACCGTCAGAGTATTTCACGCCATTCTTCGCTAAGTAGTAAGCAAAGTTAATCACACCAACACCTAGCGTACGACGGTTCATAGTCGATTTGTATGCCGCTGGTAGAGGGTAATCTTGGTAATCAAGCAGTGCATCTAACGCACGAACAACAAGATCGGATAGCTCTTCGAAATCATCTAGAGACTTGATAGCACCTAAGTTGAATGCAGAAAGCGTACACAGTGCGATCTCGCCTGAGTCATCTTCAACGTTAGTTAATGGTTTCGTTGGTAGTGCGATTTCTAAACATAGGTTCGACTGACGAACTGGAGCAACTTCAGAATCAAATGGGCTGTGAGTATTACAGTGGTCCACGTTCTGGATGTAGATACGACCCGTTGATGCACGCTCTTGCATTAGCAGAGTGAACATTTCAATCGCTTTAACCGTTTCTTTCTTGATTGAAGGATCGTTCTCGTACTTCACGTATAGACGCTCAAACTCTTCTTGGTTTTCGAAGAATGCGTCGTACAGACCAGGTACATCAGATGGTGAGAATAGCGTAATATTGCCGCCTTCAACTAAACGTTGGTACATCAGTTTGTTTAACTGAACACCGTAGTCCATGTGACGAACACGGTTTTCTTCAACACCACGGTTGTTCTTAAGTACCATTAGTGAGCGTGCTTCACCGTGCCACATTGGGTAGAAAACAGTAGCTGCGCCACCACGTACACCACCTTGTGAACAACATTTTACTGCTGTTTGGAAGTACTTGTAGAACGGAATACAACCAGTGTGGAATGCTTCACCACCGCGAATCTCTGAGCCTAATGCACGGATACGACCTGCGTTGATACCAATACCAGCGCGCTGAGATACATAACGAACAATTGAGCTTGCTGTTGCGTTAATAGAATCAAGACTGTCTCCACACTCGATCAGAACACATGAGCTGAACTGGCGAGTAGGGGTACGAACGCCAGACATAATTGGCGTAGGTAGAGAAATCTTAAATGTCGATGTCGCATCGTAGAAACGTTTGATGTAATCAAGACGTGTCGCTTTTGGATATTTCGCAAATAAGCACGCTGCTACAAGGATGTATAAGAACTGAGCACTTTCGTAAATTTGGCCCGTAACACGGTTCTGTACGAAGTACTTACCCTCTAGCTGCTTAACTGCCGCGTATGAGAAGTTTAGGTCGCGTTTATGGTCGAGGTACGCATCAAGTTCGTCGAGTTCTGCTTTTGTGTAGTCTTCTAGAATATGTTGATCGTACTTACCCATATCGACGAGGCGAGACACGTGATCATAAAGCGTTGGTGGCTCGTATTGGCCATACGCTTTTTTACGCAGATGGAATACCGCTAGGCGAGCAGCTAGGTATTGGTAATCCGGAGTCTCTTCAGAGATCAGGTCTGCCGCAGACTTGATGATTGTCTCGTGAATATCTGTCGTTGTGATGCCGTCGTAAAACTGGATGTGAGCGCGAAGTTCTACTTGAGAAACCGAAACATTATCTAGACCTTCTGCAGCCCAAGTGATAACGCGGTGGATTTTATCCAGATCGATACTTTCTTTACGGCCATCACGCTTGGTGACGGTAAGTTGTTGGTTCATTCTGCTTTATTTCCCTAAGAAAACTGATAAAAGCCGTATTTTTGTTTGTTTATGTGCAATATGAGTAAAGCTTGCGGCGGCTTTGTGATCAAAGTCTATCTATATATTGTCGCTTAAACACAACATATAGGGGTTCATTTGTTTGCGGGTTACAAGATAGTGCTATTACACTGATTTATCAAGGTACAGATCTTGGATGACTTGTGGATAACTGACAAAATGAAAAAAATCAGTAAGTGAACACTAACCGATGAGAAAAGGGCTGACTTGAATGGTTAAAAGTACGGTTTCGAGATCGGTTTAGAAATAACCGCATGCAAAAATATTTTCCTTGATCTTTGGCCGTTTTTATCTGCGAAAAATGGCTTGGTCAAAATGGAATCTAGAGCACGAATTTTAGCCATAAAAAGACAAAAAAAGCGGCAACTTTGTGCTACCGCTTCCGATTCATTTTCTTTAAAAAATGTCAATCACAAAACTCATTTTTTAACTTAATAGCGTTCAGTATTTTTTAGTATGAACGATGTAGTTTACATCTACATTACGACCGAGTTTGTAGCTGTCATTTAGAGGGTTGTAATGAAGCCCAGTAATGCCCATTTCCGTCAGGTCAGTTTGGTCTATCATCTTCATCATTTCGGCTGGCTTGATAAACTTATCGTGCTCATGAGTGCCTTCAGGAACAATCTTAAGAAGCTTCTCAGCACCGACAATAGCAAATAAGTACGACTTAATGTTTCGGTTCAAAGTTGAGAAAAACACGTGACCACCGGGTTTGACTAGCGCAGCACAAGAGCGGATAACGGAGAGAGGATCTGGAACGTGTTCAAGCATCTCCATACAAGTCACGACATCGTAAGTTCCTGCGTTTTCTATAGCGTGGTCTTCTATTGTGCTCTGAATGTAGGTCAGTTGAGTGCCTGTTTCTAATGCATGTAGTCGCGCGACTTCTAATGGTTCTTTACCCATATCAAGCCCCGTCACAATAGCGCCTTCTTTTGCCATGCTTTCAGCAAGAATGCCACCACCACAGCCGACATCAAGTGCTCGCTTGCCAAACAAGCCATTTGCTTTTTCAAGTACATAGTTCAAACGAAGTGGGTTAATTTGATGAAGCGGCTTAAACTCGCCTTCTAAATCCCACCATCGAGAAGCCATGTCCTCGAATTTCTTAATTTCACTTGGGTCGACGTTTTGTGCTTTAGTCATAATTGGTTTTATTGCATTCAATCTGAGTCCTTTAGAGGGCGCCAGTATACTCCAACGTTTTACACCCAAACAACCTCGATGTGCTTAGTTAAGGGACAATGACAGAGTTCACTGGCGCGGCAATCGAGACAGGTGCCTGTAATTTGTAAAGCGCTAACTATTGTTTTTGCTTCATCCTTGAACTGGTGCCAGTGACAATAACTCTAAAACCTGTATTTTCGCGTTGTGTGGTTAAAGGAATTTACCTCGCTTTTCCGCGTAAAGGGTCCGATTTTGCTCAATATTGACCGAAATATAACCACTAATCAGAAAGATATGGGATGAGTGTGCAAATTCTCGACATTTGATTCATAACCAAGCTCACAACCTGATAAAAGGAGAGGGAAAGTGATGCCGAAGTGATGAATTGTGTGTTATATTTTTGCACCTTACACGTATCGTAATTACGATCAGATAATAGAGGGATAATGGCTCTATGAGCGATTTAGCTAAAGAGATCACGCCCGTAAACATTGAAGATGAGCTTAGAGGTTCATACCTAGACTATGCGATGTCAGTCATCGTGGGTCGTGCTCTTCCAGATGTGCGTGATGGCCTAAAACCAGTACACCGCCGCGTTTTATTCGCGATGAACGTACTAGGCAACGATTGGAACAAACCATATAAAAAATCAGCCCGTGTTGTCGGCGACGTAATCGGTAAATACCACCCACATGGTGATAGTGCTGTGTACGACACAATCGTACGTATGGCTCAGCCGTTCTCGCTTCGTTACATGCTGGTCGATGGTCAAGGTAACTTTGGCTCGATCGATGGCGACTCTGCTGCGGCAATGCGTTACACCGAAGTTCGAATGGCAAAAATTGCCCATGAATTATTGGCTGACCTAGACAAAGAAACCGTAGACTACGTACCAAACTACGACGGTACTGAGCAGATCCCAGCGGTTCTTCCAACTAAAATTCCAAACCTATTGGTTAACGGTGCTTCTGGTATCGCAGTAGGTATGGCAACCAACATCCCGCCTCATAACCTTGGCGAAGTGATTGATGGCTGTCTTGCATACATCAATAATGAAGAAATCACTATTGATGAACTAATGGATTACATTCCTGGTCCTGATTTCCCAACGGCGGCGCTTATCAGCGGTCGTAAAGGCATTGTAGACGCGTACAAAACAGGTCGTGGCAAAATCTACATGCGTTCGAAAGCGGACATCGAAGTGGAGAAGAATGGTAAAGAGACCATTATCGTCACTGAAATTCCTTACCAGGTGAACAAAGCTCGCTTGATCGAAAAGATCGCTGAGCTAGTTAAAGATAAGAAAGTAGAAGGCATCAGTGCACTGCGCGACGAGTCAGATAAAGACGGTATGCGCATTGTTATTGAGTGTAAGCGCGATGCTGTGGGCGAAGTAGTTCTAAACAACCTTTACGCTCAGACTCAGCTGCAAACCACTTTCGGTATCAACATGGTGGCCCTAAACAATGGCCAGCCACAGCTATTCAACCTAAAAGATATGCTGAAGTGCTTCGTTGATCACCGTCGTGAAGTTGTGACACGTCGTACTATCTTCGAACTGCGTAAAGCGCGTGAACGTGCTCATATCCTTGAAGGTTTAGCTCTAGCGCTTGCTAACATTGATGAAATCATTGAGCTTATCCGTAAGGCACCTACACCGGCTGAAGCAAAAGCGGGTCTTATCGCTCGTGGTTGGGATTTAGGCAACGTTTCAGCAATGCTAGAGCGTGCTGGTACAGATGCTGCGCGCCCTGAATGGCTAGAGCCTGAATATGGTATTCGTGATGGTCAGTACTTCCTGACTGAGCAACAAGCACAAGCTATCCTAGATCTACGTTTACATAAACTAACAGGTCTAGAACACGAGAAGATTCTTGGCGAATACAAAACACTTCTAGAAGAAATCGCTGAACTCATGCATATCCTTGCGAGCACTGAGCGTTTGATGGAAGTGATCCGTGAAGAACTTGAAGCGGTTCGTGACGGCTTTGGTGACGCTCGTCGTACAGAAATCACAGCTGCGAGCCATGATATTGACATGGAAGAGCTGATCGCACGTGAAGACGTTGTGGTTACTCTATCTCACGGTGGTTACGTTAAGTACCAAGTACTGAGCGACTACGAGTCACAGCGCCGTGGTGGTAAAGGTAAGAGTGCGACTAAGATGAAAGATGAAGACCATATCGAGCGTCTTCTAGTGGCGAATACCCACGATAACATCTTGTGTTTCTCTACTCGTGGTAAGACATACCGCCTGAAAGTTTACCAATTGCCTCTAGCGAGCCGTACTGCGCGTGGTAAGCCAATTGTGAACATCCTTCCATTAGAAGAAGGTGAGCGCATTACCGCGATTCTACGTGTTGATGAATTCTCTGAAGACAAATTCATCTTCATGGCAACAGGTGACGGTACGGTTAAGAAAACGCCGTTGAACCAGTTTGCAAACGTACGTTCAAACGGCCTAATCGCTGTGAACCTACGTGAAGACGATTCGTTAATCGGTGTGGATATCACTAACGGCGAAAACGAAATCATGCTGTTCTCTAAAGCGGGTAAAGTGGTTCGCTTTAAAGAAGCAGAAGAGATTCCAGTACTTGATGAAAATGGTAAACCAGTTCTTGATGAGAATGGTCAGCCAGAGATCAAGTTTAAAGGTGTTCGTCCTATGGGTCGTACCGCCTCTGGTGTTCGTGGTATGAAACTGGCTGAAAATGACCAAGTTGTATCACTTATTGTTCCTTCGCACGAAGGCGATATCCTAACGGTTACAGAAAACGGTTATGGTAAACGTACAGCACTTAGCGAGTACCCGACAAAAGGTCGTGGCACTCAAGGTGTAGTTTCTATCAAAGTTTCTGAGCGAAATGGCCCGGTAGTTGGTGCTATCCAGGTTGTTGAAGGTGATGAAATGATGATGATCACCGACGCTGGCACGTTAGTACGCACTCGTGTGGGTGAAGTTAGCCAAGTTGGTCGTAACACACAAGGTGTAACGCTTATCCGTACTGCGGAAGATGAATCAGTTGTTGGTTTGCAACGTATTGAAGAAGTTGATGATGAAGAGCTGCCTGCTGATGAAGATGCAGAAGCGTTAGAGTCAACAGATGAAAATACGCAGCAAGACGCTCCAGCTGCTGATGATGCAGAGGAAGGTAACGAAGAGTAATCTTACATCGTTATCCTGATATGAAAAGCCGAGCCCTTAGTTGCTCGGCTTTTTTTGTATCTGTATCAACGCATTTAAAGTAAGAAATGCGTACACTGACGTTATCTTTGTTTACAGGACGTGTTATGTCTGTTTGGTTTTTCGCTGCCATCACTCTGATGGGGTTGTTTATCGTACTCTTATCACTGAGTGCATCAAAAGCTAAACCTGCTCAATGGTTTGGCTTTTGCCTGTTAGTACTTGTCGTGACGAGTGCCAGTTTCTTATTGCTTCATCAAACACCGCCTAAACCAATACACGCGGAAATGTCACGAATGATGACTGCTCGTGACATCATGAAAGAGATTCAAGACCAGTTGCGTGAAGATCCGAACAACGCTGAATTGTGGTTCCAACTCGGGCAGGGCTACCTGCTAGAGGGTGAATTTGACGGTGCGTTGATTTGTTTTGATTACGCGATCCAACTGACTGAGCCAGTCAGTGCCACGCAACTTGCTGCAAAGGCGACTACCTTGTACTACATTCACCAGCAATCAATGACGCAAGAAGTTAGCTTGCTTTTGGAGCAAGCTTTGCAGATAGAACCGCACAATGAAGCCGCTTTGTCTTTGATCGCAAATGATCATTTTCTGTCATTCCGATTTCAGGAAGCGATTGATGCCTGGGTAATATTATTAGATTCTAATGATCCAAATTTAGATAGGGTGCAAATCATTAACTCTATTAACAAAGCAAAAGAGCTATTGTAAGCGTACAATTTAACAAGCAATAGAGGGAAAGGTGGGCAACGAATGAAAAATAAAGCACTAAGCATATTGGTTTTGCTGTGCGGCTCTGTGCTGGCGGGTTGTAGCTCTTCCGATCATTCTGGCTCTTCCTCTACGGTTTATTATTCATCGGGTTACTACGACCCGTGGTGGTACGATCATGACGACTACTGGATTTATTACTATCCGGGCTGTTGCGATAACGACGATGAATACAAAGAGAAACTGGAAGAGTGGTGGAATGGTTTAGATGAAGACCAACAGCAATCCATCAAAGACAAAGTCGAAGATTGGAAAGACGACGATATGTCCGCCAATATCGATAACATGAAACGCCAGCTTGATGATCATTGGCAATCATTGCCTGACGAGCAAAAGCAAGAGATTCGAACCCAATGGGAGAATCGTCCGGAGCATATTGAACCAGCGACTTTACAAGGCAAGGCGGTGAAAGAAAAGGTTCAACAAAGAAAAGCATTACCGGAAACGAAGATCCAGCGTCCAGTTGCTCGTCCAAATGTGCAGATACCTAAAGCACGTCCAAATATTCAACCTAGACCTAAGCTTCCTCGTCGCTAGTACATTCGATTTTTGTCTCTCGATAGAATCAGGATGAAGAGATAAAGATAATAAAGAAAGAAAAGGGGCGTTCAGTACGCCCCTTGTTGTATCTATAAGTTAACCGTTGCCAGTTAGACTAATACGTGGCTTCGCGTTCAGCTGCTGCTTTATCCCACTCTGGCGCTACTGTTTCTAGGAAGTGTTTCTTGTCTGCGTTCATCTTATCCATATCCATGCCTAGTGCTTGTTGCGCTTTCGCTTTGGTCGAGATATCTGGAATTTGAACAGGGTCAGTAATGCCTTTGGTTGCCAGTAAACGAACCAATTTGGTACGCGCGTCAGCAGCGCGGTCAACTGCAGTACCTAGTACTTCAAGTGCTACCTCAGGAGCATGCATGTGAACACCGTGAGAAGCAATCGCGTAGTCCCAACGCCATTGTGCATGGCGAATATCTTGTAGGATAGGTTCCATCTCTGCTTCTGTTGCACCTGCTTTCCACGCTGCGCCTGCTTCAAAGTGTGCCGCTACGATTTGCTTCTCGGCGGTTAGCTTCATGTTCAGTACTTGCGCTTTGCGAGTCGAGACGATGCCTTGTAGCTGCTCTTTAGTTTGGGTATGGCATTGCGCACAGGTGTCTTCAAAACGATCAAATGGGTTACCCACTTTGTGGTCTGTGTACACCGTACCGTCTTCTTTGGTCACTTTAGGCATGTGGCAGTCCACACACACCACTTTGTTTTTACCATGAATACCCGCTCTCCAAGTTTCGAAACCTGGATGTTGCGCTTTTAGCATCGGCGCTTTAGATACGGCATGCGTCCAATCTTTGAAATTCAACGCGTCGTAGTATTTCTCCATGTCATTAACGGTGGTGCCCATATCCCATGGGAATTTAACCGCTTTAGTTGGGCCGGTGAAGTAGTATTCAACGTGACATTGAGCGCAGACCGATGCTTGCTTATCTAGGCGAGACTGTTCATCAAAGTTTTTACCAATAGTATCAAAAGCACGCTCGACGTATGGGCGAGTTAGTGCTAGCGCAGGTTCGCCTTTCTTGAAGGCTTCAGAGCCTGTGTTGTGGCAATCGGAACAACCGATAGGGTTGACGATTTCTGAGCCTAAGCGTGCCCATTTACCTTCGAAATAACCGTCTTCACCACGTTCATCAATCACGCGAGCAACGTCTGGGCTTTTACAGCTCCAGCACGCCATCGGCATAGGGCCGGATTTTTCATCAGTCGGTGCGCCGGTACGTAAGGTTTGACGAACATCATCAATTGCGTAAAAGTGACCGCGCGCTTTGTTGTAGTCTTTCGCGAAGCCATAACCAGCCCACAGGATAACCATGTTTGGGTCTTCACTTAGAGCATCTTCAATGTGCTCACTTTCGGATGTTGCTTTCCAAGAATGGTATTGATCAGGGTGGTTCTGTTCAAAGACATCGTTACGAGGATCGATGAGGCCTTTTTCTTCTGCCGCCAACGGAGCGCCGACCAAAAATAATTGGCTGGCGAATAAGGTCGCAACCGCAATAGGTGCGCTCATCCAGTGTTTTATGCTCACAGTGTTATCTCCATATTCGTTTTTATTAGCAGCGTTGTGAGGAGCTATTCCAAATAAGAACTGGAGATCTACGATTAATAATATTGCTTAATTGGATAGATGAAATAGTGAGTGAATCTTGTCTTGTTTTAGATCAATTTACACCAGTGATCTCAGTCATGTTTGAATTTATATACCTCTAAAGTGGTAGTTGTTAAGTCGTTGTTCTACAATGCTTTGGGTTCTTAACCTTTTTAAAAATAGGGTGATTTGGTTCGCTTTTTGAGCAGGTGTTTCTACCCCTTATGAATAATAGAGGTATTATAAATATAGGTTTAGCGTTGTGGCTTTCCGAAATAAGAATTGATGTCATTTGAAGATCTAAAAAATATCTTCAGAGGAAATTAATTGTCGCTCAAATAAATAATTGAGAATAGTTATCAATTATTATCGAGCTAAGGAAAGAACAATATGGGCAATATAAAATTGACCATAGAGACAATGCTGAAACTTCTCTTCATCTTTGCCATCTATGGTTTCTCCATCGCCGCCCACGCGACTTCTTCAGAGCCGATTGAAGGTGCTCAAGCTGAGCGTCATCAAGTCGAGTTGATCCGTGACCGAGACTACAAGTGTCTTCAATGTCATAAGGACGCCAAAGAGACTCTGAATCTATCGCATGATTCGCAAGCGTTATTGAGTCAAGGTAAGCAACTCAATTGCACTAACTGCCATAGCAACATCGGCCCTGATCACCGTGAAGGCGCGCCTGATGTGATTAAGTTTTCTGCCGCGCAATCGAAAGAGGTACACGACAAAGTGTTCCTTGATCCAAGCATGATTCTTAAAGCCAACAGCCGATGTGTGGATTGCCATGCACCGACACAACTGAGAGAAAGCCACTGGACGCACGATGTGCACGCCAAAAACCTCACTTGTTCAAATTGCCACGATGTACACGCAGCGAAAACCAAAGCGTTGTCGTACGACAGAAAACAACTGATCAAGCAGTGTGTGGATTGTCACTCTGAATTTGCCGTCGAACCTGAACTTACCAAAGAAGAGGAGAGATAGCATGAAATGTTCGAGAAGAAACTTTTTAGCCGGCAGCGGCGCGTTGATTTTAACTACAGGCGTTGCAGGCACTTCCGTTGTTAGCTCCTCTCTTTATGCCAGCAACAGTGAACAAGCGAAACGCATGGGTATGGTTCATGATGAAAATGCCTGTATTGGCTGTACCGCCTGTACTGATGCTTGTCGCGAAGTAAATAAAGTCCCTGAAGGCGTGACCCGACTTAAAATTCATCGCAGTGAACCGATTGGCGAATTTCCAGATGTGGAATACCAGTTTACTCGCGAATCCTGTCAACACTGTGATAACCCTCCATGTGTATACGTTTGTCCAACAGGCGCTGCATACAAAGATGAAGCGACCGGCATCGTGGATGTACACAAAGAGAAATGTGTCGGATGTGGTTATTGCCTTGCTGCTTGCCCTTACCAAGTGCGCTTCTTTAATCCAGTCGATCACTCTGCGGATAAATGTAACTTCTGCCGTGATACCAACCTAGCGCAAGGTAAGCAGCCAGCTTGCGTGGAATCTTGCCCAACAAAAGCACTCATCTTTGGTGATTTGAATGACCCAACTAGCGAGGTGAGCAAAGCTATCGAAAGCCATGTTGTCTATCGCGATAAATCGCATTTAGGTACGCAACCTAAACTGTACAAAATTCCGCATAGCAAAGGGGAGGTGTCATCATGAACGGCTTCGAAAGTGTATTCCACTTTGACTCGTTAGTCTGGGATTGGATCATCGCGATTTACTTATTCCTTGCTGGGATGTCAGCGGGTGCGGTGATGATTTCAATCTATTTAAAACGCAAAGTGATTGAAGGTGATCCCGCAAAAAACGGCATCATGAAAGCGATGGCTTGGCTCGCACCATTTGGCATCATTGCTGGGTTGGTAATTTTGATTTTCCATTTAACCAAGCCTTTAGAGTTTTGGAAGATCATGATCTACTACAACCCAACGTCTGTGATGTCGATGGGCGTGATCTTGTTCCAAGTGTACATGATCGTGTTGTTTGTTTGGATTGGCGTTATCTTCCGCCATCAAATCATCAGCTTCTGTGAAGGGAAGTTACCAAGCAAACTGCTGGATTTTGCCGATGGCATTTTGATTAAGGCGGGGAAAGCCAACAACGCAATTGAATTGTTCTTGGGCTTCTTAGCCATCGTGCTTGCAGCGTACACTGGCTTTCTATTGTCTGCGTTGAAGACTTACCCAATGCTAAACAATCCAGTACTGCCAATCTTGTTCCTGTTCTCTAGTTTGTCCTCGGGCGCAGCAGCATGCTTGATGTTCGGCATCTTGGTGTTTAAAGAGTCGACCTGCAGCCCAAGTGTGTCTTGGGTGCACGGATTTGAACGCCCAGTAGTGTTGTTTGAGTTGTTTGTCTTAGTGACCTTCTTTACTGGACTGATCTTCAGCGGTGGTCAGAACGAAGTCGCGGCTTGGAATGCTATTTCGAGTGGATTCTGGGCTCAATGGTTCTGGGTTGGCGTAGTGTTCATCGGCATGATAACGCCTTTGACTCTCAATTGGTTAACGCCTTCAGAAGTGCGCCACAAAGGCAGTTACGTTTTTGTGGTCACGACGTTGAGCTTGGTTGGCGTACTTATGCTGCGTACTTTCATTCTCTATGCCGGTCAAATGACCGTAGTGTAAGGGGGATAAATGGAAGCTGAGCTAGGGTTCTTCTTACTGATATTGGTGGCTGTAACATCGACTTGTGCATCGTTGCTGCATTGGCTACGTCGTGCTATGGGTAAGAAGGCGACATTGCCGCATCAAGTCGCGATGTCCCACATCATTAGCTTAGCTTCCATCATTTGTTTAGCACTTCTGATCGTCTGCTTCGTGCAAGACAACTTCGCGTTGGAATATGTTGTTACGCATTCCAACAGTCAACTTCCCGTAGCATTCAAGATTGCTGCCGCTTGGGGCGGGCACCAAGGCTCCATGTTGTTTTGGGTCGTCACCTTGAGTTTATGGGCGTCGTTTATTGCATTTAAGTCACCGCTCAACGCCCAATATACTTGTGACTGTTTAGGAATCATGAACGTTCTTATTGCGACATTTGCTTGGTTCACGTTAATGACCTCTAACCCGTTCGAGTATGCCCAAGTATTGGCGTCGGAAGGACGAGATCTAAACCCAATGTTGCAAGATGTTGGGCTTATCATTCATCCACCATTGCTTTATCTCGGTTATGTCGGTTACGCAGCAATATTAGCTTTTGCATTAGCTGCGCTATTGGGTAAACAACCGATGAGCGATTGGTATGTGGTTGCTCGAAGCGCAGCGTTTTTTGCTTGGGGAACGCTCACGTTGGGTGTCTTGGTGGGATCATGGTGGGCGTACAATGAGCTAGGGTGGGGCGGCTGGTGGTTTTGGGACCCTGTGGAGAACGCTTCTCTACTGCCTTGGCTTACTGGTACTGCTTTGTTGCACAGCGGTGTTGTCGCAACACGTAACAGAGGCGCAATTTGGAGCACCTATGCACTGGCGTTTGCTACGTTCAGCCTAAGCATTTTAGGGACATTCGTGGTGCGCTCTGGCGTGCTGACTTCAGTGCACGCTTTTGCGGTGGACCCAACTAAAGGTTTGGTGCTGATTGGTGTATTGAGCTTGCTTGTCATCATCACTTTTGGCGTATTGATTTTGCGAGGAGAACAACTCCCTCGCTTCAAACTTCAATCTCTAGCGAGCCGAGCTTACACTGCTTACATCGCCAAAGGGCTGCTGGTTATTGCGACTGCTATCGTTTTTCTTGGCACTTTTTATCCGATGGTTTATCAACTGCTCGGTTTAGGAAACATTTCAGTTGGCGCACCTTATTTTAATAGTCTGATCTTCCCATTAAGCATACTGGCTCTGATTGCCCTAGCTTTCATGCCGCTGCTGAAATGGACAAAAGGCACAGTGCCGAGTGTAAGCGCTGATATTGCGATCAGTATTTCGTTATCTCTTGTCTCTGGGAGCGGGTTTATCTTCTTAGTGCACGCACTGCATTTCGAAGTATTGCTAACCATAACGTTGGCTACTTGGATGATTGTGGCGCATCTCGTTATGCTGTTTCGTTGTTCCAATAAGCGCAAACTCATGCCAATCGTGATGGCACATATCGGTTTTGCGCTGGCGGTGAATGGAGCTGTATTCAACAGTCACTACTCATATGAACACAATTTACGTGTCGAACCCGGCAGTTCTCAACAAAGGGCGGGGATCACTATCGATTATCATGGTATCGAATGGCTAGTGGGGCCAAACTACACCGCGGAACAAGGACAGATCACCTTGCACTTGGAAGATGGCCGCATGCTCAATTTCAACCCGCAAAAGCGTCATTACCCTGTGCGAGTGATGAATATGACCGAGCCTGCGATTCGTTCACTATGGCATGGCGATTATTACGTGACATTGGGTGACAAAGTCGATACTCATGCTTATGCGATTAAAGTTCAGTACCGCGCAGGTATTTGGTGGATATGGTCTGGCGGGCTACTAGCTGTGTTTGGTGCGCTATTAACCGGCCTAAAGAAAAGGAGAGAGGCTATCAATGCGATCGAGAAATACGCTTAAACTCGCAGGTCTGTTTGTGGCTGTTGCCGTGTTTGCTGTAGTAACTGCGGTGGCTTTGTCTGAGCGACCACATGTTGAATTGTCCCCACAACGAAATTTAGAGACACCTAATTTTCGCTCTACTTCTCTGATCTCTGATGACATGGTTTCTGAGCAGTTGTTCAAAAGCGACGGATATAAATTATTGAATGTTTGGGCATCTTGGTGCGGAGTATGCAAACGAGAGCATGAAGAATTATTGCAGTTAGCAGAACTCGGTGTGCCTATTATTGGGCTGAATTATAGAGATCAAAAACAAGCCGCTCGTGAATATTTGAGCTCTAAACGAAATCCATATATTGAAGTAATTAGTGACCCTAATGGAAAGCTCGCTGTGGAGCTAGGTGTTATCGGAACGCCGGAAACTTACTTGATTGATCCAAATGGTCGTATATTGATCAAATATCGTGGAGAGCTAACGGCAGATAAATGGAACGATATATTTTCAGGATACTTGAATGTTTCGATTTAATAATCTTCTCCTCACTTTAATCCTATTTATACTATTTTCTCCTTTCACGAGAAGTGCGGATATAGAACAGAATGTTGATCTGTTTGAATTTCATTCTGTTGAAGTGCAACAGCGTGCAACCTCGTTAGCCAAGACATTACGCTGCCCGCAGTGTCAAAACCAAAACCTTGTCGAGTCTAATGCACAAGCGGCTAAAGACCTGAGGTTGAAAGTGTATACGATGGCCAATGAAGGAAGCTCAGATCAAGAAATAAAGGACTATCTAGTTGCTCGTTATGGGAATATTGTTCTGTATCAACCACCATTAAATTATTCCACGGCGCTGTTGTGGATCTTTCCTGTGCTATTTTTGATCTTTTTTGTCTTATATTCGATCCGAATGGTGAAGCGTAATTAATGTGACCGTTATTCCACTATTAAAAATAAATTGTGCACTTAACAAGCAGAATGTTATCATTTTTCCGAATTTATGAAGTTTCCAGTATAAAGAAAATAAAAATTTTGAGCTGGATAAGTAATAAAAGAACGAAATAGGTGCACGCAGTGGATTCAGTTATATTACAACTTAAAAAAGACTTCTATTCGCAGATTCGTGCATTGCAATCACCGAACCTGCCTCAAGTTACTTCAACGCTCGCCGTGTTGACCGACGAGGAAATCCAAGAACTCGAAGCAGTTTGGATTGAACTCGCCGTTTGGAAGCGCAGTCAGACCCATTAAAAGATAGACCAAACGACCTTCTTGAAACCCCAGACAAAATTTGTCTGGGGTTTTTTATTGTAGTTTTTTTAAATTGTTATAATATAACAATTGTTCAGTTGGAGAGTGGTTCTCTTTTGCTGTCTTGAGTGGATAACTGCCCTCAATTGTGATCTCTATATTGCAAAATGCGGTATCAGTCCCCATAGTTGAAGAGCAACGAGTAAATCCCATGAATGCAATAACGAAAACGCATCAAGCGCATCAAGCAATAAATCGAGTGAGTATAGATATGGCGGAAGTACGTGCCAGAGTAGATTTTAAAGTCGGGGCAAAAAGTAACATTGATGCCGAAATTCTGTCTTTCCATGGTCTGAAGACAGACAAAGAGCATGTTGCTATTATCTTTAAACAAGCGGACCAAACTCAGGACATGCCTTTAGTTCGTATGCACTCTGAGTGTTTGACAGGCGATGTGTTCCACTCTTCACGCTGTGACTGTGGTGAGCAACTAGAAGAGACGATCAATCGCATGGGCGAGTCCGGTGGTATCATCTTGTATCTCCGTCAGGAAGGTCGTGGTATTGGCTTGTACAATAAGATCGATGCATACCGCTTACAAAGCCAGGGCATGAACACGTACGAAGCTAACAACCATTTGGGCTTTGATGATGACCTGCGTGATTTCACAGAAGCAGCACAAATGCTAGAAGCTTTAGGCGTGAATAAGATCCGCCTCGTGACGAACAACCCTAAGAAAATTCGTGAGTTATCTGAGTACGGAATTGAAATTGGCGAGGTTGTCAATACCTCTGCACATATCAAAGATGGCAACGAAAATTATCTGAAGGCAAAAGTCTCTCACGGAAAACATGACCTAAAGGTTTAATCCTAAAGATAAAACTGACAATAAAGCCTGTGAAAAACCTCATTTTTATGAGGTTTTTTTGTATCTGGAGTTGCAAATAAATTGTAAATTTGTATTATCTCGAGACTAAAGTGCAAATAAGAATAATTAGCACTACCAATACGATAATTGAAAAGCTCAACAAGGATGCTTCAGATGAATGCAAAAAAAGTTTTAGTCCAATCTATTGCTGCATCACTCCTCATTGCCAGTGGTTCTACCGTTGCTGCCACAGTAACTAAACAACAAGTAGTCGAACATTACGCGGACGTTGCCCATGCTGTGTTTGCTGATTCAGTAACAACAGCGAAGGCGCTTGACGTAAAAATCGACGAATTTCTAAAATCACCATCAGCGAAAAAGCTTGAAGAAGTAAAACAAGCTTGGCTAGATTCTCGCGTGCCTTACCAACAGTCTGAAGTTTTCCGTTTTGGTAACGCGATTGTTGACGATTGGGAAGGTCAGTTAAACGCGTGGCCACTTGATGAAGGTCTGATCGACTACGTAGCAGCGGACTACCAATACGAATTGGGTAACGAAGGTGCGGCTGCAAACATCATCGCAAACACAAGTCTGCAGATTGGTGCTTCTAAACTGGACGTTTCAAAAATTACGCCAGAATTACTAGCAGATTTAAACGAAGTAGGTGGTTCTGAGGCAAACGTTGCATCAGGTTACCACGCGATTGAATTCTTGCTTTGGGGCCAAGACCTAAACGGCACTAACGCAGGCGCAGGTCAACGCGCTTACACTGATTTCGTTGTGGGTTCTGAGTGTACGAATGGCCATTGTGAGCGTCGTGGAGAGTACCTAAAAGCAGCCGCTGATCTACTGGTTCAAGACCTTGAGTGGATGGAAAAGCAGTGGTCTGCTGAAGTAAAAGGTAACTACCGTGAAGAGCTACTGAACGACTCAGCGGACAATGGTCTACGTAAGATGCTATTCGGCATGGGTTCTCTTTCTCTAGGTGAGCTAGCGGGTGAGCGCATGAAAGTGGCACTAGAAGCGAACTCAACTGAAGACGAGCACGATTGTTTCTCAGACAACACGCATAATTCTCACTACTACAACGAGCAAGGCATCTACAACGTTTACACAGGTACATACAAAGGTGTAAACGGCAAAGAGCTATCTGGTCCAAGTATTGCTGATCTTGTTGCTCAAAAAGATAAGAAAGCCGCGACCGACATTCAAAAGCAGTTTGATACAACACTTAGCCAAGTTGGTGAGCTAGTGACTTCTGCAGAGAAGAATAACCAGCATTTTGACCAACTTATTGCGGCGGGTAACGCACAAGGCAACGCGCTGGTAAACGACACCATCATGTCGTTGGTAGCGCAAACTGGTGCGATTGAGCGAGCGGCAAACATTGTCGGCATCGACAGCCTAAGCCCTGATACTGCTGACCACGAGTTTTAATAAGAAAACCATAATAAATAAGGGCTCTTTGTGAGCCCTTTTGCCGTTTGAGCTCGTTGTTATCACCCTTGTTGTCTATGTAGAGCAATGATATGAAGCCATACCTAATTTCTGCGCTAGCCGCGATCCTTTCTTCTTCTGCCATGGCTTACGATGTTAAGTCTGGTGGCAAAACCAGTGTTAAAAAAGATGGCGCGAATGCCTATTCTCTTCCTGCTGCCAACCTGCCGATGAGCAAACGCCTAGATTTTAGTGTGGGTAACAGCTTTTTCCGCAACCCTTGGGTACAAGCGCCAGCGTCAACAGACGCTCGTGATGGCCTAGGTCCGCTTTTTAACACCAATGGTTGTCAGAACTGTCACATCAAAGACGGTCGTGGTCATCCGCCAGAGAAAGATGATTTACATGCCGTGTCTATGTTAGTGCGCTTAAGCATTCCTGCGATGACGCCAGAACAAAAGAAAGCCTACATCAAAGACGGTGGCATACCTGAGCCGACTTATGGTGGTCAGCTTCAAGATTTCGCCCTGCAGGATCAAACGCCAGAAGGCAAAATCGAAATCACTTACACCGATGTCCCAGTGAAATTTAAAGACGGTACGACGGTGACGCTAAGAAAACCTCATTTGAACATTACCGATCTGGGTTACGGCGATATGCACCCTGATACCGAGTTCTCAGCACGCGTGGCACCGCCAATGATCGGCCTTGGTTTGTTAGAGAGTATTCCCGACGAAACGCTACTTGCTTGGGCTGATGAACAAGATGCCGACAAAGACGGTATCTCAGGCAAAGTCAATAAGGTGTGGGATATTGAGAAGGACAATTTCTCGATTGGTCGTTTTGGCTGGAAAGCAGGACAACCGACGTTAATGCAGCAAAATGCAGCAGCATTCAATGGTGATGTGGGTCTTACGAGCCATTTATTCCCAAATGAAAACTGTACCTCGAAACAAAGCATTTGTGACGACATGCCAAATGGCGGCAAACCAGAAGTGAGTGAAAATATTCTCGACTTCGTAGAGTTTTACAGCCAGCACTTAGCTGTACCTATTCGCCGTAATGTCAATGACCCTAACGTGAAACTTGGTCAGCAAATCTTTGCTGCGTCTGGCTGTGAAAGCTGCCACAAGACCAGTGTTAAAACGGCGAAACGACCAGAGTTACCAGCGCTTTCTGAGCAGCTTATCCACCCATACACCGACATGCTTTTGCATGACATGGGTGAAGGCTTAGCCGATAACCGTCCGGAATATCAAGCAAACGGCCGCGAGTGGCGAACAGCACCGCTATGGGGCATTGGTTATACCGAAGAAGTAAACGGACACACTTACTTTCTACATGATGGCCGCGCTCGTAACCTGATGGAAGCGGTGTTGTGGCACGGCGGCGAAGCTGAAACGGCGAAACAAAACGTCTTAGCACTGAACAAAAAAGAACGTGACGCATTGATTGCGTTTCTGAATTCTCTATAAGGAAGCAACCATGAAAAAAACACTATTAGTGAGTGCGATTGCCGCAACGTTAAGTTTGGTTGGTTGCCAATCGACCATCGGTTCGAGCTCTGCCAAGCCTGAGAGTACAAGTCATATTTCTCAAAGCGTGTACGAGGTCGAGTTTCAATCAGCTCAGACGTTTTTAGCGCAAACCACAGAACTTGAACAGCGCTTCGCGGATTACTGCGCATCAGAGTCGAAAGATGATGCACAAGTAAAACAGCAGTGGCATCAAACTATGCTTGCGTGGATGGCATTACAAGGTCAAGAACGTGGCCCTGCTACGGCATTGGAGCAAAGCTGGAATGTTCAGTTTTGGCCAGATAAAAAGAACACTACTGGTCGTAAAATGTCTATATTGACGAAATCTGACCAAGCTTGGAGTGCAGAAGATATCTCCACCCAAAGTGTCACCGTGCAAGGTTTAGGGGCTCTGGAATGGCTGCTTTACGATAAAGCGTCGACCTTATCTAGCAACAGCAATACTTGTGTGACAGGCGTAGCGATTGCAGAAAACCTCGATAACAAAGCGCAGATCATCGCGGATTCTTGGGCAGAGAACCCTTGGACATCGCTAGAGATGACGGAATGGGAGTCTGAGTACATTTCACTGCTCTCGAATCAGCTTGAATACAGCATGAAGAAGTTGAGCCGACCGCTAGCGAAGATTGGTAAGCCTCGCCCGTATTTCTCAGAATCGTGGCGTTCAGAGACCTCGCTTTCAAACTTAAAAGCCAACCTTCAAGGGATGGAAGCGTTGTACTTTGCTAACGGGAATGGTCTAGATGCGCTACTTAGAGAGCAAGGCCATGCAGATCTCGCAGACCGTGTCGTTCATCAGTTTGAAATGGCGTTAGAAACTTGGCCAGAGGATAAGAGCTTGTTTGCTGCACTACAAACAAAAGAAGGCTATCGCATGGTGCTCGCTCAATACAACAAGCTAGAGCAATTGAAGTACCTGATTCACGAAGAAGTGGCGATCGAGCTTGGCGTAGTTATAGGATTTAATGCAACCGATGGTGACTGATCAAACCCGCCGAACTTTGCTGAAAGCCGCTCTATTCGGGGCGGCTACACCTATGATGCCATTTGGTTGTTCTTCAACAAGCTCACGTGAGCCTGCGTTGATCGGCTGCTCTATCATTGGCCGAGATAAATATGCAGCGGTGGTGGCGGATGAGCATGGTATGCCGCTATCTTCATTGCCGATTCCTGAGCGTGGTCACGGTGTGGCAACCAACCAACAAGGCCACGCCGTAGTTTTTGGTCGTCGACCAGGTACTTTCTTCATGGTATTTGATTATCGCTCAGGGCAGATGATCAAACTGCAACTAGCAAAGTCAAATCGTCATTTCTATGGGCATGGCGTTTACTCCCACGATGGCACGTTGCTATTTGCCACAGAAGGGGAGAGGGGGACAAGTCGTGGGATCATTGGTGTTTATGATGTGCAGAAGCAATATCAAAAAATCGATGAGTTAACGGGTTTTGGTCTTGGTCCTCATGAAGTGATCATGATGCCTGATGGCGCATTATCGATTGGCGTCGGTGGCGTACACACCAACGGCCGTGAACCTCTCAATCTTGATAGCATGAGACCGAGTCTGAGTTACCTTTCACAGGAAGGGGAGCTATTGGATCAAGTGTCTTTACCGGATCATAAGTTGAGTATTCGCCATTTAGCTCATGATGGTGCGGAAACCGTGCTTTGTGGTCAGCAATATCGTGGTGAGCCGGACGAGTATCCAGCCTTGATCGCCATGCACACGCGTGGTGGTGAAATGCAAGATCTTCAAGCTGAGCCTGAAGAGTGGGCGCGTTTCAATCACTACGTTGCGAGTATTGCAGCAACCGATGAATGGATCTTAGCCACTTCCCCTCCGGGCAGTTGTTATGGTATATGGTCTAAATCTACGGGCAAATTGGTAGAGCTAAGTGCGTTACCAGACGCCTCTGGTGTTGTGGTCTATGGCGATGAGTTCCGAGTCAGCTCTGGGGCGGGAAAAGTGGTAGAGCAAAGACCAGAGGAGTCAAAAAGTACCTTCGCAAGCGGAGTGCAATGGGACAACCATTGGTCGAGAATTATCTAGAAAGATCATTGAGTAATTACTTATAGAGAGTTTTGTTGTCGTTTTCGGCATCAGATTCTTAATTTTAAACCTGCAAGCTGTGAGATATTTGCCATACTTTTTATTATGGCAAGTAGCGCAAGGATCATTTCAGTGTTTGCTAGGGTTTTAATCATGACGGCACTTCTGGTGCCGTTTTGCAGCTTTTCCACCGTCGTTTCTCTCGAAGCTTCAGCGCAAGTCGAGCAAGAGGGAGCGGTACAAAAGCTGTCTGTAGAAAAAATGATCCATTATCCAGAGGTGATTGATCAACTGTATCAAAGCACCAATTACCGTTTGAACTGGGAAAATGAAAGTGATATTGAGCAGTTTCTTTTTCAAGTAAACCTGGTTGCACTTGCGGATGTCACCGATGAATTCGAAAATCAACTTCACCGGATAAACCAAGTAAGGTGGCAGGGAGATAATCTCGACTTCGATTTAGTGATGACAGATTCACTCTTGATGTACCTTAGTTATCTTGAGCAACTCCCCGAAGAAGGGATTAATTGGCTATTTACAGACAAAGCCCATGTTACGTTACCCGCTCCTAGCATCGATACTTTATCGGTTCTGAGTAATGAGATTACGGTTGGCAAACTTGGTCAGTTTTTGGCAAGTCTCCGGTCTCCATTACAAACAGATGATGCTTTCTACTCCGCCTATTCTTCGCTATCGGAACATTCTCAGTACCAATATCCTGCCTATCAACAAACTGGGCTAGCACGTGTTGGCGATATATTAGAAAACAGACCCCTATTGATTGAGCGAATGGAGATCGTAGGCGTAGATGTTTCTTACTTGGATTTAGTCACTGAAGAATATGACGAACAATTAGAGCTTGCGATAAAAGAGTTCCAGCGTATTCATGGTTTGAAAGAAGATGGCGTTATCGGCCCGAATACCATTCGATGGATCAACTTTTCTCCTCAAGAGCGATTGCATCTGTTGGCGTTGAATTCTGAGCGTTCAAGAATTTGGTCGAAAGAAAGGGATAATGTTGTCTTTGTTAACGTGCCTGGATACGAAGTCACGTATTGGCATGACGGTCAACCCTTGTTTGAGTCTAAAGTCGTGGTAGGGAGAGCATCAAGAAAAACGCCCATCATGTCGGTAGCACTGGATTCAGTTATTCTCAACCCAACTTGGAACGTGCCTTGGACTATCATGGTTAAAGACATTATTCCTAAAGTAAAACGTAATCCGATGTATTTGATTAACCATAACATTCAAATCATTCGGTCTTGGACTTCGAACGAAATTATTGACCCTACAACCATCAATTGGGCAACGGTGAATCCGAGAACATTTCCTTATCGTATGCGACAGGCGTCGGGCTTACAAAATGCACTGGGATTGTACAAGTTCAATATGCCTAACCCACAAGCTATTTATTTGCATGACACGCCAAGTAAGAACTTGTTTGAACAGGACAGACGCGCATTCAGCTCAGGATGTGTTCGTGTAGAACATGCAGACCAGTTAGCAGAACTTCTGTTCAAAACTCAGGGGTTGGAAGAACGTTTAGCGAAAAAGCGAGAAAGTTCTCGTCGGTCTAACACGTCAGTTCCTTTGGGAGAGCGCATTCAAGTACACATCATTTATCAAACAGCATGGTTGGAAGAGGGAACGCTTTACTACCGTGATGATATCTATAAGTACGATCACCGCAGTTGAAATTTTTAAGGAAAATTTACAAAACGAAGAATTCTCTTTTCGTTCAATAATTAATCAATAATTACTGCATTTGAAAATCAAGATGGAGCATTTTATGCATTTGACGTGACAAATGTGTTTGGTTAATGTCCACGACTTGTCTAGTTGTTGAGCACTGTATTTTGAAATGGTAAGTCGTAACTTTTCCCGCCGAGATTTCCTTAAAATGACCGCTGGTGGTGTGGTGTTGGCGTCTGCCCTGCCATCATTTTCTTGGGCTTCACTCCCTGACGAGCCACGTGCGCTGGCGATGAACAATCTTAATACTGGAGAGATCCTCGAAACATGCTATTTCGATGGAAAACGATACATTAATGATGAACTGCAAAGGCTGAATGAGTTTTGTCGAGACCATCGACTGAACGAGGTTCATCCGATGGATCGACGCTTGTTCGATCAAATAAGCCAAATTCAAAAGTTAATTGGTACAGAAGCAGAGGTGATCGTCATTTCAGGTTACCGTTCTCCTGCCACTAACGCCTCGCTGCGCAACGGGTCTTCTCGTGTAGCGAAAAAGAGCATGCACATGGAAGGAAAGGCCATTGATTTCCGTTTAGACGGCGTGAAGCTTTCAACGGTTCGTGATGCGGCATTAAGCCTAAAAGCCGGTGGCGTGGGTTATTATCCAAGTAGTAACTTTATTCATATCGATACGGGTGCTGTTCGTTCCTGGTAGTGCTAGTTGAGACAAGGTTTCTAGTCTCAGAACGTCGTCGATTACCCACAGTTCAAAGCTTGAAGTCGCTAGGCCTTAGTGTCATAGTTGCGGCAGTTTTCACGCAAATTTATTCGGTATAGGTTATCTATGGCTCTGAAATACCAAGTTGTTCCAGTAACATCTTTCTCTCAAAACTGTTCTATTGTCTGGTGTGACGAAACCATGAAAGGTATTGTGGTTGACCCAGGCGGCGATGAAAAGCAGCTCGCTATGCTTATCAAAGAGCTGGGTGTTGACGTGGTAAACCTAGTGCTAACACACGGTCACTTGGACCACGTAGGTGGCACGGAGCCGCTGTCTGCACTGCTTGGCGGTACAGAGATTGTTGGCCCTCACAAGGCAGACAACTTCTGGTTGCAAGGTTTGGAAGGTCAGAGCCAAATGTTTGGTTTCCCGCTGACAGAAGCGTTTGAACCGCACCAATGGCTAAATGAGGGTGACACTGTCACTTTCGGTAATCAAGTGCTGAATGTATTCCACACACCTGGTCATACACCTGGTCACGTTGTGCTTTACAGTGAAGAAGCGCGTTTAGCGTTTGTGGGTGACGTTTTGTTTAACGGTAGCATTGGTCGAACTGACTTCCCACAAGGTGATTTCAATACGTTGATTAGTTCTATCAAAGAGAAATTGTGGCCTTTAGGCAATGATGTCACGTTTGTCCCTGGTCACGGCCCTCAATCGACTTTTGGTCATGAGCGTAAAACTAACCCGTTTGTTGCTGACGAGATGCCGCTTTACTAAAAGTGCGTGTACTAAGCATTATTCTGGCTCGGCGGCAGCTAAGTATCGCCGAGTCAGTCCCACAAAATCCTCAGCCTCACGATCTAGATCACTTGCTGATATAAATAGATCGTAGCCATAAAAGCCTCTCTGATACTTCATCCGGTTGGCGAGCATCGCTAACAAACCTTTGTACTCAATCCCATCTCTGTTTATATACGGTTTAGGGTCAAGCACCATATCCTCAAACTTATCTTCACACTGATTTTGTTTTGCGCCTAAGTAAAGCAGTGCTCGCTGGCTGAGGAGAATTTCTGTCGCTATACGAGGGCAGATTGAATTTAAGTAGGGTGAGTAATGTTTTAGACGAATACCGATCCAAGGTAGCGGTTGGTGCCACCCTTCCTGTTGGTAGCTACAAATACCGATTGACTCAATATTTCGCCATCTGACGACCCAACCTCCTTTAAAAAGGTGTTGCTGAAAGTGAGAAGCTGTCAGCGTAAAAGTGACTTGGCTTTTCTTAATCATCAAGATGGCGAAACCAACGATTGCAGACATCAAGATGACCGACAACATGGCTTGCTTCCATCCCGGAGAAATGGCCACCAAAAACAAAGTGATGAGTGCAACAAGTAACAAAAGTATTCTGTTGATAGGGGAGTCGGGTTTGAAATGTGAATTTGTTAGGTGCAGCGTTTCCATGCTTATAACCTCATCGAATACTTGTCCAAAAATAAGTGGGTAGCTTTATGTGCATTGATTTGCATTTAAAATAAAACAAACCTCTGTTTTTATACCCAGTATTCAATAAATCCGTTCATAAAATATCTGATTAAATAGTAGACGTTCTATGCTTTGAGCGCATTTTTCATCGCGTTTCGCCGCTAAAACCTACAAATTGCTTGTGAATTTTGGTATAAAACGCGCTTCAAATTTTCATCCCTGCTGAGATGCAGTGAACTGGAGAAATATTCAATGAGACTTGCTCATAAGCGTAAAGTGCAGATGAAACTGCAAAAACGCATTAAAGCGACAGTAGCAAACTTAGCTGCAGCACCTAAAGCAGTGAAGCCTGTTGCGGAAAAAGCAGTAGCACCCTCTGTTGCTGAAAAAGCTGTTGCGGAGAAAGTAGTAGCTGATAAAAAAGTAGCTGCAGTGAAAACAGTTGATGTTGCCCTTACTCCTAAGCAACAACAAGTATTAGACATCGTTATGGCGAATGCTGAAGGTATTAACCCTAAAGGCATCGGTCTAGCTGCAGGTCAAGAAGATACTAAAGCGGCATCATGGGCTACTGGCGCACTAAAGAAGCTTCTTGAAGAAAACCTAGTTCAAAAAGAGCAGTTAGCAGGTAACAAAGTTATCTACAAAGCAGTTTAATTACCGCTACCGTTCTGGATTGAATACCTCGGCCGATGCCGAGGTATTTTTTTATCTTGGTATTGGAAATAATGCATTAAGTACTGACTTTAACACTACCAATAAGTGGTTTGTCACATTTTCTTAAATACTATGTAAATTTTTTGGCAGAAAAATACGTACGTATTGTCTTTTATTTTTATTCATAGATAAAAATATAATTTATTGATTTTGCTATTAACAGTCTTTTGTCATGACGATTGTCCTACGTACTTGTACGTAATACCTTAGGCTAATGCCTTATTGATGAATTACTCGCTTCCGTGTTCATGCCCATTTCGCATTAGACAACATTGTTACATCTTTTATACCGAATACAGCCAATCCTAATGAAATGGATGACAACAATAACCTTGGTGATAAAGGACGTGAACGATGAGTCTAATCCAAAAATCTTTAAAACGAGTGCTCAAAACAACCGCTGTCGCTGCCGCGATGGCACTCGCAGCGACTTCTGTAAACGCTGCTGAAAAAGTCTATCGTTTAAAGCTTGCTGAAACTTGGGGGCCTAATTTCCCAATTTTTGGTGATACCACAAAAAACATGGCCAAAATGGCGGAAGAGATGTCCAACGGACGTTTGCAAATCCGCATTGATTCCGCAAACAAGCATAAAGCGCCTTTTGGGGTGTTTGATATGGTTAAGTCGGGTCAGTATGACATGGGTCACTCAGCGTCTTATTACTGGAAGGGTAAGGTTCCAAACACACTTTACTTCACTTCTATGCCCTTCGGTATGTTGCCAACTGAGCAGTATGCATGGTTTTACTACGGCGGTGGTATGGAGCTGATGGAAAAAGTGTACTCTCCACATAACTTGATGTCTTTCCCTGGCGGTAATACCGATACTCAGATGGGCGGGTGGTTCCAAAAAGAGATCAAGTCCGTCGAGGACTTACAGGGTTTGAAAATGCGTATCCCAGGGTTTGCTGGTGAGATTTTGGCCGAGTTAGGTGCCAAGCCAACGAATATCGCCCCTGGTGAGCTATATACTTCTCTAGAGCGTCGCACAATTGATGCCTTGGAATGGGTTGGTCCATCGCTGGATCTACGTATGGGCTTCCACAAAATCGCGCCTTACTACTACACAGGTTGGCATGAGCCAGCGACTGAGCTTCAGTTCCTCGTTAACAAGCGTACCTGGAACCGTCTACCTGATGATCTAAAAGCGATTTTGCAAGTAGCCATGAAAACGGCCGCTTACGATATGTACACGCAATCGAAACACGAAAGCGGCAAAAACTGGGCATCTATTAAGTCTGAATACCCAAATGTTGAAGTAAAAGATTTCCCACCTGAAGTAGTAGCTGCGTTGCGAGAAGCAAACGATCGTTTGTTGAAAGAACATGCAGAAAAAGATGCTTTGGCGAAAGAGATTCAAGAGTCGCAAGCGAACTATATGAATCAAGTTCGACCATGGTCAGATATTTCGCACCGAGCGTACTTAAACAGTCAAGCTCAACAATAACGTTATGAAGCAGGCGATGCCGAGAGGTTTAGCCTGCTATCGAAGCCCAAGAAAACTTCATAATGAATGCTCCGCACCATAGCGGAGCGCATCTAAACGTTCCACGGAGTTCGGAATGAGAAGTCTTATTTATATTGAGCGATTATTTAACCGCTTTAGCGATTTTCTCGGATGGTTATCCAGCATCCTGTTTATTTTGTTGTTAGCAAACGTTGTGTACGACGTTGTCATGCGTTACGTGTTTAATGATGTGTCTATCGCATTCCAAGAAATGGAATGGCATCTATTCTCTGCCGTGTTCTTGCTTGGTGTGCCTTACGCAATTAAGTCCGGTGGCCATGTTCGCGTCGACATTTTTTATGAACGCTTATCTTACAAAGCACAATCCATCATCGACATCATAGGCACACTATTTTTCTTATTCCCTTTTTGCCTACTGGTCGCTTGGTTTGGTATTGATTTCGCCAAGGAAAGTTACGCGTTAGGCGAGACGTCTGGTGACCCAGGTGGCTTACCATATCGTTGGATTATCAAAGCGATGATTCCGCTGTCATTTTTCTTTATGGCGGTGAGTGGTATTGGATTGTTACTTCATTCAATCAACAAAATTGTCAACCCTCATCTCATCTATGCCGGTAATAACGGTAAGTCGTAAAAGGAAGTCATTATGATCGGTATAGTGATGTTTTTTGTTGCGCTCTTTGCGCTTCTATTGGGATTTCCCGTTGCCTTTACTTTTGGTGGTATCGCGCTGATTTTTGGTGTTTGGGCTGAAGGCATCGAGATGTTTGCTTTTATGCCATATCGAATTCAATCCATTATGGAAAATACGGTGCTAATGGCCGTACCGCTGTTCGTTTTTATGGGGCTAGTGCTACAGAAAACGAAGCTTGCTGAACAGCTACTAGAATCAATGGGGCGTTTGTTCGGTGGCGTTCGCGGTGGTATCGCTATTTCTACCGTGTTAGTTGGCGCATTGCTTGCAGCTTCAACGGGGGTGGTAGGCGCATCAGTTGTTGCGATGGGCTTAATATCTCTTCCTGTGATGCTCAAGTACAATTACGACAAAGGTTTAGCGTGTGGGACTATTTGTGCGTCTGGCACGTTGGGCCAAATTATCCCACCTTCTATCGTGTTGATCTTGTTGGGTGATGTACTTGGCGTACCGGTAGGGGACCTATTTCAAGCTGCGATCTGGCCCGGTATTACACTTGTTGGCGCCTATGTGATCTACATTCTCATCTACGCGAAGTTGAACCCTCAAGCCGCACAGGCGATAGAGCGTGATGAGTCGATCAGTCGTAAACAAGAAGTGCTCACCGCACTGAAAGCTGTATTGCCACCTTTAGCATTGATCATTGTGGTATTGGGCTCCATCTTTGCAGGGATTGCAACACCAACAGAGTCAGCGGCACTGGGTGGTGCAGGTGCGATTATTTTATCGCTATTGTATAAGCAGTTTAGTTGGTCGATGATTTATGATGCATCAAAAGAGACAGTTAAAGTAACCGCAATGGTCTTTGCGATCTTACTTGGTGCGACCGCCTTTTCAATGGCATTTACCTACACTGGTGGTGATTATTTAGTTGAAGAGTGGATGTTAGAACTGCCGGGTGAAAAGTGGGGATTCCTTATTATTACCATGGTGGTGATTCTGATTTTAGGTTTCTTTATCGACTTCGTTGAAATCTGTTTTATCATCGTGCCAATTATTGCGCCAGTCGCTGAATTGATGGGCATTAATATGACGTGGTTTGCGATTCTTATTGCGATGAACTTGCAGACGTCGTTCCTCACACCGCCATTTGGCTTTAGTTTGTTCTATCTAAAAGGTGTCGCTCCAGCAGGGGTTACTACGCGTGATATCTACAAAGGTGTGATGCCATTCATCGCGATTCAGATTGTTGTGTTGGCGTCTTTGCTGTTTTTCCCAGGTTTTTACGGTATGAGTTAATCACTCGATAATAAAGAGATTTTGTGAACTGAGAGTTTTTACCTTTTGAGACAAGTTGTTAAGCTGTTAATTATGTCTATGCAGACACAATCGATTCGTTTGTACTGCTAAGATAGTAAGCTGTAAAGGCAGCGTTTCATGGAGGGAAGGGATGCCTCTCAAAGCAAAGTTAATTCTGCTGACACTGATACCCGTGGTATTGGTGTCAGCGAGTATCAGCTGGATCTCTATCTATCAAACCAAGACCCTTGGCAAAAGGGAGGTAGAGATCTTTCATCAAAACCTGATCCAATCAAAAGAAGCGGCGCTGAAAGATACGGTCGACGTCGCTTTTGACTCCATTTCTTACATCTACAACGATCCGACTTTAGAAGAGAGTGTTGCCAAAACGCGTGTGAAAGCGATTTTAAATCGTTTGAGTTATGGGTCGGACGGCTATTTTTTTGCTTATGATAAATATGGTACCAACCTTGTACACCCAGTTCTTCCGGAGCTTGTCGGGGAAAACTTACTCTATCTTGAAGACGAAAATGGCGATCGCTTAATCGAAGCTTTATTGTATCAAGCGCAATCTGGTGGTGGATTTCATCAGTACCTGTGGCAAAAGCCATCTACGGGTGAAGTTGTCCCTAAGCTTAGTTACGCTGCATGGCTCGATAAGTGGGAATGGATGATAGGGACTGGGCTGTATATTGAGGATGTAAGCCGAGAAGTCGCCAATATGCGCGCGGCGGTGAACAAAAATATCGAAACGACATTTTTCTCAGTCGTCGTGATCTTAGCGGTGACCGTTGCTGTAATCATTGTTCTCACTTTGGCGATCAATCTGCACGAGCATCGCCTCGCTGATAAGAACCTGAAAGAACTGGCACATAAAACCGTGATGTTCCAAGAAGATGAGAAAAAGCATTTAGCGCGAGAACTGCACGATGGAATCAATCAGTTGTTAGTCTCCAGTAAATGTCATTTAGACTTAATGAGTCATAGACTGGAAGACGAAAAACTCAAATCCCACTTAGATAAATCACAACGATCGCTCGTTACCGCGATAAACGAGGTGCGGCATATTTCTCATCAGCTCCGTCCAAGCGCCCTCGATGATATCGGTTTAGAAGCAGCACTGACGACCTTGCTACAGGACTTTCATTCCCATTCCGGGATTGATATCGAGAGCAATTTCGATACTCAGCAGCATAAACTGACTTCGGAAGTCGCAACGACACTATATCGCGTCGCTCAGGAGTCTTTGAATAACATTGAAAAACATGCGCGAGCGAAAAAAGTAACGGTTACTTTGCAAAAAATGGGCAATATGCTGCAATTACTCATACGTGACGATGGGGTTGGATTTGTGGTTAACCATGCAGTGCACCAACAAGGGATTGGGTTAAGGAACATGCAAGAGCGTGTAGAGTTCATCGGTGGTGAATTTGAGCTAATGAGTGAGCTTGGCTTGGGAACAGAGATTACTGTGCTGCTTAATTTGGATGAAATAGTTTATGGATAAACCGATTAGTGTAGTGATTGTCGATGATCATCAAGTGGTATTGGATGGCTTCATGGCTCGTTTGGAGTTAGAGTCTGACATCGAAGTGGTGGGTACAGCAAGTAATGGCTTGGAAGCGATAGAGGTCGCAAAACACTTGCAACCGGACGTCATATTGATGGATATCAGCATGCCAATAATGAACGGTATTGAAGCGACTGGTGTAATTAAAGAAGCGCGCCCAGAGAGCAAAATACTTATGTTGACCATGCACGATAATCGCGAATACATCATGAAGGTCATGCAAGCTGGTGCCGTAGGATATATGCTCAAGGAAATCTCGGCCGAGAAAATGGTGCAAGCAATAAAAACGGTGAACCAAGGCTCGACGTATTTCTGTGAATCCGTCACACAAACACTCTTTACCCAAGAAGTGGTGCCTGCCACGCAAAAAACGAATCCTCTCAGCCGCAGGGAAGAAGCGGTACTTAAATTAGTTGCTCAAGGAAACAGCAGCAAGAAAATCGCCACTTTACTCAATATTAGTTATCGAACGGTAGAGACGCATCGCCATAACATTAAGCACAAGTTAGACTTACATTCGACGGCAGAGTTAGCAAAATATGCGTTTGAAACTGGGTTGACTGAGTAGGAGAGTAGTGCCCGCAAAAAGCGAGCACGTGGGAGCGAAACTAATCGGCTTTGGTAATGCTACCAAGCTCTAGCATTGGAGCAACATCGATGTCCTCTGCATTCATCATCGTCGAGATGCGTTGAACGGAAGATAGTAGAAGGGATTGCTCCCATTCTTCCAATTTTTGGAATCGATTAATGAAGTGCTCTTGCAGCGGCGTTGGTGCTTGTTTTAAGGCTTCTTGGCCCTTGCTCGTAAGTACAGCATGCACTTTACGCTTGTCTTGAACACTGCGCTGACGCTCAACAAACTGGCCTCGTTCTAGTCTATCTAGAATGGTCGTTGCGGTCGCTTGGCTCATGTTAGTGTGGCTAGACAACTGTTTAATCGTCACGTTATCTAAGTCATTGATAGCGCGCATCAAAATCAACTGTGGAGCAGTCAATCCAGACTCTTTGCTCAGCTTTTTAGAATGTAAATCAATAGCGCGGATGATCTGACGAATCGAGACCAATACTTCTTCGTACTTTTCCAATTTATTCATCCAGTCTGTAGGGAACATTTATCGAGGCGACACTAACTTAAATGCGCCCTTATTTAAAGGGGGGAAATCAAAAATTACCTCTACAATTTTACGCCGTGTCCTCAATACCATTTTGTCGCGCCTTTTCGACAAAATAAGAAGAGCTAAAATTATTATAGCAATAAATGTTTGTGGTCTAACTATTGTGGTAGTGATTTGTTCTATCAAAGGCCGTAACCACACAGTGAAAAGTAAGTTATTGGATTTTTTAATAGCAAAAAGATAGACAAAAACGTGTCAAATGATAGGATCTTGCGCCTTCACGGAATGCAAAACGTATCGTGTTCGAAAGATTTTTTTGTTTGGTACGTAAAAACACTACAAAAATAGAGAGGAACGATGACAAAGGGTATAGATAAGTACAGTATCGATAGTACCGACTATACGGTAGGTCAGGACAACGTTCAAAAATGGGGTTTTGATGTTCATAACCCAGTTTTTGGTATTAGTGCAGGTTTAATTGCGCTGTTTCTTGTCGCTGCATTAGTTCTAGATGCACATACCGCAAAGACGGCACTTGATGGGCTGAAGTGGAAAATTATTGGTTCATTCGATTGGTTGTTCATTATTGCAGGTAACATTTTCGTTATTTTCTGTTTGGCGCTTATCGTCTCACCAATGGGTAAGATCCGACTAGGTGGTAAAGACGCTGTTGCCGATTACTCGTTTATGTCATGGCTTGCAATGCTATTTGCAGCTGGTATGGGTATCGGTTTAATGTTCTGGAGTGTTGCAGAACCTGTCGCTTACTTCACCGGTTGGTATGAAACGCCACTTGGTGTTGAGGCAAATACACCAGAAGCCGCGAGATTGGCACTGGGTGCAACGATGTTCCACTGGGGCCTTCACCCATGGGCAATTTACGGTGTTGTAGCACTTTCTTTAGCATTCTTTGCCTACAACAAAGGTTTACCGCTATCTATGCGTTCGATCTTCTACCCACTTCTGGGTGATCGTGCATGGGGTTGGGCTGGCCACATTGTGGACATTCTGGCTGTGCTTGCGACTTTATTTGGTCTTGCTACATCCCTAGGTCTAGGTGCGCAGCAAGCAGCAAGTGGTATTCATCACGTATTTGGTGTTGAGCCAGGCCTAGGTCTGCAAATCGTCGTTATTACCGTGGTGACTTTACTTGCTGTTGTTTCAGTCGTACGCGGCATCGATGGTGGTGTTAAAGTCATTAGTAACATCAACATGGTTGTGGCGTTCTTGCTACTTCTCCTTGTTGGTCTTATCGGTTGGGCGGCGAGCCTAGGTTCGATTCCAACCACACTTATGGCATATGTAGAGAATATCATCCCACTAAGTAACCCGTTTGGTCGTACGGACGAAGCTTGGTTCCAAGGCTGGACAGTGTTCTACTGGGCTTGGTGGATTTCATGGTCGCCATTCGTAGGCATGTTCATCGCGCGTGTTTCTCGTGGCCGTACCGTTCGCGAGTTCATCACAGCAGTTCTGCTGGTTCCAACTGCGGTTACCGTTGTTTGGATGTCTGTATTTGGTGGCCTTGCGATCGAGCAAGTTGTTGATAAAGTAGGTGAGCTGGGCACAAATGGCTTGACTGACGTATCACTTGCTATGTTCCAAATGTTTGATGTTCTTCCATTTGGTAGCATGCTTTCTATCATCGCTGTTGTGCTGGTACTTGTGTTCTTCATTACGTCTTCTGACTCTGGTTCACTTGTTATCGACAGTATCACGGCAGGTGGTAAAGTCGATGCACCTGTACTTCAACGTGTCTTCTGGGCATTCATGGAAGGTGCAATTGCGGTTGCTCTGCTATGGATTGGTGGCTCCGAGGCTGTTCAAGCTCTTCAGGCCGGTGCCATTTCTACAGCACTGCCATTTACCTTCATTCTGCTTGCAATGTGTGTGAGCTTATTGATGGGTATGCGAACTGAGCGTCAGTAATTCGGCATTTTATAAAACCGTCTGACTAACAATTAATCAAAAGGCCAGCAATTTGCTGGCTTTTTTTGTGCGGTTTTTATGACGCTTGAGACAAAAAAATGACACATGAAAGTTCATATTTTACAAAGAGTTAATGTGCTATTTTGTTTTTTAAAAATTAGTGAATAGTCGTAAAAAAGTGTGTAATATTCATGCACCTTAACTGTTCTCCCAACTCAAAAAACTATAAATATGAAATTATCATTAAAACAAAAGCTTATAGGCGCAAGCCTTTCTGCTGTTGTTGTGATGGCAACAGCACTTACTTGGTTGTCGGCTGGTCAATTATTTGATCAGACTCGTTCAGGTGTCTATTCACGTGCGCAAAGTCTTAGTACTACTGCGTCAGAGGGAATTTCTGATTGGGTCAATATCCGTAAAGATATTGCCACTGCGTTCAACGACTACTCGACCGAGCAAGACGTTGTTCCTTTCCTACAACAAGCTCGCAAGGCTGGTGGCTTCGATGACATCTTCCTTGGTACACCAAACGGTGATATGTACCGCTCTCATCCGGAGCGTAACCGTGCTGATTATGACCCTCGCACACGTCCTTGGTACAAGGATGCTGATGCCGCGGGTAAGCAAATCATCACAGCCGCATATCAAGACGCAATCACGAATGCACTACTTGTGACCATTGCTGAGCCAGTAATGAAAAATGGTCAGTTTGTTGGTGTTGTTGGTGCGGACGTACTGATCGATCAGCTTATCAGCGATGTGATTAACTTAGATGCAGGTGAAAACGCGCATGCGATGCTAATCGACATGAATGAAGGCACCTTCTTAGCGCATCCAGATAAAAGCTTGACGCTTAAGCCTATCACCAGTGTTCTAAAAGATTTTTCAGAAGAGGCAATTGAGCGTGCCGCCGATGAAGGTCGTATCGAAGATACGGTAATCAAAGGAAAAGAGAAGCTTTACTACTTCAATAAAGTTCCTGGTACGCATTGGATGTTTGCGATTGAAATGGATCGCGCAACAGAAGAAGCAGGTCATGCGGTATTGCTACGAGATCTATTGTTCACTGCTGTGGCGATCACGATTGTGGTTATTCTTGCAGTTTCTTGGCTAGTTGGTTTCTTGTTCCGTGACTTGAACCGCGTATCAAATGCACTGGAAGAAATTGCATCTGGCGAAGGTGACTTAACGCAACGCCTAGAGCCACGCAGTGATGATGAAGTAGGTAAACTGGCGGAAAACTTCAACCGTTTTGTTGGCAACATGCACACAATGGTTACTAAGCTTAGCCACGTATCTTCTGCGCTTTCAGAGCAAGCTCGCACGACAGCACAGCAAGCTGAGGAGCGTAGTCAGCGTATCTCTTACCAGCAAGATGAAATCAACATGGTGGCGACGGCTGTGAACGAAATGGCAGCAGCGACACAAGAAATTGCAGGTAATGCTGATAGCACGGCAAGTAATTCAGAAGAAGCGGTTCAAGCTTGTTCACATGGTTCAAGCCAAGTAACTCAAACGCAAGGCTCTATTCAGAACTTAGCGCAAGAAGTTCAAGTTGCTACTGATGTGATTCAAGAGCTAGAAGCACACGGAAATAGCATCAATACGATTCTATCAACGATTCAAGGCATTGCAGAGCAAACGAACCTACTTGCACTGAACGCGGCGATCGAAGCGGCACGTGCAGGTGAGCAAGGCCGTGGTTTTGCTGTGGTTGCAGATGAAGTCCGCGTATTGAGCCAACGTACTCATGCTTCAACGCAAGAGATTCAAGAAACTATCGAGATGCTACAAGGCACAACAGCCAAGGCGGTCGGTATTATGGGTGACAGTCGTCGTCTAGCTGATACCAGTGTTGATGATGCCAATGCGGCTGCAGCGAGCTTGACGCAAATCCACACTGCTGTTGAGCGTATCAGTGATATGGCAACGCAGATTGCTTCAGCAGCAGAAGAGCAAGCATCGGTAACCACTGAGATCACTCGTAACACTGAAGGTATTCGTGATGTGTCTAACGAGCTGTCAGTCGAAGCTCATCAAGCAGCAGAACAAGCTGCTCACCTGTCTGAGCTATCACACGAACTTGAACAAGAGATTCAACGCTTTAAGCTGTAATCTTGTCTCAACCTAAGTAAAAAAGGAGCCATCTGGCTCCTTTTTTGATCGCTATTAAGCGTGAAGTATATTACAGCCAGAACTCACTGATGGGTTGCTCTTCACTGTAATGATGGGCGATTTGCGCTTGCAGTAGCTCTGCGGTAGCAATTGCATCGGTTAATGCATGGTGAGGCGTATAGTCTGGCAGCCCATAACGGCGTCGAGATTGCGCTAGCCGAACCGATTCTGGTTTTTTCCCTTTTAAACGCTCCCAGAGAGAGCCTGAACGTTTCTGTTGAATCGTTTCTTCAAGGTGCAGCGTATCTAAAACAGGAAACTCAATACCTTCCCCTAAACGGCTTTTGAGCGCTTTATCCAGAAACTCTCTCTCGATACGACGGTAATGAACAACAATGATTTTCCCGCTTAAGCATGGTAGCAGCTCGCTTAAGATATCGCCTAAGTCAGGTGCATCGATCAATTCGCTGTGAGTAATACCGTGTATAATGACTGAATCTTCATCGAGTGCACGCTGTGGACGTACCTTCCAATGACGCGAGTTACGTAGGAAAATTCGCTTCAGGTTAAACGGCACCAAACCAATAGTAATGATGTCATGTTTTTCAGGATTCAAACCCGTCGTTTCGAAATCTAACGCCACGAACTCCACCTCAGATAACGGTGTTTCTGGAGCAGGCGGCTTGTTGCTATAAAACGCAATTAAATTCTCATCCTTCGCCATCTCCAGCTTTTGTTCAAACTTCGTTGGCCACTGAATGGTTGGCTTCTGAAAGAGCTTTTTAATCATGCTAAACCTCACTTAAAGCTCTTGTTCGCTTGGTAGCGGAACTTAAGGAAATTTTGACCATTGCTTAGGATCTGGAATGCATCCTTTAGGTTGCGACGTTCAAACTCAGAGAGGTTTTCTGGTTCGATATTGTTATCAGGATCAATGCCTAGTTCCACATCCGTCGCTTGGTGACGAATACGCACCATGGAAATAAACTCTAACGCGTCTTTTAAGTCTTGTGCTCGACCTTTTGGCAAAATGCCAGCGTCAATGATGTCG
Source organism: Vibrio sp. SCSIO 43009 (assembly GCF_023716525.1). Classification (NCBI taxonomy): domain Bacteria; kingdom Pseudomonadati; phylum Pseudomonadota; class Gammaproteobacteria; order Vibrionales; family Vibrionaceae; genus Vibrio; species Vibrio sp. SCSIO 43009. The sequence continues at coordinate 1,304,434 of NZ_CP071842.1, forward strand.
TCGAGACGCTCAAACGAGTTCTGTGCACGTGAGCCAACTGCCAGAGAGTGAACACGAATTAAGTCGACCAGAGGAGCAGTACCGCGACGTTTGAGGTTGATGGAGTTGTTGTGTCTGCCATCTTTTTCCATCACGAAGTCTTTAAAGAAGCCTAGAGGTGGTGTTCTGTTTAGTGCGTTACGAGCCAAACACGCTAAGAAGCGGTTGTTCTTTCGAGCGCGACGAACAATAAAGCTAGTTAACTGTTCTGCCCATTTTAAGCGGCCATAGACACCATCCAAGTCGAAAAAGATGGAGGCGTTGAGTAGTGCTTTCGGGTTCGGGTTATCAATCCAGTCAGCAAAACACTCTTCCCACTCTGAACGAGTCATGCGCCATAGTGGGTTGGTTGCCATAATATCACCTGTGCAATATTTGTAGCCACAGGCATCTAACCCATCGCTGACGTATTTTGCTAGGGCTTCGAAGTATTTACCATGTTTCTCTTCTTGATAGGTCTCATCTAGAATGATGGCGTTATCTTGGTCAGTCACCAACAGTTGCTCATCTCGCCCCATTGAGCCAAGTGCAAGGAAACAATAAGGAATTGGCGGTGGGCCAAGCTCTTCTTCTGCCATTTCTAGCAGACGCTGTTTGAAGCTTCGGCCAATGACCGACATCGCGCTACCCACCATGTGAGAGTTGGCATCTTCATTGACCAGACGCACGAAGCTGCTTTTCACTTCTTCGGCAACAACGGCTAAATCTTCGATAGTCTGTTGTTGGAAAATACTACTCACCAACAACAACGAATTCTGAGATTCATAACGAACAATGTCGGTTGTTTCGATAATACCGATTGGTAATTGGTTTTTTACCACTGGTAGGTGATGTACGTTGTAACGCAGCATCGTTAACATTGCTTCATAGATGTAAGCGTTGTGGTCAAGAGACATGACCTCCGTGGTCATCACACTGGACACATCGTCCTGTGGGGACAAACCTTCAGCTAACACACGGGTACACAAGTCACGGTCAGTAATGATACCAAGTACTGGGGACTGTGGATCGTCTTCGTCACGAACGAAATCTGGGTCGACGATAAGTAAAGCCGATACGTTGTCATTCGCCATTTGCTGCGCGGCTTGCTGGATTGTCTGACCACGATCAATCGTATGAGCATCGCCAGTCAGCAAGGTTTTCACTTTCGACGTCGTCAGGTCATTGGCGTCTTTGTTTTCTGAAATGGCTTGGCGTAAACGAGCGCTATTTTCAACTTCAACAAAATCCGCAAAGGAATCAAAGTTATCGTAAATTTCTTGGAAAATGTCACCAGGAATACAGTAGAGCAGGGTATCCTCAATGGCTTTTACCGGAAAGCGGACTTTGTTATTGGTGAGCATGCCCATCTGGCCAAATAGGTCACCTTCGTCAAGGCGATTATACAGCTCACCTTTGCGTCGATAAACTTCAACAACACCGCTTCGCACCACGTATAAATCTTGGATATAGTCTCCAAAATGGATGATGGGGGTATCTTCTCGGTAGTACGAGATTTCGACACTCTCTGTCACCTTGTTTAGTGTTTCTTCAGGGAGTTCATTGAACGGGGGATACTTGGCGAGAAAGTTGTAAATCTCGAGAAGTTCTGCATCCATCGAAGGCGCCTTTTAGTTCGCAAATAATAAAGTAATCTTAACTTAGTTTTAAAACAGAGTCTTATCTGAACCGCGATTTTCGTGCTCAGTCATAAGATTCTGACATATCGCACGATAAGGGAGCTTCATTTTTACTACTATATGGTCACCTCAATTGAAAAAGACGTCGTCGATATGTTTTCTTCGTGATGACTGATTAGATCTTTGGCTGTTTCAGATCGTTATCACGTCTTTAGATTAAGCTATTCTTCTTGAGCCAAGTAGCTCAGGCGATGGAATACAGTGTTTAGATAATTCTCATGAAAGGAAGTCGAATGGTGAGAAATTTATTGCTTGTTTCTTTAGCTGCTTTGCCGGCGATATCAAGCGCAGCGGTCATGGACCAAGCAGAAAAATTTGGGTACGAACACATTCATTTGGATGTTGGTGCCGGAACGACAAACGAAGAATGGTTAGATAACTCTAATGCGACCACAGTTGGACTCGGTGGTAACTATTTGTTTACTGAGAACTGGTTGTTTAATGTTGATTACTCAGCGCAGTTTTTCCATCCGGATGATTTTACTCTTCGCATTGACCGCCTTTTGTTTGGTGGTGGTTACCGTTATGGAGTTACAGAGCAATTCGATATCTACGGGATATATGGAATAGGCGCAATCAAAGCGAAAGCGACGGACGACAAAACGGATAATACGTTGTCTTCCGATAGCGAATTGATTCAAGCTGTAACTGTTGGGGTGAATTACTTGCTCAGTGAAAAGCTTATTGCGACAGCTGAAGTGGAGTTGAACCGTAGTGATATCGTTGATGAGAACAATTTTAAGATCGGTTTTAACTACCAATGGCATAAAGTCATCGGCACTGGTCTTTTTTATCAGTTTAGAGATACTGATTACAGCGGTGAAAGCTCAGATTACGTCAATGAAGTTGGGCTGAGTTTGAAGTTTGTCTACTAGATCGGACGGGTTCGTTTTTGGCGTTAAGTTAAAACAAAAAAGGTCAGCTTATGCTGACCTTTCCTTTTAATAAAGTATGCGACAGTCGATTATAAAACCGCTGCAATGCCTTTACACAGAGGGCCCATATTTGACTTCGTCATACCAGCAACACTGATTCGGCCAGAACCGACAATGTAAATACCGAACTCTTCTTTAAGGCGGTTAACTTGCTCTTTAGAAAGACCAGAGAAAGAGAACATACCATTTTGACGTTCGATGAAACTAAAGTCTGCGTCCACACCCTCTGCTTTTAGTGTCGCTACAAATAGTTCACGCATTTCTTGAATACGGTCACGCATTTCTGCTACTTCAGCTTCCCATTCCGCACGCATTTCGGCGTTGCCAAGAATGTGAGTCACGACAGCGCTGCCGTGTGCAGGTGGGTTAGAGTAGATAGAGCGAATAATGGCTTTAACTTGAGAAAATGCGGTTGTTGCGACTTCTTCTGACTCTGCTACTAACGTGAAGGCACCTACGCGTTCATTGTATAGGCCAAAGTTTTTCGAGAAAGAGCTCGCGACTAGGATTTCTTTGTTGTATTTAGCAAAAGTACGAAGACCTGCAGCATCTTCTTCCACACCTTTAGCAAAGCCTTGATAGGCGAAGTCGAACAGAGGAAGCAACTTCTTCTCTGCGACAAGTTTCGCCAATGTTTCCCATTCTTCAGCTGTAGGATCGATCCCTGTAGGGTTGTGACAGCAGCCGTGTAGAAGCACGATGTCGCCTTCAGATGCAGATTGCAGATCATTTAGCATCGCATCGAAGTCTTTGTCTTTTGTTTCAGCATTGTAGTAGCTGTATTGTGCCGTTTCGATACCAGCAGCAGTAAATACGCCGTTGTGGTTCGCCCATGTAGGGTTGCTGATCCAGATCTTTACATCGCCTAGTTGACGTTTAATGAACTCGCCGGCAACACGTAGTGCACCAGTACCACCCGGAGCTTGAGCTGTTTTAGCACGTTTTTCGTTTACAATTTCTGCATCAGAGCCGAAAAGCAATTTTTGCACTGCAATGCCGTACTCTGCTGTGCCTTCGATGGTTAGGTAAGATTTGGTTTTTTCAGTTTCAACAAGTGCTGCTTCAGCTTTCTTTACTGTCGCAAGAACGGGAGTTTCGCCTTGCTCGTTTTTGTAAATACCTACGCCAAGGTTAATTTTGTCTGCGCGAGCATCTTTTTTAAACTCTTCAGTAAGGCCAAGAATAGGGTCAGCCGGAGCGGCAACTACTTTTTCAAACATAATCTTCATCCATGTTAATCGAAGGGGTGTGCTAACATTTATACCTTTCAGCAATATTGGTTACAACCGTTACTGAAAAGAAAACCTAAAAAAGTTGCGATTTGAAACAGAATTCTAACATAACTAAAGTTTTTGCCATGAAAACGTTTGGTAGGCACAGAGTTTGAAGGGCATTTATGCCATGGTTGGAGAAGTTTTGCACACATCCCAATCGTTTCAATTCAGTGCTTTGCGTTAACGCGTTTATAGTTGTCTAGTGAGGATTTGTTGAGACAAAAACGCCCCACCAAAGGTGGAGCGTTTACTGTTAGAAGTATGGATATCGGTTGGGGTTATTTCTTCAGATTGATTTCCGACTCAACCGCATTGGTTTCGATGTCAGGGTTAGAAGAAAGCTTTTCAGTCGCCCAGTCATTCATATGCTTTAAGATCGCTTTTAACGCGTGCTTTTCGGTTGGTACTTCTGTCTTTTCAACTTCAAGTTTTTGCTTCGGATGCGTACCCGTCGCATCTTCTGCAACGTGTAACCAATCTGGATGCCAGTAATAAGGTTGGCCGGAAGGAGAGCTCCAAGAATGTACGCCGTTGGATTCACCTTTGTATTTAATATCTTCTTCGTTGTATTTCGCCATTATTGTTTTCTCTCATAATCCATGAGTTGAGGTGTGCATCACCATTACTATTTAAATGTAACAGATGTAATGAAAATTAATGTGATAACAATCGACTTATTTTGCCCTTTGAACGCTATAGAAGATGCGTACTTCTCATTCAGAAGAATTTACTATTTGGCAGGTTTTAGCTTTATTTGTGTTTAAAGCATACAACGATGGATTCGCCTACCTAATGCTATTCATGAACGGTGATAGAGCCTAAACTACTCGTCATTCAAGTGTTTGAGAATCGCCGCTTTTGCATGCTCTTCTGTCGCTGTTTCTCCATCAGGGACTTCAAGGTCAGCCTTTTTGTGTTCACCCAAAGCATCTTCAGCGATATGCAGCCAATCAGGATGCCAATAATAAGGGGTGGTACTGCCAGGATGGTCCCAACTATGTACACCTTTATGTTTTCCGCGATACGAGAGATCGTCCATTGTAAAAACTTTCATCGCTTCCTCCTGATTTAAAGACCGTAGCTCGAAGTGAGTTTAACGAACTCAGTCCAACGTAAAACCTTGGCTTTTAGATATTGCAAAGATGTGAGGCAATATGTGTGTAACAGTCAAAGTATGGGATATAAACGCTCACTTCGTGGCTGAAATATCTATTGATAAGCTTGATAAATTACGTTGCTAAATTGAATACTCCCATATCAGAATGCTGGCGCGAAGTATGCTATGGTGCGGCTGTAAGTGAAATGAGGGAAACATGAACCGATACCGTCAACTGGCTGAGCTGTTCAAAACGCAGATTCAGCAAAATACATGGAGAGCAGGGGAAAAGCTGCCATCAGTGCGTGTAACAAGCCGAAACCATTCTGTCAGCGCAGGTACGGTATTACAAGCTTATCAGCTGCTCGAAGCACAAGGTTGGGTCGCAGCGAAACCTCAGTCTGGATACTTTGTGACTGCGGAGTTGGACCGCTTCGAACCGAGTTCTCCAGCCACTTCCGTTTATCGCTCTAGCATCAACGATGAACTTTACGACTACCTCAAAAATCAGGCCTCACCGAATGCGGTGAAGTTTGGCTCCGCGTTTCCAGACCCAGCATTGTTCCCATTAGAAGCGCTAAACCGCAACCTAGCCAGCTCAGGCAGGAAGATGGGGGCAGAGACGTTATTGGATAACTTGCCGCCGGGCTGTGAGTCTCTACGCCGTTTGATTGCTCAACGGTACATCCAACAAGGTATGGTGTTTACCCATGATGATATTGTCGTTACTTCTGGCGCATTAGAAGCGTTGAATTTGAGCCTTCAGGCCGTGACCCAGCCTGGAGATACTGTTGTAGTTGAATCACCGACGTTTTATGGCGCACTTCAAGCGATTGAACGTTTAGGTCTAAAGGCGATAGAAATAACGGTGGATCCGTTAACTGGACATTCAGTGGATCAAATTGAAGCGACTTTTGCCGACAATGATGTTCGCGCATGTTGGTTAATGACTAACTTTCACAATCCAACAGGAACCTTATTAAGTGACGGGCAGAAGCAACGTATCGTCGAACTGGCTGATAAATACGATGTGTACTTGATCGAAGATGATGTGTATTCAGAGCTTTATTTTTCTGAAAAAAAGCCAAGCTCACTTAAAGCTTTTGATACACAAGAGCGCGTGTTGCATTGTGGATCATTTTCAAAAAGCCTTTGCCCTGGCTATAGGCTGGGCTGGGTGGTAAACAAACGCTTCAATGAGCAACTTCAAAAGCTGCAACTTATCTCGACGTTGTCAGGCAGCGCGCCAATCCAGCAGGGTATCGCGCATTACTTGCAAAACGATAGTTATGATAGCCATCTTAGAAAACTGCGAAAGAATCTTGAGCAGCGGCAATTGGCGTTTATTGAACTGGTTGATAAGTACTTTCCCCAATCGATTCGTTACACGCAACCGGAAGGCGGCTATTTTCTTTGGATAGAACTGCCGAAAACAAAGTGCGGAAAAGCGATTTATCAGAAGTTATTGGAAGCGAGCATCACTGTAGCATTTGGTCAGTTGTTTTCTATCGCTCCAAATTATGAGAACTACCTGAGGCTTAATACATCGTTACCTGTAAATGATGAATTAGAACAAGCCGTGAAGACGGTCGGAGAATTACTTCATTAGCCAACTGTTTACCTGTTTTTTGCTCAAACTGTATCAGTGGACGATACCGAAGCTGTGTTTCAATCATGGGCAGACAACCATTTAGGTTAGGAGCCGTAATGAAAAAGCAGTTGGTAAAGCATGAACTTAGGTTGATGGGTGTTGCTATTTTTAGCGCATTTTTGTTGGTGTTTGCACACTTGATATTGGCGAAATCTTTCTCTCATATGGTTTGGACGGAATACACTGCTGCCGTTATCCCATTTGTGATGTTTGGCTTGTGTGTGGTTGGAGTAAAATACGCAGCGCGAGCAGATGAGGATGACGACGAAAATAACAACTAGAGTGTATACATCGGTTGCTAGAAAATCATTCGTACAAAATAAAAGACCTCCACATGGGAGGTCTTTTTAATTCAATATCACTAAAAAGTGATTAGAAGTTCGCAGAGCGAGGAGTACGTGGGAATGGGATCACGTCACGAACGTTGCCCATACCAGTTACGTAAGATACTAGGCGCTCGAAGCCTAGACCGAAGCCTGCGTGTGGCACTGTACCGTATTTACGTAGGTCGCGGTACCAGCTCATATGTTCAGGATCGATACCCACTTCACGCATACGCGCATCTAGAATGTCTAGGCGCTCTTCACGCTGAGAACCACCGATGATTTCGCCGATGCCCGGTGCTAGAACGTCCATCGCTGCAACTGTTTTACCGTCATCGTTAGCACGCATGTAGAATGCTTTAATGTCTTTCGGGTAGTTCTTAACGATTACAGGTGCTTTGAAGTGTTCTTCAGCAAGGAAACGCTCGTGCTCAGAAGACATATCGATACCCCATTCAACTGGGAATTCGAACTCACGACCTGAATCAAGAAGGATCTGGATTGCGTCAGTGTAGTCAACTTGCGCGAAGTCAGAAGAAACGAACTGCTCTAGACGAGTGATTGCTTCTTTGTCGATGCGTTGAGCGAAGAACTCAAGGTCATCGCGACACTCTGCAAGGACTGCTTTAAACACGTACTTGAGCATGTCTTCAGCCAGTTTCGCTACATCATCCAGTTCTGCGAACGCAACTTCAGGCTCAACCATCCAGAATTCTGCTAGGTGGCGGCTTGTGTTTGAGTTTTCAGCTCGGAAAGTAGGGCCGAAAGTGTAAACTTTGCTTAGCGCACAAGCGTAAGCTTCTGCGTTTAGCTGACCAGATACGGTTAGGAACGTCTCTTTACCGAAGAAGTCTTCGTTGTAGTCCACTTTACCAGCGTCAGTGCGAGGAAGGTTTTCCATGTCTAGCGTAGATACGCGGAACATTTCACCAGCGCCTTCAGCATCTGAAGCCGTGATCAACGGCGCAGATACCCAGAAGTAACCTTGCTCGTGGTAGAAGCGGTGGATTGCTTGAGATAGGCAGTTACGTACACGTGCTACTGCACCGATTACGTTTGTGCGCGGACGTAGGTGCGCAACTTCACGTAGGTACTCGATTGAGTGACGAGTTTTTGCCATTGGGTAAGTTTCAGCATCTTCAACCCAACCAACCACTTTAACGTCAGTGGCAGCAAGTTCGAAGTCTTGACCCTTTGCAGGAGATTCAACAATCTTACCAGTTACTTCAACAGAGCAGCCAGTCGTTAGCTTTAATACTTCGTCTTCGTAATTATTAAGATTATTTGGGACCACGGCCTGAATCGGGTCGAAACAAGAGCCGTCATATATGGCAAGGAAAGAGATTCCAGCTTTGGAATCACGACGTGAACGGATCCAGCCACGAACAGTCACTTCGCTGTCTACTGCTAGCTGACCTTTCAATACGTCTGATACAGGCGCGTAAGTCATGTTTTCAATATTCTCCATTGAGGTAAAAATTCAACTCAACGCTTACTTAAAGTACTTGTCTAATAACATTTTTGTTCAAAAAACAAGCTAAGCGCTGAGTTGGGTAGCATTTTACAGATTCAACGAGACATATTACCTGTCAATTCGCTCGCATCAACCTTTATATTCGTTTTGATGGGGAGAATCTCTCTATTTATTCACTCTTTTGTGCTCTGAAAGTGTGAATTGGTTTAGTAATTGCTCTAAACGTTCGGATAGATGCTCTAAATCAACACTAATATCACGCGTGTGCGATGCTGATTGCGATGTGTCGTTAGCATGCAGTGTGATCACATCTATTTTAGATTGAATATGCTGACTTACATCAGATGTGGTTTGCGTCTGGTTTTGGATATCTTCTGCATGTCTGAGCACTTGGCGCATTTCGTCAACAACGTTATGCATTGTGGCTGATAGTGCCTCGACATCGACAGAGCGTTGATGAGCAAACTGGCAGACGGTATCAACAGAAGTTAATGACTCTTCACTTCCTTGCTGGAATTGAGAAATGATATGTTCAATATTACCAGTGGCTTCAGCCGTCCTAGAAGCCAGGTTACGCACTTCTTCCGCGACGACCGCAAAACCGCGTCCTTGCTCTCCGGCACGGGCGGCTTCGATAGCAGCATTCAACGCGAGCAGATTGGTTTGTTCTGCAATACCCTTAATAACCACAAGAATGGACGACACTTCTTCGGTTCTTTGATTTAGAGAGCTGATTTTTTCCCGTACGGTATCAATGTTACTTACTAGTTGTTTGATGTCTTCACTGACGTTGTGTGCTTGGCTTGCACTATGAGTGGCGACATCAACGGTGTGATTGACCAAAACAGTAGCGTTGTTAGTCGAGTCCTCAACCGCAGTTTGTTGCTGCAACATATCGGTGATATTACTTTGTACTTCGTTGGTCTCTAGCTGTTGGTTATTGGCCGCTTTATCTGTGGACTGCGCGACAGCAGTTAGTTTACTCGCGGAGTCGGCAAGTGAGTGAGAGGTGTCTTGCACACGTTCTAAGCTTTCGGAGACCGTATCCATGAATGAATTGATTGCTGTAGAAAGTTGGCCCACTTCATCCTGTTGGTGATGCATAAGTCGTTGAGATAGATCTTTGCTATGGCTCACATTCGACATGAATTTCGACGTTCTTTGAATTGGTCGTACAATGATTTTTTGAATCAAACTCATCGTTATGATGAAGCCCACAAATGCGATTACGGCCATTATTCCCATCGCAAACATTGCCTGTTTACTGATCATTGAATTGACATGATTCATGTTGTATTCCAAGCGAATCGCGCCCAACACTTCTCCTGCTGGTGCAACGTGGCAAGAAACGCAGTTGGTGCCACGGTAATTTTCGCTCGATTTCATTGGTAGCGCGACTACTAACCCTTTGCCCCAATCGGCTGAGATTGGTTCAATCACCAGTTCACCATTCAACGCTCGTTGATCAATATCATCGACAGGCTGCTGGTTTTGTTGCCCAGGTCCGTAAAGTTTGGTCACAGCGTCAGCTCGCAACACGCGAACTGCTTCAATGCCTTCTTGGGCCAGGGCCTTTTGACGTAAGGTTTCTTTTTGCGACATGGTGCCCGTAAGCATCATCATATTTAGGCTGTCGAAATAATTACTAGCCTTATCATGGAGTTGTTCACTAAGAACATCATTGATTAAGGTTTTTTGTTGATGGTATTGGTAAGCTGTAGAGGCAGCTAGAACGCAGCTGAAGACAGCAATTAACGCCAGTAAGAGCTTAAAAGTGATAGTTGAGCGCATAAATTTATAAGTGTAATTGGAACGAACTGCACAATATTAATGTGCACAAATGCGCACTGCGAACAACGAAATGAATGATTGTGACCCCACACATGTTGGGGATATGTAATTGTGATGTGAGTGCTGTGTAATCAAATGTTTGGCGCGTGACAGAAATACGGCGCTTTGGTGTGAGTGATAGCAAAGAGGCCAGGAACCAGCGGAAGTTTTTGCTACGCTTGTATGGGGTAACGCTTGTCTCTTGGCAGCGAATTCCTTAGTATTGCCTGTCTTTTTAAAGCCTGAGAATCAAGATGAAAACAGAATTATACAAAGAGTTTATGTTCGAAGCAGCACACCATTTGCCACACGTACCAGAAGGTCACAAGTGTGGTCGTTTGCACGGACACTCTTTCCTTGTTCGTCTTTATGTAGAAGGTGAAGTTGATCCACATACAGGTTGGGTAGTGGATTTTGCAGAGATCAAAGCTGCATTTAAACCAATTTACAATCGCTTAGACCATTACTACCTAAACGACATTGAAGGGTTAGAGAACCCGACTAGCGAAGTGTTAGCAAAATGGATTTGGCAGCAGCTCAAGCCAAGCTTACCACTGCTAAGTAAAGTAGAAATCAAAGAAACGTGCACAGCGGGTTGTATTTACAAAGGCGAATAAGTCACTTTCTATTGAGCATTAAACAAGGCAAGCGAGAAGCTTGCCTTTGTTGTATCTGAATGGCCCAATTTTGATTATGCTTCACCAGCTAGCTTAATGGGTGTCGTAGAATCCATTCTTTTTCATTATCACCTAATGTTGTTTCCTCTGTATTAATGAATCCGCACGCATCAAAAAAACTGATAGCGTATTGCTGACTTTGTGGAACAGTGGCGCAAAGAGGGGTGCTTTTAGGGTTAATGGTATACGCATAAAGGAAGAGTTTACGCAATGCCTCACTCCCAACCCCTTGACGTTGGAAATGTTGATCAATCATCAAGTATTTAAGCTCCAGTTCGTATCGTTTAGCAAACGGCGCATGTTGGGAGAAACCTTTATCGATAACAAGATAGCCTACTAATAGGTCATCAGAATAAATCGTAAAGAACGCCTCTGACTTACTACGTTTTTGATAAGCCATTTCAAACGGTGTAAAAAATCCTTTTTGCTCTTCTTGCACATCCAATTGCATCAAACTTGAAAAATCTTTCAGTTTGGTGGGTTTAATCGCAATCATCGCTCAATCACAAATTGGCGGCATACCGTTATGCCACCACGAGTTTTTATAGAGTATTAAATCTATTTTAAGTAACTAACCGAGTGAAGAAAAGCTAGCAATGAAGAGAGTAATAATAACCTTGGTGAATATAGGCGCCCAATGTTGTGAGTAAGTGAGCACTGTCTGCCGTTTCTACGCCTTCAACAATGACCGTGCAGCGATACGTATTGCCCATAGCAATTAACTGACGCAAGGTTTCTATCTTTTTATCATCAGATTTTAGGCCAATAACAAATTCTCGGTCGATTTTGAGGTAGTCCGGATTCAGCTTGCTGATAAGCGCCACGTTATTATTGCCGGTGCCAAAGTCATCAATACTGATTTTACAATCCAGAGCTTTTAGTTTTGCGACATTGCCATAAATCTCAGAGGTATAGTACATCGATGCATTTTCTGTGATTTCGATTGTCAGCAAACGGCAATCCCGATTAGATAGCTCTCTATATAGGATTGAAAAGTTACGCCCTCGCAGCAAAGAAGGACAAACGTTAATGCTGATAGGGATGGGCAACGCTTTTTGTTTGGTGTAGATCGAATCAATCACCAGTAAGGTATGAGTTAGCAGCAATCCATTGCGGATCAGTGTTTCAATAAACCGTTGCGTATTTTTTACCTTAAACCGGGAGAGGGCTTCGTAGTGCACAATCTTTTGTGCCGAAGTGTTATAAATCGGTTCCAGTTTTATTTTGAATTGTCGAATTGCGCACAAGTAAGCCATAAAGGCTTGTAGGGAGCGGTGACGCAGTATAATGAGAAAAAGTAAGCTCAGTAGAATGATACTTTGAAACGGTCCAGAGATGTAATACACCTCTTTATAGCCACTATTCTTTACGTGATAATTGAAAAAGCGTTCATTGGTGTTACCAATCTCTAACGACGTTCCGGTATTCGTTGATAGCTTCATACCGGAAAGAAAAAAACGTGAAATATGATTTTCAACATTGTCGGATAAGTTAATGTTTTTAACACGAACCAAAACAGTTGCGTTATTTAAGTCAAATGATTGGGTCGTATAATTGTTATTGTTACTCCACTCTTCAAAGGTTTTTTTGCTGACAGGGACAACGGTTTCTGGAGTGACTAAGCATCGAATATTGAAACGATCTAGCATCATGCTCGATTCCACCAACTTCACATTATCAAATAGTGACTTCAGTTCGCTTTCATTAGCAAAGCAACTCCTGCGGGAAAGGCTCTCTGCAATTTCGAAGGCGTTATCCAGATAATTATGTTTAACGATGCTGTTTATCGCGTAGTAACAGATAGCAAAGAAAATGATCGCAGTGATCAACACAACCCACATCGCTTCTGAATAGATCTTTTTATTACGCAGGCAAATACGAAGTGCTTTTCGAAGACTATTGGTTGTGTATTGATTGATCTTCTGTTGATGTTCGATGCCATTCTGGTGGTTGTTTTGCATAGTAAAAGGGATGAAGTATCCGGTCCGGTGAATGTTTTCGATAATGTTTTTGTTAGTGGTTAAGTGTTCTTCCGTGAGCTTGCGAAATTTCTTTCTTAGAGCGGCCACCGCGTTTTTAAAGCCATTTTCAGGCAGTGTCATTTTGTATTGTTGAGTGATTTTGCTTTCTATTAACCGCTGACTAATCGGCGTATTTAAACTGCCGTATGTGGCGATAGTTGACAGAATGGCGTACTCATTTGGGTTGACAGGAATGGAGTGGTGGAGTGACTGATTGAGCTCTAGAGATATTTCGTTTTCGGACAAGCAAACGCAGATTTGGTTTCCAATTTCAAACCTAATCATGTGTTGATGTGCTCCAAGTTTAATTTTTGGCTACGTTATCAATAAAGCTAGGGAAGAGATGTGATTTTTTACTGAGATATCCATAATATTTGGATATATTCAACGTTTTAGGTTTTTTTTACTTGTCCTGATAACGCATTTTCCTGGGTTTTTTAGGTATAAAAAAACCCGAGCATAAACTCGGGTTTTGATTGGTATTCAGAAAGGCGTGTTAGCAAATCACTTTGATTGCTAGACCACCTTGAGATGTTTCGCGGTATTTCGCGTTCATGTCTTTACCTGTTTCTAGCATGGTTTCGATAACCTTATCTAGAGAAACAGTTGGAGCTGAAGAGCGACGTAGTGCCATGCGAGTAGAGTTGATTGCTTTTACTGCCGCAATACCGTTACGCTCAATACATGGAACCTGAACCTGACCTGCAACTGGGTCACACGTTAGACCTAAGTTGTGCTCCATCGCGATTTCTGCTGCCATACATACTTGCTCTGGGCTACCACCCATAAGCTCAGCAAGGCCTGCTGCTGCCATAGAACATGCCACGCCAACTTCACCCTGACAGCCAACCTCTGCACCAGAGATAGACGCGTTACGCTTGTAAAGACCTCCGATTGCGCCAGAAGCTGCAAAGTAACGGATGTAATCTTTTTCAGTCACAGTTTGGATGAACTTATCGTAGTAAGCCAGTACCGCAGGGATGATGCCACACGCACCGTTAGTTGGTGCTGTAACAACGCGGCCACCTGCTGCGTTCTCTTCGTTTACTGCGAAAGCAAACATGTTTACCCAATCAACAACAGACATTGGGTCGTTTGTTGTCTTTTCTGAAGTAAGTAGCTGCTGGCGAAGTGCTGCTGCACGGCGAGGCACACGCAGTGGACCAGGCAAAATACCTTCTTCATTCATGCCGCGATCCATACACTCGCGCATTGTGCGCCAGATGTTCGCGAAATAAGTACGAGTTTCTTCATCTGAATGAAGCGCATGCTCATTCTTCATGGTTAGTGCGCTGATGGACAATCCACTTTCGTGGCATTGGTTAACCAGTTCCTCTGCCGTTGTAAACGGGTAAGGTACTTTTACTGGGTTCTCAGCTTCTTTACCGAAATTTTCTTCATCAACGATGAAACCACCGCCGATAGAGTAGTAAGTTTTTGAGTACGCTTTTTCGTCATCAATCCAAGCGTGGATCTGCATGCCGTTTTCGTGTAGCTCTAGGTTTGTTTTGTGGAAGTTCATTCCACCTTCACGTGGGAACGATACTGTGTGACAGTGCATGCCAACAGGAAGGCGTTCAGTTTCTTCTACACGAGCGATAAAGCCCGGGATAGAATCGATATCAACTTTCTCAGGAGTGTTGCCTGCAAGACCCATGATGATAGCAATATCTGTGTGGTGACCTTTCCCTGTCAGTGATAGTGATCCATAAACGTCAACGGTGATTTTAGTGATGTCGCGCAGTTTTCCCATTGCACGAAGATCATCAATAAACTCTTTACCCGCTTTCATTGGGCCTACAGTGTGTGAGCTTGAAGGTCCAACACCGATTTTATAGATATCAAAAACACTAATCATATCGATTACCTCAGAAGAAAGCCTCCCAAGGGGAGTTGGGAGGCTTAATTTTATCGTTATATTTTTGGATTAATCATACTGCACTGGGCAGAGATGATTAAAGAGCGCCGTAGATTACAGAACTAATTGCAGCAAGACCACAGATTGCTGTGAAAATTTGCACAGGTGCTGAAGTTTTGTACTTAGCCATCGCAGGAACTTTTTGCATTGCGAAGATTGGCATCAAGAATAGGATTGCCGCAATCATCGGTGCACCCATTGTTTCAATCATACCTAGGATGCTTGGGTTAACGATAGCAACGATCCAAGTTGTGATTACAATGAAGATTAGAGACATCTTCTCGATCTTGCTTACTGGTGATTTTGAACGAGATTTCACTAGACCAACTAGACCTTCGTGCGCACCTAAGAAGTGGCCAAAGTAGCTAGAGGTGATCGCTGCGAAAGCAACCAATGGACCCATGTAAGAGATCAGTGGAGATTCATGCACGTTTGCTAGGTAAGAAAGAACAGAGATGTTTTGCTCTTGCGCTGTTGCTAGTTGCTCTGGAGACAGAGAAAGTACAACAGAGAAAACGAAGAACATAACAAAGCCCATCAGCATCATTGCTGCGCCACCAGTGATAGCGTCAGTTTTCTTAACTGCGTCATCACCATATACACGACGTTGCTCTTTAGAGAACTGAGAAATGATTGGGCTGTGGTTGAAAGAGAACACAATAACAGGGATTGCTAGCCAAACGATAGCTGGCATTGCACCCCAGTCAGGTGACACTTCCATCATTGAAGTGTTCCAACCAGGAATTAGGTATACAGACAGTGCTAGTAGGATGAACACGAGAGGGTAAACCATTGCTGAAGTTGCTTTTAGCATAAGCTCTTTACCGAATACTACGCCAGCTGTCATTGCAGCAATAAGTGCACCAGAAAGTAGCCAGCGAGGAATAGATTCCATGCCCATTTGGTTAACTAGGAAAGAGTCAACTGTGTTTGTGATACCAACACCGTAGATAAGTACGATTGGGTAGATAGCGAAGAAGTAAGCGAACGTAATAAGGTTTGCGCCAGTCTTACCAAAGTGCTCTTCTACTGTGTCGGTGATGTCCGCTTCAGGGTTTTTCGCAGAAAGAACGAAACGAGCTAAAGATTTGTGTGCGAACCAAGTCATTGGTGCTGCGATTAGGGCTAGGATTACTAATGGCCAGAAGCCACCTGCACCTGCTTTAATAGGAAGGAACAGTACACCTGCACCTACTGCCGTACCAAAAAGGGACAGACACCAGGTAAAGTCTTTGTAAGAAAACTTACTAGACGATTGTGCGGTAGAAACCGCAGAAGTAGTTGTATTCATTTTTTAGTTACTCATTTTGGGAACAGGAAATAAGTCGGGAGTAATTTTGCAAGATTTTACACTAGGAAAATTAGATCTAAATCATTTATTGCTTACGCTTATTGAATGATATGTCAAAAACCTGCTTTTTATCACGAAAATGATGTGCTACTCGTGATTTCTGCTAATGAGTAAAATTAGAAAAACTTATCAATAGGGCTGTTTGTATAAATTTATTTCACCGCAAGCGTTTGCGGTGAAAATGGAAAATTAATCTAATGTGAATGAATGTTTATGAAGCAACGTTTTATTAATATTGATGCGCATAATGATCGCGCCTATAAAAGCACCGATATCAACAACTGTTTAATGTGAAATAATATGTTTTTGCATTGATTCGATAATTTGTGCCGTCATGCCCCAGATGAAATGCTGTCTATATGGGATAGCAAATACACGATGACTGCTTCTTTTTAGGTCAAATTTGGTGCTATACAATTTTTTGGGGTTCAGAATATGGTTGGCAGGAACCTCAAAAACTGACTCTACTTCATTTGGGTCAATATGCGTTTTATATTCCGGAGAAACAAAAGCCAAAAAAGGCGTCACATTAAACTGACTAATCGTTGGTAGTGTAGGAAGTTGACCAAACACATGAATATGCTCATCTTCTATCCCAACTTCTTCTTTGGTTTCCCTTAAAGCTGTATTCACGAGCTGAATATCTTCCTGCTCATATTTGCCACCGGGAAAGCTGATTTGACCCGGATGATGGCGTAAGTGGGCTGCACGCTTAGTCAGAATGACTTGTAACCCGTCATCGCGTTCCACAAAACCGATTAAGACTGCCGCATCTCTCAGGGATTTTTCTTTCATCCATTTCAGTCGTGCAAGGGACTCTTTGTGGTAGCCCGTTGGAAGCCGAAATTGAAAGTTCTGTAGTAAATGAGTTTTGTCGATAACCAAACTGAGTCCTTATTTATCGTGCCTAACCATTATTTATTATACTCAAAGACGGCAAAGCGTATGGCGTTATCGTTACTGGTTACCAAATAAAACATTCGCATTAAAGCACTCGCCAGCACTTTCCCTCTTTGTGTTGTGTGTCTCACTCTGCTTGAACATATTAATTTGAAACTTATAAGGTTATACACCATTCTTTATTTTAGGACGTCACTATAGGACAAGTATTGGCCAATGAAAGGGATTATTTTCACCGAGTTCATGGAGTTAGTAGAAGAGAAATTCGGTCTTGATGTGTTAGACCAAGTTCTCGATCTTTCTAACGATGAAGGTGTTTACACCGCTGTTGGTAGTTACGATCACAAAGACTTGGTTAAGTTGATCGTGAATCTCAGTAAAGTATCTGGTGTTCCCCCCGAGCAACTGCAAGAAGTGTTTGGAGAGTGCGTCTTTTTGAATTTACTTCGCTCCATTCCTAGTCACGCCAGTTTGCAACAGTGTGAAACGACGTTTCAATTTGTTCGCCATGTTGAAGACTTTATTCATGTCGAAGTTAAGAAGCTCTATCCTGATGCTAACCCTCCGCAATTTGATTTCATTAGTGAAAACCAATCCCAATTGGTATTTGACTACCACAGCGCAAGATGTATGTCTCACGTATGCTTAGGATTGATAAAAGGTTGTGCTGCACATTTTGGTGAGGTAGTTCATATCAAACATCAAAACCAGTCAGAAGATGGCAGCAAAGTACGTTTTTGGTTAGAGGCTCAATAAGAACGATATGACGGGAAGTTCCTCATTAGAAAGGAAACTCAAACGAGAAGTTGCATCAAGAAAAGCAGCTGAGCAGCTGTTGGAACAGAAAAGCTTAGAGTTATATGAATCCAACCAGCAACTCAGTGTTGCATTGAAAAAGCTAGAGCTGAAATCTAAAAAGGATCTTCGTAAGTTTGAGTTTGAAGAGCAAATTGATGCCACGTTGATTAAGTTCGGTCGTACTTTTTTATCGAGCACGTTCGATGAAGCAATGATAGCGAGCTTTATTGAGCAGCTCACTTCTAACTCGATCATTTCTGCGGCTTACTTGTTTCTTGACGCTACAAAGCTGAGCTCATTGCGTCGTCATCACTTTGGTCACTTACAGCTTCGTCATAACAACGAGATTTTCACCACTCCTAATTGGCAGGGAGAGAATTTGCATTTGCCAGTTATCATTGATGGGGAAACGGTTGGGGAGTTGATTTTCTCTGTGTTGCAAGATCAAATCGATCAGTCTTTTATTTCCAAACAGATGGAGCTCGTGTCTGACTTAGTTCATGGTGTTATTGGTCGACACTTAAGTTTAGAGCGAGAGGTCGAGCTGAGAAAGCGGGCTGAGGAATCAGAAAAAGCGACGAAGGAGTTTGTCGCCATGATTAACCATGAGCTGCGAACTCCTCTCAATGGCGTATTGGGTAGTGCGGAGTTATTGAGTCGAACCCAATTAGAAGAAGAGCAGCGTCAATACTTGAGCAATCTGACTCAATCAGGGGACTTATTGAGAGTTATCATTAATGATCTTCTTGATTTCAGTAAGATGAATGCCGGTATGATGGAAATCATACATAAAGTCTTTGCCTGGGAGGAACTTGAAAAAGCCATCATGGGTGTATTTGCAGCTAAGGCTGCGGAAAAACGTATCCATTTCTCTATCGACAAAAAGCTGGGGATCCCGGAATTTTTAGTCGGTGACTTAGAGCGCATTACACAAATTTTGGTTAACTTGGTGGGAAACGCGATTAAGTTTACTCACTTGGGTGGCGTGGTGTTACGGGTGGAATGGCTTAACGGCACGGCTTATTTTGAGGTTGAAGACACTGGTATTGGCATCCCAATAAAAGCACAGCCGTCACTATTTGATCCATTTGTCCAAGTTGATCGCTCGGCGAAACGCAGCTTTGAAGGCTCAGGTTTAGGTCTCGCGATTTGTAAAAATCTCGTGGATTTGATGCAAGGTCAAATTAGCTTTGAGAGTGAAGAGCGCAAAGGGACAACTTTTAAAGTTGCTATTCCTCTTGAGGAAGGGCAAGCACAAGGCACAGCAGAGGGGGAATTGGTCACCATAGAGCGAAGCGATTTAGCAGGACGCTCAATATTAGTGGTTGATGACATCAGAATGAATCAAGTCATTGTTACTCAAATGCTGAAAAAACTCGACATTACACCTGATTTAAAAGCCAACGGCAAAGAAGCATTAGAAGCGGTGAAAAGTAAAGACTACGAACTGATATTCATGGACTGCCGAATGCCAGAAATGGATGGTTATGAGGCGACGATGTATCTGAGAGAGCGTGGCTTTACTCATCCTATTATTGCATTAACCGCTGGCACTACCATCGAAGAGCGTCAAAAGTGCATTGATTCAGGCATGGACGACATCCTCACTAAGCCGTACACCGCAACCGATATCGAACAGATTATGTGTAAGTGGCTTGAGCAGTAGACGCTGCCTCTTAAAAAGTATGTTTGTTGGCCAACGGCTAAAAGCTAAAGTACATGTAAATAAAGCACACAAAAAACGCACCACGCTGGATAATGCCGATCATTTAACGATGTTTTTTGGGTCGTTCTAGCGAGCCTTGGCGATACTGAGAATCTAGTAGCAGTACGATGAGCGGGTAATGAAACAAATTTGACCACAAAGTGCTTGAATAGAAGAACCTGTATCACGCTCCTTCGTCGCTGTGCAGGGTGATGAGATACAGAAATATGCCACTCGTTGTTAAACGAGCGGCATTATCCGTTCTGGAGGCGTTTTAGATTGTTTTCGTCAATAGCATTAAAGTGGCGTTGTGTGCTGTTGAAACCTACGATTGCAGCGCTGGCAAAATCTTTGAAAGCTTATCCAACGTTTCTTGATACTCAGAGGCGCAATCGCTATCTGCCACGACGCCGCCGCCAGCCCAAGCGTAAAGTTTGTTTTTTTCCGCTACAAGAGTTCGGATAGTAATGCTGGTGTCCATACGACCATGGCGTGAAATGTAGCCAATACTGCCGCAATACGCGCTGCGTCGATGCGGCTCCAGTTCTTCAATGATCTGCATTGCGCGAACTTTAGGTGCGCCCGTAATTGAACCGCCTGGAAAACACGCTCGCAGCAAATCCGCAGGAGCGTATTGTTCATCCAAATTTGCACGAATGGTGCTCACCAAATGATGTACGGCAGGGAAGCTTTCAATATCGAACAACTTTGGCACGTGAACGCTACCCGGTGATGCAACCCGACCAATATCATTACGCAGCAAATCGACAATCATCAGGTTTTCTGCCTGATCTTTTTCCGCTGTCTGCAAGTCATGGGCATTAGCGTTATCTTGCTTTGGATCTTCGCTGCGTGGTCGAGTACCTTTGATTGGTTTCGTTTCAATGACGCGATCTTTGAGCTCTAAAAAGCGCTCTGGAGAGATACTCAAAATCGAAGACTCAGGCATACGGATAAACGCTGAGAATGGCGCTTGGTTGGCGGACTCCAATTTCAGATACGCTTGCCACTCACTGCCTTGATACGGTGCGTTAAAGCGCTGCGCCAAATTGATCTGATAACAGTCACCGCTCAGCAAGTATTCTTGCACCTTGTCAAAGCGAGTGGCGTAGCTTTCTTTCGTCATGTTTGACTGCCAAGCACCAGACAAAGCAAAGTCAACGGTTTGTTCTGCTTTTTGCTCGTTTAACCACTGCCAAGCTTGCTCGATGTTCTGACCGACTAAGCATGCTTTTTTTAGCTGGTGGTCAACAACAACGGCCCATTCATACAGACCTACCGCCATATCCGGCGTGTTGAGGTCCTTTTCTGCCACTTCTGGCATCGTTTCTACGCGGCGACCTAAATCGTAACTGAAGTAACCGAGCGCACCGCCGACAAAAGGCAGATCCAATTCTTTATTTAACTCTACGTGAGGAAGCCACTGTTCTTGCAACTGATGAAGCAGCGCAAATGGGTCATCTTGAGTTGAATAGGCATTCGATGGCGTTTCAACTTGTGTGTTGTCGGCAGTGGTTTCTAACGTTGCAATTGGGTTGGCAACCAATACATCGAAGCGGCTATCGATATGCGTTTCTGATGCAGAACGCAGCAACATCGCCCAAGGCTGGTGTTGAATGCGAGAAAAAAGGTGAAGAGCAAACTCTGGTGCGTATTCCAGCGCTTTAAAATCAATGAATTGATTGTCCATGTTGTTCATTTGTGTAATTTGTGACAAAGAGATCGTTCACTGCATGGCATGTCATGGGCAGCAAGAGTATCATATTCCTCTGTATAGCCAAACTCCCTCTATTCATAGGGTTTTGAGATGGTTTACAAGTAGGCAACTTCAGCATTTCGTGTGTCGATATCAGCCGTTCGACAATTGTTTATAAAAAACGAAGCTCAAAAGAGCAATAAGCTCAACAAACACGATTGAAGCCAAGCCAATAATGGAAGCATAACTATAACGAGGCATGTAATGACGGTAATACGCAAGCAGGATGTGATCAGCAGTGTCGCTGATGCGCTACAGTATATTTCTTACTACCACCCGCTAGACTTTGTTCAAGCTCTTGAAAAAGCCTATCACCGCGAAGAGAGCCAAGCCGCTAAAGACGCGATTGCTCAGATCCTAATTAACTCCCGAATGTCCGCAGAAGGTCACCGTCCAATTTGTCAGGATACTGGTATTGTGACGTGTTTCGTCAACATCGGTATGGGCGTGCAATGGGATTCGACCGACATGACGGTTCAGCAGATGGTAGATGAAGGTGTTCGACAAGCGTACACGAACCCTGATAACCCGTTGCGTGCGTCAGTACTTATGGATCCTGCCGGTAAACGTATTAATACCAAAGACAACACGCCTGCCGTCGTACATATCAACATGGTTCCGGGCGATAAAGTTGAAATTCAGATCGCTGCGAAGGGCGGCGGTAGCGAAAACAAAACTAAGATGGTGATGCTAAACCCATCTGACGATATTGCTGAGTGGGTAGAAAAAACGCTACCAACTATGGGGGCGGGCTGGTGTCCTCCTGGCATGCTTGGCATTGGTATCGGCGGTACGGCTGAAAAAGCAGCGGTATTGGCAAAAGAATCTCTAATGGAACACATCGATATTCAAGAGCTTATCGACCGTGGTCCACAAAACGCAGAAGAAGAGCTTCGTTTGGATATCTTCAATCGCGTGAACAAACTTGGTATCGGTGCGCAAGGTCTTGGCGGTTTGACGACTGTTGTCGACGTTAAAATCAAAACTGCGCCAACGCACGCGGCTTCTAAGCCTGTTTGTTTGATCCCGAACTGTGCGGCGACTCGTCACGTACACTTCACGCTTGATGGTAGCGGCCCAGCAGAGCTAACAACACCTAAACTAGAAGATTGGCCAGATATCACTTGGGAAGCGGGCGAAAATACGCGTCGCGTAAACTTAGACACAATTACTAAAGAAGAAGTACAAGAGTGGAAGACAGGCGAAACGGTTCTTCTATCAGGTAAAATTCTGACTGGTCGTGATGCTGCGCATAAACGTATTCAAGGCATGCTAGATAACGGTGAAGGTCTACCTGAAGGCGTAGATCTAAACGGTAAGTTCATTTACTACGTAGGCCCTGTCGATGCAGTTGGTGATGAAGTCGTTGGTCCTGCTGGCCCAACAACATCTACGCGTATGGATAAATTCACCGACATGATGCTAGAAAAGACCGGCATCATGGGCATGATCGGTAAAGCTGAGCGTGGCCCTGCAACGGTTGAATCTATCAAGAATCACAAAGCGGTTTACCTAATGGCTGTAGGTGGCGCTGCATACTTGGTGGCGAAAGCGATCAAGAAAGCTCGCGTTGTCGCATTTGAAGATTTAGGTATGGAAGCGATTTACGAATTTGAAGTTGAAGATATGCCAGTAACAGTGGCTGTCGACTCAAATGGTGTTAACGCGCACCAAATTGGTCCAGACACTTGGAAAGTGAAAATTCAAGAGATGGAAGCATAAGGCAAAGGGCAATCTTGCTGCGTCTCAGTAGAGAGAATGTGACAAGGTGCTGATTTACCTAGCAAACAATTGACAAAAGTGCAGCGAAACCTGCACTTTTTGTCTATATAATTAAGGATATAAACCTTTAGGCATAGCAATCAAACGTTATGCGAACAATAATTAGGAGACGGCATGCCTCGTTTTATTCAGATTCTACAAATTATTCTTGCTGTAGTGATAGGTGGCTTTGTTGGCTATGACTTGATTCTTCACGGTATCAGCATCTTTGATGAAAAGTACGTGACCATCACATGTGTGTTGTGGCTGATTTTAGAAATCGCTCTATTTGTTATCTATAAGTTGATCGAAGACGACTAGGCTTAAAGAAAGCGGGTTCCTGTTTAACATAGTAATCAGCGCATATAGAGTTACTAATGCTGTAGATTAAGTAAGCCTCTGAAGCACTCAGGGGCTTTTCTTTTTTTAATACAGCATTAAGCCGGATGTTTTGTTCATCTTTTATTAAGGTATATAAAGTTAAACTCGTAGAATTCGGGATAGAACAGTATTCATAGATCGAAATTCGAAGTCGCTGACAACGTTGTTTTAAAGTGGAGTAAGATAAAGAAGCGTAATGAAGAGAATAAAGAAAGAAGTTAATGACTTTATCAACAGAGGTATGGACTCTAATGTTCGAATTGCTGTCACCGGACTTTCTCGTGCCGGTAAGACGGCATTCATCACGTCATTAGTGAATCAGCTTCTTCATACTGCAACCCATGACAATTTGCCTCTTTTGACTGCGGCTAGAGATAAGCGCCTTATTGGAGCGAAACGTGAGCCTCAATCGAATATGATGGTGCCACGCTTTGCTTACGATGAGGCGATGAGCCAAATTCATGCTACTCCACCTCAGTGGCCAGTACCGACACGTGATGTGAGTGAGATTCGCTTAGCGCTCAAGTACAAACCAAATAAAACCACGAAAAAGCTGTTGAGTAAAACCGCAATTTTAAATGTTGATATTATCGACTATCCAGGAGAGTGGTTGCTCGACCTGCCTTTATTGGACATGGACTTTGCAACGTGGTCGCAAACTCAGTTTGATGCACTTAAAGGCCAGCGTGGCGATTTAGCCAAAGCTTGGCTTTCTGAACTAGAGAAAGTGGACCTCTATGCAGAAGTGAATGAGAAACTACTTGAGAAAGTTGCACACACATACACCGAGTACCTTCATGCCTGTAAAGACGCTGGCCTTCATTGGGTTCAGCCTGGCCGCTTTGTATTACCTGGTGAGCTAGCAGGCGCGCCGGTGCTACAGTTTTTTCCGTGTCGTGTTGATTCGGAAAGCAAAGCGTCCAAGGGCAGTAACTTAGCGATGTTAGAAGCCCGTTTTCAGGAATACCAACAGAAAGTCGTGAAAGCGTTTTATAAGCATCATTTTGCGACCTTCGATCGCCAGATTGTACTGGTGGATTGTTTGCAGCCTCTCAATGCCGGTGATGAAGCGTTTTACGACATGCGCCAAGCGCTAGAACAGATCATGCATAGCTTCCGCTATGGTCGTAGTAGCTTTTTGCGTCGTTTGTTCTCACCCAAAATCGACAAAGTGTTGTTTGCTGCTACAAAAGCGGATCATATCACGCCCGATCAGCACCCAAATTTGGTGTCTCTGCTCCAACAAATGGTGCATCCAGCATGGCAAACGGCAGCCTACGAGAATATTGAGATGAGCTGCATGAGTATCGCTTCCATCCAAGCAACCACGACGGGGTTTATTTCCTCTGGAGATAAGACCATCCCGGCGTTACAAGGAACAACATTGGGTGGTGAGCCGATGACTATGTTTCCCGGAGAGGTGCCGAAAAAGCTACCAAATGCAGCGTATTGGCAAAACAACGGGTTTGATTTTACGTCGTTTCGTCCGATGCCCTCACCGAATGATGAGCCAGTGAAGCACATACGCTTAGACAAAGCATTGGATTACCTGATTGGAGATAAATTGAAATGAGTGAGTTGAAGCAAAAACAAGTTTTCTCTGAAAAGGTAATGGAAAAAGAGCAGCAATCGAATCAACCGGAATTGACGGCGCAGCAAACATTCGGCGAAAAAGAAACATTTGTACCTGTTGAAGTTAAAGAAGCGCACCAGGAGACCGAACAGGAATTGCAACTCGAGCATGTCATTCGTCCAAAATCGGGCAGAAAATGGCTCGCGACTGGCGCATTTGCAACTTTTGCTGGTCTGGTTGGCTGGCAAGCGGTGGACTCGGTTATAACCGCAATTCAGGCTTCTGATTGGCTGGCCTTAAGCTGGACGGGGTTTATTGCTGCGATCGCTTCGCTTGGTTTAGGAGCTATGGGTAAAGAGCTTTGGAAACTGCGAAAACTACGAAATCATTTTAGTGTTCAAGAAGAAGCAGAAGCACTTGTTAATAGTGAGAGCGTTGGGAAAGGGAAAGCCTTTTGCGAAACCGTAGCAGAACAAAGTGGTGTGATGGCAGAGAATCCGGGCTTTGATCGTTGGCAGAACAGTATTAACCCTGCTCATAGTGACGCTGAAATTCTTGATATGTATGACTCGATGGTGGTGAGCCAACAAGACAAGTTGGCAACGAAAATCGTATCACAGCACGCAACCGAGTGTGCGGCCCTAGTCGCCGTGAGCCCTCTGGCTGCCGCTGATATGTTGCTGGTGGCGTGGCGAAATTTCAAAATGATCGACAACCTCTCCAAGGTATATGGGGTAGAGCTAGGTTATGCATCTCGCATCAAGTTACTAAAAGCGGTATTTGTCAATATGGCGGCGGCTGGTGCCAGTGAGCTCGCTATTGATGCCAGTATGGATTTGATGTCGATGGATCTTGCTGGCAAAGTTTCTGCTCGTGCGGGGCAGGGGCTAGGTGTTGGTATTCTAACGGCACGTTTGGGCTTGAAAGCGATGACCTTATTGCGTCCACTACCCTGGTATCCTGACCGTCAGGTTAAGTTGGGCACCATACGCAAGGCAGTGGCGGCGAAAGTTGCATCAATTACGATGAAACCGTAACGAATATCAACTTTGATGGATAGGATTGCTTGACGCCATTCCAAGCATGATAGAAACTACTGTCAACTTTTCCTGACAGTTGTGAATTGGGATATTTTAAGTGCGTCTTGAAGTCTTATGTGAAGATCGACTCGGCTTGACCCGAGAACTGCTCGATATTTTAGCGTCTAAAAGCATCGACTTGCGTGGTATCGAAATCGATATTAGCGGTATTATCTATTTGAATTGCCCGGATATTGATTTTGATACGTTTAGTGAGCTGATGGCTGAAATCCGCCGTATTCCGGGGGTGAAAGACGTACGTAAAATCCAGTTTATGCCGATGGAGCGCCACAATACGGAGCTGCTCTCGTTAGTTGATAACTTGCCCGATCCTGTTTTTGCCATTGATCTTAAAGGTGCCGTAGACATGGCAAACATGTCTGCACTTTCATTGCTTGGCCTTCACAAGCAAGAAGTGATTGGTACTCAAATCGGTGCTTTGTTACCAAGTGTTCGTTTCTCTCGTTGGTCTGAGGGTGTGAATGGCCGAACACGGGAAAACCTTGTGATTGAGGGCTTGGACTATGTTCTAGAGTTGATGCCCGTTTATATCCGAGACGAAGCGCAAAACTCGACTCTAGCGAGTACTCTAATGACGATTCGCTCTAGTCAGCAAGTTGCCAGAATTGAAGAAGCGCTACCGCTGCATAACCCTCTGGGTTTTGAGCACTTTGTTGGTATATCGAACCGTCATAAAGCACTAATGAACCAAGCTAAGAAGCTGTCTGTGCTTGACCAACCATTGTTGATTGAGGGCGAAACGGGGACCGGTAAAGAAATGCTTGCTAAAGCTTGCCACAGCCGTTCTAGCCGCGCGAGCAAGCCATTCCTAGTTTTGAGTTGTGCTTCTATGCCTGACGATGTAGCAGAAACCGAACTTTTTGGTCATGCGCCGGGTTCATTCAATCATGAACAAGGCCACAAAGGCATCTTTGAGCAAGCAAATGGCGGCACGGTATTTCTTGATGAAATCGGTGAAATGAGTTCGCACCTTCAAATCAAGCTGTTACGTTTTCTACAGGATGGTAATTTCCGTCGTGTCGGTGCAGAAGATGAGATGCATGTCGATGTTCGTATCATCGCTTCAACAAAACATAACCTTGCCGAGCTTTCTGAAGCAGGAATGTTCCGTGAAGATTTGTATTATCGTCTCAACGTACTTACGCTCAGCATTCCTCCGTTACGTAAGCGCTCAAACGACGTTGCACCATTGCTTGAGTTGTTTGTGGCGAAACATGCTCAACAGCTTGGGATTGATAAGCCAGAGTTTGATGATGGTCTAGTTGATGCCCTTGCAAATTATCAGTGGCCAGGAAACATGCGCCAGCTGGATAACATGGTTCTTCGAGCGCTCACGGAAATGGATGGTGATATACTAAACGCGGATCACTTCAATTTACCTCAGCCTCAGTCAGTCGGCGCTGGTAGTGCAACGCTTAACATCGACGGTTCTTTGGATGAGATCATGCGTGATTATGAATCTCAAGTTCTGGAACGTTTGTATCAGTCATTCCCATCAAGCCGCAAGCTTGCTAAGCGCTTGAATGTATCGCATACCTCAATCGCTAATAAACTGCGTGATTACGGTATACGTAAGAATTAATCGAATTGAACGAAAAGACGGAATTAATCATTTGTAATGGAAGATAACAGCTCATCTATCGCCGTTCATAAGTTGGACGGTGACTTGCTTCTTCGTACCGCTGAAATCGGTGACGCAGATATGATTGCCGAATATTTTCAAGCCAACCGAGAATACCTGAAACCGTTTGAACCGAAACGTGAAGAGGCTTTTTTCTCAGTGAACGGTTGGTTGCAAAAGCTTATCAAGCTCAATGAGCTGCATCGAATGGGATTGGGGTATTATTGCCTTTTAGTCAGAGCCTCTTCGGGTGAAATGCTAGGTACGATATCCTTTAGTAGTTTGAGTCGTTTTCCTTTTTATTCTTGTAACGTCGGATATTCTCTCGCTGAAAAAGCGCAAGGGCATGGTTATATGCGTCGTGGATTAACCATGGCTTGCGACTACATGTTTAACGTTCAGAAACTGCATCGTATTCAAGCTGGCTACATGCCTCACAATAAACGCAGTGAAGCTGTGCTAGAGCATGTAGGTTTCAACCGAGAAGGGTATGCAAAAGATTACCTTTTGATTAATGGTGAGTGGCAAGACCACGTTCTAACTTCGCTTATTAATCCGAATTGGCAGCCAGAAGGGCGATAGTATGGAACGATTGGAAAAGCAGTTAGCACTTGTAATCGAGCTCGATAAACTCAAAAGCATTTTGCGCCGAACTCGAGTTAAAAGTGCTGAAGGGCGCCTCGAAAATAGTGGTGAGCATAGTTGGCATGTCGCACTGATGGCAATATTGATGGAAGAGCATGCGAATGCACCTGTTGATATTTGCCGAGTGATGAAAATGTTATTGATACATGACGTAGTAGAGATCGACGCGGGCGATACCTTTGTTTATGATACTGCTGCGTCTCAAGAGCAAGCAGAAAAAGAAATTAGAGCCGCAGAGCGCTTGTTTGGTATGTTACCCAGCGATCAGGAGCAAGAGCTATTGGCGCTTTGGCATGAATTTGAAGCCGCGCAGACCGATGATGCTAAGTATGCAAAAGCACTCGATCGGTTAATTCCAATGCTCTTGAACTACCATAATAATGGTCAGAGTTGGAAGGAACATGGTGTCTCACGCGAACAAGCACTTACCATTAATAAACGAATTGAATTTGGCTCTGTTACCTTATGGGACAAAGCGAAAGAGTTGATTGAAGAAGCCACAGAGAAAGGTTGGCTGAAATCGTAATAAAGGAGACTGAATGTCTTATTTGCCTTTGGACGAATACCAAAGAAAATGGATTTTTACGCATCAGTCGATGCCTGTGCCAGAAGAAGATTTGGCTTTTATTAAGCCGATGAGCCAAGCCCGTTCAGCACAATTTTGGAAAGAAAATATCAGTGCTCAAAGCCCTGATATGGATAGACTTAGTTCCCAAGACTGGCCAATGAATGAGGCGAATTGGTCTGAAACTGTGGATTGGATGGCTGCGTGGGAGTCGGATGATCCTGACATGCCAGCGGAAGTTGAGGCACATATCGATTGGCAAGACGATGTGACCGTTTACTTTTGCTACGAGAAGTACAATGTCATCGAAACGAAATGGTCTATTTTTAAAAAGCACTGGAAGAACTTTCTCTTTTATGATGATGGTCCGATACTAATAGGACGTCGCCGTTCGCAAGCACTTTGGTTTGATTCAAAAGGCAATGTGAAACTCGGTGTTCGTCAATAAAGAGTTATAAAACAAAGCCACCTTTCGAGGTGGCTTTGTTTTTCTAAAGGCTGGATAATGGACTCAACACACCACCAGCCCCGCGCTCGATAACGTGAGTATAGATCTGCGTGGTTTTTACATCAGTATGCCCTAATTGTTCCTGAACAGTTCTAATGTCTGCGCCAGATTCCAATAAGTGCGTGGCAAAACTGTGTCTTAGTGTGTGGCAAGTTACAGTTTTCTCAATGCTTGCGTCGCTTGCCGCGCGCTTTACTGCTCTTTGTATTGCGCTTTCATTGATATGATGCCTTCTCAATTCACCAGTGTCTCGATCTGCGCTTAACTTTGTTGATGGAAACAAAAAGTGCCAGTTAAAATCTAGCTCCGCTTTTGGGTATTTACGTCGTAAACCTTCAGAGATGTATACGCCCGCATAACCAGGCATGTGCCTATCTTTAAAGTAGTAGTTTCTTGCTAAATTAACTTGAGCTTTGAGTGGTTCATGTAGTTCTTTGGCTAATGTGACTGTACGATTTTTACCTCCTTTTCCTTGCCAAACGCGAACTGCACCATAATCATAATCGATGTCTTGAACTCTTAAGCGTAAACATTCCATAACTCGAAGCCCGGAGCCGTAAAGTAGCTGAATATGGAGTCTATACCTCGGGTCGATATGCTGAACGAATCTTCGGATCTCTTCCCTGGTTAACACAACGGGAAGTTTCTTTTCGGTCAAAGATTTCTGAAATCTCATATCAAGTGATAGTGGGGTTTTGAAATAATCACGATATAAAAATGATATTGAGTTCAGCGCCAAAGCTTGCGTTTTTACCGCAACTTTTTCTTCTACCGCTAAGTAACTCAGAAATTGAATGACATCATCTTCTGCTAGTGTTGATGGGTGTGCAAGCTGGTGAAAAGTGATAAAGCGTTTTATCCAAAATAGATAACTTTCGATAGTTTTATTCGCATAATGACGAGTAAGCATGTGCTCTTTTACACTAAGTAAAAACTGACTTTTCATGATAAATTAACCTGTTTATTTATACAGATCCGTTAATGTATCACCACTTTTGAAATTAGCGTGCTGTGCGCCGCCTAATTGCGCGCGCTACCACACATATTCATACTGTTTTTCTATTTGTTTCATACATATAAGTGCTACGATTGATAGCGCTTTTGATAAGAAAGAAGGCGGTAGCCTGCCAGAAAAACGGCAAGTCGCCGTATAGAAAGCGTTAGCTGCCTAAGCGTTCCACAATAGATTGAGAGGTATTATGTTCAAAAATATGCATTTATTCTTCGTGCCTGAAGAGTTGAATCTACTCCGAGCATTTAATCGAAAGCAACTTGAATTTGTCGACAATTTTGTCGTAAACATAGACCAGCACATTGAAAACTTACAAAGATGAAGTGTTTATTCAACAGTGGGCTGGTGATGAGGGTGAGGTTGTAGAAGTAGAGAAACAGCATATTGCTGGAATCACAGAAGATGAGTACGATTTTAAAGAAATCTTCACCTCAGTTATGCCTATGTATCAAAGACAGTCAATGTTGCTAACCGCTTGGTCTATGTTTGAAAACGAGATTAATACTTTTTATAGTCGTCTTGCAACTAAGTGTGGTGCTGAGCCAAACCTAAGAAAAATCAAGCGTGTTAAACATTCTAGTGACCTTGCTCATGTCATTTCATGTTTGAAAGCATTAGGGGTTGTTACGGAGCCAACTGAACAGTTTGTGGACGCATTTGAACGCCTAAATAATGAAGTTCGTTTAGTACGAATTGATTGGGTTCACAATGGTGGTAAAGCAGTAAAGTCAGACTTTATTGAAAATACAAATGGTTTAACTATGAACCACTCTCAAATCGACATATCGGTTGGCTACATTGAGGAAGTTACAGACTTAATGTGGTTACTTTCTACGGAAATTACAGAGTCTGCTAGAGCTAATTTGGGCGGCAGCTAACAAAGCATTTAAGAGTGATTCTCAACGCTTGGCATTTTTTATTCCATCGTTGAGTTCAGTGTTTACGGCGGTAAGGTTAAGTTTCGTGGTCGCGTTGTTCACACCTTAATGCGGCGTTAGGCGAATGGAGTAAGTAATGAGATTTTTGATTGTTATTTTGGGGATGTTTTCTGCATTAGGAGCGACGGCAGAAGAGACTCGATGTGGATGGCTTGAAAATCCTTCTCCTGCCAATATGTGGTTGATTGATCGCGATGGCTCGTGGGACATATCAGTCCAAGGTACTTCAAATGCATTGGACGATAAATCGATGGAACTGCTTTATCAAGCGACTGCAAATGAAAATGAATTTGTTAGAACAAATCGAAACTATGGTTTTAGTTGTGCTTGTTTAACAGTGGACGTAGACGAAGAGAAAAATTCGATTACAACAATCTATAAATCCAAGCAGTTACCTTTGAAGCAGTGTTTAGAGGACATATCCATAACGAAAGATATTCCACTTCCTTTTAAGTAATTCGCCTAACAAATTGTTCAAGAGGGATTCGCAACGCGTGGCACTTTTACTATGCGTTAGTTTTAGTGACTAAGGTGGTATGCGGCGGCTTCGGTATTGCGTTGCTCACCCCTTAACAAGGCGTTATGCCTCACAAAGAAAAAGGAACTTTCGATGTTTAAAATTGAGACTAAGCGTCTGATTATTAGGGATATGACTCCGAACGATGAAGATGCTTTTGTTGCTATGTCTCAGGATGCTAAATATCAGCGTTTCTATGAAGAAAGCGATTGTGACCCTAATAAATATCGAGAGTTAACAAGTTTGTTTATCGCTCAGGCTTCTGAGAAGCCAAGAAAATCATACCAATTAGCTGTCGAGTGTAAGGTGTCAGGTGAGTTCGTTGGGACTGTTTGTTTACGACTAGAGGACAATCAGCAGGCTTCGATGGGGTGTGCATTTTCCAGAGTCTCTCAAGGTAATAAGTTAAGTCATGAAGCCGCCTTGGCTCTGGCAGATTTTGGTTTCTCGGAGTTGGGAGTTCACCGCATTTATGCGGAGACAATCAGTAAAAACTTGCCAGCAATTAAGCTCTGTAAGTCTCTGGGTATGCGCCAAGAAGCACATTTTAGAGAGCATCGTTTTTTCAAAGAACAGTGGTGGGATACAGTGGTTTTGGCAGTCCTTCGAACCGAGTGGGGCAAGGCATAACAAACTGTTCAAGAGGGATTCGCAACGCGTGGCATTTTCACTATGCGTTGATTTAAGTGATTAAGGTGGTATGCGGCGGCTTTTGTATTGCGTTGCTCACCCCTTAACAGGGCGTTATACGTTCTAAGGAGGAACGGTGGTAGTAATATATGGAATCAAAGAGTATTTAAACCCGATCAAAGCTGAATTATCTGATGTAATTCAAGCCTCTATGACACAAGTGCTGAGTCTGCCCGAAAGCAAACGTGCTCATAGGATTGTGCCTCTCGACAAATCTGACTTTTATTACCCTGAAGGTCGTACGGATGCTTATACAGTCATCGAAATCAATATGATGGAAGGGAGAAAAGCCGAAACTAAAAAAGCTCTCATCAAGGCACTTTTTGCCAATATCGAATCTAGCTTAGGTATTTCTCCCGTAGACATCGAAATTACGATTAAAGAGCAACCACCGCACTGTTGGGGTTTTCGTGGCATGACTGGAGATGACGTTAACGACCTGACATATAAGGTAAATGTCTAGCGTCGAGTTGGGTGGAAACAAACGTATAACAAAGCGTTTAAGACAGATTCGCAACGCTTGGCACTTTCGGTTTGCTTCGGCTTTAGTGTTTACGGCACAATAGGTTAGGTTCAGTGGTAGCGTTGCTCACTACTTAACGCGGCGTTAGTTGCCAACGAGGAAAACTCAGCTAAAACAGAATATCTAAGGCTAATGTCCGTGTGTTGTTAGTTCGTTTTCGTATTTCAACTTTTAGTTATTTGGGTTTGCGAAAATCGAGCTTCGGTTTCTTGTGTGGTCCGGTTTTTCTGTTTTAGAAACCGATTCGCTTGCTGAGAGTCAGCTCTGTGATGTTGTGATTTTCAAATGAGCTTTTTGGTGTTGATAGGCTGTATTCTACGACGCTGTTTGTTCCAAGTGGTTTCAGTGACAGGCGCTTTGAATCTGCGCCTGATTTTAGTTTTTCAACGTACGTAAAAACAGTATTGGCAAAGCGGCAATCAACTTCAAATCAAAGCTTTAGGTTTGGCAACTAACAAAGCATTCAAGAGGGATTCACAACGCTTGAATGCTTTGGTTTGAATTGGCTTAAGTGTTTACGGCACAATGGTTTGGTTAGGGTGGAATGCGTTGTTCACCCCTTAATGCGGCGTTAGCCCTTTTTGAGGAAATGATATGGAAATCGTGCAAGAAATTGACGTTTCAGAATTGCATCATAAGGCAATCGAAGCGTTAAGAAACCAAGCTTTCCCAGATAGCCAAGTAAGTCGCTCTTACTTTAAGCAGTTACCTCATATGCGTGCCCTTCATTTTCAAGGTGAACAGTTGGTTGGCTATCTTGGACTGGATTATCGCGTTGTTAGCGTTGGTGGAGAAATACATAAGGTTCTGGGCGTAATCGACTTCTGTGTTGATGAACGTTATCGAGGGCAAGGTATTGGCTCTTTTATGTTGTCAGAAGTATCGGCATTTGCCGAAACTAAAGACGTTGATTTCATAATCCTCATATCTGAGTTAGATGATTTCTACTCTTCAAATGGCTTTAACAAAGTTCAGTGCATGCAATCTTGGTTAAGGCTTCACGAGCACACCAACTTTGGAGTTGCTGTAGAGAATGTTGATGAACTGTATGTGAAACCACTCAGAGATAAGCAGTGGGGTGTTGGGCATTTTGATTGGCTAGGTTATATGTACTAGTCAACCAAAGGGCTAACAAAGCATTTAAGAGTGATTCGCAACGCTTGGCATTTTCGCTTCGCTCAAGTATAGCCAAGCGCCGCTCACACCTTAATGCGGCGTTAGGCAAACAGGAGGTATCGCATGATAGGTTTAGTAGATAACCTTATTCAGTTGCTGAAAGAGAGAGAAAAAAATAGAGAAAAACTATTTATCAATTTCGTTGAACCAATGTACTGTTCATTCAACCTTGCTCATGAGAACTATCTTGATTCGCTAGTTAGATATCAAAAGTTTTGTGAGGGTGAGATAGATTTTGAACTAGAGGAACTTTTAGCTCTCACTCATACAGTGATGGATGATTCGAGAGAAACGTATCATATTCGACGCTCATGTTTGGAGCAGTCACAATTACTTTCTGAAATGACTAGGTATGATTTTTCCCCACTTATAGAAGCAGTTGATGATTATTTCAATGGCGATGAGACGGAAAGTCAGTTTATAAACAAACAATGCCATCCCATTGCACTACGCATTAATCATAGACGTTCAAAGTTAAGTAGCTATCTCGATTACTTACGGTTGGGTATTTGTGACGAAAGCTATCGGAAAATATTAGCGCACGGTCAAATTAAAGAGCTAATCGACGAGGTGCAAGGCAGTCGTGATGTTGTTGAAAAAGAGTACTTAAAAGTAAAGTATGCTCTATTGGTGAAATAGTTTGCCTAACAAACAATTTAAGAGGGATTCCCAACGCCTGGCACTTTTGCTTCTACTTCAGTTTTAGTGTTTACGATACAATGCCTTAAGTTGGGTGGTAGCGTTGCTCACCCCTTAATTGGGCGTTAGCTTTCAATAACAAATTATCAATAACATGGAGTCATTTGGCAGTGGGTGATGTAATCGAAGTAGTAGAAGGGTG
Organism: Vibrio sp. SCSIO 43009; assembly: GCF_023716525.1. Taxonomy (NCBI): domain Bacteria; kingdom Pseudomonadati; phylum Pseudomonadota; class Gammaproteobacteria; order Vibrionales; family Vibrionaceae; genus Vibrio; species Vibrio sp. SCSIO 43009. The sequence continues at coordinate 1,339,712 of NZ_CP071842.1, forward strand.
CGTTGAAAATACAGGGGTAACAACCTTTGATGACGCACAGCTAGATCTATATTTTAAAATTCATCAAAAGGTGAATCAAAAAAGCGAAGAAATTTCTAAGTCATATAAGAATAATATACTTGTCGAATTTAGCGATATTGAAGAGCTCCATGAGAAAATAGTTCAATCGATCCGATCAGCTAAACCTCAAAAAGGATCGATTATAATGCGTGTCATGGTCAGTCATCATGAGGGTGAAGCTGAGCGCTTTAAATCATTTGAAGATTTCAAAAACCATAATATTACAAGTCCAAACCCTACATCTGAAATAGCGCTTATGTATCAGTTTTCTATTCATGACCCTGAGTCTGGGGAAATTGAAAGCTACAAGGTAGCAGCAAATGTGAAGTCGAGGGTTGGTGAGCTACATCAAATTGAGCAAGAAGCACCTGCGTTTATATCTTCGGCGATCATTTCTAGCATGGTCACTACCACAGCTAGAATAAAAGTTGAATACAGCGATTATGTAAAGGCACGCCATTTCGTTGCTATGTTTGATGAGTGGATAAAAGGGTGTGATGAATCTAAAGAATTGAAGTTTATTGCTCCTTTAAAGAGAGTCTCTCATTTAATATCCAGATTTGGGCACTTGGTCATCATTGCTCTATTAGGTCTGTTTGTATCTCAATCAATCGATATTGGCAGTATGAAATCTGATGAGTTGGTTCAATTTATTGTTCTGTACGGTTCAGTGTTTTTCGTTATCAGTTCTCTGTCGGAACTTTGTTTTAGAAAACTAGAACATGCAATAGATAGCTATCTTGCCTTGTCTTATCTAAAAATCAATAAGGGTGACGGTAAGCTAATAAAGTCCTTTAAGGATAGAAATAAAAAATCAATCCTGTGGTCTATTTTGGGAGCTGTAGGTGGCTTATGTATGGGGCTAGCTTCAAGTGCAGCGTACGACTTCATTAAGTTAGTCATCGAAAAAAGCTAACAAAGCATTTAAGAGTGATTCGCAACGCTTGGCATTTTCGCTTCGCTCAAGTATAGCCAAGCGTCGCTCACACCTTAATGCGGCGTTATGTTTACTTGAGATTCAAAGACTTAAAGTTATTAGGCTCTAGTTCTTTGTCCCGTTGGCAATTCGTCCCTAGTAGACTCAGCAACTTCACATTGTCGGTCTAAGTTCTTGAATTTCTCATCCCGTAAAACATGCCAATGTTCGTGGGTTGCTTCATTGTCAGGTCGTGGCGGTCGGCTTCTTGTTTAACTGGCTCAAAGTCGCTTTAGGGTTCTTAGCCAATTAGCATTTCAGCTTGGCAGTTGCCTCGGCAATTCAGCATTGTTTTTCGCTTTGGTTGGAAAGAAAGGGCGCTTGTTGTTAGTTGCTCGGGTTGCCTCATTGGGCAGGGAAGTGGAATTACTCGTTTTAGGTTGCTCGCCTTTGGCGGTCAAGTTGGTTCTAGTCTTGTGGTTTACTTCAGAAAACTAATTGTAAATAGCAGTTCTTTCTCAAGTAAATCATGCGTTTGTGGTAAAACATAACAAGCAATTTAAGAGTGATTCAGCACGCTTGGCATTTTTGGTTTGGGTTCAGTTTGGTGTTTACGGCGGTCTAATTGAGTGTCGTGGTTGCGTGCTTCACACCTTAATTGGGCGTTATAGCGCAGCGGTATTTATTAGAAGAGGGACTATGCGCATTGATTTAACAATGATAGAGAACGAAAATCAACTTCATGAAGTGATGGCTAATTTCTTTGGTTTTCCAGATTATTATGGAAAAAACTGGGATGCTTTTTGGGATTGCCTTTGTGATTCGGATTTGCCTAAAGTCATAGAGTTTGTAGGTTCTAGTCATTTTAAGTCAGTTCTCCCAGAGAGTTTCGAATCTTTAAAAAGTTGTTTTGATGATTTGAGCCGAAAGTATCCAAATATAGGTACCAGAGTCGACTGGAACTAATGCGCTATAACAAACAATTTAAGAGTGATTCACCACGCTTGGCATTTTTGGTTTGGGGCTAGTTTAGTGATTAAGGCGCTCCAGTTGAGTTTTGTGGTCGCGTGGTTCACACCTTAATTGGGCGTTATATGCCTAGGAGGATTATGTGGAAAAAATTTTAAATCACTTCGGTTACTTTAAGCGGAAGAAACAACGAAATTATAAAGAAATTAGATATATTCAGTCTGAAGAGCCTATAGATGTAGGTGACAGGTTGCTACAGTTGACAGCCGAGGGAAATGAGTGGGCTCGAAATCGTCAAAAAGAGGATTATGAGTTAGTCGGAATGTTTTTTACTATTGTGCTGTTGATCGAGCATAAAATGGCAAATTTACTGAAAGTCATCGATGACGGTATTGATGACCGTATGCTAGGTGAAAAAATTGACGTTTATAAGGACTTTTTGAGGCTTTATCAACCAACGGAAGATGAAGATATTCAAGATTATAGGTTATTGTTGCAGCCTCTTAATGAAATCAAAAAAATACGCAATATGTTAGCTCATGATATAACTAAACCTAATTTTAGTTATTCCCAAGTTAAGCAAACAGAGTCGTATGTAAAGAAACGTCGTCCAGATATGTATGATAAATTTAAAGACTGCGAAGATGAAAGAGCAAAATCCATAGCGTTGCTAGCTACATTCGGTTTTATTTTCTCTTTTGAGATCGCCAAGCTCAGAGTTGGGATTCACCATTAGTCATATAACAAACTGTTTAAGAGTGATTCGCAACGCGTGGCATTTTTACTATGCGTTGGTTTTAGTGATTAAGGTGTTATGCGGAAGCATCGGTATTGCGTTGCTCACACCTTAACAGGGCGTTAACTGGATTGATTACGAGGTAAGTCCGATGAGAAGAATTGCGGTCATTGGTTCCGGCGGTTCGGGTAAATCCACATTTTCGGCACTATTAGGTAAAGAGTTGAATTTGCCTGTTCATCATCTCGATCAGCTATATTGGAAACCAAATTGGGTTAAAACTCCAAAAGATGACTGGATCAAAATTCAAAAAGGTCTTTGTAAAAGCGAGTGTTGGATTATCGATGGTAATTATCAGAGCACCCTTGATATCAGATTTGAAGCTTGTGACACAGTAATATTCTTAGATGTAAACCGATATACCTGTATCTATCGAGCACTAAAGAGAACATTATTAAGTAGTAAGCGTCCTGATTTAGCTGAAGGTTGCGATGAAAGGTTTGATATCGAGTTCATCAAATTTTTATGGGACTATCCCAAAAAGTCGAAACCCCTAATAATGGACAAAATCAAGACGCTTACAAGAAATAAGCGTGTAATTATCGCAAAATCGGGAGAGCAAGCGCTCCGCCTTTGCAAATCCAGTTAACAAACTGTTCAAGAGTGATTCGCAACGCGTGGCATTTTCACTATGCGTTGGTTTAGGTGATTAAGGTGGTTTGCGGAAGCTTCGGTATTGCATTGCTCACACCTTAACAGGGCGTTATGCGTTTCAGAGGTAATATGGAATATCTTCACTTAAAAAAAGATGCTTCACATATTCCCGTACTCCAGGTTGGGAAGTTTCGCTGCATAATTGTGGCTGAGGAAGCAGTAGCTGAAAGCTGGCAATCGAAATTGAGTTCTTGGCTAGTCGAGGGTGGTTGCTTATATGCTTTAGCTTGGGGTGTTAATGCCAGTTCTTGGGATACATCTATAGATATAGCTAATATCACTTACGTCGGAGGTAGCGATTTGAATGATGCAAATTTGGTTGTAACAACTTGGCACGATGATGAGCCGCTGTCAGAAGTCTTTTGGTTTGCAAAACATTTAGCATTACATCCTTACTATGAACTTAGAGATACTGTAGTTGTTCATATCTCTAGCGGTGAGCCTCGCAAACAAGAGTTCGTCGAACTTTTAAAAAACGCATAACAAATTGTTCAAGAGTGATTCGGCACGCGTGGCATTTTTACTATGCGTTAGTTTTAGTGGTTAAAGTGTTATGCGGAAGCTTAGGTATTGCGTGCCTCACACCTTAACAAGGCGTTATGGCGCAGGGGGAAAATGGACGAAATCGTAGAATTAATAAAACGTGACCCAATACGGACTGAGGCACTAAATCATGTGTCTCTGCTGAACCTACCTCAGTGTTATATAGCAGCGGGTTTCGTGCGAAATTTAGTTTGGGACTCGTTACATGGGTTTGAATCTACGACTGCTTTGAATGACGTTGATGTGATTTACTTCGATCTTAATGACGTTGATGTGATTTACTTCGATCTTAATGAATCGAATCCTAATGCCTATCTGGGTTATGAAGAGCACTTGAAAGGTTGTATGCCTGAGCTTAATTGGCAAGTTCGAAATCAAGCTCAAATGCATGAACGTAATGGTGATGAACCTTATCAAAGTTCAGTGGATGCTATGAGCTACTGGCCTGAAAAAGAAACTGCCGTTGGCGTTCGTCAAACAGGTGTGAATCAATATGAGGTTGTATCAGCATTTGGGTTCGAATCTTTATTTGGCTACTGCATCACGCATAATCCGAAAAGGTCACGAGCAATATTTGAAAATCGTGTAAATTCGAAAGGGTGGTTAGTTAGGTGGCCATCTTTGAGAGTTGCGCCATAACAAAGCATTTAAGAGTGATTCGCAACGCTTGGCAGTTTCGCTTCGCTCAAGTATAGCCAAGCGCCGCTCACACCTTAATGCGGCGTTATGCGTTTTACGTGATTTAGAGGAATAGAAATGAAATTTGAAGGTATTGCTCAACTAAACGAATTCGTTCTATCTATCAATGACTTTATTCACAATGAGGAAAACCATTCAGTTGTCCAATACCCTCGAAATTCTGTTAGTAGCTGGAATGTAAAATCCATAGAAGAAGAGAACGAAGCCCTTCTTAATTCAGTTTCAGGTTCAGCAAACATTTACGCAATTTTTGAGTTAGAAGACAACAATGATAAGCCGACTCTGAAGTACATTGGTAAAACTACTCGAAGACTGGCAAGGCAACGCTTAAGAAATCATTTGATAACTAAGCATGCTAAAACTGGAGCTAAGTTAGAATCTGTAAAAGATCTAGTACGAAGGGGGCATACAATCAAAATAGCATACCTTCCAATTGAACCTGAGTCTTTAAGAAACTACGTTGAAGAAGAACTGATTTTTCTGAACAAAAGCGCAGAATGGAATCGAGAAAACGCATAACAAAGCATTTAAGAGTGATTCGCAACGCTTGGCGCTTTCGCTTCGCTCAAGTATAGCCAAGCGTCGCTCACACCTTAATGCGGCGTTAGCACTGGGTTGGCATTAAAGGTTAAAAGTTTCGGTGTTTATTGGTTTCTTTTCCCAACTTTACACCTGAACAAATGTGTCTTTCACGTTCGCTCCGGTGGCACTAGATGCGCAGTTTTCGTTTTGAGTTCATCGTTTACGGTTTCTAACTTTCGGGCTATTTCTCTGGTGTTGTTTCTTTGGTGGTGCGGAATTTTAGGTAAAAAATCGTTTCTTTGTCGCTGTTGTTCAAGTTCGAAGCTCGTATCCTTTGCTAATTTGAAAGCGGTGAGATAGGGCACTTTGACATATTTTTCTTCTATCCATCTTACGTCTTGAGTTATTTTTAAGCTTGGTAGCTGTCCGTTTGGTTTTAGTGTTTTAAACTATAAATTTCGTGCAATATTTCAGCATCTTGGCGTGTGCCAAAGGCTTTAAGGGCAGCGTGCTAACAAACAATTCAAGAGGGATTCGTAACGCGTGGCATTTTTACTATGCGTTAATTTTGGTGATTAAGGTGGTTTGCGGTAGCATCGGTGTTGCGTTACTCACCCCTTAATTGGGCGTTAGCCATATAGGAGATATAAATGATATTTGGGGAAATAGATTTAGTAAAGCTCATGGAAGCCTTATCTAAAATCCTGTGGCCTTTGATTTTTGTGTACTTATTGTTTTCTTTTAAAAGCACGATTAAATCATTAATTGAGTCAGCGACATCACGGAAATTTACACTAAAAGTTGCTGGTAATGAGCTTACGATGGATGAAGTTACAGAGCAGCAAAGAATTATTATTTCTGATATGCAAAGTGAAATAGGTGACCTAAGAAAAGTAGTAGATGCTCTTTCGTCACGTGACGATACTCCCTTAATTATTGATGAATCACATAGAGCGGAAAGTCAACGAATCAGTAGAGTATTGTGGGTAGATGATCAACCACAAAACAATGCATTTTTGATCGCTAACTTAGAGTCTATGGGAGTTACTGTGAAAACGGCGGAGTCTACTAAATCTGCATTAAATATGTACCGAAATGGCAGATATGACAGTGTTATATCAGATATGGGAAGACCGGAAGGAGACCGTGCTGGAATTGAGTTAGCTCGTGAAATTCGGATGATGGATAATGAAATCCCTATACATATTTATTGTGGTGGCTGGGCTGCCAAAAACTTGAGAGACGAAGCAATAGAGGCTGGAGTTAATAGTATAACTTCCTCTGGCACAGTATTGTTAAGTTCTTTAGACATTGGAGTACATAGCTAACAAAGCATTTAAGAGTGATTCGCAACGCTTGGCGGTTTCGCTTCGCTCAAGTATAGCCAAGCGCCGCTCACACCTTAATGCGGCGTTAGTACGGGTTTGACATCAAAGGTTATAAGTTTTGGTGTTTATCTGTTTTGGCGCTCGTCTTTACACCTTAAAGTTAGTGCCTTTCACGTTCTTTCCGGTGGCACTATATGCGGAGTGTTCGCTTTGATTTCACCGTTTACGGTTTCTAACTCTTAGCCTATTTCTTTGGCGCTTTTTCGCTTCCGCTGTACTTCCGAAGTGAATCCTATCTTTCTTTGAGTGTTGCCATCAAAGTGCGAGGATCGAATCCTTTTCTAATTTGAAGTGAGTGAAAGTAGGGGCGTTCAGTGCGTTTTTCTTCTAGCCAACTTTCGTCTCTCAATACGGTAAAGTTTTGTAGCTGCCCGTCTCACTTCAGTGTTCAAAGCCTTTCATATCATGCCACTTTTCAATATCTTGGAGCGCATAAATAGAAGTAGCGCATGTACTAACAAATTGCTTAAGAGTGATTCGTAACGCGTGGCATTTTTACTATGCGGTGGCTTAGGGTGATTAAGGCGCTGTGCGGTAGCTTTTGTATTGCGTTACTCACACCTTAGCAAGGCGTTATACCGCAATCAATCATCTAACCTTTTCATGGCTTTACGGTAAACATCGCTACGTTCTCGTTTTCCGACTGCTAAGACGGTTACAATGATGACATCGTCTTCAACTTTGTAGACGAGACGGTAGCCCGATTGACGCAACTTAATTTTATACATGTTGTCAGCTCCAGAAAGTTTTGAAGCTGGAACATGTGGGTTATCTAAGCGCTCGATTAGCTTTTTCTTAAATTGTTGTTGCAGAGTAGAGCCAAGCTTTTTCCACTCTTTGAGTGCGCTCTTTTTAAAGTCGAGTTTATAGGTCATCAATATTTACCGAAATGCTCTCTTCAGATTCACGCTCTTTAGCGATAGCTAGTAGTTCAAGATCTTCGAGTCTGTCCATCATCATTTCGTACGCTTCGGCAGGTACGCAATAAAATGCTGGCTCATTTCGGTTTAATACTGCAACAGGTTCGCCATAAGCACTAGTTGCAACTTTCATAGGGTTAGCTTTCAATTCGGTAATGCTTGCAGCAACATCGGCTAAAATTCTAGTGGTCATATAATCGGTCTCTTAAGTGGTCTTTACGTTGGTCATTTTAGCCTCAACAAAGCGGTATAACAAGTTGCTTAAGAGTGATTCGCAACGCGTGGCATTTTTACTATGCGTCGGTTTATGTGTTTAAGGTATTATGCGGAGGCTAAGGTATTGCGTTGCTCACACCTTAGCAAGGCGTTATGGCGCAGGGGGAAAATGGACGAAATCGTAGAATTAATAAAACGTGACCCAATACGGACTGAGGCACTAAATCATGTGTCTCTGCTGAACCTACCTCAGTGTTATATAGCAGCGGGTTTCGTGCGAAATTTAGTTTGGGACTCGTTACATGGGTTTGAATCTACGACTGCTTTGAATGACGTTGATGTGATTTACTTCGATCTTAATGACGTTGATGTGATTTACTTCGATCTTAATGAATCGAATCCTAATGCCTATCTGGGTTATGAAGAGCACTTGAAAGGTTGTATGCCTGAGCTTAATTGGCAAGTTCGAAATCAAGCTCAAATGCATGAACGTAATGGTGATGAACCTTATCAAAGTTCAGTGGATGCTATGAGCTACTGGCCTGAAAAAGAAACTGCCGTTGGCGTTCGTCAAACAGGTGTGAATCAATATGAGGTTGTATCAGCATTTGGGTTCGAATCTTTATTTGGCTACTGCATCACGCATAATCCGAAAAGGTCACGAGCAATATTTGAAAATCGTGTAAATTCGAAAGGGTGGTTAGTTAGGTGGCCATCTTTGAGAGTTGCGCCATAACAAAGCATTTAAGAGTGATTCGCAACGCTTGGCAGTTTCGCTTCGCTCAAGTATAGCCAAGCGCCGCTCACACCTTAATGCGGCGTTATAAAGATAGAGGAACATGTTAAGTGACAGAAACAATAATGGCTTACCTTGATGCAGGAAACTATGGTTATGTTTTTCTGTTTATTGCTATATCAATCGTCATTAACTTTGAAAAGATTCTTTCTACGTATTCAACCCATAGAAAACGCCGCTTAGATTCATTGGAGCGTTCAGTATCAATTGAAAGTTTAGATGAAAGGCTAAAGCGTCATTTGCATTCGGAGATTGAGATAGAAACTTTTTATCTTACTCATGGCGTGAGAGTTAGCGGTGTACTCTTAAACGGGATGTTAGATCTTAACGAAATCATTGGCACTCGGGTTTCGTTTAAGCACATAATTCGTTGTAGCCGATTACTTCCCAACCTCAAAGATGTTCATAAAGAGAACTTTCAAATTGCTATCGATAAATTTGACAAACTATATGCATATTATAATTTGGGGCTAGGTTTGCCGAGTTTTATTGGAGGGATAATATGGTTTGCTTACAGCATATCTCAAATAGTTACGTCGCCAAATTACCCAAGTTTAATCGTCTCTTGTTTCACGGTATTAGTCAGTTTCGCCATGTTGTTCCAAGGTGCTCCGTATATATCAACCAAAATTATTAATAGGGAGCTGCGTGATTTACCCATGCGTGAGAGCGTTTAGTCATCTTTATAACAAACGGTTTAAGAGTGATTCGCAACGCGTGGCATTTTCACTATGCGTTGGTTTTGGTGTTTAAGGTGGTATGCGGTGGCTTTTGTATTGCGTTGCTCACACCTTAACAGGGCGTTATGAGCTAAGAGGTTTATCAATGAATTCGATTGAAAAAGCGAGTAAAAGTGACATTGAAGCACTTCTAGATATTCAGGTCTCAGCATTCTCAACTGATCAAAAGCTCTGCGGTTCAGGTCCACCTGGCTATGATGACCATAAGTATCAACTCAAGGCAATGAAGCGCTACTCATATTATGTGATTAAGCATAAAAGCGATGTTGTTGGTGGGTTTTACTTTTCAGTGGAGCAGGACAGCCTCAAGCTATTAAGGCTTTTTGTAGCACCAACTCATCAAGGTCTGGGGATTGGTACATTTGCCCTCGATTTTCTTTTGGAGATAGCTCGCCCCGGAACCGTTATAGAGCTGGAAACACCAACATTCAGCACTGCCGCACAGCGGTTTTACGAGAAAAATGGCTTCCGAAAAGCAAAGTTGATCGATTATGGTTCTAGTCAGTCATATCAATATAGTAAGAGTGTCACCTGAACACGCTCATAACAAACTGTTCAAGAGGGATTCGCAACGCGTGGCATTTTCACTATGCGTTGGTTTTAGTGTTTAAGGTGGTATGCGGCGGCTTCAGTATTGCGTTGCTCACCCCTTAACAGGGCGTTAGTATTCAGGAGGAAAATTAGTGCTTCATCAGATAGACAAATATCAGTGTTCTGCTTGTAACATTAAATCCAAACATATTACCGTATTGATTAGGAACCCAAGTCCTTTTGCTGGTGTAAAACATCAAAAGCGTAAAGAGTTTATTGCTGGGTTAATCAAAGGTTGGGCAGTTGGTCCATTTTTAGCTTCTATGGATGAGTTTTCTCGGCATACGATCTGTGAAAACTGTGGGATCAAAACGATAGAGAACTGATAAGTAAGACTTCTTTCTAAGTTAGGTGTAACAGGTTGGGTCTGAATACTAACAAACTGTTCAAGAGTGATTCGCAACGCATGGCATTTTCATCATGCGTTAGTTTAAGTGATTAAGGTGGTATGCTGCGGCATCGGTATTATGTTGCTCACACCTTAACAGGGCGTTATGCATCAGAGGGCTTCATGGAATTTATAGATAGACCTGTAGGCGCAAATCAGGAAGAAATACACAAGTTAGAAACTATATTTCAAATAACTCTTCCTGAAAGTATGTTGAATTGGTGGAGTGTTAGCGATGGCCCTATAGTCTATTTTGGGTTCAAAGAGTTACAGTTCTTTTCTTTGTCGGAGATATACGGCGAAGATATTTATGGGGTAAAGCACGATATGTCTGGCGCAATGCCAATTTGCTTAGATGGTAATGGAAATATTTGCGTGGCCAGAATTGCAGGTGGTGTTATATCTGGCTTTTATGTCGTTGATTCTAGTGATTTAGGTTGGGAACAAGCGAAAATTATAAGCTGTGAATTCTTAAAGTTTGTGAACGATAGTTTTTCACCCGAAGAACGACTAAATGCATAACAAAGCATTTAAGAGTGATTCCCAACGCTTGGCATTTTCAGTTCAAGGTTGGGTTTTGTGTTTACGGTGTAAAGGTTTAGGTTAGGTAGCGGCGTTGCTCACACCTTAATGCGGCGTTATACGAATAGAGGGAAATTATGTACAAAAGTAATGATTTTAACTTGGATTCAAAAGAGTTCAGGTTTAAGAAAGACTCATATCCTTTGTCTAAGATAAACAATGTTAGGGTTAAAAAGTTAAGTTTTCTTGATAATTTAGGTCAAGTTTTATTCTGGGTATGTGTTTTTTCAGGGGCAGTTTGGTTAGTTATTCCAAGGTTGGAAGAGGTGCCACAATGGCTACTAGTTTTAGTTCTTAGTCTGACGGTTGTAGGTTTGGTTTTTGCTCTTTTTCGTTGTTCTAAATATGCACTTCAAGTCGAGTTTCGTCACATAGATGAAACGGGCGTTCAATGGGTTAATGTCGCTAAGTCATACTCAAAGTCAGATTGTGAGTTATTTGAACAGCAAGTGTTGGCACTGAAGAAATTCGTATAACAAATTGTTCAAGAGTGATTCGGCACGCGTGGCATTTTTACTATGCGTTGGCTTTAGTGGTTAATGTGGTATGCGGAGACTTAGGTATTGCGTGCCTCACACCTTAACAAGGCGTTATGCGCTCGCAGAAATGGAGATAATCAATCATGGAAGATTTAGCTAATTCGTTAAGAAGTTCTGGCCTAAAAGTCAAAATTAAAAAAGGAAAAATTGCAGTTCGGCTTGACGGGCTTTCAAATCCGGTTTCGATAATAAAAGATATACCTGATGATGAGTATAAAGTGAAAACTAATGATTCGATTCTATCGATAATTGCCTGTCTTTTGCTATTTATTGGTCTGTCAGGTATTTATGAGTTTAGTGGTAATGCTTTGATAAATATTGCACTTATCTCCGTTTCTATATTGTCTTTTGTTACAGTGTTACTTACAGAGTTTAAGCTGACTAAATTACGCGCTACTGTAGTTGCGTTCAATCGTGGAGAACGCGCATAACAAACTGTTCAAGAGGGATTCGCAACGCTTGGCATTTTCACTATGCGTTGGTTTTAGTGTTTAAGGTGGTATGCGGCGGCTTTGGTATTGCGTTGCTCACCCCTTAACAGGGCGTTAGTTGTTTTACCAAACTTCAGAATAATAGGAAGCAATTGTGATCATTAATAAGAACTGGGATTTAGATGTTGCGTTTGAAGTAATCAACGATAGGTATTATCCCGGCGGTTTACAAAGTGGTCCTCAACGAAATAGACAAATTGAAACTTGGGGTCAATTGGTTGGTAAAACTAGAGCGCTTGAGCAACTAGATTCTTTGATCGAAAGTTGTGGATCTATAAATAAAATGTCTCAGTCTGTCCGTATGAGTTCGGGGAGTATTAAAAAACTTAGAATGTTTTTTGAGTCTCTCCCTGATGAGTTGGAAATAGTTGAGGATAATGTTCAACATAGGTTCGTTGAGGGTGAAGTATGCTCTCTAGAAGAAGATTTGACCCATGAGTTCAAAGAAGTAAAAGGCAATAATCCTGCAAAATCCATCCAGAATTTGGTTGACGAATATGTGGTTGCATTCCTTAACGGGTCGGGTGGTAGTATTTTCTGGGGTATTTGCGACGATGGTAAAGTAAAAAGTTTATATCTATCAACGGCACAAAAGGACGAGATAAACAAAGTTGTTAACGCTAAAATTGGTACGATTCAGCCAGCGATAGATCCAACAAAAATTACTGTTAGATTTCACTCAGTAATTAATACCGAGAATGGATATGTTTTTGAAGTAAACGTCCCAAAATCAAACACCGTTGGTTTGTTTTTTAATTCTTCTGGTGACACTTGGGTTCGAGTAAATGGCTGTAAGCAAAAGTTAAAAGGTTTAGCTCTGCAAGACTATATTCTAGAACGTATGCAAAAAAACAACTAACAAAGCATTTAAGAGTGATTCCCAACGCTTGGCATTCTTCATTCCATCGTTGGTTTTTGTGTTTACGGTGGTATGGTTAAGGTTCGTGGTAGCGTTGCTCACACCTTAATGCGGCGTTAGTTGCCAATGAGGAAAACGCAGCTTAAACAGAATGTTTAGAGTTAAAGTTAGTGTGTTTTTGGTGGGGTTTCGTACTTCAATTTTGAATCGTTCGGGTTTGTGAAAATCGTTCTCAGGTTTCTTTTGTGGTTGGATTTTTCTGTTTCAGAAACCGGATCACTGGTCGAGAGTCAGCTCTGTGACACTGTCTTTTCAAATGAGCGTTTTGGTGTTGTTAATCCGTTTTCTACGGCGCTTTGAGTTCCAAGTGGTTTCAGTGACAGGCGCTTTGAAATTACGCCTGATTTGAGTTTTTCAAAGCACGTAAAAGCAGTGTTGACAGAGCGGCAATCAACTTCAAATCAAAGCTTTAGGTTTGGCAACTAACAAAGCATTCAAGAGGGATTCACAACGCTTGGCAGTCTTGGTTTGAATCGGCTTTAGTGTTTACGGCACAATGGGTTAGGTTCGGTGGTGGTGTTGTTCACCCCTTAATGCGGCGTTATAAGGTATTTGATGATAGAGCTTACAGATAAGGTTATTGGTCCCAAATACCGAATTCTTAATCCAATTCTTGAATTGCTCTTGGAAAGTGGGAATGAAGTCCTTACTGACTATACGTGGAGTTCTAATCCTACTGGTTATCTTTGTATTTTAAAAAAGCCAATAGACTTTGATTTAATTGAAAGCCGATTTGTACTGCCAAAAAGCATCCACTTAAACAAGCAATTTGGTGAAGTTGATTATGGGTTAGGCACAGTAATCATTCGTTGTGCGTAACCTTATAACAAATTGTTCAAGAGTGATTCGGCACGCGTGGCATTTTTACTATGCGTTAGGCTTGGTGGTTAAGGTGTTATGCGGAAGCTTAGGTATTGCGTGCCTCACACCTTAACAAGGCGTTAGTTGTCAACGAGACAATAGCAGCTAAAACAGAGTGTTTAGGTCTAATCGTTCGTGTGCTTTGCTCGATTCTGCACTTCGAATGTCGGGGTCTTGGCTCGCGGAAATCGAGCTTCGATCTTTTCATGGTTTGGTTTGCCGTTTCAGAAGCCGATTTACTTGTTGAAAGTCAGCTTTGTGGCATTGTTTCTCCAAAAGGTCTTTTTGATGTTGTCAGTTCGTTTTCTACGGCGCCGTTTGTTCCAAGTGGTTTCTGTGACAGGCGCTTTGAAACTGCGCCTGATTTGAGTTTTCCAAAATACGTAAAGCAAGTGTTGGCAAAGCGGTAATTAACTTCAAATCAAAGCTTTAGGTTTGGCAACTAACAAAGCATTCAAGAGGGATTCACAACGCTTGGCAGTTTTGGTTTGAATTGGCTTAAGTGTTTACGGCACAATGGTTTAGGTAGGGTGGTTTGCGTTGTTCACCCCTTAATGCGGCGTTATGAAACAAGGAGAGTTCAGAAATTGAAGATACAGACAGATAGATTGGAAATGGTTCAAATTACGGCTGATGACTGGGGTTTGTTTCAGTCTTTGAATCAAGACCCTGCAGTAATTAGCCTATGTTTTGATGAACCATCACCTGAGGCTATGAAGGAAAGCTTTGAGTCGAGGCTTTCTACTTGGAATAAAAGATCAGGTCATTGGTTGTGTTTGACTATTACACTGAATGATACGGGTGAAAAAATAGGTGTTACTGGTTTCCGTATAACTGAAGGCAAAGCTGAAGTTGGTTACTTAATTCTGCCTAAACATCATGGTCAAGGATTCGGTACAGAGTCTTTAAAAGCTTTAATTGAGTGGGCTTCGGAGGAACAAGGTATTCAATCGTTCAGCGCAATAGTGACCGAAGGAAATGTTGGTTCAGAGAAAGTGCTTACTAAAAGTGGTTTCTCTTTGACAAAAGTCGTGCCGGAAGCTTATGAATTAGGTGGTAAGTTGTACGCAGACCATATCTACAGCTACGAAAATATTGTTTCATAACAAAGCATTTAAGGGTGACTCTCAACGCTTGGCGATCTCAGTTTACACTTGGCTTTAATGTTTAAGGTGTAATGGTTTGGGTTAGGTGTTTAGCGTTGTTCGCACCTTAATGCGGCGTTATACGAATAGAGGGAAATTATGTACAAAAGTAATGATTTTAACTTGGATTCAAAAGAGTTCAGGTTTAAGAAAGACTCATATCCTTTGTCTAAGATAAACAATGTTAGGGTTAAAAAGTTAAGTTTTCTTGATAATTTAGGTCAAGTTTTATTCTGGGTATGTGTTTTTTCAGGGGCAGTTTGGTTAGTTATTCCAAGGTTGGAAGAGGTGCCACAATGGCTACTAGTTTTAGTTCTTAGTCTGACGGTTGTAGGTTTGGTTTTTGCTCTTTTTCGTTGTTCTAAATATGCACTTCAAGTCGAGTTTCGTCACATAGATGAAACGGGCGTTCAATGGGTTAATGTCGCCAAGTCATACTCAAAGTCAGATTGTGAGTTATTTGAACAGCAAGTGTTGGCACTGAAGAAATTCGTATAACAAATTGTTCAAGAGTGATTCGGCACGCGTGGCATTTTTACTATGCGTTAGCTTTAGTGGTTAAGGTGTTATACGGAACCTTCGGTATTGCGTGCCTCACACCTTAACAAGGCGTTATGCGTAATCGATCGACTACGGGGTATTAAATGGAAGTAGTAGAAGCGGAAAAATCGGATTTAGATTCATTCTTTGCGTATCTTGAAAATCAGCTGTCTGAAAATGGTAATGGAGAAGTTCCTCTTTTCCAGCCAATGTCCAGAGAGCAAAGTGAAATTCCAGAAGCAACAAAAGATAAGTTTATCAAAGGCTTTTCCCATCACTTTGGCGATTTAGGTTGGAGAAAGCTCTGGGTTGTAAAAGACACCTCTGGAAGTATCAAAGGTCACATTGATCTTCGCCACCACGGTGATGAAAGCCGTTCTCATCGCGTTCTACTTGGTATGGGCGTAGATGTTTCCTGCCGGAAGCAAGGTATTGGTCAACGACTCATTGATGCGGTTATAAATTTCTGCCAAGAAAAAGCCGAAATTGACTGGCTTGATCTTTGTGTATTATCAGAGAATTTCCCAGCGAAGAACCTCTACCTAAAAGTAGGGTTCGACGTTGTTGGAGAATTCAAAGATCAATATAGAATCGACGGTTTGTCAGTCTCGGAAACAGCAATGACAAAGTACGTCAAAAATTACGCATAACAAAGCATTCAAGAGTGATTCGCAACGCTTGGCAGTTTCGCTTCGCTCAAGTATAGCCAAGTGTCGCTCACACCTTAATGCGGCGTTAGGCGACGCGCAGAAAAGTTCTTTGTTCTCATCTTCTTAGTTCTCTTTGAGCATTCGTTTTTCTAAGTCGGCAATTGAGCGTTGTCGGCTCAAATTCTTGAATATCTCCAACCGTAAAACATGCCAAAGTTCGTGGGTTGCCTCATTCATTTTTGGTGCTGGTTGGTAGCGAGTTTTACTGGCTCAAAGTGTGGCAAAGGCAAGTTAATCGAGGCTCTGGTTTTTGCTGTCATTTCGTAGCTTTAGGTTTAAAAGCTACTTTATCGCTGAAAGGTCGCATTTCGTGGTTGTTAAAAGTGAGGCTGTAACATAGTGACTTTTGCGGTTCTTGAATCACAAAAAATCAGTGGGTGTTTGGTTGCTTATTTGGTTTCGGGTAATCTGCTTTCAAAACCACTTAAACATCGGTGGGAAACTTCGCCTAACAAGGCGTTTAAGGCGGATTCACAACGCTTGGCGACTTCAGTTCAAGTTGAATTTAGTGTTTAAGGTATAATGGTTTAGGTTTGGTGGTTGGCGTTGTTCACCACTTAACGCGGAGTTATACGCTTATTGACCAAGGAGGGTCATGAAATGAAATTAGCACAGTTAAATATTGCGCTTGCCAAATATTCTTTGGATGCGCCTGAAATTAAAGAATTTGTAGACAATTTAGACCTGGTTAATGGCATAGCTGAAGAAAGTGAAGGTTTTATCTGGCGTTTAAAAGACGACTCTGGTGATGCTACAAGCATTAAGTTGTTTGATGATCCAAACATGATTGTAAATATGTCAGTTTGGGAAAATATTGACTCACTTAAAAATTTTATGTTTCGCACTGGCCATAGAGATTTCATGCGCCGCAAAAGCGAATGGTTTCATCGATTGGCAGAAGATACTTATGTTTTATGGTGGGTTGAAGACGGCCATATACCAACGCCACAAGAAGCGTTGTCCCGCCTTCAACATTTGCGAGACCATGGAGATACGCCATTTGCTTTCACATTTAAAACGAACTTTACTGAAACAGATCTTGTGTGAACTACGCGTATAACAAACTGTTTAAGAGTGATTCGCAACGCGTGGCATTTTTACGATGCGTTGTGTTTAGTGATTAAGGTGGTATGCGGTAGCTTCAGTATTACGTTGCTCACACCTTAACAGGGCGTTATGAGGCGTCGCTATTTAGCTTAGAGATTTATGATGAAAAAAGGATTTATTTACCTATTGCCTCTGCTTCTCGTTGGCTGCTCAGCGAAAGTTGATAAGCTGAGTTACTTGAAAGTATGGGATGACAAATGGCAAGAGTGCGACAAAATTGGTAAACAAACGATATTAGATTTCCCCAAATCTGAATGGTTTGAAAGCTTGAGCCTTGACGATAAAAGAGAAGTATTCTTATACATTCACTTTCTTAAGGACTATGAGTGCACTCAAGTCGAGGCGAGCAATCTCAAGGCTGTGTTAAATGAAGTAGATATCACTACTTTAAATGAAGTCTTAAAAGGTTTTATCTATTTTGACAAGCCAAGTGATTCAAGAATTCAGCATTTAGACCAGCGACAAGTGGAGGTCTTGTCTGGCGAAATCAGTAGCCCTTTTAATGCCTTATCTACGGCTGAAACAATGGGGCTAGTTGAACACTAGTGAGAGCGCGCCTCATAACAAATTGTTCAAGAGTGATTCGGCACGCGTGGCATTTTTACTATGCGTTGGTTTTAGTGGTTAAGGTGTTATGCGGAAGCTTCGGTATTGCGTGCCTCACACCTTAACAAAGCGTTATGTACTTTAAGGAAAATTGTAACCAACTCTAAAGGATTGAGAGTGATAGATCATTTTGAAATTAAGGTAGTTGCATTCGAAGAATGTCGTGTGTTTTACAAGAATGTGCTAGAGCCATTGGGTATTGAACTCAAGTGGTCAGATGAAAATGCTGCTGGCTTTGGGCTTTCGAGCGAGCCAAATGTAAGGTTTCTAATTGAAAAAGGCGTCAGTAATTCTAAGTGCCATATTGCTTTTTCTGCATCAAACAAATTACAAGTTTCTGCGTTTCATCAAGCGGGGTTATCTTTAGGTGGTAAATGCAACGGTAAGCCTGGTTTACGAAAACACTATGCTCCAAACTACTACGCTGCGTTTTTGATTGACCCTGAGGGCAACAATGTGGAGTCAGTAGTGTACCTTTAGCACGTACATAACAAATTGTTCAAGAGTGATTCGGCACGCGTGGCATTTTTACTATGCGTTGGTTTTAGTGGTTAAGGTGGTATGCGGAAGCTTCGGTATTGCGCGCCTCACACCTTAACAAGGCGTTAGCTTTACTCGGAGGTACAATGGAATTACCAACATTTAAGTATCATCCAGATCCCATTAAAACGGGTGCTTTAGAAGTTACAGATGAAAATTGTGAATGTTGTGGTGTCAGTCGTGGCTACAGGGCAACTTCTACTATTTACTCTGAGCATGACATAGAAACTATTTGTCCCTGGTGTATTTCTGATGGCTCGGCGGCGAAGAAATTCGACGGAGAGTTTGCTGATCCACATCCATTGATGAAAGCTAGACTTGATAAGTCTGTGGTGAAGGAAGTTTGCGAGAGAACTCCAAGCTATATTTCATGGCAGCAAGAAGTGTGGCTATCGCACTGTGGCGATGCTTGTGAATTTCATGGAGATGCAGAGAAGTCTGATCTATTACAGGTAAAAGAAGCTGAATTAGAGGTTTTACTAAACGATCAGCTAATAGGTATTAATGAGTGGCATCAAATAGTCACTTACTATGAAAAAGGTGGAAACCCAGCAATCTACAAGTTCAAGTGTAGATCATGTGGCATATTTACTTATTCGCTGGACTTTGCGTAAAGCTAACAAACTGTTTAAGAGTGATTCGCAACGCGTGGCATTTTTACTATGCGTTGGTTTAAGTGTTTAAGGTGGTATGCGGGAGCATCTGTATTGCGTTGCTCACACCTTAACAGGGCGTTAGTTGCCAACGAGAAAAACGTACCTAAAGCAGAATGTTTAGGGCTAATGTCCATGGGTTTTTGGCTAGGTTTTCGTATTTCAATTTCTAGTTATTTGGGTTTGTGAAAATCGTGCTTTGGTTCCTTGTTCAGTTTGAGTTTTCTGTTTCAGACGCTGATTAGCTTGTTGAAAGTCTGCTCTGTTGCATTGTCGTTCAAAAAGGTTTGTTTGGTGTTCAAGGCCCGTTTTCTACGGCGTTGTAAATTCCAAGTGGTTTCAGTGACAGGCGCTTTTAAACTGCGCCTGATTTAAGTCTCTCAAAATACGAAATATGGGTGTTGGCAAAGCTGCAATCAACTTCAAGTTAAAGCCTTAGTCTTGGCAACTAACAAACTGTTCAAGAGGGATTCACAACGCTTGGCGGTTTTGGTTTGAATTAGCTTAAGTGTTTACAGCACAATGGTTTAGGCTGGGGTGGTAGCGTTGTTCACCCCTTAACAGGGCGTTAGCCCTATCAGAGGAAAACAATGAAATCTGCAGTATTAGTTATTGATGTTCAGTCGATTCTGTTCGACCCGGAACCTCAACCATTTGAGTCACAAATCGTACTCACCAAAATTAATGAAGTTACGAAATTGGCGCGTGCTAAGTCTGTCCCAGTTATCTTTGTTCAGCACGAGCAACCTAAATCTGTTATTGAATACGAAAGCGCTGGTTGGGCATTGCAGTCGAGCTTAATTACACAAACTGGTGACCATTTCGTTCGCAAAACAACACCAGACTCTTTCTTGAATACTAATCTTCAAAGTGTTTTGAATGAACTCGATGTAGATAGCTTAATTGTGTGTGGCTACGCCTCAGAGTTTTGCGTTGATACCACCATTCGCAGAGCTGCAGGTTTAGGCTACCCCGTAACTTTGGTTTCGGATGCTCACACAACTCATGATAAGGAGCACGCCAGTGGGGCTCAAATTCGAGAGCACCACAATGCCACGTTACCTAGCATTTCAAGTTTCGGTGTTAAAGTCGAAGCGGTAGAGGCGTGCAACCTTTGGGCATAGGGCTAACAAGCAATTTAAGAGTGATTCAGCACGCTTGGCATTTTTAGTTTGGTTTAAGTTTGGTGATTACGGTGGTTAAATTGAGTGTCGTGGTTGCGCGCTTCACACCTTAATTGGGCGTTAGCTTTCTTTGGGAGAATGAAATGAGCCAATATTTGATCGAACCAGAAGTTCCAGGAAGCTTGGGTGAAAATACGCTGGTAAATTTCGATTTGCATCCACCGATAATAGAAAAGCTACATTTTCAGTTTGATGGTTGGTTAGGTGATGATTTATTGACTTCATTTCCATGCTTTTTAGTCTCTGAGCGTTTAGTAATGGCCTTACGCTCATCGCAGTTGTCAGGATACAATCTGGAAGTGGCTGAAATATCTACTTCTGACGTATTTGAAGAACTATATCCAGAGTGTACGTTACCTCGTTTTTCGTGGTTCCAAGTCTCTGGAACTATAGATCAAGACGATTTTAGCGTGACAGATACAGGGCTACTCTTAGTTTCTGAAAGGGCAATGGTTTTGTTACAAAGGTATCAACTAAAAAATGCTGAAGTCGTAGAGTACGAAAGCTAACAAAGCATTTAAGAGTGATTCCCAACGCTTGGCATTTTTCATTCCTTCGTGGGTTTTGTGTTTACGGTGGTATGGTTAGGTTTGGTGGTAGCGTTGCTCACACCTTAATGCGGCGTTAGAAGTTTTAGGAATAAATATGGGACGCAGGAGAGAACTAGGTAGTATTGCAAGCGGTATTATTGGCTCGTTTCGGAGTAGAAACAATGATGTCGATGGTTATTGGGGTATCGGTAAGCTTTACCTGTCCGTAGACCACCTTCAAAGCAAGCGTGTTTCAATAGACCTTTGCTCCCAACAGATTGCTCCATATTACCCGCACTTTGACCTCATGACTGAACGTTATTCAAAGATTTTTAAAGGGTTGCTTGTAAAACATTCAATTCCGTTTGAATGGGTTCGCTCAGCATACATTTATGTTGAATTTGAAGCAGAATATGAGGAGCGTCATCACAATTGGCGCAGTGCATTGGGAAATCCGTGCAATCTCGTTTGTGTAGTCATAGATGACAATGGCAAAAGTCATGTCGCTCGTGCGTATACAAACTGTTTCCCACATGACGCGAAAAGGGAAAGTCGGAGCACTAGGTGAGCAAACTTCTAACAAATTGTTCAAGAGGGATTCGCAACGCGTGGCATTTTCACTATGCGTTGGTTTTAGTGTTTAAGGTGGTATGCGGCGGCTTCAGTATTGCGTTGCTCACCCCTTAACAGAGCGTTAGGCTTACAGAGGAAACTATGAAAATACTGTATTCAGGCGGTCTACAGGTTCGCTCTCACGATGCACAAGAACGCTTGTTAAATGTTAATACCTTCTTAGAAGGTGAATTCGCTTTCCACAACTTGTATCGAGAAGTTAAAGCAAGCGATTTTCCTATTGCTCAAGATTGCTTTGGCGACCAATTCCTTATTCGAGATAACTTGGTGGTTAAGTTGAATGCTGAAACTGGTGAGATTGATGAATTTGGTTGTACCTGGGAGCAATTTTTGGCTTGGGTAGACGAGGACCCAATTGAAAGATTGAGCATTCCAAGCGATTTGGAGCTAAAGGTTGG
Source organism: Vibrio sp. SCSIO 43009 (assembly GCF_023716525.1). NCBI lineage: Bacteria > Pseudomonadati > Pseudomonadota > Gammaproteobacteria > Vibrionales > Vibrionaceae > Vibrio > Vibrio sp. SCSIO 43009. Next base: position 1,361,348 of record NZ_CP071842.1, read on the forward strand.
TCAGCTGCTATTCGCTTATCCACCTTTTTGTACTGTTGAAGGCAGCAATGCATCAATAAGAGCAATTGATGGTATTGAGCTAATCAGCTTTCACGCAGATTTTGCAAGGCAGATAAATGGTGAAAGTTAAGCCTAACAAGGCGTTTAAGGCAGATTCCCAACGCTTGGCATTTTCGGTTTGATTCAACTTTAGTGTATACGGCACAGTGGTTTAGGTCGGGTGGCAGCGTTGCTCACTACTTAACGCGGCGTTAGCTATTTGAGGAAAAAATGAGAAAATTCGATAAGCCGCTATTCTGGCTGTATATAAAAACAAGAGACTCATTGTTGTCATCTTTTAAGGGCTTTCTGGGAATGCTTTTAGTGTTGATCGGGGCAGCAGTAGTTTTAGGTAATGAATCCCCTGAGAATGTCTGGACTTCGGTGGGAATCATTTTATTAGTATCTAGTCTTCCAGTCTCAATGGGCTTGATGATGGTAAAGTTCAAATTTAAGAGCTTTGCTGGAACAATACCTACAGCAGAACTAGCGTACTTCTTACAGCACGATGAAGGTGCAAACTTAGATAAAGCTGTGAGAGGTTTATTTTCGTTATACATATCTTTTATGATTTACCTTTGGTTTACGATGGTAGCTATCGCAGCTCTTGGTATGTTGGGAGCAAAGCTCGTGTTGTAAAACACAGCTAACAAACTGCTCAAGAGGGATTCGCAACGCGTGGCATTTTTACTATGCGTTGAATTTAGTGATTAAGGTGGTTTGCGGCGGCTTAGGTATTGCGTTGCTCACCCCTTAGCAGGGCGTGTCTCTAGGAGGAAATGTTGACAGGAAATCAAAAAAATAGACTTGTTGGGATACTTGAAGTCTTGGGTATGATTCTGGTTCTTGTGTCTTTCTACTATCAAGCCTTTTATGAAGGAGACTCGCTGACAGCAAGATATGACAATTTGCGATTTAAATTAGACTTGGTATATAACGAGATTATTCAAAACTCAAATTTAATTGGTGGACAGGATGAATACAACCTAGGTAATTACTGGAAAGGTTTTAATGAAAATCGGTCTGATCTTGCAGAGTTAAGTGAAGAGCACCTGACTCACATAGATGAACTGAACTCGCTTATTTCCTCAATTCGATCTTGGATATTCATACTAGGGTCATTGCTTTTAATTGTATCGAAATTCGTATCCTACTTTGTACGAGAAAGAGATGTTCAAGACGCACAAGCGGATGACGAAAAAGACGAGACATAACAAAGCGTTTAAGGCAGATTCGCAACGCGTGGCATTTTTGGTTTAAATCAAGTTTTGTGTTTACGGCGTAATAGGTTATGTTCAGTGGCAGCGTTGCTCACTACTTAACGCGGCGTGAGGTGCTTGAAGGAAAAGGTAAGTATGGAAATTGCTTTTCGGCAGATAAACATTGATGATTTCGAATTATGCGTTGCTGCGAGAAAAGATGCATACTTTTGTAGTTTTGGGCATTACGATGGTTTCGACGACTTCATCAGCGGTTATCGTGAACGAGTCTTAGACAGGTTAGCAACATCAGAATGGTTCTATATCCATGTATTTGTGGATGGTCAGTTTGCAGGGCAGTTAGAGTTTCGCAGTTTTTCACCTGAGCCGGAGACTGGCTATGTGCATCTCATTTACTTAAAGCCGAGTTTTCGTGGGTTGGGACTCGCTCCAAAAGTGCAGGATTATATTGTAAGCACTTTGAGCAAAGCCGGTTGTTTGCGTGCTGTACTTTCAGTAAGCCGCACTAACCATCGAGCTCTCACATTCTATAAGCGAAATGGCTGGGAGTTCGTGCGTAAGAACCCCAAGCACGATGAAACAGACTTTTACCAACTTTGGCTACGCACCTAACAAGGCGTTTAAGACGGATTCACAACGCTTGGCGACTTCAGTTCAAGTTAGCTTAAGTGTTTAAGGCACAATGGCTTAGGTATGGTGGTTGGCGTTGTTCACCACTTAACGCGGCGTTATAAGGCTCGAAAATAAAAGGAACTTTCGTGGAAATTAGAGTTGGGAAATTAAGTGATATTGCAGCTATCACAGACATCTTCAATTTTTATATTGAGCACACTAACGCGCGTTTTGAAGATCGCGCACTTACGCAGGAAAATCGTCTAAACTGGTTTCTCAGTTCTCATACAATAGTAAGCATCAACTGTTCGTCGCTATAGAAAATGGTAAGTTGTTAGGTTTTGCATGTTCTCAGCCATACAGGGACATTTCAGCATTCGAGGATACAGCGGAAGTTACCGTATACCTTGCAGAAACAGCAAGGGGTAAAGGAGTTGGTTCAAAATTATACTCAAAGCTGTTCTCCTCAATTTCCGATTACGGAGTCCACAGGGTTCTATCAGGTATTGCATTACCAAATGACGCTTCGGTTGCCTTGCATAAGCGTTTTGGTTTTCGAGAAGTTGGCGTATTTAATGAGTATGCAAAGAAAAATGGCAAGTACATTAGCTCTGTTTGGTTAGAAAAGGCGCTTGACTAAAAGTCCGCCTTATAACAAACAATTTAAGAGGGATTCCCCACGCTTGGCATTTTTGGTTTGGGTTTATTACAGTGTTTACGGTGTCCAAATTGAGTGTCGTGGTCGCGTGGCTCACCCCTTAATTGGGCGTTATGCGATTCATTAGGTCAGCGAAAGGAATAGGGATTTATGTACAAAGTTGGCGTTGTTATATTTGATGATTTCACAGATGTAGACTTTTTTCTTATGTATGATTTGCTTGGGAGAACAACCGATAGTTGGACGGTCAGCATACTGGGAACTAAGCCAGAACATCATTCCCACCTTGGCATGAAAGTTAGAACTGACGGACATATTTCAGAGGTGACTAACCAAGATGTCGTTCTTATCACTAGTGGTAAACGTGGTATTCCAGCTGCGATGAGAGATGCTGAATTTATGTCAGCGTTGAGCCTTGACCCAAACAAACAGCTAATTGGCTCGATATGTGCTGGTTCATTCATCCTTCATGAGCTCGGTTTATTAAAAGGTAAGCCATTAACAACCAATCCAGATGCTAAAGATGTTCTACAGAAGATGGGAGGAGACGTTCAGAATCTGCCTCTAGTAGTAGAAGGTAACATAGCCACTGCAGGAGGCTGTCTCTCACTGATGTATCTCATTGGTTGGGTGGCAGAGTGGCTGTTTGACTCAAGTAAACGAAAAACCATTCAGAATCAATTAATTCCAGCTGGGCAGTTAGAACTTTTTGAAGAGCTCATTACCACAACTATTCAGTCAGCAGAGTTGAAAAATTCGCATAACAAAGCGTTTAAGAGTGATTCGTAACGCTTGGCATTTTTAATTTGCGTTAGTTTTGGTGTTTAAGGTGCAATGCAGAAACTTCGGCATTGCGTTACTCACACCTTAACGCGGCGTTAGGCGACGGGCAGGAAAGTTCTTTGTTCTCATCTTCTTAGTTCTCTTTGAGCTTTCGTTTTTCTATGTCGGCAATTCAACATTGTCGGCTCAAATTCTCGAATCTCTCTGGCCGTAAAACATACCAAGGTTCGCGGGTTGTCTCATTGGTTTTTACAGTCGGTTGGTTGTGAGTTTCACTGGCTCAAAGTGTGGAAGGGGCAAGTTAATTGAGGCTTTTGTGCTCGCTTTAAGTTTGCAGCTTTACGTCTCGCTTCCTCAAAAGCGACTTGAACGCTGAAAGTCTTTATTTCGTGGTTGTTGAAATTTCGGCTGAAACATAGTGGCTTTTATGGTTCTTGAATCACAAAAAGTCAGTGGGTGTTTGGTTGCTTATTTTGTTTCGGGTAATCTGCTTTCAAAACAACTTAAACACTAGTGGAAAACTTCGCCTAACAAGGCGTTTAAGGCGGATTCACAACGCTTGGCGATCTCAGTTCAAGTTAGGTTAAGTGTTTAAGGTACAATGGTTTATGTTTGGTGGCTGGCGTTGTTCACCACTTAACGCGGCGTTATGTTCTAGGAGGGTTTATGGAGACGAAACATATCAAAACTGGACTTATAGATATTGATAGTGTTCAGAACAATGTCGTTCGGCAATCCGAGTTTCTTAACTCAGTATTAGGTATACTGGCTTTTACATTGGGATTGAGTTGCCTGAGTTTTCAAGATCCACAATCTGCTGCATTTACTTGTTTAGGAATACTTATTCCTATCTATATCAAGGCAATAAATATGACCCATCCAGATATTTTAGCTTTGCGTAAATTAGTAAAAGAAACGCAAGATGCTCACGCTAAGGCAGTGCTAGCTCACTTGGAAGACAATTTTATCGGGTTTAGGGTGTTTTTGACACGGAATGTTGTATTTTGGTATGGAGTTGGGTTCTTTTTAGTTGTTCTCCATAATCCAGATTGGCTATTTCACTATGCGTTGAATTTAGTGATTAAGGTGGTATGCGGCGGCATCGGTATTGCGTTGCTCACACCTTAAATTAAGGAGAGGTTTTGTGGTTAGTGTTTATGTTCCAAGTGGTAAAGTTGTTCTAAGTATTCTATTTAGTACTGTGGGCATAGCTCTTACGACAACTGGCTATGAAAATCTCACATTTTTGATTTTTGTGCTAGGTTTTGGATTTGGAATTAGATTTTTAGCTCAATGGTTTATTCCGCTTTTCAGCAAATATTCTGAGAATGGCTGGATGAAAATATTATTATCCCTGATTAGTGCTATTTTCTTAAGTACACTATATGCTGTGTCTAACCAAGTTATAAATGGATTTTACAAAATCGATCCTGGAACACTTTCTAACACTAGAGTTTTCGTTGGTATAATGCTTTTCCCTGGCATCGCTTTCATTTTCCTCTTTGTTGTACTAATTATTCTGGCAATTTATGAGTTACTATTTTCAAAACGAGATCGGTTTAGAAAGGGCAAATCATTTTCCTTAAATAGTTCAGTTATCTGGTATTGGTTTTTTGCATCAATGGCTATTTCAAGTTGGTATTTTATAAAAACAGTCCCCCCAAACTATCAAAATGCCGTTGAACGCTATATCCCGATTATTACGTACTATCTTGACGCTTTTGAATTTCATGATTGTGCCAAAGTAGATAGTGGTAAATTGCATATGCTAAAGAAAGACAAAGCTCTAGTCCTAACTAAGGATAATGACTATACGTTTAAAGTTGTTGAGTGCATTTAATCATAACAAACTGTTCAAGAGGGATTCGCAACGCGTGGCATTTTCACTATGCGTTGGTTTAAGTGATTAAGGTGGTATGCGGCGGCTTTTGTATTGCGTTGCTCACCCCTTAACTGGGCGTTATGTTGAGAAGGAAGTTATGAAAACTTTATTGAAACAAAGTAAATTGGTCAGTTTTAAATTAATGTATAGCTTTATCACTAGAGTATTAATTTGTGGCATGTTTGCTTACTACTTAGTCGAGATATCTAAGGCTCCATTTTTAACACAATTAGGATACATCGTATTTTTTTGTGCTGTATCTTTAGCTGCTGAGTATTTAGCAGCTAAACCGAAACAGTCGCTAGAAGTTGTGCTTGATGGTAATAGTTTATCTCTTTTAGGGACAAGTATAAATACTGCTGATATTAATGAAATTTTGTATGCGCAAACTAAAAGGTTTGAACATACGGTAAGGTTTCGTTTCAAAAATCAGACATATCAAGACTTTGAACTAGCTTCTCCTGACTTAATTGAAGATCTAAGATTTTACCATTTTCTGGTTGAAAACCAGTTGCCTGTGAAGATGCTAGATAGTCATGAACGCGTTGCTTAACATCTCAACATAACAAATTGTTCAAGAGTGATTCGGCACGCGTGGTATTTTTACTATGCGTTGGGTTTAGTGATTAAGGTGGTATGCGTAGGCTTCGACATTGCGTGCCTCACCCCTTAGCAGGGCGTTATGTTGAATAGGGCTTCAAAGCCCACAGGTATTCAGCTAATCTCTTCTTCCACACAATATCTTAGGTATATACATGATTGTTCACGTTACAATTCCCGTTAGTGATTTAGAAAGAAGCCGGAAGTTTTATGAAGAAGCTTTTAGTCCACTAGGGTACAAAATTGCATTTGGTGAAAAAGGTAAATTTTGGGCTTTCGACCTCGGTAAGGGCTTCTTATTCGAGATCTGTAGTGCTAAGACTGAGGGTGCTTTAACAAGCTTTCATATTGCCTTCCGTGTGGCGAGTCAGCAAAAGGTTCGAGAGTTTTATAACTCAGCTATTTCAGCAGGAGCGCGAGACAACGGAGCTCCAGGACCGCGACCTCACTATACCGAGAACTATTATGCCTGCTTCGTTCATGATCCAGATGGTCATAATATTGAAGCTGTCTTTGACACCTGGAAGTCTTGATGCAGTTGAAAATGCGGTAAAAGTTTAATGTAAAACACGTGCTGAGTTTCAACATAACAAACTGTTCAAGAGTGATTCGCAACGCGTGGCATTTTTACCATGCGTTGGGTTAAGTGATTAAGGTGGTATGCTGCGGCTTATGTATTGCGTTGCTCACACCTTAACAGGGCGTTATAGCGCTAGGCGATAGTGTTGCATTGATCGCAATTTCAATTACCGCCTGTCTCTGGCATAAGATGCGATAAATTAAACTAAAAACATACAGTTTAATTCGTTATTCATTTGAGTGAATATTTGCCTTTTCAAAGTGAAAAGGAGTTACACATGGAGAGTTTGGTTTATACAGGAACAGAGCTGAAGTGGCACGGGCGCGGTACCTTTAAAGCGACTTCTGGAATGAAGGGTTATCAATACCCTGAAGACCAGTGTGTTCCAGATAAAGGTCCTGTCCCAGAGGGAAAATACTATATTCCTCTTATATTGGGAGCTTTGGCTGAAGATGATGGTTCTGGCTTTTGTGTGCTTAAACCATCATGGCAGGTTCAAGAAATACCGCGTGGAGAAAGCGCAGGCGAGTGTGATCCTTACTGGGCTAACTGGGGCTATAATCGGGTGCGCTTTGAACCATACGACGAGGTTACCAAAAAAAGATGCAGACCTTCGAGAAGTGGCTTTTACCTTCATGATTCAACTAAAGGATACAGCCATGGCTGTATCGAAGTGGAAGGACGCTTCTTCAATGAACTTAGAGCGTTTATCAAAAAAACAGATGCTCGGAAGCTTATGTTAAGTATCAAATACCAACCGAATGTAAAAACTAATGGTGGAACTTATGTTGGCTAGAATCTGTATTTTATTATTTTGTTGCCTCCCCTTTTTGTCGTTCGCGCAGCAGACTGCAAGTAGTTTCGTTGACTTCGAGAATACACTTTCAAATTGTGTTTCTATTGATACTAGCGATACTTATGACCGTAACAATCTAACTCTAGTAGATATGAAGCTGACACTAGAAAAAAATATAGGTAGCTGTGGGTGCAAATCTGCCATAGCATCTATTACGCTTGAAAGCATGCCTTCTGGTAGTTCAAGCTTTGACTTTGCTTTGATCAAGTCTCGCATTATATCAGTTCCTTTATTGCTCGATAATACATTGAAAAATGTTAGCAGCATCAAGGGTGCTTTGGCTTGCGGTAATAACTAGCGCAATAACAAAGCATTTAAGAGTGATTCCCAACGCTTGGCATTTTTGGTGTAAAGGTTGGGGTTTGTGTTTACGGTGATATGGTTAAGGTTTGGTAGTAGCGTTGCTCACACCTTAATGAGGCGTTATGCTCCAACATGAATAGGAATACAATTTTTACTCAAAAAACAAGGAAAGTTATGACTCGATTGAACATTAAAGATCTATATACTGTAGTTTCTCCCAAAGAACTTTGGAAGGTTTACAAAATGATGTATGGCGCTGCGGTAGGGGCTCTCATCCAGGATTACAAAAGCTAAGGTTAGGAAAGGATCTTCATTATGCATTAGATCCGTTTGTTCCAGACAACGCATTGATTATCCCTAATAGAAAGTTTGGAATCAGTTTTGCTGACTCCTTAGAAAAATTACGAAAGCAGCTCGTTAGTGGACGGGCTTGGAAGTTAAGTGTTGGTAAAAAGCTGCCAGAAGGATTGTGTTTTAACTATTTAGATAAAGACCATCCTTTACTTAACGTTTCAAAACCAATGCCAGCAAGAGAGTTGCAAATGCGGTTAGAAGAGTTGGCTGAGATAATGATAAATACTAATCAAAAAGTATAAACTATGAAAGAATATTTTTTGCCACCGAAAGTTTTTGATGAGATTCTGGTATACGCAAAAAAAGAAAATTTTTCCGAGTTAGAAAAATTGGTAGGTAAACATGATAATGGGACGATATTTGTCGAACCATGGGAAGTCGAGATGCTCTTGAATGTGGCGAAATTATGGCGACTAGAGGCTTTATTGAAATACCCTTTTTGGGATAGTGACCATCCTAAATACGATCCTTGTCAGGAAGATTTATTCATGGATGAGCAAGAAGAAAAATGGGGTAAAATTGCTATGACATTCCCCGACGATTAATTAAGCATAACAAAGCATTTAAGAGTGATTCCCAACGCTTGGCATTTCTCATTCTATCGTTGGCTTTAGTGTTTACGGCACAATGGTTTAGTTTGGGTGGAATGCGTTGTTCACCCCTTAATGCGGCGTTATGTTCTTGGAGGAAATTGTGGGCTATCAAAGGGATAGGGTAACTTTCAGCGTTTTCCATAAACTTGCTTTAACTATTTACAAATGCTTAAAATTTAAGGTTTTAGGCGAAACAGAAAAGCTAGAGTGGCAGCAAGTTTTAGTAGCCGATTGTTTGCGTGTTATAGGTTTTTGTAGTTTGGCTTATTGGCTAGCTTCCAACGTCCAAATGTCGACATCTAGCGATAAGCACAAGTTTTGGTCTACTCATATTTCGGGTATTGCGTTGCAATACGCAGGTGATATGGGGGGTGCTGAAAGAGCATACTTACAAAGCCAAGATTACGGTTGTGTGCTTTCTTTGAGTTTCAGTTTACAACACTTGGGTAAATTAAACGTGGAGCTTGGTAACTATGAACTCGCTGAAAAGCAGTTTATTGAGGCTTTGGCTATTCGAACGAAACTGAAGCGTACAGACTTAATAGATTCGACCAACCGAGTAATACAAGGGTTACAAAAGCTACGAACATAACAAACAGTTCAAGAGGGATTCAGCACGCGTGGCATTTTGGGTATGCGTTGGTTTCGGTGTTGAAGTGCTATGCGGCAACATCGGTATTGCGTGCTTCACCCCTTAACTGGGCGTTATGTGCAGGAGGTCAAATGAGCAAATATGGTGATGTTGCTGTAGAAGCTACTCACATCGCTCAAACTGGAGTCTGTCCAGTTGAAGCTTGGAATACAGCTGCAGAAAAAGAGTTCAAGGAAAATGCTGCTTCCATCAAAAAAGGGTGTCCAAAAAACGCTTTTCTAGGTTTAGTTGAAAGTGGCTTTGTCGTTGGTGTGCCCAGAGGAAGCTATACAAAATCAGTTCTAAATAAACAATATGCATTAGAGGCAGTTAGGCTGCTAAACGAAAATCCAGACATGCAAAACAATATCAAAAAACTCTGGGTTCAGTCATGTGGCTCCGAGTCTAAAGTGCATAATAGCCAAATGGATGTTGTTGTGTCGTTGTGGTCTCGTGGGTTGCTGGAGTAAGCACATAACAAACTGTTCAAGAGGGATTCGCAATGCGTGGCATTTTCACTATGCGTTGGTTTAAGTGATTAAGGTGGTATGCGGCGGCTTTTGCATTGCGTTGCTCACCCCTTAACAGGGCGTTAGTACGGGGTTGGCACCAAAGGTCATAAGTTTCGGTGTTTATCTGTTTTGGTGTTCGTATTTACACCTTACAGTTTGTACCTTTCACGTTCTTTCCGGTGGCACTATATGCGGTGTGTTCGCTTTGATTTCACCGTTTACGGTTTCCAACTCTTAGCCTATTTCTTTGGTGCTTCTTCTCTTTCGTGGTTTTTACTAAGTCAGAATTGTCTTTCTTTGGTGTTGCCGTCGAAGTGCGAGGAAGGAATCCTTTTCTAATTTGAAGTCAGTAAAAGTAGGGGAGTTCAGTACGTTTTTCTTCTAGCCAACTCACGTTTCTCAATGGCGGTAAAGTTTTGTAGCTGCCCGTCTCACTTCAGTGGTCCAAGCCTTTCATATTATGCCACTTTTCAATATCTTGGAGTGCATAAATAGAAGTGGCGCATGTACTAACAAATTGCTTAAGAGTGATTCGTAACGCGTGGCATTTTTACTTTGCGGTGGTTTATGTGATTAAGGCGCTGTGCGGTAGCTTTTGTATTGCGTTACTCACACCTTAGCAAGGCGTTAACTGGCGCAGAAAATATGAAAGCGCAATGATACAGTTTCTAGGTTCAGAGATTTAGCGTGTTCGGTCGGTTTCCTTAGCTAAGCTAATGTGACTAATTTCAGTTTGATACTTAAGTTTACTGATGTGAAAGGCGGCACAAAGCCTTCTAATAATATAAGGCATTCGCGATTAGTCCGGCATACTTACATCGCCGAAGTATGGTGTTGTGAGACGCATTTCAAACTAAAGATAAACGGTAATTTTTTGGTTAAATACATATTTGGGTTAGCTTTGCTAATCATTAATTAGCAAAATGAGCTTTGGCGAAAGTGGCTGAAAGAACGGCGAAAACTGAAAGGCGCTCAGTTAACAAACTGTTCAAGAGGGATTCGCAACGCGTGGCATTTTCACTATGCGTTGGCTTAAGTGATTAAGGTGGTATGCGGCAGCATCGGTATTGCGTTGCTCACCCCTTAACAGGGCGTTAGCTTTATCAATCCAATCGTTAAATGTAAGAGTTAGAATTGTCAAGTACAATGTTGCTTTGATACTTGCCGAAAAAGGGACTCTTGGAGGCATGTAATTAAGTTATTTCAGCTAGTATTTCCTCAATTTAATGTGAGGATCAAATAAATGACTGGCAAAAAAAGTCAAAGAAATATTAAATCTCAGACGCATAAAACAGTATGGAGAGACAACGTTAGGAAAACTAACTATTGAAGGTGTCGACAAGAGTCGGTTTGTTCTCGAACCAGGAGGTCCTGACTCGATAGTTGAGGGTTCAGACAAAAGAATTTCGGCTGGTACATACAAAGTGGAACCATTTAGTGGTACCAAATATAAAAATGTGTACGAATTAAAAAATGTTCCAGGACGGACTTATGTTTTGATTCACGCAGGCAATTATCACAAAAATACGGAAGGCTTCCTAATGCCAGGTAAAAGTTGGGGAGTGTTAAAAGATTCTCATTATTATGTAAGCAATAGTAAAGTGGCGTTAAAAGAAATTTTTTAGAGATTGGTAAGTATAAAGAAATTGAGATTAGAGTAACAAATCAACTGGAGAAATGATTCATGTTAAAAAATATTTTGATTTTAATTTTTCTAATGTTTTCAAGTTCTGTGATCGCATCCACCCCACGTACAGAGCTCAACCTTCTCTGGATGAAAAATAATTATTTTTTAATTCAAGAACACTTGGAAAGTGATGAATCGAAAATAGTTGTCCCTACAATAAATACTCTGGGTGAAATATGGGTTCACAGGGATGGTGCTGTTTCTGGATAGGTGTCCCTTTTGTTGTTAGTTGCCTTGACTCATCATACCTATATTACGCTAGCAGTGCTTTCATCAGAGCCCGATTCGTTTTCAAAATGGTTAAATGAATTACAAGGAATAGTTTTTACGGATTTCAATGGAGGAGAAGTTGAACGATTATCTCATGCTAAAGAAGATCTTGTTCGTGCTTTGAGTTTATATATGAACTCAAATCCACAAGTAGCGCTAGCTCCATATGGCGAGAGCTTACTTGAACGACTTGAGGGAATTTCAATCCGAAGCGTAGATTAATATGTCTGCTAAAAATTGAGCTGTAGTGTTTCGAACAGAAAGCTAACAAAGCATTTAAGAGTGATTCCCAACGCTTGGTATTTTTCATTATATCGTTGGTTTTTGTGTTTACGGTGGTATGTTTTAGTTTAGTGATAGCGTTGCTCACACCTTAATGCGGCGTTATATGCAATGGATTAGAATATTTATGAAAGGATTTAATAACATCTTAACTGGTTTTTCCTGGGGAATTGGCTTCTCAGTTGCACTCATTCTGAGTGGGTTGGTTTATACAAAGTTCGTTGAACCGTCGCTCGGAAATATTCTTGAAGACAAAGAAATCGATGATAAAGCAATTGAGTATTTGGCCGATTTCAAAACGGCCTATGGTTTAACATTAGAAAATGTCTTCAAAGATGGAGACGATGTGCGTTTGGCTGTCGTACAGGAAAACCTGACGGAAGAAGCGTTATATTCTCGTGAGGTTTTAGCATCTGCGTTCGATGTGAATGGTAATTTTATTGGTAATTGTATCGGTGAAAATGAAATCTTCATTATGCAGCCAAAAGAAACCTCTTATCTTGAAATCAAATGTGGGTTTGTGCCATCGCAAGTCGAGCAAATCGAATCATTTAAGTTAAGGATTAAGCCGATTTAGTAAGCACCAGAAAATTGATATAACAAACTGTTCAAGAGGGATTCGCAACGCGTGGCATTTTTACTATGCGTTGGTTTTGGTGTTTAGGGTGGTATGCGGCGACTTTGGTATTGCGTTGCTCACCACTTAACAGGGCGTTAGGCGACGGGCAGGGAAGTTCTTTGTTCTTATCTTCTTAGTTCTATTTGAGTATTCGTTTTTCTAAGTCGGCAATTCAAGATTGTCGGTTCAAATTCTTGAATCTCTCTGGCCGTAAAACATGCCAAGGTTTGCGGGTTGCCTCATTGGTTTTCATAGTCGGTTGGTTGTGAGTTTCACTGGCTCAAAGTGTGGAAAGGGCAAGTTAATCGAGGTTTTCGTTCTCGCTTTAAGTTCGTAGCTTTTCGTTTCGCCTCCTCAAAAGCAGCTTTGTTGCTGAAAGTCTGTATTTCGTGGTTGTCGAAACTTCGGCTGAAATATAGTGGCTTTTATGGTTCTTGAATCACAAAGAGTCAGTGGGTGTTTGGTTGCTTATTTTGTTTCGGGTAATCTGCTTTCAAACAACCTTAAACATTGGTGGGACACTTCGCCTAACAAGGCGTTTAAGACGGATTCACAACGCTTGGTGATTTTAGTTCAAGTCAGCTTAAGTGTTTAAGGTACAATGGTTTAAGTTTGGTGCTTGGCGTTGTTCACCACTTAACGCGGCGTTAAGCTACAAGGAGCAAAAATGGCACATATTCGAGTTTATCCTCACAATGACTTGATGAACCTAGCGTTTTATCAACTAAGTACAATCCGACATAAAGTTGCTAAAGAAGACGAAGATGCAATTGCTTTGGACTGTCTATCTTGCTTGATTTCTCTCGCTTTTTCAGTTGAAGCTATAGTTAATTTCGTGGGTTCTAAGCGTGTTCAAGGTTGGAAAGAGAGAGATTATTATAAAGTTAAAATCTCAAAAGTTTGTGCAGTAGCGGGTCTGGAGTTTGACAAAAATGCAGGCTTATATAAACAAATATGGGATTTAAAGGTTCTTCGAGACGATGTGGCACATGGTAAGCCTGTTGAAGTTGTAACAGACGTAAAAACACGTGAAGAACTTCAAAAGAAAATGGAGTGTCCTTGGGATAAGTATCTGTCACCTGAGAACGTAGAAAACACTTATAAAGCGGTGAAAGAGTTTGAACGTATGTTATTTGAAAATTGTAAGATTCCAAAAGGGCTGACATTAACTTCATCGATCGCCTCGGGTCAGTAGCTTAACAAAGCATTTAAGAGTGATTCGCAACGCTTGGCGGTTTCGCTTCGCTCAAGTATAGCCAAGCGCCGCTCACACCTTAATGCGGCGTTATGTAACTTCATGATTAGTCAGTTTCAAAACAATATGATTTCAATTATAAAATTTTCTTCTCTTTTTTACATGAGGTCGAATCAGCGGCACATTATATATCTTAAGATACTTACTAAGGATTGAGGTGAAAATGAAATTGCCAACATGGGAAAATCTTCGTGCCAATTACCCTGCTTTACCAGCTAATGTGGTTTTTAAAAAAATTGGTGGTAAAGTAGGTTCGAAGTACGAACTAGGTATATTTTCAAACGCTTGTGCTATTTGAGTTTCCAAAGCTCTTAATGGTAGCGGCGTAGAACACAAAATTCCTCGTTACAACGCGATTAGTCCGGAAGGAAAAATGAGTCTTCAAGTCTCTTCGGGACAAGATAAATTTTGGTATATTTTTCGAGTCAAAATTCTTATCAAATACCTATCAGAAAAATACTTTAGCCCTGAAGAGCTGACTCCCGAAGAGCACCTAGAGAAAATTAAAGAGCGTAAGGGCATAATTATCTATCAAGTTGACGGATGGAGTGATGCGACAGGGCATGCAGACCTATGGGGTGGGAATAAATGCGTATACCAAGGGTATGCATCAGTCACTCACAAAGTTCTGTTCTGGGAGTGCACATGATCAAGGTTATGACTTTCATACTTTTACTGATGTCATTATCTTTAAAAGCTAATACTGGTCCCCAATCTAATATCGATGAACGACTAATACAATTCGCGAGAGCGAATTGTTTATATCAGTACTTTCAACATAAAAACTATGACTTAGGTGATATTAGAAATATCTCTGCAGGTATAGTGCAAATGAATTCTATATCACCAGACACTTTCGTTGAAGTATCTAGGCTAGTAAAAAAATATGAGCCCGCAATTAATTATAAGAATGAGACGTCTCCTTTACTCGCGAAGTGTTTTACTTTGGAATACGATCCTTTTTTTCTAGAAAATCTGAGCTTGTTAACTCAGGTTGAGTAAAGTTACATAACAAACTATTTAAGAGTGATTCGCAACGCATGGCATTTTTGCTATGCGTTGCGTTTAGTGGTTAAGGTGTTGTGCGGAAGCGTCGGTATTGCGTTGCTCACACCTTAACAGGGCGTTATGCGACCTAAAGGGAATTGAGATTTATGGATAAATTTGGAATGCTTCAAGAACTTGGAGCGGGTGACTTTAAGCACCTTAACGGTTCATTGGAAGTACACCTGAAAGGCACTGAAAAAGTTCTAATTAACTGGGGTAGTAGCGAGTTACTTCAAATCGCAGGTCTCTTTCATGCCGCGTATGGAACAGCGGATTTCGATGAAAATATGGTGTCGCTAAGCCAGCACCAAGAAATAGCGCGAATTATTGGTAATGATGAAGAAGCATTGGTTTATTTGTATTGCTCATGCGACCGAAAGTATGTATTCCCTCAATTTGGCAAAGTGCTAGAAATCCAATTTAAAGACAGATTTACTGGTTCAACATTCAAACTCGACAGTGCAATGGTGAAATTGTTTTGCGAGTTAAAGGTCGCTAATGAGTTAGAGCTTGTTTATAGCAGTGCAGAGTTCAAATTCAAATATGGTGCTGAGCTATTTGAACTGTTCCAAGGTATGGATAGCTACTTAAGTACCGAGGCTAGAAAGGCGTACAAATCAGCATTGTCGAATTTCGCATAACAAACTGTTTAAGAGGGATTCGCAACGCGTGGCATTTTTACTATGCGTTGAATTTAGTGATTAAGGTTTTATGCGGTGGACTCGGTATTGCGTTGCTCACGCCTTAATAAGGCGTTAAGTGCAATCAACAATAGTGACATCAAAAAGTAGGGAAGTATGAGTATTAATATAAAGTGGATGGTGATTGTCGTTTTAAAGTGTCAGCTGAAGACGGCTTTACGTTTAATGTTGACGCTACAACTGAGAAAGCCTCTTGCCCAACGGAAATTCTATTGTCGGCTTTAGGTTCATGCAGTGCTACGGATGTCGTCTTGTTACTGCAAGATCAAGGTGTTGAAGTTAAAGGCCTAGAAAATACGGTTACTTTCGCCCTAACAGAATCAGAGACTCGTTTATATAAATCGGCAAACTTACACTTTACAGTAAATGGCAGTGGTTTTAAGGAGTCTGACATTTTGCGATCAGCTCAAGGAGAAGCGGTGGAAAAGCATTGTCATGTTTGTCTGTTGAGCCCTACGATCGATATCACTTGTTCAGCTGAAGTGGGTAAAAATTGCAACTAACAAACTGTTCAAGAGGGATGCGTAACGCGTGGCATTTTTACTATGCGTTGAGTTCAGTGATTAAGGTGGTCTGCTGTGACATAGGTGTTGCGTTACTCACCCCTTAATTGGACATTAGGTGATAAGCTAGTTCTTTTAGATTGAAGCCACAACCACTTACTTCATTACGTAATTGGTCATGGAGTTTTATTAAAAGTTTTCGTTGATCTTTTTTAAACATGGCTGAATCCGGATCAAACCAAGGGCGGTAAGCATTTTCACCAAGGCCATCCCATGTTTCAATTAATTGCATAGTTTCGCTATCAGGATATATATCTTTATCTGGAGCTAATGAACTTAACCATGCCCAATCCTCATCCCATTTAAATTCAATTTTAAAATCACCGTCAGGATGAACAACAAAACGAGCTTTATTCCAAGGCTTGCTCTGTTCTTTACTAGACATTAAATCAAATAAGTCACTAAAGGCATCATCAAGTTCAATGTTGTCAGAACTATAGATGTCGAGATCCTTCACATCATCTGAGTTAGCATCTACTAAGTACCGGTCTTGAAAATATACCGCTCTAGTAGAAAGGTTCATGGCAATGTCAACCCAAGCTACACACCACTGTTCGGGAACCACCTCCGAGATAGCTCCTCCAATATGGTTATAAATTTCTTCCGCTGATGAAAACATAAATTTACCTTAATTCTTAAATACCAAACGATTGGTGGAGCCACCATTTACAGTCCACTTTGAAATAAGTTTGGACTGTGTCTCTCCTTTACCATACTTAATTCGGATATCTACTTCCACGTATTTTCCTTCATCAAGTGCCAGTGACCACCATCATAGTTTGGGTCATCCCCTCCATACTTTGATTGAGTAGATGAATTACGGTGCAGTTTATCACGCATAGCTTGATTTTTAATGGGAGACTTTTGCAGTTTCCCCGTTATTCGTATTGTTCTACCTTGTGCGTCGGTTTCGTAGGTGTACGTTACTGGGCTTCCTTCATGAGTTGAGGTTACCTCATATAGAGTATTCGGTGCAGGAGGTTCTAGTTCGATCGCCCACGATCTCTGTTTCCCTTTTATGCCTGAAGCTTGTCCTGCACTAACCTTAACAATTGGTTTCTGCTCACGGGGAATATTCCCAACTGAATCATTAGTTAGTAAGTTTGTCTGTGTCGCAGAGCCTGTAGCACTTTTAGGTTTTGGCGTAGAAGCTTGACTGCCACTGTCTCCTATGAGCACTGTTGGGTTTCCAATTACTATTTTACTGCCGTAAGCCGTTCCGTGCCCCCATACGAACTGCGAGCTTTCCATTGATAAACACCAAACTAGAACCTTGGCTTATGGAATCTGGTGGACCAACACAAACAAGACGGTCCCCTTTTCGAGCCGCAGGTAACCCACCAATTTTAACATTGGGTGAACCAACGACAACAGGGCCGCCCACATGCGGAATTTTAGCGGTGACTTTGGGGCAGATGTGCATTGATGTTATTGTTGCTGTGGGTTTTCCCATGGCCACCCCATACTGTAGATTGAGTTGCATATATTATTCCTGATAAGGCATCTATATTCTGTGGCTAGTGTAATATTTGGAGTCACATCAACTAACAAACTGTTTAAGAGTGATTCGCAACGCGTGGCATTTTTACTATGCGTTGGTTTTAGTGTTTAAGGCGGTATGCGGCGGCTTTTGTATTGCGTTGCTCACCTCCAAAAGGTCATTAATACTCAAAGGTCAAATATGGATATTTACCCAGAAATCGAGTTATCTAAAGCGCAGCATAATGCAATTGAAGCTCTTAGAAACAAGTCGTTTCCCGAACACCAAGTTACTCGCTCTTACTATAAGCAACTCCCGCATATGAGAGTTCTGAATTACGAAGGTGATCAGTTAGTTGGTTACATGGGATTAGACTACAGAGTTGTTCGCGTTGGTGATGAAATTTATAAAGTATTAGGTGTGAGTGACTTTTGTGTCGAGAGCACAGTTCAAAGACAAGGTATTGGCACAACAATGTTGTCTCAACTCAGCGAGTATGCGTCCACTAAAGATGTCGACTTCATCATTTTAGTCTCCGATTTGGAGCGTTTTTATCTGGCTAATGGTTATCAGCGCCTTAACTCTCTAAGTTCTTGGTTGCGAGTTCACGAACATAAAAATTACGGTGTTGCTGTAGAGCAACTAGATGATTTATATGTTAAACCTATCAGCGGCAAAACTTGGGCTTTTGGTCATATAGATTGGTTAGGGTATATGTATTAGTCTGTAGTGGGCTAATAATTGGTTCACAACAAGAGTGGTTACACATGGCATTTTCACTATGAGTTGATTTAAGTGATGTGGGGCAGTTTTGTATTGTGATACTCACTCCTTAATAATGTGCTGCAACTCTTAGGAAGCAAAAGGTTTAATTTATGAAATGTAGAGTACTAGTAACCAGCATAAGTATTGCTCTTTGTAGTGTAGGAGAGGCCGCGAATCCACTAAGTATTCAAAGCGATGAGCAACTGTTTAAAAACTTCGCTCTCTCATCTTGCATTGCGACTAATTACAAAGGATCAGCTGTTGCGAAAGATGCGATAACGGCGATGCAAGGCTACAGAGAGTTTTCCGAGCTTCCTTTGGAGTCATTCTTTGGGGTTAGCGAGCTATTGGAAAAATATGATATGGCTATTTACAAATCAAAAAATGGTAACGTGATCAAATTGGCCTACTGTATAGACTTTTCTAATTCAGACGATGTTCATAAGCTATATATTAATGCGAAATCAGAGTTATAACAAACTGCTCAAAGTTGATTCGCAACGTGTGGTATTTTTACGGCGCAATACGTTGAGTGATTAAGATGATTTTTAGTGGCTTCTGTATTGAATTACTCATCTCTTAGCGGGGCATTATGCGGTGATGTAAATATGAAGATATTTTTAATAGTAGCAACACTCGTTCAGTTCACTCTCCTGAGTTTCTCGAAATACTATTGCTCAATTGCAAATGAGGTGCTTAGAAAGGCGGTGGAAACTAAAGAGAGTAATTTTCTATCTTTCCTTGATAAGTATGATTATTACAATGACTTAGATAATTATCTAGGCTTAGCGTCCGCTACAGTGTGGGTTATGGTCGTGCTCGTGATAAAGTTGAAAAATGTATCAAGCACCGACATGGCTCATATGGCTGTTTGTTTGCCGTTATTTTTTCATATGATTTTGATGTCGATGTAGCTTCAATAGTTGTGGTTGGGTGATTAGGTACAACAAACTACTCAGGCTAGCGTGCCATACGTGGCATTTCCAATTAGCGTTTCTTATACCTTACGGGAGCGCTTTCCCACAAGGAGCAATATGTGATTGTAGTAGCAAGGTTTTCTTTTCCTCATGAAGCTCATATTGCGAGAGCAAGCCTAGATAGTGTCGGAATAGAAAGTTACATCGCTGACGAGCACACGGTAAATACTCAGTGGCTTTATTCAAATGCAATAGGCGGCGTCCGTCTGATGGTGGCCGAAAGTGATGCAGAAGATGCGAAACAAATACTTAGTAGCGATTTCTCAGAATCATTGGGAAATGAAGTTGACGTTGATGAAGAAAAAGACGTTTGCCCTAAATGTGGTAGTAAAGATCTATTTGCATTTACAAAAGGTAAACGCCCAGCTTTCTTAGTTTTTATTTTACTGGATTTTCCACTGTTTTTTTACAAGCATGGTTATAAGTGTAAGCAGTGTGGGGAGTTTAGTGAAAAACTTTAAATCTTTAGATAACAAGGCATTAAAGAGATAATTTGTACTCGTAATATTTTTACGATGAGTTAGGTCTAGTGCCTATACAAGAAGTCAGAGTTACTGCTTGCTTACAAGCAAAGCATTATACGATAGTGAAGGAATAACATTGAATGAGTGAAATTAAAACAATAGAGCAGTTAAAAGAAATTTACGCAGAGCCAAGTGCGAGAGCTAAAAATAAAGCTCTGCCTGTGCTGGATGTTCATGCGATTACATTAATTAATAATTGCCATTTTGCAGTTCTAAGTACCGCTGATTCACAAGGGTATATCGATCTCTCTCCTAAAGGAGGGGAGCCTGGCTTCGTAAAAGTTTTAGATGAATCAACATTGTTGCTCCCTGATAGCTCGGGGAACAATCGTATCGATAGTCTAAAAAATATCATTAGTAACCCCAAGGTAGGGTTGTTATTGATGGTAAATGGTATTGATGAAGTGCTCCGTATTAAAGGAATCGCAAGTATTCACACCGACTCCAACTTGATATCTGCTTGCCCCGATGGAAGTAAAGATCCTAAGGTTGTTATCAAAATAGTCATAGAGAGTATGTACTTTCATTGTGCGAAAGCGGTGATGAGAGGGAAACTTTGGTCTGATGACTATAAAGTAAATCGCTCAATTCTCCCTTCATTAGCTCAAATCTTTAAAGATCAACAAAAGTTAGAAAGTAAAGCGCTTAATCAAGAAGAGATGTTGAAGTATTACCAATCTAGCCTTTAGAACGAGCTTGGTAATATATTGAAAAGATAGCAAAATCAGGTTCGACCGTGCTCTGCGGAAGTATGGATTAGGTTTAGTGGGGATGTTACTGTCTCAATAGCGTTAGTTCACAAATAAACAATTGTTAGTCCAAATTTTAAAATGAAAAATGCAGAAAAATTTACTCTAGAAAATTACGTTTTGGCTAGTCCGGGAGTTAGGTGTGTTGGACAAATGATTGATCTTTTTGTCAGTTTTAGCATTTTTACTCTCGTTTTATGGGTCGGCTTAGAAATCGGTATTGAAAAAGAGCTTGTGCGCGCTACAGCAGTAACTGCGACTGTATCGTATTACCTTTTTTCTGATTGTTTACCAAATGGTCAAAGTGTGGGTAAAAAACTTTTGGGCATTGCAGTTATAAGTGCAAGAACGGGTAAAAAGTGCAATATTTTTCAGTCGCTCTTTCGAAATGTTATTACTCCATTCTTCGGTTTTATTGACTCAATTTTCATTCTTGGTAAAAAGAGGCAACGGCTCGGTGATAAGTTAGTGAGAACGGTGGTGGTAGTTCACTAACTTGTTGAAAAAATGGATAGCGCTGAGGACTTGGGTTCAAGTCGGGCTTTGTTTTTGTGGTGGAATAACCTCGTTTAGGTGGTAGCGTTACTCACGTACTGAATGTAGCGTTGTAAGAAAATTGGTATTGGAGTCCAAGTTTTATGTCAGAAAAAGAGAAAATGTTAGCAGGTGAGCTTTATGACCCAAGTGATGAAGAGTTATTAAAGTTAAGGTTGAGCGCTAGGTTACTAACTGAAAAATTGAATGCTACCTCTGTTGAGCATAAACAAAAGCGAGTTGAAATAACTAAGCACTTGTTCGGCACAACAGGTGACGATATTCATGTTGAATCTTCTTTCAATTGCGACTACGGATCCAACATTCACGTTGGAGATAATTTTTACGCTAATTTTGGTTGTGTGATTTTGGATGTTGCGGAAGTTAAGTTTGGTGATAACTGTTTACTTGGGCCTCAAGTTGGCATTTATACTGCGACTCATCCCTTAGATCCTATCGAGAGGAACAGTGGTTTAGAGCTAGCAAAGCCCATAAACATTGGTGACAATTGTTGGATAGGTGGCCATGCCGCAATCAACCCTGGTGTAACACTTGGGAACAACGTGGTGGTAGCCTCTGGCGCAGTCGTTACAAAGAGTTTTGGAGACAATGTCGTTGTTGGTGGTAACCCAGCCAGAGTACTGAAGGAAATCGTCACTAAGCGATAATAAAGTATATGGACTATTTTGAGCCTGAGTTTAGGACTTATGATCAACTCACCCCAAGCTTTGATGCGTTCAGCGGTTACTTGTTGACGCACTTGAATGTCTAACATTTGCTTCAATATTGAATCGTTACACGTGGCGCTTTTGCCATGCGTTGAGCTTGTTTAAAAGTCTCATACGAAATCATTTTTATTACGTGTCTCACACTTTTATTGGATTTTCGTCACCAATAACAAACCAAAAGGCTGACCCCAAAATGTTAGTAACAAAGATTGAAACGGAACGATTAATTCTAAGAGAGCTAGTTGAAGATGATGCAAGCGAATTGTTTGACATCTTCTCAGACCATGAGGTCATGAAATATTGGAACTCTGGCCCTTGGGTTTCAATTGAAGAAGCGCGGACATTTATAGCCAAGAGTACACAGGTCATGAATAGCAATACAGAAGTGACACTAGGCATCTTCCTAAAGAGCAATGGCCAACTTCTGGGTAAGATAATGCTGTTTAATCACGTGAAAGAGTCTAGGCGCGCAGAAATTGGCTTTGGCGTGAGTCGTAATTTCTGGGGTAAAGGCATTGTATTAGAGGCGGGAAATGCATTAATCGAACACGCATTCAAAACACTGAATCTACGTCGAATCGAGGCTGAGATAGATCCAGACAATACTTCTTCAGGTAAAGTCTTGGAACGGTTAGGTTTTATAAAGGAAGGTTTCCTAAGGCAGCGTTGGGAAGTGAATGGAGTAGTCTCAGATTCCGCAATTTACGGGTTGTTAGCTAAACCCCTAGACAGCGTTTAGTATCCGGCCTTAAACGCATCTAATAGGTCTAGCCTGCTCGTGCTCTATACACAGCCTTACATTTGACGGTGAGGTTTCTTGAATTGACTTGGTGGTCACTGAATGTACTATCAAAGATAGGACTTACTGCAAGGATAGCAGCATGAGCGAGAAATTATTTTGGGTTAATCCCTACCAAACAGAACTTAACTCAAGAGTGAGCAATGTAGACGGAAATAAGGTTGAATTGGACCAGACTATCTTCTTTGCAGAGTCTGGAGGCCAAGAGAGTGATAAAGGAACGATTAATGGTATTCCGGTTTTGATTGCTCAAAAGTTAGGTGTTCGACTTATTTACACATTGGAATCCTCTCCAAATTTTACTCTTGGTGACATTGTAACTACGAGTATTGATTGGAAGCGTAGATACGCCTTAATGAAGCTACACTTTGCGGCTGAAGTGGTGCTCGAGATGTTTTATCAGCGTCGGGAAGGCATTGTTAAGATAGGCGCGCATATTTCTGAAAATAAGAGTCGCATAGATTTCGAGTGGTCTGAAAGTATTGGCCCGCTATTGAAAGAAATTGAAACTGATGTGCAAGATTTGATTAACTCTGATTCAGTTATTATTAGTGACTTTTCCGATCAAGAGAGTGAAAGAAGGTATTGGAGAGTGGATGGGTTTGCGCAAGTGCCTTGCGGTGGCACTCACTTAAAGCGCACATCAGAAGTCGGCCAAATTCAATTAAAACGCAAGAACATCGGTAAAGGCAAAGAAAGGGTAGAGATAACCTTATGCTCGTAGGTCGATAGGGCATTAGAAATAGATTCCTAACACGTGGCATTTTAATTCATGGTGAGATTCACATTTGCGATATGATGGTTGAGATTGAGGGCGTGTTGGCTACTTCTTAACAGGGGCGAGAGGATGATATGTCGAAAGTAACATTGAAAGGCTTTATTTTAGTTCCGGAAAAGGATCTAGAATTAGTAAAACATGAGTTAATAACTCACAAAAGGCTCACGTTAGAAGAGCCGGGCTGCCTTACTTTTCTTGTGACTCAAAGCTCGACTAATCCTTTTCGTTTTGATGTCTATGAGGAGTTCGTCGACAAAGCCTCTTTTAAGCAACATCAGAAAAGAGTTCAAGCCTCACATTGGGGAAAAGTAACAGCCAATGTTAAACGGCAATACGAAATCTTTGAATGTGTGCATGACTAATCGAATCGGAGTGATTTAGAGCGTTTACACTTTGCTTTTTAGGTTGCTCTACGCTCTACTATGTTGCTTTATTCAGCTATTCACCTGGCTTAGTGTTCTTAATGCTTTGCCGTATTAAATCTAGAAATTTTAATGGAAGTGTTATGTTTAGAGTTGTGTATGAATGGCGTGTGCCAAGTGAAAAAATGGATGAGTTTCAAAATATATGGCGTTCGACGACAGATTCAATTCATCAGTCAGTAGATGGGGCGCTTGGTAGTTTTATGCTTCGTTCTTACGATGTACCGGAAAAGGTTTTAACTATTGCCAAGTGGCGAACACGTGAAGACTGGGAGCGGTTTTGGGGAACTAGTAACCCAGAAAAAATGAAGAAGATGAGTGAAATTGCAGAGCGTGTTTCAGTTGAACCATTCGATGAAATTGAAGATAGAACTAAGTAGGGCAATAGAAACGTTAAAGTGATGCCTAATGAACAGTTTGGCGGACAATATGAAAGACAACCTTAACGAAGGAACGGGGTTATGCAGATTTTAATCGTTGGAGGTAGTAAGGGGCTAGGAAGGTTCTTGGCTACGAACGTACAGGGTACAGAAATTTATGCGATTTCTAGATCAAAGCTAGTTGAGGAGGGAGTCGCTTCTGTTTGTATTGACGTTGATCCCGGTAAAAAACCAGATTATACGTGCTTCAAAGGTGTAGAGTTTGACATCATCGTTTATTTGGCGTCGATGTGGGGAGAGTCTTCAGAATTGACAACAAGCGAACTGATTGAGTTTATGAATGTTGGCCCGATTGGGTTTCTTAATCTAGTCAATGAACTTAACGCTTTAGGTTCACTTAACGATAAATGCAATATTGTATCTATTGGATCTACAGCCGAGCTTTCAGAAAGTAGTGAATACCCTGCATTCACCCTCAGTAAAAGATTACTCAAAGATATTTCTAGCCAGCTGCAAAACGTTTATCGTGATTACCGCTTTACTCACTTTACAATAGGTGGGATCGGGCATGCTGAAGAGGAACGTATTGAGTATTCGAGTGTTTTGGAGATTATAAATATGCTAACCAAGCTTGATCCAAACACATACCTTTCAAATATGCATATAAAGTCCAAGCTAGGAATGTAGCTCTCAAGCTGTATTACGTACCTGCTTCTATGGTTTGGCATCATGTGCATTCTTTTTATTGAGCTATGGTTATAACTCCAATGAAAGGAGTTTACTTATGTCATACATTGATGGGTTTGTCGCTGCAGTACCGACAGCGAATAAAGAAAAGTATATCGCACACGCAAAAATAGCAGCAGAAATGTTCAGGGAGTTTGGGGCCTTAAAGGTTGTTGAGACGTGGGGGAGTGAAGTACCAGATGGTGAGATCACATCATTTCCCATGGCAGTTAACGCTGAAAGCAACGAAACCGTTGTGTTTTCGTGGGTAGTCTGGCCTTCAAAAGAAGTTCGGGACTCAGGGTGGCAGCGGATCATGGCTGATCCTCGAATGAGTCCAGACAATAACCCAATGCCCTTTGATGGAAAGCGTCTCATTTATGGCGGATTTGATGTTATTTTGGAGCAGTAAAATACCAAAGAATCTCAACTCGATTCGTGACACTTGGTGTTTTAATCAGTATTACGCTTCTGATGTACGTTCAATAGAGTATTCCGCGATAAGTGTTGATAAAACTCCACTTGGAGGCTTAGAGTAAAAATGGAAGAGATAAATTATTCACTGATTGTCGTATCAGCTATCGCTGCCATCGCTAGCCCCGGACCTGCAACTCTTGCGATAGCAGGCACGTCAATGAACCACGGTCGACGCTTTGGAGGGTATATGGCTGCAGGTGTTTTAACGGGGTCTTTATTTTGGTCAACCTCAGCCGCTTTTGGTCTCGCAACCATACTCTATAGCAATGTTTGGCTTTTTGAAATTCTTAGATATTGTGGGGCATTTTATCTTTTATATTTGGCTTTAAAATCCGTACATTCTGCCTGCAACATCGAGCAGCTAAAGTTACCCAAAACATACGTAACGACAGAGAAGGGTAACTACTTAACCGGAGTGTTAATTCACTTAACTAACCTAAAGGCTATTCTGTTTTTTGGTGCGCTTTATTCGATAGGGGTTCCTCCTACGGCCAGTCCGTTGGAATTGTTGTCGGTCATTTTTGTTGTAGGGCTGGTTAGTGCTTTGGTTTTCTTTGGCTATGCTTTTCTTTTCGCGTATAAAAAGGTCAGGCAAACCTATCTCAGATCCAAAGCAGTTTTTGAAGGCGTGTTCGCGTTATTTTTTGGTGTGGCAAGTATTAAGTTGCTGCTTAGTGAGGCAGGAAAATGAAGCACAAAAGGCTTGAAGAAATAAGAATAGATAATCTATCTGATTTGACGGTCTATTAAGTATACTAAGTAGCCGATTTGTTAACTTCCATAAGAGCTGCTGGCTAGAAAAAGCTTACGACCAAACGATGCTAAATATTATCATTCAAAGGGCTAACAAAGGCCCATAATTTAATTCGTATCACTGTTCATGATTGTGCTCTTCGCGCAGTGCTGTAGTATTAGTAACGTGTTGTTAATACTAAATATAACCAATTGAAACCTGGACGTTGCATTACTTGTAGTTCGATGAAATGTTATCCCGCAAGACGTTAATTTGGAGAAAAGAATGGATTCAAACTCACTATTATTATTTGTTGTCGCTTGTCTCGCTATCAACATGATTCCTGGACCTGATGTAATTTATATTGTTTCCAATACAATGAAAGGTAAATTATCTGCTGGGCTGAAAGCGGCTCTGGGGCTTGGTATTGGTTACTTTTTTCATACACTAGCGGCATGTTTAGGTTTGTCAGCAATAATTCTGAGTTCATCTTTGGCTTTTAGCGTTGTTAAATGGTTAGGGGCCGCTTACCTAGTTTATTTAGGTGTTCAGTCATTACTGTCTATGTGGCGTGGAGAAAGTAAAATCGTTGAAAACAAAAATGTTGATAATAATAAAAATGTGTTTGTTCAGGGGGTTATCGTCAGCGTCTTGAATCCAAAAGTAGCGCTATTCTTTCTCTCGTTTCTGCCTCAATTTATTGATACGTCTGCAAGCTCAACATCAATGCAATTATTAGTACTTGGCTTGCTGTTCAGCGTACTTGCGACGACATGTAACGTTTTGTACGCCTCTGTGGGTAATTGGGTATTTAGTCGTCCACACTCTCAGCGTTATTCAAGAACTCTTGAAGGTGTTTCAGGTATTCTACTTATCAGTCTAGCGAGTAAAGTGGCATTTAGTGATCGTTAGATACAGGGCATTTTATTCTCGTGATTATTATATGGCTAATGTTTGCTCAATCTATACGCTAAATGAGTGCTATTGCATAGGTTGAATCACAAATTTCAAAAATACCAATAAGTGAACGTATTTATTTATAGTATGGTTGGCGCGATTTTATCGTAGCTAGGTTAATAACATGAAAAATAAAGTAATTCTGTGTTCCGCATTCCTTTTGGGTTTGTCAGGTTGTGCTTCTGTTCCTACTGTTGATTCGACAGTATCAAATCAAATGAAATCATTTGAAGCACCTCAAAAGGGGAACGCAGGGATTTACATTTACCGAGAAGATGCTTTTGTCGGAGCAGCGCTTAAAAAGTATGTTTACGTCGATGGGGAATGTATTGGTGAAACCGCTCCTGGTGTATTCTTCTACCATGAGGTCGAAGGCAATAAAGAACATCAAGTAAGTACAGAGTCTGAGTTTTCTGAAAATCACTTAACTATCTTAACGGAAGAGGGCCGTAATTATTTCGTTAATCAATACATTAAAATGGGTGTATTTGTTGGTGGTGCGGGCGTAGAACTCGTAGACGAAAGCAAAGGTAAAGCAGAAGTACTAAAAGTCGACATGGCAGAAAAAGGAAACTGTTCTTCGATCTAGTTTTACAAACAGACCGCTTTTTAGATTAAAAAACACATTATCAATGTAACCCAACGCTTGATGAGATCCATTCAGCGTTGGGTTTTGTATTTTTGGCAAACAGTATACCTATTTCAGACCGCATGATTTGCCACCTCCTAGCTTGAGCCCACTTATTGTTCAAAGAATCTACTTGTGAAACGTGAATTTTCGAGAGGATTTCGTAGGGAGCAATCCTACAAACGCGATTAACAGATATGCCATTCCATCATTAACCTTGTCGAGTGTATTGCTAAACTAGGTAGCGGTGTGTCTCCTCTCATTAAACAAATAATAGGTATATCAGTTTTAGCTTCTATGCCTTTACATCATGCACTCGGAGCGCAATTTAAAATCAAAGGGCTAACACCAATATTAGAGAAAAATCTTGAAAGTCACCTTACACCACTAACGAAACTCTCTGTTTCAAACATTACCTCAAATCGACTAACGCAGATGGTTAATAATGCGTTAAACCCTTATGGCTACTATCATTCCGAGCTCAATGTTCAGAGATCAGAGAATGATCTCATCACGCTTGAGGTTGACGCGGGGGAGGTGATGTTGGTCAAAAAATCTAATATTGCTGTGTCGGGAGAGGCCAGTAACGATCAGGATTTCATCGAACTAATCAATCAAGCTCAACTTAAACAAGGGCAACCGTTGCTTCATTCTGAGTACGACACGCTAAAGCGAAACTTGATTTCATTGGCTCAGCAAAAAGGTTATTTAGATGGACGTTTTATCGAATCGTCTTTGGAAGTCATTCCAAGTTTGAATCAAGCCCATGTGAATCTGCATTTCTCTAGTGGTTCTCGTTACCAATTTGGAGAGCTCTCTGTTCTTACGTCGGGTATCGAAACGGCTCGAATAGAAGCGATGAGAACATTTGAGTGGGGCGACGATTTTGACACTGTGAAATTGAGTCAATATCAGGCCGACCTCTCCAGTACTGATTGGTTTCGCAGTGTGATTGTGAAAGCGGATTTCGAGGAGGTATCCGATGGTCATAAGGTGCCGATAGAAGTGCTCGCAGAGCCGAATTCACGCAATATTGTGCAAGTCGGCGGTGGGTATTCGACAGACTTGGGATTACGCGCTTCACTAAACTGGACCAAGCCTTGGTATAACGCACGTGGACACAGTTTTGAGGCACAAGCGTACGCTTCCAAACCGGAACAATCGCTATTACTTGGTTACAAAATTCCCACCCAAAATGTTCTAACGGATTACTACGGGATTCAGTTTGAATCTAAGCATGTCGACTATCGAGACACATCGAGTTTTTCTAATGATTTATCGTTTGAAAAACACTGGCAGTTAGACAGCGATTGGCAAAGCACCATGCACGTTCGTTATTTGCAAGAAACTTATCGACAAGCGTCGGAGAATAACGAATCACAGTTGTTATTACCGGGGGTGACATTTTCACTGCTTGATCGCAAGAACGATCAATTAGAAGTAAAGCACCGTCACGTTTACTCATTGGAATACTCAGACCCTAATTTTTTCTCCGATTCTCGTTTGCTGCGCATTGAAGGCAACAGTGTGCTGTCGTGGGATATTAGTGAAAAACACAAGTTTCACTTTCGTTCCAATGTCGGTATTAATGTCGCTGACACTTTGAGCGATATTCCATCATCATTACGTTTCTTTGCGGGAGGTGACGGCAATCTTCGTGGTTATGGTTATGAGTCTATCTCTCCGAGAGACGAAAATGGCGATTTAACCGGTGCTCGTTACATGTTTACTGCTGGGTTGGAATATCAATATCAGGTCTACCGCCAACTGTGGCTTGGGGCATTTTATGATGTTGGTGATGCCTTCAACAAAAGGGTGGATTGGAAAAGTGGAACAGGGTTGAGTTTGATATGGAACTCAAAATACGTGCCTGTCAAAGTGGACTTTGCTTATGGTTTAGATGCCCCACAAGGAGACCAATTCCGCGTTCACTTTTCGCTAGGCACGCAGTTTTAGCGGACATTAAAAAGGCTCTCATCCTTGCAGATAGAGAGCCTTTTAAGTCTTGATTGTTTAGAGTTCGAACTCACCATTCAGTTTCTTGAATATCCAGTTAGGTGCCTTATGCCATCCACCATAGTTTGGATTCTTAGTATGGATCTCATTCATTGATTGCCACTGAGTTTGGCCTTGTTCATCTCGAGATACTCGCCAAAACAGTTCATCTTGTTGCCGAGTTAAGTAGTGCATGACATGTTCTGCAAAGGCTCTGCTTTGGACCAACACACCAAATTCCATATTGAGGAAATCCGATCTTGGGTCGAAGTTTGATGAGCCGATATAAGTCAGCCGATCATCGAGTATCACCGTCTTGTTGTGATAATAAGTATCCGCATGGAAGTAATGGTCATCATTTTTCGCTTGGTTTTTGTACTCAAGTATATGAACGCCCTTATCCAACAGGGTTTGGCGATGCTCCTCGTAATAAGCCGGAATAAAGCCAGAATCATTAGAAGCAGACGAGTTCGTCATTAACGTGATGTCCGCTTTTTGCTCCATCAAGGTATCAATAAAGGCAAATTCACCATCACTTGGTACCACGTAAGGCGTTGATATCACGGCTTTAGACGCAGTGGCTATTTGTTGCCAAACTTGGTGTTCTGCACGTTTTCTAAAGTAGGGTTTGTTGTTTTCTAACTTGTTTAATGAGTCGAAAACGGGGGTGACTTGCGCAGTGATGAAGTCGGGACTGGTCAGGTGTTTAACCTGTTTTTCAACTTCCGCCAGAATGATGCTTTTGTCTTTCTCACCTTTATTAAGCGCTTTAGTAAACGCGGAATAGTTTGGGGTAACGTTAACGATGTTTTCTACTGGCGTGACATGCTCGCTTTTCCAAAGTTGTTGGTAGTTCTGGTCGAACACTCGAATAATGCTGCCTTTGAACAAGACGTCCATATCAAAGAAGTTCGCTTTGCGGCTGTAACCAAAATAGTCGTTGCCAATGTTACGTCCACCTAGAATCATCCATTGATGGTCGACGTTGAAGTACTTCTCGTGCAGACGATTGTCCAAACGTTGTTGATGAGTAGAGAAGTTGACGGCGCGACCAATCCAGCCTGACTTACGTGAATCAAACGGATTGAACAAACGGATTTGAATGTTGTCGTGAGCGCTGAGATCAGCAAGCCATTTCTCGTTAAACACCAATAAATCATCGAGAGTGAGTCGAACTTGCACGCCTCGATCTGCTGCTTGCTTGAGCTCATTGAGTAGCATCAAACCAAGCGTGTCACTCTCCCAAGAAAAGTAAGTCATATCGATGCTTTGTTGAGCATTTCTAACCAGCTCAACGCGACGAGCAAAGGCTTCTGGAGCGGTAGGAATTAAGTAAACTTCGGATTGATGCTGAGTAGTTTGCCAATTGGCTTCAAAATCCGGTTCAACTTGAGGGTAGGGCTGGGCACAGCCAACCAACAGCGCGCCGAAGATAAAGAGTAGCAGAGCACGAAGGGCGTTAGGAAACATGAGTAAACCTTCCTAATTATGTTCAAGGAATAAGGATGAAAAAAGCCAGCGGACTGGCTTTTAGGTATTCGGTAACGAGTTTTGAGTGGCTGAGGATAACGTTACATGTGACTCAGAATCAGCCCAAGTTCCTCGAGACCGTTGAGGCGACCTTGGCGCAGTTTTGGATCGATGCCTGAGTGATGAGCATTGTCCCAGTCTTGTGTGGATTGAATACCGCCATCGTTATCGATCAGCAATACTCGATCAGTCGCGCTATTGTATTGGAAGTCCTCAAATAAACGTTCGCTAAACCACGTACGAGAGAGCTCGTTCATCATCGCTTTGTCTTTGCTACCTGGACGAACACTTGAACCATCAAGCTTTAATGCCTTGTTAAACACAAATGGTAATTCCGATGCATTACAAGCGCCCACAATACAACTGATGCTTTTGAGTAAATCACCCACGTCGAGATCGCCATTTTCACCTTTTGTGTTGTAAGTCCATACGTTGAATCCAGGTTTGTAGTCAAAGTAGTAAAAGCTTGGCGTCGCTCCTGTTGCTTCTTCAGTTGAAACCTTATGACGGTTTGGACCCGTGAAGAGCAAATCATGCAACGTGGTTTTGAATTGCTGCATGTTTTTGACCGCGCCATTCAGTTCGCTTTCATCGTTAGGGAAGAAGTCAGCCAGAGCAAGTAACTCAGTGGTTGAATCGGAGTTCCTCAAACCGAAGAACAACTTAGTCATCGCCTCATAAGCGGTGCTAGGCAGCAGTTCCAATAAGTTAGAAAGATCGAGTTCAATCGAAGCTGAATCGCTGAGTAATGAACGATATTCGGTGCGTAAACGGTTTAAGTTCGCATCCGATTCTAGCCACTTCACCATGTATTCGGCGATTAAGTTTTCGTCACCACTTTCAATGATTTCTGGCGCATCTTGGCTCAAGATTTCAATAATAGTTGGGATCAAAAATGTCAGGCTCGGCAGCATGCCCAGAGTATTGCTTTCTGCACTGTTTGAGCCAATTACCGTCGGTACGATCCATTCACTCTCAATGGCTTGTTCAGTAAAGTGATAGCCTGGTACTTCTTTCACTAGAAAAGCTGGTGGGCGATGCTCGATGTAAGGCGCAAATGGCATCAACGTAGCTAATGGGCTGTTGTCTCGTGTTGGACTTATAACCGGAATATTCGCAGCGGTCAGTACCCAGCTCTTAAGACGTTGAATGGGATCAAGCATCTCGCTCTGTACCTTCATGACCTCTTCAAGTGGTAGGAACGCAAGATCTTCAACGCTTTGTTCTGGTCTTTGGCTCTTGGCAACATCGTAACTTTTATATTCAAAGCCGTAAGCGTTGCTTTGCATGATGGCACGTTGAAAGTGCTCACCTGCGATTGCAGCATCGCCTTTTGATTGCTGTAAAATTCCCACCGACATGGCACCCGCACCTTGACCCATGAGTGTCACGTTTTGCGGATTGCCGCCGAATGCCTCTATGTTTTGTTGAACCCATTCAAGCGCGTGTTTTTGATCGCCTAGGCCAAAGTTACCGCCCTCTGGGTTGTCCAAACCATCGACCCAAACACTGCCCAACAAGCCCAAGCGATAGTTAAAAGTAACTGCAATAAACGGGTTACCATCGTCAGCACCTTGTGCAACCACCATATCACCATGAATCAGCGGTTCTGAGCCCGAGCCGTATTCAAAGTCTCCACCGTGAATAAAGACATACACTGGCAAATCTGCGTACGCTTCTGTCCCTGCTGGTCGCCAAATGTTTAGGTTCAAACAATCTTCTGATTGCGTTTGTGCCGTGGTTTTTAACTGCGGGCACGCATCACCGAACTGAGTCGCATCAATATCGCCTTCAAGTGGGACCGCAATGCTGTGCTGAAAGCGGTCTGCTTGCGCAAATTGGATACCTTTGAACGCCTCTACCGCTGCCAGTTTTTCATCCGCATCAAGAGGCGTGATGACAAGGGACTCTTTGGTCGCTTGAATGGTTGCATCGCCAATTTCCAAAGCGATTTGCTCTGGTGGTAAGGGTTGTAGTGGCTTCGGGCCGTTAGGAACGCTAGGTTTACCAGAGTCATCACTGCAAGCTGCTAAGGCAAGAGTGATGGTAATGGCTAAAGTTGAGCGATTGAGTAAAGTCATTGTTATGTCCAAAAGTCATTTGGTGCGTACACCGAAAATGTTAAACGGCATCTAACAAGCGACGTCCTGACGCTTTGGCATTAATCCGTGAATGGTTGGATGGCTTGTTGTATTGATGGCTAAAATGGTAGGACATCGGCGACAGTTTCAGTAATCGCCTTTGTAGGATGCAGTCCTACCATCGTCTAGGGGCGGGCTCTTTATGAGAGCTAGAAACGGTAACCAAGATTTAAGGTTACTGACTCTCGAGTTTCCCCTTTGTTATAGAGAAAGGTCAGGTTGTAGTTTTTGCCGATTTGCTTATTGAAACCAGTCAAAAACGCCCATTGATTAAGATCTACACCAATGTCGTAATCGAATTCGATATCACCACTTTTTACATGCCCGTCCATTCGAGCGTCCAGTCCTTGATATTCTGCTCCGACAAAGAACTGCGTGCGATAATCGACAAGTTGATAACCCAACATCGGCTGTACAGTAACAATACCATCGCCCCAATCATCTAAGCCCTTTAAGCGAGTTTGCGAATAGGTACCAGTGACAGAAGCAAAGAATTCTTTATAGCCAACCGAAAGGGTTGTACCTATACCACGAAGGTCATATTCCAAATGCAGCGGCACGTCTAGGCGTCCGCGACTACAAAGTGCAGATAAACCATCGCAAAACTTATCACCTAATCCTGGCAGTTTATCGTTCAGCTTATCTTTTATGTACTGGCCACCTTCACCCGTGTAGGCGGCATCAACATTGGCATCGACATTAACTTTTCCGATGTAACCAAATACATTCCAAAATGGCAGGATGTTTACATCGCCACGAAGCGTCATGCTCTCAGCACTCACGATGCCGACACTGTCTTCTGGATCAAACAGTTCATTAAGGCCGATGCCTTCAATCGTGAAATCATTAAATGGAATATTCATATCTTGATTCCGATACGCTAGCGACACACCAAACGGCAGAGGCAAATCGATACCTTGACGACGAACCATATCACCCATTAAAGGAAAAACTCGGTCTAGCTTAACACTGGCTTCTTGCATGCGTGGATCAGAGACCTCATTCAAGCGTTTTTCGTCTAGTACTTGCACGCCAAGCTTATCTTCATAAATCGCTACCGGTTTTACGCTGCTCATCATTTCGAGTGGTTTATTTTTCTTTGAACCAACTATCTTGGTGTTTTTACTGGCAATCGCAATTTTGCCTGACGCTAACTTCTGGAAGAGGATCTCTTGATCGTAAGAATCCACTTGGTAGTTGTGATGTGTGAACGGTTTATCGTTGGTAATGACCATACGTTTCGGTTCACCATTAACCAACTCAATATCAACGCTTAAAAAGCGAAAGTAGGCGATATCTTGAGGAAGACCGTATTTTGAGTAATTAAAACTGATGATCACATTACCATTCTGATCCTCTTTGGCTCTTACTGATGACGGATCAAAACTCTCCGCGTAGTTTCGAAGGCGGTATTCTGTTCGTGTGAAAGCTTCGATCTCATCAAGTACTTTTTCATTTTCATCGAGTTGTTCAGGGTTGTACTTGATACGCAGATCAATGTTGCCTTTGTTATCGGTGTTCTTAACCAAGTAGACGGACGAATCGCGAACGCTATCACCGATTTTAACACTTCGGTGGGCATGCTCGACCAAATGCTCGCCTTGAACTAGAGAGCTGATGGCCAGTTTTGGTAAATCATGACTGATACCGTATTTGTCGAACAGCGCTCGGCCTTGCTCGATTACTTCGTTGTAGGTCGTCGTCTCTTCAGCGGCGAAGCCAAAAGTGGGGGTAGTAAGCATTAGTGCGCTCGCGAGCACAGTAAGAGAAGACGTCTTGCCGGCGCGTAATTCAAAAAAACTCATGACAGTTTCCACTCTGAATAGTCTCAAACCTTCGAGACTCAGACAGTTAATGTGTCACTGAACTTCTTGTTCAGTTAGATAGATGTGTTTGCTGTGATTGACGTTGTGAATGCAGAGTTTTCGATTGCATTTCGTGAATCAATGAGAGGATTTTATGAGGTGAAGAGAAATACCGTTAATCGCTTTTGATGGATACTATCCTCGCTTTATGGGTTACGGAGGAATAATGGCTAGCTCACAAACAAACAGCCCCGCATAGCAGAAGCAATGCAGGGCTTTAGTTTCAAGAACGGAGGTGACGCTTAGGCCGTGACGCGAATACGGAACAGGTCGGTAAACAACTTGGCAATCATCAAAATGATCATAATGTTTACCAGCATCAGCAATGGTGTTTCAATTCGATACGCTGGGGTTAAATTGAGCGCTCCTGATGTCAAGACAACCAATAAGTTAATACCTAGAATTCTGTGTACCATCAGTTTTGGTGTGGAAAATACCTTCCAAATTACGATGATGTTGATGAAGTAGAATAGCCCAAGCTGCCAAAGCTCGGTCATCATTGGCATTATGAAAATGTATTGCAATAGAATCACCGTGCCAGTGCCTATCACACCAAAAAATGCATCTTTAATAATGCTTAGTGGCATAGTGGGAACGATTGAAGAGAACACGCCTGCTAGCATCGGAAAAATGAAACCTCCGGGTACGGGCAGATAAATCCAGATCAACAAAGAAGTGACGAACATGGAGACACCTTGCAGTACCTTTCTGCCGTCTTCATTCAAATGCTGGATAAACGTTCTATGCTCGTGATGCCAAACCGTGTTTTTCTCTCTTTGCATAACATAAGCAACGTGACCAATGAGCGACGTACTTGGATTTTTAATATCAAAGCTTTGAAGTTGCTGCGTTAGCGTTGGCCAATCGATCTCACGACTTTGCGATTTATCTGCTTGTTCTAGCAATCGGTCTTGGATTTGTGCCATCTCATTTAAACGCGCACGCCATAGCTGACGATGTTCTTTCAAGTGGTAGCTGCCAGTAAGTGGTAAGCCGACCAGTTGGAATAACTTTTCTATGTTGGCGCTGTTGGTCTCAAGAGCTTCAATATCTATATCATTGGGCGATTTCATAGCGTTAAGCATCGCCTCTCTGCTGGTCTCAAAACGTTGAATGAAGTTTTGTTCTGTACTGACTGGCCAGACTAATCGGTACACAACAGAAAACGTGATCACACCAAGAATAGTCTCT
Organism: Vibrio sp. SCSIO 43009; assembly: GCF_023716525.1. NCBI lineage: Bacteria > Pseudomonadati > Pseudomonadota > Gammaproteobacteria > Vibrionales > Vibrionaceae > Vibrio > Vibrio sp. SCSIO 43009. The sequence continues at coordinate 1,397,774 of NZ_CP071842.1, forward strand.
TGCATGCGAAGAACAGCGAAGTGGAACGTTGCTTGACTATCAAATCCTCCCATACATGCGATGATGGAGCACACAGCAAAACCGATAGAGAACACATAACCATACTTTTCGTCGCTCGACATAAAAATGCACGCACCTAAAAACAAGGTGAAGAAGGTGAGAAACAAAAAGCGATCTTGAGAAAACGTCGTGATGAGGAAAAAGGCATAACCGATGCCAAGGAGGGTTCCTAATAAGCGATTATGACCTTTGTTTATCGAGTGAGCGAAGCTTTCATTTAATGCCATTACCGCGACTGCGATCGCTGCCCAATACGGTTTCTCCCATTGAAACCATAAGGCAAGGCAGATCGCGATAACGATAGACAGCGCAGCTTTGATTGCTTCTTTGGTTGAGGCATTAAACATACATTCCACCGCATTATTGTTTGATGATTTTGATAGAGGCCGTCATACCAACACGTAGTTGAAAATCTTTCGGTAAGTGATCTAATTTGACTTTAATTGGAATGCGTTGAGCTAAGCGTATCCACTGAAAGTTAGGGTTCACATTGGGCAAAAGATCGTTACCAGTACTACCATCTTGCTTCGCAATGCCGTAGCCAATGCTTTTGATTTTTCCTTCCAGCACAGCTTCATTGTGCATCATTAAGGTCACGTAGGCTTTATCTTGTGGATCAACGCCAACTAAATCCGTTTCTTTGAAATATCCTTCGATCCAAAAGCTGTCTTCATCAATCAAAGCCACGACTGGGGAGTTAGCGACGACTTGAGAGCCGACGCGTAAGTTCAAATTAGTTATATAACCATTCGTTGGCGCATAAACTTTTGTGTAATCAAGGTCTAGCTTGGCTTCTTCAACATTGGCTTTCGCGAGCTCTACGTTGGCAACGGCTGTCTCCACCGCATTGTCTAGGTTATTCAATGTCAGTACAGGTACAGCGCCAGGTGTGCGCTTTTCTAACTTAAGTGCTCGCTGCTCTTCATTTTTGGCCTTTGCTAGTAATGCAATGGCTTGCTTTTGAGCTGCTAGCGCTTTGTGGTACGCCGCTTTATAGATGCTTGGGTCAATCTCAAACAGCAAATCGCCTTGTTTCACTTGCGAATTGTCTTCAACGTAGACTTGGATGATTTGTCCTGTCACGCGGGGGGTTATAGAAACGATGTGCGCGCTAACTTGGCCATCTCTAGTCCATGGGTTGTCAGTGTATGATTGGTAGTAGCTGAAAATCACGGTGCCAGCTGAACACAGTAGTAGCAGTGTGATGAGATAACGTTTTATCACGGAATTTGCCTCAAAATATGGTAATGAATCGACCAATAACGCCAGTAAAAATCACAATTAGGCTCAGCTCTGCGAGTGCAGGAAATGCAACGTATTTGTGGATACCCAGTTTTGTAGCAATGGTTCCGACCAAAATGGTGAGCATGTAAGCCAATGCAATAACCAGCAACAAGGGTGGGAAGTAAACTTCGCCCCACACAAGTTCATGTGGCATTGAGTTCATGGTGTTTTTCTCTATTAACTTGATGAATGGAAAGATAAGGCAAATGATGGCATCCGTGATAATCGCTTTTGGAGGATCTAATCCATCAAACGAAAGGTGTTATGCGCTATATAGAGGGAATGATGCAACCAACCCGCTTTTTGGAGAGCGATAACAAAAATAAAATTATTTTCCGATTTATCTCGTGTCTATTGCAGAACACTAAGTTATTAAATTTTCGACAATTATTGTTCAATGTTTGCGTTTGAATATGCGAAGTGATGGTTTCGTCCTTCAAATAGGATTACGAGTTGTGAGTTTTTGTTCCTAATATTCGCTTCGAAGCAAACGAGATGCTTTTTAAATTAAATAATCCAACAAATATGAGTGACAGATTATTCGTTAGATTATTTGAGTTTTATATTTATTAGTAAGAGTAAAATTGTCATGGAAATTATTTCTAACCTTTTTGACATGGCACCATTTGTTGCTCTCTTTATTACGCTCTCTCTCGGTTATATGGTTGGTAAAATTACCATTGGTCGATTTGTTCTTGGCGGTGTTGCCGGAACATTATTAATGGGTGTAATTATTGGGCAATTTGGTGTTCATATTGATCCCGGCGTAAAAAGCATTTTCTTTGCGCTCTTTATTTACGCAGTAGGGTATCAAGGTGGTGCTCAGTTCTTCAAAGCATTGAACTTTAGAACCATCAACATTCTACTTTCTGCCGTGGTTATGACGGTTTCAGGTCTGCTTTGTGTGCTAGCGGCAGCTTGGATGTTTGATCTAGACAGAGGTACGGCAGCAGGCCTTGCAGCTGGTGGTTTGACTCAATCGGCAATCATCGGTACAGCGGGTGATGCGATCGCACGTCTTGGTGGTGTGACAGAAGAAGCGAAGCACCTAATGCAGACCAACGTCGCAGTAGGCTACGCAGTTACGTACATCTTTGGTTCGCTTGGTCCAATTCTGATGGTGACATGGGTATTCCCAACACTGATGAAGTGGGATATCCGAGCAGAAGCGATTGCGCTAGAAGAGAAAAATTCAAATGGTAAGCGTGATTTAGCGCCGGGTGAGTTCAACGCTGTCACAGCGCTGGTTACACGAGCATTTAAAGTGAGCAAAGATGGTGGGCTAGCAGGCAAAACCTTAGCCCAGTTAAACCAACACGCTCTGGCTGCTTGTATTGAATTGATTCAACGCGATGGCAAAGTGCTAGACGTGGACAAATTCACAGCACTGAAAGAAGGGGATGTCATTGTTGTAACAGGTCGCCGTAATGCAGTACATCAGCTGCAAGATGGTTTGGCTGACAACGAGATTGCACTTCCAGAAGGCTATGAAGTTATTGAAGAAAACCGTCAACTGATCGCAGACAACCGCAAACTGATTGGTAAGTCGCTGCAAGAGATTAAAGAGGCTTCGAACCAAGGCTCTATGCGCGGTATTTATGTGACAGACTATATTCGTGAAGGCAACTCAATTGAAATGACGCCGGATCTTGTGGTGAAGAAAAATGACGTCATCCAGCTTACAGGTACCGCAAAAGACATCAATCGCGTTGAGAAAAACATTGGTCAGCGAATGGGCTCAGCAAACGTGACTGACTTAGTCGTGCTTGGTATGGGCATGGTGGTGGGTCTATTAATTGGTCTAATCAGTTTTAAGATTGCTGGTATTCCCGTCACTATCGGTTCTGGTGCAGGTTGTTTGATCTCAGGTTTGATTGTGGGTTGGTTGCGTAGCCGCAATCCGCATGTTGCTCAGTTTCCTGTGGGGGCCGCGAACTTTATTCGAGATTTCGGTTTGGCAGCATTTGTGGGCATTGTTGGCCTTGAGGCTGGGCCTCAAGCGGTCGACACCATCAAAGAACACGGTATGTCTCTGTTGTTCCTTGGCATGGGTGTAACGATTATCCCTCAGATTATTTCGTTCTTCTTCTCATATTTTGTATTGAAGATTAAGAATCCAGTTGAAGCACTTGGCTGTGTGACAGGTGGACGAAGTGCGAACCCAGCATTTGCGGCTTTAATGGAAAAAACAGGTAATGCAACACCAGTATTCTCATTCACCGTGACTTATGCAGTCGCCAATGTACTGCTTACCCTATGGGGTCCAATTATTGTCGGCATTATTACTTTAAACGCAGGCATGTAATTTAAATAAATTCGAACACTCTTATCGCCTAATTAAATAGGCGGTAGGGGAAGTATTATCCAAATTTTACTAAATAATAAATTCAGGTAAATATTATGACTACGCAAAATACAACAATTGATTTTTCAAAATTTGCAGATTTAAGCCCATTTGAATTAAAAGATAAACTTATTGAAGTGGCACAAACTGTTCCTGACCGCGCTTTATTAGATGCAGGTCGTGGTAATCCTAATTTTCTTGCGACACTACCGCGTAAAGCATTCATTCGTTTGGGTGAGTTCGCAATATTGGAAGCCGAGCGCACTTATTCATACCTAGATGGTGGTTTCGGTGGCATTCCAGATGGTGTGGGCATTGTTGAACGCTTCGATACGTTTGCAAGCAAGAATAAACAAGACCAAGGCGTACAGTTCTTGGAAAAGTCGCTGAGCTACGCAAAAGACCGTTTGGGTCTAGAGAAACAAGCATTCTTGAATGAACTGGTTAACGCATACCTTGCATGTAACTACCCAGTGCCACCACGTATGTTGACGAACATCGAAACCGTTGTGAAGCAATACATTGCAGAAGAGATGTACGGCCCAATGCCAATGACAACAGACTTCGATCTGTTTGCAACGGAAGGCGGTACGGCGTCTATGACGTACACCTTCCAAACTATGTTCAACAACGGTCTATTGAAGAAAGGTGACAAGGTTGCGCTAATCACTCCAATCTTTACGCCTTACCTAGAGATTCCAGAACTGAGTGAATACGAACTGGAAATCGTTGAACTACGTCTGGATGAGACAACATGGCAACTGCCGATGTCTGAAATCGAAAAGCTTGCAGATACAGGCATCAAACTGCTTTGTGTTGTTAACCCGGCAAACCCAGCGTCTGTGAAGTTCTCGGATGAGACTCTGGATAACCTATCAAATTTTGTGAACAACGAACGTAGCGACCTGTTCATTGTGACTGACGATGTATACGGCACATTTGCGGACGACTTTGTCTCACTGTTTGCAAAACTGCCATACAACACGCTTTGTGTGTATTCGTTCTCTAAGTACTTCGGTGCAACAGGCTGGCGTTTAGGCTCGATTGCGATTCAACACAACAACGTGTTTGACGATGCAATGCGTAGCCTTCCTGAAGTGCGTCAACTTGAGTTGGACGATCGTTACAAAACGCTGACTCCGGAACCTCGTGAGATCAAGTTTATTGACCGTATCGTTGCCGACAGCCGTAGCGTAGCGCTTAACCACACAGCAGGTTTGTCGCTTCCTCAACAAGTTCAAATGGCGCTGTTCTCATTGAATTGTCTGATGGACTCAGAGAAAAACTACAAAGAAGCATGTAAACGCATCATTCGCGAGCGTTACAAAACTCTGTACAAAAACATGGGTGTAGAAATTGAAGAAAACAAAGATCGTGTGGACTACTACACACTGCTTGAGCTCGACACTCTGGGCGGCAAATTGTACGGACCAGCATTCGTTGAATGGTTCAAAGCGAGCGAGAAGGGCAAAGACTTCCTGTTCCGCCTTGCACATGAAACCGGCGTTATCCTACTTCCAGGCCAAGGCTTCGATGTAGTGCATGCATCAGTTCGAGTTTCGCTAGCAAACCTTACTCACCACGAATACGAGCTTATCGGTCGTGCAACACGCAAAGTGTTGGATGAGTACTTTGCTGAGTTCCAAGGCTAATTAATCCCGCCTGATTAAGAATAAGCCTCGGCGTTGTCGAGGCTATTCCGACCAAATAAGCACAGTGCGCGGCATTGTGTTTATTTAGTCGCCAAGCTAACAAACTTCCCTATTAAGAGTGACTTATGAAAAGCATTATTTCTATTCAATCTCATGTGGTTTATGGCCACGCCGGAAACAGTTCTGCAGTCTTCCCAATGCAGAGAATGGGCCTCGAAGTATGGCCAATTCACACGGTTCAGTTTTCAAATCACACTCAGTACCAGCAAGGTTGGACTGGACAGAAGTTTGGGGCAGATGAAATTCATTCTCTAATGAGAGGCTTAGATAACATTGAGAAGTTAGGCGAATGTGGCGCGATACTGTCCGGTTATCAAGGCAGCGCAGAGCAATGTCGAGCGGTGGCCGAAGCGGTAAGTTTAGTCAAATCGCGTAACCACAGCGCGCTTTATGTGTGTGACCCAGTTATGGGTGATCCAGACAAAGGTTGCATTGTGGCAGACGGTGTCAAAGAAGCGATAAGCCATAGCTTGTTGCCCATCGCTGATGTGATTGTTCCTAACCAGTTTGAACTGAGCGAGTTAACAGGTGTGAAAATTGACTCTCTTTATGATGCGGTCACTGCATGTAAAAAAGCCCTAGAGCTGGGACCGAAAATGGTATTGGTGAAACACCTGCATGCACTAACAGATGACGCCTTCAGTATGATTTTAGCCACGCCGAAAGCAAGCTATTTGGCCCAACGCCCTAGTGTTGAATTTGCTATGCAGCCAGTCGGTGTCGGTGATTTGATTTCTGCGATTTTTACTTCTTGTTTGGTGAAGAAGATGTCTCCTGTCGCAGCCTTTCGTCATACACATAACGCCGTTTACGGTGTATTGGAGATCACCAAAGGCTATGGCACATGGGAGCTACAGACGATCAATGCCCAATACGAATTTGTCGAACCGACGCATGAGTTCAACGTCGTGAAAATTGCTTAGCGCAGTACCTAATTAACGGAGAAGCGTAAAGTTAGCATATAGAAACTTGGCATAATTGCTTTGATGGATAGCATCCTACAATCGCGATTATGGGGTTTAGCCGTGCCTAGCTATAGTAACTCCACACAACGAAACGGACTTCATTTTGACCCAATTAACTTCAAACTGAGTCTCTGGTCATACGCCAGAGAACATTAAATGAGACTGATTATGAATCGTTTAATTTCCTCTGGTGTGACGGTTGCACTTTCGCTTTTGATAGTAGCTTGTAGTTCACCTCATACGCTGGATGTTCGTGTTTCTCAAAGCAACTATAAAGATGTCGAGATCGCGAGTTCGACACCAAATGAGCCACTTCGAATGTGGGCCAATGAAGCGCCGGATTTTCTCTACTCAGCGCACAATCAAACCACACCGATCAAAGTAGAGGGTGAACAGCTCAATATTTTGGCCTTATCGGGTGGTGGCGTAAACGGCGCATACGGGGCCGGCGTTTTGATGGGGCTACAGGAAAAGGGGGAGCTAAAAGATTATGCCATCATTACTGGAGTCAGTGCGGGTGCCCTAATCGCTCCTTTTGTTTTCATTGGCGGTGATGCGATGCCAAAGATGAAAGAAGTCATGCTCAACATCAATGATAAGAATATTTTGGGTAAGAAGAACTTCTTAAATACCCTGTTTAAGGACGCGTTTACCGATGGTGAGAACCTCTATGATTTCATCGCAGACGCTTACCCTGAGCCCATGATCGAGGCGATGGCGCAGCAACACCGCAATGGTAAACGCCTCTTTATTGGCAGTACCCATTTTGATTCAGGCGAACTGGTGATTTGGAATATTGGTGCGATTGCGAACAGTGATTTAGCGGACAAATCTGAACTTATCTACAAGGTGCTTGCTGCGAGCGCATCGATCCCTGGTGTTTTCCCTCCACAATTTATCGATGTTGAACATGATGGAGAAATACTTGAGGAGTTACACGTAGATGGCGGTCTCGCAGCGCAGGTGTTCTTTAATCCGTCTAACTTCAACTATCAACAAATCTCAGATGCTTTGGGGTTAGAAAAAGCGCCTCAGTTGGATGTGATTCGCAATGGTGCGTTAAAAGCGCCGTATCGTCCACTAAAAGACAAAGGTTTGGACTTGGTATCGAAAAGTGTCTCAAGCCTTACGCTAGCGCAAACTCGTGGTGATCTCTATCGAATGAAATACATCAGTGAAATCAACGATATCGAGATGCAGTTTACCTACATTGACCAAGATTTCAGATACGCCAAAGTAACGAAAGATATGTTCGATCACCGCTACTTGCTGACGATTTACGAATATGGATTCAAAAAAGCCACCCAAGGACAACTTTGGGTGACTGAACTCCCTTAACACAGGAAAAAAACACAATGAAAAAAGCCGTTCTAACGTTAATGATGCTCACTGCTTCTGCGACTGTATTTGCACAAAGTGGTGCTCACCTTGATCAGCAAAAAGTCGACAGTGACATGCAGCAACTGTCTGCCATTAAAGAAGAAGGTGCAGCCTTTATCATGATTGATGAGAACTCGAGTTACGTGGCAGTCGAGTACGTGGGTAAGTGGGAAGAGATCAACAACTATGTTTCGCACAAAGAAGCGAAGCAACGCAAATTGGAAAAAGTGAACAAGCAGTTTGTGTATTCGCAAACGGGTGAAACGCTAGCGTCATTAGAACAGAAGATCGTTGACCACATTCAAGCTGATCAACCTAAGTATTTTAGTGTGGATGTTTACCGCGATTATCATGGTGACTCGGGTGAATTTAACTATTTGGCTCGCGTCGTTGAGTACAACTAAGTTAGAGAAAACCTACTGAAGCTAGTAGGTTTTTTTGTGTCGTCGAGAAGGAATTCAAACGCAGATTGTTTCCGTTACCAAGTAGCAATTCTACGATCTTGTGGTAATTTAATTAGATAACTCTAAAAAGTAAGCACAACCTATGAATTTTAGTTTTGAACAACTTCTCGCGTTCGTAACCGTTTATGAACAGCTTTCGTTTAGTAAGGCGGCGGTCAAACTCAATAAGCACCGAACCACAATAGGGCAGGTGATTACCAATCTTGAAGACCAACTGGCGGTCAACCTGTTTGAGCGAGTGGGGCGCTCGGTAGAACCGACAGAAGATGGTCATCTTCTTTACCACTATGCTAAGCAAACCATCGAACAAGCACGTACTTTCGATAAAGTCGCATTAAGTCTAGCTTACGGTGGGTTAGAGAATGTTAGTATCGCCTATTCAAGCGCTATACCACACCGTTTTCTTGTATTGCTTCGTATTCAATTAGCAGCAGATTTTCCGATGATGCGAGTTAACTTTCTTGTTCGTAATCGCAACGAAATTAAAGAGGGTTTACAGAATGGTGAGTATCAATTCGGTATTGTCAATGTACATGATAGTCGAGCAATACATAGTTTGGATGCGACGTTTTTAGGTCATTTTGAATTTGTTCCTTTCGTCCAGAAAGGTGGTGAACTCGCTTCTGTGGCACCAGATCGAGTATTGACAGCCTTGAGGAATAGTAAACAATTTGTACTGCGGTCTCTTATTGAAGAGGGAATGGGCGAAAAAGTCATCGTAAGTTCGAACCATGAAGAGGTCGACCAATTGGCCCTTGTAGTGAAAATGGTTGAAGCAGGTTTAGGATGGGCGATTCTCCCCAGAACGTTTGCCCATTCGGAGTTTTCTAATAATCATATAGAGCCAGTGGAAGCTTCTGAATTATTGGAAGGTTTTAAGTTTGGTTTTGGCCTATGGTGCCAACCCTCTAAGCAAGTCGGTGATGTAAAAAATTCAATCATGAAGGTCGTTACAGAATACCGAGAGAAAATAATCCGCGATATGACTTAGCGGCGACATGTATCTTGCTCATCCCTATCAACAACAAGACTCAATGTGAGTCTTGTTTTTTTGTGTCTGAAAAACGTTATCTTTCTAGCGAAGACTAATGTCTATTGGAAGGATATGACCCTCTATATGAGAGTATGGAATCCATACTTTTTGGCTTAATCTAATCTCGCTCAATGGGTAAGCCCAGAGCAAAAAGTGTTTTTACCATATGTCCGCTGCAAGGACGCAGATTTTCAGCCGGGTTTAGTTACCCGGCTTTTTTTATAGTAATAGAAAATGTCAGCTGTCACCCCAAGCTCTCTGTTACAACTGGCTTGTTACTTCGCTTAGCAATCCAGTACGCAACGCTACCCCAAAGCACGGTGAGTGCCCAAAGCGCCGTCCAATGTGGAGCGACTTGTTGCCAGGTTGCCCCCATTTGGTTTAGCGCTAAGAAAGCTTTTATCGCCCAAGTGCTTGGGCTTAAATCAGCAATCCATAATAAGGGAGTAGGTATGGCTTCAATTGGCCAAATAAAACCAGCCAAGAAAATGAGCGGCATAGAGCTCACTAAGACGACTAAGGTGACAAGTTCACGCCGAGGTAATAAGTAACCTAGCCAGAAGCCTAGTCCGCAACAACCTAAAAGGAACGGGAACAACATAGCCAGCAATTCGCCCGCATTGGCGATATGGTTTACGTTTAAGCGTTCGAAGCTAAAACCAAAATAATAGGCGCCGAGTAAATAATAAATTGCCACAAATACTAACGTTCTCACAAGCAGCAGCGATCCCGTGGATACTTGTGACCAATAGCCACGACCATGACGCTGTGTTCCCGTTTGTAATCCAACCGCCATGATCAACGTTTGTTGTAAAATCAGAACAAATACTGCCGGCACTACGTATTCGATGTAACCCATGGTTGGGTTGAACGTCGGCTTCATATTAAGCTTGATAGCAGAGTAATTATGGCTAGCCATACTCATGGGCACACCATCTATCACCATTTTACTGACTTTCACTTGGGCCCCTAATGTGCCTCCAGCTTGGGCCAATCCTTCTACCACGGTTCCGTACACGAGAAAATACGAGGCGTCCGCAGCGTAGGCTAGAGTCGGGCTTTTACCTAGCATTAGGTCTTTGTAAAAGTGTTCCGGTATGACTAAAAAACCGGTGATCTCTCGTTGTAAAAATGCTTGCTTTGCATCGGCAATCGTATGAAGTCGAGTGACTACGTTGACTTGTGGGGTGGCATCAACCATACGTTCCAGCTTTAAACTCGTCTGACTACCATCTAGATTAACAATCGCGATTGGTTGTTCACGAGGCGTTTGTTGTGCATAAGGCAAAGGGTATAAAAACGAGTAAAATACGACACCACCAAACACGGTCAACGTAACGACTGGATTGGTTAGAACGGCCTTAAATTCCGCTTTAATCAGTTGCCACAATGTCATACCGCCTCCTTCGCTTGGCGTGTTGATGAAGCTGTTAGATGTTTACCCATCAAGGCTGCGGTGATGAGCAGAGGCACAACGTAACCAATCATAGGCCATAGCGAGCTTAAAGATTGTGCGGCCGATGCTCCATAGTTTGCTTGGCTCACTTGTACTTCAATGTAATGGGTAATCGGCAATAATGAACGCCATGCATAAGCGAGCGTGTTCATGTCAGAAACTGGGAATGTAATTCCCATGAACGCGAAACTTGGAGCCGTAAACGCGCCAGCAAAACTCATCGCACGTGCAGGATCCATCGACAAGAAGAAGAACAACGCTCCCATAATGATACAGGCGATAACCGTCGCCAATTGTGCTAATAGCATAACCACAAAACTACCTTCCATTGGCCAATCAAGCACGGAATAAAACCAGTACAAGAACAACGCACCTTGCGCCATAAAGACCGGAATGTACTGACTTAATAAGGTAGTGAGCCTGGCGTATGGCTTTTCGCCCAAAAATGCAAAGCTATTCTTTCCACCATAAATGCGAAAGTGCGCGGCAAGAATCAAAATAGTGCTTACTACAATACATATTTGCCAAATGGCTGGCACGATAGCCGTTACCAAAAATTGTGCGTAGTTATTGTTACGGTTAAATAATGCGGTTATTTGTGTCGACACGGGTACAGCCTGTCCAGCCGCTGCTAACGTTGTGGTGTTACCCTTAGCCAAGTTTCCCATTACTTCAACCTGAGCGTCGAAATAGCCTTGTGCTTGCGCAACGGCAGAGTTGATCAGTTTCGCTACCAAAATGTACTGACTGTTGTAAAAGACAGAAAGTTGAGGTTGGCGGTGCTGGAGAATATCTTGGTCGAACTTAGATGGGATGACCGCGTAAGCGTAGATATCGCCTTCAATCATCGCATTTTTTGCTTCGCTTGCACTGGTGTAGTGATAGTTAACAGCCAGACTCGACGACGCATCCAAAGATTGAATGAGCTTTCGAGAAAGTTGGGAATGTTGTAGATCAACCACACCGATTGGCAGATCCCGGGCAATGCCCGCAGAGAACACTCCCCAAATCATCATCGCGAGCAAAATCGGTATCCAAGTAAGGCACGAAAGCAACCACTTGTCTCGTCGTAAGATATGCCGCTGTGAAATCTTAATCGTCATAGCATTAACCTAGTGGTTGTGATTAAAGTTCAACGACAACACTCATTCCCATACGCAGTTCAGGTTCGGGTTGAGCTGGACGAGCTTCTACTTCAAAGGTACGAAGATCAAAACCTTGAGAAGCATCGGTTGCTCTCCACGTTGCAAAGTCACCCATAACGGCAACATGCGTTACTTTGAACTCAACATTTTTGTTTAAGGCAGGCAAATAGGCATCAAAGGTTGCTCCTTTTTTAAAGTGTTGAAGGTAATCTTCACGCACATTAAGTGTCGCCCAGGCATCTTCTGTATCTATCACAGTAACAACCGGGAAGCCCTGAGGTGCTAATTCACCACTTTGAAGTAGAACTTGAGAGACTTCGCCGTCGAACCAGCTGTAGATCTGAGTATCTTTCGCGTACGCTTCTACTTCGGCTACGGCACCTGATGCCATGCGCGCTTTTTCCGCCGCAGCCACTTTGGTTTCACTTCTAGCGCCTTCTTTTGCCATTTCGTACATTTGAAACGCGGCACTTTCTGTGTATTTCGCTGCTTGCCATTGAGTTAAAGCTTCATCGCGTTTTTGTTCTGCAACCACGCCATCGTTATAAAGGTTATTTACACGATTGTAGGTTTTTTCCATTAAATTCGCAGCGGCTTTGGCTTTCATCCACTGATCTTTTGCTGCTTGGATTTGTTGCTCACGTGCGCCTTTCTCAGCTTCTTGAGCTAAGGCGTCCGCCGCTTTTTCACCTGCTTTTGCTTGTTCTAACTTCGCTTCAATTTCAGGACTATGAAGGGTAAAAATAAGCTGACCTTTCTCTACATCGTCGCCTTTACGTACCATTACCTCATCAATACGCCCTGGGACTTTTGAGGAAATGCTGTATTGCTGGGCTTCAATTAATCCCTGTAAGCGGATCGGTTCCGGTTGATAGGCTTGGTAAAATTGATACCCAACCCAAGAGGCAACACCCAAAGCACAAAGTGAGAGTAAAACGGGTTTTAGTGATTTAGCTGCCATGATTTATTTCACCTCTTTGGATGTTGAAGCAGGGATATAAGCGGTATTTTGATATTGTTCGAAGCTGTTCATTTCACTGCTCAATGCGAGTAGCTTGGTTAAAGATATTAAATAGCGGAAACGCGCCGCTGAACGCTGAGTTTCTATACTCGCGACATAAAGTTGTGCATCCACAACATCCAGAGAAGACGACAGACCCTGAGTAAATGCTTTTTCACGCAAGCGCAGGTTTTCGTTAGCGAGTTCAATGCTAGATGCGAGCCCTTGTACTTCATCAATGGCTTGCTGAGCCTCCAAGTATGTCTTTTGGACTAACAGCGATAAGTCTTGTTTGGCTTGGGACTTTAATGAGTCGACCTGCGAGACGACGCTTTGAGCGGCTTTGACTTTTTCGCTTCGCCCTGATGATTCAATCAGTGGAATGCTGACACCAACACCAACTAACCAGTCAGGCTTCATTTGGCTTGCGAGAGAATCGTCTTCATACAAGCTGTAGTCGCCGTAAAGATAAACTTCAGGGTAGTATTTCCCTTTTTCTGCTTTGATTAAGCTAGAGGCTTGTTTGTGTTTAGCGCTCAGAAGTTCTAACCCCGGATAGGTAAGCAACGTTTGATCGACAAAAGCGCTAAGAGGGGGAAGACTGTCGTTGATAAACAAAGATTCAGCGGGCTCTACGGCGTCATCTTGTGCGAGTAATTTACCTAATGCAGCCTGAGCGATACTCAAATCGCTGGCAGCTTTACGTGTTTCTACGGATGCTTTATCTAAAGAAGCCTCGGCTTGCAGGCGCTCAACGTGCGCGATTTGTCCTTGCTCTTCAAGCTTAATGGCAAAATCTCGATGCTTTTTTAGCCCTGCTTCAACCGCTTGCCGCGTTGCGAGTACTTCCTTTGCCAGTACGACAGAAAAGTAGTACTTCGATAAATCTTCAAAACGCGCTTGTTGTTCCATTAGAAGCTGACTTTTCGCCTCATCCGTTTTGCCTTCTGCTGCTGATTGAGCCGCAGAAATTCGACCACCAGTAAAAATTGGCCAAATGGCACGAATAGACGAAGAGAAAATATCGCGCTCGGTTATGGTCGAAGTGGTATTAGCTAAGGCACCAAAAATAGGCTGAAAAGCAGGAGGTACGTTAATGTGTGCTCCTGTGCTGTCTAGGATCTGTTTTCCCGAAAGCGTGATATCGGTATCTAAACGCGTGTAATTCGCGCCAATAGTCACCTGAGGTAAGTTGAGATTGCTGGTGGCACTCTCTTGGTATTGGTAGTTCTCGACGTTTGAGCGTTGAGCTTTAAGAGAATAGTTGTTTTCTAGCAATAGCTGCCATGCGGTATCAAAAGTGATCGGTGCCGCATGACAGGCAAGGGAAATCGAGCTGCTAAGTAAGCCCAATATCCAAAACTTTCCTGTTTTTTTCATAATGGCTGCTTTGTCGTAGAGTATTAGCTCTAATATAAAGGATTCGTAACTGCGTGTTAAGTAGGAGGGAAAATTGGGCAGTAGTATGCGCCCAGTTATATTTGTGCTGGGCGCGGGAGATGTTACAAATTTATTTCGTATATGGACAGTGAAACTCCGCTCTCCACTCGAGCTGACGAGAACCTCGCATCGTATTCAATAGATCTTTTCCGCTCATTTGAGGGAATGATAACAGGACTTTGAGATCAGAAGTACCGCCTCCGTTTTTTTCATAAGCCCTGACGTGTGTAAATGTTGAATACATATTCTCTGACAGCATCGCCTTATTCAGGCATATTCCAAAGGTATCGCGTTCCATGTTTGGTGTTCCTTCTAACTATAAATGCACCTCTGTTTATAGTTTTCCAGTTTTCAGATGGTGTCTAAGTGTTTGTCATATAGTCAGTATTTGTATTTTGTTTTATTTGTGTCCAAACCACTGACATCAATGTTGAGCTTTTAATAGACTTCCAGCTTCACTGCTTTCAAACCGAAACTCTCATTGGTTTCGTTGATTAAAAATTATACGTTGTAAAGTCTAAAAACGCCTCAAAAACCGCTAAAATCGATGTGATCACGATCATGATTTTAAGGGCAATTTATGTATGGAATTGAGTATCAGAGAGGAATGCTAAATTTGGTGAATGGTTGTAATTTTATGTTTCAGCTCGTCGATTAATTAACCGTAAACTCTGCGGTTTGCTTGTCTTCCTCACAGATTTATCACCGCGACAACGTCATGCTGTTAACTGAGTGTTAACGTTACGCTCAAGAGTGAATCACAAGGATGTATCAATGAGTTGGAAAACCATCAGCTTTCGTAAGCGGATGCTCATTATCATGACGCTATCGGGGTTGATAGAGCTGTTATTGCTTGTCGCCGCAGGGTTCACTTATCTCAAAATCAATCAAGAGCAAGAAATGGGAGAAAAAGCACTGGGTGTTGCCCGTTTTTTAGCGGACTCAGCGGTTGTTCGTGAAATGATCGAAACCCAAAACCCCCAGCCATACCAACTTCGCTTTAGAGAATTAACCGAAGCCATAGGTGCTGCATTCATCGTTATTGGCGACCATAAGGGAGTACGCTTAATCCACCCTGTTGATGAGCGGTTGGGCAAGCCAATGAGAGGTGGCGACAATCGTCGAGCGCTAGAACAGGGGTTGTCTTATGTTTCGACGGCACAGGGCTCGTTAGGTTATTCAGTTCGTGGTAAAGCTGCGATTTTTGACGAGCAAGGGAACATTATTGGTGTGGTTTCAGTTGGCTATTTGCTCGACCGACTGCAAGACCGCATCGAACCATTTTTGGCCTTTTTGATTTTAATGGTCATCGTAGTTGTCGTCGCTAATGCCGTTGTATCCAATTATGCGTCGAGAAAGTTTCAGCGCGCCATTTTAGGCTTTGAGCCTGAAGAGATAGGGCGGTTGTACGGCGAATTAGAAGTGACGATGAGCACTATCAAAGAGGGCGTGTTAAGCATTGATGCCCAAGGGATACTTCGCTCGATAAATCGTAGTGCCTGCCAGATTCTCGGTATTGATAGAGAATCAGCGCTCAATAAACCTTTGACTGATACGCTGCGTGATAGCGATCTATATACAGTGTTAGAAAGCGGGCAGGAAGATCATGATATTGAAATATTCCTTAATCATAAGCGCCTGATTGCAAATCGCTCTCCAATTTATGTTGATGGAAAAATCGTGGGGGCGGTATCGAGTTTCCGTTTAAGGGATGAAATCAATGATCTAACCGAGCAGCTATCACAAACCAAGGAATATGCAGATTTGTTACGTTCGCAAACCCATGAGCATCGCAATAAGCTCAACACCATTAGTGGGCTAGTACAAATGGGTGAGCTTGATGCGGTGCAAAGGTTAATTGGACAAGAAACCGCACACTATCAAGCAATGATTGAGTTTTTAAGAGATACCGTTAAGGACCCGCTAATTGCAGGTATGTTGCTTGGAAAAACTGAACGTGCTCGCGAGTTAGGCTTACAACTGGTGGTTGAGGAAGGCAGTCGTCTGGAGCCCCTACCTGAGTGGCTAAATTCGGAAGACCTTGTCACAATTTTGGGTAATTTGATTGATAACGCTTTCGATGCCACGTTAACTTCCATTCGCGATGAATCAAATGTTGCGTCAGAACGCAGAAACATTGATGTGTCCGTTAGCGATTACGGAAATGAAGTGATACTTGAGGTGATAGATCATGGTTGTGGCCTCCCAAAAACAATGGATCCACAAACATTATTTACAAAAGGCGTTTCAACGAAATCTCGTCAAAATCGAGGTGTTGGGTTGCACCTTGTCAATCAGCTTGCTACTCGATATCACGGCCATGTTGAGATGATACCCAATAAAAATTATGGGACAAGAATAACGGTGTACTTACCCAAGGAAGAACAATTATGAGTATGGCGACTCGCGTAATGATCATTGAAGATGATCTGGCTATTGCTGAGCTGCACCACAAATACTTAAGCCAACTGACAGGTTTGGAAGTGGTCGGAATTGCGACCACGAGAATGGAAGCGGAAATGCAACTCGACATTCTTAAGCCAGATTTACTATTGATGGATGTCTATCTTCCCGATGGCACAGGGCTTGAGATACTAAATACACTGCGTGCAAGTAACCAAACGTGTGATGTCATTTTGATTACAGCCGCAAGGGATGTCGATACGTTACAACAGGCGATGAGGGGTGGCGTTGTCGATTACCTGTTAAAACCAGTGATGTTTCCACGTTTAGATGCCGCACTGAAAAAGTATGTGTCCCAACGCCAACAACTAGACATCGTAGAGAGTTTGGATCAGAACCTCGTTGATAAAATGCTGCAGTCTCACGCCAATCAAGACAACTTGCCGAACCGATTACCAAAAGGGATTGATGGTGTAACCCTAGACAAGATCAGAGAGTTGTTCCCAAATGGCAGTGCGCTGACCGCTGATGAGGCAGGTGAAAAAATCGGAGTGAGCCGAACAACCGCTAGACGTTATCTTGAGTTTCTTATCAGTACTGGAGAACTAGAGGCTGATTTAAACTATGGGTCGGTAGGTAGGCCAGAAAGGTGCTATAAAAAAGTGACGCGGTAGCGTTTATATTGATGCTCTATGCAAAATAAAAAGCGATGGCTTATTGTAGAAACCATCGCTTTACAAATTACTGCTGTTCCGTTCTAAGAGGTTAGAAGTTGTATTCTAACTTCGCTTCGATAGAGCGCTCAGCGCCAAACCAACAGTTATTTTTGTCGTAACAAGAATAGTATTCTTTATCGAATAGATTGCTTGCAGAAAGCGTGACGCTAGCCCCTTTCATTGATTCAGATACCGTTGAGAAATCGTAACTTGCTGCTAAATCAAACAAGGTGTAGTCCGGTACTTTTTGACTATTCTGTGCATCAATTTGTGCTTCTCCGACATAGCGAACGCCAGCACTGGTACGAAGGCCTGAAAGATTTCCTTCAAAGAAGTAATTGGCCCATAGAGAGGCCGTTTGCTCAGGTACCCAAACCGGCGTTTTACCTTCTTGGTTGTAATAACTGTCCTCGGTAATCTCCATATCGGTATATGTATAGCCTAGAGTGAAATCAGCTTGTGCTGTGGCTTGCCATTTCGCCTCAAGTTCAATACCTTGTGATACCACTTCGCCCGCTTGATAGTTCGGTGCATATGGATTATTCGGATCGGTCAAGATCGCGTTTTTCTTCGTAATATGGAAGAGTGCTAAGTTACCTGAGATATCACCAGATAATGGGGCGTATTTAAAGCCTAACTCCCATTGATGACCGGTTGATGGCTCAAATGCTTTACCAGAAGAGTCGGCACCCGCAATTGGCTCAAAACTTTCCGAGTAAGTAAGATATGGCGAGAGACCAAAGTCTAGCTCATACAAACCACCGACTCGGAAAGATACGTTGGTATCGTCTAACTCTTCCTTGCTGTTGGATACTGTTCCTAGATAATCGCTAACGGCGTCTGTATTTGAATCGTATTTATCCCAACGAAGACCTGCAATCATTACAAGTTGGTCGTAACGAACTTGATCTTGGAAATAAACGCCAATCTGCTTCGTTTTGATATCCAAGTTTTGTTTGTATTGGAAATTCAGTGCATTACGATCAATGCTGTTGTGGTCAGGATTAAAAATGTCCTGAGTTAGCGAATACCCAAGCGTGTCTTTGTATTTTACATCTGAGTCTAGATACTGATAATCAAGCCCGAACAATAAGTTATGTTCAAAATTTCCTGTTTTAATGTAGCCCGATAGTTGGTTGTCAATCACAAAGGATTTGGACTTTTCATCGGTTAAATAGGCATTTCGACCAACGGTACGGTTATCCGCTTCAAGTGCACCGTTATATGTGTTTTCCTGATAGGCATCGGCGGTCATGTAGCGGGCATTCTGTAGAAATTGCCAATTGTTGTTAAAGTCGTGTTGGACTTTGTAACCCATCATCAGAACTTCGCGTTCGTAAGTGTTCCAGTCCTCATCCCCTAAATAAGTGCTTGGTGACATCGAGCCAAGTGGGTTTTTAATCACTGAGCCAGATGCAGGCACAGTCGTGTAGATACCTGCTGATGGATCATTTTGATAGTAAACATTCACGTTCACTAATGTGCTTTCTGTCGCTTGCCAATTGAAAGATGGGGCGAGTACATAACGTTCATCTTCAGACGTATCGGCTTGACCATCTCGCTGTTTTGCCAGGCCGACGATACGGTAATCCACATTAGAATCACCAATTTGTCCTGTGGTGTCGAACGTCAGTTCTTTTAGGTTGTTAGTCCCAGTACTAATCGAGACAGAGTGCGAGGGTGTTGACTGAGGCGCCTTGGCGATAATGTTGACCATACCTCCTGGTGGAATATTGCCGTAAAGAACAGACGTTGGCCCTTTAAAAACCTCGATTTGCTCAAGAGCAACGGAATCGACCTGCGGTTGAAGGTTCCAACCGTTGTACAGCAAAGGAAGACCATCATAAAAGTTGGTGTAGTTAATAAAACCACGAATATTGAATAGGTCAAGTCGGGAAACGGCACCACCACGCAATTCTGTATTTACGCCAGGCGCATAACGTAATGCTTCGCTCACCGAGTTTACGCCGCGTAGGTCCATGTCATCTTTAGTGATTACCGTGATCGCTTGCGGTGTTTCCTCCGGTTCTAAAACGGTTTTAGTTGCGGTGTTTCGGTATGTTTCTCCTAGCACCGTAATCGTTTCGTGTTGGGATACGCTCTCAGTCGCATTGGCGTGGCCAGCGAGCAATGCGGATACGACGATAGCAACCGCTGAACGATGAAATCGAATCGGACTTTCCATATTTATAAATTCCACTACTTTTTCTATTTATTGATAATGATTGTTATTTGTATTCTATATTCAAAGAAATAGGAAAAGTTAACAATTTGGTGCAAAACACTAATCTTTGGAACTTATTCTTCTGTTCTTAGGTTTTAAAGATAGCGAGTCGTTTGGCTCGACAGGAATCCAATACTGCATTTGTGCTTGTTCGCTATCAACATCATAACCTTCTGGATAAAGCTCTAACTCATAACCATCGATAGCATGATAATTAGAGTAGGGTAGCCAATGTAAAATAAACCATTCCAGCGTTGAGGCGAGCTCTGATGCTTTGCCTATGTGTGTAATGACGGCGTAGGTTTGCTCAGGAACAGCCAAGAGGTCTAACCCCGAGTTGGAAGAGTTCGTTGATCTTGGTGCGTTTGCTGTTGGACTGCACTCATAACCTGCCCAATACTCAAGTTGTTGGTTGTTTGAATACGCTTGCGTCACATCAATCACGCCAAAGTAAGTACTTTCCGAATTATTAAGGTTTTCAGATGAATAAAGACGTGACCAAAGTGACGGTACTTTGGATTGGAAATCGGGCGTAGCGGAAAACAATCCGTGAATAGGTTCATGATAACCAGCAAGTTCAAAAGCCGGTTTTGTTTCTATTCGAACTTCAATAAAGCGCTGATGTTTTTTCTCTTCTTCTGGTGTCTTACGCAGCGTCAAAGGTTGCCTCAACCCGGAGAGTTGTTGCGTTTTTCGATATTCGCGGGGGCTTTTTGAAAACATATTCCTGAACGCTCGGCTAAATGCGTGTTCAGATGTAAATCCCATTTCTATCGCTATATCTAACGAGCGGTCAGAAGTATGGATTAAGCGCTCAGCCGCAAGGCTAAGTTTAAGCTCTCTGATGTAGTGAGCGACGGATACGCCAGTGTGTTGTTGAAATACGCGTTGCAGTTGCCAGCGCGACCAACAACTTGCTTTTGATATTTCATCTACGCTCAGAGTGCTGTCTAAGTTGGTGTGAATGTAGTCAAGCACCGATTGTATTCGGTTAATGGGATGTGGGTTAATGGCGCTTGATTTCATGGCGTTCTACTTTCACATTAATAGTGATTTCATTATCTTTAATTGAGTATCATTATCAATAGGATGATGAAATAAAAAGTAAGTAACACAGATCACGATAAAACTGTAATGGATTGCAAGTATGAGTAATTTTTACCCATATTAGAGTTTTTGCTTAAATTTTGTAGCGTTCAGATGAAACTTTTTTTATCAATAAAATACAATCGCTTATGACGTTTTGTGCAACTTATTTAAACGTTTGCACTGGCAAGTGTTGATGTAAATCAAATAGTCGTAGACAATATTGCCCCGTGTCGGACTCTCCTCCAGCGAGTACAGTGTGTACTTTTGAGACATAAGTGACTTAAATGACCTCAATACGTCGTGTTTCCAAGAATCGGAAATGCAACTTCTTGAGGTTCTTTGGGCCCATAGACTTTACCTATCAACGTAATAGGTAAGACCAATTTTCTATTTTGAGGTGCCATTGATAGGGTTGGCTCATTCTCTAGCCGTATCCGGGCACACAATAAGTACCTCGTTTTTAAGGGAAAGATGATGGTAATACCAGAAAACAGCAGCATCGTTATTTTTGGTGCTTCAGGTGACCTTACGTACCGTAAGCTCATTCCTGCTTTATACCACCTCTACGCGAACAAGCAGCTTCCAGAGAATTTTGCCATTCTGGGGGTAAGTCGCACTGAATACAGTGATGAGTCTTACCGCGCGAAGCTGAAAAAATCGCTTCAGGAAATGGAAAAGACTGAGCCAGAAACGCTTGATGCATTTATTAACCATCTGCACTACCAAGCAATTAATACTTCTGACACACAAGATTACGGTAAGCTATCTTCTCGCTTAGACCAACTTGCTGACGAATATCAATTCGAGCAACGCAATACGCTTTTTTACTTAGCAACCCCACCAAGTTTGTACAGTGTGATCCCTGCAAGTCTTGCAGCACATGGTCTTAACAGTGAAGAGGATGGCTGGAAACGCCTGATCATTGAGAAACCATTCGGTTATGACCTTGAATCGGCGCGTATTCTGGACAAAGAAATTCACGAGCACTTCCAAGAGCATCAAATCTACCGAATTGACCATTACTTAGGTAAAGAAACGGTACAAAACCTACTTGTGCTTCGTTTCTCTAATGCGATGTTTGAGCCGCTTTGGAACCGTAACTTCATTGATTACGTTGAAATCACAGGCGCAGAATTCCTTGGCGTAGAGGAGCGTGGTGGTTACTACGACAACTCTGGTGCTGTGCGCGACATGTTCCAAAACCACTTGCTACAAGTATTAGCAATGGTAGGTATGGAACCACCAGCGCAAATCAATGCAGACTCGATGCGTGATGAAGTGGTAAAAGTGCTTCAATGCCTAAAGCCATTAGACGAAAACGCTCTGCGCAACGATCTAGTATTAGGCCAATACACGGCGTCTGAAGTTCGTGGGCAAAGCCTACGCGGCTACCGTGAAGAACCGGGAGTTGCAGACGATTCTCGTACAGAGACTTACATCGGTTTGAAAGCGTACATCAACAACTGGCGTTGGAATGGCGTGCCATTTTACGTGCGTACTGGTAAGCGTCTTCCAACACGCGTTACTGAGGTGGTTATCCACTTTAAACAAACACCGCATCCTGTGTTTGGTCAAAACGCACCAGAAAACAAGCTGATCATTCGTATTCAACCAGACGAAGGCATTCAAATGAGCTTTGGCTTGAAAGAGCCAGGCGCAGGCTTTGAAGCGAAGGAAGTGAAAATGAACTTCCATTACGCTGACCTGCAAGAAACGCAAATGCTAACGGCATACGAGCGTCTTCTGCTTGATGCTTTGAATGGTGATGCTACGCTATTTGCACGTAGTGATGCGGTGGAAGCGTGCTGGCAATACGTACAGCCAATCTTAGATTTTAAGCAAGATCCACAATCCCTCTTCGGGTACGCATGCGGCACTTGGGGACCTAAAGAGTCAGATGACTTGTTACAGCGTGATGGCCGCGCTTGGCGTTTCCCATGTAAAAACTTAACAGATACGGATTACTGTGAACTATGATCAACCATAAGATCTACCAAACAGCAGAACAGGTAGTTGAAAGCCTAGCTAACGATATGAAAGCGTTTAGCGAAATGGGCAGACCTGTTCACATCTCTCTTTCTGGCGGCAGCACTCCTAAAATGCTGTTTAAACTACTGGCTTCAGAGGCTTACGCAACCTCCATTCAATGGGAAAACCTCCACTTTTGGTGGGGTGACGAACGTTGTGTTGCCCCTGACGATGCAGAAAGCAACTACGGTGAAGCGAACACGTTGTTGTTTAGCCAAGTAAATATTCCTGCAGAAAACATTCACCGCATCCGTGGCGAAGATGAGCCTAAAGCAGAAGCCGAGCGCTTTGCAAAAGAGATGGCAGAGGTAATCCCGAATGAAAACGGCACACCTGTGTTTGACTGGATCTTATTAGGCGTTGGTGCAGATGGTCATACAGCTTCTCTGTTCCCTGGCCAAACGAATTATGATGATGCGAACCTATCTCTTGTGGCGTCGCATCCTGAATCGGGCCAACTTCGTGTGTCGAAAACCGCACGCGTATTAGAAGCAGCGAAACGCATTAGTTACTTAGTGCTTGGTGCAGGAAAAGCGGACATTGTTGAAGAAATTAACAGTTCACCAGCACACGCACTGCCATACCCAGCGGCTAAGATTCAAGCGAAATCGGGCCTAACGGAATGGTATTTAGATTTAGACGCGGCAGCAAAAATTGCTTAAGACGCTGCTCGTCGATGAAATAAAATTGGAGAGAAACAATGAAAGGTGATATCGGTGTAATTGGCCTAGCAGTAATGGGTCAAAACCTTATCCTAAACATGAACGATCACGGTTTTAAAGTGGTTGCTCACAACCGTACTGCTGCTAAAGTAGACGAGTTCCTGGAAGGTCCAGCAAAAGGCACGAACATCATCGGTGCATACTCTCTAGAAGAACTAGTAGAGAAGCTAGAAACGCCGCGTAAAGTAATGTTGATGGTTCGCGCTGGTGACGTTGTAGACAAGTTCATCGAAGCGCTAGTACCTCTGCTAGACAAAGGCGACATCATTATTGACGGTGGTAACACAAACTACCCAGATACAAACCGTCGTGTTGCTGCACTACGTGAAAAAGGTATCCACTTCATCGGTACTGGTGTATCTGGTGGTGAAGAAGGTGCGCGCTTTGGTCCATCTATCATGCCTGGCGGTGCTGCTGAAGCATGGGAAGCGGTTAAGCCTATCTTCCAAGGTATCGCTGCGAAAACTGACGCTGGTGAGCCATGTTGTGACTGGGTTGGTAACGACGGTGCAGGTCACTTCGTTAAGATGGTACACAACGGCATCGAATACGGTGACATGCAGCTAATCACAGAAGCTTACCAGTTCATGAAAGACGGTCTTGGTATGTCTGCAGACGAGATGCAAGCAGTATTCGCTGATTGGAACAAGACTGAACTAGACAGCTACCTTGTTGAAATCACGGCTGACATCCTTGGCTACAAAGATGAAGACGGTGAGCCTCTCGTTGAGAAGATCCTAGACACAGCAGGCCAAAAAGGTACTGGTAAATGGACTGGTATTAACGCACTAGACCTAGGTATTCCACTAACACTTATCTCTGAGTCTGTATTCTCTCGTTGTCTATCTGCACTGAAAGACCAACGTGTTGAAGCTGAGTCTTTATTCGGCAAGACAATCACACCAGTTGAAGGCGACAAGCAAGAGTGGGTTGATGCACTACGTCAAGCGCTACTAGCTTCTAAGATCATCTCTTACGCTCAAGGCTTCATGCTAATGCGCGAAGCGTCTAACGAAAACGGTTGGGACCTAAACTACGGTAATGTAGCCCTAATGTGGCGTGGTGGTTGTATCATCCGTTCTGCGTTCCTAGGCAACATCCGTGATGCGTACGAAGCGAACCCAGACATCGCATTCCTAGGTTCTGATGAGTACTTCAAAAATATCCTACAAGGCAGCCTAGCAGCATGGCGTAAAGTAGCAGCGAAGTCTCTAGAATCTGGTATCCCAATGCCATGTACGATTTCTGCGCTATCTTTCCTAGACGGTTACACAACTGCTCGTCTACCAGCGAACCTGCTTCAAGCTCAACGTGACTACTTCGGTGCTCACACTTATGAGCGTATTGACCGTCCACGTGGTGAATTCTTCCACACTAACTGGACTGGTACAGGCGGCGACACAGCGTCTACAACTTACGACGTGTAATCGTTTTAAGTAAACCGACTAAATATAAAGATGTAAAGGGATGCCCAAGTGGCATCCTTTTTTGTGTCTGTAAGATATTGGTAGATTTAAAAGTTACATTAAACGTTGATTCGTCACGCACTTCTCAGAAATGGGAGAGCAGGTTTTTTTCTTCCGATTAGAATATGCCGAGTTAAAAAGTCTAAGGAATAGTGGAGATGACCACCGATAAGTTTCAGTGTTTGAGTAAAAGAAATAAAGTTAAAAGAAATGGTTGCTTAAAGAAAATTGAAGAAAATGAAGTAGATATATATGTATTAGATAGCAGAGGCCTCGTTGATCTTTGGATATTTGAAAAAAGATTCAAAGGATTAAGTGAAGAACAAGTTAAGGATCTTGCAGCATCTATGAAAGTTGCTGAGTTTGTTAGCTCGAGGGGAAGTTTATTACATGATATTGCCGCATTCTATATACTCGCAGAAGACCTTCATAAAGGAGGGACGATAATCGGGAAATATGAGATAACTAGGAATGGTTCTAAAAGTTACATCACCTTTAAAGGCAACCACAGACTCAGAAGTATAGTAAAAGGCACACGTTACCTTTTGAACAATGCCAACATTTTGGCTTTAGGAATAGGACAAGCTGGTCTGAAAGTGAGTGCTAAAGGTGGAGTGTTTCTCACAATTATTTATTCAGTCCCCTATCGAACTCTAGAGCTTGCATTTAAAAAAGATTATTTGTTCAGTAATTGGGTTGTCAATGTGAGTTCTGACGTTATAAAAGCTTCAATTTCAGCGACAATTGGATACTTAGCAGGAGCTTATTTTATAGGTGCTACAGGAGTCGTATTATTACCTATTGGAGTTGGTATTGTTGCTGCTTTATTAGTTGGAGAGGTGCTAAATTCTTTGGAAGGAAAGCTCGAATTGAAAGAAAAAGTTATTGCGGCTATCGATGAGCACTTTGAGAAGAGGGCTATACAAGCAATTGACGAAATCAATGAAGACATTGTGAGACGCAAATCTATAAGTCAACTTAAGCGTGCTACCACCAAGGCTATTTTCTTATGATAGAACAGAAGCACCCGGCGCATTCAGCTTTCGTTTTGGTAATATGTATTACCTTGAGTGCGTACTCAAGTTATCGGTTGTATGAGTATTTAACATTAGAGTCTCTCCAACATCAAATAAATAGTAACTTTTTAGTCATATATTTAAGTACGTCTCATGTGATTAGTGTTAGTGGCCTGATTCTAGCTCCGACTTTAAGTGTATTTATAGCTTCTCGTGTTATTTTTAAATCTTCAAGTGTATCGATCAAATGGATGGGTTTTGCAACTGTACTTGCTTTGCTAGTTGCTATTCCTGGAAGACTTTGGGAGTTCGGACGACTGCAAAATATTGCCGAAACCAACGGTTACTTGACATGTCCACCTTTCACAATTGCATCAAGCGGAATGTTTGTAGAAGCTATGGTAAAAGAAGAAAAATACTGTATAGAACCAGAAATTAATCGTATTGGTATGTATGGTTATTTTCACGAACTCGAACGGATTGATAACTATATCAAGTCACATAGAAATGACATTCAATAGAAAAGAGCGCCTAGGCGCTCTTTTCAGTGGTCGTTTTCTTGTTTTGATAAAACCTGTCTTTTAGGTAAAGAATTGCACTGATCACAAGAGCCACTAAAGAAACAGTGAATAGGGCGTACATGCTGAGAATCCATGCGAATGTGGCCGTCAAGAATGCAATGAAGGAAAACATCCTGCTGAAAGACATCACATGGCCAAGTTTGTTACTTTTCATAAACGCCTCCCGAAGCTAAGTGGGGATAGACAATTGTGGTCATATGCCACACTTTTAATTGTCTGCTCTTTTGGGGCGTTTCACACAAAAAAGTGGCTAAAGATTTCTCAAAAAAGGTGAAATATTGAACTGGTAGACAAATCGTTAAACTGAGTTGCACAGATATGACTTCGGTTGTCTATCACTTCAAAGTTTTTAACTACGCAGATTAAGGGCATGTAGCGTTATTATTATCGTATTCGAACTCTACGATACACAATTGCAAGTGAACCTACACTCGTAAGCTCATCCCTGTCGTCAGTTACAGTAAAAGCTTTTTTCTCTGTTTAACAATACCTTAGTAACTACGGGCAATTAAACCCGTTTTTCGATCGAAACTCAGATTGCATAAAAGGTGAAAAAGAGTGCTAGGTAAGCCTTTAAACTACGCCTATAATTAGCGCCCACATGGAGGATGTTTACTATATGAACATCCTTTATTTTTTGAAACTAGCAACAAGGATCCAGTAAAACATGTTTTTCTGGTTTTGTTTACGTCGACCAAGAAGGTAATTAACACAGCAAATTGAGGCTCTAAGATGACTCTTAACAAGTACTTTGTTTTCATTCCAGCAGAATTGGAACAGGAAATGCACAAGGACAATCAAGTGATCTCTGAGAAGGAAACTCAACGTCAGGCATTAGTAAAACAGGCACAACAACAAGGCGGCCTGTAAGCTAGGTTTCAAAGAGAAAGAGCACCGCAACGGTGCTCTTTTTGTATCTGAGGTCGTAGAATTAACTTAATATGCCAAGGCTTTTCAACTTTCTGTAAATGGTATTTCGGCTCACACCAAGCATACGAGACGTTTTGCTAATGTTCCCCTGGTTGGCTTGATATGTTTTGAGCAACTTATCTTCGACGGTTGCACGCAGTTCTGAAGTTGGTTCAGCGGATGCTGCCCCTTCTTGAGCTTGGCTGAGTTTCTTACTTAGGTGGGCTGGGACGTGTGTGAGTTCCAATATTTCTTCACCTTGCGCCATTAAGGCGGATACTTTGATTAAACTATCGAGTTCACGCAAATTTCCTGGCCATGAGTAAGACAGCATCAGAGAAAGTAGGTGAGGGCAAAGCTGTTGTTCAGATTCGGCGTGACGCCGATGAATGTTCTCAATCAGTTGTCGTTTGTCATCACGTTCCTCAAAGCGAGGTAGCTCAATGATCAAGCCATTAAGGCGATAATACAAATCTTGGCGGAACAATCCTTCGCTGACCAAATGTTCCAGATCTTTATGCGTGGCTGCAATGATTTGCGTATCGACTTGAATGCTTTGGTTGGAACCCACGGGAAGCACGGTTTTATCTTGCAATACATGGAGCAATCGGCTTTGAGCTTCCAAGGGTAAATCTGCGATTTCATCTAGAAACAAAATCCCTTTGTGTGCTTGGCGAATTTTTCCCTGATAGCCTTTGCTGTTTGCGCCAGTAAAGGCACCGGCTACGTAGCCAAATAATTCAGATTCAACCAGATCTTTTGGTAGCGCTCCGCAGTTGACGGAAACTAACGGTCCCGTTTTTCTCTGGCTGTTTTTATGGAGTGCTTTCACAAACTCGTTTTTGCCAACACCAGTCTCTCCGAGAATCAACAAACTGATGTCTTTATCGATGACGCGATTGGCTTGCTGCCAACAGTGCTCAACAGCGGAGTCGCCATAATGAAGATCATTGGACGCCGCTACAGCACGAGACTTGACCTTGCTATCTTTATCGGTAAGCGGTTTTGTTTTGAAAACGAAAGGGTGCTCATTTCCCCGAGTGGATAGAATGTCGTCTAAGGATTGCCCAATGATATTTTTTTGCGCAAAAAGTTGAGAGGCTACTTGATTGTGAGCCAAAACTTGTCCGTCTTCATTTGCAATGATAATTCCTTGCCAACCACTATTCAGTAAACCTTTTTCGCACGCTAAATCCACACGAATATGCCCTTGTGGAATCAAGTTAAGTAGTTGATTCTCCACTTGCTGGACCATGTTTTGTACTAGTACTTGCGTTGAGAAGTCATGTCTCTTTTGCTCGCTCGTAATATCTAATACGCCAATGAGGTTACCAAGATGATCGAAAATAGGATTAGCCGAACAGCTAATAAAACGATGGTGTTGGATAAAGTGCTGATCACCAATAACAGAAACGGGCTTTGCTTCAACCAAGGCTGTACCAATCGCGTTGGTGCCTTTGACCTTTTCTTGCCAGCATGCACCAGAGCTTAGCGAGATTTCCGTTAACTTTTCACGAAATCTAGGCTGTCCCCAACTGCCGATGATGACACCGTCTGAATCCGTCAAAATTAAGCGACTGTCGCTATGAGCAAATAGCTGATTAAACAAAGGGAGCGCAAATTGAGTGATTGCCTCTAGCAAAAAGTTGAGTTGGTGACGCCTATCTTGGAGCGTTGCTGGCGTTACTCGAATATCTTCAGGGCGTCGACGCTGTTTTAAACCCGCTTGTTCACTTCTGACCCATGAAGTTGAAAGCCAATTGTTATCGCTAATATGTTGAAGTTCCATGACTGTACCATTTTGTCACAGTGAGGGTGTGCCATTTTGGAACACTTGAACATTGGTGTTCACACCATACATCCGCTCAAACGTCGCTCACTTGGTTTGTTATCGCTTGGTAATCATAGTTTTACATTTAATTAACAACAAGTGTGGTGTAGTTGGCGTGTGACTTGCGTAATGCTCTTTGTGAACAGTGCGATACGACACTGCAATAACACATTGAACGAGAAACAAAAGGAAGAGTTATGATCTATGCACAGCCAGGTAGTGAAAATGCCATTGTTAACTTTAAATCGCATTACGATAACTTTATCGGTGGGGAATGGGTAAAACCAACGGGTGGTGAGTACTTTGACAATATCTCACCAATCAACGGACAAGCGTATTGTAAAGTTGCTCGCTCTGGCGAGGAAGATATTAATTTAGCACTGGATGCCGCGCACAACATCAGAGCAAAATGGGCCAAAACTAGCGTGACAGAACGTTCGAACATCTTGCTGAAAATTGCTGACCGTATTGAGCAGCATCTAGAAGAGCTTGCAGTTGCAGAAACTTGGGAAAACGGCAAACCAGTTCGCGAAACCCTGGCGGCAGATTTACCTTTAGTAGTGGATCACTTCCGTTACTTCGCTGGCTGTATTCGCGCACAAGAAGGCAGTGCGGCAGAACTAGATGAGCACACCGCAAGCTACCACTTCCCAGAACCGATTGGTGTGGTTGGTCAAATTATTCCGTGGAACTTCCCAATGTTGATGGCGGCTTGGAAACTAGCACCGGCACTAGCGGCGGGTTGCTGTGTGGTATTGAAGCCAGCAGAGCAAACCCCAACATCCATTCTGGTTCTGATGGAAAAAATCGGTGACCTTCTTCCTCCTGGTGTCATCAACGTTGTAAACGGATATGGTTCTGAAGCGGGTCAAGCATTAGCAACCAGCAACCGCATTGCGAAACTCGCGTTTACCGGGTCTACGCAAGTTGGCAACCACATTCTGAAATGTGCAGCAGACAACTTGATCCCATCGACAGTTGAGTTAGGTGGTAAATCTCCAAACATCTACTTCTCAGATATCTTCGATTACGAAGATGAGTATCTTGATAAGTGTATCGAAGGTACGTTACTTGGTTTCTTCAACCAAGGTGAAGTTTGTACTTGTCCATCTCGCGTACTGGTTCATGAAGCGATTTATGACAAGTTTGTAGAGAAACTGACGGAACGTGCACAGCTGATTAAACAAGGTAATCCGCTCGATACCGATACTCAAGTCGGTGCTCAGGCTTCTCAAGAACAGTTTGATAAGATTTTAAGTTACCTGGAAATCGGCCGTGAAGAAGGCGCAAAAGTGGTCTTTGGTGGTGGAGTGTCAGAACAGCCAGAGTCTATCAACCAGGGGTACTACATTCAGCCAACCATGTTGGAAGGCCACAACAAGATGCGAATCTTCCAAGAAGAAATCTTTGGCCCAGTGATTGCTATCACCAAATTCAAAGATGAGGCTGAAGCGTTGGAAATCGCAAACGACACCGAATATGGCTTAGGCGCAGGTGTTTGGACACGTGATGCGAACGTCGCATATCGTATGGGCCGTAATATTGAAGCTGGTCGAATCTGGATTAACTGTTACCACGCTTACCCTGCACACGCAGCGTTCGGTGGTTACAAAAAATCGGGTATCGGGCGCGAAACGCACAAGATGATGCTGGATCACTACCAGAATACTAAGAACTTGCTGATTAGCTACAGCATCGACCCGTTAGGCTTCTTCTAGTGAAACTAAGTAATTAATAAAGAAAAAGCAGTATGAATCAAAACCCCGAATCTTCGGGGTTTTTTATTAGCGTGAGCTTGTCGGCTGAAGGTTAACTTAGATGTTTAACCTGCTTATATTGTGATATCAGGAACGTTGAATTATCGCTACTTTTCGTTCCATAAGCTTTTCTACGGCGGCGTTTTGCTTGTCAATATTGAGTTGTGGATCAAAGTCCAAAACGCGATTGCAAGATTCGAGACTGGCAAATTGATTTAAACATTCACCAAGCTCTCTTTTAGAGCTTGTTCGCGTCATACTGCTTTCTAATGAGGAGAGTAGGGTGACTTTACGGCCATGAAACGTTCCTTGCGGCACTGCATCACTTTGCTGCGCTTGTTGAACGTCATGAACCGATGAATTGGTGTATGTGGATTGGATGTCATTGGACATAAAGACACCTAAACTCTCAAGTCTAAAGTTTGTGGCATCGGTGGTGCCTCATCAATGGTTACATGAGAAGACAATAACGCTTCCCACGACTCGCTGTGCGTCAGCAATTCTGCTAAAGCTGTTTCAAAATATTCGTAATCCAGTCGCCTAATGTTAATGAGTCGGTTTAAACATAGGACATGTCGGTGGTTATCTAAACTAAAAAATAACTGGTGCTCAGGCCAGTGATAATTAAAGGCCAAGAAAGAGCGATAGAGATCGGAATTTACAATTTGAAGGCCAACAATCTCAGCTTCGAGCTGCAAAGTTGTCGATTCAGGATGAAAGATGATATGCACCCTTAGATTATCATCAAAGGCTAAGCTTACTTCATTTTCCGTTAGATGCAGTGCAGGCAAGCCTATTTGATGAGCAAACTTTAGCAAAATCTCATCGATAGTTTGGCGTGCTGACATAGGAATAGTCCCTTTTGAAATTTTATCAAGGAAAATATTAGATGTATCTCTTCATGTTTATCAATATTAGTCGGTTGTTATTATATTTTGGCTTTTAAATGTGTTGAGAGAAATAGAACGGCAAAATTAAATGTGTTCAGATGCATATCTTAAAGGTAATGAGATATATGAATATCATTTTTCTCTAATGAACTTCAATTAAGGAAAGAATGAAAGAGAGCAGAAACTGTTTTTGAAATTACAGTCCATGTTAACTACGTGTTGTTGAAAAATGCGATTTATTGTCCGCTTGTAGTATAAATATAAGTTGATCTTTTATATTTTTACATAAAGAATTGTGTGAATTTCAAATGAGCTAGATTATATAAAATACGTTTATGGGGTCATAATGAACAATTCTATATGGGCTGGTTTTATTGGGTTATTCATACTGAGTGGGTGCAGTCAGACTGTGTCCGTCAATGGGGTGGATGGCTTTGATACACAGAGTCAGGCATCAGTCTATGGTTGGGTTTCTGTCGACGGCTACTTTCCACCTTCGATTACTTCTCTTGAAGTGGAAATATGTAAAGTTGTTTATAATCAATGTCTTAAATCGGCATCTCAGAGCTACCAAGGCGTTCAGTTGCCTGTGCAGTATTCGTTTTTAATTGCACCAATTCAAGCTGGTGAAGGAAAAATGAAGATTATTGGAAAGCTTTATTCAAACGGTGAGCTCGTTGCGGAAAAAGAAAAGAACTATTTATTTTTGGAGGGAAATAAACAAGAAAACTTGATTCTTGTTCCAAAAATAAACAGATAAAATTTTAAGTACTACATTTTTATTAGAATTTTCTAATTTATAAAAATAAAGACCATATCTTTCCTTTTGTGAAAGATTTGTTGTCTTTTATAAACATTAATTACATGACTTTGAAGTCATCGGGTCAGTTGTTTTTTAGACTCATACTTGTTGCAAAAACAGTATTTTTTATGATTATATCTCGCTCCTTGAACACGTTGGCTTGGCGTTTTAGGCTATAAAACATACATTTTTATGATTTTGGAAATTTAATTTTGTTCTCGAAACGATGCCGAAGTCTATTTAATTGTATTCTAATGTATAACAAAACAACCAAACTTAAATAACGAAATCATATTTAAGTTTTGGCTAATGATAAACGCTATCTGATAAAAATAATAAAGACGGACAGCAGAAATTTACTAAGTCAAACTTTTACCTTTAGGTAAAGGTAATGCTTGGGTTATTCGCTAATTATTCGGGGGGTATGGTAAGTGATAGAACTTCTATGCTCTTTTCTTTGCTTCTTTAATTCATACAGCAGTACTTAGAAATAACAACAATCAAAGTAGTGCTTTGAAAGTTTCTCAACATTTGCACTGAGAAACTCAAAATAATGAAGGGTAGAAAATGGATGTGTCAGGCCAACTAAACTCAGAAAGGGTCGACTCGAGTTCACGAAAAATTCGTAGTTTTTCCTGCTATGAAAAATCTGACGAAGTATTTCACTCAGACCAGTCTCACATTGTTGTCGTTCACAATGGTCAGCTTCGAGTTCAAACAGGTGATTGCACAATCGATGTTGCTGCAGAAAATGGGGTATTTCTATCCCAAGGAGATTACTTGTTAGAGTACTCTCCGCTAGATGGGGCATACAAAGCGTCGATTATTGCCTACGACAATGAACTCGTTAGTCAGTTGCTGCAAAAACACAGTGATCTCTTGATGATGCTGCCTAAGGTAGACAAAGTTTGTTCTGGTTTGTTTACTTTTGGTTTGAACATACTCGTTGAACAAGTGCTTTCCAGCATGCAGACGCTTGAGCAACAAGCGTACCCTGATGCCATTATGTGCCTAAAATACGAAGAACTACTCATTCTCTTGCTACACAGCAAAGGAGGAGAATCACTGTATGCGTTGCTGTCACAACAAACAAACCGTACGTCGGAACGGTTACGTCGATTTATGGAACAGCATTACTTAAAAGAATGGAAGTTGACAGACTACGCGCAGGAGTTTGGTGCCAGCTTAACCACTTTTAAAGAGCTTTTTAATGAGCACTATGGCATTTCTCCAAGAGCTTGGATCAGTGAGCGTCGACTACTGCATGCTCATAAACTGCTGTTGACGAGCAAGATGAGCATTGTAGATGTGGCGATGGAGGCAGGGTTTTCCAGCCAGTCTTACTTTACGCAGAGTTACCGTCGTCGTTTTGGAACGACCCCAAGCCGCGTACGTTCGGGAGACGATCAAGTGGCTATCGCGAAATGAAATGACTTGGGACTAAAATTTTCTGACTAATTTTGAAAGTCACTCACCAGTGTAAATTCTATTATGTATCGTGTAACAACGAACGATTAAAAATTATTACATCTCTTTCTTTCTGGATTGTTCGAAAGGGGTGCGGAGACGAACATAAATGAAAAAGCAGCATTGGCGACGCCGTTCGCTTTTTCCAGACAGCATAGTGACACAGCGAAAAGTGACTGTTTTACAAAGAGGAGCTCGTTATGAAAGCGCCTCGAAACCTACGCAGGATCTCAATGTTGTGCACGTCAATCACCGACAATTGTTGAGTGAAGGCGTCATAAATTATGAGCAGTTATCTTTACTTCAACGCTTGTTGGATAGAAATGTCGTCGATAGCCTGTGCGCTAGCCAGTTAGTAAAAACGTATCAAAAACTTGGTGCTTCGATAGACCGGTTTGCCATGCGTTTATTTTTGGAAATTGGATCGCAGCTCAGTGATAGCAGCACAATCACAACGTTCGAACAAAGGCTGGACTACATCAACTCTCGTCTGGGCTTTCGCTTTAATTTGGCTGTCCCAAAAACGTTGATGCTTTGTTTCCATTTATCACTCAACGAGTGGATTAACCGACAAGTCGATCAAAGTGCTCTTCATGCTTCGATTAAAGTTGAACAACTTATCAATCAACTCGATATTCAGAAGGAATATTGGTCGAAGCTATCAGGGGAAGACACCAGTGCCGTCTTTGTTCAACAGCAACTCGATCTCATTAAGAGCCAGCAGCATCAACTTAAAAAGCAACTTGGGACGTTAAGCGAACAACAGTTGCAAGTGATTGAATGTCATCGTTCGTTAATTGAGAAGTGGCAACCGTCTTTAGACGAGCTGAAAGGGTTCGCGGAGTACACCTCTACAACCGAACAATTTATTTCTGAGTGGAAAAATTGGTGTTCGGAAGTGCGACTTGAGGCCCCCGAGCTGAACGAAGTTTGGGATGCATGCGATGTGGTTTACAACGACCAAAATGCGGTTGCGAAAGTATGGCAATGGTTCAAGAACATGCAAACTGTTGGTGATATCGATCACTACTATTTTGATACTCAAAGTGGTCAGTGCGGCCAGGCTTGCAATCACCTCAGCCAGATCTAAATAGGGCGTTAAATGTTAGATAAGATGATGAAATCTTTAGCGGAAGCGCTAAAGGTAGGGGATTTTATTGCCTCAGAAAATGGTTCTTACAACATCGAGGTTGACCAATTATCACTGACCATCAAGCAACATGCGTCATGGATTTTATGGGAAGCGACGTTACCCTTCCAGTTTAAAGAGCATCTAGATTATCAACAAGAACAAGCGTTACAACGTTGCATGCAGCTCTCATTAAAAACCATTCGTGAGGATGGCGGCGTACTGACAACCAATGATGATCAGCAATTGATTTTGCAAAGTAAAGTAAGGGTTGAGGACTGTTCCGTGGAACGGTTCTCTGCTTTGCTTTCTAAGCACGTCAATCTATGTGAGCGTTACATTGCATTATTGGAACAAGAACGCGTGAACCACACAATCAACCATACAGTGTGGTTACCATGATGCAAAAAATCTTTCCCAACATTAGACGTGCTGCAACAAAGGCATTGCTATGCGCAGTGAGTGTTGTTCCTTTGGGATATGCGCAAGCAACAGACTTACACTGGCCCGAACAACCGTTCCGCTACTATGCAGATAACGACTCATTAAAAGAGTTGTTGAATAACTTCGGTGCAAATTATCGTGTCTCGGTTTCTGTTAGTGACAAAGTCAACGATCGAGTGAATGGGCGTTTTACCCCTGAAGATCCGGCGGAATTCCTCGATTACTTATCGCAAGTGTACAACTTGATGTGGTATTTCGATGGTGCCGTCTTACATGTCTATAAGGCGACAGAAACTCGCTCACGTTTACTTCAATTGGAATTACTTACGGCTAGAGAGCTACGCAGTACGTTAATTTCCACCGGCGTTTGGGATTCTCGTTATGGTTGGAGAGCGGCTGAGAGCAAAGGGTTAGTCTATCTTGCTGGTCCTCCACGTTATGTCGACTTAGTGGTACAAACGGCGGAGGCATTGGAAACGCGCTTGCTGCAGAAATCGAATTCAACCGACGAATTATTTGTTGAGATAATTCCTTTGAAGTACGCTTCTGCAACGGATAGAGAAATTGCATATCGAGATCAGACAATTACGGTCCCGGGCATCGCATCGGTGTTAAAACGGGTCGTGTCTGGTGTTCAAACGCAAGTGGCGAGTGCGTCTAGCAAAGAAGTTACCAGTCCAGATAAGCCTGTAAAAAGTAATAAAACCGCCTCAGTTCATGGTGGCGCAACAGTTGAAGCAGAGCCGGGCCTTAATGCGATTATCGTTCGTGATACTCAAGCACGATTACCGCTCTATCGTAAACTGGTCGCGCAATTAGACCAGCCGCAATCAAGAATTGAGGTCGCGCTATCGATTGTCGATATCAGTGCCAACGATTTAAGTCAGTTAGGCGTGGATTGGCGAGCGGGAGTGTCTGTCGGAAACAACCGCATTGTCGATATCAAAACAACAGGTGATGTGAATTCGGGGGATGTGACGCTCGGCAGTGGACAGAACTTTAAGTCCTTGCTTGATTCAACCAACCTAAATTACTTGCTGGCTCAAATTCGTTTATTGGAATCCAAAGGCAGTGCTCAAGTGGTTTCAAGGCCAACATTGTTAACTCAGGAAAATGTCGAAGCGGTACTGAACAACAGCAGCACGTTTTACGTCAAACTGGTTGGTAAAGAAACCGCAGCGCTGGAAGAGGTCACATATGGCACGTTACTGAGAATTGTCCCACGTATCGTTGGTGATAGATTTGCTGCACGACCTGAAATTAACCTGAGCCTTCATCTCGAAGACGGTGCAAAGATCGCTGATGGTGGCGTCGATGATCTTCCTTCCGTTCGTAAAACTGAAATCAGCACCTTAGCGACGGTTAAACAAGGGCAAAGCTTACTTATCGGTGGTGTGTACCGAGATGAAGTGAGCCATCAGTTACGTAAAGTGCCATTGCTAGGAGACATCCCATATTTAGGCGCGCTGTTTAGAAGTAATACCAATACTAAGCGCCGCACAGTACGAATGTTTATTTTAGAACCTCGAATTGTTGTGGATGGTATTGGCGATAGTGTGTTGATTGGCAACGAATATGACTTGCGACCAAGTATAGGCAGGCTTAACAACATCTCCAACAATAGCGCTGAATTTAAATCGGTAGTGGAAGTATATAGCTGCACATCGAGGGTTCAGGCCGAGCGCTATCAACAAGACTTATTGTCACAGAAAAAGTCGTCTCAATTAACGCAGTGCCAATTACCAACAGGGCAAAAGGGTTGGCGGGTGAAAGTATTGGAATGTGATGACTCACAAAGTGAGTGTGTGCGCCCTTCAGAGGAGTCTTAACCGCGATGCAGCAATGGAAAATTCGTATTTTATCAGGCGTGCATACCGGAGTAGAAGTCACCTTACCTGAAGGTGTTCTCGTGCTTGGCAGTGACGACTTTATTGCTGATCTTGTACTGTCTGATGCTGGGGTCGAAGCGAACCATTTCACCCTCGTTTGCCAGCAAGACTCGGTCATTTTACGAGGCTGCGAAGAGGCAAATATTAACAGTGAAGACATCGCTGTTGCAGGTGATGGTATCGAGTTGTCACGCCATGCTGTTGTCTCGGTCGGCGTTGTGAAGTTCGCTCTGGGATACGCGGAA
Source organism: Vibrio sp. SCSIO 43009 (assembly GCF_023716525.1). Classification (NCBI taxonomy): domain Bacteria; kingdom Pseudomonadati; phylum Pseudomonadota; class Gammaproteobacteria; order Vibrionales; family Vibrionaceae; genus Vibrio; species Vibrio sp. SCSIO 43009. The sequence goes on from NZ_CP071842.1 coordinate 1,435,665, forward strand.
GATGCGTTAATTGTGAGTAACGTCAGCGACGAATCTAGCCAACAGAATACACCTGTGGTTGCTGTGCAACGCTCTAGCTGGAAAAAAACAACGCTCATCGCTTTGCTCTGTAGTTTTGTCCCGAGTGTCATTTTTGCCGGTATGTGGTACAGCCAAGCTAACGGAAACAACAATGAAATTGTTACAGAAGCAGAACCCATTGTTTTGGTACGTAACATCTTAGGCGAGCTCAAACTTAGCGACGTTCGTGTGGAATGGAATGCCGCCGCACGCCAAGCAGTCTTAGAGGGCTATGTTGAAGACCGAACACAGAAACTCGATCTGCTTGGTCGAATTGATGTATTGGGCATCAATTACAAAAGTGACTTAAGAACGATGGAAGAAATCCGTCGCGGGGTTCGATTTATTTTGCGCAACCTCGGCTATCACCAAGTGAAAGTCGAAAATGGCGATGAGACCGGCACACTGCTGCTGACAGGCTATATCGATGATGCCAGCCGCTGGAACCAAGTTGAACAAATTTTGGAGCGAGACGTGCCTGGTCTTGTTGCGTGGAAGGTTGAACTGCAGCGAGCGGGTGCCTACATGGATACGCTAAAAGCGTTATTGACGGATGCGGAGCTACTGAAAAAAGTCCAGTTGGTCACCAGCGGTGATCGCATCGAAGTTCGTGGTGAGCTTGATGATATCGAAACGACTCGATTTTACGGTGTGACCCGAGACTTCCGGGAACAATATGGTGAGAAACCGTACTTGGTTTTGAAATCCATACCTAAGGTGAGTAAAGGCACCAACATCGATTTCCCGTTTCGTAGCGTTAACTTTGGCCAGGTTCCATATGTGATTCTGACCGATAATGTTCGCTATATGGTCGGTGCAAGAACGCCTCAGGGCTACCGAATATCCAGTGTTACACCTGCTGGTATTGAGTTGGTTAAAGGCGGGCGGGTGATAACAATAGAACTCGGATATGAAGGCGAGACGAACAATGACAAATCTTGAACAAATTTTAAATAACGACACAAACGGTGCGGAAGTGCACAAGATTAAGAGCAAGCTCTTAGAAGCACAAGCGGTGGTGAAACGTCAGTTGGATTTAGGGTGCTCACCACAGCAGTACCAATTGCTACTCAAACAGTATGAAGCTTACACAGCCGCCCATGCGGTCGTTGAATCATACGAAGCTAACTAAAAAATACGAGGAAGTCTTATGTCATTTTACGATGCTAGTAACAGTGTAAACCTTGATGATGTTAAAGCTAAGTTAGAACAACAAGCGAAAGATGCCAACACAGAAGTGACGGCAGCCATCAAGAACCTAGAAACCAATGCCGATGATCCATCAAAGCTTGCCGAGCTTCAGCACGCGATCAACAAATGGTCTGTTGTTTACAATATCAATGCGACCACCACTCGTGCGATTAAAGATGTGATGCAGTCGATTCTCCAGAAGGTGTAAAGCATGGAACGAGAAACGCGCCAACTGCTGGCTGAAATCGCGCTGATGGCAACAGGTATGCATCGTCATCAAGAAGCCAACACGATTGCAGATGGCCTTGAAGCAAGCTCAGGTTCTGAAGAGACCGTTGCGATGATTCGTGCAATGAGCCTCATGAATAAAGGCTTGTATGAAGAGGCTCATCAATTACTCGAACCACTTTGTAACGCCTATCCAGATCTGATCAGCTTAGCGGCTCTTGCTTCTGCCAAAGCCGGTTTACTGAGCAAAGCGGAAAGCTGGGTAGAACTTGCGTCACAAGGAAGCGAAGAAAGCCAAGCATTTGCTGCGAGCTTTTCTCAGGACATTAGGAATCTTGGATGATCATTGATTCGAGTAACCTAGGTCTTCAACACCAATCTTTGCGTCAGTCGGAGTCGCGTCATTATGAGCGGAGCGATGAAGACAAGATGAAAACGCTCATGGAGCGAAGTGACAAGCAAGAGCAAGTTTCACATGTTTCTCCAAAAGAGACGCTAGAGAAAACAGAAGCGAAACTGGCGGAGATTAAAGCGTGGTACGAATCATTAAAAGACGCAGAGGTTGTCAGTAAACAAAGTGTCTTATCATCGTTAAATGAAGCGTTTTCCGACCCTCAAGTTAAACGAGAGGCAATGTGGTACGCCTTTCATGAGGCGAAGAGTGCAAAAGGCAACGAGCAGCCACAATCTGATTTGTTAAAGGTGTTGAAGCAGGAGTTACTAGGGAATTTTTCGGGACAGCTTATTGCCGAACCACCTGCTGATAAAACAGCACTAAAAGCAATGCTAGCGCAGCACTTTCCACTGGGTGCCCAGAAAGAACAAGCCTTATGGCATTGCTGGGCAGAGTTGAAGTCGTTACCTGATATGGCATCAACACTGGACATGGTTCGTGATGAACTTAGCTTCATGATCCAAAAAAATGCGATGGTGAAAAACATCATGACTCACAGTCACAAGTTAGATTTATCTTAGGAGTACATATGATAAACACGCAGTACACCGAGGTGATGCAAACCAACATTGATAAGTTACAGGATGCGCAAGTCGAAGACGGTTTAAGCGAACGTTTTGAGCAAGCCATGTCGGTTCCCGAGGCAAGTAATGGCCTGGAGGGCGGTTTGCTAGAAAACATCAGCGAGTTGAAAAACACTATCGATAACGCGAAAAGTAACCTGCAAGACAACATGAAGATGGTGGGTGATGATCCGGCGCAATTACTGCAAATGCAGTGGGCGCTGACACGCATTACTTTTCAAGAAGAGCTGATCGCGAAAACCGTGGGTAAAACCACACAAAACGTAGAAACCTTATTGAAGGCACAATAGTGATGATGAATAAAATGAGAGCAGTTTTCATCATGCTCACGTTGTTTCTGGTAGGTTGTCAGACCGAGTTATACACCAACGTTACTCAGAAAGAGGGTAATGAGATGTTGTCGATCTTACTATCCGAAGGTGTCGTTGCAACAAAAGAGCCTGACAAAGACAACACCGTCAAGTTAATGGTAGACAGTTCTCAAATCGCCTTCGCGGTAGATGCGCTAAAGCGAAAAGGTTATCCAAGAGAGCAGTTTTCTACACTGAAAGAGGTGTTTCCTAAAGACGATTTGATCTCGTCACCATTAGCAGAACGAGCACGTTTGGTGTACGCGAAATCTCAAGAGCTCTCGTCAACCTTATCTCAGATTGATGGCGTGCTGGTGGCACGTGTTCATGTTGTTTTGGAAGATCAAGATCTGCGTCCAGGAGAGCGTCCAACTCCAGCTTCTGCCTCCGTATTTATTAAACACGCGGCAGATATTGCGCTTGATTCATATGTTCCGCAGATCAAATTATTAGTGAACAACAGTATTGAGGGGCTGAACTACGATCGAATCAGCGTAGTGATGGTACCCTCATCAGAGGTTCGAGTTGCTACTCAAAACAATCAATTTAAAAGCATTTTGTCGGTTCAGGTCACCAAAGAGACGGCGAATAATCTTATCGCCATTTTGGTGTTCTTGGTAGCGGCACTCATCGGCTCGAATATCGCTACCTTTACATGGTGTCGTAGGAACACGAAGCGTGGTTAAACCAGAAACACCACTCGCGCAGGTACAACACCAGTTTAACTATGCGCCTTGCCAGTACATCCATAGAAGTTGGATAGAGCAAAAGCAGCCTTGGTTACTAAATATCGAAGGCTGGAGAGATAACCCCATGTTCAACCAGTGGTGTATCAATGAGTGGGCGCTATCTCCCGTTCCTGAGACGGCTTTTGACAGACCTTGTCATAGTTTGGCATTGCTCCCGACAGACGCGTTGAATCAACTCGTATTGATGGTGGGTGGAGCTTTGCATTGCGTTGCGATGCGAAGCGTTGTCTTAAAACATCCTAAACAGGTTCTGAACAACGTATTTGGTTTGGAAGGCGCTCGGTTCTTAATTCAAAACGGGCCGATGCTGTTATCCAGCTGGCCGCAAGGCTGGCAGCGTTCGTTACCAGAACTATTGGATGAAAGGTCTGTTGAAGCAAGCATGAGGGCGCTAGGATATTTTTGGATGAGGTTTATTTTGATTAACTCACCAGAAGATGTTGTTCTTCGTTGGCAATTCAAATTAGAAAAGCAACTTAGCGAAAACGCGGAAACAGCTAACTGGTTGGAAGCGGATCAACGAGATCTGGCGTATCGACTCACAAAAAAAATCGCAAAACAGGTTATTCCTCAATGGTTTCATTTGTTGAAATAAAAACAGACAATTTGCAGCTGGCACCTGGCTTAAAGGTGCTGAAAGCGAAAGATTATGCCAGTTATCTGGATTCGCAACACTTAGTTGAAGCCGCGAACTCCAAAGCTGAGAGCATCATTGCTAATGCCCAACAAGCCTACGAAACCGAAAAACAACGTGGTTATCAAGATGGCCTTGCACAAGCCAAGATTGAAAATGCGCAAACGATGGTTGAAACCTTAGCACGTTGTAATGACTACTATCAGCAAGTCGAAGAAAAAATGACAGGTGTGGTGTTAGAAGCAGTACGTAAGATCATCGATACCTTCGATGATGTCGATACCACGGTGAGTGTAGTTCGAGAAGCGTTGCAACTGGTGAGCAACCAAAAGCAGGTCATTTTACATGTCCACCCAGAGCAGGTTGTTGAGGTGAGAGAAAAGGTGGCTGGTGTATTAAGTGATTTCCCTGAAGTCGGTTACGTTGACGTGGTAGCAGATGCGCGCTTGAAAAATGGAGGCTGCATTTTGGAAACAGAAGTTGGGATCATCGACGCCAGTATTGATGGACAGCTGCATGCATTAAAGCAAGCCATGGTGAAGCAGCTCAGCGAGCGTAAAATTACGATTCATGAATAAACCTTAAAAACTCAGCACTTGCTGAGTTTTTTCATTTTAATGCCTTTAAACAAAAAAAATCCGACCATTTCTAAAATATTCACTGCCATAAATCCTTAAGAATACACCTAAGAAAGCTGCTTAGTTGATAAGTGTTGCAACCAAGCAGCGCCTCTAAAACAACAAAAATAGGATTATTTAGTCGAATGGCTAATGGATTTATAACTTCTTTACTGACAGATTTTGCCAGCCGCTGCCAATTGGAGCCGTTGGTTTTTGATGAGGATGATTGTTGCCATCTACTCGTTGAGCAAAACACAGCAATCACAATTCGTGCACAAGAAGATCGTGTGACGCTTATCGGGCTGATTTCAGGTGATGAACCGAGTGCTGATATTTTGCATCAACATATGAAAGGTGCCTTAACGCAAGGCTCTCCAGCGGTATGCTGGGAGGAAGAGACCGGATATATCGGTTTCATACACCTGCCTCAGCAACTGCTAACTGCATCTTTTTTCGATGAGTCATTTGCGAATTTCATCGAGTGGTTAAAAAGTGCGAATACACAAGAAGTAACCAATAAAACAACCGAAGTACCGGAAACGAATACCACTCATTTTTCCACATTAAGGGTTTAAAACATGATCAGTTTTGGAAGTGTTAGCGCGTTGCAGGCCGCCATGCCGCAAGCTCGTAACGAGATACTTAACGAAGGTAAGCTGAGTATTGGTGGCAAAGAATACCAAATCAACGCAGCGACCCAAGAATTTACTCGCGCCAATCCTACGAATGGTGCAGTAGCGCGATTTTTTGAAGCGACAGGAAAACTGTTTCGCGAAGGTAGCCCACAATCGGTAGCGAAAGCCCTTACAAAAGCCGTATTTGATAATGAGCAAGGACAAGCTCAGCGTTTACAAGCTGCTTCTTCTGTTGAGCATGGACAAATGTTCTTCAAAGATGGAAGCATAAAAACCGCATCAGATGTCTTAAATGCCTTTGCGAAGTTAGACAGTAAATCAGTTCAGTCGAACTCTGCTGAGCTAAACCAGTTAGCAGAGCGAGCGATGACAGAGGCAATGTTAGAAACCGATTCTGGTAAAAACCTCACATCACTGATTGGCGAAAGTGCAGCGAAGTCGCTTGCTGGACGTGTAGTAAAAGACTACGGCGGTGGTGTATCTGCAGCGCAGGAAAACCCGGCAGGTAGCATTAATCAAATGCAAGCGGTGTTTGATATGGAGGTGATGCATCTTAAATCGGCGCAACGTCATATCGAAGGTCTAGCAAGCACCGATCTAAGCCAAGGTGTATACGCTGAAGGACTGGCAGAGGACGCGTTTAACAAAAGTGGCGTAACCAATAATGTTGAAAGAGCTGCGGCGTGGATCATTAATGCTTCTAACTCTAAAGGAAACGATGCCGAAAATATTACGTCTTTACTGAAAGAATACGCGTCTAATGGTAAAGATTTATTGAATATGGAAAACCTAAAAGAGCTACACGCTCGATTGGTGCCTAATGTTGAGCGTGATTACCGAGGGCCAAATATTTCGGGTGGTACTTTGCCTTCAAGTATTGGCGGTGAGGGCATGTTAAAGCAGCACATTGAAGGCTTTTTGAAAGAGAACCCTGTAGAAGATAAAGACTTAGGTAAACATTTGTTCGCCGGAGTTATCGGGTACCATGGCTTTACCGATGGAAATGGTCGCATGGGGCGTATGCTATACGCGATAGCAGAACTTCGTAACGACTCGTTCAATCCTTTAGCTATGGATGCAGAAAATAGCCTTCACGGTATTAAGTGATTTTTTACTTCTATTTAATTTTTGGAGCGGCGATTGCCGCTCTTTTATTTTCCAGCTTAATCTTAATTTTTCTTCTCAATAAAACGGCTAATAGCAATAAAAATGAGACGTTGAAATAAAGTGTTGGTTTCTATCTCGCCATAAAATCTCTTTTATCCTTATTCGCTTATTTAAATGAGCCGTTATACCCAAGTGGCTTCGCTGCAATAAATATATCGATGTCACTTAGTTATAATAAATTAGACAGGACACAACATGGATACAGGAAAGATTAATATGCTTCTCTCTGAGCTAGGAGAAGTGCTGAACCTTGAGCGCGTGACAGCGTATGACGATCAAATGTGGTCACTGCATTTTGCTGAAAACAACAGTGTCGATGTTCTGCTCGTAGAGGAAAAAGGCGAGTTATTGATTTCCAAAAACCTGCTTATAGAACAAGATGATATTACGCTAGATAAACTTCAAGTTTTACTTGAATACAACTTTTTGTATCGAGAAACAGGTGGTGTGCAGTTTTGTGTGAATCCAACACGCAAAGACGTTGTTCTTCAAGTTGCTATCGCGACTGGAAGTGAACTCACCAACATTGCTAACTTAATCATTCAGTTGAACGAATTAGTTGATACTTGGGGACAGTTATTTCAAAACAACACGGTTGTAGATTTTAGCCAAACAGACGTACACGCATTTATTCAAGTTTAAGGCATCACACATGGTCAATATTAATACATCGCAAATGCACTCGTTGAGTCAGTTAACGTCACATTTGGCGACACAAAATCAAGCTGACGACAAAGAGGTTCGAGCACACAACGGCAAAGATATTTTTGTTAAAGAGGGCGCACCAAAAAATAAAAGTATCAGCGCGCGTATTAGCCACCAGAATAAAGCGAAAGATATTGTAGTGAACCTGCTTACTAAGCAGGGTATTCCTAAAGATGTTGCGAAGCTCATGCTGAAAAATGTGTTGAATGGTGAAAACAAGTTAACGCTTGGGAGCCTGAAAAATCTTGAGAGATTGTCGTCTGGCCCTAGCTCAAATTGGCCCACTGCACAAACGGCAGCCTCTTCTTCCAAAACCAATAAAGCCTCATCGAGTGTCGCGCTTATCAACGAACATAAAGCCAACCTTCAAAAGCTTGGTGATTTTGCCTGTACGGACTTAAATACGTTCGGTGTTAAGGGGTCACAGTTTTATGAAACAAAAGGAAAGCCACGACTAAAAGAGCTTCACGCGGATCAAGCGCGAATCATGCAAGATCACAGAGCGACGATGTCCGCAAACGGAGTTCAAGCTGCAGCACAAAGAGGAACCGCACCGCAATTAAGCACTCTACAGAACATTGCTAAGGCAGTACAAACCGCGAAAGCCGGCTGCTGTACTACATTTGCCTTTGCTGCCGCCGCTGAGATGATTCAAGGCATGTCAGGAACACCTGAAAGTGAACCCAAAGTAGAAGTGGTTGCGTTTAAAAAGGGTCATTCAGGTACACACCTTTATGTACTGGTTGGTCGACAAGAGGGGAGCGACATAAAAGATCCATCAACGTGGAGTAAGGATGTGAAAATTGTTGACCCGTGGGCGACATCTGCATTCGGTGCACCAATGTTTGGAGATGCACAACGACCACCTGTTTCGAATATGTTCCCGCCAACAGAAGTCATTTTTGATAGCCATAAACTGGGTTAGTCAATCTGCAAAAGAAGTGAGCAAATACACCATGCTAAGCATCTAACCTTTATTGAAAGAGCAGCCCTGAGCTGCTCTTTTTTATTACTCTGGAAACTCGTTTTTAGAGCGAGATTTCTGCGGAAAACCTCACAATGCAGGCGAAAAAGTGACAAAAATAAAGCCATTACCGACATCGTTCAATCTGCAATCGTTGTTCAATAGAGTTATTGAAACAAAAGGAAAAAGTTATGAACACGATTCAACAACTGCTCTTGGAGTTTTGCCAACTCAATGAGTTGCCCGAACTGAATTTTGAAGAAAATGAACGTTGTCAGCTACTGGTCGATGATCGCTACATGTTGTATTTCATCGCGACAGATACGGATGATTTGATGTTGTCTGTAACGTTCGGAGGGTTAGAAAAATCCGGTGAACAACGACTAAAAGGTTTAGAGCTTCTTGCTCATGCTAACTATCAAGGAATAGGTAGTGGCAGCCTCGCACTTGCTTTGGCTCCAAACGGTCGACAGCTTGTCTTAGCAGGACGTAAACCCGTTGAGCATCTAAATACGACGAACCTTACCGCTTGGTTTCACGAAGTTATTGAACAGGCCGAGCTGTGGCAAGCGCGTTTCGCAATGTTGGATCAAGCGATTCCAACCACCTCTAATCATGAACAAGCTCATGTTCAATCACTTCGTGTGTAGGAGAGAAAAATGGTTAATACAACACAAAAAATCAGCCAAAGCCCAGTACCTGATCTAGAGCAGTTTCGTGCAGTTGCTGCGCAAAAAGATGACCGAGTGATCAGTAAAAGAGGTGAAGTAAAAGAACCTTCCACATTCCACAAAGGTCATAAGTTTGCTTCTATTCACGAAGGCGTATTGAGAAGCAAATACACTAAGTTTTTCCAAGAAAACATAAAAACTCACCTTGATTTAAAGCAGGCGCTACTTAAGCAAGAAAAACCTGAGGTTGCGCTGTTGGCATACTCCCTAGTGAGTCCTTCAGGCTATCGCGGTGAGCCACTTACTGAGCGTAAAATCTTAGAAGTTGTCAGCCTATTGGATGAAATAAAAGTGAGCAGCGATGCGTACCAGCAGCTTAAAAATACGTTTGATGCGATCAGCAAAGATCCGCGTATGCAGGTGAGTTTAGAAGCCCAGTATCCAGGAAAAATGGATGGCTTCGCTGCTGAACTGTTACAGATGGGCAAAGAAAAGCTAAAAGGTTCTGGTGTGAACGCCGTTATTAACTTGGCATTACCTGGTGTTGGCTTATTGATTTCTACAGGTCGAGAGCTGCACAAAGCGGCCGTAAATGGTGATGCTGAGGCTTACCATCATCAGTTAGAACAAATTTCACAGCTGCCAGGGCGAGATCAACGTCTTTCTATGCCGATGCAGCAAACCTTGGCTCAAGGTCATGCGATACTGTCGGCTGAAGGTGGCATTGGAGCTACGTTAGGTATGGCGACGGGGAGCCTGGGCACGTTCGGTGTTAGCTCTGTAGCAACGGTGGGCGTCACACCGATAGCAAAAGAGGCAATCGGTTCTGCGGCAACGACTGCTATCATGAGCGGCGGTGGCTTTGTGGCGAACCAAGCTGGGGCATACGGGTTAAATACGGAAGTAAAAGAGCAACTTATGCAAGGCGAAATGTCTGGTGTTTTACCTAGACTTGAAGTTTCCAATGCAAAAGGAGACTTTACCTTCAGTATGCAAGATCCGGCTTCTGTCCGCGCATTAATGGCGTACCTTGGCCCTAAGGAGGATACTGCAATGACTTCTCCTCAAGCGCCTAAAGAGGCACAAGAGATGGAAGCCGCTCGATTAACACTGAAAAAGATGTTGGGTTCAGAGCCAAGTGAGCACTTGGTTCCTGACGTAGATTCTATCTTGAAGCTAAGCCCAGAGGATGCACCAAGTAAAACCGAGTCTATTGCTAACGGGGCGTTTAAAAAACTGTTAGGAGAAGATTGGGATTGGCTCATGCCAGCTGTTCGAGCGATTGATAAAGGGGAAGCAAGTAAAATAAACGAAAAGCTAACCTACAAGCTCCCCCTAGATGCAGCAAACGGACGAGTTTATCTTGATAAATGCCCAAACCTGAGTGACGTCCAATTAGATGCGCTAGAAAAACTAGGCTCACCAAGTCAATTGCGATTGATGTACTTGGCAGAAGGCTGGGTGTAATTTCAAATGGTAAAGTAGGGAGTAGGTGCTGCTCCTTACTTTATCTACCGTCAGCGTTCCTTTTTGGGGCTGGCTAATATCGGTTTAATTTAACTTTTCGACTGAAGAAACAAACACACAAGTGTCAACGTTATACCAACCCAACCAATGAAAGAAATTTCTTCCCCAACAATCGCAACTGCTAGTGCTGCTGCGATAACAGGTTCAAATAGCGTGAGTATGCTAGCTCCACTGGCTGTAACAAACCGTAGCCCAAACCCAAAAGCGACGTAACCTAACCCCATTGGAATCAAGGCCATGTAGAGCATGACCGCCGTATTAGTTGACGATGCAAATAGATTATCACCCGTGATGAAAAGTGTTGGTAGAAGCAAAACTCCACCAATACCAAAAACACTTCCCATGGCCGTTTGCGATTCAATGCCGTGGTCAATCATAGCCTTTACTCCCCATGAGTAAATGGCGTACGTCAAACCTGCCAATAGGCCAAGTAATACACCCCAATGCTTCATATCCTGATCAAATAAGCTATTTGCGGATGACTCAGAAGCCAGCAACAAGGTAATGCCAATGACCCCGATTGCGAAACTCATCATCCAGCGCTTGGTTATGGTCTGATTTCGGCTAAAGAGACACTCTAACAAAGCAGAAAAGAAAGGAGCAGTGGAGATAGAAATAACCGTACCAATAGCCACACCAGCGAATCGCATTGATGAATAAAAAGCCAGTGGGTAGGTGGCTAAGGCGATAATACTAATCAGTAACGTTTTCTTCTTATGTACGACTTTTCGAAAATCTCTCTTCAGTGACTTCGCAGATAGACATGCTTGCATAAACCCACCAATACCCATAGAAAATGCGCCAATGGCGAGAGCACTGACATCCGGTGCCAAGCTGGCAGCGGTGCCCGTCGTTCCCCACAGGGTTGAAGCAAAAAGTATGGATAAAGTTCCTAATTGATAGTCGGTGAAATGTTTTTTTAACACTGTAATTTCTACCTAGTGAATGGCTGTTTTAGGGTAGAAAGAATAAAAGAAAGCGATAGAGATTTTTGTGCTGAAAAGACGGAATACTTGTTCCAGAAGACTATTTTAGTGACTATCGGGAAAACTCTCTAGGAGACATACCAAAATGCATTGAAAACCGTCGACTAAACGCGGAAAGGTCACTATAACCAACTCGTTCAGCTATCAACTGAACTGGAAGGTCTGTATGAGTCAGTAGTGCTTTGGCTTTTTCCATACGTTGTAGTGTAATGTACTTATGGACGCTCACTTTTAGCTGCTCTTTAAAAAGCTTTTTAAACTGCGTCGGACTCAAGCAAGCGGCATTCGCTAATGAGGCAATGGTGAGTGGCTGATCAAGCTGCTCCGCGATCACAACCTGTACATCTCGAATACGCAAATCCACGGAGCGAGACCGCTTTTGCTGCTCCAGCAACAGATAGAAGGTTGCAACCATTGAGTTTTCAATTTCATCATTAACCTGATACTCAAGTTGCTTTTCGACAAACTGGATAAAGCTCAGTAGAGGCGGGCTAATCGAAAACACAGCCACACTATTATCCATCAAATGAGTGGGCAAAGTGGTCATATCCGCAACAATAAAGCGTGATGACTCTTCGGCATTAAACCCGTGAGCACAACTTTTGGGGATGACTATGCAGTCGCCAACCGCCACCTTTCCGACATAGCTATCCATATCAATATGTATGTTGCCCTGGAGAGGAAGCACCAGTTGATGATAATCACTATGAGTATGTCGGCTCATACGTTTCGTGTAGGAGCGAATGCTTAAGCTAGATTTCATAAAAACAACATACAGTTAAAGGATACCGCATTATAGCGTTGAAAGTATCGAGGTTGAAAGCTGGGCAGTTGTAAGCCCAGATCTTGAATGGGATGTGGTTTGTTAGTCCGCCTCGGACTCTAACGAAGCCAACCAACGAAGCACTTCCGCAGTTGCCTCAATAAGATCGCTTGGGATGTACTGGTCGACGTTACCGTCGGCGTATAGTGCACGAGCAAGAGGGACTTTTTGCATCACAGGCACGCCTTCCTCTTTAGCGATTGCGACCATACGTTTGGCTACCGCATCGGTTTCCATCAAAGTGATGACGGGCAGGGGCGTTTCGCCTTTCTTGTAATAAAGGCCAACCGCGATATGTGTTGGGTTTGTAACTAATACATTAGAACGTTTAACGTTTTCACGTTGATTAGAGGCTTGTAGCTCTTGGTGTAACTGACGACGTTTGCTTTTTATTTCTGGACTGCCTTCCATCTCTTTGTATTCGCGCTTCACTTCGTCCTTGCTCATTTTGAGCTTTTTCGTGTGATCAAACTTCTGGTACGCAAAATCTGCGGCAGCGATGACGATGAAACCTACCGAAGAGATAATCATTAATTGTTTAATCATGACGCCAGTAATGGTCGGGACACATTCTAGCCCACAAGTTGGAATTTGCATTAAAGCGTTGATGTTACCGCGTAATGTCACCCAGATAATGCAGGAAAGAAGAGAGACTTTAAGGATCGACTTGATAAACTCAATCACACTCTTGAGGGAAAAAATGCGTTTGGCACCTTCGACGGGATTGATCTTTTTGATGTCGGGTTTAACGGATTCACCACTAAATAGGAACCCGAACTGCCCCATATTGGAAAAGATGGCGACGAGTGCAGCAACCAGAATAATCGGAGCGAGTAGATAGGCAATTTCTTTTGCGATGGCGATAGCGACATCGACTAGCGCATCTTGGAAACCCTGATAAGCAAGCTTACTTGGTAGGAGAATAAGCGCTGAGATGTGCGACATGTAATAATCGGCGAACGCAAACAGTACAATTATGAGCGCCAAAATTAATGCAGACGATACGATTTCTTGGCTTTTGGCAACCTGACCTTTCTGTCGAGCATCGCGTAACTTTTTTGCGGTGGGTTGCTCAGTTTTTTCTGCACTCATAAAGAATCCTAAGCGTTATTGCCAAATGGTATTGAGTTGTTCTGCGAATCGGGTAATGCCGTAAAACTGTACTTCAAAGTGATCCATCATTATTCCGAGATACACGATCAGTAAAACACTCGCGATGGCACTTTTTATTGGCATGGCAAGGAAAAAAACATTCAATTGCGGTGCAAAACGACTGATAAGCGCCAGACCAAACTCAGCAAGAAACATTGCCAACACTAGTGGAGCGGACATCAACACACCAAGCCACATAAGCTGTTCAAATTGCGCGTAGAAGAAGCTAACCCATGCGTCGCTAACGGTTGGGAAAAAGTCCACGATCGGCCAAGATGTATAGCTTTTGAATAACGCATAGATAAAAGTGACAAAGCCCCCGCCAGAGAAGAACAGGGTAATCAACGTTTGGGTCAGCAACACGGCTGTTGGTGTGGATTGTGAGCCTAGCGTTGGGTTAAACATACTTGCCATGGCAGCACCACGTTGGTTGTCGACCAGAAAACCGGCCGCTTCTATCGCCCAAAAGGGGATAGCAGCAACAAACCCTATCAATAGCCCAATTAATACCTCCTTACCCAAAATCACTATCAGCCAAATGCCGTCGGTTTCTGCGGGCAAGCTTTGCTGATTAATCATCGGAAATATAAACAGCGCGAGTGAGCAAAGCACACCATTTCTCACCATGGTGCCGCCTAGCATTTGCTTGCTCAAAATAGGCAAAAAGATGAAGCATGCCATTACCCGAGGTAACGTCAGACTGTACAAAAATAAAACCTGGTGTAAGTCGTGATAACTCATCGTATTTGAGGAATTTTATCCATAGCAAGCGAGGCGAAGGCGTGGAGCTCTGCCCCTAGCCATTGCGTTGTGACGAACAGTGTAATAATGACCGCGATAAGCTTGACCACAAAGCCTAACGTTTGTTCTTGGACCTGAGTTAACGCCTGAATAAGCGACACCAATGTACCAACCAATGCTGCGACTAAAATCGGCGGTAATGACAAGTACAACACTAGGGTTAATGCTTGAGTCGTGAAATGAATGATTTCAGCAGAATGCATACTTTCTCCGTGATTAACCGTAACTCAACACTAAGCCGTGGGTGAGCTTTGTCCAGCCGTCAAGCAAGACAAAAAGCAACAATTTGAAGGGGAGGGAAATCGTCATTGGCGATACCATCATCATCCCCATTGCGAGTAGGATATTCGACACAATTAGGTCAATAGCGATGAACGGTAAGTACAACAGAAAGCCAATTTCAAAAGCGCGAGTAAGTTCGCTGACGGTAAATGCGGGCAGTAAGAGCAATAAACTGTCCGACTCTAAACGGTCTACGTACTTCTGTGGCCACAATGTGCGTGCAGCATCAGTGAAGAATATGGCTTCGGTTTCCCGAATATGCTTTTTCAAAAATTCTCGATAAGGCTGTAAACCGCTTTCAATGAGGCCTTCTACACTTGCAGAATCTTCAAGGGAGATATCATGCTGCTTTACGTAGTCGTAGGTTTCAAACCCGACGGGAGCCATGATGAAAATTGACAGAATGATGGCCAATCCGTAAAGCGCCATATTCGGCGGAATTTGCTGTACACCGAGAGCGTTACGCAGCAGTGAGAATACAACGGCCAGTTTCACAAACGACGTCGCCATCATGGCGATAAATGGGATCAGTGCCAGCAGTGCTAAGCTGACAATGAGATTGAGCTCGTCGGGTAACTGGATCATGCTGGCTCCTGCGTGCCACCGAACAGCTCCAGTACGCGCACACCTAAATGTTCGTTAACATTAACCAGTTCACACTCACCAATGATTTTGCCGTTGGCACGCAATGTTACCGGTTTAGATACAGGCTGGTTTAGCTCGAATACGTACCCTGGCTGAAGCTGGTTAAGCTGCTCTAGCGTGATGGTTTGATGGCCGATATCAAACGTGAGTTCCACAGGCAGTTGCTGGTGGTCGGTTAACATTTCTGAAGTGTTTACGTCATTCATATTGGTTTCTTTTTCCATAATGTGAAGAGTTTGGTCATCCAGTTGGCAGCGCCAGAGATTCTGGTTAGATACTTGAAAAATGGCTTGTTGCTTGGCGATGTAACCATCGTCAAAAAAGATGACATCTCCCAGCTCGAGCGAATTAAATTCGCTTAACGTCAAATGGGTCCTTCCAAGACTTAACCACACAGGTAAAGCGAGGTGTCGAGCTTGTAGAGCAGCGCTGTTTGGTAGCGCATCCAACAACACGTCTGATCCTTCGCTAACCCACAAACAAAGAGAGCCGTTAGGCTTATTGAGGGTTAACATTAAAGTATGCTCTTGGGCCTGGCTCGCCTCTAACGGCTGTAGTTGACTAAGAATGGGTAACTGACCAAATAGCGCTTTGATTGCCTCACTATGCGGTTCTATCTGTGAGCTCAAAAGTGCTAACTGGAGGGAGTTAGGCAGGGACTCAAACGCAGTAGCATTTAAGGTCGATTTCAGCCAATGTTGGAGCTGCGCACGAGAAAAGTCTACTTGTAGGGTTTGCCCTCCAATCAACGTGGTTAAACGGAACCCTTCAAATGAAGGGATTTGAGCAACAGTAATCGATACGCTCTGACCATCAGTCCCTTGGAAGTGGCACTGTTTTGCACAAAGTTGATTGCTGAGCGCGATACTTTCTGCATCCACTTTGGGGATTATTAACGGCGTCATAGGTCATTCTCCGCTTGCCATTCTTCATACACGCTGCGTTGTTGGCGTGAGTGTTGTTGTTCATGTTGTTGTTGATCGAGCTGTTGAGTTTGTTCGCTGATCGCTAAGCGAAGTGGCTGCTCACCACCGAATCGGTTTAGCCGTTCAGCAAGATCTTGTCTAGCTTGCTGGCTAATAATGGTAAGGGCATGCTCTTGTCGAATCGTCACGCTATACCCTTGAGCGTCCAACTTGATGTGGATTTCACCACCTTTTAATTGTCCTTCACTTAGAAACAGCCGAACCTCTTTGTTGTCCGATGCGGTTGGCAGAGCAACATAGATTTTGTCCACCAATTGCTGGAGTAATTGGTTTACGTCTCGCGTTGGGCTTGGTTGAGCCTGCGAAGCAACACTTTTTAGGATGACATCGCCTTGTGTTACCGCACTTGCAAAGGGCTGAGAAGGCACTTTTTCTTCATCCGTTTTAACGGCGACTAGTGCGCTTTTCGTCACGATTTTTTCAAGAGGCTTGGTTTCAGGCAGGCCACCAGTTTGGTCTAGTCGTTTGCCTGTATTCTGTAGCGACGGAGTTGCACGCTTATTGTGCGTTTTTTCAGTTTGCTTTTTCGTTAAGCCAACAATGTTAATCCCATATTGAGCGAGCTCTGTCTCTGTCGCACTTTGGGGAAGCAAGCCAGATTCAAGCGTAGAGAGACAATCCGGCGAGGTATGTTTATCCATCGGCGTCGGTTTATCATCTTTCAAATGAGCTTGAGCTTGAAAGTGAGGATCAACACGCTCGGTAGAAGGGGAGCTTAGAACTGTGTTGCCATCGCTTTTTCCATCATTTTTAAGCAATTTATTGTTTTCGCTAATTATTTCTTCGCTATTTGCTGCGTCGTCTTGCGGTTTCTCTATATCTCTCTTAGTGACGACGTCACTTTTACCTTTTAAAGTGGAGGTGTTTTTGTCAGCGTTGGCTTCTTGGTTCGATAGGTTAAGTTTCTTATCTAGACCTTGAGATGTCTTATGCCTTAGCGGTATGTCTTCTTCGCCAGTATGATTTTTTTGGGGATTCCCAACGATAGACTCCTTTCCCTCGCTAGGCTTCTTCGTCATTGCATGCTCGAATTGTGATTGAAGCTCGGCCTCCTTCTCGAGAGGCGCTTGTTCCGGCGTTGATTTGTGCAGCGTATTCGATGCTTCAGTTGTTGGGGTAATGCGCATAGTGAACCTTTAGATAATGTCGACAGTGCGAAACTCTTCCTGTTCGAGTTCTTCTTGGTATTGCCTTTCTCGCGATTTTTCCGCGACTTCTTGTTGCTGCAACTGAACGAATTTTTCTTTGGTTTTATGGGCTTGTCGCGCCTCTTTTTGCTTTTCTTTAAGTGCCGAGCGTTCGATTTCAAGCGCTTTTTTTGACTCGGCCACACGCTGTTTAAGTTCGGCTTCTCTCTCTCTTAACAACGCGATTTCTTGTCTTAATGTTTCCAGCTCTTTGAGAACGAGCGTTTGTTGTTTTGCTTTAGCAAAACGTCGCTCTTCTTCTTCCTGGCGCCAAACGTGATAGTCCGCGACAGAACGTTCGGCCTTTTGAACCTGTGCTGTGGCGTTTGACACGCGGTATTCTTGACGCTTGACGGCTTTATCCGCACGGTCAGCGCGAATTTTTTTGATTTCTAATAAGCGTTCTATCATTGTTTCACCATCCCTTTAAGTTGAGCGATAGCGCCATCAAGATCGCTTAGTTCATGCGTGCCTTGGCGTAAAAAGGCGCGTATATCATCACTTTGTGCAATGGCCATATCCGCTCGGCTATCTGCACCATGTTGGTATTCGCCAATTTTGATTAGCAGTTCAACTTCTTCATACTTAGCTAACATTTCGCGAATATGAGCAGCAGACGCCTGATGATCGGATTCAACGATTTGATTCATCACTCGGCTTGCTGACCGAAGTACATCAATCGCAGGGTAGTGGTTCATTGCCGCAAGTTTACGCGAGAGAATAATGTGCCCGTCTAAAATTGAGCGAGTTTCATCCGCGACAGGCTCTGTCATGTCGTCACCTTCCACCAACACGGTGTACAGTGCTGTAATTGATCCTTTGTCTGATTGTCCAGCTCGTTCCATCAGCTTTGGCAAAGCGGCAAAAACGGAAGGCGGATAGCCACGTCGTGTTGGTGGCTCGCCTGCGGCTAGTCCAATCTCCCTCTGTGCGCGGGCGAAACGCGTTACAGAATCCATCAGCAGTAGCACGCGTTTACCTTGGTCACGAAAATATTCTGCGATAGAAGTGGCAACAAAAGCGGCTTTGGCGCGCTCCATTGCTGGGCGATCAGAGGTAGCGACCACTAAAACCGATTTGGCCATTCCTTCTTCGCCTAGGTCATGCTCAATAAACTCGCGCACTTCGCGTCCGCGTTCACCAATTAAGGCGAGAACGGTCACGTCAACTTCTGCGGAGCGAATCAGTTTTGCCAGTAGGGTACTTTTACCCCCGCCAGCCGCTGCAAAAATACCCATGCGCTGACCTTCACCACAGGTCAGTAGCCCATCAATGGATCGAACGCCAAGAGAGATTGGCTTTTCAATCAGTTTACGTTGCATTGGTGGTGGTGCATCGCGATAAACAGGATACCAAGCGCTTGGTTCTTGACTTTGCGTACCATCGAAAGGACGTCCAAGCCCGTCAAGCGTTGTACCTAACAGGTGGTCGCCAACACCCACTTCGTGCATTTTACCCATTGGGCTTACTTCTGTATTTGAGGAAATCCCAAACATATTTCCTAACGGAGTGAGCAAAGCGTGATGCTGCTGGAAGCCAACCACTTCCGCTAACAAAGACAGAGTTTGATCGGGATTACGCAACTCACACAGTTCACCTACACGAACGCCAGGGACGACAGCTTTGATAATGGTGCCGGTGACTTGCGTAACGCGCCCGCGAATTTGGATCAAACGCGTGTGTTTAATCGCAGATTGTTGGATATCAGTGATGTATGAGAAATCGTTCAAGGTAAAAATATGCGCAATGATTGATGCTGAGAGGATAGAAAGTATAAGAATCAATTTATAGTGAATATCAGTCGGGAGTTTTTAGAAAACTGAAAGCGCACTAAAAAAACACGTCTGATTTTGACAGCTTCAACAAAGCGCACTTCCTATAATTCGCCTGTATTGTGCGGAAGGAGTGCAAGTGAATGAGTATTATCAACAATCATATCGCAACAAATCCAAAGTTTGATGCGTCTATCCAAAGCGGGTTGGAATCGTCTCGTCCCGACGTTTCACAAAAAGGCAATTATCGCGGTGAAACCGTCCGTGTTCACAATGCCACACAATCACTTTTTGATGCGATGGAAGAACTCACTTCACTCGGTTCCGAAAAAGCAGAGAAAGATCTGACTAAGCGCAAAGTGAAAGACAGTGGTGTTCGAGTTAATGAAGCACATGAACTCGTTTCGGACTATTTAAGAAAAGTCCCTGATCTTGAAAAGAATCAAAAGATCAAAGATTTGGCTACAAAAATGGCGGGAGGAAATATCTCGACCATCGCGCAATTACAAGCCTACTTGAATGGGTTTTCCGAGGAGAAAAGCCATCAATACCTCGCCCTAAAAGCCGTTAAAAAGTTTTTGAGTGCGAGTCCAGAAAGTAAACACCTACTAGCGCTGATTGACCAAGCACTTCTAAGAATCGAGCAAAACCCAGATACATGGTCTCAAATTGATACGGAAATCCGTGTCTCAAATTTTGCTGATGAATACAGCCAAGAGCAAGAGTTTAGCTCTTTGCATCAGCTGCGCGGCTTCTACCGCGATACCGTTCATAGTTATCAAGGGCTCGGCGCGGCTTATCAAGATGTAGTGGCGCGCTTTGGTGAGCAGGAGGTATCGACTGCTGTTGACTTTATGCTGCAAGGCATGAGTGCAGATCTTAGTGTTCAAGGTAGCAGTATCGATTCGGTTAAGTTGCAGTGGTTGATGTCCGATATGCAAAAACTCAAAACTCTAAATACGTTGCAAGATCGTGTGAATCAGCTGTTCCAAATGTTTAAACCGGAAAGGACGAATTATGGCTTATCAAGTTTCTAATTTGATGGCTGATGTGATTGCGTTGGTAGAGCAGCGATGGGTAAGCAGTGATGAGATATGGAAAGTCGCCAACGCAATGGAATTGACGGCGGTAGAACAAAAAATCGATTTTTTTCGAGAGTTCCATAAGTTAGTTCGCGCAATCCCAATTGACGTATTCGCCGATGAAGAACAACGACAGAATTTAATCCAAGCGGTACAAAAGGCGCTAGACGAAGCCATTGATATAGAAGAAGAGGAAGCGTGGGAAGATGAGTTGGATTGATGCATCCGTCGATGAATTTTGCCGAGGAATGGGGCTCGATGCCGTCGATTTCTCATCAGCTGGACGGGTGCAGCTGGATTTTGAGCAAAGTGGTACGCTGCATATTGAGCGACAGGGTGAGCAGTTATTCTTGATGTTGTCTCGAGCGTTATCTTGGCATCAAACCAGTGACATGATTCAAAGTGCACTGTGTTTGTGTCATGCCGATCAAGGCTGGCCTTTCGAAATTAAAACCGGCTTGTTAGATGAGCAAACTCTGGTTTTTTCAGCAAGGCTAAAAGGAGAAGAAGTAACACTTCCGACCTTAGAGCAAGCGTTTACGCTTTTGGCTCGTCTACATAACGATGTGGCAGGCTCATGACTCGAGTTAGCACTTTAAACGTAGGCATAGAAGCCTTCACGCATGTTACTCATAGTGAGGTTAAGGCCGATTTCCCTGAACGGTTTCAATTACTTCCGGATGGACAGGCGGTCGCTACGCATTTAGAGAAGCTCTATGACCTCAGGCCTTCAGACCAATATCTCATCGCGTTAACTAAGCCCAAGCTGCTGCACTCAGAGTTGTTGCGTCCAGAAAAGTACCGCCAACAGTTCGATGAAACGTTGGCTCAGCTGCAAGTTCTTGCACAGGACTCAGGCTCCGTTTCTTTTATCAAAGCATCCGAAACGCTACAAAGTACACAACTTGATCAGCGTTACCTCACTATGGCGCTCAATCTCCTTATTCAGGTCTAACCAACATGTTGAGATCCAAAGACATTGAACTCTTACTTGTTCACGCTGCGCTACAAGTTCAATACCAAAAGCCAGAGCATGCCATTTCTATTCTCGATGCGGTTCTAGAAATAGAACCGCATCACAAAGAGGCGATGCAAACACTTGCTGTGGCGTGTTTACAAAGTGGTCGATATACCCGGACGATTGAGGTGTGTGAGCACTTATTAAAATCCGACCTTCATCCTGACTCGGCAGGACTCTGGTTTTGTTTAAGCCAAGCGCGTTGGAAACAAAATGACGTCGATGGGGCACGCCAAGCGCACCGACGCTATCTGCAATCTTTAAATAGTGAATCACATGAATAAGTTGATCGATATTCTAAACAAAGTAGGGCAACGCAAAGACATCATGCTTGCGGTGATGTTACTCGCGATCGTCTTTATGATGATATTGCCACTTCCTACCGCACTGGTGGATGTGCTGATTGGCACCAACATGAGCATTGCGGTGGTGCTGCTTATGTTAGCGATTTACATCACCACGCCACTTGAGTTCTCTGCATTTCCTGCGGTGCTATTGATCACGACATTGTTTCGTCTGTCTTTATCTATCACGACAACCCGCTTGATCTTGCTACAAGGCGATGCTGGTCAAATCGTTTATACATTCGGTAACTTCGTTGTGGGCGGTAACTTAGTGGTCGGTATCGTTGTGTTCCTGATCATTACCATTGTTCAGTTTATGGTGATCACCAAAGGCTCAGAAAGGGTAGCAGAAGTTAGTGCGCGCTTCTCACTCGATGCGATGCCTGGTAAGCAGATGAGTATTGACGGTGACATGCGTGCCGGAGTAATTGACGTACACGAAGCTAGGCACCGACGATCGCTGATTGAAAAAGAAAGCCAAATGTATGGCTCGATGGATGGCGCGATGAAGTTCGTTAAAGGCGACTCCATTGCGGGTCTGGTCATCATTGTGGTCAACATCTTAGGTGGCGTCACGATCGGGGTAACGCAAAAAGGCATGAGTGCTTCTGAAGCACTTGAATTGTTTGCGATTTTGACCGTTGGCGATGGTTTGGTATCGCAGATCCCGGCACTCTTTATCGCGATTACCGCCGGTATTATCGTGACGCGTGTTTCCCATGAAGACTCTTCTGATCTTGGATCGGATATTGGTGGGCAGGTGATTGCTCAGCCACGAGCACTTCTTATTGGTGGTGTGCTTTTGGTGCTGTTCGCACTCATCCCTGGGTTTCCAAAAATCACTTTTCTGGTCTTGGCCGCCGTGGTTGGTGGTGGTGGTTTCTTCCTTTTCTATCAACAGAAAAAACAAGCTGAATCAGATAGCACCGACTTATCAAGCTTTGTTTCGCAAGGGGCCGGTTCGCCAGCAGCGAAGCCAAGCAAACCTACGCCTTCTAGAAACAGTAAAGGTAAGTTAGGTGAGCAAGAAGAGTTCGCCATGACGGTCCCGCTGTTGATTGATCTTGACGCGAGCCTTCAGGAAAGCTTGGAAGCGGTCGCATTAAATGAAGAGCTAGCAAGGGTGAGGCGCGCACTATATCTCGACCTAGGCGTGCCTTTCCCAGGCATCCACCTGCGCTTTAACGAGGGGATGCAAAATGGCGAGTACTTAATTCAGTTACAAGAAGTCCCGGTTGCACGAGGACGAATTGTTAAAGATCAACTCTTGGTGACAGAAGGGAATGAACAGATCGATTTATTAGGCGTGCCTTATGAGCAAGATGAAGATTTTCTACCTGGTATTTCTAGCATTTGGGTGGCACAGAGTTATGAGCAAAAACTCGTAGCCAGTCATGTAGGTTTTCTCACACCCGACAGAATTTTAACGTACCACTTGTCTCATGTTCTTAAGGAGTACGCGCAAGACTTTATTGGTATTCAGGAGACGCGTTATCTGTTGGAGCAGATGGAAGGCAGTTATTCGGAGCTAGTCAAAGAGGCCCAGCGTATTGTTCCGTTGCAAAAAATGACGGAAATCTTGCAACGCTTGGTTTCTGAAGACATTTCTATCCGAAACCTTCGCGTGATCTTGGAAGCGATGGTTGAGTGGGGCCAAAAAGAGAAAGATGTTGTACAGCTGACGGAGTACATTCGTTCCAGCTTAAAACGTTACATTTGCTACAAATACGCGAGCGGACAAAACATGTTGCCCGCTTACTTATTGGATCAAAGTCTCGAAGACACAATACGCAGCGGTATTCGTCAAACCT
Organism: Vibrio sp. SCSIO 43009; assembly: GCF_023716525.1. NCBI lineage: Bacteria > Pseudomonadati > Pseudomonadota > Gammaproteobacteria > Vibrionales > Vibrionaceae > Vibrio > Vibrio sp. SCSIO 43009. Next base: position 1,459,093 of record NZ_CP071842.1, read on the forward strand.
CAGCAGGGAGTTACTTGGCGTTAGACCCGTCAGTAACGCAACAATTTGTCAGTGATGTGAAACAGACCATTGGTGACTTAAGCCGCATGCCGAATAAACCTGTGCTAGTTGTGTCTATGGATGTACGCCGATATGTGCGAAAGCTTATTGAATCGGAATACTACGATCTGCCCGTTTTGTCATTTCAAGAACTAACCCAGCAAATCAATATTCAGCCACTTGGAAGGGTGGGGATGTAATGAAAACAAAACTAATACTCTCGCTGGCGCAAGCGGGGATCGAAGTGACGCCATACTTTTGGCAACAAAGTGAAATTCAACTTGGTTATCGAATTGAAGTTGAAGGCTTAGAGCTCGTTTTTCGGGTGGAGGACGGTGAAATCATCATCGTTCTTCTGAAACGCATTCGTCCAAAATTGGGGTTGAGTAACCCCTTTGCCGGCTTATTTCTCTTGGCTGAACATGCCATTCAACTTTATCCCTCCGATTGGGTCATTCGCGGCAACGTCGATGTGTTACGTGGTAGCAACATGAGCAGCCAGCGATTGGCACAGTTCTATCTAAAAGCATGCGGTGCAAGCCATGATGAGCTAGACGACTGGTACTGTTTACGCCTAGCAGATTATAGACCTTTGAAAAAGTTGAAAAAGTAAAAACTCACGACTGTTACTGACAGCACCGATGAGATGACCCGCTTTAAGATAGGAATCAAGATGAAGCAACCGTTTACCGATGCGATTGAGAACGCTGAGCTTGCCATTAGAAAAGCTGAAGACAGAACCGATATTTTTAACGAGCTATTGGAAGGCTTAGGTGTTGGTCCTGTTGCGGGGGATGTTTTACTTGGCGGCATAAAAGCGCCAGTAGATACCATGAAACGTGCAGAGCAAGAGCTAATAGACGAAGTCCAGCGCCGCCGGCAACAACAAAATCAGCTACAAGGTACGTCAGGTAAACGCAGAAAGCGTCCCACAGTGATGCGCGGCATGATGATTTAGAGGTTTGGAAATGACGAATATGAAAACGACTGGCTCTACGACAGGAGCAACAGACACAGCTGCGAGTAGTGCACCATTACCCACTTTCCAACAAAACTTGATAGAGGCATTTACCCCTGTACTGGGTGAAGCAGAGACTCAGCAACTTGCCTCCCTAATCTCTTCATTGCCAACTATCTCGGGACAAACGGAATCACAAAGTATCGCGCTTTATGTTGATACGCTTGAAAACCTAAAAGCGAAAAATAACGCGTTTGCTGGTATATCATTGACCGACACCGCATCTGTTTGGATAAAGTCGCTACAAAGTGCTAACTCAGATGGCGAATTAACCGCAGCCGAGTTTAATGCTCAAACAAACCAAACGCTATCAAATCAGTTTCAGGCTTGGTTTAGTAAGTTACTGACGGAAAACGTAGATAGCTCGTTGTCTACTGAGTTTGTTAGTCAATTTAATCTGGGCACTCAGAGTAACCAAGCGGAGCAGATCGCCAACCTCTCCGAGACAGGTCTGGCTAATGCCACCAAAGAAATTTCTCTTTTTGTTGCAGAGCTTGCTAATCAAATGGGCTCCCGTGAAGTGAGAGATGCTTCTATTTCTTTTCTTCGCAATGCCTTTAGTAGCTTAGGTTCCGTTAATCTCGCGCAACTGAAGAGCTCGGATTTCCTGTTGACTAAAGAGAGTTTCGCTCTTCAAGTCTCAGCTCAATTAAAAAGTAGTTTTCAAGGCATCGGTATTACTTTAAGCACCGATGACGCAAGTGCGCTAGCTAGCAGAATTACCTGGACTCCTGGTATTTCTAAACAGCAGCTTAAAGAAGCGTTAGATGAAATGGCCGCTCAAGTGAAAGGTCAATATAGCGCAGCTTATGGTGAGGCGAGTGGAACGAACAATCTAAAAGCAGCACTTAATACTGTCATTGGTGGAACTGAGCCTTTGACCCTTTCTAGTCTGTTCGCCAACTTCGCGGTGAGTTTAACAAATATAGAAATCGACGACTTTTACCAGGACAGAGCGATAGCCGATGTCCAAAAGACACAAATAACGGCAGCTCAAGTTAATTTGATCAAAGAAAACACCGAACGAGATATCCGATTACAGTTTGAAAAAATAGTAAAAGGTGAATCTACCGGGGCTTCATTTACTGAGCGATACGAGGCATTGCGCAAGAACTTAGGGGCATTGAAAGAGCGTCTACTCAATATCACCGATAAAGAGAAAGCGGATCGCGAGGTGAGAGCAGAGCACTCTCTAACGGCTCGTGATTTGTTGGCCGTTGTTGAGTCCAGCATTGGAGACCGTTTTGATGAGCAAGTGCTGCTTGCACTAAATGAGCGTCGTGTTAACCGTTTAGAGAAACGTAATGACCAGAAAGAGGCATTAGAGGATCTCACAATACAGCTTAAAGTTTTTGGTGTTGTGCAATCAAAAATTCACTCTACGCAAAGTGTTGATGGGGTTTATAAACCGGGATATCCAGAAAGTAACTTCAAAGCGAGTGACTTTAACTACAGCAATCAAACGGATTTTGAAGCTTCACCTGAGTACAAGTATTTGACGGATAATAAAATAACAAACCATCGAGACTTCCTTCAAACACAAGGTATTACTATCGGTGATGGTGCGTCGTACCAAGACGAAGAGAAGTCTAAAAAACTGTCTAATTTTTCTAGTTCTGTCAGTGCTAAATCCAAGTTGCTTAACGATGAAGTGCAAATCAAAACCACTGAGCTGAACGACACCAGTTCTCAATACAACTCGACCGTTGAAGCGATGAACAAGTTTGTTCAGAAGTACCACAGTATTTTACAAGAAATCCTACGAGCCATTTAAGGATAACCAACCATGACTAAAACAAACGCGACCGATCCATCTCAAATGCAAGCAGAAGAACTGCTGTCTTTTTTGGAAGAGGGAGGCACGCTAAAAATGTTGCACGATGTGTCTCAGGACACCATCGAACATATTTATGCCGTAGGTTACAACTTTTTCCAATCGGGAAAGATTGAGCAAGCAGCGAAAGTATTTCAATTACTCAGCATGCTTGATCATTATCAGGCGCGATTTTTCATTGGCCTTGGCGCGGCTCGTCAGGAGTTGGGTGAGTATCTGCAGGCAATAGACGCCTACAGCTACGCAGCGCTAGTGGACGTAAATGATCCACGCCCACCTTTTCACTCTGCTGAATGTCACCTGAAACTGGAACAACTGACAGAAGCAGAGAGTGGGTTTTATAGCGCGAAGGAGATGTCTGCCGGAAAATCACAATATGCAGATTTGCATGAGCGTGCAGGCATCATGTTAGAAGCGGTGAGAAATAAAAAGGAGTAATTAGACTATGAGTTCTATTGCACTTGACCGCATCCAGACACAGGTTTATAGCCCTGAATCTGGCCAAGCCACGTTAGATAACGTGCAGAAAACGGTGTCTACAGCGACGCCTTCTGTGACGGTAGAAAACGTGAAGAGTAAAGATGCAGATGTACTGAACACCGGAAAAGTAAAAGTTCAGTTAGATGCACCTAACGCAGCTGTTAGTGACAAAGTGAATGATTTGACGCTAAAAGCCATGGCACAGCTGCAAAAGATCGTCGATACCATTGCAAAATCTCTCCATGCAGTTGCAGACCAAACAGGTTCGATTGCCGTCAAAATCATCGCAGGATCTGCTGATGATTTTGAAGTAGAGCTTGCTGCTATCACGGATAAACTGAAAAGTGCTCAAAACGAGCTGAAAATTCAGGAAGTGAAGGTCGCAAAAGCTAAACACGAAAAAGAGATGGTGGAAAACCAAGACAAAATCAAAGAATCGGAAGCCGCTGCAAAAGAAGCCCAAAAATCAGGCTTAGCAGCGAAGATCTTTGGTTGGATCAGTGCGGTGGTTTCTATTGTTGTTGGTGCCGTAATGGTGGCAACGGGTGTTGGTGCAGCAGCCGGTGCACTTATGATCGCTGGTGGCGTTATGGGAGCAGTGAGCATGGCGTTGCAAGAGCCAGCCGTTCAAGATGCGCTAAAAGAAGCGGGCGTAAATGTCGATGTGCTAAACAAAGTCGTAATGGCATTAGAAATCGCCGTCGCGGTTATCGGAGCTGTTGTGACGTTTGGTGGTGCAGCAGCTGGCGGTATCGCGAAACTTGCAGCGAAAGGTGCTGGTAAGGTAGCTCAAAAGGTCACGGAAATCGCTACGAAAGCCGCTGCAAACATGGCGAAAGTGGCGGATATGGGCACAAAAGCTGCGACAACAACAGCGAAAGCGATTCGTTATGGCGCAGAAACCGTCGATCTTGCCGTCAACGTGGGTAAAGGCGCAACGGACAGTGTTCACGCTGCTAACAATGCTCACGTGACAGAGATTCAGGCTGATATCACAGACCTTCGAGCCAAAATGACGTTAAGCCAGGCTGTCATTGATAAGCTCAAAGAAGAGATTGGTAAGTTGATGGAAGACTTCCAAGAGCTGATGAGCCTCATCATGCAAATGATTCAAGCGAAAAGTGAAACTATGCAAACGGTGTTAAGCCGTCCTGCAACGGTATAAGGAGTTTATTATGCTAGATAAAGTAGGCGGAACGGGTCGTGGTGAACTATACGGTTTAGGCGACACCATTAAAACCAACAAAGCAGAAAAAGCGCCGGAAACAAAGCTTGAAGCGGGCGCCGTTAAAAGCCAAAGTGAGTCAGGTGTTTCTGGTGCAGCACGCTACCAGTTAGAGACACCTAAAGCTCCTACAGTGAGTAATCAAGCTCAAGTTGTTGCAAACTTAATGAGTGCTCTTGCGCCGACGGTGAGCTCATTAATGAGCACAACGATGAAAGCACTTAACGGTGAGGAGGTGATCAAGTCACCATCAGATGCGGTATCACAATCGTTGACGCTATTAACATTGTTGTATCAAGTATCAAAGCTGAGCCGTGAGCAGCAAGTGCTACAACGTGAAATTGCTGTTGAAGCAAACGTCGCGAGTTTAGAAAGCCAAGCGGCAGAACTCAACAACTCGGCAAGCGCAATGATCGCGATGGCAGTCGTTTCGGGTGTACTAGCGGGTGCTACCGCAATTATTGGTGCCCTTGGTTCTTTCAAAGCAGGGAAAGAAATCAAGAATGAAATGGCGAGCAATAATGTACTTAAAACGCAAAAAGCTGGCTTCGATCAAGCAGAAGAGTTATTAAATAACAATAGCTTGTCTAAAACGCAGCAAGATCAGGTTAAGCGTGCGCACTCACTAGCGAAAGACAATATCGCAGACACGACAGCGCAGCTGACAAGTGGTGGCCGTAAGTTCGATAAGTTGATGAGCTCAAACCAAGCGAAGAACGCGATTCTTCAAGCTTTGGGCCAGATGGCAAACTCAGCATCGAATGTAGAGCAAACCAAAGCGCAAGCGCGCAGCAAAGATGATGAAGTACAAGCGACTCGCGCACAAGCAGCCAAACAGAAAGCCGATGAAAACATTGGTTTCCAAGAAGGCTTATTGAAAGAGCTACGTGACTTGTTCCGATCTATCTCAGATAGCCAGAACCAAGCGTGGCGAGCATCAGTCCCAACGGTGTAACCATCCGTTTCACTAACTACAAAGCGTTGTTTATACAACGCTTTTTTTATGGCATTCAAGTCTAAATGTTATTTATCAGTAGGTTAAGTTGATAAAAAAGTATATATCTATAAATCAACCTCCAAGGATGAGAACTCAAACGTTATCAAATTGTTAACGATTGCTATACTTAAACGGTCATTAACACAAGTAAAAGGGATGTTCAATGTTTAAGTTTAAGCAAATCGCACTTGCGGCTTCTTTGGCTGCACTCACAACAGGCTTTTCTGCGTCTGCGGAGGAAACGTTTGTCACGATTGGTACCGGTGGCGTAACAGGGGTTTATTATCCGACTGGTGGCGCTATTTGTCGCTTGGTTAACAAATCGCGAGAAGATCACGGTATCCGTTGTTCGGTAGAAAGTACTGGGGGATCGATTTATAACATCAACACTATTCGTGCTGGTGAATTGGACCTTGGTATCGCGCAATCAGACTGGCAATATCATGCTTACAAAGGAACCAGTAAGTTTGAAGAAAGCGGGCCTTTTAAAGAGCTGCGCGCCGTATTCTCCGTTCATCCAGAACCGTTTACTGTCGTTGCACGTAAAGACGCGAACATCAAAACTTTTGATGACTTGAAAGGTAAGCGCGTCAACATTGGTAATCCTGGTTCTGGTCAGCGAGGTACTATGGAAGTGCTAATGAACCAGTATGGTTGGAGTAACGACGACTTTAAGCTTGTCTCTGAGTTAAAAGCAGCAGAGCAATCAAAAGCACTTTGTGATAACAAAATTGATGCGATGATTTATACCGTTGGTCACCCAAGTGGAGCGATTAAAGAAGCCACTACGTCGTGTGATAGTAATATCGTAACGGTAGCTGGACCTAATGTAGAAAAACTGGTTGCAGACAACAGCTTCTATCGTGTCGCAAATGTCCCAGGTGGTATGTATCGTGGTACAGATAGTGATGTTCAAACCTTTGGTGTGGGCGCGACGTTTGTTTCTTCTACTGCGGTACCAGAAGATGTGGTTTATAACGTGGTTAAAGCGGTATTTGAAAACTTCGATGATTTCCGCCGTCTCCACCCAGCGTTTGCAAACTTGAAGAAAGAGGAAATGGTAAAAGACGGTTTATCTGCGCCTCTTCACCCAGGTGCGCTCAAATACTACAAAGAAGTAGGGCTGATTAAGTAAGCGTTACTTTCTCTTATTATTGATGTAAAACGCCATCTTTCTCGATCAATGCCACTCGTTTAACCGCGAGTGGCATATTTCTATTTCTCGTCATCCTGTACAGCGACGAAGGAGCGTGATACAGGATCTTCTATCCGAGCACTTTGTGATCAAAATGGTTTCATTAGCCGCTCAGTGTAGTGCTATTAGATTCCTAACCTCGCTGGAGTGACACAAAAAATCGTTAAGCTATCTGCATTAATCTTTCGCGCTGGTGTTTTTGTAGGATTGTTATCCACTTGTACAAGTTTTGCTTAAACATAAACATCAATGAAAAAGTAGATAGTGATGAGAATAGAAGAAAGAGCAACAAACCCTTTAACATGATTGGGATTCAGTTGACGAGAGACACGAGCTGCAAGATACCCACCTACCAACGTACCGACCAAAACAACACTACCTGTGTGCCAGTCAATGGAGCCATTGGCAACAAAAATCACGATAGCAATGAGTGAAACACACGTAGATACGAGCAATTTCAAACCGTTCATTAAATTAATGTCTTGGTGGCCCGCTACTACCAGATAGCTCAGAACAATAACCCCTAAACCTGCGTTGAAAAAACCACCGTAAGCAGAGACACCAACAAGTAATAAACCCAACGCGATTGCTCCGAGTATGCCAGCATGTTTGTGCTCTTTCGCGACAGTTTTGATTAGCATTGTTAAACGAGAACCGGTGAGAAAAAGCACGGTGGCAAATAAGAGTAACCAAGGGATAGCTTCCATAAATAGCGATTCTGGCGTGTTGAGCAACAGATATGCTCCGACAGCGCCGCCGACTAAACTGAATGAGACTGTGAACAGCAGTTCATGCTTGTTCTTCATGATCTCTTCTCTGAACCCGACGGCTCCGCTAATGTAACCCGCACATGAAGCATACGTGTTTGTTGCGTTAGCCATAATAGGAGGAACACCTACTGCCAATAGAGCCGGAAAAGTAATAAAGCTTCCGCCTCCTGCTATGGAGTTAATGATCCCACCAATTACGCCAGCAATGAATAAAAGTGAGAGTTCTAAAAGCATAAACAATCCTTGTTATGTTCTTTTTTATTGTTAGAGCTTCAGATGATCTAACCTACATGCTCTAATGTTCTGATATGAGGTTTACTTTACCCGCTCTAAAACAAAATTGTTCAGTTCTGTAACGTTTTTGATGACATGAACGGCTTTACTTTGAGAGTACCCTTCGAGGCGATACATAAAGTCATCATTCCAGAATGCGGGGCATTGCTGAAGAACTTTGTAGCTTTGTAACGTTCCTTTCAGTACCGAACTACCATCAGGCCAACCTTCAGGTTTTATGAATAGTCCTTTAAGGAGACGTTTCGTCACAAACCAATAGCTTACGGAGTATGGTAGATCAATATAAATGAGAGTATCGGCTGCATCTAAACGAGCGTTGAAAGAGCTGATCGGTCCAAGGCCATCTATAATCCAACGATCTGAGCTTAGTATATTGCTATGGGCTTCATCAAAAACGTTACGCTCAACGGGAGCACCGTTTGGTTTATAGACTATTGAATCTAATTGATGAAGAGGAAGACCGGTAGCAGACGCGATTGCTTTACTTACCGTCGATTTTCCACTGCCGGGTTTACCAAAAACTGCTATTTTTTGCATTGTGACCGCCTCCAAGAGAGCTTTTCCCATACGGTAGAGACAGAAAACCCACCGCTATGGGTGGGTTCGATAAATACTGAGCGCATCAAAAAATCCCACCATTCCTATGGAATGATGATAATTCGTTGGTTAAGTTGCGCTAAGTGTGTGTTCATACAATCACCTTCATATAACGACAGTGATTTGTCAATACCATCTGCACAATAAGCGAACGATTTGGAGGGCGGAAGATAAAGCCATCACGATGGATGGCTTTATCTAGGTTGAAAGAGACAGCGATTACTGCTCAACGCTGACTGGCTGTGCTTTAAACTTTTGAATCAGCTTTACGATTAGTGGACTTGCCAATACCAATACAGCTAAAACAGTAAAGGTAAGGGTAATAGGACGCTCCCATAGGAAACTCAGTTCTCCATCTGAAATCATTAATGCGCGGCGTAAGTTCTCTTCCATTAATCCTCCAAGGATGAAGCCCAGCAATAAAGGTGCGAGCGGGAAGTTAGCGAGCCGAAGTGCAATGGCAGCCATAGCCACAATCAGCATCACGAACACATCCATAGTGTTAAAAGAGACCAAATAAACCCCGGTGATTGAGAAGAATAAAATCATCGGTAGAAGCACCGTTCTTGGAACCGCCAAAAGCTTTGAAATGTACGGAATCAATGGTAAGTTCAGGATCACAAGTACGATGTTGCCGAAGTACATGGAAATGATCACTGACCAGAACACATCTGGGTGTTCAACAAATAGGCGAGGGCCAGGTTGAATACCATAAGCGATCAGCGCACCGAGCATTATTGCTGTTGTACCAGAGCCCGGAATACCAAGCGTTAATAGCGGTACAAATGAACCACTAGATGCTGCATTGTTCGCAGACTCTGGCGCAACCAAACCACGGATACTGCCTTTACCGAACTCATCCTTTTTCTCTTTAGGTGCGAGGTTGCGCTCCATACCATAGCTTAAAAAAGCAGCAATGGTTGCCCCTGCGCCAGGAAGAACGCCAGTGAAGAAACCTAATATTGAAGAGCGAATTGAAACAGGCGCAACATCTTTGATTTCTTCCTTGGTCACTTTCATTGAGCCAATGTTGCTCAGCTTTTCTTGTTCTTCATTGCTGGTGTCTTTTGATGGTTTAAGGATGCCCATCAGTGTCTCACCCAGTGCGAATGTCGCCATTGCAAGCAACAAGAAGCTAAAGCCATCCATTAAATCCGTTAAACCGAAGGTAAAGCGTTCAACGCCTACGCCTTTATCGATTCCAACTGTAGATAGCATCAAACCAAGAATGGTCATCATCCACGCTTTGATTACCTGACCTTTCCCCGCAAAAGCCGCGACTGCTGATAACCCAAGTAGCATCAACGCAAAATAGTCCGACGATTGGAAGCTAAGGGAGACGCTAGCCAATGCTGGTGCGGCAACAAGCAACATAATGGCAGATAGCGTACCGCCAGTGAAAGACGAATAAGCTGCCAAAGCTAATGCTTTACCTGCCTGGCCTTTTTGAGCCATTGGGTAGCCGTCGAATGCTGTGACCACGGTTGAAGAACAACCCGGCGCGTTAATTAAAATCGACGATGTAGAACCACCAAATACCGCACCGTAATAAACACCCGCCATTAAAATAAGACCAGAGGAGGGCTCTAGACCATAAGTAATTGGGATCATCAAAGCAATGGCTGAGATCGGCCCAAGTCCAGGTAACATGCCGATAAATGTACCGACGAAGCAACCAACGATCACCATCATAATGTTCATTGGCATTACTGCGGTGGATAAACCTTGTAGAATTCCATCTAACATAATTCAGTCCTTTCTTTGGCTACCAGATGGTGAAAATCAAACCCGGTTCGAGATAGATGTCCAAACCTTGAGTGAGTAATAAGTAGAACGCGATCACGAATGGAAACGACGCGCCAAACAGAACGGGTTTACGTCTTTCCCCGAGCAGATAAAAGCCAGCCAATAAAAACAAGCCAGTAGCTATCACAAAACCTAGATAAGTCAGGCCCACGCCGTAGAGCGCCATTAAAATTAAAAAGGCAATCAGTAACTTCCAATTGAAGGTCAGCACTGCGCCACTTTGTTTATCTGGTTGTCCTGTCACCAGCAATAGCAAAGAAAGGCCGACACCAACGTAAGTCAGGATGGTTGGCAGAGTGCGTGCGGTGAATGGTTCATACTCATCACCTGGAAACAATGGAATCTGCGAGGTTTGATAACCGTAGCAAAGACAGAAGAGTAGAAAGATCATTGCGCCGACGCGGTCACGACAGAGCAAGTACTCTTTGGTGAAAAAGTTGGTTGAACGAGGCATATTCAACTCCTAACAAAAGTAAAAAAGACCGCATATGGACGTCAATGAATAAACTAAACCATTAACAATTAAGCATTTCGCTGCTAGTCGAGCCGCTTTGGGTATATAAACAAAGGAGTGTGCATGCCGATTGTCGACAATGTCCATATGCGGTGAAACTTAGAGTGCAAATACAATGGGGAAATACCAACCTACGTTATTCATTGAGGTTGGTATCTGAGGGACCCCAATTCGACTGTTACTTCAGGAAGCCTAACTCGCGCATTAAGTCACCCATCTGTTGCTCTTGATCTTCAAGAAACGCGAAGAATGCTTTATCCGCTTTATAGTTGTCGATCCAACCATTGCGGTCTCGAACGACTTGCCATTCGTCGGTGTTATACATTTTAGTAAATGCGGCATTCCATTCATCTAGCTTTTCTTGGCTTGTGCCTGGTGCTGCAAAGAATCCACGCCAGTTAGCAAAGACAGTTTCATTACCATATTCGGTGAGAGTTGGAATGTTAGGCGCAGCTTCTAAACGTTTTGGTGCTGTAATCGCTAACACTTTCACTTGCCCAGACTTAGACATTTCGAGTACTTCACCTAGCCCTGTAGAGAGCAGTTGTGTTTCGCCTGAAAGTAGGGCAGCCATGGCTTTTCCACCTGCATCATAGGCAATGTAACGAACTTTGCGCGCATCAAAACCTTCACCTTTGAAAGCTGCTGCTATAACCAAATGATCCATAGAACCACGAGCAGAGCCACCAGCAACCTTCACCTTACGTGGGTTTTCTTTAAAAGCTTTAACGACATCTTCCCAAGAGCTATAAGGAGAATCGGCTGATGTAACAATGGCGCCATAATCGGCAACCGTTGCGGCAACAGGTGTCAAGTCGCGGAAAGATTGTGGGAAGATCCCACTGAGCGAGCGAACGACGATCGGTGTTGAGTTCACCATGAGTGTGTCTTCTTGACGATCAGCCGTTTCAATCAAATGTGCGATTGCTTTGCCACCGCCACCACCAGATAGGTTTTGAAATGATACGGTTTCGACGATGTCTGATTTTATTAATACATCACCAGTACCTCGGGCGGTCATGTCCCAACCGCCACCGGCACCTCCAGGGATAAGAAAGTGCATTTTTTCAATATCTGCAGCAAGAGCGTTGAATGAAAATGAAGCTGCGATGATTGAAGCTGCGAGCGTTGGTTTGAGTACCTTTAACATGTTCACGTTCCTTATGTTAGCGACTCTATTTAGTTGAGCCTTATTGTTTTTGCTCAGTTGTCATGCCTTGTAAGCGTTAAAGCTGAACTTGGTGTAAAGGTTAATTAAGTGTTAAATATCTGTCTGTAAAAGAGATATAAAGAGAATATTGAGCATTTCGGTTATTTTGTTCATAAAGTTCACGGCGAGAAGTTGGTGTTAGGTCACGCGGCTTTACGCTTTGGTAGGCCATAATAAAATGACGGAAAATGAACGAGGAAAAGAGAATGAAAGGGACGTGTTTGTGCGGCGCAATTGAAGTCATCGCTGAGGTTAAAAATGAGGTTAGCCTGTGCCATTGCTCTATGTGTCGAAAATGGTCGAGTGGCGCACTTCATGCGGTGCATTGTGGGCCTAACGTGATGTTTAAAGGTGGCGAACCTAAACGTTATCAGTCGTCAGACTGGGGTGTGAGGGGGTTTTGCGGTGAGTGTGGCACAAACCTTTTCTACCATTTGTTGCCGACAGGTGAGTACATTCTTTCCGCTGGTTTGTTCGATAACCCAGATTTCAAACTCACTTTAGAGATTTTTACCGATGAAAAGCCAGCTTATTATGACCTCAATTCCGCTTCACAAAAGATGACTTCGCAACAAGTCTTTGATCAATTTGTACCTAAAGAATAGTTTTTTATCCGATTATTGTTCGACAGCTGAGCTTTTAGTTTTTAGATCATAAGCTTAAAAGTTTATAAGTTGTCGACAATATGAGTTCCCCATTCTTTATCCCTGCTAAAAACGGCACTTAATAGGCATTTTAGGCCCATTTAAATTACGACCTTAGTCTAAATTGTCGACAATTTACTTGATTGTCGACACTTTGATCGACTACTTTATATTCAGGTTAAGAAATTGTAGACATTTCGATGTCGGTAACAAGAGTATCTGAATATGAACTCTGAGTTGAAAGCTCGTTATAAAGTGCTGGGTTCTGAGAAAGAACACACCAAATCCGAAACGCTGACCGAAACACTGATTGAAGTCATTGTTAATGGCGATGTGAAGCCTGGCCATAAGATATCAGAGCCTGAGCTAGCAAAGAAATATCAGGTCAGTCGTGGGCCTTTGCGTGAAGCATTGATGCGCTTAGAGGGGCTAGGGCTCATCGAGCGAATTCCTCATGTTGGGGCTAGAGTGACCACTTTTTCTCCGGAAAAGCTGATAGAACTTTATGCCGTTCGAGAAGCATTGGAAGGCATGGCGGCAAGGTTAGCTGCGCGACACATTACGCAAGAAGAGCTCTTAAGCTTGGAAATGCTATTGTCGACACATTCCAAGCATATAGACCAAATGGAAGGCGCATCTTACTTCCATCAACATGGTGACTTTGATTTTCACTATCGCATCATCCAAGCGAGCAGAAACAGTAAGTTAATATCTCTGCTGTGTGATGAACTCTATCACTTATTACGGATGTATCGTTACCAGTCGCCACGTGCGCAATCTCGCCCGAATGAGGCGCTCACCGAACACAAATTCATTTTGGAAGCCATTCGCAATCGCGATGAAGAGCTTGCAGAAATGTTGATGAGAAGACACATATCAGGAAGTCGAAAGCTCATCCAATCTCAAATTATACATACAGAAAGTTTAGACAAAGACTAGAAGGAATTCGTCATGAGCTTAACACCGGGAGCGAAATTCAGACTCGCCATTGAACAAAATAATCCACTACAAATTGTCGGCACTATAAACCCGTATTGCGCCATGATGGCAAAAAACTTGGGTCACCAAGCGATCTACTTGTCTGGTGGCGGTATCGCAAATGCGTCATACGGATTGCCGGATCTCGGTATCACAACATTAAACGACGTTTTGGTTGATGTTGACCGCATTACTAACGCATGTGATTTGCCTCTTTTGGTTGATATCGACACGGGCTTTGGCGGTGCATTTAACATTGCTCGCACGATCAAAGCGATGGAAAAAGCAGGCGCGGCAGCGGTGCACATGGAAGACCAAGTCGCACAGAAACGTTGTGGTCATCGTCCGAACAAAGCAATAGTCAGCCAGCAAGAGATGGTTGATCGTGTAAAAGCCGCGGTTGATGCACGCAATGATGAAAGTTTCGTGATTATGGCTCGTACTGACGCGTTAGCTGTTGAAGGCATGGACAGCGCAATCGAGCGCGCGATTGCGTGTGTGGAAGCTGGCGCAGACATGATCTTCCCCGAAGCGATGAACAAGCTGGACCAGTACCTTCAGTTTTCAAATGCGCTTGAGCAAGCGACCGGAAAGCACGTTCCTATTCTGGCGAATATTACAGAGTTTGGCGCGACACCGCTGTATGGCTGCGATGAGCTAGCGAAAGCAAAAGTGGACATGGTGCTTTATCCATTAAGTGCGTTCCGTGCCATGAACAAAGCTGCTGAAACGGTCTACAAACATTTGCTAGAAGTGGGTAATCAGGAAGCACTGGTTGATTCGATGCAAACACGTAAAGAGTTGTATCAGCACCTGAATTACCACGACTATGAAGACAAACTTGACCAGTTATTCTCTGAAGGGAAATAGCGGGGAAAAGCAAAAATAGACGGAAGCCCAAGAAAAAGATAATCGGAATTTATCTCATCTAATAACGTGAAATTCGTTTGGCTAAAAACACCCCAGAGAGGGAAAAGTCAGACAGAAAAGGAGTTCAAACAATGTCTCAAACTGCAGAAAAGAAAGCAGAATTAGGTGGCGCAGGCCTTCGTGGTCAAAGCGCAGGAAGCACAGCTTTATGTACTGTCGGAAAAACGGGAACTGGTTTAACTTATCGTGGATACGATATTACTGATCTTGCGAACAACGCACAGTTTGAAGAAGTGGCTCACCTTCTGTTACGCGGTCACTTGCCGAATCAACAAGAACTTGATGCGTACAAGACACACCTACTCAGCCTTAGAGGTTTGCCAGCCGAGCTAAAACAAGCTTTAGAGTTGATTCCTGCAAGCGCACACCCAATGGACGTAATGCGCACGGGTTGTTCTGTATTGGGTAACCTAGAGCAGGAAATGAGCTTCGAGGAGCAACTGAAAGCAACCGAACGTATGCTTGCCTTGTTCCCTGCCATCATCTGTTACTGGTACCGCTTTAGTCATGATGGCGTGCGTATCAACACCGAGGATCAGACTGAAGATTGCATCGGTGGTTACTTCTTGCGATTACTTACAGACAAAGCGCCATCTGCGCTGCACAAACAAGTGATGCATTGCTCGCTTATTCTTTATGCTGAACATGAGTTTAATGCTTCTACATTCGCAGCACGCGTTTGTGCATCAACGTTGTCAGACATCCATTCTTGTATCACGGCAGCAATCGGTACGCTTCGTGGACCACTTCACGGCGGCGCAAACGAAGCGGCGATGGAAATGATTGAAGATTGGCAAACGCCCGATGAGGCGGAAGCGAACATCATGAAAATGCTAGCCAATAAAGACAAGATCATGGGATTTGGTCATGCAATTTATCGTGAAAGTGACCCTCGCAACGCCTTAATAAAACGCTGGTCCAAAGAGCTATCGAAACAAGTTGGTGATACACATCTATATGCGGTTTCTGAGCGTGTTGAATCAGTGATGAAGCGAGAGAAAGGTCTGTTCTGTAATGCGGACTTCTTCCATGCATCGGCTTACCACTTCATGGACATTCCAACCAAACTATTCACCCCAATCTTTGTGATGAGTCGTTTAACGGGCTGGGCTGCACACGTTTATGAGCAACGTGCCAATAACCGCATCATTCGCCCAAGTGCTGATTACACGGGCCCAGATCATCAAGAATGGGTGCCTATCGAGAATCGCTAGCGCGAAGGTCAACGAGGGCATTATATGCTTTGGTTGACCACCTCCTTCCTTTGTCATTCTCTCTAACAGAGGAAGGAGATCCTCTCATCACTGTGTTTCTGGAGCAATGGAAAACCTTGATGAAGGCAAGATGTAAAGACTGAATGGAAGCAAACCATGAACACAAATATTAATACTCAATATCGTAAGCCGCTTCCGGGAACTCAACTGGATTATTTTGATGCACGCGAAGCCGTCAATGCCATTTCTCCTGGAGCCTATGAAACACTCCCTTATACCTCTCGCGTGCTAGCTGAGCAACTGGTCCGTCGCTGTGACCCGAACACATTGACAGATAGCCTGAAACAGTTAATTGAACGCAAACGCGATCTTGATTTTCCTTGGTATCCAGCACGCGTTGTTTGTCATGACATTCTTGGTCAGACCGCTCTAGTCGATTTAGCGGGTCTACGCGATGCCATTTCAGATCAGGGCGGCGATCCTGCAAAAGTGAACCCAGTGGTTGAGACACAATTGATCGTTGACCACTCTTTAGCGGTTGAACATGCGGGCTTTGACCCTGATGCCTTCGACAAAAACCGCGCGATTGAAGAGCGCCGTAATGAAGACCGATTTCACTTTATCGAGTGGTGTAAAACAGCGTTTGAAAACGTCAGCGTGATTCCAGCTGGGAATGGCATCATGCACCAAATCAACTTGGAAAAAATGTCTCCTGTGGTACAAGCAAAGCAGGGCATTGCCTACCCTGACACCTGTGTGGGTACGGACAGTCACACGCCTCACGTAGACGCTCTTGGTGTTATTGCGATAGGTGTCGGTGGTCTGGAAGCAGAAACCGTCATGCTTGGCCGACCATCAATGATGCGTCTACCAGATATTGTCGGTGTCAAACTGACGGGTAAACGTCAACCGGGCATTACCGCAACGGATATTGTCCTCGCGATTACTGAGTTTCTTCGTAATGAGCGTGTGGTATCTTCATATCTTGAATTCTTCGGAGAAGGCGCACGTGATCTAACGATCGGAGACCGCGCAACGATTTCAAACATGACACCAGAATACGGCGCAACAGCTGGCATGTTTTATATTGATGAGCAGACCATCAATTACTTGAAACTAACTGGTCGAGATGAAGAACAAGTTGCTTTAGTAGAAAATTACGCAAAACAAACCGGTCTTTGGGCAGACGATCTTGATAGCGCAGTTTACGAGCGTGTACTTGAGTTCGATTTATCATCAGTTAGCCGTAACTTGGCTGGTCCGTCAAACCCTCATCGTCGTTTACCAACTTCTGAGTTGGCACAGCGCGGTATTTCTGGAGCGTGGGAAGAGAAAGAAGGCGAGTTGCCAGATGGTGCAGTGATCATCGCTGCTATTACCTCATGTACGAATACTAGTAACCCAAGAAACGTGGTTGCTGCTGGCCTTGTGGCGAAGAAAGCCAACGAACTTGGTCTTGTACGTAAACCTTGGGTGAAATCGTCTTTTGCTCCGGGTTCTAAAGTTGCACGCTTGTATCTGGAAGAAGCGGGCTTATTACCAGAGCTAGAGAAGCTTGGCTTTGGCATTGTTGGTTACGCATGTACAACTTGTAACGGTATGAGTGGTGCGCTGGATTCAAAAATCCAACAAGAGATCATCGACCGTGATTTATATGCAACAGCGGTGCTTTCTGGTAACCGTAACTTTGATGGTCGAATCCATCCGTACGCCAAACAAGCTTTCTTGGCTTCACCACCATTGGTTGTCGCTTATGCGCTAGCGGGTACCATTCGTTTTGATATCGAGCGCGATGCATTGGGCTCGGACCAACACGGCAAACCAATTTATCTCAATGATTTGTGGCCAAGCGATGAAGAGATCGATGCAGTTGTCGGTACTCATGTTAAACCTGAGCAGTTTAAGCAAGTTTACATTCAGATGTTTAAGCTGAATGATCAAGAGCAAAATCCCAACCCGCTGTACGACTGGCGTCCGATGAGTACCTATATCCGCCGACCACCGTACTGGGAAGGTGCGCTAGCGGGAGAAAGAACATTGTCTGGTATGCGTCCATTGGCGATTCTGGGCGACAACATCACCACTGATCACTTATCACCATCCAACGCGATTCTCGCAAGCAGCGCTGCAGGTGAATACTTAGCGAAAATGGGTGTGCCAGAAGAAGATTTCAACTCTTACGCGACTCACCGTGGTGACCACTTAACGGCGCAACGCGCGACCTTCGCTAACCCAAAGTTGTTCAATGAAATGGTGAAGGAAAACGGCGAAGTCGTGCAGGGATCTCTGGCGCGTGTAGAGCCAGAAGGGCAGGTGGTTCGTATGTGGGAAGCGATTGAAACCTACATGAATCGTAAACAACCATTGATCGTGGTGGCTGGCGCGGATTACGGTCAGGGGTCATCCCGTGACTGGGCAGCAAAAGGCGTTCGACTGGCGGGCGTAGAAGCCATTGTTGCTGAAGGCTTTGAGCGTATTCACCGTACTAACTTGGTTGGCATGGGCGTACTACCACTGCAATTTAAGTCGGGCGTTAACCGCAATACGCTAGAGCTGGATGGTACGGAACTTTACGACGTGGTTGGAGAAATCAAGCCGGGCGCTGATTTAGCGCTGGTTATCACACGCAGCAACGGCGATAAAGTCGATGTTCCGGTTACTTGTCGCTTAGATACCGCTGACGAAGTTCACGTGTACAACGCGGGCGGTGTTCTGCAGCGTTTCGCGCAAGATTTCTTGGCACAATAAGGAGTGCGTATGGCAAATAATACTCCGAATCAAACAAGCCAAATAAAAGTGCCCGCGACGTACATGCGTGGCGGCACGAGTAAAGGTGTCTTTTTCAACCTAGAGGATTTACCTCAAGAAGCGCAAATGGCTGGAGCCGCGCGTGACAAGCTGTTGTTACGTGTTATCGGCAGCCCGGATCCTTACGCGAAGCAAATCGACGGTATGGGTGGTGCAACCTCCAGCACCAGTAAAACAGTGATTGTTTCGCGCAGTAGCCAAGACGGTCATGACGTTGACTATTTGTTTGGACAAGTGTCGATCGACAAACCATTCGTCGATTGGAGTGGTAACTGCGGCAACTTGTCTGCGGCAGTTGGTCCCTTCGCCATTCATGCTGGGCTGATTCCACAAGACCGCATTCCAGAAAATGGAATTGTGACGGTGCGTGTTTGGCAAGTGAACATAAGCAAAACGATTTTGATTCACGTGCCAATCGTCAATGGTTTCGTCCAAGAAACCGGAGAGTTTGAGCTCGATGGTGTCACGTTTCCAGCGGCAGAAATTCAAGTGGATTTTGTTGATCCTTCCGATGGCGAAGGAAGTATGTTCCCAACGGGTAACTTAGTTGATGATTTGGTGGTGCCGGATGTGGGTACGTTCAACGCGACCTTTATTAACGCGGGCATACCAACCATTTTTATTGATGCTGAATCGATAGGATATCAGGGCACCGAGCTGCAAGACGATATCAACAACGATGACACAGCATTAGCGATGTTCGAATCCATCCGTGCATATGGCGCGTTAAAAATGGGCCTGATTTCTGATTTAGAAGAAGCTCAAACACGCCAACATACGCCGAAAATAGCGTTTGTTTCTAAACCGAAAAGTTACCTGTCTTCAAGTGGTAAAGCCGTTAATGAGTCGGATATTGATGTGCTCGTTCGCGCGCTGTCGATGGGCAAGCTACATCATGCAATGATGGGAACAGCAGCCGTTGCTATTGCTTCTGCTGCGTGTGTGCCCGGAACGTTAGTGAATTTAGCCGCTGGTGGCGGTGAAAAAGAGTCCGTGACTTTTGGCCACCCGTCAGGAACGTTAAAAGTTGGGGCACAAGCGAAGCAAACTGAGCAGGGCTGGGTGGTGCAAAAAGCCATTATGAGCCGAAGTGCGAGAATACTGATGGAGGGATTTGTGCGTGTACCCTTCTATGTCTTCGATTAAAAGAGACGATCTTTGGATTAAAAGAGCGATCTTTGAGTAGAACGAGAGCAATGTCAGGACATACTGGAGGAAGCAATATGTCTTCATACGAAAAAGAATACTTATGGGCGAAGAATGAACCGGAGAGTTTTTGGCGCGCTCAAGCGGAGAATATCGATTGGTTTGAATCTCCTAAAACTATCTTGAAATCTGATGAAAACGGCATAGAACGTTGGTTTCCAGATGGTGTAATGAATACGTGCTGGTTAGCATTAGATTACCATTGCGAGCAAGGACGCGGTGATAATACTGCACTCATTTATGACTCGCCAGTGACAGGTCGTAAAGCCACGTACACCTATAGCGACCTACGTGACCAAGTAGCAAAAATTGCTGGCATGCTGTCTGCTCAAGGTGTTGAAAAAGGCGACCGAGTCGTTATTTATATGCCGATGATCCCAGAAGCCGCAATGGCGATGCTTGCCTGCGCGCGTTTGGGGGCGATTCATTCCGTAGTATTCGGCGGTTTTGCTCCTAATGAGCTTGCTGTACGAATTGAAGATGCAGAGCCGAAAGTGATCATGACGGCGTCGTGCGGGATTGAGATCAACAAAGTCATTCCATACAAACCAATGGTAGACAAAGCCATTATGGACAGCCGTTGGAAGCCTGAGAAAGTGTTTGTTTTCCAACGTCCAGAGTGCGACGCTGAGCTAAACCAAGAAAGAGACTTAGATTGGCTGCGAGAGTACAAACAAGCGCTGCCACATGGTTGTGTTCCGGTGTTAGCAACCGATCCGCTCTACATACTTTATACATCGGGCACGACAGGTAAGCCGAAAGGCGTTGTGCGTGATAACGGTGGCCATGCTGTCGCGATGAAGTACTCCATGAGCGCAATCTATAACATTCCTCAAGATGGCGTCTTTTGGGCGGCATCTGATGTGGGCTGGGTAGTAGGGCACTCTTACATTGTTTACGCCCCACTGATTCACGGTTGCACTACTATCCTATTCGAAGGCAAGCCTGTTCGAACACCGGATCCTGGCGCATTTTGGCGAGTGTGTGATGAATATAAAGTAGATGCGTTGTTCTCTGCACCAACGGCGTTTCGTGCGATTAAGAAAGAGGACCCGGAAGGCGAGCACTTAAAACAGTACGACTTGTCGAATCTGAAAAACATCTTTATGGCGGGAGAACGCCTTGACCCTCCGACACTGGAGTGGGTTCAGAGCAAAGCGGACAAGCCCGTTATTGACCACTGGTGGCAAACCGAGACGGGCTGGGCCATCGCTGGCAACCCGACAGGTGTCGAAATGATGCCAGTTAAAGCTGGTTCTTCGACGAAGCCCATTCCGGGTTATCAGGTCGAAATTCTGAATGAACTTGGAGAGGCTGTCGGGCCTAACCAACAAGGCTTTGTCGCATTAAAACGTCCGCTACCACCAAGTTGTCTGCCAACGGTTTGGCGT
The DNA here is from genome assembly GCF_023716525.1 of Vibrio sp. SCSIO 43009. Lineage (NCBI taxonomy): Bacteria > Pseudomonadati > Pseudomonadota > Gammaproteobacteria > Vibrionales > Vibrionaceae > Vibrio > Vibrio sp. SCSIO 43009. The sequence continues at coordinate 1,480,243 of NZ_CP071842.1, forward strand.
AATCATGACCGTTTTGAAACTGGTTATCTTAGCCAGTTCCCAGGCTACTACGTGTCTGGTGATGGTGGCTATCTGGATGAAGACGGTTACCTGTTTATTATGGGACGTATTGATGATGTGATTAATGTCGCGGGACACCGATTGTCGACAGGTGAAATGGAAGAAATAGTAGGAGGCCACCCAGCGATTGCAGAATGTGCGGTGGTCGGTATCCACGATGATCTAAAAGGTCAGCTTCCACTTGGTTTTGTTGTACTGAAAGACGGCGTCAAAGTGGATGAGCTAGACCTTGAAGGTGAGCTTGTGGGCAAAGTGCGTAGTGAGATAGGTGCAGTTGCTTGCTTCAAGCATGCGTTGGTTGTAGACCGTTTACCGAAAACACGTTCAGGTAAAATTTTGCGTCGAACTATACGTCAAATAGCTGATGGTGAAAAATACACCGTTCCGTCAACGATTGATGACCCAAGTAGCTTGAACGAAATTGAGCGAGTGCTACGACGCTGAGAAAAACTCAATTCTAACTAACCCCTGATCCTCGAACTCTGTAGGTTGGTTCTGCCTCTGTACGTTTATTAAGTACAGGGGCTTTTTTGTTGCTCAAACAGTACAAACGTATCGTGAAAGCATTTGTGACTTGCCAATACGACGTTTTCCTCACAAACTACAGCCATTCCATTTTTAGTGACCCTTTGTATGACCACGTTTGCGATTAAACCTGCGTGTTTTAGCGACCTAGAGTTGCTCAACGATCTTATGTTCGAGCTTCATGATGAGCATCATCTTCAATCTCCTGAGCTTTTCAAAACGGCAGAGGAGATAGAACAAGAAAAAAGCATTGCTCGATATATTGATGACCCTGAGTGCCTTGTTTACGTAGCAAAACAAGGAGATGAAATTATTGGCTTTATTTCTGGTCACTTCTGTGAACTTATTTCTACCGTCAGCCAGCCAGTTATGATGGGAAGCGTGGATGAGCTCTATGTGCTGCCTGAATATCGAAAACAAGGTACGGCGCAGGCTTTGATTAATAAAATTGAGTCAACGTTCTCTGATTACGGTGCAAAACAGATGTTTGTTGAAGTATGGCATTTTAACCAGGGCGCAATATCTTTGTATGAAAAACAAGGATTTGCACACCATATCCACTATTTAAGAAAACCGCTGAACGAATAATCGTATTTAACTTTAATATTGTGATTTAGGTTCGATCGAATTGAAATCATTCAGTTCGTCAATAGACTTTTCTCTATAAGCTACTCGCAATGTTAACAAATTGATATGCACCTACATTGGTATCGGCGTTTTTGTCTGCTTGTTTATTAGTAGCACGAGGATCGTGCTTACAAAAACAAGAGGACAATATTTTGAAACTAACAAAATCGTTACTTGCTTTAGCCGTTTTGCCAATGTTCGCAAGTGCTGATGATTTGTCACAGACGCAAAATCACACTATCCAACCCCAGATCGTAGGCGGAGTAACTGCCGACCCACGTGACTGGAAATTCTACACCCAAATTGTTAGTCGTTATGGTAACCGATCGTATTGTGGGGCCAGTTATATCGGGAATGGTTACGTCCTGACTGCTGCACATTGTGTTGAGGGTGATTCTCCGAGTCAGATTGCGGTTAAAATCGGTGGCGTTGTTTATAACGGTAGTGATGGTGTTCGTGCAAACGTCAGTGAGATCCATATGCACCCGGCATATCGCCGCGCGACGCTTTCTCATGACCTCGCGGTATTGAAGCTCGACTCTGTGCCTCAAGGTGTTTCTTCAGTTGAGATTGCGAATGGTAGTCTAACGCAATACGCGAGCATCGGAGATTGGCTTAGTGTTGCTGGCTTAGGGCGAACTTCTGAAGGAGGAAGCTCTCCGTCTCGATTGCAAGAGGTTGACGTCCCACTTGTGTCGGATATGACTTGCCGTCAAGCCGGTGGCAACTACACAACGGTTGGAGAAGTGTCATTTTGTGCGGGTATTCCTCAAGGTGGGATAGATTCTTGTCAGGGAGATAGTGGTGGTCCAATCGTTATTAATCGCAGTGGTGTAATTACTCAACTTGGTGTGGTCAGTTGGGGAATAGGTTGTGCTCGTCCTGGTATGTATGGGGTTTATAGCGATATCGCTGCTATGCGCAATTTTGTCGATGGTGTTATCGGAACAGCAACACCACCAAAAGAAAATGTTTCTGTTGGATACACCACCGAACAGACACTGGCATCATTTAATGTTGGGGAGTTACAGCAACATAGCTTTGTTATCCAGAATTCAGGGAACACCACGTTCACTGTGGAAAATGTTCGCGCGTTTGCTTCGGGTGTTACTGATGCAGCTGTTATTGCCAATGATCAGTGCTCTCAGGCGACGTTAGCAATGAATGCAAGTTGTCGTGTTGATGTTGAATTTGGTGCTACTCAGAGCGGAGAAGCAAGAGTGGCTTTGAACTTCAACGTTGATAAGACCAGCACACAATACCAAGCGTTAGTATCTGCTCAAGCGAAAACGGTGACAACGCCTCCCACAGATAGCTGTACAACTGTATGGCAAGCCAGCTTAGTGTATCTCAAAGGAGATACGGTCACTTGGAATGGTAAAGTTTGGCAAGCGCAGTGGTGGACTCAAGGTGATAACCCAGCAGACTCAGGGCCTTGGGGTGTTTGGCAAAAAGTAGGCGATGAGAATTGCACGTCTAACTAACGATCGGGCCAGTGAATTTGAGTCGTTGACCATGAGATAAGATTCATTCTTGGTTTCAACGATCAGTACATAGTTACCATAACTGGGGTTTATTGTTTGCGAATAATAAGCCCTTTTTTATTGTGTCAACTATGAGAACCCACAAAATGTGTATGACTTTTTCCTGACGTTATCTTTATATAACTGGCAGAATTGCGATCAACATTTTATGTTTTGTCTGATTTTTGTCAGGTTTGCATTAAATTATTCTCCAGTGAGCGTTGAGATCAGGTTTTACGCGATCAACTCAGTTTGGCATAACTCGTTACTTAATTTTTGTCGAAAAAGATAAGATTAACTGCCATGATTCATTGGTTATCATTATGTTTATTTAAGGTCATATTTTGTGTTGAGACAGCTGTTATTACTCATCCTTTGTTTTATTTTGTTACCTGTTTCACCGATCTCTACGGCTAAAGCCACTGCGAGCGAAGTTAAAGGAGCGCTCTGTATTGTTCGCGCTGATGACAAGTTAGTGCTAGTTCATGAAGTATTAACGGATAAGATTTCTCTACCTGGCGGAACCATTATTGATGGTGAGTCTCCACAAGTTGCTGCTCAACGAGAAACGTGGGAAGAAACCGGTATAGTGGTTACGGTTGGAGAGGAGCTTGGCAGAACGGACACTGCGGTTTTTTACGACTGTATATCAGACTCTGACATTATCGCTTTTTCTATGAATAATTCTTTAGGTGGAAATGAACTGCCTATTTGGTTTGCCCCTCATTATGGAGTAGAAGTTGCGTCAGCGATGTTGCTTAGCCCATCTGAATTACCATCATCTTTATATCGTTATCCTGAGCAATGGCCACAAGCCACTCAGTTTTTTGATCAAGCTACCAAGCAATCAGTATCTTATGTGACTCAGTTGATCGAATCCGCGCCTTCATTTCGTCAGGTTGAATTGGCGTGGCTGATAGATTTACAGAGTTGGGTAGGGGCGTTGTCAGAAACGAGTTACGAGGTAGCTAGTCAGATCTCGAAACTCGTTATAGATCTGACAGAACCGACGGTACTACTCTTTCTATTTCCTTTTGCCATGATGCGCTTTGGTAGCCGGTTTGTGTACCGACTCTTTTTCGCAATTAGTGCAACGTCGCTTATGGTGCTTGTCGCTCAACAAGGCTTTTCGCTACCGCGCCCACATGTCTATATACCAATGATGGAGTTAACGCACAGCTTTGGCTTTAGTTTTCCTAGCTTGCCTATCGCTGTGTGGTTTTGTGTGCTGACGTTCTTGTTTCATAGAACCCAGTATTTTGGTTTGAATGGAACAACGGCAGTCTTCGTGTTCATCACTCTTACTGTGGTGTTAGGTAAGTTTTTCCTCGGCAGTGCCTTTATTTTAGATATGTTATTTGGCGCGCTGTTAGGCAGCTTGGTGGCTTGGCATGTTCTTCGACTGGAAACAAATCAAGATGTGAACGTTGATCAAGTTCTAAGCTCAAAAGGCGTCTGGTTAATTATGACTGCGGCAACAGCGGTCATCTCCGTCATCTGGCCATTACCTGTGTTTGGTCGCTGGCTAGCAATTTTAATCACTGCATCAGCGTTGGTCATGACATTTAAAGAGTCGAAAGCACATTTAGATACTCGGCAGATGATCTTTGTGACGCTGGCATTGTTGCTTGTTGATCAACTCTATTTGTACTCGGCTAATATCGTATCGTTTAGCGGTTTGTGGTCATTAGTCTTGTCGACGTTACATTATCCATTATTAATGTTGTTATTTATGCTGCTTGCAAGGAAGCTGACTTGTGAAAACCAACCGAGCAAAACGTTGCTAGATTGATGGCTGTATTTGTTATCTATTAGTATTTGAGTAAAAACAAAGCCTTGCATTACAGCAAGGCTTTTACACGTTTAGTCCACGAACAACGCCGCTTGCCTATCTTGGACGGCTAGGGGTGTTAAACGTAAGAGGCTTAACGCAACAGACATGGCGGAAAGGGCTATGCATTGAGCACGAACTTTTCTATAGCTTTAGCGACACCGTGCTCATCATTACTTGCCGTAATGTAGTCAGCGATTTGCTTGGTTTCTTCCATTGCATTTGCCATCGCGATACCAAGGCCAGCGTATTTCAGCATGTGGTGGTCATTTTCTGCGTCACCCATACAGATAACTTCTTCCGGTTTAATTCCCAAATACTCGGCAATTGCGGCAACACCAATACCTTTGTTGCTCGCAGGGTTAAGAAACTCAAGGAAAAACGGAGCGCTTTGAACAACCGTAAACGCTTCGCGCATTTCAGCTGGCAGTGCTGCTATAACTTCTGTTAGTTTGCTTGGCTCTGCAACCATCATAGCTTTGATGATTGGATGATCGTCTTCTAGTGATTCGAAGTTCATCTCGGTGACATTTAAGCCATTTATCTTTGCTTCAATATCTGTGTAAGGGTTGTGCTCGTTGGTGATTAAACCATGAACTTGACTAAAAGCATGGACGTACGCACCTAGCTCTTCGGCTTTTCGCGCCACCAATTTTGCAGCTTTACCATCTATGATTTGCTGGTGGATGATGTCGTTTGTGCCTACGTTCTTGACCATCGAACCGTTATAGTAAAGAACAAAATCTCGATCGGAATGGATATTCAGTTCGTCGAGCTTGTCTTGCATTCCTTCTAATGGGCGACCAGAAGCGAGAACGACAGTAACGCCTGCTTCTCGAGCTTTTGCGATCGCTTGTTTGTTTTCTTCAGAAATGGCTTTATCACTATTGAGTAGCGTGCCATCCATATCTAGTGCGATCAGTTTATACATCATTTCTTACCTTAAAGTTTTTTGGGAGCTGTCAGTGAATAAGGCTTGGTTTAACGTTAACCAGAAACCTATATTCATTACGCTATGAAACTACAAAATGGTCTATTTTAACAATTAATTTTTGGTTTAAATTGACCTAGACACGCGTGTCCATTATGGTCTTCGCCTCGAAATGTTATGAGTTGAGTGAGTTCTGCGTTGTATAAGCTAAATGAGATGTTTGAAACCATCCAAGGGGAAGGGGTTTTCACTGGAGTCCCTGCTGTTTTTGTTCGGCTTCAAGAGTGTCCGGTTGGTTGCTCATGGTGCGATACCAAACAAACGTGGTATGCAGATGAGAATGATCAACGTCAAATAGGCGATATTCTGGTGAAAACGGAAGACTCTCCGACGTGGTGTGTTGCATCTGCCGAGAACATCGTAGAGCAATATCAACAGCAAGGCTTTAATGCTAAGCATATCGTGATTACTGGTGGAGAGCCTTGTATTTATGATCTGCGCCCTTTAACAAAGGCGTTTGAAGGTATGGGGTGCCAATGCCAAATTGAAACCAGTGGCACATCAGAAGTGATTACTTCAGAAAATACGTGGGTGACAGTGTCACCAAAAGTGGCAATGAAAGGTAAATTACCAGTGCTTAATAGCGCGTTAGAGCGGGCAAATGAGATTAAGCATCCAGTCGGCACCCAGAAAGACATCGACCACCTTGATGATCTTTTAGCAAATGCGAACGTAGCGGCTGAGACTATCATTGCACTACAACCAATTAGCCAGAAGCCTCGTGCTACGCAATTGTGTATTGATACGTGCATTGCCCGCAATTGGCGTTTGTCTGTTCAAACTCATAAATATTTGAGTATTGCTTAGACGAGAGACTCGTCATCATTCGAGGTAGCTTTTCTATCTAATTCCGGTTTCGCGAGTAATGCCGTTGGTAGCTTTGCTATCGAAACATTGTCGATATATCTAAACAATTTATAGCGTTGTAAAAGCTAAGCAGTGTTGGCTGTTGTGGTGTGGTGCTATCTTTGGTTCGACAATCGTTTCGCATTTAATTGATGCCACCAATCTGGCGGCATCAAAATGAAGCTCTGTTGGCTGGAGTTTCACGCTGAGATAAAACGTTTAGAAGCTAACGCAAAAGGTTTTATCCCAGCGCTATTACCGCTAACAAAGACTATTTGCTCGCTAAGTATTCTTCTAAGCCGCTTTGTCGCAGTAGGCACGCTGGGCATTCACCACAGCCTTTACCAACGATTCCGTTGTAACATGTTAAAGTATTGTTTTGAACAAATTCCAACATATTATGCTTATCAGCTAGAGCCCAGGTCTCGGCTTTAGTAAGCCACATTAAAGGAGTCTTAATATTGAAGGCTTTATCCATACCTAAATTGCAAGAGAGATTTAGAGAGCGAATAAAGTTGTCTCGGCAGTCAGGGTAACCACTAAAGTCTGTTTCGCAAACTCCCGTAATGATGTCTTGAATGCCAAGCTGGTAAGCATGGATACATGCGTAAGTAAGAAAGAGAATGTTTCTCCCTGGAACGAATGTATTGGGTACGTTAGCGTCGCTTAAGTCATTAGATACCGGAATGTTGTCTCTTGTCAGCGAGCTTATCGCTAACTCATTAATTGATTTTACATCCAGGACTTTGTGGCTTTTGATGTTAAGTTGCTTACCTAATTCGATAGCGATATCTATTTCATCTGAATGACGCTGGCCATAATCAAACGTTATAGCATGAACTTCATCATATGTATTTAATGCATCGATTAAGCAGGTCGTAGAGTCCTGCCCACCGGAAAAAACCACAAGTGCTTTTGTTGTAGCCATGTTGAACCCTTAGTTATGCTCTTTGATTCTTTGGTATTGATACGTATTCTTAGGCGTTTAATCCCAATTACGTACTCGACTTGTTCGTGACGATTGCGTCCGCAATCAACTGGGCTGTGCTCTCAAGCACTCTTTGCTTGTCATCATTTGACAGCTTGTGGAGATTCGCAGCAAGTTCAGCGGTGATTTCATCTTCACAAAAAAATAGTTTAGAGGTACGTTTAGCTCATCTGCGATAAGTTTGAGCGTTTTTACGTCGGGAGTATGGCGCTCCCTTTCGTATTGATTCATCCTTGCACTTGCAGAACTATCATCCATGCCGATACGGATGCCCAGTGCTTTTTGGGATAGATTCGCTTGTTTACGCGCATGCTTAAGGCGGGCTGGGAGTGGATTATTAAACAACACTTAAAGTTCATACGAAGGACTTGGATGACTAAGATTATCTTAGTTTTTCTGATTTGTGTATACTAAGTAATGCTTAGTTATTGCCGAGGTCGCCAAGGCCGTGTCTGTATAACTAAAAAAGATTTCGTATCTTTAGGTTGATTAAGTGACGTTGAATCTACTTCTTCAAAAACTGCCGTATGAAGGAGCGAGTAAGGGCACGAGAAACCGCAGCGATTTGTAGAGCAGAATTTGCTCTTCACATAAACGTAGTCGTCTAAGTTGAAGAGCAATATTGTTCTTGATGATCAACTATATACTTAAGTAAATAACTGTGTCGCACAATAGATCAGAGCTGCTGCTAAGCTCATATTGATGACTTTGCCATATCTCTGGAATTGCGATTGAAGTAGCTTTCCTGCAACGGCCCAGACTACGTTGCTAAGAAGTGCGATCAAAGCAAGAATGAGGCTAGTCGCTAAGATCCAGTAGATATTCTGAGTGTGGGGCAGTACGAACGTAGAAATAGAGGTAATTCCATAAAGAATGATTTTCACATTAACGAACTGCAAACCGAAACCTGTTAAGAAACTGATACCTTTAGAATTATCCGATGAAGTTTTGATCTCACTCGTAGCAAGCCCCCAAGCCAACCAAACAATATAAGCTGCTCCAATCCATGTTAGCCAAGGTGTAATCACGGGCAAGAGGCTGATCATGTTATACGTGAAAGCGCCACAAAGTAGCATCAAAACAACATAGCCACAAAACATCCCCGAAATCACTTTTGTTGAGCGTTTTAGTCCATATTGCGTCGCGATGCTGAGCGATAAAATGTTGTTTGGCCCTGGTGTAATTGAAGTAATGATTACGTAAGTAAAAAATGCGGTGTAGATGGCGGTCATCTCTATCTCTCCTGTTTTTACTGCACTATACTTCGCTACAATTGATTAAAAAATTGAATAAATTAAAACTTAGACTTTTAATTTATTGAACTGTTGGTTGTGGAGTCTAGTCATGAATCTAAAACGCTTTCTTACTTTTAAAGCTATTGTTGAAGAAGGATCGTTTCTAAAAGCGTCACAGAAGCTTTATTGCACGCAATCAACCGTCACCTTTCAAATCAAGCAGTTGGAACAAGATCTGTCTCTGCAGCTGTTCGAAAAAATAGGGCGTAAGATGGTTTTGACTCAAGCAGGAGAAAAGATACTGCCTTACGTCTATGAACTGGCGCGAGTGATGGAAAATATTGAGGGAACAGCACAGCAAGAAAACTCGGAGCCGACCGGTGAATTGAAAGTGCTGGTTGCTGAGACTCAACTTGCTTATAAGATGGCTAATGTTTTAAAAGAGTTCAGGATCAGAGCGCCCAATGTCAGACTCTCTCTGCAATCACAAAATTGCTATCAGATTCGAGATGAGTTGATAGCGGATAAAGCTGATTTAGGTGTGTTTTATCGAGTAGGTAATGACGATACGCTCAAGGTCCACGAGTTTGAGCACGAGCCACTGGTATTGGTTGCTTCACCGCTTTTAAAAGGGCTAGATTTAAAGAAGAGAGAGCAACATATTGATTTAGGGTTTATAAGCAATGGCCCTAAGTGCCTTTTTCGACGGATGTTTGAGAGCATTATTCAGGAGCGTGATATTAGCATCGACAACATGATCGAACTTAGCAGTATTAATACGATCAAAAATTGCGTTGAGAGTAATATTGGTATCTCTTACTTACCTCGTTTTACGGTTGAAAAAGAGTTGCAAGAGGGCAGTTTACAAGAGCTTGAGTTCACCGAATTTTCACAGATGATCAAGCCACTCTGCGCTTATCATGCTGGGAAGTGTGTGACGCCGGCGATGGAAGTCTTTATTGATTGTATGCGTAACGAGTATGAACGGCTTTCTACTCAGAGTCGGTGATCTTTAATATGTTCTATCTGATATAGTTTCGTTTTTACTCCTTTTTATTTTTTAAGTGGCTACTTCTAATTTATTGATTTTTATTGCTTTGTTTTGAATCCGACTGTTGTGGGATGATAAATGGGATCTGATGTGAAGAGCTATTTATTGACGGAAAGAGATAAGATATAAAAACGACGGCGTGTGATAACTAGATTAGATAAGGTTACATAATTAACAGTGTAATAAATTCCATTCTTTATGGATTATTTTCAACGAGACTTAATTGTTACGGTTCGTTATTATTAACTCGTTAACGCATCCATTGCTAGGAAGTTAACTTACGCATATTGTTTTTTTCATCATTTGCAGCAAATATAATTTGCTGCTTTTTTTTAACCAAAAAAGTTCAAAGCTTGAACTACAAGCTATGAACTTTTATTTATACTTAGTGGTTTTCTACTTTAATAAGTAAAACACCGTTTAAAAGTATCGCGTAACCTAGTAACTCTAAGCTTTCTTCGACCAAGTTTTTCACGTCTCTATTGTATGAGTTCCCCATAAACTCGACCCAAAAATCACCATACCCTGCAAAGCGTGAGAATAAGAAAACAATAAAAAAGCCAATCGTTAATGTCGTGAAGCTAGAATGAGAAATGAAAAGTTTTACCTCATTTTTTATGTTAACTATGTTATTAAAACAAAAATAACAGACCGAGACTATTATAATCCAAGCAGGATACTTCCATGAACCGTGAGGGAAATACTGCTCTATGTGGTAGTCCATTTCTCTAACGAATATAACCATAAAAAATGAAGACATTATTACTAATATGTGTTTGAGTTCAAGATATTCCTTAGATTTATACAAACACATTAACGATGAAAAAAGCACAAATGCTATTTGAGTCATTTCTATAAGAGAGTTCTCCGATGTGCTTTTGTCCATTTGTACGCTAAAATAAATCGTTGCTAACGTGTAAATAACCAAAAAAATAAGATAAGATATTTTATATACTAACAAACTAGTGACCGAGGTGTGTTTTTCTTTAATATACATCGTAACTTGTATAGGTGATGGATTTGTTAGTATTATAAATCAAGAATGTTTTATATTTAGTGAATTAAGCGCCATTTAGAATGGAACTTAATTCACCTAACATTAAACTCCTATGAATCTTAAATATTCCTGTTTTAACTTATTGATTTTATTTGATGTTTTATTTTATGTTAATTTTGGTTAAATAGAATTACCTAGCTTTTATTGAAATGCTTTTCCCATATTGGTGGTATGCCAATTTCTTCTTGAACGATATCAATGAATGCCCTAACCAATGGTGATTGCTGACGGTGTGAGTACATGGCATAAATATCACCAAAATCTTGAGTTTCATATTCTGGTAAAAGTTGAACTAAATTAGAAGACTCTAGGTTGTTAGGGAGCATAAATTGACCTATAAGTGCTGCGCCCAGACCTGACTTTACGCTTTCAATTATTAGCTCAGCTTCATTTACCATGTATGACCCTGATATTGGGTATGTATCTAAACCATCTGATTTTGCTTTGTCGTAGAATTTAAGTTTATCGACAATAAAATTACCATTTGAATAAATAATAAAAGGTAGCTTAACTAACTCATCAGGCGTTTCTGGGTTACCATGTTTTTCAATTAAATTTCGAGAAGCAATGATTGCAGTCGTATTTTTTGCTAATTTTCTTGCTACCATTGATGAATCCCTCATAGGTCCGATTCGAAAAGCAATATCAAAATTACTTCTAATCACGTCTACATGAAGATCATCTAGCATTAGTTCAACACTTGCTTTTGGGTACTTATGTAAAAACTTCTCTATCGAAGGTTGTAGATAGAGTTTTCCAAATAATGTTGAGCTTGAAATTCGTACTTTCCCTGAAGGCTCAGTCTGAAAGTTCTCCGCTATTTGTTGAGTATCATCAAGGAGTTGAGATATTTGGTCTGCTTTTTCTACTATTTGCTTGCCGACTTGTGTTAATGAAAGAGAGCGAGTCGTTCTGTTTAATAGCCTAACGCCTAAGTGCTCTTCTAACTGCTTGATGTGTTTAGACAAAACAGAGCGGTCGATATTCATCCCATCTGCTGCTTTTGCAAAAGATCCAGCTTTAGAGACTTCTAAAAGCAGGTGTAGTTTATTTGCTAAATCCACAATGTTTATCCACGTTAGATATTAGCGTATTAGTTTCATGTATAACTTCTGCTCTGTCTAGAAATTATTAATATACTTAATAACCAAAAGAAAAGGGAGCAATAGCTCCCTTTAGTATGAATTTAAATGAGTATTTATATTATGGTTATAGTGTTTGACGTTTTTTGTTTCGACTCACTAACATGTAAAAAACAGGTGTGAGTAGTAATCCAAATACCGTTACGCCTACCATACCCGAGAATACAGCAATACCCATTGCTTGTCGCATTTCCGCTCCGGCCCCTGTACCAATCATTAATGGAATAACACCAGCGGTAAATGCAATTGATGTCATTAGAATCGGTCGAAGACGTAAACGACATGCTTCCAAAATCGCTGATAAGGTATCTTGGCCATTGTCTTTAAGTTCTTTAGCGAACTCCACCATCAAGATGGCATTTTTACACGCTAGAGCCACAAGGACAATCAAAGCAATTTGTGTGAATATATTGTTGTCACCACCAATGAACCAAACACCTGCTAGTGCAGAAAAAATGGTCATAGGAACGATCAAAATGATAGCGAATGGCAGTTTTAAACTCTCGTACTGCGAAGCTAGCACCATGAAAACTAACAAAACAACAAGTGGGAATATATACACCATCGTGTTACCAGCCAAAATCTGCTGGTAGGTTACATCAGTCCATTCATAAACCATTCCCTCTGCTAGGTTTTGATCCAGTACTTCCTCAATAGCCGTTTGGGCTTGGTCAGAACTGTAACCAAAAGCAGGACTGCCGTTTAGTTCTGCACTAGGGTAGCCGTTATAGTGCATCACGCGGTCAGGCCCAATCGTGGGTATGATCTCCAGTACAGCGCCGAGAGGAACCATTTGTCCGGCAGCATTTCTTACTTTGTAGTTAAGTATTTGGTCAGGTTCGAGACGATAGTTCATGTCTGCCTGGGCATTCACTTTGTATGTTCTACCAAACATATTGAAGTCATTGACGTATAATGATCCTAAATAAACTTGAAGCGCATCAAAAACCTGCTCTAGAGGAACACCTTGCAGCATCGCTTGTTCACGATCTATTTGGATGTCCATCTGCGGCACTTGTATACGAAATGTGGAATATAATCCCATCAGCTCGGGTCTTGTTGATGCCTCACTTATTACCAAGTTCAATTGCTTGAAGAGCTCATCAAACCCCTTGTTCGCTCGGTCTTCGATTTGAAGTTTAAAGCCGCCAGTAGAGCCAAGTCCTTGGATTGGTGGTGGTGGAAAAATCGCAACGAAGGCTTCATCAATGATTGAAAAGCTCTTATTCAAAGATGCAACAATCGCATTTGCTCCGAGAGTTGGATCATTTCGTTTATCGAAGTCCTCAAGCGTAACAAAAACGATGCCACTATTCGGACTGTTAGTAAAACCATTGACCGATAAGCCTGGGAAAGAAATGGTTTGTGCTACGCCAGGTGTTGCCAGCGCGAGGTTTTCCATTTCTTTAATAACGGACTCTGTTCGATCTAAACTTGCTGCATCTGGAAGTTGGGCGATCGCAACTAAATACTGCTTATCTTGTTGAGGAATGAATCCTCCAGGAACTGCTTTGAATAGAGAAGCCGTTCCCCCGAGTAACGCAATGTATACCACCACAACAACAAGGCTAAAGCGAATCAGCTTCTTGACCAGAGCTTGATATTGGTTCGAGCTGTACTCAAAAATTCTATTGAATGGCGCAAAAACATACTTACCAAAAACCGCATCCAATAGCTTGGTTAGCCGATCGGGTTTTGCGTTCTTATCTTGTAATAGCAGTGCTGATAAAGCAGGCGATAACGTCAACGAGTTAATTGCTGAAATAATCGTCGAGATCGTAATTGTTAGTGCGAACTGCTTATAAAACTGACCGGATAACCCTGTAATAAAGGTCGTCGGGATGAACACCGCACATAACACTAAAGCAATTGCAATAATTGGCCCGGTAACTTCGGTCATTGCTTGTTTCGTTGCTTCTAGTGGTGCAAGGCCATTATGGATGTTCCGTTCCACGTTTTCGACGACGACAATGGCGTCATCGACGACGATGCCTATGGCGAGAACAAGTCCAAACAACGAAAGTGTGTTAATCGATACTCCGAGCATTTGCATTACAGCGAACGTACCGATTAATGAAACAGGCACCGCAATGATAGGGATGATAGACGCGCGCCATGTTTGCAAAAACAAAATGACTACGACAACAACAAGTACAATTGCCTCTAGCAGAGTATGAACCACCGCGTCTATCGAACCACGAACAAAGACGGTCGGGTCGTAGGCTATTTCATATGAAACTCCAGCTGGAAAGGCTGTTTGTAAACGGTCCATGGTTGAACGAACCTGATTAGATAGCTCAATAGCATTAGCACCAGGGCGCTGGAATACGGGCATCGCCACCGCTGGTTTACCATTTAACAAGGCGCGCAGTGCATAAGAGTTTTGACCTAGCTCTACGCGTGCAACGTCTTTAAGACGTGTCAAAGCCCCTGTTTCGTCAACTTTTACTACAATGTCGTTGAATTCATCAATATTCTCCAAGCGGCCTTTTACGTTCAACAAAACTTGGAATTGGTTTTCATTAGCGGCTGGTTGCGCACCTAATGAGCCTGCTGCCACCTGTTGGTTTTGAGATCGGACGGCGGAGACAACGTCCATTACGGTTAGATTTCTAGAAGCGAGCTCATCTGGATTTAACCACAAGCGCATTGAGTACTCGTCACCACCGAAAAGGCGCACATCACCAACGCCTCCGAGCCGAGCTATCTCATCTTTCAAGTTTAAATTAGCGTAGTTAGCTAAATAACTGACTTCACGGCTAGAATCTGGAGAATATATATGCACAACCATGGTGAGATCAGGAGAGGCTTTTTCGGCAACAACTCCTAACCGTTGGACGGCTTCTGGTAACCGGGGCAAAGCTGTAGTGACGCGATTTTGAATTTGAACCTGAGCTTTGTCCAAGTCCGTACCTAAAGCAAAGGTTACGGTCAATGTCATTCTGCCGTCACTGGTTGCCTGTGAAAACATATATAACATGTTTTCTGTACCATTAATTTCTTGCTCCAGAGGCGTAGCAACTGTTTCTGCGATTACTTTTGGGTTCGCACCAGGATAGTTTGCTGTAACTACTACTGTAGGAGGGACAACCTCTGGATATTCACTCACAGGCAACTGCAAAAGTGAAATTGCGCCTACTATTAATATCAATAGCGATAACATAGAGGCAAATATGGGTCTTTGAATAAAAAAGTGTGCAAATTTCATTCGGTTGTCTTCTTAGTCTTGAGCTAAACGTTTGTTTGGCAACGATGTTGAGTTTGAAGCCATAATCAATGAAGTATTGCTAATATCTAGCGTGACATTTTTTGGTGTGACTTTGCTATTTGGGCCAACTTTTGCTGGGCCATTTACCGCAATAATTGAGTCGGCGTTCAAGCCATTCTCGATAGCACGAAATGTTCCGTAACGTTCGCCTAAGGTTACGATGCTGTATTGCAACGTATTCTCTTCATTGAGTGTTAATACAAAGCGGTTTTCTAGATCTGTGCCAATAGAACGCTCTGGAACGAGAACTCGTTCGACTGGTTTGGTTGTTGATATCTGAACTCGGCCAAACGATCCCACTTTTAAGTTTGATTTTGTTGCATCGAATACCGCTCGAACCTGCAAAGTACCGGTGTTTTCGTTGATGGAGTTGTCGACAAAGTCAACGCGTCCAAAAAACACCTGCCCATTTTGTCCAGATAGTTCAAGACGAGTAGGTAAGTTAGAGTCGGCATTGATTGTCGAGAAGTAACGGTTCCAAGTTCGCTCATCGACATCAAAGTATGCATATACCTGATCGTTAGAGACAATGTTTGATATAACGCTTTGATTTGCGTTTACATTGTTTCCTTTAGTAATGAATGCTCTAGAAATAGTGCCGCTAATAGGGGCATATATCTTCGTAAACTCAAGATCTAACTTTGCGGATTCTAACTGAGCACGCAAGGCCATTAGTTCTGCAGAGCGTTGCTTTACTGCGGTATCTCGGGCCTCTGCTTGTTCCGCTGAGATGGCTTTTCGCTTAACCAGTTGGGCGGCTCTCTTTTGTTCGTTTGCTGCTTGCTCTAGCGCAGCTCGAGCACTCTTAACTTGCGCTTCAAGTCGTGAGACCTGAGCTTTGAAGGTTCGATCATCAAGAGTGACGAGTAAGTCACCTTTGTTGACACTCTGTCCGTCTTTGAATTCTACCGTTTCAATAACTCCGGAAACGCGTGGCATTAAAGAAACTTTCTCTGGGGCTTGAAGCCTTGTTGTAAAGGTGAACCACGATTGAACGGGCTCATAGATGACTTTGGAGACGTCTATCGTAGGTAAGGGAGTATTAGGTTGTTTGGTTATCTCTTCGTCTGCACAAGCAGCTAAAACGGATAAAAGGCCAATGCCGAAAACTTTCTTTAACATTTGTCGCGCCCTAAATGATTCTGTTCATACTAAAAGGAACGGCATTGTATTCATTGTACCTATGGGTAAATAGGCCCTCAGCGAACATAGAGTAGTGATAAAAATGCACGATTAAATATTGGTCAAAATGCTCACTTTTTGGTTTGAAAAAGGTCAGTTTAGGGTTTTAAAGACGTGGAGTATTGTTAAATGTAATAAGCCATAATAGATAGGAATAACTAAACAGAAGCTAAAGATAGCGACGAAAATTAAAGCGTTTTTAATTCGTGCATTATTTGCAATTCACTGATGCAATTTGAACCATAAAAAATTGAAATTAATTTTGTAAAATCCATTTCCCATCACATAAAGAATAAAAACTAAATAAGGAATTGTGCAGTGGATCTCGCAAGCCAACTTGAATTACTACTGGATGTCTCTGAATACGGAACTTTTGCTAAGGCTGCTGACAGAAATCATATAGATCGTTCAGCTTTGTCAAAACAGATCAAAAAGCTAGAGGATGAATTGGGCTTACGGCTGTTAAACCGTTCCACGCGTTCGCTATCCCTGACCAATGCTGGTGTTGAGATGGTGGCGCAAGCTAAGAAAGTAAGAGAGGTTCTAACTGAAACTCGTAGTATTGCTGCTACATTTCAGGATGAACCGAAGGGTAACCTGAAAATATCAAGCTCCACTTTCTTTGGCAGAGCTTACTTAAATCAGGCAGTTAAAGAGTTTATAAAACAGTACCCAAACATTACTGTAGAGCTGCTGCTCGATGATAATCGAGTCGATGTTATCCACGAAGGTTTTGACGTTGTGTTTCGTATCGGACCAATCCGAGAGTCCAATATGATAGTACGTAAGTTGGCAAGCAATAATATGGCACTGGTTGCATCGAAGAGTTTTATTGACAAGTATGGAACCCCGAGCTCTCCAGAAGAGCTTACAAAAATGCCAGCAGTAATATACTCTAATGCTAACTTTAAGGCGGATAAGCTACGTATAGCGCCAAGCCAGTCATCAAGCGACGTTAGAACGTATAATATCAATGGGCAGTACTTCGTGAATGAAACTGAGTTAATGCTCGATGCCGTAAAATCTGATCTAGGGTATGCTTTAATAGGGCAGTTCTTTCTTCAGGAGAGTTTGAGTAAACAAGATCTTGTACAGTTGCTTCCTGATTATAATCTTCCCGCGATAGGGGAAATATATGCAATGTATACTCACCGAAATCAACAACCATTAGCCAAACTGTTCATTGATACTGTTCAAAAAATAATAGGGACGCCTCCTGTTTGGATGGATTATCTCAACTAATATGAGTACTAGGACATAATGTTTTAGATTGAGGGCTTGTTTATATTTATCCATAGAATATGGTTGAATTTGCACTTTAAAAATAATTGCCACTGTTCATAATTTCACTCGATTCAAACAACACAAGTAGTGGTAATTAAATGAAAATGACAAGAACGTCGATCGCAATCGCAGCACTTTTTTCTGCAAGTGCTGCAAATTCAGCCGTAGTTTATGAAGATCAAGAATCAGTATTAAATATTCATGGCCGAGCGCAAGGGATGTATTATTTCTCTGATGATAAAAATGCAGACGGAGATAATAGCTACATTCGTGTAGGACTTTCAGGTGAGTCTAAAATAAATGAAGATCTTTATGCCTTCGGCTTATATGAGTTGGAATTTAAGTCTAATCGCAGAGATGCTGATGGGATTGAAGATGATGAATTTGATATCCGAAAAGGCTATGTAGGAGTTGGTGCAGATTACGGAACAGTAAGTTATGGACGTCAATACGGTGCGGTCACTTTAGTATCTGACTACACGGATATTTTCCCGGAGTTTGGTAATGAAGCTGCTGGCGTAAGTGCGGATCTATATGGTACCGGTCGCTCCGATTCAGTATTTAAGCTAACGACAAGCTATGAAGGTTTGAATATTCATGTTAGCTATCAGGCTGAAAACGATGAAGTGTCAACAGATGCAGCCTCTTATGGTGCGGCGGCGGACTACAAGTTGCCATATGGCTTCAAAGTTGCGCTTGGTTACAACGAAGGTGAAGGGCAATCGGGTGCAGAAGATGCAGAGCTGCTAACGGGTGCTATTGCATTTGAATACGACAAGTTTTATGCCTCTGTTTTATACAGTGATGGTGAAAACTGGGCTAAAGATGGTTCTGAAAGTAATATTGATTACACCGGTATTGAAGCAGTTGCCACTTATGAAGTAACAGATAAGCTTTGGGCACTAGTTGGCTATAACAATCTAGAGCGTGATGATGAAGATGTCGTCGATTACTACTCACTAGGTGCAGAGTACGATTTGACTTCTAATTTTAAAGCACTAGCAGAATACAGAATTACAGATGTAGACAATGAAGACGATATTCTTGCAATAGCTGCGAGATATTCATTCTAAAAAATTAATAAAGCTAAAAAGCCTGAAACTATTTTCAGGCTTTTTTATTTATCGGTGTAAGTTCATAAGTGCTGACTTTCGTCCATATATAATGGATTATATTGATCGTTACTTGTTTAAGTGTTTTGAATATAATTGTTTTGTTAGCTAGTCCACTGCTAGTTTTCATTTTCATATTTTTTGAATGATGATTTTTTCTTTGGCAACAAGAAGTATCTTGTTGCCTTTTTTTACGTCTTATGGTTAATTAAAACAAAAAGAGTTTTTTTATATATTGCTATAAACGAGAAAAATATAACGAAAATTGTCAATCTTAGGTTGAGTTAATCGTCATAAAAAAGTGAACTCAATTTCAAGGGTCTTTTTCATTTAAGTGATGTGGAATCCATATGGCGAACCAAGTGAATGATAAAGCGCCAAACGACGAAATGTATCTCAATGAAGATTGGAAAAATTATTTTTATGTAAACGATAGAGGTAGGGATTGATACTGTTTATGTAAGGAGAGAGCGATTTATGAAAAGCAGTCGTTTCAATATTATTAGACACCTTTACTTTCTTAAAATAGGAAGGACTCTAAGAAAGTAAAGGTGCAGATGATTTTTTAGTTTTTACCGCCGTCACTTGTTCTGAAGTGATAATCGAAGTTTATGATTGCACGATATTTAACTTCATCACGGTTAAGTGCGTATTCTTCAACTCTCACCTTACTATCATCGATTGCAATATCACGAGGGAAACCGCTTCCAATGATGTTTAGACGATTTCTAAGTTCATGTTTTGATAGCGTTTGGTATTCATCGACAAGATCAAACGCAGAGCTATAAGCGGCATCTTTTGTCGTAAAGTCATTGAGAACAACTTTGTTTGTAGAGTGTTCGACATGAATACCAGCAGTAGCAGATAAACTGAATAATAATAGTGATGAGAGCGTCATTAGTTTTTTCATATAGTCACCTTTTTATTTGTATTACAAAGTCAAGATGTCCAACGAATCCTTGTTAATATCTCTCGACAAAGGTGATAGTGCCACTATAGAAATGTGCTGTACATCACATTTGTGACCATTGACTATGGAAGAATTGTCAACAATAAAACTCAAGCACTTTTGACATTACGGTCAATGTGGAAAAGCGAATATCTGTATGGTTTCGTTAATAATTAAACCACTCTCGGAAACGCTGACTATTCAGTCAAAGCGTATGTTTCTTGTCGTTATAGTGACCTGCCTACAGCTCAATCACTTAATGCATGCAATTCAATTGCAATGGCTTGGTATAGATTTTCATTCAGATCTTCCGTCTTAGTGACGATTCTACAAATTCTAGTGATTAAAAAGTCATTATTTGTGGTTTTTTATTCTATTGTCGTGTATAAAAAAACTTTACAACAAATGATAAAGGAATATCCATGAAAAAGTTATTGTGTTTTGCTGCACTGGGGTTAGCTGTTTCGACGACGGTTAATGCAGACCCAATTTTAGACGACATCAAAAGTACAGGGGAGCTAAAAGTCTGTTTTGATTCTGGGTATATGCCTTTTGAAATGACAGCAAAAAATGGGCAGTACATCGGGTTTGATATCGATTTGGGTAAGCAAATGGCGCGTGCCATGGATGTTAAGTTTGTGCCGGTAAACACTTCATGGGATGGCATTATCCCAACACTGTTGACTGGTAAGTGTCACATGATTATGGGCGGGATGACTATCACACCTATGCGAAATACTCAGGTGAATTTCGCTGATCCCTATGTGGTTATTGGTCAATCCATTCTCGTAGATCTCAAACATGAAGGTAAAGTGTCTAGTTACCGCGATCTCAATAGTCCAGAATATGTTGTTGCAACTAAGCTTGGGACAACGGGTGAGCAAGCGGTAAAACGATACCTTCCGAAAGCTAAGATAAATCTATACGAAACTCAGTCTGAAGCGGTACTTGAGGTTGCCAACGGAAAGGTAGATGCGTTTGTTTATGACTTTCCTTACAACTCTATTTATGTGGCGGAAAACAAAGGGCAGTTAATGCACTTGGCTAAACCGTTTACTTACGAGCCTTTGGGTTGGGCTGTGCCGCAAGGAAATCCAGATACGCTTAACTTCTTAAACAACTATTTACGTCAAATTAAGGGCGATGGAACTTACGATCGCATTTACGATAAGTGGTTTAACGACGATAAATGGTTAAAGCAAGTTAAGTAATCATTTTGTTATTGTAGAGGAGCGGCTAGCTTCTGGCTCGGCTCATCGCCAACCAAACGGTTCGCGCTGTGAAGCTAACGCTTTTCTTTATTCAAATACCCAACCAACTTTAATCAAAGTCATTCTCGGAATCACATGCAAAATAACTTTAAATCCCTATTGTGGAACGCTGTTTTTGTTCTTGTTTTGCTATCAATTTGCGGTCTTGTCTATCTGTCAGGTAAGCGAATCGATTACAGCTGGAATTGGGAGCGTGTCCTTCCTTATATTGCCACTAACGCTGCTTCATCCATTACCGCGCCTGTCGATGGGAACATCATTCTCGACGAGAATAACCAACTGGCTCTGGAGAGT
This sequence comes from Vibrio sp. SCSIO 43009, assembly GCF_023716525.1. Classification (NCBI taxonomy): domain Bacteria; kingdom Pseudomonadati; phylum Pseudomonadota; class Gammaproteobacteria; order Vibrionales; family Vibrionaceae; genus Vibrio; species Vibrio sp. SCSIO 43009. The sequence continues at coordinate 1,501,479 of NZ_CP071842.1, forward strand.
ATTCATGGTGATATTGTTCTTGAACTAAGCCAATATAAGTCTGTGGACGTCTATGAAGGTGATCTTATTTTTGAAGGAGATACCTTAGCAACTATAAAAGAGTGGCGCTCTGGCCCAATTTTAGATGGTGTTGTGACGACCATTAAAATCTCACTCTGGTCACTTATCATTGCTCTAGCGTTGGGCTTAGTTGTCGGACTAATGCGCATATCCAGCAATCCGGCATTAAAAAAGCTGGCGCTTGTGTATGTCGAGGTCATTCGTGGAACGCCTCTTTTAGTACAGATTTTTATCGTTTACTTCTTTATTGGTACTGTGCTTGACCTTGAGCGTTTTACTGCGGGAGTGATAGCGCTCTCCGTGTTTACCGCCGCTTACGTCGCAGAAATTGTGCGGTCAGGAATCCAGTCAATCCCAAGAGGACAAATGGAAGCGGCGCGTTCACTAGGAATGAATTATCCCAAAGCGATGATTTATGTCATTTTACCTCAAGCGTTTAAGCAGACATTACCTCCCTTAGCCGGGCAGTTTATCAACCTGATAAAAGATTCCTCACTTGTCTCCGTGATTTCGATTACTGATCTGACAAAAGCGGGCAGGGAAGTCGTAAGTGGTAGTTTTGCCCCATTTGAAGTTTGGTTTACCGTAGCGGCCCTTTATTTGCTTCTGACTAGTACCTTATCTTGGGCAATACAAACGTTAGAAAAGAAATTGGCAGCAAGTGATTAATGGTGGAGTCATTAATGGAATACATTATTTCAGCAAAAACAATTAATAAAATTTACCCTAATGGCTGCCATGCGCTCAAGGACGTATCGGTAAATGTAGAAAAAGGGGAAGTGATTGTCATCGTAGGACCGTCAGGTTCTGGTAAGTCAACATTCTTACGGACGATCAATCAATTAGAGACAATAAATAGTGGGTCTATTATCGTAGATGGTATCGATATGTACCACAAATCTACGGATATCAATAAACTACGCGCTGATGTGGGCATGGTATTTCAAGGCTTCAACCTTTTTCCACATAAAACGGCGATAGAGAACGTCATGTTAGCACCTTTAAAGGTTTCTAAACGTGCCCCTGAATCGGTGAAGAAAGAAGCAAAAGATTTGCTTTATAAAGTCGGTCTGTCGGAGAGAATGGATAATTATCCTAATCATTTATCAGGTGGACAGCAGCAGCGCGTCGCAATCGCTCGTGCGTTAGCAATGAAGCCCAACATTATGTTGTTTGATGAACCCACATCAGCACTAGACCCTGAAATGGTTGGAGAAGTTCTTGATGTGATGAAAGATTTGGCCAAGGACGGAATGACGATGGTAGTGGTTACTCATGAAATGGGTTTCGCAAAAGAGGTCGCTGATAGGGTGTTGTTTATGGAAGATGGTGAGCTTTTGGTTTCTGACTCTCCTGAGCGATTTTTTGATAACCCCACCAACCCTAGATTGCAGAAGTTTTTATCTAAAGTCTTATAATAAAAAGAAAATTTGATTGAGGGCGAGTCCCTCAATCACTTCATGCACTATTGTGGCTCGTAACGCTCGCCTCGCCGAGAGACATAGATAATGGGCTTTTACTCGAAGTTAATGGCGATAACATTAGCTTGGTCCGAATGAAAGGTCTGGTAAATACTAGAGTGTTTAATCAGCCATTAAGTCTTTGTTCACTTTAAACATAACAATTTCATTTTGAATTGATAAAAATTGTGTTTGAATAGAGCTTATGGATGTTTGGCGGTATGGATGTCTAAATGAAGAAAGTAACAATTTTAGATGGTGGCATGGGGCGAGAGTTGAAACGTATTGGCGCCCCTTTTTCTCAGCCGCTTTGGAGTGCACAAGCGCTAATTGAATCACCACAATATGTAAAAATGGCCCATGAGAATTTCATAGACGCTGGCGCTGAGATTATCACTGTCAACAGTTATGCATGTGTCCCATTTCACTTAGGCGAGGAACTCTATGCAAAACGGGGGACTGAGTTAGCAAAATCTGCAGCTAAAATTGCCAGAGATGTAGTCACCAGCTCTAACGGTAGAGTGCTCGTTGCGGGTTCTCTTCCTCCTGTAATGGGGTCTTACAGGCCTGAATTATTCGAGCCGAAAAGGGCACTGGAAGTGGCTTCTGAGTTATTTGAAGCTCAAGATCAATATGTTGATATTTGGTTAGCTGAGACCGTGTCTAGCCTCGCTGAAGTTGAAGTTCTATCAATAATTTTAGCCAAAACAGATAAGCCCAATTATATTGCTTTCACCTTAATGGACGAGCCTAACTCTTTGCCTCGTCTTCGCTCAGGGGAATCTCTTAAAGTCGCGGTTAATACGCTGTTGAAAACAAATGTTTCAGGTATCTTTTTCAATTGCTCTATTCCTGAAGTTGTCGAGCAAGCGATCATTGATACACAAGCAGTATTGTGTGAGTCAGGTAGAGAATTGACGATAGGTGTTTTCGCAAATAGCTTTGCTCCGATAAAGCAAGCGCACCAAGCCAACGAGACCATTCAGGAAGTTCGTCATTTCTCTCCGACTGAATATCTTGAGTATGCTAAAAAGTGGCATGCGCAGGGAGCAAGCATTATTGGTGGTTGCTGTGGGATTGAACCACGTCATATTAAATTGCTAGCGACTTGGAGAGACACTCTCGAAAACGCCTAATTTTGGTGAAGCGCAGGGAAGTACGGCAAGAGGTTTTGTTTTTCATTCATCGTTATAGACAAAATAAAGGTCTTTCATATCTGGCAAAGTAACAAGATGCTTTAACTTGCTCATTACTTTGCCAGTTTGCCTCGAGATCTTTATTAATTATTTTTGGTTCAGATTAACGACAATCTTTCCAACTGTTCTCTGATTTCGCATGTCCAAGAGTGCGTTACCTACATCCTCTAAGCCGATGATCTTCAGTTTCGGTACTTCCAATTCTCCATTTTCTAATAGCTCAGACACTTCCTTTCCGGCATTAACGATACTTGCAAACCCTCTCTCGCCAAAGACATGACCAGAGCCCAAACTTATTTGATGGAAGCCCAAGCCTTTTAAGAAGGCATCTGGATATTGAGAAGGGTCGACAGTCTTGACGAGCTCCACCATTTCGCCCTCAAAGGTTAACATCGAGGCTGCAATTCGGTCGTTATCACCGCCTACACAATCGAGTGCAACCTCAACGCCATGATTTCCGGTAATGTCCATTACTCGCTGAACTACATCTTCATGATGATAATCAATCATATGGGTTGCTCCTAACGAGGACAAATATGCGTGATTAGCTTCTGAACTAGTAGCAATGATCTGTTCAACACCAAATGTCTTTGCTAACTGAATAGCAAAGCTTCCAACGCCGCCAGCACCTCCGGCGATAAAAATGCTGCTTCGATTTGAAATATCGAGCTTGTCTACCAAAGCGCGATATGCTGTCCAGGCTGCGCAAGGTGTGGATGCTGCCACTTCAACTGAAACCTGAGGGTGCTTTATGAGCGTTCTTGAATCATGGATAGCAAATTCAGCGAATCCACCGTGATGGCGTCTCATGTTTCCGTGATACAACACTTTATCGCCAACCTTCCAATCAACGACCGCATCGCCTACAGAGACTATTTCTCCTGATACGTCTAACCCGCCAACAAAATTGTTATCCATGTTAGTGACCATGTCTGACCAATAATGAATTTTTGCATCGACAGGGTTCAAACCAACAGCGTTAACTTTAACCAATACATCAAATTGGGTTTCTAGTTTTGGTGTAGGTAATTCGGATAAAGAGAAAGTATCGTTATCTCGTTGGTAAGTTATCGCTCTCATAGGTTTTCCTTATTATTAAGAATGGTCGAAAGTCATACTAACTCAGAGGGTGCTGCTGCAATAATTATGGTTTTTTCTTATTTTGATAATTTTAGGTTATGTTTGATAAAAAGGATTTGAGATGCTCTGAAATTATCATCGACAACCAGTCTGCATAGCTAACGACATGTAACTTTATGATAAGTAATGACTAGTTTTATTATTCCATTTTTATGGAAATATTTTGTTGATCTTTTGTTTTGTGATTCTATAATTCCAGAAATATCGAAATAAAGGCTTATCTATCAGGTAAGCTTGTTAGCGAAAAATGACGAGGAGAGTAAATGTGAATACAGAAATTATAACTATGGCTAAAGAAGCGCTGGATATGTTTGCGTTTCTAGCAACCGAACTTATCATCTTATTTCTGGCAATTAGCTACATTGTCGGTGTGTTGCAAGATTTTCTAACGCCAGAAAAAATTCAATCTATTCTCAGCTCGAAAAAGGGTAAAGGTTACTTCATTGCTGCGTTGCTAGGTTCGATTACGCCTTTCTGTTCGTGTTCGACCATTCCTTTCTTAAAAGGCTTGTTGCGTGCAAGAGCAGGTTTTGGACCTATGATGGTGTTCCTATTTGCAAGCCCGTTGCTTAACCCAGTGATTATTGGCTTGTTTGTGGTGACTTTTGGTTGGAAAGTTGCGGTATTTTACTTTGCTATCGCGATGTCAGTATCAGTGGTAGCAGGCTATGTACTTGAAAAACTAGGGTTTGAACGTTACGTCAAACCAGAAGCATATCAAGCGGTAGGTTCTTCTTCGTGCGGTACTTCTTGTGGCGATTCAAGCAAGAAAAAAGAAGAAGCGAGACCAGCATCAAGCTGTGATACCAGCGCCTGCAATGAACCTACGCCAGTTGCGGCGAAAACATCTTGTTGTGGTGATGTACCAAAACCTGAACCTAAAGTGGAAGTATCTTGCTGTTCATCTGGCGGTAGTGCAACAGCGACAGTCGTGGAAGAGAAAGAGCCTAGCCGCTGGGTACGTATTTGGCAATCAACTTGGAAAGACTTTAAGCAAGTGTTCCCTTATCTCATGATGGGCATTGCGATTGGTTCATTTATCTATGGCTTCATCCCGACGGAGTTCATTGCGGAGTTCGCTGGTGAAGCGAAGTGGTACGCGATTCCGGTCGCAGCAATCATTGGTATTCCATTGTACATCCGTGCAGAGGCGGTCATTCCACTTAGCGCGGCACTAGTACAAAAAGGTATGGCTCTTGGATCTGTTATGGCGCTTATTATTGGTAGTGCTGGCGCAAGTCTTACAGAAGTGATTTTGTTGAAATCAATTTTTAAGAACCAAATGATCGCTGCCTTCCTAATCGTTATCTTAACGATGGCCATGGGAGCGGGTTACTTATATACGTGGGCTTTTTTATAAAAATAACCCTCGGGCGACTGCTCGAGGGCTCTGTTTTTGTCGCCATATAGGGAAAGGGAAGTTTCCTATACCGCGCAGGCTATAAAAAGATAAAGAGGTTACTCGTAAATACTATAGGAGAAATACTTGCTGGCGATGGTTTTATGCTTACCGCTTTGGATCAATTTTTGTATTCCGCTATTGAGTAATGCTTTTAATTCTTTGTCTTGTTTTCTCACTGCTACGCCAATGCCACGGCCGAACCACTTTTCCTCTGTAAACGCTGGTCCAGTAAAGTGATAGCCTTCACCTTGTGCAGTTTCAAGAAAACCAGCACTTAAACCGATTGAGCCGCCAAATACAGCATCTAACCGTCCATTGAGTAGATCGGTAAATGCCTCATCGAACGTACCATAACGACGAATATCAATATCTGGATACAAGGCAGAAAGGTACTTATCACCAATTGTGGCTCTTTGAACTCCAATAGATAAACGATTTAGGCTGCCGTCATCCATGTTGATTTCTCTATCATTTTTCATTACAAAACGAGTCGGTACTTTTGCATAAGGGACGGTGAAATCGACTTTCTTTTCTCGTTCTTCTGTGATTGTCATTGCAGCAATAATCGCATCGTTCTTGCGACTAAGGAGAGAAGGGATGATGCCATCCCAATCCATTTTTGAGATAACGCACTTTACTTCTAACTCTTTGCATAACGCGTTAGCGAGGTCGACTTCAAACCCTTCTAGCTTTCCCTCTTTTGTCGTCCAGCTAAATGGGGGGTAAGCCCCTTCAACAGTGAAGCGAATTTGTTTCCACTCTTTCGCATGGCTGAAAACTGAAAATAAGCTAATAAACAATAAGACTATCCATTTCATAAACGTTTCCTTGTAACTGTTTGGAAACCAATGTTTAACACAAAGTAAGCAAATATCAATGAAAGTGCATATATGTGTGACCTTTCGCTCGCATTGTGTGAGCGAAAGGTTTTACGTGTATTACAGCTTATCTTCAATAGTTACGAGGGGAACTCTCGTTGAGACAGCGTGAAGTGCAATGTTGTGAATCATTTCATCGACCGTGGTACAGCTATCCATTAAGATCGAAACATCATACTTGTCCGCAGATTTTGAGATAGCAGTATGTGTCACGCAGTTTTGTGTCATCATTCCGCATACAAGTAACTCCGTTACATTTTTGCTTGCCAATACTTCTTCTAAACGTGTTCCTTCAAAGCTATCTGCGAAGTGCTTTACCACGATTTCGGAATTCGGCGCTAAAGCAAGAACTTCTGGGTGAATATTGGCACCGTCGCTGCCTTCATTGAAGAATGGGGCAATACCCATGGCAGGGTCGGCAATATGCTGAATATGAATCACAGGAATGTTTTGCTCATTGGCTTTAGTTATTGCTCTCTTAACATTGTCTAAAGTCGATTCTGTATTCCATAAAGGGAACTTTCCTTCTGGGAAATAGTCGTTTTGCAAATCAATTACAAGTAGGGCTTTTTGAGTCATTTTCTTTTCCTTTTATTGAGGATCATTGCGGTACGAATAATATAAAGACTTTTAGCTACCTTCTTTAGAGTCTAAAATGACACAAAAGAGTCAAAAAGCGACACTTGAAGATAATTGAAAATGAAAATAGCACTCGTTAATTACCCAGATAGCTCGCAAGCCTCCGTATATGGTTTAAGCGAACTCTTCGAGATGGCAAACCGTGCGGCGGCTAAATTGGGCGTTGATGTGCACTTTGAAGTAGAGATATTGGATCACTGGCCAAACACGCACTTCGATGTGAAAACAGCGGTAATGATTCCGCCTAGCGGCACTGGTCAATATTACTTAGAACCAGAGCCAGAGCTACTCGACTGGTTAAATGTCCAATATAGTAAAGGTGCGATTTTAGCCTCCGCCTGCGCTGGTACTTTTATTCTTGCTCAAACCCAGTTGTTGACCAATAAGTCTTGTACAACACACTGGGGCTTAGCTCCTTCATTAGCGAGTCAGTTTCCCGATATCCACGTAAGACAAGAAGCCATCCTTATTAACGAAGGAACGATCATTACGGCTGGGGGTATGATGTCATGGGTGGATTTAGGTTTGGAGCTGGTTTCCTTATTTGCGTCACCGGCAGTAATGCGCCTGTTAGGCAAAATGTTGGTTATTGATACTGGTCCGAGAGAGCAACGCTTTTATCAACAGTTTACCCCAAACTTCCAACATGGTGATGAGGTAATTGTTCAACTACAGCACTATATAAACGATCATTATCAAGGAAAACTGAGCAATAAAGAGCTTGCAGAGTTGAGTTGTTTAACAGAAAGGACATTGCAGCGACGCTTTAAAAAGGCGACAGGTTTCAATGTTAACCAATACATACAAAGCTTAAGAGTACAAAAAGCTTGTGATTTACTTGAGTCGACAACCCTAACATTTGACGCAATATCATTTAGAGTGGGTTACCAAGATGTGAGCGCGTTCAGGAAAATATTTAATAGGATCGTAGGTTTAACACCGAAGTCGTTCAGATCTCGGTTCTGTTCATGAACGCCAGAAGTAAGATAATGTTGGTATTAAACATTTATAACTCAGAAGCAAACACACATATTTTTACAAGCTGGCTTAGCGTGATGAAAAGGGATAACAAGCTAAGCCAACCGTAGCGATCTTCTAAGTATTGAGAACTTTTTAGGATGCTTAAAGTGTTCTCAAATTACAACGACTTGTATAGGCCGCTGTTAATCGAAAAGCTATGTGATTTCCAAAACCAGTTTCCCAATATGTTGCTTGCGTGAAAATACTTCTTGCGCTTGACCTATCTGGTTCAAGGGAAATGACTCCGCGACTAAGGGACGAATTGCGTTCTGTTCGATATAGCGAACCAAGTTACCGAATACTTCTGATGCCAAAACGGTACAACCAAATAACGCTAGGTCTTTAAGGTAAAGAGTTCTTACATCCAGCTCGACAATTGGGCCGCCTATGGCGCCGGAAACAGCGTATCTTGATCCTGGCTTTAGTACCTGAAGAAATTGTGGCCACTGCTCTCCTGCGACCAAATCAATCACTACGTCAACGCTGTTTTCTCCGAGAGTCGCTGTTAAATTTGCATCGCGAGGGATAACTTGGTTTGCTCCTAATGCCGTGATCTGTTCTTTCTTTTCTGGGCTGGCGATAGCAATGACGTATGCTCCACGCGCCTTCGCCAGTTGGATTGCGGCAGAGCCAACACCACCGGATGCCCCTGAAATCAGTACGGTATCGCTCGCTGTGACATTAGAGCGGACAAGCATGTTCTCGGCAGTTGAATAAGAACAAGGGAAGGAGGCCAAATCGATATCCGATAAACTACTATTCACAGCAAATGCATGTTTACTGTCAACAACAGTGAACTGAGCAAAGCCACCATCACATTCTGAACCGAAGTACCAAGGCGAGCTAAGTGCTTGACTGTTGAAGCGCGTAATACATGGTTCGATGAGCACACGCTGACCGATTCGTGATGGGCAGATATTCTCACCAACAGCGACGATGGTACCGCATACATCGGCACCTTGGATTCGAGGGAGAGATAGCGCGTCTCCTGACCAACTTGCATCCATGCTATTGGCGTCGTTTTTAGAATACCATGCTGTTCGGGTATTGATGTCGGTGTTATTGACTCCGGCGGCGGCAACTTGGATCAATACATCATCAGGCGAGGGGACTGGCACAGGTATATCATCGCGGTAACGAAGCATATCTGGCCCACCATGACCGATAAGTTGGACGCCTTTCATGACTTTCGGGATTGTGGTCATTGATTGTTCTCCTTCATTAGTTCTAGCAGAGTGTGTTCAGCGGATGCAAAGGCAGCGTGACCGAGAACCGGCCATGCGTTGGATAGACCTTCATGTAACAAGAAGAGTGTGGTTGCGAGGTCTTCTCGCTGACTTAGTTGGACCATAAGCTGACGAACCGCCAATTTGTGTTGTTTTACTGCTTGATTAATAGATAGATTTTCTGGATAGGCTGCTAATGCATTGATGGACATGCAGCCATTCGGTGCAAACTCCTTCATCCAATCCTCGAGGCGAGTGAATAGGTGTAATACAGCCGGTGTTCCATTGGCAGGGGCGTCTTCGAGTAAAAAACTCAAATACCTTTGATGGCGATGCTCGAGAGCTGCAACAATCATCGCTTCCTTGGAGGGGTAGTATTTGTACAGGGTTCTCAGGCTGACTTCGCAGGCGTTTTTGAGTTGGGGTACGCTAGGCTCGGCGAAGCCATACTGACTGAATGCTTTTTCTAGGCTTGCTGCGATTTTTTCTTTCACTATTTGATACACCAGGTAGAACGTTTGTTTTACCTAAGGGTAGAATAAACTTTCTACCTCAGTCAATGGTGTATTTAAACTCTGTATTGAAAGCCCGACGTAATGCCGGGCTAACTTAAGTGATTTTTATCGATTTGGAACGTGAATCAGTGTGCCGTTGCGGGCTGCTCTCCACGCTTGTCTAGCATTCCGCTGAAACGGGTTAGTAGTAGAGCACCTAATACTACGATCGCGCCAATCCAAGGTGTGTGCATCAGCCCAGCATTGGCCACGATAAGGCCACCGCCCCAAGAACCCAGTGCAATACCTACGTTAAATGCAGCAATGTTGAGACCAGAAGCGACGTCGACTGCATCAGGTGAATATTTCTCTGCTAGTTTGACAACATAAACTTGAAGTCCTGGAACGTTACCAAAGGCAAAGGCACCCCAGACAAGAATGGTCACTACTGCAGAAATTGGATTAAATGCTGTGACACTAAACACGAGCAATACCACAATTAGGCCCGAGAAAATCGCTGTCAGAGCTTTGATTGGCCCCATAGAGTCGGCCATCTTTCCGCCCCAGATGTTGCCGAATGCGACTGATACACCATAAACCAACATAATTAGGCTGATAGCGCTAGAGCCAAACCCCGAAACTTCTTCCAAAATAGGAGCCAAGTAAGTGAAGGCTGTGAACGTACCACCGTAACCGAGCGCGGTGATTGCGTACACCAAAAGTAGACGAGGTTGAGTCAAGACTTTTACTTGCGATGACAGCTTGGTTGCTGGTGGTTGTTTCAGATTACTCGGCACTAGCAGAGCGCTTCCTATCAGTGCGATGATTCCAAGGCTCGCGACGATTAGGAAGGTTGCCTGCCAACCAAATGTCTGGCCAATCCAGGTGCCAAGTGGCACGCCCGTCACTAGAGCTACGGTGAGACCGGTAAACATAATAGCAATTGCGCTAGCGGCTTTTTCTTTTGACACTAGGCCAGTGGCGATAGTCGAGCCGATCGAAAAGAACACACCGTGTGCAAGCCCGGTCAGTATCCTTGCTGTAACTAGTGTGTTGTATCCAGGTGCTTGCCAGGCTAACAGATTGCCAAGAACAAACAGTGCCATAACAGAAAGCAGAACGTACTTTCTTTTCCAGTTACCAGTCAGCGCTGTTAAAACGGGAGCACCAACCGCGACACCAAGTGCGTACAGGCTAACTAAAAGACCCGCTGAAGGTAATGATACGTTGAGGTCGGAGGCCATAGTCGGTATCAGACCGACAATTACAAACTCCGTGGTTCCAATAGCAAAGGCGCTCAGCGTCAATGCAAGTAAAGCTAAAGGCATAACAACTCTCTCTTATAATCATTGAATATGAATGGATAAACGAATAGCCCGTTTCCATGTCGTGTATTATTAAAGAGTTATTCGTTGCGAAAAATGGTATTTATTACAAAATACTTTTGCTATAAATGATGAAAATGCGCAGTTAAGAAAGGGGATGAAATGTTAACCCGATCAGATGAATTAGAGATTCTTATGGCAGTTGTGGATAGTGGTGGATTTTCTTCCGCTGCTGATGCACTAGGTATCCAAGTCGCTAGGGTATCTCGTGCGGTTAGTAAAGTTGAATCACAGTTGGGGGTAACCTTGCTGAATCGCACGACGCGCAGAGTGGAAGTTACTGAGGAAGGGCATCAGTTTGTTGAAGCGGTTCGCTTAGGTTTACTACAAATACAGCAAGCTGAAGAAGAGATCATCACACGAGGTGAATTACCCAAGGGGCGCTTAAGAGTTGATGCCGCTAGCCCATTTGTTTTACATCAACTCGTGCCGTTAATTCAGCCATTTAAAGAGGCTTATCCTGATATTCAACTCGATCTTACCTCTAATGAGGGTTTTGTGGATCTATTGGAAAAAAGAACCGATGTGGCAATACGTATTGGACGATTATCGGATTCAACACTGCATGCTAAACCTTTAGGAACAAGCCCACTATTTATCGTTGCCACGCCTGGTTATTTATCTAAACGAGGTTTCCCTGAAGCGGTGAGCGATTTGCGCAGTCATAACTTGATCGGTTTTTCTGGCGCTAAAGTGTTAAACCAGTGGCCATTACGAGGGTTTGAGATGATAGAGCCTGATATCCTATCCAGCAGTGGTGAAACGGTTAGACAGTTAGTGCTGGCAGGGAACGGCATTGCATGTTTATCTGGCTTTATGGTGAAAGATGATCTTGATTCTGGACGGTTAGTGGCATTGTTTGAATCGGAAAAAATCACAAATACTGGACGAGAACAGGTCAATGCTGTGTTCTACAAATCTTCTTCAGTCTCTAGGCGTATTTCCGCGTTCATCGACTTTATTCAACCAAGACTTACTTTAAAATAACACTATTATTGTTGTTTTAACAAAAGAGTTTTGTCGTTATTGCAGCCTTTGTTTTTCCAACTGCCAAGCCTAGCGTGCCACCCCTTAGTAAGGTGGCACATATTTTTATTTGATCTTAGTTAAAGCGTGGCAACACGTACTGAGCGATCCGTTCCATTGATTTCTCAATTGGTTGGCTATTACGACGGAAATGCAACCCGATGTGATTGACTCCTGCTTCTTGCATTTTTTCTAGCTCATCGATCAAGCCATTGACTCCGGCCCGGATACCAAAATGATGCCGAACGACTGGTGCATTTGGGTTATCGACTAAATCAAGATGAATAAAGCTGACGTAGGGTTTGTTTCCCGCTACGGAGCGCCAAAGTGCAACGCGGTGTTCATGATCATCAGGTGTGCCTGGGTAGGCGAGCCAGCCGTCTAGGTTTTCTCCTATCCATTGTGGACTTTGCTGCGCTAACCCTGCGACATAGATAGGAATATCAGCAAACTCGGGTAATAACTGTAGATCGTTACCCAGCTTATCATTTTGCGTATCTTTCAAAATCTCTACACTTTCTCGAAAAGCTGAGCCACGGCTGTCAAAGTTGGCATTAAAAACGGGATATTCACTAGGGCGGTCTCCACTAGCCACACCGAGTATCAGGCGGTCACCACTTAACTCGTTGATGGTCGCAGCGGCTTTTTTCACTAGCCAAGGTTGTCTTAACGGTAATACTATCGCTGCTGTCCCTAGTAGAATGTTGTCGGTGCACGCAGAGAGATAGCCAAGATAACTGAACGGTTCATAAATTTGTGCCGCGTCTCCAAAGTTAGGGTCGTACAACGGGACATCTCTCACCCACGCTACGTTAAAGCCTAACTTATCGGCTAACATAATACGCTGTTTATGTGCACTCATGTCTGGTACGCCGAACGGTTTTCGTTGGAGCAGGCGTTTTTTCTGGCCTTCTTGGGTCCAGTCATTATCTAGGGGGAGCTCAACCCCGATGGTGAATCTGTTACTTAAATCTTTATGCATTATGAAGCCTGACTATTACTTTGAGTACTAGGAGGCAAGGTGCCTCCCTGATATTCAGGACACTATGAGATTTTTGTTGTGAGAAAAAGCGGCAAAAAGACAAAAGTGTTTTGCCACAAACAGCGGTGGTCTTTAAAGGAACTGGTGGTTCTCTACCTTGATTTCTTGCTTGATGAAGTCAATAAAAGAGCTGATCCGGCGTGAGGTACTGGCATTTTTGTAATACACCGCATGAACTGGCTGTTCGACATTATGCGTGTGTTCACTAAGCACGCCCACTAAGCGACCAGCTTGTCGGTCAGAGTAGGTCATAAAGTCAGACAGGCAAGCTATCCCCGCACCATGTAAGGCTAAACATCTTAGCGTCTCGCCATTATCAGATCTTAGGCTACTCATAATACGCAGAAGTTTGTTCTTATCATCCATGATCGGCCATTCCTTAAGATACTCCGGCTTGTTGAATCCAAGTAGCTTGTGATTGAGTAACTGATCTATTGAGGTTGGAGTACCATGTTGTCTTAAATACTCTGGACTCGCGACGATTCGAATCCGACTTTTACCAAGAAATATCGCGCGCATGGTTGAGTTTTGTAGCTCACCGATACGAAAAGCAATATCGGTTTTTGTTCCCAAAAGGCTAATATTTTCCTCATTGGAATTGAGATCGATTTCGACTTCTGGATACAAGCTCTGATATTTAGCAATGTGCGGCGTTAGTACGTGCAGTAAGAAGGGGGTAGCTGCGTTTATTCGTAGGAGGCCAGAGGGCTTATATTTCTGGCTTTTCAGTTGTGCTTCGGCATTCTCTACTGCTTCTACAATATGTCTGACTTTATCGAGGTATATCGTTCCTTCATTAGTAACATCTAACTTACGGGTTGTGCGATTTAACAAAGTCGTTTCGAGTTTGGCTTCTAGCCGAGATACCGATCGACTCACCGCCGAGACGGTCATCGATAACAGTTCAGCCGCAGAGCTGATTGAACCCGTATCGACCACGGCCATAAAGGTGCGCATTTCATCTAGAGTAGCTTTCATTGTTGAATATATTTCAAATTAGATTTGAGTATTGTTAACTTTACGGAAAGTTTCTTGCGGCGTAAAGTTTTGCTTCGAATCAACTATAAAATCGATAATTCAGGAGATTTAGATGAAAGTACCATCATTTGGCGTCGGCACGTTTCGTTTAGAGGGTGAAGTAGTTAAGGATTCAGTCCGTAATGCGTTAGAAGTGGGTTACCGCGTAATTGATACTGCACAGATTTACGGTAATGAGGCAGAAATCGGTGAAGTATTGACACAGTCCGGTATTGCACGTGATGAGCTATTCATTACGACCAAGGTCTGGGTTGATAACATGAACACGGAACAACTCATTCCAAGTCTAAAAGAGAGCTTAGAAAAGCTAAATACAGATTATGTGGATTTGACCTTGATCCACTGGCCTGGCAATAACAATAACTTGAGCGAATACATGGCTTCATTACTTGAAGCTAAATCGCAAGGGTTAACCCGTAATATTGGCGTCTCCAACTTTAATATTGACTTGTTGCAACAAGCGATAGAAGTGGTCGGTAAAGAGAATATTGTTACCAACCAAATCGAGCTTAGCCCTTATTTGCAAAATCGTAAGTTGGTCAGCTTCATGCAGGAAAACGATATTCAGGTAACGTCTTACATGACCTTGGCATATGGGAAAGTACTTGGGGACCCAACTATTGCAGGTATTGCTGAGGACTATCAGGCCACGCCAGCTCAAGTCGCGCTTGCTTGGGCTTTGTCAAAAGGTTACGCGGTGATCCCGTCTTCAACTAAACGAGAGAATTTAGCAAGTAACCTGAAAGCACTTGAACTTAATCTGAGTGAAGAGGCGATTGCAAAGATAGATGCGTTGGAAAGAAATGGCCGCGAAGTAAACCCTGAAGGGCTAGCGCCTGAGTGGGATGATTGAGTGAGTTTCACGGGAAATCATTGCCTAAATGACACCTCTGCAATCGCTGACTTCCTCAGCGTTTGACGGTAGTACAACACCATAGACGATAACGGCTCGCTTGTCTGACGATAGTGCGAGCTTTTATCTTTTTGGCCTATTAGTTTACTGTATTCTCCCGGCCTTCAATTTGGCCGGGAGACGTCATTTAGAGAACAGTTACCATTCGATTGTAGAGCCATCAAATACGCGGAAGCTTCCGGATTGCTCAAGTGTTAGCTGTTCTGCGACCGAAACAATGCCTGCAACACTTTCCTCGGCAGAAAAGGTTGCGTTCTCACCGCCCATATCGGTTTTTACCCAGCCGGGATGAACTGCGACAGTTTTTACTCCTTGCGATTCGAGATTGCGTGCTGCTGATACTAGAACCTGATTAAGCGCTGCTTTAGATGCTCGATAACTGTACATGTTACCTGAACTGTTATCGCTTAAACTCGCAACTCGGGTTGAGATTCCCACGATGGTTTTGTGCTGACTTTTCGCAACGTTGTCTTGTAGGGCTTGAATTAGCAGGGCAGGTGCGACGGTATTTATGTTTAGTACTTCTAGCCATTTTTTCTGGGTCATTTCGCCAAGAGTTGCACACTCTTCGCCTAATACACCTGCATTCAGAATTAAATGATCGAGCGGACGCTCCGCTAATTGAGTGGCTAACTGATCGATATCTTGTTGGTTAGTGACGTCTAGAGCCATCAGTTGAAGTTGATTAGATTGGGTTACTAGTTCATTGAGCTGCTTAGCATTTTCTGGTGAACGACAAGTTGCGATAACTTGCCAACCTTTTCCAAGGTAGTGGCGGACAAATTGCAAGCCTAAGCCACGGTTAGCGCCAGTGATTAATACAGTAGACATCGCTTCTCCTACGTTGTTGAGTTGAACAACGACCATATTAGAGGCGACGTATAAGCATGTAATCAAAACAGTATAAAAATGGCCTAGAATTCGACATTGTCAAATCTTAAAGTTTGAGAAAGATGCTGGCAAAGTGTTTTAGCCTAGTGACCGTCAGTTCGGAGGCAGCACCGCTGACACCTGCAACAGCAACGACCTTACCATCCAAGTAAAGGGGGATCGCTAAGCAATTGAGGTTTGGCTCTGCCTCTTCTAAATCGAGTGCGTAACCTGATAATACAACCTGATTAAGTTCAGTTTCTAACGTGGGGGATATTTGGCTTTCAAGGCGCAATGTTCGGCGAAGCTCATCATCAAAACTAAGAAAAACCTTGCCGATCGCAGATGTTGTGAGTCCTTCTCGTTTCCCTCTCGGGCTACGGATAGTAAGAGGGTTATCCTGCTCTATAGCATCGATATACAAGTACTCTTTAGCGCCACTTTGTACAGCGAGGTAAGCAGTGTTGTTAGTCATTTGGGCCATTTTTTTCAGCAATGGAACAAAGTGTTGTCGGATAGCTTCGTTTTTTTGTTCAATCGGCTTAGACAGTTCATAGCATCTAAACCCTAGGCTGTAGCTATGGTTGTGTTTGGATACATATCCAAGAGAGTGTAGAGTCGCAAGTAACCCGTGAACAGTCGTCTTATTTAACTGGATCGCATTACTGATCGTCTGTAATGATAGGGGAGACTCACTCATCGAGAGCAACTCGAGGATTAGAAAACCTCGCTCTAGAGACTGAATGTTTTTTCTTGCCTTGGGCACAAAGACTCCTTGATGATGGTGTTGCATCTGAATGGCTTACTGATGCTTCCACCTATAACAAACCACTACGCTGGTGGTTTGGTTTTATTAGAGAATATACTCAGCACTTAAACTGATCGGCTCGTTGTATGCGTCCACAAGGGAGTTTTTTCCTTGCTTCTTAGCATTGTATAACGCTTGGTCTAATATCGAATAGAGCTCATCAAAGTTGGTGAGTGGCATTGAGGTTGATAGATAGGCCAGACTCGCAGATATATTCAATTGATGGTTATTAAGCGAATGTACACTCTTTTCTGAAATTGTTTTATGCAGACTTTGTATTCTAAAGGGAACGTCAATCTCATCGACGTTTTTCAATAGCAAGATAAACTCTTCTCCACCTAAACGACCCAAGTAATCTCCCTTATTAAGTTTAGCTTTAAGCGCTTTGCATACCTGTTGTAGTACTAAGTCGCCAGTCGGATGACCATACTGATCATTAATCGCCTTAAAGTCATCTAGATCGATTAATGCTAGAACGTAGCGGAAGTCTCCTTCCGCTTTGGAGGTTTGGCTTTTAATCGTCTCTATAATTGCCGCTCTGTTTAATGCACACGTTAAGCTGTCTATTTTGGCTTTTAAGCGTGTTTGTCGCTGAACCATCAATGCCAGAGCGAGGAGAATCAATAAACAGAAAACAACAAAATTATAAGTGCGTTGTTGGTCTGTGAGTTTTTCAAACTGGTACTGACTTAGAAGAGTTTCGTTGTTCAACTGCGCGACTTGTAGATCATATTCATACTCTTTTTTAGTGAGATCTAGTGCCTCTAACGCCTTGATATTACTCGCGTCTCGGTTCGTTAGTTCAATCGTCGAGTAGGCCTTGTGATGCTCCAGTGCCTTTTTGTAATCATTTTGAGCTTGGTATGCTTTTGAGAGGAGTAATTGGGCTTGCGCTTGCAATAAGGGCCTAGCGTTTTTTACCGCTAATCTTAACGCTATTGTACTGTGTTCAATCGATTTTTCGGGTGTATGGTTCTTTAAATATGCCAATCCAGCAGCCAAATGACCCTCTGTTTCAAGGTGCGTATTCTCATAAGTTTGGGCAATGTTTAATGCTCTTCCAATGTAATCTACCGCGGTATCCAATTGCCCAGAATCGGCCAAAGCAGCAGATAACCCTAAATAGGTCAACCCTTGCCCGTATGGATAATGAAGTTGTTCGAGAATCGTCAATGCATTTTTGTAGTGGCTGATGGACTTATCGAGTTCTTTGGATTTTCTGTACATCGCTCCTAGACTATGTTCGACTTGTGCAACTTCAAGAGGTGTCCCTTCATCTTGGCGAACCAGTAGGGCTTGAATGAGATATTGCTCTGATTGTTCAAATTGCCCCAGCTCTGCAAGTAAATTGCCGACGTCATTGTAAATCCCTGAAGGATCGCTTTGCGTCGACATGTTGGCCATCAACTGTCGATACAAACTTAAGGCTTTTTCATAGTCACCGCGGTAATTGTAGTTATTTGCTATTACGCGCAAAGCAAGATCAACAGGGAAGTTTTCTTGATGCTTATGATTTAAGTGGCTCTCTAAGGATGAGCAATAAAAGTTTGCTTTGTGATAACGACCTTGTTGATTCAGCGTATAACAAAGTTGATAGTTCATCAGAGCCTTGCCTTCGGAATCGGATATTTTCTTCATTGTCTGTCGCAAAGAAGAAAAGCTATCTACTGAGGCCTCGTAACTACCATGCTTACGTTCCTTTAAGGCAAGAATATATTCTGATTCTAATTGAGAAAAACGGTTGTCTAAGACTTGACTGCTGCCGTAGTAAGGCTGATTTATGTTTGACATATATTCATAAATCAATCCACTTACGTAGAGCTTTTCGCTGTCCGATTTCGCTGTATGGTAGCGATCTTGAAGCATGCTCAATGCCGACTCAGGGTTGCTTCGTAGTGTGGTTTGGTAGACAGAGTGCCACTGTGTGATATTTTGGTTTGGTTCAATATCTTGAGTGTCGCTTGCATATACTGGAGTGAGCAAAAGTGACGCAAGCAAGGGATAGAGCACGCGCATGTTTAAACGAGCCTTTAATTTAAGGTGCCTTTAAAGTTGAGTTATCATAGCGCTTTTAACGCATCAGCGTTGTGATTAAGTTGGGTGTACTAAGAAAAAGAGTAGTGAAACTATGCACTTGGTCGAGATATTGAAAGAAGAGGCATAAAAAGAAAGACCTCAACATAAAGTTGAGGTCAGAAATCTTTAATCAATGTAAAGCTTTGCTAGATCTTGAGGCTCCATTTCTTTGCCTTCTAACTGATCGTTCCAGTTAGTTCCAACAAGAACACCATCTTCAGCAAGAGTCAAAAGCCAATCTTCAACAAAGATATCTAATGGGATTTCTAGTACAGTAAAATCTGCCCATTCTTCAACATTATGTGCTTCTGCATCTTCTTTAGAAGACCAGAAAGGCATGACTTCGCTGTTTTCGAATTCAGTTGAATCGCAAGATAGCCAACCTTCTTCATTGCGTAAACCCCAAACCAATTGGTTTTCTTTCGTTTCTGCAACAAAAAGGTCAAGGTTCGCTTGGATATCTGATGTAAGTTTGCTCATTTCAAAACTCTCGTTGTTATGACGTGGCTAGAGTAACACTAAAGTGCCGATTCCTAAAGCATAATACGGTTGTCGAAATGAGTAAAAATAAAGGAGCCGAAGCTCCTTTTCTGAGGTTAAGTATTCACTCGTTTTTGTTTGCTTTATGCTCACAGAGCAAACAAAAACAGGTACTTTACCTTTCTGGAAGAGTTGTGAATATTGTCCACTCTCTTTTTATCTCGCCTTTGTAACCAACGACTGATGCGGTTACTCGACGATTTAAAGCATGGCTGACTTCATCGGTCCCTTGTTGTGCTAAGTGAGTGTCACCAAAACCAACAATGCGGACTCTACTCGGTTCGATGTCGTAGCTTAGTAGGGCTTCACGGACATTGCGTGCTCGTCTTTCAGAAAGATCTTGGTTATGCTTTGAACCACCAACTTTACTAGCATAGCCGTGCAGCTCTATCGAAGTAGTAGGGTACTCTTTTAAAAAGTCGGAAAGCTCTCGGACTTGTCTTCTGAAGACTGGATTGATCTCATCAGAGTCGTTAGCAAAAAGTATCCGCACTTGCATGTTATCTGATGCTTTAATGTATTCTCCACAGCCGTCGTTGTCGACCTCTGAGCCTTCAGGTGTACCTGGGCACATATCTCGAGCATTGATGACACCATCGTTATCGTCATCTTGCAAATCTGCTATTTGTTCTGCATTTGGTACAGGGCGATACTCATATTCGTCTTCAGCAACAACGTGTTGAGTGATGGCGAGCATACCCAATGCAAATAGAATCTTCACTGGTTTCATGATCAGTACTCCACCTTTTCATTCCATTCTGTAGGTACATCGACACGCAAGGCATTTAACAATTGGCCAGTCGCGTTCATAACGCGGTACTTGGCGTACTGCTCTGAGTATCGAGCATCCAAGTAGTTCTTTCTCGCTTCGAAAAGTTCGTTTTCAGTATTTAACAAGTCCAGCAGAGTGCGTTTTCCAATGCGATACTGCTTTTCGTAGGCGATGACAGTTTCAGAGGCCGAATCTACGTGATCCGCTAGGAACTCTTTTTGTTGAAGTGTTAAATCTAACGCACTCCAAGATAGACGAAGACCTTCTTCTACTTGGCGGTATGCACGTTCTCTTAGGTCTTTTGCTTTATTTAGTTGGTAGGCAAAACTTTCAGCGTTGGCTACGTCACTACCACCGTTAAAGAGGTTGTAACGCATACGTAACATTGCTGTTGTCTCTTCGCTGCTTCCTTCGATACCGCTTGCATCATCACGCCATGTTTGAGCAGCTTCTACCGATATCGTTGGGTAGTAAGTTCCCTTAGATTGCTTGTATTGGAACTTTGCAGAGTCCACATCAGCTACCGAAATTTTGATTACTGGATGTGACTCGAATGCCAAGTCAATCGCTTCATCGATGGTGTAGGGAATAAAGTTTTGGTCCGCTCTTGGGAAAATCAATCCTTGTGGTGACTGTCCGACAAGGCGTGTAAAGGTGGTGTGGCTGTCATATAAGTTGTTCTGAGCTGCCACCAAGTTACCGTGAGCCTTTGCTAAACGAGCCTCTACCTGGGTTAGGTCTGCTGTAGAACCGATACCTGAGTTAACTCGCTTTTTAATGTCTTCATAGATCTTCTTATGCACTTTCAAGTTATTCTCGGAAAGTGTAAGAATTTCATAAGCTTTTACTGAGTCTAAATAAACTTTCGCGACCTCTAGAGCGGTGTCTTGGGCATCAGCTAGAAGTTGATAACGGACCGATTCAGCATCAGCTGCTGTTCGATCCATATCATTAAGTGTCGCTGAACCATCCCATATTAGCTGGGTTAGTGTCACGGTGGCTTCTTTTCTTGTCAGATCGGTTGAATCTCGCCCTGACTCTGCAGGTTTGATTCCTTCGTAACCGATACCGGCATCTAAGTCTACGGATGGGAGGTAAGCACCACCAGATGCTTCATTCACATACTGCTTGCTAACGAATTCATTGAACGCACTTTTGATGTCAGGATTGGTTTTTAATGTGTTTTCAACCGCTTGCTCTAGCGTTTGCCCAAAAGCATGACTAGCGGTGAACATACCAATACAAAAGGCGTTGGCACGAGTCCACTTCACTGTGATTCTCCTAGATAATGGTAAAAATTCTCGAGGTGATAGGGCTTATAAGTGGAATACTTATAAGGGCGTCAATAATTTAGCGCACAATAACATTAATATGCGATGAAGTAACCTGTTGATTCGCTGTTCATTTGTTTCAATTTTGATAAATCAACCTACTAAATCTGCCTAAAACTTGAATTAAGATCTCAAATTAAAGATGGAGGTAATGGCTAGAAACGAGTGTCCAGATTTTAATAAAATAAAACACTTATGCATCTGGATTCTTATTGATGTATGACACATAATTACTTTATTGAGCATCAAATTGCTGTTATTGCACTATATATTCGGGCAATATATAGCAAATTAGTATTGTTAGTCAAAAACTTGACAGTTATTTAGGGTTAAGGTTTATATGGATCGTACAGCATTAGTGCCACTCGGTAATCAAGTCGTCGTAATAGGTTTGGATGGGCAGCTGAGAGTCCTTGCAGAAGGACAGCAGCCTCTACCAGGTGAAGTGATAGTGGCAATGACAGATGCTGCGCCTCAAGACCTGAAAATTCAGCTTGCTCAAGAGCAAGGTTTAAAAGATATTTCAGACGATGTAGCACAGATTATTAGTGCTATTGAGCAAGGTCAAGACCCTTCTGCTATTGATGAAGAACTCGCACCTGCAGCGGGTGAAAATAGTGGCTCCAGTTTGCAAAATAGTGCCACGATTGTACGAGATGGTACTGAAGTGCTAGCCTCAACAAACTTTGAAACTATTGGCCTAGAATCCCTCGGCTTATCTGAAACACAAGCGTTGACCTTAAATGACTTCTTCACAACAGGTATCGAGACAAGTGGGGATGGCTCAAGTAAGCCACTTACTAATTCTCCAGTGACATTAAGCGCTGTTGAGGAAGATAGCGATCCAATCACGATAACTACTGAAGAATTACTATCTAATGTCAATATTGATGATGCCGATACTCTTGTCATTACAAACGTCACTATTGAGAGTGGGAATGGCACCTTAATTGATAACAGCGATGGATCTTGGACTTACATTCCAGAGGCTGACGATGACACTGAAGTGTCATTCTCCTATGACATTATTGATAACGATGGCGGTGTTATTAATGGCACTGCTAACTTAGATATTACGCCTGTTAATGACGCGCCAATAGCAACTAATGATGCGATTCAAACTGACGAGGATTCCCAGGTTGTAATTGATGTGCTCGCTAACGACAGTGATATTGAAGGTGATGATTTAATCATTACCTCTGCTTCTGTACCAGAAGAGCAAGGTATCGTTGAGATTATCGATGGTAAGCTTGTTTTCACTCCGGCTGAAAATTTCAACGGTAATGCAACGATTAGCTACACCATCTCAGATGGTGAGTTAGAGGATGAAGCTCAAGTTTCGGTAACAGTAAACTCAGTTAACGATGCGCCTATTGCCTCTAATGATACAACAATTACAGAGGAAGATAGCTCAGTAACGATTGATGTCCTGCCAAACGACACCGATATTGATGGCGATACGCTGTCGATTGAATCGGCGTCCGTACCTGAAGCGCAAGGCACAGTCGAGATTGTTGATGGCAAACTGGTCTTCACACCGGCTGAGAACTTCCATGGCGATGCTGAAATTACTTACACCGTGACCGATGGTGCACTGACCGACCAAGCGACGGTTAACGTCACGGTGAATGCGGTGAACGACGCGCCTGTGGTTGAAAGCAGCATTGCAGACCAAACCTTGGCGGAAGACTTTACGCCATACACCATCAATCTAAATACGGCCTTCAGTGATGTGGATAACGTGGATGGCGAGTTAACGTTTAGCGTCTCTGGCAACAGCAACATTCAAGTGGCGATCGTCAACGGTATTGCTACGTTCACTCCAACCGCAGACTGGAACGGCTCAGAAATCCTAACGTTTACGGCGACCGATCCAAGCGGCGAGAGCGTTAGCCAAACGGTGAACTTCACAGTAGTCCCTGTGGCGGACATCGTGGCAGACAACGCGACGGTCGTGGAAGACACGCCAACCATCATCAAGGTCTTAGATAACGACACGTTCGAAGGCGACGACAAAGTGGTGTCGCTGGATACCAATAACGGTCCAGCCAACGGCACGGTCTCGGTCAACCCGGACGGCAGCGTCACTTATACACCAAACGACAACTTCCACGGGACAGACAGCTTCACGTACATCGTTACGTCGGGTGGGGTCAGTGAGTCCACCACGGTGAACGTCGATGTGACGCCAGTGAATGACGCGCCAGTGGCAAAAGATGATACCGCTGTCACTGACGAAGACACGCCAGTGACGATTGATGTCCTACCAAACGATACTGACATCGATGGTGATACGTTAAGCATTGATTCGGCGTCTGTGCCGAGTGACCAAGGTACAGTTGAAATTGTTGACGGCAAGTTGGTGTTCACACCGGCCGAGAACTTCCATGGTGACGCTGAAATTACTTACACCGTCACCGATGGTGCACTGACTGACCAAGCGACGGTCAACGTCACCGTGAATGCGGTGAACGACACGCCTGTGGTTGAAAGTAGCATTGCAGACCAAACCTTGGCGGAAGATTTTACGCCATACAGCATCGATCTAAATACCGCTTTCAGTGATGTGGATAATATGGATGGCGAGCTGAGCTTCAGTGTCTCTGGCAACAGCAACATTCAAGTGGCAATCGTCAATGGGATTGCTACGTTCACTCCAACCGCAGACTGGAATGGCTCAGAAACCCTAACCTTTACCGCCACCGATCCAAGCGGTGAAAGCGTTAGCCAAACGGTGAACTTCACAGTGGCGCCTGTGGCAGATATTGAATCTGACCGCGCGACGGTTGTGGAAGACACGCCGACCATCATTAAGGTCTTAGGTAACGACACGTTCGAAGGCAACGACAAAGTGGTGTCGCTGGATACCAATAACGGTCCAGCAAACGGCACGGTCTCGGTCAACCCGGATGGCAGCGT
Organism: Vibrio sp. SCSIO 43009; assembly: GCF_023716525.1. Classification (NCBI taxonomy): domain Bacteria; kingdom Pseudomonadati; phylum Pseudomonadota; class Gammaproteobacteria; order Vibrionales; family Vibrionaceae; genus Vibrio; species Vibrio sp. SCSIO 43009. The sequence continues at coordinate 1,525,714 of NZ_CP071842.1, forward strand.
CACTTACACGCCAAACGACAACTTCCACGGGGCAGACAGCTTCACCTACATCGTCACCTCCGGTGGGGTATCGGAGTTCACCACGGTGAACGTCGATGTCACATCAGTCAACGATGCACCAGTGGCGACCAATGACAATGCCGTTACTGACGAAGACACGCCAGTGACGATTGATGTCCTGCCAAACGACACCGACATCGACGGCGATAAGTTGTCTATCCAATCAGCGTCCGTGCCGAGTGACCAAGGTACAGTTGAAATTATTGATGGAAAACTGGTCTTCACACCGGCCGAGAACTTCCATGGTGACGCTGAAATCACTTACACCGTTAGCGATGGTGCACTGACTGACCAAGCAACGGTCAACGTCACCGTGAATGCGGTGAACGACACGCCTGTGGTTGAAAGCAACATTGCAGACCAAACCTTGGCGGAAGATTTTACGCCATACAGCATCGATCTAAATACCGCTTTCAGCGATGTAGATAACGTGGATGGCGATCTGACCTTCAGCGTCTCCGGCAACAGCAACATTCAAGTGGCGATCGTCAACGGTATTGCTACGTTCACTCCAACCGCGGACTGGAACGGCTCAGAAGCGTTGACGTTTACCGCCACCGATCCAGGCGGTGAAAGCGTTAGCCAAACGGTGAACTTCGCGGTAGCCCCTGTGGCGGACATCGTGGCAGACAAAGCGACGGTTGTGGAAGACACGCCGACCATCATTAAGGTCTTAGGTAACGACACGTTCGAAGGCGACGATAAAGTGGTGTCGCTGGATACCAATAACGGTCCAGCAAACGGCACGGTCTCGGTCAACCCGGATGGCAGCGTCACTTACACGCCAAACGACAACTTCCACGGGGCAGACAGCTTCACCTACATCGTCACCTCCGGTGGGGTATCGGAATTCACCACGGTGAACGTCGATGTCACACCAGTCAACGATGCACCAGTGGCGACCAATGACAATGCCGTTACTGACGAAGACACGCCAGTGACGATTGATGTCCTGCCAAACGACACCGACATCGACGGCGATAAGTTGTCTATCCAATCAGCGTCCGTGCCGAGTGACCAAGGGACAGTTGAGATTGTTGATGGTAAATTGGTCTTCACTCCAGCTGAGAACTTCAATGGCGACGCTGCAATCACTTACACCATCACCGATGGTTCGCTGACTGACCAAGCGACGGTCAACGTCACCGTGAATGCGGTGAACGACGCGCCTGTGGTTGAAAGCAGCATTGCAGACCAAGCCTTGGCGGAAGACTTTACGCCATACAGCATCGATCTAAATACCGCTTTCAGCGATGTGGATAACGTGGATGGCGATCTGAGCTTCAGCGTTTCTGGTAATAGCAACATTCAAGTGGCGATCGTCAATGGGATTGCTACGTTCACTCCAACGGCAGACTGGAACGGCTCAGAAGCGCTGACGTTTACGGCTACCGATCCAAGCGGTGAAAGCGTCAGCCAAACGGTGAACTTCACAGTTGCGCCTGTGGCGGACATCGTGGCAGACAACGCGACGGTTGTGGAAGACACGCCAACCATCATTAAGGTCTTAGATAACGATACGTTCGAAGGCGACGACAAAGTGGTGTCGCTGGATACCAATAACGGACCAGCTAACGGCACGGTCTCGGTCAACCCGGATGGCAGCGTAACCTACACGCCAAACGACAACTTCCACGGCACAGACAGCTTCACCTACATCGTCACCTCAGGTGGGGTATCGGAGTCCACCACGGTGAACGTCGATGTGACGCCAGTGAACGATGCGCCAGTGGCGACCAATGACAATGCCGTTACTGACGAAGACACGCCAGTGACGATTGATGTCCTACCAAACGACACCGATATTGATGGCGATAAGTTGTCTATCCAATCGGCGTCTGTACCTGAAGCGCAAGGCACAGTTGAGATTGTTGATGGAAAATTGGTCTTTACACCGGCCGAGAACTTCCATGGTGACGCCGAAATCACTTACACCGTGACCGATGGTGCACTGACCGACCAAGCGACGGTCAACGTCACCGTGAATGCGGTGAACGACACGCCTGTGGTTGAAAGTAGCATTGCAGACCAAACCTTGGCGGAAGACTTTACGCCATACACCATCAATCTAAATACGGCCTTCAGTGATGTGGATAACGTGGATGGTGAGTTAACGTTTAGCGTCTCTGGCAACAGCAACATTCAAGTGGCGATCGTCAATGGGATTGCTACGTTCACTCCAACGGCAGACTGGAACGGCTCAGAAGCGCTGACGTTTACGGCTACCGATCCAAGCGGCGAGAGCGTTAGCCAAACGGTGAACTTCACAGTAGCGCCAGTGGCAGATATTGAATCTGACCGCGCGACGGTTGTGGAAGACACACCAACCATCATCAAGGTTTTAGGTAACGACACGTTCGAAGGCGACGACAAAGTGGTGTCGCTCGATAGCAATAACGGTCCAGCCAACGGCACGGTCTCGGTCAACCCGGACGGCAGCGTCACTTACACGCCAAACGACAACTTCCACGGCACAGACAGCTTCACTTACATCGTTACGTCAGGTGGGGTGTCAGAGTCCACCACGGTGAACGTCGATGTGACGCCAGTGAACGATGCGCCAGTGGCGACCAATGACAATGCCGTTACTGACGAAGACACGCCAGTGACGATTGATGTCCTGCCAAACGACACCGATATTGATGGTGATACGCTGTCTATCCAATCGGCGTCTGTACCTGAAGCACAAGGTAAAGTCGAAATTGTTGATGGCAAATTGGTGTTCACACCAGCTGAGAACTTCCATGGCGATGCTGAAATCACTTACACCGTTACCGATGGTTCACTGACTGACCAAGCGACGGTCAACGTCACCGTGAATGCGGTGAACGACACGCCTGTGGTTGAAAGTAGCATTGCAGACCAAACCTTGGCGGAAGATTTCACCCCATACAGCATCGATCTGAATACCGCTTTCAGCGATGTAGATAACGTCGATGGCGATCTGACCTTCAGCGTCTCTGGTAACAGCAACATTCAAGTGGCGATCGTCAATGGCATTGCTACGTTCACTCCAACCGCAGACTGGAATGGCTCAGAAACCCTAACCTTTACCGCCACCGATCCAAGCGGTGAAAGCGTTAGCCAAACGGTGAACTTCACAGTAGCGCCTGTGGCAGATATTGAATCTGACCGCGCGACGGTTGTGGAAGACACACCAACCATCATCAAGGTTTTAGGTAACGACACGTTCGAAGGCGACGACAAAGTGGTGTCGCTCGATAGCAATAACGGTCCAGCCAACGGCACGGTCTCGGTCAACCCGGACGGCAGCGTCACTTACACGCCAAACGACAACTTCCACGGTACAGACAGCTTCACGTACATCGTTACCTCCGGTGGGGTATCGGAATTCACCACGGTGAACGTCGATGTGACGCCAGTGAATGACGCGCCAGTGGCGACCAATGACAATGCCGTTACTGACGAAGACACGCCAGTGACGATTGATGTTCTGCCAAACGATACTGATATTGATGGTGATACGCTGTCGATTGAATCGGCGTCTGTACCTGAAGCACAAGGTAAAGTCGAAATTGTTGATGGCAAATTGGTGTTCACACCAGCTGAGAACTTCCATGGCGATGCTGAAATCACTTACACCGTTACCGATGGTTCACTGACTGACCAAGCGACGGTCAACGTCACCGTGAATGCGGTGAACGACACGCCTGTGGTTGAAAGTAGCATTGCAGACCAAACCTTGGCGGAAGACTTTACGCCATACAGCATCGATCTGAATACGGCCTTCAGTGATGTGGATAACGTGGATGGCGAGTTAACGTTTAGCGTCTCTGGTAATAGCAACATTCAAGTGGCGATCGTCAATGGTATTGCTACGTTCACTCCAACGGCAGACTGGAACGGCTCAGAAGCATTGACGTTTACGGCGACCGATCCAAGCGGCGAAAGCGTTAGCCAAACGGTGAACTTCACGGTTGCGCCTGTGGCGGACATCGTGGCAGACAACGCGACGGTTGTGGAAGACACGCCAACCATCATCAAGGTCTTAGATAACGACACGTTCGAAGGCGACGATAAAGTGGTGTCGCTGGATACCAATAACGGTCCAGCCAACGGCACGGTCTCGGTCAACCCGGACGGCAGCGTCACTTATACACCAAACGACAACTTCCACGGGACAGACAGCTTCACGTACATCGTTACGTCGGGTGGGGTCAGTGAGTCCACCACGGTGAACGTCGATGTGACGCCAGTGAATGACGCGCCAGTGGCAAAAGATGATACCGCTGTCACTGACGAAGACACGCCAGTGACGATTGATGTCCTGCCAAACGACACCGATATTGATGGTGATACGCTGTCTATCCAATCGGCGTCTGTACCTGAAGCACAAGGTAAAGTCGAAATTGTTGATGGCAAATTGGTGTTCACACCAGCTGAGAACTTCCATGGCGATGCTGAAATCACTTACACCGTTACCGATGGTGCACTGACTGACCAAGCGACGGTCAACGTCACCGTGAATGCGGTGAACGACACGCCCGTGGTTGAAAGCAGCATTGCAGACCAAACCTTGGCAGAAGACTTTACGCCATACAGCATCGATCTGAATACGGCCTTCAGCGATGTGGATAACGTGGATGGCGAGCTGAGCTTCAGCGTTTCTGGCAACAACAACGTGTTGGTGTCGATTGAAAATGGCATTGCGACCATTAGCCCAACTGCGGACTGGAACGGCTCTGAAGCGTTGACGTTTACGGCCACCGATCCAAGCGGCGAAAGCGTCAGCCAAACGGTGAACTTCACGGTAGCGCCTGTGGCGGACATCGTGGCAGACAACGCGACGGTTGTGGAAGATACGCCAACCATCATTAAGGTCTTAGGTAACGATACGTTTGAAGGCGACGACAAAGTGGTGTCGCTGGATACCAATAACGGCCCAGCCAACGGCACGGTCTCAGTCAACCCGGATGGCAGCGTGACCTACACGCCGAACGATAACTACCACGGGACAGACAGCTTCACGTACATCGTCACGTCGGGTGGGGTCAGTGAGTCCACCACGGTGAACGTCGATGTCACACCAGTGAATGATGCGCCAGTGGCGACCAATGACACGGCGATTACTGATGAAGATACGCCAGTGACGATTGATGTCCTGCCAAACGATACTGACATCGATGGCGATACGCTGTCTATCCAATCGGCGTCTGTGCCGAGTGACCAAGGCACAGTTGAGATTGTTGATGGTAAATTGGTCTTCACGCCAGCCGAGAACTTCCATGGCGACGCCGAAATCACTTACACGGTTACTGATGGTTCACTGACTGACCAAGCGACGGTCAACGTCACCGTGAATGCGGTGAACGACGCGCCTGTGGTTGAAAGCAGCATTGCAGACCAAGCCTTGGCGGAAGACTTTACGCCATACAGCATCGATCTAAATACCGCTTTCAGCGATGTGGATAACGCCGATGGTGAGTTAACGTTTAGCGTCTCTGGTAATAGCAACATTCAAGTGGCGGTCGTCAACGGTATTGCTACGTTCACTCCAACCGCGGACTGGAACGGCTCAGAAGCGCTGACGTTTACGGCCACCGATCCAAGCGGTGAAAGCGTTAGCCAAACGGTGAACTTCACGGTTACCCCTGTGGCGGACATCGTGGCAGATAAAGCGACGGTTGTGGAAGATACGCCAACCATCATTAAGGTCTTAGCTAACGACACGTTTGAAGGCGACGACAAAGTGGTGTCGCTGGATACCAATAACGGTCCAGCGAACGGCACGGTCTCGGTCAACCCAGATGGCAGCGTAACCTACACGCCAAACGACAACTTCCACGGTACAGATAGCTTCACCTACATCGTCACGTCCGGTGGGGTATCAGAGTCCACCACGGTGAACGTCGATGTGACGCCAGTCAACGATGCGCCAGTGGCAAACGATGATACCGCTGTCACTGACGAAGACACGCCAGTGACGATTGATGTCCTACCAAACGACACCGATATTGATGGCGATACGCTGTCTATCCAATCGGCTTCCGTACCTGAAACACAAGGTACAGTTGAGATCGTTGATGGCAAACTGGTCTTCACACCGGCCGAGAACTTCCATGGCGACGCTGAAATCACTTACACCATCACCGATGGTGCACTGACTGACCAAGCGACGGTCAACGTCACCGTGAATGCGGTGAACGACACGCCTGTGGTTGAAAGCAACATTGCAGACCAAACCTTGGCGGAAGATTTTACGCCATACAGCATCGATCTAAATACTGCTTTCAGCGATGTGGATAACGTGGATGGCGAGTTAACGTTTAGCGTCTCTGGCAACAGCAACGTGTTGGTGTCGATTGAAAATGGCATCGCGACCATTAGCCCAACGGCAGACTGGAACGGCTCTGAAGCGTTGACCTTTACTGCCACCGATCCAAGCGGCGAAAGCGTTAGCCAAACGGTGAACTTCACAGTGGCGCCAGTGGCGGATATCGTGGCAGATAAAGCGACGGTTGTGGAAGATACGCCAACCATCATTAAGGTCTTAGGTAACGACACGTTCGAAGGCAACGACAAAGTGGTGTCGCTGGATAGCAATAACGGCCCAGCGAACGGCACGGTCTCGGTCAACCCGGACGGCAGCGTGACTTACACGCCAAACGACAACTTCCACGGTACAGATAGCTTCACCTACATCGTCACCTCCGGTGGGGTATCGGAGTCCACCACGGTGAACGTCGATGTGACGCCAGTCAATGACGCGCCAGTGGCAAACGATGACGCGGCCACAACACAAGAAGATACCGCTGTCACGATTGATGTCCTGCCAAACGACACCGATATTGATGGTGATACGCTGTCTATCCAATCAGCGTCCGTACCTGAAACACAAGGTACAGTCGAAATTATTGATGGAAAACTGGTGTTCACACCGGCTGAGAACTTCCATGGTGACGCCGAAATTACTTACACCGTCACCGATGGTGCACTGACTGACCAAGCAACGGTCAACGTCACCGTGAATGCGGTGAACGACACGCCTGTGGTTGAAAGCAGCATTGCAGACCAAGCCTTGGCGGAAGACTTTACGCCATACAGCATCGATCTAAATACCGCTTTCAGCGATGTGGATAACGTGGATGGCGAGTTAACGTTTAGCGTCTCTGGCAACAGCAACGTGTTGGTGTCGATTGAAAATGGCATCGCGACCATTAGCCCAACGGCAGACTGGAACGGCTCTGAAGCGTTGACCTTTACGGCGACCGATCCAAGCGGCGAAAGCGTTAGCCAAACGGTGAACTTCACAGTGGCGCCAGTGGCGGACATCGTGGCAGACAACGCGACGGTTGTGGAAGACACGCCGACCATCATCAAGGTCTTAGGTAACGACACGTTTGAAGGCGACGATAAAGTGGTGTCGCTGGATAGCAATAACGGTCCAGCTAACGGCACGGTCTCGGTCAACCCGGACGGCAGCGTGACTTACACGCCAAACGACAACTTCCACGGTACAGATAGCTTCACCTACATCGTCACCTCCGGTGGGGTATCGGAGTCCACCACGGTGAACGTCGATGTGACGCCAGTCAATGACGCGCCAGTGGCAAACGATGACGCGGCCACAACACAAGAAGATACCGCTGTCACGATTGATGTCCTGCCAAACGACACCGATATTGATGGTGATACGCTGTCTATCCAATCAGCGTCCGTACCTGAAACACAAGGTACAGTCGAAATTATTGATGGAAAACTGGTGTTCACACCGGCTGAGAACTTCCATGGTGACGCCGAAATTACTTACACCGTCACCGATGGTGCACTGACTGACCAAGCAACGGTCAACGTCACCGTGAATGCGGTGAACGACACGCCTGTGGTTGAAAGCAGCATTGCAGACCAAGCCTTGGCGGAAGACTTTACGCCATACAGCATCGATCTAAATACCGCTTTCAGCGATGTGGATAACGTGGATGGCGAGTTAACGTTTAGCGTCTCTGGCAACAGCAACGTGTTGGTGTCGATTGAAAATGGCATCGCGACCATTAGCCCAACGGCAGACTGGAACGGCTCTGAAGCGTTGACCTTTACGGCGACCGATCCAAGCGGCGAAAGCGTTAGCCAAACGGTGAACTTCACAGTGGCGCCAGTGGCGGACATCGTGGCAGACAACGCGACGGTTGTGGAAGACACGCCGACCATCATCAAGGTCTTAGGTAACGACACGTTTGAAGGCGACGATAAAGTGGTGTCGCTGGATAGCAATAACGGTCCAGCTAACGGCACGGTCTCGGTCAACCCAGATGGCAGCGTCACTTACACGCCAAACGACAACTACCACGGTACAGACAGCTTTACCTACATCGTTACGTCTGGGGGCGTCAGTGAATCCACCACGGTGAACGTCGATGTCACACCAGTGAACGACGCGCCAGTGGCGACCAATGACAATGCCGTTACTGACGAAGACACGCCAGTGACGATTGATGTTCTGCCAAACGATACTGATATTGATGGTGATACGCTGTCTATCCAATCGGCGTCTGTACCTGAAGCACAAGGTAAAGTCGAAATTATTGATGGAAAACTGGTGTTCACACCGGCTGAGAACTTCCATGGTGACGCCGAAATTACTTACACCGTCACCGATGGTGCACTGACTGACCAAGCAACGGTCAACGTCACCGTGAATGCGGTGAACGACACGCCTGTGGTTGAAAGCAGCATTGCAGACCAAGCCTTGGCGGAAGACTTTACGCCATACAGCATCGATCTAAATACCGCTTTCAGCGATGTGGATAACGTGGATGGCGAGTTAACGTTTAGCGTTTCTGGTAATAGCAACATTCAAGTGGCGATCGTCAATGGCATTGCTACGTTCACTCCAACCGCAGACTGGAATGGCTCAGAAACCCTAACCTTTACCGCCACCGATCCAAGCGGTGAAAGCGTCAGCCAAACGGTGAACTTCATAGTATCGCCAGTGGCGGACATTGTGGCAGACAACGCGACGGTTGTGGAAGACACACCAACCATCATCAAGGTTTTAGGTAACGACACGTTCGAAGGCGACGATAAAGTGGTGTCGCTGGATACCAATAACGGTCCAGCCAACGGTACGGTCTCGGTCAACCCGGATGGCAGCGTCACTTACACGCCAAACGACAACTACCACGGTACAGACAGCTTTACCTACATCGTTACGTCCGGTGGGGTATCGGAGTCCACCACGGTGAACGTCGATGTCACACCAGTGAATGATGCGCCAGTGGCAAACGATGACGCGGCAACAACACAAGAAGATACCGCTGTTACGATTGATGTCTTGCCAAACGATACTGACATCGATGGTGATACGTTAAGCATTGATTCGGCATCTGTGCCGAGTGACCAAGGGACAGTCGAGATTGTTGACGGCAAACTGGTGTTCACACCGGCCGAGAACTTCCATGGTGACGCCCAAATCACTTACACCGTTAGCGATGGTTCACTGACTGACCAAGCGACGGTCAACGTCACCGTGAATGCGGTGAACGACACGCCTGTGGTTGAAAGCAACATTGCAGACCAAACCTTGGCGGAAGACTTTACGCCATACAGCATCGATCTAAATACTGCGTTCAGCGACGTGGATAACGTGGATGGCGAGCTGAGCTTCAGCGTTTCTGGTAATAGCAACATTCAAGTGGCGATCGTCAATGGCATTGCTACGTTCACTCCAACCGCGGACTGGAACGGCTCAGAAGCATTGACCTTTACGGCTACCGATCCAAGCGGAGAGAGCGTTAGCCAAACGGTGAACTTCACGGTAGCGCCTGTGGCGGACATCGTGGCAGACAACGCGACGGTTGTGGAAGATACGCCAACCATCATCAAGGTCTTAGGTAACGACACGTTCGAAGGCGACGACAAAGTGGTGTCGCTGGATACCAATAACGGTCCAGCCAACGGCACGGTCTCGGTCAACCCGGACGGCAGCGTCACTTATACACCAAACGACAACTTCCACGGGACAGACAGCTTCACGTACATCGTCACGTCGGGTGGGGTCAGTGAGTCCACCACGGTGAACGTCGATGTGACGCCAGTGAATGACGCGCCAGTGGCAAAAGATGATACCGCTGTCACTGACGAAGACACGCCAGTGACGATTGATGTCCTACCAAACGATACTGACATCGATGGTGATACGTTAAGCATTGATTCGGCGTCTGTGCCGAGTGACCAAGGGACAGTTGAAATTGTTGACGGCAAGTTGGTGTTCACACCGGCCGAGAACTTCCATGGTGACGCTGAAATTACTTACACCGTCACCGATGGTGCACTGACCGACCAAGCGACGGTTAACGTCACGGTGAATGCGGTGAACGACGCGCCTGTGGTTGAAAGCAGCATTGCAGACCAAACCTTGGCGGAAGACTTTACGCCATACACCATCAATCTAAATACGGCCTTCAGCGATGTGGATAACGCCGATGGTGAGTTAACGTTTAGTGTCTCTGGCAACAGCAACATTCAAGTGGCGATCGTCAATGGCATTGCTACGTTCACTCCAACCGCAGACTGGAACGGCTCAGAGAGCCTAACCTTTACGGCTACCGATCCAAGCGGCGAGAGCGTTAGCCAAACGGTGAACTTCACAGTAGCGCCTGTGGCGGACATCGTGGCAGACAAAGCGACGGTCGTGGAAGACACGCCGACCATCATCAAGGTCTTAGATAACGACACGTTCGAAGGCGACGACAAAGTGGTGTCGCTGGATACCAACAACGGTCCAGCCAACGGTACGGTCTCGGTCAACCCGGACGGCAGTGTGACCTACACGCCAAACGACAACTACCACGGTACAGACAGCTTCACCTACATCGTCACGTCGGGTGGGGTCAGTGAGTCCACCGCGGTGAACGTCGATGTCACGCCAGTCAATGACGCGCCAGTGGCGACCAATGACAATGCCGTTACTGACGAAGACACGCCAGTGACGATTGATGTCCTGCCAAACGATACTGACATCGATGGTGATACGTTAAGCATTGATTCGGCGTCTGTGCCGAGTGAGCAAGGGACAGTTGAGATCGTTGATGGCAAACTGGTCTTCACACCGGCCGAGAACTTCCATGGTGACGCTGAAATTACTTACACCGTCACCGATGGTGCACTGACTGACCAAGCGACGGTTAACGTCACTGTGAATGCGGTGAACGACGCGCCTGTGGTTGAAAGCAACATTGCAGACCAAACCTTGGCGGAAGATTTTACGCCATACAGCATCGATCTGAATACCGCTTTCAGCGATGTGGATAACGCCGATGGTGAGTTAACGTTTAGTGTCTCTGGCAACAGCAACATTCAAGTGGCGATCGTCAATGGCATTGCTACGTTCACTCCAACCGCAGACTGGAATGGCTCAGAAAACCTAACGTTTACCGCTACCGATCAAAGCGGAGAAAGCGTCAGCCAAACGGTGAACTTCACGGTAGCGCCTGTGGCTGACATTGTGGCAGACAACGCGACGGTTGTGGAAGACACGCCGACCATCATCAAGGTCTTAGATAACGACACGTTCGAAGGCAACGACAAAGTGGTGTCGCTGGATACCAACAATGGACCAGCCAACGGCACGGTCTCGGTCAACCCGGACGGCAGCGTCACTTACACGCCGAACGACAACTACCACGGTACAGACAGCTTCACCTACATCGTTACGTCAGGAGGGGTATCAGAGTCCACCACGGTGAACGTCGATGTCACGCCAATGAACGATGCGCCAGTGGCAAACGATGACACCGCTATCACTGACGAAGACACGCCAGTGACGATTGATGTCCTGCCAAACGACACTGATATTGATGGTGATACGCTGTCTATCCAATCGGCGTCCGTGCCGAGTGACCAAGGGACAGTCGAGATTGTTGACGGCAAACTGGTCTTCACACCGGCAGAGAACTTCCATGGCGACGCCGAAATCACTTACACGGTTACTGATGGTGCACTGACTGACCAAGCGACGGTCAACGTCACCGTGAATGCGGTGAACGACGCGCCTGTGGTTGAAAGCAGCATTGCAGACCAAGCCTTGGCGGAAGACTTTACGCCATACAGCATCGATCTAAATACCGCTTTCAGCGATGTGGATAACGTGGATGGCGATCTGACCTTCAGTGTCTCCGGCAACAGCAACATTCAAGTGGCGATCGTCAATGGCATTGCTACGTTCACTCCAACCGCAGACTGGAACGGCTCTGAAGCGTTGACCTTTACCGCCACCGATCCAAGCAGCGAAAGCGTTAGCCAAACTGTGAACTTCACAGTTGCGCCTGTGGCAGATATTGAATCTGACCGCGCGACGGTTGTGGAAGACACACCAACCATCATTAAGGTTTTAGGTAACGACACGTTCGAAGGCGACGACAAAGTGGTGTCGCTGGATACCAATAACGGTCCAGCGAACGGCACGGTCTCGGTCAACCCGGATGGCAGCGTCACTTACACGCCGAATGACAACTACCATGGGGCTGACAGCTTCACCTACATCGTTACGTCGGGTGGGGTATCAGAGTCCACCACGGTGAACGTCGATGTCACACCAGTCAACGATGCGCCAGTGGCAAACGATGATACCGCTGTTACTGACGAAGACACGCCAGTGACGATTGATGTCCTACCAAACGACACCGACATTGATGGCGATACGTTAAGCATTGATTCGGCGTCTGTGCCGAGTGACCAAGGTAAAGTCGAAATTATTGATGGAAAACTGGTCTTCACACCGGCTGAGAACTTCCATGGTGACGCTGAAATCACTTACACGATTACTGATGGTGCACTGACTGACCAAGCGACGGTCAACGTCACCGTGAATGCGGTGAACGACACGCCTGTGGTTGAAAGCAACCTCGCAGACCAAGCCTTGGCAGAAGACTTTACGCCATACAGCATCGATCTAAATACCGCGTTCAGCGACGTGGATAACGTGGATGGCGAGTTAACGTTTAGCGTCTCTGGCAACAGCAACGTGTTGGTGTCGATTGAAAATGGCATCGCGACCATTAGCCCAACGGCAGACTGGAACGGCTCTGAAGCGTTGACGTTTACGGCCACCGATCCAAGCGGCGAAAGCGTTAGCCAAACGGTGAACTTTACGGTTGCGCCTGTGGCGGACATCGTGGCAGACAAAGCGACGGTTGTGGAAGACACGCCGACCATCATTAAGGTTTTAGGTAACGACACGTTCGAAGGCAACGACAAAGTGGTGTCGCTGGATACCAACAATGGTCCAGCTAACGGCACGGTCTCGGTCAACCCGGACGGCAGCGTGACCTACACGCCAAACGACAACTACCACGGTACAGACAGCTTCACCTACATCGTCACGTCGGGTGGGGTCAGTGAGTCCACCACGGTGAACGTCGATGTGACGCCAGTCAACGATGCGCCAGTGGCGACCAATGACAATGCCGTTACTGACGAAGATACACCAGTGACGATTGATGTTCTGCCAAACGATACTGACATCGATGGTGATACATTACGTATTGACTCGGCATCTGTGCCGAGTGACCAAGGGACAGTCGAGATCGTTGACGGCAAACTGGTGTTCACACCGGCTGAGAACTTCCATGGTGACGCTGAAATCACTTACACCGTTACCGATGGCTCGCTGACTGACCAAGCGACGGTCAACGTCACCGTGAATGCGGTGAACGACACGCCTGTGGTTGAAAGCAACCTCGCAGACCAAACCTTGGCGGAAGACTTTACGCCATACAGCATCGATCTAAATACCGCTTTCAGTGATGTGGATAACGTAGATGGCGAGCTGAGCTTCAGTGTCTCTGGCAACAGCAACATTCAAGTGGCGATCGTCAATGGGATTGCTACGTTCACTCCAACCGCAGACTGGAACGGCTCAGAAACCCTAACCTTTACCGCCACCGATCCAAGCGGTGAAAGCGTTAGTCAAACGGTGAACTTCACAGTAGCGCCTGTGGCAGACATCGTGGCAGACAACGCGACGGTTGTGGAAGATACGCCAACCATCATTAAGGTCTTAGATAACGACACGTTCGAAGGCGACGACAAAGTGGTGTCGCTGGATACCAATAACGGACCAGCTAACGGCACGGTCTCGGTCAACCCGGATGGCAGTGTAACCTACACGCCAAACGACAACTACCACGGGACAGACAGCTTTATCTACATCGTTACGTCCGGTGGCGTCAGTGAGTCCACCACGGTGAACGTCGATGTGACGCCAGTCAATGACAAGCCTGACAGTGAGGACTTTACGCATGTGGCCGATGATCAGCTTACGCACGTTGTGTTTGATACCGATACGAAGCCTCTGGGTCGCGGTGACTCTCAAGATCATATCGCGGATGTTGAAGACGACTTAAAAGGCAACGATCTACATGTCCGAATTACTGAACTGCCAACCTCAGGTACGTTGTTCTTTAAAGATAGTGATGGTGAGTTGCACGAAATTAAAGAAGTAAGCGATACGCTTTATGACAAAGACAGCCTTTACTATGAAGCTGATAATGTTGGCTTCTTATTAGGTATCAAAGATCGTCCAAATACGCCTAATGGCTCGGAATCTACAACAGATTTCAATAACTGGGGATTAAGTGAGGATGGTGGTTCATCACATTCCCGTACTGAGCATTTAGCAAATGGAGCTTCTATCACCATTTCTTCTGATAGCGGTGAGCTTGCGCAGTACAACCGCCAGGTGTCACACATCGGCAATGGTATCGCTGACAATGATGGGCAGGGTATTGAGAAAGGTGAAACGATTACGATCGATTTGTCTAATAATCCTGTGGGCAGCGTAAACCTTGGCTTAGATGGATTAGGTGGATTGTTTGATTACGGTGATGACAACGCAGCACTTATTACGGTTACATACTTAGATTCAAATAATGTCCAACAGACTCAAACGTTCGAGTTTTTGAAGCCTGAAGGCAACTTCATGCTATTCCAAGAAACAAGCGTTGGTTATGGGAAAGATCTAGCTCTTCCTGAAGGTTCGGTCATTACTCAGTTAGATTTTTCTACGAAAAATGAAGGGAACTGGGAGTTACGTTATGTAGAAGGTGTACCTGCCGAAGACAGCTTTGGATATGTGGCAGTCGACTCTGAAAATGGCGTTAGCGATCCATCTACAGTCAATATCGTTAATGAAATGCTAGATGGTAATATTGCTGAAAATGGGCCAAGCCTGTCTGTGGTCGGTGATAGCGTGACTGAGGGTGACAATGTCACGTTCTCGGTTGTTCTAAATGAAACCACCAGCACTGCCGTTAAGTACCAAGTTGATATGCTTGCTCAAGGTTCTTCAGTTGATAAGAATGACGTAAATCTATCAAATGCAACCTATACAAATGGTGTTGTTTTCTTAGGTGGTTACTTGATTGTTCCTGCAGGTATAAGTAGCTTCGAAATATCGATTCCGACTATTGATGACTTGGTTGTGGAAAGCAGCGAAACGATCGTTCTTGAGATCGGCGGTGAAACGGGGACGGCAACAGTTCTTGATAATGACAGTACAAAACTTAGCGTAGTAGATGCCGGCGATGTCATTGAAGGAACTGACGCAATATTTACCGTTTTACTCTCTAACCCTGTTCAAGAGGCCGTTGTCGTCAATCTGAAGTCAACAACAAATGATAGCTATACTGCGGAAGATGTTGATTTAGGCACTATGGTAGTGACCTATGTGGATACTCATGGTCAAACTCAAACATTAGATATGGCGCCTAATGGAGACGTTACCATACCTCCAGGTGTCGCTGAAATTAAAGTCGCAGTCCCGACCAAACTAGATAATGTCCATGAAGGTGATGAGAGCTTTGGTCTGACGGTTACGGAAATCGGTAGTGTCACCAGTAATGATATTGCAACTGGTAACGCAAATATTGTGGATTCTGATCCTGCACCTTTAGTTAGTATTAGTGCCGATCAAAACAGCGTAAATGAAGGTGAAACGGCAGGCTTTACGCTGACACTTGATAAAGTTGCAGATGAGAGTGTTACGGTTCATGTCGAATATAGTGGCGTGGCCCAAGATGGAAAAGATTTTGTTGGCGTTCTGAGTGTTGAAGTTCCTGCGGGTCAATCTTCAGCTGCTCTTGACTTACTGACGGTCACCGATGGTATTTATGAGGGCGCAGAATCTTTCACAGTAACCATTAAAGAGGTTGATGGCGCTGATGCGAGCATTGCTTCAAATAACAGCGCAAGTGTTGTGATCGTTGATGCCCAAAGTGCACCGAAAGTGACTATTAGCTCAGATCAATCCTCAGTTGATGAAGGTAGTGATGCAAAATTTATCGTCAACATTGACCAAAAAGCAGATGAAGATGTACTGGTAACATTCACAATCGGAGGGAATGTTGATGACAAAGATTATATTGCTCCAAGTACGTACACAGTCACGATTCCAGCGGGTAAAACGTCGGCGCCGATTGATATAAAAACTCTCGATGATGGTATTTACGAAGATCTTGAAAACCTAACCGTGACTCTAATTGATACGGTTGGTGCAGATTCGACGCTTGCAAGTGACTCGAATGAAGCAACAGTCTCTATTATAGATGCTCAGCACGCTCCAGAGTTTATTTCTGGCGGCGATAGTGCTGGTGACAAACCAAATGATGATGTTTACGACTTCGGGTCAGTTAACGAAAACACGGTGAGTGGGGCCGTTATCGGCACGGTCGTTGCTGAAGATCACGATAATGACGTGCTTGTATACCGCTTTGCAGATGGCTCGAGCACTAATGGTATTTTTGATATCGACCCGACAAGTGGAGAGATTTCATTGAACAAGACAATCGATGATGTTGACTTGGGCGATTATACGCTTCAGGTTGAGGTTATCGATGGAACTGGCGGGATTGATACTGCCGAGGTAAATGTTTCTCTGGTAAATGTGAATGATGCTCCTGAATCTTCGCCTTCAGTGGTTGAGATGAATGAAGATACTCAAGTGATGCTTGATTGGTCATCATTCGGTATTAGCGATGTGGACTCTGATGTATCAGATCTATCCGTCCAAATTACAACGCTTCCTAGCGATGGCTCATTAGAGTACAGAGATTCGCAAGGCGATTGGCAGTCTGTACAAATCGATCAAGTCCTCGATAAATCGCTTTTTGAGGAAAACGGTGTTCGTTTTGTACCTGAATTAAATGAATCAGGCAGTGACAGCTTCGGCGGAAATCAAGTCGGAGATCAGGAATCTAGTTACGCTCAAATTGGTTTTAAACCGACAGATGGGCAGAGCTCTGGTCAAGAGTCGACACTGACAATAGACGTGAACCCTGTAGCTGACAAACCGAACTTAATTGCAGTGACGCCATTAAACTCATTGCCTCAACAAGAGTTTAACGTTACGACATGGAGTAATGTTCAAGTTGGTTCTAGTGATGGTATGGGGGTCAATGGAGAGACTCTAATCTCAGCGATCAACGCTCTTAATGAAGCCGATGGTACTCGATTGAGTTGGGCAAATGTGGAAGATTTAGGGACTCATGCAACCTTGGCAAATGAGGCCGTTCTAGTCACATCTCTTGTTTATCTCGAAGCTGGCTCGAGTTACGACTTTGTCGGTCAAGCCGATGATAGCCTTGCAATTAAGTTGGGTGGTACGTTACTTGATCAAGCTCGTTGGGGGAGCGACAGTGGTGATATTAAGGGAGCTAGCTTTACCCCTTCGGTATCTGGCTTTTATCCAATTGAAATTTATCACCATAACCAAAGTGGTCCGGGTAACTTTAATGTGGATGTATCCATTAATGGACAAGCGCCTGTCAACCTGAGCAATAGTAGTCTTTACGTAGTTAGTGATGAAAGTGCACTAGAAGCAACTGATATCAGAACGTCTGAACTACAAGAAGTTAATGGTGTTGCGTTTTACGAAACATACCAGCTGAACGAAGGGTTACAAGATACAGCGATACCGCTCTCTGAAATTAAAGCAAGCTTAAATGATACAGATGGCTCTGAATCACTTAAAGTCACGCTAACTGGCTTACCTGTAGGTGCGATCCTTTCAGATGGAAATAGTTCTATTACTGTCGCAACTATTGATGAAGAACTGGACGTGACAAGTTGGGCATTAGATGCACTTACTGTGACTCCACCTGCGGGCTCCCATGATGACTTCACTATCAATTTGACTGCAACGAGTACAGAAAGCTCGAATGGTGATTCAGCAGAATCTAACTTGGCGATCAATGTTGTAGTACATGAGAACTTACCGACGGAAACGGAAAGTGATTTGGGCGAAACCATAGAAGACAATACTCTACAAGGGAATGTATTGCTTAATGACTCTGACGGCGACAATATTCTGATGGTAGATCATCTTACTATCGATGGTGCTGATTACGAGGTAGGCGAAAGTGTTTCTTTGACTAGTGGTACGTTACTAGTAAACCGAGATGGTAGTTACATATTTGAACCTGCTGAGCATTGGTCAGGTGACGTTCCATTAATTAGCTATACCACAAATACTGGCGTAACAAATACACTTGATATCAATGTTGTTGCTATCGCAGATGCACCTACGATCACGATCAATGTTGGCGACTTAGTTAAACGAGATGCTATTGATCCAAACCATCACTTAGCTACATCGGCAATAAATAATACCAATACCGAAAATGAGGCTGTCGCAGCCAACCTTGGGTTGGATAATGCAGTACCTAAAATTAATACACACGCTGGTGTTGTGTTGGGAGTCAATACTGACTTAAGTGACACCGACAGCTTGTTTGTTGGGACAGATTTCAACGATGTATTCTATGGTGGCGGTGGCGATGACGTATTTGTTGGCGGTGGTAACAATGATACGTTTTATGGTGATGACGCGACCAGTCTTACTCTGCATGATGGTAAAGATACAGTTTACTTAACAGGGAACTTTGATGACTACAAAATGACCTTCAAAGACGATCATGGCGGTAAAGTTCCATATTGGATTTTATTAGATAGTCGTTCTATCGATTCGGTAAACGATCATACAGGTAGTGATGACCGAGGTGATCATTTATATGAAATTGAACGCGTTGTTTTTGCAGACAAAATTGTTGATTTGAAACCTGATGGCACTTATGAAGTGCTTCAAGATCGCTGGATTTCGGTCGATGTGGATGTTGATCTAGTTGATGTCGATGGAAGTGAGGATTTAGCGCAGACTGCTCTTGTACAAGATCTACCAGACGGTGTTGACGTGTATGTTGATGGGCTCGCAATTAAGCAAGATTCAAATGGAGATTACCCTGTCACTCTTGGTACAGATGGTAAGCTTTCCCTGGATATCAGAGTGCCATTCGATTATGAAGGCAGCTTAGAGTTCCCGCTAAGCGTTACTGCTACGTCTGTTGAAGGATCAAATAATGACGCAGCTTCAACAACTGAATCCGTTGAGCTTACAGCTCGTGACTATGTGTTGGAGTCGGGATCACATGGGAATGATCAGATAACGGGTAGTGACGATCACGATATTATTGTTGGTGATGTTCAAGGATTGGAGATCATTGCAGGTCAGGACTACAACATCGCATTTGTTCTGGATACTTCAGGGAGCATGGGTAACTGGGTAGGAACTGCGAAGCAAGAAGTGCTAGACGTGTTTGATGAGCTGTTAAGTGCGGTAAATCAAGGAGAGAAGCCAGGGACAGTGAATATTCACCTTAGTGAATTTGCTTCAAGTGCATCAGCGGTGATTTCTGTTGACTTGAGTTCTCTTACAGCAAGAAAAGAGTTTGTAGAAGAGTTGAATCGTGTAATTGATGATGAGGGTTCTGGCGGCACAAACTATGAGGCGGGCTTACAGTCGGCCGTTGAATGGTTCAGCAGTCAACCTAACCCTAATGGCCAAAATATCACGTACTTTGTTACGGATGGTCAACCAAATAGAGCAACATACCTCTATGGTGTAGCACCGAGTGAATTCTCGAAAGTGATTTTGGACGTCGATAATTCTGGCAAGCTTGTTACCCTGCAAGATATTGCGAGTAAAAACAATTACTCATACGGACAAACAGTTACCTACAAAGGTGATGTCGTTATAGATAGTTACGGTAAGGTTTATTCACCGCTAACAGGAAGAATCCTTGGCGATATCGACAGATATTATGGCTCTATCCGTTATTACGATGAAGGGAATAGCTCGACACAAGCTCAACACATGTATCAAGTACTAGCGGCATTGTCCTCTATAGAAGCGATAGGTCTTGGGAGTGGCGTTGATGAACATACACTCAAGCAGTATGACACTGATGGTGTGGTAGAGTCAGATATTGATGTTACTAAGCTTGCTGAAACGATATTGGGTCAAGATGTACCTCTCAAACAAGGTTCAGACACTATTCAAGGAGGTGAAGGTAACGATATCTTGTTAGGTGACTTAATTGAGTTTGGTGGTAATGAACAAGGCTTAAGTGCGATTCAATCACATGTGGCGCAGCAAACGGGTCAGGATGTGTCTACCGTTGACGGCGAAGATATACATGAGTACGTTAGAAATAACTTGGAAGAATTCAACCAAACTCACCAAGGAGATAAATCGGATAATTTATATGGCGGCGCTGGTGATGACTTACTATTTGGTCATGGTGGCAACGACATACTCGTTGGCGGTGAAGGGGATGATATTCTGATTGGTGGTTTAGGTAGTGATACTTTAACAGGGTCAGAAGGGGCCGACATCTTTAAGTGGAGTGAAGTCACTAACGATGTTGATACTGTCACTGACTTCAATAAAAATGAAGACGCTGTAGACTTCTCAGATCTGTTTGACGACTTATCTAAAGATGAAATTGGAGAGCTTCTTAATGATCTTCAATCAGGTGATCATACTGGTGATGTCGGAGAGTATCATGTAGAAGTGGCACCAGACGGGGGATCTGAGGCAAACCTGAGTATTACAAAAGGGAGCTCGACATTGGACATCCATTTTGATGGTGCAAGTGTTGATGATGTGACTCAAAGCTTAATTGCGAGTTTAGAAGCTCAGTACAAAGACATGTAGTAGCGCTAAACTGTAGTCAAATTTAAAATCAAAAAAGGTCTAGCAATTTGCTAGACCTTTTATTTTTACGGTCTGTTTATTGTTGTGCTAGCTTTTTGGAAGTGTTGTGAAAACGGTCCATTCTTTCTTCACTTCACCCTTGTGGCCAATCACTGTTGCGGTTACTCGACGGTTCAATGCGTGACTAACTTGGTCTGTACCTTGTGTCGCAAGTACTGTGTCTCCATAGCCGACAATGGTAACTCTATCTCCACTAATGCCGTTCTTCATGAGCTCTTTTCTAACGTTTTCAGCGCGGCGCTTAGATAAGTCAAGATTATGTTCTGCAGTACCAGTGCGACTAGCATAACCTTGAATCTCTATAGACGTGTTCGGGTACTCTTTCAAAAAGTCGGATAGTTCAAGAATTTGTTGCGTAAAGATAGGGTTGATCACATCGGAATCGTTCGCAAATAGTACTCGAATTTGCATTTCTTGTGAGGAGTCAACGTACGAACCGCAACCGTCGTTGTCTATTTCGGCACCCAAAGGTGTACCCGGGCACAAATCTCGCTCGTTAATGACTCCGTCAGAGTCATCATCTATATGGTCAGCCCACTGATCGGCAATTGGGGTATCTATGTAATCATATTCATCACCACGATCTGATGAACTGCATGCTGAGAGCATTAATGAGAGTGTAATAAAAGCTATGTGTTTCATAATTAATACTCCACTTCTTCTAGCCATTCTTTAGGCATTTCAACCCTTAATGCACTCAACAGTTGCCCAGTTGCGTTCATCACTCGATATTTGGCGTACTGCTCTGCGTATTTAGAATCTAAGTAGTCTTTACGCGCCTCAAAGAGCTCGTTTTCAGTGTTCAATAGATCAAGCAGTGTTCGTTTACCGATGCGATATTGCTTCTCGTAAGCAATTACGGTTTCAGACGCAGAGTCTACATGATCTGATAGAAACTCTTTTTGTTGTAATGTTAAATCAAGCGCACTCCAAGAAAGCCTTAACCCTTCTTCAACATTGCGATAGGCACCTTCACGCAAGTCTTTTGCTTTATTTAGCTGGTAGGCAAAGTTTTCTGAGTTCGCTGCATCACTGCCACCATTGAATAGGTTGTAGCGTAGACGCAGCATGGCAAGTGTCTCATCACTTCGACCTTTTAAACCATCAGCGTCGTCACGCCATGTTTGCGAAGCTTCAATTGAAATGGTTGGGTAATTAACACCTTTAGACTGTTTGTATTGAAACTTAGCCGAGTCTACGTCTGCGAGCGCCACTTGAATAACGGGATGAAGTGCAAATGCCAAGCCTACCGCTTCATCAACCGTGTACGGGATAAAGTTTTGGTCCGCTCTCGGAAAGATTAACCCTTGTGGTGTTTGACCGACTAAACGAGTGAACATCGTGTGAGAGTCATACAGGTTATTTTGAGCAGCAGCTAAGTTTCCGTGTGCTTTTGCCAAACGTGCTTCTACCTGCGTCAAGTCAGCAGTAGAGCCGATACCCGAGTTGACTCGTTTTTTAATATCATCGTAAATATCTTTATGAACAGCAAGGTTGTTTTCTGAAAGCTTTAGGACTTCATACGCTTTAACAGCGTCCAAGTACACTTTAGTCACTTCAAGTGCCTTATCTGAAGCATCTGCTAAGAGTTGAAATCTAACAGATTCAGCATCAGCTGCGGTTCGATCAATATCATTTAACGTAGCGCTACCATCCCATATTAGTTGGGTCAGTGTCACTGAAGCTTCCTTTCGAGTGTAATCCGTGTCGCCTCGACCAACTTCATCTGACGGGTCTAATCCTTCATATCCAATTCCAGCATCTAGATCAACAGAGGGGAGGTAAGCACCTGATGAAGCTTCATTTATGTACTTCTGGCTCATAAACTCGTTAAATGCACTTTTAATATCGGGGTTATTTTGTAGCGTCTGTGCAACCGCTTGCTCTAGAGTTTGACCGAAAACTGGTGAAGACACTATTAAGCAACAGCAGGCTATATGTACTCGATTCCATCTCACGTTAGTTCTCCTAAAATCATGTCGCTCTTATTCTGTTTCATATTTGAGACGAGAAGTTACAAACAATGAATTTTCTTAGTGCGTATTATCAACTTGTTGATGTTTAAATGTTTAATTCAATAAAAAACAACAATCTTACTCTCTAAACTCTAGCATACGAGGCAAAGCTTGCTTGGTAAGTGGTCGATTTTTTCGTAGAAAACCTTTTTATCTTAAGAGCATAGCGGAAACTGGTTTAAATGAAGGCAAATTCTTCGGTTATTTTCCTTATTACTCTCAAAAAACTAAATCCTCTTGGAATAAAACGAAAAATTCATATTTTGTCTAAACTATAGACGTGTTTAGTGCAGTAACAAGCCTTTAATTAAACTAATACAAGGATGAAGAGCATGGATCGAGTAGCGTTAAGTTCATTGATGAGCAATGTCGTGGTTATAGGGCTTGATGGGAACCTGAGAAGTCTTGAAAGTGGTCAGCTACCTCAGCCTGGTGAATTAATTATTGAGGAAGTTTCTGATACATCAGAATTAATTGTACAACAGGTAACACCGCAAGGTAGTTCAATTAACGTTACTGATGATGTCACTGCGCTAATCGAGGCTATCGCTAGTGGAGAAGACCCGGCTGCTCTTGGTGAGGATTTTGAGCCAGCTGCTGGTGAGGAAAGTGGTTCTAGCCCCCAAAATACTGGTGCAATAGATCGTACTGGCGCTGAATTGTTGGCTAGTACGAATTTTGAGACCGTCGGTATTGATGGAATCGGACTATCTACAACTCAAGCACTATCTTTGTTGGATCTTTTCAGAGTAATTAATGGCCCTGTACCACCGACTATCTTAGTTCAAGAAATATCTAGTCCGACTATCAACGAAGGTGACCAAGTTGTATTCGATATTACTCTAAGTCAAACAACTGAAGACAATACTGATGTCATTCTTTCTCTCCTTGATGGAACCGCAACAGGCGGCTCAGCTGACGAGAACGGGAGTGACTACGTCAATGAGCGTGTCCTCATAACATTTTCTGATGGTACAACAGAAGAAGTTTCAGTCGGTGAAAGCGGAACCTTTACCATTTCGATCCCACCGGGTGAAAGTGACTTTACGGTCTCTAT
The DNA here is from genome assembly GCF_023716525.1 of Vibrio sp. SCSIO 43009. Lineage (NCBI taxonomy): Bacteria > Pseudomonadati > Pseudomonadota > Gammaproteobacteria > Vibrionales > Vibrionaceae > Vibrio > Vibrio sp. SCSIO 43009. The sequence continues at coordinate 1,549,913 of NZ_CP071842.1, forward strand.
AGACTCTATTGACGACTCTGTATTTGAAGGCCCAGAAACGTTTACGCTCTCTGGCACGACAGAAGAACAAAGCACACCTGTTACTGGGACTGCCACTATTTTAGATGATGGTAGTGGACCTGGCTCAAATCCTGATGATGATCGCCCAGCGGTAACGATGAGTGATGCAGGTACGGTTAATGAGGGTGAGACAGCGAACTTCAAAGTGACGCTGTCGAATGCCTCCGAGTCCACTGTTCAAGTCGAGCTAGGCCTGAACTTAGGTGATACCGAAGTTGGAGACTTAGGCACCTTAGAATACAACACAGGCTCCGGTTGGGTTGCAGTGCCAAACGATGGCGTAGTAACGGTGCCAGCGGGGCAAACCGAGTTTGATGTGCGTATCGCTTCCATTGATGACGCCGTTTATGAAGGCCCTGAAGATTTCAGCGTGACAGTAACCGGCATTGGCGCAGTGCAAGGCAGCGATACCGGTACGGCAACGATAGTGGATGACGGCAGTGGTCCGGGCCCTGATCCGGATGATGACCGTCCAAGCGTGACTATTTCAGACGCTGGCACCATCAATGAGGGGGATACGGCGAACTTCAAAGTCACCTTATCGAACGCCTCTGAAGCGGAAACGCAAGTGGAGTTGGGTCTTAATCTCGGCGATACCGAAGCCGGTGACTTAGGTACCTTAGAATACAACACAGGCTCCGGTTGGGTTGCAGTGCCAAACGATGGCGTAGTAACGGTGCCAGCGGGGCAAACCGAGTTTGATGTGCGTATCGCTTCCATTGATGACGCCGTTTATGAAGGCCCTGAAGATTTCAGCGTGACAGTAACCGGCATTGGCGCAGTGCAAGGCAGCGATACCGGTACGGCAACGATAGTGGATGACGGCAGTGGTCCGGGCCCTGATCCGGATGATGACCGTCCAAGCGTGACTATTTCAGACGCTGGCACCATCAATGAGGGGGATACGGCGAACTTCAAAGTAACGCTATCGAACGCGTCTGAAGCGGAAACGCAAGTAGAGTTGGGTCTTAATCTCGGCGATACCGAAGTCGGTGACTTAGGCACCTTAGAATACAACACAGGCTCCGGTTGGGTTGCAGTGCCAAACGATGGCGTGGTAACGGTGCCAGCTGGGCAAACCGAATTTGATGTGCGTATTGCTTCCATTGATGACGCGGTGTACGAAGGCCCAGAAGATTTCAGCGTGACGGTGACTGGCATTGGGGCGGTGCAAGGTAGCGATACCGGTACGGCAACGATAGTGGATGACGGCACGGGTCCAGGACCTGATCCGGATGATGACCGTCCAAGCGTGACTATTACCGATGCTGGCACCATTAATGAGGGAGATACGGCGAACTTCAAAGTCACTTTATCGAACGCGTCTGAAGCGGAAACGCAAGTGGAGCTGGGTCTTAATCTCGGCGATACCGAAGTCGGTGACTTAGGCACCTTAGAATACAACACAGGCTCCGGTTGGGTTGCAGTGCCAAACGATGGCGTAGTAACGGTGCCAGCGGGGCAAACTGAGTTTGATGTGCGTATTGCTTCCATTGATGACGCGGTGTACGAAGGCCCAGAAGATTTCAGCGTGACGGTGACTGGCATTGGGGCGGTGCAAGGTAGCGATACCGGTACGGCAACGATAGTGGATGACGGCACGGGTCCAGGACCTGATCCGGATGATGACCGTCCAAGCGTGACTATTACCGATGCTGGCACCATTAATGAGGGTGAGACAGCCAACTTCAAAGTGACGCTATCGAATGCCTCCGAGTCTACAGTTCAAATCGAGCTAGGCCTCAACTTGGGTGACACCGAAGTTGGAGATTTGGGCACCTTAGAATACAACACAGGCTCCGGTTGGGTTGCAGTGCCAAACGATGGCATTGTGACCGTTTCTGCTGGGCAAACTGAGTTTGATGTGCGTATCGCTTCCATTGATGACGCCGTTTATGAAGGCCCTGAAGATTTCAGCGTGACGGTGACTGGCATTGGGGCGGTGCAAGGCAGCGATACGGGTACGGCAACGATAGTGGATGATGGTACGGGTCCGGGCCCCGATCCGGATGATGACCGTCCAAGCGTGACTATTTCAGATGCTGGCACCATTAATGAGGGGGATACGGCGAACTTCAAAGTCACTTTATCGAACGCCTCTGAAGCGGAAACGCAAGTAGAGTTGGGTCTTAATCTCGGCGATACCGAAGTCGGTGACTTAGGCACCTTAGAATACAACACCGGAAGCGGTTGGGTGACCGTACCAAACGATGGCGTAGTAACGGTGCCAGCGGGGCAAACTGAGTTTGATGTGCGTATTGCTTCCATTGATGACGCGGTGTACGAAGGCCCAGAAGATTTCAGTGTGACGGTGACTGGCATTGGGGCGGTGCAAGGCAGCGTTACGGGGACAGCAACGATAGTGGATGACGGTACGGGTCCAGGCCCCGATCCGGATGATGACCGTCCAAGCGTGACTATTTCAGATGCTGGCACCATCAATGAGGGGGATACGGCGAACTTCAAAGTGACGCTGTCGAATGCCTCCGAGTCCACTGTTCAAGTCGAGCTAGGCCTGAACTTAGGTGACACCGAAGTTGGAGACTTAGGCACCTTAGAATACAACACAGGCTCCGGTTGGGTGACAGTGCCAAACGATGGCGTAGTAACCGTGCCAGCAGGGCAAACCGAATTTGATGTGCGTATTGCTTCCATTGATGACGCGGTGTACGAAGGCCCAGAAGATTTCAGCGTGACGGTAACCGGCATTGGCGCAGTACAAGGCAGCGATACCGGTACGGCAACGATTGTGGATGACGGCACGGGTCCGGGCCCTGATCCGGATGATGACCGTCCAAGCGTGACTATTTCAGACGCTGGCACCATCAATGAGGGTGAGACAGCGAACTTCAAAGTGACGCTGTCGAATGCCTCCGAGTCCACTGTTCAAGTCGAGCTAGGCCTGAACTTAGGTGACACCGAAGTTGGAGACTTAGGCACCTTAGAATACAACACAGGCTCCGGTTGGGTTGCAGTGCCAAACGATGGCGTAGTAACCGTGCCAGCAGGGCAAACTGAGTTTGATGTGCGTATTGCTTCCATTGATGATGCTGTTTATGAAGGTCCAGAAGATTTCAGTGTGACGGTAACCGGCATTGGCGCAGTACAAGGCAGCGATACCGGTACGGCAACGATTGTGGATGACGGCAGTGGCCCGGGTCCCGATCCGGATGATGATCGTCCAAGCGTGACTATTACGGATGCTGGCACCATCAATGAGGGGGATACGGCGAACTTCAAAGTCACTTTATCGAACGCGTCTGAAGCGGAAACGCAAGTGGAGCTGGGTCTTAATCTCGGCGATACCGAAGCCGGTGACTTAGGTACCTTGGAATACAACACCGGAAGCGGTTGGGTTGCAGTACCAAACGATGGTGTGGTGACCGTGCCAGCAGGGCAAACTGAGTTTGATGTGCGTATTGCTTCCATTGATGACGCCGTTTATGAAGGTCCAGAAGATTTCAGTGTCACGGTGACTGGCATTGGCGCAGTGCAAGGCAGCGATACCGGTACGGCGACGATTGTGGATGACGGCAGTGGCCCGGGTCCCGATCCGGATGATGATCGTCCAAGCGTGACTATTACGGATGCTGGCACCATCAATGAGGGGGATACGGCGAACTTCAAAGTCACTTTATCGAACGCGTCTGAAGCGGAAACGCAAGTGGAGCTGGGTCTTAATCTCGGCGATACCGAAGCCGGTGACTTAGGTACCTTGGAATACAACACCGGAAGCGGTTGGGTTGCAGTACCAAACGATGGCGTAGTAACGGTGCCAGCAGGGCAAACTGAGTTTGATGTGCGTATCGCTTCCATTGATGATGCGGTGTACGAAGGCCCTGAAGATTTCAGTGTGACGGTGACTGGCATTGGCGCAGTGCAAGGCAGCGATACGGGAACGGCAACGATAGTGGACGACGGCACGGGTCCAGGCTCTGATCCGGATGATGACCGTCCAAGCGTGACAATTTCAGATGCTGGCACCATTAATGAGGGTGACACAGCGAACTTCAAAGTCACTTTATCGAACGCGTCTGAAGCGGAAACGCAAGTGGAATTGGGTCTTAATCTTGGCGATACCGAAGTTGGAGATTTGGGCACCCTAGAATACAACACGGGAAGCGGTTGGGTTGCAGTGCCAAACGATGGCGTAGTAACGGTGCCAGCGGGGCAAACTGAGTTTGATGTGCGCATTGCTTCTATTGATGACGCCGTTTATGAAGGCCCTGAAGATTTCAGTGTCACGGTGACTGGCATTGGCGCAGTGCAAGGCAGCGATACAGGTACGGCGACGATTGTGGATGACGGCAGTGGCCCGGGTCCCGATCCGGATGATGATCGTCCAAGCGTGACTATTACGGATGCTGGCACCATCAATGAGGGGGATACGGCGAACTTCAAAGTCACCTTATCGAACGCGTCTGAAGCGGAAACGAAGGTGGAACTGGGTCTTAATCTTGGCGATACCGAAGTTGGAGATTTGGGCACCTTAGAATACAACACAGGCTCCGGTTGGGTTGCAGTGCCAAACGATGGCGTGGTAACGGTGCCAGCTGGGCAAACCGAATTTGATGTGCGCATTGCTTCCATTGATGACGCCGTTTATGAAGGCCCTGAAGATTTCAGTGTGACAGTAACCGGCATTGGCGCAGTACAAGGCAGCGATACGGGGACGGCGACGATCGTGGACGATGGCACTGGGCCAGGCCCCGATCCGGATGATGACCGCCCGAATGTGACTATTTCAGATGCTGGCACCATCAATGAGGGTGAGACAGCTAACTTCAAAGTGACGTTGTCGAATGCCTCCGAGTCCACTGTTCAAGTCGAGCTAGGCCTGAACTTGGGCGATACCGAAGCCGGTGACTTAGGTACCTTGGAATACAACACAGGCTCCGGTTGGGTTGCAGTGCCAAACGATGGCGTAGTTACGGTGCCAGCGGGGCAAACCGAGTTTGATGTGCGTATCGCTTCCATTGATGACGCCGTTTATGAAGGTCCTGAAGATTTCAGTGTGACAGTGACTGGCATTGGTGCAGTGCAAGGCAGCGATACGGGGACGGCGACGATCGTGGACGACGGCAGTGGTCCGGGACCTGATCCGGATGATGACCGTCCAAGCGTGACTATTACCGATGCTGGCACCATCAATGAGGGGGATACAGCCAATTTCAAAGTGACGCTGTCGAACGCCTCCGAGTCCAATGTTCAGGTCGAGCTAGGCCTGAACTTAGGTGACACCGAAGTTGGAGACTTAGGTACCTTAGAATACAACACAGGCTCCGGTTGGGTTGCAGTGCCAAACGATGGCGTAGTAACGGTGCCAGCTGGGCAAACTGAGTTTGATGTGCGCATCGCTTCTATTGATGATGCTGTTTATGAAGGTCCAGAAGATTTCAGTGTCACGGTGACTGGCATTGGCGCAGTGCAAGGCAGCGATACAGGTACGGCGACGATTGTGGATGACGGCAGTGGTCCAGGTCCTGATCCGGATGATGACCGCCCGAATGTGACTATTTCAGACGCTGGCACCATCAATGAGGGTGACACAGCGAACTTCAAAGTGACGCTATCGAACGCGTCTGAAGCGGAAACGCAAGTAGAGTTGGGTCTTAATCTCGGCGATACCGAAGTCGGTGACTTAGGTACCTTAGAATACAACACAGGCTCCGGTTGGGTTGCAGTGCCAAACGATGGCGTGGTGACGGTGCCAGCAGGGCAAACTGAGTTTGATGTGCGCATCGCTTCTATTGATGACGCGGTGTACGAAGGCCCTGAAGATTTCAGTGTGACGGTGACTGGCATTGGCGCAGTGCAAGGCAGCGATACGGGGACGGCAACGATAGTGGATGACGGTACGGGTCCAGGTCCTGATCCGGATGATGACCGTCCAAGCGTGACTATTACCGATGCTGGCACCATCAATGAGGGTGAGACAGCCAATTTCAAAGTGACGCTGTCGAACGCCTCCGAGTCCACTGTTCAAGTCGAGCTAGGCCTGAACTTAGGTGACACCGAAGTTGGAGACTTAGGCACCTTAGAATACAACACAGGCTCCGGTTGGGTTGCAGTGCCAAACGATGGCGTAGTAACGGTGCCAGCTGGGCAAACTGAGTTTGATGTGCGCATCGCTTCTATTGATGATGCTGTTTATGAAGGTCCAGAAGATTTCAGTGTCACGGTGACTGGCATTGGCGCAGTGCAAGGCAGCGATACAGGTACGGCGACGATTGTGGATGACGGTACGGGTCCAGGTCCTGATCCGGATGATGACCGTCCAAGCGTGACTATTACCGATGCTGGCACCATCAATGAGGGTGAGACAGCCAATTTCAAAGTGACGCTGTCGAACGCCTCCGAGTCCACTGTTCAAGTCGAGCTAGGCCTGAACTTAGGTGACACCGAAGTTGGAGACTTAGGCACCTTAGAATACAACACAGGCTCCGGTTGGGTTGCAGTGCCAAACGATGGCGTAGTAACGGTGCCAGCTGGGCAAACTGAGTTTGATGTGCGCATCGCTTCTATTGATGATGCTGTTTATGAAGGTCCAGAAGATTTCAGTGTCACGGTGACTGGCATTGGCGCAGTGCAAGGCAGCGATACAGGTACGGCGACGATTGTGGATGACGGCAGTGGTCCAGCTCCTGATCCGGATGATGACCGCCCGAATGTGACTATTTCAGATGCTGGCACCATTAATGAGGGTGAGACTGCGAACTTCAAAGTGACGCTATCGAATGCCTCCGAGTCTACAGTACAAGTCGAGCTAGGCCTCAACTTGGGTGACACCGAAGTTGGAGACTTAGGTACCTTAGAATACAACACCGGAAGTGGTTGGGTGACAGTGACAAACGATGGCATTGTGACCGTTCCTGCTGGGCAAACTGAGTTTGATGTGCGTATCGCTTCCATTGATGACGCCGTTTATGAAGGCCCTGAAGATTTCAGTGTGACGGTGACCGGCATTGGGGCGGTGCAAGGCAGCGATACCGGTACGGCAACGATTATTGATAATGATGCTCCTCCTTCTATTTCAAATGTTGTGAATGCAGTTGTTTCGGAAGAAGGTTTAGCTAATGGTATCCCTGATAATACAGGATCACCTTCAGACACTACTAACTCCGCAAGTTTCTCAGGAACATTCACAGTTGCCGATCCAGACACGGCGAATGTTTCAGTGGTATTGGCAGGCCCTAACAACCTAACATCAGGAGGGGAGCCTATATCGTGGACGTGGGACAACAGTACTCAAACGCTGACTGCGAAAACTGCTCACCTGAGCGTTGTTGCTACTGTTGTGCTGAGCGAGCCTTCAGCTTCAGGTCAAGGCTCTTGGGACTATACTATTACTCTGTTTGAGCCACTTGATCATCCTGTTAATGATGTGGAAGACATCATCAACTTTGATTTACAGATTTCTGTAAGTGATGGACAAACAACAACATCTCAAAGCTTAAATGTGGCCGTTGAAGATGATTGCCCATACGTGCCTGTGGTTGTTCAACCCGTCGACGTGTCGCTTACTGGTGCACCTAACGTTCTGACAGGGCGCATAGATTTTGCAGGAAGTGAGGCAGATGCAACCAGTCGAACATTTGGGGACGTTGTTGTGACTGCAAACGGTTTTGTGTCTGACGAATCTGTGATGCTGGGAACAGCTGAAATCAATCAATCATCAGAAGGGATTGGCGTTAAAAGTTCTGGTAACAACGGCTTCCAATTAGAAAACGAAGTCGATTATCGATTCGCGGGTAATGAGGGTGTATCAGAGCAGTTAATCATAGACTTAGGCAATAAAGTTGCTTACGGAGCAGAAATAGAATTTGAGAAAATGTTTGGTGGTGAACTTGAGAAAGGAATCGCATCTTTTTATAGAGATGGTGTATTAATTGCTCAGCAATCGTTCAGCTCTGACGCAAGCAGTGGTGATTACGCGTCAAATTTCAATGTTCAACAGGGAGGCTTTGATAAAATCATCCTCGAGGCGACCAGTAATGGCAATGGCCCGGATACTGAAGACAACAGTGACTTTACCGTTAAGTCAATAACCTTTACAGGTGCGTACTCTGGCGTGCCAATTGCTAGTGCGGATGGGAACCTCGGTGCTGTATATGGAGCTGATGGCCCTGGTTCTATAGTCTTAAATGGAGGTGAGGCTGATTTAGAGACTCTAGATGGTAAAGACGTGTTGATATACGTCGATCCACAAAACTCTAATAGACTGATTGCAGAGGCTGATGGAGAGCTTGCATTCGAAGTTCAACTTACACCTAGCACTGGAAAATGGGAGTTCTTCCAATACTTGCCTTTGACCTCACCTTATGGCGATGGGGATATCGATTTTAACTACACTATTACTGATAATGATGGCGACAGTAAAACGGGGTACTTTTCTGTCAACCCTTACGCCCCACCAATTGTAGAAGGTGTAACACTAAACGTTTCTGAGGAAGGCTTAAGCAACGCCATTGCTGATGACTCTGCTCTAAACGGCTTTGATGACACAACTGACTCGAGTACTGATGTAGAACAATTGACGCTGGGTCAAACCGTTGATTCTGTTACGCTCAGTGAACCATCTACAGCTCTTACTAGTAACGGTATCTCTGTAACGTGGACGTTATCAAATAACGACCAAATGCTTATCGGTTCCGCGAACGGTGAAGAGGTTATCAAAATATCAGTCAATGATACTGGAGTGGTATCTACGGAGCTTCTTGGTCCGATTGATCACTCCAACCCATCTGGAGAAGACACCTTAAATATTGAGGTGCCTGTGCTTGTCTCGAATGCTCGTGGTCTTACTAACTCCACAACGGTCAACGTTATTGTGGAAGATGACTCACCAGATTCTGCATCTATTATTCACGATGTAGTTGCAGAAACTAAAGAAAGTGCCAACGTTCAGCTCATAATGGATGTCTCGGGTTCTATGCGAACGGATAATCGCTTGCAGATAATGAAAGATTCGGCAACTCAGTTATTGAATCAATATGAGTCTATCGGTCAAACGCGAGTTCAAATTATTACTTATAGCAGTACAGCATCCACTTACGCTATAGGTGCTGCGACGTGGCTGACGGTCGAGGAGGCCAAAGCGTATATTGAGACGCTAACTGCGGGTGGCGCGACTAACTATAACAACGCGCTAAATGAAGCAAAACAGTCATGGGGTGATGTAGGTAAGTTAACCAGTGCGTCGAATGTTAGTTACTTCTTGTCAGATGGTCAGCCAAACCCTGCGTCATCATTTATAAACGACGCTCGCGAGCAGAGTTGGATTGATCACCTAACCGATCCTGATAATCAGATAACAGCCCTAGCGTATGGTATGGGCGTTAATCTTATGCCGGAGCAATTAGATCGCGTAGCATATGATGGCTTTTTGAATCAAGACCTTGATGGTGTTGTGGTTCCTGACGTAACTCAATTACCTCCGGTTATGTTGCAGTCAGTGATTCAACCTGTTGGGGGGAACTTGATGTATACCACTTCTCCAGATACAGGTATTGGTGCAGATGGTGGTTATATTAGCGAAATAGAACATGACGGTGTCACTTATTCGTTTGATGGTACAGACCTAATAGTAACTGACACTAACGATGGTATTTCGCATGCATTTGACGACACAACGATGCTGCTTACTATCTATATCGACAGCAAACATACTCTGGAAATCGACCTAAACGATGGTGCGTATGCATTTTATGGTGCGGTGGGTGATACAGTTGAAACGTTAGACTTCGATTATGTATTGACGGATAACGATGGCGATCAAAGTGAGAATACCCTGCAATTCGTTATTGATGAAAACGGAGGAGTAAATGCTTCAAGTAATGGCTCTGCAAATATTATTGAAGCTGAAGTAGACGTAAGTCATGACATCTTGATCGGTAATGATAACGAGGCAGATGTCTTTAAATGGGTCAACGACTCCTTGGATACAGGAACAGATCTAATTAGAGGTTTTGAGAGAGATTTGGACACCTTAGATCTGAGTGAAGTCGTTGAAGATGCAGGGCACAATACGATAGAAGAACTTCTTAATAGTATTGACTTGAACATTGATGGCGATGACTTATCTCTAGAAATAACCCATAACGATGGAAACTCAATTCAAACTATCGTAATAGAAAACGGGGCGACAGAGTTTAGTGATTTAATCGTGGGAAATGCGGACTTTGAGAGAGATGTGTTATCCGCACTAACTAAGGTTAACTTAGAGCCATAATGAAAAGGGCCAGTAGGCCCTTTTCTTCTGCTTTGTCTTACTTATTCGTAGCCTAAAGCACTTTACATGCAAAACCTTTTAAGTAGAAGCCTTCTGGATATGCTGTATCGGTTGGGTGGTCAGCGGCTTGCTCAAAACGCTCCACAAACTTTACTTGGCGGTTAGCGTCTACGGCTGCATCAGCGATGATTTTCTGGAACAGAACTTGATCCATCAAGCCAGAGCACGAGTAGGTCAGTAGAGTGCCGCCCGGTTTTAGAATTTGCATTGCTAGCATGTTGATGTCTTTGTAACCACGACATGCGCCGTTTAGTTGTGCTTTGCTCTCTGCGAACTTCGGTGGGTCCATAATAACCACATCGAACTGAGTTCCTTGATCACGATACTCACGAAGCAGCTTAAACACGTCTGCATTTAGGAACACGGCACGCTTCTTCGAAATATCAAAATCGTTTAGCTCTGCGTTGAATTTTGCGGTATCTAAAGCAGGTTGCGACACGTCAGCGTTAATCACACGCTTTGCATCACCTTTTAGAGCGTAAAGTCCGAAGCCACCTGTGTAAGAGAAGCAGTTAAGAACTTCTTTGCCTTTCATATATTTCATCGCTTGCTGGCGACTATCACGTTGATCTAGGTAGAAACCTGTTTTGTGTCCGCCAACGATATCTACACTAATCTTTACGCCATTTTCTTCGATGACGACCGATTTAGGTGGCTCTTCGCCGTGCAAGACGCCCGTGATCTCTTTTAAACCTTCTTTTTTACGAACGGCCACGTCAGAGCGCTCGTACACATTACAATCAGGGAAGCACTCAACCAGAGCGTCAACAATAGCCTGCTTATTGTGTTCTGCGCCAGCACTGAGAAGTTGGCACACAAAGAAATTTTGGTAACGGTCGATCGTAACGCCTGGTAAGCCGTCAGACTCTGCTGCGATAAGGCGATAACCCGTAAGGCCATCACGTTCGATAATGTCTTCACGAAGAAGTTGTGCGTCTTTAAGTCGTTTAACGAAAAACGCGGTGTCGATTTCTTCTTTATCAAAACTCCAAATACGAGCACGAATTTGCGAAGCTGGCGAATATGCCGCCTTAGCTAGCCATTTACCGTCGTGAGTGAATACATCAACCGTTTCGCCAAGAGCAGGTTCGCCCTCAACTTTGTTGATGCCTCGAGAGAAGATCCAAGGGTGCTTGCGCTTGACCGATTTCTCACGACCTTTAACCAAATAGATAGCAGCTGTCATTTCATTAGCTCTTGTTGAATTTTGAAAGGGGCGTATTGTCCGGGATGTGAATGGTAAAAGCAATATCCCTCGGCAATCCAGTACATTGTAGTGACTTTTAAATACAAAAAAGGTCACTAAAGTGACCCTTTTATTTGAATTTGCTGTAACAGATTCCGTTGCTATGCTTTAAGTCCAGTAAGTAGAGCTTCCATTGTGTCGCTTTGCTTACGCAGTTGAGCAACGTTTTGTGAAGTCTTGCTTATCATATTGCACACGTTATCTGCTTGAACTCGAATTTCTTCAACGCTTGAGGCGATATTGTCCGCGACTACACCTTGCTCTTCAGCTGCTGTTGCAATTTGAATGCTACTGTCGGAGATAGTTTGATTTTTATCTGCCAAAGAGCCGATTTCGTGATTCACTTCCGTCATGAGGTTTTGTCCCTCATTTGCGTTATTAACTGTCACTTCCATCAGCTTAGTAAGCGACTGACTGTTACGCTGTAACGATTCGATCATCGTTTGGATTTCAACTGTCGCTTGCTGAGTGCGTCCCGCAAGAGCGCGAACTTCATCCGCAACGACCGCAAATCCACGACCTTGTTCTCCAGCACGTGCAGCTTCAATAGCCGCGTTCAGAGCAAGTAGGTTGGTTTGCTCGGAGATCCCATTGATGGTTGTCACGACTTCATCAATTTGTGCTGCATTGGCATCTAACTCGGCAACGGCTTGAGACGCAGATTGAATCTCATTAGAAAGGTTCGAAATCGAGTGAAGCGTATTCTCAACTTTCACTTGTCCAGACTGAGCCACGTTACGTGCATCATCGGTTTGCGTGCTTGAATCGTGAGCTAGTGTCGCGACTTCTCGAATCGTTGATGCCATTTGTTCCGTTGCACTCGCAAGAGAGTTGAGGTGTTCCTGCTGAGTCGCTGAAATATCTGAACTGTGATGAATCGATTGATTCAGGTCTGAGCTAATTTGTTGCATTAACGCCACAGACTCTTGAATCGACAGCACCATTTGTTGCTCTCGTTCTGCAACTTTGTCTATCGTAATAGCAATTTCACTAAACTCGTCGCGAACAGGGAAGAAGTTCATTCTCGCAGTTAAGTCGCCACCCGCAAGGGTGTTTAATGCTTTGTTCATCGTGAACATCGCGCCGCCAATAAACGTCATGATGTAGTAAACGCCAAGAGCGAGAATAAACAAGCTCACACAGATAATGCTTACTTGAGTCGTTGATAGGGCAGCCCATAAAGAAAGTTCATGGTTCGCAACCAAACTGTACGCACCATTTAAAACAGACACGGATTGCGGACCAGAGCCAATAGAAACGGTTTCTGAACCCGCTATGAGGCTTGCTACTTGAGATTGAGAAAGGTTGCCTGCCTCTATCAGACCTTTCATAAGCATGAGCTCTTCTTGGTACATACTTGAGATCAGTGTATTAGCCGCGCTATTAAGGACGAGTGTGAGAATGACTAAAGCAAGAAGAGGGAGAACGAAGAGCAAATAGAACTTTTCTTGAATCTTTAAGTGAATGAGATACTTATCAATCCAGCGGAATGGAATTTCTTTCATAATTATAATAACCGTACAAAAACCCACTATCCTTAGTGGGGTGAATAGACGAAAAGAATATATCACTCAGTAAAAAGAAGCGGTACAAAGATGAACGTAAAGTGTGAGAGATTTATAGTAAAAGGTCATGTTCAAGGCGTGGGCTTTCGTTACCATACTTCCCATCAAGGATTGAAGCTAGGGTTAACAGGTTATGCGAAGAACCTAAACAATGGTGATGTTGAAGTGATGGCGTGTGGAACAGACGCGCAAATAGTTGCGTTTTCGGAATGGTTACAAGAAGGACCGCGAACGGCAACAGTAGAGCATGTGATGCAGGAGCCTGCGTCGTATAAGCCGTTACGCGGTTTTAAAATTTTATGAATCTACAAGCATTTAGCTGGCTTTGGTAGGCCGGCTAATTTGGTTGCTTGTTTGGCTGGTCCCTTTTTAAACAGCTTGAATAGATACTTACTGTTACCTTTTTCTGGGCCGTGCGCTTTTTCCATCGCTTTCACAAGCATACGCACTGCAGGGGAGGTATTAAACTCTTCATAAAAGTCTCGCACAAAATGCACAACTTCCAAATGAGCATCCGTAAGCTCGATGTCTTCTTCTTTTGCTAAAAGCTCAATCATACCTTCTTCCCATTGAGTATGATCCAATAAGTAGCCTTGAGCATCCGTTTCAATTTCTTTGCCGTTGTAAACGAACATAACGTTTTATCCGTTAAGTAAACATGGATGTTTATAGATTAGCGACAGCCGAGAATGTTCTCAACAAAAGAATCTCGAAGTCGTATCGAGCGAATTAAAAGCGTACAAAATGGTGAGTGTTTTTGACTGAGCTAGGCACTTTGATATAAATGATCTTTTATTCAAATAAATAGGAAACTATTCAGTTTGTTAAAAATTTTACGGGGTGAATACCAACGAAATTGCATGGATACCCAGGCTTATTCATTTTTGTTTTGGTTTTTTCTTGGCTACTTGTCTGATTATGGGATTTTATGGGTGAATGAATAGCTGACAACGTTGTGTTTGTTTTCATAGACCGATATTCTCTTTGATTGATGAAAAGCCTGTATTCAGGTTAGAAACAACAATGATGACAAGGAGTTAGTCATGTCGAAACAACGTTACATTGAGATTAATGACAATGTAAAATCCACTTGGTCCATCGAGCGAATTTGGCAACTTGCAGAATCCTTACCTGTAGAAGAAATTGCGATTGATGATATAAAAGGCCCAAATGAAGTGACTTGGTTTAGTCATGAAGGGCCACGGCCAACCTGCCGTGAAATTGCAAAACATTGCCAACGAATCAACAATGCTGATTTGTCGTATCCGGTAATCTTAACCAGTGACTATCGTGTTTTTGACGGTATGCACCGAATCGCCAAGCAAATCATGTTAGGAGAGGAAACGATCAAAGTGAGACGCTTTAGAGAAAATCCAGAAGCTGACGAAGTTATCGAGTTGTCTGTAGAGCAGGCGTAATACACTGAATTGCACACAAAGAAAAAGCCCGAAGGAATTACCTTCGGGCTTTTTTATTCTACTTAACGAGAAACGATTAATCGTCGTTCATAATACCTAGAATGCTTAGTAGACTAGTGAACAAGTTAAGGATGTTTAGGTACATCGAAATTGTTGCACTGATGTAGTTTGTCTCTTCGCCACGAACGATACGACTTGTATCGAATAGGATGAAACCAGAGAACACGAGTGCAGAAACACTGCTGATTACTAGGTGAGCCATTGTTGAACCAACGAAGATGTTAATCAGCGCTGCAACGATCACAATGATCAAACCTGCCATCAGGAAGTTGCGCATGAAAGAGAAATCTTTCTTGCTTGAAATGGTGTAAGCCGATAGGCCAAGGAACACCATACCAGTCAAACCTAGAGCTTGAGCAATGATAGTAGGACCGTTTGGAATTGATGCGTAGTAGTTAAGCATTGGACCTAAAGCACCACCCATTAGAGTCGTGAAAACGAATGTCCAAACGATACCAGATGATGAGTTGATTGCCTTTGGCATAACAAAGAACAAAATACCAATCGCTGCAAGCTGCATCACAATTGCCATGATTGGTGAAATTTGCATTGCCATAGTCGCGACTGCTGCGATAGCACTGGTCATCAGTGTCATCGACAGTAGGAAGTAAGTGTTTTTCAGTACTTTGTTAGTTTCTAGTGTATTAGGAACACTTGTTGAACGAGTAAACATTGGACTGTTCATAATTATCCTCAATAAGGGAGTTTACTATTGGTACATTTATGGGGCTGAAAGTTCAAAAAATCAAGCCCTTTTCATGCATATCCTAGATAAAATGATAATGGAAATAAGATGTTATGTATTTGGCAACTTGTAACACAATATTACTGCCTAGCATAGCTATGTTGATTCTCACACAGATTTTTGAATTTAGTAACAAAAGCACTGGCTTCATAGAAACCAGTGCTTTTTTATGTCGATTCGGCTAAATCTTAGTGGTGTAAGATTTGCGCTAGGAAGTTTTGGGTCCTATCCGATTGAGGATTCTCAAAGAAGTCGACCGGGTTGTTTTCTTCGATGATCTCTCCTGCGTCCATGAATATCACGCGATCGGCAACTTCTTTAGCAAAGCCCATTTCATGTGTCACACATAGCATAGTCATGCCTTCCTCGGCGAGTTCGACCATTACATCCAGTACTTCGCGAACCATTTCCGGGTCGAGTGCAGATGTTGGCTCATCAAAAAGCATGACTTTAGGGTTCATACACAAAGAGCGAGCAATCGCTACGCGTTGTTGCTGACCACCAGACAACTGACCGGGATACTTCTCCGCTTGGTCTGGAATTTTAACACGTTCCAGATATTTCATCGCAACTGCTTCTGCCTCATCTTTTGGCATCTTCTTCACCCAGATAGGCGCGAGCGTACAGTTTTCCAGTACGGTTAAATGAGGGAAGAGATTAAAGTGTTGAAAGCACATGCCCACTTCTCGGCGTACTGCTTCAATGTTCTTTAAGTCTTCAGTTAATTCCGTACCAGAGACGTAAATGCTGCCTGCTTGGTGCTCTTCAAGGCGGTTAATACAGCGAATCATCGTTGATTTTCCCGACCCAGATGGGCCACAGATAACGATTTTCTCGCCGCGCTTAACGTCGAGGTTAATATTTTTTAGTACGTGAAACTCACCATACCATTTATTCATGTCCTTCAATTGGATCATGTAGTCTTGTTGTTGCGTCATAATACGTCCTTGATCTTGATGAGTTATCGTTTGTGACCGGTATGAAGTTTGTTTTCAAGCCATATCGAATAGCGCGACATGCCAAAACAAAATACCCAAAACACTAACGCGACAAATACATAACTTTCTGTAGCAAAACCTAACCATTCAGGGTCGGTGTTTGCTGCTTGCCCTATACCGAGTACGTCAAACATGCCAATGATGAGTACTAAACTGGTGTCTTTAAACAAACCGATGAAGGTGTTCACGATAGAAGGAATAGTAATCTTTAGCGCCTGTGGCAAGATAATCAGCCCAGTCTTTTTCCAGTAACTTAACCCAAGCGCATCAGCGGCTTCATATTGACCTTTCGGAATGGCTTGTAGACCACCGCGTACCACTTCTGCCATGTAAGCGGAGGCAAACATAACCACACCGATAAGGGCGCGAATCAGTTTATCTGTCTCTGAACCTTCAGACATAAACAATGGAAGCATAACCGAAGCCATGAACAAAACCGTAATAAGCGGAACGCCACGCCAAACTTCAATGTAGACGGTACAAATGCTGCGAATGATCGGCATCTCTGAACGTCTACCAAGCGCAAGCACCACACCAATTGGCAGTGAAACTACGATACCAACTAACGCAATAATGAGCGTAACGAGTAATCCACCCCATTTGTGTGTATCGACCACTTCTAGTCCAAAGACACCCCCGTATAACAGCCCAGCGATGATGAATGGGTAGATGTTTACGAAGAAAAGCCAAATCCACATCCGTTTCGGTGTCTTCTCATACGCGAGTAAAACGGTAAATATGGCTAATGTGATATAGAAAAGGCGAGGGCGCCATAGTTCGGACTCTGGATAAAAACCATACATGAACTGCTCCCAGCGCACGCTGATAAATACCCAGCAAGCACCATCTCGGCTACAGTCGTCACGCGTTGAGCCAATCCAGTCTGCGTTAATAAACGCCCAATCCACGATATACCATATTGCAGTTACGACAATATACGCAAGAATGACAGTAACAATGGAATTGATAGGGCCATTAAATAGATTTTTCCGCATCCAACCAACGAAGCCTACAGTATTGGCGGGTGGTGGGAGATCCGGTTGAAATTGATGAGTACTCATATTATCTCTCCACCAGCGCGACTTTACGGTTATACAAGTTCATTAATGCAGACGTAATCAGACTTAATGTCAAGTACACGCCCATCGTCATCGCAATGATCTCAATCGCTTGTCCCGTTTGGTTCAGGGTAGTACCAGCAAACACAGAGACAAGATCTGGGTAACCAATCGCCATCGCTAACGATGAGTTTTTGGTGAGGTTGAGATATTGACTGGTTAAAGGTGGAATAATAATTCGTAACGCTTGAGGAATGACAACAAGCTTTAAAGTTTTCGAGCGTGGTAAGCCTAGCGACATCGCTGCTTCGGTTTGACCATGGCTAACCGCATTAATACCAGAGCGCACAATCTCAGCAATGAAAGAAGCTGTATAAACACTCAATGCCAAAAGTAGCGCAGCCAATTCAGGAATAATGCTAATACCACCTCGAAAGTTAAACCCTTTTAGTTCAGGATAATTCAGTGAAATTGGCATACCAACAAGGAAGTACACAACCAATGGAAGGCCAACAACTAAACCCAAAACTATTCTTCCCATTGGGGTTTGTTGCCCAGTGAGACGTTGCTTATTATTCGCCCATACATTAATTAATAAGCTTGCGATTACCCCGAAGATTAACGCGGCAATAACGTAGCTACTGCCAGGTTCCATAGTCGGTGCAGGGAAATATAAGCCACGAACGTTCAGGAAAATAGCTTCACCAAGACTTAAGCTTTGGCGTGGTGAGGGTAATGCTTGAAGAACAGCGAAATACCAGAAGAATATTTGCAGAAGAAGGGGGATATTTCGGAAAGTTTCGATATAAACTGCCGCTAAACGACTAACTAACCAGTTAGAAGAAAGGCGGGCAACCCCCATGGTAAAGCCAATCACAGTAGCCAGAATAATACCTAATACAGAGACTAACGCCGTATTAAGAAGGCCGATGATAAATGTTCTACCGTAAGAGTACGTTTCATCGTATTCAATTAATGTTAACCCAATACCAAACCCGGCTTCTTGATTCAGAAAACCGAAGCCCGTTGCAATACCACGAGCATCTAAGTTATTGAGAGCGTTGTTTACAATCGTGTAAAAGAAAAATACCAGTGCAGCAATGGCAATGATCTGGAAAATAGCAGAACGAAAGGCAGGATTATAAATCAGGCTCTTGCTTCCGCTTGGTTTGGACATCGTACTTGGCGATGCATCTTGTGTCGGTTTCATACAGCGATAACCTCAAACCTTAGTTATAGATATCGACCTGTATAACGAAGTGTCGTCCTTGCTGGCTAAAGAATAACGCTCTCATGTCTGGTGACATACGAACCTTTAAAGCCGTTCCACCAAGCGAGCGCTTTTCGCCATCCAATGAGCGATCCTTACTCATACAGTGAGATATAATCAAGAAAAAGGGCGGCATGAACCGCCCTGATTAACTCTTTCTATCGGATTGGTGGCGCGTACATAAAGCCGCCTGCATTCCATAGCGCATTAACACCACGAGAGATTTCTAACGGCGAACCAGTACCGACTGTACGTTCGAAGCTTTCACCATAGTTACCAACTTGTTTGATAACCTGGTAGCCCCAATCGTCGCGGATACCCAACCCTTTGCCTTTAGGGCCATCAACACCGAGGATACGCTTGATGTTTGGATCTGTTGATTTCAGCATTTCATCCGCATTCTTCGAACTAATACCGTATTCTTCAGCGTTAATCATCGCAGACAATGTCCACTTAGCGATGTTAAACCATTGATCATCGCCTTGACGAACGACTGGACCTAGTGGCTCTTTAGAGATGATTTCTGGAAGAACGGCCGCAGAGGACGGATCTTTCAAATTCAAACGTAGTGCATAAAGGCCAGATTGGTCAGTTGTTAGTACGTCACAGCGTCCCGCATCAAAACCTTTCGAAGTTTGCGCCGCTGTGTCGAATACCACTGGTTTGTACGCCATGCCTTGGTTGCGGAAATAATCTGCAAGGTTTAGCTCGGTTGTTGTACCTGATTGAACACATACCGACGCACCATCAAGCTCTTTAGCACTTGATATACCAAGTTCCTTCTTCACCATAAAGCCTTGACCGTCGTAGTAGTTCACACCTACGAAGTTTAGGCCCAGTGCAGTGTCACGGTGGAGAGTCCAGGTCGTGTTACGGGAAAGCACATCAATCTCACCAGATTGAAGCGCAGTGAAACGTTCTTTTGCGGTTAGGGGTACATATTTAACTTTCGTTTTATCCCCAAGAACGGCTGCAGCCAGTGCTTGGCAATATTCTACGTCGATACCTTCCCATTCGCCTTTTGAGTTAGGGTTAGAGAAACCAGGTAGACCGGTACTTACGCCACAAGTAAGAAAGCCTTGTTTTGTGACTTTGTCCAGAGTAGTGTCTGCTGCTTGAGCTGATGTTGCCATCATCGCAGTAGAAGCCGCTACGACGGAAGCAAGAACTGTGAGTTTATTTGCCATTTGTATCCTTCCTGTATGATCCATGTTTAATCAGGAGTGACCTGAAATAACGTGTCCAATTCGTTAGAGTTATCGTCCTACGTGATTGATTTTCGAAGAAACGGCATTCGATAGATCAACCAGTTATAAGCGTAGGAAAGGATCTGTTAATTCTCAAATATATAATTTAAATGAAGTTTTGAGAGAACTTACAAAATGCCTTGAGATTTAGAATGACGAAATGTTAATTGTTTGTAAATAGTGCAATTCATGGACAATTTGGTGCATCAGAACAATCAATAGAAGAGTGAACAATACAAAAGAATAAAAAGTTGTTATTAAAACTGTCATTAGCTGAGCAAGGTGAAGTTCAGTAAAAATTCAAACAAAAATTATTTGTGATACCGAAACAGGGTGATGAGCTTGCCCCATTTTTGGTAGCATGGTCTACAACAGCTAATTAGAGTAATCATGGATTGAAATGCGATATTTTCCTCTGTTCTTAGATTTAATTAATAAACCCGTTCTCGTCGTGGGTGGCGGTGAGGTGGCAAGCCGAAAGGTGGAAGCGTTGCTAAAGGCTGGGGCGGATGTGACTATCGTTTCTCCGACGTTGGTTGATTTTCTGTCTAAGCTTGCTTCTGAGCATCAACTGCGCTGGGTACAACGTTTCTATTCGAGTGACATTGTCACTAAAAACTTTGTTCAAGTGTGGGCGACGACAGACAATCCTGAGCTAAATCACCAAGTGTACAAAGATGCCAAAGAGCTAGGCATCTTGGTTAACGTTGTGGATGATAAGCCTTATTGTGATTTCATCACGCCGTCTATGATTAATCGTGGCCGCATCCAAATCGCAATCTCTAGTGGTGGAGCTTCGCCAGTTTTAATTCGAAACATCCGTGAAAAACTTGAATCGATACTGCCACAAAACATGGGGTTGATGGCGGACTTTGCTAACTCAAAGCGAAACTCAATTAAAGAGGCGCTGCCTAGTGTCGATTTACGCCGCAAGTTTTGGGAGCAATTCTTCTCGAACCCCGAGGTGGAAAACGCGCGAGATAATCGTGAGTTAGAAGCAATTTACCAAGCGACCATGGCAACACCTTTAGATGAAAAGGGAAGTTGTACTTGGGTTCATGTTGGGAAAGATGTTGAGATGTTGCCAATAAAAGCCGTACGCTATATGCAACAAGCGGAGCTGGCTCTGTACTCAACTCGATGTGAAGCGAATGTGTTAGAACTAATACGAAGAGATGCAGAAAGAGAAGCTTTCTCGAGCGCTGCTGAGCTTTCGGATATGCTGGCCAAGGCTAAAGCTGAAAAGCTTCGAATTTGCGTGTTCATACCACAAGGAACGAGCGAATTCGTATTGCTGCAAGGACAGGACTTAGTTATCTAGCAATGCCAAATGCTAAAGTGGATACGTAGTTCGTTACACTAAAGCCAATAAAAAACGCCAGCGGATTATGCGCTGGCGTTTTTATTTACTTCTCAGATTGATTAATCACGGAAGTTGTTAAACTGGAATGGGATACCCATCTCTGCTTCACGAATCGCTGCCATTGTCGCTTGCAGGTCGTCGCGTTTCTTACCGGTAACACGTACTTTGTCGCCTTGAATAGAAGCTTGTACTTTTAACTTTGCGTCTTTGATAAGTTTCACTACTTTTTTCGCCGTTGGAGTATCAATACCTTGGCGGAAAAGCAGAGTTTGGTGCCAGTTTTTACCAGTAACGTCTGGGTCTTGTGCATCCATTGCGTTCGCGTCAATGTTACGCTTCGCTAAGTGGCCGCGTAAAATGTCGCGCATTTGCTTAAGTTGGAAGTCACCTTCCGCAGACATTTTTACGTTTTCTTCTACTAGCTCAAAGCTCGCATTTACGTTGCGGAAATCGAAACGAGTAGACAATTCACGGTTAGCATTATCAACGGCGTTACGTAGTTCAACCGTATCGATTTCAGAAACAATATCAAACGATGGCATGAAGATTCCTTGATTATTTTGTTATAGGGACTTTCGGGACTTAACAGCGCTTGCCAGCATATCTAGCATTGTAGCAGTGTCTTCCCAACCTAGGCATGGATCTGTAATAGACTGACCATACGTTAGGTTATTGATGTCAGTCATTGGCTGATTGCCTTCAAGAATAAAGCTTTCTGCCATGATACCCGCAATACGAGTGCTGCCTGACTTAATTTGGTTACAAATGTCTTGAGCTACGTCGATTTGTTTTCTGTGTTGCTTCTGACAGTTTGCATGGCTGAAATCCACAACCAAACGTTGTGGCAATCCAAACTCAGCTAAAGCATCACATGCTTGTTTGACTGATGCTTCATCAAAGTTAGGGCCTTTTTCTCCACCGCGCAGAATAATATGACCGTAAGGGTTGCCACTTGTGCGGTAAACCGTCATTCGACCGTTCTTATCTGGCGAGTAGAAGTAATGCGATGCTTTCGATGCGCGAATTGCATCAATTGCAATTTTTACGTTGCCATTTGTGCCATTTTTGAAACCAACTGGGCAAGATAGTGCCGACGCCATTTCACGGTGAATTTGTGATTCCGTTGTGCGAGCACCAATCGCGCCCCAAGTGATCAAATCCGCGATGTATTGGCCAGTGATCATATCAAGAAACTCAGTAGCAGTCGCAAGACCAAGCTTGTTGATATCCAGTAGTAGTTTACGAGCTTTATGAAGACCAGCTTCAAGTGCGTAAGAACCATCTAGGTTAGGGTCCGTAATCAAACCTTTCCAACCAACTACTGTACGAGGCTTTTCAAAGTAAGTACGCATCACGATAAATAGCTCGTCTTTGTACTTGTCTTGGATTTCACTCAGACGAGTGGCGTAATCAATGGCAGCTTCAGTGTCGTGAACAGAACACGGACCTACAATCGCAAGAAGGCGATTGTCTTCACCCGATAAAATGTTTTCAATCTGACGACGAGATTGAGCGATACGGTCTGCAACGTCATCCGTAATAGGATGTACACTACCTAGCTCTGCTGGGGTAGGCATTGGACCCAAAGGTTGGGTTCTCAATTCATCTGTTTTTATAGGCATGTTATAGCTTTATTCTCTATTGCGAAGGGGTAAAGATAACGGAATTACAGGCAGGAATAAACCGTTTCACGGGAATCTTCGCCAGGAAATACCGAATTGTATACAAAGGTGTAGGTATTCATTTAAATGACTTATGTATAAATGACAAAACTTGATCATTAAATCAATATATATACATTTGAATTTATAACCATTTTCTCTATCTCGCTGTAAGGTAATCTAAGTAACTGCGATAAACTTCATACCTTACGGGTGACGCCGTCACTTCCTGAAGGTTAAATAACTCGTGAGATCGAGCTTTTGTTAACATTTCTTTGACATCTATTTCTTTCGTTGATTAACTGGTCTGACTAGATTGGTAAGGAGACCAAAATGTTATCAGCTCTACGTCGTGCGAATTTGTATCTAAATCTGTTTGGCTTTTCAAAAGTGCCGCTGATTTGGCTTTGCCACCCTAAAATCATTGCGATAGATAGCAAGCATGTTGAGGTTCGTATCCCATTGCGCAGAAGGACGAAGAACCACCTGAATAGCATGTATTTCGGCGCTTTAGCCGTTGGCGCTGATGTTGCTGGTGGTTTTCTTGCTATGAGTAAAGCGCAAGAAAAGGGAGAAGCGATCTCGCTGGCATTTAAAGGGGTGAAAGCCGAGTTTTTAAAGCGCCCGGAAGCCGATGTGCACTTTGTTTGTAACGATGGTCATGTCATTGATGAGATGCTCGAGCACACCTTGGCAACGGGTGAACGAGTAAATCGTGACGTAAAAATTGTCGCGCTGTGTCCTAACTTACATGGTGACGAGCCAATGGCTGAATTCTCGCTTACTCTTTCGATAAAAAAAGCAGCCCAACAAAGAAAAGAGGCTGCCTAGTGGTTTGTGGCTCGTTTGTTTAAAGGCGTTGGCTTAATTGAGTTCAATCTTCTCGATAGAGACGATTTTGGAGCGATTTAAGACCACTTTCCAGCGGTAATAAACAGGCTCATCGGTGTGGTTGTCCTCTTTGACAATCACATTGAGCAAATGACGTTTCTCTACTGACTCTTTGGTTACTTGACCTTCATTTAAACGGTAAACTCGGTTTGAGCTTTTATCCATCAAGCGGATGATAGGGCGTAAACTGATGTTCAATGTTTCTCTCGTTTGTTCGTAACCACTCAAGAAAAGAGAGGTCGCCATTTCGGTTTTCTCGTGATAATGAAGAATCTGCTCTTCACGTTGAACGACGCGTTTTTTACGTATTCTTTGAATCTTATCCGGCAAGCTACTTAAGGTACGATAATCGAGCCACTCCAATTTTTTGCCAACCACTTTTTTCGTCGTTGGATCAACATACTTCTTACGCCATTTTGGCTTGCCTTTACGGATCCATCGCCACATAGCATCGCGTAAATCATCTTTAAAGATTTCTCGTAAAGCGTAAATAAAAGACATCGCGATAATGAATGAGGCAGAAATTTCCCCCAGATAATCGCGAGCGAGAATCACGGTAGAGGTCACGACAACCATAACTAAACCGGTTGCAATGCCTTTGATTGCACGCTTGATGTTGTTACCCATCGATATGGTTTCTTCACGAAGCACGATAGGGTGTTCAATCAATCGCCTTAGCAAGCGCATTTTGTTAGATAAGCGAGTAACGTCTTCAACGACTCTTGATGAGTTGTATTTGTTGAGTTTACGATGGGCTTGCTCTTTCTCACATAGCGTGATCAGGCGCTTCTTGATCGTGCCATAGTCGCCTTCACGTGGTAGGTGGGCCACCAGTGACAGGAACTTTTGCTCGGTATACCAAGACAGATAGTTATCGATGTTAACGTAGTAGCGTTTTAAGTTCTCTTCGTAAGGAATAGAACGCCGCAAGCGCTTTAAGATCTCAAGCGTGAGCTCGATAACTTCGTCCACTTCATCTTCCGTTACGGAGTTGTTCTCATGTTTGTTTAAACTTGCTACAGCTTTGTCTAGCGCGATAACGTATTGGTAAGCGAACAAACTCAAACTTACTCGGTATTGCTGATTCGACAGGCGTCCACGTTTGGCAAGTCGACTGTGTACTAGCGGAAGAAGGATTTCAGTACTGTAATAAGATCGTTGCTGTGTTATTGAGGTGTAATAAAATTCGGATTCACTGATGATATCGGCGTTTAAACCAAGCTCACCAGGTATAAAAAAGTAAATATCTAGGTCGACACTTTTGCTCTTTGCGAGTGCATGACTGATTTTTAATGTTATTGAGTCTTGTTTATCGACGGTGACCAAAGAAAGCTCCTGACTTTGCTAAAGCATTCTTAACTTATGCGTTCCGTTGAGCAGATAAGTATAAGAGTGCTAAAAGAGTGACTGGGGCATATAGCTGAACGACAACAGCATAACAGAGCACTATGCTTTTCTCTCTGATTTTCTTGTTAGTTTAGGTATAATTCCACGTAAATTTAAAAAGAGACAAAATCAATGATTAAAATTGGTCAAATTAACAGCTTAGAAGTCATTAAAAAGGCTGATTTTGGCGTATTTCTGGATGGCGATGATTACGGTTCTGTTCTACTACCTAGTAAGTATGTACCAGAGGGTACTGAAATTGGTGAGCATGTAGACGTATTTCTGTACTTCGATTCAGAAAGCCAACTTGCTGCGACCATTGAAAGACCAATTGCCCAAGTGGGTGAATGGGGTTTAATGAAGATTGAGGGTGTGAATGCGACAGGTGCTTTTGTAAATTGGGGCATCAAAGAAAAGGACTTACTGATTCCTTTTAGTGAGCAACGCACTCGCTTCTCTGCCGGACAAACCATTTTAGTGTATGTTTATACCGACAAAGCGTCAGGTCGCATTGTTGGTACGACTAAGTTCAATAAATGGTTAGATAAAACTCCAGCGAATTATGAAGTTAACGAGCAAGTTGATTTGATCATCGCAGAGCGTAGTCAACTTGGTTATAAAGCTATCGTTAACGGTAAGCATTGGGGCATGATTTTCCCATCGGATGTTTTTGGTAAGCTTTACATCGGTAAAAAGCTGAAAGGCTTTATTAAGCACATTCGTGAAGATGGCAAAATCGACCTTGCTCTACAAAAAGTTGGTGTGGCGAAAATGGACGATCTTTCTAGTAAGATCCTTGACCTGCTAGAGAAGAAAGGCGGATTTTTGCCTTTGAATGACAAGTCGTCTCCTGAAGCGATTTTTGATGCTTTCCGCACAAGTAAAGGGACTTATAAAAAGACCATCGGTGGCTTATACAAGCAGGGTAAAATTGTCATTGAGAAAGACGGTATTCGTCTAGCGTAGTCCTAACTCACGTATAGCGGATCTGCAGCCAAAAAAACGGCCCAAACTTTTCCTTTTTTTGGGCCTAGGGGAAACGGCTCCGCAGAGCCTGCGCTAAACTTGTCCAACAATAATTTTGTTGGTGAACATAGAGAGAAATGCCACATCAAAGCATTACTTTGATACAACTAGTTTAGTACAGCGTATCCGGATCGCTAGCGAGCCCAGTTGCTTTCATACTTACGAATTAAAAAGCCATCGCAAATACGATGGCTTTTCATTTATTTATGATTCGCTACTTCTTTAAAATAAGTTCTTATCTCGTACTAATTCGCGAGGAAGACCATTCTTTATTCGGTTGCTTACCCACTTGCCAAGGCCAATAACTGCGCCTTGATAGGTGACAGGTACTTCGCCTTTACCTGTTTTCATTCCCTCAGGAATGGTTTGTGGGCGAACATCACGCCCCATGTACCATTCGCGCGCTTCTTCAATACTGAGTTCAATGGCGTTGCTTTCAGAACCTGTCGCCAGGGCAGTCGCGACTTGGTGTTGCCAACGGTAGCCATTTTTATGGGCTTCCGCGATCTTTATACCCATACGGGAGAAGCGTAATTCGCCGATCATCGGTTCTAAAGCATTAGGGAATAACCAGACATCTTTATCGCGAAGCCATACAGAACTGTCATTTGGAAGTTTAATACCTAACGCGCTTTGGAGTTGTTGAGCAATTTCTGTCGATTCTTTTTTTGAAGTTTTAGCAAAGGGGAATTTCCCCATGCGCTTTTTGACTTCTGGCGCCTCAACAGCAGCCAGTTTGCGAATTCTTGCAACAAAGAACCCTTCACAGTCGTAGACCTGCGGGAAAATATGCAAAAAGCCTTCTTCAGTTAGAGTTGCCTCTGCGTTCTCAAACAAGTTCTCAAGGCTTTCAAACTCTACAGCATCCCCAAAGGTTTCTTTCAAGTGATGACAAACTTGTTGGTTTTCTTCTGTACTGAGCGTACATGTTGAGTAAACCATCACACCACCGGGCTTTAATGCATGGAAGGCGCTTTCAATAAGATCTTTCTGCGTGTCAGCGATGTCGAGTACGGAAGCTTGCGTCCAGTTTTTCATCGCATCTTCGTCTTTGCGAACGGTGCCTTCTCCAGAGCAAGGCGCGTCGAGCAAAACCGCATCAAATTGTTCTGGTAGCCAACCGCCAAAAACGCGTCCATCGAAGTTACTTAGTGCGGCGTTACGTACCCCACAACGTTCCACATTAGCGTGCAGTACTTTTACACGACTTGCGGCGTATTCATTGGCCACAAGTACACCTTCGTTGTTCATTAAAGCTGCAATTTGAGTGGTTTTTGAGCCTGGAGCGGCTGCGGTATCTAACACGGCATCGTAAGATTCATCATTCATAAACAGAGCAGATACCGGCATCATCGAACTGGCTTCTTGAATGTAGAATAAGCCAGACATGTGTTCTGCTGTGTTGCCTAATGGTACAACTGACTCATCCGCTTCAATCCAAAAACCTGTGTCACACCAAGGCACAGGAGAAAGCTTCCAGCCTTTTGTTTCTGCTCGTTCTAGAAACGCTTCAACACTGATCTTCAACGTATTAACTCGAATACTTTTGCGCAGTGGCTTTTGGCACGAAGCGATAAAGTCTTCCATGTTGAGGTGAGCAGGAAGGATGGTTTGGATTTTTTCCAGAAACGCGTCTGGGATGTAAACATTAGGATGCAATGTGGGATCTCGTTTGCAGAATTTGTGGCAAATAATATACGAAAGCGAAGCAGAAACGAATAGTGACAAGGGCCGAGCATTAAAAAAGAGCAGCGATTGCTGCTCTTTTAAAGTGATCAAACTTCAATTGTACGTGAATTGAGCTTTATTCTACGGCTTAGGAATCGCTGTACGCCATTGAGTCCAACCTTCTTCAGCTTGTGGATACAAAAAGAAAGATTGCCCACTCTTTGCCGCTGGTGGAATAGTCGATTGCTCTGGCGTTGAAAACGCAATTCCTCCGCGAACTAAACTATCAAAGGTTCCCGCTTTGATGTTAGCGCCGGTAAGCCCGATGGAAACATCTACTCCTGAAACATTCCAGAACACACTGTTTTGACGAACGAGGTAAGCGTATTCAGGCTGTATTTTGATAGTCGTGACGATGCGATCAGCAAATTCTCCTAGGCTTACGTCGGTCACTTGGCCAACTTCCATCTGGCGGTAAAGAATAGGGGTACCGACTTGTACTGAGCCTCTTTGTTCACTTTGTAACGTAAACATGATTCCATGCACACGTTCTGAACTATTTTCTAATTGAAAATCAAATTTAGCTTTACCTTTACCTGGTTCAACACTGATGGATTTCGACACCAACGCCCCGAGGTTTTTAACGCCACCTAAACCAATTTCTGGTTCAGTTAGCCAAAAATGTGAGCCTTCAACCGCAATGTTTTCTACGTATTCAGGTAGGATCCTTGCAGTGACTTCAACCATGTTACGACGAAAATTCGGTACAACCAGAGTGATTTCACCAACTTTAACACCTTGATATTCAATCGGCATTCCTTTAGCAATCTCTTGCGAACCGTCGGTTTCTAAAGCAATGACGCGCCCAAACTTGCGAGCGGTTTTTTGATCAGAATACAGCTTCCAGTTTTCTCCGATTTTGTTTTCAACGCCTGGCACGGAGTCAAAAGCGATGCCACCTTCTATTAACGATTTCAAAGGGTGTGCTTTCACACTGACGCCAGCTAATGATGCATCTATCTCAATCCCTGAACGATTCCAAAAAACGGTTTGTGGCGTTACAAGATAAGCGAAGCGGTTTTCGATAGTAGCCTTAATTAGTACTCCGCCATCAACTAGTTGGAAATCGGAGACGTTACCAACTGGAAGATTACGATAGAGTAGAGGGCTGCCTTTGGAAATCGGCGGCAATTCAGAAGCAAATAGTGTTAGAGCCCTAGAGCCACTTTGATTGTACTGCGCCAATTCAGCCAATGATTCATTTTGGAACAGTTGATACTCTTTTGGAATATCCTGCTTGCCTTCGCTCACAAAACTAATTGACCCGGTTAACAACTGCTTTGCTGGAGGAACGGTAACGCTGAGCCCCGATTCAGTTAACTCTGCTGACGCACTGCCGGTTACATAAAAACGATTGTTTGATTTGATCAGATGTTTGTATTCATGGTCAATCAATACATCCATAAATACTTCGTGTTGTGATTTTTTATCTTCCTTGACTAGGCCCACTTTGATGATTGAACCAACAACGATGCCTTTATAAAGTACATTGGCACCGCTATCTAGGCCAAACGAATTGTCGGATACCAAACGAATCGCGATGGACTTTTCTTGCTGTTGGTTAAACACGTTTTTACGAATGGCAGTAAAGCGGCGAGAGCGTTCACCCGCGCCCGGCACGATCGTTAAGAAGTTTCCTCGCACTAAATTAGCAATGTTTTCAACACCTGAAAGGGACACTTTTGCTTCTTCTAAGACAAATCGAGTACCTGTCGTCAGCATGTCACTAAAAGCGGGTTGAATTGCCGCTGACGCCAATATCACTTCTCGGCCTTCGGAAAGGCTCAAGTCCGTAACTTGGCCAATTTCGATTCCGCGATACATAATTGGAGCGCCTTCTCCGCTGATCTTGCTGTCATCAGGTAGGACGATTTTAACCGCGATGCCTCGACCAGCAGTTTTCAAATCTTTATACAAACGGAACTCGGTGTTCTCTTCTACAGGCTCACCATCATCCGGAGAGTCGACGGCGATGGCGCCACCTAGTAAGGCACTCATGCTTTCTAGTCTTACATCGACACCTTCAAAACCGATGCTGGCACCAATTCCACTGACGTTCCAGAATCGACTGCGGTTGTTAATGATATGTCGGTATTGATCCTGAATGTTGGCTTGAATAGTGATAGATTTTGCATCTTCATCTAGCTGGTAACTGTACACTTCACCGATTGGGATTTTCTTATAAACAATTTGAGAGCCAACCGATACACCACCTAAATCACGGCTTTTGAGCTTAATATTCAAACCTTGAGAAACGCGTAAATCTGTTGGGGCAGAGTCTAACGCATGGAATGTTGTCTCAAACTCTTGACCATCTCCGGGTTGAATCGAGATGTAGTTACCTGAGACGAGCGCATCCAGTCCGGAAACTCCCGTTAGGCTAGCTGTTGGTTTTACTAACCAAAAGCGTGTTTTATCGTTCAGTAACTTTGCAGCTTCAGGATAGATATCAGCATCGACATAAATACTGCCGAGATCTTCGGTGAGGTTAATGTCTCTTACCATGCCGACTTCTAATCCTTGGTAACGGATAGTGGTTCGGCCGGCGACCAGACCAGCGGCATCAGAAAAATAGATTTGCACTCGTTGTCCTGCATCGTGTATCGACTTCACAACAAGCCAGCCAGCTAAGACCATGGTCAAAATTGGCAACAGCCAAAGAGGAGATATGCCTTTACTCCGCTTTACATCTGGTACGTATGACGTTTGAGAACTGTTCTGATCACTCATTCATTGACTCTTTTTCTGATTGTTTTGGGCTTGTTTGGTCCCAGATTAGCCTTGGATCAATACTTTCTGCTGCAAGCATGGTCAATACAACGACAACACCAAATGCTACCGCGCCATATCCTGGTGTGAAATCCAGTATCTGACCACGATCGACTAACGTCATCATGATAGAAATAACAAACAAATCCATCACAGACCATTTACCGATCCATTTAACAACAAAGTAAACCATCATTCGTTGTCTCTTAAACACCGAACGTTTGAATTGGATGCAAAGCATGATGTAGGCGAGCCCAAGTATTTTAATCACCGGGACAACGATACTGGCAACAAAAATGATCGCAGCGATTCCATACATGCCGCTTTTTACCAAACCAGCCACGCCTGAAAAAATAGTGTCCTCCAAACGCTTACCATTGGTAAGCAAGATGGAAATAGGGATCAGGTTAGCGGGGAAGATGGCGACCGTTGCTGCGATGAGGTAAGCCCATGTTTTCTGAATGGAGTTTGGCTTGCGATGATATAACTCGTGATGACAACGCTGGCAATGGTCACCTTCAGGCTGGGACAAGTGGCATTCATGGCAATGCACATCTTTATGCTCAAAAGCATATAAACTTTCTGGCTTCCAAGCTTCCCAATAACGACGCACGCTGATTCTTGAAACTAACAAAACGGTAAATATCTGCAAAAGAACCAGACCAATTAACCCTGGGCCGACGAAAATGTCGGAATAATCTTGGAGTTTAAAACAGGAAATGGCGATGCTAACTAAGAACACATCCAACATAACCCAATGCTTCAAATGTTGAATTAGCCACAGTGAGATACGAAGCCCACGGAACCATCGTTGATGTAAAGAAATATGCGCCGTTACCACTGAAACACAAACCGTCAGTGGCGCTAGAGAGCTACAAAATAGAATGAGCAATGAAAGAAGAACAAATCCTTCTTCCATCAATGTGATCATCCCTGAAGGCAGGGTTGCCGGAATCATCACACCAAAGAGTCGGATGCTAATAAAGTTAAAAAAGTGCGATGGAATAAATAGTAGGATACAGGTTATCGCGACGGCTAGATTACCAGAGAGGCTAGGGCTACCTCCGCGATATAATTGTGTACCACAACGAGGGCAGTGTGCATTTTTGCCATGGGGTAAGTCGACGATGTCGACAGGCAATTCACAACCTTGGCACAAACGTACGTTATTGGGTTGCATGGCGTGCTTAGACAGAGAGGTCATAACGACCTCTCTAGCTTGAACGATTTAAGCGTGGGACTGTATGCCCCCATATAAGGTTTGATATAAGCCTTCTTGCTCAACTAACTCACCATGAGTACCTGTTTGCGTCACTTTCCCATCTTCAAGCACGTAGATCAAATCGGCTTGTTTCACAGCGGATAGTCGGTGCGCAACGATTAATGTTGTTCTACCACGTAAGAACTCGGTCAGTGCTTTGTGTAAAGCCGCTTCAGTAGCGGTATCTAGCGCAGACGTGGCTTCGTCTAAAATAACAAATTGAGGATTACTCAGCACCATTCTAGCAATGGCAAGCCGTTGTCGTTGACCTCCTGACAAACGAATGCCATTACGACCAACTTGAGTATCCAAGCCGTGGTTAAGTTGAGAAATTACATCATGCAGCTGAGCCACTTCAAGCGCACGCCAAAGTGACATTTCGTCAAAATTCCCACCAAGCGTTAGATTATGCCTCAAGGTATCGTTAAATAGTATAGGTTGCTGTAATACCACGGCAATTTTGTCGCGAATTACTTCAAAACCAATATCTTCTGTTAATTCATCATTAAAGCGAATGCTACCGGAGTTTTGACGGTAAACCCCAATAAGTAATTGTATCAAGGTTGACTTACCACCACCGCTTGCACCAACCAACGCCACTTTCTTTCCTGCCGGCATATGTAAAGAAAGATTATCTAGGACTTTGTTTTCATTATTGTAAGAGAAATTAATGTTTTCTACTTTAACATCAACTTCTCTACCTTCTTTGAAAGGATTTACCTTAGGAACCGGTCTCTGCTCTTCTTCTAACTCTAATAAGTCGTTGATGCGTTTTAATGCGGCTTTAGCGCTGTACCAAGAAAACTGAATCCCAAGCAACTCTTGAACAGGAGAAAGCATGAACCATAGGTAACCAAAAACGGCAAATATTTGGCCAATAGTAAGGTCACTGAACATGACCATTAACATTGCGACAGCTCTGAATAATTCAAAGCCGATCAAAAAGAGAAGAAAAGAAACGCGACCAGCCGCTTCAGATTGCCAAGCATACTTGTCTGCATCAACGCGAACTTGGTTCGCACTGTCTTTGAGTTGCTGGAGAAATTCTCGCTCTTTATTGGCCGCGCGTAGTTGGTAGATTCCATCTAATGTTTCAACTAAACGGTTTTGGAAAATTTCAAAAGAATGATTTTCCTTCCGTTTCAGATGTTTAACCATACTGCCTAGTTTACGTGAGAAGTAAATGACAATAGGGTTAACTAACAGGATAAACAGACCAAGTCGCCAATCGAGCCAAAGTAGAACGATAGCAGTACCAATAACAGTCAGAAAACTGATAACGAATTTTGCTAACGTAGAACCAATAAATTTATCAATGGTCTCAATGTCAGTGATAAGGTGTGCGTTGATTCCTCCGCTACCTTTGGTTTCGTATTGTCGGATGCTGATACGGCCGAGTTTGTCGATCATTTTACTGCGCATCTCAAACGTGATGGTTTTTGAAACAAGCGTAAATTGTCGGCTTTGAAGGATATTTAATCCTTGGCTCGCAGCTCGCATAAGAACAACCAAGAACAGGGTGAAGAAAATATAGCCTGTCGGAGTGTGCCACGCTTCAGGGAGAATGGCATTCATGGCATCTAAACCTTTTGCAGGTTGGTCCAATAAGACCTCATCAACCATCAAAGGCATGAGGAGGGGAATTGGAACACTAATCAAGGTTGCAAGCACCGCTATCAAGTTCGCTATGATCAGCTTGGACTTGTGCTTTTTTACTTGTGTTATCAACCAAGAACGGCTAATAGTGTCATTTTTCAGAAGC
Source organism: Vibrio sp. SCSIO 43009 (assembly GCF_023716525.1). Lineage (NCBI taxonomy): Bacteria > Pseudomonadati > Pseudomonadota > Gammaproteobacteria > Vibrionales > Vibrionaceae > Vibrio > Vibrio sp. SCSIO 43009. The sequence goes on from NZ_CP071842.1 coordinate 1,583,718, forward strand.
ATTGTAATTGAGAATAAGTCCTATTATAAAGTAGGGCTGCATTTTAGCGCCATACATTGAGAATGGAAGCTTTTATAGTAAGTAGGAAGTTAATATGAACTTAGAACAATACCAAAGACTAACCAAACAAGCTGTTGCTCTAATTGAGTCTGAACCAGACTTTATTGCGAACCTAGCAAACTTGAGCTCATTGCTTTTCATGGAACTTGACGATCTTAACTGGGCAGGCTTTTACCTAACAAAAGGTGAAGAGCTTATTCTTGGTCCGTTCCAAGGAAAACCAGCTTGTGTTCGTATCCCAATGGGTCGAGGCGTCTGCGGTACTGCTGCACAAACTAATACTATACAAAGAGTATACGACGTTCACGAATTTGAGGGGCATATTGCGTGCGATGCAGCGAGCAATTCAGAAATTGTGATTCCATTTTCTATTAATGGAAAGGTGGTTGGTGTACTTGATATTGATAGTCCAAGTATTGGCCGATTTAATGAAACAGACGAAGAAGGTCTCACTCATTTCATGGTTGAAGTAGAAAAGCTGCTTAATTCACACGCGAACGACGCATAAATTAGCCTTCGAGTGTGGTTTTTCCTTGGCATGTCACTATAATACGAGAATATTTTTTCTTAATGCTCGCGGAAATCCGCTCAAATCAGGACCCCTCATGACTGAAAAGTTAAAAAACAGCAAAGAAGTTATTGCATATATTGCTGAATGTTTCCCTAAGTGCTTTACTTTAGAAGGTGAAGCAAAACCTCTGAAAATTGGTATTTTTCAAGATCTTGCGGAACGTCTAAATGAAGACGAAAAAGTAAGCAAAACACAGCTTCGTGCAGCGTTAAGACAGTACACTTCATCATGGCGTTACCTACACGGTGTAAAACCAGGTGCAGTACGTGTAGACCTAGATGGCAACCCTTGTGGTGAGCTAGAAGAAGAGCACGTTGAACACGCGAAAGCGACACTTGCAGAAAGCAAGGCGAAAGTTCAGGCTCGTCGTAAAGAACAAGCACAAAAAGCTCGTGAAGAGGGTAAGGCGAAAGCGAAACCTGCGGCTAAAAAGCCTCAACAGCCTCGTCGTACTAATAAACCAAAAGTACAAAAACCAACTAAGCCTGTAGAAACGCGCGCTCTAAATGCTGATGAAATCACAGTAGGTAACGCAGTTAACGTGAACATGGGCAAAGGAAACATGGCAGCGACCATTGTTGAAATCAATAAGGATGATGTACGTGTTCAACTTGCTAACGGCCTACAAATGGTTGTGAAAGCGGAGCACTTGCGCGCATAAAGGAGATACTCCTACGCATGAATTGCCGTTCAAAAGTGACCCTGATTGCTGCTAGCTTATGGCTAGCAGCATCAGCTCAGGCTCTTGAAGCCAAACTACATAAAGATGACCTGCCGGTTCTTTCTCCTGAAGTTCAGCATGAAACAGCTAGCAAGCGAGTCACCTCGCGATTTACCCGCTCTCATTATAAGCACTTCAGCCTCAATGATGATTTCTCTAAAGCGATCTTTGAACGCTATGTAGAGTTGCTTGATTACAATAGAAATATTTTCACTCAAGCAGACATCGATTCATTTAAAAATTGGTCAGTCGAGCTTGATGATCAGCTTAAATCGGGCAACAACCAAATTGCTTTTGATGTTTACAACCTCTCAATGCAGAAGCGTTTCGATCGTTTTGCTTATGCGTTAACTCTACTCGATGAAGAGATCAAGTTTGATACCGATGACGAGATAGAGTTAGACCGCTCTGAAGCCGCATGGCCAAAAGACGAAGCAGAGCTCAACGAGTTGTGGCGCAAGCGTGTGAAATATGACGCGTTAAATCTGAAACTGACTGGCAAAGAGTGGCCAGAGATTAAAGAAGTTTTAGAGAAGCGTTATAACAACGCGATGAAGCGCATCACACAGACCAACAATGAAGACGCATTTCAGTTGTATATGAACGCCTTCGCGCGACAGGTTGACCCTCATACAAGCTACCTTTCTCCACGTAATGCCGAGCAATTCCAATCGGAAATGAACCTTTCTCTAGAAGGCATCGGTGCCGTTTTGCAAATGACAGACGATTACACAGTAATTCGTTCACTTGTTGTTGGCGGTCCGGCATCAAAGAGTAAGCAACTTGGTGAAGGGGACCGAATCACTGGTGTTGGACAAGACGGTGAAGAAATTGTCGACGTGATCGGTTGGCGTCTGGATGATGTTGTTCAGTTAATCAAAGGCCCTAAAGGCACAAAGGTTAATCTACAGATCTTGCCAGAAGGTAACGATGCGAAGAGTTACATTGTCACAATTGTTCGTGACAAAGTTCGCTTAGAAGATCGTGCGGTTAAGTCAGAAATCATCGAAAAAGACGGTAAGAAGATTGGTATTTTAGAAGTACCAAGTTTCTACGTCGGCTTATCGAAAGACACCGATAAATTACTAGCTGAGTTGAAAACCAAAAACGTTGACGGCGTAATCGTTGATCTACGTAACAATGGTGGTGGTGCGCTAACAGAAGCGACGGCATTGACAGGTTTATTCATTAAAGAAGGTCCTGTAGTTCAAGTTCGTGACAGCTATGGCCGCATCAAGGTGAATGCCGATACCGATGGAAAAGTGAGTTATGATGGCCCATTGACGGTATTGATTAACCGCTACAGTGCTTCAGCATCTGAAATTTTTGCAGCGGCAATGCAAGATTATAATCGTGCAATCATCTTAGGTGAAAACTCTTTCGGTAAAGGTACAGTTCAGCAACATCGTTCACTGAATCATATTTACGATCTTTTCGATAAAGAGCTAGGTTATGTTCAGTACACGATTCAGAAGTTTTATCGTATTGACGGTGGAAGTACGCAAAATCGTGGTGTTGCACCAGATATTTCGTACCCAACGCCAATTGAGGCTTCTGAAACAGGTGAAAGTGTTGAAGACAATGCTTTACCTTGGGATCAGATTGATAAAGCACAATATCAAACGTTTCCAAGTAACGACGCCTTAGTTGAAAAACTTACTGCTCTTCATAACAAGCGTATTTCTGATGAAATGGAGTTCCGCTTTATCAATGAAGACATCGAGAAATATCGTAAAGAAAAAGACGATAATACTTTGTCTTTGAACGAAAAAGTTCGTAAAGCTGAATCGGATAAAGCGGAAGCACTTCGTTTACAACGCATCAATGAGCGTCAAGCTGCTTTAGGTAAGGAAGCATTCAAAACATTGGATGATATACCTAAAGATTATGAAGCGCCTGATGTTTATTTAGATGAGTCTGTCGCGATTATGGTTGATCTACTCAAGCAGAAAAATCAGTCATAATAACTGGCAATTCAAAGTAAAAAGAGTGAGTCTTTCAGGCTCACTCTTTTTTTATGTCTTTTCATCTTTGTTTGTATTGAGTATCAAGTAAGATATTCGCTTATTTTTTCCCAATAATTTACGTGATCTACATCTAAAATTTCGCGAAAGTGAAGACTACTGGCTAAGCTAAAAGAAAACGATAAGGATGCCGATATGAAGTGGTTCTTTATTTTACTTAGCTTTTGCTGCTTTAGTGTGGTTGGTGGAGAAAACACCAGAGAAGATGAATTAAGTCACTTTGACACGCCGTTTCTCATCGGAGACTGGTATTTAATGAACCCAAACCCCGAAGAGTCGGCTGAAAACTTTCGCGCGATCAAACTCTCATTAGGTTCGGACTACAGCTTTTCTATTGATATTCAAAAGAAAGACTATTCCGTTGACCATTGGGAAGGGCTGTATAACGCAAATGAAGACACCATCGTTCTTGGTTTAAACACCGACGAGCCTCAAATTTATGCCTATCGCAACAACCATAATACGCTTGATCTTAATGGTGTAACATTCACTAAGGGATTATCCAATTCACTTGCAGGTATTTGGTCTAGCTCTCACGTATCTGGCGACGGTCTTGTGGCAAACAACATTAATCAGATGGATTTGATACTTCAACCTGATTTCGTGTTCATGTTTAGGGTTTCGAACGAAGAAGGGGATGAGTCCATCAAACAAGGTGTGTTTTACACAGAAGATGAGTTTCTGGTTCTGTTGTATGAAAATGGCGAGCATGGAACCACGTATAAGCTCAACAAGAATGAGCTAACGATCGAAGATTCCAATGGTGATATGTACGCCGTACTCAATAGAGTTACGCCATGATGCCTTTAACATGCGCCAAATTACGCGTGCGTACGGTAAGTCATTAATGTTGTTTAAATGTTAATCAAAAAACGGAGCTAGAGCACTAAAAGCTCCGTTTTTTGATGGAAAGACTTGTATTCTGATACCACAACCCCTACAAATAGCTTATATAGTGATACCAGAACTGCATTTTTGATCATGCAGTCTGGTATTTTTGTTGTTCGACATACAAGGATTTATGCTCATGTCTCAAGCTCCCCTGGCCAAATATCGTAAAGATTATAAAGAGCCATCTCATGCGATTACTGATATCGATCTTACTTTTGATCTATATGACAATGACACAATCGTTACGGCGGTATCAAAAGTTGCTCAAAAAGGCGATACAACAACGCTAGAACTCGATGGCGAAGGGCTTGAGCTACGCGCTGTAAAAGTAAATGGTGAGGATTGGGCTCATCACAAGGTGAAGGAGTCATCGCTGGTACTGACCGATCTTCCATCCGAGTTTGAACTTGAAATCGTCACCAAAATTGATCCTGAAGCGAATACAGCACTCGAAGGTTTGTACAAATCAGGCGGCGCATTTTGTACTCAGTGTGAGGCTGAGGGCTTCCGCCGTATCACGTACTATCTAGACCGTCCGGATGTTCTAGCAAAATACACAACAAAAGTGATCGCAGATAAAGCGGCTTACCCATATTTGCTGAGCAATGGTAACCGAATTGCAGAAGGTGATGCAGAGAACGGTCGTCATTGGGTTCAATGGCAGGATCCGCATCCAAAACCAGCTTACTTGTTCGCCCTTGTTGCAGGCGACTTTGATGTATTGCGTGACAAATATACAACGATGTCAGGTCGCAGTGTTGATTTAGAAATCTTTGTTGATAAAGGTAACTTAGATCGTGCAGGTCATGCGATGACATCTTTGATCAACTCGATGAAGTGGGATGAGGAACGCTTTGGCCTGGAATACGATCTGGATATTTATATGATCGTTGCTGTTGATTTCTTCAACATGGGTGCAATGGAAAACAAAGGCTTGAACATTTTTAACTCAAAATATGTTCTGGCGAACGATCAAACTGCGACAGATCGTGACTATTTAGGTATCGAAGCTGTGATCGGTCATGAGTACTTCCACAACTGGACTGGCAACCGTGTCACTTGTCGTGACTGGTTCCAACTAAGTCTAAAAGAAGGCTTAACCGTATTCCGTGACCAAGAATTCTCTTCTGACTTAGGTTCTCGTGCTGATAACCGTATTGATAACGTACGTATTATTCGTGGTCCTCAATTTGCGGAAGATGCAAGCCCAATGTCTCACCCGATTCGTCCTGACAAAGTCATTGAGATGAATAACTTCTACACGCTAACGGTGTATGAAAAGGGCAGCGAAGTTATTCGCATGTACCATACACTCCTTGGCGAAGAGGGCTTCCAAAAAGGAATGAAACTTTATTTTGAACGTCACGATGGTACCGCCGCGACGTGTGAAGACTTTGTTTCTGCAATGGAAGATGCCACCGGTGTTGATTTAAAACAGTTCCGTTTGTGGTACAGCCAATCGGGTACACCAACGCTACGCGTAAATAGCGAATACAACGCTGATGCAAAAACTTACGCACTAACGGTAGAGCAATTTACGGAGCCGACGCAAGACCAAGCAGAAAAACAAGCGCTGCATATTCCGTTCGATATCGAGTTGTATGATTCGAAAGGTCGAGTTATCCCACTGGTGATTAACGGTGAATCTGTTCATAACGTGCTGGATATTAAACAAGATAAGCAAACGTTCGTATTTGAAAATGTCGAAGAACAGCCAGTGCCATCTTTGTTGCGTGAATTCTCGGCACCAGTCAAATTAGAATACGATTACAGCGATGACGAGTTAGTCTTCTTGATGAAGCACGCAACGAACGATTTTGCTCGATGGGACGCTAGCCAAATGCTATTGGCTAAATACATTCGTCAGAATGTGAAAAACGTTCAAGCGGGACAAGAAGTATCGCTTTCTGAAGGTGTGATAGATGCTTTCCGCGGTGTGCTGTTGGATGAAACGCTTGAGCCAGCTTTCATTGCTCAAGTTTTCTCTATGCCTTCAATCAATGAGATTACTGGTTGGTACCAGCAAATTGATATCGATGCCGTAGACAAAGTGCTAAACAGCATTACAGTGTCACTTTCTAAAGAGTTAGAAGATGAGCTAAGTGCAACTTATCACACGCTTAAGCAAACAGAGTATACGATCGACCATGCTGCTATTGGTAAGCGTGCTTTACGTAACCGTTGCCTTCAGTACCTAGCACATACGGAAAAAGGTAATGATTTAGTCAACGCGCAGTACGCATCTGCAAATAACATGACAGATACGATTGCTGCGATGAGTGCTGCAAATAACGCTCAGCTCGAGTGTCGTGAAGCACTTATGGCTGATTATAGCGATAAATGGAAGCACGATGGTTTGGTTATGGATAAGTGGTTTGCACTTCAAGGTAGCAATCCTGCAGAGGATGCTCTTGAAAAAGTAAAAGCAACCATGAACCACGAAGCATTTAGTTTGAAAAATCCGAACCGTACGCGCAGCTTAATTGGCTCGTTCTTAAGTGCGAACCCTGTACGTTTCCATGATAAATCCGGTGTAGGTTACCAGTTTGCCGGTGAAATTCTTCGCCAACTAAATGATTCGAACCCACAAGTAGCTTCTCGAATGATTGATCCTTTGCTTAAGTTCCGTAAATACGATGAAGCTCGCCAAGCAATGATTCGTGCAGAACTTGAAAAGCTCAAAGCAATGGATAATCTTGCTAAAGATCTATTCGAAAAAGTGACTAAAGCACTAGACGAATAGTAAACAACACAATAGGGTGGTCATTTAGACCACCTTATTTGTTTATGTCACTTAGTTTTCACTTCATGAACTATTACTACTTCAATCTCAACATTTCATATCAAACGTTTTTATCTCATTATTCTGGTGCGGCAAGTGTTGTTCAAGTTGTCACACACAACGGTTTGCGTTTGCAGTTACCCGCCGCGAGATTTAGACCATTTCTTAGTCAATTGGGCGTTAGAGGCCAGTTTAGACTAACAACTGACCAAAATAATAAGTTTCTTAAGTTAGAAACTCTGTGATGTATTGTATTTGCAGAGAGTTAAATAGGAATCTTAGTCACAGAATCGGACATTTCACCTCTTACCACTACGATTAGTTGTTAAACATTTGTAATTATGCTTTTACAATGGGCACATGCATTACCTATGCTTAGTTTCTAAGGTAACAACCTAGCTACTAAGTCCCCCTACAAAACAACAATTCTAATGTGGAGTGTGAATATGACCGCGCGTGAAAATGTAGTGCCGGTTCTGCTTGAAAAGGTTTACCAACTGATTCAAGACAAACTCGAGCTTTCTCACCAAACGCTTGTAACTAAACTTGCTCAACACTTATTCAGTAACATTGCTGATGATGATCTAATTCAGCGAAACGAATCCGACCTTTATGGTGCTGTCGTTAGCCTTTGGCACCATATCAATGAAAAAAAACCAGAAGAGATTTCGGTTCGAGTATTTAACCCGACCGTAAGTCGTCAAGGCTGGCAATCCACACACACAATCGTAGAAATTGTTGTTCCAGATAGTCCATTCTTAGTGGACTCAGTCAAAATGGCTTTAGCACGTTTGGATCTTGTTTGTCACCTAATGTTGAATAACCCAACACAGATTCAGCGTGATAAAAAAGGCCAAGTTACAGACGTAAACGGTGAGGGTGGTGTTCTTCAATCACTTTTCCACATAGAGGTAGACCGCCTTACTAGTAAAGACGAGATGCAAGCGCTTAAAGAAGAGCTGTTAAGAATTCTATCTGATACTCGCTTAGTCGTTGATGACTGGAAGCAGATGGTTGATAAGCTTAAGTTTGTTACTGATGAACTTGAGAAAAATAAAGATCGTGTTTCTATCCAAACTGATCGTATGGATGAAACGATCGCATTTCTTCGTTGGCTAGAAGATCATAACTTTACCTTTATGGGTTATAAAGATTATGACTTAAAAGAGGTCAATGGTGATACCGAACTTGTTCCTGCTAAAGAAAAAGGACTAGGTCTGTTTGCTGATGACAAGCGCGTGCGTAGCGTCAAGCTCTCTGAATTATCAGATTCAGCGCGATTAGAAGCGAAAAAACCATACGCTCTGATCATCACCAAAGGTAACAAAGCATCTCGTATCCACCGTCCAGCTTATACTGATTACATCGGTATTAAGAAGTTTGATGAAAACGGTAAAGTAATAGGTGAGCATCGCTTTACTGGTTTATATACCTCCGCCGTTTACAACCAAGCGGTACAAAGTATTCCTTTGATCCGTGAAAAAGTTGACCGTATCCTTGAAGCAAGTGGATACCGTCACGGATCATACTCATACAAAGCATTGCACAATATCTTAGAAAACTACCCACGCGACGAGTTGCTTCAAGCTAATGAAGAAGAGCTGCTTGAGGTGGGAATGGGTGTTGTACAAATGCAAGATCGTGACTTGCTGCGTTTGTTTGTTCGTAAAGACCCATTTGGTCGTTTCTTCAGTTGCATGGTTTATGTCACTAAAGATCGTTACAACACAGAATTGCGTCGTCAAACTCAACGCATTCTTAAGCAGTACTTTGGTTGCGAGCAAGAGGTTGAATTTACAACGTACTTCTCAGAAAGCCCACTAGCGAGAACACATTACATTGTTCGTGTAGACAATAACAACATTGACGTAGACGTGAAAAAGATCGAGCAAAATCTAATGGAAGTTTCTACCTCTTGGGATGACAGACTAAAAGAATCCATCATTGCTAACTTTGGTGAAAGTAAAGGCCTTCCTCTTTCAAAAGAATATATGAGTGCGTTCCCTCGCTCATACAAAGAGGACATGATGCCAGGTTCTGCGGTTGCAGATATCGAGCGCTTAGAAGCATTAAGTGATGATAATAAACTTGGCATGTTGTTCTACCGACCTCAAGAAGAGGGTGCAGATTCCAAAGCTGTCCGCTTAAAGTTATACCATCGCGATGAACCAATTCACCTTTCTGACGTAATGCCGATGTTGGAAAACCTTGGTTTGCGTGTGATTGGCGAATCGCCATATGAGATCGAGAAAAACAACGGGCAGACTTTCTGGATCCTTGACTTCTCTATGCTGCATAAGAGCGAGAAAACCGTTGACCTTCGTGAAGCTCGTGATCGTTTCCAACAAGCATTTGCTGCCATTTGGGCGGGTAATCTTGAAAGTGATGGTTTCAACCGATTGTTATTAGGTGCGTCGTTATCTGGCCGTGAGATTTCCATTCTTCGTGCTTACGCACGATACATGCGCCAAGTAGGCTTCCCATTCAGTCAGCAGTACATCGAAGACACGCTAAGCCACTACCCAGACTTAGCGACAGGTCTAGTCAAGCTGTTCACCAAGCGATTTGATCCGAAACACAAAGGCAGCGAGAAAGGCCAAAACGATCTAATTAAAAAGCTAACAGAGCAGTTGGATCGTGTAGAGAGCTTGGATGATGATCGTATTATTCGTCGTTATATTGAAATGATCATGGCGACGCTTCGTACCAACTACTACCAAGTAGACGAGAATAAGCAGCCTAAGCCTTGGTTATCTTTGAAAATGAAGCCAAGCGATATTCCTGAGATTCCGCAGCCTGTACCTGCATTCGAGATCTTTGTTTACGCACCAGATATTGAAGGTGTTCACCTTCGTGGTGGAAAAGTGGCTCGTGGTGGTTTGCGTTGGTCAGATCGTCAAGAAGACTTCCGTACGGAGATTCTTGGCTTAGTAAAAGCGCAACAGGTTAAGAACACTGTAATTGTACCAGTGGGTGCAAAAGGCGGCTTCGTTTGTAAACGCCAGCCATCTCTCACCACTCGTGATGAAATTTTTGCGGAAGGTCAGCGTTGTTACAAACGCTTTATCCGTGCACTGCTAGATGTGTCAGATAACATCATTGAAGGAGAGGTGGTACCACCACAAAACGTTGTTCGTCACGATGAAGATGACCCATATCTAGTAGTGGCTGCCGATAAAGGCACAGCAACCTTCTCAGATTTGGCAAACTCTGTTTCTGCAGAATACAACTTCTGGCTAGGTGACGCATTCGCTTCAGGTGGTTCAAACGGTTACGATCACAAAGCAATGGGAATCACCGCAAAAGGTGGTTGGGAATCTGTTAAACGTCACTTCCGTGAAATGGGCATCAACTGTCAGACCACTGATTTTACTGCAATCGGTGTAGGTGATATGGCAGGTGACGTGTTCGGTAACGGTATGCTGTTATCGAAGCATATTCGATTGCAAGCTGCGTTTAACCACATGCACATCTTTATTGATCCAAATCCAGATTCAGCCAGCAGCTGGGAAGAGCGTAACCGCTTGTTTAATTTGCCAAGATCAAGCTGGGAAGATTACAACAAAGACTTGATCTCTCAAGGTGGTGGCATCTTCTCTCGTCGATCAAAATCGATCCAGTTGACGCCAGAAATTCAGAAAATGTTAGGTACTAAGAAAGCATCTTTAGCGCCTAACGATCTGATAAAGATGATCTTGAAAATGAAAGTCGACCTGCTTTGGAATGGTGGTATCGGCACTTACGTTAAATCATCGACAGAAACTCATACAGATGTTGGCGACCGTGCTAACGACATGCTGCGCATTGACGGCCGTGACTTAAGAGCCAAAGTGGTTGGCGAAGGTGGTAACTTGGGTATGACTCAGCTTGGTCGTATCGAATACGCACTAACTGGCGGTCGAGTGAACACGGACTTCGTTGATAACGTAGGTGGCGTTGACTGTTCGGATAATGAAGTCAACATCAAGATCTTCCTCAATGGGCTGGTTTCAAATGGCGATCTTACGGTTAAGCAACGTAACCAAATTCTAGAGTCTATGGAAGACGAAGTAGGTGAAATTGTCTTGGATGATGCTTACCGTCAGTCGGAGTCGATCTCTGTTACTGAACAGCAAGGTGTTGGCATTGTTAAGGAGCAAATTCGATTCATCCACACTATGGAGAAAGCAGGGTACTTGGATCGTGCTCTCGAATACATTCCTGATGATGAAACGCTAATCGAGCGTGAAAAACAGGGACTAGGTCTGACTCGCCCTGAGCTATCAGTGTTAGTTGCCTACGGTAAAATGGTACTTAAACAGCAACTTGTTACGGATGAAATCGCAAATGATGAATTCCATGCAAAACAACTTGTTGAATATTTCCCAAGTGCGTTACGACGTAACTATAAAGATCAAATGGTTAATCACCCACTGCGAGCTGAAATTATAGCTACAGCATTGGCTAACCAGATGGTTAATGAAATGGGCTGTAACTTCGTTACTCGTTTGCAAGAAGAAACTGGTGCAAGTGTTGTCGATATTGCCAATGCTTACAGTGCGGCTAGAGAAATCTTTGATTTAGAAGCAATCCTCAAGCAAACTCGCAAACTTGATAACGTTGCGACAGCGCAAGCTCAATACGAAATTATGTTTTACGTGCGCCGAGCACTGCGTCGAATTGCACGCTGGTTGCTTCGTAACCGTAGCGGCAAATGCACGGTCGGTGAGTTGATTGCTATCTACAAGCAAGATGTCAATGTTATCACTGAAACCCTAGACACTATGTTAGTTGAGTCTGAAGTTGAAGAACACAATGACTTGGCTCAAGGTTGGATAGAGAAAGGGGTTGAAGAGAAACTCGCTCACCAAGTTGCCCGCTTATCAAGCTTACAATCTGCACTGGATATTTCATCAGTGGCAAGTGAAACAGGTAAAACGGTTGAGCAAGCATCGAAACTCTACTTTAACTTGGGTGACCGTTTATCGTTGCATTGGTTCTTGAAGCAAATTAATAGCCAAGCCGTTGATAACAACTGGCAAGCACTTGCAAGAGCGGCATTCCGTGAAGATCTGGACTGGCAACAACGTCAACTTACCGCTCAGGTACTGACTTGTGGCTGCTCAACCGAAGAGCTTGATGTGATGGCTGCGTTAGAAGATTGGATTGAAACTAACGAGCAATCGTTGCACCGCTGGGAGAGTATCTTAAACGAGTTCAAAGTTGGCTCAGTACACGAATTTGCTAAGTTCTCTGTAGCACTTCGAGAGCTAGTACTTTTAAACCTCAACTGCTCATCGAAAGAGTAGTGGAATAATCAAGTCATAAGTAAAAGCCTCGTTATTTAACGGGGCTTTTTATTATCTATTATTCACATTTGGAACGAAAATGGTTACATTGTCACATTGAGTTGAAATTAAAACAGAGTGAAATCGATTGCTTTTAAGCGGTTAGTTACGATTTTTATCGCAGAAACTTGATTGTAATTGTTTGTTTTATATTTGAAAATCTTATAAAGATATAGGTTTTTACTTATTACGTTCATTTTCATTGAATTACGATGAAAAACGGTAAATAATATTGTCCCGTTTATACGGGGCTTTTTTCTTTCGGAGGCACAATGCTTTACCGTCTAGCCAGAACTGGCTTTTTCCAACTCGATGCCGAGAAGGCACATGATCTTGCAATCAAGAACTTCCAACGCTTTAACGGCACACCACTTGATCTCTTTTACCGCCAACAGTTACCAACTCGTCCAGTTGAGTGTATGGGTCTAACATTCCGTAACCCTGTTGGTCTTGCGGCTGGTTTAGATAAAAACGGCGAATGTATTGAAGCATTTGATGCCATGGGCTTTGGCTTTGTCGAAGTCGGCACTGTAACGCCACGACCACAACCAGGTAATGATAAACCACGCCTATTCCGTTTAGTGGAAGCAGAAGGGATCATCAACCGCATGGGCTTTAATAACCTAGGCGTTGATAATTTGATCGAGAATGTTAAACGAGCAAAATTCAATTGTGTTCTCGGAATTAATATCGGTAAAAATAAAGATACGCCAATTGAGAAAGGGGCAGAGGACTACCTGATTTGTATGGAAAAAGTGTATGAGTATGCTGGCTATATTGCAGTAAACATCTCATCGCCAAACACTCCAGGCCTTCGTTCACTTCAATATGGTGAAGCCCTTGATGAACTGCTTTCCGAATTAAAGGCGAAACAAGCGGAGTTATCAGAGAAGTACAACAAGTACGTCCCGTTAGCATTAAAGATTGCGCCAGATTTAAGTGACGATGAAATCTGCCAAATCTGCGATTCTTTATTGAAAAACAATATAGATGGTGTGATCGCGACTAACACAACTTTGGATCGCACGATCGTAGAAGGGATGAAACACGCCAATGAGGCAGGTGGCTTGAGTGGTCGCCCTGTGCAATCACGCTCTACGGAGGTCGTACGTAAGCTTCATGAAGAGCTTGGAGACAAACTTCCAATTATCGGTGTTGGTGGTGTAGATTCCTATGTTGCAGCCAAAGAAAAGATCATGGCAGGCGCTAAACTTGTTCAAGTCTACACTGGTTTTATTTACCACGGCCCAGGTCTCGTACGTGATATTGTTAAGAATCTTTAACACATACATCAAAAACTACTGAAAAATCAGTACCTGTTACATAAAAAAGAGGACTTTGTTTCCTCTTTTTTTTTATCCGTTCGTTTGTAGAATTTAAAAATCACGAGTAGGTAATTAAGCGTCTTACCTCTTTACCACTGATTTAACTAGTCAAGAGAGAACGGAATAATGCTTAAACCCAGCGACAAATGGAATTGGTATTTTGACGAGCAAAAAGCTTGCTTAATGCTGGATCTGGGGGAGGAAATGATTTTCCAAACCAATCTATCCCGAAAATTGTTGGTTAACTGTGCCTTCTCAAACAGTGAATTTACCGTTGATGACGCCAGCGCATTTCAAACGTTTAATGAGCGCATTCGCTGTCTCGATATCAGTGAATATCGCCAAGCTGAATTAACACTGTATTGTGTTGCTGCAAAGCGTTTTCATAAACCTGTACAGCCTAAGAGCTGGTTCTTCGATGCACAGTCCTCTGATTATGAACCTCAAGAAGGGGACATGGTCTTTCTCACAAATCAATATTCTGATGGTATGTTCATCGTTCTAGAACCAGGCGAAACATCGAGCTTATGTGCTTATGTTAACCAAGAAGCCTTTGTTCTTGATGGCAATAAGGCGCTTCAATTTGGGCAGCCGATTAAAGTAATGCATGATCGCATGGCTTGTGCAAACCACCTCTTTGCAATGACCCCTATGGCAATGGTGGGTTAAAGCTGTTTAATTTTTCTTTATTTCGTTCCTTTGTTTGCCTTAATCGACCTTATTGGGTCGATTTTTTTTGTCCTTTCCTCTGACACTCCAATCCGAAAGACCATGAAACTGTTTGTTTTCTATGCATGCAAACATGAAGCTGGTCACTTTTATTTTACTTATTTCAATTTGATTACTCCTTTAATTAGGCAACCTAGCGCCTAAAAAAACCTATTTATTCCCCTATAAAGGGTGTTTGTAAGTAATTTACATCAATCAATTCCGACTGGTATATACCAAAATGCATGTAAATAAGTATTCACTTCTTCTAAAGGAAACAAAATACGTTCATGAATGAAAAACATTCAAACTAAAGATGTTGAAAGTTTTAGATCATTTGAGTGGTGATGATTTGAACTAACGGGTGGGAAAATACCTTTAAAAACGAGGCATTGATCGTAAAGTCAGGTATAATTGAAGCCATTTTTTATCAGCGAAAGAACACTATGAATCAATATCTCGCGGTAACTTCAAATGGCATGGAAAATTTGCTTGTTGAAGAACTGACTAAACTAGGCATTGAAAATGCGAAACCAGTACAGGCAGGCGTAAAATTTAAAGCGACAAACGAACAGGTTTATCGCTGTTGTTTGTGGAGCCGTTTAGCGTCTCGATTTGTACGTGTTTTATCTGAGTTCACGTGTAACAACGACATGGACTTGTATCTATCCACTTCCACTATTAACTGGGTTAACCAATTTCATAGCTCTAAACGCTTTGTTGTGGACTTTAACGGCACAAACCGTGAGATTAGAAATAGCCAATACGGAGCTATGAAGGTCAAAGATGGCATCGTAGATTGCTTTGAGAATAAAGGCTTGCCACGTCCTAATATCAGCAAAGAACGCCCAGATATTCGTATTCACGTTCGTTTGCATAAAGATAAAGCGTTGCTTGGGGTAGACATGGTAGGTAGTGGTCTTCATCAGCGTGGTTATCGACCAGAATCGGGTCGTGCGCCATTACGTGAAACGCTTGCTTCTGCGATTATCATGCGTTGTGGCTGGGATGGGCATCAACCATTACTCGATCCAATGTGTGGTTCTGGTACTTTGCTTATTGAAGCGGCAATGATGGCTGCCAACATGGCACCTGGCGTTAAGCGCAAACAATGGGGCTTCGAAGTTTTGGAAGACTTTGAACCGGAGACCTGGGCTGAGATTAAATCAGAGGCTAATGTTCAAGCTAGACGAGGTGTCAAGAAAGTTGACGCTAAGTTTTTTGGATTCGATAACGACCCCAAAGTATTAAAAGTCGCTCAAGAAAACGCCCGCAGAGCAGGTGTTGAAGAGTTGATTGAGTTTGCGCAAGGTGATGCTGCAACTATTACTCGTCCCGCAGGATTTGAACACGGTGTTATCGTTTCAAACCCACCTTACGGTGAGCGTCTAGGAACTGAGCCGGGGCTGATTGCGCTCTATACCGCATTCGGTGGACAGCTAAAATCTGAGTTTGGCGGATGTAAAGCATCTATCTTCTCTAGCTCAGACGAGCTCTTGAGTTGCCTTCGTATGCGCGCTGATAAACAGTTTAAATTGAACAATGGTGCGTTACCGTGTCACCAAAAGAACTACAGCATTGCCGAGCGCAGCGCTGATGAAGTGAAAGGTGCAGATACTAACGTTCAAATCGCACCAGACTTCTCAAACCGTTTGAAGAAAAACATTGGCAAGATTGGCAAGTGGGCGCGTAAAGAGAAACTAGACTGCTATCGTATCTACGATGCAGACCTTCCAGAATATAACGTAGCGATCGACGTGTACGGCGATCAAATTGTGATTCAAGAGTACGCAGCACCTAAGAACATCCCTGAAGAAAAAGCCAAGCGTCGTCTAACGGACATTATCCGTGCGACGATTCAGGTGACAGGTGTCGAAGCGAACAAAGTTGTACTGAAAGTTCGTGAGAAGCAGAAAGGTCGAAGCCAGTACCAAAAATTAGGTCAGGTATCAGAGACGCTCGAAGTAAACGAGTACGGTGTGAAGCTGATCGTGAACCTTCATGACTACCTAGACACAGGCCTGTTCTTGGATCATAAGATCACTCGTCGTCGTCTTGGCGAAATGGCACAGGGTAAAGATTTCCTTAACTTGTTTGCTTACACTGGTAGTGCAACAGTGCACGCTGCAGTTGGTGGTGCGCGTTCCACTACAACTGTCGATATGTCAAACACCTACTTGAACTGGGCGAAAGACAATATGCAGCTTAATGGCTGTGTAGGGCGCCAACATAAATATGAACAAGCGGACTGTTTGCAATGGCTAGAAAACGCAAAAAGTGAGTACGACTTGATCTTTATTGACCCACCTACGTTCTCTAACTCTAAGCGTATGGAAACATCATTCGATGTACAACGTGACCACATTAAGCTAATGAAGAACCTCAAACGTTTACTGAGAAGTGAAGGCACAATCGTATTTTCAAATAACAAACGTCACTTCAAGATGGATGAAGAATCACTCGCTGAATTGGGTTTGAAGGCTCAGAATATTTCTTCTCAAACGTTACCATTAGATTTTGCGCGTAATAAACAGATTCATAACTGTTGGCTAGTAACGCACGCGTAGTATAAACAAAAGGATTAATACGTGCTGATATTGTATAGCACGGAGGGATGCCATCTTTGTGAGATGGCATTTGCTCTAGTAGACCAAGTCGGTTTGGCCGAGCAAACAGATATCATTGATATTGCGTTCGATGATGTACTATTTTCTCGTTACGGCGTCACAATACCCGTATTAAAATATCAAGATTCTGAGTTGAACTGGCCGTTTGACTTAGAACAACTCACACATTGGTTGGATAATAATGGCATTACTTACCATTCATAACGCACAACTTGCATTTGGTGACCACCCATTGCTAGACAAAGCGGAGTTCGCTCTTCAAGAAAACGAACGCGTTTGTTTAGTTGGTCGTAACGGAGCAGGTAAGTCCACGTTAATGAAAGTGCTTGCCGGCGACATTTTGTTGGATGATGGCAAGATTCAAATAACTCAAGACGTAGTAGTTTCTCGGCTTGAACAAGATCCACCGCGCAATCAAGAGGGTACGGTTTACGAATACGTATCTGGCGGTTTGGCTGAAATCGGCGAACAATTGAAGATCTATCACGATCTTCTCGATCTTGTTGCTCAAGACCCAAGTGAGAAGAACATTAACCGTTTGGCGAAAGTTCAAGAGCAACTTGATCATTCTAATGCTTGGCGCTTTGATGACCGTGTTAAGAACGTACTTGGCGCTTTAAAACTAAGCCCAGAAACCAAACTGACCGATCTATCCGGTGGCTGGCAACGTAAAGCTGCTTTAGCTCGTGCGCTGGTTTGTGATCCTGATGTATTGCTTCTTGATGAACCAACAAACCATCTCGATGTGACAACGATCGAATGGTTAGAGAACTTCTTAAAAGACTTCAAAGGCTCGATCATCTTTATTTCTCACGACCGTGCATTCATCAAGTCGATGGCGACACGCATCGTCGACTTAGATCGCGGTCAATTAGCTTCTTTCCCTGGTAATTACGAACAGTATTTGAATGACAAAGAAGAAATGCTTCGCGTCGAAGAAATGCAAAATGCTGAGTTCGATAAGAAACTAGCTCAGGAAGAAGTGTGGATTCGTCAAGGCATTAAAGCACGTCGTACTCGTAATGAAGGCCGTGTTCGAGCCCTTAAAAAACTTCGTGAAGAGCGTCGTGACCGTCGTGAAGTTCAAGGTAAAGTTAACCTAAACATCGATGATGCTTCTCGTTCAGGTAAGATTGTATTTGAAGCAGAAAATGTATCTTTTGCTTACGAAGGCAAGACAATTGTCGACGACTTTAGCTTTAACATCATGCGTGGTGACCGTATTGCACTTATCGGACCAAATGGCTGCGGTAAGAGTACGGTACTTAAATTGCTACTAGGGCAATTGGAAGCGCAGTCTGGTCGTTTACACTGCGGAACAAAATTAGAAGTCGCGTACTTTGATCAGTACCGAGAGATTTTGGATCCAGAAAAGACAGTGATCGATAACTTAGCGGATGGGAAACAAGAAGTAATGGTTGGGGGACGTCAGCGTCATGCGCTGAGTTATCTCCAAGACTTCTTATTTGCACCTAAGCGCGCCAGAACCCCGGTTAAGGCACTTTCCGGTGGTGAGAAAAACCGATTATTGCTAGCCCGTATCTTGTTGAAACCAAACAACTTACTTATTCTTGATGAACCAACTAACGATTTGGATATCGAAACGTTGGAACTTTTAGAAGAAATGCTTGCCAATTATCAGGGTACATTATTGTTAGTGAGTCACGACCGTGAGTTCGTAGACAACACAGTAACAACCAGCTGGATTTTTGAGGGTAACGGTATAATCGAAGAGTTCGTTGGTGGTTATCATGATGCTAAACAGCAGCGTGACCAAGTTCTTGCTTCGCGCAGTCAGGTTGAAAAACCAACGAAGAAAGAGAAAGTGGTTGAGGAAACTCCCAAAACTACGCAACCTAAGAACAATTCGAAGAAGTTATCGTATAAGCTGCAAAGAGAATTAGAGGCTCTACCAGCTAAACTTGAACAATTAGAGTCGGATATCGAGAGCCTTCAGGAGCAAGTGAACGATACAGAGTTCTTTGCTAAACCTGTAGAGCAAACTCAGCCGGTATTGGAACAGCTTGCTGCACTAGAGCAGGAGTTGGAAATCGCATTCGAGAGATGGGAAGAACTCGAAGCAATGCAACAGGATAGTTAAGAATTCAATGAATTGTAGTAATAAATTCAAATTGACCGCCATTGCAATGATGGTTGGTACCACAATGAACGCACAGGCGGCATTGTATCAAGTTGTTGAGGTTTCACCTCAGGATCATGGTTCAAACGGTGACTACCAAACGGCTTACGGGGTTGCAATTCAACAGGGCGATGCAGGTACAGATCCTTCAACAGGTTCACCTTTCGCTTTAGGCTGCTTTGATGCAGCAGCAAACTGCACGCCAGAGCAGTTTAAACTTGCAATGGAAACTCGCACTACACCGATTTCAGCGACACAAGCCGTGGATGGGAACAGCTATCGTGAAGAAATCCCATTCGGATTAGACGCCGGCTTTTATTACATCCAAGAACTCAAAGACTTTGAGCGTTACTGTTACAACCAGCTTCGCTATTCCACCTGTGACTCTTGGGCTTCAGTAAACTGGACGCCGTGGAATAAAGAACGTAGTAAAGACTTTACTTCTAATGCGTTAGCGTTCATAGAAGAAGATTCTGCTGCTTATAAAAATGAATATAACAATGTTATCAACCAGCTTACCGAGGGTGGTGCAGCTGTCGGTAATCAGAGTAAAGTTAGCACAGAAAATACTTCTACATTAGAAACACGAAATACCGTAGTTGCACCAGTAGAACCAAATATTCTTACTGGCGATAGTGACGCAAGTGTTGTGCAAAGCCATGCTTGGAGCACAGACGGCATTTTTACTGTTGGCAGTATTTCTCGAACAGCAAGCAATACCAATGGATCTCACCACACATCAAAAGCAGCGATTTGGGATCAAAGCGGAACCGTCAGTGAATTGGCTTGGCCTAGTGGCACATCTAAAGATGGAGAAAGGTTAGCTCAAGGGAGCATGCGTGACCTTGTCACTGATGGAACAACGGTCTATGGCGTAGGTTACAACACTTACAGTGATGATAACTACCTGAATGCGACTGTTTTTGTTGGAACTCTAGAAGCCGAAGGTAGCGTTGAAAACGCAACTTGGAAAAATAAAGTTGTTGTAGGAGCTAGACAGCGCGAAGGTGATGATACGGTTCATACAAACTCACGATTAACCGACGTTAACTCTAATTTTGTTGCTATTGGTGAAGCGAAACGTTCGGGCGGATACTTAATGCCAACGGGCTCTGCTCCGAATCGTCTCTTTATCGTAGATGATGTTCGTAAGGATTCTATTAGCGCTTTTTACCCAACTACTGGCATTTTCTTTAGCGGTGCGGGCGGTAAGATGGGCGGTATCAACTCTTACAATGAAATCGTCGGGCAACTTGATGCAGAAACGACTCGTGAAGACGATGGCAAGCCACGTCGTAAGCGCGGTTTTATCTATCCATATAGCGTAGGTGGCGAGACTAGTGAACGTGCTGCAACATTATTTAATGGAAAAGCTTGGTTCCTAGACAGTTTGACTAATGGCGGTGATTACTCTGAACAAAACAATCAGTTCCGTATTATCGACGCAACTGATATCAATGATGCAGGTGTGATCTCTGGTACTGCTATGAAATGTGCAGGTGGTTATAGCACAACAGCAAACAATGCGACATGTAGCTCTGAAGAGCA
This sequence comes from Vibrio sp. SCSIO 43009, assembly GCF_023716525.1. Classification (NCBI taxonomy): domain Bacteria; kingdom Pseudomonadati; phylum Pseudomonadota; class Gammaproteobacteria; order Vibrionales; family Vibrionaceae; genus Vibrio; species Vibrio sp. SCSIO 43009. Next base: position 1,604,442 of record NZ_CP071842.1, read on the forward strand.
AATTGTAGCAGTCAAACTAGTACCTATTGCTGACGCAGCTAAGGACGACATCGTATCTCGAAGCATTGACTCAACGACGACAGAGCGTCAAGGTGCAGGCCTTGGTTGGTTAGCTTTGACCATGCTTGGATTGTTTGGGTTCCGTAGAAAATAGTTAAAAATCGTCAGTAATTTTTAAATCAAGCAGAGGCTCACACATTTGAGTCTCTGCTTTTTTTATGCCTTGAGAAATTGCCTACTTTGATCGATTCTTATAAGTGGAGTCATAAAAACTCCATCAAAGTTTCACAATAACAGCTGTACGTTAGTAAATGGACCTGTATGAGGAATTAACTATGAAGAGACAAAAGCGTGATCGCCTAGAACGAGCTCAATCTCAAGGCTACAAAGCTGGGTTGAATGGAAGGTCTCAAGAGGCTTGCCCATATCAACAAGTTGATGCTCGGTCGTATTGGTTAGGTGGTTGGCGTGATGCCAGAGATGAAAGACAATCTGGTCTCTACAAATAAACTCTCCACATACAAAAAGAAGGATTCGAAAGGGCTCTACGGAGCCTTTTCTACATTATAGGGACATAGGGAAGTAGGTTAACACTCGATAACAAAAAGGCTCCTAAATAGGAGCCTTAATAAATCGATTAAAATCGTGATTAGAAGCGCGAAGTATCTTGGAACAAGCCAACTTTCAAATCTTTTGCTACGTAGATTTCTTTGCCGTCCACACATACACGACCGTCAGCCAAACCCATCACAAGCTTACGGTTTACAACGCGTTTCATGTGGATTTCGTACGTCACTTTTTTCGCTGTTGGTAGGATCTGACCTGTAAACTTCACTTCGCCAACACCCAGAGCACGACCTTTTCCTTTGCCACCAACCCAGCCAAGGAAGAAACCAACAAGTTGCCACATCGCATCAAGGCCAAGACAACCCGGCATTACAGGGTCGCCAGGGAAGTGGCAGTCAAAGAACCACAAATCTGGAGTAATATCCAATTCCGCCAAGATCAAACCTTTACCAAAATCGCCTTCAGTCTCAGACATTTTAGTAACACGATCCATCATTAGCATGTTTGGCGCAGGAAGCTGAGGGTAACCAGGCCCAAACAGTTCGCCTTGGCTAGAAGCAAGTAGATCGTCACGGTTATAAGAATCACGTTTGTTTTGCATTATCAATTACTCCAATTTTTGATAGCTGCATCTTAGTGAACACGTGTACGCTAAACAACTCCGATCAGTACTAGACAAACCAGTTTTTGATGCGCTGCACAATTCCTTCTGGATGCTCATGTCTTTCAAAGTTTTCAATACGTTCCGCTATTTTGCCAATAATGCTATCGTCTTCACCTCTAAAAGGTTTATTCATTACAATCGGAATAGCTTCATCTACGGTAGAAACGGACCAAATATGGAACTCACCATTTTTAATGCTTTCTATTACATCTTTATGTAATGCAAGGTGTTTAAGGTTTGATTTTGGCATCACAACACCTTGATTTCCTGTAAAACCTTGATGTTTACAAACCTGATAAAAGCCTTCAATTTTTTCGTTCAAGCCACCGACGGCTTGCACTCGACCAAACTGATCAACAGCTCCTGTAACAGCAACTTGTTGATTAATTGGAGATTCAGATAAAGCACTCACCAAGCAACAAAGTTCTGCAAGAGATGCGCTGTCACCATCAACTTCACTATAAGACTGTTCAAATACGATGGAGGCAGAGTAAGGCAGTGGTTCATCCAGTTTCAGAGCAGAGCTCAAGAAAGCTTGCATAATCATCATGCCTTTTGCATGTAGATTGCCTCCAAGCTCAGCTTTGCGCTCAACATCGGAAACATCGCCATCACCAAAATGAATTACACAAGATATTCGTGCAGGCTCACCATAGCTGACAGGGTGCCCAGCCATCTCAATAACGGTTAGGCCATTGATTTGACCAACTTGTTCCCCAGTTGTCTCAATGATGACTTGTCCATCTAAAATATCGTACACGGCACGCTGAGGAAGGTAAGATTCTCGGTAATACTTGTCGTCAATCGCTTTATCTAACGACTTGTAATCTAATGCGTGACCATCACTGAACTGGCTGGCAAGCGTTAGAAGTTGAGAGTGCCACATTACTCCTAAAGGCAGATAATGTTGATCTTCAGTAAATCTCATACCGGCTAGCAACAATCTTCTAAAACCACATTCACTTAAGTGAGGCAGCTGATATTGAGAACATATCCAGTTCACTAAACCAAAGTAATCTGTCAAATTCTGCTCTGACAGATGAATATCTTCTTCAACTTCCGTATACATGGCAAAGCCAGAACAGAAGTCTTCATCGATGTATTCTAGCTCTGCTAACTGACTTCTTTCTCCTGTTACAATCAGTTTTACATCATAAGCTTTAGCTTGCGGTACTGAAGTAGGTAAACGAGTAGGGCTTAGGTTCAGTGGCTCGATAAGGTTTTGTTGAATTGCAGACTTTATATTTGGCCAAAGTCCTGGGTTAGCCAAAATTAGATTAGCCGGTACAATTAAGTAACCGTTATCTGCCTGTGAAATTAAACCAGGTTGGAAGGCAATATCACCACTTACATCAACACTGTAACGGTCAAATAAACGTTTGGCATCAAGTGATTCCGAAAAAACTATCGCAGCGTTAGACTGGCTCTGAAGAGCTTTACTGATGAACTCTCTATATACAGAATTATCTACGCAGTTAATGAGTAGTACTCGCGTCAATCCGGAAATTTTTGAAAAACGAGATATCGTTGCCGACATTCTCGGTTGGAGATCAGTAAAAGACTTCTTTGGTAACGAAGGTGCAGACTTTAAAAGTGCTTCGTACTGCTCAAGTGAAGGTGTTACGTCTTGCCAATTAAGTTGGTTCATTAAAATTCATCGTAATTCAATCTTGCCGACATTATAACGAAACGGACTATAACACCCTAGCACCAATTTGGTTTGCTCTCGGCATTCAACTCTCAATGAACAATACTTAGACAAATGAGTGATCAACATCGATACTTCTAAGAGTTTTATTTGCCCAAGTAAACCATCTGGGTTACGCTGTCACTAGGTTATGTTTATGGGTCGGAACAAATGAAATATCAACAGCTTGAGAATCTAGAATGTGGGTGGAAATGGAAGTATCTCATCAAAAAATGGAAAGATGGTGAAGCGATTACCCGACATATTGATACAAGCGAAGCAGATGCAGCGGTCGCAGAACTAAAACGCCTTGAACACGAGCCTACACTTGTCTTGACTTGGATAGAAAACCACATGTCAGAAGAGTTAGATAATAAACTCAAGCAGGCTATCCGAGCGAAACGGAAACGTCACTTCAATGCAGAGCAAGTCCATACAAAGAAGAAATCCATTGATTTAGATTACCGAGTTTGGGAAAAGCTTTCTAGTAGAGCGAATGAACTTGGTTGTACGTTATCTGACGCAATTGAATATTTGCTTTCCGAAGCGTCGAGAAGTGAAAAAGCGAGTCAAAAAGTTACCTCAATTAAAGAGGATTTGAGTAAATTGCTATCTAGCTAGGATAGGGAGTGCCAAATGTTATATGTAATCTTAATTGCAGCCATCGTGATCTTTTGGTTGATCGCAGTCGATAGGCCGGTGTTAAAAGTAAAGTTCGATAATGGCCATATTATTAACGTAAAAGGGCATCTACCTCCTTCTTTCAAACACAACTTACAGGATATTAGTGAGCATAACCCGTTTACTGGTGAAATGAAGGTGTATAGCCAACGAACAGGAATGCGCTTAAGCTTTTCCAAAGGCATTCCCAAAAAAGTTCAACAGAGGATTCGTAACGTTTTTCCGCACCAGGGCTTCAAAGCAAACAAAGGCAAGAAGCGCGCTTAATTACATATCAGTTACTTCATCATGTTAAATGGGACGCAATGTGACGTCCCATTTTCGTATCTACAGAAAAATTACTTATCATTGAACAATCAACAACATAAACGGACCAAAACGATGAGATACGTTGTAACTTTAATGATATTGATCTTTGCAAGTAATTCAGTTTTTGCTGACGATTCAGAAACGAACCTGTTGGCTAAAAAGATTAAGACTAAGCTTCAAAAGAAAGTAGACAATAAGTTTGATGGCTATCAAGGTTATTGTGACGTCATGATAGAAATGGAGCACAAAAGTAAAAACGCAGTAATAAAAAGAGTAACCAGTAGTGGTGACCAAAAAGTGTGTAGGTACGTTAAGTCCAACTTGAAGAAAGGAAAACGCTATCGTTACAAATACCCCGAAAAGTACATTCGCCTCCATATAACCACAGGCTTATAAATGTTTCAGAACGCAACTGAGCTCGTGATTTTTGGCAGATTTCGTTGCGGAGCGATTAGAGCGTTTAGCTGATTTTTGCTGTTGTACGAGGCGAGTATGAAAGGCTTTTTTGTTTGGTAGCGCTTAAGTTAGTAATCGTGATGCCATTGAATGGCAAATTCAGTGAGTTGGCCATCATCACCATACATAGATTGATTCAGGTACTTACGGAAGAACACGCCAGTAAGTCGAGGACTACGCGCGCATCAATTTTCAATAAGAGATTTGATTTGCTTCGTAAGCATAACCACAAACCAAACTAGCGATTGCAAGCCCACAGAAACCTCGGTTAAAGCTTCAAAAGAAAACAATGTTGTTAATCTTAGGATGACATTCTGGCCAATTGGTGACAGCTCAACAAATTTTGACAGGAATTGCTTTGTTAGAGATTGGAGCATTAACAGACTTAGAAGCCGCGGGGCAAGTATTAAAATATGCTAGAGCACTAAAGAAAATGATGTAAAAAGGCTCCGCAAGGAGCCTGATAATCTTAAAGTGTACTAATTGAGACCTGATCTGACACTTACCCACTTTTCGACTCGGTGCCTGTCAGATTATATCTGGGCTAGATTCTTTTCAGCCCAGATTGATTTCCCATCCTCTAATGTCTCTATTGGCGTTCTGCCACAGCATATTTTTCCTTGATGAGTACGATGATGTTGTAGTAGTCCATCCATTCGTCCAGATCTTTCTGTAATTCTTCCATTGAGCCATACAGTTTCTTTCTGAACGTCACTTGGTAGAACTCATTCAATATGGTCTTGTGGAAGCGTTCGAAGATACCATTTGTCTGTGGTGACATCGCTTTAGTTTTAGTGTGGTCGATATCATTAATGGCCAGATAGAGCTGGTAATCACGTTGTTCAACACGACCACAGTATTCAGTGCCTCGGCCAGTCAATATTCGCAGCATTGGTAGCTCATGCGCCTCGAAGAACGGTAAAACCTTATCATTCAACATATCTGCAGCGGTGATTGGTGTTTTTGTCTCGTAGAGTTTAGCGAAGGTGATTTTGCTGTAGGTATCAACGAACGTCTGCTGGTAGATGCGTCCAACACCTTTAAGGTTGCCAACATAAAACGTGTCTTGAGAGCCGAGGTAGCCTGGATGCGCTGTTTCTATCTCACCGCAAGCCTCGTCATCATGCTTCTTGCGTTCAAGGGCTGCAACTTGCTCTTCCGTTAGAATGATACCGTTCTCAGCGACCTGTGTTTCTAACGCAATAAGGCGCTTTTTGAAGCTTTCTAGGTCCATTACGAAGCCAGATTGAGAAGGCCAGCTTTGTGTTTGATGATTGGATTGTTAGTATGAAGCATGAGAGTTACCTCTTATTGTCCTTGATTAGTGATTAAGCACCTTTAATCAAAGTGGGTAACTCTCTTCTTTTCAAATTGGAGTCTCAGATCTAGTCTGAACTAATACAAAAATTCTGATGAATCAATCTTCAAATACATCGAGTAGATTTGTATCGAACGAAAGCCCCTTTAAATTGTGCTCTTCACATAACGATATGAGTTTGTCATCACAATAAATTGACGTACAACCTTCATCTTTTGATTTAAAGACATATTTATTTGAAAGATCGCTTTCTATAAATGCCAGTTTCTCTAATAATCCTTGTTCTCCGTCAATGTCTTCAAATTTGATTTTCTGCTTGTCTTCTTCTCCAAAGGACATCACGTTGAACACGGTAAAACTTTCATCATCGATTGTAATCGGTAAGAACTCACCGTCAGAATCAATTACATCTCGTACTACCTGATATGCATTTTCTCTCAAGACAAGAAATGTTCTCCATTTAGATATGTCTGGGATTGCTTCAGCAAATTTAAAGTGTTGAGTAAATGTTGCATATTCATTTACCCAAACATCTCTCAAGCTGGTTGAATCAACAGGGGCTCTTCGAAGTCGTCTTAACAACTTAAAGTCATCTGAATCGAGAGCTCGCTTATAAGGGTCATGCTCTAAGACCTTAAATTCTCGAGGTTTACTTTTTAATTTGTATACAGTCATACAGTAGGTTTCCAGTTAGCATCTTTCTTCTCAAGAATTTTCTCAGGATGAGAACTATCTTGTATTTGCTTTCTTGTATTTGCTTTTTCAGCAGTTAAGCAGTGTGGACTTAAATACATTTTCACTATGCCTAATTCTTCCAAGCGTGCCAATCCAGTTCTGATAATTTGTACCATGTATTAGTGAATGAGGTGGAGCTTTTGGAGTAGTGTAGTGATCTTTATAAGCACTGGATCTAGGTAACCAAACACCATTAATTGCATCATTAATACCTATACCAAATTCGAACATTTGTAATTTTGCATCAATCATCGCAGTTACCCATCACAATCTGATGTGCTGCGTGATTTGGGCTAGGTTGAGGTTCTGCTACGGCATAAAGTATGCGAGACAAGTGCCGGTAGCTTATTCCAAGAATGGATGTGGCTTCTCGGCACTTTAACTTATTGTTTAACACATCTTGGATAATGGAGAAACGGTGCAATTCATGGTAGTTCATCGTAACTAACTTCCTAAATACCTCCAAGCAAACATAGGACAGATTCACTTGGAAATACTAGGACATTATCGCTTTGGGCTTACACTATTAATGCGTATTATGTATATTATGTTAAATTAAATATCGCCGTACGCTAAATGTTGTCTGAGTATGCTCCTATTCCCCTGCAGATTTTAAATTTAAGGGCCTTACTGCAAGTATTAAACATAATGGTTATTTACCATAAAATACTTAATATAGATCTTAATAATCTATCGATTGTTAAGATCTATATTAACGCCTTTTTAGTTATTGAAATGACTGTATAGCTTCAAAGATATCTTGTCTTCTAACTGGCTTGGAAATGAATCCGTCCATCCCGGCATCCAAGCATTTATCTCTATCGCTTTCTAGCGCATGTGCAGTTAACGCTATAATTGGAGTCTTGAGGCCTTTATCTCGAATAAGTCTTGTTGCGGTAATTCCATCCATCACTGGCATCGAGACATCCATGAGAATCAAATCGATTAAATCCTCATTCTCCTCTAAAAATGTTAATGCCTCTGCTCCATGGCTTGCGATATGAACATTATGGCCAAGCTTATTTAAGATAAGCTTTATTACGAACTGATTCGACTCGGTATCTTCTACGACGAGAAGTTCCATTGCTTTTGTCGGTTGATTGGTTTCGATTCTAACTGGACGATTTTGATTGCAACGAGTCAAAACTGGAATCGAAATCGTAAAGGTTGAACCAACATGCTCATCACTTTTAACGGCAATCTTGCCACGCATCATTTCAACTAAATGCTTGGTTATTGCGAGCCCCAGTCCTGTACCACCGAAGCGTCTCGTGATGGAACGGTCTCCTTGATGAAATGCCGTAAACAAATGCTCTTGCTTTGCTTTAGATATACCAATTCCAGTGTCAGATATTGAGATCACAAGTTCAGCATCTTGCTCAGATACAGAAACTTTTACTTCACCTTCGTCTGTAAACTTTATTGCATTCCCTATTAGATTAAACAGAATTTGAGATAACCGCGTGGAGTCAATCCAAAATTGTTTGTCATTAGTGACAGTACAGTTGAGCTTGAATTTAAGATTCTTCTTCTTAGCTATTTGTTTTTGCTGAGAAATAACAAAAGTGACAGTGTCTCTTAAGTTAATCCATTGTTCATTGAGCTGAAAGCGACCTGACTCGATTTTAGAAAGATCAAGAATGTCACTGATTATCGCGAGAAGTAACTCTGCAGAGCACTCCATTTGGCTCAAAGCATCAATTTGTTCTTCTGACAAGGTTGATTGCTTCAGTATATCTAGCATTCCAAGAACGGAATTTAAAGGGGTTCTTATTTCATGGCTCATCATCGCTAAGAACTCCGACTTAGACCGGTTCGCAAGCTCTGCTTCTTCTCTTGCTTTAGCGAGCTGAGTTGTTCTTACCTCAACGATACGTTGTAACTTCTCTTTGGTCTCGATATCAATGACCGCCCTTTCAATTAAGGGACGAAACCGCCTCAAGGTTTCCTTATTCTCTATGCTAAAGTGCCCTTTCTGAGCTCCAATAAGTAGGATTACGGTTTGCGTTACTTCTGAACGTATACCAGTTAAAACGACCGAGTTTACATGGCTTTTTATAAAGCTGCTTAAGTTAACAAACTCAGCGAGTTTATCTGGCTCGAACAGTAGAATGCATTCACCATTGAGAGCTCTTTGATAGGTGTTACCGTGTAACCAGGATACATTATCAAATACGCTATTAGTTGATATCAATGTCTTGAAGGGATATCGTTCACCATCACGAGTCAGTACAATAAAGTCATCGAAGTTGATGTACTTTTTGAGGACATTGTTTAATCCCGTAAATATCTCATGCCGATTCTTTGCCTCACTCATCGCAGATATCGCGGAAAGAATGGCCTTGTTTTCATCGGCGAGTAGTCGTTCTCTTTGTCTAGCCTGCTTTAGCTCAACTAACGCTTCTTGAAGCGCTTCCTGTTGATATATGTCTAAGTATTTATCTTTCATAAGGTTTATGGAATATAGCCGATGAAATCATCAGGTTTCCATGTCCATTCTCACCACCAATAAATCTACCTTGCTCGCCGAAAGTAAAAGGGCAAATAAAAGGCAAATGTTCTAGTTCTTGGTTAATTTGTTCACAAACGCTATTCATGTCTTGCATTAAGTGCAACATGGGACCTGCGCAAAAGATATTTATCACTCCAATTTTTCGAGACTCTTCTAATTTTTGGTTAAAAGCGGCATTGACGACTTTTGCAGCGCGCGCAACGAGATGCTCACGACTTCCTTTCATTAATGTGAGCTCGTCACCCTCTTCTATTCGTGTAAACAACTCGATTCCACCATCTTGCGTCTCACGGATCGGATGGGATAACTTGTAATATGGGCGATCATAGAGGTGACCTGCGATCCGCCCTAATGGATAAGCACTCGAGTTTGTAAACAGCATATTATCTTTACCTACTTGGTTATCCTGGTGATTTGTCCACCTTCTATAAACATTGAGCGCAGGTTCGTTATCAATTTCAAGTAAGCATCTATTGTTGGTCTTGGTTGCAACACCTTTGATATTAGTTGGTGTATGTCCAGCGCTAAAAGCGATATCAACAGGTTGAGAGGAGTAAAAGAGAGTTAAGCTTAAACCTGAAGTTTGAGAGCCTTGGGCGGTTATCACAGACCATTTCCCAGCGATGTTATTATCAGCGGCCGAACCACCAATAATTGGAATTAGAGTTCCAAATCTTTCATCTATAGACGCAATGATTGATTCCTCTTGCCCTGGTGTAGCATGAAGTAGAATTAAGTTTGGTACTTCTCCTACACGGTTTGCGTTCTCAAGGGCCATATCCAAAGCCTTGGTGACGCTGTCACCTGAGTTGTGATTAGAAATACCAGTACCATAAGCATGAGGACCTGTATCATAAACAGCAAGTGCCGCAATTACTGGGCCTGTATGAAAGCCCTGATCTGTCATTACGGCTTGACATGAACTGGCGCCATGAAAAGGCACACCAGGAAAATGCGCAAGAAACGCTTCTCGAATCAACTCAAAATTGTATTCTTCCGTGTAGTAACACATCACGTAAGACAAGCTCTGTTGTGTCAATTCGGACCTGAGCGTTCTTATCGCTGAGTCTTCATCTTTAATATGAGTAAAAACTGATTGGCAATGCATACGATTTTATAATTGGATATCACTCTGCTGTTATACCATTCCAACCAATTTTCTCTAGGTAAGAAGGTGTTAATTTCATTAATAAGTTACGATTATCTCGTGATAGATCGTATTTATAATTGAACTACAACAATGTTTTCACCTTTTTTAAAGGTGATTTTTTTCGATTCAGGCATGATGTCCCATTCTACTAATGACTTATGCTTCTCGTTGAGATTGATAAAATTACCAGATTGATTTAGATCAATTTTTAGAGTGCTACTTTCTGTCGTTTCGAGCGAAATTCCCATTGAATCACGATTAATCGTGATTATTTCTCCTTCAATTGTTACATCGCATCGTTCTTTTTGTGAACAGTCAACGCTATTAACACTCTCGTGTGTAAAGGTACGCCAGAAAAATGCGCCTATTAAAACACTGAGCATGATTAAGATTTGTGCAAGTCGCGCCTTTGTTAACTTTTGTGCAGGCATAATTACTAATATCCTTGTTACAAACTTCAAACTTTTTAAATAAAAAATGATTTCCAGAGGTCCAGTAAGGTTACTACCCTGTCATTGAATTGTTAATTCAAGTATAGTGTCACGCTGAAAATGCCACTTTTTATTAAAGTCAGCAATGGAAATAAGGTGATGATAACACTTGAATTCTAGAGTTTACTTGGGTGGTGTTACGACGCAAGTCGTGTTGGAAGTAAAAGTGTAGTTAATTAGAAATTGGAAGCATGCAAATGAGCCAAGTAAAGCAGCTTGAACAAAACTACAACTATACAGTCGTTCGCCAATTTACCCTTGTGACCATTTTATGGGGCATAGTTGGTATGGCTGTTGGTGTTTTGATTGCCGCTCAATTAGTTTGGCCACAGCTAAACTTTGATACGCCGTGGTTGACGTACAGTCGCTTACGTCCACTGCATACTAATGCGGTAATTTTTGCGTTTGGTACCAGTGCTCTGTTCGCAACGTCTTATTATGTTGTACAGCGCACATGTCAAACACGTCTTTTTGGTGGCCCACTCGTTGCCTTCACCTTTTGGGGTTGGCAAGCAATCATCCTGGCAGCAGCCATTACTTTGCCTCTCGGTTTAACATCGGGTAAAGAGTATGCTGAGCTAGAATGGCCTATTGATATCGCAATTGCGCTAGTATGGGTATCATATGCGGTGGTGTTCTTCGGCACACTAGTGAAGCGAAACACGTCACATATTTATGTGGCAAACTGGTTCTTCGGTGCCTTTATTATCACAGTAGCAGTACTTCACATCGTGAACAGCATGGCTATTCCTGTGTCACTTGGTAAATCTTACTCGATTTACTCGGGCGCAGTGGATGCGATGGTTCAGTGGTGGTATGGACACAATGCGGTAGGTTTCCTACTGACCGCTGGTTTCCTAGGTATGATGTACTACTTCGTTCCTAAACAAGCTGAACGTCCTGTTTATTCTTACCGTCTATCTATCGTTCACTTCTGGGCACTTATTTCTCTATATATTTGGGCAGGCCCTCACCACCTTCATTATACAGCGCTGCCAGACTGGACTCAGTCTCTAGGTATGGTTATGTCGCTGGTTCTATTTGCTCCTTCTTGGGGTGGTATGATCAACGGTATTATGACGTTATCTGGTGCATGGCATAAGCTTCGTTATGACCCTATCCTACGTTTCCTAATCGTTTCACTGTCGTTCTACGGTATGTCTACCTTTGAAGGCCCGATGATGTCGATTAAGACGGTTAACGCACTTTCTCACTACACAGACTGGACCATTGGTCACGTTCACTCTGGTGCGTTAGGTTGGGTTGCGATGGTCTCTATCGGCTCTGTATATCACTTGGTACCTCGCCTATTTGGCCAAGAGCGTATGTACTCTGTTGGTCTAGTTAATGTGCATTTCTGGCTAGCAACAATCGGTACCGTTCTTTACATCGTTGCGATGTGGATCTCTGGTGTAATGCAAGGTCTTATGTGGCGCGCGGTTAACTCTGACGGTACGCTAACTTACAGCTTTGTTGAATCTGTAGAAGCGTCTTATCCTTTCTACTTTGTACGTTTCCTAGGCGGATTTATCTTCCTATCAGGTATGTTCCTAATGGCATACAACACGTACAAAACGGTAAGTGCACCTAAAGAAAGCCTAAAAGCTATCCCACATCCGGCATAAGGAGATTTAAGAATGAGTAATAATTCTAATAATCGCCATGAAATCTTAGAACGTAATGTCGGTTTGTTGGCTATTTTTATCGTGTTTGCTATCAGTTGGGGTGCTCTTGTAGAGATCACTCCTCTGATTTTCCAAAAGCAAACGACTGAACCTGTAGAAAATCTGCGCGCTTACACTCCTTTGGAGATGGAAGGTCGTGATATCTACATCCGTGAAGGTTGTAACGTTTGTCACAGCCAGATGGTTCGTCCTTTCCGCTCAGAGACTGAACGTTACGGTCACTACTCTGTTGCTGGTGAGAGTGTTTGGGAACACCCATTCCTTTGGGGCTCTAAGCGTACAGGCCCGGATTTAGCTCGTGTTGGTGGTCGTTATTCTGACGAATGGCACCGTGTTCACCTGTTAGATCCTCGTGAGCTTGTACCTGAGTCAAACATGCCAGGTTTCCCGTGGCTAGCTGAAAACGTTTTAGACGGTAAGCTAACTCAGAAGAAACTTGAGCTATTTCGTGATCAGTTCGGCGTTCCATACACTGATGAAGAGATCGCGAATTCGGCTAAAGAAGTAGAAGGTAAAACAGAGATGGATGCAATCATCGCTTACCTTCAGTCTCTTGGTCATGCAATGAAGTAAGGGGATCATATGGATTTCGGTACAATTCATAGTATTTATACCGTTGTACTCTTCGCTAGTTTTATTGGCATCGTATGGTGGGCATTTAGTAAAAAGCGTAAAGCACGCTTTGAAGAAGATGCCAACTTGGTGTTTGCTGACGAAGAACAAAAGACCCCTAATAACCAAGGAGTGAAGAAGTAATGACTACATTCTGGAGTCTCTGGATTATCGTGATTACTGTCGGTACGCTAGTAGGCTGTGCGATTCTCCTGACTTGGTGCGCTAAAGATAAAATGGGCGTCGAGGAAGGGGAAGACATGGGCCACGAGTACGATGGTATTCGCGAGCTAAACAACCCTCTACCAAAGTGGTGGACTTACCTGTTTGTAAGCACATTTGTGTTCTCAGCAGTTTACCTTGCCCTATTCCCAGGTCTAGGTAGCTTCAAGGGCTTTTTAAACTGGCAGAGTTCGGCTCAAACCGTTCGCTCACTAGAAGAGTCAAAAGAAGCCATCGCTGCAGCACAAGAGAACAAGCAACTAAACCAATATGCAAAAGAACTGGATGATGCCGACGCTTACTTCGGCGAAGCATTCCGTAAACTTGCGCACAATGACAGTGGTCTACGCCCAATTCCTGAAATTGCGCAAGATCCTGAAGCATTAAAAGTTGGTCAGCGTTTGTTTTTGCAAAACTGTTCTCAATGCCATGGCTCTGATGCACGTGGTCAGAAAGGCTTCCCTAACCTGACTGATGATGCATGGCTATATGGTGGCGAGCCAGCAGCGATCGTTACAACCATCATGCACGGCCGTATTGGTCAAATGCCAGCATGGAAAGATGCCCTTGGTGAGCAAGGTGTTCAAGAAGTTGTAAGTTACACACTTAGTTTATCTGGTCGTAAAGTAAATGCTCGTGAAGCCGCGGCAGGTAAAGCACGCTTCGTAGTGTGTGCTGCTTGTCATGGTACCGATGGTAAGGGTAACCCTGCAGTCGGTGCGCCTGACCTTACAGACCAAGACTGGTTATTTGGTGACTCTCGTGCAGCTGTAACAGAAACCGTAATGAACGGACGCTCAGGCGTAATGCCTGCGTGGAAAGACATTTTGGGTGAAGATAAAGTTCAGCTCGTTGCCTCATATGTCTGGAGTTTAAGTAACTCAGAGAGTAAGTAACTGAGATATTACGTAACATAGCAATAACAGCCCCTTTCATAGGGGCTGTCTTTCCTTTAAATTTAACGCCTTACATTTTTTCATTTAGCTGTTGAGAACTTTTTTATGGTAAAGCCTTGGTATAAACAATTTTGGCCGTGGTTCCTAATCATCCTTCCTCTTACTGTCGTAGTTTGGACTGTGATTACTGTGGTCGTTTTCTCGAACAACTCTGTTTCTTTAGTCGCCGAGGATTACTATAAAAAAGGCAAAGGCATTAATATCGACATTAGTAAAATGAATGTCGCTCGTGACCTAGGTCTTAACGCTGAGATTTCCTCTGAAAATAACAATGTTGTGATTGTTTTCGCTAAAGGGAAGCTACCTCATTACCCTGCTCTAACGGCCACTTTCACTCATCGTACTCTTCCTGATCGTGACTTCACAAAGCTTGTAACAGCGGATGCATCTGGTAATTACCGACTAAAAGCTGAGGAATCTATTCAAGGACCATGGTTTGTTGAACTACAACCACACGACAAGCAATGGATGATCCAAGGTAAAGTTGAGTTTCCTGCCTCTTCAACACCGTTAATGAAGTAAGCATATGTGTAAATCCTGTTATCACTGCGGTGAAGATGTACCAGCCAACACGGATTTCAAAGTAGAAATATTGGGTGAAATTCGCGACATGTGTTGTCCGGGCTGCGAAACTGTGGCGCAGACTATTGTCGATAGTGGTCTTGTATCATATTACCAATACCGCACTGCGCCTGCAGAAAAGGCAGATCTAGTACCAGAGCAACTCCAAGCTTTAATTCATTATGACAATGCGGATGTACAATCTGAATTCGTACGAAATCGCGAAAATGTTTCTGAAGTAACCCTTTCTTTGGAAGGCGTTTCATGTGCCGCTTGTGCGTGGTTAATCGAAAAGCAAGTTTCTAATACGGCCGGGTTGGTATCTATCCGTGTTAATACAACCACCAATCGAGCGTTACTAGCATGGGATAAAACTCAGGTACGGTTAAGCGAGCTCCTTTCCGTTATTCATAAACTTGGTTACAAAGCTGCACCTTTTGAAGCAGATAAGCAAGAAGCCTCTTACCATCGAATGATGAAGCAATATCTATATCGGCTAGGTATTGCAGGTTTAGCAACCATGCAGGTCATGATGCTCGCCGTTGCACTGTATCTCGAAGTCTTTGGTGATTTAGAGCCAGAGTTTAAAAGTTACTTTCGTTGGGTAAGTTTGATTTTTGCTACTCCTGTTTTGCTTTATTCCGCTCTTCCATTTTACTTAAACGCATGGCGCAGTATCAAAGGCCGAACCCTTGGTATGGATGTCCCGGTTTCTATTGCGTTGATCTTTGCCTATGTTGCAAGTTTAGTTGCAACAGTAACTGAACAAGGCGAAGTCTTCTTTGAATCTATCTCGATGTTTACCTTCTTTTTGTTAGTAGGTCGATTCTTAGAGATGCGCGCTCGTCGCAAAGCTGCTGCAGCGAGTGGTAACCTTCTTAAGTTGATTCCGGCAATTGCTACAACGCTGGACGGTGATCAGATACCCGTGAAGACGCTAAAAGTTGGCGTTCGTATTCGCGTTCTACCTGGTGAACATATCCCCGCTGACGGTAAAGTTATTTCAGGCCGTATTCATATTGATGAATCCATGCTAACGGGTGAGTCAGTGCATGTTGTGAAACGAGAAGGCGATATTGTTTATGCGGGAACGCTAAACGGAGACGAATCATTTGAACTTGAGGTAGTAAGCTCAAAGGCCGATTCAATGATTTCTAACATCGTGCGTTTACAAGATGAAGCTCAACACTCCAAACCTAAAATTGCGGAAATTGCAGACATTGTCGCCCGTTACTTTGTTGGTGTGATTCTTATTATCTCTGCTGGTACTTGGTTTTACTGGCATCAAACAAAACCAGATGATGCGTTTTGGATCATGCTGTCTGTGCTAGTCGCTACGTGTCCATGTGCGCTATCTCTGGCCACACCGACCGCACTCACTTGTGCTACCTCTAGAATGGGTAATTTTGGCATTTTACTTCGTAAAGGCCATGTGTTTGAGACACTATGTAAGATCAACCACTTAGTTGTAGATAAAACAGGCACTCTAACGAAAGGTGATATTGAGATCTGTGAAACAAAGATACTTAGTGATCTCCCACAGAAAGATTGTCTATCACTAGCTGCAGCTTTAGAGGCTCATGCAAACCACCCTATCGCTCGTTCTTTTGCAACTTACACCAATGATGACTTTATCGTGTCTGACGTGCAAAACGTGATTGGTTCAGGGATTGAGGGTATGTGGAATGGCAAAATCGTTAAGATAGGTAGTGCTGCTTTTGTTCAAGGCAAAGAAAGTGGTGAAAGCCAGGCGGTCTATCTGTCGGTTGATGGCAAGCATGTCGCTAGCTTTTACTACCGCGACCCTATCCGAAAAGAAAGCAAAGCCTTTATTCAACGTTTTGCTGACGCTGGAATTAAGACAACCCTGCTAACTGGTGATTCTCTCTCAAACGCCCAACCAGTGGCGAATGAAATTGGTATCGATCACATCGTCGCGTCAGCAAAGCCAGAAGATAAGCTTGCATACCTTAAGAGCTTGGACGAAAACAGTATCACTATGATGGTTGGTGATGGAATCAATGACGCGCCGACTCTCGCCGGAGCTCACCTTTCTGTCGCAATGGGCGGTGGTACAGATGTCGCTAAAGCTTCTGCAGATATGACGTTACTTGGGGATAATCTCGAAAAGCTACTAGAAGCACGTTTGCTTGCACTGCGTACAAGAAAGATTATTCGAGAAAACTTGGCTTGGTCTTTGGGTTACAACCTGTTAATTTTGCCTTTGGCGGTCGCAGGTTTAGTGGCTCCCTACATTGCAGTAGTTGGCATGTCTGCAAGCTCAATTATCGTTGTATCTAACTCTTTGCGCCTGCTCAAAGAGAAATAAGTAGAGAAAGCAAACATGGAAAGTCTTTATATATTGATTCCCATCGCTATCGTTCTCGTTTGTGTTGCTGTCGCCGTTTTTCTTTGGGCGGTAAGAAGCGATCAGTTTGAAGATCTTGAACGGCAAGGGCACAACATTCTTCTCGACGAAGAAGACCAATCTAATAGTGATAAAAAGTAGCGACCTTTATGACTCCTGATTTTATCGGTGCGTTGATGATCGGCTTAGTAGGAGCCGGTCATTGTATGGGTATGTGTGGTGGTATCGCGTCTCTACTTACCATGGGCTCTTCTGCTAAAAATAAAACTACCCCTCTTATCCCCCTCTTCTACAACCTCGGACGATTGATCAGTTATACCTTAATAGGTGCATTAGTGGGTGGTGCTATATCAGGTTTATCTGAGCTTAGTGGGTTAACGCACTCTCTTGCTTGGTTAAGGCTGATTGCTGCGTTATTCATGTTCCTGGTCGCGCTGTATATTGCTAAATGGTGGCAAGGCTTACTTTTAATAGAAAAGCTAGGGCAGTATATCTGGCGCTTTATCTCGCCGGCAGGGAAGAATCTGTTGCCACTAAAGCATCCTCTTCACGCGTTGCCATTTGGCTTTATTTGGGGTTGGTTACCATGTGGCTTAGTTTATTCAGCGCTTACTTGGTCGGCGGTTTCTGGTAGTGCGATGAACGGCGGCCTAATTATGCTTGCGTTTGGGCTCGGAACGCTACCTGCAATGCTTATTATTGGATACGGTGCCAATCATTTTCAGAAATTACAAAAATCATTAATATTTAGAAATATTTCAGCATTAATCCTTATTGGCTATGGTACGTATACCGCTGTAGGAGCCTTAGCGTTACTCGGTTTCATATAACGTTAAACTCTATTGAGGTGACATTTTTGCTACCCTTTAGGATTAAGCGATGCTAAAATATTGATGTATATCAAATAGTGAAAGGTTGTTATGATTTCTGAAAAACCTGCAACAAAGCGTATCCAATCAGGCGGTTGCGCCATTCATTGCCAAGATTGTAGCATTAGTCAACTGTGTATCCCGTTCACTCTAAATGAGGCAGAACTTGATCAGCTTGACCAAATCATCGAACGTAAGAAGCCTATTCAAAAAGGACAAGAGCTTTTTAAGGCCGGTGATGAGCTAAAATCGCTATACGCTATCCGCTCTGGTACCATCAAGAGCTATACGATCACAGAGCAAGGTGATGAGCAAATCACAGCGTTTCACTTAGCTGGAGACTTAGTCGGTTTCGATGCTATCACTGGTGACTCCCACCCTAGCTTTGCTCAAGCACTCGAAACGTCGATGGTATGTGAAATCCCATACGAAATTTTAGACGATCTATCGGGTAAAATGCCTAAGCTTCGCCAGCAAATCATGCGTTTGATGAGTAACGAAATTAAAGGTGATCAGGAAATGATTTTGCTTCTTTCTAAAAAGAACGCAGAAGAGCGACTAGCTGCTTTCCTTTACAACCTATCAACGCGTTTTTCTCAGCGTGGCTTCAGCCCTAGAGAGTTTCGTTTAACTATGACTCGTGGTGATATTGGCAACTACCTTGGTCTTACAGTCGAAACGATCAGTCGTTTGTTAGGTCGTTTCCAGAAATCTGAGATCCTAAGCGTAAAAGGTAAATATATCACTATCTTAGACCACGATGCATTGATGGAACTTGCTGGTGTAACTAAAGAATAATACACCCTAATTATTGATGTAGCTCGAAAATGAGCTACATCATATTTCTCATAAATTCCTTTCGAAAGTCCTCAAAAAGTTCTCCAAACTAAGCTACAGTAAAAATGTACGGTGAGTACTCCAAAATACTGATTTAATTTACATTCAGTATCTGGTTTTGCAATAGAAGTGGGCTTAGTTATGAGTATATACAGTAAGATCCTTGTTGTAGCTGACATCAATAATGATGAGCAGCCCGCACTTGCAAGAGCTGTTCAATTAGCTCAGAAAAGTGTATCTAGAAGCCGAATCACTTTCTTTTTATCCATTTACGATTTCTCGTATGACATGACGTCAATGCTATCAGTGGATGAAAGAGATGCTATGCGTCGAGGTGTCATTCATCAGCGTGAGCAGTGGATGCGTAAAATTGCTCAACCATACCTAAACGATGGCTTCGACTTTGATGTTTGTGTTGTCTGGCACAACCGCCCTTATGAGGCGATTATTGCTGAAGTCTATGCAGGCAATCATGACCTAGTCATCAAAGGCACACGTAAGCATGATGTTTTAGAGTCTGTCATTTTCACACCGACAGATTGGCACTTGTTGCGAAAATGCCCTATTCCAGTGCTTCTTATTAAGAATGCTGCTTGGCCGGAACAAGCAAGTATCCTTGCCTCAGTACATGTGGGCTCAGAAAACCCGACTCATATTGATCTCAACGATACGATGGTCGAGCGATTAAAAGAAATCACCACTCGGCTTGAGGCCAAGCCATATCTTGTTAACGCCTACCCCGTTACACCGGCGAACATTACGATTGAACTTCCTGAATTTGACCCAACGACTTATACCGATGCAGTGCGAGGTCATCATTTAACGGCTATGAAAGCACTACGCCAAAAACATGGTCTTGATGAAGAACAAACGATAGTTGAGCAAGGTTTACCTGAAGATGTCATTCCGGCAGCTGCAGAGCGCTTGAACGCAGCAATGGTTATTTTAGGTACCACAGGGCGAACAGGGCTTTCTGCTGTCTTTATTGGTAATACAGCGGAGCACGTAATTGATAAAATAAATTGCGACGTGTTGGCTCTAAAACCAAAAGGCTACATTAGCCCTCTCGACCCAAATACAGCAACCTAATCTCTCTTTAGTATTGCTATGTATTGAGCGCTTTCAAATAAGCGCTAATAAATCCCCCGAATACAGGGGGATTTTTGTTTGGGAACAGTTAAAGCGTTGGGTACAAAAAAGGAGGTCTAATTAACCTCCTTTTTTACGAGTTAGATGTTCGTAACATCGATGAACATCGATTCATCAATATTCGTCGAAGAAACGACAGCCTCATTAAATTCATACTCTTCGCGGTTACCTTCACGATCTAGCGGTAAGTTAACAAAGTCGAACAATTCGCGGTCTGCTAGTTGGCTTGGGCTTACGTTTTGAATTGATTTAAAAATTGCTTCCACACGCCCTGGCGTCTTCTTATCCCATTCAATCAACATTGCTTTTATAGATTGACGCTGAAGGTTCTCTTGAGAGCCACAAAGGTTACACGGAATTATTGGGAAATCCTTGTGCTCAGCGTATTTGATCAAATCTTTTTCACGACAGTAAGTCAATGGACGAATGACCACGTTACGGCCATCATCAGAGCGTAGCTTTGGTGGCATCGCTTTAAGGCGAGAGCCGTGGAACATATTCAAGAACATTGTTTCGACGATGTCATCCATGTGATGACCTAGCGCAAGCTTAGTTGCACCAATCTTCTCTGCAAATGAATACAGCGTACCACGTCGCAGGCGTGAACACAGACCACAAGTGGTTTTGCCTTCTGGTACCTTCTCTTTTACGACGGAATACGTGTCCTTATCGACGATATAGTAAGGGATATTCAGTGTTTCGAAATACTCTGGCAGAATGTGCTCAGGGAAGCCCGGTTGTTTTTGGTCTAGGTTTACCGCAACCACTTCAAATTTGATCGGTGCGGCTTTTTGAAGATTCAGCAGGATATCAAGCATCGCGAATGAATCTTTACCACCGCTAATACATGCCATTACAACATCGCCTTCTTCGATCATGTTGTAATCAGTAATGGCATTTCCAACATGTCTTCTTAGGCGTTTCTGAAGCTTGTTGAATTCTAGGGTTTCTTTTCTTGTATCTATTTGGTTCATTGCGGGCTCTCACATCGCCGATAAATCGACTAGGACTTCCTAACATGGGTTTCTTTGGGGCGTGGATTATACGAGCTTTTTACGCAGGATTAAATGCTTGTCTTATTGAGTCTTTAAGAAAAGAGTGTGAAAGATACTTTAGTTACGGTCAAAATTAAAAAAGAGCTGCGATTGCAGCCCTTTCTAAACGTTCAGTGTTCATTTCTTTGCGTTAGGTAGATAAGGTAACACTCGCATCGTCGGTTCTGGTAGTGTCATTGTGCCACCTTGCCCTATTTCACTTAGTGCGACTTGTATCTTGCCATTGACAATTGGCTTTTCGGTTCCGTTTGAGAAAATCACTTTATCATTCAGTTGATTTGCAAACTCCATCGTCACACCTTGAACTTCCGGTGTAAACCAACCCGCAAACATACCGCCTAAATCTTCCAGCATCGTCTGCATTTGAGGTAGAAGAGGCTTAAGTTGCTCGTAAGAAACGTTACCCTGTAATGGTTCTTTGGTCATCACGACAAGTGAGTAATCGCAACGTGTATCTTTTGGGGTATCGATAAAAACCAACGGATTCGCTGACTTTAAGTTTTTATCAACAGGTAAAGGCAACTCTTGTGAAGCAGGGATAACAAACTCTTCATAGTGCTCTTCTTTTTCCATCCAAGCTTTTTCTATCGTACAAATTTGTTTAGTTTTTGCGTCCACAAAAAAGACACCAACTTTCACATCGTCATGCCCTTCTTTATTGTTGTTTTTTAGTTGAGTGTATAACTTTGAGTACGTGAACATGTACTCTTGAGCTTGGGTTATCGGCGATACAAGAATTAGCGCCGCACTTCCCAATAGACTTAGGCTTAACTTTTTCATTTTATCCGTTATTTTATTGCGTCCAGTAGGCGTTGTTATGACGAATCATAGCGCGAAGATCGTGTACATAGGCGATGCCACGTTCAGAATAGGCTAGCAACCCATGCGTTAACTCTGACGCGGTTGCAACCGTTAACAAGCCCTTGTTCTTTTCAGCCAGAGATGTTCTGATTTCACGCAGGTCTGCATACGCTGGGTTTCGATTAACATTCATAAAGTAGCCATGAACAGACTGTTGTACAGAATCGAATTTTTCAACTTCATGAACTTTGTTAGCGCCACGTTGCGCTGGAACAATTCCACAGCCCTTTTTATAACACCATTGGCCGAACAAGTTGTTTGCTTGAGTAGCAAAACGAGAAGTGCCCCACGCAGATTCATTTGCCGCTTGAGTTAGAACCAAGGCTTCAGGTAAGACGTTCACTCGCACAAGCATCTCGTCTAGCCATGCTTGATCAATCTTATCGTTACTCAAGGGCAACGAATACAGAGATGATAACCGCTGAGCATACTCTTGTTGTTCTTGCGTCACTTGTCCCACCTTTAAAGAGGTAAGAAAGGCCCGCTCATGACGAATTCGTTGATTCTCAAGAGCAATTTTAGGCCTTAAAAAATCAAAAAAAGCAGCTTTTTTCTCTTTCGTATCTTTTATTGAATTGAAGTCTGGGATATCACCGATGTATGGCAAGTGTGATAAATCGACATGCTTAATCTTGCCAGAGAGTACGTCAGGATTTTCCACATATTTAAACTGTTTCTCGTAGTGTAAATATGGGCCTATAGAAATAAAAGTGGCGGCTATACAGGTTGCCGCCACTCGTAAACTTATTGATTTCAAAGAATTAGGCATCAAACACCTGTGAGTTACCATCGTGATCATTATCGTTTTTCTGTGTTGTAACGATCTTAAGCTTAATTCCAAACATTTCGCGGTAGAGTATGCCTTTCAAATGGAAGAAGAATGGCAGCACAAAAATCAAGCCAATACCGTAGAACATTGCTGCAATAATAAACATTAACATCACGCCTAAGTAAAGCCCCGCGACCACAAAAATCTTCTTGTTGATTGCGCGAAGTGATAACAGCAACGCTTGCATTGGTGGCACCCTTTTCTCACAAATCAACAAAATAGAGTGACTAAATGCCAAGGAAAGATACAGCGACAGTAAAGGAAAAATCATACCAACCACACCTTGTAGCATTAAGCTCATGAGCGTTGCTAGAATAACAGGAATGGTGAACTGCAACCCCTTTCCAACATGGCGCAACTTAGTCTTCAGGCCGGCGACATGGCTCATAGCCATCAAGCTGATCCCCGCATAAATTGGTGCGCTAATCACCTCATAACTGAAATTCGCGACATAAATAGAAGACACAATATCGTTTGTGAACGACTCTGGGTTCTCAAATGCATCAAGAATAACGCTCAAATCGCCCAACTGCAGTTTTAATGCAATATAGAAAATACCTAACTGGACAAAAAGCAATACAATAATGGCAGGAGAAAATGATAAAAAGTGCTGGATGGTTGCTCGCCAAGCTTCGTTAAAAACCGCGCCAGCTTTAAGCTCGTAGTTGCCAGACAAAGCTCGCTCTACACTCCCCCCAAGATTGAAATCTTTCTCAAAATCGTCGTTCATAGTTTATCCAAGACTAACTTGTAAAATTTTGACTGGAATTCCAGTCAATTAATGTAATCGTCATTATAAAGAAATCTTTCCACATCTAACATCACAACTCACCTACAATCCTTGCAATCTCAACTGTATGGTTGATAATTAACCACTTTCAAGGTCATGAAATTGAAACAATTGTTGAACAAAGTTTAGTGCTATCAAACTGTGTCTAGATGCCAATTAATCTCATAAAAACAGTATGGTAAGGAATGATGGCTTTTTCCTGCAAAATTATTTCTGTTTCAAGATAAGAAAATGCTTTAATTTCACACTTTTGGTGATTATGATGCGCGCCTCAAAAGTGAATGGTTAGTGTCACATCAGCTGGGATAATCCCGGCTTGAACGTGGGGGAAATACAGACGTTGAACGCAAAACCGCAAGCAGGAAAGCCAGTTATTCGTTTATCTGGTATTAGTAAAAGTTTCGATGGTAAGGAAATCATCGGTAATTTAAATCTGGATGTTAATCATGGTGAATTTCTGACGATTCTCGGGCCTTCTGGTTGTGGTAAGACAACAGTTTTACGCATGATTGCAGGTTTTGAAACGGCAGATAACGGTCAAATTATTTTGGATGACCAGGATGTAACACAGGTTCCTGCAGAGCAAAGGCACGTCAACACGGTATTTCAAAGTTACGCATTGTTTCCACACATGACCGTATATGAGAATGTCGCTTTTGGTCTTCGTATGCAGAAAACGCCTACTGCGGACATTGAACCACGAGTAATGGAAGCACTGCGCATGGTGCGCCTAGAAAAAATGGCACAGCGTAAGCCTCATCAGCTTTCTGGTGGTCAGCAACAACGTATCGCCATTGCGCGTGCGGTTGTTAACAAACCAAAAGTACTGCTGCTAGATGAATCTCTATCGGCACTTGATTACAAACTGCGTAAGCAAATGCAAATCGAGCTTAAACAGCTTCAGCGTCAACTTGGTATTACCTTTATCTTCGTTACGCACGATCAGGAAGAAGCCCTATCGATGTCTGACCGCATTATTGTAATGCGCGATGGTGTTATCGAGCAGGATGGTTCTCCACGTGAGATTTACGAAGAGCCGAAGAACCTATTTGTTGCTCGCTTTATCGGTGAGATCAACGTATTCAACGCAACCATGCTAGAGCGTATCGACGAGAAACGTATCCGTGCAGAAATCGAAGGTGTCGAATCTGTTGTTTACTACGATCAGGAAGCGCAAGCAGGTGAAAAACTGCAAGTACTACTTCGCCCAGAAGACTTACGTATCGAAGAGATCAAAGAGTCTGAAGAAAAAGGCATCGTAGGTCACGTAACAGAGCGTACCTATAAAGGTATGACGCTTGATTCAGTTATCCAATTGGATTCGGGCATGCGTGTAATGGTTAGCGAATTCTTTAACGAAGATGATCCTGATGTGGACCACTCACTTGGCCAGAAAGTCGCTATCACTTGGGTTGAGAGCTGGGAGGTAGTCCTCAATGATAAGCAAGAAGATTAATCTTCAAAACGCGATCATTACCTTAATCGTCGGTTGGTTAACACTTTTCGTGTTGGTACCAAATGTGATGATTATCGGTACGAGTTTCTTAACGCGTGATGAAGCAAACTTAATCGAAATGACATTTACTTTCGACAACTACTTACGTCTACTCGACCCCTTGTATGCGAAAGTGCTGATGCACTCGTTCTACATGGCGATCGTGGCGACGTTGTTGTGTTTAGTAATTGGTTACCCATTTGCTTACATCATAGCGAAAATGCCAGAGAAATGGCGCCCATTCATGTTGTTCTTAGTTATCGTACCTTTTTGGACAAACTCTCTTATCCGTACTTACGGCCTGAAGATTGTTCTGGGTACACAAGGTATTTTGAACAAATCATTAATGGCGATGGAAATCATCGATAAGCCATTACGTATTATGTACACCGAAACAGCAGTAATGATTGGTCTTGTGTACATCCTGCTTCCATTTATGATTCTGCCGCTTTACTCGGCAATCGAGAAGTTGGACAACACTTATATCGAGGCGGCGAAAGATCTTGGTGCGAACAAGTTCCAAACCATTACGAAAGTGATTCTACCTCTGACAATGCCTGGCATTATCGGTGGTTGTTTGTTGGTTCTGCTACCAGCACTAGGTATGTTCTACATCTCTGACCTTCTTGGTGGTGCGAAGAACCTACTGATTGGTAACGTTATTAAGAGCCAAGTATTGAACGCTCGTGACTGGCCATTTGGTGCTGCGACCAGTATCGCCCTCACCTTCGCAATGGCTGTGATGCTTTACGCTTACTACAGAGCAGGCAAACTATTGAATAAGAAAGTGGAGCTAGACTAATGGGACGCACAGTTAGATTTAGCTTTATGGCGCTGGTGTATGCATTTTTGTATCTGCCAATCATCGTCTTAATTGTTAACTCATTTAATGCCAACAAATTTGGTATGAAATGGGGTGGTTTCACCACGAAATGGTACGAAACCTTAGTAAATAACGACAGCCTAATGCAAGCTGCATGGCATTCATTGAACGTAGCGGTATTCTCAGCGACAGCAGCAACCATCATTGGTAGCTTAACGGCCGTTGCCCTATTCCGTTACTCGTTCAAAGGTAAAGGTGCGGTAAACGGCATGCTGTTTGTCGTGATGATGTCTCCCGATATTGTAATGGCGATTTCATTACTTGCTCTGTTCCTAGTATTAGGCGCACAGCTTGGCTTCTTTACACTATTGATTGCTCACATCACCTTTTGTCTACCATTCGTTGTGGTAACTGTATACAGTCGCTTAAATGGCTTTGATGTGAAAATGTTGGAAGCAGCAAAAGACCTTGGTGCAAGCGAGTGGGTTATCTTGAAACAGATCATCCTTCCTCTCGCTAAACCAGCGGTTGCCGCAGGTTGGTTATTGAGCTTTACCCTGTCTTTGGACGATGTGATCATCAGCTCGTTTGTAACGGGTCCAACATACGAAATCTTGCCATTGAAGATTTACTCCATGGTTAAGGTGGGCATTTCACCGGAAGTGAACGCCCTAGCAACGGTGATGTTGATTGTTTCTTTGGTCTTGGTAGTAATTTCTCAGTTGCTAGCAAGAGAAAAAGTGAAGTAGAATCCGCACCTGTTAACATCACGAAACAGAATGGTTACATGCCATTCTGTTTTTCTATCTATCGTCCAAAATTGGACAACGTTTGGTTTGGAGCTAACGTCAATGAAAAAATGGGCTACTCTATTAGCTGGTAGTGCATGTGCGCTTTCTCTGTTCTCTGGTACAGCGGCAGCGGATGATAAAGAACTAGTATTTATGAACTGGGGTCCTTACATCAACAGTAATATCCTAGAGCAATTTACTAAAGAAACTGGCATCAAAGTGATCTACTCGACTTACGAGTCGAACGAAACTTTGTATGCAAAGCTAAAAACTCATAACCAAGGTTATGACCTAGTAGTACCTTCAACGTACTTCGTGGCGAAGATGCGTGACGAGGGCATGCTACAAAAGATCGATAAGACTAAGCTGAAAAACTTCGGCAACCTAGATAAAAACTACCTAGACAAGCCTTACGATCCAAGTAACGACTACTCTATTCCACACGTTGTTGCGATTACAGGCCTAGCGGTTAACGCAGACATGTACGACCCAAAAGACTTCCAAAGCTGGGCTGACCTATGGAAGCCTGAGCTTGAAGGTCAAGTAATGTTGATGGACGACACTCGTGAAGTATTCCATATCGCTCTGCGTAAACTTGGCTACTCAGGTAACTCAAAAGACCCTAAGCAAATCGATGAAGCGTACGCTGAGCTACAAAAGTTGATGCCAAACGTTCTAGTTTTCAACTCTGACAACCCAGGCGCACCTTACATGTCTGGCGAAGTGGGCGTTGGTATGCTTTGGAACGGTAGCGCCGCAGCGGCACAAAGTGAAGGCCTAAACCTTAAACTCGTTTTTCCTAAAGAAGGCGGTATCGGCTGGGTTGATAACTTCGCTATCTCTTCCGGTGCGAAGAACGTAGAAGCCGCTCACAAGATGATCGACTTCCTACTGCGCCCAGAAATCGCAGAGCAAATCTCTCGTGATACTGGCTACCTAACGGCGGTGGAAGAATCGAATGCTAAGTTTAAAGACGTTGCCCCGCTGTTCCCTTCTCAAGAAGACCTTGACCGCGTTGAATGGCAAGATGCGGTTGGTGATCTAACCGTTAAATACGAAGATTACTTCCTAAAGCTGAAAGCGGGACAATAATCTAGCTTGTGTAACAAGCCATCAACCATAGGAAAATAGGCAGCAATACGCTGCCTATTTTTGTCTTAGGCTGATATAATCGCGCGTTGCTAGGTTTATTTGTCTTGGTATCATAGATTTATCGTCTCATAACAAGGAGACAACGATATTCAAGCTAAATAAACAGATTTGTGCTTACTGCGATTTGGCTCAACTTGATAACTCCAGCTAGTATTGACTTGTCCAATCGCGAAACAAAACGGAAAACAAATGAAAAGTAAATTCTACGCAAGCGCTCTATGTGCAGCGACGCTCATCGCTACCCCTGCAATGGCTGCTGATCAAGAACTGTATTTCTACAACTGGTCGGAATACATTCCAAACGAAGTTCTTGAAGACTTTACAAAAGAAACCGGAATCAAAGTTATTTACTCTACATACGAATCTAACGAGAGTATGTACGCAAAACTAAAAACTCAAGGTTCTGGTTACGACTTGGTAGTACCGTCTACCTATTTCGTCTCTAAAATGCGTAAAGAAGGCATGCTACAACAGATCGACAAAGAGAAATTATCTCATTTTGCCGATCTTGATACTAACTTCCTAAACAAACCGTTCGATCCGAACAACAACTACTCTATCCCATACATTTGGGGTGCGACCGGTATTGGTATCAATGCTGACATGCTAGACAAGTCATCGGTTTCTACATGGGATGATTTCTGGGATAGCAAGTGGGAAGGTCAACTAATGCTGATGGATGATTCTCGCGAAGTATTCCACATTGCATTGACTAAGCTTGGTTACTCACCAAACACGACTAACCCAGAAGAAATCAAAGCCGCTTACGAAGAACTGAAAAAGCTAATGCCAAACGTATTAGTATTTAACTCAGACTTTCCTGCAAACCCTTACCTTGCGGGTGAAGTTTCACTAGGCATGCTTTGGAACGGTTCTGCATACATGGCTCGTCAAGAAGGCGCGAACATCGACATCATCTGGCCAGAAAAAGGCACTATCTTCTGGATGGACAGCCTAGCAATTCCAGCTGGTGCGAAGAACGTTGACGCAGCTCATAAGATGATCGATTTCCTACTACGTCCTGAGAACGCAGCTAAGATTGCACTTGAGATTGGTTATCCTACGCCAGTTAAAACGGCACACGATCTGCTACCGAAAGAATTTGCTAATGATCCAAGCATCTTCCCACCACAAGAAGTGATGGACAGCGGTACTTGGCAAGATGAAGTTGGCGAAGCGAGCGTAATGTACGATGAGTACTTCCAAAAGCTAAAAGTGAACAACTAATTCGTTAGTTTTAAAGATATGAAAAAGCGGCTCATGAGCCGCTTTTTTGTTCTTAATGACAAGAAAAAAACTCTTCCTGTTGAAGTTATTACGCTCTTTCTTTTCCTTCTAGAGCCAGTATCTCGTCAACTAATTTTGGAACCTCAACGCTTGCTTTTCCGTAGCGTTTTTCCTCAAATTCACTTTCTACCGCACTAGGTTCTAGGTTAATTTCAATGGTATGTGCGCCGTGCATTTTTGCATCATGAACAAAACCTGCTGCGGGATACACAACGCCAGAAGTCCCAATAGAAATAAACAAATCTGCTTCTTCTAATGACGCGTAGATATCACCCATTCGCAGTGGCATTTCACCAAACCAAACAATATGTGGTCGCATTTGTGAAGGGATCTGACAACAGTGACAAAGCTCGCCGGTCTTAATGTCCTCATTGTGCTCTACTACTTGGTTAGATTCACTACAGCGGGCTTTGAGCAACTCACCATGCATGTGAATCACATTCTGACTGCCGCCTCTTTCGTGAAGGTTGTCTATATTTTGAGTGATGACCGTCACTTTACCTTCTAACTCAGCCTCTAAACGACCCAATGCTTCATGCGCTGCATTAGGCTTTATCGCATTATCTTGAAGTTTCTTGCGGCGTTGGTTGTAAAAATCTTGAACAAGGTCCGGATCGCGAGCAAACCCTTCAGGCGTTGCTACATCTTCGATACGGTGATTCTCCCATAGGCCATCTTGCGCACGAAATGTTTGAATACCAGATTCGGCCGAGATACCTGCACCAGTAAGTACTACAATATTTCTATAAGGGAAATTCATAACTCATCCTTGCTGTTTTTTCATTAGCTTAACACTGAAAGAATAGCAACAGTAGTAATATGGATTAGACCATAGTCGTAATGGTCACTATTAGAATTACAATTTAAGAGGAACAGCAATGAGACAAGTATCTCTAGCGTTTATATTGCTTATGACTTTGGCAGGCTGTCAACTTACCAATGTTGAAGGCGAAGTCGATGATGTAAAGGTAAGAGTCAGCACCAGTGATGATGACCATCGAGGTAATGGTAATTTCTGTCCTCCTGGCCAAGCCAAGAAAGGCAATTGCTAAAAGAGCGGCTTTATGCCGCTCCCATATTGGCCTCAATCCTCGTTGGTCGAAGATATTTTATGAATGGCTAGGTCAGCGCCATTGAATTCGTCTTCTTCTGAAAGCCTCAGTCCCATACTGGTATTAATCGCACCGTAGACTACAAGTGCACCAAGCACTGCGATGGAAAGGCCCAAAAGCGTTCCTAGAAGCTGAACGATAATGCTCACGCCACCTAGCCCACCCAATGCGCTTTGACCAAAAATCCCAGCGGCAATACCACCCCAAGCGCCACATACACCGTGTAAAGGCCAGACACCTAGCACATCATCAATCTTGGTTTTGTTTTGTAGGTGGGTAAAAAGATAAACAAATAGCACGCCAGCAATCGCACCTGTTACTAAAGCACCGATAGGATGCATTAAGTCTGAGCCCGCACATACAGCAACCAAGCCAGCTAGTGGGCCGTTATGAATAAAGCCAGGGTCATTCTTACCAGCCAACAGTGACGCGACAATGCCCCCGACCATTGCCATCAATGAGTTCATAGCCACCAAGCCACTTATGCCTGACACAGTTTGAGCTGACATGACGTTGAAGCCAAACCACCCCACACATAAGATCCAAGCTCCCAAAGCCAAAAACGGAATATTCGAAGGTGCAAAGTTGGTATGCTTTCCTGCTCGAACTCTGCCTTTTCTCATGCCCAAAAACACAACGGCAACCAGCGCTATCCAGCCGCCAACACCATGTACAACGACTGAACCTGCAAAATCGTGGAAGCCATAACCAAAGGTATTTTCAAACCAAGCTTGAACACCAAAGTTTCCGTTCCAGATCATTCCCTCAAATAACGGGTATACGATGCCGACAGTGAAAAATGTTGCGATAAGAATCGGATAAAAACGAGCTCGCTCTGCGATACCACCAGAAACAATAGCAGGAATCGCTGCAGCGAAGGTCAGCAAGAAAAAGAACTTCACCAACTCGTAACCATTGCCTTGAGATAATGTCTCTGCATCAGCAAAGAAGGTGCCGCCATAAGCGACCCAGTATCCAATGAAAAAATACGCAATGGCGGAAATACCGAAATCGGCCAAGATTTTAACTAAAGCATTAACTTGGTTCTTTTGGCGCACGGTTCCTACTTCAAGAAAAGCAAAACCAGCATGCATCAAAAAGACCATGATTGCGCCAAGTAGTAAGAAAAGTGTGTCGGAACTTTGCGCGAGAGTTTGTACAGCGCCGTGTACCTGATTGGCAGTTACACTCATTATGATTGTCTCCGTTGATCTGTAGCGCACTTATCCTGTGCATCAAAGTTAGGCTCATCACCAATTTGGTGAACTTGGTTTATAGAGCGTCTAACAGAGCAATTCTCATTCCATAATTTACATTTCTAACACTTACACTTTAATTTATTGTTTTGTATGAACTTTAATAAAATTACGCATTCTTGAAATGGTGCTTAACATGCTAATAAATGCACCAATATGGTTTTAGTGCACCAACACAATGCGCACTATATGGTTCAACAAACAGCAAACTCTCTACCATAAACGTAAAAGCCACCCCATGAGAGGTGGCTCATATACGGAATTGCTAACTAAAGGGGTTTATCGAGTGATCTTCCCTGCTTTTACATCTTCTAACCAACGTCCTTCGACAAGATAGGGTGGAAGCCAACCGGTTTCAACAGATAGACGGTTGCCTTTGTCGTACCATATTAACTTCTACTAAGCGTGCCTATTGTGCTCTTTAATCATTTCTGCGATTTCCTTGCGTCCCCACTCATAAGTAAACGCTATAGCGTCCATGTCTTTCATAGAGTTACCAGTATATTTAACCTTTGTATCTATACCAGCTTTTAGTAATAGCTCCACAATATTTTTATGACCTGCATGGATCGCAGCAAACAATGGGTTGCGGTCTGGTTCAGATATATCCATCACTGCATTTCTTTCTAGAAAATAGGTAAGTAAGTCTAAATGACCTTCATATGCAGCTGTATTTAAAGGAGTTACACCTGAAGGCCCCCCCTTAACATTTACATCAATACCTAGATTCACCAGAAGCTCTACAATTTTATCTTGCCCTTGCTCCGTTGCGATATGCAACCAAGAACCCAGAGGCGTAATTAGATGAAGTAATTTGTCATCTCCTGAGAGAATTTTTTCAACCTCACTCACGTCACCGGATCTAATCGCGGCCATTACATCTTTTGCGCTATGCTCACCTGCCATCTTTATCTCCTCAGCTGCGGTTTTAACCAGTAATTTTAAAGCATTAACTATATCACCGCGTTTACCCAACATTTATCTGTCACTTTAAGAGTATCAACAACCTGCCGCAACGCATAAATATCATACTGACCTTGAATCCGATTTGGAGCCCACACTAAGTTCTCGTGGTCAAATATTGGATCAATGCCATATTTCCTCAAAAGAATTTGGCCCTCAGTAACGAGAGCTTGTTGCTCTGCCCCCAAGCCCTTCTTAAAGAGTATGTGGATCCGGCATGTCTTTAGGAGGAGGCCCCACGACAGACCTTAAATATGCTCCAAAATCAAAGGCTTCATCAGAGTTCTTCGTCTCCAATAACAATCCTTGTAAAATTCGCAAACTGTCACTTTGCTCCAAAGATGTTTTCGTCCTTGATTTTCTGCGATAGCGTGTGCGTTAACAAAATCCTCTATCTTGAAGACATAATGGACTTAGGCCTACTATCCTCTGAACAATTGATATAGCGATAAAAATAATTTTGTTCTCTCGCAATCAATATGGTTTAAATCGTGCTCATATCGAATATGATTTTTAACTTTGAGTTTTCGGATAATGCCACCAATGATGGGTCGTTCGACAAACAACAATCTCCCCACCTTAAACGTAAAAACCACCTCAAGATAGAGATGGCTTATATGCTGAATTGCTAACTAAAGGAGTTTATCGAGAGACCTTCCCGGCTTTTACTTCTTCTAGCCAACGTCCTTCAACGAGATAGGGAGGAAGCCAACCAGTTTCAATAGATAGATGGTTGCCTTTGTCGTACCACATACAAACCATGCCAAGCAGAGGGAAATTAATGAGCGTGCGGATCCCCAATCTTTCTGGTCCTAGCTCTCGGAGATGATATTTCTCTTGGAACTGTAGATTTTTGACTAACACTTCCTCAAAATCATAACCAATGTCGGTGGTAAGCGCTGCAAAGGTTTCTAAAACCCCCATCGCAATTTCCAACGCCCAATCATCACCCTGAGCAACTGCCGCGCCCATCGCGGCCACCAGTTTATCAGTGTAGTCCGATGTGCGGTGATGGAACGATTGAATGACATCTACTAACATGTAAGACAGCTCACCCGCTTTGGTAGAGCTCTGTCTCATCAAAGAAATCGAAAAGTTCGCTAACACATCCATGTTAGCTTTGTCACGAACGATGACAGAGGTAAAATACGCATCTAGCCACATTGAGGGGCAAATGAAGCCTGTTTTTAAAATACCTTCGCCTTTCCATGTTACTTCTGGATAATCAGGTAATTTAATGCTTTGAGGCTCGCTTGGCTTGATGGCAAGTTGATGGTAAAAAGCACGCATCAATGATGCCTCATAAAGGCAAAGTGTTCCGATTTGTTCAGTTTCTATTGAAGATGGAAAGCAACTATACCACCTCACTTGTTCTGAAACATCGTCGCTAAGAGCGACTAAGTTCTCCCTGCGGATTGCTATTAGCTCTTTGCGCTCATCTAAATCTTCATTGATATACATTTGGTAGTCAGCGACATCATTTGGTGTCAATTGAGGTTCCGCCTTTCTCTTCATGCTAACTTTATTTTTATTATCAGACATTTAATCCAGTCCTAATTCTACGTTAAATTCTTTTACATTAACTGAAGAAACCTCTCCAGCATCAGAAATAGCCGCTGCGGTGTGAATATATCTAACAGGAGTTTTTTTTCTCAATGCTTTTTATACTTCTGGCCGCTTTCCATTCGGTTGTATCTTTGTCCTTTTGAGCCATTAGAACAGTAATTGCAGTTGCATATTCAGTTGTCCCTTGCTGATATGCCATGTTACCTATCTTACGGCTGCGCAGCGGGCTGCTCCCTCCTTTGGCCTCAACAATTATAATTTCACCTAGTGGCGGCTCTGCCACCTAGTAAACCATATCAAAATCGCCCGGCTTCTAAATTTACCTTAGGGATGAAGCAGCTTAGCATTAGGACGTTTACTCCGGACAAAGTCATCCGCGGCTAACTCACCAATTTTTGCAGATTTCTGATTAATCTTGGCGATTTGAGCGTTATATCCATCTTCGCCAGTTCGAGCCTTCCTAGCCTCTTAACGCTCTTTCAAACACTCTTCAATTTTTGCTTTGTTTCGTTCTATTAGCTCATAATCACTCATATAGAGCTCTGAGTTTTCTTTATACTCTGCTTTATTCAGCACAAGATCTTCAGTGAAGATCGTGCAACCTTCTTCCCCGCCAACTTTCTCAGAGTCAAAAACATGCGCATTGACAAATTCCTCAATCCCAACAACATACTGCACTTCGTGTCTGCTGCCATCTTCTCCGACGGATGACTCTTTTACAGCGTTTAAAATCTGATCGCAAACCTCTTGGGGGGCATCGCTTTGGGCCTGATACTCTGCCAACATTTGACCCAAGCGTTTTAGCCCTTCTTCACACAAGAAGCCTGTTGGGTCAATCCACTGGATAGGATTGACTGCATATTGGTAATGCCACTATTGACAGTTCAACTAACAAGCTCCCAATCATAAATATAAAAGCCACCTCGTAAGAGATGGCTAAAAAATACCCGAGGAGCTCTAAAAAGGACGCCATTCACTTTCTGACTTAAATACCACTCCTGAAAAATCTTTGTTCTCGATTAATTCAGCCAGTTTTTCATCGACACATAATAACCACTCGATAGCATCCAGTTGAAATATAGTTTTCTGCATTTCAATATCTTTCTTAAGGACAACTCGATCAATTGAATCAACCTCTCCATCAAACTCACTAAATATTGAATGATTTCTATCCAGTAAATCGCAAATCGCAAGAACATTTAAAAAATAGTATTCACCAAAACTTTTACCTTGGTAATTAACCTCAACCGGTAGGAATTCAACTTCACTCGTTTGTGTGTGCTTAGAAATTAAATCAGATAACCGTCGACTCACGATTAATAAAGGACCACTAAGAAAACTATCCGCAGGCTTGTCATCTGATATGACATCAATAGTAACTTTTGGCCATTTGTCTCCTAGGGCAACGCCTCCCGTCAGCTTCAATCCTATTAATACACTAGACTGCGTTACTTTGCCTTGAGTAAAATCGGAATCTCTATCTACCTTGTTGGTCCAAATTTTAAGTGTCATTACTACTTCCTACTTTTCCATTGCGGATCATCCAATTGCGATCGAGCTTCATTCTTTTCCAGAGCATTCCTAATGTTACTTTCTGTTTTTCCAATTTCATCTACAAAAATCATATCATCGATCAAACCACGACCATACTTAGTTTACAACGCTCTCATTTCTCGTCGAACTAAAGCACCTGAGAACCTTGGTGCCTTGCACTTAGATGTCTACCCACGTGTAAGGGAAGGCCTATTTCGACAGATGTTTTAATATTAGTTGGAAGTGCAATCCCATTTGCACCTCTGTTAATGTTGTAATCAAGTTCGGTAGCTCTATGCATGACCGGATATTCCTGAGCAATATTGATACTAATTTGGTGATTTCCAGCATGGTTTTCAGGTAATCCGCCAACTATTTCGTTATTTAACTTGAGCCCACAACCTCTTCTTAAAGAACCGCCATAATAATTCGCAACACTCCCCTCCTTTGAGTTTTATTTAAGGGGATGATTTGGACAATTTCCTCTATACCTACAACATATTGAACTTTGCGTTTACTACCATCTGAATGATTGATATAACGATGAAAAGTAACTTCGTTCTTCTCGCAATCAATATGGTCTAAATCGTATTCATATCGAATATGATTTTTAACTTTGGGTTTTCTGATAATGCCACAAATGATGGGTCGTTCGGCAAACAACAAACTCCCCACCATAAATATAAAGCCATTTCAAGAGAAAGATGGCTTATAGACTGAATTGCTAACTAAAGGGTGTTATCGAGTGATCTTCCCTGCTTTTACATCTTCTAGCCAACGTCCTTCAACAAGATAGGGTGGAAGCCAACCGGTTTCAACAGATAAACGGTTGCCTTTGTCGTACCACATGCAAGCCATGCCAAGCAGAGGGAAATTAATGAACGTGCGGAGCCCTATTCTATCTGGTCCTAATTCTCTAAGATGATATTTCTCTTGGAACTGTAGGTTTTTAACGAGCACTTCCTCAAAATCATAACCAATGTCGGTGGTAAGCGCTGCGAAGGTTTCTAGGATCCCCATCGCAATTTCCAACGCCCAATTATCCCCTTGAGCTACCGCTGCGTCCATTGCTGCAACCAGCTTATTAGGATAATCCGATGTGCGGTTGTGGAACGACTGAATGACGTCTACTAGCATATAAGACAGCTCACCCGCTTTGGTAGAGCTCTGTCTCATCAAAGAAATCGGAAAGTTCGCCAATACATCCATACTAGCTTTGTCACGGACGATGACAGACGTAAAATAGGCATCTAACCATCGATTAGGGTGTAAACATCCAGTTTTCAAAATACCTTCACCTTTCCAGGTCACTTCTGAATAATCAGGTAATTTAATGCTTTGAGGCTCGCTTGGTTTGATGGCCAGTTGATGGTAAAAAGCACGCATCAATGATGATTCATATAGACATAGCGTGCCGATTCTCTCATCATCGTCTAATGGAGGTAACCATGTATACAGACGGAGCTGATAAGAAATACCATCGCTCAAGTAAACCAAGTTTTCTCTTTTTATAGATATGCGCCTTTTCCTTTTGTCTAAACTCTCTTTTATTTCTTCTCGATAAGCTTCTCTTTCAAAATCACTTAGTTCAACATGAGCTACTCGTTCAACCTTTTTTACCTCTGAGCTATCAACCACTTCTGAACTCTCCTATATCTATATCAAACTCTTTTGCTTTGAACTTGGAAACCTTACCGCTAGAGGGTATTTCTGCTTGTGTATGTAATTTCAGTTGGTGCCTCGTAAATCATATCAAAGTCGCCTGGCTTCGAAATTGAGGCTCTATGTAACAACAGTTCAAAGGCTGAGCATATATTCCAAAAATGCCTCAAATGTTGTCCATGATTGGGCTTCTTTACCAAACAATTCATCTATGAAAAGGGCTACTTGCCCCGCTCTTTCTGATTCATTTGAAAATAAAAAGTAGTAGCCACCTCCGGCATAGCGCTCTAATACGCAACCGTTTTGTGGTATTTTCTCAAAATCACTCGGTATCTCATCCTCGCGAAGTTCAAGAGTGCGCTCAACTGTAAGATAGTCCTCATCTTCAGAGTATCCATAAATCGTATGACCAAACCACTCAACGTAACCATATTTTCTTAGAAAAACTTTATATGGCTCCGGAAAGGATAATCCTAGCTGATTTTCCATTTCATGAATTGATACGTCATTCAACTCTCCAAAGCACTCAAACCCTTCTTTTTCGGTGAATTGATCGAGCATTACGTCTAAGCTTCTCATATTTAAAACTCTATTTTTGATATATATTTTGCCTTCATCGTACCAGTGCAATCGCTTATTGTACTTCTGATGAGGCTTGGAATTCATTACCCTGAAGTTATTGAACGAGTTATCCCCTTTCCGAAATAAAAGAGGTCTTATGGTGAATGATTAAATCCGTCGAGAAGTCTTCCTGATTTAATCATTTTGAACAACTGCTTTGAAGTAAAACGCTTCGCTGCCTCTTTTGTAATCGCGTAACAACGAACCCCTCACCATAAACTTATAAGCCACCTGGTATAAGTAAAGAGAATTTATCTAGTGATCTTCCCTGCTTTTACATCTTCTAGCCAACGTCCTTCAACAAGATAGGGTGGAAGCCAACCAGTTTCAACAGATAGACGGTTGCCTTTGTCATACCACATACATGCCATACCAAGCAGAGGGAAAGATATGAAGGTTTCTATAGAAATTAAGCCCTCTGGCTTATCGAGCCTCATTTGGTATTGCTCTTGGAACTGTAGGTTCTTAATGAGTACTTCTTCAAAGTCATAACCGATGTCAGTTGTCAGGGCCGCAAAAGTTTCCAAAATACCCATGGCGATTTCTAATGCCCAATCATCACCCTGAGAAACTGCCGCGTCCATCGCGGCCACCAGTTTATCAGGGTAGTCCGACGTGCGGTTATGGAACGACTGAATGACATCTACTAGCATATAAGACAGCTCACCCGCTTTGGTAGAGCTCTGTCTCATCAAAGAAATCGGAAAGTTCGCCAATACACCCATGCTAGGTTTATCACGCACAATCACCGAAGTAAAATAAGCATCAAGCCACATTGAAGGACAAATAAAGCCTGTTTTAAAAATACCTTCACCATCCCATGTCACTTCTGGATAGCCGAGTATCTGGATACTTAATTCTTCATTGGGATTCATAGCAAGTTGATGATAACAGGCTCCCATTAAAGAAGTTTCATAAAGGCGTAATGTACAAATTTGTTCGTCTTCATGAGAGGCTTGAAACCAGGTATACCAGCGAACCTGGTCAATGGCAAAATCACCAAGACTAACCAAGTTTTCTCGCCTGACTTTAAGACCTTCTTTTCTGTTATCTAAAACCCGGTTTATAAATTTTTTCCGATTCACAATGGCTTGTGTGTCAAGTTCAGGATTTGCTTTGCGCTCTACAATCTTGATCGATTCTTTACTTTGCATTTTGACTTAATCTTTTTGAATCAATTTTAAACTCTACTACTTCTACTACTACGTCTGAGGGCTTCAAGCTATTCGAGTAAAAGGGCTTAGGTATCTTTAAAAAGGACACATAATGCCAAGTGTAACACAACAAAACGTCAGAAATGATGACCTAGCTCCCTTTGAATCTTAGCGAATTATATTTCCGGCTTTTACATCCTCTAACCAACACCCTTCGACGAGATAGGGAGGAAGCCAACCAGTTTCGACAGATAAACGGTTGCCTTTGTCGTACCACATACTAGCCATGCCAAGCAGAGGGAAGTTGATAAAAGTTCTGATGCCTATCCTATCTGGTCCTAATTCTCTAAGATGATATTTCTCTTGAAACTGTAGGTTTTTAACGAGCATTTCCTCAAAATCATAACCAATGTTAGTAGTGAGCGCTGCGAAGGTTTCTAGGATCCCCATCGCAATTTCCAACGCCCAGTTATTCCCTTGAGCTACCGCTGCGTCCATTGCTGCAACCAGCTTATCAGGATAATCCGATGTGCGGTTGTGGAACGACTGAATGACGTCTACTAGCATATAAGACAGCTCACCCGCTTTGGTAGAGCTCTGTCTCATCAAAGAAATCGGAAAGTTCGCCAATACGTCCATGCTAGGTTTATCACGAACGATGACAGAGGTGAAATAGGCATCTAACCACATTGAAGGACAAATGAAGCCTGTTTTTAAAATACCTTCGCCTTTCCATGTTACTTCAGGATAGTCGAGGATCTTTATGGTTAATTTATCATTGGGATGCATTGCAAGGCTATGATAACAAGCACTCATCAACGAAGTTTCATAAAGGCGTAATGTACAAATTTTTTCGTCTTCACATGAAGCTTGATACCACGTAAACCAGCGCACTTGCTCGAATGCATAATCTCCAAAGCTAATCAAGTTCTCTCGCCTAATTTTGAGCCCTTCTTTTCTTTTATCTAAGATTCGATTGATATAATCTTTCTCACAAGCAATGCTATTATCATCTAACCTGGGCCTTGCTGTACGCTCTATAATTTTGGCTGGCTTTTTACCTTGCATTGTTGAACTAACCCTTCTTAATCAATTTTAAACTCAGCTATTCCTAGTTTTATATCTGATGCATCTCTGATTTTTTTCGCAGCTATTTTTTCTGTCGTTTCATCTTCGTTTTCAGACATTAGCTTAGTGGTTTCTTCAGCATATTTGCTAGATCCTTGCTGATACGCTTCGTTTCCAATCTTACGGCTGCCCATCGGGCAGCTACCCCCCTTTGGCCTCAACAATTATAATTTCACCTGGTGGCGGCTCTTCCACCTCGTAAACCATATCAAAATCGCCCGGCTTCGAAATTGAGGTTCCAATATCTTTGGGATGAAGCAGCTCAGCATTAGGACGTTTACTCCGAACAAAGTCATCCGCGGCTAACTCACCAATTTTTGCAGATTGCTGATTAATCTTGGCGATTTGAACGTTATTATACTGAATTGCTAACTAAAGGGTTTTATCGTGTGATCTTCCCTGCTTTTACTTCTTCTAACCAACATCCTTCGACGAGATAGGGAGGAAGCCAACTGGTTTCAATAGATAGACGGTTGCCTTTGTCGTACCACATACAAGCCATGCCAAGCAGTGGGAAGTTAATAAAAGTGCGGATGCCTATCCTATCTGGTCCTAATTCTCGAAGATGATATTTTTCTTGGAATTGTAGGTTTTTGACTAGCACTTCCTCAAAGTCATAACCAATGTTAGTAGTGAGCGCTGCGAAGGTTTCTAGGATCCCCATCGCAATTTCCGACGCCCAGTTATCCCTTTGAGTTACCGCTGCGTCCATTGCTGCAACCAGCTTATCAGGATAATCCGATGTGCGATTGTGGAACGACTGAATGACGTCTACTAGCATATAAGACAGCTCACCCGCTTTGGTAGAGCTCTGTCTCATCAAAGAAATCGGAAAGTTCGCCAATACGTCCATGCTAGGTTTATCACGAACGATGACAGAGGTAAAATACGCATCTAGCCACATTGAAGGACAAATGAAACCTGTTTTTAAAATACCTTCGCCTTTCCAAGTTATTTCAGGATGATCA
This sequence comes from Vibrio sp. SCSIO 43009, assembly GCF_023716525.1. Classification (NCBI taxonomy): domain Bacteria; kingdom Pseudomonadati; phylum Pseudomonadota; class Gammaproteobacteria; order Vibrionales; family Vibrionaceae; genus Vibrio; species Vibrio sp. SCSIO 43009. The sequence continues at coordinate 1,645,317 of NZ_CP071842.1, forward strand.
GGTACCTTAACCGTCAAAGGGCTTTCAGGTTTTTGAGCCAGTCGATGATAGCTAGCTTGCATTATCGAGGCTTCAAATAGACGCAGCGTTCCTATTCGGTCATTTAGTTCAGACACTGGAAACAAAGTATATAACCTAACTTGCTCCCAAACCCCGTCTGTTAGATATATCAAGTTTTCGCGCTTTATTGTGATACGATGTTTTCTTTTCTCTAAGTTTTTTTCTATTTGTTTTGTATAGTAATTAAGTTCCTCAGTATTCAACTCGTAGGCTGCTTTTCTATTTATCTTTTTCATACTAACTTTACTTCCCTTAACCTAATTCTTCGAGGCTAATATCAAACTCTTTTACATTCACTTTAGATACGCCATCTGAAGCATCAATTTCTGTTGTACCAGCTTTTTGTTCAGACATTAATTTAACGATTTCCGCCGCATATTTGCTTGTCCCTTGCTGATATGCTTCATTGCCAATTTTACGACTGCTGAGCGGCCTGCTGCCACCCTTAGCCTCGACGATGATGATTTCTTCGATGATTTCTTCGATGATTTCTTCAGTATCATCTGAGAGGTACACCATATTGAAATCACCTGGTTTCGATCCCTAAGTTGCAAGGTCTTTGGGGTGGCTCAACTTAGCATTAGGGCGTATATTCCGAATAAAGTCATCCGCGACCAACTCACCAATTTTTGCAGACTGCTGGTTAATATTACCAATTTGAGCGTGATATCCCTCTTTGCTAGCTCGAGCGTCCATTGCCTCTTGACGCTCTTTCAAGCATTCATCAATTTTTGCTTTGTTTCTTTCTGTTAGCTCATAATCACTCATATTGAGTTCAGACTTTTTTATACTATGCCAGTATTGGCTGCCCCAAACCTGTTGGGTCAATCCACTGGATATGGTGGACTGCATATTGGTAATGCCACCAATGATGGAGCGTTCAACAAACAACAAGCTCCCCACCTCAAACATAAAAGCCACCCCATGAGAGATGGCTTGTATATTGATTTGCTAAAGGAGTTTATCGAATGATCTTCCCTGCTTTTACATCTTCTAGCCAACGTCCTTCGACGAGATAAGCTGGAAGCCAACCAGTTTCAACTGACAAACGGTTGCCTTTGTCGTACCACATACAGGCCATGCCAAGAAGAGGGAAAGATATGAAAGTTTCTATAGAAATCAAGTCCTTTGGCTTATCGAGCCTCATTTGGTATTTCTCTTGGAAATGTAGGTTTTTAACGAGCACTTCCTCAAAATCATAACCAATATTAGTAGTGAGCGCTGCGAAGGTTTCTAGGACCCCCATCGCAATTTCCAACGCCCAGTTATCCCCTTGAGCTACCGCTGCGTCCATTGCTGCAACCAGCTTATCAGGATAATCCGATGTGCGGTTGTGGAACGACTGAATGACGTCTACTAGCATATAAGACAGCTCACCCGCTTTGGTAGAGCTCTGTCTCATCAAAGAAATCGGAAAGTTCGCCAATACGTCTAAACTTGGCCTGTCACGCACAATTGCCGATATAAAATACATATCAATCCATCTATTAGGATTTATGCACCCCTTTTTTAAAATACCTTCCCCGTCCCACTTTACTTCAGGATAGTCGAGAATCTTGATAGTTAATTCATCATTGGGATTCCTAGCAAGTCGATGATAACAAGCGCCCATTAGAGAAGTTTCGTAAAGACGTAATGTACAAATTTGTTCGTCTTCATGCGAGGCTTGAAACCAGGTATACCAGCGAACCTGGTCAATGGCAAAATCACCAAAACTAACCAAGTTTTCTCGCCTGACTTTAAGGCCTTCTTTTCTGTTATCTAAAACCCGGTTTATAAATTTTTTCCGATTCACAATGGCTTGTGTGTCAAGTTCAGGATTTGCTTTTCGCTCTAAAAATTTGACCGATTCTTTACTTTGCATTTTGACTTAATCCTTTTGAATCAATTTTAAACTCTGCTACTACTACTACGTCTGAGGGCTTCAAGCTATTCGAGTAAAAGGGCTTAGGTATCTTTAAAAAGGACACATAATGCCAAGTGTAACGCAACAAAACGTCAGAAATGATGACCTAGCTCCCTTTGAATCTTAGCGAATTATATTTCCGGCTTTTACATCCTCTAACCAACACCCTTCGACGAGATAGGGAGGAAGCCAACCAGTTTCGACAGATAAACGGTTGCCTTTGTCGTACCACATACTAGCCATGCCAAGCAGAGGGAAATTAATGAACGTGCGGATGCCTATCCTATCTGGTCCTAATTCTCTAAGATGATATTTCTCTTGAAACTGTAGGTTTTTAACGAGCACTTCCTCAAAATCATAACCAATGTCAGTAGAGAGCGCTGCGAAGGTTTCTAGGATCCCCATCGCAATTTCCAACGCCCAGTTATCCCCTTGAGCTACCGCTGCGTCCATTGCTGCAACCAGCTTATCAGGATAATCCGATGTGCGATTGTGGAACGACTGAATGACGTCTACTAGCATATAAGACAGCTCACCCGCTTTGGTAGAGCTCTGCCTCATCAAAGAAATTGGAAAGTTCGCCAATATGTCCATACTTGGCCTGTCACGCACAATTGTCGATATGAAATACATATCAAGCCATCTATTAGGATTTATGCACCCCGTTTTTAAAATGCCTTCCCCGTCCCACTTTACTTCAGGATAGTCGAGAATCTTGATAGTTAATTCATCATTGGGATTCATAGCAAGCATATGATAACCAGCACTCATCAGCGAAGTTTCGTAAAGACGTAATGTACAAATTTGCTCGTCTTCATGAGAGGCTTGAAACCATGTGTACCAGCGAACCTGCTCAATGGCGAAATCACCAAGACTGACTAGGTTTTCACGCCTGATTTTAAGGCCTTCTTTTCTGTTATCTAAGACCCGGTTTATAAATTTTTTCCGATTCACAATGGCTTGTGTGTCAAGTTCAGGATTTGCTTTTCGCTCTAAAAATTTGACCGATTCTTTACTTTGCATTTTGACTTAATCCTTTTGAATCAATTTTAAACTCTGCCACTTCTAGTTTTACATCTGAGGCCTTACCACTTTCAGGGATATTCGCTTGAGTATGTATATATCGAATAGTTCTGCCGGATAAAGCGGCGTATTGAATTTCGTCGGCAGCTAATTTTTCAGTCGTTCCTTCCTTTTTTTCAGACATTAGGTTGGTGATTTCGGCAGTGTATTCCGTTGTCCCTTGCTGATATGCCATATTTCCAATTTTTCTGCTACCCAGCGGGCTGCTACCCCTTTGGCCTCAACAATTATAATTTCACCTGGTGGCGGCTCTTCCACCTCGTAAACCATATCAAAATCGCCCGGCTTCGAAATTGAGGTTCCAATATCTTTGGGATGAAGCAGCTTAGCATTAGGACGTTTACTCCGGACAAAGTCATCCGCGGCTAACTCACCAATTTTTGCAGACTGTTGGTTAATATTGCCAATTTGAGCATTATATCCCTCTTCGCCAGTTCGAGCGTCCATTGCCTCTTGACGCTCTTTCAAGCATTCATCAATTTTTGCTTTGTTTTTTTCTGTTAGCTCATAATCACTCATATTGAGTTCTGAGTTTTCTTTATACTCTGCTTTATTCAGCACAAGATCTTCAGTGAAGATCGTGCAACCTTTCTCCCCACCAACTTTCTCAGAGTCAAAAACATGCGCATTGACAAACTCCTCAATCCCAACAACATACTGCACTTCGTGTCTGGTGCCATCTGAATGATTAATATGACGATAAAAAGTAATCTCGTTTCTCTCGCAATCGATATGGTCTAAATCGTATTCATATCGGATATGATTTTTAGCTTTTGGGGAACGTTATTTGCGCCTGATACTCAGCCAGCATTTTCTGCAAGCGTTTTAGCCCTTCTTCACAAAGAAAACCTGTTGGGTCAATCCACTGGATGGGGTTGATTGAATATCGGTAAACATATAAGCCACCTCGTGAAAGGTGGCTTATATACTGAATTTCTATATAAATGATAATTTATCGTGTGATCTTCCCTACTTTTACATCTTCTAGCCAACGCCCTTCAACGAGATAAGGAGGAAGCCAACCGGTTTCAACAGATAAACAGTTACCTTTGTCGTACCACATACAAGCCATGCCAAGCAGAGGGAAAGAGATGAAGGTTTCGATTGAAATCAATTTTTTAGGAGCATCCAAGCGCATTTGATATTGCTCCTGGAACTGCAGGTTCTTAATGAGTACCTCTTCAAAGTCATAATCAATATCGGTTGTCAGGGCGGCAAAGGTTTCTAAAATGCCCATGGCGATTTCTAATGCCCAGTCATCACCCTGAGCAACTGCAGCGTCCATTGCTGCGACTAGCTTATCGGGGTAATCCGATGTGCGGTTGTGGAATGACTGAATCACATCCACCAGCATGTAAGAAAGCTCACCAGCCTTCGTAGAACTTTGTTTCATCAGAGAAATCGGAAAGCTCGCCAATACGTCCATACTTGGCCTGTCACGCACGATCACCGAAGTGAAATAAGCATCAAGCCATCGGTTAGGGTGTAAACACCCCGTTTTTAAAATACCTTCACCTTTCCAGGTTACTTCCGGGTATCCAGGTAATTGAATACTTTGAGGCTCGTCAGGTCTCATGGCGAGCTGATGATAAAATGCACGCATTAATGATGCTTCATATAGACATAGTGTGCCGGTTCTCTCATCATCATTTAATGGAGGTAGCCATGTATACAGGCGAATTTGCTCAGACACATCATCACTCAAATAAACCAAGTTTTCTCTTTTTATCGCAATGCGCCTTTTTCGTTTATCTAAGTTCTCTTTTACTTCTTCTCTGTAAGCATCTATTGCCGCTTGAGTTAGACTAATATGAGCCAATCGCTCAATCTTTTTTAATTCCTTGGCATCAAACATTTCCAAATTCTCCCATGTCTATATCAAATTCTTTCGCTTTAATTTTCGAGACTTTACCATCTGAAGATATTTCTGCTTGTGTATGAATATAACGAATCGGAATATCATCTTTGATAGCGGATTTGATGTGATTTGCAGCAATCTTTTCCGTTGTACCTTGTTCTTGCTTAGACATCTCACCAATAATTGCTGCTGTATATTCAGTTGTCCCTTGCTGATATGCCATATTTCCAATTTTACGACTGCCGAGCGGGCTGCTGCCACCCTTAGCCTCGACGATGATGATTTCTTCAGGATCATCTGAGAGGTACACCATATCGAAATCACCTGGTTTCGATCCCGAAGTTGCAAGGTCTTTGGGATGGATCAACTTAGCATTAGGGCGTATATTCCGAACAAAGTCATCCGCGACCAACTCACCAATTTTTGCTGACTGCTGGTTAATTTTAGCAATTTGGGCGTTATGCCCTTCTTCGCCGCTACGCGCATCCATTGCCTTTTGACGTTCTGCTAAACACTCATCAACCTTTTGTTTGCATTCTTCAGAAAGTTTGTATTTCTCATCCTCATCCTTATTATTGAATTCGAATTCTGAGTTATCCTTGTAATCCGCTTTATTCAGCACTAGGTCCTCGGTGAAGATGGTGCAGGTCTTATCGCCACCGACCTTCTCTGAATCAAACACGTGAGCATTAACAAACTCTTCTATCCCGACTACGTACTGCACTTCATGTTTGCTTCCGTCAGAATGATTAATGTGGCGATAAAAAGTAATCTCGTTCTTCTCGCAATCAATATGGTCTAAATCGTATTCATATCGAATATGATTTTTACCTTTGGGTTTTCGGATTTTGACTTGCGAGCGAACGCCATCTTCTCCGACGGATGATTCTTTTGCAGCTTCTAAAATCTGATCGCAAACCTCTTGGGGGACATCGCTTTGCGCCTGATACGCTGCCAACATTTGACCCAAGCGTTTTAGCCCTTCTTCACAAAGGAAACCTGTTGGATCAATCCACTGGATAGGATTGACTGCATATTGGTAATGGTTAATGCCACCAGCAATAGATATCGGATCTTGTTGGATAAAGCGTCCTAGCTTAGGATCGTAATACCGAGCGAGGTTGTAGTGTAAGTTGGTTTCTTGATCGAAGTACTGCCCTTGAAAACGCAGTGGATTTACTACTTTTTCAATATGTACATGAGCAAAGCCATGAGCATCGTAGCTGGCACTCCATACAACATTCCCCTCGCAATCGATCAGTCGCTCTGGTTTACCAACTTGATCGCACTGGTACCAATAAATAACGTCATTTTCTAGCAGTGCCACTGGCGTGTAGGTTTCCGGTTGATATAGGTACCAGCGGAAAGCACATGAAGAGCGTTCACCAATTAAACGTTCCCCTTCCCACAAGAACTCCGTAACACCTTGTTGTGTAATTTTCTTCGTCCTGCGCCCTAATGCATCATATTCATATTGACTGATGCCATCGTCGGTGTGAACTTCAATGAGCTGATTTAACGCATCAAACACTCGAGTCTGAACTTGTCCTTGCCCCTCACGTTTTGTCTGGTTTCCTTGCGCGTCATATTTGAACCGGACACCATCGTGTACTTCAATACGATCAGCGAATACCTCTGAAGTTGGCAAAGTAGGATTGCCAAAACTATCGTATTCAAACTTAGTCACTTCTCCGGAAGCATTGACTCGTTTCAGTTGCCCTAAGGCATCGTACTGATAGTGCGTTGCTCCTGCCGTATTATCAATGATTGATGAAATACGGTTTTGCGCATTGTAAACGTACTTTTTCTCTCTATCAGGCCAATGTTGTTCGACCAAACGACCAACACCATCATAAATGATGCGCTCATTAAAATGTGCCGTTTCAATTTGGGAAACTCGTCCCATTTCATCGTAATGAAATTTGATTTGAGGTAAATCTAGGTTTCCAAATCGAATCGCTGAAAAACGCCCATATCGATCATAAGAGAAGCTCAGCTCCGTATTATCTGGCAGTACCTGAGATACGCGTTGGCCAACTCTGTTAAACTCCTGCGCTATCTCAAACTGACCTTGAATGCGCTTTGTTAAATGCCCGAATGAAGAGTATTGGTATTGCAATGTTTGATGGCGATTGGATGCGAAAGTAAGTCGACCACCAAGCGTATAATTGAAGTGGTTCTCTACAATACTGCTACCATTTCCTGCTTTGACGTGCTTGAGATAACCCGCAGCGTCATAGCGATACAGCACAGTCCTATCGGCGACTTGCTTACGATGGATCCGCCCCATATCGTCATAATCAAATTGGCTTTGTAGATTATCAAACCCAACAGTTCCTGATAGCTGGCCTTCATCGTCATACATAAATTCGAATTCTAAGCCGTCACTCCGAACTAATTTAGTCAGGTTACGTTGTTGATCGTATTCGTAAGAAATATGGCTGCCATCGGGAAAGATGACTGCTTCTTGTTGCGCGAGTGCTCCCCATTGATACGAGGTAATGCCTGCTGGCGTTCGAATCTGAGCAACACGGCTGTGCTCATCGTAAGAATATTCTTCGCTATAACCGACTTTGTCTTCGTCGTTAAAATAACGAACTGATGTACGCCTGCCAAATTGATCATAAGCGAGTTGAGCAATACACCCATCGGGATAAGCAACGCCATTCACCAGATCTTCTTCGTTGTAGCTGTAACGAAGTAATGTACCGTCTATTTCATTCGCGATAAGTCTTTGTTGTTCATCCCACCACCATTGACTTTTCTTACCATCTTCAGACTCTTTTTTGACGACTTGACCGTGTTTATCGTAATCATATTCCGTGACACAGCCGAACTGATCGGTATCCCAAACTCTTTGACCGAGGCTATTGTAGTAAGCCTTCTCGATATCCCCATCAGGTGAAACCGTTTTAACTAACTTACCTAAGCCGTCATAACCATATTGAATTTCTTTTCCAGAGGAATGAAACTTAGAGACTAATTGACCATGCTGATTATATTGATAATTGACCGTTGACTGATCAGGATAGATAGCTTGTGCTTTTCGTCCTAGTTCATCATATTGCCATCGCCAAGTTTTACCTGTGGGGCTTATTTTCTCGAGTAAGTTACCCTGCTCGTCATGCAAGAAAGACCATTGATGATCTAACGAGTCAGAATAAGAAGAATGATTTCCCTGATAATGGAAGCGATAGTCATAAATTCCTGCGTCCCCAACGTTTCTGATGCACTTCGCTTTTGCACCTTCGCCATCCCATTCAAAATAATGAGTAAAGCCAGTTGGTCGTACACGCTTAATAACTAAATGGCCGAGGTATTGATACTGTTCCTTTAGGCCCAAATGATTAGTTGCACTGACCAAATCATCGTGCTCATCATAGGTATAAGTTGCCAGAACTTTTTGGGACTTTGCATTAAGCAGTTCTACAAGGCGTCCTTGCTTATCATATTGACATTCAAGAACCGGACGCTTGTTATATGCGATCTCGATCAATCGATGGTTTCGAGAATACTGCAATTGAAACGTTGAAAACGTGCCATTTCTAACTTGTTTAACAAGCCAGCGATCATCTTTTTGCTCAAACCGATATTGATGCCCATTAGCGAGCGTTACAATCCGAGTTGTTGAGCTCAGGAAATAACAGCTCGCACCAGCGTATATTTGATAACTTGTTGCTCCAATATCTACTGGCTCAAATTCTGTGATATCTGCCTTATCGTCAACAAACTCCCAAGCGATAACATTGTCTTTCTCGTTCGTCTTTTCGCGTAATTCAAACTGAAATGCATGTCGCCAACCAAAGCCCACTCCATGATTTACATCCGACTGCGAAGAGCGGTAAGTACGCTGCCAAGTAGTACCTTGTTGTAGCTCGATATCATAGAGTTCGAGAATTTCTTCACCCGTCACAAGTGATACAGGATCACCGGCTTTCTCATGTTTTTCGCTGCTTTGTTGCTGAGGCTTGGCGGATGCGGCACTTCTGCCACTCTTTTTATTCGACTTCCCCTTTCCCTTCGATGGTTTTGCATTGACGGTATTTTGAGTCGGTGGAGGCGTAACCGCTGACGAGAGTGCGTAGTTTTCGCCGGTAGGTACAATTCGAGCGACACGCAAGTCACCGTTCACCAAAGCATTGGCAAACGTTGAATTATAGTGTTGGGAAGTAAGCTCACCGTCAGGTATGTTTGGCTTGAATTGACCAATCGTATAGAACAAGTCCTCGACAGAGCGAAGGTCAAGCTCACCAAAGCTCTCAAGAAACTCTATTGCCTCTTGTTTGGTCACGAATGTTTTAGGTTCGCCGCTAGTAAGTAACTGACCAGAAAAGTGATAACTTTCACCAAAGCGATTCGTGATAGGAATGACGAATTGAGGGATCATAGCCGTAACGTGTTTGTCCTTTTCTTACCTTGCCGCATCATTTAATGCTCGTTTCGCTCTTTTTATTTGTGAGAGCAAGATGCCTTAATCAAACATCCTCCGATAGAGATTCCTCTGTATGCGTAGACTGAATGTATTGATGGCAATTTTCACGTATGCAACTCTTTGAATTTCTGAGCGCAGCGTACTTTAACGGGACGATGAATCCTGAGTAAATGAACAATAGCGTGAGTGAGACTAATGTCTCATCGTGACGCGATTTTTTTACATGTTTCTTACTTAACTATGATTTTCTGCCCAGTTACGTAAATTCACTCAATAAGTTGCATCAAGTATCACCACTGCGACTCAGCGCTTCATATTTGAGACAAAACAGCAACAAAAAAACCGCCTATTACGGCGGTTTTGCTTAAAGAATACTGATTAAAGGTTTGGACCTGTCGATGGTCTGTGTGGTTGGTTATTGAGCAGTTGCTGCATCCCTTGAAACATTCGCATAAACCACACCAAAATGGCTAATGCAGCAAACACCATCCCTACCCAAGGAATAAAGTAAGCGATGGTTTCAAGCAAAGTACTATGCAACCAATAATCACTCACGCCAACGAGTACACCGTTAGAAGTCGCGACGGTGACGATCAACACAACAAAAAACGTCAGGTAGAGAAAGAAGGTGCGAATTAAACCGTAGTAATGAGAAATCACTACGTCGCTGTCTTCTCCCTTATCTAATCGGTAACCCGCATAGATAATTGCGATAACGCCTGAGATCAGAAACGTAAACGGGGTCAGACAGCTCAGGATGTACGCAACCCAAATCCCGTTATGAGGTTTGTTCATTCGCTTTCGCTCCTTTTACTTCCGTTTGTGCCGTATCTGTTTCGCCCATTGCTTCTTTGGACTTCACTTCCTCATACCAAAGATCGTGGTGTTCTTTCGCCCATGTCTCGTCAACTTCACCAGTCACCATGCCTTCTAACGCACCTTCCATACCGAATAGACCAATATAGATGTGGAAGATAAAGCCACAGATTAGAATCAGTGCCGAAATCGCATGAACTAAGTTAGAAAGCTCCATGTCACGGCGAGTTTGGCCAAAGATAGGAAAGTCCAGAACTAAGCCACTCACTGCCGCGATAGCACCAAAGAAGATTAACAACCAATAGATTGCCTTCTCACCACCGTTTGAGAAACCAGCTGACGGATGTGTGCCTTTGTGTTTACCAACCATGCCGCCCATTTTCATAAACCAACGAACATCTGTCATGTTTGGAATCGACTTGCGCCACCATTTAAAGAGCACGAGCATCAGTAAAATGAAGAACAATGGTCCCATGTAATTGTGGTACTGCTTCGCCAACATGACGATAAAGCCCCAGAACTCAGTAGGAACGTACGGTTTTAAGAAGTGCTTACCGTAAACCAGCATCAAACCACTGAATGCCAGCGTTAAGAATGTAAACGCCATACTCCAGTGAAGCGCGCGGTCTAAACGAGACCAACGCTTCATTTTTTTACCAGTACGCGGCTTGCTAAGCATCAAAGGACCAACGAATACGTAAGCCATGATTACCATTGCAATACTGCCGAAAATCGCGACAGCACCCGCTGGAGACATCCATTTCTCTTTTAGAATGTACCAAGTCTCACCAGGTTTACTGATCAATACGCCATGTTCTGGCGATTGAGACGTGGTGTAGCCTTCTTGCCCCTCTCTGACTTCGCGCCAATAGTCTGCCCCGGCGAGTTGCGTGATCTCCTGTTGAATAACTTTAGAAGATTGTTCCTCTGCTGAAGCAGGCATTGCGAAAGTCAGCAGCAATGCTGTCATCATTGACAGCATTGCTAGAGATGCACGTTTAAGCGTGTTTAACATGTGCCTCTCCTTACTTAGCTTTTCGTCGCATCGTAAGAAAGATCGTTTCCGTCTGTCCAACCTGCGTTTTTCGCGCCGCGTTCTACCACACGTTGACGGAAAATGTCAGAGACTTTCTCTGCGTCACCCGCAAGCAGCGCTTTGGTTGAACAAAGCGATGCACACATCGGTAACTTGCCTTCTGCGATACGGTTCGCACCGTATTTTTGACGTTCTTCCTCAGAGCCAGGCTCTGTTTCTGGGCCGCCCGCGCAGAAAGTACATTTATCCATTTTGCCACGTTCACCAAACGCCTCTTGTTTAGGAAATTGAGGTGCGCCAAACGGACAAGCAAACAAACAGTAACCACAACCGATACACAGATCTTTATTGTGAAGAACGATGCCGTCTTCGGTATGTTCGAAACAATCAGCTGGACAAACTGCCATACAAGGCGCATCGGTACAGTGCATACAAGCAACAGAGATAGAGTTTTCACCAGCTTCACCGTCGTTTAGTGTTACCACGCGGCGACGTTGAATGCCCCATTCAAGCGCATCGTCGTTTTCGTTCTTACATGCAGTAACACAGCCGTTACACTCGATACAGCGTTTGGTGTCACATAGAAATTTCATTCGTGCCATTGTCAGACTCCTTACGCTTTACGAATGTTACATAGGGTTACTTTGGTTTCCTGCATCAAGGTAACCGGGTCGTAACCGTAAGTGGTTGCCGTGTTAGCCGATTCGCCAACAACGTAAGGTTGTGTACCTTCTGGGTATTTAGGGCGTAGGTCTTCACCTTCGAACTTACCGCCAAAGTGGAACGGAATGAACGCCAAACCAGGTTTCACACGACGTGTTACCATCGCTTTCACCTTGATTCGTCCTTTCTCTGCACCTTCAACCCAAACATCATCACCATCTCTAAAGCCAAGATCGTTCGCGTCTTTCGGGTTCACTTCAACAAACATTTCTTGTTGAAGCTCGGCAAGCCAAGGGTTTGAACGCGTCTCTTCACCACCACCTTCGTATTCAACCAGACGGCCAGAAGTCAGAACGATTGGGTACTCGCCCGATTTGTCTTGCTCTTGAATGGATTTATACAACGTAGGAACACGGAAGATTGCATCTTTGTCTTCCCAAGTTGGGTAATCCGTTACAAGGTCACGACGTGGTGTGTAAAGTGGTTCACGATGCAGTGGCACACGGTCTGGGAACGTCCAAACAATCGCACGCGCTTTCGCGTTACCAAATGGAATACAACCGTGCTTGATCGCGACACGCTGAATACCGCCAGAAAGGTCAGTCTTCCAGTTTTTACCCTCTGCTGCCACTTTCTCTTCAGCCGTTAGATCGTCCCACCAACCAAGTTGTTTCAACAACTTGTCAGTGAATTCTGGGTAACCGTCTTTGATTTCACAGCCTTTCGAGTAACTGTCTTCTGCAAGAAGGCTCTTGCCTTCGAATTCCACACCAAAGCGCGTACGGAAGTTACCGCCACCTTCTGCAACCGTCTTAGACGTATCGTATAGAATGTGTGTGCCTGGGTGTTTCATTTCCGGTGTACCCCAACATGGCCAAGGTAGACCGTAGGTTTCACCGTTGACAGGGCCACCTTCCGCTTCCAATGTGGTTTTGTGGAACGTATGCCAGTTTTGTTGGTGCGCTTTCAAACGCTCTGGGCTTTGGCCTGTGTAACCAATCGTCCACATGCCTTTGTTGAATTCACGCGTTAGGTCTTCAATCACCGGCTGGTTGTTTTCAACACGGATATTTTTGAACAGAAGATCGGAATAGCCCAGTTTCTTCGAAAGCAGGTACATGATTTCGTGGTCTGGTTTTGATTCAAACAAAGGTTCAATCACCTGATCACGCCATTGTAGAGAACGGTTAGATGCGGTAACGCTGCCGTGTGTTTCAAACTGTGTTGTTGCAGGAAGCAGGTAAACCCCGTCGGTACGGTCGTTCATTACCGCAGCAACCGTTGGGTATGGGTCCACAATCACCATCATGTCCAACTTCTGCATCGCTTTTTTCATCTCAACACCACGTGTTTGAGAGTTCACTGCGTGTCCCCAGTAGAACATTGCACGGATGTTTTCGCGTTGACGAATGTTGTCTTTGTTTTCCAGTACACCATCAACCCAACGAGATACAGGAATACCTGCACTGTGCATTGGTTTCTGACCGCTGTAAGCGTTGTCATCGAAACGACCTTTGATCCATTCGTAATCGATTTCCCACACTTTTGACCAATGACGCCAAGCGCCTTCAGAAAGGCCGTAGTAGCCAGGTAGCGTGTCAGAAAGTACGCCAAGGTCGGTTGCGCCTTGTACGTTATCGTGACCACGGAAGATGTTTGCACCGCCGCCTGATTTACCAATGTTACCAAGCGCTAGCTCAAGCACACAGTAAGCACGTGTGTTGTTGTTACCAGTAGTATGCTGAGTACCACCCATACACCAAACAATGCAGCCTGGGCGATTTTCAGAAAGCAGTTTTGCTGTTTGGTAAACGTCTTCTTCGCTTACGCCTGTTACGCGCTCAACTTCTGCTGGCGTCCATTTCGCCACTTCAGCACGGATCTCATCCATACCGAATACACGTTGACGGATGAACTCTTTATCTTCCCATTGGTTTTCGAAGATTTGCCACAACACACCCCAAATGAATGCTACGTCAGAACCAGGACGAAGTGATACATAGTGATCCGATTTTGCTGCCGTACGTGTACGACGAGGATCCGCTACGACGATCTTACAGTTGTTCTTCTCTTTTGCGATCAGAATGTGCTGCATCGCTACTGGGTGTGCTTCAGCTGGGTTTGAACCAATGAATAGCATCGACTTACAGTTGTGCATGTCATTGAAAGAGTTGGTCATCGCACCGTAACCCCAAGTGTTCGCTACACCCGCCACGGTTGTTGAGTGACAAATACGCGCTTGGTGGTCAACGTTGTTCGTACCCCAAAGTGATGCCATTTTGCGGAACAAGTACGCTTGTTCGTTGCTGTGCTTTGCGCTTCCCAAGAAGTAAACCGAATCAGGGCCAGACTCTTTGCGGATGTCCATCACCTTGTTACCGATTTCTTCGATCGCTTGATCCCAAGAAAGCTTTTTCCACTTACCGTTTTCAAGCTTCATTGGGTATTTAAGACGGCGCTCACCGTGACCATGTTCACGCAGTGCTGCGCCTTTTGCACAGTGACCACCCGCGTTAAATGGGTGGTCGAATGCAGGCTCTTGACCCGTCCAAACACCATTTTGAACTTCTGCGTAAATACCACAACCGACTGAACAGTGAGAACAGATAGTACGTTTTACTTCTGTTTTCGCTTCTGGCTCGACTGATTTTGCTTGCGCTTTTTTCATCATTCCCGGTGCGAATAGACTAGCACCAACCACTGCGCCACCAGCGGCAAGCGAAGTGTTTTTCATGAATGCACGACGAGATACGCCAAGCTGGTTCGTTTCTTTGCTCACACTGTCGGAGCGTTTGACAAGTTTCATCCGTTATCTCCTAAAGTGTGTCGTAGTAATCGCGAATGTGTTGAGTTTCACGATACCCTTTCTTCTTCACGTCGTTTTCAGAAGGCTCAACCGTTTCTGAAGCAACGGCCACTTTCGTGGTTCCCGCAACAACAGCACCGGCAACGGCAGCGGTTGTGAAGCCTTTTAGGAGATCCCTACGGCTTGTGTTTATTTCTTTATTATCTTTCATCATTGCTTCCTTACCTTACGGTAGATCTTTGGAGACTCATGCCTCTCTATCGATATGACCAAGTACTGCTCGATTACTCGTAATCAGTGACGTTTTTCACATCAATTTTTAATTTGTTCTTACTGCTTTTGGTGTTCACGCTAAAGCGGACTTGCTCTAACGTTAAAAATGCATCGCAAAGCTGTGCAGCTGGCTTGTAGAAGTTCACGCTTTCGGCGCTCTCTAGTTGGCGCGTAAAAGATTGGAACCAAGGGGCAATGTGTTTGTTAAACACCGCTTGTTGAAGTTCTTTCTCTTCACCTGTCAGCATTGCCATAACTTCGCACAGTGCAGAAATATGGTCTTCAGGCTCTTTCACGTTCTCTTCTCGTTCGATGCCTAAAAGATCCAAATCGCGACGAATTTCCGCTAACGGTTTTTCCATCATCGAGCCAGTGCGATGCCAAGATCCGAATGGCACAACTTCACCACGTCCAATGCCAATAAACAGATCTTGATATTCTTCTTCTAACGCTTCTCGCTGCGCTTCGTTCGCGGCTTGTTGCAGTGCGAGCCAAGCTTTTTGCATCGCGCTCTCAGACGGCTCAATTTCTAGCGATTTCAGGAACGCCAGCATTTCATCACTAGGCGCACTACGAAAAAGTGCGGATAAAACGAGATAAATGTCTGTTCTCAGTGTTTGTTCTTGTTGTGTGTCCACTGCGAGCTCCTAGTATTTCAGTTGTTTCATTGGGTCTTCTGCCATCGACTCAAACATGTCGATCACACGGCAGTCTTCACACATCGCGATACGATTGATCGCCGCTTCATCAGAGAAATGAGAGTGACCGCGTAACTTATTTTGTAGCATGTCGATCATCGATTGCGGAGCAAAAGGCTTGTGACAACGAATGCACTCGGCTGCCTTTTCTTCGTGAATCACAACCGCTTTTTGGCGCTCTTTTTTCACCCAGTTCATACGAGGCGTAAGCGTCAGCACTTTCTCTGGACACGCTTTCTCGCACAGCCCACATTGAATGCAGTCTTGCTCGACGAATTTAAGCGACGGAGATTGACCATCGGTATGAAGTGCACGTGTAGGACAAACTGCCACACAGCTCATACACAACGTACAATCTTTGCTCTCACAAGAAACATTGCCGTAAGGCGCGTTTGCTGGCAGCTCAACAATGTTCTCGACTGGAATACGAGAAGACGACAACGCATCCAACGCCGTAAATAGACGCTGACGTTTGTTGCCTTGCAAGTCTCCTAATGCCAAATCAAAAGACTCGGTACAAAGTGTCGGAGCACCTTCACGTAGTGACTCTAGATACAGAATGTCGATGGTTTCTTTGGCGATACCAAGCTGACCGAGCAGCTCTTGAGCAATACCTACTTCGCTATTAAGCACACGAATAATGGTTTGAGGCATAAAACGTGAAGCCGTAAACAGCACCTGAGTAGCACCATTCACAAGCGCGGCGAACCAAGTATCAATACCAACCGAAGGCAGTTCTTCCACCACAATTGGAATCACATTATCTGGCAGTGCTTTTAGTGCCATCACGTTGTAGCTCTCGTGGCGAGAACTACAAATCAATACGATAGGATCTAAACCACCCGCTTGCTCATAGTTGGCGAGCGTACGTTCAATAAACTTTTGCGTATCTTCAGGGTTTGGCAGTGCGTAATGAATCGCTTCTGTCGGACACGCTGTAGCACAAGTACCCACGCCTTGACATAGGTATGGATTGATCTCGATGCGATGGCCCGTTCTGTCGCTGCCTTCACTCGATAGTGCCCCTGCCGGACAAGCATCCACACACCGTTCGCAACCTTTTACGCCACGAGAGCTGTGTGCACATAAATCGGTATCTAAACGGAAGAATTTCGGTTTATCGAACGTCCCCATTAAGGTTGGAATCTCTTCCAACGCTTCAGCCAGTTTCGGATAGCCACGACCTACTGGGTAGTAGCCCGGTACTGGGACTTCTTCCGACATGCAGCTGTTAAGGCAAAGATCGAGTACGATATCGAAACAATCGCTATTGATCGCGACCTTGGCAAGATTGTTGGTCGAACCATGATTTTCAATCAGAACTTCAAACGTACCTAAGAACCCTGAAACCTGAACCGAATTGGCGTAATAAAGCTCGGGATTTGTGCCCTTTTCGCCATCGGTAGAAAGCAGCGTTAGGCTGTTCATTTGCGACAATTGCGCTGCCGCACTTTCGATGATTGCTGTTGGGCCCACAATCAAAGTATTACCGCCGCTTTCATAGCTTACGGTTGGTGGAATAAGATTGGTCAACTCTACGGTATTTTCGAAAGCGTACAGCCTCGCTTTACCGTTATTGGAAGTTGCTTGTTCTAATAATTGTTTCAGCATTGCTCAATTCCATTTATGAACATGGATAGTCTTTTCCATCTCTTAGTGTAGTTAGCGCCGGAGATTCTGCTGATTAACTTATCAATGAGAATTCTTATTCCGCCGTCTATAGGCGATGAATACTACGCAGTGCGTCCGTACTAACTTCAACCAGATTGGTATTGAGCAACAAATAGCAAGTGTCATGCCAATAAAATATCAACTGAAAATCAATAGGTTATCAATTTTACTGACAAATAGTAGGGATAAAAAAACCGGTTGAGACATTTTGTCTCAGCCGGCTCATTGAGTGTTTAGTCAAAATGTACCTATTATTTGTGTGGTACATTTTGTCTCACCTCGTTAGGCTGTGATTCTTCAGCAAAAGTATCACTTTCGCCAGATACTGTATTTATATACAGTTCATTTTCATCTTGAGTAATTTGGCCACTTTTGTCGGTGTTTGACTCTGCGTCTTCAACTACCTCAGATGCGATATCGTTAGCGTTAAGCTCAGACCCTTGCGCAGTTTCAGCGTCTGGTTCGTCTTCCACTTTATCTTTAACCCAATCACGCAGCGTCTCAGCGACGTCTTGAGAAAGTGACTTTAAGTTACTGTAATCATCATCGTAATCGTCTAGGCCGTCACGCACGTTAAATTCTTCGGACAAGAACATTTTGCGCAGCGCAGCTTTCTTAACGCTTTCTGAAGCTTCAGAAACCAGCAGTTGCGCCACAGACATTTCTTCGGTTTTTTCAGTCTCTACACTCGCGGTAATGTCTGGAGCCTGACTATCCTCATTGACGTTCAAAGTATCTAAGCTTTCGTCAGCGTTTGAAAGCGCTGTGACACTATCTTCGGATTGTTCCGTCTCTGCTATCGGCGTGATCTCTTCAGCATGTTGGGAAGATTCTTCTAGTTTACGTTTCGACCAACGGCTTAAAAAACTAGTTGCCATTTGCTCTGCCTGCTCCTTTGCGTTTCTTGCGTCTTACTTCTAACAACTCACCATGACGACCAATAAAGGCTTCCATCCAAGCCTGAACGGCTAACGGCATATCGTTAGATAGTACAAGGTTATCACCATCCATATATTGCGCCGCAACAGATTGTGAAGCCGTCAGTAACTGTATCGCTGGTTTTTCACCAGACTCGACGTTATCCATAACTAAAAAGAGTTTAGGTTGCTGAGAGCTTAAGTTAAAGCGGTAGTCTGTACGCTCGTCTTTATGTAATTGCAACAGACAAACATCTGGAGTCTCTTCCGTCGGATTCAGCGCAAATCCTGTCAACTGCCATTGGGTTGTCACCCAAATCCCTGTACTGATCTCATGCTCAACAAGCTCTACGCCGATTGGCCATGTATCCTCAGTCTTTTCGTAATTTTTTTCGAAATCTTTCTTATCCGACATAACTCACCCAGTCTTTCTATTTTTGGTCTGAAAACACACAGGACATTTTGCCCCCGTTTTCGACCATTTTTATTGTCTTCGAAGCAATAAACGCGCCAAGCTGATATAACTTAGTCTATATACACCCTCAGGCTATAAGTACCAAACTAGACGAAACTCAAATGTATTGATGTGTCATTACTGCGAACTCGCAGTTTTAATGCATTGTTGACATAAAACCTCGCAATTTCTGTGGAAACCGCTATTTTGGAATGAGATTTGCTAGCCACTTAAAAAGCTAAAATGCGTAGCAACCTAACGCTCTTAATCACTAGGACACGACTGTGCTGAAACCAAATATTATTAAAACCAGTGAAAATCCCCTGCAAACCATTGAAGTCGATGTGTACGACGAGTACGGCGAAAAGCTCACGAAGCAAATCGCTTGCGAGCGTCCTCTTACGGTCATGCTGAACTGGAAAGAAGTGGTCACGCTCATGACGCTAGGTTCGCGCCCAGAAGCACTAGTACTCGGTTATTTAAAAAACCAAAGCTTCCTGTCCGATCCAGCCGCGATCGAATCCGTTATTATTGACTGGGAAACGCATTCCGCAGCGGTGATTACTAAAGAAAACACTGAACACTTAGAAGGCGCCCTGAAAAAGAAAACCGTCACCTCAGGTTGTGGCCAAGGCACTATGTATGGCAACGTGATGAAGCAGCTTGAAAATTATCAAGTGCCTCAAGTTTCTCTTAAGCAGTCAGAAATTTATTCTGCGCTGGAAGCGTTAACCCATTACAACGACACCTACAAAAAAGCGGGCGCAGTACACGGCTGTGCGGTTTGCAAAGGAAATGAGGTGTTGTCATTTGTGGAAGATGTCGGCCGTCACAACGCAGTGGATACACTTGCAGGTGAGATGTGGCTCAAAGAAGAAACAGGTGAAGATAAAATTTTCTACACAACTGGTCGCCTTACATCAGAGATGGTGATTAAAGTGGCTCAAATGGGCATTCCTGTTCTGCTTTCTCGCTCTGGCGTTACTCAAATGGGGTTAGATCTAGCGAAGCAATTTGGTATTACGACCATTGCGCGTGCGAAAGGTTTGCGCTTCCAAGTCTTTACAGGAGCCGACAAGGTTGAATTTGATGTAAAAGGCAACCAATAACACCTTTTCAGTGTAAACTAAAACCAATAATGCGGATTCACAGAGGATGTGGACTATGAATAATGACCAATTGTGGAATTTTCTGCTTACGCCCAGCGGTATCATGCTTTCTATGATTATTACCTTTGGCGTAGTCGGAATCTATGCGTATATAACAGGTCAGTTTAAGGATTAAGGCCAAATATTAAAAAAGCCTCGCTAAATAGCGAGGCTTTTGCTTTTTAAACGCTTTGCGAGTAATTACGCGTCAACGCCACGAGATTTTAGGAACTCAGAGTAAGTGCCTTTAAAGTCTGTGATTTTACCATCGCGGATTTCGATAATACGCGTTGCTAGTGAGTCTACGAATACACGGTCGTGAGAGACGAAGAACAACGTGCCTTTGTATTGCTCAAGCGCCGTGTTCAAAGATTCGATCGATTCCATGTCCATGTGGTTGGTTGGTTCGTCCATTAGCAGCATGTTTGGCTTGTGCATCATTAGCTTACCAAGCAGCATACGACCTTGCTCACCACCAGACAGTACTTTTACTGACTTCTTAATGTCATCTTGACCAAATAGCATACGACCAAGGAAACCACGAACGACTTGCTCGTCATCACCTTCTTGACGCCATTGACCCATCCAATCCGTTAGGTTCATGTCTTCTGCAAAGTCATGCGCGTGGTCTTGCGCGTAGTAACCGATGTTTGCATTTTCAGACCATTTGAACTCACCAGCACGCGGTTCAAGTACACCAGCAAGCGTGTTTAGAAGTGTTGTTTTACCCACACCATTTTCACCGATGATCGCAACGCGCTCTCCCACTTCAAAAATTGCATTGAAGTCTGAGAACAAGTCCTCTTCAAAACCTTGGCTCAGGTTTTCTACAATCAGAGCGTTACGGAACAGCTCTTTAGACTGTTCAAAACGAATGAATGGGTTTTGACGGCTAGACGCTTTCACTTCGTCCAATTTGATCTTGTCGATTTGCTTCGCACGAGATGTCGCTTGTTTTGCTTTCGATGCGTTTGCAGAGAAACGCGCAACGAACGTTTGTAGCTCAGCGATTTGTGCTTTCTTCTTCGCGTTGTCGTTTAGTAGACGTTCGCGAGCTTGAGAAGCCGCCGTCATGTACTCGTCGTAGTTACCAGGGTAAACGCGTAGTTCACCGTAGTCCAAGTCAGCCATGTGTGTACATACTGAGTTTAGGAAGTGACGGTCGTGCGAAATGATGATCATTGTGCAGTTACGCGCGTTTAGCGTGTCTTCCAACCAACGGATTGTGTCCATGTCCAAGTTGTTGGTAGGTTCGTCAAGAAGCATCACATCTGGGTCTGCGAATAGAACCTGCGCTAGAAGTACACGAAGTTTCCAACCTGGTGCTACTTCACTCATTAGACCGAAGTGTTGCTCCATTGGGATACCTACAGCAAGAAGAAGCTCGCCCGCTTTGGCTTCTGCCATGTAGCCGTCCATTTCAGCAAACTGAACTTCTAAGTCAGCCACTTTCATGCCGTCTTCTTCGCTCATCTCAGCAAGTGAGTAGATGCGGTCACGCTCTTTCTTCACTTCCCATAGCTCTTTATGCCCCATGATAACGGTATCGATTACAGTAAATTCTTCGTAAGCGAACTGGTCCTGGTTCAGTTTTGCAACGCGCTCGTTTGGATCGTAGCTTACGTTACCGCTGGTTTGCTCAAGCTCGCCGCTGAGGATCTTCATAAAGGTTGATTTACCACAACCGTTAGCTCCAATTAAGCCGTAGCGATTGCCTTCGCCGAACTTAACTGAAATGTTTTCGAATAGCGGCTTAGCGCCGAATTGTTGAGTAATATTCGCTGTGGAGATCAAAACCTTTACCTTAGCAATTGGGGTGTATTTAGAAAAACCGGGCAACGGTACTTGTTCATGCTACATACTGCAAGTGTTGTTTTTATTAATTCACTCCAAGTGAAATCATTGTAAGGTTTCTAAGAAGCAAAAGCGTAAACATAAATGCGTCATTAAATACAAAAAAGAGCCACTATCGTCAGTGGCTCTTTTTCCATTAATACTTCAAAAAAGTGACTAAGCGATGTTCGTCACCTCTAGGATCAGTTCGGCTTTTTTAGGTAAATAAATACTGAATTTACTGCCTGTTCCCCATTCAGACTCTGCTTTTAACTCACCACCCGTTTGGCTGAGAATACTTTGGGAGACCGATAGCCCTAACCCTGTGCCTTCTCGTTTAGTTGTGTAAAATGGCGAGAAGATTCGACTCAAGTTTTCTGGTTTAATACCGCAGCCCTCATCGATAACATGAATCGCGGCTCCTTTCACTTCGCCCTCTTCAATCCAGTCTTCACTGACTACTGTTAATGTTCCTTTACCGCTCATTGCGTGAATGGCGTTCATTTGCAAATTAACTAAGATTTGTAGCAAGTGGTGACGGTTTATCTCAACGGACGTATGCGCTTGTAGGTCAGTCACAAACTCAACGTCGCGTTTCTTGGTGCCAGTTTTAACCAAGGTGATGCTTTCATCAATGATAGGATTGACATGTTGCCAAGTGATTTCATCTTGAACACCGCCTTGGCGACTGTATTGCAATAAACTGCGTGTGATATTGCGGATACGATCAATTTGCGCGTGAATCGCATCAATTTCTTCTTGTACTCGACTTGCATCGTCACCCAATTCAAAATGGATCAATTCTACGTTGCCAAGAATCACGGCGGTTGGGTTATTAATTTCGTGAGCAATCCCCGCGGTGAGTTCTCCCAGCGCTGCCAGTTTTTCATGAACAACGAGTTTGTCGCGGGTTTGGTTGAGCAATTGAATATGCAGTTCAAGATCTTGGGTTTTTTCTCTCAGGCTTGCCGTACGCTCTTGAACTTTGCATTCAAGTTGAGCTGCGGAGTTTTTCAGTTCAATTTTGCGCTCTTCTAGCGCGTCTAACATATCATCAAACTGTCTGGCTAACTGCGCAAGTTCATGATCGGCATCTAATCCTAACGGGCCAATCCGTTTTTCTTTACCTTGTTGGACCTGCTTCACCACTTTATGAATGCGTTCGATCGGTCGAAACAGATCATAAGAACCGCGATATACCATCACGCCAGAAACCAGCAATAACATAACCGTAATCAAGCTGATTTCGGCAATGTTGGTCATGTAGGCTTTAACGAATGGCCACATTAGGTAACCGGTATAAAGCATACCAATAACATTGTCGTATTGGTCTTTGATTGGTTGATACGCCGTAATATACCAAGCGTCATACACATAAGCGCGATCAACCCACTGTTCACCCTTAGAAAGTACTTGGTTATACACTTCTGCGCTCACGCGAGTTCCTATGGCGCGCCCTAGCCTGTGATCGCTGTCTAAAGGAACGTTGGTGCTCACACGCAAATCATCGAGAAACACAGTCAACGTACCCACAGGGCGAAGGCGGTCATTATCACTTAAGTATATGAGATCGCGGATTTGATCCACCAGCACTGTACTATTGTTAAGGAGCAAACCACCATCCAGAAAGCCGATCAAATCGTTCGCTTGGCTGTATACCGGAATCACGGTTCGACTGACTAACCCACGCGCCTCCCTGTCACCATCAGCAAGAATAGGCACTTCTGCTCGTTTGGCGAGTTCAGGATCGAGGCGTTCGAGTTCTTCTTTATTAAGTACATCAAAAAACGATTCGCGCTTGGTGAGATCCATAAAGCGGAATTTGTTTTCCATGGAATTAACGCGTTGGAAAGAGAGAAAATCTAAAGCATATCTTTTCTTCTGCTCTGTGACCCACTTTTGCAGGTCACCTTGTGGCGTTCCTTGATTAATGCGAATACGGAAATCGTACGAATCGGCAAACGCCCGCACGTAATTGGCTTGCTTTTGCTGTAACAACGTTACACTGTTATTTGCAACACCAAGACGTTCCGAGACATCAAGCAGCGCATTTTGCCACGTGTAATGAATAGACCAATAAATGGTAATGCCGATCAGAGCTAACAACGTGAGGAAAATCGGCGCAGAGGTTAAGAATAACAAACGATAACGCACCATGGTTTTAAAACGGTGCGTCCATTTTGACAATCCTTTGTGCTGTGGGCCGTTAGTCGGCATATTCCTCATCTTCAGAATCCCATTCTTTGTATTTACGTTCTAAGGTCTTGCGAGCTACGCCCAAGTCGCGAGCAGCGGCTGATTTGTTGCCTTCGTGCAAGTTAACGACTTGTTTAATATGTGCTTTCTCGACTTCTTTTAACGTCCAGCTGTTTGGATAGCCCTCGCCAGTAAATTCTTTGCCTTCTTTAAAGGTTGGTAACTCAGCTGAGTGAGAAACAGTAATCGATACATTAGGCAGTGAATGCCCGCCATTCAGCTCTCGCCAATAGTGTGCAGGTGGTTTGCCAAGCAAGATACAACGCTCAATCAAGTTTTTCAGCTCACGAATGTTTCCCGGCCAATCGTACTCACTCATGGCTTCCATGTCCTCGTGCGCCCATTTTGGCGCAGGCATACCGAGCTCGCGCGTCAGCATGTTGCTGAAAAATGGCACCAACTCAAATAAGTCGGTTTTGCGCTCTCGCAGCGGACACACTTCAATTTTCAGAACGTTTAAACGGTAATAGAGGTCACTGCGGAAATTACCTTGATTGACCTCTTCTTGCAGGTTTCGGTTGGTTGCCGCTACGATACGGACATCAATACTGATCTCTCTTTCTGAACCGACAGGGCGAATCGTACGCTGCTCTAACACACGTAATAATGATGCCTGCATTGCAAGTGGCATCTCCCCGATTTCGTCAAGAAATAAGGTGCCACCGTTCGCAACACGGAACAAACCTTCACGCGATTTTTTTGCACCGGTAAACGCGCCCGATGTATGACCAAACAACTCACTTTCTAAAAGCTCTGGTGCAATCGCGCCGCAGTTGATTGGCACAAACGGGCCCGTTCGCCCACTCGCCTGGTGGATACCTCGTGCAACTAGTTCTTTACCCGTACCCGACTCACCTTCCACCAAAACAGAAGCGCGTGATGGTGCAAATTGGTTAATAAGTTGCTTAAGCAGACGCGTTTTTTCTGAGCCGCCGATGATCTCTGAGGTATTGTGACGTTGGTAATCGCGTGTCATGGCGTACTGCATGCGTTCGTTCAAACGGCGATCCATACAGCGACTGACCGCTTTTAACATCTGCTCAAGGTTGAATGGTTTGAGGATAAAGTCGGAAGCACCGAGCTGTAGCGCTCGAATGGCAATTTCTAAATCCGCATAACCCGTCATAAAAATCACATCGGCACGTTTGTCATCATCTTCAAACGCTTCTTCCCACTCAATTCCAGAACGCCCTGGCAGATTAATATCCAGTAAGATCAGATCATAATGTCGAGAATTACGCAGTTGTTCTGCTTCTTCGATGCTACCAGCTGTATCGACATGTGAAAAAAGCTTACCCAATGCCTTTTTCAAGATGGCTTGCATGCCTAATTCATCATCGACGACCAGTACGGAAAAGGCGCTATATTGTTGGTTTGTACTAAGATGGGATTGAGTAGACATATTTACCCCAGATGGATTTCGATGGGACAGAGTGTACCAAGTTTAAACAGAGATACCCTACAAAAAGTGCGACATTTTGTACCAACGCAAACTTTTATGCAAATAACCCCATGATTTAGTGCATAAACCAAGCACTTTAAGCTTGTAAAAGGTTGGCATCTTGTTTGCTATAAGGTGGATACGGAGCGCATTTAAGTGATCTCAGGATGTTGATGTTTGCTTATTCCAACACCCTAAGACAACTTGCGTATTACGCTAATCGCTCTCGTCCAAAAAGGCTTCTCCCTAAAACCTGGAGAGATTCCAAAGAATCATTGGAAAGGAACACATAAAAATGAAAAAAATTGCGCTAACTCTGGCTGCAACGTCAATCACGCTTGTAAGTTACTCTGCGTTTTCTGCTCAAGACGGAGAACACATTCGCCTTGCAACCACAACCAGTACCTACCATTCAGGTTTACTTGATTACCTGCTTCCACAATTTGAAAAAGACACGGGCTACAAAGTCGATGTTATTGCTGCAGGTACGGGTAAAGCCTTAAAAATGGGCGAAAACGGTGACGTAGATTTGGTGATGACACATGCACCAAAAGCTGAAGGCGCATTTGTTGAGAAAGGCTACGGCGTTTTACCTCGCAAGCTAATGTACAACGACTTTGTGATTGTTGGCCCTAAAGCAGATCCAGCAAAAATCAAAGATGACGAAAGCGTGTTAGATGTGTTCAAAGAGATCGCGAACAAAAACGCAACGTTCATCTCTCGCGGCGATGATTCTGGTACGCACAAAAAAGAAATGGGCTTTTGGGCTCAAACTAAAATCGAACCAAACTTTGGCGGTTACCGCAGCGTAGGTCAAGGTATGGGCCCAACTCTGAACATGGCGTCTGAAATGCAAGGCTACACAATGTCAGACCGCGGTACATGGTTGGCTTACCAAAACAAATTGGATCTAGAAATTCTGTTCCAAGGCGATGAAAAACTGTTTAACCCATACCAAGTTATTCTTGTTAACCCTGAGCGTTACCCAACAATCAACTACCAAGGCGCGAAAGCTTTCAGTGATTGGTTGGTGAACCCTCGCGGTCAGGAACTTATCAATGGTTTCCGCCTGAACGGTAAACAACTGTTTGTTGCGAATGCTGAGAGCAAATAACGCAATATGAATCTTGCTGATACAACACTGGAAGCGCTTCGCTTGCTGGTGAATTTTGATGCAGACCTATGGGAGATCGTCGCGGTCTCCTTTAGTGTTTCTATCACGGCAATATCCTTAGTGGTATTGCCGGCTATTTTGATGTCCTTTGTACTGGCGTATACCGACTTTCGCGGTAAATGGTTTTTGCTGTCGATCGTGAATACGCTGCAAGCGGTTCCTACCGTCGTGATTGGTCTTTTGCTGTATATGTTGCTATCACGCGCTGGCCCTTGGGGAGACTGGCAAATGCTGTTCACTCAGAAGGCGATGATCTTCGGCCAAATGGTGATCTGCTTCCCTGTTTTGGTATCGATGATGCATGGCGCATTGCAATCTAGCGACCGTCGCGCAGTGGAAACCGCCATCACCCTAGGCGTCTCCATTCCGCGCGTGGCCGCTACGATGATTTGGGAAACCCGCTTTCCTCTACTCGCAGCTATCATTGCAGGGTTCTCACGTATCGTAACCGAGGTGGGCTGCTCAATGATGGTGGGCGGAAACATTATGGGCGTAACGCGCAATATTCCGACCGCTATCGCAATGGAAAGCAGCAAAGGTGCTTTTGCGCAAGGAGTTGCATTAGGAATTGTATTACTATCTTTAGCGTTGGCTCTAAACTTCTTCTTATCAAGCATGAGAGGCAAAGGCTACCTCAGAACATAGAACATGAAGCAAACAAACGACTCACCATTAACCCCATGTAGAGGCGCATTATGACTATAAAAATCACCGCCGAGCAGTTATCCATGCGCTTTAAAGAGCGTGTGCTTTTCCACATCCCTGAGTTAGCCATCGGCCCAAATGATGCCATTTATCTCAAGGGTGACAATGGTGTGGGCAAAACTACCCTACTCAAAATCCTTGCTGGCTTGCTAAAACCTTCTACCGGCGATGTTGTTGCACCAAAAGATACGTGGCTGAAAAGACTGACGCGCCGCAACGGCCGTGTCGATGTGATTTATCTCCATCAATCTCCTTACCTTTTTGACGGCACTGTTTATGAGAACGTAGTCTATGGAGTGAAATATCAACAAGACACTCCAAAAGATAAGCGAGCTCAAGTTATTCACGCACTACGCATGGTAGGTTTAGAAACATTAGCGGACGAACATATCTCCGTGTTGTCCGGCGGTGAAAAACAGCGTGTTGCCATGGCAAGAGCTTGGATTTTAAAACCGTCGATTTTATTGATGGACGAGCCAAGTGCGTCTTTAGACCAAGAGTCCATTGAACGATTGGTGGTGATGGCGAAAGATCTTTTGGATCGTGGTTCCAGTATCGTGGTGACAAGCCATCAAACCAACGCACTGACCGACTTATGTAAAAAACAGTGGTGGATTAAAGACAAGACTTTGATAGAGTCTCCCCTGTTGTATGTCATACCAAAAGAAACATCCCAAGAGAATGCATATGCTTCAACCAACACAAACTAGTTGGGTCATTTTGGCTGGTGGCCAAGCCAGCCGTATGGGTGGAAAAGATAAAGGTCTGATTGAATTAAATCAGAAGCCACTCATCGAACACGTTATTGAACGTTTATCTCCACAAACACCACGCATTTTAATTAATGCCAATCGAAACCAAGATGCGTACAGCAAATTTGGTTTCGTATTTAGTGATCAATTCAAAGATTTCCCTGGACCTATGGGCGGTATTCACGCGGGTTTGATGCATGCTGAAACTGACTGGGTCGGATTTGTACCTTGCGATAGCCCTCAAATTAACACCGACCTTGTCGAGCGTTTCTGCCAGGCAGTCAAAGAAGACAGTGATATTTTAGTCGCGCATGATGGTGACCATCAGCAACCTGTTTTCACGCTCTACCACAAACGCGTACTGCCAAAACTCACCGCATTTTTAGAACGTGGCGACCGCAAAATCATTCTGCTCTACAAAGAGTGCAACACCAGTTACGTTGACTTTAGCGACTCACCAAACTGTTTCGTCAACTTGAACACTCCGGAAGAACTGGCGCAATTTGGACAATTAGAATCATGAAACACACGCTAAACATTCCTATTCTTGGTTTTGCAGCTTATTCAGGCACAGGCAAAACCACGCTACTTGAAGCCCTATTGCCAAAGCTGACTGAAGCAGGTTTACGCATTGGCATGCTAAAACATGCGCACCACAACTTCGATGTCGATAAGCCGGGTAAAGACAGCTACCGTTTACGCAAAGCTGGCGCGTCTCAAATGCTGATTGCTTCTCGCAACCGTTTTGCGTTAATGACAGAAACGCCAGAAGCCGAAGCGGAGTTTGAATACCTCTTAACTCGTTTTGATGAAGACAAGCTCGATGTGGTTTTGGTTGAAGGCTGTAAAAACATCGCGTTTCCTAAAATTGAATTGCACCGTGAAGAAGTGGGTAAACCTTGGCTTTACCCTCACGATGAAAACATCATTGCCATCGCTTCCGACAGTGCGGAGTTAGATTCTGAGCTCCCTCAAATGAACATCAATGATTTGGATGCCATCGCTCAATTTGTTCTTCAATACGTTCAAGATGCAAAAGCACCAAAATCTAAAGAGAAAGACGCCGCATGTTGCGACACACTTTCTCCGGCTTTCCTTTCTGTGGTTCAAGGCCAAGAAAAAATCCTTTCTTTGGTGAACACGGTTTCGGAAATAGAAGCATGCAAGATTGAAAACGCCTATGGCCGCGTTCTCGCGGAAGATATAATTTCACCAGTAAACGTGCCGCAGTACACCAACTCCGCGATGGACGGTTACGCCATCCGCAGTGATGATGTTGACCGCAGTAGCTACCAAATCGTCGCAGAAGTGATGGCGGGCCATGCTTACGATCAGCCTCTGGAAGTTGGTCAAGCGGTGAAGATCATGACTGGCGCACCAACACCACGTAACGGCGACACAGTGGTCATGCGTGAGCAAGCCTCTCAAGAAGGTGACAAGGTCACCTTTAACGGTGCGAATATCAAAGCAGGCCAAAACGTTCGTCAAGCAGGTGAAGATCTCGCTATCGGCAGTGACGTCTTTACCGCAGGCACTCGCCTAGCCTCTCCAGAAATGGGCATGATTGCTTCGCTTGGTTTTGGTGAAGCGAATGTGTTCCGCAAATTGAAAGTTGCCGTGTTCTCCACCGGTGACGAAGTACAAGCGCCGGGAACAGAGCAAAAAGCGAATTCTATCTACGATTCCAACCGTTTTACCATCATGGGCATGCTTGAAAAGCTCGGCTGCGAGATCTTGGATTTCGGTATTCTGGAAGACAACGAACAGTTAATGATTGAAGCGTTGGAAAACGCATCGGCGCAAGCAGACGTGGTTATGACTTCTGGTGGCGTATCTGTAGGTGATGCGGATTACATCAAACTTGCCTTGGATAAACTTGGTCAAATCGATTTTTGGCGAATCAACATGCGTCCGGGACGTCCACTCGCGTTTGGTCAAATCAACAACAAGCCGTTCTTTGGTCTGCCGGGCAACCCTGTTGCCGTGATGGTCTCTTTCATTAACTTTGTCGAGCCTGCACTGCGTAAGATGCAAGGCGAACAAGGCTGGAAGCCTCTGAAAGTGAATGCCATCGCGACTGAGAACCTTCGCTCTCGCCAAGGTCGTACCGAGTTTAGTCGAGGAATCTATGAACTGGATGACACTGGCCGTTTAACCGTTCGTACAACAGGCAAGCAAGGCTCTGGTATTTTGCGCTCAATGAGTGAAGCAAACTGTTTAATCGAAATCTCCCCAGCTATTGATACAGTAAAAGCGGGAGAAAGCGTGACAATTATCCCACTTCAAGGCAGAATCTAGCCCAAACTAGAAATTCAAAGGTCAGCGAGTCTGGCCTTTTTGTTTAATACAGAAACCTTTTCAGAGAGACAGCTATGGCTCGCACCATTCTTTACACTTACAAAGACCAAGACAAAGAACTGACGTTCTCATACCAGCAGCACCGCAACATTCAAGAAGCGGTTGCAGAAGCAGAAGGTATCGATATCACTGAGTTCCTAAAGATGGAGCAACAAATCGAAGCAGTGTCTGACACTAAAGCGGTGCGCAACTACCGCGATAACTACTTCAGAAAATTAGGCTTTAGTAAAATCACCCTAGCTCAAAAAGAAAACCTAGGCGTAGGCAAAAAGAACAAATAAGCTTAGCTGTAAACAGAAAACTCGCGATTCGTCGCGAGTTTTTTATGCATGCTACTTTTGTTCGTGCTCTATACCCAAGCATACCGAAATTACTTAGGTATATGAGTTACTTCGATATATAAGTAAAAAGCCCCGTTTTACCTTGATGGTCTAAACGGGGCTTTAAATTTCTTCTTACTTTATATCGAGTAAGGTTTCAGTCACTACTTGATGTTTAGGAACGCAGCGCCACGTACACCACCTGAATCACCGTGTTTTGCTTTGATGATCTTCGGACACTTCGCGACAGAAAGCAGGTACTTAGGAATACGTTTTGGCATCTCTTCGTAAATCAATTCGAAGTTGGAAAGACCACCACCCAGCACAACAACATGTGGGTCAGTCGCTGTAAAGATGTTTGCAAAACAGATAGCCAGCAACTCCATAAAACGCTCAACGTGCTCAACAGCTTTCGCCTCACCTTCTGCGTGCGCTTTAATGATGTCGATCGCTTTCTTCTCTTCACCGTAGTAATGGGCATAAAGAAGTTCGAAACCTCGGCCAGAAAGGTAACTGTCTAAACAACCTTTCTTGTCACAACCACAACCCAATAGAGGTGCGTTTTCGCCTAAGTGGAACCAAGCATCGATAGGTAAACGAGTATGGCCCACCTCACCTGCTACGTGGTTACGACCAGAGAAAACTTTACCATCGTAGATAAAACCGCCACCAAAACCAGTACCTAGGATCAAACCAAGTACAGAAGGCTCATCTTGAAGCTCTTCGTCCCATGCTTCTGATAGCGCAAAACAGTTCGCATCGTTTTCAATCTTTACGCTGCGACCGATTTTCGCTTCAAGATCCGCGCGCAGTGGTTTGCCTTTCGCCGCAG
Source organism: Vibrio sp. SCSIO 43009 (assembly GCF_023716525.1). Classification (NCBI taxonomy): domain Bacteria; kingdom Pseudomonadati; phylum Pseudomonadota; class Gammaproteobacteria; order Vibrionales; family Vibrionaceae; genus Vibrio; species Vibrio sp. SCSIO 43009. The sequence continues at coordinate 1,676,809 of NZ_CP071842.1, forward strand.
GAACGTTAACCGTTAATACCGTTGCATCGTCTGCGTCTTCCATACCTGGTAGGCCAAGACCAATGGTGCCTTCGCAACCAAACTCTGCATCGTATTTGTTAACCAATTCCGCAATGGTATCAACCAGCAGCTCGTAGTTGTCTGTTGGTGTAGGTACACGTTCCGTCGCTACACGCTCAAGCTTCTCGTTAAATGCACCAAATTCAATTTTAGTGCCGCCGACATCAAAGCCGTAATACATGTATTTCTCTCCTAAAAAATGCTTAAACGACTCCCAAAATGGCTGGAGTCAAAAGTATAAACTAATGGCATTATCCATATCTGTACGCCTGCAAACCGTGACCGAATGCAGATTTATCCCCTCGCTGAAGTCAGTTGAACAACATGCCATCAACAAAAGTTCATTCCTTAGAGTCAGCTCTCGGTTTTCACCCACTCTTTGAAACGTTTCAAATGTGGTCGATTAGGATCGTTTTTGACTCGAGTCTTGGTTAGCATGTAGGTTTCTCTAAAGGCTTCAAACCACAATTGAAGACATTCCGATGCTTTAGGCTCACCAGCTTGTTTTAAAACTAATGTCGCGACTTCGGCGGTTGAAAGATGCTGATCATTCTCGGAGCGGCGCATGATGTATTCAGACAGAGATTCCGGCTCAATGGAAAGCACAGGCAAAGATTTAAGAAAATCAGAACGACGGAATATCTTTCGTGCCTCACGCCAGCTACCATCAATAAAGATCAGCAACCATTTTTTGTTCTCGACATCTTCTTTTACCAATCGCCCTGGCTCTAGATCTTCAATTAAACGAGAGGGATCATCCACATAGTCTGCAGGAAATACAATCACCGGTTGGTAACTGTCATCCTGTAGTAGCGCTAGCATCTCTTCAGACGGTTCTGTTCGGTTCCATTGATACACGTAAGTCTCTTGAATCGTATCAGCGATTAGACGACCGGTATTACTTGGCTTAAATACTTCGTTTTCAGAAACAATCAACATACATGCAATATTAGCCTTAATGTTTGGCTGAAGGTCGCACAAACAGTGTTGCTCAGAAACCTGGCAATATTGGCAACGAACCACTTTACATCCACGCGCGTTGAAAGGCTTGGTTGAGATAGATTGTCGGTACTGATATAAACGGTGGAAAGCGTGAATTCTCATGGTAAGTAATGCCAAGTAAAAAGTAGAGCGCGATTCTACTGATATTATGGTTTCGCCTCAAGATAAGCCCATCAGCAGTGTGTTGAAATAATTTCACACTTATCTCGGTCATAGATAAAGAAATAAATAAGGGAATGACAGTGACAGAAACGACATTTCAAGAACCCTCATGGCTCAGATTAGGCTTTTTCCTTGGCGTATTATTGCTTTGTGCCATTTGGGAGAACAAATTGCCTAGAAAAACACTGACCGCTTCGCGCAGGTTTCGCTGGGTCAATAACTTGTCATTGGTCGCTTTTAACAGCCTAGTTATTGCTTTAATCATGCCTATCGCCGCCTTTCAAGCTGCGGTCATAGCTCAGGAGCAACAATGGGGGCTGCTGAATATTCTGTCCCTCCCCGATTGGTTAAACATTTTCCTAACCGTCATTTTGCTTGATTTCGTCATTTACGCTCAGCATGTTGTCTTTCATCATGTAAAACCGCTGTGGAAGATTCACCGAATGCATCACGCCGATCTCGACATAGACGTCACTACAGGCGCACGCTTTCATCCCTTCGAAATAATCATTTCAATGGGAGTAAAAATTGCAGCCGTGTTTATCTTAGGTGTTTCACCTATCGGAATTGTGGTATTTGAAATTGTGCTTAATGCGAGCGCGATGTTTAATCACAGTAATGCAAAACTGGCTTTATCTATGGACCAAAAACTGCGAAACGTCATCGTTACACCAGACATGCATCGCGTGCACCATTCAGTGATAGTAAAAGAGACCCACTCAAACTTTGGTTTTTTCCTTTCAGTTTGGGACCGCTTTTTTGGGACATACCGAGCTCAGCCTAAGTTGGGTCATGAAGATGTTGTTATTGGTGTGCCGGAAATTAGAGACGAAGAAGAGCAAAGATTAGATAAGCTGTTAACGCAGCCCTTTCGCTACAATAAAGAGAAGAAGTGATGGTTGAAAAAATATTGTTGGATGAAGTATGTCAACAAAACGAATAGACCAAGCCTAAACCCCAGTTAAACACTACTTTCATCCTCATGATGTGTAAGAACAGATTAGTTTTCTGCTAGCTGACGCTTTTTGTTTAGCTGAGTAATACCAACAAATAAACCAACAACACCAAGCACTGCACATGCCAAAGCATTGGTGTTCATTACTTGCTGTGCCTCTATTGAGCTGTATAGAAAAGCAAGGCTGAAGAAAGTGGTGGCAAAGCTCAAACCTGTCAGTACGCTGAAACCAGCAAAACTGGCCAAGTCTTTAAAATCGTTCATAACGAGTCCCTGTTTACAATCCTTAATCGAGTGTTGTGAAAATAATAATTAACGAAATATTTGGCGCGATTGACTATGTTTTCGCGCATTCCATAACCAGATAGATACCCCAAATGAGAACCCTAAAAACAGTGTCTTCATTTGTAGGGCGACGTTGTTATCTAATATTTCTAATGTATAGTGAGCGTGGGAACTAAAGATAACATTGGTTATAAGAATCAATAACATAACGACTATGCCAGAGCGGCGATGCTTGACCAATAGATACGCTGCTAATAAGTCCAATAGTCCCAAAGCGCTCCAATACATATTCAACCAGCGTGGCGCAAAATCGTAAGGTAAAAAGCCACCAACAATGTTGTCATAAAGATGAACCACTCCGCCAACTGTCATAAAAAGGCATAAGAGAAACAAGACGAATTTATCCATTACCGTTTCCTTATCTGAATGAATGAGCAAAGCATATAGAAGTCACTTAAACATTTGTAATCTCATCGCCATTTTTGAGATCGACAGTGCCATTATCAACACGATGAGAACAGTAACGGCTACTCTACCTTCTTTATTTGCTTCTAGTAGAAGCATAGTGTTTGCTTTGTCATTGTCCCAAATCCGCCAATGCAACGACAGAATCCTCCTTTAAATCACGCCTTGGTTTAGCAACTCTCGTACCTTTTCCAGCCCGCGCTGAAACACAGTATGTGCATTCGCGGGAAGGCCGCTCTCGACATCGTGCCAGAAGAACGCGAAATCATGTCCACCATCGTCTTGCGTATGAAACAGCCATGAATTAGCGAGATCAGCACACTCACACAAAACAAAATGCCATGCTTGATTTTGAAAGCCACTGTCCCATGAGCATAAATATCGTGCGGAACGAACATGTGTGATACCAGACTCCTCAGCGAGCTCCCGCTTGGCCGCTATGATGTAACTTTCATCAAACACTTCAACAGTGCCCTTGACGAGCTGAACACCCGCCAACGGATGTTTAAAAAGTAGGATCTCTTGATTTTGATTACGTAGAACGACGGGGCAAACTTTATCGACCACAAAACCACTCCTTCTTATGGCTTTAGCTTTCTCTGGATATAAAAAAATCGCATGAAGCTGCATGATTCATTCCTTTGAATTCTGGCGACATTCTAGTCAACGAGTCCCTCGAACAAAGCATTAACATCACGTTGTGATAACTAAACCCTTTAGAAATGAACGAGATGAGATGTAACTCACTTTTGCGATGCAAATAGGAGCCATTAAATGAGTAGCCGTAACAAAAAAGCAGAACCGAGGTTCTGCTTTTAGTCGGTGGAAACATCTCATTTACTTGGTCTGATGAAGCTCATACTTGTGCAGCATTGCTTGCTGGTGCCCAGCAATTTCCGCCACTTGCTCAGAACTCTCAACCATAGACTCAAGCTGCAGCTTTGTGCGTTCGCCAAGATCAGAAATATGTGTGATGGATTGAGATACATCTGCCGTCGCTCGTTCTTGTTCTTCTGTAGCAACTGAGATTTGCTCAACACGTTCTTGAATGTGCTTAACCGCGAGGTTGATATCAGAGAATGTCGATTTCACTTCATTGCTGGACTGTAGCGCGTGGGTCATTTCTTCTCTTGAATCATTAACTGCTTGGCGCGAGCGCTCTGCGGCAGTAATAAGCTCGCTCATCATTTCTCGGATGTTCGTAGTTTGTTGAGAGGTATCACTTGCAAGTTTGCGAACTTCATCAGCGACAACCGCAAATCCACGCCCTTGCTCACCAGCACGGGCAGCCTCTATTGCCGCGTTGAGAGCAAGTAAGTTGGTGTTGTCCGCGATCCCACTGATCATATCCACCATTTCACGAATCTGTTTAACACGCTGGTCTAGCTCTAACATTGACTGTTCATTTACATCCAAAGAGCTTTCTAATGACTCCAAACGTTCGCGGTTTTGTTCCACGACTTGAACCCCTTTTTCAGTGTGTTGGGTTGCAAGGAGCGAGTCCTGTGAAGATGCATTTGTCACCATTGCTATTTCACGAATAGAGGCTTCAAGCTGCGTTATGGTCGTGATCATACTCGACAACGCTTCATTTTGTGTTGCCAACCCATCACTTGTTTGTTCGGCTGCACTGTGACTTACTTCTGCCGTCTGATAAAGCGTTTCACAATTGCGCGTCACCGTTTGAATGGAGTCATGTGTGGAATCGATTACTTGATTCAACTTTCGTGCTACTTCTTTCAGCTCATAGGGGCCAACTTCTTCTGCCTTGTCACGAAAATCATGTTCGGTAAGTGCTGAAAGACGCGTTAGTACATTCCTTAACCCTCGGTTTGTCCATGACTTGAGACTAAACCAAGTAACAAGAATAATAAAAGAAATCACACACGCCGCAAACACGAGCACAACGCTCACCGATTCAATGGTCTCGTTGACCACCCGCTCCTTTTCATCGATCAACTGACCAGCGGTTTGGGAGATTTGATCAAGTAACCGCATGGTTTCATCCGCAAGCATCGAAGCCTGTTTAAACTCTGAACGTTGCAATTCCCCTTGTTCTAGTTTGGCGAGGATCAAACGCAGCACGCCCTTTTCACTAAAGCCTTGTTTCACCATCTCATATGGTGCGGTTAAGCTTGCATATTCACTTACTTCAGGATGGAAAGATTGGAAGTCTTCATAGGCGAGTTTAATACCTGCTATGCGATTTCGCATTTCTCGGTATTCTTTTTCGGCTTTGTTTAATTCTGAGTGCATCATCATGACTAAGAACGTACTTTCCATTGAGCTTGCAGAAGCAATGAAACGGTTAGCGGCATCGCTCGACTCAGGATTATCAGCACTAAGGAACGAACTGATTCGATTCATTTCCGGGCCGATAGAGCTAAGCCCATAGCGAAAACCACCAACAGCGGCATCAATATCCATTTGAATTTGTATCACCGAAGATTGCTTCAACAAAATGGACTGCGTGATGTTATGTAAACGCGCTAGTTTGGTGTCTAACTCCTCCGAGAGTTGCTGAGCTACACCAGACGCTTTCACAACCAAAGTTGTGCTTTGAGTTGCAAGAGAGTCGATTTGCTCTTTTACGAGAGGCAACTCTTTCGGCTCAGTAATCTGCATACCATGGTTGAGTAGCTTAACCATCTCCAATACATTCCTGGTTAACTTTGCGTTTGCCATCGCGATTGGTAATGCTTTTTGCGACAAGTCTTCAAATTGTTCCCCTACCTGTTCCATTCCTTTGAAACTTGAGACAGAAAGGGCTATAACAAGAGCAATGATAGTTAAAAATGTTGCACTGACAGCCTGAATCAGTGAAAGTGATGTGCGTGAGCGTTTTCGCTTTGCCATAATCAATTTTTATTCTTTCTTAAGGTTGAATCGGTTCTGCAGTGATTCCGTCACATTTGTGAGACAAAACCGTGATTTGCAGCCCATACTATGGATTGGTTATGACACTAATATTTCAGTTGTGAGTCATAGAGATGACAGGTGGTGATTTGCGTCGAGTATATTTTCCTTTGATAATCAGTGTGCTACTAAGCGCCTGCTCTTCTGGGCCTGAGCCTAGTGAGCAAGCTCAAGTGACAGCACCTACAAATCAGCTATTGTCGGACAACCCCGACTTGTTCGAGTTTTACACAGAGTGGCACGGCACGCCTTATCGCTTAGGCGGGACACAGAAATCTGGAATTGATTGCTCAGCATTTGTACAAAAAGCGTTTATTGAGGCTTATCAGCTCTCGTTACCAAGGACAACGAGGCAGCAATCAACGCAAGGTGTGGAGTTAAGTTGGACGGATGCCAAGCAAGGGGATCTAGTGTTTTTTAAAACAAGACGTACAACTTATCATGTCGGAATTTACTTGGGTAACAAGCAGTTCATGCATGCATCGACGTCTAGAGGTGTGATTATTTCAAGAATCGACAACCCATACTGGGCATCTAAGTTTTGGCAAATAAGAAGAGTTACAATGTAACTCTTCTTACTCTTAACCGGACATTGCTGTAAGTTAAAACAATATCAGTCGTAAGTCGCAACAGCATTATCGAACAGATTTTTGACCAGAGCGATGTATTCATCAAGGAACGTGATCTGTTCATTGGTCGCTTTTTTATGCCATACCCCAGCCAATATCTCACCAAGATCTTCAACAACTGCATCAGCCTCTTTCAACAATTTGAAACGTACGCTCGAGTGAAGTTCTGGATTTTGCTCAAAAATCGCCATGATGTTTGAAGCCACCATATCGGTGACAACATCTTCGATGCTTTCGGATCCAGTGTCGCCAATTTCGGTCGTAAAAATATCTAGATTTAGAGACAAGTGCTCGATAAGAGCGAGATATCCATCGGTTTCTAAAACCACTGTTTTTCTCCGTTTATTGCAAGCCTTCGAAGCTGAAAGCAGAATAGTTTCAATAGTAAGACATGCCGAGAAAATTTCATTAACTTATTTCATATTAACAAACATTCACGAACCAACTGGATGATTTTCAAACAATTGAGCTTTGCTTCACTGAATTCGGATACAGGGTTTCTTCAAACCTTTTTATATTTCAGCCATTTTCATGCAAACAGGTTTGGTTACGACCATTTTCTTTTGCACGATACAGCGCAGCATCGGCACTCTTTAACCATTGAGTGTGAGTTTCAAAATAAGGCTTATACTCGCAAACACCAATACTTATCGTGTAATTAATCAAAAAATCTTCCACTTTCACGATCTCTTGCTCAATTCTTTTGCGCAAACGCTCTGCGAAATAGCAAGCTTGCTCCTGGTTTGTGTGAGGAAGTAGTACGGTAAACTCTTCACCACCAAAACGACCGCAGATGTCACTGCTTCTTGCTGTTTTTCTCAACAAGGCAGAGGTTCGACGAATGACTTCGTCCCCTGTCGGGTGACCATAAGTATCATTCACCTTCTTAAAGTGGTCGATATCGAATATTACTAATGAGCATGGTCCGTCGATAACTTTTAAGTGAGCAAACTCATCTTTCAATGATTGCTCCCAATAAGCGCGATTAAATAAACCTGTTAAACCATCTTTGCGACTGATTTCCGACAAATGTTGATTTGTTTCTTTCAAATGAATGCGATTTCTCGCAGTTTCAGAAACATCATTGACTTGAATCGCTATGTGGCTGACCTCTCCTGAGAGCCCAATTAACGGCGTGATCACGATATCTTGATACATAAAATCACTGCTGTTTGAAACCGGAGAAAAATTGTTGAACTTAAAAAGATACGGTCGGTTTTCCCAGCTAGAAAAAGAACGAGTTTCCAGATCGGCGGCAGCTTTTATCTTGGTTTCTAGCCAAGTTCTTGGCAGCTCTTCAAAATGCTCAAATAAACATTCACCAAGAATTTCTTGTGATAGAATGCCACTGTATGACTGCATAAAACTGTTCCACACACACACTTTATACTCTTGATCCAAAACAATAAGCCCTGAATCCATCGTATCGAGAATTTGTGTGACCCAATGAAAGTCTGCTATGTCCAGCGTGATATCGGACATTAGATTAGCTCCATGATTTCATAGATTATTTCTACGGATGGCTTATCAATTAAAAACAGTACCTCGCACTCGAAATCGAGCGCTTCTGCCATGTAGGTGTATTCGATAGTAAAGAGCTCACCCAACTCGCCTTGCTCTTCACAATAAGGTGTTAAGGTATCCACAATGCCTGGCTGACGAAGTGAGAACTGCTTGTCGAGTTGATCGCCCAATGATGTGAGAAATGACGAAACCAGTAGGTTAGAGATATTCAAGATGATTTCATTATGAGGCGTAAACTCAAGGAGGTAACCTAATTTTTCCCCAATCTGATTGATATCCCTACCACGTAAGCACACCAGTGCCTCTCCGTGAATACCACCACCGACAAACCTCTGCGCTACCGCAACGGAACTGTCACGCCCAACCACATCAACCAGTGTCATATGAAGCTCGCCGTAGGACAACGGTCCAACATGAGGAACAGGAAGTTGTATGAACTCATGTAAATGGTCGGCCATAATCGCAGCCCCTTTACCAAGGGCAATGTTCGCAATTTCACGGAATTTGGCTAGTAAGGAAAGCTCTTCGCAACCCTGGTTTTTAGAATCAACCGAATGACTAGGTTTGAACGCATAATGCAGTCCTAATTGTTCGTATAGTGGGAGCACCTGCTCTTCTGTCAGAGGCTTAGCGATAAAAGCTTGAGCACCAAGATCGAGACAGCGCTGTTTTGCCTCTTGTTGAACATCTCCAGAAATAATGACGATGTTGGTCGGGTACTGACTAACAGGTAATGATTCGAGGACCTCAAAACCATCCATTATGGGCATCGTTAAATCGAGAAACAAAATATCGATATTTTGCTCAGCAAGAATATTAAGCGCCTCATAACCATCTTGCGCTTCAATAAGATGCAATGATGTATCTTGTACGATAGAACGCGCAATAAGCTTTCTTGCAACAGCTGAGTCATCACATATCAGTATTTTCATGCCACCAATGGAACTAACGTCAAAAAAATCATAATACCTGTTGTAAACGTTCATCTCCATATGCTAAGCCAACAAATCAGAGGCTTATAAGCGATTTGATTCACATTTATACAAATTGACTACACTAAGAGGAAGGTTTCTTTACTAAGTATGCTCAACATAGCGCCAACTCCCTGCTATTTATCCTAAACTATTGGTGGTCAAATAGATTCGCGAGGTTTTGTATGTGGCAAGCAATATCGCAACAGCTTTCTGATACTTTATTGTTCGATTACCAGATCACGGAAAAAGTAAGGCTGTCTGGTGGGGATATCAGTGAAAGCTACATGATCAATGATGGCGAGCAACGTTATTTTGTGAAAATTAACGATCGCGAGTTTTTGTCTAAATTTGAGGTAGAAGCTGAAAGCCTGCATCTTTTGCGTGAAACATCAACCCTATTTGTACCTGAGGTGGTATTGGTTGGTAAAACCAAAAATGCCTCATTCCTAATTCTTAACTACCTTCCAACGAAACCATTAGAAGATGGTCCCAACAGCTTTAAATTTGGGCAGCAATTAGCTCACCTACACCAGTGGGGCGAGCAAAAAGAGTTTGGTTTTGATACCGACAACTATCTCGGTTCGACTCTACAGCCCAACAAATGGCACAAGAAATGGTGTGTATTCTTTGCTGAGCAACGCATAGGATGGCAATTACAGCTCCTTAAAGAAAAAGGCGTCACCTTGGTTGATATCGATGACTTTATCGACGTCGTAAAACAGCGGCTAGCAAACCATGCTCCGAAACCTTCTTTGTTGCATGGCGATTTATGGAATGGAAATGCGGCACTCACTGCATTCGGTCCTATCTGTTACGATCCTGCGTGCTATTGGGGGGACAGGGAGTGTGATATTGCGATGACAGAGCTTTTTGGTGGATTTCAACCAGAATTTTATCAAGGCTACGAATCGGTTATACCACTTTCTTCAAGCTATGAAGAGCGTAAAGATATCTATAACCTTTACCATGTTCTCAACCATTGTAATTTGTTTGGCGGCCATTACTTGGAACAGGCTCAACTGGTTATTAATAAAATCATTTCTTATTAATTTGGAAGCCACTGCATATTTCAAGATGTAAAATCTCGAGGCACATCACTACAGAAAATCACCCTAAGCTCAAGGTTGAGTTTGGGGTCAAGTTTTGTACTTATTTCGACTCAATTAGCAACAACTCGACCTAATATCAAAGGAGACTTAACTTTGGATTGTGCCTATTTTCCTTGTAGGCAAAGTAAGTAAAGGGCTGTACTTCCTTGATGAATAGTGTGTTTAAAAGCCCTGCGAGATTAGGAGTTGTTGTATGAAAAATTATACCGAAAGGTATGTAAAGTGCCCGCATTGCGGACATTCTATCAGCATTACATTGGATGCAAGCAATGGTGACCAAGAATTTTATGATGATTGCCCAGCTTGTTGCCACGCTATCCACCTAAATATGCGAGTGGATGAGCTACAAGACAAGGTCGAACTATTTATCGATGACAATTACGAATAGCAGCTCGAGCATGTGAACATCAGAAATATAAAAACGCTTAAATGAAAAAGGAGCACTCGGCTCCTTTTTCTCATTCTAAAGCTGTTTTGCTGCAAGAACGCGCTCAACAGTATCAACAATTGCTTGAGTCTGAGGATCAAACTCAATATTAACACGCTCCCCTACTTGTCTCACTCCGAAAAGCGTTCGCTGCAAGGTTTCTGGAATTAGGTGTACCGAAAAACGACACGCTTCAACTTCACCAATAGTTAGCGAGCAGCCATCTAAACCAATGTAACCTTTCGCTAATACATATTTCATTGATTCTTGCGGCAGTTGGAACCAAATCGTGCGGTTATTGGGCGTATCGATGATATCGACAATATCTGCCGTTAAACTAATATGACCAGACATGCTATGCCCGCCTATTTCGTCACCAAACTTAGCCGCGCGCTCAATGTTTACGCTATCCCCTTCCACCAGCCGACCTAAATTAGTAAGAGCCAATGTCGCTTGCATTAAATCAAAACTGATAAGGTTGCCTTCGATCTTAGTCACAGTTAGACAACATCCGTTGTGTGCAACGGATGCACCAATTTCTAACCCTTTACAAAGTTCATCGCTTAACTCGACAACGTGCGTTTGAAAGCGTTCTTTTTTATCAATTTTAACGACCTTCGCCGTACCCTGAACTATTCCTGTAAACATTTCTTTTTACCTATTGATTTAATACCAACTGTAGTCGAAGACTAAGCCCTAAACACTGCGCTACAGGTCGGAAATAAAGACCGCAGACGATAAAGCCATGGCTTAATGAACACTGGTTTGTTCTCATGCATGCTTCAACATTACCATGATTCGCTGCTGTTCTCAGTAAAAGCGTATCCTTAGCGTGGAGAGCGTCCAGTCAGTGTTATCGACTATTCGCTACCTAGCTATGGAATATGAACATACAATTGTTTATCATTTGCGCGGAGTTTCTCCGAGGCATTTTTTCACCTTATCGTGACTAAAATCAACCATCAGATCCGTTCACCACATCTTTTGCCCTCGAGTACTCTCATTCTTTCAACTTATTGTTCCGCTCTGGAGTATTTTTCGTGCATCGCTATAAAGAAGAAGCATCAAGTCTTATCAAATTGGCGACCCCGGTATTGATCGCATCTGTCGCTCAAACTGGTATGGGGTTTGTTGATACCGTAATGGCTGGCGGCGTTAGCGCCACCGACATGGCTGCGGTTTCTGTCGCTTCAAGTATTTGGCTACCATCCATTTTGTTTGGGGTGGGTTTATTAATGGCATTGGTCCCTGTTGTCGCACAGTTAAATGGCTCTGGTCGTCGAGTGAAAATCCCCTTTGAAATTCAGCAAGGCGTCGTCTTGGCATTGCTTATCAGTGTGCCGATAATTGCAGTCCTGCTTCAAACCCAGTTTATTCTCGGGCTGATGGATGTTGAAGCACTGATGGCAGAAAAAACGGTGGGATACATTCATGCCGTTATATTAGCAGTACCCGCTTTTTTACTTTTCCAAACGCTTAGAAGCTTTACGGATGGTATGTCATTGACGAAACCGGCAATGGTTATTGGCTTTATCGGTTTGCTGCTCAACATTCCTCTAAACTGGATTTTCGTGTACGGCAAGTTTGGTGCACCTGAATTAGGCGGTGTTGGCTGTGGTGTAGCAACCACGATTGTTTACTGGGTCATGTTTGCCATGCTATTGCTGTATGTGATGACATCAGAGCGATTGAAAAGCATCAACCTATTTGGAGAATGGCATCGCCCACAATGGAAAGCGCAAGTTCGTCTATTCAAGCTCGGCTTTCCTGTTGCAGCAGCGCTGTTTTTTGAAGTGACACTGTTTGCTGTCGTTGCACTGCTCGTTTCACCACTGGGTCCTATCATTGTGGCAGCGCATCAAGTCGCGATTAACTTCTCCTCGTTGGTATTTATGCTACCAATGAGTATTGGTGCAGCAGTAAGCATTCGTGTCGGCCATCGACTTGGTGAAGAAAACGTAGATGGCGCGCGCGTAGCGTCACGAGTCGGCATTATGGTTGGTCTAGCATTGTCCGTTCTCACAGCGATTTTAACCGTCTTGTCTCGTGAGTGGATCGCCGAGCTTTATACTAGCAACCCAGAGGTAATCACTCTAGCGATGCACCTGCTCGTGTTTGCCGCTGTTTATCAATGTACGGATGCGGTTCAAGTAATCGCAGCTGGTGCATTACGCGGCTATAAAGACATGCGAGCCATCTTCAACCGTACTTTTATTGCTTATTGGATTCTTGGCTTGCCAATTGGTTACGTCCTTGGCCGTACAGACTGGATTGTTGAGCCAATGGGAGCACAAGGCTTCTGGCTTGGTTTTATCATCGGCCTATCTTCTGCGGCCTTTATGTTAGGCGTCAGAATGCGTTGGATGCATCGCCAAGAGCCAGAAGTGCAATTGAACTTTTCAGTTCAATAAAAAGTAAAAAAAGCCAGCATCCGCTGGCTTTTTTGATCGAATAATCACACGGTTGAGTATACTTATAACAAGATTACAAAGCGGTTGATTTTGCTCTCTAGACAACGGATACGAAGTTAGAAAAAAGGATATTTGTGCGGTCTATTTTATTGTTCTTAATCATGATTCTTAATGGTTGTGATAACTGGTTCAATCCAGAGAACGCCATGTTTGATAAGTATCATCAACGTGTAGCCAATGTATTGGACGTTCCTGCTATTCCAATAACACTACAGTCTACGGTAACGATTCCTGCGAAACGCGTTTTGTTCGAGCCATTGCCAAGGCTATCTATTGGCCTGCTAGAGAGCTATCAATTACGACAATGCGGACTCTTTAATTTACTTGCCGAGAAAAACTCACAACTTGGAAAGGTGCAGGATGCCTTTCATGATTTTGATTATCAAACTGCCCTTTTAAGAGTCATGAATCGATGTTTATCCGAATTTCCACTTAGCGATGAAGAACGCGCGACATTGACAGAGCTTTACTCAACCAAGTGGCAGCATTTAGACATTCATCTCGACAACTTACTACTCGTAAGTGATGCCATGCAAAAGCAACTAACTGCCTCTGATTGGCTATCTCAAAATACGACGAATGATATTGCACGCATTAACGATGTCTATCGTATTTTCAGCGAAATGTATGATTTACCCCACCGCGCGGTCTCACGTCTACCCGATGTGGAAGTTACTCAATATCAAGAAGAGTTAGAGAAATCTCGTTTACTCGGACGACTTTACTATTCAATGGTAAACACATCCCTTTGGTTAAAAGCAACAACTCAGCTACTTGAGCAGAACCAGAGCAACGTATTGTGCGGGCCGAACAGAGACACCACCCAGTTCCGCTACTTAAGAAATGTCTTTCAATCCATTTACGTTGAAGAAGTGCAACCTTATTTGGCTTATTTAGACAGTACCTATCAACAACTTAATGATGGTGCCACTTTGGTGGAGAACCGTATGCAACTCCATGGTCACCAGTATGGCATCATTGAGGCACATAGAACATTTAGGCAAGAAACCCTAAACCACGTTCAGTTTTGGCAGGGTCTCTTCAAACGATGTGGCGTAACCGTTGGCAACTAGTAAGTGCAGAGCGTTCTATTCCTTCAACCTTTCACGCAAGAATCGAGCAAAACGTGGTTTACCAGTATGTGTAAAACCGTTATATCTAAATGTAATGGTTGAACCAATTTTCGGAGGCTGGCGACGCACTTCATCGGTAAATCCGCTACCGATGTAAAACTCAATGCCATTTGGTAAGCGAACTAACATTGCTCCCATCATACCTAATAAGCGCCCTGTTCCTGGCTTATAACCCACAACTAACGCTTCATCATCTGCGTATCGTTTTAGTTTAAGCAAATCACTACCGCGTCCAGCCTGATAGCGGCTTGATACCTTCCGCAACATCACCCCTTCACCGTCGGATATTGAAATTTTATCCAACTGTGTAAACAGATGAGCTTCATTTTGAATGGCTCGGTGCTCGACATATTTGATATGAGGCTGGTCGACTTCAAGCACTAAATCTTTGATGTTGTAATAACGCTTCCGATAATCACCAGCGGAATATGGCATATCAAAGATCATAAAGTCGATATGTCGCCAAGCAGACTCTACAGGAGTTTTATCTAATACCGTTTGCTGAACAAGATGGAAGTTACCTCTCCCAGCCCAAAGTTCACCGTCCAACGGATAATCAGGCAAAGGTCCTGTAAACCAATCTGGGGCGTAGATTCGATTACCATTTCTCGTCACGAGATGTTGCCCAGTCCAATAAGCGCGAACACCATCAAGTTTTTCGCTATACCAATATTCAGACACATCAATACCATCCTGATAGCTTTGTGCAAGAGAAACTGGTGGTGCGAAAGACGTATCCGCTTGAAGCTGTGAAGACGCTGCCATAACAGCCAGCGCAATTAATGTCATTTTTAATGGCATAAGAAGACCTTGTACAAAAAATCGTCTTTATTGAAACGTAAGTCCTCTCGATGACCTATTTATTACTAGTTGTTCTTCGACTCATAACAATCAACATTAGTAATAATTTGCAAAGATAATCATAAACTTTAGACAGGTTTTGCATTTAGTCGTTACACGTTATTCACTTAAGGCGGATGGTTCGTCAATCGAGTTGGAATCTAATCATGACGAGATCCCCCGCTCTAATGACTTCTTTAGGTTCAACACCTCTTATAAGCAAACCATTTCTCTGTGCATTTTTGATTCTCAATTTGAGAATCAGTCCTTTCTCAAATTGAACAACATCATCAACAGCGCTTAAACTTTTGATTTTTAAATAGTTTAAAATTGGCACGTTACCTGCTCTATATCCAATTAGAAAAACAAACGGAGACAGAGTCATGGAATTACGCAAACTAGAAATCAATCAAGACAAGTTAGCCATTGAGTTTTTTGGTGACTTAGACGCAAGCGGCTGTCGACAAGCACAACATCACATTGATGAAGTAATTCACAACAATCATCACAAAGAAGTCGAAATTAACCTACAGCACGTCCAATTTCTTGATTCTTCAGGGATTGGTGCCATTGTTTACTTATATAAGCGTCTAGTTGAACGTGAAAGAAGCATGAGTATTGAAAACGTATCAGGCCAACCTTTAGAAATCATGAGCTTGCTTCGTATCAACCATGCCATTCCCGTTAACTCAAAAGGACATTAAAAATACCGGTTTAAACGGAGGTTGGCATGGTAAATCTTATACGACGATATGCATTAAGCGGTCTTGTTGTCGGCATGTTTGGTTGTTCGTCGTTTGACTACCCAGAACACGGAAAAGGTGGCTTGGCGGAAAGCTATCAAGATATCTCGATCGAGAATTATCAGTTTTCCCCTGTGATGCCTGACGAGCCTTTAGGTCCAGAACATGGGTTAAGGTTTGATTGGCAACTGACCAAGTTACATCTAGACGCACTAATCCAAGAGGGAGCGCGCTGGTGTTTTCCTGCGGCAGTTGTTCAGGCCCTTGAAAAACAAAATAGAATTGCGCGCGAGTTGGAAGGTGGGCTTTTACTCGACGCTGCCAACGACCTTGTGATTCAGCGTCGACGCTTAAACCAGCTCGAACAACAACTCGACTACGTACTGAGCCAAACCACTTGCACACCGCCCGATGATATTGAAGCACTACGTAGCGACCTAAACATAGTGTCGGATATCTATGCACTACTTAATATCGACAACCAGTTTGCTGTCGATTCAGCAGAAATCAACCCGAAGTACATGGGACATTTGGCAGAAGCAGCCTACATTTTACGTGACCACCCTAACCTATCTCTTGTAGTAACGGGGCATGCGGATGCAACTGGAACACCCGATTACAACCAGAAACTTGCTCAAGCGCGTGCAGAACAAGTAAAGCGTTACCTAACCGTATTTGGTATCACTTCAGAGAGAGTCACTACCAAATCTGTCGGAGATAACCTGCCACTCTATGAAGGTGAAACATCCGCCGTGCGTTTAACTAATCGTCGAGTAAGCATCGAGGTTATTAGCCCTAATTCAGATAGCGATACCTCAATAAACCGCAACCCAACGGCAGGAGGCGCGCTATGAACACGATGAAACCATTTATCCTCTTAATGTTGTTGTGTCTGGTCGCGTGGGTACCTTCTTCCATAGCGGATGAGAGCAATACTGTTAAGGTCGGTGATTTAATACAGATTAACTTACCTGGAGAGGCGTCGTTAAACCAAGGGTTTCAGGTTGATCGTCGTGGACGAATTAATTTACCAGAAGTCGGCCCTGTATTAGTGGCCGGCTACAATGAACAACAACTCCAAGACGTGATTATCGACAGGCTAAAGACCGTGTATCGTGACGTTAACAACGCTCGAGTTTTTATTAAACAGCAACAGTTGTTAGTGTCCGTTCAAGGCTACGTGGTCAAACCCGGTGAATATACCTTACCTTTTGGGTCCAACATTCAAATGTTTGTGTACGAAGCTGGCGGCCTGCGCGCTGGGGCTCAGCTTGATAAAATGATCGTGAAACGTGGAAATAAAAACATTGAATTTGACTACAAACGCTTCCTTGATACGGGTGACAATAGCCAACTGCCAAAACTAGAATCACTGGATGTCTTATTTGTCCCCGCTTCCCCACTCGTAGGGAATATTGAGCAAGAGTTTGATGCAGCAAAACTCGCGAATTCAGGTGACAGCGCAGATTCCGCTCGTGCAATCAAAGTCTTTGGTGAAGTCAACGCACCTGGCTCGTTCTCATACAAGCCAAACACCACGCTAGTTGATGTCGTAATGCGAGCTGGCGGCGTGACACGATATGCCAGTGTTGAGCAAATTCGCGTGATAACAAACAATAACCCAACCATGTTTAACCTGAAAAAGTACCTTGATACTGGAGACCAAAGCCTACTGCCGGAGATCCTGCCAGGTGCCACCATCTTTGTCCCAAAACAGGAAGAAGAAATCAAAGCAGGTGCAAATGTGGTTTACGTGATGGGTGAAGTCGCCCATCCTGGGGCATACGAAGGCAAGCAAGGCGCTAGCTTCATGGATATCCTCGCCAACGCTGGCGGGCCCACTCGCTACGCAGAATCTCGCCAAATTCGCGTTATAAAAGCCGATGGCAAAGTCATCAAATTCGATCTTACCGCGCATACAGAAGGACTATCTTCAGCCAGACCACCAAATGTTGGACCAGGAGATGCGATTTTCGTGCCGGAGAAAACCGATTTCAATGAGAAGTCTTGGTTAAAAGTAGCACCTAGTAGAGCGGTCGCAGTGATGGGAGAAGTTGTTCGCCCTGGACGCATCGAGTGGTCAGACGAAATGGATTTGATTGATCTGCTTGCACACGTTGGTGGCCCAACTCGACGAGCTGATACCACCAAAATTGAAGTCGCCAATAACGGTCAAATGACACAATTTGACTTAGACCAATACATTCTGGATGGCTCACCAACATCAAGCCTACCTCGAGTTTACGCTGGTACAGTCGTAAGGGTACATGCTTTGCCTGACGACCCATCCGATAATAAATCGCAATGGGTAAGCCAAAGCTCTGACGCATCGATATACGTTTTCGGGCAAATCAATGCACCTGGGCGCTATCGTTTCACTGAAGATATGCATTTTCTGGATATTTTGTCTGCCGCCGATGGACCGACAATGGATGCAGATATTCACAACATCCGTGTCACACACCGAGGCCTAGGTTATGCCAAAGTGAGTAAATTGAATTTATCGATGTACTTTGAAACAGGTGATGAATCAATTCTGCCCCACGTTCGTCCTGGTGATACCATTTACATTCCAGAAAAAAACAAAAACTGGTTAGATCGTTCAAAAGAGTCCACGGTACGCGTATTAGGTGAAGTAAGAGACCCAGGGCGATACGTATTCAATGACAACATGACTGTGCTTGATCTGTTAGCGGAAGCAGGAGGACCAACTGACAATGCCTACCTTGAAAAGATCAGTGTGGTCAATATGTCTTGCTGCCAGGGCCAAGCCCGAACATTTGATTTGGTGAACTTTAGTAAAACAGCCAACATTTATGAGCTGCCAGTCATTCGCGCAGGCGACACGATTTACATTCCCCATAAAGACGAAAGCTTTGTTGAAAAAGCGAGGGCCGGATTAAGAGATATTTTACAAATCACCACAACCATCGTGTTAATAGGAGCGTTGTAATGACTATTCCTGCAACTCACGCTGAGATTGAGCAAATTTATCTTCAGAGTGAACAGAAAGGCCACAAAACGATTTGTGTTGTGGGTTGTAAATCTGAAGATGGTGTCACTTCCGTGGCGTCATCTCTTGCAGAGCGCTTGGTTTTAGCAGGCCACAATACTTTGTATGTAGACCTTAACTTATTCAAACCCGCTTATCACACTGTTCACGACTTTGATGATGACGAGAAGGTTGGCCATTTGATCACACGAGAGAATACACATCAAACTTTAGTCGGCCTCCCTGCTCCATCTCTCGCCAGCACTCAGTTAGCGTACCGAGACCCAACAATGCTGAAACGAAACATTGCACAATGGTTAACGCAGTACGAGCGCGTCGTGATAGATACATCACCACTTCTCAGTGTCAACCGAAGCAATATTGCGCCTCAAGTGATTGCTGGCGTATGTGATGCTACTTTGTTAGTAGCGCATTATGGTTCTACGACTGCAACCCAGCTCGAGCAAGCCAAAAAGCTACTCGATGCTAGCGATGCGAACTTGATTGGTTCTGTACTGAACATGAAGCACACTCCAAGCCTGAAAGATGAGTTAATCCGCCAAGTTTCCAAGCTGCGTTTCTTACCAAAAAAGTGGAAAGAAAAACTGTCTCAGCAAATTAAAAAAAGCGAACTGTTTATGTTATAGGGAGCGCTATTATGACGATAAATAACACATTGACTATCGAGCAAGAATTAGTGGATGAGCATATTCTTCAGCAAATGATCAAAGATACGTGCGCCGAAATCATCCCTACCTTGATTGATCACTATGTCGAAGAGTCACGCGATCGCATGGAGAAAATAGAGCAAGCATTAAGCACAAAAGACCTTCAAACATTAGAGTTCGAGGTTCACACACTGGGCAGTTCTGCTCTCGCTCTAGGCAATCGAACGCTTTCAAGACAAGCAAGAATGATTGAGAAGTACTGTGTCGAAGGAAAAATACCAAAAGCATTGGAGCTTTGTGAAACACTTCCTCAACTCGCCAATGAATCGTTTGATGCGTTAGAAAAGCGAAAAGCTCAAGGGTTTGAGTAGTATCAGTGTCTTACTCCCTAGCGAAGCATCGCGTTTGATAAAGCGCGATGCCTACATCATCTCAGAAATTTAGGCTCCAAATTCAGTCACCCTCGCCAAGCCACACACCTTGAAGTTATTTGGGCATAACTTAATCAATTAAAAAGTATGGATTTTTCGCAAATTTCCTACCTTGTGCTAATACTTAAATAACGCTTTTCTCAAATTGAGAATTTTCAGCACTAGAGAGCAATAAACCACTCATAACGCCAAATAGTAGTGCTGACAAAAATCATAAAAAATGAAACAAACTACGTTGGGATGGGACTATGAGACCAAGGGTGTTACTGGTAGAGGACTCTACTTCACTAGCCATACTTTATAAGCAGTATGTGAAAGACGAACCTTATGACATTTTTCATGTCGAGACAGGTCGCGAAGCGATTCAATTTATTGAAAGAAGCAAACCTCAGCTCATCATTCTCGATTTGAAACTGCCCGACATGTCTGGCGAAGACGTGTTGGATTGGATCAACCAGAATGACATTCCTACGTCCGTTATTATTGCTACGGCACACGGCAGCGTCGACTTAGCCGTTAATCTAATTCAAAAAGGTGCGGAAGATTTCTTAGAAAAGCCCATAAACGCTGATCGCCTAAAAACATCAGTCGCATTGCACCTCAAACGCGCCAAATTGGAAGATTTGGTGGAAAATATTCAGTCCAAGTTTGATCGCCACAACTATCACGGATTCATCGGTTCAAGCCTCCCGATGCAGGCGGTATACAAGACCATTGATGCTGTTGCGCCAACTTCTGCCAGTGTGTTTATTGTGGGAGAAAGCGGCACAGGTAAAGAAGTTTGTGCTGAAGCCATCCACCGCCAGAGCGACCGTAAAGACAAGCCTTTTATTGCAATTAACTGTGGGGCTATTCCACGAGATTTGATGGAAAGTGAGATTTTTGGTCACGTTAAAGGGGCCTTTACTGGAGCAACAACAGATCGAAAAGGTGCGGCGACGCTGGCACATGGTGGCACGCTTTTTCTTGATGAGCTGTGTGAAATGGAACTAGAGATGCAAAAGAAGTTGCTCCGCTTTCTACAAACGGGCACTTACACCCCTCTTGGTGGCACTCGAGAAATGAAAGTGGATGTGAGAATCATTTGTGCCACTAACCGAGATCCATTAACAGAGGTAGAAGAAGGTCGTTTTCGTGAAGACTTATACTACCGTGTGCACGTTATACCTATCGATATGCCCCCATTACGTGAACGAGGAAGTGACATTGTCACGCTTGCCAGGCACTTCTTGACCACTTACGCCAAACAGGACAAAAAGAAATTCTCAACAATCGACAGCGAAGCTCAACATATCATCAAGCATTACGAATGGCCGGGTAATGTAAGGCAACTACAAAACATCATACGTAACATTGTGGTGCTTAATAACGACGAAAAAGTCACGGTGAGCCACCTACCCGCTCAACTTACTAAAAAGTCTAAAGTGACGAAAACAACGACGCCTGCGCATGTTGCTCAAGAGTCAGCAAACATTGCACCAATCACACCACCACCTGTTTATACTGAGGAACCTTCACCTTCTGCGGTCGAACCGTCGATTACCGCAGCGGAGCTGCCTGGTACACCGTCCTCTGCTGCTACCTCACCGTACTTTAACTCTGATGGAACCATTCGTCCTATGTGGCAAGTAGAGCGTGAAGCAATTCAAAACGCAATCGCGTACTGTGATGGCAACGTCCTCAACGCCGCTGTCATGCTGGAGTTAAGCCCATCTACGGTTTACCGAAAAAAACAAGCGTGGGAAGCGGATGAAATTAATCTCGAACAATCTTGATAAACCTGCCATTGGTGAAATTTGGATCTTGCTTGATAGCCGTCTATTCGGCGGCATTGAAAGTCACGTTATCGAGCTAGCTCGGGGATTAATCGCCTTTGGAAACAAAGCTCGAGTTGTGCTAACCACTGAGTATTCGCCAGCCGCTCAGATTGTACAGAAGGCAAAAGAAGCCGCGATCCCTGTGAGTTACTTAAACTATTTGTCTGGCGAGCCCAATAAAGCTTTAAAAATTAAACACCTAACAAGCGCCGTCGCCAATCACCAACCCTCAGTGGTTCACTCCCATGGTTATAAAGCGTCGATTTTGTCGCGCTGCGCCAAACTGCTCACCCGTACGTTTCCTCGTTTGATTTCAACTTATCATGCTGGTGAATCGTCCTCAGGGAAACTATGGCTATACGATTGGCTTGATAGAAGCTCCGGCAGCCTATCTGACCATTGCTTTGCTGTCAGTCCAAGTATTCAGCGCAAAGTTTTTTGTTCTTCAGAACTGCTGAATAACTTTGTTTCGATTCCCAACAGTCAACTCAACTATCAGGAGATCGCTTTTGTCGGCCGATTGAGTCAGGAAAAAGGCGCCGATCAATTTATTGAGGTAGCGAGGCTCTGTCCAACATTACAGTTTAGTGTGTACGGTGATGGCCCGGAAAAAGAGTCGCTTAATCAAACTGCCCCTTCAAATGTGACTTTCTTCGGCCATCAAACCGATATGGAAGGTGTTTGGGAAAATATCAGTGTACTTATCATTTCTTCTCGTTATGAGGGTCTTCCAATGGCGGCGCTTGAAGCCATGTCGAGAGGCATTGCCGTGATGAGCTTACGTGTAGGTCGTCTTCCAGATATTATCCAAACGGGTAAAAATGGTTTTATCGTCGAAGACATTCCCTCTCTTGCTAAATGTCTTCATGACTGGATGTCGATTGGTGAAGCGCAACAATCACTCATTCGCCAGAATGCTCGACAAACCATCATTGATGATTTCTCAGCGCAAAGTGTGATTCCCGTATTGCTACAAAAATATCAAATTGAAACGGATCACTAATCCATATTGGTTCTCAATATGAGAATGATGAGTTCCAAACATAAATATCATATAAGATTCAATCACATAAACTAATAGCATATTTTGGCATCTCTATTGCAGCTCAGCAGTTAACGCAGATTAATGATGAGACAGAGGTGACTTATGACTACGCCAAAACGCATTCTATATGTTCATTATGGTGATAATTGGATTCGCGGCAGTGAAGTGGTGCTTCTGGATCTCATTTCAGGAATCGACCGCAATAAGTTTGAGCCATTCGTATGGTCAAACTGCCAACCATTAATCGATAAGTGCCATTCGCTCGGAATTGAAGCGGAACATTCATCCTTCAATTTGGTTGGTGGTTGGAGCGCTCCACGCTGGGATATTAGCGGGTGGAATAGCCTTATCAAACAAGGCTCAGCTTTGATCGAAAAGCACAGCATCGACTTGGTACACGTCAATAGCGGCGGCCCTTGTCAATGGATGTGTTTGGCTGCTCGCATGAATCATATACCACTTGTCACGCAACTTCATTGCCATTATACATTGCGCGATCGCTTCTCTCTCGGACTTCACCTCTCTCCAAAATTGATTTGCGTTAGCAAAGATGTTGGACGCGAAATTCTTCAGGACGGCTACCCGCAAAACCAACTTCATGTCGTACACAACGGCGTGTCACTTCAAGGCGTGGATACACCCATCGACATTAAAGATCGACTCGGAATCCCATCACAGGCCTTTACCTTTCTGTCGGTGGGTTCGCTGATTAAGCGCAAAGGGTTCGACCGCCTTATTCGCGCAATGCGCATGCACAACTACCACCACCACAACCCTCACCTTGTTATTGTTGGTGACGGCGAAGAAAGAGAAGCATTGCAACAGCTTGCCGCGGATCTTGGTATCCAAGAGCGAGTGCACTTTGTCGGGGAGCAACACAATGCCGGAGAGTGGATGTGTGGTAATGCAGACGCTTTTATTAGCGGCGCCTATGAAGAGGCCTTTGGTCTCGTGCTCGGGGAAGCGGCTTTAGCTCAACTGCCTATCGTGGCTCCTAAAACGGGAGGCATTCCTGAGTTGTTCGAGCATAATCACTCTGCATTGCTGTACCAGAACAGTGGAATGGCGAGCCTGTTAAACGCGATTCAACAAGTCATGCAAGACGCGGCATTAAGAAACAAGCTGGCGGAAAACGCTTACCTACATGCTAGCCAGAACTTAACGACGACTGCATCTATCAACGCTATTGAACGTATTTACGAAGGTGAACTTAATAACAACGCCATTACACCAATGCCAATGACTCACTGCATGAAGCCTCTTTCACGCTGGTTGAGCATCAATTGAGGAGCCCGGTCATGAAACGTGTATTGATGTTCGACGCCATCCCAATGCAAGGTGGATCCAAAATCGCGAATGCAGAGCTCCTTAAGCAGTGCGATAAGCTGAACGTGATTGGTTATCTACTCACTACAAATCCAGAGCATTGGGCGTCACTGCTTAGTGATACACCGCGTGTGCAAGTTATAAAAATAAAACCATCACCATTTAACTCGACTCATGGCCTGACCTACTGGTTGATGAACGCTTACTACTTTCTCCAACTTCTCTACGCGTGCATGAAGCTGCCAAAAATAGATAGCTTTTTGGGCCTATCTTGCCCAAGTAATGATATGCCTTTGTACTTACTACGATTAATTAGCAAAAAGCCTGTGGTACAGATGGTTCATGGCCCTATTGGACGATCGAGATCTGCTGGCTACTGCTTAGTAAAAGCATCGGCAATTTACTACTTGGCAAACACCCGCGAATCAATGGTAGAAGCATTACAGGCCTACCTCAAAACAGAGAAGCCAGCCACCGAACGCTATTGGTGTGGTTTGAATACATCTACGTTTGTTAATGGATTATCGAAAGATCGCTGGCCAAAACAAGCGAATCCGATTTCAAGCCGCGTTTTCTGGGCAGCTAGCTTACTAAAATGGAAGAACATCGATCTTTTGCTTGATGCTTTAACACTTGATGAGTCGAAAAAGATCAAATCCACCGTGTGTTACATCAAACCTAACGTGGCAGGTGTGGAATATTCAACACCGGACTTCAACACACAAGGTGTTGAATGGCATGAGTGCCCAAACAACTTAGATGAATTGCGTTCACAGTGTGGTGTGTTTGTTTCCACCAGTATCAACGAACCTTTTGGGTTATCTATTTTGGAGGCTCTCGCTGCAGGTATGTGTGTCGTCATTCCACATGATGATAGTTATTGGGACCGCGTGTTAACTCACGGCCGAAATTGTATTAAATACACGCCTAACAATGTGGCTTCGCTACACAACGCAATTCGCCTTTTGAATGAATCGCCGTGGATGAAAGTAACGATGGGTATCGAAGCACTTAATGTTTCTCAACTATACACAGCCGAACGTTGTTATTTGCCAATCGCCCAGCACCTTGCTGCCGAAATTGCTACCAACAATGATTGCACACTCAAGACACCGCGAGACATCAAAGGATATGATCATGTCTAAAGCAATGACCAACATGACGCTATTTGCTATCGCCTTAGTGATCAATAAAAGCATCAGCCTAATCATGCTGCCTGTATTGCCCCACTTTCTCTCACCAGAACAAATGGGCAAGCTTGAGCTTCTAACAACCTTTGGTGTTGTTACGACCTTGTTTGTCAGTTTCGCTTTGCATGAAGCGCTTTATCGATTCGTCGGCGTTGAAAAGGATCAAAATACGCGCACAAGCCTACTAAACCAGCTGTACTCACTTGCTTTACTCATCGCTGGCGTCGTCGCTCTTAGCTTGCTCACTATCATTTTAATCGCCCCCATTCCCGCGCCTTTTGCGCGAGTCGAATTTGCTATTGTTATGTTTGCCATCGTTCTAGAAGGCAGTATTGCAATCGGCACTGCCTGGTTAAGAACACAAGACGACAAAGCAAGAACACTGCTTAACGTCATGGTCACTACCACCATTTTTCAGGTCATTTTTATCGTCGCGGCGCTGTCTGTTCATCCCCATGTTATTTCTGTTTTGTGGGGGGGCTTGTTGGCTGCTATTACTCAATTTGTTTGGCTGCACATCATTAACCGTTACAATGTCACCCTTCCTAAGCTGACATTGGCAAAACAATACCTAAACTACTGCCTACCAATGATGATGGCCGGTTTAGTAGCATTTTGTCTCAATGGCGCTGAACGCTGGTTCATTGGTGCCAACACTTCTCTTGCGACGTTAGGGATTTACGCGATAGCGGTAAAATTTGCAGTGGGCATGTGTATTTTAGTGCAGCCGTTTGGCATGTGGTGGATGCCACGTCGATTTAACTACTTAGAAGGGCGCAAGAGCACTGAAGCAGTGCGCATCACACACTTAGGTATGATTTACATTACAGGTTTGAGTGTAGTGGTCGGCACATTAGCAATGGTGATGATCACCTACTTACTGCCAGAAACCTATCATGAGGCGGTACTATTCAGCTTATTCTTGCTACCTATCGCCATGTTAAAAGAATGGAGTGAGTTGATTAACATCTCCATTTTGTACAAGCGTCGTACTCGCTGGCTACTGGGTATAAATGTCGTCTCTGCGTGCGTTGCGATTGCTTTGCTGTTTGGCTTATCTTCTCTGGGTATTTATGGGGTGTTCATTGCGCTTTATTACGCACAACTGTGTAAGTTGGGCCTGACTTATGTAGTAGGCCAACAATGTATGACGTTGCCTTTTCACCTCAGTCTGATGGTTTTATTACAGATTATATCCGGTGTGGCACTGTTCCTGCTTCACTCTTCACAATCAATAGGAATCGCCATCGCAATTTGCATTTTGACATGCAGTTTGCTGGCAGGGATAGCCACTCGCTACATGAGTAAAGAGACGCTCAATGCTCTCACTCGATACATAGTGAAACGGCGTGGACAGGTGAAGAGATACTCGTTATGAATGAAACCAAGGTGAGAACAAAACAGTCCATCGCAGCACTGACGATTACAGTCTGTATCGGCCTGCTTTGGATTGTTATGCCTCATCCCATTTTGATTGTTGCGTTGTGTTTCGCACCACTCGCGTTACTGTTTGTTCTCAATCAAACGTTTTGGCTTGTCACACTGTTCGTTATTTTTTCATTCTTTCGTATTCACGAAGCCTTTCCTGTTATCTATAACTTCAAGATCCCATTACTGTTATCATTGGGGGCACTCGCCGCACTCGCTTTTCACCTTCTTATAAGCCGCCAGATTACAGCTTTTTGGCACCCTTCATTAAAGTGGCTGTGTATATTTTGGGGTCTGGTGATCATCGGAATCATATTCGCTTCCAGTCGTGATATCGCAATAACGGTGTTCAAAAACACCTATTGGAAAATCATCATTATGACGTTGGCCATCACCTGGCTTATTACTAAACCTTCACAGCTCGCACAGATGTCAAAAGCAATTATTTTCGCCGGATTATTGATTGGCTTAGTGGCATTACAAAACGCTGCGAATGGCATTGATTTGGTTGAAGGGACGCGCGTGTCGATAGGACGATCCATAGGTTCAGTACTTGGCGATCCTAACGATTTGGCACTAGTGCTGATGTTTCCCCTTGCCTTTACCGTTAGTCAATTGATGGAGAAGCATTCCCCCAAGCATCTCAGGCTCTTTGCCCTTATCACCTGTTTGGTTTTGTTCTTTGCGATCATTGAGACGCAGAGCCGCGGGGGGTTACTAGGTTCACTGTCTGTATTTGCCTACTTTGCTTTTAAACACATCAAAAGCAAAACATTAGTCTTGGTATTAGGCGCTATCGCAGCGATCGTACTCTACGCATTCGCTGGTATTTCAGGACGAGAATCGGGGGGAGCCGCTGAGGATGGTATAGATGCCTCTGCGATGGGGCGACTTTATGCGTGGGAAGCGGCATTTAAAATGGCGCTGCATCACCCGTTGACTGGCGTAGGTCTAGATAACTTCTACTTTAATTACTATTTCTACAGCCCACACTGGGATGGTATCAACCACGCCGTCCATAGCACTTGGTTTGGCGTGTTAGCAGAAACGGGTTTTGTCGGGCTCGCGGTGTTCATTACTTTAATTGTGTCATTGATCCGCACCTCTTTGCATTCCATCTCATTGTTGACACCAAAATCAGATTACACCCTCTCTGTTGGTGCAAACGCCGTGTTAAGTGGGCTTATCGGTACCATCGTATCAGGTACGTTTCTGACTCAAGGTTTCACTTGGCCAATTTACATTCTAGCGGCATTAACAGTTGTCGTTAGCCGAATTGTTCAAAGTGACTGTCAAAATGAGAAATCCTAGTTTCAAACATAAACAAAACCCATAACTCACTGTTTTAAAATGGCTAATTCCTTGGCACGCATTGTGATTACTCACTTAATTAGTAATCAAATAACCAAGACTCAAGGAGAGCCACATGACGGACATCGTAGTATTTGGAGAAGATTTTGGTGGGTTACCCTCTTCCACTCAGCATATTGTCAAGCGACTAGCAGCGAACCATCGAATCCTTTGGGTGAACTCCATTGGCCTTCGTCAACCTAAGCTGGATTCTAAAGACATACAGCGTGCGTTAAACAAACTCACTCGTGTATTTCATAACGTAGGCTCACACAAGCCAACATTGGACTCTGAAACAAACCCAAACATTCACATCATCAACTTGCTCACCATTCCTGCCCCTAATTCTGCATTAGCAAGAAAAGTGGCCGCTAAGATGATGAAACACCAACTCAACAAACAATTACAAGCTCTTGGTTTTGATAAGCCTGTATTTTGGACGTCGCTCCCGACTGCTGCCGATGTTTGTGCAGAAATGAACCCACGTGGACTGATTTACTATTGTGGCGATGACTTTAGCGCTTTAGCTGGTGTTGACCACGACACGGTAACAAAGCACGAACGTACTCTTGTTAATGCGGCCAACGTTATCTTTACGGCAAGCGATACGCTCTCCACCAAGTTTCCATCACATAAAACCGTCACTTTGCCTCATGGTGTCAACGTTAGTCTGTTTTCTGAGCCAGCACCGAAGGCCAAAGACTTGCCTGACAACGGCCGCAAAGTGCTGGGCTTTTATGGTAGTTTGTCTGAATGGTTAGATTACGACTTAATTGCCCAAGTCGCAGACCAAGCACCTGACTGGGATCTGGTTTTCATCGGCCCCAACGAACTCAGTGACAATCCGCTACCTCAAAGAAGTAACGTTTACTATCTCGGCCCAAGAGCTCATCACACTTTGCCAAGCTACTCTCAACACTGGGACGCAAGCTGGTTGCCCTTTGTTAATAACGCTCAAATCAAAGCGTGTAACCCCCTCAAGCTTCTTGAGTATTTGGCAACGGGAACCCCCGTTATTAGCACGTCGTTTCCTGCATTAATGCAGTACAAGCATATGCTCCACATAGTTCAAAATGTCGAAGATGTATGCGCCAGTCTCGATCACCTGATACCACCCCCGGCAAACTCAAAGCAATATGTTCAACAGCAAAGCTGGGAAGCAAGAGCCAACCAAGTTGAGAAATTAGTGAGGACGCTATGAACGATTTGAGAGAGAACCTTAGTGTATTACTACATGGCGCTTGGCGACGTCGTTACATGATCGTTATACCAATGCTTGTCTTACCGGTGCTGGGTTTCATCGTAAGTAAGCTGGTTCCGACGACTTATGTTGCTCATACCAGCATGCTTATTCAAGAGACAGCGAAAATGAACCCGTTCCTTCAAGATCTTGCCGTCTCAACAATGCTTAAAGACCGATTGAGCGCACTCAGTACTCTGCTAAAAAGCCGACACGTTTTGTATTCTGTCGCAAAAGAACAATCGCTGATCAATGACGAGATGAGTGCAAAAGAGCAAGAGTTCATCATAAAAGATCTTGCGTCGCGCCTGTCTGTTCAGCCACTCGGTAAAGACTTCATTCAAATTCAATTGCAAAGTGGTAAATCAGAAGGAATGGAGTCGATGCTGCTCTCTGTCAGAGAGCATTTTGTCGAACAGCTTTTGGCTCCTGAGCGTTCTTCGATTAAAGATTCGAGCCATTTTTTGACTATCCACATCAACAAACGCAGGGAAGAACTAGACAAGGCAGAGCAAGCCTTTGCAGAATATAAAAATACTTACTCAGACGCGACGCCCGAAATGCAAGCTCAAAGCCTTACTCGCCTTGCTAGCCTCAAACAAACGCTAGCCGAAAAGGAGGCGGAGCTTGCTGGTGTTTCACGAAGTCTAGGCAGTTTGGATCAACAACTATCCAAAACGAACCCGGTTATCGGTAAACTGGAAGAGCAAATCATCGACATTCGTAGTGAACTTACCCTGCTTCGCGCTAAATACACAGAGGCGCATAGTTTAGTGCAAGGTAAGTTGCGAGAATTAAACCGGTTGGAGCAGGAACGCTCGGTACTCTTGAACTCTAAACAACCAGAACTAAACAGTGCTCAACTATGGGATATCGCGAGCAATACCACAGTAAACAGTCTTGGCGAAGCACAGCCTCTACTTGTCTCCCAACTACATCAATTACAAATGATGCGCGGACGTTTTGAAGCACTTACGGAAGAAACCAACAGCTTGCGAGACATGATCCAAGAATTAGAGCGAAATGCGCACCAATTTGGGAGCACAGCGACAGAAATCAACCGCTTAGCTCGTGACGTCGCAGTGAAGAGAGAAATGTATGATGAACTCGTCGAACGCTATGAGATGGCCCAACTAACGGGTTCTTTGGGAGAGTTTGAAGAGAATAAGCGCGTAAAAATCATTGATGAACCGTTCACGCCAACGATTCCAACTAACTTACCTAGTTTTGTATTTGTCATTTTAGGATTTATTGGTGGCGCTGGTTTAGGCATTGGATTAGCGACGATACTAGAGTTAGCCGATAACTCTATCCGCTCTAAAAGAGCATTAGAAAAACACCTTGGTGTTCCTGTCATCACCACTTTACCTAACGTAGTGTACGGAAACTAACCGCCATAAGAACTCATTTACAAGCACTCGGTCGGCGAGTGCTTTTCTTTTACTACTGCCTTATACAGCCTCATAGCATGTCCACTAATATGAATCTCAAATTGAGAATAAACATAAAGCCTCACAAGCATCAATGTTAACCTATTGTTTTTAAATGATTAATTTTTTGGCACGCAGTCTGCAACTCCTAAATAAACAAAGAACTCAACGAGGGTTTGAAAATGGAATTCAGACAAAAACACAATAACACTAAGCACAGCAAAAAAGTGATATTACACGTCGTGCAACACTTAGCTCCTGGTGGTTTAGAAACGCTCGTACTAGAAATGCTTCGTTTTGCGCAGCCAAACCATTCCGTTTTTGTCGTGAGCTTAGAAGGAAGCAAAGAACATGCACTACAAGGCTGGCAAAAACTATTGCCCTACCAAGGCCAACTGCACTTTCTTAATAAGAAACCTGGATTCAGCGGAAAAACCATCAGTACGCTGACTTCCATGCTCAAAGGACTTAAGCCTGACGTGGTCCACACCCATCATATCGGCCCACTTCTGTATGGTGGTATTGCTGCACGTTTAGCGCACGTACCTGTAGTGATTCATACCGAGCACGACGCATGGCACCTTAATAACAAAAAATCAGCTCGACTGCAGTCCCTACTGCTAAAAATGATTCGCCCGCAAGTAGTTGCCGATGCTAACTTTGTCGCCCATCAAATACAGACTAAGTTAAAGTATCGCAAAGTTTGTACTATCCATAACGGGATTGACTGTCAGAAGTTTAAAAGCGGTGACCAAACGGCAACAAGACACTTGTTTGAACTTCCAACCGACAAAATCGTGATTGGCGTTGCCGGGCGTCTAGAAGCAGTTAAAGGCCATAAAGTGCTTATCGAAGCATTCTCTCATCTTACGCCAAACACACACCTAGCCATTGCTGGAGATGGTTCTCAGCGAGCTCAATTGGAAGCACAAGTTAGAACGTTAAAACTTGAAGATCGAGTAACCTTTTTAGGCTTGGTCGACGATATGCCCAGCTTTTACCAAAGCCTAGACTTGTTTTGCTTACCATCACTTCAAGAGGGATTTCCTCTCTCAACCCTCGAGGCTCAAGCATGTGACATTCCTTGCGTCGCGACGGATGTTGGCGGCGTGAAAGAGACGCTCTGTCCGAACAACAGCACACTGGTTGAAGCAAATCGCGTGTTTTCGTTGGCCGAAGCGTTATCACAGCAACTGGAATCATCACACCGCTCTCCTCGAACTTTTATTCTCAAACACTTTGATATCAGAGACATGGTGAGTCGCTACTCACGTTTGGCCAAGGAGGCTAGCTATGAATGATTTACTTTGGATTATAGGGTTTGGTTTATCCGCGTTTTTGATTGTCTATCATCACGTTGGGTACCCACTGCTCCTTAAGTGGCTTCCTTTAAAACAGCAAGACGAAACCAAAGCACCATTTGTAGAGCGAGCTTACAAAGCCTCCAAAACAGACAGCCAGCTACCCTCTATTACTGTCATCGTGCCCGCCTACAATGAAGAACAATGGATAGCAGAGAAGATCCGTAACCTTGCGAGCCTAGACTACCCGAGGGATAAATTAAGAGTAGTGATCGCATGTGATGGCTGCACAGATAACACAGCCGAGATTGCTCAAGCGACAATTCAAGAAGCAATCTGCTCTGATACTCTGTTCATTATTAATGATCACCAAGTCAATCGCGGTAAAGTTGCCCTACTCAACGAAGAAATGCGTCATGTTAGCTCGGACATTACCGCACTGAGTGACACGTCGGCATTGATTTCTTGCGATTCTCTATTGCTAGCTAGTCAGCATTATCAAAATGAGAACGTTGGAGTGGTTAACGCAACATATCAAATAATGAGCACTGATAACCAAGGTGAAGCGGCGTATTGGCAATACCAGTCTCGAGTAAAGCACCAAGAATCTTTGTTAGGTTCAACGATTGGTTCCCACGGTGCGTTTTACACTTTCAGAACTCACTTATTTGAACCACTGGAAGTTAGCACCATTAATGACGACTTTATTCTCCCTATGAGAATCGTTTTGCGAGGCTATAGCGCTATTTACGAGCCAAACATGCTGGCTCTTGAACTAGAACAGAGCTCAGACAACGCAGATTTCAAGCGGCGCCTAAGAATTTCAGCGGGTAACATGCAGCAGCTCATGCAATTAAAGAAATTACTGCTACCTCGTTATCGTGGCACTGCCTTTGCTTTTCTATCGGGAAAGGTTCTGCGCTTAGCAACACCCTATTTGATGATTGTTTGCTTTATTTGCTCACTACTACTGGCACACAATCCGCTGTTTCAAGTAATGCTGTCCGCACAAGTTGGTATTTATAGCATCGCGCTTATCACTTACTTGATGCCAGCACTTAACACAATTAAACCTTTTAAGCTGATTAGCTACATCGTCATTGGTCATCTCGCCAACTTTATCGGCGGTATGAAGTATTTACTCGGAATGGAAAATGGACGTTGGAAACGCGTCAACCAATAAGGAAAGCATCATGAAAAACTCACGCTACGATTCAAATGTATGCCACGCGAAAAGAACGTTTGATGTACTGGTTGCAATGCTTATTTTGGTCGTCACTGCACCACTTTTCCCATTTATCGCGCTAGCTATAAAAATCACATCGAAAGGCCCAGTGCTCTATCGTCAACTGCGTGTTGGGCGCTGTACACCAGAAAAAATGGATCTTTTTCAAATCATGAAGTTTCGCACCATGTATATTGATGCAGAGCAACGCTCTGGCGCAGTATGGGCAACTGAAAATGATCCCCGCATCACGCCAGTAGGACGCTTTTTACGCAAAACGCGTTTAGATGAACTACCTCAACTGTTTAATGTGTTGAGAGGTGAAATGTCGATGATTGGGCCGCGCCCAGAACGCCCAGCTTTCTACCAGAAATTGGAAGATGAAATCCCCTATTTTGTAGAGCGCACATATGGCGTGTTACCAGGTATCACAGGCTTAGCTCAGGTTAACCAAGGCTATGATGCATGCATTGAAGATGTAAGACGCAAAGTTGGGTTTGACCACAGTTACGCACTAAGCTTAGGTTCGTTTTACTCTTGGATTTCAATGGACCTTTCAATCATGAGCAAAACATTCGTTGTGATGATTGACGGACGAGGTCAATAACTTCCGGTTCTGGTAACGGTCATTCTTGCCACTGGCGTCGCATCTTTTCTATCGTCGCTGGTGGTACATCATGAATGCTTTGATACGCTCCGTGGCACACTTTAATTTCCACCTCGATGCGCTTCTTCATGCAGTAGTCCATGTAACGCTTCATCTCCCAATGTCGAACAAACGTATTGCTCACAATCACGACTCTCCCTTTGTTCAACCACTTTCTAGTTTGCTGAAAACACCACTCATGCGCTTGAGGTAATTGAACTGGTTCAAAGTGATAATCACCTTCATCATTTTCAAAATACATGTCAGCTTCAAAATGCTTAGCACCAAGCTCTATCGCTAGTTGTTTTGCTAAGGTTGTTTTACCTGAACCCGGAAGTCCACGAATAAGAATGAGTTTAGCCAGTGACATAATGCAGTTTAATGAGGTGGGAATAAGCCTAAACTGTAACGAAATTATTGGAAAAGAAAAGTAGAAATAAAAAATGCCGAGCACATTAGGCTCGGCATTTAAACTCAATCATGGATCGTGTTGTATTTATTTGTAAGCTGGCAGTTCTGTTCTTAACCCTTTCACCAAACTTACGCACATCAACAGCAGAACAAAAGTAAACGGTAATCCTGTTGCAACAACACCTGATTGCAATGCTTGCAGGGCTTCTTTACCACCAACCCAAAGCATTACGGCTGCAATTGCACCTTCAATACACGCCCAGAAAATGCGTTGCGGTACTGGTGCATCAATCTTACCACCGGCGGTAATACTATCGATAACCAGCGAGCCAGAGTCTGACGATGTAATAAAGAATACCAGAATCAGCACGATAGAAAGCATTGAAATCACTGAGCTATACGGAAGCGCATCGTAAACATGGAACAGAGTCAATGAAATATCAGTTAGGCCATTTGCACCTAGCTCACCAACTTTATTCACCACTTGGTCAAGCGCGATACCACCAAACACAGACATCCAAATCAAAGTAACAACTGTAGGAATAACGATGACTGCGAATAAGAATTCTCGAACCGTACGACCTTTAGACACACGCGCGATAAACATACCAACAAACGGTGACCAAGATACCCACCAAGCCCAGTAGAATACCGTCCAGCCGTGCATCCAAGTTTCATCTTCACGACCGTGAGGGTTACTCAATGAAATAATATTTTCAATGTAAGCCATTGTTGTGTCGCGTAGCGAGCTCCACGCCGTATCAAACGTGATGAAGGTAATGAAAATAAGCAGCGCAAACGCAACCACCATGTTGACGTTACTCAGTAGCTTAACACCACCATCAATACCACGAATTACTGATAGCACCGCGATAAAGGTAACGAAGGTGATCACAATCATTTGTGTACCAATGCCGCCTTCTAGACCAAAGACATGGTTAATACCACTGGTCGCCTGCTGAGCACCTAGACCTAGCGACGTTGCAAGACCAAATAGCGTCGACAAAACGGCAAGGATATCAATAACGTGACCTAACCAACCCCATGCACGGTCACCAAAAATTGGATAGAACGCCGCGCGCAATGAAAGTGGTAAACCTTTGTTAAAGGCAAAAAACGCTAATGCTAGTGCAACGAGTGCGTAAATACTCCAACCATGCACACCCCAGTGGAACATAGTGGCACCCATCGCAAGGGATTTTGCTTCTTCGGTGTATGGTACTGCGTTAAGTGGCATTCCCCACCAATCAGTGAAATACGCGGTCGGCTCAGCCACACTCCAGAACAGAAGACCAATACCCATACCCGCGGCGAAAAGCATCGACAACCAAGAAACGGTTGAGTGATCCGGCGTTGCTTCTTTGCCTCCTAAGCGGATTTTACCTAGCGGAGAAAAAAGAAGAGCAACGGCGAACAATAAGAAGAAGTTTGTCGACCACATAAAGAACGCATCAAACTGTTCGATAATTCCGTTTTTTAGACCGTTTAATACGTCACGAGCAGTGGTTGGCTCAACAAGAAGAAGTGAAATCAGACAGAAAACAACGAGCCCCGCACTAATGCCAAAAACCGGGTTATGTATATCGAATCCCCACTTTTGAACGTTATCCTGTCCAACCTGATAATCGGTTGTATCAATACTATATTTTTTAAATGCATTATCCATAAATACAAATTTAACGTGAATTTGAAACGCCCCTCAGGTGAGAAGAACTCCAATACCGCCCTCCATTAATTTGAACTCTAAAGTTTTAAATCGGGACGAATTTTAGCAACAATCACATATTTTTGCAAAAAGTCGTGATTTATTGCATTTTAAGCTCAATTCGAGACAGATGAAGGGGAAATAATATCAACACAAAAATTATGAGGTCTAACGATTGATTTTGTCGTAGGTTGTAGACTAGAAAAGACACAAGAAATACTTAAGTTCATAGCCAGTCACTGCGCAAATAGAGAAGACCTGCGCTGATTTGGTTTCACAATTAACGACGAAACCAAATCAGCAAACCTTTCATCCAGCGAGCGTTATAAGAAATGGAAGGTGATGTTCCCTGTTACGCTGCTAACGGTATCGCTATCGCCTTCAATATCCACGCCAAACGCTTGATAACTCGCGCCCACAGACACATTGTCAAGCAAGAAGTATTCGGCACCAACACCATACATATAAGAGACGCCATCATCTTTGTCTAAGTTTCTAAGTCCACCGTCATAATCAACGTTGAATGCATTGATGCCGCCTTTTGCGTAAACGTGTAACGGGCCGAAGTCGATACTAGGTTTCGCCGCTAAATAGAATGAATCAAAATCAGCACTACCCCTGCTGCCACTCAAAGATAAATCCACTTTGCCGTGGTTAAAGTAGCCTGCCTCAATGCCAATGAATGGCAAAATACCAGTACCGACATGAATACCATAAGTTGTATCATTTTCGCTGTCGATATCGGACTGACCAATTTGGCCACCAGCGTAAATCCAAGAGTCAGCCATTGCTGACGTTGAGCACAACGTTAGAGCGAATAACGAGAGTGTTTTTTTCATACTATCCCTTCCTGATCGATTCCTAAGCGAAACATTATGCAAATATGCGCATTTAATCGCCACTATATATTGGAAAGCATAGGCATTTTAAGACTCTAAAAGTGAATAATTTATGTTCAACTTTTGTTTTGTGACTTCCAGACAAAAAAACACCGACATAAAGCCGGTGTGTTTCATATGGTGTTAGAAAGCTTGACGCTTATAGGAAATGTAGTGTTGCGTTAACAGAGAACGTGCTGATATCGTCTTTACCAGCAGTGTAGTTCATGTAGCTAGCACCAACAGACATTGGGCCAAAAATGAAGTACTCAGCACCCACACCGTACATTAGGTCCAAATCGTCATCGTCTTTGCCGCCTTTCACTTTTTTGTCCCACTGATGGAAACCACCTTTTGCGTACACGTGTAGCGGACCGAAGTCGATGCTTGGCTTAAGTGCTGCGTAGTAAGAAGTTAGCTTAGTGTCTTGACCATTTACGTTGAACTCACCGTGTTGTGTTACACCAGCTTCAACACCAATGATAGGTAGAATGCCTGTACCAACGTGAACAGAGTATGATGTGTCCGTCTCACCTTTGTAGTCAGACTGACCTACTGTTGCACCACCGTAAATCCAAGAATCCGCCATTGCCGCAGAAGATGCGCCAAGTAGCGCCACTGCTAATAGAGTTTTTTTCATCATCTACCTTTACTCTTTATTATTCCCACGTCTGCATAACTCAGTCGTTGGTACTACAAATAAAGGGAGGCGAACTATTGCCTCCCAGAACTAAAAAATAATGCTTATTGAGTTACTAGCAATTAGTGTACCAGCAACTTCTTAAGCGATAATTACAAATCTGACACTATTTTACTGGTTGATTAGCAAGCATCAATCGCGTTTTTGACTCGTTTATCAGAAACAGGATAAGGAGTGCCTAATTGTTGAGCAAAGTAACTCACGCGAAGTTCTTCAATCATCCAACGCACTTCTTTTACATTTTCAGGAATGGCCACACCTTTCGGGATCTTGTTCAGCAACTCTTTATAGTCTTGAGTCACAGATTCAATCTTCAGCATATGTAAACGATCTTTGTTTGGATCGATTGGCAACTTCTCCATACGGCGCTCTATCGCGCGCATGTAGCGAAGAATATCCGGCAAGCGCTTCCAGCCACATTCCGTTGCAAAGCCTTTGAAGATCAAGCCTTCAATTTGTGCTTTGATATCGGACAGAGCAAACGCCATTGTGAAGTCGATCTTGCCTTTTAGCTTCTTATTGATGCTAAACGCCGTGGTCAGAATAGTCTCAACCTGTTGAGCAATCTCTACAACGGTGTCACCCAATTCAGCACGAACGTGTTCTTTCAACGCTTCGAACTTCTCTGGCTCCCAAACTAAACCACCCTGCTCTTCAATAAGCTTATCGACACCACAGGCAATGCAGTCATCTATCAGATCAAGCACTTTGCCGTATGGATTAAAGTACAGACCCAGCTTCGATTTGTTCGGTAAGTTGGCGTGCAAATATTTAATTGGCGACGGCACATTCAATAAAATTAGGCGACGCTGACCAGCACGCATTGCCGTTATCTGCTCGTACTCTGTTTCGTAGAGTTTGATTTCAACGCTGTCTTTGCTATCAACAAGTGCCGGATACGCTTTTACATCGTAGCCGCCACGTTTTTGTTGATACACTTTCGGCAATTCGCCAAAACTCCACGTATGCAGACCTTGCTGTTCGATATCGTCATCCGCAACTTTGGAAAGCGTTTCTTGAACTTTGTCTTTCAAACTTTCTTTCAGTTCATGAAGGTCTTTATGTTCCTTCAGTTTACGATTTCGATGATCAACCGCACGGAACGTGACTTTCAAGTGCTCAGGTACTTGTTCCAAGTTCCAGTCTTCACGCAGTACCTCTACGCCCGTCATGCGTCGCAACTCTTTCTCCAATGAATCTAACAGCGGCGCTTCCATTGGCGTAACGCGCGCTAAGAATGCATCGGCATAGTTCGGCGCAGGCACAAAGTTCTTACGAATTGTCTTTGGCAACGATTTAATCAAGCTAACCACAAGCTCATGGCGTAAACCTGGGATCTGCCAGTCAAAGCCCGCTGGTTCAACTTGGTTTAAAATCGGCAACGGCAAATGCACTGTGACACCGTCACTATCATCGCCTGGTTCAAATTGGTAGCTCAATTTGAGCTTCAAACCATTTTGATGCCAGAAGTTCGGGTAATCCAAATCGGTCACATGGCTAGCATCACCCTTGAACAGCATCTCTTTTTCAAAGTTCAGCAGTTCCGGATTTTCTTTAGATGCCTTTTTCCACCACGTATCGAAATGCTTACCAGACACCACTTCGGTGCCAACGCGTTGATCATAGAAATCAAACAACTCATCATCATCCACCAAGATGTCACGACGACGAGATTTATGCTCAAGCTCTTCCACTTCTTGCAGAAGCTTACGGTTTTGCTTAAAGAACGCGTGTTTGGTTTCCCATTGACCCTCAACCAATGCACTACGAATGAAGATTTCGCGACTTACGGTCGAATCGATACTGCCGTAGTTGACCAAGCGTTTCGGTACGATTGGTACGCCGTAAAGCATCACTTTTTCGTGCGCCATCACCGCAGCGCGTTTCTTCGACCAATGTGGTTCGCTGTAACTACGTTTAATAAGGTGTTTAGCTAACGGCTCAATCCATTCTGGCTGAATCTTTGCGATGATACGACCCCAAAGTTTTGAGGTTTCCACCAACTCAGCAGACATGATCCACTTAGGCTGTTTCTTGAATAGACCTGATGCAGGGAAGATATGGAAACGAGCATTACGCGCGCCTTGATATTCATTCTTTTCTTGGTCTTTCATGCCGATGTGCGACAGCAAACCAACCAAAATGGCACTGTGTACGCCATGGTAAGAAGCGGGCTCATCGTTAAGCTTGAACTCCATCTCACGCATCGACTGATGAATTTGGAAGTACACGTCTTGCCACTCGCGAACGCGCAAGTAGTTCAAATAGTCTTGCTTACACTGTTTGCGGAACTGATTGCTAGACAAGGCTTTTTGCTGCTTTTGGATGTATTCCCACAAATTCACAAATGTCAGGAAGTCCGACTCTTCATGGAAGAAGCGACGATGTTTATCGTCTGAAGATTGTTGTTTGTCGGAAGGACGTTCGCGTGGATCTTGAATCGACAAGGCAGCTGCGATGATCATCACTTCTTTAAGCGCACCATATTTTGGCGCTTCCAATACCATACGCGCCAAGCGCGGATCGATTGGCAAACGCGCTAATTGGCGACCAATGGAAGTCAGGCGTTTTTTCGGATCTTTTACCTCAGAGTTAATCGCACCAAGCTCTTCCAGCAAACGCACGCCGTCTTGGATGTTACGTTTATCCGGTGCTTCCACAAACGGAAACGCTTGAATATCACCCAAACCAAGTGCCGTCATTTGCAAGATAACCGACGCTAGATTGGTACGTAGGATTTCAGGATCAGTAAACTCTGGGCGTGACTCAAAATCTTCCTCTGAGTACAGACGAATACAGATACCCTCTTCCACACGACCACAACGACCTTTACGCTGGTTCGCACTCGCCTGAGAAACTGGCTCGATTGGAAGACGCTGAACCTTAGTACGGTAACTGTATCGACTGATACGCGCCGTACCCGGGTCGATAACGTACTTAATGCCCGGAACAGTTAGCGAGGTTTCTGCCACGTTGGTTGCCAGTACAATTCGGCGACCAGTGTGAGGTTGGAAAATCTTATTCTGCTCACCTGCCGACAAACGCGCGTAAAGCGGCACAATTTCCGTGCTCTTCAGATTACGTTTGGACAATGCATCTGCGGTATCACGGATTTCACGTTCACCGTTCATGAAAATCAGGATGTCACCTAAACCTTCATCGCACAGTTCATCTACCGCTTCGAAGATGCCTTCAAGCTGGTCACGATCATTGTCGTCATCACCGCTTAGTGGGCGGTAACGTGTTTCTACTGGGTAAGTACGACCCGATACTTCAATGATTGGTGCATTGTTGAAGTGTTTTGAGAAGCGTTCTGGGTCGATGGTTGCCGACGTGATGATCACTTTCAAATCAGGACGACGTGGCAGCAACTCTTTCAAGTAACCCAAGATGAAATCGATGTTAAGGCTGCGCTCGTGCGCTTCATCGATAATGATGGTGTCGTATTGATTCAAGAAACGGTCATGCTGAATTTCAGCCAGCAAGATACCGTCCGTCATCAATTTGATTTGGGTATTTTCAGAGATCTGATCGTTGAATCGAACCTTGTAACCAACAAACTCACCAAGCTTGGTTTCCATCTCTTCGGCAATACGGTTAGCAACCGAACGCGCTGCAAGACGACGAGGCTGAGTATGACCAATCAGACCAAATTTACCGCGACCAAGCTCAGCACAGATTTTTGGTAGCTGAGTGGTTTTACCAGAACCGGTTTCACCCGCGACGATAACCACTTGGTTTTCTTCGA
Source organism: Vibrio sp. SCSIO 43009 (assembly GCF_023716525.1). NCBI lineage: Bacteria > Pseudomonadati > Pseudomonadota > Gammaproteobacteria > Vibrionales > Vibrionaceae > Vibrio > Vibrio sp. SCSIO 43009. Next base: position 1,718,035 of record NZ_CP071842.1, read on the forward strand.
TCGCTTTCGCAATATCGTCGCGTTTTTGGCTTACAGGCAGGATTTCTGGGTATTCAATCGTTGGTTTGTAGTTGCTGCGCTGCTCTGCAACCATCATGGATTTTGCGATGTCTAATGCGATTTCGTCGAACACAGCATTACGCGCTGCGTCCTTCTTAATTTTGCTTGCACCAGAAATACGTTTACTCAAGCGGAAACGGTCGCGCATCATGCACTGATTCAGCGCTTTACGCAGAGATGCAGCACTATTCACTTGAGCCTGAGGTGTTTGAGCTTGTTTCGCTGTCGCTTTTTGCGCACCATTTGACGGTGTCGCTTGCTCTTCAGCTAGATTCTTTTTTGGGGGCTGTGACGAAGTCAAAGCGTTTCCTATTCTTTTCATTACAAAAACTGCGCGGATTGTATCACACAAGATCTGTAACAAGATAACCGAAAGCTCATTCAATTTTTTCGAACATGTTCAGCGAATCGCTAGGCTTTTGAACTCACTTACGTTGCTTATAATGGCTCCCATAGTCGAAAGCACTTATTTAAGGAATAACCATTATGTCTCGTGTACTAGCTCTAAAATCAAGCATCCTTGGCGATTACTCTCAATCAAACAAATTGGTTGAAGACTTCATCAAAAATGTAGACCAAGACAAGCTTACTGTTCGTGATTTGGCTGCAAACCCGCTACCTGTTTTGGACTTCGCCGTTGCGACTGCACTGCGCGCTACGGAAGATCTTTCACAAGAACAGCAAGCGGTAGTCGACTTGTCTGACACCCTTATTGAAGAAGTAAAGGCCGCAGACACTTTGGTTATTGCCGCTCCAATGTACAACTTTACCATCCCGACTCAGCTTAAAAACTGGATTGATTTGATTGCTCGTGCAGGCGTGACATTCAAATACACAGAAAACGGCGTTCAAGGTTTGATTGAAGGTAAAAAGGCGATTGTAATAACGACTCGTGGTGGTATTCATAAAGATTCACCAACTGACAACGTTACGCCATACCTACGCACTGTGCTGGGTTTTGTAGGAATCACTGATGTGGAATTTGTTTACGCAGAAGCGCTAAACATGGGTGAAGATGCGGCTGCAAAAGGCATTTCAGAAGCGCAAAGCCAACTTGCAACAATGGCGTAAGTTAGAATAAACCAGAATACAAAAGGGATTGGTTCGCGCCAATCCCTTTTTGGATCCTGATGCCTTGATCGTATTTATAGGGTCTCTTACATCGTCAAAAACGATTCACTTTCTCCAAGTTGCGTATTGCATCGAGGTAGACTTTTTCTAAAGACCGCTCAGCTTCGCTTATCATATTCTCGATCATCGCATTAAACGCGACATCGCTACGGATTTCTATATTGTCTCCCGCCTTAACGTCAAGAGAGTTGACGTACAGCACCAACCATTCATCGCCCTCCAAGTGCCCTTCTCCGTGAATGGCAAAAAAGCGTTTGGCAAATTCAGCGTTGGTACAATTTATCGCTTCAATTTGAAGATTGAATGAGGAGTCGATACTCATGGTGCTTATGCCATCCGATTCATCAGATGCATCACAAACAGCCTTAACTCTGGCACGATATACGAAATTTCTCGTTGAAAGCAGCATAGTATTATTCATCATTACTCATAATGGGCGATAAATAAGTCAGTTGCAAATCCGACCTATATGCATCTCGTGATGCGCTAAAACTCGAACTGGAAATAAATAGTATTGTAGTTGCTCCCACCTTTAATTCGCCCAAACTGCGAAGCGCTTTCAAAAATCGCCGAGCGGTGATGCAATGAATAGCCCACCCACATATTGTTCCAGCTCTTTTGGTTGAAGAGATCGCCTACATTGACATCAAACGAGAAATCTAGGTAGTTGAGCAACTTGCTTGGTGTATAACCCTTGTCTTCCATTTCTGTGCCTTCAATATAGGTAATGCTATCAATGTATGACACACCTTCCGCTACACCAAATCGCCAAGTCGTAGGCCAATTAACCGTATAATAAGCCTTAATCGCCATGACGTATTCTGTGCTCGTAGACTGAACACTGGACGACCAGTGATGAACCAACCCTGGCGTTAAATAAATATCAAGAGGAAAACCAAACAGCTCATCCGTTAATGGATGCCCATAAAACAATGAAGTAAGTTGATTGTCGTATGGGTCTTTTTCTCTCTCAAAGCTAAATATTTCACCGATGTTCGAAGGCGTCGCCCAACCATGCGCAATACGTAGATATGCTTTATTGCTCAGTGTCGGTTTCGGAGCTTTGCTTTTATCGTTGAAAAAGCCAAAACCGACAAACACTTCTCCCTGATATCGATCTTCTACAAGCTGACTGTTGTAGGCGTTATCATCTAAGCGAGTAACACTCGTCTCACCCAGTAAATACAAATTTGAAGTTACATGGTAACGCGCTTTAATACCAAGATTGGTGTCAAGTCCAGCTCCAATTCTCTCGCCAGTAATATCCTTAAAGGAGTAATATTCACTATTGAAATCAGCGTCTTTGTATCGAATCGTAATCGATGGCTCTAATTCCCAATCCCCAAATACATAATTGGCAGCAAGGCGGTAATTAGAGTGAAACTGGAGTTCGTCGTCCGTCATCAACTCTACTTCTGCGCGCCAATTGTCGTTAATGCTATAACGCACTTGCCCACCGAAATCGACTCTGTCCCCTTCATTAGCATTTTGTAGCGACATGGGAATATCGACAAATCTCAATCGCATGAGTGCGCTCGCACGCCAGTCGGAATCACTCTCATTATACAAAAAAGCGCCACCTTCAATGCCATTGATATACACATGTTCGTTTTCAAAGAACATCATTGGTACAAATGTACTCACCGTAGAGTCATTATCGGCGGTATAAAACGGAATCGATGCTGTGCGATACATCGCAGCAATCCCCCACGTTTGTTCTTCTGCACCATGCGCAGAAGAAACTACCGCAGCTAAAGGTAAAGCGAGTGTTGTTAGAATTAATCTCTTCATGAGTTCGAAAAATGTTGGTTGAGAAGCAGGCAAACATCAATGATTTGCCATTAAAAGCTTATGTTCTGCTGATGATAGCCGTTACAATGGCAAATGTTGTCATCCTCGTGACAGTTTGAGTCCCAAGATCATATTAATATTGCACGACTAGGTGAGCTTGTTTGCGAATATTTTACCATTACAACAAGCGCTTAAACTCTAGCTTAGGTCTAAATCAAACATAATGAAGTAAAAAGTGAAAGCATCAGAACTCATCTCTACCTTGAATCATTTACCCGCAGACACAGACCCAGACATTGTGATGGGAGAAGCATGGCTGCCAGAGAGGTTGATAGGGACTCAACTCGATGGTGACATGTTGTTTTTGCACTTTGATAATGCACCAGAAGATGGTCAAGGTGACGAAGAAGGGCGTGGCTTCGTCGAACACGAAATCGACCTAATTAGAACTCGGCTTCAGCAAATTTTGGATGAAGACAGTGATAACGCGTCAAAAGCCGATGCGATGCTTGGTTTGTTCCTTATGGGACATGAACTTAGTAGCTCGCAAGTTATCGAAATATTAGAAGAAGAAGCTGACACATAAGGAGCCGTTTTGCCAGCATTGATGAACACGACTGAAATTTCTTCACTTCCTCTTGTCGTTGCAGGTCCGATCCTACGTAAAGTGACCGCAACTGAAATCAATATTTGGCTAGTCACCACCCAACGCTTGGAGGGTATGGTGCAAATTACGGATGAAAATGCCTCCATCCTTTATCAAGCCCCTTTAAGTGAACAAAAAGAACAGCTTCAAATCGGCCTCAATGCGTGGTGTTGCTTACTTAAATTAGAAGGCGAGTTTCCAACCCATCAAGCGTTACGCTATCAAATAAAAACGCAATATGGCTTAGTGACGGAACTGCTCCCTCACCTGACTTATGAGCGAGATAATACGCCAAACTTGGGTATTGAGTTCCTCGTTAGTGAAAAAGCGGATTATCTCTTACATGGCTCTTGCCGTAATCCCCATCACTTCAGTGATGATACATTGGTCGCTGCGGATCATAAAATCGCGTCTCAATCCATTGAAGAAAGACCAGATATGCTCATCATGAGTGGTGATCAAATCTATGCAGACCATGTTGCAGGCCCCACTCTCGATGCCATTGAGCAAGTCATAGCTTTATTGGGCTTGCCAGGCGAAGAATTCGATCAAGCTCCGATAAAAAATACCAATGACCTCTACCAACACCCTGCTTGCTATTATGGTCGAGATAAATTGTTGCCTCATTATGTGAGTGATGACAGTTTACTAAGTAAGTTTTTTCCACACCGAGGGACACCAATATTCAGCGCCAAAGAGTGTGAGAATCACCTAATAAGCTTTGCTGAGTGCTTTGCAATGTACTTATTGGTTTGGTCTCCGACCTTGTGGAAGCTTGTTCGAACGGATCGTTTATTAGAAAACGAATTTACTGTCGGCGGAGAAGTTCTTGAACCCAAATGGCAGCAGCAATGGCGCGAAGAAAAAAAACAAATTGATAAATTCGTCGCAGGTCTGGACAAGGTTCAACGCTTACTCGCTCACATTCCAACCTATATGATTTTTGATGATCACGATGTCACCGACGATTGGAATCTCACCATAGGCTGGGAACAAGCCGCATACAGCAACACGTTTGCAAAACGCATTATCGGTAATAGCTTGATTGCTTACTGGCTTTGCCAAGGTTGGGGAAATGCGCCAGAAAAATTCAATGATGAATTTATGAGCCTCGCTCAACGCTTTATCGATGAGCGAACCTCGCAAACCCAAGATGCATTTATTCAATATTTGTATCGCTTTGAGAATTGGCACTACACCATTCCTACGACACCAAAAGTTGTCGTGCTAGATACACGAACCAGACGCTGGCGTTCTGAGTCTAAAATGAACAAACCTTCTGGCTTAATGGACTGGGAAGCGATGATTGAGTTCCACCAAGAACTCGTGCACCAAGACAAAGTTGTTATTGTTTCTGCCGCGCCAATGTTTGGTGTGAAATTTATCGAAGCACTACAACGTGTGGTGACCATGCTTGGTAAACCATTGATGGTTGATGCTGAAAACTGGATGGCTCACCCCGGAAGTGCGAATACTCTTATTAGTATTTTCACACACACAAAGACACCAACTAACTTTGTTATTCTCTCTGGCGACGTACACTACTCTTTTGCATACGATATTAAGCTCCGCTATCGAAAAAACAGTCCGAATATCTATCAAATCACCTGTAGTGGAATTAAAAATCAGTTCCCTACACAACTGCTCAATATTTGTGATGGCCTAGATAGACTGCTATACAGCCCTCGCTCACCTTTAAACTGGTTCACAAAACGTAAACGACTCAAGATTTACAAACGCGCACCAAGTACGCACAACTTTTATCGCTTGGTTAACCATAGTGCCATTGGTGAGCTACGTCTTGATGATGAAGGCAAACCAAGTCAAATTAGTATTCTGACGAGTGATGGTGACGAAGTTCATTTTCCACCGACACGTGCTGAAAGCTGAGTATCAATCCCAAAATGACTTGCCCTTTGTAAGAGGCAAGTCACCTTGAACTAACTCAGGAGTTTAGTTTTTTTGGGGAGAAAGTGGCCGTTCTTAAATGTCAACGGCGTGCTAAATTTGGTATCGCACCTTGAGATCTTCCGTATTTATTACCATGTTAACCAAATAAACAATAGCTCGGTGTTCATTATGTTTAATTCTCTCACATCATTATTTAAACAACTCATTGATGGCTCTGATTTAAGCCAAACCAACACACTTTCCCCTAACATGGCTATCGCGTGTTTGCTTTGTGAAGTTTCTGGCGCAGACCATAGTGTCGATGATAGAGAACAAGAAACAAAGCGCTCTTTATTGATGAAACTGCTTTCGTTAAATGAAGAAGAATCAAATACTTTGTTAGAGCAAGCGCAACAGAAAATAAAAGATTCCGCTTCGCTGTACGACTTTACCTCTCAACTAAGAGAACTGACTCAAGAAACTCGTTACAACTTAATCAAAAGCATGTGGGAAGTCGCTTACGCAGACGGCGAAATTGACCCGCTAGAAGACGCGGTGATCCGTAAAACAGCAGAGCTACTCTATGTTGATCACAGCGAGTTCATTCGAGCGAAGTTACAGTCTCAGTAAAGTGACGAGATGAGTATATAAGTCGCTGGCTAACTCTAAGCTACCCCTAGAATGACAACAGATATCGCTTCTGTAGCCATAAAAAAACGCGCACTCTGCGCGTTTTTCAATAAGCCAATGACATTGTTATTAAAATACTGGTCAAGGTATGTGTTTAGCTCTTTCCACACTAAACAGACTGCATGACAAAACAACAATGGTTGGATGATTATTTAATTACAAGCTAGCTAGGTTCGAATAACTAAAACATGGTCAAAGCAAGCTTAGCTAAGTTGTATGCATCTACATAGCCAGAGTGTTGACGCCCTTCCCAGTCTATTCCTTTTGCTTCTTGAGCGGCTCGATGGCCTATACGTTTATCTTTAAGACGATTTTGAATACGGTAGAGTGTCGCTAAGTTGATGAACTCTGTGAACGGTGCTTCAATACCTTTTTGCTTACACTCTTCTAGAAGAATGAGGTCATCTCGCCCCCAAGATGCAAAGATTTTGTTGCGACCACCGAAGTTCTTAACCATGGATTTAAGCACTTCTTCTAGTGGGCGTCCTTGTTTTTCAATCTTACGTGGTGTGATGCCCGTTAACTCAGCGCAAAACAGAGACACTTCATCGTGTTCTGGTTTCACGTAGTATTGAGCACGCTTGACTATCTCACCTTTAGACAAATCTATTTCAGCTAACCCCACTTCGATAATTTCACCCGTGCTGCCGACGCCATTTTCGTTCCAGCAACACATTTCTAAATCGAAGCATACAATACGGTTATGGTTCATAGTTTGCCTTGGTTCCTAACATAAAAATTTAAAGCGTGCGATTCTATCGTAACACGGCGTAAAACTCGAATTTGTGCGCCCATTTAATCGCCGATCGACACATTATTACGGCCGTTTTTTTTACTCAAATAGAGTTGACTGTCCATTTTGTGATACAAGCTCTCAGGATCTTCTTCTTTATGGATAACCGCACCGATACTCAACGTACAGATGATTGACGCATCACCATAATCAAAAGCCGTACTTGCCACAACACTCCGTAACTTTTCTAGGTAAGCTTCTAGCACCGCTCTATCAATGACTTTAGAAATAATACAAAACTCGTCACCACCAGCGCGGTAAAACTTATCTCCCGGTTTTAAATTAGCACTGACCAGCTTAGTGACATGTTGCAACGCTTCATCTCCACCTAAATGGCCGTGTTTGTCATTAATCACTTTGAAGTGGTCGATATCAAAACCAACCAAGGCGAAGTTAACACCTTTGTTTATCTGATTAAGCAAGTGATCGTTGAATGCTCGGCGATTCAGTAGTTGAGTTAGAGGGTCTCGCTCTGCCATTCTTTTTAATTCAACGGTTTTGAGCTCCAACATGACCGCTAAGCGCTCTTTTTCTCGAGACTGTAAATTCACAATCCAACTGATCAAAAAGGCGATTACCAATCCGGCTAGCGTCGTGCCCGCTAAAATAGAACGCTCCCAAGCTGAGACTGCGTCAGAAAGTTTAAAGTCAATACGCCATTCACGGTTAGGCAGTTGAATGGTTCGGCTTATAACGGTTCCTCGAATGTTATCCCAGCTAGCACTTTGAAAGAGAACAGGGTCATCTGCTGCGTCGAATCCCAAGTCTTCTACGCGCACCGACATATCGAGCTCCGTCGCGGTTTTCGTAATCAAATCCTCAAAGTAAACCGTACTTCGGATAACACCGGTCACTACTCCTAATAAATATTTGTTCTCGAAGTCGAACACTGGATGGAACACCAGCAACCCAGTCTTAGGTATGGACTTGTCATAACCATCTTGCAGTAAGCGAACTTTATCCGAGACATTCGCTCGCCCATTTTCGGAAATATCATCCAAGATTAAATCGAAGCGTTTGCGCGAAAAATAGAAACCCAATAGAGAAAGGTTTTCCGGTGTTCTTGGGTAAATATCCGACGCGATAAAAATTGGCTCATTGTGTTCAAAAATGTACCCGTAGGTTTTGGGACCATCTTTAGGAACGGTAAACGGTTGGAAGTTTGGAAATTTTTGACGGGTCTTTAATATATGTTCATCAAGATCTTCGAATTCGACCTTTTGCATCCATTGAAGTCCAATGAGACTTCGCGAGCTATTAATCACTTGTTCCGCATACATGGGAAACGATGGCCAATAGCTTCGCTCAATCGAATGGAAAAAGTTTGCGCCCGCACCAATGAACTTTAGATCATTCTCGACGTTTGCTTTAAGTGATTCTGCTTGTCGGTCGGCTAAAGTATCAAACGTCGTCTGTGTATACCGTTGCTGCATTGTATAAGCAGCACCGACTACACCAGCAGTGACACATAAAGTCGCCAAAAAAGCTAAAATAGAGTCTGAATGTCGTTTTATAAAGCTCTTATGAGCGGTGCTTTGTGTCATATCGTAATTTTTGATACTTCCGTAAGTTAAACTTCGGGATCTATTGAAATACTGCGTTAGCAATGCACAAACATCAAGCAACAACCTATATTGGGGAGTCTGATCGTCGATTTTTCACGCTGTTCGTACGGTATAGTCACGAATTATTACAGCCTTAAGCCTTGAATATGCTACCATCCGTCATCATTTTAATGTCTAAACTTGGTGCAAGATCGCAAAGACGATCGTTTTAGTGAACAAATATGAGCCAATACTGAGCACCAATAAATCAATAGAAAGAGAAAAAACGTCATGAACATTGATTTGAACCTAATTCCTCAAACGTTCGATATGCTTCACGCTGGCCTAACCGCATCGAGCGTTTTGCTTCTTCTAGTTGCAGTGTCGCGCAAATCAAAAGTGGTCGAGAAAGTGGTAGAAAAACCAGTCGAGAAAATCGTCGAGGTTGAGAAACCAGTTGAGAAGATCGTTGAAGTAGAAAAAGTAGTGGAAGTAGAGAAAGTCGTCGAAAAAGTGGTGGAAGTTGAATCAAAACTTGCAACCGCGTCAACGGACTCTGCAATGCAGCTGCTTTCTATCATGCAACAAGAAGCTCGCCTGATTGACTTCCTAAAAGAAGACCTAACGTCATTCTCTGATGAAGAAGTAGGCGCAGCCGCTCGCGTAATCCACACTGGCGGTCAGAAAGTACTGAACGACTACGTGACGCTAGCGCACGTTCGTAACGAAGACGAAGAAACTCGCATTACGGTTGAAGAAGGCTTCAACCCACAAGAAATCCGCCTAACTGGCAACGTAACAGGCAGCGCGCCATTCAACGGCACGCTAGTTCACAAAGGCTGGAAAGCAACATCAATGACGTTGCCTAAACTTGCTGAGAACTACGATGCTTCTGTGATCGCTCCAGCTGAGGTTGAGCTGTAATGGAACACATGAACCAAGAAAACCATTCTCAAGAAGCGTCTGTTGAAACTCAACAGACACCTAAATTCAGTGTTGGTATCGACTTAGGTACAACACACTGTGTCATGTCTTTTGTTGATACACGCAACGAAGATGTTCGCGTTGAAGTGATGCCAATCCCGCAGTTGACTGCGCCGGGTACGGTAGAGACTCGTAGCCAATTAGGCTCTTTCCTTTACCAACCACACGAACACGAAATGAACCCGCAATCACGCGTTCTTCCGTGGTCGAGCGAGCCAAAAGCTCTGGTTGGTGCGATTGCACGTAACCTAGGTTCGAAAACGCCAATTCGTCTTGTTGCAAGTGCGAAATCTTGGCTTTGCCACGCTGGTGTAAACCGTCGTGATGCTTTCCTGCCAGCAGGTAGCCCAGAAGAAGTGGAAAAAGTATCCCCTCTTCGCGCGACAGAGCTTTACCTAGAGCATCTAAAAGACGCTTGGAATCACGCGAATCCAAATCACAACCTTGCCGATCAAGACGTAACTATTACAGTTCCTGCTTCTTTTGATCCTGCTGCTCGCGATCTAACAGCAGAAGCAGCACGCAACGTTGGTTTTGTGCACCTAACGCTTCTAGAAGAGCCACAAGCTGCACTTTACAACTGGATCGACAACAGCGATGACAAATGGCGCGACGAAGTTGAAGTTGGCGACATCGTGCTTGTAGTCGATATCGGTGGTGGTACAACCGACCTTTCTTTGGTTGAAGTAACTGAAGACGACGGCAACCTAACTCTGAACCGCATCGCGGTAGGTGAACACATCCTACTTGGCGGTGACAACATGGATCTTGCACTTGCGTACCGCTTGAAAATGAAGCTAGCGCAAGAAGGCAAAGAGCTACAGCCATGGCAAGTTCAGGCAATGACACACGCATGTCGTGACGCGAAAGAAGCGTTATTGAACGACAGCGAACTTCAGTCAGTGCCAATCGTAGTACCAAGCCGTGGTTCTAAACTGCTTGGCGCAACGCTGAAAACAGAACTGACTCAAGAAGAAGTACAACAAACACTGGTTGATGGCTTCTTCCCTCAAGTTGCAATTACTGACCACCCTGTTCAACGTAACCGTGGTGCACTAACGCAAATGGGTCTGCCTTACGCACAAGATGCAGGCATTACTCGTCACATTGCAGCGTTCTTGTCTAAGCAAGCCAATGCTCTTTCTGCTTCAGGAAATGGCGCAGAAGCAGCAGCTCAAGATTTCAACCCATTCGCTAACATGCCTGGTATGCCAGATTCGGACAGCGCAATCGGCTGACTTCATCAAGCCAACGGCAATCCTATTCAACGGTGGTGTTCTGAAATCGAAACTTCTAGCAACTCGTCTAGAAGACACGATCAACGAATGGCTAATTGAAGCAGATGCAGAAATGGCAAAACGCCTAACAGGTGTGGATCTAGACCTTGCAGTTGCTAGCGGTGCGGCTTACTACGGCTCTGTGCGTCGTGGTCAGGGCGTTCGTATCCGTGGTGGTATTGCTTCGGCGTACTACGTGGGTATCGAAAGTGCGATGCCAGCTATTCCGGGCATGGCGGCGCCGCCAATGGAAGCACTTTGTGTTGCACCATTTGGTATGGAAGAAGGCTCAAGCGTTGACGTACCAAGCCAAGAGTTTGGTTTGATCATCGGCCAGCCAGTTAACTTCCAATTCTTCGGCTCAACGGTTCGTCGTGATGACCTAGCAGGTACTCACCTAGACTACTGGGCACCAGAAGAGCTTGAAGAGCTTCCAGAAATCCAAGTAACGCTGCCTGTATCTGAAGGTCGTCGTGAAGGTGAAGTGGTTCCAGTAACCCTAGCCTCTCGCGTCACAGAGCTTGGTACGCTTTACTTAGAAGCCATTGCCGCTGATAACGGTCAAAAATGGCATGTTGAGTTCGATGTGCGCGAAGACGCGAAAAGCAACTCAAACGAAGAAGAATAAATAGAAATCAAACGGCATCCAATCGGGTGCCGTTTTTAAATACACGAAGGTTTGTATGGCATCTCCTCGTTTTCTTGTTGGTATTGACCTTGGCACCACAAACACTGTGGTGGCGTATTGTGAAATCACCGACAACCTTGAACAATCCGAAGTATCCCTATTCGACATCGACCAATTGATTGGTCCGGGTGAAGTGGTTCGTAAACCATTGCTGCCCTCTTTTCGCTATCACCCAGCGGTTGGTCAAATCTCCCCTTCTGACCTAACACTCCCTTGGGAAAACGAACCTGTATCTGGCGACATTAGTAATGTGATCGTGGGTGAATGGGCTCGTGAATTAGGCGCTAAGGTGGAAGGACGTCAGGTATCCAGTGCTAAAAGCTGGCTATCGCACCAAGCAGTGGATCGTAGCTCAGACATTCTTCCTTGGGCTGGTGCACAAGATGTAGATAAAGTATCTCCCGTCATTGCCAGCGCAAGCTACCTCAACCACATTCGTCAAGCATGGAACTACCGTCACCCTAGCAATAAGTTAGAAGACCAAGATGTGGTTGTGACCGTTCCAGCATCGTTCGATGAAACCGCTCGTAAGCTCACGCTTGAAGCCGCGGAGTTGGCAGGCTTAAAGAAAATCGTCCTGCTCGAAGAACCACAAGCCGTATGTTACGACTGGTACGCACGCCACCAGCAAACCGCAGCTGATGAACTCAAAGAGTTACCGCTGATTCTGGTGTGTGATGTGGGCGGTGGTACTACCGACTTGAGCTTGATTGAAGCCAGTTTCTCTTCTCAAGATGAACTAGCCCTTGATCGTATTGGTGTTGGCGAACACTTAATGCTGGGCGGTGACAACCTCGACTTAGCATTAGCGCACCTTGCGGAGAGCCGCCTTTCTCAAAATAAAGGGGAACAAAGTAAGAAGCTCACTGCTGCAAGCCTGACTAAGCTGATTCAGCAAACTCGCAAAGCGAAAGAAAACTTGCTTTCAGCGAGTGCACCTGAAGAAGTGAAGATCACCATGCTGGGCAGCGGCTCGAAACTTCTTGGCGGAACAAAGAGTATTGGGCTGAGCAAACAAGAAGTGCACCAAATCGCTTTGGATGGCTTCTTCCCGCTTTCTGATTTCAGTGAAGTACCAGACAAACGCCGCAGCGCCGTTGTCGAGTTTGGTCTTCCATACGTTGCTGACCCAGCAGTGAGCAAGCACGTTGCCGAGTTCTTAACTCAGCACCAACAAGTTGCTCGTGCCGCTCTTGGCATTGAAGACGACAAACAAAATGCCATTCCGGTAGGTTTGCTACTTAACGGTGGTGTGTTCAATAGTGAACTTGTGACTGAGCGTGTCACTACCCTACTGTCCGATTGGCGCGGCGCTCCGGTTACGGTATTAGATAACCCACATCCAGATTGGTCTGTTGCACTAGGTGCTGTTGCGTTTGGTAAAGCACGTCGTGGTGCACAGCTAAAAATTGGTGGTGGCGCAGCGCGTTCTTACTTCTTGCATCTTCAAGAAAAGAACAAGATGGGCAAAGCGCTCTGTTTGCTCGCAAAAGGTACAGAAGAAGGTCATGAGATCCGCTTAAGTGGTCGTCGCTTCTCGCTTACCCTAGGTGAACCCGTTCGCTTTAACCTGCTGACTTCTACCCACGACACCTTAACCAATAACACCTCCATTCAAAACGGTGTGATGGTGGACGTTGATCCTGACTTATTTGCTCCTCTGCCGCCTTATATCACCACCCTTGAAGGTGAAGGTGCCGAACTGCAAGCCAACCAGAAAGAGCGCGTAGAAGTGCAACTGGCGTGTCAGTTGACCGAAGTCGGTACGCTTAAGATGGAATGTGTCAGCGCAGAAGACGATAGCAAACGTTGGGAGCTGGAGTTCGAAGTTCGTAACAAGCAAACCGATGACAGCGAGCAAGTTAAGCTTCACCCTAAACTGAATGAATGTAAGGAGCTGATCGCTCGCCTTTACAGCGGTAACAAGAAAAGTGCAGAAAGCAAAGAGATCAAAACCTTAGCCAAAGATCTTGAGAAGAAACTTGGCAAACGTGACGAGTGGGATTTCACGACCCTACGTCAACTGTTCGATACCTTTGCACAAGGTCGTAAGCGTCGTCGCCGTTCTGAACAACACGAGAAAAACTGGCTTCGTTTGGCAGGTTTTGCACTGCGTCCTGGCTTTGGCGATCCAACCGACTCATGGCGTATTGAGCAAGTTTGGGGTCTCTACCAACAAAACATTCAGTTTAAGAACCATCAAGGTTGGACCGACTGGTGGGTGTTCTGGCGTCGTATCGCAGGTGGCTTGAGCCAAGAGCAACAAGAGACCATCTTGGCGGACATCGCGAAATACCTACATCCTGGTGCGATGAAAAACCCACAATCCGCCAAAGCGGCACAAGATATGGGTTACGAGTCGATGGTACGTTTGTCAGCCTCTCTGGAGCATCTAGAAGTCGAAGACAAAGTTCTATTGGCAACGTGGTTCTTGAGCAAAGCCATCAACCATAACCAGTTTGAACAAGCACACTGGTGGGCAATGGGGCGCTTGGCATCACGTACGCCTTTGTATGGCAGTCAGCATAACGTCGTTCCTCGTGAACAAGCGGAACAGTGGTTGCCTAAGCTGTTAGAGCAGAACTGGCAGAAAGAGCCAATGATCGCGTTTGCAGCTGTAATGATTTGTCGTAAGACGGGCGACCGCCTATTCGATATCTCTGACGACTACCGTGAGCAAGTGCTGGCTAAGTTGAAGCAAAGCAAGGTGCCTGAATCTTGGATATCACTGGTTGAAGAAGTCAAAGAGTTATCTGAGAGCGAATCGAAGCGTATCTTCGGTGATGCACTGCCAAGCGGTCTGACGCTGGTAAACAACTAAGCTCCCATGCTTATAAACGCAACAAAGCCCTTCGAGTGAAGGGCTTTGTTTTATCTGATTCTGCTTGCTGACGATAGTCGACTCGTTAGTTCATTTCCGTATTGATTACCACATCACGCGTTTCATTATCCATATCACTGATGCCGACAACTGAGATTTCACGGTCAGATAAATTCTCAATCATGCTGTCTTCTAACCCACCGTCCGTCATCCACGCATAGAATTTTTCTGCAATACGATCCGAACCTTCCCCGACAAACGTTAATGTGACCTTCTTCATTTGTGACACTCCATCAATTTACGATTCAGCCACTTAAGCGTAGTATGTTTCACAAATATCGACATAAACTAGGACTAACTTCTTTTATGAGTATCGAAAAATTTGACGCGATTTATCAGCGCGCTGCCGAGCGTAAAGGTGGTGAAGATCAACTTGAAGCGCTTTTGTCTCATCCACTAAGCAAAGAAGAATTGGCAGCGATTCCCGACGACCGTTGGCTAGCCGCTTTTTCGATGAAGGTATTCCAAAGTGGGATTTCGTGGAGCGTGGTTCGCAACAAGTGGCCGAACTTCGAAGAAGTGTTCTTTGGGTTTAAGATTGAGCCGCTATTGATGCTGTCAGATGAGCAATGGGAAACCAAAGCAACCGACAAACGCATCATTCGCCACCTCACTAAAGTCATGTCGATTCCTGCCAACGCTCGTATGATCCACGAAGCAAAAATCGAATATGGCTCGTTTGGCAAAATGGTTGCTGATTGGCCGCAAGAGAAAATCACCGACCTATGGGCGTATTTGAAGAAACGCGGCAATCGCCTAGGCGGAAATACTGGCCCTTACACACTTCGTCAAATGGGCGTTGATACCTTTATCTTGTCTAGCGACGTGGAAGCTTACCTGCGTAATTGCAAGATCATTGAAGGTGGGAAAGATACGAAAAAATCGCTCGATGCAACCAACAAAGCGTTTGTTCAATGGCAGCAAGAAAGTGGTAGAAGCCTGTCTGAGATCAGCCAAATCATTGCGTTCAGTACCGGCGATAATCGCATTTAATCCAGACTGAACCCAAAATACAAACGGTGCACTGATCATTGGATTTAGTGCGCCGTTTTTATGTTCATTGGTTCAAGTACACACTTACTTTGAAGCCAGTGATTCCCACTCAGTCAGTAGCTGCATAATACGGTGAGAGTCTTCCCATGTTGCACAAGGTTTTTCTAACGAGGTACGCCCCTCTTCAACCGCTTGGCGAATATTGCGCACTTGATAGAAGAAAGCGTCCCCAGTTGCCGGTACAGACACTTCCCGCTTCGACGTCTCGTAAATTTCCACACTAAACTGGTTATCTTGCGTTGGTAGCCATGGGTTTGAATCTAAGGTAATACAGCCTTTGCTACCCAGAATGGTGAACTGGTGTTTCAATCCATGATCTTCGGCAGTATGTACGCTCACCGTTTGTTGCTCACCAAATTGCATCATCAAGCTCGACTCACAGATATTCCCATCATTACCTCGTCGGCCAATCGCTTTCATTGAACGGTTCTCAAAGGTTTGTTCACCCAACATGGTTTTAACCACCAAATGCACTAATGACATTGGATAGCAACCTAAGTTATACAAAGCACCTTTGCTGTCTGGATTAACAAACTGCGCAATCGACGCAATATAAGACGTATGGATGGAGCGAAGTTCACCAATCTCTCCCGATTTAAGCACCGAAACCAACTCACTGATCAATGGGTGATGCAAGTACATTAAGCCTTCAGCAAAGAACACCTTGTGCGCTTCTACGGCTTGAAGTGCCAGCTCGGTTTTTTCCATATCTACCGAAAGTGACTTTTCACACAGGATCGCTTTGCCCTGCTCAGCCGCTTTGACGATAAAGTCATGATGAAGGTGATTTGGCAATGCGATATAAATAATGTCGACTTGCTCATCAGCAATCAACGCATCGTAATCGTTGAACGTATTCTCGATGCCATATTGCTCAGCGAATGCCTGTAAGTTCTGCTCCGAACGCCCAGCAACCGCGTACAGTTCACTCTTGTCATCGCCTTGGATTGCCTCAGCCATGACTCCTGAGATAAAGCTTGTGCCTAAAATGCCCCATTTCATGTTCACGTCTCCTATTGAGCTTGGGTTTCGAATGCTTGAACTAACTCTGCCATTTCAGCCGCAATAAACGCTTGTGTATGCGGCATAGCAAAATGCGCTTCAATCGCGGCGCGGTTTTCATATCGCTCCCAAAGAATCACACGTTGTGGAGCTTTAGAATCGTAGGTCGCATTCGCTTGCAAGCACCCCGCTTCGCTTTGCATATCAAGGCAAAATTGTTCAATGGCTTCAACCACTTGTTGTCTTGGCTTATCGGCATTCATTTTCAGTTCGGCGGTAACAAAAATCGTCTCGCTCATGATGGCTCTCTTTCTCCATTCTTAATCATACGCCCACTGTAATTAACCTCATTTGATTGATAAACTCTGCTTTAGTTATTTCTTTATCAACTCTGGGTGTGCAATGGATAAATTAACAAGCATGAAAGTTTTCGCTTACGTGGTCGAACACGGCAGCTTTCGTAATGCAGCACACCACTTTGATATTTCACCGACCATGGTTGGCAAGCACATGAGCTTTCTTGAGCAAAGCTTAGGTACGCAGCTGATTCATCGCACCACGCGCAAACAGTCCTTGACCGAAGCTGGCAGACTCTACTATCAAGAGTGCCACCGCATTATTGAAGACATCACCAACGCAGAGAACCTAATCCAGACGCTGATCAACCGCCCAACTGGAACAGTAAAAGTTAACTGCCCAGTTACCTATGGTAAAAAGGTGATTGCGCCCATCGTGGCTGACTTCTTAGCAGAATTTCCCGAACTGAACGTTGAGTTAATGTTGGATAACAGTTTGATTGACCCATATCGAAGCGAAGCAGACGTGATTATTCGTATTGGTGAGTTGGTCGATTCATCGTTAGTTGCAAGAAAACTCGGGCAATACGACATGACTTACTGCGCCTCACCCTCTTATCTTAAGCTGCATGCCCCTATCCAATCGCTTGATGACCTTGAACATCATCATTGTTTGGGATTTCAGTACCACCAAGGGGAAAGCCAACAGGTGGTGAACATGCCATCTAATACCTTTGGAAACAGCAACACCCGATTAACGTCTAATAATGGTGATGTGCTTAAGTTTGCCGCGTTAAAAGGCTCTGGTGTTCTTCTTCAACCAAAGATCTTAGTTGAACAGGAAATTCAATCTGGTGCCTTGGTAGAAATTCTCCAGCAACATGCTCCCAAGCCAAAACCTATCCACCTGCTTTACCGTTCAAAACAGCTTTCCCTTAAAAACCGTACCTTGGTCGATTTTGTTCTTTCTCATGTGAATCCATAACGTCACCCCATAAAGCGGCGACAATTTAACCATTTAATTAACTTTTGTTGTCGATATGACAAATATTATTGCTTGTTAATTGTCTTTATTTTTCATGTTGTTAGTCAGAGACACCCATTAACTAGGCATAATTTATTGATTCACACCAATTGCATTGCTCTGACAAAGTGACTAGGATTGCCGCCTTTCCTGAGTGAACTATCAAAAAATATCGAGAAATTTAATCTAATTTCTCTTCCTGTTCGTGTGCAATCACAACATTTACACTCATTTCAAATTGCATAAGCACATTCCTTTGCTTATGAAAACGACATTGATTTCTCAACGCTTTTAGTCACGTATGTGGCTTTTTGGCTTGAGAGAGATTTTTATTCAAGGTAGGTCACAAGGACGCTACCCCTTGACTGCATTTACTGGAGGATAAGATGCCTAAAGGTCTAATGCTGACTGACTTAGCCATCGCTGGCTTACTATTGATTTTGGCAAAAGTCATTCGCGTTCACGCGCCATTACTACAGCGTATGTACATTCCATCGGCGGTTCTCGCAGGATTATTCGGTCTAATTTTTGGACCAGCCCTGTTAGACGTACTGCCTTGGACCGATACGTTTACCGCTAACGCAAGCCTATTAACTGCTGCACTTTTTTCTGCGTTAGGTCTGGCAACGGATGTTCCATCACCTAAAACCGTCGCACAGCGTGCTGGCTCATTGTGGGCGTTTAACCAAATCGCTTCTGTTTCTCAGTGGTTGTTTGCGGCAATGTTTGGTCTAGTTCTCACAACCTTCTTCTGGCCAGAGATTAATCCCGGCTTTGGTGTGACAATGTCTGCGGGCTTTATGGGTGGTCACGGGTCTGCCTCTGTTGTTGGTGAAATCTTCACGGGGCTTGGCTGGGAAGATGGCTTCACACTTGGCTTAACGTTCGCAACCGTGGGTATTTTCATTTCAATTTCTGTCGGCATGCTCATGCTGCAATTCGCATTGAAGATGGGTTGGATTCGTAGCTTTACGACATTCGATAGCATGGATGAACACGAACGCAAGGGGCTCGTTAAGCCTGATGATCAAGAGCCGGTAATGAAAGACACCATGTCTTCCCTGTCGGTTGATTCTTTTGCGATTCACGCGGCGTTGGTTGTAGTGGTAACAGCTTTCTCGTATGTAGCGGCTAACTACTTATCTTCTTTCCACGATAAGGTACAAATCCCTACGTTCGTAACTGGCTTCCTTGGCGGCATGCTCGTGCGAATCGTCGCGAAACAAACGAAAGCTTCACGCTATCTTTGTGACGGTGCATTCAAACACGCTGCGGGCATCAGTACCGATTATTTGATTATCTTTGGTATCTCAGCCATCAAGATTACCGTCCTAGCCCAGTATTTAATGCCGATGGTAGTGCTTGCAATCGGCGGTATCGCCTTCACACTATGGCTAATCTTCTGGGTTGCCCCACGTATCATGGGAGAAGATTGGTTCGAGAAAGGCATTTTCTCTTGGGGTTGGTTAACCGGTACGGTTGCCATGGGTATTGCGTTGCTTCGTATTGTTGATCCAAAAATGCGTAGCAAGGTGCTTGATGATTACGCCATCGCTTATGTCCCTGGCTCAATCACTGACATCTTCATCATCTCTTTGATGCCAATCGCGATGTATAACGGCATGCACTGGCAAGCGCTTGGTGTAGGATTAGGTTACATCGCAATTGTCTTATTTATTTGGCGATTCATTTTTAAACGTAACAGCAGTGCTCTGACACACGAATCTTAGTCGCTTTACTCGGGAGGATTTTATCCTCTCGAGTTCATTCCTTGGTTTTTCTCAAAATCACTCCCCACCTCGAAAATAAGCAACTTGTTTTATATTTGAGATTTGCAATCCCGATCTCTTACTATCATTCTTTTTTAATACTTGACCTGAAAGTTTCTATATCAGAATAGCCGCCTATTCGTTTCTAAACATGGAGAAAGGCTGTGCGTCGCTCTCAAGGATTTACTCTTATTGAACTCATTGTGTGCATCATCATTCTTGGTATTGTAAGCGTCGTTGCATTTCCTAAATTTCTTGGCTTACAAAAAGATGCCAGAGTGGCGGTTCTATATGGAGCCAGAGAAGCACTCATGACCGCCAACAACTTTGTCTACACCAAAGCAGTGATTCAATCTCAAGAGACAGTAGATGGCGGCATACAATATAACATTGATCTAGATAATGACGGCCATAACGACCTAATTGGTTACTTTGGATTTATCAAAAATGTTATTCCAGCAAAAGAGCTAGCAGGCTTTGATCCGCAACTCACTATCAACACTTGGTATGGGGTAGATAGCCCAGACGAGCCCTACTTCCTTATTGGTTTTGCAAACAAGCCTGTTGGTCCAGAACATATGTGTTATGTCGAAGTTTACTACCCAGAAACTCCTGGTGGCCAAGTGAAATACAAAATACAAACTGACGATTGCTAATTCCCATAGAGAGTGGCAGTAACACTTTTACTTTTGGTGTCTTCATCGTTATTGCAAGGTCATGGCTCCAAAACCACCATTAACAACTATTTCACATAATGTCGTCGCACAGTTAGCTCATAGAGATAAAACCAGTAATTTGCGCCGACACATGGTTATAATTGAAACAATCTATCGTTTTTAAACCCGCCTATAACTTGTGCTTGTAAACTCATCATTTCGCTCAATAATAGTTCTATAACAAATTCAATAATTTAAAGCGGGAGGCGTAATGAGAATATTCTGGCAGCTACGTTGGTATTTCCAACAAAAGTGGAGGCACTATGTCGGATCCATTCTGCTTTTCGCTGTGATATCAGCACTACAGCTTGTTCCGCCCAAAGCAGTTGGCATCATAGTTGATGGCGTCGTAGACAACACTTTAGATACAAATACGCTGATTCTATGGCTCTCAGGGTTAACTGTACTGATCTTTACTATTTATGGGTGTCGCATCTTATGGCGAATTTGGCTTTTCGGCGCAAGCTGGGAGCTCGGGACCATTCTACGTAACCGTCTATATAGGCATTTATCGACACAGCCACCTCGTTTTTTTGAACGTTACAAGACGGGGGATCTGATGGCTCGTGGCACTAATGATGTGCGTAATATCGTTATGACTGCCGGCGAAGGGGTTTTAACCGCCGCAGACTCTTTGATCACTGGTATTGCGGTTTTAATCATTATGGTCACGCAAGTAAGCTGGAAGCTCACCGTAATGGCGCTTCTTCCAATGCCATTTCTTGCCATCATCATCTTCTTTATTGTGCGTATCCTACATCAACGCTTTCGTGTCGCTCAGGAAGCCTTTTCTACCATGTCAGACATGACACAAGAGTCACTTAATGGCGTGCGAATGCTGCGTGCTTTCGGATTAGAAAACCAAGAGCAGCAACGTTTTGAAGAGGTTGTGGATGATACTGGCGAAAAGAACATCGCTGTCGCAAGAGTCGATGCTAGATTTGACCCGGCAATTCAGTTAACCATCGGTCTTTCTTTCCTTCTTAGTGTCGCTGCTGGTGCTTACCTTGTTGATAAAGGTGAGATCACGCTTGGTGATCTGACCGCATTTACGATGTATTTAGGGTTGATGATATGGCCGATGCTGGCATTCGCATTCCTATTTAACATTTTAGAAAGAGGCTCAGCTGCATGGAACCGACTACAAGAGATCTTTGATGAAAAGCCAGCAATTATCAGTGGCAATAAGCCAATAGAAAATAAACCACTTCCGTTGAAAATTGATATCGACGATTTCCATTGGTCTAGTGATTTACCGCCCGCTTTGACGGAAGTAAACATCGAACTGGAACCCGGAAAAATGTTGGGAGTTGCAGGGCCGGTAGGAAGCGGAAAATCGACCCTGTTAACACTACTTTTGCGTCAACATGATTTAGAAAACGGCTCAATTAAATTCGGTGATGTCGAGATCAAGGATGCCCTACTTCCACAGTGGCGCAACCGTTTTGCTGTCGTTAACCAAAGTCCGTTTCTATTCTCCAAATCTATCTTCGACAATATTGCCTTAGGCAACCCTAATGCAGAGAAAGAAGAAGTCTATAGAGCAGCAAAGTTAGCCTGTATACATGACGATATTGAGAAGTTTCCTGAAGGCTACCAAACAGAAGTTGGTGAAAAAGGCATTACACTCTCCGGCGGGCAAAAACAACGTATTGCGATAGCACGCGCTATGCTGCTGAATGCCCAAGTGTTGGTTTTGGACGATGCACTTTCCGCTGTTGATGGACGGACCGAACATCAAATCCTTAAGAATTTGGAAACACACTACCGTGATCAAGCCCTAATCGTTATTGCGCACCGCCTCACCGCTTTGGAAGCAGCAGACGAGATCATTGTATTGAATCACGGACACATTACTGAACGTGGGCAACATAGCGCTTTATTAGCGCATAAAGGCTGGTACGCCGAGATGTTCGAGTATCAGAAACTAGAGCAGGCGATGGAGGAATAATGAATGAACCAGACCAGCACGTTTAAACGGTTAATGTCTTACCCATTATCTCAACCAAAGCCAATGATTAAAGGACTCGCCTTGCTGTTTATTGCTGCGTTAGCCAGCGCTGGCGGCCCTTGGTTGATTCAATATTTCATTGATGAGCACATCGCTAAAGGTGACTATTCACAAAATGTTCTGATTTCGCTAGCAGTAGGTTATATCGCTCTTCAGATCGTATCGGCAACATTCCAGTATTTTCAGTCATTGCAATTTAGCATTGTCGCGGCTAACACGATCAAAGCGATTCGTAAGCAAGTATTTTCTGGCGTGATTAAGCAGCCGTTATCTGCGTTTGATTACACTCCTGCTGGAAAATTGGTGTCGCGAATCACCAACGATACGGAATCTTTACAGCAATTTTATGAGCTTTTGATCGCGACCGTGGTGAAAAACGTGGTCATGATTGTCGTAATGCTTGGCGTTATGTTTTTCATGAGTTGGAAGCTCACACTCGTTGTGCTTGTATTGCTGCCGATCGTCATCGGCTTTATGTACTTGTTTAAGCAGCTAAGTACAGAAAGCTACCGAAAGATGCGTGACCTATTGACCGATATAAATGCGAATCTGAGTGAATCCATTCAAGGGATGAGTGTCATTCAATTAATGCAACAAGAAGAGCGTTTTAATAAACAGTTCAACGAGCTAACCGCAGAGCATCTGGTGGCATCTAAACGAGTGATTCGGCTAAACGGCTATCTGCTAAGACCATTAATGGACTTACTCGCTGGTCTTGCGTTGCTTTGCTTGGTTGCGATCTTTGGTTTTAATGGTATTGAGTTGATTGGTGTGGGGGTACTGTATGCATTTATCAGTTATCTTGCGCGAGTTACTGAACCACTAATTGAGATGACTCAGCAACTTGCTCTACTTCAGCAGGCGTTAGTATCAAGCGAACGTGTTTTTGAATTAATTGACGCGAAAGAACAAACTTACGGGGACAATCATCAACCATTAAGGTCAGGTGCTATCGAACTTAGAGATCTCACATTTAGCTACGATGGTAAACAGGACGTCCTAAAAGACATTTCGTTGAAGGCCAACCACCAAGACTTTATCGCGCTTGTCGGGCATACAGGAAGCGGTAAAAGCACATTAGCGTCACTGTTAATGGGCTTTTATCCAACGCAATGTGGCGAACTGCTCATAGATGGTCGTCCACTTAAAACATTAGGGAAAGACGTACTTCGCAAAGATGTGGCAATGGTCCAACAAGATCCACATATTCTCCCTGCTTCAGTCAGAGAAAACATCTCTCTCAGTCGGGCGGTTGATGACAATCAAATATGGGATGCGTTAGACAAGGTAGGTTTGGCAGAACAAATTCATCGTTACCCTAACGGGCTAGACACGCAGTTAGGTCAAGGCGAAACTAATTTATCTGCGGGTCAGAAACAGCTTTTGGCGTTAGCACGTGTGCTTGTGGTAAAACCTAAGATATTGATATTAGATGAAGCAACCGCAAATATTGACTCAGGAACAGAGGCTTTAATCCAAAAGAGCTTGGCGGTACTCAGACAAGACATGACGCTCGTTGTTATTGCTCATCGGCTTTCAACTATCCTAGATGCAGACCAAATCATTGTTCTTCATCATGGGGAGTTAGTTGAGAAAGGCACACACAAAGCACTCTTAACGCAAAATGGTCGTTATGCTCAAATGTATCAGTTACAGCAAGCAAACCGACACCTACAACAGATTGAAGAAGACACCAAGCAACTCGAAGAAGCGGTGTGATTTTATGCCCGTGCCTTCTTTTATTTAGTCGGCATGGGCATAATTGGTGTAACTTCAAAATTTAGCCTTGTAAGCTTCCAATTTCTTCATAATGTGAACTAATTTTCTATTTCTTACCTATTATTGACATAACCCCTCGCTATATCACGCAAGGTCGTTGTAAAATCGTACGGTACTTAAGTCTACTGCCTGTGGCATTGGGCTGAATTCCGCTTTCTAATTATGCACATTAATCTCATGACACAAGTCCATGGACAAAGATAAGTTTACTAACATCTATCGCTTGCCTGGTTCGATTCAAATTCGTATCGGTAAATGGCAAAAGACGTTCCGCGGCACCTCTGATTTAGTTTTACATCAGGCGCTAATGGAGCGTAATAAGCAATTTAAGAAGCCAGACTTTTTACCTAAAGGCTGGTGTGTCACTCCTGTTGATGAAAACGACATTACCATTACGCATCACGGTAAATATATCCAAACCGTTATGCGCACAATGCTGGACAGAAAGGTCTCATACAAGCGACTGTTCCTATCTCGAATGAGTCTCGAAGATGGTGAAAAAGTGCTCCACAATTACAAGCTGGAGTGGGTAAGAAAACATAACCAGATCGCCAAAAAGTACAATCAAATTAAAAAGAAACAATATATGAACTTTGCAAGAGAAGAAGAGGAAACCCTCTACCCTTCGATTCCAAAGGGTGAGTTTGACAAAACATTATGGAACAAACTTGTCGTATCATCGTTTGGTCCGCAGAAAAAGTACAAAAACCCGCACTTTGTCCGTAAAGCCGATTTCTAAATAAACACCCCTAAAGTTAGGGGTGTTTATTTATACGTTAACTCACCAGTCGTAAGTTAAACTTGCAATAACATTTTGTCGGTCGCCATACCAACAAAAGCCATCACATGTCGCTATGTACTTTTTATCCGCGATGTTTTTAGCTGCGACTTGTAGCTTGTAATCGCCGATTCGATAACTGACCGTCGCATCCATTAAGAAATAACTTGGTACTTTTAGTCTCTCTTCATTGTCTCCGTATGACTCACCTGTATAGCGCGCGCCTAAGCCAACAGCAAAGCCATCAAGAGGTCCATCAAAGAAACGATAATGTGCCCAAGCTGATGATACGGTATTCGCCACTTGGGAAGGTGTTTTGCCAACCCATGCCTTATTGATGTCTTCTTTTATCTCTGCATCAACGTACGCAATGTTCCCGATCAATGTTAAGGATGGTGTCACATTAGCTACAGCTTCAAACTCAACGCCGTTATTTTCTATTTTTCCTATTTGCGTTAATTCACTCAAGTAGATACGAGCCAAGTTTTCTTTTGTTGCCCGATACGTTGCAATATTGAAATAACCATCAAATGAATCCGGTTGGTATTTCATACCGATTTCAAATTGATCACCGCTTTCAGGCTTCGCTGGCTTACCATTGCTGTCTTCTTGAATAATTGGATCAAAGTACTGAGAGTAACTAAAGTATGGCGTGAAGCCAGAATCAGAAATATAAGCCGTTCCCACGCTAAACGTCCACTCTCCATTATCGACTTTCGTGCGAGCACCCGTGGTAACATTATGTACTTCATTACTTGTATCGTCGTAACGTGCGCCCAATAACATCGCCCATTTATCGTTGATCAGCATATGATCTTGAAAGTAGACGCCGAGCTGCTGATTATCGATTTTCGTTCTTTGCTTATCGGTTTCGCTCAATGGTTGTAGCGTATTCGGATCGAGTAACATTATGTTATCCGAATAAGTAGGATTAAATACATTAAACCTAGGATCGGGCAAAGCTCCCATTGGTGTGTTTAATAATGCATTACCATTAGCAACGATAGGGTCATTGGCAAAATCTTTACCATCGATACTGATCATTTGAAAATCTATGCCCAACATCAAGTTATGCTCAACACTTCCCCCATTTACTTGGTGCATCAAACGATTATCGATATTAAAAGCATCAGATGACCCATCTTCTGTTGAAGCACCCCGAAGTATGGTTTTGCGTTCATTTGATGGGTCCAAAGCCGGCCCCAACGCAGGCACGTCAGCCGAGTAAACGTACGAATACATTTGTCTTAGCTTAACATCCATTTCGCTGTAACGAGCTGCTTGAACAAATGAAGTGGTATCATTAAATGCATGAGAAAACTCATAGCCTAAAGACACCTGCTCACGCTCAAACGTCTCCCAGTTAGGATTGCCTATCGCTAAACTATCACTGATCTTTCCATTTTTGTTTGGCGTTAACGTTCCTTCAACTGGCAAAAATTGCAGATAAGGATCTGAGTCGTCTTTTTGATAGCTCGTTAGAAAGGTAATTTCAGACGTCTCATTAAATTTGTACGTCATCGATGGAGAGAGAAGAATGCGCTCTGCTTCTACCCCACTAATTCTCGTCCCATTTTTTCTCGCTAACCCTTGAAAGCGGAAAGCTAACTGCTCACTCACCTCAGAGTTTACGTCAAGAGAAAGTTGTTTACGGTCTTCAGAACCGTACTCCAAAGATACAAGTCCTGACCCCCCATCAAATTGAGGTCGCTTACTGACAACATTGATAACCCCACCTGGAGGGTTTTGCCCATAAAGAACAGACGCTGCACCACGTAAAACTTCAACCCTCTCTAACGCAAACGGATCTATTTGCCAACTATAGAAGCCAGAAGAATATAAACGGGTACCATCTTGATACAACCCGCTGTTCGCTTGTTTAAAACCACGAATAATAAACCAATCTTGCTTGTTATCTTCGCCGAAATAATTAGTTTGAATGCTTGGTGTGTACTGTAGTGCGTCAGAAATGCTAATAGAGGCACGATCATCCATTTGCTCTCGCGTAACAACAGACACCGCTCTTGGAGTCTCATTGATGGCAATATCAGTTTTCGTCGCTGCCCGACTCTTCGCTCCAAGATAACTAAAATCAGGACCAACTGCACTGTCTTGCTGCTGTCCAATCACAACTATATTTTCATCTTCCTGAGCCAAGACATTTGGCGTTGATAAAGCTAATACAACCGCCATCGACGTTGGTGTCAGCATAAACTGCCGAGTCATATTCTTCTCCTTTTTGTCGGCAGCCAAACCAACCCTTCATGACTTCAGCGACCGCTGAAAGAAAAGCGAGTTACGGCATCGCCAGTTGTTTCCGTAAAAGACAAACCAGAGGTTTTGCATAAAGCACTCGCATAGGTTACGAATGCCACTACGAGTGCTTATTTGTATAAGTACTTTCTTGGTTGAGGCTTAACTCATCTCTATAAACGGCGTAAACCCCACATTAAATACAAACCGCCAATGAGAGACGCCATAAGTCCTGTTGGTATTTCTTGCGGGTAAAGGACCTGTCGTCCCAACCAATCAGCCAACAACATCACCCCTGCCCCCAGTATCGCGGCGCATAACATGTGTTGTGACGCTTTGTTAAAACCAAATAAGCGAGCTAAATGCGGAGCCAACAACCCAACAAAGCTAATCGGGCCAACAACCAATGTCGCACTGACCGTGAGACAAGCAACTAAAAGAAGCAGTATTGCGCGTGAACGATCAACTCGAATTCCAAGTGCTTTAGAGGAAGCGGCACCGACAGGAAGAATATCTAGCCATCTTACGCAGAGAAAACTCAACCCTATAAAGACAAGCGCAGATAAAGACAATGGGAGTAACGTTTCAACCGAGACATAGTAGGTAGACCCAGACAACCAAGCCAATGCTTGATAACTTCTTGGGTCACCAGTGGCTAGAATAAAGCTCTGTATTGCATTCATCAGTGCGGTTATCGCAATACCAGTCAACAAAATACGCTCCGGCTGAAAGCCTGACTTACGGTTTAGCAGCACAATGACTAATACCGTCGCTAATGCGCCTACGAGCCCGCCTAGAGAAAGAGTGAAAATTGACGAACCAAACCCAGTAAACATCGCGATGATCAATCCCATCGCTGTCCCTGAACTGATACCGATCACTTCAGGACTTGCCATTGGGTTTCCACTTAGGCGTTGAATCATGGTTCCAGCAATCGCCAACATTGCCCCCGCAATTGCTGCTGCAAATAATCTAGGTGCGCGCCATTCCAAAAAAATCCAATTTTGGCTAGCAATTAAGTTTGTCCACCCTTCATTTTGCACAGCAACCGTGGCAAAAAGGACAACGGAAATTAACGTACCGATCAACGCCAATGAGATCGCTTTAGGGTTTAGCTTGTAAACATGTTGACGGTGTCGAGTTAACACTGTTTGAGTATGGCCCTGCGTCTTTTGTGATAAACGAGGTAACAGCCATAACAGTAACGGAGCGCCCAATGCAGCCGTTGCTGCTCCCGTTGGTATAAAACTCGCCATTAGCCCTGGCAGTTGCTGAATAACCAAATCGGTTAAAGTCAATAACATGGCACCAATTAGCATTGATACCCAAAGCTTATGCTGGACTTTATTGATACCTATCAATCGAGTAATCGCTGGCGCCGCTAACCCGATGAAACCGATGATTCCTACGGCAGAAACCACCCAAGAAGTGATTAACACCGCAAGCCCAAGACAGACAAAACGCAACTTAGCTAACGAGACACCTAAACTCTTGGCACCTTGCTCGGAGAGTTCCAACAGACTTAACGGCTTTGCAATCACAAATGCAACGACCGTAGCAAGTGCGATTCGAGGTGCAAGATACGAGAAATCTCCCCATCCACTCTGAACAAGCGAACCGGCTCCCCATATCATTAACCCATTCAGCTTTTCGGTATTCATCATCAGAATAACCGTACTTAATGATGCAAAGTACAGGTTTATCACTAACCCAGAAACGACGACAACCGTTGGAGATAACGCTCGTCGCCATGACAACAGCATCACCAACCCCATCGATATCACACCGCCGATGAGAGCAACCAAATTAGGCGCGATATCCAACATCCAAGGTGCGAATAGCGTAGCTAACATCAAAGCAAAACTTGAACCACTCGCCACACCAAGTGTCGTGGGTGAAGCGAGAGGGTTACGCAGCACTTGCTGCATCAATACCCCAGCAACCGCTAATCCAGCACCAGATATAATCGTGGTGAAGACTCGAGGCCACCAGCTAAAGTGAAGTAAAACAGAATCGATAGATTGAAAGTTAGGCTCCCATAAACTGCTTAGAGCTAACGAAAATGAGCTTACTTGGTACAATTGGAAAGCACCAATAGAAAAGGTAAATGCCGAAAGTAACACCACAAAGCTTAAAGGCATCGTTTTCATTGTGTTAACTCCTCGACCTTACTCGCCGTAACTAACTCTGCGAAACGGAGGGCTGAAGGCATAGAACCAAAACTCCAAACGGGCGCGACTTGCATGACCTTTTCACCAGATTGTTGAACAACATATTGCCAAAATGGGTCTTGAGAGAGCTGCTCCGCTCCACCATAAGGTAATGGCTCTACGATAACGATTTGAGCTTTTATGCCAGCTAACTTGTCGATGCCAACTAGGCTGAAGCCCCAGCTATTCGTCTTTTCATTCCATGCATTACTCAGCCCAATCTTTTCGATAGCCTGGGAGTAAAGACTATTTTGACCAAAAACACGTACGTGCTTTGTATCCATAAACTGAATCATTAGAAGTGGCGGCTGGCCTTTATTTATACGCTGTTTTAATAAAGACAAACGTTTTTCATATTGTTGGATAAGCGCCTCTGCTTCCGCCTCTCTTCCCAGCTCTTCACCAAACCTCCGAGTGAAACTGGTAAGTACCGACCAATCCGTAATCCCGCTTTCATATAAGTCAATGGTGGTAACCGGGGCGATATCAACTAAGCGATGCTTCATTGAGGAGAAGTACGGGGCAATAAAAATACGATCAGGTCTGAGCTCGTAAATGCGCTCTATATTGGGTTGAGTTCTTAACCCTACATCCTTCGTTTGAGGTGGTAACGGTGGCGATTTTACCCAAGCATCGTAATCTTGCCCTTGAGCAACGCCTACAGGTACGACCCCTAAAGCCAACATCGTTTCAGTTTGTGTCCAATCAACCGACATCACCCGAGGTGATGCGTCAGCTAGTGCTTGAAAAGAACTGACCAAAAGCGCACTAAGTGAGAGAGCGAAAGAGAAATGTTTAAGTCGAGTGTTTGTACTGCTCATTATTCCAACCTTTAGCTTGGCATCGCCACCGGATAACCCGCAGGGTGGTCAGAGATCATCATCTCTATCCCATATATGTCCCTCAACTTAGGTTCAGTAAACACCTGTTCAACATTGCCTTGTGCAATCAAATCACCTTGATGTAATGCAACGATGTAGTCGCAAAATCGTGCAGCCAAGTTGATATCGTGTAATACGATAATAACGCCCAAACCCAGTTCTTGACTGAGTTTAGAGATAAGCTTCAACATATCTACTTGATGGCTGATATCTAGCGCAGACAAAGGCTCATCAAGAAGCATATACTCGGTTTTTTGGGCTAACAGCATAGCTAGCCACACACGTTGACGCTCTCCCCCAGATAACGTGTCCACTAAGCGATCTGCGTATTTTAGTGTGCCTGTCATCGCCATTGCTTCTTCAACAATGTCGTGATCTTTCTTACTCAAACGTCCAAGTAAACCATGCCATGGATAACGACCAAAACCGACTAAATCTCGACCTAAAATACTGTCGGTCACCGGAAGATGCTGAGGCAAGTAGGCAATATGTTGGGCGAATTTTTTCGCTGAGAGATCGTTAATGCTCGTTCCATGCAGAACCACGTCACCAGCTGTGTATTGCTGTTGCTGTGCCAGCAACTTTAACAATGTGGATTTTCCTGAACCATTGTGTCCAACAAGGGCGTATGTTTTTCCGGGTTCAAATGTCACATCAAACGCTTTTAGCAATGACTTGCCTTCAATCTCAAACTGGAGTGCTTTAGCTTCCAACATCCCTACTTCACCTAATAGCCATTTACGAATAACAGTTATTCAAAGCTCTCATTCGTTGATCACGTTTGCCGTTCTTATTCAACAGAACGATTAATAAGGGAGGTTTTATATAACAACAAAGATACAAATGCAAACCGTTGTCATTATCATTACATAAACAAGATCATTGAGAGAATTGCTAAGTGTTAGTGATAATTTGCTCTGCTGAACTTCATTAGTAAATTATAGGCAGGTCAACGAGAGCAGCGGTCTCCCACTGCTCTCGCATAAATTTGAACGAATACTGCAGCGTATGAAGAAATGAAAAATGCCGCAGTGAATACATTAATGACGAGCGTCAGCGCCAAACTCTACTTCTTTATAGATATCGGCCAGCGACTTTTTACCTTGTTTGTCTTTGGCTGAACGCTTTTTCTTAGTTTGATAATGGTATTCTTGCTCCTGAAGTGCTTGTTCGTGCTCTTTTGCTGACTCAACAAACTCAGGATTTGCAAGTGCTTGTTGGCGTAAGCGGTTTACTCTTTCAAGGGTTTCCCACAACATACTTCACCTCCAAACTTATTACTGTATATAAAAACAGTATTGTTTAAATATTCCTCCTCGTCAACATTTCAACTTTGTTACTGCTCTTCACATTAACCCCAAGCCTGTATAGTGCTCGGGATATTTGTGGATGATTTGCTTTATATAACCTTGATGCTCTCGCAGAGCATCAACACATTCTCGAGATAACCACCCCTGATATACCCATTTTTCAAGTTCTAACAATGCGTATGGGATGGACCACGCTTGTCTATACGGATGGTGCGTTGTCATAAAATCAAAGGCATTCGCGGCAGCCGTAATTTGGGCGACTATTGGTATATCATCATTGGTTAAACCATAAGGATAACCAGTGCCATTTAAATTTTCGTACTGATAAATAATCATCTGCAAAAACAAAGTCACACTCGGGTGAACCGGATTTCCGATACGGGCAACTATGTCATCCGCTGAATCGATACAACGCTCAATATGTTGAATCAATATCGCCTCTTGTTCTTGAGAGTAATTTGTTCGGCGGCTAGCAATTTCAACTGGCAGCTGACTATCACCGAGCGCATGGAACTGAGCAAAAATACCAATATCTTCGACCATTTCGTCATTCAGGTGATAACGATCCGCTAACTGCGTTGCGATAATTTGACTGTAGTACTTCATGCGTTTGGTATGCGCGTAATACTCAGGTGAATAGCCTGGCATCATACATTGCATTCGGTTCGCTAGCGTTTCTATCGCATTGACTACTTGAGTTTCTGATTCAACCGCAAATCGAATCATTTCGAAATAAGGTTTAAGACCATTCAGCGCTTCTAAACTAAACGCATCACGTTGAGTGGAGTTCAAAAATACAAAACCAGTAAGAGCTTTATTGTCATAACAAGGAATAGCAGCCGACGACTGATATCCGTGTTTGAGTAAAATTTGAACCCGAGGACAGTGATTAATATCATGAAGGTCTTCGACGATACGAGGAACCGCGTTTTTAGAGGCAATATTGAGGTGGTGGAGTTTACGGAATGCTGATTCGTGATGGGCTAGACACCAAGTGTCGAACTCACTTTCTGCAAATGATTTGAGCACATCTTGGTCTGGGTGATATTTTGCAAATGACACCCTATCAATACATGGCAAGTGCGCCTGCATCCTGCCTTTTAGCGTTTGCAGTTGCTCGTTAAGCGGTTTTGCAAACGGGTAAAAACTCCGGTGCGCCATGCTTCATCTCCACACCAAAGCAGAGAAACAAGAAAAGCTCATTGTGTTGCAAATTCAATGGTATTTTGAGCGGTTTTCTCCACTTAAACTATCGATATACCACAACTTAAGTGTACGAAATAAAAGCACATTTCTACCAATTTTTTCACCGGATATCTTACGGTAATTTGATCCAGATTAAAAAAGCCAACGAGCAAAACTCGTTGGCTTAACAATACTGATTGATTACGATGGATTCAGTAACTAGAGGTTATTCAAAGAACGTTCTGAACAACTAGCCTAGAGCAGGAAGCACACCCAGCGTAATTAACACCTGAGCGAATACGATGCCAGTGCCAGCGATGCCCGTTATCACTAGCGCACCTTGACCACCTGCGACGCGGTACTCCCCAGTAAAATCATCCGATTTACGAACCTTGATCACCATAACCAAAGGCAAAAAGATGGCTAAAATCGCTAAGGCAATCGCTGCATAGCCCAAAGCCATAATAAAGCCTTGAGGATAGAAAAGTGCGAAGCCTAGCGGTGGAGTAAACGTCACTAGTGCCGCAATCAAACGATTAGGCTTATCGTTACTTCCTTTGATGGTATCACCCAAAAATTCGAATAGACCCAAACTCACGCCAAGGAACGATGTCAACAATGCCAAGTCAGCAAACACACCAACAATGCTACCCAAATTTGATTGGTGTACTGTCTGAGATAGTTGACCAATCAGTGCGCTCAACCCTCCGTTCTCAACAAGCGTACTTTGGCTAACCACACCCAACGTCACGATTTGCCAAAAGATATAAATAACGAGTGGAATCGTCGAACCAATAATAACGGCTTTGCGTAAAGAAGAAGTGTCACCGTCTAAGTAATTCACAATTGCAGGTATACTTCCGTGGAAACCAAACGAAGTAAAGATCACCGGAATCGCCGCTACAACAAGGCCTTGTTCGATTGGCATACTTAACAAGTAAGATTCCGTAACGTTTGGAGCAAGAAAAGAAAGCACCGCAACCATCGCAATGAGCTTCATCGCGAACAGGACTCGGTTTACTTTATCGACCGTACCGGTACCCACTGTCACAACTAAAGTCACAATCAAGGTAAAGATTATCGTTGATGTAGGCCCTGAAATATCGAGGTCAAACCATTGTGCAAGGCGGTCTCCGAACTGAGCACCACCGCCAGCGATATACGCTGCACATAATGAGTAGAAAAGAAACAACATCGCAAAACTTGCCACCCACTTGCCTTTTTGACCTAGGATCTGTTTCGCCAAAGTATGAAGTGTAGCACTACTCTCCGCATGTTGATGAAGCTCAAGCATAAGCAAGGCAGTGAAAGCCATCAGAGCCCATAAGCCTAGCATGATGATAATAGAAGTTGAAAAACCAATGCCGGCAGAGGCAAGTGGAAGCGCTAGCATACCAGCGCCTATTGTAGTGCCCGCAATAATTAGCGTACTACCGAATACTTTAGAACGACTCATTGTATATTAATCTTTACACTTTATTAGAAACTATCAGTATTAGATCGGGCAACGGCGGACCGAAACCAACACCATATTTGTATTGCCGTCGATATTGTAGGATCTTTAGCAGAAGATCAAGCAAAGTGTAAGGATAAAAAACCACAAATGTAAACTATAATTTACACCTTGCTGATATTTAACAATAACTGTGTGCATTCTTCCCTGTTCATGAACTTGGGAACAGGGTAATTCCAGTGCGCCTCTTTCAGAATTAAATCAACAAGCGCATCAGCATCTTCACGTTGAATGAGCGCACTGGTTTGCTCAATATCAATAGTTGAAAACAAGGACTCCAGATTCGCCAAAAAATGCTGAGCACTTGCGTTACCTAACTGCCCCTCGGCCGTCAACTCATCGAGCTTTCTTAGTTGAGGCTCAATCTCTGATAATGAAAAGCGCAGCACAGGCAACAAGGCTAATCCGTTTGCCATACCATGAGGTATTCCATATCTCGCACCGAATGTGTGAGCAAAGGCATGAACATAACCCAAACTCGCTTTGGTAAATGCTAAACCCGCGTAATAGGATGCCATAGCCATTTTATGCCGAGCTTCGACATCATCCCCTTGCATCACAGCCCTAGGAAGATATTTAAAAATGAGTTTAATAGCGGCAACCGAATAAGCCATCGTTTCTTGAGTAGCGTTTTTCGATACATAGGCCTCAATAGCGTGGGTTAATGCATCAACGCCAGTATCAGCCGTGATCTTAGGAGGTAAACCAATCATTAAATTCGCATCTACAGCTGCCATTAGTGGCACCAACTTTGGATCCATTAAAGGTGTTTTAATGTGTGAGGAGGGATCTGACACGACCGCAGCGATAGTAACTTCACTTCCGGTTCCAGCCGTTGTTGGAATAGCAAAAAGCGGCGCTGGCATTCGCCATACCTTCAATAGTCCAGCTAATTTTTTTATTGGCCGTTTATTGGTAACTTTCGCAGCGATGACTTTTGCACAATCCATTGCAGAGCCGCCACCCAAAGCTAATATGCCCTCACAATGAAAACGATGATAAGCCTCTAGACCGCTCTCAACCTGATCATAGGTAGGATCGGGCTTAACTTGCGAGAAAACATCTAACTGTAAATCGAGTTGTGCTGCTGCCTCAAGCACCTTATCTACAATACCGACTTGGACTAACCCTTCGTCGGTAACTAACAAGACGCGTTTAAATCCCAGCTCGGTCATCGATTCTAATAGCTCATTCATCGAACCAAGGCCGGAAAACAAGGTTGGTCTCGGCATAGGAAGGATAAGGGCTGCTATTTTTAACCCTGCGGTGTAACTCCGATATAAACGATGCTTCAACATACGAAATCCTTTTCATTTAGAGCTATCATTCTAGCTACTTTTACTACCTATGCTTACTTTGCAATCACACATTTTCAATAAACTTATCTCACTAAAAGGGCTAGCATCGCTGGGAAACCGTACCATTTTATTATCTTTCCTCAACGACATGAGCTACAGAGAAAATGTTTTCAACGACGCTCTATTGTCATGTAGTTAACAAGCTGCTTTCCCTATTACTCTGTTAGTTACAGAGCAAGCCTCGAAGAAGTCCTCTTATTTTTTGCCTTCAAAAGCAACAATATGAATTCTGTTAATCACACATCAATACCGTGTGTCTCTGGTTAAGCCCGAACACGATTTACAAAAATAAAAATAAGAATGTGTTACATCATGATTTATTGTCGTTTTCAAATAAGTCAACAAGAGCAACAATAATCTTTCAAAACTTATACTTAGTTCAAATATCTGACTCTTAACCATGAGCTTCAGGTGATATTATTATGCAACTAGGATTATTATCCCGCCCATAATCAAAACTATGTCTAAACGCCCACCTTTTTGGGGTCTATTCGCTGTCGTACCCAATTTTTCCTATCACCTTCTGATTTGGGTTTAGCGTGGGCTAATTAGCAATGTCGGTATAAACCATGAATCATTCTTGCCATTCCCATACGGACATGGGCTTTGAAGTCGATCTGAAACAAGCACTTATCTGGGTTGCTCGAGCACTCGACTATGTAGGTGTTGATGATACGCACCATAGCCACCGTGTCGCTTACATCGCTTACCAATGTGCTCGGGTCATGAACTGGGAACCAGAAAAAGCGGAGTTTTGCTACTTCGCAGGGATGATCCACGATTGTGGGGTCTCCGAAACACAAGAACATAAAATGTTACTTGAGGAGTTGGTGCCACAAGACGTAAAAACACATTGCTTAAGAGGATACCGAAGCCTCAAGCAGTGTCGTTTGTTGCGTCAGTTTGCTACACCTGTTCTTTACCACCATACACATTGGAGTGAACTAAAATATCTTGATTTACCGCCTTTTGAAAAAGAGGTCGCTGCCCTACTCTATTTAGCCGACCGTCTCGATTTTATGCGTTCCAAATACGTCATGAACTGCCACTGTGACATTGTCACACTTCATGAAGAACTAATTGCAGAATGCATCATGGCAAACGCTGGAACTTTGTTTAATCCAGACATGGCTAAGGCAATGGTTAAGCTCGTTATGACCGACGCATTTTGGTTCGCGATGGAGTCTGAAAATATAGAAACCATCGGATTAAACTTTAAAAGCATTGATTGGCTTCAAAAACAGCTCACCATCCAAGATATGAATAGTTTGGGCATGTTTATCGCTCGAATTGTTGACGCAAAAAGCCCATTTACTTATCAACATTCGCAAAAAGTGGCGGAGTTATCTCGGTATCTAGCCATCAAGCTTGGGTTCTGTGAGCACGACCAAGAGATGTTATTTATTGCTGGGTTGGTGCATGATATCGGAAAGTTAAAAACACCAGATGAGATTCTTCATAAAGAAGGCTCTCTTAATAAACAAGAGTATACGCGTATTAAACGCCATACAATTGATACTCAGCTCGCATTACACAAAGTGTTTCCCAACGCTAAAATAGCGGAGTGGGCCTCTAATCATCACGAGCGTTTGGACGGTTCTGGCTATCCTTATCATAAAACAGGAGACGAACTCGATGTACCATCGCGTATTGTCGCGGTTGCCGATGTTTTTCAAGCTCTGTCTCAGGACCGTCCCTACCGAGGACGAATGGCTCAAGCACAAATCGCCGCGATTATGGGCGAGCAAGTCGCTAAACAAGAACTTTGTTCTGACGTCTATGCAGTGCTAGAGCGAAACATGACCGAGTGTTACGAGCTATCAACTAATGTTTAATCGATAAAGGGCGTATCTACGCCCTTTGCTGATTTTGTGCAGGTTGCAAATCAATCATTTTGCAATATCAAGTACATTGTCTCGCACACCATTGATTCTGAACCAACCTGCAATACTGAAACGCTCAGCATTGGTCGGTAAAACCTCATGCGGGAATTGCTCAGATAAGAATAAAAGTAAGCGTCCCGATTGAGGAGGGATGGTTGCTATCTTATTATCATTTAGATCGTAAACCACCAATTCACCTGCATCCTTTTCCGTCCAAGATTCGTTCATGTAAAAAACGGTTGTCAATCGACGGTTTTCATTGCCCTTAAAACAATCTAGATGCTTTTGGTAGAAATCCCCTTCCTCGTACTTGGCAAAGTGAGCTTCATACTCAAAAAGCCCCAGAAACAAGTGACGGTTCACTTCTTGGCGTATTTCTTCCATCTTATCTAAGTAAGAAGTAACCGCGTGCCCCATATTGGGCGATAACCATTGAATTTTGTCACTTCGAATTGACTCAATACGTGTCACATCGTCATTACGACCAATACGCGCTTTTTTCCAGTTACTTGGAATGCAGTCTCGTAATTGAGCCACTTCTTGTTCAGAAAGAAAATCATCCCAGATGTAGTAGCCATGGGTTGCTAACGCATCGATCATTTTATCCATTATTGTCGTTCACTCATATTAGTTGGGCGGTCTATATAAAAAATCTTCAACCCCACAACAAATGCGATTTTTTGTCGAAACGACAACAAAATAAAAAGAGACTAAAAATAGGTGATGACGAATATAAAAATGCCGCTCATATGAGCGGCAATAT
This sequence comes from Vibrio sp. SCSIO 43009, assembly GCF_023716525.1. Lineage (NCBI taxonomy): Bacteria > Pseudomonadati > Pseudomonadota > Gammaproteobacteria > Vibrionales > Vibrionaceae > Vibrio > Vibrio sp. SCSIO 43009. Next base: position 1,756,194 of record NZ_CP071842.1, read on the forward strand.
CTTTTATTATTGACGAGCTTCTAATCTCGTTGGATGAACTCGCAACGGACTAAGACGTTTAATAGTCGGGCGTTGTTTGTTTTTTAACTGGATATGACAAAGTTCCAGAATTAAGCCGAATGCCATCGCAAAGTACACATAACCTTTGTTGATATGAATTTCGAAGCCTTCTGCCATCAATAAACCACCTAACAAAACGAGGAATAACAAAGCAAGTGTCTTAAAACCAGGGTAACACGACACCAGGTTATTGATTTTTTCTGCTGTCATGACCATCACGATAGCAGAAGAAACAATCGCTGCGACCATAAGTGGGACATCACTTGTCAAACCAACGGCGGTTATCACCGAGTCCATCGAGAATACAGCATCCACGGCAACAATCTGCAACAGAACTACCGCTAAACCAGTACGGGCGTGAGTTGAGTGAGCCGACTCGTTGTGATTTAACCAACTCCACAACTCTTTCAGGCTTTTAGCCAAGAGGAATGCACCACCCGCAATCATGATAACGTCTCTTCCGGTAAACGCATGGTTCGCCAAAGAAAATAGCGGTTGAGTCAGTTGCATGATCCAAGAGATTGAAAACACTAAACCAATACGAGCAATAACAGCAAGACCAATACCAAGGTTTCTTGCCAGCTTACGTTGGTGCAGCGGCAGTCTTTCACATAAGACAGAGATAAAAACGACGTTATCAACGCCTAAGACAACTTCAAGCGCAAACAAAGTGGCGAAAATAGCCCAAGCTTCTGGTTGCATAAAAAGTTCTAGCATGAGCATGTCTCCAATAATAAGAAGACATATGGTGAAGGGTTTTGTCGACTAAAGGGGTCGTCCATTAATTATTTATACCTTTGTTACTGAGGGATCATGAGTAAATCACCAAACAATCAACAAAACAATATCTATTTTAATTAACAAGGAACAAGTTTAATTCGTGTACAAATCAATCAACTCCTCCAAATTGATTAAAATTACATAGAAGCTTTAGAATTGAATAAATGAAAGCATTAAAGTCCAACAAAACTAAGATAAATTTCTAGACTTATAAGCACCATCAACCCTTATGCAACCCATTAAATGCATTGAGCTCAAAGAGAAACAGGCGTGTTTCCGAGATAAACAATAGTAAAAATTTGTTTCATGCTGATATACTGCCAAAAATCATAAGAAACCATGCTATTTATGGACTACATTGCTCTTTCGCGTATAAGCCTTAAACATCTAACTGTTTTACATATGTTGTTAACCACTCACAGCGTCACACTTGCGGCAGAACGCTTGTGTGTAACACCATCGAGCGTCAGTAAAACGCTCGGACAGTTGCGCGAAACGCTAAAGGATGACCTTTTTTACCGTGATGGCACTCGCTTAGTGCCGACAGCATTTGCGCTGCATATAGGCCCATCAATCCATGGCATACTCTCCAGTATGAATGGATTATTACATCAAGGCTCTTTCAATCCGGCTTACTATCAAGGTAGTTTTTCATTAGCAATGCGTGAAAGTTCATTTGAGCTCTTTGCGCCAGTTCTACAGCACTTGTCCCAACAACTGAGCAACCACGCGCACTTGAATGTCCATGCGAAAGAGGAAATGAGCTTCGATGCATTAGCAAGAGGTCAAGTGGATTTTTTGTTGCTTCCTCACGATCTCAGCCAACCACCCACACAAAATAAAGACTTGGTCTGGAAAACCATTTTGAAAGACGAAATGGTTTGCTTAATGAGAGCATCGAACCCACTCGCTGAGCAACCCTTATCTGTTGAAAGTTACCTTTGTGCAAGACACATCGGTATTCATGATAAAGATCTGTCACAACCTTATTTTGAGCAAAATCTCACCCAAAGGCATTCAAAGCGAAACTTGGCCATGCGTGTAGCCGACTTTGGTTCAGCTGCGGTGATGTGTCAGCACTCGGATTACTTGTTCACATGCTCCAAGCTTTGGGCAAGAGCGGCAATGCAAGCAAAAGGTTTGGTTGAACAAGCTCTTCCATTCGATTACGGACAGGTAGCCTACAGCCTCGTTTGGAACAAAGCGAGCTTAAACGATCCCGCTTTAAAATGGTTGCAGCAACAATTACTCGACGCCTGCGCCATGTTAGATGCCTGTGATGCGTAAGCATAGATAAACAACGGTACTACGTGAGTACTGTCGGCACTGTGATAGGGTTACTCACGTAGCATCGAAGCTCTGATTTTAAGCGTTCGATATCATGATGAGAGCACATATCCCAAGTTAACGCCTCCCCCACTACTCCGTGATGCTGAAAGGCATTTAAACGTATAATCACCGATTCAGGAAGAGTACTCAAGTAACGTCCAATTGCTACGATTTCTATATCTAAATCACTTTTTTGGGGAATATGCAGTAAGCGGACCTCGTACAATTTTTCGTGCTCAACAAGGTACTGAAGGGTTTTAAATACACGATGATTATCACGCCCAGTTAGCCACTGATGCGTCTCCGTCTGCCACGCTTTCAAATCGATCATTGCGCCATCCAGAAAAGGTAGAATACGCTGCCAACCAGCAACCGCTAAAGAACCGTTACTGTCGATGAAACAAGAGAGGTGCCGTAATTCAGGATCTTGTTTTATCCCTTTAAACAGCTCAATAATGAAAGGAAGTTGTAAGGTAGATTCCCCACCGGATACAGTAACACCACTGATGAAAAAGCGATGTTTGCGTATCAAATCGAGCATTGTTACTACAGAGTAGTCAGTAATTTTTGGATTAGATTGGTTCTGACATATCTCTATACAATGATCGCAGTGGGTGCACTCCTCTTTAAGCCAAACAACGTTGTTGTTTTCGTCGAACTTCAATGCGCCTGCTGAACATTCACTCACACACTCACCACAATGATTACAATGGTTTATCGTGTGAGGATTGTGGCAGTTCAAACACTGATAGTTACAACCCTGTAGAAAGATGACTAGACGATTTCCTGGCCCATCAACACAAGAGAAAGGAAGGATACGAGTGACTTTTGCCAAAAGGCTTCCACTTCGTCTAGACATCTTGTTCTTTCCTAAACCGAACTTATGCCTGCGTGTAAGTCGGTGTTACTTCATGACTCACCACACGTGGCGAGCGTTCTAAAATTTTGGTATTTTTTGCTGCTTCTGCACCTAGAAACGTCGTGTTGGTTCTCGAACCTTCTTTATCATATTTCGCGACGTCTGAAAGTTTGATCATGTAGCCTGTCACGCGAATTAAGTCATTTGAAGTGACATTCGCGGTAAACTCACGATAACCAGCATTTAGTGCCCCTTTACATAAATTGAACATCGCTTCTGGGTTAGATTTCACCGTTTCATCAATCGTCAAAATATCGCTGATACCCGCACGATAATACTGATGATGCTTCGCCGTTGCTTGTACATAAGTGACAGGGTCTGGCTCTGCACCATAAGGCAGACGTACACCTGGCGTAACATCATGATCTAAGCTAATGCCGCCTTGTGCATGTAAGAGCGCTTTGCCATCTAAACCATATTTCACCGGGGTTGAGTCCACCAGTTTAGCCAGTGTTGCTGAAACATCATGAGCAAAAGTATTTGCTCGATCATTTTTTCCGTATCGCCCTATTTGCCCTTCTTTTTCAAATAGAAGGATTACCGCTTCGGCCATGCCGTAAACGCCATACATTGGCGCGAAATAGGACTCTTTTATCAACCCTTCTTGCGTCAAAAAGCCTTGAAAGAAGTTCGATTTTTCATGCAAGTGCGTGCTTCTTGCGTTTATGAGCTCGACCATTAATCGATGGTAAGAAGGCAACGCACTGTTTAAGAAGTCGTTACAGTCTGATGCTCGTTTTGCAACTTCTTTTAAATTCATTCGCACCAATGTGTTCGAGCCACCTGCTAATGGAAGCGAGTTGTAGCAACTTACAATACCAAAGCGTGAGCCGTTGTAGGCTTTCGCGTGCATTGGGTAATTGGCAATATGCGGTTTACTGCATTCACAAATGTTCTGTGTCGCTTGACGAAGTAAATCATCAGGTGTAACTGTCTCGTCGTACATAAAGGTGAGATTCGGTGCGATCTGCTTGAGCTCCGCATCTACTTTTAAAACAGTGCGACAAATAATGTTGTCTGTCGGTCCGACATTCACATGCATAAACGCATCTGGCAATGTGCGATCCAGCATGATCCAAAAATGTTTTAACTTTTTGTAAATCTGGCTCTCTGTTAGGTCGCCTATGTAAGGCAACAAGACATCATCTAACTGGCCTAAGTAAACCGGAATGTTCGTTACCGAAGGAACATGATGGTAAATGATGGTCAGCATGTTCAACGCATCATCGAAATCATCAGCCGGAGACAACTCTAAATAGTCTGAGCCTTGCGATAGAAATTTAGCGTAATCAGGCAACACATAGCGAGGTTTAAACGGTGCATGACCTTCAAACATATCGCAGATGATGCCTTCATCCATTGCTTGTCTCAGTGATGGAGATACGGTCATGTAAGGAATGCACGCTTCCGCCTCTAAAGCTAAAAAACTCGACTTCTGTTTTGGAGAAAGACGGACGTCGGTCGCGATATCTAGAAAACGTTGTTGTAGTTTAGAAAGGCTTGTCATCTAAGATATTCCTACAAAGTAACCACAAGCCCACAAGACAAAATACGAGCTCTACCCCTAAAGAGTAACGTGATTTTACTCCTGCTTGGCTGTTGCCACTAATGAAAATAAACAAAACGTCTATTTCCATTCTGGAAATAAGACAAAGCTAAATTAGCGCATTCCAACTTACTATATGGGAAAACCTAACTGCGTACCGAAGTCTGTCTTATTTATCGGTTTGCCGTCGACAACATCACGCCTGCACCAATAAATACTCCACCAGTCAAACGATTGAACAACTTCGCCCTTCCAGCGACAAACAACCAATCGGAGGCTTTTACCCCTAACAATGCATAAAATGTTAGCCAGCTAAGCTCAAAAACCACAAATGTAGACGCGAAAATCGCGTATTGAGCCAGTAGCGGTGCGGAAGGTTCAATGAATTGAGGAAACAAAGCGGTGAAAAAGACTATCGCTTTGGGGTTACTAGCGCCAACAATGAAACCACTAGTGAACGCGCTGAACGCTGTCGCGGAACTTTGAGTCGTTGCCGTTTTATTAAAATCTGTCTGAGATGAGCGCAACGCTTGAATACCTAACCAGAGTAAATAAGCGGCACCACACCATTTGATAATATTAAAAACTAACTCAGATGAAGCAATGACAACTCCCAGCCCGGTAAATGAGAGCGTAAGGATGCTCGTAATCGCAGACAAACTGCCAAGTGCAGTCATGAAAGCAATACGAAACCCACTACTCACTCCTTTACTTAAACACAACAGTGAGCTTGGTCCTGGTGAAGCTGTGAGCACGAGAATGGCAAGAGTGTAAAAAATCCATGTATCTATTTGCATTGGCATCCCTTCCAGCAAAATGAGGTTTATAGCCCATTGTGTATAGAACTATTTTATCGCCCGGTTTCTATCCATGAAGCCGAGGTCTTAATAACCATCTTGCATCTAAATAACTTAGAAAAAATTAATAGATAGTTATGCAAATAAAATACGATCTACATGCAAGGATGTAAAGCCTGTTGTATAAGCTTATCTATTTCTCTTAATCATAAAAAGGCTTAGGATCGATCTCTAACGATGAAGGCGCGATCGCTCTTTCAATTTTGTACGCACTCGTTTTTAAATCCACCATCGTGACATCAATGTATCGTTTATACTTGCGGGAGTAGAAACATTTCACTTCTGGCTTTAATGCTTGAGATTCATTTGAAGACCAAACAATACCAACACGCCCATCGTTCAACTCGACAATGGAGCCTACGGGGTACATCCCAATGCAATTAATGAATTTGTAAACTAAGTCTGCGTCTAAATGAAATGGCGTTAGACTCAACAAGATTTTAAACGCTTCCGCAGAACTCATGCCTTTTTTGTAACAGCGATCAGCCGTTAGCGCATCGTAGATATCTACAATACAGCTCATACGGCCGTGAATTGGAATCTCATCCCCCTTCAAGCCTCTAGGATAACCATTGCCATCTAACTTCTCGTGGTGCATCAAACAAACATCACGGCTTACTTCACTAAGCCCTTTTACGTGAAGGATAATCTCACCTGCGAACACTTGATGTAGCTTCATATGTTCAAATTCTTCAGGCGTTAGCTTCGCTGGCTTGTGCAAGATCTTATCATCGACTTTAATTTTACCTACATCATGAATAATGCCACCTACAGCAAGCTGTTTTAGCGTTGGCTTATCCAAGCCCAAGTACTTACCGAATGACACTAAAAGACAAGCGACATTGACGGAGTGTTCCAATAAGTAAGAGTCTTTTTTTCGGAGTGCAGAGACACACTGCAACGCATCTGAGTCAATCAAAACACTTTCAATCACATCGTCAGCCCAAGCTTCTACTTCATCAACTTCAATGATTTTTCCTTCAAAAGTTTGATTCAATAGTTTTTGCGCCAAATCTTTTGCTTCGGCGATCAGCTTTTTGGCTCGCTTGTGTTGGATGTCTCTCGAACGATAAGTTCGTTGACCCCTCTTAAAATCTGAGTGTTTCTGCTCTCTCGTCTCTTTAGTGGCATCAGTTGATTCATCTACAGGCTTGAAGACACACTGCTGCGAAGATAATGTTTGATCTACCCAAACATACTTTACGCCACTTGTAGCAAGCTTCTTAATGCCTTCAGGGCTAGATATTCGCCCCGCATTGGCTAAATTGACGCGCTTGTTGTGCTCTATCGCGGTGACAAACATACCAACGCCGATATCAGCGAGCGCAATTTTGATTGAATTTTTCGGATCGTACTGCATATAAAGAAGGCTTACTCGATATTAACGTCCGCATTATAAGAGATTTGATTACTTGGCGTGATAATAAATTTGAATTGATTACAATTAATGAGCATCCTGTCAATTAATAATCGGTCGCGCTCATTAAATCCTTTTTGTTATTATGGTTTTATCCAAGATAACATATATACAAATGACGTTAGAAAACCGCACATTGATACCGACACAACTGAAAATAACTTTAGGATAATTATTCATAAATATTTATAGATTGCGGACGGCATCAATAACTGTATTTTATAAATGATTTTTACTGTTGACTATTTTTTATAAATGTCGATGATTAGCCGCCTAATCTTAGTATGTTATTAACCTAGTAGCGCATAAAATGATAGCCAAACAATTTGAACTGACACTTTTGTGATTGTAATGTACGCCAGCAGATCAACTCTATGTTATCAACCCCAACACTCATCTCTGATGCTAAAAGGCTCGAGGAGGAAATATCTTGACCACCATATTTGACCAACAAGTCTCAGATAGTGACCGAGAGTTCCTAAAAATCGTCGAAGAACGATTCATTCATATCTTCGATGTATTTAACGAAGGCCTCTTTTACATGGATGAGTTTGGCACCATGGTATTTTATAACAAGGGCTTTTATGAGCAGCTTGGTATCAACGCTGGTCGAATCAGCTTAGAGCAATGGTTAGACCTTGTTCACCCTCTCGATCGAGAAAGACTCTCCACTCGGGTCGATGCTCACATCATTACCAACAACACGAGGGTCACAACGACCTACCGCGTGCGTAAACCCAATGGACAGTACGTCTGGATTGAAGGCGTAGCCATGACCAAAGAAACAGAACATGGTCATTATATGGTTGGTAGCCACCGTGATATTTCTGAACGCAAGCTGATGGAAAGCTACATTCATCAAGTCGCATTTCATGACAATGCGTCAGGTATGGCTAATCGCGCCCATCTCTTGCTGGATATTGAAGATAGTGTGCGAGCCACCGATTCTTGTGCATCTATCTGTTACATTCAGATAGAAGAGATTAAATCTTACTTAAATCAATATGGCAGCGAGTTGGTCGATGGGTTAGTGGAAAAATTGCTACAAACTCTCAGTCACCTACCTTCTCCAAATAGTTCTGTATATCGCGTACATGATGATGACTTTGCGATTTTGATTCACGATGAATGCTCGGTAGAAACGCTGCAAAGTTATGCCGAAAGTTTAAAGGAAACCTACCACGAGGCAGTGATTGAAGAGGGCCAATACTTGGGAAGTAACATTAGTATTGGTTTGTATCCGTGCATAGATCCAAGTCACTCAGCAGAGGAAATATTGCGTAAAGCAGCACGAACTTGTCAGTACGCAAGCGAGCAGAATAAAGACCGTGTTGCGGTTTACAGTGAGAAAACTCAGCATGCCGTAGACCGTTATTTCTTTATTGAACAAGGTCTAAAAAGTGCACTAGAAAAACAGACATTAAGCGTTAAGTTTCAGCCAATTATTGACGCCAAAAGCTCAAAAGTGGTGAGCTTCGAATCTCTGGTTCGCTGGCGTAGCAAAGAGTTTGGCGAAATTTACCCAGACGAATTCATCCCCGTCGCAGAGAACAAAGGTTTGATTGTCGAGCTCGGATATCAAGTCTTTGCCAAAGCGTGTGAATTTATCAAAAACTACCGTGAGCGTTACCAAAACCAAGTTCGCGTCAACGTGAATGTTTCTGTACTTCAGTTAATGAACAGTGAATTCCCTGCGCGAATTAAAGCCATGGCGGATGAGGTTGGTGTCGATCCTGAGTCTATTGTTTTGGAACTAACAGAAACGTTTATTTTGGATAATAATCAGACAGCCATTGCCCCTCTGAATACCCTCAGGGAACTAGGATTTGCACTCTCTCTGGATGACTTTGGATCGGGTTACAGTTCATTAAATAGCTTCTTCGACCTCCCGATGACACAAATCAAAATTGATAGGTCGATGGCGTGGAAAACACTAACCAACCGCTCTTCACAAGAATATCTGAAGTTTCTTATCACTATGTGCCAGGAAAATAGTATTGAAGTAGTGATTGAGGGAATTGAAGACGCCAAAATGTGTGAATTTTTTACCGAAATGGGCGTCGATTATCTGCAAGGTTATTGGTTCTCTAAGCCACTGTCTGTTGCCAGTGCAAGCCGCTATTCGTTGAGTTAAGCATACTAGAGCAATATTCCGCACGGCCACGTTAAACATGCTGAACTATTCACTATAGATTTCAGACACTAACTGGCCGTGACGAAAACAAAGCTTAATGCCCCCTAATTAACGTAGGCGTTCAAACACCACACTCTGATCTAAATGTTCGTGATACTGAGTGTAATCTAAGCCCACATCAAAGATATATTGGGTCACCAGGTTTCTAACGCACTCTATTAATTGGCTTGCTTGCCATGGTTTTTCAAAGTAGCGGTCAATGCCTGCGGAGTTGATCGCATTAATCGTATCGGTGTGCGTCGCTTGCCCGGTAAGAAGCACTTTCCTCGTAAAGCCAAAACGACCGTCTTTTGATACATCGGTCAGCAGTTCTACTCCCGTTTTACCTGGCATCACATGATCGGAAATAATCAATGCGATCATCTCGCCTTCTGCATCAAATTCATCCATCAGTTCTAGAGCCTCACCTGCTGATTCGCAGTCTTCGACATTCAACCATTGATTTAACGGCTCTAAATCTTGTAGAACCGCGCTTAGTACCTCTCGTTGGTCATCAACGCAAATTACATTAAGCTTCTCCATGTTCACCCTCTACTGGTAACTTGATTCTAAAAATCGTTTTTTCACTGTCGCTCTTTACCACAATAGAGCCGTTATATCCGGCGATAATGCGCTTCACAATCGACAGACCTAACCCTAAACCAAACGACAATCCCCCCTTTTTAGTGGTGAAGTTTGGCCGGAAAATTTTTCTACGTGTCGCTTCATCAATTTCTGGTCCGTTGTTAGCAATCGTGACCAAAATTTTACCCTTACTCTCCCGAGTATGTATTTCGATACCGGGTTTCTCCGTTTCACCAAGTGCATCGCACGCATTCTTTAAGATATTTACCCAAACTTGGACGAGTTCGGTTTGAGAACCAATAAAAGCAGGTAAATCCGCAGGGCTAAAACGAACACTCACTCGTCTTAAGTCACTTTGCAATAGAGCCAAGGCGCGATTGATTGAATCATTGATGTTAATCGCTTCATCCAAGTCGATATCCGTGCGCCCCAATTGTTTTACGGATCGCACAATGCCAACGGTATGTTTAGAAGCGATGCGTAAGTCATGGAGATCTCGCCCCATTTGCCAGAAACGTATCGCTTCTTCTGGTCTTTTTAGCCAATGTTCTGAAAGGAAGTTATTTGGAACGGCACGTGCAAGATCACGAGCAACCTCCTTGGTTAAACCGTAGTATTTTTCGAAGTGACGCCCCCGCTTTCTCGCTTCGCTAGAAGAGACTTTCTGCCCTTGCATTAAACCAAAATCAAAAAATTGACTCGCTTCCGGATGAACTTCTTCAAGCAGTTCCATGATAACTGTCTCTAGCCGTTCTGATTTACTGCTTACAACGCCTATCGCATTGTTCAACTCATGAGCAATACCCGCTGCAAGCTGCCCCAACGTTGTCATTTGCTCTGCGGTATGAAGCTTTTGTAGCGCTTTTTCTTTAGCTAATGCCTCTTGCATTGCACGCCGTTGACGACGAGATAATTCGTTAACCATCACAGGCATAAATTGTGTCGTCAATGGTCCGTATGTCGCCTCTTCCACGGCGGGCGTATCACGCTGTATCCAAGCCAATTCAACATCGGTTTGAGCAATCACTGTCGAAGAGGCAGTCCACGTACCAGAAAAGAAACTATGTACGCCAATAAACGCACCTTGAGACGCAGAAAATACCTGAATCGGTTTCTTGTCATCTTCCGCGTAATAGCCCGCCAGTTCTCCCGACAGCACATAGTACAAGCGATCATTGTAGCCAGCTTGCTCAATAAGCACCGACCCGGATAAAACCGTTAATCGGCGTTCAAGGTGATTAAAGTAGCGTTGTACTAACGCGTCTAACTTCGTTTCGTACATGGGTTATCCAATATGCCCAACAGTATGTAAAATCCACACCATCACAAAGCTGAGTAATACGCCAATCACGCCTAGCACGGCACCGATACGAGCCATTTGGCCGCTCTCGACATGCCCTGTTGCATGAGCTAACGCGTTTGGTGGCGTACTGATTGGTAACGACATACCGAGTGAAGCAGCAAATGTCACGACTAAGATCAGAGTAACTTCACCGCCGAGAGGCGTTAACGAAGCCATAGAGGTACCTAACGCAGCCATAATCGGCATCAGCAAGTTTGCGGTGGCAGTATGCGACATAAAGTTTGCCATTAACAAGCACAAGAAAGCCGCACCAAACAAGACAACATATGGCGAGAACTGATCAAACGGAATGCTGTGTACCACCAGCTTCGCAAGCCCGGTTTTATCTAGAGCAAGGCCCAGAGCAATACCGCCTGACACCAACCAAAGCACATCCCAAGAGATTTTCTTCAAGTCTTCTTTGTTGATGATGCCCGTCAATGAGAACACTGCCACCGGAATTAATGCTACTGTGTAAGAATTCATTCCATGTGCAGAACCCATCAACCAAAGAATAATCGTGCCGGCAAAGGTGACGTAAACCATTATTGCTTTGGGTGTTTTCAAAAACTTGCTTTTAATGTTCAGATCGATGGTGGTTTGTTCGGCTTTATACAAAAAGCCAATCAGAAACCAGGCTAACGCCATCATCACAATAACGAATGGCACACCAAATACCATCCATTCACCAAACGTAATTAAGTTGTCACCAACCAAATATTTTAGGGCGATGGCATTCGGTGGCGTGCCGATTGGAGTACCAATGCCACCAATGTTGGCTGCAACAGGAATACACAAGGCGAATGCAATTCGACCTGGGTCTTTAGGCCCGAAAACCGCTATCACAGGGGTTAAAATGGACAACATCATCGCTGTTGTTGCGGTGTTTGACATAAACATAGAAAAAACAGCGGTGATCAGCATCAACCCCAGCATAACGAACTTTGGTTTTTGTCCAAATGGTTTGAGTAACACTCGGGCTAAGTTGACATCTAACCTGTACTTTGTCGCCGCCATAGCCAAAAAGAAACCGCCGAGGAAGAGCATGATAATCGGACTAGCGAAGGTCGCCATTATCTCGTTGTATTGTAATAGCTCACCAAAATGTGGCTGCCCTTCTTGCAAACGAAAGAGCACAATACCTTTATTTGATACAAGCAATAGCTCTAGGACAATGATCACAACCGAAGTGGCGTAGATTGGAATTGGCTCGAATACCCAGCAAAGTGCGGCAAGCAAGAAGATTGCAATCACTCTTTGCTGGACGATAGTAATGCCATCAAATGGGAACGCAGAGAGAGGCATCAACCAAACAAGCAATGGTATCAATGTTGGAACAACGTATTTGAGATAAGGGCGCATAGTACTACTTCTCTTCCTGAGATGGTTAGCCAGACACATTTGGCGTTTGGAACGCTATTACCCGCCGCAAAACCAAAACTTTCAGACTGTTTTTAAGCCTTCAGAGACGAAATGCGGTAATGGCGTTCCAGAGAAGATTATGTACACTGTTTTCAAACAAAACGTTGGTGCGAGATCAATGAACTCGTTTTCACATTGGAAAACATTTTATATCTGTGTTCAAGCTCACTAAATGCTCACTATTTAAGTTAAATATACTTTTCCATCATAAAGTTAGTTAAGGTTTCTCCCCTAACCTCAACATGTTGTCGAGACTTAACTGTGAAACCCATTTTCTCGTAAAAAGGTCGGGCGGTAATACTCACTTCAGAATACAGTCGTTTTATCCCCTGTACTTTCGCCTGTGAAAAAAGAAAAGACATCAAATCACGACCAACACCTTGTCCTTGGTATTCATGATGGCAAAAGAAATGATCAATCAAGCCGTCACCTTGCAAATCACAATAGCCAACGACCTGCCCTTCTATCTCCGCGACGTATGGTTGAATATCGTCCATTTTTCGTTGCCACACATCGAGGTCAAAATCTGATGGTGCCCAAGCGGAAACTTGTGATTCCGTATAATCGCGACGATTAATGATTCGCACAGTATGGTAAAAGAGTGCCCACAGTGTTGGGGCATCCTCGGTGCGATAGCAGCGTATTGAGAGCATCAATTTCCTCATTCCTATTCAATAAATACTAAGCATTAACGCAAAGTGATACTAGTGAACTCATCATTTTCAATGCCAATCACTAAAGGCTTCCCAATCTGATCACTGTTCATCAGTACGGTTGTATTCAGCTCTCGGCTTGATCTGCGTATTTTGCTTTTTCTTATGATATGAACATTCACAATATAATCGGAATACTCCTTTATGATTCCGCCGGAAAATTCTACGTGCTCACTTTCATTGTCTCGGACAACATGAAATTTTCGATTGGCTTGAATATCAGTACTGATGGAGGAGTCACCATAGTTCAGCACAACGGACGTTGGTTCGCTATCTTGATTGGCAAAACAGCCAAATGCGAACATGCTTAATGCGAGTATACTTTTTGATTTAAACATTAATTATTCTATTTCTAGTTATTTTTCTGCTATTTGCATGACCAAACAGCACTTGTTCTGTGAGCGCCTATTGTGCCATAGCTGAACGCTGACTCTAAACGCGCAAAAAGATGAGCGATGAAAATTCCGCCCAAAACAAGCAAATGTGAGACAATGTGAGAGTCCCAAACTCACTCAATCAGTCAAAATCCACTGTAAACCTCTGTTTTTTAATGCTTTTAATTCATGTGGCTGTGTAAGGAATACATACAACCTCTTACTTTTTCATACGCAACTAGACGAATCGTTCGAGAAATACGGCATCGTCTATGCCACATGTTACAAATCGGCTTACCTTATTATTGCGTATGAACTGGAATTATGGCACTAACTTCCCTCTCTCTTTTAATAAGGAGAGGATTTCAACAATCAGGCTTGCCACGTTTTTATAGCTAAAATCAATAGAGCGTTACCAACATCGGTTGGTCTAGGAGCAATAAATGAAAGACCTTCTCAACTTTACTCACCTTGTAAAAATTGGGTTCATGTCAATCGCGGTTATGCTGGGTGGATGCACTCAAGGAGATTGGCGTACTGCTAGCAGAGAACCTGCGGGTATCGCACCCGACCCTTCTAATGTTAAGCATGCTGTGATTGAGTTTTACGCCGCAGATGCGTTTGGTTGGCGAGGCTGGTTTGCTGTTCATACATGGTTTGCAATAAAGCCTGAAAATGCGAACGAATATACAGTGTATGAAGTAGTCGGCTGGAGAGTGAATCGCGGACAACCCGCTCTATATCAGTACCAAACTGGGACGCCAGATCGATATTGGTATGGTGCAAAACCAGAAAAGATCCTCTCCATACAAGGTGAAAAGGCCCGCCAGCTTATACCTAAAATACAAAGTGTTATTAACCAATACCCTTGGGCTGAAGAATATACGCTGTTTCCAGGGCCAAATAGCAATACATTTCCGGCTTGGGTGGGTAAACAAATTCCAGAGTTAGAGCTAAACTTGCCGTTTCGCGCAATTGGTAGCAGTTACGCCAGCGATTAACAGCAAAGGTTAGTCACTGGCTCGTTTTATGTTCAGCATAAAGCGCAATATCTATTGTGCGTCGTCACCCAACTCCGTTCTATTTCTTCCATTATGTTTCGCTTTATACAGTGCATTATCGGCGTCTTTCATTACCGCTTCAATTGGTGTGTCATTGCCTTTCCAATGAGAAACGCCCAACGAAACCGTGACCTTACCAACCACCTGAAAGTCATGTTGTTCCACGTTGTGTCTAATACGCTCTGCAACATCCATAGCGTGGTTTACGTCTGTTTTTTCCAAAAACATCATAAATTCTTCACCGCCAGAACGACACAGGTGATCATTAGAGCGAGCTTGGTCTTTCATTAACTGCGCAAACTCTCTAAGTAAATTGTCACCCACGTCATGGCCATAGTTATCGTTTACGCTCTTAAAGTGGTCAATATCTAGCGCCAAAACAGAGAACGCGGTATTTTCCTGCTTAAACAAACCAAGAACTTTATCTAATCCACGTCGATTCAATAATCCAGTCATCGAATCTGTTAATGTATCCAGTTGCAGCTTATCAATGGTTTTTGACACGATACCAAATGCTTTAAGAAAGCTAAGCTTCAAATGTGAGACCTCAAAATACCAAGACTTAACCAGTTTGAGATCATCGATAGATGATGAATGTTCTTCGACACCTCGCACAGCACCCGCTAACTGCCAAAGTGGTCTAGAAATAAGAAGGGACAAGAACCAAATTAGCAGCAAAGTTAATAAACCAATTGGAATCGACTTAAGGAAAACATTCCACATCTGTTCATCTAGCACAGATAACGTCATCGATTTCGGGCGCTGAGCAACAATTCCCCATCCTGATGACTTTACTGGCGCATAACCAGCAAGCATTTCGACGCCGCGAGAGTTAACAATTTCTTTGTTGCCGCTCTGCCCCATCGTCACCGCTTTGATTGCTTCATTATCGTCGATTACTTCA
Organism: Vibrio sp. SCSIO 43009; assembly: GCF_023716525.1. Taxonomy (NCBI): domain Bacteria; kingdom Pseudomonadati; phylum Pseudomonadota; class Gammaproteobacteria; order Vibrionales; family Vibrionaceae; genus Vibrio; species Vibrio sp. SCSIO 43009. Next base: position 1,771,676 of record NZ_CP071842.1, read on the forward strand.
CCAACCCTCGATTGATCTGGGTGATAAATCAGAGTGTTACTCTCATCGACAACGTAAAGGAAAGAACCATCTTTGTATGCGTGCTGGCTGAGTAACTCTGCAAGAATATTTTCTTTTTCTAGATAAATAGTGCCGCCGATATAACCTAAATATTCATTAGATTGAGAAAATATAGGGTATGAGATGGTTAACAAGTAATTTCCAGCTGGCGATATAAATGGTTCAGTAACAACCGGTGCTTGAGCGTTTAAAGACTGGCGTTTTCTTTCACCCACTAACCTTACACCTTTCACCTGAAGTGTTTCAGGTGATACGGAAATAATAACCCCTTTTGCATTAACGACAACCACAGAGTTAAATGATTTGGTTTGCGTTCTTAATCTCTCAGCCTCTTTATCAAGAAGCTGAGCGTCATGCATCTTGTCTTTTAGCACGTTCGCACTGTATTTTAGCTGCGACATTGAGCTTTCTATGAAAGAGTCTGTCATTTCAGACATTTTTTGGGCGTAAACACGGTTTGATTCTAACGTGTTATTGATGATGAGATCCCTTTGAACACGATAAATCGAGTAGAATGCGTTGATCAAAGTGACAAGCACACTGAACACACATAGGGTGACAATAAGATTTCTAAGATTGAGTTTTTCTTTTCTTCTAAAAGACATTGCCAATGGCCAACTTTGAAGGCTTTCTATATGAATGAGCGTATAGGTTATATGAAATTGATTTGATTTTCAGGTAGTAAGTTGGGATCAATGTTAATATTTGCTCACATTAAAGAACACTTTATGAGCTAAAAAGAGAATTCAGTAGCACGATAAAGAACCGTGCTACTTTCATATTTGGCGTTTAAGAGGGTTTTGTCTCTATCATCGTTTTTAATATATCCACAACTAGCTGATGATCATCTAACTGCGGTAAACCCGATACCGTCACAACCCCAACCAAACCAGACCCAGAAAGCCGAATTGGGAACGCGCCACCATGAGCACAGTACTCACGAGCATCGAGATGAGGCTGATTTTCGAAATCACGTTGCTTTTGCTTGTTGTACAGAGAAAGATAGTAAGAGCTGTGGCCATACCTTAATACTGAGTTTCGCTTCCTACGGACCCAATCTAAATGATCAGCGCAGGTTCCTGCCATCGCGTATTGAAATAGCGTTTGTCCAAAGCCGTAAACCTCAATAGCAACAGCCGCGCCGCGAGCTTCAGCCTCTTCTTTTAGAGCGAGGCCGATAGACCACGCAATATGGTGATTAAATTCCGCCAACTGAAGTTCATGCTCTTGCAGGGCCACGAGTTCAAGCGTCAAACTCATGGTTTCACCTGAATCGTTTTACCCGTTTTACTGCTTTCCAATGCCATCTCAATCAGAGCGATATTCTGTACTGCTTGAGCGGCAGGAACCGGGTTATCAGTGCCCAAACGAATGGCGTCTGCCACACCAACAAAGTAAGCTTGGTACTCGCCTCTCTCCGTTTTGATAGTTTGCGCACCGTCTTCGTCGTAACGGACGCCGTATAACACCTCATCTTCTTCCGACCAAGCATCGTTTTCCGGCAAACGGCCTTCTTTTAAGTAGCCCTCTTGAGGATCTAATCCGAACTTTTCATATTTAGCTTCCGTACCCAATACTTTGTAGCGGAGATTCGGCTCTGGGCTATACAAGTTTGAATGCAAGTGCACAATATGCTCAGGGTAATGAAGTATCAAGTTGTAATAATCAATCGTCGTCGCGCCCGGACGCATCATTCGACATTGTGCGTCTATCGCATCTGGCAAGCCAAACAACACCAATGCTTGATCGAGAAGATGAGGAGCAAGGTCGAATAGAATACCACCGCCATCTTGAGCCTGCTCTCGCCATCGTTGACGAACTTCAGGGCGGTAACGGTCAAAGTGTGACTCAAACAGCTTTATATCACCTAACTTACCTTGTTCGATAAGAGATTTAACCGTGAGAAAATCTCCATCCCAACGTCTATTGTGAAAAACGCTCAGCACTAGACCTTTCTCTTCCGCCAAGGCGATAAGTTCATTACCGTCTTCTATACGAGTAACAAACGGTTTCTCGACGATGACGTGTTTCCCATTGTTCAACGCACGCTTTGCAAGTTCGTAATGTACGTCATTTGGCGCAGTAATGATTACGAGCTCTGCATCACTATCATCGAGTAAAGTATTCGCATCAGAAAACCACTTAGCATCTGGCCAATCATTTTGAACCGCCTCCTGTTGACGAGAGCTTATCGCGCTCAGCGTTAAATTTGGTAGCGCTTTAATGAAGGGTAAATGAAACGTTTTTGCTGAATATCCGTAACCAATCACAGCGGTTTTTACGGGATCGTAAGCCATTCTAAGATTCCTTATTTCGGTGACACAACAATACATTCAATATCATTGTGATCGAGGAGTTGTTGAAAATCTGATTGAGGGGGATGATCGGTAATAATGATGTCGATCTTTGACAAATCACATACGTGGTGGAAATTGTCGCTACCAATTTTTCGGGATTCACAAACGACGATGACCTGCTGAGCTTGAGCAATCATCGCTTGTTTCATTGTAGCTTCTAACAAACTATTTGTTGTCAGCCCTCGGGATGTCAATGCACACACGCCAATGAACGCTTTGTTCACGTGATACTGCTGCATTTGCTGCTCTGCTTGCGCCCCTAAAACTGCTCTGGCATAAGGGTCAAAGTGTCCGCCTAAGAAATGAACGTCCATTGTGTCGTTTGTCTCAGCAGCGGTCAGCACATCAATGCTGTTAGTAACGACGTTGAGCTTGTTTTCTCCACAACGCGCTTTTCCTGCATAGAGTGGGAGCAGAGACAAAATGGTGCTGGTATCAATAACAAGATGGTCGCGCTCATCCAACAACGCTGCGGAAGCTTGAGCTAGTCGATGTTTAACGTCACTCACGGGTCGACTCGCGTATGCCTCGGTATGGGAAGAGATCGGCGCAAGCATGACACCACCTCGTATTCTTTGTAACCCAGGTTGCTGACTCAACTTAACTAAGTCTCGACGAGCTGAATCTCGCGAGATACCAAAGTACTCACAAACTTCAGACAACGTTACTTTATTTTGCTGATCCAGCTTCGCTCTGAGCGCTACGAGTCTTTCTTCTTGTGTCATAACTTAAATTCACTTAAGTGATTTTAAGTAAACTTGCCACAATGATAGAAAAATTACCAACAAAACCACTTATAACCAACTCAATTGACCAAAAGTTAACCAAAGATAAATGAGCAGCAAGGCAAAACTTCCTAGGACGGTACGTTCACTCAAGCCCACATAGTTAGGCGTATGAAGTTTATTTATACCCGTTTAAAACAACTGGCTCATCTAGCCCTAACTTCACTCTATTTCTTTTAATAAGCGCTTTTGGTAGTGGAATAAACCCAGCATTTCGTACCTGTTGTGTATTGTGGTCGGTTGTAAGGAGTTCAAATAGTTTTGATTTTGTGATCTTCTGATTAGTGTCGAATTGTTTATTTATATAAACGTAATAGACCACGGAAAATGGATAGCGAAGAGAATAGATGCAATCTGTGCTCAAAGAGCATGAGTCATCGTTATGATGAACAGAGAGAGCCTTGTAGCTCGACCACTGTTCTGAGTATTTAAAATCGGAGTATCGCATATAAGCTTTGGCTGACAAGTCGTCGCTTAAAGCCCGTTTCAATCGGTCTTCATCAAGCATTTGAATCGATGATTGGCAACCATTAGAGCTCACATCTGGGTTACTTAAACGCATCTGCCCGAAAGCATACGTATTTGCATCACAGCGTTTCAATTCACTAACGGAAAAACTATCTACTGTACTCTTTTGACTATTGATTACGACAATAGCGTTTGCCATTAAAAACAAACGTGTAGGCCTGTGGCCTCTTTCTCGTTGAAATCGGGAGATGTTTTCATCTGACCATTTCTTAGATGTGATCGCAATAGAGGTTCCGTCATTTAGCATGTCGTTAAAACCACCAGACTGAGATGCAAGCGCTACATTTACACTTGGCTCATCTATCAATGTTTCTATCGTTTCTAGTATCTCTGGCTCGACAAAAATCGATGTTCGAGCCTCAGAGTCAGAAAATGCCAGCGGTGAAATCAAACATGAAGTTAGAGCAAGGAAAGGCAAGACTTTAATTTTCATAATTCAGCTCCAACTTCGAATTAGGTGTCAACTCGCTGTCCGAACTAAATATAGTCCACGCTTGTTCCGTACTTTCAGCTTTCGTGTTTACAACAGCAATTGTGCGCCTTTCCCGTTTTTTTAGTTGTACCGTCAATGCCGTATTCTGATAAAACTCTTGCTCTTCAATTCGATTATCTTGAATGCCGTTTCTCACTAGCAATTCTCGTATAGCTGCCGTCCTTTTCTTTGCCAACGCTTTGTTGTATTCGAGTGACGCTTCAGGGCTTGTGTCTCCTATCAGTATGACTTGCGCATTTGGGTTACTCTGAAGCAGTGCTTTCAACTCGCTTAGCGGCATATCATGAGATGGCGTTACCTGATGCTCATCCATCGCAAAGAAAAAGCTGATCAGGTGTGTCTGCGAGTCGTTGACCCAATTCGCACAGCCTTCACTGTCAACAACCACACCTTTTGGCGTATCTGCGCAGTTATCTCGTTGGTTTATCACGCCATCACTATCATTGTCTTTAAGGTCGTTGTACTGGTAAGTGGTCAACGTCGTATTCGGTGATTCAGCACAGCCTGCTAACATGAAAACTAGAAGACTCGTCACTGCGAATTTATCCATTATTGTTCTCCTTCCAGTTCTCTGGATACTCAACTCGCAACGCATAAGTCAGAATCCCCATCGAGTTGAATAAACGGTAAGTGGCAACCAAATGATCGTACTTTGTTCGGGTGTAGTTCCGTCTCGCAACAAACGTTTCAACTTTGGCATCTAATACATCTAACAAACTGCGTCGCCCTACATTGAACTGCTGGATGTACCCTAATTCAGTTACTTTCGCCGCATCAACGTTGACTTTTAAAAACTCCATTTGCTGTTGAAGCAATGTATGTGCGTCCCATGCCAGCCTTACACCTTCATTCGCATCTAGTTCTGCATTTGCTCGAATAGCCCTCGCCTCCTCTACTCGCCAGGCAGATGACTCCACTCGGGAGTCTGTAGAAAAGCCGTTAAAAAGATCGTAGTTGATCGTCAGCATAACCTTTGCATCTTCGTTAATGCCTTCAATATTATCCACGTTGTCTGTTTTGTTGGCTGACAGCTCAAGCTTGAGCTCTGGGTAGTAATCCCCCTTTTCTCTTTTTACTTCATGTCGAGCCGCCTCTAAATCTTTCATCGCTGACTGTATGGATGGGTGCAACCTAACCGCTTGTTTGAGTGCTTCGTCAAGCTTATTCGGAAGCAATTCCTGCGGGTAAACAGGCTCAACTAAGTTTTGCGGCGCTCGACCAACCAAACGTACAAATCTTGTTCTAGCATCGGAAAGATTGTTTTGGGCGGCAATCAATGAGGACTGTGTTGTCGCGACACGCGAAGAAACCTGTGCTAAATCGGAGTTGCTGGTTAAACCTTTTTCTTTTTTATCTAGAATGAAACGGTAGATCTCTTGGTGTTCACTTAGGTTTCTTTCTGTCAGTTTCATCAACTCTCGGGCATGTAAAACATCCACATACGCTCTGACAGTATCTAATGCGACATTTTCCGCAGATGCCAATAAGCCCAAGCGTTCAGCTTCAGCCTCGTAAGATAAGCGATCAACGTCAGCACTTGTTTTAAATCCATCAAATAACAGTTGGGAGATTCTTACGCCCATCTCCGTTCTTTCTAATGTTCTATCTTCACTGTCGATGTAGTTTCCGTTGTTATATCGAGTACCTTCGTACCCTGCTGCTGCATACAAATTAACCTGAGGAAGAAATGAACCATTTATGGCATTTCGGTCTCGTACCATCGACTCATAGCGAGAATAGCGAGCAAGCAAACTTGGGGAGCTATCGAGAGATAACGTAACTGACTCTTCTAAAGTCAAAGCGTTTGGCGACGATGATACTGCAAACAAGACCAATAACGTTGATTTAAGCCGCATCTTATATCCTTATGTCTATCTTTCTCTGAGCGAATTCTCTTTCGCACGTAATATAGGTTTTAACCAATAATTCAGTACTGTTTTTTCTCCTGTAAGAATGTCTACCACAACCTGCATTCCCGGGATGATCGTAAACTTATCATCAACCTTGAAAGTAACGTTGGCACGGTAGTAGGCATTGCCCTCTTCATTTTGAAGTGCATCGGCGCTTACGTAGGTCACTTCTCCTTCTAGGCCTCCGTAAATGACAAAGTCATAGGCAGACAACTTTACCGTTGCCGGCAGGCCAGGCCTTATGAAGGCGATATTCTGAGGAGAAATTCTCGCTTCAACGATTAACGTGCTATTACGAGGGACTATTTCTAAAATAGGCTCACCCGGCTTAACCACACCTCCGATGGTTCTGACAAAAACATCTTTGATGGTTCCATCGACCGGAGAAAGTAACTGCGTTCGATTCAACTGATCCGCAATCGCCTGACGACTTTCATTGAGCTGCGCTAGTTGCGTCACAACTTCATTGAGCTGCCCTTGTGCCTCTGCCCTAAAAGCAAGCGCAGTACCACGATAATCTGCGATGGATTCAGAATACACAGCCCTTTGCTTTTGGGCAGCAGCTTGTGAACTCGCGATGTCTCCTTTGAGCTTTATAACGTCTCTATTCAGTTTTAATAATTCCACTTCAGCCACCGCGCCACTAGAAACCACCTCTCTCAACATATCTCGCTCTTTCGAGACAATAACCAGACTGCTTTTTAGTGTTTGAATGGTATTCAAGGTATCTAGATAAGCTTGCGATTGTTGCTCAATTCGCAATTTAGCCTCCTCCAGCTCAGACTCCAGTTGGCTCAACCGCTCAAGATAGTTTGCTTTGGCATTCAGATAGGCAGAGTGGCCGGTCATCGAAATATCAAATGGCTGAGGCTCGATACTCACTTGTTGTTTCCAATCCAGTTGGAGGCTATTCACTTTTACCGTTTCTAATTCAATTTGAAGCCTCTGCTTTCTGGCGAGCAAAGATTCAACTTGTTCAGAGGTCTCCGAATAGGTCGACTTAAACCTTGTATCATCCAGAATGGCGATGGTTTGCCCCTTAGTGACGCTTTCACCAGGCATGACAAGTAACTCCTTTAGAATGCCTCCCTCTAAGCTCTGAATCGTCTGAACAGACAAAGTAGGAACAACTTTTCCTTCGCCGACAACCACTTCGTCTAACCTCGCCCACGAGGCCCAAATAATCACACTCAGCACTAACGCGGCAGACAACCAAATCAACGTTCTCGAACGGTTTGCTAAATGAGCATTACTCCAACGAACTGTGCTCATCATTGACCTCCTTCGCGTACAATTGATACTGCGCGTACTCTGTTCGTCTTCGCGTTAGACTGTTGTTTAGCAAAAATTTCTTGGGGCGCTCCTTCCCTCAAAATTGTGCCTTTATCAAGCACAACAATTCGATCACAAAGCGATAATAAGGAATGTTTATGAGAGCTAATAATCATCGTCGTCGAGTGCGGCAACGATTTAAGAGCATTAAACAATGCATTCTCAGCAGGCTGGTCTAAGGAACTGGTTGGCTCGTCTAAAATTAATGCTGCTGGGTTTCGATAAAAAGCTCTTGAAATCGCTACAGCTTGCCTTTGCCCCCCCGACAAATAACGCCCTCCTTCTCCGACTTGCGTTTCTAGACCATGAGGAAGGCGACTCATGTACTGGTTCAAACCCGATAATTCTATCGCACGGCGTAAACGTTCTTGATCAATAACATGATGTCCTAATACTATGTTTTCCATAATGCTGCCGTATATAAGATGCGAATCTTGGCCAACCCAACCCGTTTTCTCTCTTATCAATTCGGCGGGCCAAAGCTGACTGTCAATGTCATCAAAATAAACGCTACCCTGTAAGACACTGAGTTGATTGGTAATAATAGAAAGGAGTGTAGACTTTCCTGCTCCTGCACTACCAATAACGCCAACGCGTTCGCCTTGCTTGATAGTAAGATTAATATCTCTCAAACATGGCATATCAACATCTGGGTATTGGAAGCTCACGTTTTCTAAACGTATATTCCCTGTAAATTCGGCAGACGTAATGACCTGACTGCGTTGCGCCTCCTGAGGTAAAGACATGATAGAATTTAAGCCTTCAACCGCTGTTTTTGTCTGTTGATAGCGAAGTAACAGCATAGCTAACTGGTTAATCGCCCCTGCAGCACGACCGCTAAGCATGACAATAGCAATGAGCCCCCCCATGCTGAGCAATCCCTCAGAAATTCTGTACACGCCTGTTACAAGTAACATTACGGTAATTATCTGCTGGCTAGATTGAATGGAGTAAGCAACGATATTCGAATAGTTTCGCGATTGATTTTGCCAATCAGAAAGCATGGATACCGTTTGCTCCCAACGCTTTTGTGCTTCTCCCGTAGCGTTATTTTGCTTAATCTCTTTTAAAGAGGACAATGAATCAAACAAGTGAGCTTGTCGCTTCATGGATAGTGCAGCACTTTCCGTATGTGATTGTTCTATTTTTGCTTTTACCGCAAAGCCAAGGATCAGCAGGGTAAACATGACGGCAATAGGTATGAACATCATTGCCCCACCTAGCCAACCTATTAAGACTAAAAATAACAACGTAAATGGGAGATCAACTAAGGTCACAAGAGATGCAGAAGTAAAAAAATCGCGAACACTATCAAAATCTTGTAGTTGTCGAGCGAATGCACCGACTGATGCAGGACGGTGTTCAAGTTTCATCCCCATAACTTTAGAAAAAAGTATCGAAGAAAGCTTGTTATCGATGTACTTACCCGCGGTATCAGTGACAACTCCCCTTGCTTTACGCAATAGCCAATCAAAAATAATGATGACGGAGACACCAGCGACCAAAACCCATAATGTACTGAAAGCTTGATTAGGCACTACACGATCGTAAACGTTCATAGTGAAAAGCGGAATAACTAGCGCTAGCGTATTGATAAGGAAAGAGGCAATCAAAAGATCTCGATACCACGGAGACATTTCTTTCACTACGGCGAAAAGCCAATGTTCATTATAATCCGCTTGAATAGAACTTATCCGTTTGTCCAGCTCTGGACGCATAGAAACTTGCCATGCTTGAGGTTGGAATCGATTATGCAGTTCCTCGCTCGTGACGTATTGCGTTTCACCTTGATCTTCACTAAATAACGTGACTTGATAATCGCTGTTATGTCGCTCAGATATAATAGCGGGTTGTAACGTCTTCCTATTGATTACCACCAATGGAAAGCTCAACATTGCGGTGGATTTTAAATCGATTAATGTGAGTTCAAGATCGGCTCGCTCAGCGGCTCTGATGAATAAGTCAACATCCAATCTACCCTCAACAAGAGGTAATCCAGAAAGCACCTTTTTTGTATGGTGTCTAACCTCAAAATAACGCATCAACCAAGTTAACGAATGCCCCCAAGGATCGTTAGTCAGCTCACTTGATGAGGATGAGTGATGCTTCATGACATACCACCTACTAGCAAGTTGTTGTCATCAATCATCTTCTGTAAGACATTTTCTTCGGCTACGCCAGTCGAGTCACCTTTGTAAAGCTGATCGAGAGTGACGCCCTGCATAAGAATCTGTTGTTTTGTCCCCGTCTCTTCTGGTTTTATGTGAAGCGTTACGCCATCATCATTCTCTGTTAAATCGAGCTTATTATCGACTTCTGTTATCGAGGTAGCGGTGATTATCGAGGCGATGTCAATTGTGTCATTATCATCACCAATAACGGATATTTGGAAATCGTTGATCACATCGTACGAGGGCTTTAACTCGTTACCGAGCCCTGAACTGTCAAACTCGAATACATCGCTGCCACTTCCTCCAATAAGCAAATCATTAGCATCTGTCGCAAGTAATGTTTGGTCACCCTCTTCCACTAAGGCAACATTGACTGTCTGAGCAGCACCTTCTGCGACTGTAGCACCCAGTGTTGCAATCGGTTTTATCGACAACGTAAAATCACTTGCACCGCTAAACCCGCCAACGATGGAAAGATCAGCGACATCCTCTTGATCAACAGTATAAAAGCCGTTCAATCTTTCACCATAACTCAACTCTAGATCTGTTGGTAATCCGCGAATCTCCACACTTCCAAACTCTTCGGGTGCAGGGTTGACTAAATTCATGCTCAACCCTAAAGGAATACTCCCAGACGCTTCAGACACAATAGATTGATAATCGGCCGTTAGTGTTGGCTCATCAGCTTCAGGGGTAACAACAATGGTTAGATCGGTGCTTTGCACATCTCCAAAATCGGTTTCGAGTTTCCCTGACACTATCGCTTGATCAAACGTTCTAACATTGAGAGCAACATCCATCGTTCCAAATGCATCCTTCGGAACGAACTCCAAACCTGACACTTCATTTGCTCGCACTAATACCGTCGCCACGGCATTGCCCGCGTCATCGAAGGTAAAGGATGAGAATTGAGTCCCGATACGAATCCTACCTAAGCCTTCCAATGCAGAGGGTTCAGAGCTTGCTTTGATCAACATCGACACTTCTATATATTCGTTGCTATTTGTTTCAAAACCGCTCGCTAAAAAGTCAATCGAAATGGAATAACCTTCATCTCCAGTGAACGTGTTAGAGGTTGTATTCAACGATACATCGTCGCCAATCGGTTTTACGCCGACGTTGAACTGAGAAGTGGTATAGTTATAGTCGTTTGATCCAGACTCTTGGGTAATAGCTTGCAGTGTTAGTGAAATATCCCCACTAAAATCTAGTGGCGGTAGAAAGTAAACCTTATCAAGTTGCGCTTGAGTTAGCTGCCACTCCTTGCTCTCACCATCCGTTGAACCGTTATCAGGGAGTAATTCGAACGTCCCATTATTGTCCCAAACCAACACGGCTCCGTCTGGCACTCCTGTCATGACCAAAGACATCGACTCAGAACCATCTTGATCGATTAATGATGCAGATAAGTTTCCTAAATAAATATAATTATCTTCATTACCAACTACGTCTTCTGTTTCCAGAACCGCTTTATCAACCACTGGGGCAATGGTAACGGTAACTTCTGTTGATTTAGTTTGAGTATCTTTCGCACTGTCAGTACTTAAACAACTTCCCGTGACTTCATCAGTAATGTTTGCGTCAACGGAAATAACAAGCTCTCCACTGTAGTTTTCAGGTGGGATTAACTGAATTTCGTTTAGACGCGTAACATCTGTCACTACCCATGTTCCATCACCGTTGTCAATGAGTAGGCTCGGGTCCACGGCAGTAAACCGCGCATTCTCGTCAGACACCGATAAAGAAACCCAATTGACACTTTCAAGGCCAGTCGCTGCGTCACCTTCTCCAGTAATGGACTGCATTGGTCCTTCACTATCGCCCAATACAAGAGCAAGATTCAGGTTGGTTATAGTATCTTCTTGAACCGTAACTTGGCTTGGTGCTATCGCGATATCATCGACAACAGGAGAGATTTGTACCGTAATGGTCTGAGCGGTTGTTTTCGAGTCACCATCGCATGGGGCCGTTTCTGTCACTTCTAAATTGAAAGTAATGCAACCAGCAAAGTCCTCATCCACGCCAGTAAGCGTCAAGGAAGACAATCCAGCGCTAGAAATTGAATAACCCAACAGATTGCCCGCATTATCATAAGCAGGTATCACACCTTCGCCAGTAAGCTCGACTCCTTCAGGTAAAGAATCTGCGGCGACAAAGAAGGAAACTAAGTTACCATCACTACTCGCTACATCAGGGTTTAAAAACGCCCCAATTGAGACATCTTCACCTTCTTTACCTACAATATCCCCACTTTGAACGCTTCCTGGTTCACCAGGATCAGCACACTGGTCTCCATCTCCTTCATGGCCAGTAATTTGAATTTGGAACTGACCTGTGATGTATTGAGCATCCGTTCCATCTCGAACATACGCTAACACATTCACATCAAGTATCTCTGTATTAGATGGGCTATAAATCGATGCGCCAGCAAGCAAATCTTGAGCGGTTTCCAACATGCTATCACTTGTGATTCCTTCCATTGGAATCAGCCAGTTCCCATCGGCATCTTGAGAAGCACCATTCGGATGAGTAACAATGAGGTCTTGACCCTGCGGTATCTGTAAAACGATGTAATCGAGATACTCTGAACCATCAATATCCGCTTCTGTAAATGTAATGCCTCCACTCACGTCAACAGCAGACCCATCCGTACTTGTGAATACTTCAGTCGCGCCTTCTAAACGTGTTTTGTCAATATCTTCATTACCAATATCCACTTTTCCAGAAACCACGACGCTCAAAGAGCCATTGATTGCCTTTACATCAGTCTCCATCGTAGGAGACGTGTCTGTCACTTCGTACTGAACTTCCAGGCTAAACGTCCCACTTAGGTCTTCATTAGCTTTTACAGTGATTCGTCCACTGTTTAACAACTCAGATAATGTTGCCGAGCTACCATCAAGTAGTTCATTGAGTTCTAACGGTAAGTTACTTTCCTCTACTGCATTACCATCAAAGTAAAGCGTTAAGCCATCTGGAATGGATACAATGGTGTATCCTGTCAAGGACTCACTAGAATCTATATCTTGATTAACGACAGGCTCAAGATTTAGTGTGATGAAATTGTCCTCAATACCATTGCTTTGTAATTCTTGGCCGTCAGTTTGATCAACAATAGGTGAGATTTCCATTTCCACTTTAAGAGGGGTTTCAGCAGAATCACCATCCGGCTCTGTTGAAACGACGATAACATCCATGCTCAGTGTTCCACTAAAATCTTGCTCTGTTTTGAGGTAAGTGTTTTCAAGAACAGCGTTTGAGACCTGATAAACTGGCCCCGTTATTGGGTCCACGTAAGCAATTGGAAGAACAATAGGGTCACCATTTACATCTGTCAGTTGTGTTCCCAAAGGGATGTTCTGAAGCAAGATATTAATTTCTTCTGATAGATCGTCGTCTGATGTCTGGATGATAAAATCCAGTTGTATCAGGTTATCTTCGTCTAACGTAGAGAGATTACTAATTACTTTAGTCGCTTGATCATATTGCCAATTCCCCTGTCCACCATCTAGGACAATTGGTTCATCGACCACGCCTTTTAGCTTAATGTCAATGGTTGCAGATTGGCTCTCGGCGGTTTCATTAAGAGGTGCTAAGCCATCAATAGTCGACTCTGTTGAAATGGCGGTTACTTGAAGGGATAGAGATTCAGTAAATGAGCTGATATCCGATTTTGGTTGAAGTAACGCCTCTGAATTGGCTAGAGCATTGGAGGTCACTAGGTAGGTATTAATACCGATAAGCGTGATCCCAGCTCCGACAGGCAGTGTCCAACCATCTTGAACTTCTATGCGATAAGACAGAGACTCCGAGCCATCTGTGTCAGTGAGCCGCCCTAGGATGTACTCTTTTAAGTCAATCGCTTGGTCTTCAAGCCCCTGAATGTTTTTAACGGTCAACGTAGGCACATCGGCATCTGGAGATATATCGATAACAACTTGCTCAGTGATCTCCGCTGTTTTATCTTGCTCATCGGCAAACACACTACCCGATTCAGTCGTTACTGCCGTTACATCAAAAGTAAATCTTCCGGCTAAGTTTTCGTTAGATGTGATTTCAATTTGATCTAACTCGGATTGGCTATACGCTTTACCTTCCTCAATAGCACTTCCGTTAAGTGTTAATATAAGTCCATCTGGAATATTCGAAATTTGGTAGTGGAGCGTTTCAGAACCGTCTTGGTCAAACTTTTCAGCAACAATATTGAGTGAAAGTGATTCAGCGGAATCTTCAACACTTTGATAAGAAAAGTCCGAATCACTAGACCACTCTGGCAAATCTGCAACCGGTAAAACGTTAACATTTAACGTGTTATTGCCTTGTAGTACAAAACCATCTGGTTCGACATCAGATAGGATTAATGCAGACACTGCTAACGAAACTTTGATAGTGTTGCCCGACAGGTTTAGCGCTGGTTGATAAGTGAGATCACCATTTGGAACGGTGAATATACCCACCCCCATTAGCTCTGTACCAGAAAGACTAATAAATCCGTCATTATCATCATCTTCAAGGCGCACTCCGTCTAAAAACAGAGCCCCTCCTTGTAGAGATTCAACAGAGATCCTTATCGCTTCAACACGCTCATTATTCTCCGTATCCCCAGGAGAAACTCTAATCGGTAACGCGACTGGCGTAGGGTCTCCACTATTATTCGCGCCATTATCTTCTAACGTATCTACATTAACGGTTCGAATAAAGCCCCTAGCATCATCAAGAATTAATTGAGCTTCACTGCTTGCTTGGTCACCGTCTGCATCCGTCACAGTTATCGTTAGATCATCAAGCAAACCACCTACAGGCGTATTAACAATAAGCTCGGTAGTTAGCGTAAATGTCCCATCTTGAGCAATAGTCAGCGTTCCATATTTTAAGTTACCATCACTACTATTGATTAAATCGATGGTCCAAGCATCATTGCTAAATACCGAACTCGCCGTATCGTATGTTTCACCTGCATAGGTCAAACTTGAAATCAACGTGCCATCTGAACTGATTAAGTCGGCATTATTGCTAAACCAGTTTCCCGAAAACTCATCCCCCCTCGGTAAGTTCAATTTCTATTGGTGAGCTTGTGTCTTCAGGGATATCATCTACTACACTAACGGTATATGTCTCAGCTTCAGACTGGTCGCCATCCTTATCAACGGCATAAATTGAAAAACTGAGTTCTAATGTGTTCTCGTCCGCTGGAACACCGTCAGGTTCATCGTGTTCAAGTGCACGGTATAGATCAAACTCGACAGTCCCATCGGTATTAAATCTAATTCTAAAGACGTCTTGCTCGCTTTCATCTCTTGCATATAACCAACCATTCGAGTCCGGTGAATCAAGCGAAACCAGGCTACCACTACTTGTTTTATAGCCGAGCGCATTGAACATATCGATATTCACGCTCACACTGGCGATAGAGTCTGAACCTTGTAATAGCGTAATGGATGGTGACGAGCCCTCGATGCCAGAATCAAGCGAATCATCATTCAACCCGCTTTCATTGACTGTGATTCCCTCTGTAATTACTAGTTCCGGAAACAAGCCATCATAGACCAGTATGTTGGACTCCGTAGAGATCTCGCTTCCATCAGAATCTCTCGCCACGATGGGCATAGAGATCGACAATTGCGTCCCATCACCTAAAACATGGTCAAGCGAGTGATAAAGCTCTACAGTTACATTAACGGTAGACGTATCATTTGATGGCAAAGAGAAGTCACTAGGTAACGTGACCCCTAAATACAACGTCTCCAGTGTCTGAAATTGCGTCAAAGCTTCCATCATTGTTATCGTACCAAGTGACAGCCTCTCCGTTATAAGTAACAGCATCACCAAGCGTAGTTTTGACAGTATCTCCATCATTTATGTCAACACCCAGATACACAATCGGATCGAATGATGACGTAACTATCACATCCGTATTCGCTATGGCTGAAACCCCATCAGGAGCAATGTTTGTATCGACAGGTGTTTCGGTTAACTCGACATTGCCGCTATTGATTAGCGCTTGTCCATTGTCGTTATCTATCACATTAATGTCTAAAACGACCGACGTGTTATCTTGGTCTGAGTCCATTGCAGTAACAACGAGAGGTACGTTTGGATCAGTATTTTCTTGTTGGTCGAGAGCCTGAAAAAGCTCAAAGGAGTAGGTAATGTCGCTATTTGCATCAATAGGTAATGAAGCATTGAGGGTAGCCTGAAAGATGGGAATCTGAGTTTGCCCATCTTCGTCAAGAATATAACCATCAAGTGTTTTGCCATCCGCAGAGACTTGATAAAGCACAACTTGTTCACCACTCGTCAACAAGGGTTGTTCAGAGACGATGAACGACAAAGATTCGAGGTAATCACTGCCAACCTCAACTTGAAAATTCCCTGAGCTCAACACACTTCCATTTGCGAGATCAGATTCTTTTACTTCTACCCCATTCAAATTATTTAAAGTTGGGTCTGCGCCATCCTTTAGAACATAGTCAATTTCATTCTCTACAAGCGGTGTGGCATCTAAATCTACGCCACCAATGGTCAACGGGAAAGTGACCGTATCACTGCTATTGAATTGATCGATAGGGTGCTCAAGAGTAAGCGAAATTGAAGCTAATACATCGTTACCCGACTCAACGCCACTCAATGTTAACGTAAATACAGTGACACCATTCGCAAATGCTGTAATTTGCTTTCCACTGGAACTTAACGTGTAGCTAAGCTCATTATCAGAGACTGAGCTTGTAAGCCCTAATGCTTCTAACTTAGTAATGGATGCCCCACCAAAATACAAACTACTCGGATCAGGGTTGTCAGACGCGACAATATTGACAGTTCCTTCAAAGTTCAATATCGGGCCATCCAAAGGGACTTCTGTTACGTCTATAGTCGCATTGCCTACGTAACCTGCTTGTCCATCAGTAATGTCAATGGTCGCGTTAGCCAAGCCATAGTCTTGGGAGTCATCTGCCGCTAAATAGCTGAAAGAAACACTTTGCTCGACCGAATGATCTAGGTTTCGACCTGCATCAAACTGCCAAGAGCCATCAGAAAATACGGTTAATTCGCCTTTTTCTAAACTAAAACTTACGGATCCCCCCCTCTAGAATTGACTTCTGCTCCCCGCCAGCCTCTACAAATTTCACATAAAGTGTTCCATCAAGATCAATATCATTTTCAAGTACATTGCCCGTAATTGTTTGATCTTCTACGACTGAGTATGTGTCATCTCTAATCACCGGATCAGAGTCATAAATAGTAATCGTTAACGGTGCCACAACCGTCTCTTGTGTACCATCAGCATCACTTTGAGTGCTTTCAACCAATACGTTAGTCACCAGCTCATCTTGACCTACACCATGATCAATCGCTTCATAAAAAGTAATTTGAACCGTACCATCATCATTGACTTCTGCTGAGAAAACTAATCGGTCGTCAGTCGATGTTCCTTGTAAGCTCAACCCATCTTCTGCAACAACAACGTTAATAGATTGACCGACCGATGTAAGCGCGCTCAAACTTGGCTGCTCTGCATGCAGTGCTGGCACACCATTTTCTATGTTGATGGCTGCCGAGCTGCTTTGCTCACCAAAAAATCCAACGATGTTTTCAGAAAATACCGTTGAACCGGGTAGCACTATTGTCGGCATGGTATCGACCGCGTGGTTGCCGGCGGTATCCAACACTTCTGCTTCAATGGTCCACGTGTTGTTTAGATTGAGAGTGTTTACGTCAATTCCGGTTACTGTCCACGAACCTGAGGCATCAACGAGGCCAGTAAAATTCAGCGTGCTGTCTCCGTCACTTACCCGAATCGTCACTGCCAGACCTTGCTCTACACCACTGGTTGTCCCTCTCATTTCCGTGACTATACCCTCACGGAAATCATCAATGGCAAGGCCACCGCTAATATAAAAATCCGTATCGATATCAATGGTGGGAGCAGTGGCATCTATGGTCGTAGCCTCATCCATTGCTTTCGCTTGGTTGCCCGCTACATCATTCACGGAGGCAGATACGGTTAACGCCCCATCGGCTAACGTGGATAAGTTCGCCCCTTCGACTTGCCACATACCATCAACGACAACGGTATTGAACGAGAGCATCACCCCCAAGCTGTCTTGAACCGTGACAGAAACCGTCTGACCATTTTCAACATCACTGACTTGCCCTGACAAAGTGACAGATTGGCGCTCTTCAGTGTTTAAATAGCCGTCTCCGCCATCGTCAACGTCCACCGTCACACTTGCGAGCGTATCTTTGATGATGGTGTTTTCACTGATTGCAGGGTTGCCCGCTATATCTATACTCTTAGCAACAACTGTCAGCGTACCTTCAGACAATCCAGAAAGGTCAACGTCGTCCAGAGACCAACTTCCACCAGTCACCACCGTTTCTAAGTTTATGACCGCTCCTAACGAGTCGGTTACCGTAACTTGGATACGCTGGCCATCTTCAATGTTTTCAATCGTCCCTTCGAGGCGAGTAGTCGCGATTTCGTACTGATTTAAATACTCATCCCCTCCACCATCAAAATTGACGTTCACCGTTGCAAGCGTATCTTTAATGGTCGTATCGACGGCGTTCAGGTTATTGCCATAAATGTCAGAAACCACAGAAGTCACCGTAAGCGGCCCTTCAGCAAGAGAAGACAGATCAACGTCTGATAGGGTATAAGCCTCATTCTCTACGGTCGTTGTAACAGTAATGGAATTATTGAGGCTGTCGGTAATGGTGATAGTAACAAGCCACTCATCGCTTATCTTGAGTGCGTCACCTTGAATCGTGACACTAGGAACTTCAAACTGGTTTTCGTATCCATCGCCGCCATCAAGAATATCCACCGTTAAAGAGGCATCATCGTTCAAACCTTCAATTGCCTCTAAGGTAATATCCAATGTTACGGAGGTGGTGTCACCGTCTGAATCTGTTGCATTAACTAACAATGGTATATCCAGGATTTGATCTTTTGACAGATCGAAAGAGCGATATAATTCAAAGGAATACTCTATTTCACTACTCGACTCTACAGGTAATGTGGATAATAGTTTCGATTGAAAAATATTTACTTCCACCCCACCTTCTAAGATATAGCCAGTAATTGTCGTACCGTCATCAGACAGACGGTAAAGCAACTCACTTTCACTACTCACTAATGTGGGCTGGTTTAATTCGCTAAATCGAAGAGAGTCAACATAATCACTCCCGATATCGAGTTGAAGGCTCCCAGTCTTAAAGATTGCCCCACTTTCTAGATTAATCTCTTCCATTGCAACAACAGTCAAGTTGCTCAACGTAGGATCAACACCATCTTTCAACACGAAATCAATTTCATTCTCTACAAGCGGTGTGGAGTCTAGATCTGTCCCTCCAATGGTCAGCGGGAAAGTGACCGTATCACTACTATTGAATTGATCGATAGGATGATCAAGAGTAAGCGAGATTGAAGCTAGTATATCGTTACCCGACTCAATGCCACTCAATGTTAACGTAAATACAGTGACACCATTAGCAAATGCTGTGATTTGCTTTCCACTGGAACTTAACGTGTAGCTAAGCTCATTATCAGAGACTGAGCTTGTAAGCCCTAATGCCTCTAACTTAGTAATGGATGCCCCACCAAAATACAAACTAGTCGGATCAGGGTTATCAGAGCCAGCAATCACATTAACACTGCCTTCGGTGGTTAATAATGCCTCTCCCAGAGGTACTTCTGCTGCGTTTATAGTAGCGCTGCCTACATAACCCGCTTGGCCATCTATAATGTCGATAGTTGCGGTTGCTACACCGTAATCTTTTGAATCATCGGCTGCGAGATAATCAAAAACGAGACTTTGCTCAACCGTGTGATCTAAGTTGCGACTGGCATTCAACTGCCAAGAGCCATCTGAAAATACGGTTAATTCACCCTTCTCTAGACTAAAACTTACTGAGCCACCATCAGGGACAGACTGGATCTCTCCTCCGGCTCTGACATATCGAATGTACAAGTCACCATCAATATCAATGTCATTCTCCAGTACATTGCCAGAAATGACTTGGCCTTCGGTTACACTATATGACTCATTTTCGATCACTGGATCGGCATCAAGGATGGCGATTTCTAGGGGAGCCACAACAGCCTCTTGTGTGCCGTCAGCATCACTTTGAATGCTTTCAACCAATACGTTAGTCACCAGCTCATCTTGACCTACACCATGATCAATCGCTTCATAAAAAGTAATTTGAACCGTACCATCATCATTGACTTCTGCTGAGAAAACTAATCGGTCGTCAGTCGATGTTCCTTGTAAGCTCAACCCATCTTCTGCAACAACAACATTTATAGATTGACCGACCGATGTAAGCGCGCTCAAACTTGGTTGCTCTGCATGCAGTGCTGGCACACCATTTTCTATGTTGATGGCTGCCGAGCTGCTTTGCTCACCAAAAAATCCAACGATGTTTTCAGAAAATACCGTTGAACCGGGTAGCACTATTGTCGGCATGGTATCGACCACGTGGTTGCCGGCGGCATCCAACACTTCTGCTTCAATGGCCCACGTGTTGTTTAGATTGAGAGTGTTTACGTCAATTGCGGTTACTGTCCACGAACCTGACGCATCAACGAGGCCAGTAAAATTCAGCGTGCTGTCTCCGTCACTTACCCGAATCGTCACCGCCAAACCTTGCTCTACACCACTGGTTGTTCCTCTCATTTCCGTGACTATACCCTCACGGAAATCATCAATGGCAAGACCACCGCTAATATAAAAATCCGTATCGATATCAATGGTGGGAGCAGTGGCATCTATGGTCGTAGCCTCATCCATCGCTTTCGCTTGGTTGCCCGCCACATCATTCACGGAGGCAGATACGGTTAACGCCCCATCGGCTAACGTGGATAAGTTCGCCCCTTCGACTTGCCACATACCATCAACGACAACGGTATTGAACGAGAGCATCACCCCCAAGCTGTCTTGAACCGTGACAGAAACCGTCTGACCATTTTCAACATCACTGACTTGCCCTGACAAAGTGACAGATTGGCGCTCTTCAGTGTTTAAATAGCCGTCTCCGCCATCGTCAACGTCCACCGTCACACTTGCGAGCGTATCTTTGATGATGGTGTTTTCACTGGTTGTAGGGTTGCCCGCTATATCAATACTCTCAGCAACAACGGTCAGCGTACCTTCAGACAACCCAGAAAGGTCAACGTCGTCCAGAGACCAACTTCCACCAGTCACCACCGTTTCTAAGTTTATGACCGCTCCTAACGAGTCGGTTACCGTAACTTGGATACGCTGGCCATCTTCAATGTTTTCAATCGTCCCTTCGAGGCGAGTAGTCGCGATTTCGTACTGATTTAAATACTCATCCCCTCCACCATCAAAATTGACGTTCACCGTTGCAAGCGTATCTTTAATGGTCGTATCGACGGCGTTCAGGTTATTGCCATAAATGTCAGAAACCATAGAAGTCACCGTGAGCGGCCCTTCAGCAAGAGAAGACAGATCAACGCCTGATAGGGTATAAGCCTCGTTCTCTACGGTCGTTGTAACAGTAATGGAATTATTGAGACTGTCGGTAATGGTGATAGTAACAAGCCACTCATCGCTTATCTTGAGTGCGTCACCTTGAATCGTGACACTAGGAACTTCAAACTGGTTTTCGTATCCATCACCGCCATCAAGAATATCCACCGTTAATATAGCATCGGGATTCAACCGCTCAGGAGCCTGAGTCTCAGAAGTTGGGTTCTCTCTTTCTTGCACTGCTGGCCTAGTAACATAGCCATTAGAAACGAGTTGCTCAGGTAAAACGGCGCGAATATAGGCAACAAAACTTAACCCACCAGAAGACTCACTAAAATCTCGAACGCTCTGGTTAAAAGGGGATTCAATACCGTTTTGAGATGCAATTAAAAGTTCATTCGAACTCGATTCATCCTCACTTGTTGTATCTTCATTAAATGCGATATCGAGAATGTCAGTATTAAGAACAACCACCTCTACTTCTGGAACTAATTGTTCGTTAGGCAACATTTGGATCCAAGAACCGTCACTTAAAACCGCCCAAAGAACATTACCGACTTGAATGTAGAGTATTGGCTGCATAATTCGCCCCATATGAAACAACGAACTTTAAGTATGGTCGACGAATGTGACTGTTCAAATGAAACTAGAAAAAACATGGCCCTAAATGGCTCTAATGAGATATTGAACCAAAAACATACCTCATGTATGCGAGAAAGAGCCATTGGGGTAAACTACTTCTGGCGTAACCCATCCACTGGAAATTGATTGAAATTCCCCTTGCTACAATCGGGCTTATATCCAAATGGAGCAGGGAAAGGAATCGTATCGCAGCTTGTTGCAACGGAAGATTCAAACTTTACTCTCTTTCCTATCATGATAGGAAATAACCATGTGGCATTATTTCTTAAATCAAACTCCTCTTTAGGGTCATCAATCAAATTGTATATTTCAGGGATCTGTAATGGGCGCCCTTTCTCCGGCATGATATCTTGATCAATAAAGTGCATCTTGTAATTTTCCCACTTATAAGCGTAGGTTTCAGATCCATTGTTAACGATAAAACCATCTCGATTAGACTTTTCACTATCTCCCTTTAAAAAGGCCCACTGATCAATACTATCTATTGTTCTATCGCTTGGTAATTTGTATCCACCGACATGAGAAAGTGAGGCAAATAGATCCACAACATGGATAATTTCATCACTCACTCTACCCGGTTTGATGTGGTTAGGCCAAGAGGCAATAAATGGTGTTCGGAGAGACCCTTCAAGAGCCGTAAAGTACGCACCACGCCATGGCCCGCTAGAGCCTTGGTATGGCATATGCCACTCTGGACCGTTGTCAGAAAACCAAATCACTAGTGTATTGTCTTTAATTCCTGCTTTTTCTATTGCACCAATAACTTGCCCAGCTCGAAAATCTATCTCAGCTAACACATCTGAGTAATTTCCTTTGCCTGTTTTACCAATAAAATCAGGATGAGGTAGCGTCGGTAAATGTGGTTGAGTAAAAGTAATTACAGAGAAAAATGGCTTATTCTCTTTCACATTTCGATTTATAAAATCTGTGGCATGTTCAACTAGCTCACTGTCAATCGTTCTACGTGAGTCCAAATTATATTCTTTGACCCCTTTAGGATCCTGCCCTGCTCTAGCTGAAAGGATTTGAGGTTTAGGTAATATAGCTTTATAACCGGGTTGAGAGCTATATTCTGACTCATCCGTCGTATTTGCAATGCCATACCATTCATCAAAGCCTTGATCCGTTGGAAAGCGCCCTTTTTGGTCTCCCAAATGCCATTTCCCGTAAAGGCTCGTGTTATATCCTTGTTCCTTAAACTTCTCTGCAATGGTTATCTCCCAGTTCACCATACCGTAAGGCACTCCCCAAACAACCTTATCTGTCCCAGATCTAAGCGCTCGCCTCCCCGTCATGAATGAGGAGCGAGTTGGTGTGCATTGCGGTTCCACATTAAAATTAGTAAGGCGTACACCTTCTCTAGCAAGTTGATCTAAGTTTTTGGTTTCAACACCTCTGGTATTCCCATAGGAACTTAATTCCCCCCACCCAAGGTTATCAACCAACATTACTACGACATTTGGTGTCTCTTCCGCAACCACTTCTAACGGGATACATAGAAACAGGATAGTTGCTAGTTTATTTTTCATAGTGTCGCCTTTCATTGAAATTCAATCCTGTAAGTGCGTCTTATCACACTTAAAACACACTAAAGTCTAGTCCATGTTAGTTAACATTTTTGAAAAACAGGGATTACTTGGAAGCAACAAAAAACCTCTACTATATTCAACTGACTACATTGTCTCATTTGGTGTCATTTCACTCGACTTCGCCATGATGAACACAATTAGTAACGTTATATAACGATAATGGATTCATTTATCGCGGAGGATTTTCATGCGAAACTCGATTAAAAAGGTAATGGCATTGGTCGGTACATTAGCTGCGTCCACAGCCTTTGCTGCCGATAAGCCCAACATCCTTGTGTTCTGGGGTGACGATGTAGGTGTATACAACATTAGTGCGTATCACAATGGTATGATGGGAGGGAAGACTCCTAACATTGATAAAATCGCCAATGAAGGTGCCATTTTCACAGACGCTTACGCACAACAGAGTTGTACTGCCGGACGAGCCTCATTTATTCTGGGTCAACATCCGTTTCGTACCGGTCTATTGACTATTGGTATGCCCGGCGCAAAAGAGGGGATTCAATCGAAAGATCCTACTATCGCAGAGTTACTTAAAAATCACGGCTATGTGTCTGGTCAGTTTGGTAAAAACCACCTTGGTGATCAAGATGAGCACCTACCAACTAACCATGGGTTTGATGAGTTCTTTGGTAACCTATACCATTTAAACGCGGAAGAAGAGCCTGAGTCTGAGTTTTATCCAAAAGATCCAGAGTTTCGTAAAAAATTCGGACCTCGAGGCGTGTTGAAGGCGACTGCGGATGGCAAAATCGAGGACACAGGTCCCCTTACTCGTAAGCGTATGGAAAACGTAGACCGAGAGTTCATGGATGCTAGCTTGGCCTTTATGGAAAAAGCAGTAAAAGAAGACAAACCATTCTTTATTTGGCATAACTCAACCCGTATGCACGTCTGGACACATTTGAGTGAAGAATATCAAGGGAAGTCAGGTTACGGCTTATACGCCGATGGCATGATGGACCTAGATGATCAAGTAGGTGTCATGCTTGATAAACTTGAAGAGCTAGGCGTAGCAGATAACACCATTGTTGTTTTTAGTACCGATAATGGCGCTGAGAAATTTACCTGGCCAGATGGTGGTACTACACCGTTCAAGGGCGAAAAAGGTACGACTTGGGAAGGCGGATTCCGCGTTCCGATGATGGTACGCTGGCCTGGAAACATTAAACCAGGAACGGTTATCAACGATATCTTTTCACAAGAAGACTGGATGCCAACTCTACTCGCAGCTGTGGGCGAACCAGATGTGAAAGAAAAACTATTGAAGGGTCATAAAGCAGCGGGCAAAACCTTTAAAGCACATTTAGATGGCTACAACCAACTTGATCTGCTGACTGGTAAAGCTGATGAAGGCGCACGCAAAGAAATCTTTTACTTCGATGCTGGTGGTAATTTAAACGCCGTTCGTTATAAAGACTGGAAGATCCACTTCAGTATTATGGAGGGTGCCATTAATGAGGCATACCGCAAAACACCGAGTTGGCCTTTGATTGTAAACCTTCGTATGGACCCATTCGAGGTCGGTCCAGATGCAGCACTTTACGTCAGACATTTTTACGCTGATCAAATGTGGATGTTCGTTCCTGCTCAAGCTATCGTGCGTAAGTTCCTAGAGACATTTAAGGAGTTCCCTGCAACAAAAGGTAGCTCGTTAAGTATTGAAAAAGTGGTAGAAACAATGACACAGCAACCTAGAAACTAGACCCTAGGTATCGAAGCTACTGTGGAATTAACTAAGGCCTCAATTGTGAGGCCTTTTATTTCGTTGCAATTGTTTGGTTGCAGCAAGTTATGGTCAAACAAAGATTATCATTTAGTGCTCTCTTTAAACACTTGATTCCAATCTTGTTTCATATCGACAAATAGCCAACCTTGCTCTTCACCTACTTTAAACGATTTATCTAACTTACCAACATGAGAATCTTTATCATACGCCCATTCGCGCTTGTCATCCGTGTGATGGATAATCGCAGAAAATCTTGGACCTGAACCTGCTTTCGTCCACTCTAACATCTGTAAATCACCATCAGAATTACCAAACGCCATTACCGGACGTTTGCCAATGAAGTTTTGGATCGTCACAGGCTTTACTGCTTTGTCATTGACAAAGTCTATTTCCGGCATACGTTGGATGGTAGGTTTTCCATCAACACTTTGATATTCCGCCTTTAACGTCGTTCCCACGATGTTTTGCGTTGGAATGCCGTATACTTCCGGCGCCCAAACGCGCATAAATTCAATTCCGCCTCCAGAAACGATGTAGGTCTGATAGTCGTTAGCTCTTAAATAGTCGAGCAGTTCGAGCATAGGTTGATAGACCATTTCAGTGTATGGTCTACCCGTTGTTGGATGGACAGCCGTTTTCAACCATTCCTTAACTTCTTGATGAAACTGTTCAGTAGACATTCCAGAATGGGTTGCCATAACAAGCTTCATTACACCTTCTAGTCCTTGTTTACCAATCCCCTCCATGTCACCTTTTAATGCGGAAGCAAAGGGTTCGGTTGTCTTCCAATCAGGATGCTCAGAGGCCATTTCTTTTACTCTATCGATCGCAAAAAACAACTGTAGATAAACAGGCTTTTCTGCCCAAAGTGTTCCATCATTATCAAACGTCGCGATTCGTTGGCTTTCAGGAACATAGGAATCCGAACCTTGGGTCGTTGTTTTCGTAACAAACGCCATAATAGCTTGCTTAGCGTCAGTGTTGTTCCATGACGGAAGTGGATCTTGCATATCAGCAGCAACAGCGTAACTAGACAGAGCAAAACCTGTTGCTAAGACAATCGTCTTTAACTTTATAGCCATCTTAATTCCTTATATTGAGGTGCTAGGTGCGAATCCAATCAAAAGTATAGTTCAATTGAAACAGGCGCATATTGAACTGACATATCCAACGGCCACCAAAGAGTGACACCGTCACTAAATTGGTTCACTATTTTATTGAAATAGGAACATGGAATTTACCGATTAGAGTTTAAATTCATTGGCTTCAACTGATGTAGAGGCACTTTTACGTCCCTTTTTCTGATTGAGCTCTTCAATAACATAGTCGGGAGCGACCTTCGTTAGCTCTGTTAAACAGTCATCCGTTTTAGGGTTGCCGTATCTGACATAGATGTCACACACGGCATACAATTGTTCTGGAGCACCGGATATCAAATACGCTTGCTCAAAAGCGTTGACAGACTTCTTCAAGTCTAACTCTTCTTGCAGAACACCATTTAAATACCAAAAGTAACTGTTCGTCTTTGCCATCGTCGCAGCTTTGTCTATTTCAAACGCCGCTTCTTTCTTTTTGTCTAATCTAACCAAAGCGAGAGATTTAGAATAATGCAGCGAGGCATCTTCTGAATTTAGCTTGATACCCTCGTCAAGCACGTTGATAGCTTTTTGGTCTAGCTGTTGCGCTCGGAAGTTGTCTGCATAGCTTAACCAAACTTGAGGGTTGTTTGGCTCAAGCTTAGTTAACTCTGGGTATATCAGCGCCGCTTTATCCCAATCACGATGCCAACGGTAAACGTCTGCAAGTAATAACTTGGAAACATTATCGTTCTTACTGGACAAGTGTGCTGTCAGCTCTGAAACAGGCCCTTCAAGTGACTGCTGTTGCTCTGAACTCAAATTGGCGTAATCTCGAACGAGGTTAATCGCTGCTGTAATTCGCACCATGGCGGCGTCATCACTCAATAATGGTGAAATCAAACGCCAACGGTGCTCAATCATATATGGCTGTGCTCCCACAATCGCAGCTTCGCGAATACCTGCATCTTCATCCTGCAACCCACGCGCAACTGCAACCAACGCATTTTGGCTTGGATAGTTGGCTAACTCACGTAAAGCATCAATACGTTTTTCTGAAGACAACTTTTTATTTTGCGCATCATAAGACAGCTTTTCGACTCGTTGCGCCGGTGTCATTTGAGCTTCTTGTGGAGTGACAACCGTTGTCGGCGATACTTGATCTGGGTCTAGCAATGTTGTTTCTTGTGCCACTGCTGCTTGACTCGCAGCAATGCCGATCGAGATCACGAGTAATGATTTAGAGAGCAGCTTAATTTTTTGCATTCAATAACCTATATTCTTTCATTTCCGGGCCTGTAGCAGGCGTAGTGACTATCTTAAAACTTCGTTTCAAACACAGTCTGTGTTTGAGTAGCTTGCTGGCGTAGAATCTGGTCACTGTATTTACCGTGAACCACTGGGTTACCTGTCGCTCGTAAGATGTACGCCATCGACTGATCAACATGGGTAAAAAACTTCTTCCAACCCGCGCAGAGATAATTAAGACCAGGCTCACCTTGCCTAGTACGGATAAAACGGTTTTTCGGACATTCTCCAAAACATGCAAATTGATAATCACATTGAAGGCACTGTTGGGGCAGCGTACGACTTTTAGCAAACCCAAATTTCTGCTGCTTAGAGCTATAAGCGAGCGTATCGAGCTTTTCGTGATGAATGTTTCCAACCTTATATTCTGGGTACACGTAATGATCACACGCAAACACATCACCATTAGGCTCCATTGCTAAGCCCTTCCCGCAGATTTCACCTAACGTACACAGTGGGTTTTTTCTGCCCATCCAGGTTTCGATACTGGCTTCAAAGTACTGCACAAACACGTTGCCGATATCGTGTAAAACCCATTCATTGAAAATCGCGATCAGAAAATTTCCCCATGCTTCATCCGCAACGCAAAAAGGCTCAACAACGGCATCTTTATGACCTGGGATCAACCGTTTATCTCCTTGCTTTAGTTGCTCGTTTGGCTCCCAAGTTTGAGGGGCGGTTGTTCTGAATGCTTTCTGCTCAACTATTGGAATAAACTGCATTTGAGGGGAGCGTACTTCATCTCGCAAGAATCGGTACACTTCAAGTGGGTTACGGCTGGTCAAGTTGTTAACACAAGTGAGCGTAGCAAACTTTACTTCGTGCTTATGTAATAATTCAACCGCATTCATAACTTGCCGGAATGTGCCTCTACCAGCTCGGTTTGTTCGATAAGCGTTGTGCATCATTTCTGGGCCATCAATGCTTAAACCGACGAGAAAGTTGTTCGCCTTTAAAAACTCACACCATTCATCGTTAAGCAGTGTGCCATTAGTCTGGAGATCATTGGAGATCGTAATACCATCGGGACGGTATTTATTCTGTAGCTCAACAATTGTCTTGAAATAATCCAAACCTAGCATTGTCGGCTCACCACCCTGCCAAGAGAAAATAATTTCAGGTGTATTTTGTCCCGCTATATATTGACGGATATAGGTCTCTAGCGTTTCCTCATCCATGACTGGTGAGCAGCCTGGCTTGTACTCAAGTAAATCTTGTTTGCTTAGGTAATAACAATAGGTGCAATCGATATTGCACACTGCACCGATAGGTTTCGCCATGACATGTAATCGCTTGGATGCTTTTCCATTGAACTGCGGACCTTGAGTTATGTGCATTCATCACCTTCTTAGTTGCTAGCCTGTGCCCAACGGCGTTAAGACTAATCATTAAGTTAATCGCCTAGTGTGATGATAATGTTCAATTATTCGTGGCGCTTGTTATAGTGTGTATAACTGTTTTTCATAGACTTGCCTGATAAAATTCTTTGATCATAAATGTTGATGGAGCTCCCCTATGAAGCATTCCAAAAGTAATACTCTTTACCTTGGTGCCGCTATTTCGATTTCGCTAATTATGACTGGATGTGCAACAACACAACCTAGCCCTCTTGCTCAAAAAATCGATCAAGATATGGTTCTTATTGAAGGTGGACAATTTATGATGGGCTCGGATAATCCATCAGCAAATAAATCCGAGCACCCGGCTCGCACCGTTCGCGTGGATGATTTCTATTTGGCAAAATTTGAGGTAACCCAAGAGTTATTCGAATCGGTTACAGGCTCTTCTCTGAGTTATTTTAGAAACCCAAATACGCCCGTGAATAACATTAGCTGGCAACAAGCCAATTATTTTATAAAGAAATTGAATGAAAAAACGGGAGAGCACTATCGTTTACCCACCGAAGCAGAATGGGAGTTTGCAGCGAAAGGGGGGAATCTAAGTCAAGGATTCACTTACGCGGGGTCTGATGATATTAACGACGTTGCCTGGTATGCCAGTAACTCAAACAATAAGGCACACAAGGTAGGTCAGAAAAAACCGAATGAGCTTGGCTTATACGATATGACGGGTAATGTTGGTGAGTTTGTTATTGATGCGTTTGATGAAGGCTATTACAAATCAGCACCAAGTGATAATCCGGTAAACGCAAAAGATGAAAAAGAAAGCCTGGCACACAAGTCTGTACGAGGTGGTAGCTTTGCCTATGATGCTGACGAATCCGAAAACTATCGTCGCGATTTTGCTAGCCAGTCAGTCATCATGTCCGACATGGGGCTGAGATTAGCGAAAGACGCTGATTAAACTAAGCAAGAAAAAAGTGGAGCGATAAAAGCTCCACTTTTGGTAATTAGCTCCTATTGACCCCGACAATAGAGGCTTTAAGCTGATCAATAGCTTGTTTAGGCGCATAGTGACTAAGCTCTTGTATGCACCTGTCGAAAGCAAAAGCGACAGCACCTTTTTTATGATTTCTCGCTAGAACCTCGCATTGAGCAAACAAGTGTTGTGGATTGCCACCGACTTCAAATGCTGTATGCAACGCTTTACTGGCTTCTAGAACATCGCTTTTTTCTAGGGCTAGACCGTACACGTACCAATAATGAGCATTAGTTTCACCAATTTCTGCGGCGCGTCTAAGTAGCTTTTTCGCATCATCGGCTTTGCCTTGACGCAACAAAGAAAGACCTGCGCTGTATGGTAACGTGCTGGATTTAGGTTGAGCTTTCATCCCTTGTTGTAGCACCGTGAGCGCAGCTTCTTCTTTACCTAGGTGACGATACAAATCTGCTAGGTTAACGTAGCTATTTTCGAAATAGGGTTCGATGCTGATCGCTTGTTTATACAGCTCGGCCGCTTTGTCGATTTCACCTAAGCTGCGGTACACATTCGCCAAATTGGTTCTTCCGAAACCACGATCGGCATTAAACTCTTGAATTTCCATGTACTCTTCTAAAGGTGATTTAATGATATCTTTTTGTAAAGGGGTCATTTGTGCGTAGTTCGCTACCAGCACCGAGGCAGCTTCCGCTCTCACTGAAAGCACCGGGTCACCAAGCAATGGCTCTAGAATCCGCCACCGATCATGAAATTCATAACCAGACGAGCCTGAAATTGCCCCTAATCGAACCATTTCATTCTCATTCTTAACGGCCCTAGCCAAAGATACTGTTGTATTTTGGTCAGTGTTGCCCCCCATTCTCTCCAGGGCTGAGGCGCGAATAATGTCTTTTAAAGACGAATCCTGAGCAGAGTATGCCAACGCATTTGCTGCTCCTTGATGACCAATTGAATCCGCATAAAATGCGACAGCAAAATGTTGTTGATTACGATACTTCGAATTCGGGTACCATTCTGCTATCTGTTTATCGGCCCATTGATTGCTTTTATCTTCATGGCATGACATGCAAACATTGGGCGTTCCAATGTGTTTGCTCAAATCCGGTCGTGGAATATGCCAACTGTGGTCTCTACGAGGATCGACTTGCATGTAAGTCGTTTCTGGCATGTGACAAGTCGTACATTGCGATGCTTCAGATCCAGCCTTATGAAAGGTATGCTTTTCAGGTGTATATTCCGATGCAATATGGCATTGCGAACATACTGCCTCTTCTGGGATCGTTAACTCTGCCGTGTGTGAATCATGGCAATTAGTGCACGTGACCCCCTTCTCCGCCATTTCAGATTGAAGAAACGAACCATAAACATAATCTTCGTCGTAAATCTGTCCATCATGATAGTAGAGTTCAGGTGTTATAAGACTTAAGCGATATTTATCAAAAAAAGAACCTTTAACATGATCACCTGTTTCATTTAACTGGGTTCGGCGACTATGGCATTGAGCGCATGTTTGCACTTGATTGGTTGCTTCAATTGATTTCGGCTGTAACGTACTATGGCCTTCCTCAAACACCCAATCCGACACTGCTTTAGACAAATTTCGATCAAAGCCATAATGGCTGTCATGCTCAAAAGAAGTGCCAGCATTTTTGTATTTCTTGGCCAGTTCTATGTGCTGACTAGCGGGACCATGGCATGCTTCGCATCCCACATTAATCTCTGACCATGAGCTGTTGTAAGTGTTTTTGTCAGCGTCGTAATTCTTCTTTAGGTTCGTTGAATGGCAATCAGCACACATGAAGTTCCAATTTTGCCCGGTATTGGTCCAATAGAATTCATCCGTTGTTGTCGTTTCTGGATAAAGATGAAACCAACGCTGTCCCCCTTCAACTTTAGCTCTTGTGTCCCAAGCAAAAGGAATAAGCTGCACGCGGCCATCTTCAAACTCGACCATGTACTGCTGTAGTGGCTCCCAGCCAAATGTATAGCTGATCTTATAGTCATGCCATTGCCCGTCAGAGCCTTGAATGTTGACCCAATATTCGCCGCCTTTTTTAAAAAACCGATTAGGCATTCCTTTGTGCGTTACAACATGGTTATCAAAATCACCACGTACAGAGGTTGTACTTGCATGCTTCATGGCCATATCGTGATGTGACCCCTTCCAAGCCTCCACCTCGTTTTGGTGGCACTCTGCACAAGCTTGTGTGCCAGCATATTCTGGATTTAAGCCTGAAGGAATATTTGGTTTCTCTGTGAATAACTCTTGAGAAAAAGCCATAAAACTGACAACAACGTTGACCAGCAATAAAATGCGAAACCGGCCTGCCCACTGACTCATAGATATCCTTATATTTATAATGTACAACCTAAATCAATATAGACACTAAATCACTGGTTATACAAATAATTACAAGCAATACATAACGACTTTAGTATTGCTTTAGGACCGTAAAACAAGCGAGCATCCTATTGTTTTTCATTTCCATCCCCTCTTCTACTACGCAATAAAAATAAGGCTCTTCAGTGATCTAAATCTACTTTACGAATCTCTACAAACTAACAGGACAATCATATTTCTTCTTAATTAACAAATAGTTACCGCCCAACAATAACTTATGGTTATATCGAGTATAAGAGGATTTTTCTATATACATCATTAACTTATGCAGCAACTAAGCATAAGGCTCACTTGTGCTTATCTTTACTCTCAACAATCTGGAGTTTTTATGGCAAATCAATTGAGCAAAATCGCTGTAGGCGCAGGACTGTTAGCGGCGTCCAGTGCTGCTATGGCAGCCGACAAACCGAATATTCTGGCAATTTTTGGTGACGATATCGGCTACTGGAATATCAGCGCATACAACCAAGGTATGATGAGTTACAAAACGCCAAACATCGACCGTATCGCGAATGAAGGTGCGTTGTTCACAGATCACTACGGACAACAGTCTTGTACTGCTGGTCGCGCGGCCTTTATTACGGGTGAAGAGCCATTTCGTACGGGTTTGTTAACAATTGGTATGCCAGGCTCTGACCACGGCATACCTGATTGGGCGCCAACCATTGCAGATCTGTTAAAAGAACAAGGTTACATGACGGGTCAATTTGGTAAAAACCACTTAGGTGACCAAGATAAGCACTTACCGACAAAACACGGCTTTGACGAATTCTTCGGTAACTTATATCACCTAAACGCAGAAGAAGAGCCTGAAACTTATTACTACCCTAAAGACCCAGAGTTTCGTAAAAACTATGGCCCTCGTGGTGTCATTAAGTCTTATGCCGACGGTAAGATTGAAGACACTGGCCCGATGACACGAAAACGTATGGAGCACGCAGATGAAGAGTTCCTAGAGAGCTCTTTGGCATTTATGGAAAAAGCAGTTAAGGCGGATAAACCCTTCTTTATCTGGCATAACGCCACTCGTATGCACGTTTGGACTCGCTTGCAGGAAAAATACCAAGGTAAATCAGGCGTAAGCATTTATGCCGATGGTATGCTGGAACACGATGATCATGTAGGTGTTTTACTCGACAAGCTGGATGAGCTAGGTGTTGCAGACAACACTATCGTTATCTACTCAACGGACAACGGCGCAGAAACCATGACTTGGCCAGATGGTGGCGCAACACCATTCCATGGTGAAAAAGGTACAACTTGGGAAGGCGGTATGCGTGTTCCTCAACTGGTTCGTTGGCCAGGCGTAATTAAGCCAGGAACCAAGATCAATGAAATGATGGCACACCAAGACTGGTTGCCTACATTATTGGCAGCTGCTGGCGTACCTGATGTAAAAGAAAAACTGGCAGAAGGCTACAAAGCAAATGGCAAAGAATGGCGTGTGCATTTAGATGGTTACAACTTCATGCCATACTTTGAAGGTAAGGAAGAAAAAGGCCCTCGTGAGTCGCTGCTTTACTTTACGTCTAATGGTGAATTAAACGCTGTCCGCTGGAATGACTGGAAACTTCACTTTGCAACGCTTGAAGGGAACCTAAGTAACGCAGTTCGTTTTGCTCCGAACTGGCCTAAAATCATCCACCTACGCGCTGACCCATTCGAAAAAGGCCCAAGCGAATCACAAATGTACTTGCGTTGGATGGCTGACAACATGTGGCTATTTGTACCTGTACAAGACGTTGTGGGAGAGTTCTTTAAAACACTTCCAGAATACCCAATGCAACGTGGCACAGCGATGAACCCTGCTTCACTAAACTACGACTCTCTAAAAATGCAAGAGAAGCTGCAACAACTAGACAAAGTTAAACAAGAAATCAGCAAGTTTAAGTAAACTAAGTTAACGTTAGTTAATCAGTAACATTAATCCAGCAGACCATTCTGCTGGCTTATGTGTATCGCTACATAGGAACTTACTTAAATCGCCTGTTTAGCCTATACAAAGTGGGCATTGTGAGTACAAACTGAAAAACAAAAAAGGAGAGCTAACCTGCTCTCCTTTGTATTTTAACCGTGGATAAACTAAGCCACATTAACCGATTTAGCTAAACTGCTACTTTGGAAAAACTCATCATGCAATGCGCAAATCGCGTGCTGGTATTCCTTATCACCGACAACAAATTGAACATTTACATTTCTCAATGATGAGTGCAGTGCAACTGGCGTAACGCCATTATTCATCAATGCAAGCACACCTTTCGCCAACGTCTTGTTGGTATCAATTTGAGAACCGATGGCTGAGATAAGCGCGACCATACGACCTTTAATCGAGGCATTCGGATAACGTTTCTCGGCTTTATACAATACTTTGTTTAAGCTATCAGTACTGCCACCTAGATAGTAAGTAATAGAGTTAGCGTTCATCTCTTTACCAACCAAACTTACACGAGCATCGGAGATGATTTCCATCAATTCGTAACTAACGTTATCGGCTTTTCCTACCATTGCTTGGTCAAACAAATGCAGTGCAAATACTTTCTCTTTACCTGCGATGATCTCGACTTTGTCTTCTTCTGGGCGGTAGCTTGAAGAGATCAAAGTGCCTTCGTGTTCAGGTTCGAATGTATTTTTAATCTGTAGCTCAATACCACTTTCACGTAAACCCGCAGCGGCATTTGGGTGAATCGCTTCCATGCCAAGGTTGGCAAGTTGGTCTGCTACGTCATAGTTTGTACTACCAATTGGTAATACTTTTTCAGGGCCAACAACGCGTGGGTCCGCTGAGCTCAAGTGGTACTCTTTGTGAATTACTGCTAAATCCGCTTTTGTTATTGCTGCAATTCGGCTAAATGTCATCTCACTATAACCTCGGTCATAAGTGTGCATTAGGCCCTCTTTACAGTAAGCATAACCTGTCACGATTGGCAGTTCTTTTGATACATCGATATCAGCAAACGCGTCACTGATCGACTCATCAAGGCTTCTTGGCGCTTGATTATCCCAACCAGACAGGTCAACGAACTTAGCGTTAATACCCATATTTTTTAGTTTTAGTGCTGTGTTGTAAGCACTATGTGCCTCACCGATAGACGAGAGAAACTCTCGAATTTGAGGCAAGTACTGGCGCAACGAAAATTGACCGTACTGACAGGTTTCTAAAATATTCGCGATACAGTTTTTCGCTTCAGCAATGCGGGAGCGAATGAATTTATCCGCACGGATACGATTCATTGGGTCCGCAAAAATATTTTCATTGGTCAGCAACATACGGCTTTCAACGTACGCTAACGCTTCTTCCCATTTGTCGTCGCGTTTCGCGATAAGCTGATAAACGCCTGGTTTACTGGTTTTTTTACACTCGAGCAGCGCATCGGTCATACCACCGTATGCAGATACGACAAAAATACGATTGTATGGTGTTTTGGGACGAAGAATAATATTGTCGAGAACAGCATCAAATGCTGTCATTGATGTACCGCCGATTTTTTCTACGGTAAATGTCATGATAAGCCTTTTTGATTGGTAACTTTAAAAAGAAAAAAGAAGAGATAGTAAAGTGTGGGGTGGCAAAGCACCCCACCATCATCTTTTAGTCAACGAGAGGATAAACACCGTTTTCATCGTGCACTTCAGCGCCAGTAATCGGTGGGTTAAACACACACGCCATTACCATTTCTTTATTCTTATAAGCTCTCAAGTAGTGCTCATCGTGTTTATCAAGGATGTATAATGTACCTGGTTTGATTGGGTACGTTTCTCCACCTACAACTTCAATCTCACCTTCACCACTCATACAAAACACCGATTCAAGGTGGTTTTGATAGTGAATATGAGTTTCTGTATCTTCATAAATCGTTGTGATGTGGAAAGAGAAACCCATGTTGTCGTCTTTCAACAACATGCGGACACTTTCCCAGTTATCTGAAACAACACGTCGTTCGCTGTTGCGGCATTCATCTAGAGTTCTGACGATCATAATTAAAATCCTTATTAAGATGCTTGTTTGAAATGTTTCGCAGCGATAGTCTCTACTGCATTTTCAAAGATGCTTAGTCCTTGATCTAGCTCTGATTCGCTGATGGTTAGTGGACAGAAGAACTTCACAACTTCATCTTCTGGACCCGCTGTCTCTATCACCATTCCATTCTCGAAACAGTTTTTCGCAATTTCAGATGCCATGTCACCATTGATACATTCAATACCAACCATCATGCCGCGGCCTTTTTTCTGCACAAACATTTGAGGAAAGCGACGAACACAACGGTCAATAACTGCACTTACCTTGTCTGAACACTGCTTGATGTGTGTTTCAAAATCATCGTTTGCCCAGTAAATTTCTAGTGCTTTTGCAGCAGTAATAAAGGCGTGATTATTGCCACGGAACGTACCGTTATGCTCGCCTGGCTTCCACTGGTCAAGCTCAGGCTTAAGTAACACGACAGCCATCGGCAAACCGTAACCACCGATCGACTTCGATAGCGTCACGATATCCGGTTGGATACCAGACGGCTCGAAACTAAAGAAAGTACCGGTACGTCCGCAACCTGCTTGAATGTCATCGACAATCACAAGAATGTCATTGGCTTTACAGATTTTGCTCAAACGTTGTAACCACTCGTTTGAAGCAGCATTTAAACCACCTTCACCCTGCACAGTTTCAAGAAGTACAGCGGCTGGTTTATCCATACCTGCAGAGTTATCATTTAGCATGGTTTCGAACAGCGCAAGACCATCTACGCCAGCGTAACCTTCAAATGGAATACGAGTGACGTTACTTAGACTAGAACCGTTACCTTGTCTGTGATGCTGGTTACCCGTTGCAGCCAGTGCGCCAGCAGTACAACCATGGAAACCGTTAGTAAACGCAACGACGCTGTCGCGGCCTTTTACTTTTTTAGCCAGCTTCAATGCCGCCTCAACAGCGTTAGTGCCTGTTGGGCCCGTAAACTGAACCTTGTAATCCAAGTTTCTTGGTTTAAGGATGTAAGTATCCAACGCTTCCAGAAACGATGCTTTCGCTTCTGAGTGCATATCCAAACCGTGAGTAATACCGTCCATTTCAATGTACTCAAGCAACGCTTGTTTTAGTACTGGATTGTTATGGCCATAATTTAGAGATCCCGCTCCAGCAAGGAAGTCTAAGTATCGTTCACCTTGTTCTGTTTCTAGCCAGCAGCCTTTCGCTTTACGAAAAACGACCGGGAAATTGTTTGAATATGAGCGTACGTTGGATTCCTGCTTTTTGAAAATATCCATGATGAGACCGTTTTTAATTCCTATTGTTTGAGGATTATTTGAGAGGAATGCGATACAAATATTCTGTATCGTGTTTGCCT
The DNA here is from genome assembly GCF_023716525.1 of Vibrio sp. SCSIO 43009. Taxonomy (NCBI): domain Bacteria; kingdom Pseudomonadati; phylum Pseudomonadota; class Gammaproteobacteria; order Vibrionales; family Vibrionaceae; genus Vibrio; species Vibrio sp. SCSIO 43009. Next base: position 1,809,228 of record NZ_CP071842.1, read on the forward strand.
TTAAAGTGGGCTTCTTCATCCAAAAATGTGCTTACTTGGCCAGAATTGCCGTTCATCGCATCTAACTTTTTGAACAGTGCCCAAGAGGCTTTATTATCTTCCGTGATGGTAGTTTCTACCGATTTAACACCGCCTAATTCCTCTCGGGTGAGAAGTTCTTTCAACATGCGGAATGCTAAACCATGACCTCTAAAGCGAGGTGAGACTGCAACTTGCCAGACAAATAAAACGTCTTGCTCGTCTGGTTTCTGATAACCGGAAATGAAACCTGCGATTTCGCCTTTTTGCTCAACCAAAATACTGGTTTTGCTGAAATGCGTAGACTGTAGGAAATTGCAATAAGATGAGTTCATGTCCAATGGAGGACAGTCTGCAATCAAGCTGTAAATGTCGTCACCATCAGAGATTTTAGGCTCACGAAAAATCCATTTTTTACTTGAGTCTTCTCCAATCTCTGGATAAAGGACCCAAGGTGCTGATGTGATCATGTGAAAATACATATCCTTTGAGGTCTAATTAAATTTCCTTTTTATTATGGGCATCCCTCGCGACTAAAAATCAAATAATCCGCCTTTTTATCGATATTTTTGTGACACATATCACAAAAACAAGCCTATTAACCAAAAGTTAAAATAGTTCGAGGTCTAATTTATTAAATAGTCACCTAAATACGCAGTACAAAAAACAACCAGAATAAGACCATTTTCCATGCTGTTCATTTCTCAGAGAAAAATAGAAATCCCAAAAAAAGCGGCATGCTTTCGCATACCGCTTTTATCAATAATTTAATTGCTGATACTAGTTATTTTGATTTCTTAGAAACCGCCTTTGGACGAGGTTCATCCATCAAACCTTTTATCAAAGATACCGTTGCAACAAGCAAAACAATAGTAAATGGTAAACCAGTCGTCACCGCCATTGCTTGAGCAGCAGCTAGACCACCACCCAACATCAATGCAATCGCAACCAAACCTTCAAACGTACACCAGAACACGCGTTGTGGCGTTGGTGCATCGACCTTACCGCCCGCAGCAATAGTATCAATAACCAGTGATCCTGAGTCAGAAGAGGTAATGAAGAACACCACGACTAAGATAATGCCGACAAAAGATGTTATCTCAGCCAATGGCATAACATCTAACATGGCAAAAAGTTTTAAAGGTAGTTCTGCGTTAAACACCGCCTCGTAGCCATCATTAACGTATTGGCTAATTGCGTTACCGCCAAAAGCCGTCATCCATAACACACAAACTGAAGATGGGATAAGAATAACGCAAATAATAAACTCACGAACTGAACGACCGCGAGACACACGTGCGATGAACATACCCACAAATGGTGACCAAGAAATCCACCACGCCCAGTAAAACGCCGTCCAGCCTTGAGAGTAATTCACATCCTCTCGTCCAAATGGCATAGATAAGGCAGGGATATTAGCCACATAGGAAACGATGTTCTCGAAGAAACCAGTTAAAATCGCAATCGTCGGGCCAACAACAATAACAAATAGCAATAGCAGCGCTGCAAGACCCATGTTGATTTCAGATAAGATTTTCACGCCCTTATCGAGTCCAGCCACAACAGAGATTAAAGCGAGCGCAGTAATACCAATAATCAATATAACCTGCGTGGTATTGGTCATTGGGACATCAAACAGGAAGTTCAAACCCGTTGCGGCTTGAGACGCACCGTAGCCTAGCGATGTTGCTAAGCCAAAAACCGTCGCTACCACTGCAAGAATATCGATAATATGACCAGTCCAACCCCATACACGCTCACCAAACAAAGGGTAAAAAATTGAGCGCATGGTGAGTGGCAAACCTTTGTTAAATGAAAAGATAGCCAGTCCAAGAGCCAAGAGCGCGTATATTGACCACGGATGAAGTGCCCAGTGGTAAATCGTCGCAGCCATCCCTAATGCCGAAGCTGCAGTTGCATCGCCCTCTGCACCACCTAGCGGTGCCCAGTCAGTACGTACACCATTCTCAACGCTCACGCCACCAATCGCAGAACTAAAATGGGACATCGGTTCTGATACACCGAAGAATACGAGACCAATGCCCATACCTGCAGCAAATAGCATTGCCAACCATCCGGCATAGGAGTAATCCGGTGTTGCTTCAGTACCACCGATTCGCACACGGCCCAATGGTGTGAAGATCAATCCGACACAGACAATGACAAAAATATTACCTGAAGCGAGAAAAAACCAGTCTAAATTGTGTAACAAACCCGCTCGTAGGTCTGCAAAAAACGGCTCTACCTGTTCTCGGAATAATAGTGTTATCACAACAAACATGACGATTGCTAAGCCAGAAATTGCAAAAACACGGTTGTGAATATCAAGGCCAAATGGGCCTACCTTTAGCGCAACGTTATCCTGACCAATTTGATAGTCAGTATCTATTGCGTTTACTTTTCCATCGGGGCGTTGAATGCCACCGTTATTATCGGTGCTCACGGATAATCTCCTTAAAAATACGTGACCAAGTTTAAATTACTTTCGTCGGAGTTCGAGTAATGAAACGTCTTCATCACTACCAAGCACATGTTCATAAAACATTGTTCTTATAAGCGGTTACTCAATCCGCCATCATAATCTTAAAGCCCCCTATCTCTCATTGCATTTTATTGTTTTCACCATAAATAACGCCTATTGCCAAACCGAAGATATTGGCATGTTTCGATTAAAGTGATACTGCAGTTGTGCTTGAAACAGCTCCGCAGTTGCTAACGCATCCGTCAGGGCATGGTGAGGTTGATAAGCAGGGAGGCCATATCTTTCACGAGCGTGCCCTAATCGTACAGAACCGGGTTTCTTGCCTTTCAACTTATTGATAAAACCTCTGCATTCACGGCGTTGTATCGCATACTCAATATCTAACGTATCAACAACAGGAAACTGTATCCCCTCTCCGATGCTATTTAGCAAGGCGTTATTAAAGAACTGCCTTTCAATGTTCTTGTAGTGAACAAGTACCACTTTGCCTGACAACGCATCCAATATTTCACCCAAGATCTGAGACAGCTGCGGCGCGTTTTTAACCTCAGAGTCAGTGATACCGTGAATAATGACAGACTCGTGGTTTAACTCTCTGTTTGGGTTAACGACCCAATGAGCAGAACCATTACATTGAACACGATCAATAGTGAACGGCACAAGTCCGATCGTGAGAATGACATCCTCTTCCGAGTTCAATCCTGTTGTCTCAAAGTCTACCGAGACAAATGGCACTTGTTCAATTGGTGTTTCCCCATTAACCATCGGTGTCGAATAGTAGCGTTTGAGCCTCTCGTCTTTCGCTTCTTTAGCTAGTTGTTTGAACAACATTGACCACTCTGGCGTCTGGGATGTATCCAACAACGGCTGTTCTTTTTCTACTTTTTTTGAGAACCACATTATTTGCTACTTCTCTGGTATCGAAACTTAATGAAGTTCTGAGCGTTACTTAGAATTTGAAATGCTGCTTTTAAGTTTCGACGTTCAAATTCAGACATGTTCTCCGGCTCAATATTGTTGTCTGGCTCTTCTCCATTTTCTATATCAAGGGCTTGGTGACGAATTCGAACCATGTAGATTAGCTCCATCGCATCCCTTAAATCCAAACCTCGACCTTTCGGTAAAATGCCAGCATCATTAATGTCATCTAAACGGTCGAAAGAGTTTTGCGATCGCGAACCGATTGCCAGAGAATGCACCCGTATTAAATCGGCCAACGGAGCCGTCCCCCTTCGCTTCAAGTTAATCGAGTTGCGATGACGACCATCTTTCTCCATCACAAAGTCTTTGAAAAAGCCCAGTGGAGGCGTCCTACGTATTGCGTTATACGCCATACAAGCAAGAAAGCGGTTATTTCTTTTCGCTCGTCTCACAATAAAGCTGCTTAATTGCTCCGCCCATTTCACTCGCCCATGCACACCGAGGAGATCAAAAAAGATATTACTATTTAACAATCTCTCAGGGGTTGGATTGTCTATCCAGTTTCCAAAGCATTCTTCCCATTCTGCACGAGTTTTTCGCCATTCTGGGTTGGTAGCCATAATGTCTCCAGTACAATAAGCATAGCCGCATGCCGCTAAACCATCACAAACAAATTTAGCAAACTTTTCAAAGTACTCTCCGTGAATCTCAACGTCATAACTGTTATCGAGAATAAGGGCGTTATCTTGATCCGTTACAATTAGCTGCTCATCCCTCGCCATTGAACCCATTGCGACTAAACAATAAGGAATGGGCGCTGGGCCGAACTCTTGCTCAGCTAATTCAGCGAGGCGTTGTTTGAAACTACTGCCTATAACCGACATGGCTCGACCAATCATGTGCGCGTTGGCATCTTCATTGACCATTCTTACGAAACAGTCTTTTACTTGTTCAGAAACCTGCTTGAGATCCTCGACACTGGTTTGCTGAAAAATAGAGCTCACTAGCAATAGGCTGTTCTGAGATTCGTAACGAACGATGTCCGTCATGCCAATAATTCCTATCGGCTTTTTATCTTTTAAAATTGGTAAATGATGCACGTTGTAACGCAACATGGTTAACATGGCCTCAAACACATAGGCGTTATAATCCAATGAAACCACGTCATAACTCATGACCTCACTCACTGGAATATTGGTATCAATACCTTGAGCTAGTACGCGAATGCAAAGATCGCGATCAGTCAATATTCCAAGCAGCTGTTCATCATCTTCTTCTGTGAGCTCCTCTGTCGGGCGAATAATGAGCAGAGAGGTGACATTTTCCTCTGCCATTAGTATCGCAGCTTCCTGAATTGAAGCCGTTGCCTCCAGAGTTACTGGATCTCTTGCTAAGATTTTACGTGCCTTAGCGGTGGTAAAGTCATTGCTTTCGGAGCGGCTAGATATTGCGCTTCGCAAACGCGCGCTATCTTCCAGTTCCATGTAGTCCGCAAAGTTTTCAAACTCATCACAAAGTTCATTGAAGATGTTTTCCGGAATGCAGTAAACGAGAGTGTCTTCTATCGCTTTGGCTGGCATACGTACGCGGTTGTTCATCAACAACCCCATCTGACCAAACAGTCCACCAGCATCAATCCTGTTGTAAAGTTCACCTTTACGTCGATAAATCTCTACCGCCCCACTTCTCACCATATACAAGTCGCGGATCGTATCTCCGAAGTTAAGGATTTTTGTTCCTTGCCGAAAGTATGCAACCTCGGCATTGAGAGCAATTTTTCTAAGATGCTCTTCAGGTAGGTCATCAAAAGGTGGGTACTGGCTAATGAAATTGAGCACTTCTAACTGTTCGGCTTCCATTTTTTATTCCATACGTTGCCTAAACTACAGCGATAAATATCACCCTGAGTGAAATCAAGCAATAAATAAATCTAAGGATAACAGTACCTAACCGATTTCACAGGACCAAGCCTTAACCAAAAATTAGAGCTCTAACCTTTTTATATGTAGAGCTCTAAGCTATCACGGCTTATATCTATGCAAGTGAGTTGAGTTGAAATGTACAAAAAAATTCAAAATAAATTCAACCCTACGTCAGGGCAACGTTATGGCGGATAAAAACACATCTCAAGCAATTGTTTTAAATATAAAAAACAAGAGTTGAACAGACCTTGCTCAACTAATTCTCTATGCACAGCATAACTAGTTAACCAACCCCCTTTCATTGAAAGTTGAACTAAAATTAATTAGAGTACAAATCGTTAAACAGTTATAAACACACGAAAAAGGACAGATAACATGGATCCCATACTGGAAGTTAAGGGACTGTATAAAGTGTTTGGAGAAGACCCAGAGAGAGCCTTCTCGCTTATCGACAAAGGCGTCGATAAAGACGGTATTTTTGAACAGACAGGTTTAACAGTCGGCGTAAACGATGTATCTCTCACCATAAATGAAGGGGAAATTTTCGTAATCATGGGCCTTTCTGGCTCCGGGAAATCCACCCTTGTTCGACTTCTTAACCGGCTCATTGAGCCGACTAAAGGCAGTGTTTATCTCAAAGGAAGAGATATCGCCCACATCTCCGAAAATGAACTTCGAGAAGTTCGTCGTAATAATATCTCAATGGTGTTTCAAAGTTTCGCACTCATGCCACACATGACGGTGATTGAAAATGCCGCCTTTGGTTTAGAACTTGCCGGCATCGATGTTAATGAGCGTCAGAAAAGTGCCCTTTCCGCCCTAGAAAGAGTGGGTTTAGACCCTTATGCAGAATCTTTCCCTGACGAATTATCCGGTGGTATGAAACAGCGCGTTGGTTTAGCGAGAGCGTTAGCCTGTGATCCTGACATCCTATTAATGGACGAGGCGTTTTCCGCTTTAGACCCATTGATCCGTTCTGAGATGCAAGATGAGCTTATTCGTCTACAGAACGATGACAAACGCACAATTGTCTTCATTTCTCATGATTTGGATGAAGCAATGCGCATTGGCGACCGCATCGCCATCATGCAAAACGGTGAGGTTGTTCAGGTTGGTACACCTGATGAAATATTACACAGTCCAGCAAATGATTATGTCGAAGCGTTTTTCCGCGGCGTAAACATCGCAAGTGTCTTGACAGCAAAAGATATCGCGCGCAAGAAGCCAGCGGCTGTTTTTAAGAAATCGGAAAATGACGGTCCAGGCTCTGCGATGCAGATTCTGATGGATCACGACCGTGATTACGGCATTGTCGTCGATAAATCTAGCCGATATTCCGGCATCGTATCTCTTGATTCACTACGTTTGGCTCATAAAGAAAACCGTTCGTTAGCCAGTGCTCAATTACCGGATGAAGTTACTCTTCAGCCTGATCAGTCAATTAATGACATTTTGGGTCTGGTTGCTGGTGTTCCTTATGCCGTGCCTGTCGTAGATGCGCAAGGAACTTACTTTGGTGTCGTGACTAAATCACGTCTTCTACAAACACTAGATAAGGATTAACACGATGTCTTCAGAGCAAACTAACAATGATCCCTGGTCAAATACTGCTCCTGCGCAAGATGATCCTTGGTCGCAAGGTACAGAGGCCGCACCAAGTAATGATTGGCTCAACTCAGAAACTGTAGAGCAAGCGCCATTCGATATTATGAACCCATTCCAAGATGCGGTTTTACCCCTCGATAGCTGGGTAGAATCCGGTTTGAACTGGCTGGTGGAACATGGTCGACCTGTTTTCCAAGCAATACGAGTTCCAATCGACTTTATTCTAACGTCGTTTGAAACTGCTTTGGTGTCTACACCTGCGCCTATAATGGTACTCATTTTATTTTTGCTAGCGTGGCAGTTTTCCAATGTAAAACTTGGTTTTTCTACTCTTGTATCCCTTGTTTTCATCGGCCTAATTGGTGCGTGGTCACAAGCGATGACAACGCTAGCACTGGTGTTAACCGCCGTTTTCTTCTGTTTGCTTATAGGGCTACCAATGGGGATATGGTTGGCAAGGAGCCAAACCGCTGCCAAATTTGTTAGGCCAATATTAGATGCAATGCAAACGACTCCCGCATTCGTTTACCTTGTGCCAATTGTTATGTTGTTTGGTATTGGTAACGTTCCTGGCGTAGTAGTAACGATCATTTTCGCCCTGCCTCCCGTTGTGCGCCTGACTATTTTGGGTATTCAGCAAGTACCTGAAGAGCTTATCGAAGCTGGCCACTCTTTCGGGGCAAACAAAAAACAGATGCTTTATCGCATCCAGTTACCGTTGGCGTTACCAACTATCATGGCAGGTGTAAACCAAACCTTAATGCTGTCACTTTCTATGGTAGTGATTGCTTCAATGATTGCTGTTGGCGGCTTAGGCCAAATGGTACTTCGTGGTATTGGCCGACTTGATATGGGTCTTGCTGCCGTTGGTGGCTTAGGCATCGTTATTCTTGCGATTTTGTTAGACCGTATCACCCAGGTGTTAGGGGTTAATGCGGGCAACACTAAACTTCGCTGGTATCACACAGGTCCTGTTTCATACCTATTAAAACTGAAAACAAAGACGAACCAAGACGATCTAAAACTTAGGAGAAACATCAATGAATAATTCATGGAAGAAAGCGCTCTCTGTTGGAGCTCTAAGTACTATCGCATTTTCAACTTATGGTGTGGCAAGTGAACTACCAGGTGAAGGTGTCACTGTTCAGCCTGTTCAATCAACCGTTGCAGAAGAAACATTTCAAACGTTGATCGTAAACCGCGCACTTGAAGAGCTTGGTTACGATGTTAAACCGACCAAAGAAGTGGACTACAACGTAGGCTACACCTCTATTGCTAAAGGTGATGCTACTTTCTTAGCGGTTGGTTGGTTCCCTCTTCACGCCGATAAGTACACGATGTCTGGCGGTGATGATAAGTTCTTCCGTAAAGGCCAATACGTAAGTGGTGCTGCGCAAGGTTATTTGATCGATAAGAAAACCGCGGAAAAATATAACATCACTAACATTGGTCAGTTAAAAGATCCAAAATTGGCGAAGCTATTCGATGCAAACGGCGATGGCAAAGCGGACTTAACTGGTTGTAACCCAGGTTGGGGTTGTGAAATGGTTGTTGAGCATCAGTTGGATGCTTTCAAACTTCGTGACACAGTAACACACAACCAAGGTAACTACGCGGCGATTATCGCTGATACGATCTCACGTTACAAAAAAGGCGATCCGATTCTTTACTACACTTGGACACCGTACTGGGTAAGTGGCGTTTTAGTTCCGGGGAAAGATGTTGTGTGGTTAGAAGTGCCATTCTCTTCACTTCCTGGTGAGCGTAAGGACATTGATACAACACTAGAGAACGGTAAGAACTACGGCTTCGAGATGAACTCTATGCGCATCGTTGCTAATAAAGAGTTTACAGAAAACAACCCTGCTGCTGCAAAGCTGTTTGAAATCATCAAACTAAATATCAATGATGTTAGTGCTCAGAATATGATGATGAGCCAAGGTAAGAACAGCTCAGCGGACATCGAGTCTCATGTAAATGGTTGGATCAAAGCGAACCAGAAAAAGTTCGACGCATGGGTCGAAGAAGCGAAGAAAGCCGCAATGTAATCATGCCGTTATCAACCTCTAGAGCCAGTTGGTGTTATCAACTGGCTCTTTTTTACACAAACGCCCCTCCCCCTTACATAGACATACCAACACTTACACTACTCGACCATAAACCCACATTATAATTCACGTTTATTTCACGCTTGCTTTGCTAAAAACAACACAACATAACAATTAAACTATTCGAATAAATATGAAAAACTTATCAAAGAGCTCTGTGTGGGGGCCTTTGCAGCCAATTGCTGCCTTTTCTTTGTTTTCGCTTCTATTTCTGTCTATCTCAAGAGTTTTGCTAGCTTTTTGGCAGATTGACCGTATTGACTCTCTAAACGACTTAATTTACATCCTAGGTCAAGGTTTGCGCGTAGATATTGCAACGCTTTGCTGGTTATTTATTCTTCCAGCACTGTTATCAACCTTCATGCCATTAACCGGTAAGATGGGAGAGTGTTGGAAGCGAATATTACGCATATGGATGGTTTTAGGGCTTTGGGTGCTTGTATACATGGAGCTAGCAACAGCGCCATTCATTCAGGAATACGACCTACGTCCAAACCGCCTGTTTGTGGAATACTTAATCTACCCAAAAGAAGTCTTGAGTATGCTCTGGACTGGCTACAAATTAGAACTGTTTATTGGTGCGTTAGGTACAGTTTTAACCATCACTTTAGGTTGGAAGTGGAGTAAGAAACTGACCGATAAGGCGCAGCAGGTCAACTGGAAATGGCGACCACTATTGGCACTGTTCGTTGTTCTTTTTGGGGTTGCAGGTGCTCGCTCATCTTTAGGTCACCGCCCGCTAAATCCTGCTATGGTCGCCTTTTCTAACGATCCACTGCTTAACGACTTAGCACTGAACTCATCTTACTCATTGTTGTTTGCGGTTAATAGCATGAAGTCAGAAAAGAGTGCTGAGCAGTTCTACGGAAAAATGGACACTCAAAAGATGTTGGAATTAGTTCGCACTTCATCAACAAAGTCCGACTTCACCCCTTCATTACTCCCAACCATGAACAGTAACCCCGCGACTTACCAAGGTAAACATAAAAACTTAGTGATTTTGCTACAAGAAAGCTTAGGCGCCCAATTTGTCGGTGCTTTGGGTGGTTTGCCTCTAACACCAAACCTTGATGAACTCATGAAGGAAGGTTGGCAGTTCACACAAATGTACGCCACTGGTACTCGTTCTGTTCGTGGAATTGAAGCCGTAACCACGGGCTTTCCTCCATCTCCGTCTCGCGCGGTAGTGAAGCTGAGTAAAAGCCAAACGGGTTTCTTTACCATCGCGGACTTACTAAAAGCTCAAGGCTATCACACGCAATTTATTTACGGCGGTGAAGCCAACTTTGACAACATGAAAACTTTCTTCTTCGGTAACGGTTTTGATCAAATAGTAGAAGAAGACGATTATAACAACCCAAGCTTTGTTGGCTCTTGGGGTGTTAGTGATGAAGATCTATATAACAAAGCAAACGAAGAGTTTGAACGCCTTTCAAAAAGCGACAAACCTTTTTTTAGCTTAGTTTTTACGTCAAGTAATCATAGCCCTTATGAGTATCCGAAAGGCAAAATTGAGCCATACGATTCAGAATATATGACGCGTAACAACGCCGTAAAATATTCCGATTACGCTTTGGGCACTTTCTTTGAAAAGGCGAAAAAGTCACCTTATTGGGATGATACCATTTTCATTGTAATTGCAGATCATGATGCGCGTGTTTCTGGCGCTAACCTTGTTCCGGTTAAGCACTTTCACATTCCAGCATTGATCCTTGGTAAAGGCATTCAACCACGTAAAGATGACCGCATAGCAAACAACATAGACATGCCGCCTACACTGTTATCTCTGATTGGGGTAGATGCTAAAACACCGATGATTGGTCGTGATTTAACGAAGCCACTGGCTCGCGAAGATGAACGCGCAATGATGCAATACGACAAAAACTTTGGTTATTTAACGCGCGACAATCTCGTTGTGCTTTCCCCTGGTGAAAAGATATCGACCCTGGCGTACGACTTTAAAGACCAAACCATGAAGCCGCTAGAGGTGGACGAGTCTATTATCGAGCGTGCAAAAGCAAACGCATTATTTGCATCTAAAGCGTATCAAAACAACTGGTATTCTTCCAAACACACTCATTAATACCAATGATTCCGCTGATAAAAAGGAGCTAAACGGCTCCTTTTTCTTATTCTGTCACTTACCTTCGAGAATGTTCTACTGACAACTCCTGTCGTTCCTTTCCGTTAGATTGCCCCTACTACTTCTAATTGATTAAGGAACAAAACCATGCTGACTATCAATTCATTCGTTCTCTACGTTGAGGACATCCACATAAGCCAAGTTTTTTATTCGAAACTGTTCGAACGCAAAGTCACGCAGTTGTCTCCAACCTTTGCCGCTATTCCACTGACCGAAGGCTTAACGTTGACACTCAAGCAAAGAGATAATCTTTCACCCTACAGCGGAATTAGAGGTGGTGGTACCGAGTTGTCTTTATCGGTGCCCAATAGTCATATGCTAGAGCGCATTTACAAGCGCTGGAAAGACCTAGGTGTTGAGTTTGTTCAACCACCAGCGACATCAGTGTATGGGTTAAATTTTATGGCTATCGATCCAGATAAGCATCGCATTCGCGTTTTCATAAATGAATAAAAATGCGTTAAAAATGCTTTTTACCCATTCCCAATGTGACTTCAATAAATTAGACTCAAGGAAACATCAAAAGCGGCGTAGTAATAAGAAGGAATGCCCATGAGCTCAAGTATGATCCTTAGCGAATCCCTAATCGAGAGCGGAAGAGATATCCCCCTCAAAGAACTGCTTTATGCAAAGCGCGTGCTGGATAACTACATGGCAGTAGCCAAAGAAAGTAGCCCGCTTGAGCTATTAACTGAGATGAAATCGGCAGCAAAGCAAGTAGAATACTTTACAACGACGAGTAACCCGTGTGAGGCTCGTAATGTCATCAGTCAGATGATTGATAAAATCGACACCGCGGAATCTTTTGCTTCGTTCAAAGCATTAGCAGGTAAGCCATCTCAAGCACTCAATGAACTAATTGAAGATCGAGCTCAGCTGATTAAACACGAACGAGAGCTCCTGCTCGCCTCAGGCTATGACGCCTCACGAATCTAATATACGCGACAGGCTAAAAGTCATAGCTAACAACGAAAAAGGAGCTCTTAAAGAGCTCCTTTTGCTTTTCAAAAATCGGATACAAAGGACTTAAAGGCCGATATCTTCCGTTATTGCTTTGATTTGTTTGAGGTCCATTTTATAGACTTCAATCATTTGATCGACCTGACTTAGTCGTGAATTAGCTTCATCATGTTTATCACACGCGTCCGACTTCACGTCCCAAGATTTGCCTTCTAAAAATACGTCACACTCTTTCTTGAGTTTCTCAATCTTAGGTAATAATTTTGACCGTTCTTTCTCGAGAGACTCTAATTCTTGCGAAATTTTTAGCTCTTTCTGGAATACTTCGCGGGACCGCTCAAACATAGTCGCTTGCATATCCGCTTGACGACTCAACTTCTCATTTTCTGACTTCGTCGTGTTGATCTTATCTGCCTGCTGCTTCAATTGAGACTCTAGTGACAAGTTGACCTTCTCGACCTCAGTCAATTGCTTTTGCAACTTCTTAAGTGCTTTCTGATGAGCTTCATCTTTCGCGGCGAGTAACTCACTAACTTGGTTTTGTATTTCTTGGTCAAGCGCCTCTTCACGCACTTTTACTTGAGATGCCAACTGGGTTTTATCTTGCGTTAGTGCGTGATACTTTTCTTCTAATACGTGGTAAGTCGATTCCCACTTGTTCGCAGTGACAACCGATCCAACAAGGCCACCAAATGCCAAGCCTAACACCGCAGCGATTGCGATATAGATATGCGTACGTTTGTCACGCTCTTCAATGACAACTACGTCGTCTTGCTCTTCCATTTTGTTCTGAGAACTCACCGTATACTACTCCAAGGACTCTTTTACTTTGCTAGCGGATCAATTCCGCAAACATAATTGATGCTGTATAAATCAGAAATGCGCCAATTAATGTTATAACGGTCGCTTTTTGGACTTTTTCATTGGTTCGATAACGAAACAGCACAAATGCTACTGCAATCAACACCGCAATGGCTAATAATCTGGTCATACCGCCTCCTTGTCCACTCATGAAAAACTGCCTAGGTCCGTAGACTGTTTCACAAAGGTTCATTGTAACCCATTTATACGTACCATAAGGTCAACTTAGCGTAGATTTTAAAATAAGTGCTCCGATTTTAATCAATTTTGTGTCCTTAATTGAATAACTTATGTCGTAACAATCGAAACACATTTATCGTTCTGAAGTGTTTTTGGGTTCCATTCCCTAACCCAATAAATTTCATTTATGCCGTGACTCGCACAAAAAGATTGGCAAACATACCTTCATGAAAATTGATGAGGTTATTTCATTAAAAATAAATTGACATAGGGTGTTGAAATGGACCAAAAACATGATAGAGTTCACACGTTAATGGTGACCAGCATCATTAACTAACCTTTACTCATTTAATTGAGTAATTGTTCCGATGAAGACTGCAGGAGAGTGGTTATTAATCAAATTTTAACATTTGATTAGCATAACTCGCCGAAGAATTAACTATTTCAGGTGCTACCTAGGTAGCGGGGACTGTAGTTGGAGGAACCTCTGGAGAGAACCGTTAAATCGGTCGCCGAAGGAGCAAGTCTTGCACTCACGCAAGGTGAAACTCTCAGGCAAAAGGACAGAGGAGTGGAAAGTTACAACCTAACTATTTTGGCTTGGCCTTCCCGCCTACAACCAATAGCTTAGTTCTTTTAGAGATCGTTGATCTCGTCCTTTCCCTCTTCTCCTTATTAGTTGTTTTATTAAGGGGAAATCATTGAACAACCTACAATCTTTACTACAAACCATCGATAATTTTGTCTGGGGTCCACCGCTGCTTATTTTGCTAGTAGGTACAGGTGTTTACTTCACTTTTAGCCTTGGCTTGATCCAGTTTAAACACCTCCCAACAGCGCTAGCGATGGTATTCAGTAAAGATAAGTCATCTAATACTCAAGGTGACGTTTCTAGCTTTGCAGCTCTTTGTACTGCGCTCTCAGCAACAATTGGTACTGGTAACATTGTTGGTGTTGCCACAGCAATCAAACTCGGTGGACCAGGCGCTCTATTCTGGATGTGGCTCGCTGCCCTTTTCGGAATGGCGACTAAATACGCCGAATGTTTGTTGGCGGTTAAGTACCGAAGAGTCGATGATAAAGGCCAAATGATTGGTGGCCCAATGTATTACTTGCAATACGGTGTTGGCTCAAAAGCTCTCGCGATCATGTTTGCAGTGTTTGCTTTGGGTGTTGCTTGTTTTGGTATCGGTACGTTTCCACAAGTAAACGCGATTCTGGATGCAAGTGAGATATCTCTTGGTGTTAACCGTGAGCTATCTGCCTTTGTACTAACTCTTTTGGTTGCTTTCGTAACTTTGGGTGGCATCAAATCCATTGCTAACGTTGCAGGAAAAGTGGTTCCTACCATGGCTGTATTTTATGTGTTGGCGTGTTTAAGCGTGATCATCATGAATGCAGACCAATTGTTCAATGCCGTTGAATTAGTGCTGGTTTCAGCCTTTACATCAACAGCAGCGACGGGTGGTTTTTTAGGTGCAAGCATCATGCTGGCAATCCAATCAGGTATCGCTCGCGGTGTGTTCTCAAATGAATCAGGTTTGGGTAGCGCGCCTATGGCAGCAGCAGCAGCGAAGACAGACTCTTGTGTTAAACAAGGCCTAATTTCAATGACGGGTACCTTTTTCGATACCATCATTATTTGCACCATGACAGGCCTTGCTCTAATCCTGACCGGTGCATGGCAAAGTGACCTAGCAGGTGCCGCGATGACGACTCATGCTTTTGCGGTGGGTTTAAATGCAGATACATTTGGCCCTATGCTCGTCTCAATCGGTTTGATGTTCTTCGCTTTTACCACCATTCTTGGTTGGAACTACTACGGTGAGCGTTGCGTTGTGTTCTTGTTCGGAACTAAAGCTGTGCTTCCATACAAACTGATTTTCGTTGGCTTGGTGGCATCTGGTGCATTCCTTCACCTCGATATGATTTGGCTACTGGCTGATATCGTAAACGGTCTGATGGCAATTCCTAACCTGATTGGTTTGATCGCACTGCGTCACGTCGTACTGGCAGAAACCAAACTGTTCTTTAGCTCAACATCGCAATCAGGTGAAGTTGAAGCAGTGAAAGCTTAGTGAAACGACAGCTGTTCGGTCACAAACTACCAGTAACGGAGAGCAAAGCACATTAGAAATGGTAAAAACATAAAGCCCGCTATTATTTAGCGGGCTTTATTTATCTTCGGTTAAATGGTTAATCTCTCAACCATTGATGCTCAACGTTTTCTCCACGTTCTTCAAAAAACTTCGCATTTTTTTGCTTGAATTGATCCGCTTTCAACTCTGATAGCGGCCAGTCTAAAAATGCTTCTGTTACAAACGAGTCGCCGACACCAACCTCAATCGATTCCAGATGTTTCCCGATGTAGCGATAAAAGTAGCCTTGCCCAAACGCATCGCACACCATAGGTACATGCCTGACACGTTGATGATTGACAGAGACCGAAGCCCAAGTCGTCGTTTTAGGTTCACAGGTTTGCTCTTTTACAACGTCGACCTCAAATTTATTGTCCATAGTTGTCGAAACAAAAACGACAATAGCGTCATGCAAATACACACGCCTGAGCAATAACTGTTTAGTGTCTTGAGTTCGCGTTTGTTGTATTCCATTAGCAAAAGGCTCGAAGTAGCCCCAGTGCCAAGACCAGATCATGCCGCGTTGCGCAAACTGTACTTGTGGCCACGTATGCCAAGCAACAGCGGCACCTATCCCCACAATAAATACAGCGAGTAGTATCAACAATCGATAAATATTACGCATTAAACGGGTTTTTCAATTAATAACTTCACACCAAGTGCGACTAATACTGCGCCCGTCGCGCCTTCCATCCACTTCATAAAGCTTGCATTCTTTAGTAGATTTTTAGCCGAGTTAAGCGCGCCAGCTAAACCACACTGCCAAACCATCGCAATAGCAAAGTGTACAGATGCCATCATCATTGATTGAAGCAAGGGTGAACCTTCTGGATTCACAAACTGTGGCAAGAAAGCCAAATAGAAGACCGCCGTTTTCGGGTTCAAGACGTTAGAAAGAAAGCCCTCTCTAAAAGAGCGCTTACCATTAAACACTTCGTGAATCTGCTCGGTCACGGTCAATCCATCTTTCGACGACATTAGCGCTTTTAAACTGCTCAAACCAAGCCAGATAAGATAAGCTGCGCCAATCATTTTTACGATTTGGAACAACTCTGCTGATTGCGCAAGAATCGCCGAGATACCAACCGCAGAAAAAAAAGCATGTACGAATAAGCCAAAGCAAATCCCTAGACTGGTTGTACATCCATCTTTTAGGCCCGATCGGCTAGTGTTACGGATAACAAGTGCAGTATCTAAACCTGGCGTTAACGTTAAAATCGTAATGGCAATAATAAATGCCTCGAAATTCAAAATATCCATATTATCGTGATAATTAATTGTCAATCCTTCATCAATACCGCCAATCCACAAGATTCGCAAGCTTCTTTTTTAAGAGAGCTATACAACTGGGTGAGTTTATTGACAATGGGTTGGAGTTAATTGTTAATTATTAGTAAATTAACGCATGTTGCTTAGTGCAACACCATATGAAGGACCCGTTATCGGGTGTTTAGGGAAAGAACAAAAGAATAAGAGTAGTCACATGAACGCATTTACAAAACTCGTTGAACATTCCAAAAAAGTGGCAAATTTTGAGCATCTATCTGCCATCATAGATTGGGATCAAGCAGCGGTCATGCCACCTGGTGGCGCTGAAGCACGCTCGAATGCCACGGCAGAGCTCGATGTACATATCCATTCTTTAATGACTCAACCGCACTTGGGAGAGCTTTTCGCTCAGGCAGAAGAAGAGACGCTGTCTACAAAAGAAAAATCTATCCTAAGAGAAATGAAGCGTGGGTGGCAGCAAGCTAACTTACTACCAGAATCATTAGTTCAAGCTCAATCTCTTGCTGGCTCCAAATGTGAACATGCATGGCGTACACAACGTGGAGAAAATGACTGGGCTGGTTTTGAAAAGAACTGGGCTGAAGTCGTAAAGCTATCGCAGGAAGAAGCGCAAATTAGAGCCGAAGCAAATGGCACGACTCCTTATGATGCCATGCTCGATGTTTATGAACCTGGCACAACATCTGCGTCGTTAGACATTCTTTTTGCTGACGTGAAAACCTGGCTTCCTACTTTGATCGATGAAGCGCTTGAAAAACAACAATCAGACAACATCTTATTGCCAACTGCGCACTACCCTGCGGAAAAGCAAAAAGCGCTCGGTTTGGAAGTCATGAAGCTACTTCAATTCGATTTTGAACACGGTCGACTTGATGAGAGTACCCACCCATTTTGTGGCGGTGTACCGACAGATGTGCGTATTACGACACGTTATAATGAAAACGAGTTTGTCCAATCATTGATGGGGATTGTCCACGAAACTGGCCATGCTCGATACGAGCAAGGGCTACCAAAAGATTTATCAGGAACACCCGCGGGAGAAGCTCGCTCTATGGGTATTCATGAATCACAATCACTCTTCTTTGAAATGCAAATAGGACGAAGCAGCGCGTTTATCGATCACCTCGCTCGACTGGCTTCTAACCATTTTTCTGGTAGTGAATTCGAAAAAGCCAATTTAGCCAAAATTTACACTCGCGTAGAAAAAGGCTTTATTCGCGTAGATGCTGACGAACTAACATATCCCGCTCACGTTATTCTTCGATATGAAATTGAGCGAGATCTCATGAACGGCGTCATCAAACATACAGATGTACCAGAACTCTGGAACGAAAAGATGAAAGCGTACTTGGGGCTATCAACCGAAGGAAACTTCAAAAATGGCTGTATGCAAGATATCCATTGGACAGACGGAAGTTTTGGCTATTTCCCGTCCTACACGCTCGGTGCGATGTACGCTGCACAATTTATGGCAGCAATGAAACAAACCATCGATGTAGATGCGGTTATTCGTTCTGGCGACTTAGCTCCGATATTCAATTGGCTCTCGGAAAACATCTGGAGTAAAGGTAGCTTATTCACCACTGATGAGTTGGTAAAACAAGCCACGGGTGAAACACTGAATGCTAAACACTTTCAAGCTCACCTAAAAGATCGCTACTTATAAAGCGAAAAGAATAGAAAGTAAAAGCCCAAGGTTCGTACGTTCCTTGGGCTTTTTTTAGGCTCTCTATGTGCTATGCCAAGCTAGGGATGAGCCTAGGCTTGTACAAACAGTCCTCACCCTCTGGTCTAGTTTTAAACCGACGATGAAGCCACATATACTGGCTCGGACTTGCCATGATTGATGTTTCAACTATTTGATTCACGAATGCGGCGGCGCGTTGATGATCCTCTTTCGGGAAACCTTCGACGGGCGCACTAATGGTTAGGGTATAGTGTCCGTCTTTTCCTCTTACCATCGTAAAAGGCACAATGGCGCAATCTGTAGAATCAACCAACAAACTTGTGCCTGTCGTAGTACAAGCATTTTTAACGGCAAATAACGGTGCAAATGTCGAGCGTCGGTTACCATAATCGTGGTCCGGTGCATACCAAACCCGCTCACCCGTTTTAAGTGCTTCAAGCATGGCTTTGACGTTTTTACGATCAATCAGTGTACGATTAGAGCGAGAGCGTCCCTTATACTGAAAATAATCAAAGCACGGATTATTGTTTGGGCGATAAACACCGGTTCCAGACTTTTTAATGCCAAAAGCTCGAGCACCTAACTCTAGATTCATTGAGTGTACGGCCAACATTAATGCACCTTTGCCTGACTTCTCTAAAGCCTCTAGATGCTCCATGCCTTTTATCGTGACGTGTTTGTTTACCCGTTTATCTGACCAAAACCATGCCATTGCGGTCTCAAAAAGTGCGATGCCAGTATTGTCGATGTTGTCTTTTAGAATTGCTTCGCGTTGGCATTTTTCCATATGAGGGAAGCAAAGCTCAAGATTGCGTCTGATCGTAACTTGACGTTTTCTCATGAATCGCATAGCTAAACGACCAATGTTGCGTCCCAAAGCTAGTTGAACTTTAAAAGGAAGGAGGCTAAGTAAGTACATCACGCTAATGATAATTAACGTTCCCCAGTAACGAGGCAAAAGAAATTCGGCCTTGAATGCAGGCTTTTTGTATTTGTTCATGTAAGTATTGTCAGATGTGCCCATCTATAAGTGATAAAAACAATGATAATGGACTGCACTTTTATCATTGATAACGCTAATAACATAAATTAAAGCGCGCGGATTCTATGGTTCTTCGACACACTACACAATAAGAACTTTGCAGAAATATGTAGGGAATGAAAAAGCAGTAAAGATGAGTCGCCACGTTAACATCTATCGGAGTGATTTATCTACTGCCCTTTCCTAAAGTTTGAAGAAACATAACTTTGTATTTTCAATGCGCTAAATAATGCCTGTTTTTCAATCACATAATGCGACCGTGATGAATGCAACAATAAGACATCATATCAATACTCGCCATTAGCGATTGAATTTGCACTAAAAAGCCGCAGCAATTTCTCGCTGCGGCTTCTTATTCACTTAACAAGTAGAGTGGCGTTATTCGTACCCTACTGTTTTGGATAATAAATTTACGATCAACACACCAGCGATGATAAACCCAATACCAACTAGGGCTGGTAAGTCTAGACGCTGTCCGTAAACAAAGTAACCAACCGTCGCAACCAAAACGATCCCAGCACCACTCCATATGGCATAAACAACCCCAACAGGCATTGTTTGCACTGTGACGGAAAGCAAGAAGAAAGCGATGCCGTAACCAATCAAAACGACTGTGCTCGGCATTACTTTCGTAAATTGCTCTGTTTTGGGAATATAAGAAGTGGCAATCACTTCACATACAATCGCTATCGACAGCGCCAACATTGGTGGCATAGAGACAAGCATTTTGAACATAAGGCATTAACGCTCAACAGAAATGTAACCGACAACATGTCCGGATAATTAGGCCGCGCATTATACCCAACTCATCTCACGATGGAATACCACTAACGATGTTTACACACCATCACTTTCGCTTACTTTTTGATGACCAGGTAAAAGGCTGACGTTTTGGTGCTGACGAGAAATTTCAAAGTAGATATGCATATCAATCGGCTCAGGTGTATTGAGTAGCATCTTACCTACTTCACGTTGGAAATGACCATAATTACCTAGCTCATCCGTTAGTTCTAGGAGCTCGTAAGAGGCTTCATCGGCAAACATTCCATACGCATACTGATAATGACTGACATCCTTGCTCTTATCATAACCCAGCTTTTGAAGAACTTGATCAATCTCTTCCGGCGTATAAATGTCTTTATCACCAAACGAATGCAGTAGCACGCAAGGAACTTCTTGAGCGATGCTCTGAATCTTTGTCTTTCTCTTGAAAATACCGAACATAATGTCCTCCACTGACGATGTTTCCAAATATGCACATTAATGCAAAATGGTGAGCTGATTGTTTTTAGTATGGCTCATTAATTTGAGACTTCCTTACTACGAAGTCACCTTCACATATTAACGTGATCGCATAATTACCAGCAAATAGTACACACTGCGTTTCAAACCTATCTCATCAGAAACTCTGCTTTAGTCACAATTGTGTGACAACCCCGAGTACGGTTTACCATAATGTAAAGAGTAGATTGAAAAGTCGGATTTCGTATCGACATCTAAACTTAATTAAGTTAGCTTTAGAAGTATAGACGTCTAGATTGACTATACTTAGGGAGAGAAAGTCGTGCCAATTAGAATTCCAGATCAATTACCAGCTACCGATGTATTAAGGACAGAAAACATCTTCGTGATGAGTGAAACGCGTGCAGCGAGTCAGGAAATACGTCCTTTAAGAGTGCTGATCCTTAATCTGATGCCAAAAAAAATAGAGACTGAAACTCAGTTTCTGCGTCTACTCTCAAACAGCCCACTACAGGTTAACGTCGAATTACTGCGCATTGATAACCGCCCGAGTAAAAATACGCCAACTGAACATTTAGACACGTTTTATCGCCAATTTGAAATGGTGCGAGATAAAAACTTCGATGGCATGATCATTACTGGGGCTCCATTAGGTTTGGTGCAATTTGAAGATGTCATTTATTGGGATCATCTCAAAACCATCATGGAGTGGGCAAAAGATCATGTGACATCCACTCTTTATGTTTGCTGGGCTGCGCAAGCAGGGTTAAAGCTACTCTACGATCTACCTAAAAAAACGCGTAAAGAAAAACTTTCAGGCGTGTATCATCATCAAATCCATCATCAGTTTCACCCTATCTTACGCGGATTTGATGACACGTTTTTGGCTCCTCACTCGCGTTACGCAGATTTTTCGCCTCACTTTCTAGAAGAGCATACTGACTTAGACATTTTAGCGACATCGGATGTCGCAGGTGTGTACTTGGCCACCACAAAAGACAAACGAAATGTCTTTGTCACAGGACACCCTGAGTATGATTCTCACACTTTACATAATGAATATATCCGAGATTTAAGCGAAGGTATGGAGCCCGCTATTCCTGTCAACTATTACCCAAACAACAACCCAGATAACCCACCAATTGCAAGCTGGAGAAGCCATGGACACCTCCTCTTTTTAAACTGGCTGAACTACTGTGTTTATCAGCAAACACCGTACGACCTCGAGCACTTCAGTGAAGATGCTTTCACTAAAGACGATTAGCTTCAAAATAAGCAAACAAAGCACTCATCATTACCGAAATGTAATATGTGAACCAAGCCGCCATATGGCGGCTTTTTCATAACAGTTTGCAAACCTGATCGCATAGTGTTTTTTCCTCAATAGGTTTTTGCTAAGTAATTCATATCATGCAGAAAGATTCAGGGATGTAGGGATAAAGAATGAAAACAGCAAAGCTCGGTGCACTAATATTATTGTCTCAGTTTGCACTCGTGGGTTGCGTGACGGTGAAAGAAGATGGAAGCCCTGTCGTTAAAGCCGATCCTGTGGCAATGGCAGAATCACGTATCGCACTTGGCTTAGGTTATTTAGACGGCGGTAACATGATTCGCGCGCATGATAACTTACAACAAGCCTTAAACCACGCACCTCAATACTATCGCGCGCAATTATCTATGGCTCACTACTACGAAACGGTTGGTGAAGATATTAAAGCCGAACAGATGTATAAACGCTCTCTACGCCAACACACTAAAAACGGAAATGTGCTCAATAACTACGGTACTTTTCTTTGCAAGCGAGGTGACTTCGAAAAAGCCGATCAGATGTTTAATCGAGCCATTGAGCAGCCTTATTACTACCTTATTCCAGCGAGCTATGAGAATGCAGCTTTTTGTGCGCTAAAATCACAAGATAAAGACAAAGCGAGATACTACTTTACTAGAGCTATCGATCATGACCCCCATAGACCAAAATCGATTTTGCAACTCGCTAAAATAGAAATTGATAGCGGTGATTATACTGAAGCTAGAATTCGATTAATGAGATTCAATCAAATGTATGGCGTGAAGAAGCCCTCTTTGCAACTCATGATTCAACTTGAACGTGCAGCAGGCAATGAAGCTCTCCAGAAAAAGTATCAAAAACAATTGGAGAATTTTTCTTAGTACAAAATAGCGATACAGATGGCGCATTAGCTCACAGCCAATACTGCGCTTGACCAAGAATCCGGTGAATTCAGACTCACGGTGATACATTCATCCTGTACATAAACGTCAAATTCGGTACTATTTGAACGGAATAAGTGACCAAGTCACATTATAAAAAGTGCGCACACAACGAAATTTGTACATCATACTGTTTTTAAGATTGATTTCGGCACATTGATAAATACTAAATATTACTGACATGCACCAGAAGGAAGTTGAAGCCGGATGAAACCTGCCTGCACTCTGTTATTACTCACTTTGCTGAGTTCACCTTTTGTCGTCAGTGCACAAGAAAATATTGAGAAAACATTCACATTTGGCATTGTGTCCAATAAAGCCCAAAGCAAAATCAAAAAAGCGACGCCCCTTACTCAGTATGTAACTGAAAATATGGCTGAATATGGTTACGCAAAAGGGGCGGTAAAGGTATTTAAAAATTATCGTCAGCTCGCGGTTGCGCTTGAAAATGGCACCGTTCAAATTGCAACGGCGACCCCCTTTAATGCGATGACCTTAGAAAAGGAGTCTAATAGCCAAGTTCTTGCTATACGATGGAAAAAAGGCCTGCAAAAATATCATACGGTGTTCTTTACTAATAAAGAGAGTGGCATTGAGTCACTTTCTGACCTGCGCGGAAAAACGCTTGTTTTCGAAAAGCGTACGTCTACCAGCAGCTATTACCTACCTGCGATTACATTGCTGAATCACGGAGAAAAACTGCAATACCTTCCCTCTCCTGATGACAAACCGGCCAAAGACAGTATTGGTTATTTATTCCTTGATGAGCAACTCGCTCAGTCAAATGAAATCAACCTATCTGTATGGGTATATAAACAGAGAGTTGCAGCAGGAGCATTCAGTAACTTCAACTGGAACAATCCCAAAGATTTGCCAGAGAACATGAAAGACAAACTAGCGATTTTTTCTCGTTCTGTTGAAATACCCAGGGATTTGATTCTCGCTTCTCCAAGCATGAGCCTAGAGCAACAGCGTAAAATCACGTCCATACTGCTTGATATGGATACAACTCACGAAGGCTCTCTCGCACTTAAAAAGTTTCAGAACACCAAAAAATTCAGCGCGCTTACTCCAGAAATGCGAGCCTCCTTAAGTACAGTGCGCAAGTCAGTTCACTTGTTACCGAAGGTGGATTGATGTTTCAAAAGCTCTCACTCGAAACCAAATACATTTGCTCGACAATGTTCGTTGTCTTGTTTGTTGTGGTGATAAATCTTGCGTTATACATGCACGGTTACGATGCCTATTCAAATAGCTTAACTCAACAAATCACGAACAACTCTCAAGAAAAAACAGAATCTTACGTTAAGCAAAAAGGGTTGGTTTATGCAGAGCTATTATCAAAACAGCTTTTTGATCCACTCTATACAGACAATATCAGTCAAGCGTATGAGCAAATTAAGGCAACATTGAGCCAGCCAGATGTCTCGAAAATACATGTTGTTGACAATGAAGGGCTAATCTTTCACGACGGCACTACTCAGCTAAGGATGTTTGCCCAACCTCATTACCGCTCTCCTTTTATTTTGAAAGCAATAGAAGAATCTAGAACTCTCGTTTCCTTTTCCAAGCATCAGTTGGAGATCGCAGCGCCGATTCAGCAATCAAACATTACTCTTGGGGCGGTGTATCTTGAGCTTAACTTGATACATCTACTGGAAGAGAAAGAACAGAATATTGAACAAGTCCAAGCGATTACCTCAAACGATAAACAGAAGATGTTTAACTTGCTGCTAACGATCAGTGGGATATCCGTTCTATTCGGTAGCATCATCGCTTATGCTTTGGGGCGGTCGTTAACTAAGCCACTCAAGCAACTAAAAGATCAATTTTCAGAGTCAAATACCCAAGCGCTGCCAGTCACCGACATACAAAGCAAAGATGAAGTGGGAGAACTTATTTCGGCGTACAACAAAATGTCAAACAAAGTGAACCGATACACCAGCCGAGTTGAGTTCATGGCGTACCACGATATTCTGACTTCCCTGCCAAACCGAGAAAAGTTACTCATTGATATTCAAACGCAAATAACTGACCACAAATCCCCCTCACTCGCGGTTGTGTTTATTGACTTGGATGACTTTAAGCACATTAACGATAACTACGGACATAACATTGGGGATAAATTGCTAGGCCATCTTGCCTCAGAGCTTCAAAGCCGTTTGCCGAGTTATTTTAAGCCGCTTTACCGCCTTTCTACCATCGTAAGTCGAGTAGGTGCGGACGAATTTGTACTGGCCTTTCCGTGCTCGGACAATCATGAAGCTAGAGAAAAAGCGCACGCTATTCATCGCCAACTACTCTCTCCCTTTAGTTTGGAAGAGAACGATATTCAAATTACGGCAAGCCTCGGAATTGCTGTGTATCCAGAATTTGGTTCAAACGCTGAGTCTCTTTTACAGCTTTCCTCTCTTGCGGCGCAGGAATCTAAAAGACGCGGTAAAGACATTATGACGATATACGATTCCACGTTTGATGAAACGATTAAACAACGTTTATACATAGAACGAGAACTGCGTCGTTCAGTACGTGACTTGTCTCAATTCGAGCTGTGGTATCAACCACAATTTGATCTAAAAACCTATCGCCTAATTGGGGTCGAAGCATTGGTTAGGTGGAATCATCCCGAGAAAGGCTATATCAGTCCAGAATCGTTTATCCCGATCGCAGAGCAAAGTGATTTAATATTGGAGCTTGGAGAACATATCATTGAGACGGCAATTGCTCAGCGGGCAATGTGGGCAGAACATTTCGGTACGGATTTTCACATCGCATTAAACTTGTCCCCAAGACAAATCTATCGCCAAGATTTAAGTCAATTATTTTCTAAGTATTTACGACGACATGATGTCGCCCCTCAAACCATTCATGTTGAAGTGACAGAGTCACTTTTTATTGATGATACAGAGAAAGCTCAATATGTGCTTAAAAAACTACAAAGTATCGGAGTGGAAGTTTGGCTAGATGACTTTGGTACGGGGTATTCAGCCCTTGCCTACCTACAACATATGGCTTTTGACGGGCTCAAGATTGATCGTTCATTTATCGCTCAAATCCGAAAAAGCGATCAAGACGATTCATTAGTTCGCGCGATTGTATCCATGGCTCACAACCTAAGAATGAAAGTAGTAGCCGAAGGCGTAGAAACTCAAACTCAACTCACACGAATGGAGTCTCTCCACTGTGACGTCGTACAAGGTTTTTTCTTAGGTAGACCTGTACCTGCCGAGGAATTGATTGCATTTGAATACCAACGAGGGAGTGGCGCTCAAAGCGTCAATCACTTTGCTTAGAACGCCGTTTTGTTAACTATTGCCGCTTAGCGCGTTAGTACTCGTAATGCAATATCGGTCACACTTCCCCCACCTCATTAATATGAATTTTCTCTTAAAATCTAACATCTGAGATAAATAAACTACACTTTTCATATCAACTTCTTGGATATGGAAATGCGCGTGGTAGGAATCTTTTCTTGGAACAACCTGTCGGTAAAACAAAAGCTATTTGGGTTGGTTTTGCTGCCAATTTTATTGTTGCTTGTCCTCGCGGGTAAACATGTACAAAGCCTTTCTATCCAGGCTCAGGAACTACAAAAAGCACAGTTATTCTCTGTCTACATAGACCGCGTATCTTCGCTTTATCACCTACCGAATAACCCTGATGTAATAGATAAGCAACTAAAAACTCAGCAGATATCTCAATTGTTACGCGACACTGCAGCACCAGTATTCGGTGAAAACGCTGAGATACTAAACCAGTTGACAAGCTTTGAGGAAGCAACCCTCTCGATGCTCTCTTCGCAAAATCAAGAAGAAAAGTTAGATGCGGCAGAGTGGCGCGCTGATACGTTCAAAGAAATCCTCATGAGCTTAGACAAAGTCTATTTTAGAAATGTGAGTTATGAAACAAACACTCACCTTTCTTCTTTGATGCAACTTGAATGGTTGATGTTTTGGTCCACTGAAGAGCATAGATTAAGCGAATATTTGATTCGATCTTCAGAGGAAAATAACGAGTATGACCTCACAACACAGGCTTCTATCCAATCTTTAATCCAGAACCAACAACTATTTCTAGAGCGTTTTGTGACGCTAAATGCCAATCAACAACAAGTAGATCTGCTCATTGAGACGTTTACGGGTGAAGTCTTTATCAAAAGCCAAGAGTTTCGTGCTTATTTATTGCAACCAGCTCAACTCAAATCATTAACCCCGGATGAGATTGATGCGGGGTTATCTGCACTCAACAAACGCTTATCGTTATTACAAAGTGTTGACGACAAAATGGAACAGCAGCTGAGTGATGATATATCAAAGACAATCAACACGACGACACAGCACCGCTTTACCTTTATCGCAATGATGAGCCTTTTAACGCTGTTGGTCGTAAGTTTAACGCTAAGATTGGTGCGAAAAGTTACTGGAAACTTGAATCTAGTCCTCAAATTTCTCAGTAACGAAAGCAATGAACAAAGTAACACTGAAAATTCACCTCTTGCTCAACTAATAAAGGGTAAAGACGAGCTGAGTAAGTTTGCTCGAGAGGTAAAAAAGCTTAGTGATGAGCGGATGTTGTCCAGACTAAAGCTCACACAAGCTAAAGAAGATGCAGAACAAGCAAAAGATGATGCAATTAAGGCGAGTAAAGCCAAAAGTAGCTTTTTGGCCAACATGTCCCACGAGATCCGCACGCCGCTAAATGGCGTTATTGGCATCTCTGAAGTGTTATCCGATACTTCCCTGACTGCCACACAACGCGATTACGTCGATACGATTGAAACCTCCTCCCAACTGCTTTTGAGTTTAATTAATGACGTTCTAGACTTCTCAAAAATTGAATCTGGGATGTTGCTCATTAGCCCACATTCAACTTGTGTTCGAGAGTCTATCTATGACATTGCTTCTATCATTTCACCGAAAGCAAAGGAAAAAGGCATCGATGTGCAAGTCAACATTAGCCGTAACACGCCTTACCACGTAATGTTGGATGACCATCGTATACGCCAAGTTGTCATGAACTTCATGTCTAACGCGGTAAAATTTACCGAACAAGGCAGTGTAGAGCTATCGGTCATCACCCGCGAAATAAAAAATGGTGAAGCGGTCATCGAGTTTTCCGTTAAAGATTCTGGGATTGGTATTGATGCCCAGCAGCAAAAGAAAATATTTGCTCCATTTGCCCAAGAGGATAACTCTACTACCCGACAATTTGGGGGAACTGGACTTGGGCTTGCCATTAGCACGCAATTAGTTGAGCTAATGGGTGGAGAAATTCAACTTGAATCCGAGAAAGGTAAAGGCAGTCGCTTCTTCTTTGAACTAACTGCTCCTGTTGTGACGCAAGAGTTTAACGCTTATCACGCTCTGAATCACAACGACATATGGATTGTATGCAGCAGTACTCAACTAGAACAAAAACTGCGTAACGAGTTAAGTTTTTTCAACATCAATATAACGCAGTCAGTAGATACCTTAAGTGCGTTGCCAACGTGGATTGATAACGAGCGCGTTATCGTTATTCATGTAGAAGGATCACCAAATGCAGCGGCGATGCATATCGATGAGATAGAAAGCCTTTGTAAACGAAACATTCGTGTCTGCCTCATCAAGCACCTTCATAGCCCACAATTCGACTTTAGAAGCAGTATCAGCGCCTTGGTCACTCAGCCACTACTAGGGCAGCGCTTAATTAAAGCACTTGAAAGTTGTGCGGCAAATTTCTCGCACGCACAACAAGAGAGCATTTCAGCGCAACATGTTAAATCTTTGCCGAAAATTTTGGTCGTTGATGACAATACGGTCAATCAAAAAATCGCGGGGCTACACGTCACAAAAGCTGGCTTCGACTTTGATGTCGCTGTAAACGGACAAGAAGCGGTTGAGAAATTTCAACAGAATCAATACAGCCTAATTTTAATGGACTGCATGATGCCCGTAATGGATGGATTTGAAGCCACCCAAATAATTCGTCAAATAGAAGTAAAAGAAAAACGCGCTTTCAGAATTCCGATTATTGCTCTAACGGCAAGTGTGGTCGATGACGATATACAAAAATGCTTTGACGTTGGAATGGATGACTATGTGCCCAAACCGTTTAAAGCAGGGTTGCTTAAAGAGAAGTTAGATAAGGCAATAGGGTTACGCGTTTCCAACACGACGCCTGCTGAACCACACCAAGAGAACACCACCCCCGATAAAACTCATGAACTACCTGCAAGTTCTGAGCAACCAGAAGCAACGGTAACGCCTATTCGCTCCGAACGCATCTTGCTTGTCGAAGATAATAGAGTGAACCAGAAAGTGGCTTCTCTATTGCTATCTAAAGCAGGCTATCAATTCGAAGTCGCAGAAAACGGTCAAATTGCAGTCGAAATGTTCCAAAAAGATGGAAAGTTTGATGTTATTTTGATGGATTGCATGATGCCCATAATGGATGGGTTTGAAGCTTCTAGGCAAATTAGAGCTTATGAAGCGAGTAAAGGATTAGCTAAGACGCCCATTATCGCATTAACAGCAAGCGTCGTTGATGATGATATTCAACGCTGCTTTGATTCAGGAATGGATGCCTACGTACCAAAGCCTGTGCGCAAAGAAAAACTGTTGTATCAAATTGAACAAGCAATGTAGGTGGATTCTATGAGTAGAAATCATTCTCGCGTTGCTTTTCCTTTGCGTTACATAAAACGCTATCTGTTTATTCTGATTGCCCTTCTTTCATTAAATTGCCAAGCTCTCGCTGCAGAGAGCTACGCCGTTTTCTCATTTAATGACGAATTCTCTCCGCTCACTGTCAATAAAGCGCGAAAGTTGTACAGAGGGAAGACGCAACTTTTACAAGGCCAGCGAATTGAACTCTCTGACTGGCCTGCGACATCAACAGAAAGAGCTGAGTTCTATCGTTATCTTCTCAACAAAAATTTAGCGCAAATGAACGCGCATTGGGCAAGCTTGTCTTTTTCAGGTAAAGCTAGACCGCCAAAAGTGATTGCACGCTCCAGCATTGATGACCTCATAGCATGGATGCAAGAGAAGCCGAATAGAATTGGTTATGCCCCAACATCGAGCGTCCCTAGTAATGCTCATGTTTTATGTGTGGTTAGCTCGGAGAATTGATATGAAAAAATATTTAACCATGTTATCGCTGAGTATCGCGACCTTTCCGAGCTCAGCCACGATTGAACTAACAGAACAACTTTCTTTAAGTGGTTTTGGCTCTACTTCGTGGGCAAAATCCGATAACCCAACTACGGTAC
Source organism: Vibrio sp. SCSIO 43009 (assembly GCF_023716525.1). Taxonomy (NCBI): domain Bacteria; kingdom Pseudomonadati; phylum Pseudomonadota; class Gammaproteobacteria; order Vibrionales; family Vibrionaceae; genus Vibrio; species Vibrio sp. SCSIO 43009. The sequence goes on from NZ_CP071842.1 coordinate 1,839,308, forward strand.
TAGTTAACCGCTTTATTGGCGATGAATCTTGTTTCGATTGCGATACCACTTTCGGCATGCAGCTCGATTATTTTCACAAGGCATTTCGGGCATCCGCACAAGTCGTAAAGCGCCCGCAAGACCATTGGAGCTCGCCTCAGCTCGAGTGGGCGTATTTGGCTTATACCTATAAAAACATAGAAATAAGAGGAGGACGCTTAAGACTGCCACTGTTTTTGATGTCTGAGTACAACTATGTCGGTCACGCTTTTACCCAAGCCCGCCCACCGAATGAGGTATATGACAGCATTCTAGGTATCACGGCTTATAACGGCCTATCTGCACGCTGGATTCATGACCTTAATGAGCAAGTCGTACTTACCGCCATGCCGTTTGTCGGGTTTAAAGACAATAGTGACGTAACCATCAATGAACGTACTGAATTGGAAATTGAGTCAAACAACACTGCAGGGATGAACTTAACGCTAAGCGGAGAGAGCTATCGTTGGAATTTTTCCTACCTCCACGGCGATTATGATCAAACAACGACGCTCTCTAACATTGAGCAGTCCACTCCCGGTGGCGGAACCACAATCATTGACCGTCTAGTTGAAACAGAAAAAAACAACACGATCGATCTGTTTTCTCTAGGGTTAAGATACGAGCTCGATAACATTGTGATTATGGCAGAAGGACAGACCAGCAATCTTTCCTCATCTTGGTACGCGACAACAAGTTATAATGTAAAAAAGTTGACTCCTTATATTGTTTACGGTCAGCAGTTTAATAGTCGGGATAAAAAAAGTGGAGACAGTTTCTTACTCGGATTGAGATACGACCTAGATTACAACGTTTCCCTAAACGCAGAATGGCAAAGGTTCAACGCCTACAATAATAGCTCTGGCGCGTTTTCATCAGCCCCAAAGGATTACAGTGCGAGCCTTTATACGCTAATGCTCAACTTCGTTTTTTAATGTTTCTTACAGTACCAATTTCCACAACGCTAGGGGCTGTTGCATTAAGAAGGCTTTTTGCAACACGTAACTAAACGCTAAACGACTGAAAGGGGTAAAATCGAACAGTTCAGATAGATAAGTGGCAATCCAAACATAGACAAAGGTTACTCTATTTCGGTTTGTTTTGATTGTCTTTTAACCGCTTTTCTTTGCGTCGCAGTGCCCGGAAAAACTTTGACTCTTCGTGGTACCAACCAAGGACACTAATTGGAAAGCCCACGAGCATCATAATAAAAACATCCGCAGGGAGTTGTTCCCAAATGTCGCTTAAAGAATGCAGCTCTCCAAAAATGAACAAACCGATGACTTTACCAAGCAGTAATGCACAACAAATCATAAAGAAGGACTTTAATATATAGTGCCATTTGCCTTTTTTACGCTCTTCTCTCCAATAGGCATATTTATATTGTCGGTCGTACATTCATCCCCCTAAAGTAAACTTGCCGTAAGTTTAAGTATCTCGATAGCGTAAAGTGCGTTGGCACCTCTTTAATCATAGTGCGTATCTAAAGTGAATGCTTGTCGTGGCAATAAGAAGGAGAGGTATTCTGTAGTAAGAGCTACATAATCTCTGAACGTTATATGTCTTGTGTCATTCGGATGATGCCTGATTTTGCTTATCGCTAGTGTTTTCTGAACACCCAAATCGGGCCGATGAGTAGAAACTGTAAATCCTCAAAAAACGACGGTTTTTTACCTTCAATCTTGTGACCGATAAATTGCAATATCCACAATACACCAAACAAGAGCATAGAAATATGCAGAACGGGCAACATCAATACCTCTAGAGACCAAATAAGGCCAATGCACGCTAATGTGTAGCCGATCATCATCATGAATACGCTCAGAGACAAACGAAAATAGAAAACCCAAGTGGGGATCACCGCTACCCAAACCCAATTAAGTTCGAAGCCTAATAATGAAATCTGGGGAATCGACCAAATAAGTCCAACCACAGAAAGGTAAATACCTGGAACTGCGATTGTGTGAATCTTTTGGTTGATAGGGTTTTGGTGACTCTCCCCGTATTCTTTTAGCCATTCAGATAATGCTCGCATATCATTCCCCTTTTCCACCTTCTTATTCTTATATAGCCCGAGGATGAAAAAGGTGCGAATTTTTCCGTAAAGGCTACGAGCAACGAGCGACAAAACAACAGAGGCCAGTGCGTTGCCGATTACTCACCAAGCAACGCTCGTTGTGCTTTCGGCAGCTTGGCAACGACAAGAGCATAAGAGCGTTCACACAAATCTTGAATCAACCCATCCTCGACATCACCGTTAAAATAAACCGTTATCCAATGACGCTTATTTAAGTGATAACCCGGGATAATGTCCGTAAACTGCGACGTTAAGACTTCTCCATCTTCTGGTTTTACTTTTACGCTGACATACTCCCGACCTTTTCTCTCTGCAATGATGGCAAACATCTTGCCTTTGATTTTGTAAACAAGCGCTTCAGGCCCAAATGGGAAATCGCTTTCTGCACACATGAAGGTACTTAAGTATTGTTCTAGTTCTTTGCTTTTCATATCCCCTGCCTCCTTCTGCGTTCTCATTCAAATTGTGGCAATAGCAATTTTAACGCCTGGTTAACCTGCTCTTTTTCATTGCCTTCTAAACCATGCAATAACGATTGCTGAACGTCTACATGCTCCAAAATTAGCTTGTCAATTAAGGTTAAGCCTTGCTCTGTTAGTTCAACGGTGACGCTACGTCGGTCTTCTTTGCTATGGGTTCTGGTAATAAACCCTTTCTTCTCTAGTTTATCTAAGCGATTAGTCATCGCACCCGAAGTGAGCATCATCGACTCTATTAACGCTGAGGGAGTAAGACAATATGGTGAACCAGCTCGACGCAGTGTCGCTAACACATCAAATTCACCCATTTTCAGATCGTACTTCTTATGTAGCTCGGCGACCCTAGATTCCATGTGTTTTGCAATTCGCATTAGTCGACCCATTATTGCCATCGGTTCAGTGTCGAGGTCTGGCTTCTCCCTCGCCCACTGCTCTACCACTCTATCAATTGCATCCATTATTTCTCTCCAAACATCATATATTTTTTATTTTAACATAAAGATACTTTACAAAAAGCCACCTTGCCGATATCGTTACATTTAATTATCTCTACATAAAGATATTTAACATGAACATTTTACTTGCGATGATTCCTGCCTTTTTTTGGGGGACGACTTACGCTGTTACTCAGTTTACTCTACCGGACTGGCCTCCCGTTTTACTTGGTGCTCTAAGGGCACTGCCTGCGGGTCTTTTGTTGCTGGCAATAAAGCCCTCGTTTCCAAAAAGAAGTGAGTGGAAAGTGCTGCTTGTTTTAGGAACCATCAACATCGCTTGCTTCTTTGGTCTCATTTTTGTCATGGCGTTGACGCTTCCTTCTGCCATCTCTGGTGTTGGTATGGTTTCGGTCCCCGTTTTTGCGATGCTGTTTGGTTGGGCGGTCTACAAACGTCAGCCTAGTGGCATTCAAGCGATAAGCGGCGCAACTTTGATTACTTTAGCTTGGTTCTTATTTGATCCTAGCTCTATTTCTCTCGAACCCGTGGGCTTACTTGCGATGATCTCCGCCATTATGTGCATCGTGATAGGAAGTAGCGTAACAAAGTCACTAGGTACAAAAATGCACTGGTGGACAGTGCTAACATGGCAGCTCATTTTGGGTGGCGTGATTATGTCTATCGCAACAAGTGTGCTGGCGATAAACAATCCAGAGCCATATGTTACGGTCGTTCAGGACGTATCCATGACGAATATTCTAGGGTTACTGTGGGTAATTATTCTGAACACTGCATTAGGGTATGGCATGTATGTATGGTTATTACAGCGGATGTCGGTCGTAGATTTTACCTTTGGTGGTATTGCAAACCCTGTCGCAGGCATTGTTTCGGGCCTACTGCTATTGGGGGAAACGTTCACTCCTCTGCAATACAGCTTAATGCTAGGAATGATCGTAATGTCATTACTACCTCAGCTCATTACGTCAATCAAAACGAAAAGAGCCGCACTCTCCTCCTAAGTAACGTTAATTCCTAACACTCTAGAAGTAATGAGAGTGTTAGGAATCCTCAAGTGTAACCCCATCAGCAGAAATCAGCGCTAACCTAGGCAACTGACACCTTTAAAACGGTACGTTTTGACATTATGGCTGTTAAGCGCTTGCAAGGTTAGTCAGGGGCTCTGGTTTAGCGTAAACATAACCTTGAATAAGGTAAATCGCATGCTGAGCCAGATATTCGACTTGAGCCTGGCTCTCTACACCTTCTGCAATCATCTCACATTCCGCTTTGTTCGCTGCAGACACAATTGAGTCCAGCACTTTCAATTTTTGGTCGTCAGATCCTATTGGATCAATAAACATCTTATCCACTTTTAAACATCGGATGCCCAAATCTTGTAGGTAAGAAAAGCCACCATATCCGGTACCAAAATCGTCAATTTTGAACTTGTAGCCTTTATTCGTTAAATACAAAATCTCTTTTTTCGCGGCCTCAGTGTCTTTTACTGGTATTCTCTCGGTCAATTCAAAATGAATTCTATTAGAGATTGGCCAATTTAACTCCGACAGCAACTTCGTTAATACACCTGACTCTAAATGGGAGGAAACAATATTGATGCTGACCCACGTATGCTCGGGTAAGTCACTTAAGTCTTGTATGATTTTACGAATAAGCTGATTGGTCATCGGGATAATCAGGCCACTTTCTTCTGCAGCACCAATAAACATATTTGGTGGCACCATTCCATCACGTCGCGACCATCGAATCAGAGCTTCATATCCTACTGTCTTACCATCGCGACTATCGACAATCGCCTGGTAGTAAGGAATAAATTCTGCATTACTAATCCCATTTTCAATTAGACCTGTAATGGATTTTCTCAAGCTTTTACCAGATATGTATGCAAAGGCAGTCACAAGACCAGCAAGCACACTTACAAGACCGCCCCACAAAAGTACTCTTTCCTGAGCATAATTTTTAAGTTTTTCACCGCTGAATATCTTGATGAGCATGTTGGCTTGAGACTCTCCTGAAAAGAAAAACTCTTTTGAGAGTGCGTTTTCTTCTCCTGCAATATTCGCTTTGCCACGGCTTATCGTTAAATCACCAAATATTGGTTCATCATACTTAAACTCTACAAATAGGCAGTCTTTGCAAGGCGTTTTTATTACCTCGTTAACCCAACTGTTATCAAGCACCCAGAAGACTTCAACGTGTTCATTATCATAAATGACCATCCACTCTATTTGGTCATTCTGTTGCGGCAAAATAAGTGATGCGAAAAAGTTCTCATCCATCTGAAATCGTTCACTACTAGATGGGCGAGACACTTCACTACCAACCGTGGAACACGTTTTTCCGCCTTTTGTGGTCATCGCAATAAAACGAATGTAACGGTTATAAAAACGTGGGTCGCGTAAAGTTCTTACATCACTATCACTACAAGTAAAATCTAACTGAGCAATCTGCTTCACTATTGCTCCGTCCAAATAGGCAGACCTTTGATTTAAATAATCTACGTAAGCATCTATTTTCGACGCTTTTACCGAGTTGACGTAAAAGTTGGTTATCGAATGAAAGGCCACTACAAATATGGCGATGGGAACTAAGCCGAGTAAAATGGCATACCTTGTATTCTTTGTTATCAAAGTTCGTCCTGCTAATCTGTCAAGCAACCTAAGTGGGATATGAATACTATCTCATTTCTATAGTCCAAAAAGTGAGGAATGACGCTCAATAAAATTATAGACTCAAGTGGCTTTCAGATGTCGGGATTTAGAATGTGAGCACCAAACCACATTCGAGGAGAACAAAGTAGCGACTAAGTGGAAAGTAAGAACGAGCCCAACTGTTAAGTCATCCGTAATAAGAGTGACAACTTGGAGCTTGAGCAATACTTTTTAGATAGGCAGCAGATACGTTAAAAAAATAAAAAGGAAACGATTGATGCCAACCGCTTCCTTGATTTGTTATTGCTATTTAAAAGTGCGTGAATTACGCCACTTCAAGAATCACTTTTTCCAACTTATCTAGGCCTTCATTTAGCACGTCAGATTCGATGGTCAATGGAGGTAACAGACGAATCACGTTCGCTTTTACTCCACAAGAAAGCAGGATAAGACCATTTTCTTGCGCTTTAGAAATCACCGCTTTGGTCATCTCTTGCAGTGGTTTGCCTGATTCTGGGTCAGTAAACTCAATCGCCATCATTGCACCCGTGGTACGGATTTCACCGATAGCAGGCACTGATTGTTGCAGTTTCGTCATACGAACATTGACCACTTCACCGATGCCCATTGCTTTAGCACACAAGTCTTCTTCTTCGATGATTTTCAGCACTTCAAGACCTGCAACACAACCAAGTGGCGAGCCCGCATAAGTGCCACCTAAACCACCGGGTAGTGCAGAGTCCATCACATCCGCTTTCCCAACTACCGCTGAGATTGGGAAACCACCAGCAATGCCTTTCGCCATTGTCATTAGGTCAGGTTCAATGCCTAGATACTCTGTTGCAAACATTTTACCGGTACGAGCAAACCCTGTTTGGATTTCATCGGCAATCAGCATGATACCGTGCTTATCACACAGCTGACGCAAGCCTTGTGCAAACGCTTCAGGTGCTTTGTAGAAGCCGCCCTCGCCTTGCACTGGCTCGAAGATAATCGCCGCAACGCGTGAAGGTTCAATATCGCAAGCAAATAGATCGTCGATCGCTTGTAAGCTTTGCTCAACGCTGATGCCGTGGAACGCATTTGGGTACGGCGCGTGGTAGATTTCGTTCGGGAAAGGACCAAAGCCCGCTTTGTACGGCGCAACTTTACCAGTTAACCCCATCGTCATATTTGTGCGACCGTGAAAGCCGCCTTTAAACGCTATCACGCCGCTACGGCCTGTATGAGCGCGTGCCACTTTTACGGCATTTTCGACCGCCTCGGCGCCAGTGGTTAGAAAGATCGCTTTCTTCTTAGTCTCACCTGGTGCAAGTTCTGTCAGCTTTTCAGCCAGCTCAACGAATGACGCGTACGGCGTAACCATCGCGCAGGTGTGCGAAAAGTTATCCAACTGAGCTTTTACCGCTTCGCTAATGCGCTTGTGAGAATGCCCGGTGTTAGTCACCGCGATACCCGCTGCAAAGTCGATGTATTTGTTGCCTTCGATATCCCATACGTAAGCGTTTTCTGCTTTCTCGACGTAAAGTGGGTACAGTGCGCCCATGCCTTGAGCGATAACTTGGCTTCTTCTTTCGTGTAGTTGTTGGTTTGTCATTGTTTTGTCCTTAATTAGTTGCCGCCAAAGCAGAGATATTTCACGTCCATGTATTCATCGATACCTTGTTTTGCTCCTTCACGTCCGATACCGGACTGCTTAACACCACCGAAAGGAGCCACTTCAGTAGAGATCATACCTTCGTTAATGCCGACCATGCCGTATTCGAGCGCTTCTGCGATTTTCCAAACACGGTGAATGTTTTGGCTGTAGAAGTACGACGCGAGACCGTAGATGGTGTCGTTCGCCATTTCGATCAGCTGTTCGTCGCTGTCAAAACGAATCACTGGCGCGACAGGGCCAAAGATTTCCTCGGAAACAATCTTCATGTCGTGAGTAACGTCTTTGAGAACCACTGGCTGCATAAATAGACCATCGAGCTTTTTAAGTTCTGAAACCGGCTTCGCGCCTTGCTCGATAGCACCATCAATAAGCGTCTGAATGCCTTGCTTCGCTGACTCGCTGATCACTGGACCAATGTTGACCCCCTCTTCCAATCCGTTACCAACTTTGAGCTGCTGAACCGCAGCGTCAAACTTAGCAACGAATTCGTCATACACTTTGCTGTGTACATAGAAACGGTTCGCACAAACACACGTTTGACCTGCGTTACGGAATTTCGACGCCATCGCGCCTGCCACAGCTGCATCAATATCCGCATCATCGAATACGATAAATGGCGCGTTGCCACCGAGCTCCATTGAGGTACGTTTGATGTCAGCCGCACTTTGCTGCATCAGCACGCTACCGACTTGAGTAGAGCCAGTGAAAGACAACTTACGAATCAACGGGTGTGAAGTGAAGATAGCACCGACCTGACGGGAGTTTTCCCCCAATACCACTTGCAGCACATCGCGAGGGATACCCGCTTGATAGGCAAGCTCTGCGACCGCAAACGCAGACAGCGGCGTAGATTCAGATGGTTTTACGACAAAGCTACAGCCTGCCGCTAAAGCTGGACCTGCTTTGCGCGTGATCATCGCAATTGGGAAGTTCCACGGTGTAATCGCACAGGCGACACCAATTGGCTGTTTGATGGTCACCAAACGCTTGTCAGCACTTGGGGCAGGAATCGTCTCACCGTAGGTACGTTTCGCTTCTTCAGCAAACCATTCGATAAAGCTCGCACCGTAAAGCACTTCACCTTGAGCTTCCGCTAGCGGCTTACCTTGCTCTAACGTCATCAAACGGCCAAGGTCGGCTTTGTTTTCTAACAGGAGTTGGAACCAACGATTGAGCATGCCAGCACGCATTTTTGCTGGCAGTGCCGTCCACTCTTTCTGCGCCACACTGGCACGTTCAATGCCATTTAAAATGTCGTTTTCGGTTGAGACTGGTGCGTACCCGAGGAGTTCTCCGGTCGCCGGATTAGTCACTGCAATGCCCTGTTGTGGATTCGCTACCATAAACGAAACAAGGCTTTGGTTTTGTATCTGTTGCATGGTCATTCCTTTTGACAACTCATCATCGCCGCTAAGCCAGCGGCGAGTTTATGTTTAAGCAGGGATCTGCTGCGTAATGCAGTGGATGTTCCCTCCGCCGAGTAGAACCTCTCTCGACGGTATCGCGATGATTTGGTATTCCGGCATCGCGTTTTGCAAAATATCGATCGCCATAGCGTCGGTCTCTTCGTCCAGCATCGGCAAGAACACATGCTCGTTGACGATAAGAAAGTTGGCATAAGAGGCACTTAGGCGTTCGCCAGCTTGTCGACTCATTCCTGAACTGGCGTCAATGCCATTGGCTTCACGCTCGCTGTAATGCAACGGACCCGGTAATGGCAAACGGACAATTTCAATCTCGCGCCCTCTCGCATCGTGCTGAGATTTCAGTACTTGTTCCGCTTGACGAGATAACGCGTATTGCGGATCGCTTGGGTCATCGGTCCAACTTAGTACCACTTTACCCGGTGCGATAACGTGCATCAGGTTGTCGATATGGCCGTCTGTTTCGTCATTGAATAAACCATTTGGCAACCAAATGACTTTTTCGATACCGAGGTACGCCTTTAACTGCTCTTCGATTTGCGCTTTGCTCAACTGCGGATTACGTCCTGGGCTGAGTAAGCACTCCTCTGTGGTGTAAAGGGTGCCTTCACCATCGGTGTGAATCGCCCCACCTTCAAGTACAAACGGTGCGCGGTAATAATCAATACCGATGATGTCGCACACCGAGCCAGCGACAAGATCGTCCTGCTGCCAGTTATCGTAAAGCCCGTTGTATTCGCCGCCCCACGCGTTAAATTGCCAACTAATCCCACGGCGCTCACCCGCCTGATTAACAAGCACGGTCGGCCCAATATCGCGCATCCACGCATCGTTAAATGGGATTTCCACCAAACGTACGTCTGAATGGAGCATTTGACGCGCTCGGTCAAAGTTGTGCGAGCATACCGCCACGCACACCTTGGTCACTTCCGCGATTAAGTTCGCGATTCTGGCGAAAGTCTCTTGCGCGGGTAATGCGTCATCACGCCAGTTGTCTTTCCTTTCTGGCCACGCTAGCCAAACTTCACTAACCGGCTGAAACTCAGCCGGAAAATAGAAGCCATCTTGCGCTGGTGTTGTCGATAACTTCATACTAACGCCTCTTTAAACAGCTAGCTTACCAACGCTGGTGTAAAGGTCTGGACGACGGTCGCGGAACAAGCCCCACGCATGACGCGCTTTCGCTATCGCAGCGAGATCGATTTCTGCGTAAATGATGGTTTCACCTTCACGTGGTGCTTCGGCAATTTTTGCACCAGTGTGGTCAGTGATAAAAGAAGAGCCGTAGAACGTGGTCTCGATACCGTCATCGACCTCAGTACCTACTCGGTTTGACGCGATGACTGGAACGAGGTTTGCTGCCGAGTGACCTTGCATTGTACGTTGCCAGTGATCACGCGAATCCAGTGTTGGATCTTGAGGCTCAGAACCGATTGCCGTTGGGTAAAAAATCGCTTCCGCGCCGTGCAGAGCCAAGCTGCGAGCAAGCTCTGGAAACCATTGGTCCCAGCAAATGCCAGCACCGAACTTACCGAACTTGGTTTGCCACACTTTGAAACCGGTATCGCCAGGGCTAAAGTAGTACTTTTCACTGTAGCCCGGACCGTCAGGAATGTGTGACTTGCGGTAGTTATCTAGTACCGTGCCATCGGCATCTATCATTACTAGCGAGTTAAAAAACGTGTTGCCCGCTTTTTCAAAGTAGCTAACAGGAATAACCACGCCGAGTTCTTTCGCCAGAGCGCTCATCTCTTTAATGAGACGGCAATTCTCCGTTTCTTCCGCAAGCTCGAAATACTTTGCTTCTTGTTTTTTGCAGAAGTAAGGCGCAGCGAACAGCTCTTGCGGAAGAATCACGTTCGCACCGTTTTGTGCTGCTTCACGAATCGCCTTTTTTGCTTTGGCTAAGTTGTCTTCTAGATCCCAGCTTTTCGTCAGTTGAAGGGCTGCAAATTTCACTACTTTGCTCATTGGATATTCCTTATCTCTTAAATCGCCAGTTTGTCACGTAGGTTGTAGTAAGCCGCACCCATTGCCGTAAACGGAATTTGGAAGTGGCGGCCACCTGGGAAGGAGTAATGTTTCAGTGCAGCAAACGCATCGAAACGTTCAGCGTGTCCGGTCAATGCTTCTGCCAACAACTTGCCTGCTAGATGAGTACACGTTACACCGTGACCGCTGTAGCCTTGGAGGTAGTAAATGTTGTCTGCAAACGAGCCAAATTGCGGCATGCGTGAGTAAGTCAGCAAGAAGTTACCCGTCCAGGTGTAATCGATCTTAATGCCTTTCAATTGTGGGAAGACTTTTTCCATCTTCGGACGGATCAGTGCTTCGATGTTTTCTGGGTCACGTGCGCCGTAAACCACGCCGCCTCCGAACAACAAACGCTTGTCGGCAGTTAAGCGGAAGTAGTCAAGTAAGTAATTACAGTCTTCAACGCAGTAGTCGCTAGTCAGCACTTGTTTTAGCTGCTCATCACTCAAAGGTTGAGTCGCCACCACTTGCGTGCCACACGGAATCGCTTTGTTGCTGATGTTTGGAGCCAACCCACCAAGATACGCGTTACCTGCCAAAACCACGTACTTGCTCTTCACGCTACCTTGCGCCGTTTTGACTACTGGGTTAATCCCTTTGTCAATCGACACGACCGCCGACTGTTCGAAGATTTGGCCACCCAGAGAAATAAACGCAGCGGCTTCACCTAACGCGAGTTTAAGCGGGTGAATGTGACCACCGCGCATATCCAACAAGCCACCAGTGTACACTTTGGTCCCTACCGCTTGTTCTACTTCTCCTTCGTCAAGCAGAGTCAGTTGGTCGTTGCCGTAACGCTCCCAGTTCTTCTTATGTTCTTCTAGCCCTTTGAGTTGTTTACTGTTCAGTGCCGTGAACAAGCCGCCTTGCTTGTAATCACAGTTGATGTCGTATTTGTCGATCAGACCACGGATGATATCGCCGCCTTCAAAAATCATATCGCACAGAGCTTTGGCTTGGTTTTGGTCGTAACGGCTTTCAATCACGTCAACATCTCGGCTGTAGCTGTTAACGATTTGACCACCGTTACGACCAGTTGCTCCAAAGCCCACTTTTGCGCTTTCTAGCACAACGACTTTAAAACCTTTTTCTGCAAGGTGTAGTGCAGAAGAAAGACCAGAAAATCCCGCACCGACTACACACACATCGCACTCGATGTCGTTTTGCAACTGTGGGTATTCCGGCATGTTTGGCACAGAGTGCGCGTAGAACGAATCCGTATGCTTGTTCATAGAACTATTCCTTTATTTATCGTAATCGTCAGCAGGCTTAAGGATGGAGGCGAATCCAAGTGGTTTTGGTTTCGGTGAATTTTTCAATCGCGTGGAGAGACTTGTCTCGACCATTTCCGCTCATTTTGAATCCGCCAAATGGGACCGTCATATCACCTTCGTTGTAGTTGTTGACCCAAACCGAGCCGGCTTGCAGTCGTTTTGCTACGCGATGAACGCGGTTGATATTGCTGCTCCAAAGTGCAGCACCTAAGCCGTACTTCGAATCGTTAGCGATCTCAATTGCTTGCGCTTCGTCTTTGAATGGAATGACACACAGCACCGGACCAAAAATTTCCTCCTGAGCGACACGCATCTTGTTGTCGACGTTGTCTAAAATGGTTGGGGAAACAAATGCACCTTGCCCATCGACATCGCCGCCACAACGTACGTTTGCACCTTCTGATTCACCTAACGAGATGTATTCCAACACTTTTGATTTATGATCTTGGTCGATGAGCGCTCCCATGGATGAACTTGGGTCCATTGGGTCTTTTGGCGTGAACGCTTTCGACGCTTGAATAACTTTTTCTAAGAACTGATCTTTGATGCTTTCGTGAACAAGCAGGCGGGTTGCCGCGACGCACACCTCACCTTGGTTGTAGAAACACCCTGCGGCGGTTTCTGCTGCTGCGCGGTCTAGGTTGTCACAATCTTCGAACACGATGTTCGCGTTCTTACCGCCCGCTTCTGCAAACACGCGTTTTAGGTTGCTCTCACCCGAGCTGACCATCAGTTGGCCTGCAATGCGCGTCGAGCCTGTGAAGGCGATGCAGTCTACGTCTTGGTGTTTCGCCAGCGCGTCGCCAGCTTCATGACCAAAACCCGTAACGACTTGGAAAACGCCTGTTGGTAAGCCCGCTTGAGAAGCAAGTTGACCTAGAAATATCGCGGTGAGAGAAGATTTTTCTGACGGTTTTAGAATCACGCTGTTACCAGCGGCTAAAGCAGGACCAAGCTTCCAGCACGCAAGCCAAAGGGGGAAGTTCCACGGTACAACCGCAGCAACCACACCAATTGGTTGATGAGAAATAAAAGCGTGTACATCTTTTTCGGTTGGGGCAACTTCGCCGTATACTTTGTCGATTGCTTCTGCGTACCAGCGTAATGCACTCGCCGCACCAGGAATATCGGTAGAGAAGCTGTGAGAGATAGGCTTACCGGTATCAAGCGTTTCTAGCAGAGCCAATTCTTCTTGGTTTTGATCAATCAAGTCAGCAAACTGTTTAAGCACTGCTTTGCGATGAGCTGGGCTGCTCTCGCTCCACTGACCGGATTGAAATGCTTGGCGAGCGTATGAAACCGCGAGATCAACATCTTCATTTTGGCAACGGGCGATTTCGGTGAATATCTCATCTGTTGCTGGGTTAACTACCGGGATGGTTTGCCCTGTTAAAGCGGCACTGTATTCACCGTTAATGTACGCCCTGTTTTCGATGTTTAGATTGTTTTTTAGTTCAATCCATTGCTCTTGGGTTTTCATACGCTCTCCTTGTGATCACACAAGGCAAGCCCCCACTAAAATGTGGTTGGCGTATGCGCACTTATCATTCGACAAGCCTTGTCTGTGTGATTTGTAAATCGATGGGGCTTCGTCGTGTCAATAATGTACGACTCGCCCGCTGTTATGACATGAGATTGCCCTTTATATTCCAGAGTGATTTCACCCTCTAATACGGTGCCAATCTCTTCGCCTTCGTGTTTGATTTCTGCCGCACCAGTGGTTCCATAAGGTGCGTATTCCTCGATCAAGAATCCGATAACTTGATCTTTGTCGCCATTCGTTACCAGTTTCATGGACACCGTCTCGCTCCCGATTTCCACAAGATCTGACGGCTTGATGACTACTTTCACTTCATCGTTCGAAGGTTGTTCAAAAGTGAAAAACTCTGATAACGATAAAGAAAATACATTAACGATTTTTTGTAGTGAGCTGACCGACGGGCTCACTTTGCCATTTTCAATGGATGAGATTGCACTGTGGGTAATACCAGCGCGCTCGGCTAGTTCCCTTTGTGACAATCCATGTTTTTTTCGTAACTGAACAATATTTTTACCAATCTCTTGATTGTCCATTCATACAGCTCCAAACGTTTAACGAGAGGTAGCCATCATAAATTCATTGAACAAAATTTGAGAGAAATGATTGGTTTTTGCTTCCCATTCTGGGTGCCACTGCACGCCAACGAAAAATTTTTGATTAGGAAGACTAAATGCTTCTACCAAGCCATCCGGGGCTTTAGCTTCTACTTGTAATAGAGGAGCAAGCTGATCGACGCCTTGGTTGTGTAGTGTGTTCACTTCAAAGAAGGTGGTATTTTCCCAATGATTTTGCACCAGCCATTGTTCAAATAAGCTCTGCTTTTGAACTAGTACAGCGTGTGCTGGCGCGTATTTTTGTTCGAAATCTTCAACAGGCGCTTCACGATGGTCATTGAAGCCGGAGTCATGAACGGCTGGGTTTAACGAGCCACCAAGTGCGACATTCATCTCTTGAAAGCCGCGGCAAATACCAAGGCACGGAATGTTTTGGTCAACCGCATGACGAATTAACGTGAATGAGAGCTCATCACGAGCTTCATCTTTGTAGCTCTCTTCGTGCGTTGCATTGTATCGATGTGGCGCGACGTTAGAGTGGCTGCCAGGAAAAAGAAAACCATCACATATGTCTAGGATGGTGGTTACGTCATCGCCCGACATGTCGGGAGCCAACATAATCGGTAGTCCTCCAAAATCCTTTATGGCGCGAAGGTAAAAGTCGTTGACCGCTTGTATCTGATAGCCACCCAACTCTTTAGCGCAGCTAACCACACCAATGATGGGTTTGTGTGTATCTGCCATGATATGTCCGTGTTCAATTTATTTAACACAAACCCTACAAACCATGTACAAAATTATCAACACAGATGACCATTATTATCGTCACAACGTGATCTGACGCACTTTTTAGGCTTCAAAACTGAATATTCATGCTCATTATATTGAACAAAACAAAACCAACTGTTACAAAATAGTTAACAGAAAGACATAAAAACCAGCCGTTAAACATCAAAAACACAGTGTAAGTGCATGTTTAAATTAAAAATAACCTAAAAAACAAACAACTCGCTCAGAGTACTGTAATTTATTTGTTAATTTGGTTATTTCTAATTTCTACTCGTCAGGCTATTTGGAGAAGAAAATGGAATCGTATCTACAGGAAGTAAAAAATTTTAAACAAAAATGGCCCGATATTGAATTTATCGATCTCATCTTTACCGATATAAATGCCACCCCAAGAGGAAAACGCATCCCGATAGATGCTCTAGAAAAACTGAATAAAGGTGTTGCCCTCCCCCTTTCGACCATCACCCTAGATACCAAAGGTAACGTCGTTGAAACAGCCGGGTTGGGAGAAGATCTCGGAGAACCAGATAATCTCTGCTATCCAATCAGCGGCACCTTAATGCCGACGGCAAAAGAACAAGTTGGTCAGCTACTGCTTAGTATGATGGATGAAACCGGGCAGCACCCTAACCCACTGTTCATCCGAAACATTCTCGCTTCTATATTGCAAACACTGCATGCTAAAGACCAATATCCTTGCGTCGCGCTCGAGCTGGAGTTCTATTTAATAGACAAAACCCGCGGCGAAAATGGCGAACCATTAACGGCAATTAACCCCACGAAAAAAACTCGAGAAAAAGATACCGAGGTTTACGACCTTGATGGACTAGATGACTACGCTGATTTCTTGGCCGACCTTAATCGAATTGCATTAGAACAAGGTTTAAACACTTCCGGAGCCCTATCTGAATCGGCACCAGGGCAGTTCGAAATCAACTTCAACCATTCTAAAGATGTGCTTCGAGCATGTGATGAAATCATCATCGCAAAACGCTTGATTCGCCAGGTCGCTCATCAGCACGGATTTGACGCCACATTTATGGCGAAACCTTTTAGTGAGCAAGCGGGTAATGGCATGCACATTCATCTCAGCTTGGTTGATACAGATGGTAACAACCACTTTAGCCAATCAGACGGTCAAGCGAGCGCCTTCTTCTATCAAACCATGGCAGCGATGCTGTCACAAACATCCGATGCCATGGCCCTAATCTGTCCTAACGTTAACTCTTACCGTCGCTTTGTTCCTGGCGCTTACGTCCCGACCAAAGCCGATTGGGGAGAAAACCACCGCGGTGTTGCGTTGCGTGTGCCTATCAGCGATAGCAAAAATCGCCGTATAGAGCATCGTATAGCAGGCGCTGACGTTAACCCATACATTCTCGCTGCAGTAGTACTTTCCGCAGTATTAGCGAGTGAAAGCTACACCAAAGATCAATGTCCACCGACTCTCAGTGATGATGCAATTGAGTTACCTCTGCGTATGTCAGAAGCTCTAGAGCGACTGGAGCACAGTGAGCTAGCTCAATACATCTCAAGAGATTTTATCGATTTGTATCTAGCTTGCAAACAGAGTGAACTCGCAGAATTTGAGCGAGCGATTACTCCATTGGAAATCGACTGGATGTTGCACTCGGCATAAACAAAGGAAATGAACTTTATGACTACGCAGACCAAGGCGCTGGATGCGCCTCTTAAAATCAACTCTCAACACATTATTGTTTCTTTAATCTCGGTTGCGACGTTTGTCTTTTTTACCACAATCGGTTTGAACCATGAGGAAGGCGAAGCCTACGGATGGATGAGTCTTTTACCAACGGCGTTGGTATTGGTCTTTGCGCTGACAACACACCGAACTGTGGAAGCCCTCTTTAGCGGCGCTATTGCCGGTGTTCTTCTGCTTAACCCAACTGAAGCGGTGGAACAGATTGTTGATATTTCCATGAGTGTAATGATGGATGAAACTATTGCTTGGATCATCCTCGTTTGTGGTTTGATGGGCGGCCTAATTGCTATTTTGGAGAAAGGCGGCAGTATCTTAAGCTTCTCCGACATGCTGGTCACGAAAGTAAAAAGCCGTAAGCAATCGATGCTGATGACCTTTGCTTTAGGTATTCTGATCTTTATCGACGATTATTTGAATGCGATTGCAATTTCTTCCTCAATGAAAAAAGTTACGGACGGCTACCAAATCTCGCGTGAAAAGCTCTCATATCTTGTGGATTCAACCGCCGCGCCTATCTGTATCCTCGTACCAATTTCCACTTGGGCAATTTTCTTCAGTTCGTTGCTAGAAGCAAACGGAGTAGCAGAAGCGGGAGATGGTATCAAAGCATACATTGAAGCTATTCCATACATGGCTTACGGCTGGGTAACGCTGGTGATTGTTTTGCTGGTTGCAATGGAAAAGATCCCAGATCTAGGTGCGATGAAAAAGGCAGAAAAGCGTGCGAAGAATGGTCAAGTTCGTCCAGACGGTGCAACAGATGTCGACTTTGGTCCCGATGTATCTGCACATACCAACCCAACCATGGGCCTTGTCAACTTCTTGTTACCAATGATCGTACTTGTTGCCGCAAGTTGGTATTTTGGTATCGATCTACTTGCTGGTGTTTTCGTCTCGTTAATCTTTACTATTAGCTTTTACGGCGCACAAAAACTGATCTCGATGAACGACATGTTCGAAGCTGTTTATGATGGCATTAAAGTTATGCTACTGCCGCTTGCGACCGTTATTGGTGGTTTCATGTTGAAATCGGTCAACGACTCATTGGGCGTCACGCAGTATGTCATTGAGACCGTCAGCCCTTACCTGTCAGCGTCTTACTTCCCTGCGATTATCTTTATGATTACGGGCGCGTTGGTATTTGCAACGGCATCGTCTTGGGGAACGTTTGCAGTAGCGATGCCAATTGTTCTACCTTTGGGCGAACAGCTTGGTGTGCCTCTACACTTAACCGTTGCAGCGCTGCTTTCAGCATCAGCGGCAGGGAGCCACTCTTGTTTCTTTAGTGACTCAACCGTGTTATCTGCACAAGGTTCAGGCTGTACAGCAATGCAACACGCAACCACACAGTTTCCTTATGCGTTGATTGGTATTGTTGCAACCGCGATTTTCTTCTTCATCATCGGTTAGCCCCTTTATCTAATTGCAAAACCCTGCTCAAAAATAGCGGGGTTTTGTTCTATCAAGTCAAATGATCCTCTTAAAACTACTTTACGCGCGTTCAGTATAAAAATACTCAAAGATGTACAGCTGCACTCAATAAGGGTTTGGTAAACCTAATATTTTTGGTTTACGCTTAGCGAAGCGTTTATTGTGCAACAAGGCAGCTTTTGAGTAACTTAAATGCCGCCTTAATACAGTGTTAACGGTTGGAGAGACATGAAAAAGTTAGCCCATGAGATATGGATATTTGACGGAGATCCCGTCCAATTCTTAGGACTCCCATACACCACTCGTATGACTATTGTTAGGCTTTCTGATGGTAGCCTTTGGATTCATAGTCCAATTAAGTTATCAAATTCGATTAGAGAGCAAATCAACAATCTAGGCCAAGTGAAATACTTAATCGCTCCTAATCATTTACACCACTTGTTCTTATCTGAATGGGTATCTGCCTATCCTAGCGCAGAAGTTTATGGCACAAATGAAGTCATTAAGAAGTGCCGTGATATACACTTTCACGCTTCACTTAACCAAGGCGGTAATGCTTGGAACTCTGAGATTGAACAAGAACTATTTTCTGGCTCTCCATTAATGGAAGAGTGTGTGTTTTATCATCGACTTTCAAAGACCTTAATTGTTACTGACCTCGTCGAGAATTTTTCTGGCCAGAACTTTAACTACTGGCAGCGGTTTGTGGCTAAAGGGGCCGGTATTCTTGCTCCGAATGGAAAAATGCCTTTGGATTGGCGCCTAAGTTTTATGTTTAGCAAACAAGAGGCTCGAAAACACTTAAATAAATTGCTGTCTTGGAAACCTAATATATTGGTTATGGCTCACGGCGAAATCGTCCTTGATAATGCAGACGAGTTCTTACAGCGCTCTTTTAAGTGGCTAGTATGAGACAGCATTGAAAACTCACACAACAGAATAGACAAGAAGCTATTTTAAAACATTAGGCCCTTTTAGCTTAGTCTTAGGGACGAATTTACAGCACTACACGTTATGTTTAACGATAAGATCCCCTGTTCCTCTTAATTGAGCATTATGCAGCAATTTAAAATTCCGTTAGAATTGCACTTCAAAAACTTCAATGCGAAGAATTCTGGACATTGATACGGACATAAGTTCAAGAGTTAACATAACGCTATAGCAATCTCTTACTAATAATTTGCTTCGAGACATTGGCATACTCCCGAAACAAACCCTTCTACTCTAAAGGTTTTGTTAATAACAGTTGCCATGCTTGTTAGTTATTCTCGTTGAACTCAGTATCTTGAAGTTGTTTGAATATATAAATTTAAAAAAAGAGACATAAGATGCACAAAAAACTCATCGTTCTAAGCTTGCCTATTCTATTAGCCGCATGTGCGGCACCAAAGTATACGGTAGAAACAATCTCGAAAGAAAATCAGAGCAAGGAAATCACCATCGTAAAAGACAACGCCACGCGAGATGTTTTCTTAGATTCGATGCAAGACTGGTGTTTGGATACCGCCCATAAATGCACAGTCGTAAGCGATGGCACTCCTCCTGTTAGCTCTGAGCTGACACTTACTTACGTATCACGCTGGAGCTGGGATTTTAGAACATTTATCGCTGATGCTCAGATCAAAGCCTACAAAAATAACGAAAAAGTAGGACAAGTTGAATTTAAAGCACCAAACAGCGCGAATCCAGATAAATGGGGTAAAGACAACAAACGAATCATTTCGATGATGGATTTGTTATTCGGTAAACAAACCGTGAGTGAGGCTCAATCCAAGATTAAGCTGGGCGAAATGTAATGAGCCGAGCAATTGCCCATTTAACCAGCCTCATATATTTGTAGAAAAAGATAGGAATGTTTAAGTGACTGAAGTCAAAACCATTGGGCTTTTCTTTATAACCGCCATTGCAGAAATATTAGGCTGCTACTTACCTTATCTCTGGTTAAAGGAAGATAAGTCAGTTTGGCTTTTGGTACCAGCAGCGCTATGCCTTGCTATGTTTGCTTGGCTTCTATCTTTACATCCTACCGCAACTGGCAGAGTTTATGCTGCTTACGGAGGTGTCTATATTTTTGTCGCAATTCTATGGTTGTGGTGTATCGACGGCGTTCGACCGACGCTCTGGGACATAGTGGGGGTTTCTGTCGCTATGCTTGGCATGTCAATCATCATGTTTTCACCCAGAGCATCCTAAACGTAACCGAGGGAAATCCCTACGCTTAGTATTTTGGCTATGTGCTAGATTTATTGATTAATAACATTATGACGTAATTGCTACATAGCCAAAGTACGCTTGGGCTTCACCCCAAAACAGCGCTATTTATAGGAGATACCAATGAACCATGCAGTGAAGGCAAGATTTGATGAGTATCCAAAACATGTGCGTATTCGGATAGAAGAGCTACGAAATATCGTCTTAACTATCGCTTCTGAATTAAAACTGGGGGAAGTTGAAGAATCTCTAAAATGGGGAGAGCCAAGCTACAGTGTGAAAACAGGTAGCCCGGTAAGGATGGATTGGAAACAGAAAACGCCTAGTCGTTATTATCTGTTCTTTAATTGCCAAACTAAGCTCGTCGACACATTCCGCGAACTGTATAGTGACTCACTTGAGTTTCAGGGTAATCGAGCAATAATTCTATCTTTATCAGCACCTTTGCCAGAAGCTTCAATCAAGACCTGTTTAGAATTAGCATTAACCTATCAAAAGCGAAA
Source organism: Vibrio sp. SCSIO 43009 (assembly GCF_023716525.1). Lineage (NCBI taxonomy): Bacteria > Pseudomonadati > Pseudomonadota > Gammaproteobacteria > Vibrionales > Vibrionaceae > Vibrio > Vibrio sp. SCSIO 43009. The sequence continues at coordinate 1,860,131 of NZ_CP071842.1, forward strand.
GAACTTACCTCTTTTAGGTATGTAAGATCGCTTAATAAAACTATTTACGGCCGATTAACCATATTCAACTACTCTACCTTTGTATCCTTTTTAATGCTTCCGCAGTAAAGTTTTAGATTAAGTGGTCACCTTAATAGCGCCGTAACCAAACTAGTAATATCGAAATAAAGAAGAGTTTATGAAATCAAAAATCTTGTTCTTACTTATGCTTGGAGCTCATTTCAATGCTTTTTCAGCGACGAACTATCAAGTCAATGTGGTAGTAACAGAGCCTCAATCAACATTCATTTTTCCGACTTTTGAAATATCCTCTAAAGGAAAAAGCAAAACCAGTTTTGTCGACGGCTGCGCGTACTTAGGAACCCTTTCAGAACCGAGCAAAAATAGCATACAGCTTGAAGCTACCATGTCATGCAACCGAGATGGCGCTACGTCAAGGATGGAAATGCCGGTATTTGTTCTCAACTCCGAGGGTCAAAGCGCGAGTTATGATCTTGTAGAAAACGGGATCGTGATGTGGAAATATTCTGTAGAAGTTAAGCCGTCACTTAAAAAGTGATATATCAGAAATACTAAAGTAACAATCAGCACTATTAACCGCCGCTTAAGTGTAATAGGTATATTCTTTACGACTTAATGACGTTACTTGTTGCCGCAATTCTCCAACTCATGTACAAAACAGCCCTAATTTTAATAGGAGCTAAGTGGCATGAATTTAATTGTACGTCAGGTAACTTTAGGTGATGCTGAAGGCATTACAAACGTCCTCAATCCCATCATTATTGAAGGTTTATACACTGTATTAGATACGCCTTTCACACCTGAAGAAGAAAAAGAGTTCATTACTCATTTCCCAGAACGGGGCGTGTTTACAGTCGCTTTATCCGAAAATAGCTCACAAGTCATTGGTTTCCAAAATATCGAGCCCTTTGCACAATATACAAAAGCTTTTGACCATGTTGGCATAATTGGTACGTTTGTTAGTGACGGTGTTCGTGGCCAAGGTGTGTCTAAACAGCTTTTCAAATCGACATTCGAAGTAGCCAAACAAAAGGGTTACGAAAAACTATTTGCGTACGTTCGCAGCGATAATGAGCGAGCGTTATCAGCCTATCTCAAACAAGGCTTCGAAATCGTAGGGACCGCGAAGAAGCATGCAAAAGTTCGTGGGAAATACGTAGACGAAGTCCTCATTGAGAAGTTTTTGTAGGTGTTAAGTCGCTAAACACTAAGCACGCATATAAGAACATTTGAACCAAGACTCAATTTCCGTCGTAACAATGTCTTTTCTAAAATAGGTTATTTGAAATGAAACTGACCTCGGAAACTGAGTCAAGAATAATAGAAATGGCATGGGAAGACCGCACCCCATTTGAGGCTATCGAATTTCAATTTGGTTTGAATGAATCCGACGTGATTCAGTTTATGCGTAGCCGGCTCAAATCAAGTAGCTTTAAATTGTGGCGTAAAAGGGTTTCGGGGCGCAATACAAAACACAACAAGCTACGAAACTCAGACATCATTAGAGGTTATTGCCCAACTCAATATAAGCCGCGATAGCGAACTGCACTTGGCATAAATTTTTATTACGAATCGCAACATTTATCGCCCTACCTTTGAACCAACTTCATGATTGGAGGGGAATAGTCACCACTTAATTCAACCTAGGTGTTTCAGGGCGATAATAAATTCAATGGGAGTCATATTAACATCCTCAGACGCCATCAAACTAATGATTCCACAGAAAAGATTGATACAAAACGCCCACTAAAAGTAACTCAGATTAAGGCGTCATTTAACCCGTGTATCAATCTCTTTTACCTTCTATTTAGGCACTAGAATCACTAACCTTCTATTTTATCTTTGAAGGCACAGACAAAAAGCTGCATGATTAAAAAGGAAAAATAGCTGATAACGGTTTAACAAGCACTCGGAGCTTGGAGGCAATTTTGAACAAATTACTTATGATATTTGCGTTGGTTTCTTTACCTTGCTTGGCTTCTGCTGATGTTGAAGATCCCTGCAAAGTAAAAGGCGGTGGCGTTATGGCTGGTTATCAGTGTGTAGAAAAGAAGATGGAGTCTGCAGATAAAGAGCTTAACGAAAGTTACAAGGAAGCAATCGCTAGAATAGGTGAGGAAGAAAAAGCACTAAGGAAAACATGGTCTCAGACCGAACTGGTAGAGCCATTTCGAAAGGCCCAAAGAGCTTGGCTAAAATACAGAGACGCCGAATGTGAATTTACGGGCCTGTCTTCCACACCCTCACCCTGGCAAGGTGTCCAGATTGAAGAGTGTAAGTTAAGAATGACGTTAGAACGCGTCGAGTACTTCAATGGAGTATACGTAGGCTAAACGGATTACATCTAACAAAGCACTTCAATAAGATTCGCAACTCTTGGCAATTTCAGTTTAAATGTACTCAGTGTTTAAGATGCAAACGTTCAGGTTGAGTGGTCGCTCCGCTTACTACTTAACCCTGCGTTGTGCGTAAAGCTAATATGGGTGTGAAATAATTATGGAAAAAGACGATTTAGTTGGGCTAGTAGTTAAGTATTTCGAGAAAATAGATGCCGGTGATCCTAGCTATCTGGATCTATTCTCAGAGGATGTTGATTTTTTCTTTCCTAAATTTGGGCAAGCGAAAGGAAAGAGTGCCTTAGTGGAGTTTGGCAATAGGATTGGTAGCTCGTTGATTAGTATCTGGCACGACATAGACGGCTTTCAAATAACGACTGCTGGAAACAAGGTCATTGTTGAAGGACAGGAAGGCGGCGTAATGAGTGATGGTACCTCTTGGCCGGACAACAAAGTTTCCACAGGGCGTTTTTGTAGTGTATTTGAGTTTGAAGGAAAAATGATAAGTCGTATGTTTGTGTACGTAGACCCTGACTTCCCGAGTCGAGATTTTGAGAGAATTTCCGTGCTGTCAGGCGAGAGCAACGTGCGACAAACTGTTCAAGCCTGAATACTACCGTTACCGCATAGCATCTTTGTTATGCGGTAGTATTCGTAGTTAAGGTGTGTTGAGGGCTTTGATATCGCTTTACTCACACCTTATCAGTGCGTTAGCCACATTCCCTTACTGATAGAAATGCTACTTTCTTCAATCGTCCTGTATTATGATAATGAAAAAGATTGCATTAATTTTAAGATTAAAATGAACCAAAAATTTTTTCTAAAACTACTCCCTGTCCCTTTTCTTCTAGCCGGTTGCCAGTCTACGCAAAGCCAGCTACAGCCTATACCTGAAAACGTATTATCAAACCTATCGACTCAATGGGCAGTGGTAGAGGCCTGTTTTCATTCCGATGCTTATAGCTTAGAGCAATCGGTAAACTATCGAGAGGCCATTAACTATTCTTTTTCTACTTGGCTAGTCGATCAGTCCGGTATCGATCAGTCTGTAAATGAAGCTCGTGTAGCGTTATCAGAATATCAGTCTCAGAATGATGGTTTAGGAACAACATGTAAGGATTGGCACCTACCCTTAGAATCTGGATTGCGAGAAGTTAACAATCACAAGAATCAAGTGGCGATAAACCAGCAGCGAGCACATGAAATACATAAAGCAAACGCTTCTAAACCTGTGACCTATTCAACACCAGCATCTACTTCGACTAGTAATGTTGTTCACTGTTACAAATTGGAAGACGTTAGCTTGAATAAGAACATTCAAACGTTTAATGGAATGATATGCCCTATAGGCTGGCTTAAATATTATGGCTATTAATGCATTTGATTAATAAAGCCCTTAAGAATGAACTCAAAGTTTAATTTTTAGTTCAAGGTTGGGTTTCGTGTTTACAATGTTATGTTTCCAGTTGGATTACCGTATTCGAATAGATTGACGAAGTTAATCAATATATGTGTATTGATGCTTACTTTTTATCGAGTTATCTTTGTTTGATAGCCATTAAAACGAGTAAGGAAACAAAGTGACTGTGTTAACAAAAGGCATACACCACGTAGGTTTAACCATATCTAACCTAGAAGCAAGCGCGAAGTTTTTCACTGAACAATTAGGTTGGAGTGAAGTAAAAAGAAATCCAGACTACCCGGCAATATTTGTGAGTGATGGGCATATCATGCTTACACTATGGACGGCTAAGGCTGATGCCGCCACTCCATTTGACAGAAAAACGAATATTGGTTTGCATCACTTAGCTTTACTGGTAGAGACTGAAAAGCAACTCTATGAGTTGCGTGATCAATTTATGGCGTCGGGAATCGAAATTGAGTTTGGTCCCGAGCTTGTTAAAACAGGACCCGCAAAACATTTAATGTGTTACGACCCAAGTGGTATTAGGGTTGAGTTTTTCTGGGCGGGCTCATAAAACAAACATAACAAAGTTTTATAATAGGGATTTGGTACACATGGCATTGTTAGTTTGCACCGCCTTTGGTGTTTAAGGTGCTCAGCAGAAGCTTGTGTATTGAATGCCCTCCCCTCCTACTACACATTTTGCGACTTACGAGTAAGTCCAAAAGGATAAATGTTATGTATAAAATCGGCGTTGTTTTATTTGATGATTTCACGGATGTCGATTTCTTTCTTATGTATGACTTGCTAGGGCGCACAACCGACAGTTGGACAGTAAGTATACTTGGAACTAAATCTGAACATCATTCCCACCTCGGTATGAAAGTTAAAACAGACGGACACCTTTCTGAGGTGACGAATCAAGATGTCGTTCTTATTACAAGCGGCAAACGGGGTATTCCAGCCGCTTTAAAAGATGCTGAATTTATGTCAGCGTTGAATCTTGATCCAAATAGGCAGCTAATAGGTTCGATTTGTGCGGGATCATTCATCCTCCATGAACTCGGTTTACTAAAAGGCAAGCGATTAACAACAAACCCAGATGCAAAGGACGTTCTACAAAGTATGGGAGGAGATGTTCAGGATCTGCCTCTCGTGATAGACGGTAATGTAGCGACGGCTGGTGGCTGTCTTTCACTGATGTATCTAATTGGTTGGTTAACAGAGCGGCTATTTGACTCAAACAAACGAAAAGCTATACAAAATCAATTGATACCTGCTGGGCAATTAGCTCTATTTGAAGAGCTTATTGCCACAACTATTCAATCAGCAGAGTTAGCAAGCTCGGATAACAAGGCGTTAAATAATCATTCATAACATGTGGTGTTTTACATTACGTTAGTTTTAGTGTTTAGGGTAAGTCACACATCAGTCTTGTGTGACTTACCCTTGAACATAACGCCACTTGGGGAAATTAACTTACAGGGAGTAAATCAATTGGTAAAAATGTACGGTTCTGAAGAGACAAGAGCGTTTTGCTGTAATTGTAAAGAAGTAACGCTACATCGGTACGAAAGCTTCTCTAAAGCGCAGGAAAAGACCGAGAAAAAAGCTAAAGGTTTCTTCTCAGGTCTATTTGCAGCAATAATTAGCTCATTAATGGAAGGCGAAGCGACTGGTGACTACAAATGTACAATATGCGGCACCAATCTTCACACGCCAGATAATTTAGATTAATAGTCAGTGTCTCTAATGCCACGGCTAGTGGCACGCAACATGATTTATAGACGGCTCTAGTGGGTTTGAAGCGTATGCACCTTATGCATTGCATTTAGGGTTTTGAGGTTGTGTTGCGGATCAAGTAGTGCGCTTTTATCTCTGACAAGGGGCTAAAGCAGAGCAAAAACAAGGGACAAGAAAAGAAGTAGTTTTACTTGAGTATCAATGAATTACAGACACAAAAAAGCCCACCAAAAGGTGGGCTTTTTTAAAATTTGGTGGGTCCGGGCGAACTCGAATCGCCGACCCCTACCATGTCAAGGTAGTACTCTAACCAACTGAGCTACGGACCCAAATTTTTATGTTCCTAACCATTCAATTCAGAATGGTGCGTCCGAGTGGACTCGAACCACCGACCCCCGCCATGTCAAGGCGATACTCTAACCAGCTGAGCTACGGACGCATTTCTCTGGAACGACGAGGATATTAGCTATAAGCGAACGACGGTGCAAGCACAAATTTACCAACTTTGAACCGTTTGGCGAAAATGTAAACTCAACACGCGTTTTCAGATGATTTTATCGACAAGGACTGAGCCTGCAGGGTTTAAAAGTGTGATCTATATAACTTTTATTATCTCACTTAATTGTCGTAAGGCACTTCACTGAGCATCCAAATCTGTAAGGTTTGCGATACCTTAGGGCAAGTGCCGAACAAAATCTGATATTTAGGTTTAAATGGTTCGCCGATATAGGTTGTACGAATCAACTCTCCTGTTTTGACGTCCACTTGAGTGCTCACCCTGCCTTTGAAGTTTTGAAATATGACAAACTGCTCACTGTGGTAAATCATTTGCTCTCGGTAAAACAAGAAATGATCTTGGGGTGTCTCTGTCAATTCACACTCCAGTGGTTTCAAATTAGGTATCGCACTAACATTAGATGCGATGAACAATGCTGACAAAATCCATCCGTATCGCATATGGCTGCCCTATTCTGCACTCTTTTTCAAAGTATAGGTCTTGCCTTGAGGACAGATACAAAAAAGGCTTTGATCATCTCTAATCAAAGCCCCTTATTTCTGCAGGTTAATTGTCGTGTTTAGTCGTCCGCCTCAAACACAACGTTATAATTTTCGGTGTATGTACAATTCGGCTGACGGCTACAAGTAAAGAAACGTCTCCCTTTGAACTCACCTTGGCTTGCGGTTTTAATGATCATCGGACTGCCGCATTTTTTGCAAAAGCGCACTTCTTTATCGGGCTCAATCAAATCAATGTGTGCCGCAAGCAAACGACGTAATCGCCCAACTTGATAACTGTGCTTTATCGAAGCGCCGATTAAAGGCAGGTTGGCCGTCTTACAAACATGAATCAATAACTTTTGTCTTTCTATCTTACCCTTGTTTAGCTCCTGCCCATTATCCAATTCAACGATAACGCGCGGCTCTAGTGTCCTTGGGTCACAAATAACGTAATCAAAATAGCTTCGAGATATACGATTGTTCGCGACAAAAAACTGCTTCTTATTTTTGATTTCTTTTGGCGTAACCAAACTGGACATGTTTACTTTCGCGAATACTACGGCATGCTCCCCGACCGCCGCTCTTAACGCATTATAGAACGCACCCTCTTGACCTCTGAGCAGAGGGCCTTTCGAGCGATAAGGATAATCACGCGTGTCATCGTGCTTAATCACGTACTTTTGAATAACAAAGAAGAATAAAACCAGAAGAACAACAATGATAAAAATGTTGGTCATAAATAAAGTGCATCCAAAACAACTCGTTGCTCAAAGCGTAAATGGAAATGTTATGCAGAGCAACAAAACCTCGCAATTTTGAGGCGCCACGACGATAGCGAGAAACAGAAAATTTTGCTCACCAATAAAAACGAGCCAATCACACACTTGGATTGGCTCGTTTAAATTTTGTTAATACATTATGTATGCTAAGAATCAACTATTAGCGTCTGGCTGATTCTCTGGCATCGCATCAATAAAAGCTGGCAGTTGATTGCATGACTGCACAACAGCGTTAATGGTTGGATAAAGAGAAGTATCTACACCAAAGCGTTGTGCGTTATAAAATTGTGGTACCAGACAAATATCGACAATAGATGGCGAGCTTGTCAGGCTAAACTTGCAATCACCATTTAGTTTACGATGCTTCTGAAGTTTCTCTTCTAATGCTGTAAAACCTTTGTGGATCCAGTGATGAATCCAAGCGACTTTGCGCTCTGGCTCGCAAGCTAACTCCCCCTCTAAATACTGTAGAACTCTTAAGTTATTCAGGGGATGAATCTCCATTGCAATATCCTGAGCCAAAGCTAGCGCTTGGTATCGAAGCGGCGTTTGTTCGGGGATCACAGTGACATCCGGGTAGTGTTCTTCTAAGTATTGAATGATCGCCAGTGACTGGGTTAACTGAACCTCCCCATCCACCAGCAAAGGAACCAGTTCAGAAGCGTTTAACTCATGGTACTCGTCACTATGTTGTTCGCCACCATTGCGCACCAAGTGTACCGATTTTGAATCATACGATAACTCTTTAAGATTCAAGCAAATACGCACACGATATGCCGCCGATGATCGCCAGTATCCGTATAAAATCATGCTATCGCTCATATCGTCTCCCAACCAGCACTGTTAGTGCTTGAGATATTGGCTAACTTGTTGGTCAATCGAACCGAATATGTTGTTGCCATCCGCATCGAACATTTCCAATCTAATAGAATCTCCAAACGACATGAAGTTAGTCGACGGCTTACCATCACGAATGGTTTCAATCATGCGAACTTCCGCGATACATGAATAACCAACACCACCCTCCTCAATCGAAGTGCCATGTTCGGTGCCTTGCTTATTAGATACCGTGCCAGAACCTATAATTGCCCCAGCAGATAGCGGGCGCGTTTTAGTCGCATGAACAATTAAGTCTGCAAAATCAAACGTCATATCGATACCCGCATTTGGGCGACCAAACGGCTTGTGGTTGTAGGTCGAGACCAGTGGTAAATGCACTTTGTTTTCGTACCACGCATCGCCTAGTTCGTCAGGTGTTACTGCCACAGGAGAAAACGCAGAAGAAGGTTTAGATTGGAAAAAACCAAACCCTTTAGCTAACTCTGCCGGAATTAGACCACGCAGTGAGACATCATTCACCAGCATGATCAAACGAATCGACTCCTGAGCCTCTGCAACACTCGCGCCCATTGGTACGTCACCAGTTACCACAGCAACTTCACCTTCGAAATCAATACCCCATTCATCACTCGCAAACTCGATGTTGTCACAAGGTCCAATAAAGGCATCAGAGCCTCCTTGGTACATCAACGGGTCCGTCCAAAAACTCTCTGGCATTTCAGCGCCGCGAGCTTTTCGAACCAACTCAACGTGGTTTACGTAAGCACTGCCATCAGCCCACTGATAAGCGCGAGGAAGCGGCGACTCACAGTAGTGCGCTTCAAACTCTTCATACCCTGCAACCGTGCCATTGTTCAGTGCAACGTATAGCTCTTCCAGTTGTGGTGCTAGCGTATCCCAGTTATCAAGTGCCACCTGCATCGTCGGTGCTAAGTTCATAGGGTGGAAAATTTCTGTCGCAGGTACGCAGCGCGTTAAGTCTTTGCTCACGACCATCAACAAACCGTCACGAGTGCCATTTTTCTTGGTTGCTAATTTCATCCTTGCCTCTTACTTCTCTTGCCAGCTATAGACGTATTCTTTGTTTTCTACTTTTTCCAGCTCATCCGAAAACTGAAGTGCGTGACGCGTATCAATCATGACCGCGACTTCGTCGGTAAAAGTCTTCTTATGCTCTCGCCCTGCTTTGAAAGCTTTCGGGTGAGGGCCATGTGTAAATCCTGCTGGATGGAATGTCACCATACCCGCTTCAATGTTGTCACGACTAAAGAAGTCACCTGCATGGTAGAACAAGACTTCGTCATAATCGTCATTGTTGTGGTAGAACGGTACTTTGAGCGCTCCAGGATCACTTTCAATTGGACGAGGAACGAAGGTACACACCACAAATCCTGCTCCTACAAATGTGGTATGTGCAGAAGGCGGTAAATGGTAACGATGTGACATAAGTGGACGAATATCACGCCAGTTCACTTTTACTACCGCCAAATCACCATGCCAACCAATCGCATCCAATGGGTTGAATGGGTAAGTGATAACACTGACTTTATCGTGGCGTTTCACCTGAACCTGTGTTTGATTATCAGAGTATTGAGCACGGAACTGATCGTTGATCGACGGCGTTTCTAGAACCGCCGGATCAAACACCGCGTGGTTTCCAACCATGCCTTTTTCGGGCAATGTATAAGCCGCATCGGTGTTTTCGATCATCAGAATGAACATCGGCTCGCTTGGCTCTAAACGCCAGCTCGTTGAGCGCGGGATCATGACATAATCCCCTTCGCTCACTTTCAAATGACCATAATCACAGTAGAGATCTGCCGTACCTTGGTGGATGAATAGCAGTTCGTCGCCATCTGCATTTCTCACCAAGAAGTCCATTTTTTCATCCATACGCCAAACACGAACTTTACAATTCGCGTTGTGTAATAAATGCGGGACTGCCCAAGGGGTAATATGGCTGGCTTTTTCGACTAGATTAAAATCAAACGCTCGTGGACGTAGCTCACCCTCCCACTCAGACCACCCCGTTGGGGCATGTTGATGATGAAAATGTGTTGCGGGGCCGAAGAAGCCACTTCGACCTGCCTCACGTTCATAAATTGCCTCTTCCGGGAAGTCAGCATGTGCTTGTTTAGAGCACACTCCCTCCCGATGAGGGAATGTGATCCATTTATGCATCGCTCAATACTCCTCGGCGAATTTGGTCTTCTTCTATCGATTCAAACAACGCTTTGAAGTTACCCTCGCCAAAGCCTTCATTGCCTTTACGTTGGATGATTTCGAAGAACACAGGGCCGATAACGGTTTGAGTAAAGATTTGTAGCAAGATGCCATCTTTCGTTGGTGCACCATCAATAAGAATCTGCAAATCACGAAGCTTGCTTACATCTTCACCATGGCCTTCAACACGCTGATCGACTTTCTCGTAATAAGTATCTGGCGTTGGCATAAAGTCCATGCCTCGCTCACGCAATGTTTTGACCGTTTCGTAGATGTCGTCTGTGGTCAATGCGATATGTTGAATGCCTTCGCCATTGTATTCACGGATAAACTCTTCAATCTGTGATTTATCATCTGACGACTCATTGATAGGAATTCGGATTTTGCCGCAAGGTGCGGTCATCGCACGGCTGACAAGACCAGTCAGCTTACCTTCGATATCGAAATAACGAATTTCGCGGAAGTTACCAATGCGCTCATAGAAACCAGACCAGACATCCATGTTGCCTTGCTTAACGTTGTGCGTTAAGTGGTCGATTTCGTAAAGACCAACATTCGCTTTTGATAAACGCTCATCAGCATCATCATAAAAACGAAAATCGACATCATAAATGCTCTGCTTTCCATAACGATCGACAAAATAAAGCAAGCTTTCACCGATGCCATAAATAGCAGGAATACTAAGCTCCATCGGCCCAATTTCCGTTTTATATTCTTTACCGCCATTCTCTAACGCATGCGCCAGAGCAACGGTGGCGTCTTTCACACGAAATGCCATGCCACAAACCGACGGACCGTGAACTTTGGCGAATCCCTCAGCTTGGCTATGCGGCTGCGCATTCACAATAAAGCTAATGTCACCTTGTCGATATAACCACGCTTCTTTTGAGCGATGCTTTGCGATTTCCGCAAAACCTAACGATATAAACAGATCTTTAAGCTGTTGAATGCCTTTGTTGTCTGCAGCGGTATATTCAACAAACTCAAATCCGTCTGTTCCTAGTGGGTTATATGCATCAACCATGACTTTCTCCTTGTCTCAGTAGCTTTTGTTTGGACTTATTTTTCTAACTTGGCGCAGGTATTGAGAAATTGGAATACGTGGGGAGAAATCTTTATCTTGGCGATTTTTACTCACAATTGTAAAATATATGTTACACGAAGGGTGCACGTCGAATCCACTTTTGTAAACATTAAATAAACTGCTTACTTTCAATATATTAGATTGATATTTTCGGCTTTACGCCAACATATAAAATGTAAACAAGTTGTTACTTTGGCATTTTATCTTGGCAACGTAACTCAAAAAGTAAAAGGGGATGGAAAATCTATTGCACCCTATCTCTATCCGATTTATTCATTTGCTCCTGCAAAACATCAAAAGTAATGTTTCGTGACGCTTCATACAGTTCGAAAGGCTCATCGGTCAGAATCGTGTCATGGATACCCCTTTATTGATTCACCTCAGTTTTATTCAAAAGTAACTGTGCCATAAGTGGTGCTCTGTTCCCTATCGAGCCGAGCCACAAGGCTTCACGCTCGATCAGAAAAAGAGACATCTAATGACACACATCAATCAAGAACGCTTAGTTGAACACTTTTGCCAACTAGTACGTATCGACAGCGAATCAACAAACGAAAAACAAATTGCAGAAACACTGGCAGAACAGCTAGGCAAGCTAGGCTTTACCGTACGCAAAATTCCAGTACCTGAGCACATTTCTAACGGTTTTAACGTGTACGCCCGTTTAGACGGCAAAAAAGACGGCTCTATTCTAATGAGCTGTCATATGGATACGGTCACTCCAGGTATTGGCATTGAGCCACTCATCGAAGACGGCGTTATCCGTTCAAAAGGCAATACGATTCTTGGTGGCGATGATAAATCTGGTATTGCTGCCATCATGGAAGCCGTTCGTTGTATTCAAGCGGAAAACCGTGAGCACAAAACGTTAGAACTTGCTTTCACCGTGTATGAAGAAGGCGGTTTATTCGGTTCACAATACTTCGATATGTCACACGTCACTTCAACGGAAGCAATCGTGTTAGATACGGGTGGCCCTATTGGCACCATTGTGACCGCAGCCCCAGGCCAGCAAAAAATCATGGCAAAAATCAAAGGTCGACCAGCACACGCAGGGCTTGCGCCAGAAGAAGGCATCAGTGCGATCATGGTGGCGGCTGATGCTATCAACCAAATGAAGCTACTTCGCATCGACGAAGAAACGACAGCCAACATCGGTGTAGTGAATGGCGGTCAGGCCACAAACATTGTTATGCCTGAATTAAAAATCGTGGCAGAAGCACGCTCCCTGAATGGCGATAAACTAGATGCTCAGGTCAATCATATGATCTCAACATTAGAGTCTGTCTGCGAAAAACACGGTGCAGAAGTCGAAATTGAATCTAGCCGAGCCTACGACGCTTTTGTTATTGAAGAAAACCACCCACACGTAAACGCTATAAAAGCAGCATTTTCAGAGTTGGGAATTGACGCCTTCACAAAAGGCACTGGCGGCGGTAGCGATGCCAACAACTTTAACAAGAAAGGTCTCACAACTGTCAACCTTTCAACTGGCATGGCAAAAGTACACACGACAGAAGAGTTTATCGCGGTAAGTGATATGGTCAAAATCACTGAGTTCGTGAAACATTTCCTAGTCAGTTAACGTCGTGCCTTTTGAAGAGCAGATTGACTATCTTCCCCTTCTAGCCTGTGCTTGAAGGGGATTTTAATTTGTATCGAAGCAAAATTACTTCCCGTCATGCCAACTTGATATCAGATCTTCAAAGAAATTCCCCTAGCTCACTTTTTGAGACCAGACAGCTCAACACCTGACACCCTGTTACAGTAATGTTAAAACTCGATTGTGTAGACAATTTATACAATATACATTTTTGGCATCTTTCAGGATGAAAAGAGTGAGACAAGGATGAAATTACCTAAGTTGCTTTTATTAGCGTCGATGATGAGTCCAATACTGGCAACATCAAGCTATGCCGCACCGTATCCCGCAGGTGTGACCCTCGCTGAGATACAAGAAATTACGCTAAACAATGGAGCTGAAGTTACTTCTATTGACCCAGCCAAGCAAGCCGCAGAGCCCGCTTTTAATCTCGGTCGAGACCTGTTTGAAGGTCTGGTCATTCAAGATAAGCAAGGTAAAACCATTCCTGGTGTTGCTGAGTCTTGGTCAGTCAATGACAACAATACGGTTTATACCTTCCACTTACGTGATGCAAAATGGTCAAATGGCGAAACGGTCACTGCACAAGATTTTGTCTACAGCTGGCAACGCTTACTGAATCCAAGCACTGCTTCACCCTACGCTTGGTTTGCGGCCATTCCAAATATCGAAAACTCGCAAGCCATTATGAAAGGCGACGCCGCCCCCGAGTCTTTGGGCGTGAAGGCGCTGGATGAAAAAACGTTCCAGGTAACACTCGAAGAGCCTATTCCCTTCTTTACGAAACTATTAAGTCATCCAGTGCTTGCCCCCGTTCATAAAGCGACCATTGAAAAACATGGCAACCGTTGGACCCAGCCTGAGCATATCGTTACAAATGGTGCGTTTACTGTCTCTGAATGGAAAGTTAACGAAAAACTGGTGATGGTTAAAAATCCACATTATTGGGACGCAAGCAATGTAGTGCTGGAAAAAGTCACTTGGCTACCAATTGGTGATGCAAACGTAGTGCTAAACCGCTACCTAGCTGGTGAGATAGACCAAGCGGTTTCCATTCCTGCCGCCCAGAAGAAAAAGTTAATTCAACAACGCCCACAAGAAGTGGCAAGCACCAGTGCGTCTCTTGGCTCCACATTCTATTACCTCAACACTCAACAAGGACCAACAAAAGACGTGCGGGTCCGTAAAGCCCTCTCATATGCCATTGACCGTCAACTGTTAACGAGTGCTATCTTGAGAAACGGTGGGGTTCCAATGTATACCCTTGTGCCACCTCAAACAGATGGTTTTAAATCTCACACTCCTGAGTTCGCAACTTGGAACCGTCATAAACGTATCGAAAAAGCGCAGCAATTACTGTCAGAAGCTGGATACGATAAAAGCAATCCGCTTAAGTTGACGTTTACCGTACCAACTTTCTCGATGGACGTAAAAATGGCAACGACCATGGCAGGTATGTGGAAAAGCCGTTTGGGTGCGCAAGTCACAATAAAACAGCTAGAACCGAAAGTGTTCTACGCACTTAAAGAGCCGACCGACATTACTCGCGGCGGCTGGACGGCCGACTACAATGAAGCCTCTACATGGTTGGATATCTTCGTTTCTAGTGGCGAGTACAACGATTCTCGTTATAACAACCCGCAATACGACGAGTTAATGGCTCGCTCAAAGACCATGAGCAACCCATCAGAACTGTATCTACAAGCAGAAAGCATGCTGATTGAAGACATGGCCATTATTCCTATTTATCGTCCGGGTAACGATCAATACCTCATCAAGCCTTACGTGGGCGGCTACGAACTGACAAACCCTGAGTCGTCGTACTACCGCAAGAATGTCTATGTAAAAGCCCACTAAAAGCATGTTTTCGGTCTGAGTCGGCAAGTTCAATGTTTACTTGCCGTTCCTCATATCTCTCGGTGGAGAAGGCAACCTGAGCTCAGACCATTTTTTATTCATAACCGTTCGAAGTGATTTCGGATGACCAAAGGATGATGGATCATGATTTGGTACATTGTTAAGCGATTAGCTATCGCTATCCCCACGCTTCTATTCATCGCACTCGTATCATTTTGGCTGATGCACATTGCACCAGGGGGGCCATTTGATATGGAACGGCCTATGCCAGAGGTGGTACGTGCGAATATCGAAGCAAAATTCCATTTGGACCAGCCCTTCCTTACTCAGTTTTGGATTTACATTGGTAATTTCATACAAGGAGATCTCGGTCCGAGCTTCGTTTATCAAGACTTCAGTGTTACACAGCTCGTCGCACAATCATGGCCTGTTTCAGCAGTATTAGGCGTACTCTCTTTTTGTATTTCCGTTCCACTTGGCATGTTGCTTGGCACCATTGCGGCATTGAACCGAAATAGCCGCCTAGATTACGGCCTGATGACACTTTCGATGACTGGAGTTGTGGTTCCGGCTTTCGTGCTTGCTCCAGTTTTAGTCATGATTTTCGCTATTCAGCTCGGCTGGTTCCCTGCTGGTGGTTGGGAAGGAGGAAAGCTGGCTTTTCTTGTTCTTCCCGTGCTCAGCCTGGCGATTGGCTCCATTGCGAGTATTGCACGCGTCATGCGTGGCGCAATGATTGAAACACTCAACCAACCATACATTCGAACGGCAAAGGCCAAAGGTTTGTCCACAACCTACATTTTATTCCATCACGCTTTGCGACCATCCCTGATTCCCGTCGTTGCGATGCTCGGCCCTGCGTTTGTGTCTGTCGTGACAGGCTCGGTAATTATCGACATTTTCTTTGGTACAGGTGGCATGGGACAACACTTTGTGTCTGGGGCTCTCAACCGCGACTACGGCCTAGTAATGGGCATTACTCTGATTGTCGCTTCACTCACTATCTTCTTTAACCTTGTGGTCGACTTGCTATATACGATTATCGACCCTCGTATACGCGTTTAGGAGTCCGGCATGTTAACGATCAAAAAACTGGATACACAAGCTCTTCAAGATCAAGTCGTCGACAATATTGAAGCCGTCGAAGGTCGCAGTCTTTGGCAGGATGCATGGACTCGATTTCGTAAAAACAGAGCCGCGATGACATCAGTGTATGTTTTGGCGTTCATTACCTTATGCATCACCTTCGGCCCCTCTCTTGCCGCTTTTGGCCATGATGAAATTGACTGGGAAGTGCTCATCGATCCATACGAGCTAGGGAAACCTTCACTGAGCAGTGGCCATTACTTTGGTACCGATGATCTCGGGCAAGATGTCTTTGCTCGCACGATGCAAGGCGGCAGGCTCTCTATTTTGGTGGGTTTTGTCGGCGCCTTAGTCGCCGTTGTTATTGGTACGATTTGGGGAAGTATTTCCGGCTATCTTGGCGGCGTTGTCGATAGCGTAATGATGCGCATTATTGAGGTGCTCGATTCGGTGCCATTTATGTTTATGGTTATCCTGTTTGTTACCCTTTTTGGCAACAACATCTACCTGATTTTTATCGTGATCGGAATGGTATCTTGGCTGGGTATTGCCCGTGTTGTACGTGGTGTCACCTTCGGTCTAAAAAAGAGAGAGTTCATCGAAGCCGCACACTCTATTGGGGTTTCTAAATTAACAATTGTCCGACGCCATGTTCTGCCTAATGTGCTTGGGATCGTGATGGTTTATTCCTCATTAATGGTACCAGGATTCATAATGTTCGAATCGTTTTTGAGCTTCTTAGGGCTTGGTGTTCAACCACCCGACACGAGCTGGGGAATCCTAATTTCCGAAGGCGCAAAAACGATTGACGTTGCATTGTGGATGCTGCTTTTTCCCTCTCTGTTTTTAGTTGCCACCCTCTTTTGTTTTAACTTCATCGGCGATGGCTTGCGTGATGCTCTTGACCCGAAAGACCGATAAGGACAAACCCATGCTATCTATTGAAAACATGAACGTGCGCTTCGATACGCCAGATGGGCAAGTGCAAGCGGTCAGTAATCTCTCCTACTCGATTAAAGCGGGCGAAACTCTTGGGATTGTTGGGGAATCAGGTTCGGGAAAAAGCCAATCTGTTTTCGCATTAATGGGGTTAACCGCAGACAACGGCGCCGTGTCTGGAAGCGCAATGTTCCACGGTGATGATTTACTCGCGATGTCGAAAAAGCAGCTCAACCGCATCCGTGCAGAGAAAATCGGAATGATCTTTCAAGATCCGATGACGTCACTTAATCCATTCATGAAAATTGGCAAGCAGCTTTGTGAAGTTCTCATGATTCATAAAGGAATGAGCCGAAAACAAGCAAAAATTGAATCGATTCACATGTTGGATGCGGTGCGTATTCCCTCTCCCGAAACTCGGATGAATCAATACCCTCACGAATTATCTGGCGGAATGCGTCAGCGAATCATGATAGCGATGGCGTTGTTGTGTAAGCCCGAGTTATTAATTGCAGACGAACCAACCACCGCATTAGATGTAACCGTTCAGGCTCAAATTTTGACGCTATTACGAGACTTACAACAAGAGTTCAATACGGCCATTTTACTGATCACTCACGATATGGGCGTCGTCGCCGAGATGTGTGATCGCGTATTGGTCATGTATGGTGGTCAAAAAATGGAGCAATCCGATACCGAGACATTGTTCGCTCAACCTGCTCACCCCTATACTCAAGGCCTGCTAAAGGCTATTCCTTCTATCACTGAAGATATGCCGCGTTTACCAACCATCCCAGGTAACCCACCAAGTGCGTTGATTAACCATAAAGGGTGTCCGTTTAGAGAGCGGTGCGAGCATCGAGAGACGCGTTGCCAATACGAAACCCCACGGTTTTCTCCATTAAACACGAGCCAGTCCATTGCCTGTCACGTTAACGCACCCAGTGTTATCACTCCTATTCAAATAAAAGCTTAAGGAGGCGTTATGAATAAAAAGGAAGTCCTCATGTCTGCTCGTGATTTAAACGTCCACTTTCCTGTGTCACGTCACCTTATTCCAAGTCGACGTAAAATCGTGAAAGCGGTCAATGGTATCGACTTAGATGTTTATCGAGGCGAAACACTTGGCATTGTGGGGGAATCAGGCTGCGGAAAATCAACGCTTGCACGCGCCTTACTTCGCTTAATTGAACCTACACATGGCGAGTTGACTTGGAAAGATCAAGACATGCGCGGGTTTAGTAAGAAAGAGCTTTCCTCTCGACGTAGAGAATTTCAGATGGTGTTTCAAGACCCATCCGCTTGTTTGAATCCGAGGTTAACCATCTCAGAATGCATCGCCGAACCACTGCTCACCCACGAGCCAAAGCTTAAACGGGCAGAGGTAGAAAAGCGTGTCATCGCTATGATGGATAAAGTGGGTCTCTTGGCGAGCCAGCGAAACCGCTATCCACATGAATTTTCCGGAGGTCAATGCCAGCGTGTGGGCATTGCCAGAGCATTAATTCTCAATCCAGATTTGGTCGTGTGTGATGAACCCGTTAGTGCACTAGATGTCTCCATACAAGCTCAGGTCATCAATCTTCTAGATGATCTTAAACAAGAAATGGGGTTAACACTGGTGATGATTGCGCATGACTTAAGCGTGGTGCGCCATATCAGCGACCGCGTTATGGTGATGTATCTTGGTAAACCTATGGAAGTAGGACGTTACGATCAAGTATTTGATGATGCTCAACACCCCTACACCAAAGCACTGTTATCTGCTGTCCCGATAGCTAATCCGCAATTAGCACGTGACCGTGAAATACAACTATTGCCCGGCGATCTTCCTTCTCCACTTAACCCACCGAGCGGTTGCGTTTTTCGTACTCGATGCCCAGAAGCAACAGAAGTATGCGGGCAACAGAACCCAATAAAAACAGGCTCGGAGCAGCATCATATCTATTGCTCAAATATGACTTTAGGAACCATTTAATGAACAATACTAACTCAGTAAACCAACGCCTTACGTTATTGCGTGAGGCAATGTCCTTTCACAACGTGTCTGCATATATCGTGACCAACAATGACCCACATAACAGTGAATACTCAGCGGATCATTGGTTAGCGCGAAGCTGGATTTCAGGTTTTACCGGCTCAGCAGGCGATGTCGTCATTACCCAACAAGGTGGTGGCCTGTGGACTGATGGTCGTTACTATATTCAAGCTGAAGAACAGTTACACGGCACAGGACTTGAACTGTTTAAAGCCAAACAACCAGAAACGCCGACAGTTGCCAAATGGCTGGCTACCACGCTACCAGAAAACAGTATTATCGCGGTTGACGGGCGCGCCATCAGTTACGCTTTTTATCAAGGCCTCAAACAAACCTTTGAAGCGAAAAACATTAAGATCATTCTCGACCTGGATTTACTCACACCGATTTGGCTTGAAAGACCACCTCGCCCAAGTGCACCCGTATTCGAGCACCCCACCGCTTTTGCTGGCGTTGACACTGAAAATAAGTTAGCGAGAATCCGTTCTTGGTTAACCGAGAACCAAGTAGATAGCTTATTAGTGTCAACGCTAGATGATGTCATGTGGACAATGAATATTCGAGGTGGTGATACGAATTACTGCCCAGTTTCTGAAGCCTATCTAGTCGTAGAGCAATCACTTGCGACACTGTTTATTGATAAAGCCAAACTGCCTCAAGACGTTGAAAGAGCGCTGACCGATCAGAGTGTACACATTCGCCATTACAACTACGTAAGTCAGTATTTGAATCAGCAATGTGAGGGATTATCGCTCGCTTTTAACCCGACCCACACAGACAGCTTATTGGTGAGTTCGATTGAAGGGAATGTGAATCTAAAGCCAATGGCTTGCCCTGTAACGGCAATGAAGGCCATAAAAAATGCGACCGAGCTAACTAGCCTAGAACAGGCATTAACAGATGATGGTGTGGCAATCGTAAGGTTTATGAACTGGCTCGAAGAGCAAGTTCCAAGCGGACTCGTTACAGAATTGTCTGCTGAGGCACAACTGAATCACTATCGCCGTCAAACCCGACATTATGTGAGTGACAGTTTCCGCACTATCGCAGGCTTCGCAGCTCACGGGGCAAAAATGCATTATGCCGCCGATGAAGAAAGCAATGCGGCAGTCAATGAAAGCAACTTCTTTCTCGTCGATTCTGGTGGCCAATACCTTGGCGGGACAACAGACATCACCCGTACTTTCCACTTCGGGTCACCGACCATTAAGCAGCGCAAAGATTATACCTTGGTGCTCAAAGCGGTCATCCGACTGACTCAGACTCGATTCATGAAAGGCTCTACGGGTGCCAATCTTGATATCATGGCGCGTGGCGTCTTATGGCAACATGGTATTGATTACAAGTGCGGCACTGGACACGGCGTGGGCGTTTGCTTGAATGTTCACGAAGGCCCACAAAATTTCTCGCAAAGCCACCACGAGGTTGAACTAAAACCGGGTATGGTCATTACTAATGAGCCAGGCGTTTATCGCGAAGGTGAGTACGGGGTAAGAATAGAGAACATTCTTAAAGTTGTAGAAGTAGAACAAAATGAGTTCGGCACGTTTTACGGTTTTGAGACCATCACTCTTGCTCCAATTGCGACCAACGCCCTTGATTTATCAATGCTAGATCAAGCAGAGCTAGACTGGCTCAATCATTACCATTCACGAGTCTATCAAGCACTTAGCCCTTTTCTTGATACGCAAGATAAAAACTGGCTTCAACGCACAACCCAACTTATTGAGAAATAGGATATCAGCAAGCTTTATAACGTTTTCATTTTCATCTCAAACTCCTTGTTTGCCAGCCTTCGGGCTGGTTTTTTTATAGAGATAACGGCGTGAAAAACAAAAACGCCCCGCAATGTTAGCGAGGCGATCAATTAAATTAAAATGATGCAGTTAAAATGCCCTACTGACGACACTTCTGAGCATCAAAATCAACGACGATGGCGGCATTCTCAAAGTCACCAGAGACTTTAACGT
This sequence comes from Vibrio sp. SCSIO 43009, assembly GCF_023716525.1. Taxonomy (NCBI): domain Bacteria; kingdom Pseudomonadati; phylum Pseudomonadota; class Gammaproteobacteria; order Vibrionales; family Vibrionaceae; genus Vibrio; species Vibrio sp. SCSIO 43009. Next base: position 1,881,054 of record NZ_CP071842.1, read on the forward strand.
AGCCCCAGTAGTTACTCTGATTTGACAACGTAATACACTCTCCATTACCAATATTATCTGACCACCCGTGAAGATTAGCACCATCCGGCCAACCAGAGTTACTGTATTCAAGCTTTAGGTTGCCCATACCGTTCCCCGTCGTTATCGCCAGATTTGAGCTCTCATTCACCGCTGGCACGCTCAGCCAAATGGTTTGTTGATTTGCCAAGCAAACAGGCTCTCCTGCTGTTAGGCGCCCACCGCTTACTTTACTTTGCACCGCGCAGTCTTGTGGCAATGTGTCATTACCGCCCAACGTTGAGATAACAACACTATGAGTGGCGGTTGCCGTCAAGCCTTCACTGTCTGTCACACTTAGACTGACCGAATACTCCCCTTCACTCCCATATTGGTGCGTCGGCTTGGTTTGTGTACTTGTCGAGCCATCACCGAAGTCCCATAAGACGCTGACGATCTTCCCGTTTGGGTCTGTACTGTTTTCACTGCTAAATGTAATGCTTTCACCGACTTTCCCCTTGTTGTTTGCGGTTATGACTGCATTAGGTGCACCATTTGAGACAAGGGCTTGCTGCCACTGCTCAAACTCACTTTGATATAAATTCGCCCATTGGGTGATCGTTGCTTTGTAATTGCTCCAATTCCCTTGGCGTGTTTCCACCAGCATTTGGTTTACGTCATCTTTATGATTTTCAAACATAAAACGTACAGCTAAGTACCCCCAACGATAAATTCGATCGACATCAAACCCATCATAAGTAGTCTCGAAAATCTCACTTAAGGTATATGTCGAGCCGTCTAAAATCGTCTCAAGTGCTGCTTGGTTGTCATTTTCTTGAGCGACATACTCTGCAATGCCTTCACTCCACCACACTATTTTTTCAGTTGGATGACTAAACCCTCCATAGAGATCAAATCGACCATCTAAGTAATGCACGTATTCGTGCTCTAAGTTCCAGACAAAGTGATCCGCGTTCGCATAAGAGGCTTCATAAGCAATAAAGTTGGGAATATTCCCCGGCTGGGAAGGATCGCCTTCCAAGTACATACCGCCATTGTCAGTACTAATATCGAAAATTGGCCCTGCGTACTTACCATAATCGGTGCTTGAATCGAAGATATTGACTTGGAGCTGAGTATTGTGGTCATCTTTTACTGGCTGTTCACCAGTTTCTAATGACTGATGAAAGTAACCCTCTTCGTAACCCATTTTAGAACATGCGGCCGCGTGTTGCTCTTGCGTCATATTCTGGGACAATATTCGAATTGTTGGACTACAAGTATAAGTTTGCGATAGCACTAAGCCTTTTAGCTCAGTTTCGAAATTACAAATTCCGAACTCACTACAATCTGCGTAATATGAGGCAGTGTCCGCCGCCGCAAGCCAAACCGCGTCACCCCGACCATACATTTCATACTGTTCAAAGATTCGACTCAGCTGACTCTTCACAACAGAACTCGCGTTACCCGTATACTTGGTCAAACGCCCGAGCTCTCGCCCCGCATTCGCGGCCATGAACTCATCTTCAGCACCGATTGATGATGCCCTCAGAGCAAAATCGCCTAAAGCTTTGGCAAGGTCCGTTTGGTTGCCAATTATTTGCACAAATTGCTCGTTCCACTGCCCACCAAACAAAATAGTGAAAACACCGTTAACTGCATTGCGCATATACCAGTGCTGGGCGTATTGATCATTCCAACGTGTAAGCCACTGGGTCACTTGCGGTAAGTACGCGTGCTGCAAGCCCGCACTATCCATAGTGATGATGACTTCACTAAGCACTTTGCCGTGACGGTCGCTGTTCTCATAGAAGTTTGCGTTATTAACAAACGCATCCACGGATTCTTTCACCGCTGGGGTAACCCATTCAATAAATGAGATGTTGTCATTGTAAAACTCGGCGTAATAACCCGCGCGCAAGTATAAGAAAAACGTTTCGAGTTCATCGCTCCCGCCACCTGTATACCCCTTCGCCAATGTCGTAGTGCGCTTCGCAATGTTGTACATATGATCGGAGCTAAATACCGACTCCTGAATCCGACTTTCAGCAGAGAATAACTGGTTCACGCACGTCGCGCCCTGACTTAAAATTTCGCTGATCAATTGGTTACTGCTTTCGGTAACCAATGCTTCCAAATCACAAGCAGTGCTCGACTCATCAAGGCTTTCAAGTGACTGTACTCGAGTTGCCTTGGAGGGCTGAATAGGGAGAGTTGCGGTTGGTTGGTATTCAACTCGATTGGATTCAACACCGTGTGTATGAGCCGAATGTGCATGTTGCTCTGTAACTTGAGAAACTGGCTCGCTTAACGCAAATACGCCAGTGCTGGTTAATGTTGTCGCAATCGCGACACTCAAAGTCTTCAGTTCCATCTAATTTCTTCTATATTGAGTTTTCCTTAAATGCATTACGTCTTTTGCATCGCCACTGCCCTTATTACTGCAAGAGCATCTCCATATAATCTACTCGCAAGACAAGATGAAACATTTTGTTAACAACTGAACGTGACGGTGTCAGTTTTTGGTACTCGAGTTGCCGTTGCACGAGCTTGCCAGAAATCGATTTGCTTTAGTAATATTGATCAACTAGTTGTTTATCTTTCCATTCAAATATCTTTTATTGCTCCTCACAAAAGCGATAAAATGGTTTCTTTTCTTTTTGCTAAACAACTCCTATGACCGACGCTGATATTGAGCTACAACACCTTTGGTTAGAAGTCCAAGCCGAACGCTGGCAAAACCTGCCACGCTTTTTATTCAGTTACTACTGCTACAAGCACAACCTTGTCAGTAAAACCAACAAAGTTTGCTGGGAGACGGCACGTGCAAAACTGCGCGCTTCAACCTCAATAAAAGAGCGAAAAAACGCGGTGGTTGAACTGTTAGTCCCTGAGGAAGCCGTCGTTGGATTATTGAAAACCATCAGCAAAGATGGGGAAATGACGTTTGACGTGATGGTAACCACACTTAATACGTTTTTGCACTATGTTGTGATTAGCAAGGAAGAAAAAGCGCAACTTAAATCAAACATGCCAGCTAGTTGGTATCAGCAATCGAACAAGTCGCCTTTGGCACGTTTCGAGCAAGCTGGCATTAAGCTACAAGAGTGATATGTCAGTCATCGCTGAAGATAAACACAAAAGACAAGCGCCTACAATGAGGCGCATTTGATCAAAAATTGAGGTGCCCCTAAACAAAAGTGCAAAGTGACCAACAAAGCAAAAGTTTGGTTATTCTTGAATGCCTCGAATGCGTACATTACGTCTACGTAAAACTTCTAATGTCACGAGCAAACACACCGACATAAAAATCAACAACGTAGCGACCGCCAATATGGTCGGACTAATTTGCTCTCGAATTCCTGACCACATCTGCCTCGGAACGGTTTTTTGTTCTGCCCCAGTCAGGAATAACGCCACCACAACCTCGTCGAACGAAGTGCCAAAAGCAAACAAGCCGCCAGATATCATCCCCGGACGAATCATCGGAAAGGTAATGTGTCTGAAAGTATAAACAGGGCTTGCTCCTAAGCTAGCCGCCGCTTTTACCAAGCTATGGTCAAAGCCGCTTAACGTCGCAGTAACGGTAATGACGACAAAAGGCGTACCTAACGCAGCGTGTGCCAAAATGACGCCTAAATAAGTTTGTGATAAGCCAAGGCGTGTGTAGAAAAAGTACATCGCAGCAGCAGAGATAATGACTGGTACGATCATGGGCGAGATCAACAGCGCCATAATCGTATTGCGAAAAGGCAAATTACTACTGGCTAAACCCAACGCCGCCAGAGTTCCTAGCCCTGTTGCAACGAGTGTCGCCATAAAAGCAATAAACGTGCTGTTTTTCAGCGCCAACAGCCACTGATCACTAGTAAACATTTCTTGATACCAGCGAGTAGAATACGCTGCCGAGTCAAGGTTTAACATCCCCTCGGTAAAAGTAAAGTAAGGCGTTACATTAAACGATAGCGGGATGATGGTCAGAATTGGAGCGATTAAAAAGCACAGCACCAACCCACAAAAAACTAAGTAGCCTGCGTAAGCGACTCGCTCTACTTTTGATGCATAGTTTGGTAATGCCATGGTTATCCTCCTACCTTAAGGTTATTCATGCCAACCACACGGTTGAATATATAAAACAGAACCAGTACAACGAACAAAAGCAGTCCACCCAATGCGCCAGCCATCCCCCAGTTCAGTGATGTCTGCATATGATAGGCAATCATATTGGATATCATCTGTCCGCTTCTTCCACCAACCAAAGCGGGCGTAATGTAGAAGCCAATAGAAAGAATGAAAGTAAGCAAGGCCCCCGCACCTATCCCCGGTAACGTAAGCGGCATATAAACTTTGATGAACGCAATGAAAGGCGTCGCGCCTAGAGAACGAGCGGCACGGAAATAAGTTGGGCTAATTCCTTTCATTACGCTATACAGAGGCAGGATCATAAAAGGCAACAGAATGTGCACCATAGACACCACCGTTCCGAAGGTATTGTGAATCATCTGAATTCGCTCAGAAGTAAAACCCGACCAAATAAGGAGATCATTAATGACCCCTTGGTTTTGCAGCAGAACAATCCAAGACGTGGTTCTGACTAACAATGATGTCCAAAATGGCAGCAGCACAATAATTAAAAGTAAGTTCGCGCGCTTATCAGGTAAATTGGCAAGCAGGTAAGCAACGGGGTACGCCATCACCAAACAAATTAAGGTGATTGAAATAGACATCCAAAAAGTTTTAAAGAAAAGGTCGACGTATATTTGGCGTTTTTCTGGTTGGGGCTCAATGTCTCCAAACTCATTCACTTGCAAGTCTAGCGCTGCAAGATAGTGACTGAATGTTAATGCGCCACTAAGATTCTTAAACGCCGCCCAATATTTAGGATTAGTCCATCGCTTATCCAGCTTAGCCAACTGTGTCACCGAGCTCGGCAGCGACGTCAAACGAGACAACTTTCTGCCGGTTTTCATGAGTAAACTGCGCATACCAGACTCTTCAATATTCATCCGGTTGGCTATTTTCGGCAGCTCTTTGCTTTGATAAAGCGCAAGTACTTCAACAGAGAATGCCTCAATGACTTCTTGATGAGGCTGACCTTGATAATCCCAACTTTCTAAGGCTTGAATAGTTTGTGGTAGTGACAGGGATATTTCTCGGTTATCCACGCTTCGATAAAGCATGTCGAGGATAGGAAAAGCAAACGTAAGCAGAATAAAACACACCAATGGCGTTGTGAGCATAATGGAGCGAAGCTTTTTTCGGCGCTCGGCCTTTTGCAACTGCGCTTTCAAATTGGTTTCTTGCTCATGAACTTGGCGTTCGATTTCCAATACAGAATCTAATGCGGTTAGCTCTCGACTCATGCTGCTACCTCGCTACTTTGAGTTTGTGTCCCATCAAGAGCATGGCAATCGTCACTTTGCCAACCAATACGACAAATTGAGCCAGGCGTTAACTGCAAGTGTTTACGATTATCGTTAGGTACTTTAACGATGAAGTGACCAACGCTCTCTACTTCGACGACCAGACGATAATGATCACCGTGATAAATCAATTCTCGTAGGACGCCCGAGACTTGGTTCTCACAAGACGCTTTCTCTGGTTGAATAACAATCTTTTCTGGTCGAATGGAAAGTGTTGTTCTCTGCCCTTGCTCAGAGACTCTGACAGGTTTCGCAGTAAATAACTCTTTCCCAACGAGCACTTGGCAATACTTTCCGTCCCACTCTTTGACTAAACCTGAGAGTTGGTTGTTTTCTCCGATAAACTGCGCAACAAACGTATTACTCGGAGATTCATAAAGCTCGGTTGGTGTCGCGAGTTGTTGCACTTCGCCGTGATTAAAAACCGCAATACGGTCGGACATAGTGAGAGCTTCGTCTTGATCGTGCGTCACATACAAAATGGTAATGCCAAGCTTTTCATGCAAATGTTTAATTTCCATCTGCATTTGCTCACGCAGCTGCTTATCTAACGCGCCTAGTGGTTCATCCATCAACACGAGTTTAGGCTCAAACACTAATGCTCGCGCTAACGCAACACGCTGTTGTTGACCACCTGATAACTGCTTCGGATATCGAGTCGCAACATGCTCAAGCTCGACCATTTCTAATACACTCTGAACTTTGCTTTGAATCGTGTCACTGTCGAGTTTTCGCACCTTTAAAGGAAACGCAAGATTCTCAGCAATGGTCATATGTGGAAACAACGCATAGTTTTGAAACACCATACCAATATCGCGCTTGTGCGGCGCGAGATGATTGACAGGAACGCCATCGATATAAATGTCTCCACCGGTCGCAGTTTCAAAGCCTGCTAGCATCATCAAGCAAGTGGTCTTGCCCGATCCTGACGGCCCCAACATAGTAACGAACTCTCCAGGAGTAATATCTAAGTTGAAGTCTTTCACCACCAAATTCGTGCCATCGTAGGTTTTCTTAACGTGTTGAAAGCTGACATAGTCCTTGTTTTCCGTGCTCATGACTTCCCTCTTCTCATTTTTTGAATATTACGAATGAGTAGAGCGTCAGTTAACGCTCTACTAAACAGCACAATTACAGATTGTATTTGGATAGGTCTAAGCGGGTTTCTAACGCATGTTCAACCATTTGAATGACTTGTTGACGCTCTTCACCTTGTAAGAGTTGGCGTGGCGCACGAACTTGTTCAGAGCCACGTCCGCAGACTTGCTCGGCCAATTTTATGCACTGAACCAGCGTAGGAATGGTGTCTAAACGCAGTAGGGGTAAGAACCAACGGTAGATCTCTAACGCTTCAGCATAACGACCTTGGCTTGCCAGTTTATAAATCGCAACGGACTCTTCTGGGAATGCGTTGGTTAAACCAGAAATCCAGCCGGTCGCACCTAGCATCAATGATTCAAGAGCGATGTCATCAACACCACTGAACACGGTAAAGCGGTCATCAAATTTATTGTAAAGCTCGGTGATACGACGAGTATCAGTGGTCGACTCTTTGATAGCTACAATACTTTCAAACTCAGCCAGTTTCGCCATGATATCGAGGTTTACATCGACACCATAAGCAACCGGGTTGTTGTAAATCATGATTGGCATTTCTGGCGTTGCTTCTGCTAGCGTGCGGTAATATTCGAACGTTTCGCTCTCAGACGTGCGGTAAACCATGGCAGGCATCACCATACAACCATCGATACCAATTTTGTACGCATCCTGCATGTAATCAACAGCTGCTGTGGTAATAGACTCTGCTGTACCAGCAATCAAAGGCACACGGCCATTTACGACTTCTTTTGCCGCTTGCAAAACCTGGCGTTTCTCCTCCGGGTACAACGCGCAGTTCTCACCGACAGTACCCAAGCAGATAATGCCATTCACACCATCTTTAATCTGGTTGTCTATAACGGTTTGCGTTGCGTCTAAGTCAATTGACTGATCTTGACGAAATTGCGTACTGACCGCCGGATAAACACCTTTCCAATCAATTTTCATGAACTACTTTCCTTATATGTATATTGTATGCAATTTAAATGAACGAGCGAAAATGCTCAGACATGGCTATCTATGCCATTTTCTAACAACACCGCCTTTACAGCGGCCAAATCAGCCAAAGCACTGCCAACTGATTTGTATAAAGTAATGACCTCATCGTTTTGACGTCCTGAGATTTGTTGGGCGCAAAGCTGCGGTAATTCCCCTTTGATATCGTCTGACGTGAATACGCCCTCTTGAATTGGAATGAGAAGATCGCCCGCTTCGGCTAATACATTAATACGGCTATCAACATACACCTGTGCTCGTTGCACTGCTTCGGAGTCACATTCACGCTTGTCCAAGTCATGATTACCGACCAAATCAATATGGGTGCCCGGCTGCACGTCTGCGCCATTAAACAAAGGCTCTGCTGATGCAGTAATACAGCTGATGATGTCAACGTGTTTGATAACGTGGTCCACTTTTTCTACGACTGAAACGCGAAACCGACGCTCATCAGGAAGCGACTGATACTCTGAAGATGACACAATGGCATCTACCGTCGCCTCGGCTTTATCTGAGTTACGCCCCCAAATATAAACCTGCTTAAGTGGGCGAACCGCAGCGTATGCCCACGCAAAATAAGGCGCAAGATTGCCCGTTCCGCAGATCAACAGACGATCAGCATCGGGACGCGCCAAATAGTCCGCTGCCAACGCAGAAGCTGCGGCGGTGCGCCAAAACGTTAAAACTTTACCGTCCACGAGTGCGAGCGGCTCACCATCGTTTCGTCTAAAAACAAGCAGCTTAGATGCAAGCGTATCTTTGCCTTGCTCAGGGTTATGCGGGAAATACGTAAAGGCTTTCACCGCAATTAACTCCTGGTTCCAAGCTGGAAGTAGCGCAAACGCCTCGTATTCTCCCTCTTCTAAGGGCATGACTCGGCGTTGAGGTATTGTTGCTGGCCGCGAGTACATTTCACGCATCGTTTCAATAAGAGACTTCATTGTTAAACATTGCGCAACTTGCTGTGCTTCGATGACTTTCATCATTTCTCCGAAAACATAAATACAGTTGAGGAAAGTACGGAACCTCGCTTATGGATGAAAACTCGACCCCATACACAAATTAACGCCTAGTTAAGCAGCCAGGTATTGAACTCTTCATTGAGTTCATCCGCGTAGTCTGACCACCATTCATCGTTAATCAGGAAGGCGGTTTGGAAGTTTTGAGGTGCGGTAGGAAGGTTCGCTAAAATGTCTGGGTTCACCTCCGCCGAAGACGACTTACGCGTAGGCCCATAGGCAACGTACTTAGCTTGATCAGCTAATGGTTTTGTTCCTGAAGAAAAAGCAATGAAGTCCAATGCAAGCTTTGTGTTCTCACTCCCTTTAGGTATCGCCCATCCATTCATGTAACCCATTTGACGGTCCCATATAATCCGAAATGGTTGACCTTCATCCTTACGGGCATTGTGGATTCGGCCGTTAAACGCCGAGGCGATCACCACTTCTTTGTCTGCAAGCATTTGAGGTGGCTGGGCACCTGTTGTCCACCACAGTACTTCTGATTTGATCGTATCCAACTTAGCAAAAGCACGCTCACGCCCCGCTTCGGTTTCGAGCAGGCTGTAGACCTCTTCTGGCTTTACACCATCAGCCAATAGTGCCCACTCAAGATTGCCCTGAGGTTGTTTTTGCAATGCACGTCGACCTGGAAAAGTTTTTAGGTCAAAAAGATCGGTCAACTTGCTTGGCAAAGCCTTACCTTTAAACGCGTCTTCGTTCACCGCTAATACAGTGGACACTACGATGGTATTGATTGCGCACTCGTGAATCGCACCATCAATAAAATCCTCTTGTGCTGGTGTTCCATCTGCGCCCGGAGGCAAAATACTTGGGTTCACTGGTTCTAGTAGCCCTTCGGCGCAACCACGAACAATGTCTGGCTTGTCGAGAGAAACCAAATCCCAGCGCACGTTGTTCGCTTCCACCTGTGCTTTAATTTCAGCTAATCCGCCGCTGAAATCCTCGGATACGATCTCAACACCTGTTTTTTTAATGAAAGGCTTATGATATGCCTCCACTTGGCTCTTGGTGAATGCACCACCCCAAGATACGACCGTCAATTTGTCTTCAGCATAAGCAGAGGCCCCCAACAGCATTCCTGAAATCAACAGCGCCAATGGTGCTTTGGTCATTCGTGACATGTTTTACTCCTTTTGGTTGTTTTTCTGGAGGCATCCGAGTACGGCTGTTGGACACCATTTTTGTTAAAATTAAGTTAACATTAGCATTTAATATATTTTATACAATATTTAATATTAAATTTTTCAGGCGAATCGTTGTAATGAAAAAGGTGATAGATCAATCGATGTCGGCTTTCCTTCGATAAGCTCTAAAAGGAGATCTGCCGTAATCGCCGCTTGAGTTAATCCAAGGTGTTGGTGGCCAAATGCCAGTAATACATTTCCATCCCAAATGCTATCAATAACCGGTAACGAGTCGACTGTTGAAGGCCGATTACCCATCCACTTTTCTCCTTGCTTGAGTGGATTTAACTCCGATTCAAACATCTCATCACCTAACTGAAAAAGCATTTCTGAACGTTTCATATTGGGTGGTGATTCTACATCGGCATACTCAACAGTGCCTGCCAAGCGTAGCCCGCCAGACATCGGAGTCATGATGAATTTTCTATCGGCAGAGCTAATAGGAAATGGCAGTACATCACGCTTGTCATCCACCATTAGGTGATAACCACGCTCGGCTTGAATAGGCACTTTGACTCCGGTTAGCTGCCATATCAAAGGCTTAGAATGTACACCAGCGGCAACAATGATTCGGTCAAATGAATGTGTTTGAGACTCAACCAACACATCACCATTTTTCTCCAACGCAGATACACCTTTTTGTAAAATCTTACCGCCAAGAGCTTCAAAAGCTTCACTTAGCTCAACACAGATCTGATAAGGGTCTAGCGTATGTCCTGTATCGGGAAAAAAGACGCCGACACGAACCTTATGGCTGAGATCAGGTATCCGCTTTCGAATCGCCTCTTGCGTCCAAACTTGATACGCCACACCGTTTTTGGCCAGTGAGTTAAGCGTACTTTGGTAGTCTTTAAACAGTTTCTCGTTTTCAAAAGTGAGCAATGAACCATTCATTTTTATTAGATGCGCTTTTCCGATTGAATCAAGCACGCCACGCCAACTTGCCACTGACCGCTCGTTAAGAGTTTTAATCGCGTTTTTTGCCTGCTCCGCGGCTGATGGCTTTGTTTGTAATAGAAAACGAATCATCCACCCGATAGTGCTTGGAATATCTTGCCAACGGATCGAAACCGGACTTTTGGGATCTAGCAGCATTTTAGGTAATTGTGGAAGCAGCGCTGGCGTTGCAAGAGGGAAGATTTGCTCAGTCGCGATATGACCTGCATTTCCCTTAGAGCATCCATTCCCCACGCCATTGGGATCAAAAATTGTGACTTGATAACCTTGCTGCTGCAACTTCAATCCAATTGATAAGCCAATAATCCCCGCACCTATCACGGCGATCCTTTCCTTTTTTGTTTCATCCTTGACCAACATAAATATGCTCCGAGTCACACTTGAAAACGTAGATTGTATACAATATATTTTACATTACGTTAACATCACTATTGTTTAATTCAACCATTTTTTCAGCAAGGAGCGAAAAATGAGACAAGGAACTTTTTTCTGTATTGATGCCCACACCTGCGGCAACCCAGTTAGGCTGGTCGCAGGCGGTGTGCCTCCACTCGAAGGCAATACCATGAGCGAAAAGCGCCAATACTTTCTTGAGCATTATGATTGGATTCGTCAGGCACTCATGTTTGAGCCTCGCGGACACTCAATGATGTCGGGGTCAGTTGTCTTGCCTCCTTGCAGCGATAACGCAGACGCTTCAATTCTGTTTATTGAAACCAGTGGCTGCTTACCAATGTGTGGCCACGGCACCATTGGAACCGTCACTACCGCTATCGAGAATCGCCTTATCACTCCCAAAAAAGAAGGCCGTTTGATACTTGATGTCCCAGCAGGACAAATCGAAGTGCACTACCAAACAAAAGGTGACAAGGTCACGTCAGTGAGGATATTTAACGTACCAGCTTACCTTGCCCACCAAGACGTAACCGTGGACATAGAGGGCTTAGGTGAGCTCACTGTCGATGTTGCTTATGGCGGAAACTATTACGTAATCGTCGATCCTCAAGAAAACTATGCCGGACTTGAACACTACTCTCCAGATGAAATTTTGATGCTTTCACCAAAAGTTCGCGAAGCGGTATCTCGAGCGGTTGAGTGCGTACATCCAGAAGATCCAACAGTATGCGGTGTTTCTCACGTGCTATGGACCGGAGAGCCCACTCAAGAAAACGCCACCGCTCGAAATGCTGTGTTTTACGGCGACAAAGCGTTGGATCGCTCGCCATGTGGTACGGGTACTAGTGCACGCATGGCGCAATGGCATGCAAGAGGCAAACTCAATCAAGGAGAAGACTTTATTCACGAAAGTATCATCGGCAGCCTATTTCAAGGACGTATAGAAGGCATTACCGAAGTGAATGGCAAAGCCGCTATTTTGCCAAGTATTGAAGGATGGGCACAAGTATACGGTCACAACACAATATGGGTAGACGATGAAGACCCATATGCGTACGGATTTGAAGTGAAGTAATAAGGATAGTAAGGAAGAATGATGACCCCACAAGAACCAACCACTTTTTACGCAGTCAACGCCTTTACTGGTGAGCCTCTACCTATTGCGTTTCCGGTACATGGAGAGCAAGAAGTTAATCAAGCCGCCTCAGCCGCCCAAAACGTTGCGCGTGAGTTTCGCCAACTAAGTAATGCAAAGCGATCGAGCTTACTTTGCTCTATCGCCTCTGAATTGGAAGTGAAGAGTGAAGAAATCGTTGCTCGTGCTCATTTAGAAACTGCCCTTCCCGAAGCACGTTTAAGCGGTGAAATAGGACGTACCGCCAACCAATTACGACTATTTGCCGAGGTTGTGAGCTCGGGTAATCACTATCAAGCAATCTTCGATACGCCAAACCCAGACCGCCAACCACTGCCAAAACCAGATATTCGTCGTCAGCAAATAGCAATTGGCCCTGTCGCCGTGTTTGGTGCGTCTAATTTTCCGCTCGCATTTTCTACTGCAGGAGGTGATACGGCTTCGGCACTGGCTGCTGGCTGCCCTGTGATTGTAAAAGGCCATACCGCCCACCCTGGCACCAGTCAACTTGTTGCTGAGTGTATTGAGGCTGCACTTGAGAAAGAGTGCTTACCGCAAGCCATCTTCACGCTATTGCAAGGTAACAAACGTGCACTTGGCCAAGCACTCGTTACCCATCCAAAAATTAAAGGGGTTGGGTTTACAGGTTCAGTCGGTGGTGGCCGTGCGCTGTTCAATCTAGCCCAGCAAAGACCAGAGCCAATCCCCTTCTATGGCGAACTAGGGGCGATTAATCCAACATTTATTCTCCCTTCAGCCATACGGGCAAACGCATCATTGGCTGAAGAATTTGTGGCTTCTATGACTTTGGGCTGTGGACAATTTTGTACAAAACCAGGCGTTGTATTTGTCTTGAATTGCCCAGAAACGCAAGCCTTTATCGAAACCGCTCAAGGGTTAATTCGACAACAATCAACGGCCACTTTGCTAACGCAAGGAATCCGAGAAACATATGAATCCGAAGTGGATAAGCGAACTTCCGAAACAGGCATTAACGTCACTCGTTCTGAACAAGCAGAAGCGACCAATGTCTCACCAGCACTGTTCGTGACGGACAGTAAAAACTGGCGTAAAAACCCACAATGGGAGGAAGAAATATTTGGTCCTCAATCGTTAATCGTAATCTGTGAAGATTTCGATGACATGTTGAAACTGAGTGATTCACTGACTGGCTCGCTCACCGCAACCCTTCACGCTACCGCTGAAGACGAAGAACAAGCCAAGCAACTGCTTCCAAGTTTGGAAGAAATCGCCGGACGCCTTGTATTCAACGGTTGGCCAACTGGCGTCGAGGTTGGTTACGCTATGGTTCATGGTGGACCATATCCGGCTTCAACCAATTCTGCCTCAACATCTGTCGGTGCGGAGGCTATTCATCGTTGGTTGCGTCCGGTCTCTTATCAAGCTTTGCCAGAATCTTTATTGCCGGATTCATTAAAAGCGTCGAACCCACTGGGTATCCAACGCGCCATAGATGGCAGTGTGTCCCAATAAGATCAACAAATGGCTCAAAAAGGCATCAACTGATGCCTTTTATTTCACTCTACTTCTCAAAACCTTCTTTCCTAGTTGGTTTGTGCCAGAAAAACAATAAACTACTAAAGTAAAATGGATTGGATACAATATTAATTTCACGGGAGACTTCAATGTCACAGAAACCTGTTTTTAAAACGCGCACTCAGCTCGTTGAGGAAGCAATTCGAACTCAGATCTTGAAGGGCGAGTTAAAAACTGGTCAACCTTTACGTCAAGATGCGTTAGCAAAAGAGTTTAATGTTAGCCGAATTCCTGTGCGTGAAGCGTTAGTTCAATTGGAAGCACAAGGACTCGTTAGCTTTGAACCTCACAAAGGTGCGACGGTCACTGAGCTATCTCCAGAGAAAATCAATGAGCTATTTGAACTGCGCGCTGTCGTGGAATGCCACATTTTAGAGCGCGCGATTCAAAATATGACAGACGCTGACCTTGAACGCGCGCGCGAAGTTCGTGAACGTTTCGAGTCAGTAGTGAACAGTGGTGACGAAGTAGAAGAATGGAGCAACTACAACTACGAGTTCCACAAAGCCCTATATGCGCCAGCCAACATGCCTGAAACTATGGACGTCATTTACAACCTGAACACAAAGTGTGACCGATACATACGCATGCAGCTATTGTTTACTACAGGCATTAAAAAGGCAGAAGAAGAGCACTTAAGCTTGTTTGAAATGTGCCAAAATCGCGATATCGAAGGCGCCAAGTACCTGCTGAAAAAACACATTCTAGAAGCGGGCACAGCGATTCGAAACCTGCTGCTTGAAAGGCAAAATATCAGCCAGTAAACGGAATAACGAATAAGGTGATATTCAAGGATGAATGTTGGACCAAAGTTTTTACTTGCAGCGCTACGACAAAAGATTAAAGAAGAAGGGCTTTGCTACAATTCCTTGTCAGAGAAAAGTGGCATCCCTTTATCTAGTATTAAACGCCACCTACATAATCCAGCTTTAGGTTTGGATAAAGTACTTATTTATCTGAACTACCTGAATACCGATCTCATCGAACTCGCAACCTTAGCCAACGAGCTTCAGCACCAAAACGAGCAAATGCTAACAGATGAAGAGAGCGCCCTTTTCGTTGAGCATCCTTATTTACTTGATTTTATTTATATGCTGACTTCTCGTGATATTAAACCGCAAGAGATAGCCCAAACTTACGGACTTTCTGATACAAGCTTACGATTCTATTTGCGTATCGCGGAAATTCTAGGATATGTCGAAAACTTCGGAGACGGCTTGTTTTACCGTTCTGGTCGTCGATTTATTATGGAAGAAGGTACGGCATTAGACACCTTATTCAAAGAGCGATTTCAACAAGATTCGCTTTCTCATGATATCAACCCAGGCGTATGTATAGGTCGCATTAGGCTCACCGAAGAGCAGAAAGTGCAAATAGAGGACGAGCTTTGTAATAAATTAGCGAAACTTAACGCAGTTAACACTTCCAACAATGAAGGTGAACTAACAAATATATTAATGCGCTGTACTCCTGGTTCTCAGATATTTTTCGCTGATGATTTACCTAACATTGACGGAAGCCTATTAAAGCACGTCGCTCAACTCACTAAATTAAGTTAAAGCATCAGACAAATAAATCAAACAAACCCCTGATAACATCATATATCCCTACCAAACTATTGATTCAAAGCGTTTCCTGAATCTAATTCTGATTTAGCAAGCATCGCTTAGTCAACTAAGAACTTGTCTTAATTTCACACTTATTAATTGTCTTGTTAGATCTTTTGAAATAGACAGAAAACTTAAGTAATGACTCATTTAGCTTAAGGATAAAAGACAACTTTTTTACGTTATTTACCTCACACTATTTAACTATAAATTTGCAGACGAACAAATTAAATTAATACATTCACCTAGCTAATAAAAACAAAAGCAAAACACATAATTATAATTCTATTATTTATAAGGACATAGAAAAGTGAAATTTAAGTATTCTTTAGCAACGGCAGTCACTCTCGCATTATTACAAGGCTGTGGCGGTGGCGGCGGTGATAGCTCATCACCTACTCCGTCCACTAGCAGTGCAAACGGTCCAACGTGGAAAGTTCATGATTTTAGCCAACCGTCGAAAACGTTTATCAACCAATGTGAAACGCCCCGCGTCGGACTGGACCCATATGACAACTATGCCGCCTATCCAGATAAATTGGGCTCTGCATTACACGAAAAACTCTTTTTAAGAGCTTTTACTAACGAAACGTATCTATGGTATGACGAGGTTCCTGATAATAATCCAGCAAACTACAAAACTGTTACTGATTACTTCAATACGCTGGTCACCTCTGCTACTACCGCGACGGGTAAACCAAAAGATCGCTTCCATTTTACCGTCCCTTATGAGGATGATATGAAATCATCGCAATCCGGTTTAGTTGCTGGATTTGGTTTTAACTGGGCATTCCTACGTGGCGTACAACCTCGAGACGTTCGTATTTCCTACACTGAAGAAGCCTCGCCAGCTGATAGAAGCGGCATTGCTCGTGGTGATAAGCTTCTGAAAATCAATAATATTGATGTGGTTAATACCGGTAGTCAGTCCGACATTGATTTTATTAACAAAACGCTCTTTAACCCTGACATCAATCAAGATTACACCTTCACATTTGAGAGTGTTGGCGGTCTAGAGAAAACCGTGACGCTTACCGCCTCTGATGTCATGACCTCTCCAGTTAAAAATGCCAAAGTGATTACACAAAATGGTATGCGGATCGGCTATCTGCAATACAACTCCTTTGAACCAAGCGCTCAAGCCCCGCTTATTGAGGCGTTCAGTACGCTCTCAGCAGAGAATGTTGACGAGATCGTCGTTGATTTACGTTACAACGGCGGTGGCTTAGTCCTTCAGTCCTCGCAAGTAGGCTACATGCTAAGCGGTGCTGGTCAGAACCGAGTCTTCAGTGAGTTGATTCACAATGACAAAGTGATGCGTACCATTAAAGATGGGGATAACATCTATCGCTTTACGAATCTAGCAATAGACTGGGCAGCACAGAAATATTCGGATCAAGTGCTTCCGACACTGAACAAAAAGCGCGTATATGTGCTGACTTCAGGAGGCACGGCTTCCTCAAGTGAACTGCTAATCAACGCTTTGCGCGGCATTGATGTTGAGGTTATCCAAATAGGCTCAACAACCACAGGTAAACCGTATGGGTTCTCACCAGAACAAAACTGCGGCACTATGTACTACACTATTCAGTTCAAGTCGGCGAACGAGAAAAAATTTGGCGACTTCGCTGATGGTTTTATTCCTACTCCAAAGAGCCAAATCAATACCGAGCTAGGCTTAAACAATAGAGTGGAAGGTTGCTGGGTCAATGACGACCTAACAAAACCATTAGGCGATCCGTCTGAAGGTATGCTTTCTGCGGCGCTAAACTACATGGAAACAGGAGCCTGTCCGCCAGTATCCCCTTCAAGTTTCAACGCCATGCCGCGTAACATTTCATCTCCGGAGTTAAGCGATCTTCGCTCTCCGCTACGAACAGAGGCAATTCATGTTGAGATCAACTAACTTTTTACGAATGCTGATTCGGGTTGCGCTTTTCCTAGGCACTTCAATTTCTTTGATAGGATGTCAAGCTATGTCACAAGAACCCGTTGAAGCATTGAGTAAAAAGAACTCTCCAGAAACAGTCATAGAAATTCAAAACGCGATCGCAGAAATCCAAGGGACACCAGCACCTAGAATCGCAAATAACGTATTTGAATCTTCACCGCATTTGTTGATTGAAAAAGGACGAGTAAAAGGGAACAACAATCAACTGTTGGATGGCAGCTATACGGATCTTCCAGACCAATATACGTTGCAGATAAGAGGTGAAACCTGTGGCTTGTACTACGCCAAAACAGATACCTTTGTCACTCTCACTTCACTAGATTGTGAGCCCATCATTAAGTTTTAGATCTCCCAGAAAGAGAAGCCCGCTGATATCAGCGGGCTTCCTACTTTATTGTTCAGTGTGAAATGGTCAACGTTACTTTAGTTCAATCCATGCTTTGCGCTGTTGCTTATCCATGTATGACCAAGCTACAAAGCGGCTCACTTTCTGCCCTTGACTCATTTCAACCACACGAATGGCTTTCACACCCAATTTTTCAAGCTGCTTGCGCATCGGACGAACGTTGTCTTTTTTGGATATAAGGGTTGTAAACCACAAGACCTGCGCGGCAAAAGCTTGGCTTTCATTCGCCATTTTTCGGATAAACGCCGCTTCTCCACCTTCACACCACAATTCAGCGTTTTGACCGCCAAAATTCAACGCGGGCTTACTTGTCTTTACTTGTGCGGTTTGAGGTTTTAGCCCTTTCTTACGCTGGTTTGCTTTTAGATTATCGATTTTACGCTGGCTGCCCATAGCGGCATCTTCCGCCGAACGGTGGAATGGCGGATTACATGTCGTCACATCATAACGATCATTCGGTTGAATGATACCTCGATAAATATTGGCATCATTGTGTTGCTGTATCAGTGCAATTTTTCCCGTCAAAACACGATTGTGCTCTACGATCGTTTGAGCCGATTGGATAGATTTTGGATCGACATCGCTGCCCGTATAGTGCCAACCGTATTTTGTTACACCAACAATCGGATAAATACAGTTTGCTCCCACGCCAATGTCCAACGCTTTCACTTTTTGGTGCGCGTACTGACCTTTTACTTCACCATCAAGTAGTTCTGCCACTCGGTGAATGTAATCAGCGCGGCCCGGAATCGGTGGGCAAAGGTAGGTGTCGGGAATGTCCCAGAACTCGATACCATAATACGCAGCAAGCAATGCTTTATTGAGAATTTTAACAGCGTCAGGATCAGAGAAGTTTATGGAGTCTTCCCCTTTCGGGTTTTTGATAACGAATGGCTTTAACTGTGGTTCACTTTCCACGAGTTTTTTAAAATCGTAACGACCTCGATGAACATTACGCTCATGCAAACCATTCTTCGCTATTTTTATGAACTCGACTTCGCTCTTTCCCGCAGGCTGCGAGGATTTGCGCGCAACTTTGTCTTTAACACGCTTCGGCTTGGCTTTATTCGCGTCTTTATTCTGACCCGCCATTGAAGCCTTAGGCTTTGCTTGCTTCGCGTTGTGATTATTGTTCTTCATTCAAATTCGCTTTTAAATCGAGGTAAATCATAAACAAACGAGCATCAAATTCGAGTTGATGATACTCAGGCTCCATATAGCAACATAGCTGATAAAACGCCTTGTCGTGGTTTTTCTCACGAGTATGCGCCAACTCATGTACCACCAGCATTCTTAATAGTGGCTCGGGCGCATCCTTAAATACATTGGCAATGCGAATCTCGTTTTTCGACTTCAGCTTACCGCCATGGTTTCTACTGATTACACTGTGCAAGCCAAGCGCGTTGTTTACCGCGTGAATTTTCTTATCGTAGACAACTTTACTGATTGACGCGGCTTTCTTCATGTAGCGGTTTTTGATTGCCATGGCGTACTCATAGAGCGCCCTTTCGCTTTTGATTTGGTGCCTATCGGGATAACGTTTTTCGAACCAAGGAACAAACTTGCCACTCGCTATCAATGAGCTCACCTGCTCTACGATGTTTTGTGGGTAGCCTTGAATGTATCGAAGTGACGGATGCATAGAGTTAACGTCTGTTATGACAAAATAAAGGCGCTCAATATACCTGAGATAAAGGACAGTTTCACCTTAGCTTTCGCCTTTCATTTATGACGAAAGGCCGTTAAACTTCGCCTCCCAATGATAATGGAGAGAAATTCAATGAAACGTGTCGTTCTTTACGTCAAAGATAAATGCCCTCACTGCAAAGATGCTCAACGTTATCTGGATTCGAAAAATATTAACTATCGTTTGTGCAATGCTAAGATGCAACGCGGTCGCAAAGAACTTGATGCGCTTGGTGCTCGTTCAGTGCCTGTTTTAAAAATTGGTGATCGGGTAATGATTGGCTGGAACCCAAAGAACTTCGAGAAGATGTACAAAGGCGACTAGTGCTCGGACGATGAATCTGCGCTGCATTTAAACGTAGCGCTTGATAAAGTCGATAAACGTTCGATCTGCTATTGATAAGTACCCCTGCTTGCGCCAAGCAAGTGCCAGATCCAGCGTAACGGGTGGTTCAAACGGTAGGCCAACAACGCCCGACTCATGTTGAGTCACCAATTCCAGTAACGCGGTAATCGCAAACTCTTGTTTCACAATACTCAAAATCAAAGGCAGTAAGTTGGTCTCGAATGATGACTTCATGGTAAACCCATGCTCCTCACTCACCTGATCCAAAAATTCACGGTGAAAATAGCCATGCTGAAACATAACCAAATCGTGTTCAAAGAACTCATCAAAAGTAAGAGCGTCTCGCTGGGCTAACTCATGCTCAGGTGAAACAACTGCGACCATTTGGCTAGTAAACAAATGGTCAGTTTCTAGATCATCAGGCACATTATCACAACTGATCACACCGATATCGAGTTGACCATTGAGCAGCATACGACGAATCGATTGAGTCCCAGCTTCGACCAAGGTCAATTTTAACTCAGGGAACTGGCTTTTAAACGCCATCACAATTCGTGGAAAGAAATAACTGCCCATCATTGATGGCGTTCCTAGTCTTACTTCGCCTTTCGCTAAACCTTTCAACTCATCAATCGCGAGCTGCGCGTCGTGCAACTGTTGAATCACCCGCTTAGCATGCACAAGTAACGTTTCGCCCTCTTTCGTTAAGCTGATTTTTTTATCATCACGGCGAAATAGGGTAACGCCCAAAGACTGCTCAAACTTTTTGATAGAAATGCTTAATGCGGGCTGGGCAATATGCAGGGCTTTCGCCGCATGGGTAATGTTTCCATGTTCAGCGACCGCCAGAAAATGTTTAAGTTGTTTCGATTCCATTAGATCAAAAATATATGGTGTCCATATTTTTAATATATTTTTTTAATTTACAACGAACTGATAGATTGATCACAGTCTCTCCATTTGCTCACATTAGGCAGGATTCATGGTCAGTTTTGGCACACCGGAATACAAACGCATTACGCTCTCGCTAGCGCTTGGTTCCTTCTTGGTTTTTTCAAATTTATACCTACTACAGCCAATGCTGCCCACTTTTGCCCAAATTTTCACGATCTCAGAAACGCAAGTGAACTGGTTATTTGCGGCCTCAACACTCGCTCTCTCTTTTAGCCTCGTTCCAATGGCTGTGTTGTCAGAATCAGTGGGACGAAAGCCAGTCATGATGGCTGGTCTGTTTTCGATTCCTACCCTTTCCGCTTTGATGCTGTTTGGTGACTCATTTCTGTTTTTGGTGGTATGTCGAGCACTGATCGGTGTCGCGCTCGCAGCTTTTGCTGCGGTCGCCGTGGCTTACATGGCAGAAGAACTCGACAAGCACGCCTTCTCGATGGCAATTGGAACGTACATTGCGGCTAACTCATTAGGCGGCATTGCAGGGCGTATTAGCGGCGGCTTATTGGCGGACAATTTCAGTGTTGATGTCGCCATTGAAGTTATGATGGTGTTCACTCTTCTTGGTGTCATTGGCGTTCACTATTTATTGCCAACACAGCGCAACTTCACCCCGTCATCAAGCTGCTTGCGCCATCAAAATCGTGCGCTTATTGGTCATTTTAAAAACCAACGCGTGTGGTTCGCGATGCTGATAGGAGGACTCAACTTTGCTTTGTTCGTCAACCTTTACTCCGTCATGGGGTTCCGTCTGGTGAGTGAACCTCACAATGTGCCCGTCGGGTTGGCCTCACTGATCTTTATTTGTTACTTGGGAGGAACTTTCTCCTCTCGTTGCGCAGGCCACTGGAGTAAACGTTATTCATCAATCCTCGGCATGTTCTTGGGCGCGATAGTGAGCATGACGGGGATGTGGATTGCGGCGGTTGAAAGCTTGACTGCAATGCTATTTGGGTTGTTGCTGATAAGTTTTGGTGCCTTCTTTACTCATACCCTCGCCTACGGTTGGGTCGGTCAGAACGCCACTCGCGCCAAAGCCACCGCGACAGCGCTCTACTTAGTACACTACTATGTAGGCGGTAGTTTGGGAGGATTCTTACTTCTTTATTGTTGGCAACATGGTGGTTGGTCGAGTGTTCTTATGGGGGGAAGCGCAGTCTACCTAGCAATGTTTGCTGCAATTGCGTATCTGAAACACATTGCCGAAAGAAAGCACACTGACCAAACACCTGACGCGGCTAGTTTAAAGAGTAGCTAAGGTACGCTCATTTGCGTAATACCTCTCTGGTTACTTGGATAACCAACTCTGCTATGCTTGCGCTACTTTAATAAAAACCAGAAAGTCGTATGTCAACGCGTTCAACACAAAACACAGATATCGAAGCGATCACTCAACAGGTCGATCAATGGCTCAACGATGTAGTAATCGGTCTCAACCTTTGTCCGTTTGCTGCCAAGCCGCAACGTAATAAACAAATCAAAATCTTTGTTAGTGAAGCGACTCAAGAAGAAACGCTTCTTGAAGATATTTTATTGCAACTGATTGAGCTGAGTAACACAGAGCCCGAACAACTTGAGACCACGTTGGTTGTGGTTCCCAACATGCTACAAGATTTCTGGGACTACAACTTTTGCATAGATTGGGTTGAAGGATTAATTAAGCAGCAAAACTGGGAAGGTATTTTCCAAGTAGCGACTTTCCATCCTGATTACTGTTTTGGCGGCGCAAGGCCTGAAGACGACGAAAACCTGACCAATCGTTCTCCTTACCCGATCTTCCATTTGATTCGCGAAGAGAGTATGGAAAAGGTACTAAAACACTATCCTGATCCTGAATCCATTCCCGATACAAACATCGCTCGTGTTTCCTCCCTTTCAGAGGAAGAACGTAAAAAGCTGTTCCCTTACCTATTTCGTTAAGCACCACCATTCCCAAAGGCAGATTTATCACCAGTTAGATGCAATGCCCTTGGGGTTCAAAGTGCGGTTTGGTATCATTGCCGCTTCAATCGATTCAATGGAAATTAGAATGCAACTGTCAAAGCTAACCCAAGAGATTTTTGATCACTTATACCGTGATATCACCGAGTTCCGTAGTACGTTCGACTTACCAGTCGCAGACGCTGCAAGCCTTGATACGCAAGCAGACACACTACACACCTCTTTGGCGATCGAAGAGCTAACAGAGCTAACAGAAGCAGATTGTAAAACTGAGCAAGCAGATGCCATCGTAGACAGCGTGTATGTATTAATGGGCCGTCTCGTTCATCTTGGCCACAGCAAAGTAGAAGACAACCTGGCGATCAGCTACTTAATCGATCTTCTATTAAACGTTGCAGTAAACCGTGGTATTGAATTTATTCCTTGCTGGGATGAAGTGCATTCAAGCAACATGAGCAAAGTATGCCGTAACGAGCAAGAGTACTCAGAAACAGAAGCATTCTACGCGGAACAAGGCATCAAGTTGATGGCGGTGCAGAAAGGTGAATACATCATCGCGAAATGCGCCGAAGATTTCGTATCGGAAGGTAAAACCATTCGTAAAGGCAAAGTACTCAAATCTGTTTACTACCGCCCAGCAGATCTAAAACCGTTAACTCAATAAGCGTTGAGTTTGGCTATCTCGATTAAAAAAAACGACCTCAAGTAGGTCGTTTTTTTATTGTCCCTAAATACTAATCAAAGATTAAATAAGGTTGCTCATCTACGATGACCTTTTTGACTTGAGTATTGAACACTTCCCCGAGAGCTTCTTCCGTTAGCACAGTATCGGCATTTCCTGATGAGTGCAGCACACCGTTGTTAAGCAGCAATACTTTATCTGCGTGCTTTAATGTGCGATTGAGATCGTGATTAGCAACTAATACTCCAATTCCCTGCGCCGCCATAGCGTTAATCAATTGATAGAGCAGACCCTCTTGCGCAATATCTAACGGTGCTGCTGGCTCATCCAAAATTAAAAACTGCGAAAAAGGATTAATGGTACGCCACACCTGCAAACATACACCTGCTAATCGGACACGCTGCCACTCACCACCGGATAATGTTTGAATACTGCGATGAAGCTTATCTTGCAGTTGTACCAGCTCCACCACCATATTGACGGCATCACGCACTTTGATATCCGCAATCTCAGCACCACTTGGCAGAGATAAAGCGAGATACTGAAACACATCAACATTAAACGCTGGGCGCGATTGCTGACACAAATAACCTCGAACATGAGCTTGCTCTGACAACGGTAAAGTAAGCAAGTTTTTGTTGCCAACGTACACTTCACCACTCATACCCTCTCGGTGACTTAACGTACCAGAAATCGCAGCCAATAAAGTACTCTTACCGGAACCATTAGGCCCAACGACATGTACGATTTCGCCAGCTTTGCACTCAAAAGAAAGAGGCAATAATCGACTACCAACCGACATATGTTTAACGTGCATCATGACTCTTCACCAGCATCCAGATGAAAATAGGTGCGCCAATCGATGTTGTCATGACACCTAAAGGTAACTCTGCGGAGTCCAATAACAGTCTTGCGCCGATGTCAGCAAATACAAGCAACGCAGCACCAGATATTGCAGAAAGTGGCAATAAATAACGGTTTTCCGTACCAAAAGCCAAACGCAACAAGTGCGGCACCACCAAACCAACAAAACTGATGATGCCACCCAAAGCGACTGAACTCCCCACCAAAACAGAAATGGCGAGGATCAGTTTCCAACGCATTTGATGCACATCGACACCCAATTGGGTCGCATGAATCTCACCCAGCATCAATCTATCAAGCGACTTGCCTTTACAACATAACCAGATGAGCACCGGTAACATCACCAAGGTAACGGTATGTTGATACCAACTCGCACCGCCAATACTGCCCATTAACCAATACATCAGTTGGCGTAAGCTAAGATCATCACTAAAGTAAAAAGCCCACGTCACAATCGCGCTCGATAAAATACCCAATGCGACCCCAACCAAAAGCAATCGAGCCGTCGTCAGGTGCATTGCCCTTGCTATCGCCACCAAAACAAACGTGAAGACCATCGAGCCTGCAATCGCTGCCAACATAAAAACAATCGGGGTAGGAAGAACAGGTGACGCGAACATGATTAAGACCATTGCTAAGCTTGCACCACCAGATATACCGAGCACGCCAGGTTCAGCCAACACGTTCCCAAGCAACACTTGTAACGTCGCGCCAGATACCGCTAACGCAGCACCAATAATTGCCGCAGACACTAACCTCGGTAAACGCAAGTCCACCAATAACTTCTGTTCAAATGCAGATAAGGATTGAAAAGGAGAAAGGAAAATTTCTCCGACCATCAAGTGAATGGCAGAGAGTACAGCGAGCACGATCGACATAACCATCAGGTTACGTTGCCAGCGTCGTTCCTTGTTCAGGATAAGTTGTTGAAAATCCATAGCGGCCGATAAAAACAAACGAGGCTTAACCTTACAGTTAAGCCTCGGTAAATTGCAATTAACTTCTCAAAGCAATGTTGGATTAATCGTAAACCAACTCACCCTCTTCAAAACGGGTTTTCACTTCACAAACCATCAGAGCTGCACGTTGACCTATTGCGACGTGGCGGTTCGGGAAGACAATCGCTTCGTTTTCATTCTTCGCCATTAATGGTTTGTCGCCATCATGACCAAACACTTCGCCGTGAACAAATGAGGTGAAGTTTTCAACATTGTCGTCGAACATAAAGTCAAAGTCTTCGTTCAAACGAACGATTGTGCGACTTACGCGATACTTAATGCATGGTTTTGGTAAGTGTTCTGGCTTCGTTTCCGCAATCAAATTACGTAAAGACAAATCAAACGCGGTCAGTTTATCGAGGTCATTTTCACCGATACGAGCCACACGGCCAAGCTCCATTGTGAGAGCCTGCGCACCAAAATTCTCGGCACTGTACCAGCTAAACGTGCTCGATGGTGAGTTTGACAGGAGCACTGCTTCAATGTGTGCACTGTCCAAGAAATCGATCAATGCCTTGCTGCGCACAGGATGACGAGTCTTAGGACTTACTGCAAACGTATAGTGCTTCGAGCCTCTAATCGCGCAGTGTAAATCAAGGTGCCAGCGTGTTGTCGGGTCGGTATCCTGATAAAAATCTCGAACAAGCAGCTTAAGCGTATCGGCGATAACAAGCTCTTTTGTCTGTTTGTGTTCTTTTTCGTCAAACAGACGGTTGAGATTTTCTTCGAGGAATCGCGTGTGCGCCAGAGTGGATTCTGGGTGAGCGATAATGAACAGACAACGGGTATCGACCGTCTGGAACCCAGATTCTATGTCTTGAATAATGGAATCCACCAGCTCCATCGGTGCGGTTTCATCTCCGTGAACCCCACAAGAGATGATGATGTTCTTCGTATCCTGAGTATAATTCGCAGGGATTACTTCTAATACACCACGCTGATAGAGTTTAAGTTTTACACCGTTAGAAAGCACCTGCTCCGCTGGTGCAACATCAATATGAACATCTAACGTGTCAGTTAAAAACGATTGGCGAAAGAGAGACTTCGTCATGCGTTACTCCTTAATAGCACGGCGGATATGTTAATAAATTGTACAAAGGATTTTTGTTGCTGCGATCTCACTTATGAGTAGAAATCACTATTTCCCTCGAAAATCCGATGCCTTTTCGCGCCAGGCACTCAAATCAAGCATTGAGGCGTTTAATTTTCAAACAATTACAAAGTGTTAGGGCTGTGAACTTTACCACAGCCCTGATTAAGATCATTATGATTTGATCAAATTTTTGTAGCTATAAAGCAGATTATGCATCAACACTGCGAAAAACTTAGCCGCGCTGTGCGAGCAAACGCTCAAACTCATCGACTTTTTCACGCACTAGCTCAACACTCTGCTGCCAAAACGTTGGCTGGGTTAAATCCATCGACAGATGCTTTTCGACGACATCTTCCGCCATCATGCAGCCAGTATCGCGCAGCAAATTGATGTAATCGGTGTAAAACGCTTCGCCTTTGGTTTCTCGCTGTGCATAGATACCCTTGCTAAACAAGAAACCAAATAGGTATGGGTAGTTATAAAAGCTCACGCTATCAATAGAAAAGTGCAGCTTGCTTGCCCAGAAGTACGGATCCGGTTCGCTCATTACGTCGCCATACCATTCTTTCCAAGTTTCTGACATCAACTCACAGAATTCATCTGCGGTTAACTCTCCATCCTGGCGGCGTTCATAGAACGATTTTTCAAACTCGTAGCGAACCGGAATGTTGATCATTAAAGCTAGCGCAGATGACAACTCTTCCCACAACATTTCGAGCTTTTCATCAACGCTCTCCGCTTTCGAAATCAAATGATCACGAACGATGTTTTCTGCAAAGATAGAGGCGGTTTCTGCTAACGTCATTGGGTAGTAAGTTTGGCAAAGTGGCAAATCACGAATAACCCAGTTATGGAACGCATGGCCAAGTTCATGTGCCAGAGTCATAAGGTCTGAACGGCTGCCACTCCAAGTCATAAACACAAGTGGTGTTCGCGTTGCTGGCAGTTTGGTGCAGTATGCGCCAAGACGCTTGTTAGCATTTGGCGCGGCATCAATCCAACCATTTTGTACCATCAAACGGACAAACTCCGACATCTCAGGGTTTACTGTTTCAAATGCTTCACAAATAACATCAATCGCTTCATCAAAGTCGTAAACCTTCGCTTCACCGCTCAAAGCAGGCATAGCGGCCAGATGATTCCAAGGTTTCATCTCATCCAGACCATGTACTTGCGCCATCAATAAACCTGCTTTCTGACCAATAGTTCGACTGTCTTTGGCTACTGTCATCATCGCATTTAAAGTTTCAGCTTGGATTCGGCTACCATGCAAACTCAGCTCTAGGAAGTGAACTTCACGCTTCGTAGAACGCTTTTTGTTTTCAGTTAAGCGCCATCCTGCTAACGCATTCAAAATCGCAGCGAATGATTCTTGGTGCGTTTGCATTGCATCTTGTACGCCACGCCACGCGGCTTCTTGACGCTCGAATTCAGAACCATAAAGAATGCTTGCCGCTTGAGAAAACCCAAGCTCTTCACTATTACCATCTGTGTACTCAAGCTTCACTTTCAATGAGCCAGTCAGGTTATCGTATAGGTTACCCCAAGCCGATTTGCCATCCACACTCATCGCAGCCAGTAACTGTTCTTCTGCGTTGCTAAGACGAGTATCCGCCAACTTTCTAGAATTCAAGATAGAAAAAGCTTGCCCACTGATATCAGGATTTTCATGGTCTAACACGCGCAAGATAAACTCTTCGTCGGCATGAGTTAATGTCAAATCAAAGGGACTGAACGCTTGGGAAAGCTCCGAAAAGATGCGGGTCATTTTACCAAGTAACGATTTCGCTTCGGCGTTTGTTGCATCAACAGAAGCATAACAACTCGCAAAATTTGCAACTGTACCCGCTAAACGACTCGCAGCTTCATTGGTCAAAATCGCATTTTGCATGATCTCTACGTTGCCACAATCTACTGATTGTTTATTCAAAAGATCAATACATTGTTCCACCAGAGCAATATCGTCTTGAATTCGTGGGTCAGAAAGGTCGTTATAAACGATGGACAAATCCCAACTCGGCGTTGTCATTTCTATATTTCCTTTTTATGTAACTGAGTCAATTTTCGCTTCCTGCACCTAGCAGATGGGCTTCCACTGACATCTTCCGTGACTATGCCCGTAAGCAATATCGTTCTGGGCATTTTAATATTTATAAGTTAACGAGTTAAAAGAGGTACGCCAATCGAACGCACCGAGGCGTAAATTTGCTCATCTATGGTAATTGTTATATGCGTGACAGAAGCGTTTCCTATCGACAACGTCGAATACCACCTTGGATTACGCCAATCTAACTCCAATACATGAGCAAGAATCATACGAATGACGCCACCATGCGTGACGATAAGGAGATTGTCATTGATATCGTTGATGATTTGAGACCAAACGCGACATATGCGCTCAGAAAATGTGCTTAAGCTCTCAGCATTCGGCAACGTATGTTGTGCTGGCGATTGCCAAAAAGCATCTAGCTTTTTCCACTGCTCAGTGAGCAGATCAAAAGGCATACCATCAAAATCACCAAATGCCATCTCTTGTAAAGATTCATCCGTCATTACTGGTAATAATTGCTGTTCAGCAATGATGTTTGCCAGTTCTTGACAGCGTGAAAGTGGAGAAGAAATTATTCCACCCACACCTCGTCCACTCTCAGCCCAAGCCCGAGCAATACTCTCTTGATCAGCAGGCGTAACTTTTACATCTGTTTGGCCATGGAGTCCTGGTGGAGCCTCTACTTTTCCATGACGCACAAGATAGATATTGAGTGTTTTCATTTTGTTCCATCCTACTCTTTAAGAACCAACGGCAAACCAGCAGCAACAAAGGTAACGCGATGGCAAACACTGGCTAGTTTTTGATTCATCCGTCCTGCATTATCCACAAAATAACGACTAACCGCCCCCAAAGGTACAATGCCCATTCCAACCTCGTTAGAGACGAATATTAACGTCGCATCTGAGCCACGTACCACCTGTATAAGCTTTTCAATTTCTGCTTCTAGCTTCTCATTGGAACATTCATCACCTAACTCAAATATCCAATTGTTGAGCCACAAGGTTAAACAGTCGATCAATACAACATCGGTGATAGCGAAATTTGTCAGTAACTCAGATAAATGAAGGGGGCATTCATGCTCTTGCCACTCGCCCCCGCGTTGCTTTTGATGATGCGCTATTCGCTCTCGCATTTCTTGGTCAAATGGCAGCGCGGTTGCAACATAGTGTAATGATCGATGAGAAGCGACCGATAATTGCTTAGCTGTTTTTTCTGCCAAATGCGACTTCCCAGAGCGCGCGCCACCGAGTATCAATTGCTTCATGAGGAGTGATACAACCCAATCATAGTGAGATAAATAAGCAGTTCCGACAACTGTTGCGCTGCGCCAAGGCAATCCCCCGTAAAGCCGCCAATTCTCTTGGTTAACCAACGTTTGAACATCAAACGAAATACCACGAGAACAAGCGATATCAAGATCGCATCCGCGAAACCAAGCACAAGCAATGTTACGCCACCAGTAAACAACAAAATGGAGACTTCTAGAGAAGACTGGCGACTTGCTAGCGGTTTACTTTTCGACGTATCACTGTCACTGACATAAGGCATGTCATAAATAAGCGTCGCTGCTAGTGCTCGGCTTGCGGTGTAAGCGACGACAATGACCAACCAAAAGTGCGGCAAGTTAGCCAGTTCACTCCAAAAAACATACTTAGCCAATAACGCCATAATGAGAGTGGCGGCACCATAAGTGCCAATACGACTGTCTTTCATAATAGAGAGGCGTCGCTCTACGGTCATGCCACCGCCAATGCCATCCGCCATATCGGTCAAGCCGTCTTCGTGAAAAGCCCCAGTTAACAATAAGCTAAACACCATCGTTAATACTATGGCAACCGACTCTGGGAAAAAAATTGAGGTGAGCGAGAATACCAAAGCGCAAAGTGCTCCAAGCACGAGACCAACTAACGCGAAGTAACGGCCTGCCTGATTCATGCGTTCTTCACTGTAAGGCAACGCTTGGGGCACGGGTAAGCGGCTAAAAAAACTGGTAGCTAATAGAAATAACTCCCACTGGTATCTTAACGATGACGGCATGACTTTCTCAGAATTATCAGGGACTGACACTATACTGTAACTCCTGCACTCTCGAAGCTCGCCATTTTGTTGTAAAACTGAGCGGCAGCTTTTAACAAGGGTAAGGCAAGAGCGGCTCCTGTTCCCTCCCCTAGCCGTAAACCAAGGTCGAGCAGAGGTTCTGCTTTAAGATGTTCCAATACAAATTTATGTCCATTTTCTTCAGAGCGATGGGCAAACAACATGTATTCACGCGTTTCTTCGTCTAACAACGTCGCAATATAAGCCGCTACCGATACGATAAACCCATCCACTAAAACTGGAGTTTTAAGCCGCTTGGCTTCTAAAAAAGCGCCCACCATTTGTACGATTTCAAAACCCCCAACCTGTGCGAGAATCGCTTTGGTATCAAGACCTCGACATCGGTTTACCCCCTGTGCTACCAGTTTATATTTGCGGCTCAACTGCTGTTGATTGATTCCGGTGCCAACGCCAACACAATAATCAATATCTAATGAGCTCAGCGCCGATAACAGTGCTGAGGCCGAACTGGTATTACCGATGCCCATCTCGCCGAACATTAAGAGGTTTGAACCATGCAAAATGGTATGCTCAGCAATCTTCGCACCATATTCTAAACCTAACGCCACTTGTTCTGGGGACATCGCGGATTGTTTAGAAAAATTAGCCGTACCGTTACCCAACCGTTGTTCAACCAAGTTGGGATGGGATTTAAATTCTGGAACCAGCACATCAATAGGAGCCAACATGCCGCAATCTATTACTTTGAGTTGAATGCCATTAATGTCGCAAAAACAGTTGATGGCTGCGCCGCCAGCGAGAAAGTTAGCCACCATTTGCTGAGTGACTTCGCTTGGCGCAATGCTCACACCCTCCTCTGCCACGCCGTGATCTCCAGCAAATACCAGCATGCTCGGTTTGCAGATAGCGATGGAATCAACTGGCTGAGGTTTATTCTGACTTTGAATAAGAGCTAACTGCAGTGCCACCTTTTCCAATAAGCCTAAAGAACCGACGGGTTTGGTTTTGTTATCTATGCGTGCTTGTATCTCCGCAGCAAAAGAGTCATCCATTTTTTACGTTCCTTTGATGTTGTCTGGGTGAGAGGTGTTCTGTTGTTCAAGAGGTCTTGTTCAGCGACAGTTTTTGCGCGCCCACTATTGTATGCACTTGCATCCAATTGGGGCAGCGCTAATCAAGTTTATCTCAGGATAGTCTGCCGAGTTCGCAGAGCGTCTCACCTTTCTTGCACGAGATTATAAGTAACTCGTTGAAATCCGCTACAATAGCTTAGACTATGTTCCCATATAGGAGAAAAGATATGGATAACAACACCTGCGCAATCATCGCCGGTGCAACTGGCTTAGTAGGCTCAAAAGTCATTGCAAACCTCATAAATCAATCAGGTGTTGGAACATTATATTATCTTTCTCGCCGCCCACTCGATGGCGTCCTAGATGTGGACAACAAGCTTATTCCTCTCATTGATGCAGACCTTTCTATCCACCAATGGGATGAGAACCAACCAACACCAACCATCGGCTTTATCTGTTTAGGCACGACCCTTAAGCAAGCAGGCAGTAAGGATAATTTGCGTAGAGTAGATGTTGATCTGGTGTGCAAAGTCGCCCAACAAATGAAAACAATCGGAGTCAAACGCCTTGCGGTTGTTTCTAGCCTCGGTGCAAATAGTAAATCGCCATCCCATTACTTAGCTTGTAAAGGACAAATGGAACAACGAATCGAAGCTATGGATTTTGAGGAAATCGTATTTGTTCGCCCAGGCCCGCTTGTTGGTCAACGTCAAAACCCAAGAATGGACGAGAAGTTAGTACAAACTCTGTTTAAGGTAATTCGCCCACTTATGCTTGGCAAACTGTCCAACTTTTTACCTATTCGAGCAGAAGATGTCGCCAAAGCGATGATTTATCAACTTTTCAGTTATCAAGAAGACTCGGTGGTTTACTTACAAAGGAAAGAAATGCGTGACTTACTGCATCACTACGAATAACCATTTTGTACAATTAACGTGCTAATTCACGCTCTCACGCGACTTAGATCTCGTTTTTATATTCATTTTAGATCTAGCTAATACCCGTTTGTCATTTTTAAAGTTATATCACGAGCGTTATCTTACGCTCCATAAATAAATCCGTATAAAACCCCGTATAAAAAACAACCGCCACTTCGGCTGGTTGATAAGGTCAAATTATGAATTTTGCAGTGATAGCCTCTCTAGCCGTCTTTGTTGGAATATTGTTCTTTCTATTTAATCAACAACAAAAGAAACACACTCTTTCACGTCTCGTTTTGATCGGTCTTGTTACCGGTTCTCTTTTTGGTCTTGCTTTGCAACTCATTCACGGTGAAGGTAACAGCGCAATTGCTCAAACACTTGAATGGGTAGGCATTGTAGGCAGTGGCTACGTTGGTCTACTGAAAATGGTCATCATGCCACTGGTGTTGGTATCGATGATCTCTGCAGTTGTTAAATTGGAGAAAGGTGGATCATTAGGTAAAATTTCTGGCCTGACCATCTCTGTTCTTCTAGTAACGACTGCAATTGCTGCACTTATCGGTATCTTGGTGACAACGACATTTGGCCTTTCAGCAGAAGGTTTAACTGAAGGCGCGCGTGAAACCGCTCGTATCGCCGTTTTAGAAAGCCGTGCCAGTACAGTAAGTGACCTAAC
Organism: Vibrio sp. SCSIO 43009; assembly: GCF_023716525.1. NCBI lineage: Bacteria > Pseudomonadati > Pseudomonadota > Gammaproteobacteria > Vibrionales > Vibrionaceae > Vibrio > Vibrio sp. SCSIO 43009. The sequence goes on from NZ_CP071842.1 coordinate 1,914,124, forward strand.
TATTCCTCAAATGCTAGTTAGCTTCATTCCAACCAACCCATTTGCTGATCTAACAGGTGCTCGCTCGACATCAATTATCGCTGTTGTGATTTTCGGCGTGTTAACTGGTATCGCCGCTCGTAAAGTGATGATGGAAAAAGCAGAGTTGGAATCACCGATTCGTACTTTCGTAGAAGCTGCTCAATCTATCGTTATGCGATTAGTGAAGATGATCATGGCCCTAACGCCATACGGCATCGCAGCACTGATGGCAAAAGTGGTAGCGACATCAAGCGCAGGCGACATCCTAAACCTACTTGGCTTTATTGTGGCGTCTTATGTTGCTATCGCACTGATGTTTGTTGTTCATGGCGTATTGGTCTCTTTTGTTGGCGTTAGCCCTGCGGAATACTTTAAGAAAATCTGGCCTGTACTGACCTTCGCGTTTACATCCCGTAGCTCAGCAGCAACAATTCCACTAAACGTAGAAGCGCAAATCACCAAGCTTAACGTACCACCAGCGATTGCAAACCTATCAGCATCGTTTGGTGCCACTATCGGCCAAAACGGCTGTGCGGGTATCTATCCTGCAATGCTTGCAGTGATGGTAGCTCCAACAATGGGTATCAACCCACTTGATCTACACTTTATCCTGTCATTGATTGCGATTATCACCATCAGCTCATTTGGTATTGCAGGTGTCGGCGGCGGTGCGACGTTTGCAGCCTTGATTGTTCTTCCTGCAATGGGCTTACCTGTGACCATCGCGGCACTGCTTATCTCTATTGAACCACTGATTGACATGGCACGTACCGCACTAAACGTTTCAGGCTCAATGACTGCGGGTACAATTGCTAGCCGAGTGCTGAAGTCACCAGAAAGTGAAGCAACATTGGAAGAAACACGAGCATAGAACTCAAATTCCTTCCAAAGCGATAAAACGTAAAATATCAAGCCGATGGTTCGCCATCGGCTTTTTTCATTTTCAAAAATTCAACTTGCATCTTTCGTTGCTAGTCAAGGCGTTGAATGGTCTAATACTGTCATCGGTTTTGTAAACGGTAAGCAGAATGCACCAAGATAATCAGCCCACTTTTTTCTTCTTTGATTATGAGACATGGGGAACCAACCCCGCGAAAGATCGCCCAAGCCAGTTTGCTGGTGTTCGTACAGATGAAAACTTTAATATCATCGGCGAGCCTTTAGTCATGTACTGTCAACCACCGGCTGATTATCTTCCGTCTCCTGAAGCTGCGCTTATTACTGGTATTACTCCGCAAAAAACGGTTCAAGAAGGCCTTTCTGAGCCAGAGTTTATCGCTAAGATTCACACTGAACTCGCGAGACCAAATACCACCAGTTTAGGCTACAACAGCATTCGCTTTGATGACGAAGTGACCCGTTATACTTGTTATCGCAACTTTATCGATCCATACGCATGGAGTTGGCAAAACGGTAACTCACGTTGGGATTTACTCGATGTACTACGCGCGTGCCATGCCCTTCGCCCAGAAGGCGTAGAATGGCCAGAAAACGAAGATGGCTTCACTAGCTTTAAATTAGAACACTTGTCTGTGGCTAACGGCATAGAACATAGTAACGCGCACGATGCCATGGCAGATGTGGTTGCGACTATCGAAATGGCAAAGAAAGTAAAAGCAGCGCAACCAAAATTGTTTGATTACTTTTTTTCTATGCGCCAAAAGCGCAAGCTCAATGATTTAGTCGACATCGTCAACATGACACCGTTGATGCACGTTTCAGGCATGCTAGGGCGCGAATGTCAGTACACTAGCTGGATTGTGCCTGTTGCTTGGCATCCAACCAATAATAACGCCGTTATCACCATCGATTTAGCGAAAGACCCTCAACCTATTCTTGAGCTATCCGCAGAAGAGCTGCACGAAAGACTCTACACGAAGCGCGAAGATCTTGGTGAATTGCTACCAGTGCCAGTTAAACTAGTTCATTTGAACAAATGCCCTATTCTCGCCCCTGCAAAAACGTTAACGGCTGAAAATGCAGAGTCTATTGGCATTGATCGCCAACAATGTCTCGCCAATCTCGCTTTGTTGCGCCAACATCCTGAAATTAGAGAAAAGCTGATTAGCCTCTTTTCCGTCGAGCGTAAATTCGATAAAAGTGATGACGTCGATACACAGCTTTACGACGGGTTCTTTTCTCCGGCTGATCGCGCAGCTATGGATATCATTCGAGAAACCGACCCGAATAATCTTGCTGCATTAGACATTGAATTTGATGACAAGCGTATTAAACCTCTATTGTTCCGCTATCGTGCGCGTAACTTCCCAGGCACATTAGACGAGCAAGAACAAAGACGCTGGGCACTACACTGTCGAGAAGTGTTTGAAAGCCAAATTGAAGAGTACATGCTGAATTTAGAAAACTTAGTTCACGAACATGAAAGTGACGAAAAGAAGATTGCGATATTAAAATCCGTGTACCGTTATGTAGAGAGCTTAGCTTCCTAACTCCTCCTAATACAAGCGCACCTTATGGTGTGCTTGTTGTTTATATACTGTCAAAATGATTAAAGAACGATTCTTACAACTGATCCAACTGCTCATTTCAATCTTCCTCATCATGGGAGCACTTGGCATCGGAATTACCATTCAAAAGTTCACTGGCGTTTCCGTTCCAGGAAGTGTCATCGGTATGCTCGTACTGTTTTTCTCCATGACTCTTGGGCTTGTAAAAGTCGACTGGGTCAAACCGGGCGCCACGCTATTTATCCGCTATATGATCTTATTGTTCGTTCCTATTAGCGTGGGATTAATGCAACATTTCGATATGCTACTCGCTAATGCCCTCCCTATCATTGCTAGCGCAGTTGGAGGCTCACTCATTGTACTAGTCAGCCTCGCTTGGCTGCTGGACTACTTGTTAAAGGAGAAGCACTGATATGTGGTTAGTTGTTACCATTGCGGTTTTTCTTGTCGCGCGCCAAATTGCAATCAAAGTGAATAATCCTCTAGCAAATCCTTTGCTGATCAGTATTGCAGTGCTCATTCCTTTGCTTACTTACTTAAATGTACCGTTTGAAACGTATTATGCGGATAACGAAGGGATCAGTTTTTTACTTCAACCAGCCGTAGTTGCTCTGGCTTATCCACTATATGAACAACTACCACAAATTAAAGCAAACTGGCGAATCATCACTTTTGCTTGCACAGTAGGCAGTGTGATGTCGATGATGACAACCACCTTGATCGCAGTCGCTTTCAAAGCGGATATCAGTTTAATCGCGAGTCTAGTGGGTAAGTCCGTCACTACACCAATAGCGATGGAAATATCGAGTCACCTCGGTGGTGAAGCCGCCGTTGCAGCGATCTTGGTTCTGATTGTCGGTTTATTGGGCGCAATTTTGGCATACCCAATTTACAATTTGATTGGAATTAAACACCCGATTGCACGTGGTCTGACAATGGGTACAGTCTCTCATGCCTTAGGCACCGCTACTTGTGCAGAGAAACAGCCCATAGATGCCGCGTTCTCATCACTCGCATTGGTTTTATGTGGGATCATAACTTCTATTTTGGCTCCAAGCTTTTTTGCTTTGGCTGTCTGGCTATATCAATAGTTAAGCGCTCTCGGTCTGCCCTCCTTCCGGCAGGCCGTAGCCTTTCCGCTTCTTCCTTACCCTTTTCAAAACCCTATCTTATCTATCAACCTCACCCAGTAATATCGTGAAGGGACTTGATCGAGATATACATTCATAGCATTAGCATTCTAGGTGCTACCACTCGCTCTAGATTACGTAGGCATAAAGTAGCATAGCGGTAAAAGTCGCGTTAGTAACATACTCCTGCTCCTTGGTCATATGAATATATACTGATATGGTTAATTGTGAGACGGAGATAACGCTTCACACCTGTGCAATCGAATACATGTGTGAGCTCACTCTAATTATGTAACAGAATTATCAATTGCATTATTTATCGTGATCTAACGCACGGAACATTTCTATCTTTCACATAGAATAACTGTCCATGCAATAACAAGGATTCAACATGAAAAGTCGCATTGAACAGGCGCTAGCAGGCGCTCCAGAAGCACTTTCCAAACAACTTGCTCCTATCATCCAAGCTGATGATTTTGATGCTACGCTTTCAGTTCAACAATTTGAGCAGTTGCTTTCAGCTACCGGTCTATCAGACAAAGAGCTTCGTGTTGCGCTACTTCCTTTTGCCGCAGCGTACTCCTATGCTCCCCTTTCTGACTTTTATGTCGGCGCTATCGTTCGTGGCCTTTCAGGTCGCCTTTACTTCGGTGCCAACATGGAATTCTTTGGTGTACAGTTGGGTCAAACGGTTCACGCAGAGCAGTCTGCGATTAGCCATGCTTGGATGAAAGGCGAACGTGGTGTTAAGGATATCACTATCAACTTCAGCCCATGTGGTCACTGCCGCCAGTTCATGAATGAGTTATCTACCGCAAACGAGCTTAAAATCCAGCTCCCAGAACGCGAAGAAAAGTCACTTCATGAATACCTGCCTGAAGCCTTTGGACCAAACGATCTCGGTATCGAGTCCGGCTTAATGGCAGAAGTTAAACACCAATTCTCATGTGATGATGAAGACGCACTCATCCAAAGTGCAGTTGAAGCGATGAACATGAGCCACTCTCCATACACCAACAACTTGAGTGGTTTAGCATTAGAGATGACTAGCGGCCGTGTATTCCAAGGCGCTTATGCAGAAAATGCAGCGTTTAATCCTAGCTTGCCACCGCTACAAGTTGCGCTAATCCAAGTTTTACTTGCGGGTGAAAACTTTGACAGCATCAAAGCCGCTGCATTGGTAGAAAACTCTGAAGGTAAGATCAGTCACTTAGCCGATACGCAATCAACGTTGGAAGCGTTGAATCCAGATATTCCGCTTAGTTTTGTCAACGTATAAACGACAAATTCAACAAAAAGCTCTACAACATGTAGAGCTTTTTTATTACCTAAAAACCAAAAGCAAACGTTTGCTTTGTCATAAAACTTCAGTATGATCTCCTGCAATTTCTGTCTCATCACTCTATTTTGTAAGGGAACACTATGTTTGGCACTGCAACTAGCGCAAATGCTACCCGTGTATTACTTTTAGGCTCTGGCGAACTCGGTAAAGAAGTCGCCATTGAATGCCAGAGACTTGGTTTAGAAGTGATTGCTTGTGATCGCTATGCCAATGCTCCAGCGATGCAAGTCGCTCACCGTAGTTATGTTATCGACATGTTAGATGGGAACGCCTTAGAAGAAGTTATTACGAAGGAACAACCTACTTACGTCGTACCAGAAATTGAAGCCATCGCAACCGGCAAACTGGTAGAGCTTGAAGAAAAAGGACTGAATGTTGTTCCAACCGCTAAGGCAACCAGGCTAACAATGAATCGTGAAGGTATCCGACGTTTGGCAGCAGAAGAACTGGAATTGACGACTTCACCTTATCGTTTTGCAGATAACTTTGAAGACTTCAAAGCCGCGGTTGAGCATGTGGGTATTCCGTGCGTGGTGAAGCCAGTGATGAGCTCTTCCGGTAAAGGGCAAAGTGTTATCAAGACCGAAGACGACGTTACAAAAGCATGGGATTACGCTCAGGAAGGCGGACGTACGGGTGCAGGTCGCGTTATCGTGGAAGGTTTTATCGACTTCGATTACGAAATCACTTTATTGACCATCAGAGCCGTTGACGGTGTGCATTTCTGTGCTCCAATTGGTCATCGTCAGGAAGATGGCGACTACCGCGAATCATGGCAACCGCAAGCTATGTCAGAAAACGCAGTAAAAGCAGCTGAATACACGGCTGAGAAAGTGGTAAACGCGCTCGGTGGCTACGGCATCTTTGGTGTAGAGCTGTTTGTTAAAGGCGATAAAGTCATTTTCAATGAGGTCTCTCCTCGCCCTCACGATACGGGTATGGTTACAATGATTTCACAGGAAATGTCTGAGTTTGCTCTCCACGTGCGCGCGTTTACCGGAATGCCAATTAATAATATTGTGCAATATGGCCCATCTGCGTCTGCTGTTATTCTTGGACAAGGGACTTCCACAAACATTCGCTTTGAAAACCTAAGCAAAGCTTTAGCTCAACCTCAAACACAAGTTCGTCTATTCGGTAAGCCAGAAATCGATGGTCGCCGCCGTTTAGGTGTTGTCCTTACGCGACGAAAAACCACCGAAGAAGCCGTTCAAGATGCTGTTGAAAGTGCTTCAAAAGTGAATATCATTTATTAAATACGAACCACTCATACAAAAATAGCGCAGCTCAAATTGCTGCGCTATTTCGTGTTCCAAACCGAAGAGAGACTATTCACTCTCGATTAAGTACACTTCTTCAGAGAAGCGACTTAAGCCTTTTTTCGCAATTTTAGGATGATTCTCGTCAGCTTCATCTACGTTCAAACAAGTAACTTTGTAACCTGAAAATAACTGCTCAATCTCTTCGACCGGCACGCTAAATGGAGGCCCCGCCATCTCTTCTTGAGGATAGTTGAGTGTAACAAGCAAAATACGACCGCCTGGGTTCAGCAGTTGCTTGAGACGCTCTACATACTCCTCTCGCATATCTTGCGGTAAAGCAACCAACGCGGCGCGATCATAAATGATATCGGCTTGAGATACTGGTGCAGTGAAAAAGTCCCCAGTATAAATAGAGAGCTCATCAAATTGATAAAGCTCGTGCATGCCATTAAGAGGCGTTACCGTTGGCGTGTAAAAATGTTCAGCAAAAAAGGCACGCACAGCAATATGGCTTAGCTCAACGCCTTCAACCGAATCATGCTTCATCGCTAGCCAAATCAAGTCTTCTGACTTTCCACATAAAGGAACTAACACTTTATCTTCACGCTTTGGATTAGTATGTTTCCAATATACTGGTAATAGCGGGTTTACATCTTCCAAGTGAAATCCGATCTGATTGCTGGCCCATTTGTTATGCCAAAATTCTTGGTCTCTCATTTTACTTTCTACTTGTCGGCTGTTTTCATTTTGAGAGGTAAGACTAACGTTTTTTTTCAATTTGTCTATGCCGTTCATCTTTGGTTAATACTGCGGTGATAGGATGTAATCGGTCTCATAGGAGACGCGCCTTTATCTGATAATCAGAATAAAGAAAAGAGAAATGGTGATCTAACGCACGATTCTACTTCAAGATAAAACTGAAACCTTGGAATCTTTCGTAATGGCCCCATTTATAAGTTAGTACCTGATTTGCCGAACTTAGCGACCTTTATGTTCCCTATTTTCTAAGTACAAGCAAGTTAAGGAGAGTGAATGAGCTTATTTCTTCGTACTACAGCATTGATGCTTTTGGTACTTAGCCGTGCACCGGCATTTGCCGCACTTCCAATTACCCCTGCGCCTAATGGCGAACAAAATCGTTCAACCAGCCAAAACGAAGTTTGTTCGAAACTTTTTAAACACAGCCTTAGCGGTTTATACGGCATTCAGTCAATCGACACCACGCCAACTCAGCCATATTCTGACTTCGACATTCTTTACAGCAAAGCACACCAAGCACAATTCGAACTTGAAACTATCTGTAAAAGTACCGCACTTCTTAATGACGCTCAGCCATACTTCGCAGGTGTAAAATCCAAACAACGAGCAGAAGAAAAGATAGCTTTAGAATTAGGTGGGAAAGTTGAACGTATTACTGACCTAGCACGTGCAACGATTGTAGCTGAAGACGTCGCGAGCTTAGTCTCCATTTATGAAACGTTAGAGCGTGAAACAACGATTGTGAAAGTAAAAAATCGATTCAAAAAACCTGGCCCTTCAGGATATAGAGACTTGAACTTGCTCGTTCGTTTACCAAAAACAAACCTAGTAGCCGAAGTTCAACTGCACTTGAAAGCAATCGCAGATGTAAAAAGCGGTCCCGAACACGACCTATACGAAAAAATCCAGAAACTAGAACGTCAAGCGATGTTGGAAAAACGTGAGCTAAGCGAAATAGAGCTTGCCTCTATTCGCAACATGCGCACACAGTCTAAGAACTTGTACCAACAAGCATGGCAACCATACTTAACAACGCATCTAGAAGCGGCGTAACCGATATCATTAAGCGTCTCTCATAAACAGAAAAACCACCGCATTGCGGTGGTTTTCATTTGTATGCACACGAATTTTACGCAAAAAAAGACCACGCCTTAGCGTGATCCATTTATTCGGCTTACTGTACTTTCTTCAGGTTTTCTACACGAGCTTTTAACTTCTGACCCGGGCGAAAAGTCACTACACGTCGAGCAGTAATTGGAATATCTTCACCAGTTTTCGGGTTACGACCAGGTCGTTCATTCTTGTCACGAAGATCAAAGTTACCAAAACCTGACAGTTTTACCTGTTCGCCACTTTCCAGTGCCTTACGAATCTCTTCAAAGAACACTTCCACCGTTTCCTTGGCGTCCCGCTTACTAAATCCTAATTTATCAAACAGGTTTTCTGCCAGTTCGGCTTTTGTGAGCGCCATAAAACTTTCCTCAAAGCTATGTTAAACAATGCTACGTTAGTGTAGCGCCAGAGCAGTTTTACCCTACCAATTCAACAACATATCGGGGTTACATCAGGAAGTGTATGACAAGCTTATGATTTTCGCCAACTTTTTTCTTGGCGAACAAAAGGAATAGCACTACGTAAATTATTGTTAAACGCCAGAAATTTGATATTTTTGTTTTTGTTTCATCTTTATCAGGAAAAACATCCAGATTATAAAACTAAAATTAGTTTAAATATCAACATTAAACACTATTTAATAAAAATATCAGATATTGGTTATTTAACAGACACTTGACATAGAACTTGTCGTAAATTCAGTGATTTGTATGTAACTCGATACGTAACAATTAGATTAAAAGGTATGACCACCTGTACTTTGTAACTGTGCTTAGAAAGCTTGATTAAACCCACGCTTCTCGCTGTTTAACGATGACGCCATATATAAAGATTGATAATGTGGAAGTTCGTGTATTTCCTCATTAGCTTCTTACACTGCTTCTAGGCGACCATGATTAATCAAATCATAAATATTCTTTTCCCTGTTTTTGCTCTTGTCGGAGTTGGCTATTTGGTCGGTCGTTACATCAAGCCTGACTTTCGCCCAATAAACCGCATTAATATTGAGGTATTTACGCCAGCATTGGTATTTTCGTCACTCGTTAGCATGCCGCTCGATTCAAATCAGGGGCCGCTTCTTTTGGCGGCAATTGTCGCGGTTTTAATTCCCGCACTACTCATGATCCCGGTATGTCGATGGACGTCACTCTCGTTTAAAACCTGGGCGCCACCACATATGTTTCGCAATAGCGGAAATCTAGCTATTCCTTTGTTTACCTATACGTTTGGAGAAATTGCGCTGTCGTCAGCAGTGCTTTTATTTGTCGTGTCAGCATGCTTGCATATCAGCTTAGGCATAATGCTGCTTAGTCATGGCAACCCTTTTAAGCAAATAGTCAAGATGCCAATCTTTTTAGCAGCGTCGTTGGCTCTGTTTCTCAACGTGTCAAATGTGGGTGCATGGGCGCCTTTATACGAAGCCACGGCTCTACTTGGGCAAGCGGCCGTACCCGTGATGCTTTTATCTCTGGGGGCACAAATGTGTCATTTAAGGTTGGACGGTTTAAAGATTGGTGTGTTGTGTACCGTGCAGTCACTGGCAACTGGTGCTGTCGCTTTTGCACTTATTTATTGGTTAATTCCCCTTCCAACGATGCAATTGCAAATGATGGTGCTCTTCACAATGCTGCCGCCAGCCGTCATGAATTACCTATTTGCGGAAAGGCTGAATATAGAACCCATGAAAGTGGCGTCAATGGTACTATTTGGCAACTTTTTCAGCATTCTTACGCTACCTCTTCTGCTTAGCTATACCCTCTCACTCGCTGCCTAACCGCCAACAAGCTATCGTTAGCGTGTATTAGCTGAAAAACAATACGTTCCTAATCTCGGGTAAGGGCCATCCCTAGTTTGGTCTAGTATTTTAAAGTAATGAGGGATGGTGCGAGCAGTAAGGAACTTGAACAACGATAAGGTAATCCTAAAAATAAAAAACCCTGCCAAACTGGCAGGGTTTTCATTTCTTAAGAAGATACGTTACGCGAGATTAGTCACGCAGAGACGCACCAAACTTCTCAGAAACGTGAGCAACGATAGCGTCAACCGCACCAGCGATATCTGCATCTTCAAGCGTACGCTCAAGTGACTGTAGAGTCAGAGCGATTGCTAGGCTCTTCTTACCATCTTCAACGCCTTTACCTACGTAAACGTCGAACAGTTTCGCATCTTTAAGGAACTCGCCACCTTGCTCTAGACAAGCGTTAACAATGTCACCAGATGCAACAGCTTCATCCACTACTACCGCGATATCACGACGGTTTGAAGGGAATTTAGAAAGTGCTACCGCTTCTGGGATCACTTTGCTGTTGATTGCAGACCATTCGATTTCGAATACGATAGTACGACCGTTTAGACCGAACTTACGCTCAAGCTCAGGGTGAACGGTACCGATCACGCCTACTTCTTTGCCGTCTACGATGATTGCCGCAGATTGACCTGGGTGAAGAGCTGGATTAGCTTTTTTGCTTTCAGGTGACAGTGCAGCGAAAGAGTACGCTTTTTCGTTCGCAGATAGCTCTAGAATCGCTTCTAGATCGCCCTTAAGGTCGAAGAAATCAACAGTGTTGGTTTCGATATCCCAGTGCTCTTCACCACGAGTACCAGCAATAACACCTGCAAGCATAGGCTCTTGACGCATGCCGTTTTCTGCAGATTCACATGGGATGAAACGTAGGCCATATTCGAATAGACGAACACGTGGCTGTTGACGCTTCTGGTTGTGAACAACCGTGTTCAGCAGACCTTGGATAAGACCAAGACGCATTGCTGACATGTCTGCAGAAATTGGGTTTGGAAGCACTAGAGGCTCAACACCAGGTACAACTAGCTTTTGTTGCTCAGGCTCAACGAAGCTGTATGTAATTGCTTCGTGGTAACCACGGTCAACAAGAAGATCACGAACGCGTTTCAGTGGAAGATCCGCTTCAACGTGGTTGTGCATCTTAAGTGCTGCTGCTGGGTGTTGGTTAGGAATGTTGTCGTAACCGTAGATACGGCCAACTTCTTCAATCAGGTCTTGCTCGATAGCGATATCGAAACGCCATGTTGGCGCTACTGCCATCCAACCTTCTTCTGAAGCTTCAACCGTCAAACCTAGACGCTCTAAGATTTCTACTACGTCGCTATCAGCGATGTGGTGACCTAGCAGGTTGTCTAGCTTAGTACGACGTAGAGCAACTTTGTTTGGCTTAGGTAGGTCTGCTTCAGACTCTACTGCAACAACAGGTGCTACTTCACCGCCACAGATCTCAACAAGAAGCTGAGTTGCACGCTCCATTGCGCTCACTTGTAGTGCGTAATCCACACCACGCTCGAAACGCATTGAAGAATCAGTGTGAAGACCGTAGCTACGTGCGCGGCCACGGATGTGGTCAGGTGCAAAGAATGCACACTCTAGTAGAACGTCTTTAGTCTCAGTTGTTACACCAGAGTCTTCACCACCAAAGATACCTGCGATAGCAAGTGCTTTGTTGTGGTCAGCAACTACAAGTGTATCTGCGTTTAGTTCTGCTTCGTTGCCGTCAAGAAGCGTTAGCTTCTCACCTTGCTCAGCCATACGAACTACGATGCCACCCTCGATCTTCGCTAGATCGAATGCGTGCATTGGTTGGCCTTGCTCTAGAAGAACGTAGTTAGTGATGTCTACTACAGGGTCGATCGAGCGAATACCACAACGACGCAGTTTCTCTTGCATCCATAGTGGCGTTTCAGCTTGAACGTTTACGTTCTTAACTACACGACCTAGGTAACGTGGACACGCAGCTGGCGCTTTCACTTCGATAGACACTTTATCGTCGATTGAAGGGGCAACTGCTTCTACTAATGGCTCTGTCACGTCAGCACGGTTTAGTACGCCAACTTCACGAGCTAGACCACGAATGCTGAAACAGTCTGCGCGGTTTGCTGTTAGGTCTACGTCTACTGTTACGTCGTCTAGACCTAGGAATTCACGGAAATCAGTACCGATTACTGCGTCTTCTGCTAGTTCCATGATGCCGTCTGACTCAACGTCGATACCTAGTTCAGTGAACGAACAAAGCATGCCGTGAGATGGCTGGCCACGTAGTTTCGCTTTTTTGATTTTGAAATCGCCTGGAAGAACAGCACCAACTGTTGCTACTGCTACTTTCAGACCTTGGCGACAGTTAGGTGCGCCACAAACAATGTCTAGAAGCTCTTCTTCACCCACGTCAACTTTAGTTACGCGCAGTTTGTCTGCATCTGGGTGTTGAGCACATTCAACAACGTGACCGACTTTAACGCCAGTAAAAGAACCAGCAACAGGAAGAACGTCGTCTACCTCTAGACCGGCCATTGTAATTTGGTGAGTTAGCTCGTCAGTAGTAACCGCAGGGCTTACCCACTCACGAAGCCATGATTCGCTGAATTTCATGTTGATGAACCCTCTGGATTACTTGAACTGTTTTAGGAAACGAAGATCGTTCTCGAAGAACGCACGTAGGTCGTTCACGCCGTAACGAAGCATTGTTAGACGCTCAACACCCATACCGAATGCGAAACCAGAGTATTTTTCAGGATCGATACCTACGCTACGTAGCACGTTCGGGTGAACCATACCGCAGCCTAGTACTTCTAACCATTTACCGTTTTTGCCTTTCACGTCTACTTCAGCTGAAGGCTCAGTGAATGGGAAGTAAGATGGACGGAAACGTACTTCTACTTCTTCTTCGAAGAAGTTACATAGGAAATCGTGCAGGATGCCTTTCAGCTGAGCAAAGTTTACGTTCTCATCAACCAGCATGCCTTCCACTTGGTGGAACATTGGCGTGTGCGTTTGGTCGTAGTCGTTACGGTATACACGGCCTGGTGCGATGAAACGGAATGGTGGTTTACCATTTTCCATCGTACGGATCTGTACGCCTGACGTATGAGTACGAAGCATCAAGTCTGGGTTGAAGAAGAAAGTATCGTGGTCAGTACGAGCTGGGTGATCAGCTGCGATGTTTAGTGCATCAAAGTTGTGGAATGCATCTTCGATCTCTGGGCCTGCCTCGGTGTTAAAACCAAGTTCGCCAAAGAACTTCTCAATACGCTCTACAGTACGAGTTACTGGGTGTAAACCACCGTTTTCAATACGACGACCTGGTAGTGTTACGTCGATTGTTTCTGCTGCTAGTTTCGCTTCAAGCTCAGCACGTTGTAGTGCATCTTTACGAGCTGCGATAGCTTGCTGAACTACGCCTTTCGCTTTGTTGATCTCTTGACCAGCTTCACGGCGTTCTTCTGGTGGTAGTTTGCCTAGGCTTTGAAGTTGAGCAGTTAGCTCACCTTTTTTACCCAGATACTGAACACGCACTTCATCAAGTGCGACTAGCGATTCGGCAGCTTCAATTGCAGTGCTCGCGCTAGCAATGATCTCTTCTAGATGTTGCATCGTTTCCTCATCTACCTGTAGGTAGTGTCCATAAGGGAGTGATTGGTTTTTTGATAGCTGTACATAGTAGCCAAACCGGGCACCAATGCCAAATTGAATTACGAAAAGAAGAGGTTATTGAATAAAAAGAGCACAAAAACGTCAAAAATGTCATCTTTAGTTAATCTGCCGTTTAGTTGTGCCCTTTTGTTTTAGAAATAGTATTGAATAGATAGCTCGATAAAATCGTCATCTCTAGCGAAGTAGAGCAAATCATTTGGTGTTTCATTTTTAAACAACCAAGCATCAATTTGCCACTTAACGTGATTCGATATTCGGCTCGATGCTTCTAACTTAGCATTGTAAACATTAGCGTTATCTAAATCCTTCGTGATTCCCGTCAATACTTCCGTTCCGTCCTCATCATTGAGCGCCCAACGAATACCTGCAAACACATCATTTTGACCGATAGTTTGTGCGTTGTTCCCACGACTGTCATAGAGGTACTCACCAATGACCCCCACATCCCAAACCGTGTCAAATGCACCGACGAAGGTATACTCAAAACCCGTCACAAGACCGACATGATTATCAGCGCTATCTCGATAAACACTTTCTAGTTTCCATAACCAATCGCCAACAATTCCTTGCACATCCAGACCGACATGACTCATCAGAGCGTAGTAAGGCTTTAATTCTCCGTACTCTAAACGAAAGTAAGGATCCCGGTTTGTTCCATATAAATAGCTTAGGCCTACGTCCCAATCGCCAAGCATTTTCGAATATCGAAAAGCCACATCTACGTGCTTCTCTTCTCTGCTTGATTCATAGATAGCATCATCAGAGACAACGGGTTCGGTTCGCAAGCGGCCATCTGTACCCGCAAACGTTCGTTCCCTAAAGTAAGGTAACAACATTGCGTGGACGGTGCCCCAGTCTTTGAAAGAGGTAAAATGTAACATCGGCTGACCGAGTTTATCTTCACCATCGACGGCTTCAATGGCATCTGTTTGGTTTACTACATCAACTAAATGGGCTGATTCAGTCACTCCCCAAAAGACCTTACTAATCCCAACTCGAAGCTCATAATCATCCCAATAAGTCAGATAAAGTGCCTCTCGTATGTCGCCATGACTTCGCTCATCGTCTAGACCATCCAGACGATAGAAAGGTGTGAAAGTAAAGTTTGCATCACCATTTTGCATCTCCCAGTAAAATTCTGGCTGCAAAACCAATGACGTTTGCGCTTTGCTCTGACCCTGAGAGCCCGTTTTAAAAAACTGACGATGCTCAATATTGACTTGTCCTGCGAGCTCGACGGCAGTCAGAGGCATTGAGTAAAAAAAGGCTGCTGCACTAAGCAACAACCCAACATTTAATCGCTTCATTTTTCCTCCACTACCTCACTCGCTTCAACACATTCTTATGAAAGTCATTGTCTTGTAATCCAGTGTTAAAACGCATTTCGCTAGTCGTTAGCTCTGTACTTTTTCCTGTTTGATGGTTTGTCATCGCCATAGTGTGCGCGCGCCAATATTGGTTGAGATATTGCTTGTAATCGGAAAAAGAAAGCGTTTTTAACAAAGAGCCTTTGCGGTCGTAAAACTCAACTTTAAGTGGACGATAATGCGCTTTATCTAACCACACCGTTTGCTTGGTATAACCTGAGTTCTTATCGGTCGGAATTTGTTCTACGACGAAAACATCTTGCCCGTTTATGCTGTCATCTTTTAGGTAGTTGAAACGGTATTTTTCAATCTCAAAGGAACTGAGATCCTCATACGCGAATTCACTGCCCATAAAAGGACCTGATTTATTACGCGAGGAAATACGTTTCACACGTTTCAGTGCAGGAAGGTAAAGCCATTGGTCATCGGCACCCACCGTATGAGAATGATTGAGAAACGCCGTGCCTTTTACATCTCTCGGTTCATCAAATATCGTGAGCCCTTTGTCACCATCGCCATCAACTTCGAGTGATTGTAAGCGCATTAAACGTGTGCTGCTTTCTCCTTGCGCGTTTCGCAGAATCATTTGCATCGTAGCAACAGAATCCCCCCACCCTTCATCACGGGCTTTGCGCTCTTGGGCAATTTCTAGTCCTTTTGCTTCATCCGCCAACACCGCATGACTCATAATAAGCGAGACAGAAAGTACTGATACTTTTAAGGCATTTTTTACTAAATTCATGTTCAATCCTTTAATTCGTTATGACTGAGTAACAGTCTTGGTTTGAGAGTCAGTTGATTTAAGCTTATTTCGGCGCTCCACCTCGTCGTAAACGCCTTTGTCAAACAACATCAGTAGAGTCGGTAGGAAGATGAAATCCACAACAAGAGCAATAAAGATGACAATGGCACTCAGCTGTCCCATATCGGCATTTAAACGGAAGCTCGACATCGCCAGAACAGAGAAACCAGCAACAAGCACGACAGTCGTAATCCAAAGTGCGCGCCCCACGGTACGAAAGGCGTAGCGAACCGCTTGCTCCGCACTGTGGCCATCTTTACGAGCGTGTTGATATTTAGAAAGAAAGTGAACGGCGTCATCGACAACAACACCAAGCGTTAATGTCACAACGACAGACAATCCCAAGTTAATCTCGCCAGAAACCAGCGCCCAAATACCAAAACCAATAAGCGCAGGAGCAATATTCGGGACAAGACTAATTAAGCCAAGCTTGAACGAACGCAAGGCAAAGATCAGTAATGCAGAGATTAAGACAAGAGTAATGGGCAAGGTTGACAGCATGCTGGCCATATTCGTTTCACCAATATGCGCAAACATCAATGAAGGACTAGAAGCAACAACATCATATTGAGGCGCGTTTTCGTTAAACCATTGGTAAATGCGATTTTCCAAATCAACAAGCTCGACGCTGCCCAAGTTCTCCACGGTGAGAACCATCTTGATCGACGACTTATCTACATTGATTTGGTTGTTCAAATCTAAACCATACGGTAGTGACATTTCGTAAAGCAGCAGATATTGAGCCGCTAATTCTCTGTCTTGAGGGAGCGAGTAATAAGCCTGATCATCTCCATGCATGTTCTTGTTTAGGCGCTTATAAACATCGCTCAAGGTCGCAACATGGTCCGTTTCTGGCTGCAACCTTAGCCAGTCAGTAAATTTACCCACGGTATTGAGAAAATTAGGATCCGCAATACCCTGCGATTCGTTGGTTTTTATCGCGATACTGATGTTCGCCATGCCACTGATTCGCTCTTCCATAAAATCAGCCGCTCGGCGAAATTCATTGCTATGGCCAAAGTACTCGACGGATTCATCATTGACTTTGTTCAGTGGAATCAAGCTCGCACTCGCGACAATAACAAGCACCGACAACGGCAATAAAGCATGTCGCTTTGACACCACGAAATCTCCTAAATGATCCATAAAGTGCTTTCTTTCATCAGAAGTATCCGACTTCACCGTAACCGGAAGGATATTAAGCAAGGCGGGAAGTAACGTGATGGAAAGGAAACAAGCAACCATGACGCCAAGGGCTGATAGGTTGCCGAAATCTCTCAGGATTGGAGAATCCGACATATTCATCATTAAAAAGCCGATCGCGGTGGTAATGGAGGTAATCAAGATAGGCATGAAATTGAGCGCAATACTTCGCTCAATAGAGTGGGCTTTACTAAAGCCGTTTTGCATAGACTGACGCATTGTCGCGATGATGTGTACACAGTCTGCGACGGCAAGCGTCATCACCAAGGTAGGCACATTAACGGTCGCCGTGCTTAAGAACATACCAGCCCATCCTGACAAGCCCATTGTAACCATAACCGAGCCGATAATAACGATGAGCGTCGCGATGACGCTAAGCAATGAGCGCAACATGATGGTCAGAAACACCAATATCACTAGTAACATAGTTGGCACTAATGTTGCGCTATCATCTTGGGCTGCGGTCATAAACGCGTAGTTCATTGCAATAATACCAGCCTTGTGGAATTCCGTGTCTGGGTACACTTGCTGATAACGCTCAATCATTCCGTTTATGTAAGCAACCACCTCTTGTACTTCAGCAGTTTTATCTATTTCAGGGAGTTGGACCGTAATGTTTACGACCGTGACATCTCCTTTTTCAGAAATCAGTGAACTTTTCAAAACCGGCTCACTCAACGCAATACTTTTGACTTTCTCTATTCGTTGAGGTGTCAATTCATATTCGCTATACAGTAAATCTTCGACAAGAAGATCATCTTCAAACGCTTCGGTATGCTGGTAGTTGGCGAGGGAATCAACGCGGGTCGAGTATGGAACTTGCCACGCCTCGTCAGTGATCTGCTGAATAAGAGATAATGTGCTAGGAGTAAAAACAGTGCCGCTCTTTGGCGCTATAACCAAAGCAAGACTGTCAGATTTTGCAAAGGTGGTTTGAATTTCATCAAACGCAAGTAACTGCTCATTTGTTCCATCAAAGAATATGTCGTAATCTCCTCTAAAGTAAAGATTTTTTCCTCCAATAGTTGCTATGACAATCAATAAAACGGTAGCAAGCATCACCGATACACTGTAATTCGTTGGTAGCTTACCCCACCCTGAACGGGCGTATTGTTGAACGTTGTGATGTGGCATCACACTCTCCTTTTGTGACGTTTCGTCAAATTTAAAAACTAAAAAAAAACAGCAAATGCTGTAAATAACCAGACAAACTCGACATGCAAACTTTAGATCGAATGAATTTGGCTACATAAGTTAGTTTTTAGTAACTTCCTATGCTTCTCGTGATCATTGGCTGAACGCCAACCTTCGAGATTCAATGACGATTCGTCACAATAGTGCGATAAAAAAGCCAACCATAACGTCAGATTGGCCTTTCCAGTTTATTAGCGATTCACTGACTCTAAATAAGCAAGCTCTTCACTAAATAACTCCTGCTCCACTCGACGCCAGGTTTTACGGTAGTCCCATTCTGTAGATAAAGGCGACCAACCTAAACCATCAAGTAACATATTCGCGTTGTGCAGTACTGAGAATGGGTCTTGAATTCGCTGAATACATCGACTGTTCGATGCATTTTGCGCCAAAGCGTTTGAACCGAATGCAATAGACCAGTTGGCGAATACAATAGCATCAGAACCAATTGCGGGAGAAAACTTAAGATCACCACATTCTACCGCATTGTTCACCAGCGCATCAGCACCATCTATTACTTGTTCTTCCAAGTTATTCAGTTCATTCACACGTTTAGGCGAAGCCTTCTCTAGAACCCAAGGCGTCTTTGCAACAATCGCACAAGTTGATAGTACTGGCTCCATACGAGCGTAAATACGATAACCTACATGCATCGCAATGATTTTTTCTCTGGTATTGCCATTAAATTTGGCGGTACGTTCGAAAAATATTGCTTCGCTTTTCAGCGAATGAATACAAAGCGCAAGAATCACATCTTCTTTGCTGCAAAAATGATTGTAGATCGTCCCTTTAGAATAAGGGCTTGACGCTGTAAGCTTGTCCATCGTTAAGTTGGCAAAGCCTTGCTCTTGAACTAGAGACTTAGCCAATTGAATAAGCTCTATCTCACGATCAGCAATCGCCTGTTGCTTTTTTGTTAGCCCTGAAGACACACGACATCCGTCTTGCTTGCTATATTTTTTACAGCGAAAGTTAAACATAATCCTTTGATCCGTATACCAACACACTCCCAATAATTGTAACACGATTCTTTAATACAGGAACGTAACTAAAGTTGACGAACCGTCACAAATGACACTTCGTCATAATAGATCAAAAAACAAACATTTCAAGTATGAATTTATAATTAGAAGATAAATAGCCACCAATTATGCATACCCAAGTAGCTACAGAATGCTTGGTTCAACGAGAATGGTTTCTTTGTAGAGGAAGCGAGAGAGGCTTTGGGAGGAACAACGAAGGAAATCAGCATGTTAAAAATAACGAAAGTAGATGCTGAACAGGTATTATTCGAAATAAGCCCAAAACACTTTAAGTCTGAATTAAGAGCAAACACCGCTGAATGCCCTACTTACAAAGTATTTGCTGTCTTAGGCTTTTTCTTTTGCAACGCCCTTTCAGAAACTCTCTTCAAAAAAGGCTCAAAATCTATATAGATAGGCTTGGCTTATCACCTGCAGATGCGATGGCATAACGAATATCATCAATAAATCGCCCCTCTGTCTCAATAATGCCGTCAGAGAATGTGACTGGCTGATGTGGCCCAGCAAGTAGAACAATATTAGTAAAATCAGAGACATTAAAGTTCTCTGCTACAACATTTTTGGAATGAAAATCGATGACGGTCTTTGCGACTTGATCTTCCAGTAACAAAAGCTGTTCTTCGGTAATTTTCATACGCGCCAAAGCAACGCGAACACACTTATCGTGGGTAGTCGTCTGCTCTTTTATGATTTCTGTATATTTGTCGTTGAGCTTGGAGTTCTCTGCATAGCTATAATATAAAGGCCCGTGCAGCGTTATATTTTTATCTTCATCAACGTAAACGAGATCCAACAACTCTAATGCTTTTAAGTAATCAGACATGCTCTGCTCAGACAAGTCATACTTTTTCTTTAAAATAGAATAACCGTCTTTACCTCGAAGCATTCTCAATTCACGATAAAAGTCGTAAAGGTGAGGGAATTGAAAGAATACCTCATCCTGCGTACGACTAAAGTAATCCTCGTCTTCACCTTGCAATTGATTTGCGAGCTTTTGTAGTTCATCTAACGTGCAATCAACCGCTCTACAATATTCCAGCAACTTATCTAAAGCGAGATTCGTGCTTGTAAGATGTCTCTTAAAGGTAGATAGTGGCATACCCATTTTCTCAGATAGCTCTCGATATGTTAGCCCTTTTGTTTTAATCGCTTGGCGTAATGCGGCTAGCAAGTATTCGGGAGTCAGATCTCTCATCTACAATTCCTTTTGGCAATGTTACAGCTGTATAGTATTTGTAACAATTTAGAACCGCTTGGCAAGGTATAAGTTCATATTTTTATAAGAAAAACATGAATTAATATACTGAAAGTAGAATTCACACAACAAATGAAAAATTCAATATGAATTCAATTTCATTATAGATATAAAATAATATGCAAAATAAAAGTAAAGCAATCACTCTAAATTATCGTGATTAATTTTAATAGTAACGTAAAGTTGAGAATATAAATCTATTCGCTCTGCAAAAATCTAGAATAATTAACCTAAAAGGAACAGAACGGTAAATGCATAATAATTCACCGCTCTCTATTAGCATTTTTGCAATGCTATTCAAGTAGACTAGTCCGCTAGTTTCACTGCAGTACCAAATGCCAAAATTTCCGAAGAACCATCTACGATTGAGCTTGTGGTAAATCGAATCCCTACAATTGCATCGGCACCTTTAGATTCAGCGTCCGCCACCATGCGCTGTATAGCAATATCACGCGCGTCGGTCATCATTTCCGTGTAACCACGAATTTCGCCGCCAACAATGCTCTTGATACCCGCCATGAGGTCACGGCCAATATGCTTTGATTGAACAACATTACCAGTTACAACCCCTCTGATTTCAGAGATCTGCTGGCCAGGAATGCTTTCGGTCGTTGTGTAGATCATTTTTAATCCCTTATAAACGTAAAAATTTATACCCAAGCTACCTTATAACTAACATAAGATG
Organism: Vibrio sp. SCSIO 43009; assembly: GCF_023716525.1. Classification (NCBI taxonomy): domain Bacteria; kingdom Pseudomonadati; phylum Pseudomonadota; class Gammaproteobacteria; order Vibrionales; family Vibrionaceae; genus Vibrio; species Vibrio sp. SCSIO 43009. The sequence goes on from NZ_CP071842.1 coordinate 1,935,223, forward strand.
CTAACCAATAAATTGAGAAGACTGATAAACAATACTCTAAATAGCCAAGCTAAAAGTCATTTGGGTATAAATTTTAGCAATAAAAAAGGAGAGCTAATGCTCTCCTTCTCTTAATCCTAAACTGCTAATTAAAGAGCAGCTTTCGCTTTTTCAACTAGAACTGCAAATGCAGCTTTGTCGAATACTGCGATGTCCGCAAGGATCTTACGGTCGATCTCGATAGATGCTTTCTTAAGACCGTTGATGAAACGGCTGTAAGATAGACCATTTTGACGAGATGCCGCATTGATACGTGCAATCCATAGTTGACGGAATTGACGTTTCTTAGCGCGACGGTCACGGTAAGCGTATTGACCAGCTTTAGTAACTGCTTGGAAAGCTACGCGGTAAACGCGTGAACGCGCACCGTAGTAACCTTTAGCTTGTTTTAGAACTTTCTTATGACGTGCACGAGCTTGTACACCACGTTTTACGCGAGGCATTATGCTTCTCCTAAACTAAACGATTGATAACTAAAAAGAATTAAGCGTATGGCAACATACGGATTACTGCAGCCACTTCACATTTTGGAAGGATTGCATTCGGACGTAGTTGACGCTTGTTCTTAGTAGTACGCTTAGTCAGGATGTGACGTTTTGTAGCGTGCTTGTACTTAATACCACCAGCAGTTTTCTTAAAACGCTTAGCAGCACCTTTGTTGGTTTTCATCTTAGGCATGATGAATAACTCCGCATTGAGTAGGTTTAATAAACAACGTAATTAGGGCGAACAAAACCTAGCCGTTATGCCTTTATCGAAAGGAAAGCGGCTAGGTTTTAATTACTTGATGAGCCGTTAATTACTTCTTTTTAGGGGCTAGCACCATGATCATCTGGCGACCTTCAATCTTCTTAGGGAAAGATTCAACTACAGCAATTTCTGCAGTATCTTCCTTAAGACGATTTAGAACGTCAACACCGATGTCTTGGTGTGCCATCTCTCGGCCACGGAAGCGAATTGTTACTTTCACTTTGTTGCCTTCTTCAAGGAAACGCGTCAGGTTGCGTAGTTTTACCTGATAGTCTCCAATATCAGTTCCAGGACGGAATTTTACTTCCTTGATCTGGACCTGCTTTTGCTTCTTCTTCTGCTCTTTAGCAGTTTTGCTCTTCTCGAAGAGGAACTTACCATAGTCCATCACACGACAAACAGGTGGCTCGGCGTTAGGACTGATCTCAACGAGATCCATACCAGCTTCTTCAGCAGCTGCAATGGCTTCTTGAATCGATACAACACCAACTGATTCACCGTCAGCGCCTGTTAGTCGAACTTCACGAATACCACGAATTTCACCGTTGATACGGTGCGGGTTTTGTTTTACCGGCTGTTGGCCACGTCTTCCGCCTTTAATAGCTTATTCCTCCAGATTGAGCTTACGGCTAGAGATCTCGTCTTGGATGTATGCAATAAAATCATCCACTTTAAATTTACCAAGATCTTTACCTTTACGAGTACGCACTGCAATTTCGCCAGCTTCCATTTCTTGGTCACCAACAACAAGCATATACGGTACACGCTTCAAAGTATGTTCGCGGATTTTAAAGCCAATCTTCTCATTTCTCAAGTCCGCTTTAGCTCTAATTCCACTTTTTTGTAGTTTTTGTACTATTTCTTGAACATAACCTGACTGTTTATCAGTAATGTTCATAAGAACTGCTTGTTCTGGCGCCAACCAAGTTGGGAAGAAACCAGCATATTCTTCGATAAGGATACCGATGAAGCGCTCTAGTGAACCTAGAATCGCACGGTGAATCATTACCGGTACAAGACGTTCATTGTTTTCACCTACATAAGTTGCACCTAAGCGACCTGGTAGGTTGAAGTCTAGCTGGACAGTACCACACTGCCACGCACGGTCTAGACAATCGTATAGTGTGAATTCAATCTTAGGACCGTAGAACGCACCCTCGCCTTCTTGAATTTCGTATGGAATATCCATCGATTCAAGAGACTGCTTCAATGCTTCTTCAGATTGATCCCAGATTTCATCTGAACCTACACGTTTCTCTGGACGAGTAGACAGTTTCACTACGATGTTGTCGAAACCAAATGTTTGGTACGTATCGTACACCATCTTGATACAGTTTGTTACTTCTTCTTGAATTTGGCTCTCAGTACAGAAAATGTGAGCGTCATCCTGAGTAAAGCCACGTACACGCATAATACCGTGTAGTGCACCAGATGGTTCGTTACGGTGACATGAGCCAAACTCAGCCATACGTAGCGGTAAGTCGCGGTACGATTTTAGACCTTGGTTGAAGATCTGTACGTGACCTGGACAGTTCATTGGCTTAATCGCGTATTCACGGTTCTCAGAAGAAGTTGTGAACATTGCATCAGCGTATTTGTCCCAGTGCCCAGAGCGTTCCCAAAGAACACGGTCCATCATAAGTGGACCTTTCACTTCTTGGTAACCGTACTCATCTAGCTTAGCGCGGATGAATACTTCTAGATCACGGAAGATAGACCAACCATTGTGATGCCAGAACACCATACCCGGTGCTTCTTGCTGCATGTGGAATAGGTCGAGTTGCTTACCAATCTTACGGTGATCACGCTTCGCCGCTTCTTCTAGGCGAGTTAGGTGCGCTTTCAGTGCTTTCTTGTCGTGGAAAGCCGTACCGTAGATACGTTGAAGCATTTTGTTGTCGCTGTTACCACGCCAGTAAGCACCTGCAACATTCAGCAAAGTGAAGTGTTGACAGAAGCTCATGTTAGGAACGTGAGGACCACGACACATGTCGATGTATTCTTCATGGTGGTAAAGGCCTGGACGATCATCACGAGATACGTTTTCGTCTAGGATTTCCACTTTGTATGGTTCGCCACGTGATTCAAACGTATCACGCGCTTCCTGCCAGCTTACTTTTTTCTTAACCACTTCGTACTTGGTTTTCGCTAGCTCTTTCATACGCTTTTCAATCTTTTCAAGATCTTCTTGCGTTAGAGATTCGTCTAAGTCGATATCGTAGTAGAAGCCATTGTCGATGGTTGGACCGATCGCCATTTTAGCTTGAGGGTAAAGCTGCTTAAGAGCGTGACCAAGAAGGTGAGCACAAGAGTGACGAACGATTTCTAGACCGTCTACTTCATCTTTAACTGTGATGATTTCAAGGCTTGCGTCTTCTTCAATTAGATCACACGCATCAACGCGGTTACCGTTTACACGACCAGCGATAGTTGCTTTTGCAAGACCAGGACCGATCGATTGCGCAACTTCCATAGTAGAAACTGGGTTGTCAAATTGACGCTGACTGCCGTCAGGAAGAGTAATAATAGGCATGCTATGTCCTTTACAGTGGTGTTGCACACCAAGCAACACATGTTATTCAAATTAGAAGCTATTTGTTGAAAATAGTTGAGAGTCAATAAAGGCCTCTCGGTAACACGAATACCGGACCGTTATCGAAAATGGGATTGTACCTAGCTCACATTTAGAATGCAAAGCGCGATTTTGTTTTGTCATAAGAACTTAACCGCAGACCCGTCACGACAATCTGATCATGCTTTTTTAAGAGACCGCATAGCTGATGAATGGAATTGCCCCTCAATGAACTTACACAACAAATTACAATATCCCCTATTACGTGTGAACCGATACAAAGCCTAACACGCTGGGCGAGAGCTCAACGTGCGATTTAGGTATATAGTTGTTTTATAGAGTAGTTTGTATGTAGGTATTCATCATGGTCTATTTCAAATCGCGCTTTATGGTGCTTCTAAGCACCTCGATATGTTCTTTGCAAGCCTTCGCATCAAATGACTTATATGGCCCGCTGCGTTCTTACGCACAATCCCCAATGCAAGTGGTTAGTCACACCAGCATACTGCGTTCAGGACATAGTCTGCCCTATGGTTTTGTCGAAGCCTATGGTTCAGGAACCGTGGCAAGTGTTTGGGCTCATACTGATGAATACGCACTGGATTATTACCACAATCAAATCGAATTAGGCAGCAAATGGCAAGTCAGCAACCGTTGGCAGTGGGAGCTCAACTATCGATGGGTCTTTGCCGCTGACAACCATTTAGATGGACTGACGAAAAGCTTCCATAAACTTTTCGGTATCGGACAAAATGGGCGGGATAAAGTAGACAGAGATCGTTTTTACATTTCAATGCCGCAATATGATGTGCTTGAAGATAATTTCGAAGGACAAACACTGGCCAATAACCTATCTACTTACTTACAGTATCAAGTGTTCCAAAATGAACATCACGGCCTATCGATTGGCGGCAGTTTGTATTTTAACGATGTGGCTCACGGCACTTTTCAAGGTAGCAGTTTCGAGCAAGGCTTCCAATTAAACTACAGCTACTTAAGTGATGCTCATGCATTTTATTCGATGATTGGCATGACTTTTCGCTCGGATGACCGTGCCTTGCTCGATCTGCCCTATCGACATAATACGATTGCCATTGCGGGTGGGTACCGTTATGCCTTAGAAGATAACCATCACCTGATGTTGGAATATCATTGGTATCAAGGCTCAACAGAAGGGCCCACAGAGTTTGCTGATGCCTCTAATGAACTGGTATTGGGCTATCGATATCTAATGGAAAATTCAGCGCTTGAGTTTTTAGCCGTAGAGAACGCAAGAAACATGGATAACAGTACCGATATCGCTTTCACAATAGGATATCGGTACATATTTTCATCAAGGTGATGAGAGCTATAGATTTAGCGTTGGTGCAACTGCGGCTGCGACTTGAGCATCAGTTGCATTGATCGGCAACGTAAACGAGCGATATTGGTCACCAGCCAAGCTGAGCGAACGGTCAATCTCTGCCAAACAATGCATGACCTGCCCTTCCAGAATAAAAGAGAGCTCAATTTCTTTTGATGAGATAAAGCCGCTGTTACGGAACTCTAGCTCTTGATAAATACCAGAGCGAGAGGCAAACGAGCCACCGCGCAAAAAGCCTTTTTCAACATCGGCTTTAACCATAGTGAAGCCAGCTTGCTCGATCGCTTGAATAACCCGAGATGCTACTGGTAGTGGTTTCACTTCAATATAGTCACGATCACGCGGATCAATTGCAAAATCAATATCTAACGTCGTCTCAACCCAAACATGACATTGATTCTTAAGTGCGCTAACCGCAGTAATTGGCGTTTCATCATGCAATTTTAGCTCAAACGGAACCTGCTTTTCTTCATTAGGTTGAATCACAAAAGGGTCAACTGCTTTCAATTGATCAATAGTGAACGTTTGGTAACTTACGCTATCATCCACTTCGACTTTCATTTCCGTGTTCAATTTAATCGTAATAGCATCAATTTGTTGTTCGACGTCTCCGCCTTTGATATGAACATGCCCTTTCAGCGTCGCTCCTTGAAACACGCTCATTTCGTCCAAAGTGGTATCTACTTTTGCAGAGCCGATCCCCAGTGATGCTTTCAATTTTTTAAACATACTTTTCCTTTTTTAGCGATTTTTCTTCTAATAATCGTTTGTTTACACAATTGTTTTCTGCTGTGCAAGCAATAGACCACAAGAAAATGTTTGAATTCAATCATCAATCCAAATAATGCTCAGCAGCAAGAGTCATTCAGCTCTGCAATAGGATTGCTCGGTCACTAAGCGGTACATTCGTCGAGAAATGTTTGCAATTTGTACCTAAATTAAGCAGTATTTGTATAGTCAAATAAAGGAAAATGATTATGTCTGCACCACTCTACATTCAAATTAAACAATTTATCCTGGATAAAATTGATGCCGGAGAGTGGGTAGTTGGTCATCGCATCGCCACCGAGATTGAGCTTACCGAGCAATTTGGTGTCAGTAGAATGACAGTGAACAAAGCAATTCGGGATTTAGTAAATGAGGGCCGATTACAACGTCGCCCACGCTTAGGCACGTTCGTGTGTGATCCTGGTGAAAAGTCAGAATCTCCCCTGCTAGACATTCGAAACATTGCCGAAGAAGTCAGCGATAGAGGGCGAAAGTATGGCAGTAAAGTGCTCAAACAGATTGCTATAAAAGCAGATGACAACATTGCGACAAAACTCGGCGTTATGTTAGGCACGACAGTGTTTTACAGTGAAATTATTCACTATGAAGACCAAACGCCGATTCAATTGGAGCTCCGCTGGGTGAATAGCCAATATGCGCCGAGTTATTTAAATCAAGACTTCACACAAATCACTCCAAATCAATACCTGTCAGATAATTGCCCACTCAGCGCGATAGAACATACTGTAGAGGCAATTGTGCCTGAAAGCCGTATTAAGCAAGACTTAAAAATGCAAGCCAATGAACCTTGCCTTCTCTTGAATCGCAGAACGTGGAGCCAAGATAAGTTAGTCAGTACCGCCCTACTTTATCACCCTGGTAACAAATATAAGCTGAGCTCAAAAGTGCTCATTTAAGGACAAGATTTATCCTCTAGATCTACGTTTTGATCACATTTTAGCAACATCAATCTTGTCAGTGTTCTTATTTTGCTCTATTTATTTGTATATACATTTAATGATACAAATAAACACAGGGACACAAACATGGATTTGCTGATTGAAAACGCACGTCTAGTTACCATGCAATCGGGAGAATGCGGATACCTTCCAACGCCTCCAGCGCGCATTGGTATTCAATCTGGAAAAATCGTTGCGATCAGTACCTGTGCCATTGGTGAAGACGCACCGCAAACCGAGTCTCTGTTGTCTGCCCAACATTACCCTCAGAGTATCGATCTTCAAGGCCAGTTAGTTCTGCCAGGTTTGATCGACTGCCACACTCATCTTATTTACGCGGGCAATCGTGCCAACGAATTTGAAATGCGCTTAAACGGCGTGCCATATCAAGAAATTTCCAAACAAGGCGGCGGGATTCTCTCAACGGTACATGCGACACGCTCTGCAACCGAAGCACAACTAGTTGAGTTAGCGTTACCACGTTTAGATGGGTTACTCGCGAGTGGCGTCACTTCTGTCGAGGTGAAATCTGGCTATGGATTGACACTGAATGATGAAATAAAAATGCTCCGTGCCGCCAAAATGCTAGAGCAAGAGCGCAAAGTTAAAATCACGACTACACTTCTCGCCGCTCACGCTATTCCGCCAGAGTTTCAAGGTCGTGCAGATGATTATATTGAGCACATTTGTCAGGACATAATCCCTGTTGTCGCAAAGGAAGAATTAGCTACGAGTGTCGATATTTTTTGTGAATCGATTGGTTTCAATCTTGAACAAACAGAAAAAGTGTTTGTAGCTGCAAAACGCCACGGCTTAAAGGTTAAAGGGCATACTGAGCAACTTTCTAATCTCGGTGGTACAGCCCTCACTGCGCAATACAACGGTCTGTCAGCGGATCACATCGAGTTTTTAGATGAGCAAGGTGTTAAAGCACTTGCTCGATCAAACACCGTCGCCACTCTATTGCCTGGCGCTTTTTATTTTCTAAGAGAAACTCAGTTACCACCGATTGAGTTGTTGAGAGAGCATAACGTGCCGATGGCAATTGCTACGGACGTCAACCCAGGTACATCACCATTTTCTGATCTCACACTCATGCTGAATATGGCGTGCACGCTATTTCGCCTTACACCGCAAGAAGCACTGCGTGGTGTAACGCAACATGCAGCCAAAGCTCTGGGTTATCAAAACTCACGTGGCGAAATCAAAGTAGGGTTTGATGCGGACTTCTCTATATGGGATATCGAAAGCCCTGCGGATTTAAGCTATCAAGTCGGAGCAAAACGTCTGGTAGGTCGTATAGTAAATGGTGAATACATTTCACACGGAGGCCAATAATATGTCTCAATTCGACCTACACTCTCCCCTATTTCATTGGCAAGGCCGTCATGATGCCGAGGACGGCAAGCTTGGTCAGCGAATTCATCACGTTGTTCAACGCCAAAAAGCAGATGAGTTGAGTGCCGTTGCGCATGGCGTCTCATTACTCGGTTTTGCTACCGACGCTGGCGTTGCGAGAAACAAAGGACGCATTGGCGCGAAAAAAGCGCCAGACTTAATCCGACGAGCACTCGCTAATTTAGCATGGCACCAAGACGCCCCACTATATGACTTAGGTACTGTGGTGTGTGAAGACGACTTACTGGAAGAGAGCCAAGCTCTATGTGCAGCAACCATTTCAAGCGCACTGCCCCATACGCCAGTCATCGTGCTGGGTGGTGGGCATGAGATTGCGTGGGCCTCCTTTTCCGGCTTAGCGGGGTATTTTAAAGAGCACTATCCAGAGAAGAAACCTAAAATCGGCATTATCAATTTCGATGCGCATTTCGATTTGCGCGCATTTGAGAGTAACCTCGCCGACATAAGACCAAGCTCTGGTACACCCTTCAACCAAATTCATCATTTTTGTCAACGTAACGATTGGGACTTTCATTACGCTTGTATTGGTGTAAGCCGTAGTAGCAACACTAAAGCGCTATTTGAAAAAGCAGATGCGTTAAATGTTTGGTATGTAGAGGACAATCAGCTCTGCTACTTAAACCACAGTTATCACTTAACTCAGCTTCAGCATTTTATTGACGACTGTGACTACCTCTATTTGACCATTGATCTAGATGTATTTCCTGCCGCAACCGCACCTGGAGTCAGCGCACCAGCAGCTCGGGGAGTGAGTTACGACACTATTGCACCCTTTTTAGAGCGAATTCTTCATTACAAAAATAAGCTAATGCTGGCTGATATCGCCGAATACAACCCAAATTATGACGTCGATAGTCAAACTGCACGATTAGCTGCCCGTTTGTGTTGGGATATCGCCAACGCGATGGCGGAAAAACAGCACAAACCATAATGCATCCCAGATGCCACTGATTATTACGACCAAGCAAGTACTTGGTCATCACGAGAAACTAAAGGAGTCTGAAATGACACAGCGCCAGGGACAAGATCCACGACTTGATACAAGCAGAACAATTCGTGCACCTCACGGAGATAAACTGCGCGCAAAATCTTGGCTAACCGAAGCCCCTCTTCGTATGCTGATGAACAACCTTGATCCTGATGTTGCAGAACATCCACATTCACTGGTTGTATATGGCGGCATTGGCCGAGCAGCGCGAAACTGGGAATGTTACGACAAGATTGTTGAAGTACTTGAAAGACTCGAAGATGACCAAACGCTTTTAGTTCAATCAGGCAAGCCTGTTGGTGTTTTCCCTACTCATAAAAATGCCCCACGCGTGCTTATCGCAAACTCAAACCTTGTTCCGCATTGGGCAAACTGGGAACACTTCAACGAGCTCGATAAACAAGGCTTGATGATGTACGGCCAAATGACCGCTGGCAGCTGGATATACATTGGCTCGCAAGGTATCGTACAAGGCACATACGAAACGTTCGTATCTGTTGCAAAAAAACACTTTGACGGTGAAGCAAAGGGCCGTTGGATTCTAACAGGTGGTCTTGGTGGCATGGGTGGTGCTCAACCTCTCGCTGGTACAATGGCGGGCTTCTCCATGATTGCAGTAGAGTGTGATGAATCACGTATCGATTACCGCCTACGTACAGGCTATGTCGATAAGAAAGCGACTTCTTTAGATGAAGCGCTAGCTATCATTAAAGAGTCAGACACACCAGTATCGGTTGGTCTACTAGGTAATGCAGCAGACGTTTTCTCTGAGCTGGTAGAACGTAATATCACGCCTGATGTCGTAACAGACCAAACGTCTGCACACGACCCGCTCAATGGCTATTTACCACAAGGCTGGAGCATGTCTCACGCAGCAGAAATGCGTTTGCAAGATGAAGCAATGGTCGTAAAAGCAGCGAAAAAATCCATGGCTGTGCAAGTTCAAGCGATGTTAGAGCTGCAAAATCGCGGCGCCGCAACACTCGACTACGGTAACAACATCCGCCAGATGGCCTTGGAAGAAGGCGTAGAAAACGCATTCGATTTTCCTGGCTTCGTTCCAGCCTACATTCGTCCTCTATTCTGTGAAGGTATCGGTCCTTTCCGTTGGGCTGCTCTCTCTGGCGATCCTGAGGACATTTATAAAACCGACCAAAAAGTAAAAGAGCTAATTCCAGATAATCCGCACTTACATAACTGGCTAGATATGGCTCGCGAACGCATCCAGTTCCAAGGTTTACCTGCGCGTATTTGCTGGGTTGGTCTTAAAGATCGTGAGCGTCTTGGTCAAGCATTCAACGAAATGGTGAAAAATGGCGAACTTAAAGCGCCCGTTGTCATTGGTCGAGATCACTTAGATTCTGGCTCTGTAGCAAGCCCGAACCGTGAAACCGAAGGTATGATGGACGGTTCTGACGCCGTATCAGACTGGCCATTATTAAACGCGCTACTCAACACGGCGGGCGGCGCAACTTGGGTTTCACTACACCACGGTGGTGGCGTAGGTATGGGCTTCTCGCAACACTCAGGTATGGTTATCTGCTGTGACGGCAGTGAAGATGCCTCACAACGTATTGCCCGCGTGCTGCATAACGACCCAGCAACAGGCGTGATGCGTCATGCTGATGCGGGATACGATATCGCTAAACAATGTGCAGCAGAGCAAGGGCTAGATTTGCCAATGCTCAACGAAGAACTGAAGAAGCTCAAGTAAGGATGAAAGAGATGTTAAATTTAACGCTAAAGCCAGGTCATATTAGCTTAAACGAACTACGCCAAGTGAGCCGTTCACCAGTCAACCTTACTTTGGATCCTGAAGCCATTCCGGCCATTGAAGAAAGCACACAGGTCGTAGACCGAGTCATCGCGGAAGATAGAACGGTTTACGGAATTAACACTGGTTTTGGGCTATTGGCTAACACACGAATAGCACCAGAAGATTTAGAAACACTGCAACGCAGTATCGTTCTTTCTCATGCGGCAGGTATCGGTGAGTTTATGTCAGATGAAACGGTTCGTCTGATGATGGTATTAAAAATCAATAGTCTGTCTCGTGGCTTTTCTGGGATTCGCCTAAAAGTCATTAATATGCTGACCGACCTAGTCAACGCACAAGTTTACCCTTGCGTACCTAAAAAGGGCTCTGTTGGCGCATCAGGTGACTTAGCTCCTCTAGCCCATATGAGCACTGTATTACTGGGAGAAGGACAAGCTCGCCACAACGGTAAAATCATTTCCGGGCAAGAAGCATTAAAAATCGCAGGTCTAGAGCCTATCACTCTGGCGCCAAAAGAAGGCTTAGCGCTACTAAATGGGACTCAGGCATCCACAGCGTTCGCATTGGAAGGCCTGTTTATCGCGGAAGACCTTTTCGCGTCAGCAACCGTTTGTGGTGCAATGTCTGTTGAAGCCGCTCTCGGCAGCCGACGTCCATTCGATCCGCGCATTCACCGTGTACGTGGTCATCGCAGCCAGATGGACGCAGCACTCGCATACCGTCATTTGTTAGACACATCGAGTGAAATAGGTGATTCGCACACTAACTGTGAAAAAGTACAAGACCCGTATTCTTTGCGCTGTCAGCCTCAAGTGATGGGCGCGTGTTTACAGCAAATCCGCAATGCGGCGGAAGTATTACAAGTAGAAGCGAACTCCGTATCAGATAATCCATTGGTGTTTGCTGAAGATGGTGACATCATCTCTGGCGGTAACTTCCACGCTGAGCCTGTTGCAATGGCAGCCGACAACCTAGCACTTGCGATTGCCGAGATCGGCAGCTTGTCTGAACGTCGTATGGCATTACTTATCGATAGCGCGCTATCAAAACTGCCACCGTTCTTAGTCGACAATGGTGGTGTGAACTCTGGTTTCATGATTGCTCAGGTTACCTCTGCTGCGTTAGCAAGTGAAAACAAAACACTCGCTCACCCAGCGTCAGTAGACAGCTTGCCAACATCTGCAAACCAAGAAGATCACGTGTCAATGGCAACATTCGCGGCTCGCAGATTGAAAGAAATGGGCGAAAACACTCGCGGTATTCTGGCGGTAGAATACCTCTCAGCAGCACAAGGCCTAGACTTTAGAGCGCCAAACAAGTCCTCTGAGCGTATTGAGATTGCGAAACAAATGTTGCGTGAAAAAGTATCGTTCTACGATAAAGATCGCTACTTTGCGCCGGACATTGAACAGGCCAATACTCTGCTTAAGCTGGCTATCCACAACACGCTTATGCCAGAGAGCTTGTTACCAAGTGTTCAATAATCAAGCATAACTGGCATTTCATCGAATAAACAGGTGATGACTTGAAGGCTCTACGTTCAGCGTGGAGCCTTTTTACATACGATTAAACATATTAATGGCACTATTTATGAACACCAGTCTACTTTGATGGCTATACTTTACAAGATAGGCGAGCCAAAAGGTCGTTGTTTATTGTTTTCACAAATAAAAGCGTTGCTAAAGTATGCGTTTTTAACGGTTTATCCGCCGAAATAGTGTCTTATTGTTAGGATACGGTTAAGTTTTCACTGGATGGACCATTGCTACGCAGATATTCGCATATAATCCCACACAGTTTTGGTTACTACGTAAAAATTATGTTTCTAACACCTTATTTTTCAAACACTAATCACCAGTTTCAGTTCACTCGCGAACAAGCAAGCCACTTTGCAAAACGTGTCGCAGGTGACTACAACCCAATTCATGATGAAGACAACAAACGCTTTTGTGTCCCTGGGGATTTACTTTTCGCTGTGCTTCTTAGTAAAGAAGGCGTTAGCCAAAAGATGCGTTTTAACTTCTCTGGCATGGTAAACGATGGTGTAGCACTTCATATTGAAAATAAGTGTGACAAAGAAAGCGCTGTTGTTGACGAGGCAGGTAAAGAATACTTACACATGTCCCGTGAAGGTGAAACTAACCACGATCCGGCATTTATTGAGCATGTAGTGACAAATTACGTGCAATTTTCTGGTATGAACTTCCCTCACATCATGGTTCCTCTTATGGAAGAGAAGCAAATGATGATTAACTGCCAGCGTCCATTAGTTATTTATGAAAGCATGGAAGTCGAATTTTCACGCTTAGACCTTACGCATCCAGAGGTTGATTTCACTGGCGCAACATTCGACGTAGAAGGAAAACGAGGTGTAGTCACCTTAAACTTTGCGTTCAAAGAAGACGGTGAAGTCGTTGGTAAAGGTATTAAGCGCATGGTTGCAAGTGGCTTGAAGCCATATGACCAAGAAGCGGTTGACGACCTTGTACGCCGCTTTAATGAACGTAAGGATGCATTCCTAGCAAAGTTCGTTAAGGCAGCCTAGTCGACTGCCCTATCAGAAGCGCACAAAAAACGTGTTTACTAAAAGAAAGCCCAACGTCGACCGTTGGGCTTTCTTTTTATGTCTCATCCAAACAAAACTAAACGCAATGCTTAGAGCCAACGACGAACATGGTTTTTATAATCCACATACTCTTCACCAAACAATCGCTCTAAAACGCGTTCCTCAGGCTTGATTTGAAACCGATTCATATAACTGACAAATATCACGCCACAAAGCACCACACTCAAGTGCTGCCACCACAAACCAGTTGCTATGATTAGGAGCAGTAATGCCGTGTACATAGGGTTGCGTGAAAAGGCAAACACACCAGTTCTTACAACAGAAGATGCCGCTTCAGGTTTTACTGGGTTCACTGTGGTTTTTACTTTGCGAAATTCATACACACCAGCAATGCCCATGTAACCAGACAACAAAGTTAATACACCTACTACAAATTCAACAAAGGGTACTCGAATGTTCATGCTCGGCGTCAAAACTTTAAGTCCGTACATCAAAAGTATGACTAACAAAAACACCGCAACAGGTGGGACTTTGAGTTCAAGTTTTCTCAAGATTCATATCCTTTGAAAGGGTCTAAGTACGGTTTCTAAAAAGCCCAGTAAAACTGGGCTTGATTTAGTCCGATTACAACAAAGTTAACAATGCCTGAACGGGATGCTTGGGCTTCGTTCCTTCAAAGCGTTTAACTTGGCTGCGGCAAGAATAGCCTGTAATCAAACATCTCTCGTTATCTAACTTATCTAAGCTCGGCTTCCAGCTTAAATTGTAAATGTCTTTCGACATCGACAACTTATCAACCTCATGACCAAACGTACCCGCCATACCACAACAACCAACCGGTACCGTATTCAAAACTGCACCAAAGTGAGCAAAAATAGCGCCCCACTCTTTTTCCGCATTTGGCATTTTGGTTTTCTCAGTACAGTGAGCAAACAGATACCAAGGTTCCTGCGCCTTATGCTCTCCGCTTTCAAACGCTTCTAGTCTTGGGTAAAGCCATTCGTGGGCTGTTAGTACATCGAAATTACCTCGCTTACTGCCAAGCACTTCAGCGTATTCATCTCGATAACACAGCACCAAAGCAGGATCGACGCCAACTAATGGGATATCCAAATCCGCTACCATCGCCAAGAACTTCGCTGTGTCGGCTGCTGTGTCCTTAAACTGACGTAAAAACCCTTTAATGTGTTGTGCTTTACCATTCGGCTTAAACGGCAGAAGCACCGGATTCATACCCAGCTTTTTCAATAACTTAACGAAGTCTTCAACGACATCAGCGTCGTAGTAACTAGTGAATGGGTCTTGAACAATTAAAACATGCTTGCTCTTTTCAGACGAAGACAAACCACTGAGCGCTTGCAGATCATAAGGCGTTGTCAGCGACTCTACTCGTTGTTTCAAGGTGGGTACTGATAACAACGGCGCATCGACATACCCGACCGTAGATGCCGTTAAACTTTTCACCCACGACTGCTTCAAAACACCATTTACGACACCTGGCGCTTTTGCCATCATCGGCAGCATAGTTTCAATGTTCGCAACCAGATAGTCTTTTGCAGGACGTTGATAACGAGAGTGATAGATGTTTAAAAAGCGTGAGCGAAAGCTCGGAACATCGACTTTAATCGGACACTGACTCGCACACGCTTTACACGCCAAACAACCATTCATCGCTTCATACACTTCGTGAGAGAAGTCATACTCGTGACGACGATTGATAGAATGACGTACGCGGTCAATCATGGTTTTGATTGATGTTTTGTTTTCTAGTGTTTGCTTTTCTAAGTCAAGAATATCAATGCCTTGCTCAGTAAGCTGACGCAACCACTCACGAACCAAACCTGCACGACCTTTTGGTGAATGACGACGATCGGCTGTTACTTTCATCGATGGACACATTGGCGAGCTGGTATCATAGTTAAAACACAAACCGTTACCGTTACATTCCATCGCTTGTTTAAAGCTGTCACGTACTTGAACGTCAATCTGACGGTCATAGTAACCACGTTTGGTATCGGTAACTTTGACAAGCTCTGCATCACTATCCAGCGGTGTACAGATTTTGCCCGGGTTCATTTTGTTGTGTGGATCGAATGCCGCTTTCACACGTCTCAGTTCAGTAAACAACTCGTCGCCGAAAAACTCAGGGCCATATTCTGAACGGAAACCTTTGCCGTGTTCACCCCACATCAAACCGCCGTATTTCGCCACCAGCTTGACCACTTCATCAGACACTTCGTGCATCAATGCTTCTTGGTGCGGGTCACACAAATCCAACGCAGGACGTACGTGAAGCACCCCAGCATCGACGTGACCAAACATGCCGTAATTCAGAGACTTGCTGTCTAACAGTTCTCGAAACTCTACAATAAAGTCCGCCAGGTTTTCTGGTGGCACACAGGTATCTTCAGCGAATGCGACCGGTTTAGCACGACCTTTTGCTGCGCCTAACAAACCCACCGCTTTTTTACGCATGTTGTAAATACGCCCAATGCTCGCTACATCGTTACAAACTTGGTAGCCGATAATGCCCGCTTCTTCTGTTTCCAACATGGTATCGAGCTTGGCGGTCAACGCTGCAACCTGAGCAGCAACTTCCTCTTCGTCCTGACCTGCGTATTCCACCATGTTGATGCCAAGCATCTCTTTATTTGGAACATCGGTAAGTAAATCGCTCACGGTGTGCCAAACGATATCTTGCTTCGCGAGATTAAGCACTTTTGAGTCAACGGTTTCTACAGACAGCGCTTTCGCCTCTACCATAAACGGTGCATTACGCAGTGCAGAATCAAAGCTGTTGTATTTAACGTTAACCAAAGTACGTGCTTTCGGAATTGGCGTCAGGTTCAGCTTTGCTTCGGTAATAAATGCCAATGAACCTTCCGCGCCGCACAGTACTCGTGTGATATCGAAACGGTTACCGTCTTCATTCAAGGCATTTTTTAAATCGTAGCCCGTTAAAAATCGGTTAAGAGGAGGAAACTTATCTACGATCTGCTGGCGTTTTTCACGACATACGGATTCCGTTACACGTAGCGCCTTGGCAGCAAACTCGCCTTCTTTTGGGTAACCATGAGACAAGTCCGACTCTAAAATTGAACCATCAGCAAACACCGCTTGTAGCGACAAAACATGATCGGATGTTTTTCCGTATTTCAGAGAACCTTGACCAGAAGCATCGGTGTTGACCATGCCGCCAATCGTTGCACGGTTACTGGTAGATAAGTCTGGAGAGAAGAAGTAGCCATAAGGGCGAACAGCGTCATTTAACTGGTCTTTCACTACACCAGTTTGTACACGAACCCAGCCTTCTTTCTCATTAATCTCAAGCACTTTGTTCATGTGACGAGACATATCCACCACAATACCTTTGGTTAGCGACTGACCATTGGTCCCTGTGCCGCCACCACGAGGTGAAAAGGTAATTCGTTCGTACTTTTCTTTATTGCTCAGTTTCCCGAGGAGAGAAACATCTTCTGTCGTTTTGGGATGAACGACAGACTGAGGAAGTTGCTGGTAAACACTGTTGTCAGTGGCAACCGCTAGTCGGCTTGAATATTGGCTTTCGATATCACCAGTGAATCCGGCGTGCTCAAGCTCTTTCAGAAAACTAAGAACAAGAGGATCGACATCAGTTTGCGAGTGTAATCTTGGTAACATTTGCTTCCTGCCCCTACGACGCTGATCCGATCAGCTGCGGGTTGTGTAATTATTTGCTCACTTCTCATACAAATTGGCGCTAAGCGAAAAAACACCACAAAAGAGTTAGTGAAGTAATATTCTTTGAATTTCGTCACTTTACAACATTTAAAAAGACGAGCAAATCAGAATCTCGATACAATAATTAAACTTATGCTTTATTTTTTCACGCTTGATGCCTACATTGGGGAACGAATCGCGTTTCTAGATGAGTTTTCAGAATGAAAAAAAATAAAATTGTGACCACTGAAGATATCCTTCTCAAACTTTGCCAGTCTGTTTCTGGCGTACTTACTTCGGCGACATCTTCTCAAGTAAATTATTCAGCAATGGTGCAAAAAATCCACAAGACT
Source organism: Vibrio sp. SCSIO 43009 (assembly GCF_023716525.1). Lineage (NCBI taxonomy): Bacteria > Pseudomonadati > Pseudomonadota > Gammaproteobacteria > Vibrionales > Vibrionaceae > Vibrio > Vibrio sp. SCSIO 43009. The sequence continues at coordinate 1,952,476 of NZ_CP071842.1, forward strand.
AGCCTCAAACCAGATTTTGGCTGTTTTGTTCTGTTTGATGGCGGATTTACCGGGCTAGTTGTGATTAATTTTACGGCAAAAGCCGCACTGGAGATCTACACCAACTACATGCGTAATATGGGCATGCCAGAAGAAGAACTGGCAATATCTCATACTTCTGACGAGGTAGGCGATGTTCTGGGTGAACTCATGAATCAACTGGTCGGAGACTTCACTAATAAAATTCGTAAAGACCTGCAAACGAACATCACACAAAACCAACCAAAAATGCTGGCGCTGAATAAGCAAGTTATCTTACAAGTTGATACCAACCTTGACCGCCCTCAAGCGCGCAGAGTGACGTTCTCCACCGAAAACAACAATATTTTCTATCTCGAACTAGCAATGGATAAAACTGAGTTCATCCAACTGGAAGAGTTTGAAGTTGCTGAAGACGAAAACCCAGACGACATTTTAGAGGCCACACGTAAACAGTTGGCTGAGAAAGAATCTAAATCGTCGGGATCAAACGATGATGCCGATGACTTGCTCAACCAGCTCGGGTTGTAATTCTAACGAATCTTAATGAAGAATGGCTTCTTAGACACAAGTACGACTTCATACTGATTACGACGAACTAAAACGCCAGCCTCGCTTAATGCGAGGCTTCTTTTTATGTGCTGAAATTATCTTCAGTCCCACCTTGTATTTCGTTTTTATGTCAAAAAAGGTAATATGTCTGACTTCATAAATTTTCTGCTTTCGTTACTGGTTGTCGATGGATAAACAAAAAGCTCTGAAAAAAATCGCCAAGTGCTTAGAACTGGGCAATTCCGCTAATGTTAATGAGGCTGCCAATGCTATCAAAATGGCACATCGCCTCATGCTTAAATATGGTCTCGATAAAGACGATATTGAGTTCATCAGAATGGGAAAAACACAATCTTCTCATCTGCTACCAGCGAACATCAGTTCTACCATATTGCGAGTGATTCGCGGCATTAACACAAAATTCGGTGTCGAAGCAGTATTGTTGAATCACAAAGGGCTCAAACGTGTCGAATTTATCGGTGAAGCAGATCGCGCTATTTTTGCTGCATTTGCTTTCGATATTGTTTATCGCGAGATGAACGAAAGTACCGGACAATTCCGAAACAGCTTTGCTGGCACCGGCACCTCTTCTCAGGAAGTGACTCGCCGTGTGAACTCATTTGTATCTGGCTGGGTGGAAGGCGCGATTGAAAAATTGCCAATTATTTCTCCAGATGAAGAGTCGGCCAATAAAATTAATGACTATATTGATAAAGAATTCCAAAACATTGACCGCGAAACGTTCAAGAAGCAATTGAAAGAAGCAATGAAAAACCTAACTGAAGACTACGAAGTGGGCTTAAAGAAAGGTAGAAAGGTTTCAGTTAACCGTGGAGTGGGCGGCGAACAAGCACGCAAAATGTTGGGCGATTCATCGAAATAGCCAGAATAGTAAAGGATTCACATAAGCAGCAATGACTTCGATGTCGATGGGGCTTACTTTGACAGCTTTGGCAGTATTGGTAGGAATTTTCTTACAGAAACTCTTATCAATCTTACTTTCTCATAACAAATATTAATGCTTGTTTATTCATAATTCGCATCCCATTATGAGGCATGGTTTCGCCTCAGTTTTATACGGAGATTTTCCCTTGAAAAAGATGCCTATTGCACTAGCTCTAGTGCTAGCTCTTACTGGCTGTCAAGCCACTCAACGCCAAAATGCAACAACGGGTGAATACGAAACTAACTCCACCACGCAAGGCGCGCTTATTGGTGCGATCGCTGGCGCAGCAATCGGCCTAGCAACGGGTGATGATGCTAAAGAACGTCGTCAGCATGCACTCATTGGTGCAGCCGCAGGCGGAGCGACTGGCGCTGGCGTTGGTTACTACTTTGACCAACAAGAAGCGGAATTACGTCGCGCTTTGCTAAACTCTGGCGTACAAGTTCAGCGTGTTGGTGAAAATCAGCTTTTACTGCGTATGGAAAACGGTATCGGCTTCTCTTCAAGCTCTTACCAGCTTGATGCTAGTATCCATAACACTCTACGCGGTGTTGCTCGCATCCTAGTTGAGTACCCAGATACCAGTCTCGTTATTGACGGTTACACGGATAGCACAGGTAGTGAGTCATACAACCAAACGTTGTCAGAGCGCCGTGCAGAGTCCGTACGTCAATTCCTAGTATCTCAAAACGTTGCACCTGGTCGTGCAATTGCACGCGGCTACGGCGAACGTAACCCAATTTGCTCAAACCAAACTTCTGAAGGTCGTGCGTGCAACCGTCGTGTTGAAATCCAGATCTTGCCACTGAAGTAATTTGGTTGCACCATAACGGTAATAATAAAAAATTACCGGAGCAGGCCTAACCATTATCGTTAGGCCTGACATATTAATGTCTGTCAAAACGTCTGCCCTACTCTGCTTATTTAGCCTCAGCTTTTCTGGCTACTCACTTGCCTCTCAAGCTCCAAATGACCCCATCGAACAATACGAGTACGCACAACAATTATTGGCATCAAACGAAGCTGAAGCCTCACCAGAAACGCGCTACTGGCTAGAGCAATCCGCCAACCAAGGTTACCTCCCTGCACAAAAACAGCTCGCGAACGACTTTGCTAAAGGGATAAATGGCGAAAAAAATGAAACACAAGCGTTATATTGGCTAACCTCTATCGCACTCAATGACCCAACCGATCGTGGCTTTCTTCTCGCCGATTTTATTCAGCGCAATCCAGATAAGGTCACAACTTCTCAATTGACTGAAGCCTTGTATCAAATGGCTTCTCAGCATAATCCAGCAGCAGAACAAGCTTATAATCAACTGTTAGAGCAGCGCTTCAACCAACTGCGAGCTAAACAAGTCTCGCAAATAAAGTCGCTCGATAAAAAGGCTGAGCAAGCACAGGAAGAGAAAAGCACAGTTGCAAACCCCAAAGTAGAACACTCGCAGTTTTTATGGCTGATCTGGCTAGCGGCGATACTCATCATCAGCGGCTTAAGTTTTCTCGTAATCAAGAAACTTAAGCAAAATAGAAAAGCGCTTGAAGCCAAAGAGGAAAGCCAAAATCAACGAATGGCGAAAAAAATAAAAGAGCTAGAGTTTACGAACAAGCAACTGAAACGCCAGCTAGAGAAAGTATTCAAAGAATTTAAGAAATCCAAAACCCAGGCAGAGAACCATAAGCTAAGCGTCGCGTGTGCTATGTTTGGCTACACACCACAACACATCCCTGATTTACAAGCAATCAAGCTACGCTATAGACAGCTATCAAAGCTTTATCATCCTGACACAAGAGGCAGTGAAGAAGAAATGAAGCGACTCAATCATGCCTTTAAGCTCGTCTCACAAAATGTTACAAAACAGTAAAAATAGGTCAGGATACTTTGGCTAGCATGCTTTTAGACCTATATAATCAAGCGCCGCAATCGATCTCCCTCTCAAACAAATTAACAGACATTTAACTTAAGTCGCGCTTTTATGCCATAATGCCCGGCGCAAAATAACACCTAACGACTCAAATTAATCTAGGTGGGGAGAAAATCAATGTTCACTGAAGAAGGCACCTGTGATTGGTGTAAAAAACCTAGTCTTGTAACTCGTCACGATTATTTAGATGGCAAGCACCACTACTCATGTAAAGCTTGTTACGATATGGCAAAAATCGACGTGCGCCTATTTAACCAAGGCGAATTGCAAATGCGCGAACGTTTGCAACGAGCGAGCTAAGCAAGACGGAATCAATGGAACTGATTTTCAAAAGCGCCTTTTATAAGGCGCTTTTTTGATCTCCCAAGCCTATTTCCAATCTCTATCTCGTATTCCCTCCTATCCTACATAGCATGTCGCATCGGTTATCAGCCCTCTTCCACTGTATACAAACCACTGTCCGTGAAAAACACCTGTATATACAGTAGTAAACCCCTGTATGTCTCTCGTCCAACTTTCTACTCACCTCACATTTTTAAATTGATGTTAGACATATCAGAAATAAAAAATAAACAAATAAATTCAATTACTTAAAGTAAAATTCTTTTATTTCCTTTTCAAAAAACCGCAAATAACTTTTGAGAAACTTGTTGATCAGGTCGCCAAAACAAACTACTGTATAGGCATACAGCATGTATAAAGGAACAGTAAGATGCAGTTACAAAGTCAATCTCATACATACTCTCGTTACAACGTATTGGCACAAGCAACTAAGCCCATGGCCGTTTCGGATCAGCTTCTATCTAAGCTGGCTGTTTTATCGCAGCAGAAACAATGGATTTTGTTTACAGCAGACTGCCCTCGTCCAGACTTTGAACAACTCACTGCTTCTAATATTTGCTGTAAAAACGTTATTCAAATGAAGCCCTCTCAACAGCTTTCAGAAGTCGAGATCGTGATAAAAGCCATCCGATCAGGCAATGCCAGTGCTGTTGTCGCATCCAATAAAATTGCACTTATGAATCAATCTATGTTGCGCGACATGGCGCAGCGCTATCAGTGTGAAGTCTTTTTCGTCGAAGGCAGAGTTAATAAGTACCACTAATAAGTTCGACGTTATCCATCCTGCATCTCGCCTCCTTTTTAAGGGGGCTTTTTTTGTGCTTTAACAAATTAAGGAAAACGTTTGAATAGTGAACACACCTTAACAGAGCTATGTTTTGTATAAATCAAACATAAAAAGGCTCTAAAAAGAGCCTTTGACGATGATGTATGCACTATTGGAAAGTTATTGCTGTAACAGGCGTATATTTGTATTTAGAATCATCAATATTGTAATGTACTGTGATACTACTTTTCGTGTGCTTTACTGACAACAAAGTAGACAAAAATGTATCAAATGCGATATCACTTTTATTTATGCGAAAGTAGCTAGCATTGCTTGGCATGTTTTCCAATGTGAATAATATGCCACCTGCATGACTATTTTTCCAATTGCCTCCATATAGATTTATTTTACTTACCTTACCAGTGTGGGACTCTGCGTAGACATTGAATGAGATTAATCCGATAAAAAATAGTGTGAGTAGTGTTTTCATTTATTTAATCCTTAAATACCCCAGCTTTTTACTCAAAGTGAAGAAAGAGGGTGCATGCTTTAGCACACCTGAATAATAATGCGGAGTTTGCTTATTTGAACTCTCTTGGTAATCTGGAAGTTAAGACCCAAAATACGTCGACCAACTTTTAATTTGGAATCTCTTATTTAGTCAAGAGACTCTCTGATCATGACATAATGTGGCTTTTCAGAAGCGGTGTAACGTTTGATATCACTGCACTTTTTAAGATTGTAATATTGCATCATTAAAGGCTTTCGTGTTGTCACTGCAGTCAGGGCCATTGATGCCCAAGATTTACACGTTTCAGGAGCAACCCCATTTCTAGATGTATTAACATTACATAATCCAACAGATGACGCCCATGAAGTACTCACGATTAGAGCACCATCGCTCTGTATCCATACATCATTGACAAGGCCTTCACAATGAATTGACTCTGCCGTCATGGCGGAAGCAGAGAAAAGACACAATAAGAATAAGAACTTTGTTTTCATGTTGTTCCTTTAATTTAAAAATAGCTTTCCTGAATAGCTAAGAAGTCCAGTTCACATGTCCCCTTCAAAGAGAAAGCTCGCACTTTTTTTCCAGCCATATAAGCTGAAAGTGCTAGAGAAGTAATTTGCTCCAAACCTTTATCTGAGTGTTTTGAGTGCGTAATTATTGCCACTCCGTCACAATCACTATTAAAAATTTTCGCTTGATCGTCAAAATAGACTTTTGTCGCTTTAAAAGTTGCTTGGTCGTACACTTTTATGCCTTTAAGACGCCCGTGTGCGATATCTTTCGCGTCTGCTAACACAAAGTTTGAGCACAAACAAAGAGGGATGATTAGGTAATTTAAAATTTTCATACTAGGCTCTACGCTAAAGTGGGAATGCAAAAATCCCTTCGATGGAACAATGCCACCAACCTTTGTGATTGGTTTCTTGGTAACGGATATTCCCTTTAAAGTTTTTGGTAGTCATCATCGTAAGTAAAAGTGAATAAAGCTCCTTGTAGTTAGGGTTAGATTTACTGAGTCTTCCTCCCTTTTCATGACTACAACCAGGCATAGCGCCTTGCTGGAACTCAATGTAAAGTCCGTCCCTTGCGTCATGGTAAAAAGCAACAGGGTATAACTTTTCAATTTGTGGGCCTGTTTTTATCTCAGCGTAAGCGTGGAATGAGAAAAGCGTAATCATCAATAGCAAATATTTTTTCATCAGTATTTCCCATTATCCCGCAGGATCAACTTGGTTAATCACACAAAACGAAGAACCACTTTGGATACCAGAGGTATAAACGGTCACGCTACGTTTACCTGCAAGCCATAAAGCAAGAGTGGTTGATGTCATTGCACTAAATTCTTGTTTAACTAACATCCAACCATACGGAGAACCCTCGCAGTTATCTGGTAGGCCAGTATCAAGCATAATCAATAAGCCTTGCGTCGTTGTTGTTAGATTTTTGATATTCCCTGACAAATAGGTCGACGCGCCAAAAGACACTGGAGACCAAAGCAGTACCCCAATAACAAAAAAACTTATAATTCTACGCATATTTGCGATTCCTTTTCCGTAAGTCATTTAAACGTTCAGTCAGCCAATAAACCTAATACAACAGCTTTAGGTACCGTACTCCCCCAAGGGCTGGGGCTGCACTGAGTCGCCCATACTCGGATTCTTTTTCCAGAAGCAACCGCTGTTAAGGCCTGTGAATACATTTGCTCGAAACTAGGTGTATCAGGAGACAACTTAACCACCTGTCCATTACTGCAATTAAGTGGATTTTGAATGGTGGTTTTAGGTATTAAATATACCGACCCTTTTTCCGCCCTGATCTCTTGTAGTTTAAACTCCCCTATTCCTGCCGAGTACGCGATAGAGCTATAGATAAAAAAAGAAAATAGTAATATTTTTTTCATTGTAAATTTCGTTTTTTGGTTGAGAAAGCCCACCCAAAGAGTTCAACTCTTTAGAGTATAATTAAACGCATTTGAGACTTGTAATAAAAGCTATCTATATAAGGACGCTTTTACTTTTTACGTCGCAATAAAAATTTATGGTTTTTATTTATCTGAAACTACATACGATATTTTGCATGAACCTTTATCTGAGACGCGCAGCCAAATTGGGTGTTCCGTTGTATGTGAGGTTAATATTAAACTATAAATTGAATCATAGTTTTTATGTCCTAGCTCTAGTTTTAAATAGTCGTAGGTTCCGGCGTCACAATCTAATTTTTTCTCATCACCAGACGTTCCAACAGAAATACCCGACTCAGTAATCACTAAACGAGTAATTTTTACATTTGTACAGTGGACACCACTACAATCAGCGAAGCTTTGCCCAGACAGTAGCAATAACGAAGTTAATAGCCATTTTTTCATATTAAAAATCACAGGTATGCTTGCTCACCCTTGTTACAAGCTTCTTTGTATAGGGTGAGCAATGGATTTTAGTTTCACTCTCTTACTGAGGAAACGATAAGGCACTACTTACTGCCCTTCAATTAATGAAGAGCAATAAGCATCGTTTGTATCAGGCTAGCAAATCCTGCTCGCCGTACACGAGCCACTTCGGCAAATATGCGGTTTCTGGAATCGTCCAGCCATACTTATCGTATGCTAATGCAGCAAGACCAGTCAGTTTCAGAGAAACATTTCCTTTTGGCGAATAACGAACATCTTCATTCATATAGAACTGGTAATGCGCCTCTAACGCATCCCTCAGTGCTTCTTGATAATGTGACTCATCGCCATCGATAATGGCAACAAACACGTTCACAAAAGGAATAAACAAAGAGTGTACATATGGCACTCTGGTTGATTCTAAATGTTGCGGGGAGGATTTCTCCATCACCGTTTGCAATAACTCAGGTAATGCTGATGAATTGCTAAATACACCGTTAACGAACTCGACCAGCGCAACATCGAAAGGATCTTTTAAACGCACTAACGACTCATCCATGATGGTCATCAGCTCTACGCAGCGCCAATCTCTCGCGGCCATCGCTAAACAGATTTCATCCAACCATGCATCCATTGTTCCTTCTGCAATAGAACGGTTACCCACTTCCGAAAATTGTCGGTGCCCAACGGAGAATTCAACCACTTGGTCTGCATGATTGGCCAGCAAGTACACGTTATTCAGTAACTCAAGCGCCCTTTTTATATAAGCTGGCGAGGCCTGATGTTGCCCGTATTTTGAAGCAGTGAAGAATGCACCAAGCGAATACCAAGCATCGCTACTCATTCTTTTGAGAGGTTGCTGATAAAAAGATTGTTTGTCATCCAACATTTTTTCCCAAAAGCTGTAGAAACGTTCGTCTTCTTCACGAAAAATACGCAATTTTCTTTCTTCAGGTATATCTAAATAGTGATTTTTTATTGGTTCCATAAAGTCAACGCTCCTACTTCGTACTCTTTGGCGGTGTAATTCTCTCTAATCGTCGATGAACCATCAACATACTTTTGCTGGACGACTTTCATGCGGATCTTATCACTATTTTCAGCCATAAGGTCTACGGTTTCCTGCAATGCCGAGACGTCATCTCCACGTTCTTTGGCGATTGCGATCTTTTTGACCATATTCTCGTGAATAGACTGAATATAATCTCCTGATGCTTGCTCGACTCGCTTACCGTTGTGCAATCGACTGCCTAGTGTGGAGTTTCCTCCTTTTGCGTCGAAGATACTAATAATCGACGAGCCATCTGGAGCCTCACTCACCCAGAGTTGGTCAAATTCACCCGATTTTTGTTTACCTGGTAAAGAAGTCGCCAATTTTCTAGGATTTTTGAGGGTTGATAAAGCTTCTACCGTTGTTGCGATCTCACCAATGGCTTCACTTATCATTCCTTTTCTAGCTTGAATAATATCAGGAGAAAGATCTTTAGAAACTGAAATCTCGTCTCTCAATTTAGTTAGCTCTTGAATATTGAGGTCCTTATATTCCACACCGCCAATTTTCACAGACTGAGTCACCGCAGCTAAACGAGTTTTTCCGTCGCCTAACACTTCGTTTAAGTCTTTTGGTATACCGCGAGAGTTATCGGGTTTTCCCTTTGGTGTAGCCTTAACATCAATTTTTTTAGTCGCTGGCTTTCTAAATCGCTTAGATACAGTGTCGAACTCGTAATTCTTCTCTATAAAGTATGCAAGATCCTCATCTTTATATTTCCCATTTGGAACGTGTTGACTGTACTGTGCTTTCAGTGCGTCTATGTCATCAGGACCGTATTCATCAAGATCTATAACCTCATTTCTTGCTCTTCGGTGTTGTAGCAAAGCTTCTTGATAGTTATCACCTTGCATCATATTCGCCATGCTTTGGTTCTCTGGGCCCCCAGCAGTCGCAAGCTGGTTATGACGACTTAGCATCATCGCCTCTAGACGATCCATGAATTCGCCCAACCCCATGCTGTTTAATTTAGCAGCAATCTTTCTCATCATTCGAGAACCAGGCACAAGCTGTCCTATTGACGCATCAATAGCAAAGCCTTTAAGCAGTTCTTGCAGCGCGGCGTCACCTGCCGCTTGACCTTGTTTATCATAAGTATCAGCTACTTCGTAAAAGTCAGCCGCAATGGTAACTGCATCAATGACTTTTAGAAGAATAGGGATGAGAAGCAAGAACAGCGCATTATTTTCAGCCGCGTTTTCACCAGCGCTAGCCGCAATATCAACATCACCACCGGCGGCAAACGCAGCCAGCCCGGCGCCTAGTTTCGCTAAATCGACCCCAGCAGCTTTAAGTTCATTGAGCTCAGCTTCAATTTGGCCTCTGTGTTCTTCTACAAATTGACGATCTAATTCAACAAGATCAACCGCACTTAAATCTGAATTCTCAGACTTTGCTGATTCCTTTAACTTATCAATTTTGTCTTCAAGAAATGCTTGTTGCTTCTTAGCATTTTCCTCGACTTGCTTTCGAGACAAATCGCCAATGACTTCACCGACTACCGCGCCTCCTGCACCAGATGAACAGGAAAGACTATTTGTAGAGCCACCCTGAGCTTCAGCTAACGCCGCTCCATAAACACAACCAGCACCAGCGTGCGCTATATATCTTATTGCATCGCTCCAGTTGTGATCCTCAGCTAATCCTTTTATCTCTTGTGCCATGCTCTCGCCAAGGCTATTGGCAGCGGCAACAAGCATGTTTTGCTTCAGTGAGTCGCCAAAGTCGCCAAAGTCTCCACCGTTAATCAACGTAGAAACACTTGAGCGGATGACAGAGCGCATCAATGCATCTTGTGCTTGCTCGATTAAGTTTATCGATGTTTGATTGGCATTCATGGCAGAGCTAATGTCTGCACTATTAAAGAAGCTTGAGTTTTGGAAAGCCTCGCTATTTAAGACACCAGCGGTTGCCATTGAAATAGCCAAAGACCGAAGACCGTCCGATGACACAATTTTCTCGATCGCGCCGTCTAAGCCATCACCATTGGCAAGGCTTGTCGCTGCCGAGGTAGCAAGTGTAACCGCCCCAGCTTGCATTGCCGCAGCACTAATACCGCCAAAAGAAGAAATTGAGCCACCAGCTCCGATCCAACCGGCACCAGCAGGCCCCATTGCCACAGACACTGCAATAGCAATGATAGCCATTGCCGCAGGTGATAGATTAGAGGTCTTTTCATGGATGTGGAGTTCTTCTAATCTTTGATACACCAATTCGATATTTTCACTGTATTGAGGGTCATTGTATAAGTCGACCATCCAGCTTAAATCTTCAGCTGCACCAAGCTCTGACAGTACATCGTTCAGCGTTTGACCGTCTTTTTGGCCTAATTCTAGAGTAACTCCTTGTGTCGCATGTATCTTAACGCCACCAGTGATACTGTTATAAACTGCTGTTTCTACTTGATCTTGTTTGGTTTCAGTTTTTATTTTCCAAAAGCCTTTCTTTACCTTGTTAAAGAAATAATGGTCTTGTTCTTTAGCAAGTAATAGGTGGACTTTACCCAACATGGCATTAACGCTTGTTCCGTCTACAGAGTCAATTTTGGTCGCCTTCAGAGCAATATCACCCATAGAAGAAGAGATCATGACATTTCGCCCAGCACTTAGCGCGGAGCGAATAGCAATTGATTGAAATTCACTTTCCTGAATAGTGGTTTTGCCAAATCTTCCGTATCTAGAGGATTGAAACTTGTTATCAGCATTTGCAATATGAACCCCTTGCTGAGCAAGAATAGAAAGTACTCCTTTGTCAGCAAACACCTCAGATGCATTAATAACAACTTGTCCTGACGCCATTAACGAAATGCTATCTTCGGCCGTCAATTTAGAACCGAAATGTTCAACAATTGACTCATCTTCTTTAAAACCGTTAACTTGCTCATTTCGGACATAAGTCGTCTGTTGGCTAGTAATGAAAATATTACTACCAGCATTAAAGATGATATTCTTACCCGTTACTTGGCCACCAGCTATATCGATATCAGAAGCCGATGAAATAGATATCGTGCCATTTTTTGCATTTACTGAAGAAATTTTACCAAGACGACTCCCTTGCTCATATTTTGTAGCAAATCGATGTACCATCGTCTTTTGAACATACTGCCCCGTAATAATATTAGCGTTGCCAGTGTCCGCGTTTACCGTACCCGCATTAAACAATGTGCCACCAACATTTAGGTTTAGATCTTCGTCAGCAATAATCTTTGCATGCTCGCTAACTGAAAGATTACCCGTTGCATTTAGGAATGCATTGCGTCGTGTGAGTAGTGTACCCGAGTTAACAGTGATATTACGGAAGTTGGCGTAATCTCCTGAGACTTCTACTGTGTGACCCGCAATTTTTGCACTATCGATGGTTGCATCGGTTAAATGCAACACAGGAACCAGTACTTGTTCGCCATTAATATTGCGCAATTCTGGCCAAACGAAATCATGCTTAAATGCGTTAACTTGCTGACGGGTTACTTTTTCACCATATTTTACGCTGTACTTGGCCGCAAAACTTTTCGCATTTTGGTAAAGGTAATTAATCTGTTCCTTTTCTGTTCTCGGATCAATGTTCTTTGAGCCTGACTGATAGATGGACATTTTAGGTAAAATTAAACGATCAATTTCGCGTTGCATTTGCATGCGAATTAAGCGTGCCTGTACAAACTTATCACCGATTCTTTTATCAACCGGATAATGTGGGAATATAACGGTTATATCACCTACCGCAATCGGGATCATCAGTGGCTCAGGCAAGCCCGATTTATTATCGTTTAGCAGCGTTTTGTGAAACGATACTAAGTCTTGAGCCGTCTCTACTTGGTTGCTAGCGATATAATACGCTTTTTCAAACTGACGTTCTCGGTTATAAACGCGAGAAAACTGAGGAGACGCATTTACATTAGTGATAATAGTCGCATCATTGATCACCTCTGCCGCACTCGCGACTCCAGGTAAAACAATTTGACCAACCATAACGAAGCTTAATAAGTACGAGGTGCACTTTTGCCACAATGGAGGTGGTAGATCTGCCATTTTTTCAATATTTTTATTCATTTTAAAACCAATTTATTCCGCAAGATAATGACTTAGCTGCCCTTGAGTTACGACAATCGAATCGTTAACTTTTTTATATTCCAACGTATTTCTCGAATAACGATCTCTTCCACCCAACTTCAACTTAGGATATATTCTTTTAAAATTAATCGTCACATTATTACCATTTACTTTATGGGACTCATAGACAATAGTTCGAGCAAATTTACCTTCATATTCAGCTAATATCGACTGCTTTCTTCCTTCTGGTATTATTGTTTTTAATAAGTTATCTATTGCTATAACTTGTTGAGCTCCACTCAACACTACTTTTTTATTCTTTATCTCATCACCTAGAGAACCATGAGGAATAAATCTTTCTAATACACTCAGGTCTAGCTGCACTTTTTGATAAGTGACTCCTTCATCATCTGGAATCATACCGCTTTGGCGCGTGTACATGCTGGCAAGAACTTTGTAAACTAGCTCTATTCGATTCGAATTTTTTACAATATTTACGGTTTCATCCCCGGATGTATCAATTGCCACCCAAAGATAGTTTGTACGGAAAGAGTAAGAGCCTTCAGGAGTATTTAATCCTACCTTCAACCTTTCCCTTTCATATTCTTCAGCCTCTTTTACTGTTTTGAACATCCCAGTAAAACTTAGATATCTTTCTGCAGCAGCTTCTAACTGGTTAAGAGTATAAGATGTACCACCAAATTCTTTCTCACTCTGTGTTTCATCATAGATCTCTTTCCAGTTGACACTGAACTTATATGGACGAGTTAATTTCCAATCCGTAAGGTCTTTATAATCGTCAGACCACGGCAGACCTTCAGGCCAATTACTTGGCTTTGATGAGTAAGCGGTATATAACAATACCTCTCCTTTTACAACATCTGAAACAACCTCTATATTTGATAGTCGATATTCGTAATTAAATGTGCTGTAAATTGATGATGCATTTGTAAGAAAATTTCTGTAATCAAAATGTTTAAATAAAACTGGTTCATTTTCATCTATAAAGTTTTTGACTATATTTGAAATAATAAATTGCTGATCAGTGTCTAAGGAGTTTATATTATCGATAATCAAATCAGATTCTGTAGCAACTTCACCATTTACACCAAATACATTTCCCTCAAAAGAGAGCAATGTTTCAGCCTCTGTTCTTGTTGTGACGTACTCTCTGTTACAACCTCGGTAGTTCAAACATGATGTAAGACCTTCAAAGTCCGTATTTTCTGTATCAGTACCTACCTCTAAGCCAATGCTTTTAGTCGTACTATTAAAAAAACGTACGTCTTTAAAGGCTTGAAAGTAAGATACTTCGTTAAACAGCTTACTGCTTTCCACTTTTTTCGGATCGCTTGTTCCACCACGACTAAACTGGAAGTCACCAAATGAAAACACACGCCCCGGCGGTGAGTAAGTTAAGATTTTTGTTTCAGTACCAGACTTATAGTGACCTATCTCGTTTTTCTTGCTGTCATCTTGACTGTATTCAACAACACGGTAAGGATAAGATTCAAAACTGATTTCGTATCGCTCGTTACTAAAGATTGGTGAGTTAACTAAGAATTCGCCACCACCGTTCAGCCCCATAATGGCAGATGAGTTCAAAACGTATCCACTAGCTTTTAATTTCAAGCTTCGTTCCGCCTCAATCGCGACTTGATTGGCTTTGATGCCATTGACTCGAATACCCGCATCCCAGTTGACGCTATTACTTTTCTTAAGACGATATGGATTAATGTTTTCAATTCTTTTCGCTTGTATGGTTAAATTATCCGCAAGAATAGAAGCTGACACCGTACTGGCGCTATTTGCATTAGCTATCCTTGTTTTTGTATTTTTATCTTCCTTAATTTTTTCTTGTAGCTCATGCCAAATACCAAACTGTTTTTTGACCTCATAACCTTCGCCGCCAATGGTTAATACATCGTCAAGGTACACGACTTTATCAACGAGAGAGCCATTAATTACCGAGCCAGACTTTGAATAAAGTGTCACGTTTTTACCCAACACTTTGCCGCCAAAGCTGTTGTAAATGGACTTTTCCGTCTCTACATCAATGTTTGCCGATTCCACCACGCCATTATTGATGAACTGGTTTGCGGAAACTTTTACCTCATCCGCAGCAACATAACCCTGTTGAAGCACGTCATTAAGAGCAATCAAAGTCATATCACCACCAATCACTTTTGCTTGCTTATTACCCTGCTTTAGTATGTGTATATTGCTCAAGCTTTTTAACGAAAGGTGATTATCTGACGACAATTTAGCAGTGGCTTTTACATGAATATTCTGATATTCCTTACTCTTATATTTGCCCAAACTCTGAACAAAAACACCTTCAGTCGGCGCATAAAGTTTACCGTTATGTTGACTGGTACTTAGTGCATCAGACATGGTGCTCATGTCTGCATCTATCACAATATTGTTCGGGCTAGCAATCGCAATAGTCGCTGCTCGGAATTTACCTTTAATCGTCGACCAAGCAGAGCTCAATGTTGCGGACTTCACGGCTAAATCTTCGTAGCTGACTTTAAGGCGGCCAGTAAACATGTTGATACCACCTGCGCCTACTACTTTACTCCCCCTATCGACAATTATCATGCCTGACTCAGGATGATTTTCCGCACGTAAGTTAGTATCAATTGTGCCAGAGGTATCAATGGTATCTGCAATCAATTCCAAGGATTGAAGGCCCGGTGACACCAAGCCCTTCACCGTGACTTTTCCATCTCTGACCGTGGTTAAATCACCAATGCCATTCACAGTTTTTGCGCTCGATGAGTAACTTGGCGCCGCGGCTGCCATTGTCACGCGACCAACATTATCAAAACTACACTGTTCACAAGTTAATTTGCCACTTGCGCTTCGTGTAATAAATAGAATGTCTACCGGAGAGCCAAGAATAGAGAACTGATCTTTTAAGGAGATATTGTTGGACTCAATAACAATTAAATCCGCTTTGCCCGTACCGCGCACTCCACCGGATGTAT
Source organism: Vibrio sp. SCSIO 43009 (assembly GCF_023716525.1). NCBI lineage: Bacteria > Pseudomonadati > Pseudomonadota > Gammaproteobacteria > Vibrionales > Vibrionaceae > Vibrio > Vibrio sp. SCSIO 43009. The sequence goes on from NZ_CP071842.1 coordinate 1,968,012, forward strand.
CATCGGTATTAACAACAGTAAGAGGCTTGCCACTTAACTCAAACTTACTGAACACATTGTAGGAAATGCCATTTTTTGCTTTTGCTGGTACTAAAATATCAAAGTTGCTCGAAGATTGTTGGATCACCTGAGTGTCAGTTCTACTTGAAAAACCAAAACTCGACGCAGTCGCATGGCCTGTAAATAAGCTCGCTGAAATAAGCGAGAGAAACGCAATTTTTACGGATTTGCGAACCGACTTCGTTTCCATATTAAGCCTTTTTTTCGTCACAAAGATTAATTATTGTGACCATTATCAATGAAACCAAAACACCAAAGGGCTGAGCCATTTATTAATTAAACTTCCCATATAAGTAGTAATCAATAGAGATAAATGATAAATAGCCTTAAAGCTTCCTCCCTCAATCAAAGGGAGGAAGTGACTATATAACGTCTTTTATAGGTAATGACTGAGCTGGCTTTTCGTTAATATGGTTTTTTCATAGATAGCCCTATTGAACCAATGACAACCACCATAATTTACACATCCATATGTTTTAATTATCCTAGTATATTCTATCTCTATATTATTCCCTATGACTTTATGAGAGCGATAGGTTGTTCTATCGAATGTCTTAAAATCCCCTCGGAATCCACGATGTGGATTTTTTGGATAATCAATAGTGGTAGGAATCGTTTTCAAATAATTAGTGATTGCAATGTTCATGTTTGAGCCATTTAACTCTATAGGTAAATTTGGCCTCAAATATTCAACAGGCAAGTATTTCATTAACTGTGTTAAGTTAACTTTTTTTCTTAGATACTGTTTCTCTTCATATTCGAACCTTTTGTAGTAAGTAACAAGAAACTTATCACGCTGTACATAGTTTATTGTTATAGTGTCTGAATCCCGTTCTTTGAAAACATCTATAGTGTTAAGGTCAATGTAACTATATAGTAGTTTTCCATATCTATTATTTGTGCTAGCTTTTTTAAAACTTGTTACTTGCAGATAAGTTTTCGCTGCCTCTTCAATCTGCTTTAGGGTGTAGCCTGTAGAATCAAGTTCTTTATCTCCTTGATCTTCATCGTACTTCTCTTTCCAGTTTACTTTAAACTTATACGGTTGGCTTATTTTAAAACTCGTTAGATCTTTATAATCATCAGACCAAGGCTTTCCCGTTGGCCAATTATCTGGCTTCGCTGTAAATCCTGTATATAATGACACCTCTCCCTTCACGAAGTCTGATACTACTTCTACCTTCTCTAATCTATATTCGTAAACACAAGTGTTCCATATTTTGCATAACCCAATACCCCATATATACTTTTCATCTAAACGATTCGAATTTTTAGAGACATAATTATTAACTATATTCGAGATGACAATTTGCTTGTCAGTATCTACTGAGTTTATATTTCTGATAACCAAATCAGATTCTGTGGCAACTTCACCGTTTACACCAGACACATTTCCCTCAAAAGCAAGCAATGTTTCAGCCTCTGTTCTTGTTGTGACGTACTCTCTATTACAACGTCGATAGTTCAAACATGACGTCATACCTTCAAAGTCAGTGTTCTCTGTGTCTGTACCTATTTCTAAGCCAATGCTTTTAATCGTACTATTAAAGAAACGCACGTCTTTAAATGCTTGGAAGTAAGAAACCTCATTAAACAGTTTACTGCTTTGCACTTTTTTCGGATCGCTTGTTCCACCACGACTAAATTGGAAGTCACCAAATGAAAACACGCGCCCCGGCGGTGAGTACGTTAAGATCTTCGTTTCTGTACCAGACTTGTAGTGACCTATCTCGTTTTTCTTGCTGTCATCTTGACTATATTCAACAACACGGTAAGGATAAGACTCAAAACTGATTTCGTAACGCTCGTTGCTAAAAATCGGTGAGTTAACTAAGAATTCGCCACCACCATTCAATCCCATAATGGCAGATGAGTTCAAAACGTATTCGCTGGCTTTTAATTTTATGCTTCGCTCAGCCTCAATCGCGACTTGGTTTGCTTTAATACCATTAACACGAATACCCGCATCCCAGTTGACACTGTCGGCTTTTTTAAGGCGATACGGATTGATGTTCTCAATTATCTTCGCTTGTATGTCTAAATTATCTGCAAGAATTGAAGCGGAAACAGTACTGACGCTGTTTGCTGAATTTATTTGTGATTTTATATCTGGGTCGTCGTCTAACGACTGCCATATACCAAACTGCTTGTCAATATCGTAACCTTCGCCACCAATGCTCAAGGCGCTGTCAAGGTATACTGCTTTATCTGTACGAGAACCATTAATTACGGCTCCAGACTTTGAGTAAAGTGTCACGTTCTTACCCAACACTTTGCCGCCAAAGCTGTTGTAAATGGACTTTTCTGTCTCTACATCAATGTTTGCCGATTCCACCACGCCATTATTGATGAACTGGTTTGCGGAAACTTTTACCTCATCCGCAGCAACATAACCCTGTTGAAGCACGTCATTAAGAGCAATCAAAGTCATATCACCACCAATCACTTTTGCTTGCTTATTACCCTGCTTTAGTATGTGTATATTGCTCAAGCTTTTTAACGAAAGGTGATTATCTGACGACAATTTAGCAGTGGCTTTTACATGAATATTCTGATATTCCTTACTCTTATATTTGCCCAAACTCTGAACAAAAACACCTTCAGTCGGCGCATAAAGTTTACCGTTATGTTGACTGGTACTTAGTGCATCAGACATGGTGCTCATGTCTGCATCTATCACAATATTGTTCGGGCTAGCAATCGCAATAGTCGCTGCTCGGAATTTACCTTTAATCGTCGACCAAGCAGAGCTCAATGTTGCGGACTTCACGGCTAAATCTTCGTAGCTGACTTTAAGGCGGCCAGTAAACATGTTGATACCACCTGCGCCTACTACTTTACTCCCCCTATCGACAATTATCATGCCTGACTCAGGATGATTTTCCGCACGTAAGTTAGTATCAATTGTGCCAGAGGTATCAATGGTATCTGCAATCAATTCCAAGGATTGAAGGCCCGGTGACACCAAGCCCTTCACCGTGACTTTTCCATCTCTGACCGTGGTTAAATCACCAATGCCATTCACAGTTTTTGCGCTCGATGAGTAACTTGGCGCCGCGGCTGCCATTGTCACGCGACCAACATTATCAAAACTACACTGTTCACAAGTTAATTTGCCACTTGCGCTTCGTGTAATAAATAGAATGTCTACCGGAGAGCCAAGAATAGAGAACTGATCTTTTAAGGAGATATTGTTGGACTCAATAACAATTAAATCCGCTTTGCCCGTACCGCGCACTCCACCGGATGTATCATCGGTATTAACAACAGTAAGAGGCTTGCCACTTAACTCAAACTTACTGAATACATTGTAGGAAATGCCATTTTTCGCTTTCGCAGGTACCAGAACATCAAAGTTGCTTGAGGAGCTCTGACGCACCTGAGTATCAGTCCTGCTTGACAGACCATAACTTGATGCCAACACATGGCTTGTTAATAAACTCGCTGAAAGGAGCGAGAAAACTGCAATTTTTACGGATTTGCGAACCGACTTCGTTTCCATATTAAGCCTATTTTATGTCACGTATAATAGTTGTTGTAACACTTATCAATTACAATAAAACGCCAAAGGTAACGATTCACTTGTTGATTCAATGCTCTTCATAAGAAAGCAGATTTATCTGGGTTTAGTCCGACTTGCTAGACATATAAGAGAAGAAGTTCTTAGAAGATCGCCCTACTTTCACTTTCTGATGTTAAGAGTTTCTGACCCAGAAAATACCTGTGGCAGGCCGACTAACAGCGCTAACATGCACCGCAAGTAACGGTTCATAACACTTTTCGTTGTTCTAGGGTTTAACCAAGAATCGATCGACGACAGCAGCACATTTCTTAGTTTGCTCTGCATCGTATCTGAGAAGAATTTTTTTCTTCGCCATAAAGGCTGCCATTATCACACTAACTTTCGTATCGTAATTTTGTGCTGAAGCAGGAATATCAAAACGGTAACCACCATCGCAGGCAGAGACAGATTCATCTTTATATTCCGTATAAAAATTCAATCCTCCATTGTTGGGGTAAAGTTTCTTGATTTCTACATATGGCGAATCTTTCCATTTAACTGCAAATGCAGACGAAGATAAGCTCGCGAATACAGCGATAGCCAGTAGACATTTTTTCATTATTTTATTTGCCTTTATTCTTTGAAATTTGAGTTAATTAACTCGCAAAAACCCAGTTTATATTTTTAGCCACCGACCAACTCTTGAGTGACGAACACGAGTCTATATTTGGTAGAAAGGTGATATTAACTACTTTATCTTGTGATTTTGCAGCAAGTAACGTGCTGTACATAGCTTTGCAACTCTCGACCTCTACGTTGTTGGTCTTATGTTTTACATTACAAAGATATACACTTGGTAACCCTCCAGGACCACTGACTAGCACCGTCCCTCCTCGTCCGATAGCAAGATTACTGACCTTTCCTCTGCAATGTGTATCCGCAAACGCCGGTAAAGTCACCACAGAGATAAATAAACCGACAAGGCAAACAATTTTATTCATTTTTCATTATTCCTCTTTTAGAGTTTGTGATTTTACGAACGCAGCTTGGCTAGGTTAAAAAAGACGCACATGGCCGATGGTCGCAAACGTTGGTCCGACCCAATGCGTTTTATCGCAACTTGCATTTACCCATATATCCACCTCTTTACCCGCCATATGGGCAGATAACAGAACGGTAAACCAGGTTTTATTGGTAAGTGGATTAAGAATGATATCCCCGCTTAAAATGACTTCACAATTGTGTGGATTTCGGAAACTTGCGAGCTTAATTAGTGCTTGTGTTTCATTAAGTACATAGATACTGGAAATTTTAGATTTACCTGACCACCCCGGAGCTGCAACAGAATGAAAGGATGTAAGCATTGCCAATGTCATACTCAATATTAAAAACCAAGTTCTCATGTTGTATCTCCTCGATTTGAAATTTGGGCAACAATATTTCTATTCGTACATGTTGTGATTTCAGGTTCTCTAGCCAACCCGATGTACTCTCATGCGATTTCCAACACAAGAATCCTTATGGCTCTCTTTATCATACCCGATGTTTACTTTCTCTTTAGTTGAGTATGCTAATAGTAATCGTGACATAATGATCTGGCGGGACTCCGGCGATATTGCCGGATCGATAGCCATATAATCAGTCAAAGTACACTTTGGGTGAGAATCGGGCATACCTTCGACTCGGATCAGAATAATAGTATTTCCTGGGTAAGTTAGAACCGCTTTTACTTCACCTGAAAAGTTTGCTGTATACCTTGCGCTCGCCGCCAGAGGAAATAATAAAAGTAGTAGTAAGATGTTTTTCATATCTAGCTTTCCAAACCTAACACTCAGTTATTTAATCTAGGCCCTAATTTCTCAACTAAAACATCACCTGTCTGAGGGGTTATGCTCAACCCTTTGACCTCACCTATACAGGTATATTTGCCATAACTTGCAAATGATAGACCTGATAATAAAGTAACAATTAGCGCTTTTTTGATAACCTTTACCTCACTTGTTGAATAAATAATCCTGATCCTTATAAGTAGGCTCTAATTAAGGATATACACCGTTCCATTTGGAGTAACTGTGTTATATGTAAACTCAGGTTTAGAGTACCAACCAACTGATTTACAAGAATGAGCATAAAGTTTAATCCTCTTTTTTGTATTAAACGCCGCTAATATGGTTGAGTAAATTTCACTGTACTGGGGGTGTGTTTTTTGATTAAAAAATCAACATTCGTTAGTACAGTTCATCGGATTTCCAAAGTTTCCATACACCATAAACCCATTACCTCGCTCTATATCTATTCTAGTGGGTACAGCTTCATTAGAAAACGCGCCAGAAAAGACAGGCATAGATAAAAACAATAAAGATAATTTTCTCATTACTTACACCATGTTCTATTTTTTAAAATACTGTAACTAGACGATCGGCAAGCTTATTGTCCAAATTGAACACCATTAAAATAGCGGGCTATTTTACACATTCAAATCAAAAATAAAATCATTAAGTCAAAAAATTGTCAAAAACACAGGTTTCAATAGTAACTAAGAACACATTTACGCCTATCTACAGCCACAATTAAGATTATTGTTAATAAAAGTTAAGACTCGAAAAAATTAGAAACATCTAAATTAGATTTAAAAAATAAAACCAAATACATTACGCCATATTGAAAATAATCCAAATCAACTTGTAACTTATATTTTTCATCTAGAAATAAGCTCTATTTGTCTTTATCTCCTAGCTAGAAATCTGATTAACAATGACGCACGCCAACCGTTATTACTATTTCAATACGGGAGATTCTTCTAACTAATGGAATCATGAGGCACTTTCTTGCCAACTGGTAACAAATTAACCCACAGTACAAGGCAAACGTTTGCTTTTTCTCTGGCGAGTTAAAATAGTTCTGGTATGATGCCCACATTCGATTTATTCAGCGTCCACATTTTGCTGAATATCTTCTCTTTCTGACGTTTGATTAAGATGATAGGAATGTCGCAATGAGCCTTGCTAATCAAGTACTTGCCGTCAATGACGACCTGCCAATTCGCACCCATAAACCCGTTCATAGTGGAAAAGTTCGTTCAGTTTACTGGTTAACTGAAGAAGACAGCGCCCGACTGATCAAAGAAAAAGGATACGATGTCGCTCCAGATGCGCCTTTGGCTATCATGGTGATTAGCGACCGAATCTCTGCATTCGATTGTATTTGGTATGCTGAAGGTGGTCTTAATGGTGTCCCGGGTAAAGGGGCTGCGCTTAATGCGATTTCTAATCACTGGTTCAAACTGTTCAAAGAAAATGGCTTAGCAGATAGCCATATTCTAGACATTCCTCACCCTTTTGTTTGGATTGTACAAAAAGCCAAACCGGTAAAAATCGAAGCCATCTGCCGCAAATACATCACGGGTTCGATGTGGCGCGCTTACGCAAATGGCGAGCGCGAGTTTTGTGGAATCCAACTTCCTGAAGGGTTAGAAAAAGACAAAGCACTTCCAGAATTGCTAATGACCCCATCCACAAAAGGCATTCTAAAAGGCATTCCCGGTGTGCCAGAAGCGGATGACGTAAATATTACTCGTCAAAACATCGTAGACAACTACGAAGCATTTAACTTCTCAAGCGCTGACGATATCGCACTCTACGAAAAATTGCTGAAAGAAGGCTTTAACGTTATCAGCCAAGCGTTAGAAGAAATCGACCAAATCTTTGTCGATACCAAATTCGAATTTGGTTATGTTCATGATGCTGCTGGCAATGAAAAGCTGATTTACATGGATGAAGTGGGTACACCAGACTCGTCTCGTATATGGGATGCTAAAGAGTACCAAGCAGGTCACATCGTAGAGAACTCAAAAGAAGGTTTCCGCCAGTTCCTACTTAACCACTTCCCTGACCCAGATATCTTGCTAAACAAAGAACGTATGCCAGAGCGTGAAGCACTCGCTCGTGATAATGCTTTACCCGTCGAATCTTTGATGGCGATTTCGAGCACCTACATTGGTATTGCCGAGAAGATTACAGGCAAGCCGATTCATTTGAGTGAGAATCCGAAAGCGGAAATCATCGAAGTTCTGAGCAAAGAATACGGATTGATTGACTAGCACTGTCGCTAGATTGCTAAACGCTTTCCAATAAAAAGTCCGCACTAGCTTGCGGACTTTTTTCATATTAGGTTCAGTTTAGCTGATGTTTAACGTAGTGCCATCTGTTGTAAAGGCTGACTTAGTCGTCACCTGATATGTTTTGTCTTTAATCGTTGATACGAAATACCAGGTCGACTCTGCCTTGTCGGGCGTAAAAGTAACGCGCATAAAGCCACGCTGTTTGATGTCTGCCCACTGTAATTCTGACACTAAGTGCGGCAGCGTGTATTCCATTTGAGCGATCGCAACAGGGTCTAACGCGAGGTAGGCCTCTAACCCAGGGGAACTCACAGAGCTAGTCGCAAACTCTACCCCGATAGGATGCTTAGATATGTCTTTAAGCTCACTTGCCCATGCGTTGTGCGTATCTCCTGCCAAACAGACAAAGTTACCACTGCTGGCTTTGGCCAGTTGATAAACGCTCTCTCGCTCAACGTAGTAACCATCCCATGCATCTAGGTTATATGGCAAAGCAATGGTATCTAAACTTGGGTCAGAGAGATAACCCGTAATCGCAGAGTTTACCGCTAATAACGCCTCTGTTTTTTGTTCTTCAGTGGCAGTAAACAATTGAAACATCGCGGTCATAACCGAACTTGGCAACTCCATACGAGACATTAACACTTGTTGCCCTAGCACATTCCAAGTTGCGTCGTGCGTACTGAACGCATCCATCAGCCAAGCGAGTTGGTCACCGCCTAACAGCTCTCGGTCTTGACTGCGCGACTGAGCAACTAAACCGCCAATAGCTTCCATCGTTGGTGAGCTGAGCGAGAAATAATCCAACGGTTTATCACGCCCCACAAGTCGCGTGTCGAGCATCATCAAATTGACTAAACTTCCAAACGAAAACTGACGGTAAATCAGCATGTTTGAGAAAGTGTTTTCACGAACGGGCAACCATTCTGTCCACGCGGCAGCCGCAGCTGCACGACGATCATTAAAACTGCCTTCCTCTTCTTGATGGTTTTCCGCACCATTTTTCCAACTATCATTTGCAAGCTCATGGTCATCCCAGACTGCAATCATTGGTAGGCTCGCATGTAACGCTTGCAGATCAGCATCTTGGCGATATTGCGCATACCGTTTTCGGTAATCATCTAAGGTAATGCATTCAGTGCCTTTGCTTGGCTCTCGCCCTAGTGCCTCAGCATCTTCATTAGCGTAGCCACCAGCACCATACTCATATATGTAATCACCGAGATGAAGCACCACATCAAACGGGTCTTGCTCATGTTGATTTAAAATCTCTCGGTACACATGGAAATAGCCAGCAGGATAGTTTGCACAAGAAACAACCGCCATGGATGCCTTTTCTACACCATCTTCTGGTAATGTTTGAGTTTGCCCGACTTCGCTAGTGACATCACCAACCATGAATCGATAGTAGTAACGAGAATTTGCGTTGAGATTTTGAACATCGACTTTTACCGTGAAATCTCGGCTCGTGTCTGTGGCAAAAGTGCCACTTTGCACGATATCAGTAAAATTTTCGTTAGATGAAACTTGCCAGCTTACATCTGCGTAGCTCGCTGAGGTTGTAACACGAGTCCAAATGATTACTTGTGTTTGAGTAGGATCTCCACTCGCCACTCCGTGCTCAAAGGTAACCGCAACAGATTCACTAGCATCGCTACCACAGCCCACCAGCCCGGTAACAATCGCCGTTGAAGAGGCAGCTTTCATAAAGTCTCGACGAGACAAAGACATATTGACTTCCTTTCTTATTGTGTTTGTTTTTATGCCCAAATGACGTGGTGACTCAATCATCCTTGTGTGCCAATAAGGGACGTTAATTCGAACTTACAGTACCAACCACTTAGTCGGTAATTTGTCCTAAAAACACAAAGTTAGAAGCTAGTTATGACAATTGCATTTCCAAACGTTACATTTTTGTTAATTTAAGTGCAAATACTCTATATTCATCACACTTCCAAGACCTGTGACAAAAACCTCAAAATAAAAAAGCGACCTACTTTGAGGTCGCTTTTCATTGCACTATTGTTAAGTGGTACATCGATGAAGTGGAAATGCTCAGCCTAAAACTTGATGTTAAGGACATCTTGTTCTGACGTATCCACCTTCAACTGACTGCGAGATTCTATGTACTCGATTTGCTGAACATCGAGCGAATATGGCATAACGACTCGCAATTCATTGATCCCTTCATGTTTAGCTAGCTGGGTTAAGCGGACCAAATTGGATTCATCACTTTTACGAGAAGACATCGATTTTAATGCGGCATCCCACAACCGATCTTCAGGCTTGCTCAATTCCGCAATGTTCTGTTTCCACATCAAACCGAAAATAGGCGCGATGGTGGCAAATGCCTCTAAAAAGGTCCATTTTTTACTACCTGTCGCTCCTAAAAAGCTAGTGTAGTCGAATTCAATGCACGTCTTTCCTTGTTGATCCATTCTATGCCCCCGACACTCGAAAATGAGATATACCAAATATCGTTCAACTGTTTTGATATAGCAATGGGATATAAAACATTCGTCTTTTATGCCCTAATTTACATACAAAAGGAAATATTAAAACCAGCTTTGTAACAACTGATGTACAGCTTCGCCATATATAAGCATTCAATTGATTAATATTTCAATTAAGAAACTAAAAACAACACGCAAGTAACGCTATCAATATGAAATCATTATAGATTCACCAAGAAAATATCAATTCTTGTCACAACGTCATCCGCCGACCTACTTTACATCAATCACTCGACTGGCCTTTTTATACTGTATCTTCCAACCAGCCCAACGTGGCAGCTCCCAACGCTTCGGGTCCCCCTTACGGTTTCCCTCTCGATAAACGACCTGTACCAGCTTGCGAGACGCGTAATACTCAACATCCAGTTGGAGTTCTGGCAGCGAAAGTTCTAAAGGGTACTGCTCCGTGAAATCGTCGTATTCCCATTCTGGAACACCGTTAAATGTTAAGTCTTCCGGTTCAAACAACGCCATATCATCGACATTTTCAACGCCTAATGTTTCCAACTGATCCTTTAACCAGCTAGAAAATGTCAAGGAGGCCAAGTCGTTAACCTCTTCTCCTTCGACATTAAGGCCCAATGCGTTGTAGAGTTTCCAGTGTTGGATTTGTTGTTTTCTTTGAGAAGCAAATCCTGGTAACAGTGTCTCGTCTTCTATCATTTCGACAATAGACTGAACAGCAACATCACCTTTTAACGCTTGATGTTCAGTACAGATTGTTCGTCCGGCGTAGACCAAATGCATCGTTGCTCTTGGGGTCTCCTCTTCATAATTCGTCTCACCTTGTTGCCACTCCCCTAGCTCAAGTTCGCGTAATAATGTCAGCGGGATAGGCATCATAACCGATGCGAGGTTCAGTGTTTGCTTAACGCCTCGTCCTGGCACGCTATGGCTATCTAGCACGATGGCCGCTTCTTCTTTATCAGGAAAGCGGCTGTTACGCCCAACCAGCATCTCGACTACGCCATTTCCTAGAGCATCCCTTCGACGAGCTCGTCGGACAAACACAAGCTCAGGGTGCAATGAGGCGATGGAGAAAAAGAGCGCTTCACGTTTATATCGAGAGGCAACGTCAAGTTCCGGCAATTCAAATATTTCTCGCATTTGTTTCGCTAAACCTTGTGACTCTTCGAGTGCGCTGGCATCAATGACAATGCCCGGAAATCGCTCCCCCCGAACCAAACGGATAAGCAAAGAGGCATCACATCCGTATGGCTCCTCTTGAGATAGAAGCTCAGCGACTTCGCCACTTTGTCGCTGATAGAGCTGTGCAGGCACAGATAAGGCGGCAGCCAAATCAATCATTGCTTCCTTCTCTGGCTTCGCTTGAATTCTGGTAACAAGATCGGCAAACAGTGCATCAATGGGTAGTGGATATACTTTTCTCCCATGCTGCGTGACATTGCCATCCTCATCAATCGCTTCCATAGATAACAACGTCGAATGAGATGCCTCTAGCGACTTTGGGGGAATTGAGTCGAGAAAATCGAGTGTTGAGAGACGGTACCCACAACAAGCCGCTGCCAGCATGGGCTCGACGAGCTCTTCTCTGTGTAATTCTGGAGGTGTCACCAACTCTAAAGGCGCGTGCTCACCATATAGACGAATACAAGCCCCTTCGGTAACGCGACCTGCTCGCCCCATTCGCTGCGCGGCACTGGCCTTAGAAATGTTGGTTAATGTCAGTGCTGTACGTCCATTTCGTTGTACAGTTCTGCGCTCTAAACCACTATCGATTACCACACGGATATTAGGAATGGTCAGAGAGGTTTCCGCGACGTTGGTTGCCAATACGACTTTCCGTTGCTTTTGTACCGTCAGCGCACGATGTCGTTCTTCATCACTGACCGAGGCATGAAGTTTAACCACCATGACATCACTGCTGCTTTGTAGCATCTGCGCGCATTGGGCGATCTCTTTACGTCCTGGGAGAAAAACAAGAATATCGCCATCTTCATCTTCCAGTACTTCTTTTACCGCTCCGACAACCTCCTGTTCACATCCCTTTTTGTTCGGTAAATAGCGGCTGTCTGTAGAACGATGTGTCACCGTGACTGGAAAGCAACGTCCCTCCGAACGCAGACGCTTAGCATTCAGGTAACGAGCAAGCTTTTCGCCTTCTAAGGTAGCGGAAGTGACGATCAATCGATGTTGATTTTCTTGCTTCAAAATGGCGGTTAATAGATCAATATCCCAGCGTCGCTCGTGAAATTCGTCCACTATCACGACATCAAAGTCTGCTAGCTTGTTTTCCGAAAACCAACGCAGTGCAACCCCCGGAGTCACAAATACAACTTCGGTTTTTTCATCAAAGTAGGCATGAAGCTTGATCGCGTAACCGACTTTGCGACCTATTGGCTCTCCAGATTGCTCCGCAAGAAATTCAGCCAGCGAGGTACAAGCAATTCGACGTGGTTCAATAACCAGAACGCGTCCGTGTTTTGCCGCCCACATGGGCAAGCGGGTAGATTTACCCGACCCGGTTTCGGCTTCCACCACAAGATGGTTAAGGCTTACATGATGGTCAAACTCGGCTTGCAGGCTGTCGATAGGTAGTTGAAACATAGAAATTGGACTTGATTTGATGATGCAAAACATTATACCCAAGTAAAAAAATCCTGCTTTAGGTATCTCTAAACAACCAATATTGCCGATATTTTCGTCGGTATCTGAATTTTTTTGCGACATTACATTGATGTGCATCAACGCATGTTTACAACTAAATAGTGAACCCGTTAAAATTTGGTGCGCATCCTTCAACCCTACATAAGGCACCCAATGAACAACGATAAACGCCCACTATATATTCCATATGCGGGTCCGGCTCTTTTAGCAACCCCTCTTTTGAACAAAGGCAGTGCATTCTCTGCTGAAGAACGTAGTTCATTCAACTTAGAAGGTCTGCTTCCAGAGTCGACCGAAACTATCCAAGAGCAGGTGGAACGTGCCTACCAGCAATACAAAAGTTTCGAAAGCGATATGGATAAGCACATTTATCTGCGTAACATCCAAGACACCAACGAAACATTGTATTACCGCCTAGTGCAAAATCACATTTCTGAGATGATGCCTATCATCTACACGCCGACTGTTGGCGCAGCATGTGAAAACTTCTCTAACATTTACCGTCGTGGTCGTGGTCTGTTCATTTCATACCCAAACCGTGACCGTATTGACGACTTGCTGAACAACGCAGCAAACCACAACGTTAAAGTGATTGTTGTGACAGATGGCGAACGTATCCTTGGCTTGGGTGACCAAGGTATCGGCGGCATGGGTATTCCTATCGGTAAACTGTCACTATATACCGCGTGTGGTGGTATCAGCCCTGCTTACACTCTACCAATCGTGCTTGATGTGGGTACCAATAACCCGCAACGCTTAGCTGATCCGATGTACATGGGTTGGCGTCATCCTCGTATTACGGGTGCAGAATACGATGCATTTGTAGAAGAGTTTATCCAAGCGGTACAGCGCCGTTGGCCTGATGCTTTGATCCAGTTCGAAGACTTTGCTCAGAAAAATGCGATGCCTCTTCTAGAGCGTTACAAAGACCGCGTGTGTTGCTTCAATGATGATATTCAGGGTACTGCAGCTGTTACTGTTGGCTCTCTACTTGCCGCCTGTAAAGCAGCAGGAACTCAGCTTTCTAAACAACGTATTACCTTCCTAGGCGCAGGGTCTGCTGGTTGTGGTATCGCAGAAGCGATCATCGCACAAATGGTATCGGAAGGAATTTCTGACGAGCAAGCTCGCTCACAAGTTTACATGGTTGACCGTTGGGGTCTGTTACAAGAAGGCATGCCTAACCTTCTTGATTTCCAACAACGCTTGGTGCAAAAGCATACCAATACGAAAGAGTGGGAAAATGAAGGAAATGGCTTCTCACTACTCGATGTTATGCGTAACGCCAAGCCAACGGTACTAATTGGTGTTTCTGGTGCGCCTGGCCTATTTAGCCAAGAAGTCATCGAAGAAATGCATAAACACTGTAAGCGTCCGATTGTCTTCCCACTGTCGAACCCAACAAGCCGCGTGGAAGCGACACCGAACGACATCATTCGTTGGACAAATGGTGAAGCACTGGTTGCAACAGGTAGCCCATTTGAGCCAGTGGTTCATGAAGGTCGCACTTACCCTATTGCACAATGTAACAACAGCTACATCTTCCCAGGCATTGGCCTTGGTGTACTTGCTGTCAATGCAAAACGTGTCACTGACGAGATGCTAATGGAATCAAGTCGCGCGCTAGCAACATGTTCTCCTCTAGCAATCAATGGTCGTGGTGCACTACTTCCACCACTGGAAGAGATCCACTTAGTGTCGAAAAAAATCGCATTTGCCGTTGGTAAAAAGGCAATTGAACAAGGTGTCGCATTAGAAATTACTGATGAAGCATTGAACGTGGCAATTGAACAGTCGTTCTGGCAACCTGTTTACCGCCGCTACAAACGCACTGCGTTCTAAGCTTGAGACAATTCGTTTAATAATTAGCCTCTACCATGTAGGGGCTTTTATTTTTTTATCATCCTAACCAGATTTTGGCATAAATGGGCTTCTCTCTTTTTGCTTCTATCAGATATGATGAGAACTACATTTTTAGTTAAGGATATAAAACGTTTTGTTGTTTTCTCGCATAAGATCAAAGTGGAAGCTGAAATTTTCCTGGAAGCGATTTGCTTTGATTTTGTCGATCTCTGCACTTAGTCTGCTTGTTTCTGTTATTGCCATCGACCGATGGGTGGTTTTACAAGCCAAAGAGAGCATTTTCACCGAATACGAGCAAATCCCTCAACATGAGGTTGCCGTAGTTCTTGGTACCAGTAAGTACATCGGAAAGATCCTCAACACTTACTACACTCATCGCATTAATGCGGCGATTGAGCTTTACAACCAAGGCAAAGTAAAACAGTTTTTATTGAGTGGCGATAACGCCCACCGTTCATACAACGAACCGTGGACAATGAAACGCGATTTACTTAAAGCAGGCGTGCCTGAAGAAGTGATTCACCTTGATTATGCTGGCTTTCGTACCTTAGATTCGATTGTACGAGCGAAAAAAATTTTTGCTTCGGAGCGATTTCTGATTGTGACTCAGCGCTTTCACTGTGAACGCGCACTGTTCATCGCTGATGCTTACAGCATTGATGCGCAGTGTCTCGCGGTAGCAGGGCCGACGGCCAACAAGCAAAAAACATCGATGCGTGTTCGAGAACTGCTAGCCCGTGTGAAAGCGTTTTTAGACCTGTATATTATCAATACGCAGCCTAAGTTCCTTGGCCCTCAAGAACCTATCGTTGCAGTAAAAGAGCCAAATAAAGCAGCTAACGAGCCTCTTCAAGTCCCCGTCGAATAGAGGAATAACGTGGCTCACAAGCCTAGTAACATTTCTATAAAACAAATGGGTAGTTTTCTACCCATTTCCAATTCTCAACATCACACTTTCTAATTTGCTCTACGATTCAGGCAAAACTCTTTTTCGCATTCAAAGTAACATTTCATCAATAAATAACTACAAGTCAGTTACTTTGCCATAAAAAAACCGACAAAAGGCAATGCAAAAGGAGCACTACCCATGACCGCACTCGCTGTGACATTGAAGAATTGGTTCTTCACTCGCAACAGCATGATTTTGAACGCGAATATCCTATTGTTCATTATCTTGTTTAATACCTTACCCTTTGAACCACAAGTAGTAACCGGCCTGAGCATCTTAGTTTTTGTTGCTATTCTGTGGCTAACCGAAGCGATTCACGTCAGCATTACTGCGCTGCTCATACCACTACTTGCGGTATTTTTGGGTGTGTTCAACACTCAAGCCGCACTGAATAACTTTTCCAACTCCATCATTTTTCTATTTTTGGGTGGTTTTGCACTAGCTGCGGCTCTACATAAACAAAAGTTAGATCAAGCGATTGCAGATAAAGTACTATTGCTGGCAAGAGGAAAAATGTCTGTCGCTGTATTCATGCTATTTGGTGTGAGTGCTGGCCTGTCAATGTGGATTTCAAACACCGCCACCGCCGCGATGATGTTACCGCTTGTGCTGGGTGTGATGACAAAGCTAGACGCCAAGAAAAACCACAACACCTTTTTGTTTGTTCTACTCGGTATCGCTTACAGTGCTTCAATTGGTGGTATTGCAACACTGGTTGGTAGCCCACCAAACGCAATTGCAGCCGCTGAAGTTGGCCTAAGCTTCACTGAATGGATGAAGTTTGGTGTACCTATTTCCCTAGTATTAATGCCAATCGCTATCCTCGTATTGTACACGATGACTAAGCCTGACCTTAGCCACAAGTTTGACCTTGACCATCAACCAGTCGAATGGACAAACGGCAAAATGATTACGTTGGCGATTTTCTTACTGACCGTAACTTTGTGGATATTCAGTAAGCCTATTAACGCTATGCTGGGTGGCTTCGCGAAGTTCGATACTCTTGTAGCCATTGGCGCCATCCTTCTACTTGGTGCTTCTCGCGCCGTCGAGTGGAAAGATATTGAGAAAACAACCGACTGGGGTGTGTTAATCCTATTTGGTGGTGGTATCTGTCTGAGTAACGTCCTAAAAGCAACCGGAACAAGCGTATTTTTGGCTCATAGCTTGTCAGGCTTCCTTGAGCAAGCCGGTATTCTCTTAACGATTCTTGCAGTGGTTGCTTTTGTTGTCTTCTTAACTGAGTTTGCGAGTAACACCGCCAGTGCTGCGCTACTTGTCCCTGTATTTGCGACCATTGCAGAAGCCTTAGGCATGTCTCCGGTTATTCTCTCTGCACTGATTGCCGTCGCTGCATCTTGTGCATTTATGTTACCTGTTGCAACACCTCCAAACGCGATTGTGTTCGGTACGGGTCATATCAAGCAAAAAGAAATGATGCGAATTGGTTTCGTATTAAACATTGCCTGTATTGCTGCACTAACGCTTTTCGCTTGGTTGTTCTGGTAAAAATAGCAAGTTCGATTAGCACTACACTGCTGCTCACGGTAATCGTATCGATAACCCAAACTTCCCCCCTAAGTGGTGTTCAGCAGTATCCCTCTTGGTGGCCAGTTGGCCACCTTTTTTCTTTCCTTTTAGTGAACGGCTATCAGGCTTGCTTCTTTTCGCAAGCAAGTAAACCATAATGAGCTTCCACTCGGTTGCGACCATTGCGCTTCGCCTGATACAGCACTTCGTCAGCTCTCGCCATGGTTTCTGAGACGCGTTCATTCTGCATTTGGGCAACGCCAATACTGCAAGTTAATGATTCACCGTGCACCCACAAATGATCCTCCACATTTTTGCGAATCATTTCTGCCTTCTCTAACGCTTGTTCAATATTGGTATCAGGGCAAAATACGACAAACTCTTCGCCGCCCCAACGAACGAGTCGATCGTCTGAGTAAATAGAAGTCGCTACCACCATGACAAATTCGCGCAATATGTCATCCCCCATTTGGTGCCCAAATTTGTCGTTCACCTTTTTAAACTTATCCAAGTCCAAATAGAGAATACTGAAGGTGTTATGCCCCCAGCGAACCTGACGAGATTGTTGTTCCAGCCAGTGTTGCACAGCATATCGGTTCATCGCGCCCGTCAAAGCATCTCGATGCGCTAGCTCTGCAAACTCATAGTTTTGAGCTCGCAAAGTATCATTCACCTTTTCCAAATGACGGTGACGCTTTTGCGCTTTTTCATAAGCCACTCTATTTTTTCGTAACTCATGCAGTGAAAAAGCCAGTCCAAGCGCCATCCAAGAGAGTAATAATGCATACAACAATGTTTCTTGCGCAAGGTAAGCGCCTTCAAACTCAATTTTATCAATCACAATTCTATGTTTACCAAGTGCCGCACCAGACCCAGTTGCAATATCAATACGTGTGATGTTTGAAAATTCAGGTGCAGAGTGCTCAATCGCGACTCCGTTATCTGCTAACCACCAGGTCATCACCTGAAGATTTTTAATCGGAATTTCGACAATATCGCTCGAACCCGACGGAGAAAACTGCATGCCATTATATTTAATGGTGTACTCGTCGTCCGGCTTGGAATACTCAGAATTATAATTGCGAAGATACAAACGTAGGTCGTGGCTAGGGTTAGCCCCTATTCCTGCCTCTTCATATCGCACCTTCAATCGAATCGTATGGTAGTTGGAAAGGTCAATACCCTGTGTTGGCGTTGCTGAATCGGTATAAACCGAGATTCCGCAGTAAGGCCAAGCATACGAGCTCTGCTTTAGTTCACAGCTAAGGACTAGGCTTTGCCGATCGTATGTGATATCTGCCTCACTCACACCTCCTTCACTGGCATCTTTAGTTGCATAGATATTGAAATGCTCAGGTGTAATGGTCAGCTTTCGCGTATCGCCAAGCACACTATAAAGGGCAACCAAACTGATAGTGCAAATAGAAAGAGCAAAGATAAAGTTATGGATCCACTTCATGGGCAAGTGACCTGCTGAGATTATACAATACGTGGGGTTCAATAATTTCAAAAATGAAATCAAGGTGATTTATCAAGAAATAAAATCGCTTTTTCATTCAATTCTTAGTTTCGACACATGGTAACGGATTTTGAACCGTTATCACGTTTTAAAATTTCTAAAAAGTGCAGCCCAACTTCTATTTGCGAAGCATTTCACAGCCATAATTTTTAGAAAATAAAACACGATGCATAATAATTTAGTGCAAGACACTTACTTTAAAGCTCCTGTCAACCCTGCATCTCTTCTCCACTTCAGTATATACTGTGCAAAAACACAATAATGAGTAATGTCATGTCATTAATTGCAACTGGCACGCTAAACAAAATGCGTGCTTCTCTGGACGGTGCCGTCAACTACCGTCTTCCTGTCGGTGAGGAAGAAATCGACTTAACTCCTTTTCTGGGTAAAACGCTCACACTGACTCACACTGGCAATATTTTTTGTTGCTCATGTGGAAAGAAAACGAAAAAGAGTTATTCGCAAGGCCACTGTTTTGTATGCATGAAAAAGCTAGCAAGCTGCGACATGTGTATCATGAAGCCAGAGACCTGCCACTACGATCAAGGGACTTGTCGCGAACCACAATGGGGTGAAGAGAATTGCATGGTGGATCACTTTGTCTACCTGTCCAACACATCCAGCTTAAAAGTTGGTATTACTCGTCATACTCAAGTCCCGACTCGTTGGATTGACCAAGGCGCGACTCAGGGCTTGCCAATTTTTAAAGTAAAAACTCGCCATATCTCCGGTTTAATTGAAGTTGAACTGGCGAAACATATCGCAGACAAGACCAATTGGCGCACACTGCTAAAAGGTGACGGTGAACCTATGGCATTGCAGGACCGTTTTGCTGAGCTATTGCCTTTAGTCGAAGAGAAAATTGCCGAGATAAAACAGCAATTCGGCGAAGATGCCATTGAAGTATTAAACGAAAGCATTACCGACCTTAGCTACCCGGTACAACAGCACCCAACGAAGATCACTTCGCATAACTTCGATAAAAACCCGGTTGTTACTGGCACTTTGCAAGGCATCAAAGGTCAATACCTCATCTTTGATACCGGCGTTATTAATGTAAGAAAATTCACTTCCTATGAAGTTGAAGTTAGTGAGTAATCGCTTGCAGAACGCGTTGATTCAAATAAAAATGAAAAAAGCTCGATTTTGACTCGAGCTTTTGTTTTTCTATTAGGAAGAAATCGTTAGTTATGCGTCAAGGATGCTTTCTAGCACATCGAATAACATATCGACTTCTTCTATTGTGTTGTAATGCATACAACCAATTCGCACTACACCACCCGATTCTTCTAAACCAAGTTGACGAACTAAGCCCAACGCATAAAAGTGACCATTCCATACACAAATGTTATGTTCACCCAGTGTTTTCGCGATGAACTCTGGAGAATATCGGTCAAACGTTAGCGCAAAAGTTGGCGTGCGGAGTTGGCTATCTTCCTTTGCGATACCGAATAGATTGACACCATCTAATGCATTCAAACGCTGCAAGAAACGCTCACTCAAGCGCTGCTCATGTTGTTCATACAGTTGGTAGCTTTGCTCCAATCGTTGGCGAAGAGGTAAACCGACTTCACCAAATTGAGCCAGGTACTCAACCGCAGAAACGACACCAGCAAGACCTTCAAAACTTTGCGTTCCTGTTTCAAATCGACCAGGGCCTATATTAGTGGCAGGCTCGACTTTGTAAGGGCGAATACTGTGGAGCCACTGATCGGCTATGTAAGCAATACCAACGTGCGGTCCGAAAAACTTGTAAGCTGAGCAAGCTAAAAAGTCACAACCTAACGCTTGAACATCAACCAAATGATGAGGCGCATAATGGACGGCATCCACATAAACTTGTGCCCCAACATTGTGCGCCATGCTGACTACTTGCTGTACATCCACAATAGAACCCGTCGTGTTCGATGCATAAGTCACAGCGACAAGGCGCGTTTTATCAGAAAGAAGGCGGCTTAAATGCTCCATATCAAGCGTACAATCTTCTTCGTTGATACGAACTTGATGAACCGTAACGCCTTTATCTTCTGCCGCTTGCTGCCAGCTGGATACATTTGAATAGTGATCCAAAGCGGAGACAATGATCTCATCTCCTGCTTGCCAATCTCGACTAATCGCGCGACTAAGCTGAAAGGTTAGTGAGGTCATATTGGCACCGAAGACAATATTGCCAGATGAAGGGGCATTAAGTAGAGCCTGAGCCGACTCACGCGCATTTTGCATTACGTCAACGGTCACTTGGCTAGAAAAATAATGCCCGCCTAAGTTAGCGTTGAAACGACCTAAATACCCAACCATGCTGTCTAGTACTGGTTGAGGCACTTGTGAGCCACCTGGACCATCAAAAAACGTCACGGGCTTGTCGTTGTGGTATTGAGCCAACGCCGGAAATTGCTCTCTGATCTGATTAAGATTGAAGTTCATTACGCTTATCCGTAGCAGTAAGTACAAATACATCCATATGGCCCGCTTCGTCATCAATAACAGAGCGGATAGGGCACGCGTTATGCCACAGCTTGCTATCAGCCAAGATTGCGACCTCTCCGGTTTCTAGCACTTTACGGAAAAATGGGGCTTGGTTATGGCTGCTGTACAGCATGATGTCGCCACCGATGATGTTATGGCGTCCCACACCAACCATTGCAATATGATCAAAACCGTCTTGGTGCACACCTTCAGGTGCTACTTGGGTTTCTTCTTCCAGTGCCCTGATACGGATTTGGTGAATTTCTATTTCTTGACCGTTTGGCAGATGATTCGCATTGACAAACAATTCACACATTTCTCGAAATCCATCGCTGGTAAGAATATCCTTCTCAATTGGCTCGAATTGTCTTACTACATCACCTTGAAATCGGTTGATATCAGAGGATTGAACAAAGCTATTTTTATTTAAGTCGATGACTTTGCCGTTATCAAAGCCAACCACAGAATAACGTCGTAGTCGATACTGACCATCTGCATGTTCGGTACGAGGCAGTTCTTCAAACGATGGGGAAAGCTGCTCAATTGCTGCCATGCTGAGCTGTGTTAAATGTAGAGTATTCTCACGTGAATGTAACATCATTTGCTCCTTTAATGAGGCACATTAATTAACATTTAATTTACACACTAGGTTACGCAAATATTCTGCAATTACCAGCTTTTAACGTTGATAGCTTCAACAAAACGACGAAAACAACATAACAAACCAAACCAAACCACAAAAACAGAGCCATGTTTCAGTTTTACGCTTTGACAATATTTGAAACTAGACTTCTCTACTACGAATAGAATTTTATGCTAGAAGTCAACGTTCTCAATCAATATTTAGTGGGTTCTAATCTATAACCAATTATTCGATCACAATCGTTGTTTATGCTTTTAAAGCACTAAGAATTTCCATACAAT
The DNA here is from genome assembly GCF_023716525.1 of Vibrio sp. SCSIO 43009. Taxonomy (NCBI): domain Bacteria; kingdom Pseudomonadati; phylum Pseudomonadota; class Gammaproteobacteria; order Vibrionales; family Vibrionaceae; genus Vibrio; species Vibrio sp. SCSIO 43009. The sequence continues at coordinate 1,990,086 of NZ_CP071842.1, forward strand.
CGAGGGAAATGTTACGCCCTTTTTGGAGCCATAATGAGCGACGTAAAACACTGTAAATTATTAATTCTTGGTTCTGGTCCTGCAGGATACACAGCTGCCGTCTACGCAGCGCGTGCAAACTTAAACCCTGTGCTTGTGACGGGAATGCAACAAGGTGGTCAGCTAACCACCACAACTGAAGTTGAAAACTGGCCAGGCGATGCTGAGGGACTGACAGGTCCAGCATTGATGGATCGCATGAAAGAACACGCCGAGCGTTTTGAAACTGAAATCGTATTTGATCACATCAATGAAGTAGAGCTATCACAACGCCCATTTCGTTTAAAAGGCGACTCAGGTGAGTACACTTGTGATGCCTTAATCATATCTACCGGCGCATCAGCAAAATACCTTGGCCTTGAGTCTGAAGAAGCATTTAAAGGTCGCGGCGTTTCTGCTTGTGCAACCTGTGACGGTTTCTTCTACCGTAATCAGAAAGTTGCAGTTGTGGGCGGTGGTAACACGGCTGTTGAAGAAGCGCTATACCTATCTAACATTGCGTCAGAAGTTCACCTGATCCACCGCCGCGATTCATTCCGCGCAGAGAAGATCCTTGTGAAACGTCTGATGGATAAAGTTGAAAGCGGTAATATCGTTCTTCATACCGATCGCACTCTCGATGAAGTACTGGGTGACGATATGGGCGTAACGGGCGTCCGCATTAAAGACGTGAACAGCGGTGCGACAGAAGATATCGATGTAATGGGTGCATTCATCGCAATTGGTCACCAGCCAAACACACAAATCTTTGAAGGCCAAGTAGACATGAAAGATGGCTACATCATCGTTCAATCAGGTCTTGAAGGCAACGCAACACAAACTAGTATCGAAGGTGTATTTGCAGCTGGCGACGTAATGGACCACAACTACCGTCAAGCGATCACCTCTGCAGGTACAGGTTGTATGGCTGCATTAGATGCTGAACGTTTCTTAGACTCACTTGGTGACAAATAACTTTTCACATTTGTGTCATATCCTTAAAGCCCAGCGGTATTCCCGCTGGGTTTTCTTTTGTATACTACCGCCTCATTAAAACAATTATCATTAAGCCTTCACGATGGATAAGAAAAAGCAAAGCAGCTTGAATAAGTGGCTGAAGCAACAAAGTAAGTTAGCCAAGCGCTGGCTTATGATTGCGATAGGCCTAGGCGTACTTTCAAGCGTGTTTTTATTGGCTCAAGCAGCCCTGCTCGCCTCCATTCTGCACCAGTTAATCATTGACCAAGTCGACAAAGCCGAGCTCATTTGGCATTTTGTTGGGCTCGGTGGCACGGTTATCGGTCGAGCTGCTTGTACCTGGGGTCGAGAGCTTGCCGGTTACCGTTGCGGGGAGCAAATTCGAGTTTATATTCGCCAACTCATTTTAGATAAAGTTCACAAGCTTGGGCCAGCTTACATCAAAGGCAAACCTGCTGGCAGTTGGGCAACGCTCATCTTAGAGCAGGTAGAAGATATGCAAGATTTCTTCTCACGCTACTTGCCTCAAATGTCATTATCGGTACTAGTGCCTTTCATCATTTTGGTTGTCGTATTCCCAGTAAACTGGGCAGCAGGCTTGATCTTCCTGGTCACTGCACCACTAGTGCCTATTTTCATGGCACTGGTTGGGATGAAAGCCGCAGAAGCAAACCGTAAAAACTTTAAAGCGATGCAGCGTTTGTCGGGTCACTTTTATGACCGCTTGCAAGCAATGACAACCATTCGCTTATTCGATAGAACAAAATCTGAAACTGAGACGCTAAAGGGTGCTTCAGAAGTCTTTCGTACTCGTACCATGGACGTTCTGAAAATCGCGTTTCTGTCTTCTGCGGTGTTAGAGTTTTTCACTTCTATTTCTATCGCAATTACCGCTGTCTACTTTGGCTTTAGTTATATCGGGGAGCTCGATTTCGGCTACTACGGCGCAGGTGTTACGCTCTTTGCTGGTTTGTTCATTCTGATTCTTGCTCCAGAGTTTTATCAGCCATTACGTGATTTGGGCACGTTCTATCATGCGAAACAGCAAGCGGTTGGCGCAGCAGAAAGCATTGTCGAGTTTCTGGATTTGGAAGTCGATCAAATCAAAGATGGTACCCAAGCGTTAGATAAAAACAGCCCTATCCATATTGAAGCGGACCAGTTAACCATTTTTAGTCCGGAAGGTAAGCAGCTCGCAGGTCCCCTATCCTTCTCTCTTGAAGCCAACAAAAGTACAGCGTTGGTTGGACCAAGTGGCGCAGGTAAAACAAGTTTGGTAAACACAATCCTCGGTTTCATGCCTTATCAAGGTAGCTTAAAAATTAATGGCTGCGAATTGTCGCAACTGGATCTAGCCACATGGCGAGAGGCAGTAAGCTGGATTGGTCAAAACCCGATGCTATTACACGGTGGCATTCGAGATAACATCACACTAGGTAAGCAAAATATTCAGGATGCAGACGTACATTCTGTGTTGAATGACTCTCACGCTGCTGAATTTGTTGAAATGCATGGGTTGGATTATCCGATATCTGATCGTTCTGGTGGTTTATCTGTCGGCCAAGCGCAGCGTTTAGCACTGGCTCGCGCCATGCTACAAAATGGTCGTTTTTGGTTATTAGATGAACCAACCGCAAGCTTAGATGCTCGCAGTGAAAAACTCGTGATGGAAGGCATTAACAAGTATGCGCATGCCACAACGAATTTGATGATTACTCACCAACTTGCGCCTTTACAAAACGTATCGCAAATTCTTGTTATGCAGGACGGCCAGATTGTTCAACGTGGTGATTACGCCACACTGTCGACAGAAGATGGCTTATTTAAAGACATGTTGGAAGCGAACCTCGCACAACGTGAAACAGACAAGGAGAACTTAGATGCGTGATTTACTCCCTTATCTAAAACTCTATAAAAAACACTGGTTTGGTCTTTCGCTAGGTATGCTACTGGCATTTCTGACCTTAGCGGCGTCTATTGGCTTATTAACGCTATCAGGTTGGTTTATTTCAGCCGCAGCGGTGGCAGGCTTGACGGTTGCTCGTGAGACCTTCAACTACATGTTACCAGGTGCCGGGGTACGCGGCGCTGCAATGGCTCGAACCGCAGGTCGATGGGGAGAACGTGTCGTTAGCCACAATGCAACGTTCAAGCTGCTTACCGATCTACGCATCTTCTTCTTTAAGAAACTTGCACCACTGATTCCGGGTCGTGTTTCTACGATGCGTGATGCCGATCTGCTCAACCGCTTAGTAGCGGACGTAGATGCGATGGATCACGTTTACCTTCGACTTATCAGCCCTGTCGTGATTGGTGTTTTTGGCATATTGAGTTTAACGGCTGTCCTGGCGTTCTTTGATTGGCATCTCGCCCTACTGCTTGGCTCGATTCTTACCGTCATGTTGTTTGTATGGCCAGTACTGTTCTATAAACTGGGTAAAAACAATGGCGAGAATCTCACTCATCATAAAGCGCAATTGCGAGTGGCGACACTGGACTGGCTTCAAGGCTACAGTGAACTGAGTATCTTTGGAGCAGAAGAACGTTATCGTAATCTCATTCTAGAGAAGCAGAAGCAGTTGCTGTCTAACCAATTTGTGAACGCGAATTTAACGGGCATGGCTTCAGGCCTGCTTATGCTGGTGAACGGCATTACACTGGTTGTGATGCTTTGGTTTGCTGCAGACGGCGTAGGTGGTCGTGCTCCTGATCCTTGGATTGCGCTGTTCGCGTTTGCAACCATGGCTAGCTTTGAGATTCTGATGCCTATCGCGGGCGCATTCCAGTATCTCGGTCAAACGTTGACTTCTGCTCGTCGTTTAAATGAAGTAATTTTGGCTGAACCTGACGTCGTCTTCCCTGAGCAGTCGAAACATAAAGACACAACGTTAGACATTGAATTCGACAACATAGATTTTACTTACCCTGACGGTCAGCAAAAGGTGCTGAAAGACTTGTCACTCTCACTACCGTTGGGCACTAAAACTGCAATTGTAGGTCAAACAGGTTCAGGTAAATCAACACTGATTCAGCTTCTTTGCCGCTACTGGGATGTTAACCAAGGTGAAGTTCGAATCGGTGGTACAAAACTGCAAGATTGGAGCGAGTCGGACCTGCGAGCAGCAATGACTGTGGTCAGTCAACGCGTAGATGTACTAAACGGGACACTACGTGACAACTTACTCATGGCCGCTCCGGATGCAAGTGATGAGCAACTGTCTACTATTTTACGAAAAGTCGAGCTTGGCGGACTTCTTGAAGAGCCAGGTTTAGACGCTTGGTTAGGCGACGGCGGTCGTCAGTTATCTGGTGGTGAGAAACGCCGAATCGGTATTGCTCGAGCATTGCTACGTGATGCCCCAATCCTACTCTTAGATGAGCCGACTGAAGGCCTCGATAAGCGTACGGAACAAAAAGTGATGGCGCTTTTCAATGAACACTTTGCTAATAAGACAGTAGTATTCATTACACACCGACTGATAGAGTTAGAAAGTATGGATAGCATCTGTTTGATGGAACAAGGTGAGATCATCGAACAAGGCGACCATCCAACGCTACTCGCTCAAAAAGGTCGTTACTACCAGCTATTACAATCTCTATAATTCGATTTTCAGTGACGAGAAGGGCTCATCAAACGATGAGCCCTTTTGTTATTCCTGTATTATTAGTTACCTAATTAAGCACGTATACAGTGCTGATTTACCGACCAGATTTTTTGAGATAAGCCGCCATTTCATCTTCCGGAACCATGCCCCCACCTGTTGCCCAAACAAGATGTGTTGCGTTTTTGAGTTTTTCTTCGTCAAATTTCATTCGAGACTGATAAGCATGGTTATTCGAGACGTGCACTGCCCCAATCATACCGGCTAATGCAGAAGGCTCTAGATTAATACCTTCCAGTTCACTTAACTCACCCAAGTGGTGATACATACGAGCGTCATCAATGGTGTAAAAACCATCAAGTAGCCTTTCCATCGCTCTTCCGACAAATCCCGAGGCACGACCTACTGCCAAACCATCAGCGGCGGTAATGTTATCGATACCCAAATCTTGCACCGAAATATCGTCATGCAAGCCTGTATGTACGCCCAACAGCATGCACGGTGAGTGCGTTGGCTCTGCGAAAATACAGTGGACATGCTCGCCAAATGCTACCTTCAAGCCAAATGCCACCCCACCAGGTCCACCGCCAACACCACAAGGAAGATAAACAAACAATGGATGATGCTCATCAACCACGATTCCCAAGTCATCAAATTGCTGCTTAAGACGCTCACCCGCAACAGAGTAACCTAGAAACAGCGTCCGTGAGTTTTCATCATCGATAAAGAAACAGTTGGGATCTTTTTCTGCCTCTTTACGACCTTGCTCGACAGCAATACCATAATCTTCTTGGTGCTCTACGACATTAACACCATGTGACCGGAGCTTATTTTTCTTCCATTCCCGCGCATCCGCAGACATGTGGACTGAAACTGAAAAACCCAGCTTCGCACTCATGATGCCGATGGACATACCAAGATTGCCGGTTGAGCCAACCGCAATACTGTACTGCTTAAAAAACTGCCGAAACTCATTGCTGAACAATTTGCTGTAATCATCGCTTTCACAGAGCAAGCCGGCATCAAACGCCAACTTTTCTGCATGAGTGAGCACTTCATAAATACCACCTCTCGCTTTGATCGAACCAGAAATTGGCAAATGACTGTCTTTTTTGAGCATTAAATGGCCCAATATTGGCGTGTCGTATTGCTGCTCCAAACGCACTTTCATATTGGGAATATCCACCACTGCGGACTCAATAACGCCACGCGACGTTTCCGTTTCGGGAAACGCTTTCATCAAATAAGGCGCAAATCGTGTTAGCCGTTCACTCGCCGCTTGAATATCTTTTTCATCTAACCCGACATGAGGTAAGCCTTCCTCCAATGAAGTGATATGGGGGTTGAACCAACAAACCTCTTCAAGATCAATAAGTGCAGCCAAGAGTGGGAACTGCTTAGTCAGCGCTTCAATATTTGCCTTGGTCATTTTACCTTCCTGGAATGATGTGAGTTGAGATAAACAAAAGCGCCGCAATAGCGACGCTTTGGAGAACAACTATCAGTTTGAGCTTACGCGTAGTTTTTCTCAAACTCTTGCATGAAGTCTACTAACGCTTGAACGCCTTCTAGCGGCATTGCGTTATAAATGGATGCTCGCATACCACCAACTGCTCGGTGACCTTTTAGCGCTTTCAGCCCTTTAGAGTCTGCTAACTCAAGGAAGGTTGCATCCAGTTCAGGCTTAGCAAGTTGAAATGGAACGTTCATCAAAGAACGGTTCGCTGAGTGCACGCCATTACGGTAGAAATCAGACTGATCGATGTAATCATACAGTAGCGCGGCTTTAGCGCGGTTCACTTGCTCAATCGCTTTTACTCCGCCCTGTGCCTTCAGCCATTTGAAAACAAGACCAGACAGGTACCATGCAAAGGTTGGTGGCGTGTTGAACATTGATTCTTTTTCTGCCAAAACAGTGTAATCCAAGATACTTGGTAGAACCTGCTTCGCCATACCTAATAAATCATCGCGCACGATAGCAATAGCAATGCCGGAAGGACCAATATTTTTCTGAGCGCCCGCGTAAATCACACCGTATTTAGACACATCGATCTCACGAGAAAGAATTGTCGAAGACATGTCAGCAACAATCGGTTTGTCGGTGATAGGAAGATCGTTAATCTCAATACCATCAATGGTCTCATTTGGACAGAAGTGAACGTAAGCCGCTTCTGGAGCAATTTTCCATTCACTTGCAGGTAGAACCGCGACTTTCCCGTTGATTTCTGTTTTTGCATCAAACACGTCTGGTTCGCAGTATTTTTTCGCTTCAGCTACCGCGCTTTCAGCCCAATAACCACCATCGATGTAAGTTGCCGTATCGGCATCACCAAGTAAGTTTAGAGGAACAGCAGCAAACTGAGCACGAGCACCACCTTGGCAGAACAGCACTTTATAGTTGTCCGGAATATTCAGAAGATCACGTAAATCCTGCTCGGCTTCTTCTGCAACTTTGATGAACTCTTTGCTTCGGTGGCTGATTTCCATGACCGAAGTGCCAAGACCTTGCCAATCGATTAGTTCCTTTTGTGCTTGCTGCATAACTGCTTTAGGCAGACCTGCTGGCCCTGCACTGAAGTTAAATACGTTGTCCGTATTTTGTTCCATGATGCTCATTGCTCCTGCTATGTAAATATTACGAAATTAATATCACGTTTTCGCAGTGATAAAAACAAGAAAAGAGGTCTTACGACCTCTTTTTAAAGACTAAGCGTTGAATTGGAACAAATTCGCAACAACACGAATTACTGTTGTTGCATCAAAGCAGGCATAAGTAGAGCCACCAATGGGAACTCATGCCCATTTTCGAACTTCAATTTGCCTTCACCAATTTCTGCTTTTAATTGATAACCGCCCTCTACTTTTTCGATCAACTCCATAATAAGGAGCTCATCAATCCCTTCTTGAATAAATGGGTAATGCGTTACTAATTCATCAGAGAAGTAAGTGCTAAGTTCACCAGTAGTGGCCGTCACCAACTTCATTGGATCTTGAGTAATATGCTCAGTACCTTCAGGGATGGATAGTTGCCACTCATTGTGGAACTTGCCGTCACCGAACGCGAGTGAAAGCTCGTTCACGGATAAATCAAAACCTTTGCTAAACAGCGTATCGACATGCGGCAATAAATTCGCAATTTCCTGCTCATCTAACATAGGAGAGCTTTGATAGATAGACATAATTTGATCAAAAGACTGGCTATCCACATCTGCAATTGAGAAATCCAACTTAAAGTTATCGACATCCGTCCCATCAGTTAAACGTAGTTTCTTAGCATCTAGGTTTAATTGACTGTTCAGCTTATCACCAGACTCACTCATCGTAGTGTTACCACGGTAGCTCGCATTTTCAATCAAAAAGACAGGCGTTAAGTTCGCATCAACCACATCTAGCTTCTCTAGAGAGAAAGATTGCTCGCCTAACCAGTAGCCTTTTGCTTGCTTTCCTTTACCTTGCCCTGTCAATGCATTCAGATGAAGCTCTTCACCGTTTTCAAAATCCACTTGAACAGAAGGAACGGAAACTTGGTAATTGAGATCACCCAATACCGTCACATCACCTGTTACTTTTGCAGGGCTTGTAGAAACAGAAACGCCTTGCGCTTCGTTACGATAATGCCAACTGTCTAGGTCGAGGATAAATGCTGTATTGCCATTTAGTTGAGTCTGGCTATGCATCGTGAGAGGCAAAAAGTCATTGTCCACCAATTTTGAATCTGCTGTTAGGCTTGTTAGACCGTGGCTAACATCACTGGTTACGTCAAACGTCGTTGGCATACCATCACGCTCTAACTGCGTTTTAAGCTCAGGATCAACAACTGAATAACGAGTCAGCACGACTGAAGACAAATAGCCACGCTGATACTCGACCACTTCGCCTTTAATCATTTCATCATTCATATTGGTAATACCATCTTCAATGATGGACTGACCAATTTGTCCGACAGCCAATGGCCAACACAGTGCTAATGAGATAGCACCACCAATGGCGCCGATTTTTTTAAGATTTTGCATAACGTCACTTATTAGATATTTTCGGTCAGTCTACCCCAAACCACCTGCGGAGAAAACATTGAGACAAATCAGACTATTGATGCTTATTCTAGTCCATTAATCAGGAATCATACTTGGCTCCCACTCATCATGTCCTTTTATTGTTAAAGTTTGCGTGGCGAAGTTTTAACCGGAGCTAAAACATCTGTGAATCGTTATGCTGTGTTGTGTCTCGACAACAACCCAATCAGTGCTGAACAGTTTCGATTGGAGCTGTCTGCCTTCTCAAGTAAGTTTGATATTTTTTCTGTCGAATCGATAGAAGAGGCTCAAAGCGCTTTAGAGTATCTAGAAGAAAGAGAACAGACTGTTGCTTTAGTTATAGCGAGCCATCACGCTCATTTTAACGGCGTGGATTTTCTTATTGGTTTAGACCGGATGCCACATACCGAGCAAGCAAGAAAAATTCTTATTAGCTGCTCGTCTGATATAGAGGCAATTCTCACTGCCGTTAATGAGGGCAGGCTCGACCACTGCCTCACTAAACCTTTGCCAGATCACGTCTTATTTAACACAGTGCAAAAAGAGCTGACCCAATTTATCTTGCGAAATGGCAAAGAAGACCTGCTAAGTTACAGTCAGATATTGGATCATCACAGCTTGTTGCGAGCGCACATCAATAACCAGATGAGCCATTATCAAGCCGGATTCTTACACGACTACCACTCGATGTCTGATGCCGAGTTAGCCGAGCAAGTGATCTCCGCTCTCCAGCAATTTTTCAAAGATAATGACGAAACAAGAGCGTGCCGTACATACTCACCTGAACACTTATTAACCGTGGAAGGCGAGCCAAATTGCTTTTTGTGGTTTATCACCGAAGGTGAAGTGGCTCTGTACAAGCGCGATGAGCAAGGCATGCAGCGAGAGGTTGTACGCCATAACAAAGGGAATATTGTCGGAGGCATGTCGTTTGTTACTGGGGAATGTTCTTTCTCGACAGCTCTAACACTAACCAAAACAGAAGTTATCAAACTCGATCGCAACGTATTCAATAAAGTGATGCAAAGCGACTCAAACTTACTGCCTCTTTTTACAAACTTGCTTTTACGCCACTTCAACCGCCGATTGCAAAGAAGCATCAACACCAAACTGCAACTTCAAAAAACGCTCGAATCTTTAGAATCAGCCCACCAGCAGCTCATTGAAAGAGAAAAAATGGCGATGCTTGGCCAATTGGTTGCGGGAGTGGCACACGAACTAAACAATCCAGTAGCCGCGATATTGAGGGGCGTAGAGAATTTAACGCATACGCTAGAACGATTACTTAACGATGCGCCCAGTTCCGATATACAAAGCAAAGGCATTGAATTACTGAGCAAAGCGCAAACCTCAAAACCCGCTTCAACCGCCGAGCTCAGATCACGCGTAAAAGCGCTTAGCCATACTCTTCCAGACCGAGCATTGGCAAAAAAAGTGGTGAGCCTTGGATTAGAGTCCGATCAAGAGCTACTTACCCAACTAACGAGAAAGCAGAAAGCGTCTTATCATGCTCTCAATACACTAGAGCAATACCACAAAGCAGGTTCTACACTTCGCTCAATTAATGTCTGTGCAGCACGAATTGCTGATATGGTAAAAAGCCTGAAAGGATATGCTCGGTCAGATGATGAGACCCTGCACTATGCCGATATTCATGAGGGCATTGAAGACACCTTGGTGATTTTCGAGAACAAATTAAAAATGCACCAAGTTTCAACCGACTATGCAAACTTGCCTTCCATCCTTTGTCAACCGATCGCACTCCAACAGGTGTGGACGAACTTGGTCTCTAACGCCATTGACGCATTTCCAGAGAAAGGTGTGTTAAACATACAAACACGCCTTATAGAAAAAGAGCACACACATTATGCCGTTATCTCCTTTGAAGATAATGGATGTGGCATTCCTGAATCGCAAAGAGACGCCATTTTCGAGCTGAACTTCACCACAAAAAAAGAAGGTAATTTTGGCTTAGGCATCGGGCTGTCCATCTGCCAGCAAATCGTAACAGCACACAGAGGGTGGATTGACGTCGAATCAGAGATCGGCCAGTTCACACGAATGACCGTCTGGTTACCAGTCATCGAAGAAGGAGATGAAACATGACCAAGTATCTAATTTTATGTGTCGATGACGAACGAGAAGTCTTGGATAGCGTGCTCCAAGATCTTGCTCCCTTCGAGGAGAACTTTGTCGTCGAAGGAGCGGAATCGGTGACTGAAGCTCGGCAAGTGATTGAGGAGATGGCGGAAGAAGAAGTTCAGCTTGCGCTCATTTTATGTGACCACATTATGCCGGAACAAACTGGGATCAGCTTCTTAATCGAACTCAGTCAAAATGGTGACACAAAAGCAGCGCGCAAAGTTTTACTCACAGGACAAGCTGGTTTGGAAGACACCGTAGAAGCCGTAAATAACGCGAGTCTCGATTATTACATTGCCAAACCTTGGAAAGGTGAAGCATTGAGAAAAGCAATCGTGTCTCAGCTTACCGCGTTTGTGATTGAGAATGATGATAACCTGCTATCCTGGACTCAAATCCTTGATTCTGAGGCAATCCTCAACGCCATGGCAGAAAGAAGAGCAAGCTTTGGCGAGTAATAAAGTGTTTGGTTCTAACTTGAACTCAACGATGCTCATTGCACCACCTAACCTCGCATAGTCGAATGAGGTTAGAAAAACATCGTTACTTGTCCGAGTGAAATTCTCGGACACTACGTATATGGCGTAGTTTTTGCTTAAACCAAGGAACTATTAAGTTAATTGACAAAACATCGACACATTTTTGTTGGTCGTGGACCTTCCTTTTTATTATGATGTCGGACAAATCAGATTACGGTTCAAGTGGTTGCTTGAATCCATGGAAATAATGAACAAGGTTTATCGTTAGTTATGCGTAAAACACTATTAGCCGCTGCCTTACTAGTGGCATCAAGCCATGCCCTAGCTGCAAACGATCGCAATGCGCCAGCAACTATGAGCAACTTTAGCTACGACTATTTCGAAGCACGTATTGGCGCAAGTCCTGTGACATTTGGTGCTGGATTCAGCAAATCAATTCACCCGAACGCGCATGTTATTGCTCGTATTGACTCTGAGTTTGAAAGTGATTTTGACTCAGCTGCAGGCTTTGGCTTCCATTCTCCGCTAAACAACTGGGCAGATCTTACTGGTGAAATGCTAATGCGCGTTGTGCAACCTTCGAATGAGAGCAGCACAGATGTTGGTATGGAGCTGAACTTAGGTGTTCGCCAATGGTTGGGCCCTCAATTAGAAGTAGGCGGCAAAGTCGGCTACGTTTCTATCGATAACGATGACGATTGGACTGGCTCTGCCTACGCTCGATTCCACTCAACAGAGCTTTTCTCTTTGGGTGCTGAAGCACGTATCAACGATTTTTACGGTGATCAGGTAATGTTCACTACGCGTTTTAAGTTTTAAGATTTGTGCTGTAAGAAAAGAGCAAATTAAAAAAACAAAAACCGAGGTCTCTGCCTCGGTTTTTTTGTCTAATTTAATGACTAACTCAATGAAGTGGTAAAAAACTTCAACGTCCTTTTTCCGCTTTTCACACTTGCCTTTACGACCCGCTAACTCCATCGAAACGAGTCAATCATTGTGCGATCAGCTTCGCTTAGTCACACAGTGCCAATAACTGTTTTTTACGCGGCTCTTGGATCAGTTTCCAATGTACGCCATCAGTTGCACCAGCAAATTTCCACAGTAGCTTTACATCAACATCATTACCGTAAGCTGTTTTAACTTTGTTGAAGACTTTTACAGGTCCAAGTTCTAAAAAGGTTTCTACGTCATCAACACCGGCTTTCTTGACCATACGTTCAAGGGTTAGTTGCATGTTGGGTAAGTCTCTTAAGCGTCTACTGGCAGAGGACTTTTGATATTTCCGTTCCTTAATTGAGTATTCAATTGATTTCTGTACCAGTTCATCAAGCCCTACATATCCGGATTCGAATAAATCGGTTACATCATAATAATTTACGGTTGCCGTCGTCTGTTTTTTGACGTGCTTATACTTCTCACAGCTCAGTTGAGTAAACACTTCATCTAGCCCATTACCACCACGTAAGTAGCAGCAATCATTGCTGACAAGCGCAAACATAGCATCATCGGTGAATAAACCAATACCACCGAACATAGAACGTTTTTGGTACTCACTGAAGGTGCGTACATATTTAAAAAAAGCTTGGTCTGTCATGTCCATTGACCTCTTTAATCTGAATAAATTACCCCGATTAGCGATGTCACCAGATAAACAGCAGCTTATAGCGAATTATAAATGTCGATTTGTTGGCGATATTTTTGTGAGTTGTGCTCACCAACTTGCTTAATCATACTTAACGTTGAAAAATAAGTTAGGACATAGGTCACATATAAAAAAGTATAAATTCTGCATACGTGATTAGTTTCACACTTATTGTTTGTGTGGTGATATTTTTTTGACGCATAGCATGCCTAAAACACGCCATCATTATGATCTCGCTGGCAATTACGGGCACATAATACGCATTTAATTGATAAAGAATACGCTGTAAGGGTACACTGTACGAAAGATCTCAAGTACAGCGTCACAATGGAACATTTATCATTTTTTTGGCTGCCAAATAATAAAGATAAGCTTATAAACGCACTGGAATCCGAGTTTGCTCAGCTGGTAGAACAGTCCATCGCCACGGGTAAGATTTCGTTACCTCCTATTCCTGATGTCGTGCTTAAAATTCAGCAGTTATGTGTCGAAGAACACACCACGATTGCCGATGTTGCTAACTGTTTATTGGAAGATCCCGGATTAGCAGCGGTCGTTTTACGAGTCGCTAACTCTGTGATTTTCAATCGCAGAAATATCACCTGCAACGACTTAACTACAGCGGTATCTCGTCTCGGAATACTTCGTGTACGTGATATTGTTACCGCACAAGCGATCGAGCAACTTAAACACTCAGTTAATCTCACTAAAGAATGCAATGCCATCTTGGTGAAGAGTGCGGCGATATCGCGTGAGCTCGGTGCCGTCATGGTGATGTTGGTTCAATCGTTTCGTAGCCACGAGCCAGGCACTTATGGTCATCTAGAGCAAGAAAAGGCGTTATTGGTCGGTCTATTAGCCGATATAGGGTTATTTTGCCTAATTAATGAGTACCACTTGTACTTAGATAGGGGCAATTACTTAGACCCAGATATTGCATTGCAGATCTTCCAAACACGTTGTTCTGCCACAAGTAAACTGGTACTTGAGCGTTGGGGGTTTGACAACGACTTCAGAGAAGTATCCTCAAACGAAAAATACGAATTAACGCGACCAGAAGTGAGTTATCTCGACATCGCTAGAATTGCGCATCATTTATTGATGTTCCGCAATCACGATGAACGCATTGACGAACATGAAGTTGAATTCAACTTAACTGGTGCAGAAGTCTTGTATGAACTTAGTAACATGAGTGATACTGACTTCAATGATCAAATCCGTGCTGTACTGAATGCTAGCGGTTTGTAATTTATCGTTTTCTGATAATACCTTATCCGTGATAAAACGATTCGCTCAAGGCTGGGCTGTGTGTGGTGAAATGTCTCTAATTTCAACCGATAGATAATTTGATTTATGCGTGTTGATGTTATCTCAAAAAGGAATCATTGAGCTTTATGTTCTCAGGGATGCTATTTATTTTCGCTCCGCTTGTGGTGGGGTATCTAATTCCTATATCTCGATCTTCGTTATTGGAGAAGATCAATCAGTCAACGTCCTACCTTATTTACGTCATTTTGTCGTTGATGGGTCTTAGCTTAGCGGCGCTCGATAATTTAAGCAGCAACTTACAAAGTATTCTCCTCTATGCGAGTACGTTTTTTTTGTGTCTAAGTGCCTGCAACCTGTTGGCTCTGCCTATTATTGATAAAATTATTCCACTCCAGACCAATCAGAATCAAAAGAAGTTACCGTTATCTTCGATGGCTTTAGAGTCTGTTAAGCTTATCGTGGTCGTTGGCGGCGGGTTAGTGGTTGGCCTGCTGTTACCCATTGATTTAAGTTGGGTAGATACAGCAAGCGAATGGATACTCTTTCTACTTCTATTTTTTATTGGTATTCAGCTGCGCAATAGTGGACTTACTCTGCGTCAAATCCTATTAAATAAACAAGGAATGGCCATTGCGGCTGTTGTCATCGCAACATGTATGCTTGGTGGCGTTCTTGCAGCGGTGCTTTTGGATCTTCCTCTTTATCAAGCACTCGCAATGGCTTCAGGTTTTGGCTGGTATTCACTCGCAGGTATTTTAATGGGTGACGCTTTTGGTCCGGTATTTGGTGGCGCGTCGTTCTTGATTGAATTGATGAGAGAGCTAGTCGCACTGGTTGCCATTCCTCTCTTTATTCGTAGCTATCCGTGCACCGCAATCGGTTATGCCGGTGCAACAGCAATGGACTTCACCCTACCCGTTATTCAAACCACCGGTGGTGTGCGTTGTGTTCCTGTTGCTATCGTTAGCGGCTTTATTTTGAGTTTATTGGTACCAGTTATGATGCTTTTCTTTGTATCACTTGCTAGCTAGATCTCAGGTTTTCGCTTTAACATCCATTACAATACGGCAAAAATTTAAATACCCAGTTAACGTCAAAGTGGTCAATATTTTTTGGCAAGCCCCCTCTTTCTTTTCGTCATTCAGCCCAACGATTTGTCACGACCAAATAGAAAGAAGGGAGAAACATCAAATGATGCGCATTGCGTTAATAAAGGGATAACAACCAGAAGGAAGAAGAATGAAACGCTTTGTCGTTGCAGCGCTCCTCGCTACAAGCTCAACTTTTACACTTGCCGCAGATCAACAATGTCTTGCTAGCAAATACGATGGCTACGTCGATGCCTCACTACAGTGGTATCAAGATCTTGTTGATTTGACGGTTACCCAATATCCAGATCTGAAAGAAGTTAGCCAATGGTTCTTGGATGGACGTAAACATCACTTTGAATTAAACCGCGAAGCGGTTCACTACTTTCTAGAGAACGACCCTAGCCGCGTTGCGACGGAACAGCCAATCGAAGCATGGTTAAAACTAGAGCAACATGACGTTAAGCAGTTAGCGACCCGAAGCGATAAGTTAGGTGAAGTTGCAAAACAGACATTTAGCGACCGTCAATCAACTAACCATCCAAAAAACTACGAGCTTCGTTCAGCATTCGCTGATCTGCTTAGTCATCCCCAACAAATTGATACCGCACTTAATAAGTACAATCAGTCAATAGAAAAGATTGAAAAGCAGAAATGTGACTAAGATTGCTCGCATTAGTCGTTGATTAGCATTCGATAACATCAGAGTGTTTTAACGTACTCAATCTAGAATTTTTTAATGTGAATATCGTAACCTTCACCTAAAATTTTCATTTCTACAACTTGGGTTTCAACAATTAAAACGGGACTTTGCGCCCGTTTTAGTTTAGATTGTGCCGCTCGCATTACCAAAATAACTACAAAGATTCTTTGCTATGGTTAAGGAACAAAAAACCGCTGATGTTAGCTTTGAGAGCTTGCTAAAGATCTTCACTGTCCCAGAAGGTCCGGACTCAACGTTAACTAAAATTGACGAGAGCCTCTCGCGAAATCTAAATCAATTTCTTCGTGAACACATCGTGGCAGAAGAAAAGCCTTTACGCGAAATCGAAAAAGACTTTTCTTCTGCTCAGATTCCTGAGCAGCCAGAGTTCGTGTCAGATCATACAGAGCACTTACTCGACACTTTGGTGTCGCACTCAGTTCACACATCTTCACCAAGCTTCATTGGTCATATGACATCGGCACTGCCTTATTTCTTGATGCCACTGTCAAAGATCATGATCGCCTTAAACCAAAACCTGGTAAAAATAGAGACTTCCAAAGCCTTTACGCCACTTGAGCGTCAAGTTTTGGGTATGCTGCATCGCTTGATATATGGTCAGAATGATACGTTTTACAATCAGTGGATGCACAGTGCAAACCACTCATTAGGCGCATTTTGTTCCGGCGGCACCATTGCCAATATCACTGCGCTTTGGGTAGCACGTAACAAAGCGTTAAGAGCCAATGGCTCATTTAAAGGCGTGGAGAAGGAAGGCCTTTTTAAAGCCATGAAGCACTATGGCTATGATGGCTTAGCGGTGCTAGTGTCTGAGCGTGGTCACTACTCCCTTAAGAAAGCAGCCGATGTATTAGGGCTAGGCCAAGAGGGCTTGGTTGCGGTTAAAACCGATGCCAACAACCGTATTATTGTCGACGACCTTAAAGCGAAAATTGTTGAGCTCGAAAAACAAAACATCAAGCCTATTGCTGTTATTGGTGTGGCTGGCACAACAGAGACAGGTAATGTTGATCCATTGCCTGAAATCGCTGAAGTCTGCCAAGCTCACGGCTGTCACTTCCATGTGGATGCCGCATGGGGTGGCGCAACACTGATGTCTAACCATCACCGTCATCTTCTTAAAGGTGTGGAAATGGCAGACTCAGTAACTATTGATGCACACAAGCAGCTCTATATCCCGATGGGCGCTGGTATGGTTCTGTTCAAAGACCCTGACGCAATGAAATCCATAGAGCATCACGCTCAATATATATTGCGCAAAGGTTCAAAAGACCTAGGCAGCCATACACTAGAAGGCTCACGTTCGGGCATGGCGATGTTGGTCTACGCCGCAATGCACATCATAAGTCGCCCAGGTTACGAGCTTCTGATTGACCAAAGCATTGAAAAAGCTCGATACTTTGCGGATTTAATCAAACAGCAAGATGATTTCGAGTTAGTTTCTGAACCAGAGCTTTGTCTGCTCACATACCGTTATTTGCCGCCATTCATCCGTGAAGCATTAGCACAAGCAGAAGGCTCACAAAAAGAACAACTGAATGAGCTGATCAATGAGTTAACACAGTTTATTCAAAAGCGTCAGCGCGAAACGGGCAAATCGTTCGTTTCACGTACAAGACTGAACCCAGACCAATGGCAACGCATGAATACGATAGTGTTTCGAGTGGTTTTGGCAAATCCACTGACCACAAAAGAAATTTTGAGCTCAGTGCTTGATGAACAACGCGAAATCGCCAAGCAAGCACCAAATTTGATGAAAAGAATTCAACAGCTGGTTGTTGATATTCAATCGTCTTAACAGCCAGATCGAGTTACATCAATTTGAAATTTTTTTTCGTTTTGATGTAACTCAAACATCATTATCGTGCGACTAGCGCAACAAAACTTCGTTTACACATCCAATTCTGTAGTTTTTACAACATTTTGTTTGAGGCCTGTCAAATTCTCACTAAATAGTACCCGTTATTGGTTTAGACTGATTGAAGATCAGGTTTATACTGATTCTATGGCGCTGGTTGTTTTCGTTAACGCCCCACTCTACTCCGGAATCTTCGTGTTTCCTTTCGTTAGCAGAGCCAGCGAGTTGTTCTCTATACCCTCGTGAACACTATGAATACATTAGAAAAAATTCAAAAAAACCTGGAGAATTTCAGTAAGTCAGAGCGCAAAGTTGCGGAAGTAATTATGGCGTCTCCACAAACTGCAATTCATTCAAGCATTGCAACGCTGGCTAAAATGGCCGACGTTAGTGAGCCCACTGTAAACCGCTTCTGTCGTCGTCTGGACACCAAGGGCTTTCCAGATTTTAAGCTTCACTTGGCACAGAGCCTAGCCAACGGCACCCCTTACGTTAACCGTAATGTGGAAGAAGACGATGGCCCAGACGCGTACACCCATAAGATTTTCGAATCGACGATGGCGTGTTTAGATGTCGCGAAAAATAGCCTAGATCCAATGCAAGTGAACCGTGCGGTCGATTTGCTAACGCAAGCGAAGCGCATTTCATTCTTTGGCCTTGGTGCATCATCTTCTGTTGCCCGAGACGCACAAAACAAGTTTATTCGCTTTAATATTCCAATTACTTGTTTTGAAGATATTGTTATGCAGCGCATGAGTTGTATCAACTGCAGTGATAATGATGTTGTGGTTCTTATTTCTCATACCGGTCGAACAAAGAGTCAGGTAGAAATAGCGAACCTTGCTCGTGAAAATGGCGCAACGGTTATTGCGATTACAGCGAAGGATTCTCCTCTAGAAAAGGCAAGCTCGCTGGCCATCACGCTCGATATTCCAGAAGATACCGACGTTTACATGCCAATGGCAAGCCGAGTTGTACAAATGACAGTGATTGATGTGCTAGCAACTGGCTTCACTCTTCGCCGTGGTACAGGTTTCCGTGAGAACCTAAAACGCGTAAAAGATGCGTTGAAAGACAGTCGCTATGACAAACTAAGCCAGTAC
The DNA here is from genome assembly GCF_023716525.1 of Vibrio sp. SCSIO 43009. Taxonomy (NCBI): domain Bacteria; kingdom Pseudomonadati; phylum Pseudomonadota; class Gammaproteobacteria; order Vibrionales; family Vibrionaceae; genus Vibrio; species Vibrio sp. SCSIO 43009. Next base: position 2,009,023 of record NZ_CP071842.1, read on the forward strand.
TAAGCACTAAAGCTTAGTCAATACTTTATCTAGGGGAGCTCAAGGCTCCCCTTTTGTTTTAATGCTGCTAAGGGAGCAATCACCCTAAGTCGTTGACACTCGATAAGTCCGTTCTTGATTCCAGTACTTCAACAGAACTGACATGTTGTGCACTCTCAGCTGCGCACTCTCCGCTACAATCACAGACTTGCTGTAATATGTGTATCAAACGTTCTTGATTAAGAGGTAAAGGATTCCCTTTGATTGCCATTGATTTAAGCGCATCATTCGCCACTTGCTCAAAAGAGGTTTGGCATACTCCAAATTGAGCCAGTAGCGGTAACGCTAACTTATCTAGCACCATATTTACCCAAAGAATTCCATCGTGTTCGTTAGCATTTACTCGCTCAGTGACTAATTGGGCCAGCTTGCGATAACGACTTATCACATCATTCCTACCCGCGAGTTTAGCGGCGTTAATGTTCTCCTGCATCACGTGCGGAGCTAGGCGAGCCGTAATAACGCTATGGGGGGCGTCTAACTTGCCTCCTAACGCCGATGCTAACCCATGAGCGGCACCTAATTTGGCATTAGTAATCGCCATACCACCAAGCAATGCAGCGAACGATAAATCAGAGCGCGCCTTATGATTATCTTGCTTACAAGCGGCAATCACTGAACGGCTTAAACGGCGTAGCCCCTCTTCGCAGACCATATCAGTAAGAGGGTTTGGCTCACCACACACATACGCTTCCATTAAATGAGTGAACGCATCCATTGCGCCACGTCCAGATGTGTATTGGTCGGTCCCGTAAGTAAGTGTCGGGTCTACAATGGCAACGTCTGCGAGCATATCAGGGCTTCGAAGACTCACTTTCACTTTATCTTGTCCAGATTTCAGCACAGCATTTCTGGTCACTTCTGAACCGGTGCTTGCTGTCGTAGGAATTGCAATAAAATGAAGAGGCTTTGCTTTTAAAGGGACGCTTCTTCCTACCACTTCTACGTAATCGTAAACATTGCCTTGATTGGGAATAATGGCAGCTAAGGCTTTGCCCATATCGATGACGCTGCCACCACCTATCGCAACCACCATATCAGGTTGGAATTTTCTACCGAGCACTGCGGTCTCTTCTACCATCGTGATGTATGGTTCACCAACGATAGCTACGTGCTGGTAACGCATATTTTGAGATTTAAGATATTGGATAATGGGGGCGGCTCGTTGGGTATCCTGCCCAGTGACCAGCAAAACACTGTAGCCAAATTGGTTAATAACGGATAATGAAGATTGAAGTGCACCTTCACCAAATATAATCCTTGTTGCAGTCATAAACTGAAACATACACACCCTCCCAAAAGAATATCCCCAAATAACCTCTCGCCCTCTGATTTAACACTTATGTTAGAGTTGAAGTTATTTGCGTATAGCCAAAATAGATTGCTATTTTTTTAAACAAAAAAAATTGACCAATTCCACCTTGCCATCATTAACCCTTTAGAATGTATGTTTTTTATGCGTCACTTCACATACTTCAGAGCCGTAAAATAAGAACACGCGTTTAGTTTTTATTCGATAGATTTCACCTATAGAACCAAGAGGTAATTGCCACTTTATTTCCGTATCTGGATCGGGCATAGTTACTCCAACAAAAGAAAGCGCACTCAGCCGCTATGTTTTGTACGCTTTCAAAAAAGAATAGATTTAGGAGAAATAAGATTATGTTCGTTGTTATCTTTGGTCGCCCTGCATGTCCTTTCTGTGTTCGTGCAAAAGAGCACGCAGAAACGCTAAAAGCAAAACGTGATGACTTCAACTACCGTTACGTTGATATTCACGCTGAAGGTATTTCTAAAGCAGATCTTGAGAAAACAGTTGGTAAACCAGTTGAAACCGTTCCTCAGATCTTTATCGACCAAGAGCATATCGGTGGCTGCGACGAGTTCGAAGCATACGCGAAAGAGCACCTAGGTCTATTTGACGAGTAATAAAGACTGTTTTCAAAAAAGCCGCTTCATGCGGCTTTTTTATTATTTTTCAGCTGGTTATTACGTTAAGTCAACTAATGGTAAAACCTAAAAAAATTCACTTATCTTTTTGCTATATTTAGTTACAATTCACAGTTCTTAATCTTTTTTGGCACACACTCTACCGAGCCACACAGTGAACATAGACGTCGTATACCTTCTTGAGCAAAACCCTATCCTTCTAATCTTCGTCGTATTAGCCATTGGCCTTGCCATCGGAAAAATTCGATTTGGCAAATTACAATTAGGCAACTCTATTGGCGTTCTTATTACCTCTTTGGTAATGGGCCACCTTGGTTTCTCATTTAATGCAGAAGCTTTAACCATTGGCTTTATGCTGTTTATCTACTGCGTTGGCATTGAAGCTGGACCAAACTTTTTTGGTATATTCTTCAGAGATGGTAAGCATTATTTTATTTTAAGCATGACTGTTCTCGTGTCTGCGGTCAGCTTAACGTATGGCTTGAGTCACTATTTCGGCCTCGATTTTGGCTTATCCGCCGGTATGATGGCAGGCGCATTGACCGCAACGCCAGTACTGGTTGGTGCACAAGATGCCCTTAACTCTGGCCTTGCGACTATACCGCGGAATATGGAATTTTCTCTGGTATTAGAAAATCTATCCGTAGGCTACGCGATGGCTTATCTGGTCGGCTTAATTAGCATGATCATGTTTGCTAAATTGTTGCCAAAACTGCAAAAACAAAACCTTTCTGATTCCGCGCAGCAAATCGCACAAGAGCGTGGCCTTGGAAATTCAAGCCAGAGAAAAGTGTATTTACCCATTATTCGAGCTTACCGAGTGGGCCCAGAGCTAATTGACTGGACTGATGGTAAAAACTTGCGAGAACTGGGTATTTATCGTCAAACTGGCTGTTACATTGAACGAATCCGTCGCAATGGTATTCTCGCCCACCCAGATGGTGATGCTATCTTGCAAGAGGGAGATGAAATTGCACTGGTTGGCTTCCCTGACAGCCATGCTCGCTTAGACCCTAGCTTCCGTAATGGTAAAGAAGTATTCGACCGTAACTTGCTTGATTTGCGCATCGTTGAAGAAGAAATCGTCGTAAAAAGTGACGCTATCGCTGGTAAGCGTTTATCGGATTTGAATTTGTCTGAGTTTGGCTGTTTCTTAAACCGCGTAGTTCGCGCTCAGATTGAAATGCCTATGGACTTAGACATTGTGCTCGCTAAAGGGGACGTCCTTCAAGTGAGCGGCGAGAAAAGCCGAGTACATGGACTGGCGGAAAAAATCGGTTTCATCTCGATCCACAGTCAAATGGCCGATTTGCTCGCTTTTTGTAGCTTCTTTATTTTGGGTATTCTGTTCGGCCTCATCACAATGACGTTCGGTCAGGTGTCTTTCAGTTTGGGTAATGCGGTGGGTCTTCTGTTGTCCGGTATTACGCTTGGTTTCTTACGAGCAAATCACCCTACTTTCGGTTATGTCCCACAAGGGGCGCTGAATATGGTCAAAGATCTAGGGTTAATGTTCTTTATGGTGGGAATTGGTCTAAGTGCAGGTGGAAAGATGTTCGAGCACCTAACGCAAGTAGGACCAAAAGTCATTGGTTTGGCATTTATTGTCAGTGTTGTGCCTGTGGTTCTGGCTTACTTAGTTGGCGCACACGTACTCAAGATGAACCGTGCCCTGCTCTTCGGTGCCATTATTGGCGCCCGTACTTGCGCTCCAGCTATGGATGTCGTTAACGACTACGCTAAGTCCACCATCCCAGCCCTTGGTTATGCGGGTACATATGCGATTGCGAATATTTTAATGACGCTAGCTGGTACGATTCTGATAATACTAAGTTAATACTCACTTTGACTATGAAATACAAAAAGGCGCTCAATGAGCGCCTTTTGTTTATTGGTTATCTAGTCTGTGATTCGATTAGATTTGAATGAAGTCTGCTTCAACTGCTGGATTCACATCCGCTTCGTAATCTACGCCTTCAACGCCGAAACCAAATAGTTTCAAGAACTCTTCTTTGTACTCAACGTAGTCAGTCAGCTCTTTTAGGTTCTCAGTCGTAATTTGAGGCCATAGCTCACGACAGTGCTGCTGAATGTCGTCACGAAGTTCCCAGTCATCCAGACGTAGGCGGTTCATCTCATCAACTTCTGCCGCGCTACCGTCTTCTTTGTATAGACGTTGGCTGAACATACGGTAGATTTGTTCCATACAGCCTTCGTGTACACCTTCTTCGCGCATTTTCTTGAATACCATTGCGATGTACAGTGGCATAACAGGAATTGCAGAACTCGCCTGAGTTACAACAGATTTAAGTACCGCAACATTGGCACTACCACCTGTTGCTGCTAACTTGTCGTTTAGCGCTTTCGCTGCACGGTCTAGGTCCATTTTTGCTTTACCTAGTGCACCATCCCAATAAATTGGCCAAGTTAGCTCAGTACCAATGTAGCTGTACGCGACGGTCTTACAACCTTCAGCAAGAACACCAGCATCAGACAACGCATTGATCCAAAGTTCCCAATCTTCACCGCCCATTACCGTGACAGTGTCTTTGATTTCTTCTTCTGTTGCAGGCTCAACGCTAGCTTCGATGATCACATCTTTGTTGGTATCAACAGCCGTTGATGTGTAAGTTTCACCGATAGGTTTAAGAGATGAACGAACTAATTCACCAGTTTCTGGCATTTTACGTACTGGAGATGCCAGTGAGTAAACCACCATATCGATTTGACCTAAGTCTTCTTTGATCAGCTCGATAGTTTTCTGTTTCGCTTCATTTGAGAAAGCGTCGCCGTTTAAGCTTTTTGCGTACAGACCTTCTTCACGCGCTAGCTTTTCAAAAGCAGCGGCATTGTAAAAACCTGCTGTACCTGGCTTCTTCTCAGTACCTTCTTTTTCGAAGAAAACACCGATAGTTGATGCACCGCCACCAAATGCCGCAGCGATACGAGAAGATAGACCGTAGCCACTTGATGCACCAACAACAAGAACACGCTTAGGTGCGTTTTTGATTGGACCTTGCGCTTTGGTGTACGCAATTTGTTCTTTTACGTTAGCTTCACAACCAACAGGGTGCGTTGTAGTACAGATAAATCCACGAATTCTAGGTTTGATGATCATATTCAACTTCCTTTAAAAAACCTTGTTAGGATAAAAGTTTCGTTGGGATTTCGCATCTAATTTCTGTAAAAATGCTCTTAAAAGGCAAGTGGTTGGAGCACTATCCCACCATCCACTCCCCAAGAATACAAAAAAGCACCTCATTGAGGTGCTTTTCTTAACATTAGTTGTCTATTATGCCGCCGGATTCAACTGCGACTTTTTTGGGCTATGAGTTCGCACTTCAGAAAAGTCATGACTAAAGTGGTCAACTTGAATCGCCTTGTAGCGCAATTTATCTGCAGCCATGATTTGATCAATTTCTTGTTCAGTTAACACGCCTGCTTCAAATGCTTGCTGCAAACGATCATGTAGCAGACCTTTACGAGCCACTTTACCATCCTTCGCAGCCTTCATAAGTTTACGCTCCAAAGGTTTAATGTCGTACATTGCAAGGAATGCATTCTCCATTAAGCCTACGCTGTCATCCTCTGATTTTCCGATGTAGCACAGATGCGTGAGGCGATCGCGTTGCGCGCCTGGCGTCATCATCGCTTCAGCCAAATTCACACACAGCTCATCACTTGGCTTATTGAAATGATTACCAAGCGGGAACAATAGCCCCTTAAGCACACCGCCAACGTATTTCACAGGGAAGTTGGTGTAAGCCTCATTTAATGACTTAGAAGCGTTATACAAACAGTGTTGAACAGCGTAATGAACGAAGTCTAGATCGCCTTGTTGACGGCCTTCATCTTCATACTTTTTCAAGGCAGCAGATGCCATGTATAGATAGCTTAATCCATCACCCAAACGTGCGGAGATCATTTCTTTACGCTTCAAGTCTCCACCTAAGGTTAACATCGCAAAGTCTGCACTTACTGCAAGTGCACGACTGAGACGAGTAATGTTTTTGTAGTATTGCTGCGTTGGGCCACTCATGTGCGCGTTAACAAATCGAGAACCAGTTAGTGCTGCACCAAATGCACCGAATGTATTACCGAGCGCGTGCTTGATGTGTTTAAAGAGTAAGTTGTCAAATTCTTTCGCACCTTGTTCAGAATCTGGATTCGCCGCGGCTTCCATTTCTTTTAGAACATATGGGTGACATCGAGTCGCACCTTGACCAAAAATCATCAGGTTACGAGTCAGAATATTCGCGCCTTCAACGGTAATAGCAACCGGGATACCAAGGTAATGTTTAGCAAGATAGTTCATTGGGCCATCTTGAATCGCACGACCCGCATGGATATCAAACGAATCATTTAGAATGGTACGCGCGATTTCCGTCATGTGGTACTTGGCAATCGCGGTTACAATCCCAGGTTTTTCTTTCATATCGAGAGAAGTCGTCGTTAGCGTACGCGTCGCTTCTAGTAGATAAGTAAGACCACCAATGCGCCCCATCGCTTCTGCGACGCCTTCAAACTTACCGATCGACATTCCAAACTGTTTACGCACGTAAGCATAAGCACCTGTTGTACGTGTAGTAAGGTGACCAATCGCAGTGCCAAGCGCTGGGAGAGAGATACCACGCCCCGCAGAAAGACACTCAACCAGCATACGCCAACCTTTACCTGCGTAATCAGCGCCACCGATCAACCAGTCCATAGGGATGAAGACATCTTCACCACGAGTTGGACCATTCATGAACGCAGACCCCAGAGGATCATGGCGTTCACCTATCTCGACACCTTCATGGTCAGCGGGAATCAACGCACATGTAATGCCAACCTCTTTCTTGTCTCCAAGTAGCCCTTCAGGATCCTGCAGTTTAAATGCTAACCCGAGCACTGTCGCAACTGGCGCAAGCGTGATGTAGCGTTTATTCCAACTAACTCGCACGCCAAGCACTTCTTTGCCTTCATGGGTGCCGTAACAAACTACGCCTTGATCAGGTATGCCACCCGCATCAGAACCCGCTTCAGGGCCAGTTAGGGCGAAACAAGGGATGTCTGTACCATCAGCTAAACGAGGCAACCAGTAATCTTTTTGCTCTTGCGTACCATAGTGCGATAGCAGCTCACCAGGGCCAAGAGAGTTCGGTACCATTACCGATACCGCGGTACTGATACTTCGAGTCGCAATACGAGAAACAATGGTTGAGTTCGCCAAAGCGGAAAATTCACGACCACCATATGCTTTCGAGATGATCAAAGAGAAAAATCGCTCTTTACGTAGGTACTCCCATACTTCAGGCGGTAAATCCCTGTCTTCTTTGACAATCTTCTGGTCATCAAGCATTTCTAGCAGGGTTTCAAGCTCATTATCCATAAATGACTGCTCTTCTGCCGTCAGTGTAGGCGTTGGATAATGATGCAATGTTGTGAAGTTTGGCTTGCCTGAGAATAGTTCGGCATCCCACCATACACTACCCGCTTCCATCGCCTCTTTCTCGGTGCTAGACAGAGGTGGCAATACTTTTTTGAACACTTTAAAAGCCGGGTCACTAATCCATTTTCTTCGTAGAGAGCTCATAGTTCAGATCCTTTTGTTCACGTAACCGCTCGGGGTATAATCTTATTATTGGTTTAACTTTCTTATTTGTCTTATGCCAACTGCTTTGCTGACATTCCTGCTGACAAATATGGAATCAGTAAATCGACGACAGATTTCACATCGACTTCCTTTTCAAACTTACTTTCTGCCAGCTCCGAAAGAGCCTGGCTTGAAGCCATCGTAAATACACAGGTTCCTAACGTGAAGTGCAATCGCCAAAACAACTGTTCTTCACATAGTTCCGGGTTCGCCTTCATTATCGAGAAAGTGAAAAGGTTCAGTACCTCTTCGTATCTGGTGGTAATGAACCAGCGTAGATGACCTTGAACGTCTGTATAACCGCGGCCAATTAACAACATAAATAGCGCAGTACCATTTGGGCGTACATCGTTTAATGTACGTAAAGGTAATCGCAATGACTCAAAGACATCGTCCATGTTGTAGCTATCGCGCGTGTTTAACTCAATTAATGAAGTCTTAATGCTCGGCATTAGTGCTTCTAAATACCTATCTAAAACCGCTCTAACCAGCGTTTTTTTATCGCCAAAGTGATAGTTTACCGATGCTAAGTTAACGTTAGCTTTACCTGTTATCGTTCTTAGCGAAGTATCATTAAAGCCATGTTCAGCAAAGAGTCCTTCTGCGACATCGAGTATTTTTTCTTTTGTTGATGTTCTCGGGGCCATTTTAATCACTCGTATTAAACAACTGTTTGAAAATATACTCCCGAAACTTCAGATTAACAAATGATTAACATCACACTTTAACCAATTGGTCTGACCAGACAATAAAAGGTGTGATCTAATCTTTTGAAATTCAATCGAATACTCCAGTGAAGCTTGTCAGAAGAAAACGATCAAACTTCTCAGTCCATCGCAATTGAAATGCTAACAATAGCCTTGGCGGCTTGGAGTGAGCGACGAGAGTATGAAATACATCTTCGGTTCTAGGGGAGATAAAATGAGAAACACAGAAGTTAGTAACTTCGCCAAGTTGGTAATCCATCTCGATTTTTCTATTACTTTCGGGTGTGTAAGAAGCTAGAAAGCATTAAGTAGAAATTTTTTGAAAAAAAATGGAACTGTTTGGAAAAGGCTCGGTCTAAATATACGTAACAGTTAGGGCATTTGAAGTTTCACTGGCCGTCAAACTTGTTTCCATCTAATTGTTACGTTGCTGCTTTTTTCTTATTAACTCCTATGTTTGTATCCGCCCAGTCAAATTTTCGGCTGGGCTTTTTTTCGCCTGTAGATTTACCAAGCGCCTCTTTCGATGATTTGCCCCAACTCCATAAGCTAGACCTTAGTTGGTCACAAAAGTAACCACCCTGAAGTGGTTGATGTGCCAATCTGCAGACATAAAAAAGCCTCCCGAATGGGAGGCTTTACTAAACAGTGTGTATCTTACGCTTGCGCTTTCTTAGGCAAAGAAAAGTGCAGTAACGCGTAGCCAAGTAACGCGGCTGTCGTCGAGCCCATTAAGATACCTAGTCGAGCATAGGTATCAAACTCAGGGCTTACATTTCCAAACGCTAAAGAGGAAATGAATATAGACATTGTAAAACCGATACCGCACAACACAGATACCGCAAAGATATGTTTGAAGTTAATGCCTTCCGGTAGCTTAGCTACACCCATTTTCACAGCTGCCCAACTAAAGGTGAAGATACCTAGAGGCTTACCAACCAGTAGCCCCAAAGCAATACCTAATGGCAGCATTGAAGTTAGGCCTGACATCGATACGCCTTCTAGCGAAATCCCCGCATTTGCAAATGCGAATAGAGGTAAGATACCAAATGCCACGTATGGATGAAGTGCGTGCTCCATGTGCTTAAGTGGGGAATGTTCGCCCTGTTTACCCTTAAGAGGAATAGCAAAGCCGATCACTACGCCTGCAAGTGTTGCGTGAACACCAGATTTAAGTACCGCAAACCATAAGATCGCGCCGACTATCATGTATGGCGTCAGTTTCGTTACTTCCTTCGCATTCAACATGAACAGGACACCAGTCATGATGAAGCCAACAAGCAGCGCCATGCTAGAAAGATCACCTGTGTAAAACAGTGCAATAATAACAACCACGCCTAAATCGTCGATGATAGCGAGAGCTAACAAAAATACTTTAAGGCTTACTGGTACGCGCTTACCTAGTAGCGCCATGATACCTAGAGCAAATGCAATATCCGTCGCAGCTGGAATGGCCCAGCCAGAAACCGCCTCTGGGTCGTTAGCATTAAACGCAACGTAAATAAGAGCAGGGGCTAACATACCACCAACCGCTGCAATCGCAGGGAAAATTGCGGTTTCTTTTGATTTTAGCGCTCCTTCAAGTAGCTCTCGCTTCACTTCAAGGCCAATAAGTAAGAAGAAAACAGCCATTAGGCCGTCATTAATCCAGTGAGAAACTGACATACCGAATACATAAGTATGCAGTACAGATTGATAAGTTTCGCCCAGCGGTGAGTTAGCAATGGTCATCGCAATTGCCGCTGCAATTACGAGAAGAATACCACCTGCTGATTCCATTTTGAAAAAGTCACGAATGACATCGTTCATGGTTTCGTCCTTATATTTATTATCTTAATAAACGATTAACAAAGAGTGATAAGAGTGTATAGCTGTCGAAAACTTTAGAATAATCGCTTCTTCAGAGTATAAACTTCGGTTTTTTCGATGTTAAGTTTACTATACATCGTATTTTCCAACATGACACTCAATTTTGATCGGAGATCGTATTTGTTTTTGTCGCACCAAATATTTATCAAGATGATGAGAAAATCAGCATAACACGGCTTGTACCATCATGATAACCCCGTACTTTTGAGAAAAAGCTAGGAAGCTTCGCGCACTAAAAAACCACCCGTAGGGGGTGGTTTTCTTCACAACTCAATAGCCTGTCAGCTGCATAAAGCCCCAAGCCTCATTGGAGCCGGAAGCTAAAGTAGGCCCTTCCCAGTAAGGTATTACAAAGGGTAGCCACATATCTGACTTGATAATACGGGTAGTCAAGTTAATTTGATGCTTCGGAATATTGATAATCCACTGCAAAGGTAACCTTCTTCCATTGGATAAACTGGTCACTTGCATTGGTTTAATACTGATATCATCGTCTGAGAGGTTGATGACTTTACCTGAGCGTGTCGACAACGTGCCAAACACGTGCGGTGTTTGCCCATGGTGACGATAACGGCTAACAGTTAATGCTCGACCATCATCTAAATTGAAAACAAACCAATCCCAGCCTTGTTGCCCCTCACCAATTAAGCCGCTGCCCCACTCTTTTTGCGCCCAAGCAGAACCTGTCACTGAGAATCGCTTACCATTTAAGCTTAAGCTGCCTTTTACTTTTAAAAATGGAGCACTGAAGCTGAAAGAAGCAACAGATTGCAACGCATGTTTAACTTGGAAGCCTTTGTCTCCATTCACCACAAAGGGGCCGCTTGTCATGGTATTGAGCTCAAGTCCAAACGTATCAGTATTCACATTCAAGTTGCCCGGGAAAGGCGTCGCACCGAGTGATCGCCAAGTCCAATTATCAATCCATAACCTGAAAGGACGATTGATCATACCAGCTTGGCCTATCCCACCTCTAGCTACCCGTTGCTCTTTCCATACATGCGAGCCATGACTGACGACAACATGTGAAATGTACAATTGAGGGTTCTGCCAACCGCTGGTTTCTCGCTCGTCCGTCGCAACCCTGAAATAGCTCCATTGAACATTGTAGATCTTGCCTTGCTCATCTTTTAGTTTCGCAAAGTAGTGCCACCATTCATGCTGATACTCGGGATGAAAGCGAAAGTCTGAGGGTAAAGAGACATGCTCATTAGGTAGTACAGGCTCGAAAATCGTTTGATTTTCACGCGTTAAGATAGAATCAAGTTCGCTTTCTCGTGTTGCTGTCGCCTCTAACCAAAAAGTTGAGTAAAAAGCAGCCCCAGTCAGAAAAGCGAACGTAACAACAATGAGCGTTGAAACCAACAAGCGTTTTTTAGAGCCCATTTTTTTCATTACAACGCGTCCCTTAATGACTTCATCGGTGTACTTTTGATCATTCTAATAACTGGCAATGCGCCAGCAACCATAATGGCAAGCATCGCCCAAGCAATGGTTTGAGCATACTCCCATGGAATCGTTTGAAGCTCTAGAGACCAGCCAAATGATTGCTTAATGATAATATCAACGATCAAATGTGCGAGCGCCAAGCCGAGCGGCACTGCAATAATCGCAGAAATGGCTCCGAAGACGAATAGCTGCAAACCACCTAATACGACAAGTTCTTTTCCGGACACACCCATGCACCTTAATAAGGAAAAATGCCGCTGCCGTGAAAGTTCTCCTGCCAACGTCGCAAAGAATAAACCAAACACGGCAATAATCAGCGTGATATTGCCCAAGGTTCCTGCTATCGCAAAGGTATGATCAAACACTCTCATTGCTTGGCTATAAATATTACCGTTATCAAACACACGATCTTGCGGGAGACGGAATACATTCTCTAAGCGATTTTTCAGCCCTTCTCCATTGACGTTATCTTTTAATACGACGCCAAGACCAACATTACCCGTACCTGCAAATGCATACAGCCAATTCCGGTGCGACATCATCACCTGGTTATATGGGTTTCCATAATCGTAGTAAACGCCTACGACTTGCCAATCCCCACCAAGCGGTTCCTGCAAGTTAATGAAGTCTCCAGGGCGGATATCCAGCTTCAAGGCCATCGACTCGCTGACCATTAAGCTCTTGGTAGCGTGCAGTTGATACCAGTAATTTGGGACACCTAACTTGACGGTAAGTGAGTCTAGCTCACCTTCAGAAGAGCCCGTACTCACAACTTGCAGAGCACCATGCTCGGTCGGCATATCTTTTTCCCAGCGCCACCAAACCGAGTTCACCTCAGGCTGATTCTGGAGCCATGCGCTCATCCTAGCGGCTGAATTGTTGGTCGGATAGATGTACACATCAGCGGCTAATCGCTGATTTAGCCACTTATCGGTTGTATCTCGAAAGCTTCCGACCATTGTTTCTACACCAATGTTTGCCGCCAGCGCTAACATAAACGCCATCGTAGCCACACCGCGATAGCTCATGCTGGCTGCTGCATCAGCAAAAAACCAACGGACACGAACCCATCGCATGGTATAAGAAAAACTTTGGAACATATGCCACATAATAAATGGCATAAACAACGCCACACTAACCAACATCAGCGCAATAATAGCAAAGCCGGTTTCTTGTGTTTTCGGCGCCTGATATACCGCTATTGCAGCGACACAAAACGCACATGCCGCAAGCGCCTGCCAAGAGAACTCTCTTCCAGCAAATCGCATTAGCGACAGTCGAGAAGAAAGGCGGATTGGTTGTGACTTCAACAAACGGATTAATGGCCACAGACACGATATCAACGCACCCATCGCTGCCATGATTAGACTGTATAAGCTAGATTGCCATGACCATCCTATGGTTAAGCCTACGTTGGCATCATACAAATCACTCAGGCTCGAAGACACTGCTGGGATAAGTTCATTTGCTAAGATCAAGCCAAAAAAGTTACCACACGCCCACGCAATAAAGACAAGCAAAGACAACTCTAGTAATAAAGCTTGCGCTAACTGTGTTCCGTTAACACCAGTCTGTCTCAAAATACCTACCAAACGTTGTCGCTGGATGAAAGACAGAGACATCGCTTGATAAAAAATAAACAACCCGACCAAAAACGACAGCATTCCCATCGCGGTGAGATTCATATGGAATGCGTTAGTTAGCGACTCAAGCTCAGTACGCGTATTCCTAACAAGCGTCATTCCGTTTGGCAGCATGTTTTTCAGTGCTATTAGCTTTTCCTCTGGCATTTCACCACAAGAAATCGCAGACAAACCTGAGCTCCGCTTGAGCATACGCAACAACGATATATCAGTAACCAGCCGAGTACCCGAAAGCATCTTGTCCTTATCTACTTGAATAGGCCCAAGACGGCTTCCGTCATTCATCTCAATGAAGTCCCCATCCTGCCAACTCATGTAAGCGGCCAAATCTTGACTAACGAGAATAGGATAAGGAGGCTTCATTAGTGATAAAACAGGCATCTCACCTAGCGATTTTCCTTGTTGTAGTGGGATCATCGCGACAGGATCTATCCCCACCAACATCAGGCTCATATCGGTCTTGGCATCTAGATGAAGCACGTCAAACGGTGCACATTGGTTAAACCCAGCTCGACGTAACTGAATATAGAAACCTTGAGGAATTTTATTGGCAGAGTGCTTCGTTCGGATTCGGTATGGCAAAGGATTGGAGAAAAGCTTTTCCCCAGTAGCATAACTTTGTTTTGCATGCTGGTTGATAGAAGTAACACCAACAAGGAGGGACACGCCTAAAGTTAATCCCAGCCAGACAAGAATAATTTGTAGAGGGTAACGACGGTAATGACCGAGTAGTGCCTTAACTACGGGCCATAACATGTAACTGCCCTCCTTGAAGTCGAATCTTTCCTTCCATATGGGCGGCCACTTTTTCACTGTGCGTCACTAACAGCAAAGTACACTCCAATTGGCGAGCGAGACTCGTTAATAAGCGCATTACTGCTTCTGCGTTTCGCTCGTCTAGGCTACCAGTTGGCTCATCAGCAAGCAGGATTTTGGGTTCCATATAAAGGGCGCGAGCAATCGCCGCACGTTGTTGCTGACCACCAGACGCCTCTTCCGGATAACGTCCTAGCAATGGCATTAAGTCCAAAGCAGAAAGAATTTGACGCCACAACTCTTTATCTTCCGGCAGACCTTTTAACTGACGACAAAAACGAATATTGTCGGCAATATTAAGTGTAGGAAGCAGGTTGAATTGTTGGAAGATATTACCAATATTGTTGCGGCGATAAAGGGTTCTTAAATGCTCCGGTGCTTCATGCATAGCAAAATTTGGAAACTGCACTTCACCAGAGTCGGCAGTATCTAATCCGGCGATTAAATTCAGCAGAGTACTTTTACCCGAACCACTTTCTCCCATCAGAGCGACTTGGTCACCTTGCTGCAATGTTAATTCTGCCCCTTGTAATACAGGGTGAAACTCTCCCCCGTCTACATAGCCTTTACATAGGTCTGACAGTTTTAACATTGATTATGCCGCTCGGATGGTGTTTAAAAATTGGGATCAGAATCTACACTAAAATCCTGTTAGTAGAAAGTATTTTGAATGCTTGATCACACTATGGAAGTACAAATGCAACTCGATTCACTTTCTGTTGCTAATTTTGTTGACGTTTTGAGCAGATTTTTGCAGCCAAAATAAACTCTGTTCCTCTTTATTGGCCAATCAGGTTTCTCATCCATTTTCGGCTAACCATTCTTGGCAAGCAAATCGCCCACTTCACAACTTCTTCCGTCAAAAAGAGTAAGTAAACCCATTGTGGGTCCCAATTGAGATAAATCGCTGCAAATGCTGCGAGTGGAATCCCGATCACCCACTGTGCCAAGATGTCTTGATACAAACAAAACTTAACATCACCGCCCGCACGTAATACACCAACAATCGCCATCATCGGCACCGAGCGTAGCACAACACCCAACGCAAGAATCACCATAAACTGTTCAGCTAGCTCGCGAGTGTCTGTTGTCAGTGCACTAAACGCATTAAGGATCCATTGATTTGACACTATCAACAAGACGGCGACCACAAATGCGATAAGCACATTCAAAATGACCGTAGCCCATGCTTGATAATAAACGGGTTCAAAATTACGAGCGCCGAGCTGGTTCCCGACTAGAACTGCAGCCGCATTCGATAAACCAATCATCATCGCCAATGCGATCGACTCAACAGGTGTCATTACGGAAAGTGCCGCCAAACCTTGTACACCTGCTTGCCCCATGATGGCGTGATAAGCAAACAGCCCACCAGCCCACGCCAAGAAGTTAAATGTGGTTGGCAAAGAGAGGCTCAAGAAACGCGTAATTTTATCTAAGACCAATCCTGCGCGTATATCATCCCAACCAAATGCGATTATGTGTTTTTTCAACCATAGATAACCAAACAAGCAACCTACTTCGATCGCGCCACTGATTACCGTTGCGATCGCTGCTCCCGTAATACCCAGAGCAGGAAAGCCTAATTGACCAAAAATTAAAACCCAGTTAAGAAACACATTAGATAAAATGCCTATACCACTAAAAAAAGTGCTTAAGCCTGGTTGGTGCATCGCCCTTAGGCCCACCGACATACTGGCCACACATGCAACAGCAAACATGCTAACCGACGAAATAATGAGATAGCTGGCCCCTAGCTCAATCACTTCTTGTGAATCGGTAGTCAAACTCATGATGGGCTGTGGAAAAACAACAAACAAAGCAACAGCAATCGCAGCAAACATCATTGCGATCATCCATGTTAAAGCGGTACTGCGACGCACCCCAACTTTATCGCCAGCCCCCCAATATTGAGCGGTTAACAATGCACCACCCGTTGTCACCCCAACTAACATAATGGTGGTGACGAAAGTCGCGCGCGCAGCAACTCCAACTGCGGCAATTTCTGCTTCACCAAGTTGACCAAGCATAAGAACATCGACGAGGCTTCGGCTTGAAAACATCATGCTTTGCAGTGTAATTGGTAACGCGATTGCAAATAAACGACGTAAGAATGCTTTATCTGCGTGTATTGAGAGTTGAGAAAGAAAAGTCACAAGCGCTCCAACGACAACTTATTGATAGAATGGGGAAAGTGTCTCATGATTATACTCTGTGGTGTTTATTCCACCAACGATAAAAGGACAGATAATGAAAAAGGTGTTGGTGCTAGGCGCCTCGGGTTACATTGGCTCTCAACTTCTTCCGTTACTTTTAGATAAAGGTTACGCCGTCACAGCAGCGGCGCGACATATTGATTATTTAGAGTCAAGAACTCAGCCTCACCCTAATTTAACGTTAAGGTATCTCGACTTGGCTGACGCAGAGACCACGAAGGCTGTAGTGAACGATTTTGATTTAGTATTTTTTCTCGTGCACGGGATGGCTCAAGGTGATGACTTTGTTGAGTACGAACTAAACCTTGCTTTGAACTTCAAATATGCGTTGGAACAAAGCTCCGTCGAGCATGTTATCTATTTGAGTGCCATTCAACCTCAAACCGGAAACTCTCGCCATTTAGCCGCTCGTAAAGCCACGGGAAAAATAATTCGACAGTCTGGTATTCCAGTAACTGAATTGCGTGCAGGCGTTATCATCGGCCCCGGCTCTGCCGCTTTCGAAATCATGCGTGACTTTGTCTACAACTTACCTATTTTGATCGCGCCTAAATGGGTCGACTCAAAAGCGAACCCTATTGCCTTGCCCAATCTCAACCACTATTTGTTGAAGTTAGCAGAAGCCCCCTCTCCAGAAGAAAGTCAAATTTATGAAGTTGGTGGGCCAGATACACTTAGCTACCGCGAACAATTCAAAGTCATTTGCCGAATCACGAACAAGCCGTATCGACTGTGGTCGACCCCGCTACTTACTCCGAAAATGGCATCGTACTGGCTAGGTTTAGTTACCTCAGTGCCAACTAGTATCGGTAAAGCATTACTTGCGGGCTTAGAGCACGACTACATTGCAGACTCTAAAGCGATTGAAGAACGATTTCCTCAAACGCTGATCAGCTACGAGCAAGCGGTAACTGATACCATTCAAGATGAAGGCACATTTGTACGCAGTAATGTCTGGGGGTTTGAACCCGCAGCGCTTCGTCGATGGCAACCAGGATATGGCTATTACCCAAAACAAGCTGGAGCGAGCATTAAAACCCAAGCCTCAGCGGCAGCATTATGGAAAGTGGCGCAAAAGATCGGGAGTCGCGAAAAAGGCTATTACTTTGCCAACATCTTGTGGCGTACACGTGAATGGCTCGATATCTTTTTTGGTGGCGGAAAACCGATTCGCGTTTCTCCTCCTGGACCAGAGCTTAAAGTCGGTGATTTTATTGACTCTTGGAAAGTGATTCGCTGCGATAATAATCAGTTTCTTTCACTGTTTTTTGGTATGAAAGGCCCAGGCCTTGGGCGTTTAGAAATTACCATCAAAGATCTCGGTGACGAACGAGAGCTGGATATTACCGCCTGGTGGCACCCGCAAGGGTTTCTTGGGCTGCTTTATTGGTTTGCAATGATGCCAGCCCATCTTTTCATATTTAAAGGCATGGTCAAAGCCATCGCGAAAGAAGCAAACCGTTTAGAAAACAAAAAGCCCCAATAACAGGGGCTTCTAAACACTCAAAATGTCACTTTAGTCAGCTTTGAACGAGAGTGGAATTTCGGCTAACTGGTTGCCTTCGTTTGCTGGAAAAATAAGGTACTCGCCATGGTATTTCACCATCGATTTGTAGTCTGTTACCTTATGTACCATAAAGCCCGCTTGCGCTGCTTTCTCAACAAACTCAGCATGATTGCCACGTACAAACCAACTCATTGGCTTTACGAGCAACTCGCCATCAAAACAGCTTTCGCATTGGTCTGCACATAACGCTAAAGAGTTTTGACCTTCAGTGAAGATTTGTACTTTGCCGCACCCAATCAGTTGCTCAGACGTCGAGACTTCCCAGCCTGCTTGCTCCATCAAATCAAGAAAAGACTCAATATCTGAATCTTTGAACACTTTGGAGTCTTCACCTTCAGGGAAGAATTGCGCATAAAAAGCAGAAATACGCTTGAAGATAAACAACAAACTAGCATCGTTCCCCTTTGAGCGACCTGCTTTTTGCCAACGCGTTAAGTCATCGCCTACCGTACGTCCGAAACGTTGTGATTTTAGCGCCTTTGTTACCCAACGCACTAAATAATGGTTATTCGCAACAGGGGCATTGGCTAACTTACCCGAGCGATGCTCTTGATCTAACTCTTCAAGTGCTGAGTTAACCAAGTTTTGAATTTCTTTGGTGTAATTCGACATTACGCCTTTCTTCCTAAAGTCCAATAAAACAGTGCTGAAAGCACAGAACAAGCAAACATTACGATGATCATCGGCCAAGCAACATTCCCGGGCAGTGATGCCACCAGCGCACCAACCAATGAACCGATACCGAATCTTAATGTCCCCGCTAGAGACGACGCCGTACCCGCCATTGATGGGTAACCACTTAAAAGCAGCGCCATCGCGTTACTACCTATCGTCGACAATGTACCGATAAACAGCACAACAAAAGGTACAATGCCCCATAATCCGAAGTCCATTAACCAACTTACGAATAAACCAATCCCCGCCAAAAGTTGCACGAACAACCCAAAACGAAGCATGGCATGGGAACCAACTTTCTTCACCAAGCGACCATTAATACTGGTCATGATGATCATCGCCACAATGTTCAAACCAAATAGGTAACCAAAGTGGTCTGGTCGAACACCATATAAATCAATATAAACAAACGAACCCGCCGTCAAAAATGCAAACATTCCGGAAAATGAAAACGCACCTGAGAGCATCAAACCGATCGCTTCAGGATTGGAGCATAATCTGGCGTAGTTTCTCAGCGTCGTGCGGAAACGAAGAGGCTGACGATTTTCAGGCTGTAACGTTTCAGGGATTTTCCAAAGTACGAGAAAAATCACGACTACAGCGAAAATAGCTAATACCCAAAAAATGGAACGCCAACCAAACCAAATCGCGAGATGGCCACCGATCATCGGTGCCACCAACGGCGCAATAGTAATGACCAGAGTAACGAAGGACATTGCGCGTGCAAAGTCTTCACGGTCAAACATGTCACGCACGACAGCTTGGATAATGACCGCCGCTGCCGCGCCAGCAAAACCTTGTGCCGTACGTACATAGGTCAGCGCATCAATGCCATTTGTTGTCGCACTCACAACAGCAGCCAAGCCGAAGAAAAGTACGCCTAAAATCAACACAGGTCTGCGACCAAAGCTATCGGCGAGCGGCCCGTGAATTAACTGGCCGATCGCAAAACCCGCGGTATAAGCCGTCAACGTAATCTGAACCGCGCCAGGCGCGACCCCCAAATCTTTCGCAATTGTCGGCATCGCAGGCAAATACATATCGATCGCCAAAGGCGTCAAAGCACCAATCGCTCCTAGTACCAGAAACAATAGAAAACTGATTTGGGATTGCGGAGCACTTTGAGCTTTTTCTGTCATTCTTTTACCTCTTGTTGGAGCCCTACCGTCAATACTTGCAGAACAAAGTGAAAATAACGGAAGTTCTCATATCGCTGAATGTAGAAGCCAAAAACCTGTTCTATCCAACGTTCGAGAATCATAAGGGCAAATATGTACCAAGGTGTGACCTTGACGAACTCGACATAGAAAAGCATGTGAAAGCGAAATGTGTTTATGGGAAACAAACACAATGCAGTAAAAATGATGGCGTTGACACCATCATTCCATTCACCGTAGCCGAAGGCTTTGCAATAAGAGTATGCATGCATCAGCTAAATGCAAAGGCATATCACTGAGATGAGTAAGCACACCGGAATTGTCTAGGCACTAATTTTGGTAGGAAAATTTATTTTGAGCCAATTTCTACCAAAAGACTAGTTCCTATTAGGAACTAAAGAATTTCCCATGCCGACAATTAATTCCAAATAGAATCAATTTCTTCTTGCGTGAGGTAGCGATAATCACCTGGTTCTAGTGCCTCATCAAGTTCGATAGAACCAATACGCTCACGATGTAAGTACTCAACTTTATTTCCTAACGCCGCGAACATACGTTTCACTTGGTGATACTTACCTTCCACGATAGTCAACAATACTTCATTCTCGGCCTCGTTCACGATTTCCAAACGAGCTGGCAATGTTGCGTCTGATTCATTGCGCAAAATGATGCCTTGTTCGAGCTTTTCCGCGTAATCTGGCTGAATAGCATCGACGAGCCAAACACGGTACGTTTTCTCACACTTATGCTTAGGTGAAGTAATACGGTGAGACCACTTACCATCATCCGTAATCAATACTAAACCAGTTGTGTCGACATCTAATCGGCCCGCAAAGTGAAGGTTTTCAATTTTAGGCTCATCAAGCAATGCGAATGCAGTTTGGTTGTAGCCATCTTCATGTGAACAAACAAAGTCAGCAGGCTTATACAACATAATGTAACGAGGGCCAGGAGCACCAATAACACGGTCTTCCCACATCACTTCCGCACCTTTAGGTACTTTAAATGCACCACTTTTTTGAACCTCACCGTCAACGGTGATGTCTCCACTTTTGATGATCTTTGTTGCCTGTTTGCGTGTTGCACCCAGAGCGTCACACAAATATTTATCTAAACGCATGAATACCTCATTGAATTATACCCAAGTGATCTCTAAATCTTGGTTTAAAGGTCACTTGGGTATAAAAGTCAGGTATTATAGCGTTCCTCGTTCGAATAGTTGAGCAATTTCACATATTTTCATGTACACACTTCGTCCTTATCAAGCCGACTCGGTTAAAGCCGTTATTCATTACTTTCGTAAACACTCGACACCAGCAGTGATCGTGCTGCCAACCGGTGCAGGAAAAAGCTTGGTGATCGCAGAACTTGCTCGCCTTGCGAAAGGACGAGTGTTAGTCCTCGCCCACGTAAAAGAACTGGTCGAGCAAAACCACGCGAAGTATGAAGGTTATGGTTTAAAAGGTTCTATCTTCTCAGCAGGATTGGGACGAAAAGAAACTGACCAGCAAGTCGTGTTTGCTTCGGTTCAATCGGTCGTACGTAACTTAGATTCGTTCAAAAACCAGTTTTCTCTGCTCGTTATTGATGAGTGCCATCGTGTGCCAGATGACAAAAACAGCAGCTACCAAAAAGTTATTACTCACTTACGAGAACTGAACCCTGGCATTAAGGTGCTGGGATTAACTGCAACGCCCTATCGTTTAGGAATGGGCTGGATTTATCAGTATCATACCCGAGGTCAAGTGCGAACCGAAGAGCCTCGATTCTTCCGCGATTGTATTTTCGAACTGCCGATCCGTTACTTGCTCGACGAAAACTTCCTCACTCCAGCCCGCATGATGGATGCGCCCGTTTTGTCTTACGACTTCTCTCAGCTGAAGCCCGCTAACACCGGACGCTACAAAGAAGCAGAAATGGACATGGTGATCGATAAAGCCAAACGTGCGACTCCACAAATTGTTGAGCAAATCATGCAATATGCGAAAGAGCGCCAAGGGGTCATGATCTTCGCTGCAACTGTTCGACACGCACAGGAGATCCACAGTCTATTGCCAGAAGGCGAAACTGAAATCGTCATTGGTGATACACCTACGCCGGAGCGCGATGCGATCATCCAAGCGTTCAAGAATCGTCAAATAAAATACTTGGTCAATGTTTCGGTACTGACAACCGGTTTTGATGCGCCGCATGTCGATTTAATCGCGATTTTGCGACCAACAGAGTCAGTCAGTCTGTACCAGCAGATAGTAGGACGAGGATTACGCTTATCAGACGGAAAATCAGAATGTTTAGTGCTTGATTACGCAGGCAACAGCTACGATTTATACCAGCCTGAAGTCGGTGATCCAAAACCAGACTCTGACAGTGAAATTATCACGATTCCTTGCCCGGCTTGCGGATTCAATAACAACTTCTGGGGTAAGTTGGATAGTAACGGTTTCTTGGTTGAACACTTTGGCAGACGTTGCCAAGGTTACTTTGAAGATGAAGACACAGGCGAACGTGAACACTGTGGCTACCGTTTTCGTGCCAAATACTGTGGTGAATGTGGTGCGGACAACGATATCGCTGCACGAATTTGTCATGAGTGTGACGCGACGCTCGTTGACCCAGATAAAAAGCTAAAAGAAGCCCTTAGTCTCAAAGATGCATTAATCTTTGAATGCACAGAAATGGACCTATCTGTATTTAAGTCCAGTGATGGTAAATCTCAGCTAAAAGTGACGTATTCTGGTGAACCATACCAAGGCGAAGGCAATGCGTTAGTTCATGAGTTTTGGTCATTGGGTACCAAAAAACAAAAACAAACGTTTAAAGATCAGTTCGTACGTCCCCACTTAGCAGACAAGCATCGCCCTTTTGAAGAGGCTTCACCGACACGCGTTGTCGCTAATCAACATCGTTTCCGTTTGCCTCAGTTTGTTATTGCTAGAAAATCTGGTCGCTTTTGGAAGCTGCGAGATAAAATTTTTGAAGATGAGTTGAAATAACATCGACAACACATGGCAAAACTTAATTAGCTGATTCACTCTCTGTTCATCTATCTCCGATATACTGCGGCTAACGCTCCAGAAAAGGTTTGACTATGTATAAAGCAACGACTTCTCTACATTCTGCGTTACTTTTCGGCCTTATCACGACATTCATGTGTGCACCAAGTTTTGCCAAGCATGGCAACGAGTACACATCACAAAATGGCCACGCCATCGTGCAAGATGTCGAAAAGCCAGGAACACGCATCGAATTCGATGAAGATCAAGATGAGGTCTATCGCGCGGTTCAACAAGGATATATACGACCATTTTCGGAACTTTACGCCGCAGTAGAAAACGACCTATACGGCCGCATCATCAAGGTCGAGCTTGAAGAAGATGATGATGCTTGGGTGTATGAATTGAAAATTCTGTACAACAATAGCGTCCTGAAAGTTGAGTACGACGCCGCCACGCTGGAAATGCTTGAGATCAAAGGTCGCAGCTTTAACAAAGCGTTAAAACCGCAAAACAACTAAACTTGTCTAATGCGTAATCCAGACGCGATGCGTAGCTTACTTCGATAAAAATCCAAACATAATAAGAATCATCAATATGAAAATACTTGTTGTTGAAGATGATCCTCGTTTAGGCGAGCAAATCATCGAAACATTAGAAAGTACCGGCTGGGTACCAGAATTGTCCCAAGATGGCATAGACGCTCTGTATCGCGCGACTTCGGAAGAATGGGACGCCATTGTTCTTGACCTCGGCTTGCCAAAACTGGATGGTCTTACCGTCCTAAAAGGCATCCGAGATGAAAACATTAATACTCCTGTCGTGATTCTAAGCGCTCGCGACACCCTAACGCAGCGAGTTGAAGGCTTAAACGCAGGTGCAGACGATTACCTAACTAAACCATTTGAAATGGTTGAGCTTATCGCTCGTATTCGTGCACAGCTGCGAAGAGCCTCTGGTAATGCCTCTCCTGTAATGCAAATTGGCGACTTGAGCTTGGATACACGCACTTCTAAAGTCATGTGGCAAGGGCAAGCGGTAAGCTTGACTGCGCTAGAGTATAAAGTGGTCGCTTACTTTATGCATAACCCGGAAAAAGTGATTTCTCGAACCGAACTCGTTGAGCACATTTACAAACAAGACTTTGATCGTGACTCCAACACAATCGAAGTTTTTATCGGCCGAATTCGCAAAAAAATCGCACCAAAGATCATCAAAACTGTCCGAGGGTTGGGATACCAATTAAATGCCGAATAGAAACAGGCTACCGTTGAACGCAATAAAACGACTGAGTATCAAAAGTCGCCTCGTTTTAGCGGCGATCGTTTGGTTAACAGCAATGATCCT
The DNA here is from genome assembly GCF_023716525.1 of Vibrio sp. SCSIO 43009. Taxonomy (NCBI): domain Bacteria; kingdom Pseudomonadati; phylum Pseudomonadota; class Gammaproteobacteria; order Vibrionales; family Vibrionaceae; genus Vibrio; species Vibrio sp. SCSIO 43009. Next base: position 2,033,086 of record NZ_CP071842.1, read on the forward strand.
CGCCGCTGGTGTGACGATACCGACGCAGGTCTATAACTATATGGTTGATGACACTCGCTCACAGCTCAGCATTTTTATGGATGAAGTCGCCGCACAGTTAGAAGTCGATAACACCGGGCATCTTTCACTCGCAGCTCAGCTATCAGACCCTCGATTTAACCGACCTTACAGTGGTTTGTATTGGAGCGCCTCTACAGAGGCAAGCCTCGAACGTTCTCGTTCGTTGTGGGACAAAAAAATCGAATACAAAGGTTTGGATAAAGATGCGTATGGAGCAAGAGGCGAAAAACTAATTACGCTAGAAAAAGCGCTGTATCTTCCTGATTACGATGGTCCTATTCACATTATTATTGGTATTGACGAAGAGCCCATTAAAAATACCCTTCAGACGTTAATCGGCCAACTTTGGCTTATTTTGGGTTTATTATTCGCGGGCGTACTTACCGTCATTTTACTGCAAATTGCTTGGTCATTGAGTCCGCTTACAAAGCTACAAAAAGAATTAGCCGAGCTGAAGTCTGGTAATAAAAAGAGTCTAGAAGAAACCTACCCAAAAGAGATTTCTCCTCTAATCTTCGACCTCAACGCTCTGCTGTTCCATTACCAAGAATTACTAGAGAGAGCTCGCAATCATGCAGGTAACCTATCTCATGCACTTAAAACGCCACTTTCTGTTCTAAAAAATGAAGTTCAGACGTTAGAACCTGAGGCACAATCCCGTCTCCGAGCTCCAATCAATCAAATACAAGACCATATCGATTACCATTTGGGTCGTGCCCGTATGGCCGGATCGATGAACATATTATCAGTGAAGTCGAACCCAGCAGAGCGTGTGGATGCTATCTCAATGGCGTTTGATAAAGTGTATGCGAGCCGAAGCATTACCTTAATTAATGAACTTGATTCAGAGCTGAATGTAGCAGTAGAGCAGACCGATCTCGATGAAATGCTAGGTAACTTGCTAGAAAATTGCTATAAGTGGGCCAACAGCATGATTCGTGTGCACTCCTCTCAGGATAAGGAAAATATACACATCATTATTGAAGATGATGGGCCAGGCATCCCTAAAGAGAAACTGAGTCAAGTAATCAAGAGAGGAGTTAGATTGGATGAAACAACCCCTGGCTCAGGTCTTGGTCTAAACATAGTCAGTGAAATGGCACACAGTTACCGAGGTCAATTAACATTGGATACAAGCGCTTTAGGTGGATTAAAAGCATCTTTAGTCTTACATCTCAGCCGAACATAAAGCATATAACACATAAACTTTGTTTTTCGGACCATGATCAGTAAACCGATAAAAATGAAGTCGATGTGAACAAAACCCAAGCAAAGCGTTAAAAGGGATAGCCTTCCACCCCGCTAAATCATACCTTTTTGTTGATTTGGATACGATTTGGGTTGCCCATTTATAAGTGGAATGATAGTATCCGCGCTCGCTTGAACAGTTCCTGTTTCAAGCTTTACCACGAACAACAAGGTCGCATTGTTGATTGTGAACATTTGATTTTTACTAATTTGAGAGTAAATACTATGAAATTCGAAGCAGTAGTACGTACTGAACTAGGTAAAGGTGCGAGCCGCCGCCTACGTCACGCTGGCAAATTCCCTGCAGTTGTATACGGCGGTGAAGAAGCAGCAGTAGCTATCGTTCTTAACCACGACGACATCGTAAACCAAATGGACAAGCCTGAATTCTACGAAGGCATCGTTCTAGTTATCGATGGCAAAGAAGTTAAAGTTAAGCCACAAGACGTTCAACGTCACGCGTTCAAGCCAAAAGTTGAACACATGGACTTCATCCGCATCTAATTCCCTACCAAGGAATTAATCGGATTAAATCCAAACCTTTTGCATAAAAGATAATCGGACTTACCAACCGAGACATCTAAAAAATTTCAAAACCCCGGAGTCTTACCACCTCCGGGGTTTTACTATATTTGGCATATAGCATTTGATTTATGAGCGGGCAATATACTTCACTAAAGTGAGATCGGTCAGCGTCATACTCTCAATCACTTCCGACTCTTCCTCTCCAGTACGCACAAAACCACACTTCTTGTAAAAGTTAAGCCCCTGTTGATTAGTATCCAGTGCTTTCAAACTGATCTGCATAACTGACGTAGAGAGCAAACGTGTCTCTAACTCATCTAACAGTGCACTTCCTGCTCCTTGCCCATAATGTAGCGGCGTAACGTAGCAACATGTCACTAATGCCGTTTTATCTTCGCTGGTGTGGTTAGGTAACTCGTAACTTAAAAAGCCAACAATTTCTCCTTGCCTCTCAACTACGATCAATTGGGCCAGTTGCTCCGTCATCACTCGTGCCCACATCCTTTCTCGACGCTCAATCGTAAACTGCTCTATGTAGCTCTTTGGCATTAATCCTTTATACGCCACCTGCCAAGAATCAACGTGTATCTTGGCGATTTGGGCTGCTTCCTTTTTGAGTGCGTCCCTTACTGTGTATCTCATAAGCATCCTTTATTAGCGTTCACCACTTACAAATTCTTTTAACCCTACCCTTTAAACCAAAGCTCAAAGATAACAGCTACAGTCGCAACGCTTTACATTAATCCATTTCATTTTCATTAATTAAATGATAGTTCACATCATAATATTCGAACAAGAACGATCCATTATTTACTTTTCATTTTGACTCATTAGGTTGAATCTATTTGTTTAAACACTCGAGTGTCAAATGCGGAATAAGCACGATAAGGTATCGGATGAGGATAAATAAACGATGCCTAAAGCATAAGGTTTCTAAACGATCGCAATTATAGTAAAGAGATAAATACAATTTTTGATAGAGTTAGGCAGAATAAAGCCATAATCAAATGAGTTTCAATTCTGTGCTGTTCATTATGCATACAAACCGAGCCCCTCATCATTAGAGCGAAAATTTATAACGATTTGTGTCATACCTATTAGGGAAAACATAAACTTGGCAAAATTATCACCAAAATCAGCGTAATACTTCGCAAAAATGCGCATTGATTCACACAAACAACACACATTCAATTAACTACCTCACAAAAAATAGAGCTAGCTATATAAAATAAATACTAAATACCAATTCTGTTTATTTATAGACGTAGTTTGCAGGCTTATTAATTCATTTCTCCGATAGAAGTATAAATAAGAGATAGATCACTAAAGTTTCACATTAATTCCGTATATTTCACGCCGTAACAATAACAAAATCACAAAGAAAGGATCCCTTATGAAGTTTTCCAAATCTCTTTTGGTAGTGGCAGTGGGCGCTGCGCTAGCAGGATGCGGCTCAGACAGCGACAATTCTCCAGTAACCTGCGAGACTGCAGATTCTTGTACTAAGTTCACCGTTCTCCACACTAACGATAACCATGGTCGCTTTTGGCATAACAGCGACGGCGAATACGGCATGGCTGCGCGTCACACTTTAATCGAATCTATCCGCGCAGAAGTCGAAGCAAAAGGCGGTGAAACCATTCTGCTATCTGGCGGTGATATTAATACCGGCGTACCAGAATCAGACATGCAAGATGCGGTTCCAGACTTCGTAGGGATGAACCTACTTGGTTACGATGCAATGGCTGTCGGTAACCACGAATTTGATAACTCACTAGATATTCTCGATATGCAAGCCGAGCTAGCTGACTTCCCTATGCTGGCTGCGAATATCTATAAAAAAGATACAAACGAGCGTTACTTCGACCCTTACAAAGTATTTACTATCAACGGCCTTAAGATCGCTGTTATTGGTCTAACAACGCAAGACACTGCGAAGCTAGTCAATCCAGACAACGTATCAAACATCCACTTCGAAGACCCTCAAGTAGAAATCAAAAAGGTACTGAAGGAAATCGAAGAGAACGAAAAGGTAGACCTAGTATTTGCAACGACGCACATGGGTCACTACGAAGATGGCAAAAACGGTAGTGAAGCACCAGGTGACGTTAAACTCGCTCGCTCTCTTGAAGAAGGACAGCTAAACGCTATCATCGGTGGTCACTCGCAAAACCCTGTATGTATGGAACCAGGTACCAATGAGTATGCTGATTTCAAACCTGGGGATGATTGTGCCCCAGACCAACAAAAAGGTACTTGGATTATGCAAGCGCATGAGTGGGGTAAATATGTGGGTCGTGCAGACTTCGAATACTACGACGGCAAGCTTCACTTAGCAAACTACGCACTGATTCCTGTAAACCTTCTAGACGAAAACGATGAAGTTATCGGTGAACGAATTCAACAAGATGCAACAGTAAAAGCGTTACTACTGCCATACCAACAACAAGGTCAAGAGTTATTAGATGAGAAGATTTCTAATACGACGGGTAAGTTAGAAGGTGATCGTAACGTAGTTCGCTCTCAACAAACTAACCTAGGTCACCTACTCGGCGAGGCATACCGTACTTACAAAACGGTAAATGCTGACTTTGGTGTGATGAACTCTGGCGGCGTGCGTGATTCAATCCAAGATGGTGATATCACTTACCGTGACGTACTAACGGTTCAGCCATTTGGTAACTTCGTGACTAAAGCAACTATGACAGGTAAAGAAGTTAAAGAATACCTAGACGTGGTTGCGACGAAATCTGCAGGGTCTGGTGCTTACGCTCAACTAGATAACATCACTTTAGATGTAAATTGTGATGCTGGCTCAGTAACCATTACCGATATTAACAATAAAGGCTTCGATCTAGACGCAACGTACACATTCTCTGTAATCAGCTTCAGTGCTGCTGGTGGCGATAACTATCCAATTATCGATGTTCAATCTACACAGCTAACCGATGCATACGTTTTGCGCGAGTTCTTCGTAAACAACCCACAAATCTCTGCGGATAACTACAACAAGAACTTAGAGAACATCAAGTACTTCAGTAATGGCCAACCAGTAAAAGGTTGTCCTGCAACTGGTAGCTAATACTCAACACCTTACCCCTGGCGCTAAGAGCTTTTACAAGCAATTTCGTCAGGGCTTTCCTTAAAACCGAAGCTTTGTGCTTCGGTTTTTTATTTTCGATAAATTACTGAAAACTCTCCACCTTCACAATATGTTCAAAAATTGTTCATTTGTGTTATTGACGCCCCTGTGTTGGGCTTCTATGTTTGATAAGGTCTTTTAAATATGCAGGTTCATCGGCTAAATTTCGCGAAACATTTTTAATCGCATAGTCAATGATTCTGAGAAAGATGTGAATGGCGTTACAAACACTGCTCTCAAACAATTTGTCTTTGGACTTCAAACGATGGTGATGTGCCTCCACGCGCACACTAATGAGCAGCGATCTGGACGTCAATGTGTTCAAACTGCTGCCATCGAGTTCTGGAGGTCAAAAATGAAACGAGCCAGCAATAGCTACAGACTCCAAATGATCAAAGAAGTAGTTACCCGTAGAGAGCGTGAAGCTTGTACGGATCCTATGGCGAGATATATTCATCAACTGATGGATGAACGCCCAACAAGTAAATTAGATGTTGAATTCAATCATCGATTTTCAGGAAATCACTTCGACGAACAAGCGGGAGGCTGGGTTAGCGACCGTTGGTCGATGAAATAACGCCAATTACCGCTCTATAGGGAAAATGGATAGGAGATTCCCGGTTCTTAAAGGACACCTTGCCGGACCGGGAATATGTAAAAGCCTAATCAGAACCGAAAGCGTAAACCCATTGATTGAACAAGAGTTCTAGAATAAGTCTTGTTGAGGCGATGACTCATCTTGAAGCTGTTCTGGCTTCGTCTTCCCCGCCAACATCTTTCTTCTGTACCTTTGACGACACAACTTAATAACGTGCAACTGCTGAGCGGGGGTTAAGTTAAGCCAATTAAACCTTTCCTCTCTCTTTCTCATACACCCCTTGCAATACCCTTTTTCATCGGAGGTACATACTCCAACACAAGGGCTTGGGACAGTAAAAAACTCCAGTTGCTCCATACTAAAACCGCTCTTTCCATATTAGGGCGTATTGGCCTAGTTTAAATAATGAGAAGATTAGTCAGCAACAAAATCTGCTATATACTTCGTTATGTCAAAAACATACGAAACCATAACCTTATGCTGACAAAAACAGTGTTTTATTACTTATACTTACCGCGTTTATAAAAACGGAGTCTATAAAATGAAGCTTAGCCTAAAAACGTTAGTTACAGCAATCTCTCTCCCTGTTCTTATGACTGCTTGTGCTAGCAACGGTGATGATGTGAAAGAAATAACGGCTCAAGATTTGCAGCACCACAACTGGGAACTTGTTCAAGTTGATGGCAAAAATATCGTTCTAGACGAACACCAAAAAGCTGCTCGCCTAGAAATCGGTGAAAATCTAACCGCAAACGGCAACGCAGGTTGTAACAACTTCTTCGGTCAAGCCGAGCTGAAAAACAACCAACTACGCATCGAAAAAATGGGCATGACCATGAAGATGTGTATGGAAGATCAAATGAAGATCGAAAACGCAATGACACAAACACTATCTAACTGGAGCGATATCACGCTAACTAAAGATGGTCTTGTTCTGAAAAGTGCCGATCACGAATTGACGTTTACACTACGTGACTGGGTAAACTAATCCCAACTAAGTAAACCAAATAGTATTTTGAAAGCAGCCAGACGGCTGCTTTTTTATATCGATGAATCGTTAGTCATGCATGCTAAAGTCATTTAAATGGCCAACTTTCTTTCTCTTTTCGCCCTCAATTCCATGCTTTAGACATCAATTTTGCTCTGTAAAACAACCTATTCATATCTCTGGGGACAATAATTTTCAATTACTTGAAAGAATATCCTCAAACAAACGGTCCGCTCCTAAAATGACACCAAATTTGTCCTTTCTTCGTTTTGCTTCACATTGAGAGTAATTCTTTGAATCAATGAGTGATTCCGTTTGGGATTGGCATTGATAATAGAGAGAGATGAATTACTATCCTTGTAACAGAGCGGAACGACTTGCGAAAACATCAATAGAAACGAAAGCAAGCACCAAAAGACATAACACGGAATAGATATGAAAAAGCTACTCAGCAGCATTGGCATTTTAGCCACGACTTTTGCGACACCTTCTTTTGCCGATTCATCAGTGAATAGCGAATGGCAAAAAATCGAACAGCAAGCCGACGGGCAATCCGTCTACTTTCATGCTTGGGGCGGGAGCCAAGAAATTAATCGCTACATACAGTGGGCGAGTAGAGAGCTAAAATCACGTTATAACGTGACGCTAAACCACGTTAAAGTAACTGATATTTCTGAGACCACTACTCGACTTATCGCAGAAAAAGCAGCAGGCAAAAACAGCGGTGGTAGTGTTGATATGGTTTGGATCAATGGCGAAAACTTCAAATCAATGAAGGATAACCAATTGCTATTTGGTCCTTTTGTCGAAGGTTTGCCAAGCTGGCAATATGTGGATAAATCTCTACCAATTGATGTGGACTTCTCCGAGCCAACAGAAGGTCTAGAAGCACCTTGGGGAGTAGGACAATTAGTGTTTATCCATGACGAGCAAACCCTCCATAACCCTCCAAAATCATTCGCAGAAATGCTGAGCTATGCAAAAGCGTTCCCGAATCGCCTGACTTACCCTCGACCACCAGAGTTTCATGGCACAAGCTTTATCAAAGCATTACTCATTGAACTGTCTAACAACGCCCCTGAGCTGCAACAACCAGTTACCGATGACACGTTTGAGCAAGTCACTCAACCGCTGTGGTCTTATCTAGATGAGTTCCATAAAGTCGCTTGGCGCGGTGGTAAGCAGTTTCCAGGCGGTACAGCAGAAACCCTTCAGCTACTAGATGATGGTCAGACTGACCTGGCGATTACCTTTAACCCGAACGCGGTTTTCTCTGCGCAGTCGAGCGGTAATCTTGCAGAGAGCACCAAAGCGTACGCAATGGACGCAGGAGCACTCTCAAATATCCACTTTTTAGCGATTCCTTGGAACGCAAATGCCAGTGCTGGTGCACAAGTTGCGATAAACTTTTTATTGAGCCCTGAAGCACAGTCTCGCAAAGGTAACCTAAACATCTGGGGCGACCCTTCGGTACTAAACAACCAATACCTAACTGGTTCGGCCAAAAACACTCAACAATTCAAATCTATCGCTGAGCCACATCCAAGTTGGCAAGCGGCGTTAGAAAAAGAATGGTTGAAACGCTACGGGAATTAGTAAGAATCCATGTTAAGAGCGCTGTATTTAGTCATTATCGCAGTTTGTATTTTGCCTACCATTCCGGGACTATTTGGAGTGGTGGTCTCTGCGCTCGGTTATGTACCTCCTATCGGTCTACACCACTTTTCTTTTGATGGCTTCAATGCCGTCTTTGATTCGGAAGGTGTTTGGACATCCATCGGGCTTACTTTCTACTCCGCCATTTTCAGTAGCTACTTGGCTTGCTTCATCACGTTTGCCATTCTACAGGCGTCTTGGGGCAGCAAGTTTTGGCGAAAAATTGAAGTTAGCCTTTCCCCACTTCTCGCTATGCCGCACGTCGCGTTTGCAATTGGCTTTGCGTTCTTGTTTGCCCCAACTGGTATGGGCGTTCGTGTTCTCAACCAACTGTTTGGTTACGACCCGAATGCACAAACGGTGAATGACTTAGCATTGCTGATTAAAGACCCACATGCACTCGGTTTGGTCATCATGCTTGCGATTAAAGAAGTGTCGTTTTTATTGTTGATGAGCATTCCGATCCTTCAGCAATTGAAAGTCGACAAGATTGAAAAAGTCAGTCACTCGATGGGCTACAGTTCCGCGCAAGCATGGTGGAAATGCGTATTTCCGCAATGGTTAGCAAAACTTCGTTTCCCAATGCTGGCGGTATTGGCTTACAGTTTGTCCGTTGTCGATGTCGCCCTGATTATTGGCCCTACCAACCCACCCACGTTTGCGGTTTTGGTATGGCAATGGTTTAACGATCCAGATTTATCGCTCCTACCAAGAGCTGCCGCTGGCGCAGTAATACTGTTTGCGATCGCTAGCCTTTTGATTGGATTTGCACGCTTAATGGAATGGTGTATTACCAAAGGCTTCAAACGCTGGCAGTACTCTGGTCGAAACGGTTTTCGTTTACCCGGTAAAACCCTATTTTCACTGATTACCCTACTCGCACTTCTAATGATTCCACTCATGGTGGTGTGGAGCTTTGCTCAACGTTGGCGCTTTCCAGATTTGCTCCCAAGCCGTTACAGCCTGCGTTTTTGGGAATACGAATGGCACAGTATTCTTGGCACGCTGGAACAGAGCATGCTGATTGCCGTTATCAGCGCGACTGTCGCTCTAGCCCTTGCCTTGATCGCACATGAGTATCGCCTTCGTTATCGCTGGCAGGTGCCCGGTTACATCATCGCCATCCCAATGCTGATTCCTCAGCTATCCGTGCTATTCGGTATGCAAGTAGTGACGCTGTACTTAAACAGTAACGCGTATTTCTTTTGGGTATGCTGGGCGCATGTGTTCTTCGCATTCCCATTTATTTACCTCTCGCTAGACGGGCCGTGGCGCAGCTTCGATAACAGCTTAACTCGCGTCGCACTCAGCTTGGGTAAAACACCGATGCAAGCTTGGTTAAAAGTGAAACTGCCAATCCTCCTGCCTGCGATTGCATTCGCGTGGGCTGTCGGTATTAGTGTCAGCCTAGCGCAATACCTACCTACATTAGTGCTAGGGGCTGGGCGCATTAGCACCATCACAACCGAAGCCGTTGCACTATCCAGTGGTTTTGACCGACGTGTCACCGCTATTTACGCCATTTGGCAAGCTCTGCTGCCATTCTTGTTCTTCTCTTTTGCGATACTGCTTAGCCGCTTACACGTGAAGTATCGCCGCTTGTCTATAAAAGGTTTACTACTGAATGAGTCTTTGTCTCGAAAACCTCGCCATCCGTAAAACCAATGGCGACGCGCTTTTCTCGGCGTTCAATATGACCGTAGAAAAAGGTGAAATCGTTACCCTGATGGGGCCTAGCGGTTGTGGTAAATCCACTTTGTTGGATGCCATTGCCGGGCACCTATCCGCCGAGTTCAACTACTCTGGATCCATTACGCTTGATAACGAAAAGTTGGATGCCCTCCCTGCCCATAAGCGTCAGGTCGGTATTCTATTCCAAGAAGATTTGCTCTTCCCTCATTTAACGGTGTGGGAGAACCTTGCCTTCGCGCTACCAAACTCAATCAAAGGTGAAGAGCGTAAAGCTCACGCTATGCAAGCGCTGAAGAACATTTCATTGACCAAACTAGCAGAGTCCTTTCCTGACCAAATTTCGGGAGGGCAACGCGCCCGTATTTCATTGACTCGTATGCTGCTAGCAAAGCCGAAAGTTGCGCTACTTGATGAGCCCTATAGCAAGCTGGATAAAGACCTGCGTGTACAATTTCGCAATTGGGTGGTCGAACAATTGCAGCAAGCGAACATCCCTACTTTGATGGTAACGCACGATGAAGACGATATTCCTGATGGCAGCCGCTGCCTAAACTGGCCGTGGGAGACAAATCATGCTTGATAGCCTGAGTATAAAGCTCATCCGCAAACCGCTGGCACTCAGTGCGACATATATCGATAAATGTGGCATCACCGCAAATCAGACGACAGTATTTGGTTTTGTGCTTGGCTGTTTTGCCCTGCCTGCTTTGATCGCCGAACAGTACTTGTTGGCGTTGCTGTTTATTTTGCTGAACAGAATCTGTGATGGGTTAGACGGTGCACTGGCAAGGATTCAAGGCATTACCGATGCGGGTGGTTTTCTTGATATCAGCTTAGATTTTTTGTTCTATTCGTTGATTCCTTTTGGCTTTGTGCTTGCCAACCCAGAGCACAATGCCGTTGCAGGCGCATTTTTGATTTTTTCCTTCATCGGCACTGGTAGTAGCTTTTTAGCTTTTGCCATCATGGCAGGAAAACAAGGCATCGATAATCCGGTATATAAAAACAAATCGCTTTACTACATGAGCGGCTTAACCGAAGGTACAGAAACCATTGGCTGTTTGGTTTTATTTTGTTTGCTACCGCAACACTTTGCCGTCATCGCGTATATCTTTGGCGCGGCATGCTGGTTTACCACTTTTACACGTATTTATTCAGGGTTTCATACGCTTAACGATCATTAATACTGCTTAGACAATCGCGTTTCCTTAAGGGACAGGCCGCTAAGCCACTGTTTTATAAAGCACCAAAACGCAGGTTAAATTGGGGTATATACTCTTTGAATGAAGAAACCATTCGGAGGCTATATGAAAAAACAGATCAATTTAGGCATGTTGCTCACCATTACTTGTGCGCTCGTGCTTGGCGGCTGTAGCTCACCTAACCCGTACGGAGATGCATACGGCTCATCCGACACTCGCAAAGTTCAGCAGGTTTACTACGGCACAGTAGAAAAAGTAGAACCCGTAACCATTGATGCCTCTACCCAATCCAATGCCATTGGCACCATCGCTGGTGCTGCCGTGGGCGGGATCTTAGGCTCAAAAGTTGGGGGCGGTTCTGGCTCGGATATCGCTGCCATTGGTGGTGGTCTATTGGGTGGCTATGCAGGCAGCAAAGCGGCTGAAGCAACCGCGAAAAGAAATGGCGTGAATCTGACCATTCGTTTAGAGGACGGAAAGATTATCTCTATTGTTCAAGAAGCAAATCCAAACATGATTTTCCAACCAGGCCAAGCGGTCCAAATCAATGTTTCTGGTAATGACGCCAGAGTCGTTCCTCGTTAATTCGGACGAACCAAACCTTTGGCCTGCTTTAATTCAAACACCTAACCCGCGCAAGCTTACATCACTGGCTTGTTAACTTGCGCGTTTCTTTTCGTATCAAACTTGATCGTCGTCAATGGAACATCAATCTCCCACACCTTTCGATGTTCAAATGACATCAAGTTGCTAGCATGAGCCCATTCCAGATAACTTTGGGCTTGTTATGACTCCGACTGTTGACCACGTACTCCTTAATATCGCGCTAAACCTCAGCTCAAATCGCTCTCACGAGCAGCAATATCAAAATCTCATTGATGGGGTCGCGCAAGTATTCCCATGTGATGCGAGCTGCCTGTTTATCTTCGATGAGGATGGTTTTCTAACTCCTGTCGCGGTAAAAGGCTTATCCAGCTCGGTCTTAGGTCGTCGCTATTTCCCCAAGGCGCACCCTCGCTTAGATGCCATTATTCATAGCCGTGAACCGGTGCGTTTCGATGCCGATTGTTCACTGCCGGATCCTTTCGACGGCACACTATTAACTGAAGACCAATGCATTGATGTTCACGATTGCATGGGCTTTAGCTTGTATGTCGAAGGCCAACTTGTTGGCGCACTAACGATGGATGCACTAACGGTGGGCGCGTTTGATGGCATCGATCCTGTCGCTATCGAAACCTTTGCGGCTTTGACCGCTGCGACATTGCGTAACATTGCTCAGTTAAAAGCGCTCAAAGCGCAAAACCAGAAGCAAAAAAGCGTCACTCAAACCCTTATCCAGCAAGCCCGTTCTCAACATGGCGAAATGGTGGGTTTGAGTCCACAGATCAACCAGTTACGAAACAACATTGCGACTGTTGCTCAATCAGATTACGCAGTACTTATCACAGGAGAGACCGGTACTGGTAAAGAACTGGTCGCGCACTCGGTACACGCGCAATCTCATCGTAGCGATAAGCCGATGATTTACGTCAACTGTGCGGCCCTGCCTGAAGGTCTGGCTGAGAGTGAACTGTTTGGCCATGTCAAAGGCGCATTTACAGGTGCTAATAGCCACCGTGCCGGTAAGTTTGAACTGGCAGACGGTGGAACGATTTTCCTTGATGAAGTGGGCGAACTGCCTATGATTTTGCAAGCAAAATTGCTGCGCGTAATTCAGCAAGGCGAGCTGCAACGTGTGGGTAGCGATCAGCATTTGATGGTCAATGTGCGCATCATCGCCGCGACCAATCGACAATTAGAAAAAGAGGTCGAAGCTGGCACGTTTCGAGCAGACCTTTTCCACCGTTTAAACGTATTCCCAATCCAAGTTCCCCCACTTCGTGCCCGTGACGGTGATATTCCCGTTTTAGCCGGATATCTGTTAGAAAAGGTACGCCAACAATTTAATGCGCCCAATCTTCACGTTCACCCTAAAGTGTTGACTCAACTGGAGTCTTTACCTTGGTACGGAAACGTACGCGAGCTCGAACACACTTTAACTCGCGCGGCTTTACACGCTATTCAACAAGGTGCAAGCACGATCATGCTTAACCATTTTGACACCTCATTGGCTCTCGATGATGTAAAAAACACATCGCATTATCTGCCTAAAGAAAGCCAACCAATGCGAGAGCTAATAGAAAGCTATCAACGTGATTTAATTGAACATGCTTTGAGCCAAACTGGTGGCGTTTGGGCAAAAGCAGCGGAGTTTTTACAAATGGATCGCGGGAACTTATATCGGATGGGTAAAAAGCTCGGGATCAATAAATAACCGACCACAAGAAGTCGATGTGATTAAGACATCAACCCCGTTGTCTTAATTACATCAACCACTCTCCTAAATCTGATAAAATTCAATATAAATCAACAAGATAATAATTGGCACACATTCTGCTCTCTAGTGGTCAACATCACGACTATTAAAACAATCACTGGAGAACCCAATATGTTCTGTATTCAATGTGAACAGACAATTCAAACCCCTGCTGTTAAAGGTTGTTCTTTTGCACAAGGTATGTGTGGTAAAACTTCTGAAGTATCTGACCTTCAAGACGTGTTGGTTTACACACTGCAAGGGGTTTCTTTTTGGGCATCAAAAGCACTTGAATTCAACATCATTAACGATGAAATCAACCAATGGGCACCAAAGGCATTTTTCTCTACATTGACGAACGTAAACTTTGACCCTGAACGTGTCCTAGAGCTAACTTCTCAAGCGGCAACGTACAAAGCATTGCTAAAAGAGCAAGTAATGTCTGCTGCAACTTTGTCAAACACCAACCTTACTGACATTCCTGCCGTTGCCAACTTCGAGCTACCAAACAGCGCAGAAGCGATCTTAGCTTTTGCTCCTCAAGTCGCGGTTAACCGTGGTAAAGACCAAGTACATGAAGATGTTATTGGCCTACGCCTACTTTGCCTATACGGACTTAAAGGTGCAGCCGCGTACATGGAGCACGCACGTGTTCTTGAGCAAACCAACAACGATATCTATGCCGAATACCATGAAATCATGGCGTGGTTGGGCACAGACCCTGAAGATCTTGGTGAACTACTTGATTGCTCAATGCGCATCGGCCTGATGAACTACAAAGTGATGGAAATGCTCGACCAAGGTGAAACAATGACTTTCGGCCATCCAGAACCAACCACGGTGAACGTCAAGCCAGTAAAAGGCAAATGTATTCTTGTTTCTGGCCATGATTTGCATGACCTAGAAAAAATCCTGCAACAGACTGAAGGCAAAGGCATTAACGTTTACACCAACGGTGAAATGCTACCTGCACACGGCTACCCTGAGCTGAAGAAATACCCTCATCTTGTCGGCAACTACGGCAGCGCATGGCAAAACCAGCAGAAAGAATTCGCAAACTTCCCTGGCGCAATCGTAATGACGTCAAACTGCTTGTTGAATCCAAATGTGGGTCAATACGCAGACCGTTTATTCACTCGTAGTATTGTTGGCTGGCCTGGTGTGGCTCACATCGAAGGCGATGATTTTAGCCAAGTGATTGAATGTGCTCTAGCGCAAGACGGTTTCCAACACGATGAAATCGAACACCACATCACGGTTGGTTTTGGTCGAAATGCACTGATGAACGCCGCCCCTGCGGTTATCGACCAAGTGAAGCAAGGCAACATCAAGCACTTCTTCCTAGTCGGCGGTTGTGATGGTGATAAAGCGGAACGTAGCTACTACACCGATTTTACGGCTGAAGCACCAGAAGACACGCTAATCCTGACCTTGGCGTGTGGTAAGTTCCGCTTCAATAAGAATACGTTCGGAGATATCAACGGCATCCCTCGCCTATTGGATGTGGGCCAATGTAACGATGCTTACTCTGCAATCCAGCTTGCACTTGCACTGGCGAAAGAGTTTGACTGTGATATCAATGAACTACCACTCACGCTTGTGCTTTCTTGGTTCGAGCAAAAAGCGATCGTTATCTTGCTAACGCTATTTGCATTGGGCGTGAAAGGCATTTACACAGGCCCTACTGCACCGGCATTCCTAACGCCAAACCTAATCGCCATCATCCAAGAGAAGTTCGATATGCGCAGTATTGGCAATGTTCAGGATGATCTAAAAGCCATCCTAGCAGCTTAATAAACTTGCTTGTTCGCGCCTCCTTACGTGGAGGCGCTATCTATTTCGAACTAAAAATAGCCACAACCAAAGAGATTGTTATGTTTTTTGAATGGCAAGGTAACCAACCCGTCACACTCCGTTGCATCGACAAATACTTCGAAACACACGACACCGTCAGCATCAAATTGGCCGAACTAACCGAATCACTTCTGTTTCAGTTTAAGCCTGGCCAGTTTATTAACTTGGGCGTCGAAATTGATGGAAAAATGGAGTTTCGTGCCTATTCAATCAGCTCGATCAATGAAGACGATCACCTTCAACTCACCATCAAACGAGTATCTGGCGGTAAAGTATCGAACTACATCGTTGACTCGCTGCTGCTTGGTGATACCGTTCAAGCATTACCACCAGCGGGCGAATTTAACTGCATTGACCATCCACCCGTTTTACGTGATGGCGAAACAAAAGCCTTGCTTATCAGTGCAGGTTGCGGCGTCACGCCCGTATTTTCGATGGCAAAACACTGGCTGAGTAATCAAGATGAAAACGACAACGATGTGGACATCGCATTTCTTCATATCGCACGCAGCCCAGAAGAGACGATTTACTACGATCAGCTAGAAACGTTAGACGCCGTATATCCCAACTTCCATTTAAAGCTGTTGCTGAAAAACCGCGAAGGAACGTCACACCCACAAGGTCGTTTGAATGCCGACTGGATTAAAGAGCTTGTTCCTGATTTCAAGCAACGCACCGTTTACCTGTGTGGTCCAAGCCAGTTTATGCAAGATGTTCACGGCTATTTGAATGATCTTGGTTTTGACATGACGAACTTCTACCAAGAGAGTTTTACGCCAGCGACTGGCGCAGAATCATCGGTCTCCGATGAGACGGTTAACGTTTCTGTTCCTGATTTTGCTCAAAGCATCGATGCGCAAAAAGGTCAGGTACTGGCCGATGTGCTCGAAGGCGCAGGTTTACCATTAATCGTCGCTTGTCGAAGCGGGATTTGTGGCTCGTGTAAATGCAAGGTTCGTAAAGGCAACGTCTCTTCCACCAGCCTAGAAACATTGACGCCAGAAGAAATTGAACAAGGCTATGTGCTCGCCTGCTCATCAACCATCGAAGCGGATCTTGAAGTGCAGATCGGTTAATGCTGCTGGTATCGATCTTTTATTGTTTCCCGTCATTCCGGCGAGCCTAGGCGAGATCAGGAACCTAATATCAGCGTGTTAAGAATAACTCATTCTGATAATAGACTCTGAATCACACTCGCGTCTCGCTATTCAGATTGACGGGGTATCGCGGAAATGCCAGCCGTACTCAAACGGCTGGTATTATAGATAGGTACAACTTTCGTTTCGTCGTCATTGCTTCTCGCTAAACAACAACACTTTCAATGCTGCTTCGCTGTCTACGTCCATAAACTCTGGCGGGTTATCCAGACGCTCACGGAATGTCAACTCTGGCGCTTCTTCTTTCATGCTTTCAATCAAGAAGTCGCTTGTCACAGATGGTGAGTTCACACATGCCATCACTTGACCGCCTTCTGCCAACAAATCCGGCAATCGACGTAGAATCTTTTTGTAGTCTTTAGTCAGCGCAAAGCTGCCTTTCTGGAATGAAGGCGGATCGATGATGATCAAGTCATACTGACCAGATTTCTTAATCTTACCCCAAGATTTAAAGATATCGTGCCCCATAAAGCTTACCTGGTTGATGTTATGACCATTTAGCTTGTGGTTCTCACGACCTTTAGACAGCGATGCTTTCGCCATATCGACGTTAACCACTTTATCTGCGCCCCCCGCAATGGCAGCGACAGAAAAGCCACACGTGTAAGCAAACAAGTTAAGCACGTTTTTATGCTTCGCATTTTCGCGTACCCAATCACGACCGTAGCGCATGTCCAAAAACAGACCGAAGTTTTGGTTGCGGCCAATATCCAATTGGTATTTCAAACCGCTTTCTTCAACGACAGGGCGAGCGTCTAATTCACCGACAAGCACTTCTGAAGGCGCACCATCAGCATAACGGTGCTGAAGAACCATAGTGCGACCTTGCTTGTCTGCCCACAGTGGTGATTGTACCAACGCATTGAGGCCGCTTTTCAGCTCAGCGAGAAACGCGTCGTCGACTTCTTTAAACAAGTTGATGATCAACTGACCTTGTAACCAGTCACAGGTGATTTGCTCTAGGCCCTCAAAACGACGACCACGACCATGAAACAGTCGACGAATTTCATTCGGAGCTTGCGCTAGCTCGGTTTCTAGATGCTGAAAAAACAGCGGAAGTTGTGATGCTTGCATCGAGTTCTCTTATTAGTTTTCTTTGTGACGGTTATTTGATCGTAGGCCAGTTCAGTTCCCAGGGGGAAAGCCAAGTATCCAAACCCTGAGAGACGATTTCACTGTGCCATTTGTTACCAAGCACTTTGTATTCTCGTGGATCGCAAACAAAGCGATATTGCTCATCTCGGTATTGGAAGCAAAGTGAAAATGCATGCAGATAACCGCGATCAGCCTCATTGCCTGCATTGTAAATCGGGTCGCCAACAATACCTGAGCCAACCGATTTTAATGCCACGCGGATTTGATGCGTTTTACCAGTGTGCGGCTTACATAAAAATAAACGCTCTCCGGGCTCTGCCGCAAGAGAGAAAAACTGGGTAACGGCTGGGTTATTTTTGCTGTTGACCAGCTTCCATGATGAACGGCGCGAACGCTCCATATCACCAACGACCAAACCTTGTTTCTTTTTCGGCTTTTTAGAGCCAATCGCCAGATAGAACTTTTCCACTTGGCGGTCAGCAAAAGCTTGCGATAACGTACTGGCCGCTTTAGCGTTGCGTCCGAGGAGCAGAATACCCGATGTCATTTTATCCAAGCGATGGATAAGATAGAGCTGCTCATCACCACTCTGCTTAGCCACTTCTTGCAGCAGCATTGTGTCGCCATCGTCTTTATGAACAGAGACGTTAGGATGCTTATTGATGATCAGAAAATCGGGATGGGTATGTAGAATATCGAACATAAAAAACTGGCTCCACGTTTGGAGCCAGCAGTATACATAAGTTACCGGACAAAGCTATCGAGGCTTGCCCCCCAAGGTCTTTGCTAAAGCTTCTTCGAGAAAATGCCAGCAAGACCAATGATTGCGATACCCAGCAGCATGATTTCACCTTTGCCACTATCAAAGCCAGACTTAATCCCCATGAAGGCAACAATAGCAATCGCAACAGGAATCAGGTATTTAACTAGGTTGTACCACAATCCAAATAGCGGGAAGGATACTTCGCCGTCATTAGTGATCTCTTTTTCTAACTCAGCACGGCTTAGGCGCCATCCTGCAAAGATACAAACCAACATACCACCAACCGCTAAGAAGATTTTGTCCGTTAGTAAGTCGAAGATATCAAAGGCACCGGTACCAAACAGCGTTGGTCCCATTCCACCTAACGATAGTGACGCAAAAATACATAATGCCGCCATAACTGCACTTGCAGACAGAACTGCGTTAGAGCGCTTCATGCCTTTCTCGTCAATTAGGTAAGACACGACAACTTCCAATAGTGATACTGAAGAAGTTAATGCCGCCACCGTCAAACCGATGAAAAATAGCAACGCGAATAGCAACCCAATCACACCGCCCATTTCAGCAAATAGCTGAGGAACGACAACGAATACAAGACCAGGGCCTGCTGCAGGCTCCATGCCAAAGGCAAACATTGCTGGGAACATAGCAACACCAGCAAGAATCGCGACACCTGTATCCATCGCAGTAACCATACCGGTTGTTTGAACTAGGTTCTCTTTCTTCTTCAGGTAAGAACCGTACGTCATCATACAACCCATACCTAAGCTAAGTGAGAAGAACGCCTGCCCTAGTGCAGCAAGAACTACGTTGCTGTCGACTTTAGAAAAGTCCGGCATGAATAAGAACTCAAGGCCAGCCATTGCACCTGGCAGCATCAAGCCTTTAACAGAAACAACGATTAGGATTAAGAACAGAAGCGGCATCAGAACCTTACCAGCTTTCTCAATACCACCCGAGATCCCTTTCATCACAATCATGACGTTAAGGAACAGGTAAACACCCATCCACATTAAAGGTTGAATCGGATCTGAGATGAAACCGCCAAAGCTGTCGCCAATTGCTTCTGGCGCGCTGAGTAGACCACCACCCACTTTAAAGATGTAGGCCAATGCCCAACCACCAACCACAGGGTAGAAGCCCATGATCAAAAGACCACTGAAGACTCCCATAACGCCAGTGAACGTCCAGCGTCGGTCAGTTGTTTTGAATGCACCTACGGCAGAAAGACCTGTCTTACGACCAATAGCGAACTCTGTCAGCATCACGCTAAAGCCGATAAAAATTACAAAGATAAGATAGATAGCAACGAATGCACCGCCGCCACTCTCACCTGCTGTGTAAGGGAATTTCCATATATTGCCTAAACCGACAGCGGAACCCGCTGCTGCCATTACGAAGCCTAGTTTAGACCCCCACGTATCACGTGGTGCTGCTGTATTAGTTGTAGCCACGCTTTTTCTCCAAAATTAGTTTGTTGTGTATGCATAGAGATAGGCGTCTAAAAAGTTTATGTAAAAATTATTGTACACTTATAAAATAAGCGTTCGACGCACTATGTCTAGAAAGTAAAGCAGCTCCCCTTTAAAATTGGAACCCCAAAAAAGTACATTTATCGCACAAGTGTCGAGTTACGCAGGTTAAATGCTGCTTTTTTGTTCAAAAGTTAAAGAATGGCCTTATTTTTCACATTAAAATAACAGAATCAGCTGTTATGAAATTCGTTCCTCATATAAGGTCAATCCCACGTCTGAATGGGAAATCTATTCCCCCAACCCACTTTTATGCTTAATATCCTAGAAGGGCATATTACTCTGAGCGTATATGGACAAGTTTTATCACTTTCTTACTTTAGCTGGCATCGGGCTATATTGGTTACTGGTCGCAGGTGTGACCATTCGTGTCGTTTTAAAGCGCCGTGCAGTGAGCGTGTCTTTAGCTTGGCTAATGATCATTTATATCCTTCCCGTTCTGGGTGTCGCATGTTATTTCCTCTTCGGTGAACTGAACTTAGGCAGAAAACGAGCCGAACGTGCGAAAGAGATGTTTACACCATTCGAGAAGTGGTTCAGTCAGCTTAACGACTGTAACGCGCACAACCCAGAAACGATGGGAAGGCACATCTACCGAATTGATGAACTTTGTAACAACCGCCTTGGTCTTCCCGCATTGAGCGGTAATACATTGTCGCTGCAACAGTCACCTAATGAGATTTTGCATTCCATTATTGAAGACATCGAAAACGCGCAGAGCAGTATTCGAATGGTATTCTACATTTGGCATCCGGGTGGTTTGGCTGACTCTGTCGCTTCTGCACTTATCCAAGCGGCTAAACGCGGCGTAGATGTCAAGCTATTGCTCGATTCAGCAGGTAGTCCACGTTTTTTCAGAAGTCCTTGGTATCGAATGATGCAGGATGCTGGAATTGAAGTTATTCAAGCGCTAGAAGTGAAGATGTGGCGTATTTTCTTACGTCGTCTTGATCTTCGCCAACATCGCAAGATCATCGTAATTGATGATGAAATTGCTTATACCGGTTCAATGAACCTGGTTGACCCGGCTTACTTCAAGCAAAACAGTGGCGTCGGGCATTGGGTGGACATCATGGTTCGCATTACGGGACCAACGGTAAACGTATTGAGTGCCATCCACTGTTGGGATTGGGAAGTCGAAACTGGCGAACGTCATTTACCAAGACTACCTGAATGCAAGATCGATGAGAGTGAATTCCAACACCCTATTCAGGTTGTGCCTTCTGGCCCAGGTATGCCGGAATATCTGATCTATCAAGTATTAACATTGGCAATAAACCAAGCCAATCGCTCGGTACGAATCACAACACCATATTTCGTGCCCAATGCTGATTTACTCGAAACGTTAAAGATGACAGCACAACGAGGCATTGACGTTGAACTCATTATTCCCCATAAAAATGACTCTATGATGGTGCAATGGGCGTCACGCGCTTTTTATAGTGAGCTCTTGAGTGCAGGGGTCAAGATTTATGAGTTTTATGGTGGTTTGCTGCATACAAAATCTGTCGTAATTGACGACCAATTCTGTTTAGTTGGCACCGTAAACATGGATATGCGCAGCTTGTGGCTGAACTTCGAAGTGACCCTCGCCGTTGATGACGAAGAGTTCACCAAGCAAATGTCTTGGTTACAAGATAGCTATATTAAGCAATCTCACACTGTTGTATTGGAAGAATGGGAGAAAAGGAGCCTATTTTCTCGGTTCTTAGAGCGAGTGTTCTATCTCTTCAACCCACTCCTCTAATACCTCAAATACACCGACTAAAAAACCTCCAGCGCTACATGCATCCTGCTGGAGGTTTGTTCTTTTAGCTCCCTATCTACACGATACCTCTCGACATCATTACCTGTTCATCTTGGCTGTTATTGGCTGATAGTTGACTTTTCCCTTGCATAACCTACGTCGTCCATGTTTTAAATATTCAAAACCGCAATATTTAAGACAGGGAACTTTTATGTCAGAGGGAAAAAAAACCAAACTCATTACCGCTGGCCGCGATAAAAAGTGGACAAATGGTGTTGTAAACCCACCCGTTCAACGCGCTTCAACTGTGGTATTCAATACCGTTGCAGAAAAGAACCAAGCCACCATTAATCGTGCAAACAAAACGTTGTTTTATGGTCGCCGAGGCACCAACACGCACTTTGCTTTCCAAGACGCAATGGTTGAGATTGAAGGTGGAGCTGGTTGCGCGCTTTACCCTTGTGGAACGGCAGCAATTTCAAACGCCATCCTCTCTTTCGTTGAAACTGGCGATCACATTCTAATGGTGGACACTTGTTACGAACCAACTCGTGACTTTTGTAACACCATCATGAAGAAGATGGGTATCGAAACCACCTATTATGACCCAATGATCGGTGAAGGTATCCGAGACTTGATTCAGCCGAATACCAAAGTCCTTTTCTTGGAGTCTCCTGGTTCAATAACCATGGAAGTCCAAGATGTACCTACATTAGCACGCATTGCCCATGAGCAAGATATCATCGTGATGCTAGACAATACATGGGGAGCTGGCGTGAACTTCTCTCCTTTCGAGCATGGCGTAGACATTTCCATTCAAGCGGCAACTAAGTATATCGTTGGACATTCAGATGTCATGCTAGGTACTGCTGTGGCTTCTGAAAAGTATTGGGATCAGCTTCGTGAACAAAGCTACCTGATGGGTCAGTGCGTTTCTCCTGACGACGCATACCTAGGTCTTCGAGGTATTCGCACGTTGGATGTTCGCCTAAGACAGCACGCAGAAAGCAGTTTAAAAGTCGCTCAGTGGCTCGCTTCTCGCCCAGAAGTTGATCATGTCCGCCATCCAGCTTTAGAAACAAATCCTGGCCATGAGTTTTTCAAACGAGATTTCACAGGTGGAAACGGCTTGTTTTCATTTGTTCTCAAAACGTCTTATCCAAAAGCGACGACGGCTCTGCTTGATGGTATGAAACACTTCAGTATGGGTTACTCTTGGGGCGGTTATGAAAGCCTCATTCTAGCTAACGAACCTAAGAGCTTTAACAGCCTGAGAACCATAGCTCACCCACACTTTGAAGGTACTTTGGTTCGTATTCATATTGGCTTAGAAGACGTAAATGACTTGATCGCTGATTTAGAGGCTGGTTTTGCGCGTTATAATGCCTTAATGCTTGAAAAAGAAGCCTCCCTATAACAATGATTGAATCGCCCTGCATTGCGGGGCGTTTTTATAAGCCCCTGACTTAATTAGAATTAACTAACATTCACCCGAACCATCAATTAATGTTAATCATTTGTGTTGTTTTTCAATTGAGCAGTCACAGAATGAAATAATGTGCCACAAATAGGCTTTCCAAATTTAGAGTTTCTCTCCTACTTTTTATCATTCATAAGAGGTCATACCACAAGGAGATAGTTTTGAAACTCAAATTTATAGCGCTAATGCTTTTTACCTTAGTTACCGTCCCAATAACCTCCGTATCCGCTGCAACAGGTTATACCCAAACCAAGTATCCGATTGTTCTGGTTCACGGTTTGTTTGGTTTTGATACCCTGGCAGGCGTTGATTACTTTTTCGGAATACCACATTCCTTAACAAAAGATGGCGCTACGGTTTATGTTGCACAGGTATCCGCGACCAATAGCAGCGAAGTTCGAGGGGAGCAACTGCTTGCTCAAGTAGAAACCTTACTTGCAGCAACAGGCGCAGAAAAAGTCAATCTCATTGGTCACAGTCATGGTGGTCCAACAACGCGCTATGTTGCCTCTGTCCGTCCTGACCTAGTCGCATCAGTTACGAGTATAGGAGGCGTTAATAAAGGGTCTAAAGTAGCAGATTTAGTTCGTGGCACCGTATCTGAGGGTTCGGGTAGTGAGCAGCTCGCGGTAAAACTGGCGCAAGGCTTAACTACTCTTATTAATCTTCTATCAGGTGGTTCTGATCTCGACCAAGACCCTTTAGCCTCACTAGCAGCATTAACCACGGAAGGATCATTAGCGTTTAACCAACACTACCCGGAGGGAGTCCCTACCAGTGAATGTGGTAATGGTGACTTTCTGGCTTCAAATGGCGTTTATTACTACTCATGGACCGGATCATCCACTTTTACAAACGTTTTCGATCCGACCGACGCTGCCATGATGGTACTTGGCTTAGCCTTTGATGGGCCAAATGATGGCTTAGTTGGTGCGTGCAGCACACATTTGGGCAAAGTCATACGTGATGATTATCAAATGAACCATTTGGATGAAATTAACGGCCTACTCGGTATTCATCATCTTTTTGAAACCGATCCAGTCACGCTTTATCGCCAACATGCAAATCGTCTCAAACTTCAAGGTTTATAAGAGGTCATCACAATGAAGAAAGTCGCTCTCACCACTTTTATCCTGCTCTCGATATTTGGCGTGGGAGCGCTTTCTCTGTTGCAAAGCGACAAACAACAAGAGATAACCTCTAACCATTCGCCATCTCAGCAAGATATAACCGCCGATGTCTCTTCTCCAAAAGATTTCTTCGAATATTCTCTTAGCCGGCTGGGCGAAGAAGATCTCGATACGATCAAAGCGGAAGTCAATGATGACACTTTAGCAAAGCAAACTCTGAATATTGATGCCATACTTTTTCAAGCCTACCTTTCCTACAAGCAAGAACTCACTGCATTAGAGCCTTTTGAGCACAACCACCTAACGCTTGAACAGTTAACCATGCTGAATGAAGCAATACTGAACTTACAGCTTCAATACTTTAACGAGGTGCAGATAACCCAGTTGTTTGACGAAGAAAACCGACTTCGCCAGCTTGCATTAGAAAAGCTGACGATCAAAAAACAGGCATCGGATATCGAGAGTCAAACACACCTTCTCAATCAAGCGTTATCAGAACAACCGGATTACATACGAGAAAGTGAACGCAATAACGCATTAGCAGAGCAGCTCGAGCAAGCTTCTCAGCTTGATTCACAAGATAAGTACATCGCCCGTGTTGCTCTGGTAGGAGATGCCGGAGCGCAGAGGCTGCAAAAGCTTGATGAGCAAAGAGCATCATTTGAGACTCAACTCGCCACTTACTTAAAGCAGCGTCAAAATATTCTGAATAGGGATTTTCTAGGGCAAGACGAAAAACAGGCAGAAATCATTGCTTTAAGAAAACAAAGCTTCGATGCCACTCAATGGCGTCGAATCGAAGCTTTGGAACGTATTCATGATAGCCAGAACTAACAACATTAGCTTAATAGCCAAACGTTACTTATGCTACTTTTTAGGACATCCAACGATATGGTCATCCACCATGCCGACGGCTTGCATGAAAGCATAACAGATGGTTTCACCGACAAACTTGAAGCCTTTCTTTTTTAAGAATTTACTCATGGCTTTGGATTGCTCTGTCGAAACTGGCACGTCACTCATATGTTGCCATTGATTAATGATTGGTTCGCCGTCCACGAACTGCCACAACGCGTCTGATAAACTTCCGTATTCAGCAATTAACGCTTTGGCCGCTTTGGCATTACTGAAAACCGAGTTAATCTTTCCGCGATGCCTCACAACATCGAAGTTTTCCACGATGTATTCAGCGCGTTCTTCATTTCTTTGTTCCAACGCATCTAGGTCGTAGTTCTCGAACGCTTCTCTATACCCTTCGCGCTTTTTAAGAATGGTGATCCAACTAAGCCCGGCTTGCGCACCTTCCAACGTAATAAATTCAAACAGGACTTGGTCGTCATATACTGGCACGCCCCATTCGGAATCATGATATTCGCGCTCTAATGGGTGATTCATCGCCCACGCACACGTTTTTTGTTCTGTCATTATTCTTCCTTAAAAAGCGCCTCTAACTGATGAGCTAGAGGCGCGATATTTTTCATCGTTATATCAGTAGCACTAAGCCTTTTTCGGTACTGCCACTTTATGGAACAAACGATACAACACTGGCACGACAATCAGTGTCAGGACTGTCGCAAAACCCAAACCAAACATAATCGTAACCGCCATTGGTTTGAAGAAAATATCTGACAACAGTGGGATCATACCAAGGATCGTCGTGATAGCAGCCATACAAACGGGACGGACGCGACTTACCGCAGCATCAACGACCGCGTCATAAGCCTCTTTACCGGACTTCATTTCAATTTCAATTTGGTCCAGTAATACGATGCCATTTTTGAGCACCATTCCCGATAAGCTTAAGAAGCCGAGCAATGCCATAAAACCAAACGGCGTGTTGAGTGCCAACAAACCGGTAGTGACACCAATTAACGCCAGCGGCACGGTAAGCCAAACAATGAGTGGCTCTTTGATAGAGTTAAATAGGAATACAGTGATCAAGAACATGAACAAGTACCCCATTGGCATAGTAGTAAACAGTGACTCTTGAGCATCACCAGAAGATTCGTATTCACCACCCCACTCTAGTGAATAGCCAGGAGGCATTTGAATCGCTTCGATTTGGGGCTGTAAACGTTTTTGCAACGTCGATGCGGTTTCTTCACCTAGAATATCAGGGTCTGCCATCACAGTGAGCATACGCTTACGGTTCTTACGCACAATAATAGGATCCTCCCAACGCATGTCGTAACCCATTGTGACTTGTTGAAGTGGAATAAACTCACTCTGTGCTGGACTCCATATTTTCATGCCTTCGATGTTACGAATATCAATACGTTCATCTTCAGGTAAGCGAGCCACGATAGGCATGAGCGTCGTGCCGTCTCGGTAAAGGCCTATCGTCATTCCAGAGAATGACATGGACAAGAAGTCATCGACATCTGATTTTGTAATGCCATAGCGACGTGCCTGACTCTCGTTAAACTGCGGTTCAAGAACTTGGGTTCGTTCACGCCAATCATGCCTGATATTTGTTGCCTGAGGATCGGCGTACATGATGTCCTTGACCTGAGCGGCTATCGTACGAAGGACGGTTGGATCTGAACCAATAATGCGCGCTTCAATTTTTGCACCACCACCAGGTCCTAACTCAATCTGTTTGAGCTTGTAATTGATTTCTGGGTAGTTGGCTTTTAAATACTCTCGAAACTTCGCCATTAATGGTTTTAACGCTTCGTAGTTTTCCATACGAGTGGTTATCTCACCATAAGCCGCATAACTTTTCTCTGGCGCGTACGTTAACATGAAGCGCTGTAAGCCTTTACCTGCGGTCGTCGTGATATGGTCAACATGCTCTTGCTTAGCTAACCAACTTTCTAACTCTTTAAGCGTTGTGTTGGTTGCTCGAATATCAGTTCCTTCTGGCATCCATACATCTAACTGAAAAATAGGCGTTGTCGACGATGGGAAAAACGCTTGCTTCACAAAAGTAAATCCATAAACACTTGCCGCTAATCCCGCAATCAGCACCACAACGGTAAACCAAGCACGACGCATACAAAACTGAAGAAACTTTTTATAAATAACGAAAATAACCCCGTTATATGGATCATTTTCTTCCCCTTCACCTTGTTTAATCTTCTGGCCTTTAAAGAAGATGTCAGCAAAGAATGGTGTCAACGAGATAGCGGTAAACCAGCTCAACATTAAAGAGATCAGCAGAACCGTAAATAAAGTGCCACAGTATTCGCCCGTCGAGTCTTCAGACAGTCCAATGGGCGCAAATGCAGTTACCGCAATCACAGTTGCCCCAAGTAATGGCCACTTGGTTTGGGTAACGATGTCAGTCGCCGCTTGGAGTCGAGTTCGCCCTTTTTGCGTACCAATCAAAATCCCCTCAACCACGACGATTGCATTGTCCACCAACATACCTAACGCGATAACCAAGGCACCTAATGAAATCCGCTGCAAATCTATCGCGAGATACTTCATGAAAATGAACGTACCCAACACCGTCAGCAGTAAAATTAAACCGATAAGCAGACCTGAACGTAGCCCCATAAAGAACAGAAGTACGATAATGACGATACCGACAGCTTGAGCCAAGCTGACAACAAAACCGCTAACCGATTTATCCACCTCTTTAGGCTGACTGTAAATTTCCGAGATTTCGATACCAACAGGTTGTTGGTACTTTAGCTCTGCAAGGCGATGATCAAACGCTTTTCCGACTTCAACGACGTTGACGCCTTCAGCAAAAGAAACACCCACGTTTAGTGCGAGGCTGCCGTTAAAATTAATAATATTATTCGGGACTTCTACGTAACCACGTTTTATTTCCGTCACATCTTTCAAGAAGATGAGCCCCTGAGCACCCGACTCAGTAATCAACAAATCGCCTAGCTCATCCACACTCTGGAACTCGCCAGTCGGCTGAATTCTGATGTACTCATCACCAATTCTGATCGCTCCTGCGTCAGAAACTACGTTTTGCGTCGAAAGAAGATTAAACACGGTATCCGGAGCAAGACCTATACTGCTCAATTTTTTCATCGATACTTCGATGAACACTTGCTCTTGCTGTTGCCCAGATACCGAAACTTTACTCACGCCATCAACCAGTTCGAGCTCTCGGCGTAAGTAATCGACGTAATCCAGTAGTTCTTTATAGCTATAACCGTCGCCAGTCACCGCTAACAAAATCCCGTAAACATCACCAAAATCATCGATCACTTGAGGTTCATTCACACCTGGAGGCAACGTCCCTTTAAGGTCGTTCACTTTACGGCGCAACTCATCCCAAATTTGTGGTAGATCATCAGGGCCATAATTGTTCTTCATCGTGACCGTGATTTGAGATAAGCCTCGGCTAGAAATCGAATTTACTTCATCAACATAAGTAAGCTGCTGAATCGCTTTTTCGATTGGATACGTCACTTCTTCTTCGACTTGTTGCGGTGTCGCACCAGGGTAAGAGGTCACTACCATCGCATCTTTAATAGTAAAAGCAGGGTCCTCAAGACGCCCTAAACCAAAGAATGCGGCGATACCACCAATCAAAAATATCAGTGCGACCATCCAACTGATGACGCGATTTCGGATGAAGTACGCAGCAATACCGGTCACATCATCATCACTTTGAGGCACTGATTTATTAAGATCGCTCATAGACCGGCCTCCTGCGTAGCCATTTCCTGTATCACTTCCACTTTCATGCCATCCCTTAATCGAGAAACACCGGCAATCACAACTTTGTCTTTGAGCATGAGACCATCAAGGATTTGAATGGACGTTTTAGATGCCTTACCTGCTCGCACCTGTTTGCGCGATACCGTATTGTCGTCATTCAGTACCCAAACAAATTTGTTTTCGCGCCCCAGCTCGTCACCATCCGCATTAAAAATGGCTTCGATAGGGACATTAATTCCTAGGTTGAGATCAAGCCCAACATTCTCGTCTTTAGACGTTACTTCAACAGCCATCCCATCTAGGATATACTCTTCTTCCGGCATAGGAAGCGACAGTGTGACAGTAAACGTACCTGTTGTTGGGTCGGGTTCGGTTGTAAATTCTTTTACCGTCGCGTTATATTCGTTACCACTGGGCACGCGCACTAATGCTTTGATCGCGGTAAGCCTTTCTTCCGTTGGCGGTTGGTTCACATAGAGGCGGTCAGGAAGCTGAATCAACACTTCGACTCGCTCCAAGCTGTGAATATTAACGATATGCTGTCCGACTTGAACATTTTCGAATTGGTCGATATTAACTCGCGAAATAATCCCATCCACGGGCGCTTTTAAGGCAGTAAATGATAGACGAAGTTTGGCTAACTGAAGCTCAGCTAAGGCGATTTGTCGTTGTGCTGCAATTTCATCAAACTGAGACTTAGCTAATAGGCCTTTATCAACCAAAGGGCGTGAGCGGCGATACTGACTGTCGACAACAGAAAAACGCGCACTCGCATTATCTACATCCAACTCATAGTCAGTGGGATCTAGCGTTGCAATAACATCACCCTTCGTGACTTTGTCGCCCTCTTTTACCATGATGCGGCTGACTTCTCCTGTCACTCTGAAGCTCAAATGAGAGCGATCCGCTGCATTCGCAACCGCAGGGAAGTACAAGTTGTCATCCACCTTGTTTCCCGCTAATGACGTAACTCTAACTCGTGGCGTTTCGAGCTCTTTTTCTGGCGCCTTATCCCCACAGCCAACGAGAAAAAGCGTTGAAAGTAAAGTCGCTAGAGAGATGATTCCTTTCATATTACAACCCTCTTTCCTTAATCCACGCTCTTACCTTAATTCCGGGTTCAATTACACTGACACCCGAGATAATGATTTGGTCGCCATCGTTAAGCCCGGCTAACACTTGATTTTTGTCATTCATCTCAATTGCGGCTTTGGATACAATGCCTTGCTCATCGACACGCCAAACGTATGTTTTGCCGTTTTCTTCTAGCAACGCGGAGTTAGGAATCTTTGTCGCTCCTGCACTTTTGGACAGGAGGTAAGCATTGCCAGACATTCCCGGCAAAAGGCCAATTTCTGCTGGCCGCTCCATGACCATCGTGACTTTGTAACTGCCCGTTTTAGGGTCGGCTTCTGTATCGATTTCCTGAAAGGTTAAGTCAAAGGCTCGCTCGGGGAACGCATCAAATATCATTCTGGCAGAGACATCGCTCCCCTGCGTGTAACGATTTAGAAGATAGTCTGGGATTTGGAATATCACTTTGAGGAGTTGGTTGGACTGAATATTCATCACCCCTTCTTTCGCGGCAACATATTCATGGTTTTCTGCTGGAATGTACGAAATAGTTCCATCATATGGCGCGACAAGTTTGGTATACCTTAAGTTTGCCTTTGCTTGATTCCATTGAGCTTTTGCCGAGTTGTGGTTCGCTTTTGCCTCATCAAAATCTTGCTCAGATACTACTTGGTCTTTACGTAGCTTTTGGTATCGCTTGTATTGCACATCTGCGAGCAAAAAATTTGCCCGAGCTTGCTGTTCGAGCAGAGAATATTCATCTGGGTTTAATGACGCCAAAACATCACCTTTACTGACGACTTGACCTTCATTCACTTCTATCGTTTGAAGAAGCCCAGGAACTCGAAATGTCAGTACTGCTCTATCGCCAGCTTCCGTCGTGGCAGGAAAATGTCGCTCAAACTGGGCATTGCCAACAGATACTGTAAATAGCTTCGCAGGGCGCGATTCAGGTTCAGGAACAGGAGGAAGTTCTTTACCGCACCCCGACAAGACAGCCGAGATGGCAATAGGAATGAGCAATTTTCTCATTACATTCATCCATAAAAATTGGGGGATTATTTTTAAAGTAGATGAATTTTGAACGAACTTCCAGAGCAGAAAAGATTAATAGTGCTTTAAAATTAGTAATTTGTGATAAAAAAGCAGGCTTTATGCCTGCTTCAGTTAAATCTTCTTTGGATACAAAATGCCTAAAGCTTACTGAATTCTCTGTTCACCCTATATGTATCAGACGTAACATAAGCTTCCATGTTACGAATTTTGCCATCAAGACGGTCAAAATCCCTTTCCAACACACTGAGCAGTTGATCAGGGCTTTGCCCTTTCTGCCAAGGCTTACTTTTGAGCGTATGCTCTTGCTGCGCTCTGATATTTTCAGAATACGTTACTGGTTGCTTTTCTAACATAAACGCCATCGCGACGTACGCTAACAATACCAAAAACGTACCACCTAACAGCGCTGCAGAAATCACTACAATACGAATCAACCAAACTTCTGCACCAAAGTAGTTGGCAATACCGGCGCAAACACCGGAGATTTTGCCATTTACTGGATCACGATACAGTTCTCGATTATTCATACTTGCGTCTCCATGTTGGTGACTCAGCATCCAAGATGCGCTCCAATGTATCAACTCGGGACTGCATCGCTTCTGCTTTTTCAGATAGTACCTGAAGGCGCTCTAAATCCTGGCTCGACAGTGCACTATCTGTTTTGCGTTTGCTGCGATAGTGTAAGAAGAGCCATAGTGGAGCGACAAAGATTAAAAAGACAATCACTGGTCCTGCTATAAAAAATGCCGACATAAATGGCTCCTTTCTTATTTATCTTTCGATGACATCTGTTCTTTCAGTTTTGCCAACTCTTTTTCAATTTCGTCTTGTGCCTGCAACTCTGCAAACTCTTGTTCTAGCGATTTAGCATTACCGGTTTGAGCATACAGGTCTGCTTCCGCTTCCATTTCATCCACTTTACGTGAGTATTGCTCGAATTT
This sequence comes from Vibrio sp. SCSIO 43009, assembly GCF_023716525.1. Lineage (NCBI taxonomy): Bacteria > Pseudomonadati > Pseudomonadota > Gammaproteobacteria > Vibrionales > Vibrionaceae > Vibrio > Vibrio sp. SCSIO 43009. The sequence goes on from NZ_CP071842.1 coordinate 2,065,014, forward strand.
CGCCATCGCTTCATTAGTACGGCTAGTGTGCAGGTGTTTTTGCACATCACGACGGTTAGATGCAGTTTGGTTACGAATTGCTAGTGCTTGCTGTTTTGCGCGCGTTTCAGCAATTTTGCTTTCCAACTTACCAATCTCGCCAGTAAGCTTATCGATCGTTTCTTCCACTAAGGTTTGCTCAGTGTGGAGGCCTTTAATCACTTGCTCTAGCTTTTGCTTTTCAATTAACGCTGCACGAGCTAGATCTTCACGCTCTTTAACTAATGCTAAGCTCGCTTTTTGGCCCCATTCGCCAATTTGCTCTTCTAACGTTTCAACCTTACGAGCCAACTCTTTCTTGTCTGCAATCGCTTTAGCCGAGTTAGTACGCACTTCAACAAGTGTGTCTTCCATTTCTTGAATGATAAGACGGATCATTTTTTCAGGATCTTCCGCCTTGTCCAGTAATGCACTGATGTTTGAGTTAACGATATCTGCAAATCGAGAAAAAATACCCATAACGGAACTCCTCTTTTTTCCTATTAAAACTCGACAAGGTGGTGATTAACCTTGTGTCTCCCTGAATATATAACAAGTAACGTGCCAACTTATAATTTTCTTTTAAATCAGAGTGTTATTCATTTTGTTGTCGTTACACACTATTGTGCTATGATGTTTTTCACCAACTGTTGGTGAAATTTACCAACTCTATCTCTAAATCATGGCTCGGCTGTTAAATAAGAAGGACTTTATGAAGCAAAACCTGATTGGTGAATCACCTGCTTTTCTCGCTGTACTAGATAAAGTATCACAACTTGCACCCATTGAGCGCCCTGTCCTCATCATTGGTGAACGAGGTACGGGTAAAGAACTCATCGCTCAGCGTTTGCATTATTTATCAAGACGTTGGGATAAACCACTACTATCACTCAACTGTGCGACATTAAGCGAAGGGCTAATAGATTCCGAATTGTTTGGACATGAATCCGGCTCCTTCACAGGCTCTAAAGGTAAGCATAAAGGGCGTTTCGAGCGTGCCGAGGGCGGTACTTTGTTTCTTGACGAGCTGGCGACCGCACCACTTTTAGTTCAAGAAAAGCTATTACGCGTCATCGAATATGGTGAATATGAGCGAGTTGGCGGTCATACCGCTCTCAATGCGGATGTTCGACTTGTTTGTGCAACCAATGCCGACCTACCAAAATTGGCAGAGCAAGGTGATTTTCGTGCAGATCTGCTCGACAGGCTAGCCTTCGATGTCATTATGTTACCGCCTCTTCGCGAGCGCAAAGAAGACATTCTCTCTTTAGCAGAGCACTACGCGATGAAAATGTGTCGTGAACTGCAACTGGAATACTTTGTCGGTTTTACCCCAAAAGCGCAGCAGTCGCTTATTGAATATGAATGGCCCGGTAACGTCCGCGAACTAAAAAACGTGATTGAACGTGCGATTTACCAACATGGTCTGAATGCTCACCCAATTGATGAACTGGTTTTCAATCCTTTTGAAACGGTTTGGCACAGCGCGCTTGGCCATAGTGCAAAACAAGCAGAACAACAAGAAGAGGAAGCATCAAGCAACACCATCCAATTCCCTCTAGACTATAAACAATGGCAAGAGGAACAAGATATCCATTTACTCAATCGTGCATTGGAAGAAGCCAAGTTTAATCAACGACAAGCAGCCGAGCTACTTGGCTTGAGCTATCACCAATTACGAGGGATGGTTAGAAAATATGGTTTGGTCGGACAAAGCTAACTTGACCGAGAGTACTCAATCAATACACGAGCTCGTGACTGCGCTCTAATTCGCATGCATTTATGGCATAACACCTTACAGTGTATGGATTTTATGTTTGGAGCGAGTTCACAAAGGTGATAAATTAGCGAGATCATTTTCGCTTGTTAGCTTTGAAAGAGTAAGATCAAACGAAACGAGCAAGATCCAATGAACATTTCATATTATGAATGCTTTTATAAGATTATCGCTGAGCCTTATTGGGATTAGCCTACTGACCGCTTGTGGCGATGAAATTGACCACAATGATATTCGCAAAGCTGGCTTTGTGTTTTGCGGACAAGGTAAGCCGACCACGTTTAACCCTCAGCTTATTGATAGCGGTATTACCGCAGAGGCTCTGAGCCCGCAGCTGTACGATACGCTGCTCACGCTCGATCCTAAATCACATCAGCCCGTGGCAAGCATCGCCGAGAGTTGGTCAGTAAATGAATCAGGGACGGAATACACGTTTAAGCTTAAACGTGGTGTTAAATTCCAAACCACACCTTGGTTCACACCCACTCGCCCATTGAATGCAAAAGATGTGGTATTTAGCTTCAAGCGAATCATCGATGTAGACCATCCTTTTCACCAAGTAGGTGGTGGTTTTTATCCATGGTTTGCAGGGTTAGATTTTCAAAACCTACTCCAAGACGTGGTTGCAATAGATGAGTATACGGTAAGGTTTACGTTATCTCAGCCAAACTTTTCTTTCTTGGCCAATATTGCCACCAGCCATGCGGTTATCTTGTCTGCGGAGTATGGACAGCAATTGGCAGCAAAAGATCATAAAGAAGAAATCGACCAACTTCCTATCGGTACCGGCCCTTATCAATTAAAAGAGTACCAAGTGAACGACTTGATTCGATTAGAGCGTCATTCAAATTACTGGAAGTCACCAGCAAAAATGGAACAAGTGGTGTTCGATATCTCTCACAGAGGGACGGGTACATTAGCTAAACTTTTAAGAAACGAGTGTGACGTACTCTCTTCACCTATTTCGAGCCAAATACCTGTCATTCAAGAAAATGACAACCTTGAGCTGACGGCTACACCAGCTAACAACGTTTCCTTTATTGCGATAAACACAGAAACCACCGCGCTGAGTGATGCTCGAGTTCGCCAAGCTCTTAACTTAGCAATCAACCGTCAAAATATTTTAGATTCGGTTTACTACGGAACTGGCTCCCAAGCTTATACCTTGCTACCACCTAATTCATGGGCTTATCAAAAAGACAGCGTAAAAATTCGTTATGACCGGAATTATGCATTGGCACTACTTCGAGATGCAGGCTACGAAGACGGCCTAGAATTGACCATGTGGGTACCACTTGAACCACGTGCTTTTAACCCAAGCCCTCGCAAGACCGCAGAGCTAATCCAAGCGAATTTTGCCGATATTGGGGTTAAATTAACGCTACTTACCGATGATAGGTTTGAACGTGTGGATTTGGAGAACATCAACGATATCGATTTACTTTTAACTGGTTGGATTGGTGATACCGGGGATCCTGACAACTTTTTCCGCCCTTTATTATCTTGCGAGTCTGACCGCGTTGGCCTTAACGTGTCCATGTGGTGTAACGATGACTTCGATTTCTTGCTCGATTTGGCTTTAGAAACTCAAGAACCGCGTTACCGTTTGAACCTATATCGCCAAGCACAGAACATTTTGAATCAAGAGTTCCCGGTTATTCCTCTGGCGCATGGCGTGCAGTTCCGTGTGCACGACAAATCGCTGACAGGCTTCAAATCAAGCCCTTTCAATGCCCAACCGTTTGATAGAGTTGAGAGAATTCACTGATGTTTTGGTATACCGTTCGACGCTTTAACCTATTTATCATCACTTTGATGATCCTTACATTAGTGGGTTTTTCTCTGCTGCGCCTTGACCCTCTCTCGCACTGGGCAAACGTTGATTTTTGGTCTGGCTGGCAAACTTACTTGATCAACCTTTCTCAACTCGATTTTGGCATAAGTAAAAACGGCAATGCGATTTACGACGAGCTCGCCGTTGTATTCCCAGCCACTTTGGAATTGTGTTTCTTTGCCTTTTTGGTGTCCCTTTTGATCGGCATTCCACTTGGAACCGTGGCTGGGATGAAGCAAGGTAAATGGCTCGATACCAGCATTTCATTCATGTCAATGTCTGGTTATTCCGCCCCAATCTTTTGGGTTGCTCTGTTACTTATCATGGTCTTTTCATTGGAATACCAACTCTTTCCCGTTGCGGGACGGTATGATTTACTTTACGAAATTGATCATGTAACCGGGTTTGCCATTATCGACGCATTCATGGCGAAAGGCGAATACCGCGCTCATGCACTGCAAAGCGTTATTGAGCATATGGTGCTGCCATGTTTGGTGCTCGCTTTGGCTCCAACCACCCAGGTTGTCGGACTAATGCGTTCCTCGGTAGCGGAAGTGATGAGCCAAAACTACATCCGTGCAGCGAGAATCAAAGGTCTTTCTAACCGCGAAATCGTAACTCAACATGTATTGCGGAATGCGATACCGCCTATCATTCCCAAAGTTGGTGTTCAACTTTCGAGTATGATTACCTTAGCTATCATCACGGAGTCTATTTTTAACTGGCCAGGTATTGGTCGTTGGCTTTTAGATGCGCTAGCAAGCCAAGACTATGCATCTATCCAAGCTGGCGTGATGGTACTTGCGACTTTGGTTCTTACCGCTAACATACTCTCGGATTTGATTGGCGCGATGATTAACCCTTTAGTTCGAAAGGAATGGTATGCTAACAAATAACGTTTATCAGGAAGAGCGTATTCCAACACAGTTTGAGCGTTTTTGGCGAAGCTACCGCGCCAACGGACTAGCCATGTTTGGCTTGTGGTGCTTGGTGTTTATCGTCCTTATTACCATTTTTGCCCCCCTACTTGCACCATTTGACGCCCAAGCACAGTCAGGTGAGTTGCTTGTGCCGCCATCATGGGCCCCAGCAGGAACGGTTGATTACTTTTTGGGGACCGATGACTTAGGTAGAGATATTCTTTCGCGCCTGATTATGGGCTCTCAGCTGACATTTGGCGCTGCTGTCGCCATCACCGCAATTGCTGCCGTTGTAGGCTGTTTAATTGGCGTATTGGCAGGTATGACGAAAGGCTTACTGTCGAGTACTCTCAACCACTTGCTCGATACCGTCATGTCGATCCCGTCGCTCTTATTAGCAATCATTTTTGTGGCATTTCTCGGCTTTGGTGGGTTCAATATTTTACTCGCAATCTGCTTGGCTTTGATTCCGCGTTTTATTCGCTCCGTTTATATCGCAGTCCACACCGAAGTTGAAAAAGACTACATAATGGCAGCACGCCTTGATGGCGCTAATGATTTCTACTTACTGTGGAGTTCAATTCTTCCTAACATTCTGACGGTCATTGCCGCTGAAATCACACTCGCGCTCTCTGCTGCGATTTTAGATATTACGGCACTGGGTTTTCTTGGCCTAGGCGCACAGGCCCCAAGCACCGAGTGGGGAGCAATATTAGGTGACTCTGTCGAGCTTATTTATATTGCACCTTGGACAGTGACCCTACCCGGCCTGACCATCATGTTTACTGTTATTACCCTAAACTTAGTAGGTGAAGGTGTACGTCAAGCGCTTAATGCGGGGATCGAATAATGCCGTTGTTAGATATTCGACATTTGACCATTGAGATCGAAACACCTCAAGGGTTGGTCAAAGCCGTTGACCGAATGAGCCTAACTTTGAACGAAGGCGAAATTCGTGGTCTTGTAGGTGAGTCTGGCTCTGGAAAAAGCTTAGTTGCAAAAGCGATTGTCGGGGTAAGTAAAGATAACTGGCGCATCACCGCTGACCGTATGCGCCTTGGCAATATTGACTTGCTTCAGCTTACGCCAAAAGAGCGTCGGCGCGTCATTGCTCGTGATATTGCGATGATTTTCCAAGAGCCTTCAACTTGTCTTGACCCTTCAGAGGAAGTCGGGCGTCAATTGATTGAATCCATTCCATCTCGCGCATTTGAAGGGAAATGGTGGGAGCGATTTAAATGGCGTAAAAAACAGGCCATCGCGCTTTTGCATAAAGTGGGTATTAAAGATCACAAGCGTTTAATGGGTAGCTACCCTTATGAACTGACTGATGGTGAGTGTCAAAAGGTCATGATTGCCATGGCGATTGCGACCAAACCAAAGTTGCTGATCGCAGATGAGCCAACCAACGACTTAGACCCGATTACTCAATCGCAAATTTTGCGTCTGTTGAGCCGCATGAACCAACTTAATAACACAACCATTTTGCTTATCGGCCACGACTTAGCGACCATAACACAGTGGGCAGGACGTATTACGGTAATGTATTGTGGTCAGTCGGTGGAGTCTGCCGATACCAGTAAAATCATTGCGGCACCCAAGCACCCGTACACCGATGCCTTGCTTAAAGCGATGCCTGACTTTAATGATTGGGTACCACACAAGCAAAAACTCCAATCCCTACCGGGCTCGATTCCGCCATTGCAGCATCTGCCTATCGGTTGTCGCCTCGGACCACGTTGCCCATATGCGCAGAAACAATGTGTAGAAATTCCACACACCAGACGAATTAAGAATCATAAATTTAACTGCCACTTTCCATTGAACACGGAGAAAAAGTCATGAGTGCGTTACTTGAAGTCGATAATTTATCGAAGCAATTTGTTACGCGCTCCCGTCTGTTCAAACGTCAGGTTAATGAGGCAGTTAAACCGGTAAGCTTTACTTTAGAGCCAGGACAAACTATTGGTTTTATTGGTCAAAACGGGTCAGGAAAATCCACACTAGCTCGTATGCTTGCTGGCGTTGTTGAACCAAGCTCCGGAGAGATCCGTGTGAATGGCGAACGATTGGAGCACAAAGATTACGCGACACGCTGCAAGCTCATCCGCATGATTTTCCAAGATCCAAACACATCGTTAAACCCACGAATCCAGATTGGTCGTATTTTAGAAGGTCCGCTAAAGCGAAATACCAACATGCCGCCAGATGCGCGCATGCAGCGTGTAAAGAACACCCTACTCCGCGTAGGATTGCTGCCTGAGCACGCCTATTTTTATCCACAAATGCTAGCGGCAGGTCAAAAACAGCGCGTGTGTTTGGCTCGTGCACTTATTCTTCAACCTTCCATCATTGTCGCTGATGAGGCGTTAAACGGTTTGGATATGGCAATGCGCTCGCAGATCATTAACTTATTCCTCGAGTTGCAAGAAGAGATGGGATTGTCATTTGTGTACGTGTCTCAGCATATTGGCATTGTTAAGCATATTACTGATAAAGTGATGGTGATGCATGAAGGTGAAGTGGTCGAGTTTGGCGAGACCAACCAAGTACTGACTCATCCCGAGCATCCTATTACTCAACGACTAGTCGAAAGCCACTTTTATAAAGCGCCAAGCCATCAAACAAAATAGCTTATCAAAGATGTAATCGTGCAAATGTAAAGAAGCCTGCTTTAACGCAGGCTTCTTTATTGCATGGGTACTAATCAAAGAACTAACGGCGGCTCGCTTGTTTGCGCAGTTCAAAATCAAACTCGTCAGGAAACAATACGACCCCTTCTTCATTTTGATTTGGGAATACAACAATCGATAGCTCGTCATCCTCTAGACCAGAGGTCCAACGGCTGTGCCACTTGTTTAAAGAGATCGCCTCAGGCTCGCAATCTTCCCAATCACCATTCGCCCATTGCAAAGCAAACTCTTCGTTTGGCCATACTGGTACACAATCATCATCTTCTGTATTTAACATGACACAGCCATGTTCGTCTTTCAGAATCCAAACCTTACGATTCGCCACAATCTCTTTTACGCAGTACTTTAAACGTTGCTCTTCGTTGTAGCGATTAATGGTATCCATCTGCTCTTGGGTCAGTTGCTCAGACATATTCGTCTCCTATTTCCCATAGAAAAATGCCCGCAGCTAGGCGGGCATTTAAAGTATATGCTAGAAAATTAAGCTAGCTCAGTTTGAAGCCAAGGCCAACCTTGCTTCTTACGGCTTAGCGTGTTTTCCATCATTAGCATGCCGTCTTTTTCGTGCTTAACAAGCTTCTCAGCCCACTCACCTTTGTATAGAAGACGAGTTTGAGCAGTCGTGATGTCTGTTAGCATTACAGCAGCGAACGCTAGGTTATCTTTCTCACAACGAGATTCTAGGTCTGCTTCTAGTGCTTCGATCATACCGTCAACTTGCTCAAGAGTTGCAAGTTCAACCTGACCAACCACTACGTCACGACCGTTGAATGGGTAACCTTTAAGGTCTTTCTCAACAAGCTCAGCCGCTGATAGACCTTCGATGTTTGTTTTAGCAATTAGAAGATCTTTAGTGAACGCGTCAACATCTTGTACGTCTGCGATTGCCGCTAGTTCAGCAACGGCATCTTTGTCTTTTTGTGTACAAGTTGGAGAAGCAAAACCTACTGTGTCAGATAGAATTGCTGACATCATTAGCTTAGCAATTTGTGGAGTAATCGCGTGACCTTCAATCTTGAACATGTTGAATAGAACAGTGTTGGTACAACCAACAGGCCAGATCCATGCTTCCATTGGGTTTACTGTCATCACGTCACCTAGACGGTGGTGGTCAACAATACCCGCAATTTCAGCTTCTGCGATATCGTCTGGTGCTTGTGCTAGATCTGAGTAATCTACTAGCCAAACGGTCTCACCCGCAACTGATGTGCGAAGCTCAGGAACTTCAGCGCCAGCAACTTCTAGGATGTGCTGAGTTTCACGGTTGATTTCGCCTTGGCGAATTGGCATAGCTTCAACGCCACGCGCTTTTAGAAGTTCAGTTGCAACGAGTGCACTACAAATACTGTCACTGTCTGGGTTCTTATGACCTACAACTAGAATCATGTTTCTTCCTATTCAAGTCAATTTTATACGCCGCCTAATACAGTTAATTAGGGCGTGTTTGCTCACAAAGGCCGATACTTTACCTGATTTCAGAGAGTTTGACACGAAGAAAAGTTCACAATGCTATTGCGAATAAATCTCATTTACATATAATGATAATTATTCCTATTTGCATTTGAGTAAACGATGAACGCGACCCAATTATTACACTCTGCACAACAGTTGTTTCAGCCTACTCAGTTTCGTTTAGCTTATAAGCGATTGCTGATCCCTATCGTCATGCTCATTTTGCTAGGCAATGAAAATACACGTGACGTAGCCGTACAGACGCTATCCGACTCATTCTGGGCGGTGTCATGCTATGTTGCTGCCACATTGGCTATTTATCATTATCTTTCAAACTTTATGTCGAAAACCAATCGAATTACCGAGCTATATCATCGCTCGCGTAATCATCAGGTTTTCTTTGCTTCTTTGTTGGGTGCTTTGCCTGGCTGTGGTGGCGCTATTGTTGTGACAACGCAATTTATTAGTGGCCGAGTAGGATTTGGTGCGATTGTCGCGGTACTTACTTCAACAATGGGTGACGCTGCCTTTTTACTTCTGGCCGCCAAACCAAGTGTTGGATTAGGCGTGGTTGGATTAGGCATTATCGTGGGTACTCTTTCAGGGTTAGTCGTTAATGCTTTTCATGCTGATAACTTTCTGCGACCAGAACCAAAAGAAGCACCTCAGACACATGCTTGTTGCCAACACCAGACAGACCGACACACACCCCTTGAACAACGTGCAATCAATCTACAAGGCGCATTTTGGAAATGGCTTATTGTGCCTGCTAGTGTCGTTGCTGTGTTAATGTCTTTCCAAATAGATATTAATCAGTTGCTATCTTTGAAAGCCAACACCATTGAATGGCTGGGCGCTATCTTCGCGGTGATCACAATGTCGTTGTGGGCTATGACAAAAGAGCTCGGCGATTATCAGTCAACGGTCTCTGAAGATGAAAAAATCGTGGACTCACACCCGATTCAAAAAGCAGCACAAGATACGAATTTCGTCAGTGCTTGGGTGATCGTTGCTTTTCTGGCGTTTGAGCTGACAACCTATTTTTCTGGACTCGACCTTGTAGAAACCTTTTCTCATTGGGGAATTTGGATGCCATTAGCTGGCCTAGCCATTGGTATGTTGCCTGGTTGCGGACCGCAAATTTTAGTCACTAGCCTATACATTTCTGGTGCAGCGCCACTTTCTGCGCAACTGGCCAATGCGATTTCTAACGATGGTGACGCCCTATTCCCCGCCATTGCAATGGCACCGAAAGCTGCTTTGGTCGCGACTATTTATTCGTCCATTCCTGCGTTTATTGTTGGATACGGGTATTACTTTTTATTCGAGTTCTAACGCCCAGAGCATCAAAACGAGAAAGGAGCCGCAATAGGCCCCTTTCTTGATCTTGGTATTGGGCGATTTACTTCACGTTATGCTGTAACGATCGCTTTCGCATTGAGCCCTTTATCCACGCTCACCATTAACAACTGGCAAGGTTCTTGGTTTAGCTTTTCCCCTGTCCAGTAATCATACCAGTCCACCGGTTGATCAGACGTCAGCGTAAATTCCATCGCTCCGTAACTCGCATAATTAAACAAACAATGGAGGTCATTCTTCGTCGTTAGTTTTAAAAACGCGTGATTTAAACTCAAAGCGGTAAACTTTGCAGATTGTTGGTTACGTTGTTGACGTAACATGAGCTTAGCCAGTGTCTTCTTAGCAAACGGCGTAATCTCAGGGAGCGGGTCACCAGACAGCAGCAAACCACCACTCGCTAATAACACCGTGCGATGAAATTCATACTCTTCTCTGGATGCAGATTGATTAGCTAATGAAGTGAACGTGGCGCAATCCGGGTCAATTTGCCACAATTTTCGATGCTGCCAACTACGGTAAAAGGTTTCTTTGGCTATCTGTTCGAATCGACGACTATGACGCTCTACATCGTCAGAAACACGCATTGCATCCACAAGTCCCAGAGATGGCCACATTGGCGCGTTACAACCTAATAGCCATGCATCTCCTGCGCCTTTAGCAATCGCTTCCATTCCTAAGCGATACGCCTCAACGCCTGTAATACCAGATTGTTTACGAACACCTTTTAAGGTGCCCCAATAGTTCGCGTCTAGCTTGAACAACTCAACGCCCCACTCTTGTCTCATGACAGAGACCACATGCGTCAGATGGTCTTGCACTTCTGGGTTTGAGGTATCGAGTATGTACCAAGGCGTGCATCGCCAACCACCGTATGTGACATCTTCTGCTTTAAGTAAGCCACCATCCTTGTGGCGAACAAACCAATCTGGATGCTGTTTGAAGATCTCCGACTCAGGCTGTGCAATGAAAGGCGCCATCCAAATCGCCGGCTTTTTGCCTTTTGCACGGATACTATGAATGAGCTCTTTCACACCACCAGAAAACTTATCCGATGGGATTAACCAATCGCCCATAAAGGCTTGATAGCCATCATCCAGAAGTAGCCACTCTAGGTCTTCGAGCTTATCTTGCATGCAATCCACGTTCTGCATGATGTTTTGCTCTGTCACGTCCGCGTAGTACGCGTACCACGAACACCAACCAACAGGCGCATCTTGTGTCACACCTTGGCGAACAGGATGATGCTTTGCAATCATCTCGCCATAGGTTTGATAAAGCTCGGACAGTGATTGACCGCAGAGTACCGCCACGGATTCAAGTTGATTACTTTCCCAATCCGCCACTTGAGTCAACTCACCATCAATTGCGGCTGATAAAACCCAATGACCATCACGCAGTACAACATCAAAATAGCCAGCAAAGCGATGACATGATGTGAAGCCAAACAATGTGTAGCCCGCTGAACCTTCCACCACTAAATAGTTGTAATAACGCTTAGGGGCATCTTTAGGGTAGATTCGATAAGAAGGATTATTGTCTGGGCAGCGACCAATATCAATGGGGTGATTGATCGTTCCCGCCGTTTGCGCCAACATTTGAAAACCATCCCCAATTACGTTGGCCTCGTGCTCGTACAAAAACGGCATTTCGAATAACACTTCACGGTCGGTAAAGGTTTTATTGTGAAGACCAGCAAAAGAAAAATGTAATTGATTACCCTCGACTTCAACTTGGAAGTCATTGTTATTCACAGTGATCTCAGTGTGATTTGCTAATTGAATGCTCTGAGCCATAAAGAGTCTACTCACTTAATTATTATTGTTTAGCTTGGCGCATTATCTCCTGCTTGTCTCACCCAATTCGTTACCATCATCACGAATACCAGTCTTGTTTAACGTTATGAAGTTACTATTGAGACAACGCTCACTGAAATTTTGATAAAAAAATACCAGCCCTGAGGCTGGTATTTCGATTTATGCAAACTGCACTAATTAAGCAACTTCGATCGGACCACCAAATGAAGTGACTGGCGGCACTTTACCTGTGAACTTCTCGAAGTCTACGATACATGTGTTCGCAGAAGTCGCCTGTGCAAGCTCAGAAGAACCGATGTCTTGCGTTAGCGTGTTAGGATCACCGTAGGTACAGATTGCGCCCTCTTTCTCGTTTAGAGGACCGTACCATGCACCTTCTTCGATACGAATAACGCCACGTGGGTAGCTGTCAGTCAAAACAGCACCAGCTAACAGCTGACCACGACCGTTGAATACACGTACCAAATCACCATCTTTGATGCCTTTTGCTTTGGCATCCGCTGGGTTGATGTAAACCGGCTCACGACCTTGTACCGCGTAAGTCGCGCGGAACTCTTCAGACTCACACATTTGAGAGTGAAGACGCTTATCAGGGTGGCAAGACTGCAACCAGAATGGATATTTATCTGAACCAGGACCACCGTGTGAACGCTCTGATTTTTCGAACCACATTGGGTGCTCTTGACAGTGTTCGTAACCGTAACGGCCGATCTTGCGTGATGTAATCTCGATGAAGCCAGACGGTGTACCTAGTGGGTTAAGCTCAGGATCTTTACGGAAGTCCGCATGACGAACCCAAGGTTTACCTTCACCGAAGTCTAGTACGCTCTTCTCCCAGAACTCGTTGAATTCTGGCATTTCGAACTTACCTTCGTTCGCTTTTTTACAATCGTTGTAAAGGCTTTCGATCCATTCCATCTCGCTCATACCACGAGTGTATTCTTCGCGGCGACCAAAACGCTGAGTGAGTTCACTCATGATTTGGAAGTCAGGCTTAGATTGGAACAATGGATCAACGAGGCGATGCATCGCAATCAGACCTTTGTTCGAGTATGAACCGTATACGTCGATGTCGTTACGTTCCCATTGCGTACACGCCGGTAGAACGATATCTGAGAAACGACATGTCGCAGTCCAAGCAAACTCGATCGTTACAACCGTTTGAAGTTTGCGGAACGCTTTCTTCATGCGGTTACGATCTTGATGGTGGTGCCATGGGTTACAACCCGAGATAACCATCATCTTGAAGTCTGGCAGTTTCACTTTACCGCCGTTGTAGTTGATCTCTTTGCCAGGTTCTAGCAGACAGTCGATCCAACGTGCAACTGGGATAGTACGACTGTAACCGTTAAAGTCGTTGTTGTCCCACTTCGGTTTCATACCTTGGTCAAGGTTACGAGGGAAACCACCAGGGCCCGCGAAACCAGTAGAAGGCACACCGATACTTGAGTAATGGTGACCGTAAGAGATACCACCGCCAGGTAGACCGATTTGACCAACCATTGCAGCAACCACAGCCGCTGCCCAGTATGGCTGCTCACCGTGCTCTTGACGCTGGATACACCAACCCATCAGGATCTGTGTACGACCGCTGACTAGCATGCGTGCGAATTCACGGATCTTGTCCGCTTTCACGCCACAAATCGCTGCTGCCCATTCGGGCGTCTTCTCTACTTTGTCTTTTGTCTTACCTTGAACGTATTGAATGAACTCTTCAAAGCCTAGACAGTAAGTATCAATGAATTTCTTATCGTACAGGTTTTCGTTGTACAACACGTGTGCCACAGCGAGCATGAACGCTACGTCTGTCAGCGGGTTGATGTACAAGTGATCGTTCTCTAAGTAGCGCTGAGTTTTGTTCTTCACTGGGTCTACAGATAGAACGTTGATCTCACCTTTCGCCACTTTTTCTTTTAGTTGTGCAAGGTACTTAAACGACTCATGCGTTTCGCAGTTCCAACCTACTTGAAGGTTTTTCACTGGGTCGTTAGCCCAAAGAACGATGTTGTCAGAGTTTTCTAGGATCTCAGACCAAGACGTACCTTGTGCGTAAACTTCGGTTGAACCTAGCACGTACGGCATAATGGTTTGGCCTGCACCCGTCGAGTAGTCACCTACTTTCGTGATGAAGTTGCCATGCATACCCACTGCACGTTGCATGTGCGCGGTACAGTTGTTAAATGAACCCGTTTGATTCCAACCTGTTTGACCTGCATGCAGCGCCCATGGGCCGTAGTCTTTTTGAATACGTTCTAGCTCACGGTAGAACAAGTCTAGCGCTTCATCCCAAGTTACTCGGATGAAACGGTTGTTACCGCGAGTATCCGCGCTGTATTTGTGTTTCTTCAACCAATCTAGACGAACCATTGGGTAACGAACACGTGAAGGGCTGTAGATAATACCCTTAATGCCGTTCAACATTTCTGTTGGGTTTTTGTCTAGCTCTAGCGGCTTGATCTCTTGAACTTTACCCGCGTAGATGTGGGCGCGGAACGCGCCCCAGTGAGAACCGGTTACTTTCCAAGTACCTGTCGTCTCAACGGCATTTGCAGAGGCGGACGCCAATAAGCTAGGACCAATTACTGACGCTGCACTTGTGGTTGCTACACCTTTAAGAAAACTTCTTCGTGTAATAGCCATTTAAAATTACTCCAATCCGACGCTTATTAGTGGTGACCTTCAGCATAATCTGAAGAGTGTTTCTGTAGATACTTCAAGATCAGTGCTTCACTGTCTGTATCTAGGTTAACGAACGCCAACATACCGTCGAACATACCTGGCCAGGTGTTCGCGTCGAAGTGCGCTTCCGCAGGTTGAGTGTGACATACAGAACAATTGGTCTTGTAGGCTTCACGAGATTTTTCCCAAACAGGATTGATGTCGTTCAGCATAGACTCTTTCTTAATCCATACTTTCGCCGCTACTTTTTCCCAAGGAAGGCCTGTTAACTCATCCACTTTTTTCTCACCAGTCGTCACAATGCTGCTGTCTGTTGCTGCTTCTTTCATCAGAGACGCAGTCGCAATGTTCTTACCGAAGTCTTCTTGAATTACACGACCAAAACCTTTTGCTTTGCGCCAACCGTCAATTTCGATCTCAACAAACTCGCCTTTGTCTTCAAGAACTTTAACGGTCGATGCAGGATTAAGAAGACCAGCTTCTTTACTGCCTTGCGCATCAAAGTAAATTGGTAGGTGACGAACGCTCACGAGTTGCTGACCAACGCCGTAATCTGTGTTAGAAGTCATACCCTCTAGATCACCCACGATACCGCCAATGCTGTCCATGCCTGCTGGTAGGTTGTGTGCAATACCCTTGTGACAGTCAACACAGCTTTGATCTTTCTCAGCGGCTTGCTTCATTTGGATACGAGCCGTAGGAGACATTTGCTCGAAATCCATCGATTCGTAGTTGTGACAGTTTTTACACTCCAGAGATTTGTTTGCCGAGAAACGATCCCATTCGTGTTTAGCAAGTTCGATACGACGCTCTTCGAACACACCCGGTTCGTCGTAGTTGCCAAATACTTGTGCAAATACTTCTTTAGAAGCTTGCATCTTACGAGCGATCTTATCTGTCCAGTTATGTGGAACGTGACAATCAGGGCAGGTAGCACGAACACCAGAGTGGTTTTTCCAGTGCACCGTTTCTTGTAGCTCAACGTACACGTTGTCACGCATTGTGTGACAACTAATACAGAATTCTTCTGTGTTGGTTGCTTCTAGAGCGGTGTTAAAGCCACCCCAAAAGATAACACCAGCAATAAAGCCGCCCATAGTCAGCACACCTAGGCTGATATGTACAGCTGGGCGCGTCATGGTACGCCACAGTTTAATGATTAATGATTTCATTATTTGCTCTCTTAAAATCTTTTCAAAAGTGTGGTTATGAGCTCACTGGCTTACATGCCGTGCGCGCCTGGAGGCCCAAAGAAGAAGACTTGCAACATCCAAACTATGAACCCGTAGCCGCCAACAAAGGCCACACTCAGAATTGGGAAGAGAACAACTGCAATGAAGAGGAACGACTTCCACTCCAGGGAGCGTTTTTCACCACTCTCAATTTTATTAACATCACTCATACATTTGCCTATTTTGTATCTAGTGTTATTGAAAAGCCCGCGTAACCAAGCTTAAGTTTTTTACAATCTCTAATGGAAAATGTTAGACCATACTAATAGTAGGGTTCAATCAAATAAGCGACCTCAGACCTTGTAATTCAACACTTTTTTGAGCTCATCCAGAGATATGATGGATTGATGTTATTTATTAAAAAACATGAACAGATGTGACAAAATAAGTCTTTTAAGGGGTTGTTAAATAAACAACATTTAAGAAACATCGATCACATTTAAATCGTAATTACCATGCCATAAATCGACTTAAAAACTCCGAAAAAGATAACCGTTTGTAAACAAAATGCTGCGTATTAATGTCGAAAATAGCACTCAAGATTTACTTTAAGAACAGCAAAAAGTGCACGTAGTGGTTCATATAAAGGGGAGGCTTAGATACAATTATTCGCGTATTTTCAAGGAGCGATTATGGATAACGTGGTGGATATAAGCTGGGTCAAACTGGCACTGTTTGGTTTGATTTTATTGGTCCCCTTTTTTATCAATGCTCGCTACAAATTAGGGATAGCAAAAGACACCATAATCAGTGTTATCCGAATGACACTTCAGCTCATATTGATTGGCGTGTATTTAGAATATCTTTTTCAATCAAACAGCTTACTTGTCAATATACTTTGGCTTGCCATCATGCTACTGATTGGTGCCAGCTCAATTGCGGGAAAAGCTCGCTTACCTAAAAAGCCACTTATGCTTCCGCTACTAACGGGCCTTACCTGTGGTCTAATACCACTTCTGATAGCAATTACAGCAGGCTTAGTGCAACCATCCCCTATTTACAATGCGCAGTACATGATCCCACTTGCTGGTATGTTATTGGGTAACAGCTTGAGTAGTAATATCATCGCTCTTCAGAATTTGTTTACGGCTTTTGAGCAGAGACAAGCAGAATATGAGGCTGCAATCTCACTTGGAGCATCTCCTCGCTACGCATCCTTCCCCTTCATTCAAGAGGCTCTAAGAAAGTCCCTTGCCCCGACTTTAACTTCTATGGCCACTACAGGGCTGGTTACCTTACCGGGTATGATGACCGGTCAAATTCTAGGTGGCGCGAGCCCGATGGTTGCGATTAAATACCAGTTAGTAATTATGCTGGCGATTTTCGTTATGTTGAGTGCCTCCGTAACCATAACGTTAGAAATGACATTGCGCTGGGTACAAACCAAAGAAGGCCGAATCAAGATAAAAATCGAGCAACCCGAATCGACCAAAACTCATGGTTAGCTGGCGCTTGTAGGTAAAGACCGTTAAACAACTTATATTGCCAAGTCGAACGTACTTATAACTGAATAACTCAACTATTCTTCGAGCACTCATCAAGACGCTTTCAGATGAAAAGTCAGGCAGAATTCTTTTTGATATAAGCCTCTAATTTTATGAAATTTTCTTTGCAAGTTTAGATACGCACGACCTTTGATACAGGTTATCCACAGAAAATGTGGATAAGCCCCCAAAACCTATACGCAACCAGAAACATAGCAACATAAGTGATCAATCGAATCGTCATGCATTGATCACGTGACTGACATGTTCTAATTTTAAAGTAAAGGCAGTGACCACAAACTTGGAGAGACGTACATGGATGTCTTAATGATCAAAGAAAATTACGATGAACTCCTGTCCGATGCACCTCTGGATTGGCTAGTTCAAGAACCAAAGGAAGTAACTTCTCATTGGCTCCCAACCGATTTTGGCATCAACGAAGAGTTGATTTAGCATGACTCGACTTATTTGGCATTTGCAGAGACAAATAAAAAGAAAGGCGAACCATCTGGTTCGCCTTTCTTGTGATCTTCTAAACTTATCGCAAATGGTTATCTTCATCGCGTAGATAAATCATCCAATACCACATGCCAACAAATACGCCACCACCAATAATGTTTCCTATCGTAACAGGAATTAGGTTGTTTACGATGAACCCCATCATGTTTAAGTCCGCGTAGTTTGCAATATCTACCCCTGTCATTTGCCAAAACGCTTCTGGCGCAAAGTACTTAATACCAATCGCCATAGGAACTTGGAACATATTCGCAATACAGTGCTCAAAACCTGCCGACACGAACATAGCCACAGGCAAAATCATGACCGCTATTTTATCTGTCAATGTTCGCCCACTAAACGTCATCCAAACTGCAATACAAACTAATACGTTACACATAATGCCAAGCGCAACAGCAGCAAAGAAACCATGATGTAATTTGTGTTGGGAGATCGCCATCGCGTTAAGACCAACTTGGCCATGATCAAACATATATTGCTTGGTAACTAGCATACAGGCCACGAGCAAAATGGCCCCAACCATATTGCCAAAGTAAACCACCAACCAGTTTTTGATAAGTGCTTGCCAAGAGATTTTTCCACTCGCACGCGCAACTAGTGTTAGCACAGAGCTAGTGAAAAGCTCGCCGCCAGTAACCACCACCAAAATCAAACCAAGGCTAAATGCCAGACCACCAATGAGTCGTGTAATGCCCCAAGGCAGCTCGCCTGCGCCTGTCGTTACTGTGGTATAGAAGATGAAAGCAATACCAATATGAAGCCCCGCAGAAATGGCGAGCAGAAAAGATTTGATTGGAGCTTTCGTTGCTTTGCCTACCCCCACTTCAGCCGCGCGTTCCGCAGCTTGTGGCGGTAATAGTGAGTCAAACTGATTAAAGTTCATTCTGGTGTAACATTTAGAAACATTTAAAGAGGCGCGGATAATCGCTCTATTTCCCTATTTTTTCAAGTGCTATTTGGCGTGTTTACTAAAATCGTTGTTATTGGGAGATCAAGCAATAAATAGCGCCTATCATTCGCTACCGTAAGTATCATTGATACTTAACAAGTATTCGGCCTTTCGAACAAAGATCCTGCGTTATATCAGCCTGATAGCGCCATACTTAACACTTCTTGTCGTTGAATGTTGCCCAACGCTACTTTTCAGACTAGCTTGGTAAAAAAAGCGCAAAGGAATCATTTATGAAATATTCAGCTGAACATATCGCCGAATTGAATCTACTTCTTCAGTTCGACCTAAGTAGTGCTGCAACTGGTATTAAAGTTCATACAGACGCGTCAGAAGAAATGCAGGCAGCCGTTGCTCGTCTATATGAGAAGCAACTTTGTACACAGCCTGACGGTGGTTATCTAACAGACGAAGGCATTGAAGTTGCAGAACATGCAGATAAGATTTTAAGAGTTTTGTCTGTGTAATTTGAACAAAAAACGCCACCGAACTCGGTGGCGTTTTTTAGTCCTATATTTTTCCTGTCGATGCCTGCGGCAATAATCGCTTTTTCATTTTGCTAAATGGTTGAACCTTGTCATACAACCAGTTAAAACCAGTAGCATAAAATAGGAAGAAAACGAGGAAGCCGGCTTCCAGCATCAGAGCTTGAAGAAGCGTAATTTCTAAGAACCAGGCAATCACAGGTAGAGAGATAAAGATCAATCCTCCCTCGAAACCAACAGTGTGTCCAAGCCGCATCGCTAAACTTCGCTCAGCTCGATTGCCACCAAACCACTTATCAAAGTACAAGTTGTAGATGTAGTTCCATATCACGGTATACATGCTCAACCCGACCCCAACCAACGCAAGATCACTAGAGCCCTTTCCAGTGATCAATGAAGCCGCTGGTACAATAATCGCGAGTGCGATTAACTCAAAAAGTACTGCATGAAAAATTCGTTCGTTACGAGTCATATTTCTCTGTCCAAATAGTTCTACTCAATGCTTAGAATTTTATCTATTATTTAGATAACCAAAAGTTAGATACCATCGGTTTAAGCGATATGTTTACCATCGAACAACTGCAAGCTTTTATTGCTACATCAGAAGCAGGATCATTTTCAGGAGCAGCTAGAAAACTGGGGCGAGCTCAATCTGTAGTGAGCCAGCACATCATGAATATGGAGATCGACTGTGGCGTTGAGCTTTTTGATCGATCAGGCAGGTACCCTAAATTAACTGAGAATGGCCTCGCGCTCGTACCTTATGCACAAGCAACAATCAGCCAACTCGACCGCCTAAACAATAGGGCATCGCAGCTCTTTTCCACGCCAACGAACAAATTAGTCTTAGCTATTGATGAAGGGATTCCTCTGACTCGCTTGCCGGATGTGCTAAAGAAGTTAGAGCAACGCTTTCCACACTTACAAGTTGAATGCTTAACGGCATCAAGCCCTGATATCATTGAATTGGTTAAGTCGGAACGCGCCACGACTGGGATTATTTTGAGTGATTTACAAATGCCAAGGCACATCGATTTCACCAATCTTGGCAATATTGCATTTGATGTCTATGTCTCTTCAACGCATCCTTTAGCAAAGCAGCAAATCACTCACATTGATCAACTAAAACAACATCGTCAATTGGTCATACGATCCAAAAGTGCAGAGCCATGTGGTCTCAATCAAGCATTTAGCCCAGATATCTGGTACGCTGATAACTACTATATTTTGTTGGAATTGGCGAATAAAGGGTTTGGTTGGTGCTTTCTACCACAGCATTTAGTCGCGTATTCACCTAATACATTAAAAAAAGTTGGGGATGATTTCACAAAACTGGCTTGGCAAGTCAATGTTGACCTTATTCAGCACCAGAAATGGCATTCAGATCCCCTCCATCAACAAGCCAAAGCAGAACTGCTCAACCTATTCGGGCAGACATAAGTAAGTAGGAAGACCCAAATGGCAAATACATTGATCGTAGGTGCAGGCTGGCTCGGAACTCCGCTAGCAGAAACATTGATGAAAGATGGACACTATGTTGTCGTCACTCGTCGTAGCCAAACTCGATTAAAAGAGTTACCCACCTCATTAACTCACTCCGCATTGTTCGATTTCAATCAATTGAACGCCACAGCACGGCTAGATGAGCTGCTCAAACAGCATCAAATTACGCACGTTATCGGTGCTTTTCCTCCAGGATTTCGTAAAGGACGCGGTCAAGAATATGCACAGCAATGGCAAATACTTGCCAACGCAGCTAAGCAAAACAACGTTGAAAAACTTCTCATGATCAGCTCTACCACGGTTTACCCTAACCTTGCTTCCGATATGGAAGAAGCTGACGCGTCACTCTCTTTAGCAGCCGAAAGCCCTTATTTCTCTGACAATGCACGTATTATGCTTCAAGCAGAGCAGCATGTTATCGACTCGAATATTAACTTTGTTATTCTACGTTGTAGCGGATTAATCGGGCCAGATAGACACCCATCTCGCTTTGCAGCAAGGCTTCAACAAGTTAGTCGTAAAGCACCAGCTAATATGCTTCATCAAGATGATGCTGTCTCGGCTGCGAAATTTGCCTTAGGCAATTTAAGCAACCAAGTCATTAACGTTACGACACCTCATACTGTCAGCAAGGCTGAGTTCTACCAAGCTGCCATAAACAAAATCGGAAGTGAGATACCTCTTCCACCCGTCACAGAGCAAGCTGACAAGCGTATTCTTGCTGACAAACTACTCTCACTTGGTTATCGATTTCACTTCAATTCAACTTTGGATGCGCTATGAGACTCTATAGACATATAGAAACGCTTTGGGATTACATGCAACTCAAACATGAACTGAAACCTGCGGACTGTTTGTTTGTGATGTGCAGTAATGATGTGCGTGTAGCGGAGCACGCTGCCAAGCTCTACCACCAAAAGTTGGCACCTTTGATTGTATTTTCAGGGGGTGAAGGTCGCTTCACAGATGGACTGTTTGAAAAAAGCGAAGCAGAAACCTTTGCCGAGATTGCAAAGATGTCGGGCGTTCCAAGTGAAGCAATTTTGCTCGAAACTGAATCCACAAACAGTGGAGAAAATGTTCGCTTTACTGAGCAACGATTAAAAGAGGAAGGAAAACAGTGTTCCTCGTTTATTCTGGTACAAAAACCGTTTATGGAGCGTAGAGCAATCGCGACATTTGAAAAACAGTGGCAGTCACCCTACACTCAGCTCCAAGTAAGCTCTGCGGCTCTTCCATTTTTTGAATACATTAATGAAGACATGCCATTAATGATGGTGCTAGAAGCACTAATGGAAGATTTCTCTCGCGTAAAAAGCTATCCAGAGAAAGGATTTCAAACCGAGCAGAACATCCCTCAGCAAGTCGAATCTTCTTACCAGGTTTTACTCGAGCGGTTTGGTTTTGACTTAGTCTAACTTTTTCTAACCGGCAACAAAAAGCCACCAAGTTCGGTGGCTTTTCTGTATCAATACGGCTTATTTACCGAGCGCTTCTTTGTAATGTTGGCGGCATACGGAGACATACTTATCGTTACCGCCGATCGCAACTTGATCGCCTTCTTTAATTGCCACGCCGTGTTCATCGGTACGAATAACCATATTCGCTTTGCGGCCGCAATGGCAGATTGTTTTGAGCTCAACCAGCTTGTCTGCCCAAGATAATAGATACTTACTGCCTTCAAAAAGTTCGCCTAGAAAATCGGTGCGAAGGCCGTAACACAATACTGGAATATGCAACTTATCAACGACTTCAGTAAGTTGATAAACTTGTTCTTTCGACAAGAACTGACACTCATCAACAAGAATACAGTGACGTTTTTCAACCTCATTCAGAGCTGCGATCTCCTGATACAAATTGGTATCCTGACGAAATAAATGTGCGTCAGATTGAAGACCAATACGAGAGCTCACTTTACCGACACCAAAACGATCATCTAGCGCAGCCGTAAAAATAACTGGCGTCATGCCGCGTTCTTGATAGTTGAAAGAGGATTGAAGAAGCGTTGTTGATTTACCCGCATTCATTGCTGAGTAATAGAAATACATCTGAGCCACAGAGCATTACCTAAAGTTAAAGTTTTAATTTATGGAAATGGAAAATAAAAGGGCTGAATTATCAGCCCTTTAAAAATGAAAATTCAATTACTTACGACGCCACGTTGTGCCTTCTGGACCATCCTCCAGAACAATGCCCATTTCGGTCAGCTTGTCACGAGCCATATCTGCATTCGCCCAATCTTTCGCAGCACGAGAGTCGTTACGCAGCTTGATCAGAGCTTCGATTTCAGCCACTTCATCATCGTTACCCGCATCACCTTTTAGGAAGGCTTCAGGATCTTGGTGAAGAATACCGATCACGTCAGCTAGTTCACGCATTAGCGCACCGAGTTCGCTCGCTTTCTCTAGGTTTTCTGTCTTCAGGCGGTTAACTTCGCGCGCCATGTCGAACAGAACTGAGTACGCTTCTGGTGTGTTGAAGTCATCGTTCATCGCTGCAGTGAAGCGAGATACGTATTCTTCACCACCAGCAGGCGCCGCGTTTAGGTCTAAACCACGTAGAGATGTGTACAGGCGCTCAAGCGAAGCACGTGCTTGGTTTAGGTTATCTTCGCTGTAGTTTAACTGGCTACGGTAGTGACCAGACATTAGGAAGTAACGCACTGTTTCAGCATCGTAGTGACCAAGAACGTCACGGATAGTAAAGAAGTTACCTAGAGATTTAGACATCTTCTCACGGTCTACCATTACCATGCCGCTGTGCATCCATGTGTTCACGTATTGTGTATCGTGTGCACAGCATGATTGCGCGATTTCATTTTCATGGTGTGGGAACTGAAGGTCAGAACCGCCGCCGTGAATGTCGAAGTGGTTACCTAGGATTGAAGAGTTCATTGCTGAACACTCAATGTGCCAACCTGGACGACCAGGACCCCATGGTGACTCCCACGTTGGTTCACCCGGCTTAGACATCTTCCAAAGTACAAAGTCTAGAGGGCTGCGTTTTGCTGTTTCGATATCAACGCGCGCGCCAGCTTGAAGCTGATCAAGGTCTTGCTTAGAAAGCTTGCCGTATTCGTTGAACTTACCCACTTCAAACATTACGTCACCGTTATCTGCAACGTATGCAAAACCGCGCTCGATTAGCTTCTCAACCAATTCGATGATTTCAGCAATAAACTGTGTCGCACGAGGTTCAACGTCCGGACGTTTCATGTTCAGCGCATCAAAATCAGCGTGCATTTCACCAATCAAACGCTCAGTCAATGAATCGCAAGACTCACCATTTTCTGCGGCACGTTTGATGATCTTATCGTCGATATCTGTGATGTTACGTACAAACGTCAGATCATAGCCCAAGTAGCGAAGGTAACGTGATACAACGTCAAAAGAGACGAAAGTACGACCGTGACCAATGTGACAGAGATCGTAGATGGTAACTCCACAGACATACATACCGACTTTGCCAGCTGTAATTGGTTTGAATTCCTCTTTCTGTCTTGTGAGTGTGTTATATATCTTTAACATGATCTCTATCTATGATTGTGAATGAATAAAAGAAGATGAGTATATCAACTCCAACCTAGTTAGGTAATAGCAATTAACCGATAAAACGATAATCGGCTAAACTTCAAGCACAAAACGAAGAATTTCCTCTTCCTGAGTTTTTAAAGCACTAGAACTTAGGCTAGAATCTCGGGCTCAACACAACACAGTAAAGGAAAGTAGCATGATCACCCTTCACACTAATTTTGGTGACATCAAGATTCAACTAAACGAAGAGAAAGCGCCAGAGACAAGCGCAAACTTCCTTCAGTACTGCCGCGACGGTTTCTACGACAACACGCTTTTCCACCGTGTAATTGACGGCTTCATGATCCAAGGTGGTGGTATGGAGTCTGGTCTACGTGAAAAAGCGACTCGTGCACCTATCAAGAACGAAGCAAACAACGGTCTTAGCAACAAAGTGGGTACACTTGCTATGGCACGTACTATGGAGCCGCACTCAGCAAGCTCTCAGTTCTTCATCAACGTAAACAACAACACATTCCTAGACTTCCGTAGCGAAAGCCTAGACGGTTGGGGTTACTGTGTGTTCGGTGAAGTAATCGAAGGCATGGACATCGTAAATAAGATCAAAGGCGTTAGCACTGGTTCTTACGGCATGCACCAAGACGTACCTCTAGAAGACGTAGTAATCACTGGTACAACAATTGAAGAGTAATTCTTAGGAATTATTTTTAAAAGATAAGTTAATGGGGAGGCATAGCTTCCCCTTATTTCTATGACGACATTATTTATTTCCGATCTTCACCTTACCCCATCACGTCCTGATATCACGGAATGTTTTGTGACGTTCATGCGAACAGAAGCAACAAAAGCTGATGCACTTTATGTACTCGGCGATCTGTTTGAATTCTGGATTGGTGACGATGACAACACCCCTTTTGCAGACCAAATCCGTGCAGAATTTAAAGCACTGACGGATGCGGGTGTGCCAACTTTTTTCATCCAAGGCAATCGAGATTTTTTACTCGGCAAACGCTTTTGCAAAGAAACCGGTATGACATTACTCGACGATGTCTGCACGATTGATCTTTATGGTCAAAAAGCCGTAATCCTACATGGCGATACGCTCTGCATTGACGATGTGAAATACCAAGAGTTTAGAAAAACCGTTCACAAGCCATGGCTACAATGGTTGTTTAACCGTATTCCTTGGTTCATTAAGAAGAAAATTGTCTCAAAAGTTCAATCCGATATTCGTGATGATAAAATGAGCAAGTCATTAGATATCATGGACGTCAACCAAAATGAGGTCGAGAAAGTGATGTCTCAGAACTGCGTCAACTTAATGATTCATGGTCACACACATCGCCCGAACACACATTTTTTTGACGTCGATGGCGTTAAAAAGACCCGAATTGTTTTAGGGGATTGGTATACGCAAGGCTCAGTTTTAAAAGTAAATTCTGATAGTTTTGACCTACAAACGAGACCGTTCATACAGAATTTGCGTTAAGCATGTAGAGCGCGTAGAAGATTCACGCTCAAGTCGTAGATATTTTGTAAAAAATCGCTATTATCATAATACTAAGTTAAACAGAACGAAGTACCTAATTGAAGTATTCTTACGTAGCTCGCCAACCGATTCTGGATAGAGAAAAACGAACCATAGGTTACGAACTCCTCTTTCGAGACGGCCCTAAAAATACCTTCCCTGAAGTAGAACCAGAGCTGGCTACTAGTCGACTGCTATCCGATCATTTTTTATCGACGCATTACAACACATTAGGAAACAAACTTGGCTTTGTTAACTTTCCGCATCAAAGCTTGGTGAACTTGGTCCCAACTTTGTTCCCTAAAGAATCTCTCGTCATTGAAGTCCTTGAAGACTGCGAACCGACAGAAGAACTGTTAGAAGCCATCAAGCACCTTCATGAGTGCGGATACAGAATTGCTCTGGATGATTTTGTTCCGACGAAAGCTTGGAAGCGTTTTCTTCCATACGTTTCCATGATCAAGTTTGATATTAGACTTGTGCCGATTAAGAAAGCTGCCATTTTTATTCAGGCGTTGAGCCCATTTAAAATCGACTTTCTTGCGGAAAAGGTAGAGACCTATGAAGAGTTTGAGCAAGCTCTAGAAGCCGGTTTTAACTATTTTCAAGGGTATTTTTTTAGCAAACCTGAGATGATCCAGAAAAAGCGGTTGAACCCCGCGTTTCTTACCGTCATCCAACTTTGTAAAGAGATTGCAGATAAGCCCATCGACTTCAATGAGGTTGAACGTCTGTTTTCGATTGATGTGACGCTGTCATACAAGCTGCTTACTTACGTAAATTCAGGCTATACATTAACGACTAAGATCAAATCGTTCAGACAGGCGCTTATTTATCTGGGTGAAGAGCGACTACGACGCTTTATTTCCTTAGTTGCAATTGCCTCCGTTCAAGAAGATAAACCTGACTCTCTTTACTCTTTAGCGATTCAGCGTGCACGAATGTGTGAACTGCTACTTAGTCAAATGAACACTAGGTATGACCCTGGGCAGGCTTTTTTGACAGGCATGTTTTCTTTGCTCGGATCTTTGCTCGATCAACCGCTCTCGGATGTCATTGAAGATATCCCCGTTGACGAAGATATAAAACTCGCATTAACCAGTCGAAAAGGCGTACTTGGTCACTTACTTTCGATGACGATCGCCTACGAACAAGCGGACTGGGAGTTAGCCGAGCGATATTGCACCGTTCTTAAATTAACCGAACCTCAATTAGCAGACGCTTTTAATCAATCGACGGAATGGGCTCAAGAACTGCTGTCTCAAACGCCCTAAACGGCTATAATGCCCCAAAGAATACCTGCGACCTCACTTATGTGGGGTTGTTTGTTTTTACCGCTTAATTAATCGAGATTTCATTTTATGGCTTCTTCTTGTCCTTGCGGCTCTAACCGCACCTACCAACAGTGTTGTGAAATTGCCCACAATAACCACGCTGACGTCACCACTCCGGAGCAGCTAATGCGCTCTCGTTACAGCGCGCATGTGTTAGGTCTAGTGGATTACGTGGTGAACACATACCACCCAAGCTGTAATGCAGAAGAGCAACGTGAAGGCATTGCCCAATCTATCGACAGCGATTGGTGCAAGCTTGAGGTAGTGAAAGCTGAAGCGGGTTGTAACGAGAATGAAGGTTTTGTTGAATTCAACGCTTACTTTGACGAAGACGGCAAACGCTACTGCATGACAGAGCGTTCTCGCTTTGTAAAAGAAAATGGGCTTTGGTACTACATTGACGGCACGTTTCCAGAAGAAGAGCTAGAAGAAGAACCAGAACAAGATCCTCGCCTAAACCAACCAGTGAGTAGCCTAAAAGTAGGTCGTAACGACCCGTGTATCTGTGGAAGCGGTAAGAAATTTAAGAAGTGTTGTGGGTAAGAGCATCCACTCCTAGCTTATTGAGCTCGATTTAATTGGATTCTTGACTTCGCCTAGGTTCGTTGGAGTGACGTGAATATATGTACCTATTTGAAGTAAATAACTCTACTGCAAGTACCATTAGAAAATATACCGTCATTCTGAACAGCTAGGGACGAGCGTGATTCAGAATCTAATCGCCACCAGCACTGTTGCCGGTTTTTGCCCCGAATCAAGAACACTAAAGTAAAAAGCCCCTAGGCTCGAGAGCATAGGGGCTTTCACTTATCGCAAGCTTACTTATGACGCTCTTTCAGTTTGTTCACTACGTCATTCATCGATAAGCCTTGGTCTTGAAGCAATACCATTAAGTGATAAATCAAATCTGCAGATTCACACACTAACTCCGCCTTATCGCCCGACGTCGCCGCAAGCGCGACTTCAACGCCTTCTTCGCCCACTTTTTGCGAAATACGCTTGGTGCCACGGGCATAAAGACTGGCAGTATAAGAGGAATCTGGGTCGGCACTCTTGCGGGCAGCCAATAGCTGCTCAAGTTGATGAAGCCACACCATTTGTGACTCCTCTTGAGGGTCCACATCCCAACAAGTTGTGTTACCCAAGTGACACGTAGGACCAATGGGATTCACTTTCACCAGTAGCGTATCGTTGTCACAATCGAGCTGAATGTTCACCAATTGCAATACGTTGCCAGAAGTCTCACCTTTCGTCCAAAGACGTTGCTTGGTTCGAGAGAAAAACGTCACTTGACCCGTTTCGCCCGTTTTTGCCAACGCATCTTGGTTCATGTAACCCATCATCAGTACTTGACTTGATTGGAAATCTTGTACGATGGCAGGTACCAGACCATCCACCTTTTCCCAGTTGATTCGCTCAGCTAGCGAACTTACTTCGGCGGCTTTTACACTCATAGTCGTACCTCAATGCCTTGTTGTTTCAAATACTGCTTTAGTTCACCAATATTGATGACTTGCTTGTGGAATACCGATGCGGCAAGCGCGCCATCCACATTTGCTTTTTGGTAGGCTTCTGCGAAGTGCTCTATGGCACCTGCACCACCCGATGCAATCAGCGGTACATTACATACTTCGCGCACCATATTCAGTTGTTCGATATCGTAGCCGTTACGCACACCGTCTTGGTTCATCATGTTCAGTACGATTTCACCAGCGCCGCGTTTTTGTACTTCTTGCACCCAATCACGCGTTTCCCATTGGGTCGCTTTGGTGCGTTCTTCATCACCAGTAAACTGGTAAACCTGATACTTGCCCGTCTCTTTGTCGTAGTATGAATCGATACCAACGACGATACATTGCACACCAAACTTATCAGCAAGGTCAGTAATCAACTGAGGGTTCGCCAAGGCAGGAGAGTTAATAGATACCTTATCTGCACCAAACTCAAGAATGCGCGCCGCGTCCTCTGCTGATTTAATGCCACCAGCCACACAGAACGGAATATCAATCACTTCTGCAACGCGAGCGACCCAACTTTTATCAACGACACGCCCATCACTTGAAGCGGTAATATCGTAGAACACAAGCTCGTCAGCGCCTTCTTCAGCATAACGCTGCGCCAGAGGAACGATGTCGCCAATGATTTCGTGGTTGCGGAACTGGACGCCCTTCACCACTTGTCCATCACGAACATCAAGACATGGAATTATTCGCTTTGCCAGCATGCAAATGCCTCCTCTGCTGTGAATTTACCATCTAACAGCGCACGACCAACAATCACACCAGCCACACCGCTGCCTTTTAGCGCTTCGATATCTGCTAATGAGCCAATGCCACCTGAAGATTGAAACTGCACTTGTGGGTACTGTTTACATAGGTCGACATAAAGCTCTACGTTTGAGCCTTCTAGCGTACCGTCACGAGAAATGTCCGTACAAAGCACGTGCTGCAAACCTACCGTCAGGTAATCGTTGATCAGAGCTTCGATAGTCACGCCTGAATCTTCTTGCCAACCAGAAATCGCTACTTTACGTGTGCCGTCTTGATCGATGTTGATGTCTAGCGCGAGAACGATTTTCTCTGCACCGTATTTTTCCATCCAACCTTTCACAAGCTCTGGCTGTTTTACTGCTGTTGAGCCAACGACAACACGCTGAGCCCCCGCTTCTAGCAGATCAATCACGTCTTGCTCTGTGCGCACTCCGCCACCGATTTGGATGTTCGCTGGCGTGCTTGCTAGTAGCTTTGCAATTAAATCAAGTTGACGTGCTGTCGTGTCTTTCGCGCCAGTTAAATCCACCAAGTGCAGCCAGTTAGCACCAGCTTGGTGGTACAAGTTGAACTGCTCTGCTGGGTCGACTTTGTACTCAGTTACTTGGCCGTAATCACCTTGATAAAGGCGAACCACCTGTCCTTCAATTAAATCAAGAGCTGGAATAATCACACTAAATCCCTTTTATAATTCTAAGAAGTTTTGAATAAGCTTCGCGCCCGCTTTTGAAGAACGCTCAGGGTGGAATTGCACGCCGTAATAGTTACCGCTTTGTACTGCTGCTGTGAACGGGTTGCCGTATTCACATTCCGCAATCGTGTAATCCCCAACAGGCATCGCAAAGCTGTGCACGAAGTAGAAATACTCTCCTTCTTCAATATCTTTGAAAAGTGGATTACCTGCTTTTGCAGAGACCGTGTTCCACCCCATATGCGGCAACGGCAAATCGCCAGTTTGTAGTAGCTTCACTTCGCCATCACAAAGTCCAAGACACTCAACTAACACGTCGGCTTTCTGCCCTTTCTCTTGAGACACTTTGCCCAACAGTTGCATGCCTAAACAGATACCTAGTAATGGCTTTTCTACCTGTTTTACCAAGCTGATCAGATCGCGCTCTTCTAGGTTCTTCATCGCTTCGCTGGCGGTTCCCACACCCGGTAGGAATAGCTTATCTGCGGATAATACGACTTGCGGATCTTTTGAAATCGTTACGTCATAGCCTAGGCGTTCAATGGCAAACTTCACCGAAGAAACGTTGGCACAGCCAGTATCGATAATGACAACTTTCTGTTCTGTCACTGTTTTTCTCCTTGCTAACGTTAGCCTTAAAGCACGCCTTTACTACTTGGTAGCTCAGTGCCTTCTACTTTGATTGCTTGGCGTAACGTACGACCAAACGCTTTAAATAGACTTTCAATGATGTGGTGATCATTGTTGCCCGCAGAAGAAAGGTGCAACGTACACGCTAATGTGTCAGTCAGAGAGCGGAAGAAGTGAACCACCATCTCTGTTGAAAGATCACCCACTTGCTCACGGCTGAATTGCGCGTCGAACTTAAGGTAAGGACGACCTGATAGGTCTAGTGCGCATTGCGCCAAACACTCATCCATTGGCAAACTAAAGCCAAAGCGACCAATACCACGCTTGTCACCCAGTGCTTCTTTCAACGCTTGACCCAACGCAAGAGCGGTATCTTCTACTGTGTGGTGATCATCAATGTGCAGGTCACCTTCTACTTTGCACACCATCTGGAACCCGCCGTGTGTCGCGATTTGATCCAGCATGTGGTCGAAGAAGCCAAGACCTGTAGAAATGTCATTACCGCCTTGCTCGTCAAGATTAACGAATACTTTGATGTCTGTTTCTTTTGTGGTGCGGACCACTTCAGCCACGCGCGCCTTCACTGTGAGATCTTTTAGGATCTGTTTCCAGCCCATGGTTTCTGGGTTGTATTGAATACCACGAATTGCCATGTTTTCTGCAAGTTGAAGATCGGTTTGACGATCGCCAATCACAACAGAGTTTTGGAAATCTACTTTGCCACCTTGAAGATACTCTTTTACCAAGCCTAGTTTAGGCTTACGGCAAGAGCAGTTATCTTCCTCAAAGTGAGGACAAATCAGTACGTCATCGAACTTCACACCTTGAGACTCAAAGATCTCCATCATCATGTTGTGCGGTGCATCAAAATCAGCTTGTGGGTAGCTGTCTGTACCCAAACCATCTTGGTTCGTGACCATCACTAGACGATATCCTGCATCCTGCAACGACAACAGGCTTGGGATAACAAATGGCTCTAGCTTTAGTTTGTCTAAACGGTCTACTTGAAAATCAATCGGCGGCTCGACAATTAAGGTGCCATCACGATCAATAAAAAGGATTTTTTGTTGTTTGCTCACTCGAACTTCCTTATTGCTATTCTTTTGGCGCTCCCGCTATTGAGCGAGAGCGATAAATTCTGTCTCTATTTATGCGTAGTAGTTTCTGATAAATCCAAGCGTTTTTTCGCACTCGTCACGGTTACCCACACTGATACGCACACAATTTTCAATTGGCGAGTTACGCAAAATAATGCCCGTATCCCAAGCCGCTTTGAAAAGGTCATCGCCATCTGGGAATTTCACCAATAGGTAGTTCCCCCACCCTTCAAACACTTCCAAGCCCGGAATCATTGAAAGGCCAACTTGCAAGTAAGCACGGTTTGCATTCAAATCGAGAACTTGAAACTTCGCTCGCGCTAAACCAGCTTCCGAAAGCGCCTGAGTCGCAATTTCTGCCACTGGAACTGGGACTGGGTAAGGTGCGATAACTTTAAGAAGTACATTAATCAGCTCTTCGTTCGCAAGCGTAAATCCACAACGCAGACCTGCAAGCGCAAAAGCTTTCGACAGAGTACGCAGAATTGCAAGGTTCGGGTATTGCGCCAGCAAATCTACCGTTGACGCTTCTGGACAAAAATCAATATACGCTTCATCCATCACCACGATTGCACGGTCTTTTGTCATCTCAAGCAGAGAGACAATATCTTCACGCTTAACTAAGTTACCTGTTGGATTGTTTGGCGAACATACAAAAACCAGTTTCACGTTATCCAGATTGGCTTCGATACCTGCAAGGTCTAGTTGCCAATCTGACGCTAGCGGCACAGTTTTTCTCTCTACACCAATGGTTTCTGCACTAATGGCGTACATACCGTAAGTTGGTGGACAGTAAAGAATCGCATCTTCGCCCGGCTCACAGAATGCACGAATTAATAACTCAATACCTTCGTCTGCGCCGCGAGAAGTCAGTGTTTGTTCTGGTTTCACACCCGCATAGGCTGCGTAAGCAGAAATCAGTTCTTTCGGCTGACATTCGCTGTAACGATTGAGACGAGCAAAGTCTGTTTTGTATTCATTGTTAAATGGTGATTCGTTGGCATTTAGCCATACGTCACCCGTACCACCGATTCGGCGAGCCGACATATAAGGGGTAAGCTGTTGGACTTGTTTACGCGCTAGCTTTTCCATCTCATTACTCTCTTATTCTTTCTTACTTGCTAATTTTTCTACGCGGATAGTAACAGCACGTTTGTGAGCGTCCAGACCTTCTGCTTCAGCCATCGTGACTACCGTTGGTGCAAGGTTCTTTAAACCATCAGCAGAAAGCTCCTGAACCGTCATTCGTTTAGAGAAATCCGCCAAACCTAAGCTTGAATAAGTACGTGTGTAACCGTAAGTAGGAAGAACGTGGTTAGTCCCCGATGCGTAATCTCCCGCAGATTCAGGCGACCAATCCCCAAGGAAGATAGAGCCTGCATTATCAAGTAGAGGTAGAAGCTCACGAGGGTTCTTAGTCTGAACAATCAAGTGCTCAGGACCGTAGTAATTGGAAATAGAAACTGACTGCGTCATCGACTCGGAAATAATGATCAAGCTTGATGCCAGAGCCTTTTCTGCGATGTCTGCACGAGATAGCTCCTTAAGCTGACGTTGAACCGCATCCGTCACTTGATCAGCAATCACAGGAGAAGGAGTCACAAGTACCACTTGAGAATCAGGACCGTGTTCTGCTTGGCTCAAAAGATCCGCAGCGATGAAGTCTGCATCTGCGGTTTCATCTGCAATCACTAACACTTCTGATGGCCCTGCTGGCATATCAATCGCAGCACCGCGGAAATCATTGCTAACCTGTCGTTTTGCTTCGGTCACGTAAGCGTTGCCCGGACCAAAGATCTTATCTACTTTCGATACAGTCTCAGTGCCATAAGCCATTGCAGCAACTGCTTGGCCACCACCGACGTTGTACACTTCATCAATGCCACACAGCTTCGCGACATAAAGGATCTCATCAGCGATTGGCGGTGGAGAACAAAGAACGACTTTACGACAACCTGCAATTTTTGCAGGAACGCCGAGCATCAAAACAGTCGATGGCAAAGGCGCACTGCCACCAGGAATGTACAAACCCACTTTTTGAATTGGACGTGTTACTTGTTCACAAAGAACACCTGGCTGCGTTTCCACCTTGAGCGGTTGCGGCTTTTGCGCTTTGTGGAACTTAGAAATATTGGCGTAAGCTTGCTCTAGTGCGCTCTTCATTGACTCTGACAAACGCTCTGACGCTGCCTTAATTTCCTGAGAAGAAACACGAATGGATTCAGGCTTAACACGGTCAAACTTTTCTGTCAGCTCAATAAGAGCAGAGTCACCTTCTTCTCGAACTTTAGCAATAACTTCGGCCACAGCAGTGGTGATATTGGCACCTTCTGCAATAGCAGGGCGCTCCAAAATAGAGTCTTGCTGATTCTCACTTAATGATTGCCAAACGACTGTTCTCATGATGCTTACTCCATCATTTTTTCAATTGGTAGAACGAGAATTGAACTTGCGCCCAACTCTTTCAGCTGTTCCATTGTTTCCCAGAATAGGTTTTCAGAACTCACTAAGTGAACAGCCATTTTCTGCTTATCTGCAGAAAGAGGAAGAACAGTTGGGTCTTCAGCACCTGGCAGTAGTGCTTTAATTTGATCTAACTTCTCTGCTGGGGCGTGAAGCATAATGTACTTAGATTCTTTCGCTTGCTGCACGCCTTGCATGCGAGTTAACAGCTTTTCGATTAGCGCCACTTTGTCTGCGTCGAACTCACCTGTGCGTTGAATCAATGTCGCTTTTGATTTAAAGATAATTTCAGCTTCTTTAAGGCCGTTCGCTTCCAGTGTTGCACCTGTAGAAACCAAATCAGCGATAGCATCAGCGAGACCCGCGCGAGGGGCAACTTCTACAGAGCCTGTCAGCATACATGTAGAGAATGGAACGCCGGCTTCATCCATGTACGCTTTTAGAAGTTGAGGATACGTTGTAGCAATACGCTTGCCAGCTAAGTCTTGTGGACCGTTGTACTCTTCGTCCTTGTCGATTGCGATAGATAAACGACAGCCACCAAAATCAAGTCGACGAAGCTGAACAAACTCGCAGGGTTCACCTAATGCTTTGCGGTCAAGGCGAACTTCTTCTAGTTCATTTTCGCCAATAAAGCCAAGGTCAACCACGCCATCCATAATTAAACCTGGGATGTCGTCGTCACGAACCAAGAGTAAATCAATTGGCATATTTTCAGAATGGACAACTAAACGCTCGCCCATTACGTTGAACTTTACGCCGCACTGTTTTAGTAGAGCTTGACTCTCTTTGCTAAGACGACCTTTTTTCTGAATTGCGATTCTTAAACGTTGTGTTTGCATTGCTTTGTCCCTATGCAAGATTTTGATATCTAAGTATTTTTCAAACTAATAAAACTAAAAAACCCTCGGGAGATTGAAGTCTCCCGAGGGTTTAAAATCTGCTTTTACTTTGATTTTACCTCCGGGAGTTTCCTGCCTCCCGGGTATGCGTACATCGCCCGAAAGACTAGATTGGGTGATGATGGTGATGAATGTTCATTACAAAATTACGCATACTTATTTCAAGGCTCTTCTCATTTGCTTTGTTACCAACCACACTAACCAAGCTGATTACTTTTTTCAACCCTTAATTTTAAAAAAATTCGAATTGTATAATACAAATAAAAAAGGAGGCCGAAGCCTCCTATAAATTTACTTTTTAAATCAGTGAATTACGCACTCTGGCAAGACGCTATTTTAGACTTTGAAAGCCATGACAAAATAGCGCAAACGATAACGAATGTTATCGACGCTGCAATGAACGAGAACGCTATTGAAGCAGTCATACCAAGGGCAATAAAGCCGACGCATGAAACAAGCGCGACTGATAATGCATAAGGTAGCTGTGTTGATACGTGATCAATGTGGTTACAACGTGCACCCGTCGATGACAAGATAGTCGTATCTGAGATTGGTGAACAATGGTCACCGAATACCGCACCAGCTAAAACCGCACTCAGCATCGGTAGCATTAGCGCTACGTCTGTTGCGCCAGCCATGTCTCCAGCGATTGGAAGCATGATGCCGAACGTACCCCATGAAGTACCTGTTGAGAACGCCATCAGGCCAGACAACAAGAATAGGATAACTGGGAGCCAATGAGGGTTGATATTGCCCTGCGCCATTGTCGAAAGGTAAGTACCAGTCTTCATATCACCGATAACAGAACCAATGGTCCAGGCAAATACTAAGATTAGAATCGCACCAAACATAGACTTAGCACCAATCCAAAGTGTACGTGCGATCTCAGCCATTGGTAGACCTTGCTTCACAACAGTAAACAGTGCAACTGCTAAGCCAAGCAAGCTACCGTAGATTAGTGATGTACCTACATCTGTATTTTCAAAAGCACCAAGAAGCGCAAACTCCTTACCATCAGCAGCCAATGCTTGGCCACCCGTGTAAAGCATTGAAGCGATAGTCGCGATAATCAGCGTCACGATAGGAAGTATCAAATCTG
Organism: Vibrio sp. SCSIO 43009; assembly: GCF_023716525.1. Lineage (NCBI taxonomy): Bacteria > Pseudomonadati > Pseudomonadota > Gammaproteobacteria > Vibrionales > Vibrionaceae > Vibrio > Vibrio sp. SCSIO 43009. The sequence continues at coordinate 2,101,276 of NZ_CP071842.1, forward strand.
ACACTTTACCCTTTTCACTTTCACGGATATCTAGCTCTTCGTTTAGGTCATGCGCTTCTTGCGAGTCATTTTCTTTGTCTTTATCAAAGCCACGACCTTGCGATGCAGAGATCTCATGCTCACGCATTTTACCAATATCAAGACCAAACCACGCAACAGCGAACACCATTAGCAGCGCAAAAACGGCGTAGAAGTTCATTGGAATAAGACGAACATATGCGCCAAGAGCCGAATACTCTGTGATCCCATGTGAGACTAAGATCCCGCCAATAATAGTAATAATGTAAGCACCCCAGCTAGAAGCAGGCATAATTACACACATTGGAGCAGCGGTTGAGTCTAGAATGTACGCAAGCTTAGCGCGAGACACATAAAAGCGATCGGTTACTGGGCGAGAGATCGCACCAACAGCAAGGCTATTAAAGTAATCATCGACAAAAATGAATACGCCTAAAAAGGCGGCAAGAAGTTTGGAGCCGCGTTTACTCTTCACTCGAGATTGTGCCCATTCAGCAAAAGCACGAGTACCGCCAGATAGCGTTAATAAAGCTGTTGTCATACCTAATAAGATTAGGAAACCAACAATGCTCATGTTCCAAGTGTTAATTCCGCCATCTTCAATAAAGACAGAAGAAACTTGAGAACTGACGTAACCTGCGGTGTCGCTGATAGACCAGCTATTAAGTAGCACCGCACCTAGCACGATACCTACACCCAAGGAAACTAATACACGTCGAGTCAAAATCGCCAAAGTCAAAGCGACAATAGGTGGCAATAATGAAACAGGAGAACTAGAAAAATCTATTAAATTCATGATCTTCAAAAACCAAAGTTTGGCTAGAGATCTACTGCAGACAAGTCACGTAGCATACGATACGTGCTCATGTTGAACTTAGCGACAGGGAAGCGAACACTCCACCCAACCCTACAGTAGCGCTCCATAGTTTAATGTGAATATATACTATGGCAGTGTTGTTCCTTTCAGATACAACCCCAGCAAGTAACTTTGATGAGTTACTTACTTCGGCAATCTTCGCCTTCCACTATTATTCATTGGCATCACCCCAATAATAGCTACTCTTCGAGACCGCGCCTCTACGGCAACAACAAACAATTAACCACTAACTGTACAAATTAACAACAAATTGTCTGCAATATTGCATCAGGTGGCAGCCATTGTACTTATGATGAGAGTCAATGCAACACATCAAACTAAATTAAACAAATAAATAATGGCTGAGATAATTTATAAACCTTGCCTAATTCCATAAGTTTTGTGCAACTGAAATCACATCAATCATGTTATTTATGAAACATTATTACTACCTTAGAAATATCATGGTTTATCTTATATCAATAAATTAAGGATATATGACACACCATTAAAGATGGATGCTTCATATTTTTAAGTAATAACTCAAATTTTTTTATAAAAAACCAAGCTGTCACTCTCTCTATACAATAATGATTGTTGATTTTAGTTCTCATCTAATAATGATTTATTTCGAGTGTAATAATATTAATTGCTTTAAAAAATAGTCAAATTTAAACAAAATCTTGATTTAGCATTTGCACATAAGGAAAAGATAAAGTTAAATATAAGGACTCTTTGTTTATTTATAGATTGGCATTATTTAATCGTAACGATAAAAAGTGCCCAACACATTAACCTTTTAATAGGAATCGTTATGTCAGAGCTGACTAAAACCCTTCTAAATATCCGTAGCCTTCGTGCATTTTCTCGTGAGCTGACTCTAGAACAATTGGAAGAAGCTCTAGATAAACTCACTACTGTCGTAGATGAGCGTCGTGAAGCAGAAGAAGCAGAACGCGCAGCACAAGCAGAGCAAGAAGCTAAGCTTGCAGAGATTGCTGAGAAAATCGCTCAAGACGGTATTGATGTAGAAGCACTTATTACTGCGCTATCTGGCGAAACTAAGACGAAAGGCAAAGCGAAGCGCGCACCTCGCCCTGCTAAATACAAATACACAGATTCAAACGGTAATGAGAAAACTTGGACTGGCCAAGGTCGTACACCTTCGGCGATTCAAGAGCAACTTGATGCAGGTAAATCTCTGGATGAGTTCCTAATCTAGATCCGTGCTATTTTTAAAAGGCTCCCATAGGGAGCCTTTTTTATTTAAACCATTACAAATAAAAAAGGCACATTTCTTAATGCGCCTTTTACTTTAGTTACAGAATAGTTAATTAAACCGCTTCGTATTAACGTTCCCAGTATGCTTCTTCTAGGCTATCTTCTCGCTCAGGAAGTCCGCGCGACAATCGTGGTGAATGTTGCACGAGAACTTCGTAGCTCGCACGGTTTGCGTATTTGCAGACTTGAGAAAAAGAAGAGTAAGTTAAATACTCGTTACTGTGCTTGCTTGAATTAGGCACATTTTCTTTATGGTATTTATTTGCTGCCATATCATGAAGAACCGCAGATAACGCGGCATCACCTGCGCCATTTGTATTCTTAATTTTTTCTGGACCACCCATATATGGCGAGATATGCGAGTACACTTTTATTGGCGTCTCGCATGAGTCTTTTTTCGCCGGACGACTAAATTCATAACGATTAAATTCAGCAATTGACCCTGGAAGTAATGGCAAAGAAGTTTCGCGCTTCGCGCTATCTTCCGTATACCCAGCCATAAATAGACCTACAGGACCCGCCGTGCACAATACTAGATCAGCCCACTCCAATGTTTTATCAGACGCAGCAAGTGGATCAGATTCCCCCGTCAGTGCTTCTGCTTCATCTTCATTCATCGCAACGACTGAAACGTTATCTCTAATGAATTCTTGCCAATATTTAGGGTCATCTTGAATAACAAACTTTGTGCCTAAAGTCAGAACAACAGGCACATCATTCTTTTTCGCGTACTCAATCGCTTTCATTGTTGCTTCCGGCATTGGGTCGCCGTCTTTGCAACGTACTAGATATGACGTCAGTACAAGTGCTGATGCATTTTTAAAGATTTTCTCTGGAATGCTATCAGGATGGAGTTGGTTCATTTGCCCTTCGCTGATAGCAAAAGTACGTTCACCGTCTTCTGTGATAAGAGCAAAACAACGGCCAATTGCACCATCTACACCTTGTAGGTAGTTCAAGTCCATGCGGCTTGATGTATTACAAAGATAACGGTAACCGTAGCTGCCAATCTTAATATCCTGGCTCATCACTCCAAGTAGTGTGGAGCGATCATCCGCTAGCACGGAGTAGTTATGTAGCGTGTTACCAATTGTACCGCCCGCATACTCATTGGTAATCAAGTTCTCTTCTTTCAGTTGCTGGTATAACTCTTCTGCTCTTTCGTCATCGATAACCAGAGAGTGACCTTTACTCAGACCGTACTTTTCAATCACATCCGTTGTAACTTTTGCTTCAATATCAACCAAGGTTTGGTCAATACCAATGATGTGAGTGCGCGTCATCTTCTTGCTTTCTTGTGCTTGGCTCACCAGCGGGTCACGAGCATGAACAGGAAAATAGTGCTTCGATTTGCGTTGTCCAGGAAATTTCATATTGTCAGTCTGAGTAAGGGGATGAAAAGGAGAGCGGATTCTATACCGCTAATAATAAAGCAGCAATAAAAGCGATTATAGCAAACGTTTGCTGACTACTTTTTTCTTTTAGGTGGCTTATTCACCTTCCATAAAGCTGAGATCTGGTAGTTGCTCAAGGTGCTCGCTATAACGCTTTAGGTTGAACTCACCTTCATTCTTCATCACATCAAAAATCTCAATTGACATCGCACATGCCATCATCGCAACCGCATCTTCACGTGGTGTGCCAGTCATCATTAAACGCATAAGGGTTTCTTTTACTTTAAGCGGGTTGCCATCTTCGAGCTGATTTTCAACAATTTCAATCAACTCACTTTCTTGCATAAATTGGTTTTCTTCTGTCATTTGGTGTTTCCTCTTGGATTTTGGCCAACTATGCCATATATACCTCTTCTATACTTGCGAAATTACTCGTTCGAATCTTTGTTGAAGAAAAATCCAGCGAAACGAATTGTGATTTCGATCTCGGATCTGTCACCGGTCTGTGGATTCTGATAGAATCTGCATCCCGTTTATTTAAGTGGTGTTTAGTAATGTCTGATAACAGCCAAAAGAAAGTCATCGTCGGTATGTCCGGCGGCGTTGATTCATCTGTTTCCGCGTATCTTCTAAAGCAGCAAGGCTACCAAGTAGAAGGCCTTTTCATGAAGAACTGGGAAGAAGATGACAACGAAGAATATTGTACAGCGGCAGAAGATCTTGCTGACGCTCAGGCAGTATGTGACAAGCTAGGCATCCACCTACACACTATCAACTTTGCTGCCGAATACTGGGATAACGTATTTGAGTACTTCCTTGCTGAATACAAAGCTGGCCGTACTCCGAACCCTGACATTCTTTGTAACAAAGAAATCAAGTTCAAAGCATTCCTAGAATTCGCTGATGAAGTACTTGATGCTGATTACATTGCAATGGGCCACTATGTGCGTCGCTCTTTCCCAGAAAACGGTGAAAAACCACAGATGCTACGTGGTCTAGATGGCAACAAAGATCAAAGCTACTTCCTGTACACATTAAGCAACGAGCAAATTGCGCGTAGCCTATTCCCTGTTGGTGACCTAGAGAAACCAGAAGTACGCCGCATTGCGGAAGAACAAGACCTAATTACTGCTAAGAAGAAAGATTCAACTGGTATTTGTTTCATCGGTGAACGCAAGTTTACGGAATTCCTAGGTCGCTACCTTCCAGCTCAGCCTGGTAATATCGAGACTCCAGAAGGCGAAGTGATTGGTCAACACCAAGGCCTGATGTACCACACACTTGGTCAGCGTAAAGGTCTACACATCGGTGGCCGTAAAGGCGGCGGTGGTAACGAGGACCCATGGTTCGTTGGTGAGAAAGATCTAGAACGTAACGTTTTGATTGCTGTTCAAGGTAAAGACCATCCAATGTTGAAATCAGAAGGTCTACTTGCATCACAACTTCATTGGGTAGATCGTGAGCCAATTCGCGATGTTATGAAGTGCACAGTGAAAACTCGTTACCGTCAGGAAGATATTCCTTGTACAATCATCCCTATCGATGATGAAAACATTAAAGTTATCTTTGACGAGCCACAAATTGCTGTAACTCCAGGTCAATCAGCAGTGTTCTACAAAGGTGACGTGTGCCTAGGTGGCGGCATCATCGAGCAACGCATTAAATATTCTCAAGCTTAGGAGTCGTTACGTGGCGAATACACTTTATGACCGTACTATCGCTTTCGCTGGGATTTGCCAAGCTGTTGCTTTAGTTCAACAGGTAGCGAGAAACGGACATTGTGATCAAGATGCTTTTGAAACATCAATCAACGCTATTTTGAGCACGAACCCTGCTAACACAGTTGGCGTATTCGGTCGCGAAGCCGATCTAAAGCTCGGCCTAGAATGCTTGGTTAAAGGGATTGATAGCACACCATCAGGCAGTGAAATTACTCGTTACATTATTAGTTTAATGGCGTTAGAGCGTAAGTTAAGCTCTCGTAACGATGCTATGTCTCAGCTTGGTGATCGTATTCAAATGGCCAAGCGTCAGTCAGAGCACTTTGAGCTACTAGACGATCAAATGATCAGCAATTTAGCGAGCATCTATCTGGATGTCGTTAGCCCTATTGGCCCACGCATTCAAGTAACGGGCACGCCATCTGTACTGCAGCAGACGGCAAGCCAACACAAAGTTCGTGCGCTGTTGTTATCTGGCATTCGTAGTGCAGTTCTTTGGCGTCAAGTTGGTGGTAAGCGTCGCCACCTAATCTTCGGGCGCAAGAAGATGGTAGAGCAAGCACAAATCCTTCTTGCTCGTCTGTAGTAAAATATCAAATAAGCAGCTCGCGTTTATCGCGAGCTCATTTTTTTCGACTAAAACAAATCTCGCGCAAACGTTTGCGCAATATTCGTGACAATTGCCACAGTTATTGGTATAAAGCTCACGAAATTTAGAAACCCAATTCAGGAGAACATCATGGAACTGTCAGCATTGACTGCTGTTTCACCAGTAGACGGCCGTTACGGAAGCAAGACAATTGCGTTACGCGAAATTTTCAGTGAATACGGTCTACTAAAGTACCGTACTATCGTTGAAATCCGCTGGCTACAAAAGCTTGCTGCTACTGCTGAAATTGCAGAAGTGCCAGCGTTTAGCGCAGAAGCAAACCAATTCCTAGACGACCTTGCTGCAAACTTCTCTGAAGAAGATGCACGCCGTATCAAAGAGATCGAGCGTACAACTAACCACGACGTAAAAGCGGTTGAGTACTTCCTAAAAGAGAAAGTAGCAGACGTTCCTGAACTGCACGCAGTAAACGAGTTCTTCCACTTCGCATGTACTTCTGAAGACATCAACAACACATCACACGCTCTAATGCTTAAAGAAGCGCGTGAGAACGTGATTCTTCCAGAAATCCGTAACCTAATCGACGCTATCAAAGCACTAGCAGTGGAATACCGCGACATTCCTCTTCTATCTCGTACACACGGTCAGCCTGCTTCTCCATCTACTATGGGTAAAGAAATGGCAAACGTGGCGTACCGTATGGAGCGTCAATTCAAGCAAATCGAAAACGTTGAGATCCTAGCGAAAATCAACGGTGCAGTAGGTAACTACAATGCACACCTTTCTGCTTACCCAGAGCTAGATTGGCACAAGTTCTCTGAAGAGTTCATCACAGAGTCTCTAGGCGTAACTTGGAACCCTTACACAACTCAAATCGAACCGCACGATTACATCGCTGAGCTGTTCGATGCTATCGCTCGTTTCAACACTATCCTGATTGACTTCGACCGTGACGTTTGGGGTTACATTGCACTAGGCCACTTCAAGCAAAAAACTATTGCGGGTGAGATCGGTTCTTCAACAATGCCTCACAAAGTTAACCCAATCGACTTTGAAAACTCAGAAGGTAACCTAGGTCTTGCGAACGCTGTATTCGGCCACCTAGCACAGAAACTGCCTATCTCTCGTTGGCAACGTGACCTAACTGACTCAACGGTTCTACGTAACCTTGGTGTTGGTGTTGGCTACGCTATCATCGCTTACACTTCTACGCTTAAAGGCATCAGCAAGCTAGAAGTAAACCGTGAAGCGCTTCTTGCTGAACTAGACAAGAACTGGGAAGTACTAGCAGAGCCAGTACAAACAGTTATGCGTCGTTACGGCATCGAGAAGCCATACGAGAAGCTGAAAGAGCTAACTCGTGGTAAGCGTGTAGACGGCGAAGCAATGCGTAACTTCATCGACGGTCTTGAGCTTCCTGAGCACGAGAAAGCACGTCTGAAAGAGATGACGCCAGCGAACTATATCGGTCAAGCAATCGAGCTGACAGATAAGCTGTAATCCTCCTGTAACGACCAGATACCTAAAAGGTTGACGCGAAAGCGTCAACCTTTTTTAGTTAGGAGAGTTAGGTCGGGAGAAAATAATTTTAGTTATATGGAATGGATTATTAATTGAAGATCAGCCCCATTTGTTATGGCTGCTTTTGGAAGAACAAGGTTATTGTTCCTACTTCCACACCAAACTTTTTTATTTTCGTTAGATTGAAAACGTGTCTGTCATCCTGACGATAAAGCCAATCATCAAAAGCAACCGTCACTGATGAATCCTCCATTTGTAGCTCAAAGTCATATTGCCACTGTAGCGCATTGCCCTGCTCTTCCCCTGTTGCTACACCTATAATATCGTCTGCCTTACCTTCATAACTACCGTCTTCTAATCTAGTGATAACCCAAATTCGCTGGTCCACCTCTCCGTCATCAAACACGAAGTCTTCCACCAGCGTCAGCGTATCACCTTCTACAGTACCCACTATATCGACTTCAAAGCGACGGGTTTGCTGTTCGGTATAATCTTGCACCATCCCCCACGCCTTTATGTCGCCTTCGAAATAACCGAATACGTCAAAAGTCGGTGTAGAAGAGCGGTAATTATCAATGTCTGCGGAACATGCCGAAAGAAAAACAGCTGCCACTAAAGTCGCTGATTTAAAAATTCGTTTAAGCACTATCTAACCTGCCCTATCAATTGTTTTCGGAGTTTCGGGAATTCTGTGTTGGGTGATAACCATATAGCCAAAAATGCATCGTTCATTCGTTCGTCTTCAATGATGCCAACGTTCTTTACTTGCACGTCCCCAACCTGCTTATAAAACAGCTGACCAGATTTTCCATCTGTTAGATAAGTAAGCTCGTCACCTTTTTGAATATCAAAAAACATACGATCGAGCTCGCTGATCCAAGTTTTTCGATATGAGTCAGTAAAACCCAGTTTCGCCCACTGCTCATCCGTCACATCAAGCAGCTGTTGCTTACTGATGTCTCTCTTGTAATTAATTTCCAATGCAAGGGGATGTGGCGATACGTCATCGCTTACGATGAACTTTCCATCAGGCGCTTTTAATCTTGAGTGATAAATATCGAAGATGAACCAAGTAAGTTGGGCTTCTCCAACAGTTTTCCACCCCTTCCAATTCGCAATGTTGCTGGCAGCTTCGCTATTTCCAACAGGTTGAGCTTGCAGAGCAAAAGAACCAGTTACTATTACCAACGCAAGCAACCTAGTCAGTCTCTGAGTTAAGTCTCTCTTCAAGCTTTTCATTTCCGTACACCTTGAGTATCAAGAGCATCATGACGCACCATTCGACAAACAACATTGCCAGTGTAGCGCCAGTGCTGAATCCAAATTCAACGGCTTGGAGTTTATGGCCAGCAAAGTAGCTCGCCGTTCCTCCGAGTCCGCCTACTATTGATACGTAGGTTTTTGGGAAACGGTACAAAATTGACTTGAGTTGATAGGCATACCAGGCGAACAGAACCCAAAGGCACAAAAGCCAAAGGGGTAACCATTGAGTGGCAAACATGAAAATTGAAAATTGCTGATTTAATGTATCAAGCACGAGACCAATCGTGGCGATCACACCAATACTTTTGAGCGAAGATGCGTCAGTTTTCAAACAATATAGTAGGGTTGCCAAAGTAAGGAATAACGTCACCCATTGCCATTGATAGGTTCCAAGCACCGCTGCAAACCAGCAGAGTTGGAACCATGTCGAAGCAAGAAATACCTTCATAACGAACTACGGGCGTTGAAACGTCATGTGAACTGCACTGATCGTGCGAGCCAAAAAGCCACCTTCACAGTAGCTCAAATAGTAGCGCCACATACGCACAAAGCGGTCGTCGTAGCCAAACGAGCGCACTTCACTCTCTGCTCGATTAAAACGAAGGTGCCATTCGTTCAGCGTCTTGGCGTAGTCCAAACCAATATCGAACAAGTCTCGCGTCACTAAGTCACTGTACTTTGTTGTTGCTTGGGTTAGTGAGGTTACCGACGGTAAAAAACCACCCGGGAAAATGTACTTTTGGATAAAGTCGACGTTGTTACTGTAGTAATCGTAACGCTGATCGGCAATCGTAATCGCTTGAATCGCCATCACGCCACCGGACTTTAATAAAGACTCACAGACCTTAATGTACGAAGGCAGGAATTGTTTGCCCACAGCTTCAATCATTTCAATAGAAACGAGCTTGTCATAAGTTCCGGTTAGGTTTCGGTAATCTTCTTTGAGTAGAGTGATTTTGTCTTCTAAGCCACGCTCTTTGATTTTTTGCTCCGCGTACGCGTGTTGCTCTTCAGATATCGTTGTTGTGGTGACCTGACAACCGTATTGTTCTGCCATGTAAATCGCCATAGCGCCCCACCCAGTGCCAATTTCAACAACATGATCAGTGGGCTTCAGCTCAAGTTGCTGACATAGACGATCCATTTTGTTGATTTGAGCCTGCTCTAGAGAGTCATCCGCATGATTGTAAAGCGCCGACGAGTACAGCATATTGGTGTCAAGGAACGCTTCGTATAGGTTGTTACCCAAGTCGTAATGCGCATGGATATTTTTACGTGAGTTCTCTTCAGAGTTTCTGTTTGACCAATGGCTGAACTTGTACAGTATTTTAGTCAACCAACTGCCTTGCTCTTCGAGTTTATCTAGAGCACGCATGTTAAGGGCCATCAGCTTCATTAATGAGGTTAAATCGGGGCTATCCCACCACCCATCCATATAAGCCTCACCAGCAGCAATACTGCCGCCCTGCAAGATCCGTGAATAAAAACCTGGATGTTTTACCTCTATAGTAGCGACAACAGGTTGACCACTGTACTCCCCATTTGGCGCACTAAAACGCTCGCTTCGCTCTGTCGTTTCCGTCTTAAAACTTTCAATAACTGTTAAGCAGCCGATTTCCATTTTTTGCAGACATTGAAAAATAACTCCGCGAGCCGCTTTTTGCGTTGTAGTCAATTTACGCGGCAATGTCATAGAACTAGTATTTAACATGCAGAATTCTCCTTGTGCTTTTTATTTTTTTTGTCTGTTTTTTCAGTATCGGCTTCTATTTCTTCATGCGTTGAATATTTAGGATGAGAATAAAAAGGTGCGCCTTTCACCCAAAGTTTTAATGCGTGCCAATAAATACCAACCATTACTTTTACCGTTTGTATTGGTGTAACGATCAAACACCTCAATAAGGTTTTGCTTGAAAGTGGCTTGGCTTTCATAACCATGGTGGCATCAAAGTGTTTCTCTCCTTTGTGACATTCAAGATGAATATTCAACTTGTCTGTCAAAGGTTTAATTCTCCAGCGGTAGAGTTGGTCAATCGGGTTGAATGGTGAAACATGGAATGCTTTAACTTGTTCCCAACCAAACTTTTCTTCTTCTTTATCTGCTGACACCACGTAGTAATGTCGTTCATTCCAAGGAGTGTTACTCACCTCTGCGAGGAGATACTTCCATTCTCCTTCCGCGTTATAAACGTAGTAGAAATTAACGGGACTGAAATAAAGTCCTAGATAACGCAAGTGACAGACTGCGATTACCTTGCCGGTACAGCGAACACCTGTCAGTTCTTCAATTTTGCTGTGCACTGCCGACTTGACGCTACCTTCACCAATGTAATCACTGCGCTTGAAGCGAGCCCAATGCCACCAACGCGAACCAAAACCCCATACTTTTTTCTCTAAAGCATCGATCTCGTCTACATCAATGGCGGGCATAAATAAAGAGTAGTTCAACTCATGATTCACCGGCGTGAATCGACGGTGACGAACGTTGCCTATAAACAATCGGCTGTTCATTTGGCTATCCATATCACGCTGCGCCTTTTTCGAAAGGAACCACATTTTGTTCGCGGTACTTTTCTTCTAGTTCTTTCACAACATCAAGCGCGCTACGCACGCCATCTTCATGAAAACCGTTGTACCAATAAGCGCCGCAGAACCAGGTACTTTGTTTACCCTGTATCTCATTTTTGCGCTGCTGCGCTGCAATAGACTCAGTGGTGAATACTGGATGATGATAAGTTAACGAACGCAAGACTTTATTTGAGTTAATTTGCTCAGTACTATTCAACGTTACACAAAACGTGTGTTCTGATTGAATATGCTGAAGAATGTTCATGTTATAAGTGAGCGAAGGGAGGCGTTGCTGTTCCTCCTCACTGCCTTCCAATAGGTAGTTCCATGATGCCCATGCTGCCTTACGTTTTGGTAGTACGGCAGAGTCGGTATGAAGAACAACTTCATTTGCTTGGTATGTCATATCCCCCAAGATTTCCTGCTCAATTGGGCTGATATCCTCTAGCATTCTCATTGCTTGATCACTGTGACAAGCAAAGATAACGTCATCAAACCAATGCGTTTCTCCGCGAACTTGAACGCCAACCCCTTTTTCGTTGCGAACCACTTTTTCGACAGGACTATTAAGACGAATATTCTCGGCAAAGCCTTTGGTCAATGGTGGAATGTATGAACGTGAACCACCTTTAATCACATACCATTGTGGTCGGTTAGTCACATCTAGCAGACCGTGGTTGAGGAAGAAACGTAAGAAGAACATAAGAGGGAATGCGCGCATGTCAGCTAAAGTCGACGACCAAATCGCAGCACCCATCGGTAAAATGTAGTTATCGGTAAAGAAAGCACTGAATTTGTGTTCGTCAAGGAACTCACCTAACGTCTGAGAGTGCGTGGACTGCTCGCTAGCGAAGCGCTTGGCAAGTTTATTGAAACGAAGTATCTCGAAGATAAATCGATAAAATTTAGGGTTTGCCCAGTTACGTTTTTGAGCAAACAATGTCGACACTGTGTGGCCGTTGTACTCTAGTCCGTTCCCATCATTTCTGACACTGAAGCTCATTTGAGTCGGCAGACCTTCAACGCCAATCTCGCTCATCATTTTAATGAAATTAGGGTACGTACGATCGTTATAGACGATGAACCCAGTGTCTATCGCGTATTCTCTACCATCAAGGCTCACATCAACGGTTGCAGTATGGCCACCGATGTAATCGTTCGCTTCAAAAAGCGTTACATCATGTTCTTTATGCAAGTAATAACCACAAGTAAGGCCAGAGATTCCCGTTCCCACAATCGCTATCTTCTTTCTTCCTGCTGTTTTCATTTTTATTCCTTCTTATGATACGAGTTTAGCAGTTAGGCGAGCTTGCCAACTGTATGGAAGTAACGAGATAAAACGTAAAATACTGGTAAATCTCGCTGGGAAATAGATATAGGTCTTGTTGGCGGCTAACTGCTTCCTGATAGAGTCCGACGCTTGCTGAGTAGAAATGATCATTGGCATTTCGAAGTCGTTTTTGTCAGTCAACGGCGTTTCAACAAAACCAGGAAACACCGTTACCACTTTGATCCCTTTCTTTTTCAAGTCGACGGCGAGCGTGCGTGCAAAATAACTGACTGCCGCTTTGGATGCGCCGTAAGCTTCTGCACGAGGCAGTGCCACTTCTGATGCGATAGAGCCAACAATAACAATGCGGTGCCCTCTCTCTAAATGTACTTGGCAGCCTTCAACGCAGTTGGCAACACCGACAACATTTACGTTCATCACACGCGCCATGAGTTTCGCGTCGACCACTCCCTCATCCATGTACTCACAATCGCCTGCGTTAAAAACCCATGTGTTTGGCGTAAAGGGCAAATTAGAGAGCGCCTGCTGAGTTTCCTCATAATTTGTCACATCAAACTGCAATGTATGAATTTTGGAAGAAACTGCCTCCAGTTCTGCAAGAACATCTTGATTCCGACCACAAGCAATCACATTCCATTCTGAGGTCGCGTAATCTAGGGCAAGCTGTCTTCCTATTCCGGAGGTGGCGCCTGTGATTAAAATGGTGTTGTTCATTGTCCTAACCTCTGCTTGATGGTTTTAACGACTGAACCAAGTAATGGTAAATGCTCATAGAGCATCTCTCCGAGATCAAAATAGTCTCGGTGATAAATGACCTGACCTTCGCTAAATTTGAGGTGCGAAACACCATTGACGATAATAGGCGCACCCTTCTGAAGTTTGGGATGCTGAAGGTCCATTGTCCAAGTTAGGAAGCCTGTATCTCCGACTTGTTGATGCTCATGGATTACAAAATCACAACTGATGACGTTGGCATATAATGAGGTGAAATAATCCGAAAGTGCTGGCCATCCTTCTAAACGATGCGCTGCGTCCTCAAATACTACATCTTGGTGATATATATCCTTAAGCAGATGTAAGTTCGCTTTGTTGAGCTTTTGATAGATATTGCCAACAGACTGTATGTCCATTTTTTACTCCTACACGCCCATTAAGTTGTACAAAATTATTATATGTACAAGATAGTTCATTCCTCCAAAGTTGTACAAAAATAATTTTGTATAACTTTATTTCTGTAAGTAGTACGTGATGAAGTTCGCACGCGATCAATCGGCGAAAAAAAAAGGCTTGGTCAAAACCAAGCCTTTTCAGCAGATTAACAATTATTTAAGTAGGAACAATTAGTATTGCTGGCCTCGCAACGCTGCAATACGTTTATCTAGCGGAGGGTGGCTCATTAGTAGCTCAGTCAGCGACTGCTTGCCATTGATACCAAACGCCATCATGGTGCCATCCAGTTGAGATTCATGACTCACCTTCAAACGCTCTAGAGCCGCAATCATTTTTTCTTTGCCAACGAGGCGCGCAGCACCTGCGTCCGCGTGGAATTCGCGATGACGGCTGTACCACATAGTCAAGAAGCTAGCTAGGAAACCAAATACCAGTTCAAGCACCATGGATACGCCAAAGTAAACCATCATATTTGTACCTTGGCCTTCTTCATCATCGTTCGATGCCACGATATTGGCAATAAAGCGTGATAGGAAGATAACAAACGTGTTCACGACACCTTGCATCAACGTCATCGTGACCATATCACCATTTGCAATATGGCTCACTTCGTGTGCAAGTACTGCCTCTGCCTCATCACGAGTCATATTGTGTAAAAGACCGGTAGAAACTGCGACAAGAGAGTCATCTCGTTTTGCACCTGTCGCAAATGCATTGATGTCTGGTGAATCATAAATAGCCACCGTTGGCATACCAATACCCACTTGTTGAGCTTGACGACCCACAGTTTCGACTAACCAATGCTCCGTTTCGTTGCGCGGGCTTTCAATGACCATACCACCAACCGAGCGTAGCGCCATACCCTTTGACATCATCAACGAAATAAATGCGCCACCAAAACCAAATACAGCAGCCATTACAAGTAAACCTGACAGACTGCCTGGTTGCATTCCAGTTACAGCGTAAACAATATTCAGAACAACACTAAGCACTAGCACGACAGCTAGGTTAGTTGCTAGGAATAACATAATTCGCTTCATTACTTTTCTCCGAGGAAGCTTATCGTTTTTTTAAAACGGATTGTTATAAGGAACAAATGGTAATCGCTATAAAAGCCAATTCCGTTGATTTTCATGTTCCGTACGTTATAGATATAGTCTATCCGCGATAAAAACAAGGTTAAGCAATAAATTGCAACATTTGTTTTCGGGACTGAAATATTTGATTCAAGCGATTTCAAAACATACTTTGGTAGGAGCTGGAACCTCCGTTCATATACATTTATCAAAATGATAAAATAAGCTCTGAGCTACCCATCATCTATTGATAGATGATCTTGGTGTTAAATCTATCACCTCTTCGCAACTTAGCTAGAAATTTTTTAATAGACCAAAAACAGTACGTTAGCTCTGCTATAGACTTTGGTCTTATTGTGCGGCTACATGGACATGCTAAATTCGAATGAGATGAACAAAACAGAGCCACTCTAAGTACATTGCAAAAAGTGCATTGGGTGAGCTCAAAAACTCCATGTATTGAGGGAAAAACCATGGTAGAAACTAACGACTATCAAATGGCTATTGATTTACTACGTTGTCACCTAGGCATCTCAGAGGACGAGGCAAAGCAACAACTTGGTATTTCAACCGATCATCATATGTCTCAGCGTGTTGCAGAAACACAACAAGCATTGATGGGGCTCAGCCAAGATAAGTAATCTGACTTTTTAGGTTACACCAACAAGAAAGGGCTGCATTGCGCAGCCCTTTGGTTTTTTAGTCTTTTATCCTAAACACCATTAGTCAGTGTTTAGCAACGGCTCTACATTAATGTACTTGCCTAGCTCTTTGCGTTTAGCACTTGGAATATATGGAATTTCCCCAAGCTTAGGTGCATCGATACGTGCTTCTAGCATCTCGATAATGTCAGCGTAGTGCTCTGTGCCTGGGTTGACGCGGTTTGCCACCCAGCCAACAAGATTCAAACCATCCGCTTTAATACTCTCCGCTGTGAGTAAAGCGTGGCTCAAGCAGCCTAATTTAATGCCAACCACCAGTACAACAGGTAACTGCTCTTCTTTTACCCATGTAGATAAACAGTCCGTATCGGATACTGGCACACGCCAGCCTCCAGCACCTTCAACGAGAACAACATCGGCTTGCTGCTTATGTTGAGCCAGTTTTTGACTCAGAACATCGTAACTTATTTCGACATGTTCATGCTTCGCTGCAATGTGGGGAGAAGCAGGCAACTCTAAAGCGTATGGGTTCACATCATCATAGGCCACATCGAGTGTTGCGGCGTCTTGTAAGTGTAAAGCATCAGAGTTACGCCATCCGGCTTCAGTCTTGTCACTCCCTGCTGCCACTGGCTTATAACCAATAGTGTTTAGTCCTTTTGCAGCGATCGCTTGCAAAATGGCTTTAGACGCTACCGTCTTTCCAACATCAGTATCCGTACCAGCAATAAAAAAAGCATCAATCATAGATGTATTACTCCAAAACAAACCTGATAACTTGCAGGTAGAAGACCTTGATCGTTTTTAAACGCTTGGTACGCATGCTCAACTTTTAACAAAGTCTCGCGACTAGTTAAACCGTGTGAGCGCCCGCTTACGTGATTTGCACCTATACCTTTGAGGTCACGCATAACTGAAAATGCAGAGTCGTACCAAACTGTGATGGTGGTCAAGTCTAGTTGATGGCTGTCACATCGAGATTGCGCTAACGCAATTTTTACCTGATTGAGCGTTAGAAAGTTATTGACGTGTTGATATGCATCAATTTTTTCCCATGATGCACGCAGCTCATACAGTGATCCATCAACCAGTGTAGAGAACCACGCTTTCCCACCATTTTTTAGCACGCGGCGCACTTCTTTTAGTGGGTAACTTAAATCTGTACACCATTGCAGCGCTAAACTTGAAAACACGTAATCGAAGCTATCATCGTCAAATGGTAAGTTTTCAGCATCAGCAACTTGGTAATGCATTCGTACTGCACCACAACGCTGCTCTGCTTTATCTAACATGGCTTGAGAGATATCGCCGCAGACTACTTCCGCACCGCGTTGTTGAAGTAGTTGGGAGAAATAACCCGTGCCACAACCTAAATCCAATACACGTTTTCCCGTCAAGTTTTCAGGAAGTTTATCAAGCAGCTGATGCCCGACATCACGTTGAAAAGCCGCATGTTTATCGTATGTTTCTGCTGCTTTACCAAACGAAGAGGCAATCGCGTCTTTATCTTGATGGAGACTCTCTAACGCGAGCGTTTGCGCTAATGCGGTAGTTGCATTATCCATTACAGCGCTCCTAATGCTTGCTTCAATGCGATTGAAAGCGTTTTAACTTGTTCATTAGTGTGATTGGCAGTGAGTGTGATTCGAAGACGAGACGTTCCTTTAGGCACCGTCGGAGGGCGAATAGCAGTCACCCAAATACCGTTTTGGCGACAAGCTCCTGCTACTCGCAAAGCCAATTCAGATTCACCAATCAAAAAGGGCTTAATCGAAGTTTGAGTCTCAACAAACCCCTCAAGGTCGCTAAGACTATCTCGATATACTTCACTAAGCTCAGAGAGCTTTTCACGTCGCCAAGACTGCTCTTGAACCATCGAGACTGCATGAGTCAACGCATACGCTTGTGCTGGCGGTATCGCCGTGGAATACACATGGTGACGAGCAAACTGAGTTAAAAAGTCCCCCGTTGCGTGGTCACATAAAATAGCTGCGCCAGACGTACCAAACGCTTTACCGAAGGTAACGACCAATAACTCAGGCTTAACCGCGGCAAGCTCGCAAGAGCCACCACCGGATTGACCAAGAACGCCAATACCATGAGCGTCATCGACAGCAAACCAAGCATCATGACTGCGAGTGACTTCAGCTATATCACTGAGCGGCGCACAGTCGCCGTCCATGCTGAATACCCCTTCAGTCACAACTAGGTGGTTGTCTTCGCTATTAATCAGCGACTTTAGGTGCTCGATGTCATTGTGTTTGAAGCGCTTCATCTTAGCTGGTGACAACGCCCCCGCTTCCATCAGTGAGGCATGGTTCAAACGGTCTTGGATCAATACGTCTGATTTTTCCAACAAGGTGAACAACAAGGCTTGATTAGCACTGAATCCAGAACCAAACAGAATTGCTCTGTCGTAACCCAACCATTCGGTCAGTGCGGCTTCTAAATTGCTGTGCGCGGCACTAAAGCCAGTCACCATCGGCGATGCTCCACTGCCACTACCATATACGCTTAAACCTTGCTGCCAAGCCCGAACAAGCGCTTGGTCATTAGCCAATCCCAAATAATCATTACTTGAGAAATTAATGTAGCGTCTACCTTCGTGTTCCAAAACGGACTGGTTACCGGCAAACACCACATTCATAGAACGATTCAACCCTTGCGTTTTACGCTCAGCAAGGGCGGACTCGATACGAGATTTAAACGCTGGCATCGTAGAAAAGGTCGTCTTTTGTCGGACGGGCAGCAACGCGCTCTACGACGCGATCGAGTAACTCGTTTTCTTCGATTTCATCAGGCTTTTGAGACACCTCTTGGCTGTTAATACCGAGCTTGTTGAACAGCATCATGTCTTTGTCTTCAGAAGGGTTTGGCGTGGTCAGAAGCTTGCAGCCATAGAAAACGGAGTTTGCACCCGCCATAAAACACAGCGCTTGCATTTGTTCGTTCATGTTTTCACGGCCAGCGGATAAACGAACGGCTGATTGAGGCATCATGATTCGTGCAATCGCAATCAGGCGAATGAAATCGAAAGGCTCAACATCATCCACTTCTTCCAGTGGTGTCCCCTTTACCTTCACGAGCATGTTGATTGGAACGCTTTCAGGGTGTACCGGTAAGTTAGCCAATTCAACCAACAAACCAGCTCGGTCGTTAGCACTTTCACCCATGCCGATGATGCCACCGGAACAAATCTTCATGCCAGCATCACGAACGTGAGACAAAGTATCTAAACGGTCTTGGTAAGTACGTGTGGTAATGATGTTGCCGTAAAATTCAGGTGAGGTATCTAGGTTGTGGTTGTAGTAATCCAGACCTGCGGTTGCCAATTGCTTTGCTTGATCTGGCGTCAACATGCCTAATGTCATACACGTTTCTAAACCCATGCCCTTCACGCCTTTGATCATGTCGGTCAAATGTGGCATGTCACGCTCTTTCGGGTTTTTCCATGCTGCGCCCATACAGAATCGAGTAGAACCAGCATTTTTGGCTTTTTGCGCAGCATCGAGTACGCGTTCTACTTCCATCAGACGCTCTTTTTCGATGTCTGTGGTGTAACGAGCACTCTGAGGACAGTACTTACAATCTTCTGGACAAGCACCTGTCTTAATCGACAGAAGCGTGCTTACTTGAACATGGTTGGTTTGTTGATATTGACGATGTACAAGCTGCGCTTCGAATAGGAGATCCATGAATGGTTTTTCCATGAGATCGCGCACTTCAGCATGCGTCCAGTTATGACGAACTTCCACGTGTATTCCTTTAGTCACTTTTGTTGTTGTGTTGACAGTCTACTGAGTCTCGATAAACTGTCAACACAACACAAAAGAGCAAAGTTTACACCTGTTTATTTTTTAACCTCAATTACTATTGGAATCGCACATGGATCTCGCCTTCGACCGCCAGCATATCTGGCATCCTTACACTTCTACATTGACACCTCTGACCTGCTACCCAGTGGCATCGGCAAATGGTGTGCACATTAAATTGGAAGATGGTACTGAGCTGGTCGATGGCATGTCTTCTTGGTGGTCGACGATCCACGGCTATAACCATCCGCACTTAAATCAAGCCGCTCACCAGCAAATCGATAAGGTCTCTCACGTGATGTTTGGCGGGATTACCCACCAGCCAGCAATCAGTTTGTGTAAGAAGTTGCTATCCCTAGCACCAAGTAATCTTGAACATGTATTCCTTGCCGATTCAGGCTCTGTTGCCGTAGAAGTCAGCTTAAAAATGGCACTTCAATATTGGCATGCAAAAGGCGAACGCCGACCGAAGTTTCTTACTTTGCGACACGGTTATCACGGCGATACGTTTGCGGCGATGTCGGTCACCGATCCTGACAACTCAATGCACTCTCTCTACAAAGGCTTTTTGCCTGAGCATATCTTTGCGGAGTCACCAACTTGTGGTTATTGGGATGAATGGAAGCCAGAAGACCTTACCGACTTCGAGCACAAGATTGAGACGCACCATCAAGAACTTGCTGCGGTGATCCTAGAGCCTATCGTTCAAGGCGCAGGTGGCATGCGTATCTACCATCCAGAATTTCTCAAAGGCGTGCGTAGACTTTGCGACAAATACGGTCTGTTATTGATTGCAGATGAGATCGCTACCGGTTTTGGACGCACAGGTAAATTGTTTGCCTGCGAACATGCGGATATTCAACCAGACATTCTGTGTGTCGGGAAAGCACTTACTGGCGGCTACATGACCCTCTCTGCGACCCTCGCGAGCAAACACGTAGCAGACACTGTTTGTGGTGGTGATGCTGGTTGTTTTATGCACGGTCCAACCTTTATGGGGAATCCACTCGCTTGTGCCGTAGCTACTGCAAGTTTGGAATTGATCGAGCAAGGTGATTGGAAGCAACAAACCCAACAAATTGAAACGCTGTTTTCTGAGTTACTACCAAAACTTGAAGAATACGACTTGGTGAAAAACACCCGTTGGTTGGGTGCTATTGGCGTAGTGGAGACGCTTCGCCCTGTGAATATGGAAACCATCCAAGCCTTGTTTGTTGAACACGGAGTGTGGATTCGTCCATTTGGCAAACTGATTTATATGATGCCGCCGTTCATCAGCAAGCCGGAAGATATTGAGAAGCTAGTTAACGCGATTGATGCGGCGTTGCAACGTAAAGACTGCTTCGCTTCATAGTCCAATTCAATACGAAAACGGTTTGAGTATGAGACTCAAACCGTCTCATTATTTATTAGAACAGTAAAGTTATCGGAGTTGACTGTCTTTACTCGCTCGTCGATTGAACAATGCTTGGCGTTGAGATACCAATTCGATTGTTGACCGACATTCGATACACAAACGAACGCCTTTCATTGCAAGACGACGCGCTTCTGGAATCTCATCACCACACTCATCGCAGTAATGGGCGCTCTCACCCTTTGTGATACTGCCACGAACACGGGAAATCTCGTCGTCTATTGTGTTTTGAATTTGTTGGCTGACGCTATCGTCATTTGCCCACCCTACGGCCATAAGCCCTCCTCGTTACTTGAATGAGAAAATCTACTTACCGTGGTAAGGTGGACGATTATATCGATTACAAATAACAAGATAATTAGGGTAAATTCGAAAACATTATTACGCTTTGGTAATAATTACTCTGCAATCGATTATTCAACACTCTCATGGAAAAGCAATGCAAGGTTACTCATACTCCCTTCCTCACATTCAAAGTACTGCGTTTGCTCAGGCTCTCTCAAAGTAACACTGAGTATCTTCTCTACCTCACCAAACTCCTCGCTAAAGTACTCACTGACTAATATGACGCGCTCACCAATACTAAATTCCAGTGACTTCTCATCTACCAACGCTCGATGATACTGGTCTAATTTAAAGTCCTTTATAACTAAGGTTCTTTCAATACTGCTCCCCCCTAAATTAAGCTCCGACAGTAGAACCTGACTGTTTATATTTTCTATTGATATTTCTAGACGGTTAGGATGTGAAACATCACACTTAAATAGCGCAGTATTAGTGTGGCTGGAAGCACAAGCAGATGAACTAAAAATAAGTCCAAGCAAAGAAATGTTACGCAGCATTTTTAATCGAAGCATATTTTTTGTAAGCCTTTTCTAATTTGACGTCGTATTGATTTTTCTGATACTCAGAACCATTGTAACCACGAGCAAAGGCAGCCCAATTTTTATCTCTTATATGTTCACCTAAGCCAGACTTTTGGATAAACGTAACAAAAGCCTCAAGTTGTTTCTTCTCCGACTCGAATACAGCTTTAACAAAGGATTCAGCGGTAACATGGCCAGCTAACTTGAAATTAAAGCCCATAATTTGGAAACGTCCCCAAGATGCGGAGCGGATTGCTGCATTTGAATTCAGTTCAATCGCTTTATTTAAACGTACGTATTCTGAGATACCACCAACGTACAGACTTCGATTCCAATGCCGACTTGAAATACTTGGATGACTGTTATCGTAGGCTCTTGAAGTGAGTCTCGAAAATATATGAGCCTCAAACAAAATCTTTGGCTTACCATTGCTAAAGTAGGCTTCTCCTCGGCTCTCAACTTCCGCTACAGCTTTAATAGCAGCGACTTCGCATTCAAGGGTTTCAGCTACTTTGCGATAATCCAAGTCCGTCAACGCATCTCTTGAGCCAACCAAAGGTAACGTATATGCCACCGCGGTCTCAGGTGTTCGTTTTAAATAATCATTCAGCTTACGATGGCTTCTTCCATTCACATCTATCCTTCCATCTGGACGAGCCATCCCAAAAAGGTTTTTCTGAAAAGCTTTAATTGCGCCGACAGTTTTGGAGTTTTCCGGTCTAGAGCCTAGTTTCCCATCCACTTTAAGTTCCTTTACTCCCTTTAAAGAACCAAGCAATTGGTTAATAGACCTTTGTACCGTACGAATGTCACCATCCACATTTTTACCACCCAAGCCAACAGAGCCGCTTATTCTTATTGAAGCCATGAAAGTACCTCCTCTTTATATTTTGGAGGAGCTTGTCATGCTCAATGAAGCTTAGAAAAATATCATTAGGGACTGGTTTTAATAATTTAGGCTAACTATGCAATACCTCATCCTACATTTACATAACAACGTATTTTCACTCGACGCAGATAACAAGAAACCCAGCACTAAGGCTGGGTTTTGGTGTTCTAGTGGTTAATGGATTAACCGATGTGCGTTGCGCCCGCCATGTACTTCTGAAGTACTGTAGGGATTGCAATGCGGCCGTCTGCTTCTTGGTTGTTTTCTAGGATAGCAACCATTGTACGACCTACAGCAAGACCAGAACCGTTTAGCGTGTGTACAAGCTCAGGTTTCTTCTCGCCTTTACGACGGAAACGCGCTTGCATACGACGAGCTTGGAAGTCCCACATGTTAGAACATGAAGAGATTTCACGGTAAGTTTCTTGAGCAGGAACCCAAACTTCTAGGTCGTAAGTCTTACGAGCGCCGAAGCCCATGTCACCTGTACATAGAACCACTTTACGGTAAGGAAGCTCAAGAAGTTGTAGAACTTTCTCAGCGTGACCTGTTAGCTCTTCTAGTGCGTTCATTGAATCTTCTGGCTTAGTGATTTGTACTAGCTCAACTTTGTCGAACTGGTGCATACGAATCAAACCACGAGTATCACGACCGTAAGAACCTGCTTCTGAACGGAAACATGGCGTGTGAGCTGTCATCTTAATTGGTAGATCCGCTTCGTCAGAAATCGTGTCACGAACTAGGTTCGTTACAGGTACTTCTGCAGTAGGGATTAGAGACAGTTTACGTGGCTCTTCGTCGTTTACTTTTTCTACTAGCGGCTCAGTGTGGAAAAGATCTTTACCAAACTTAGGAAGCTGACCAGTACCGAATAGGCTGTCAGAGTTTACTAGGTAAGGTACGTACATTTCTGTGTAGCCGTGCTCTTCAGTGTGAAGATCCAGCATGAACTGAGCGATTGCACGGTGTAGACGAGCAAATTGGCCTTTCATCACGATGAAACGTGCGCCAGTGATCTTAACTGCACTTGCGAAGTCTAGACCGTCGCCCATTTCGCCTAGGTCAACGTGATCTTTCAGTTCGAAGTCGTAAGACTTTGGCTCACCCCAACGAGAGATTTCAACGTTGTCGTTTTCATCTTTGCCATCTGGCACTTCATCTGCTGGGATGTTTGGTACAGAAAGCGTGAATTCGTCTAGTTGAGCCATTACTTGCTCAAGTTCAACTTTCTTCGCATCAAGATCGCTACCTAGCGTACCGATTTGTTTCTTGATCTCTTCTGCGCCTTCTTTGTCGCCAGCCGCCATTTTTTGGCCGATTTGCTTGGAGATGGAGTTACGCGTGGATTGTAAATTTTCTACTTCTACTTGAATGGACTTACGTTGTTCTTCAAGTTTACGAATAGTATCTACGTCTAGCTTAAAGCCACGACGCGCCAGTTTAGCAGCTGTTTCATCCAGCTCTGTACGAAGTAATTTAGAATCCAGCATTGTTAATCCTATGCTTTTTGTTGTGAAATCACGCGCACTTTCCAAGCGTACGCGTTAAAAAAATTTACTGAACAAATGTATCCAAAAACGCCTACTTTTCATAGCGCTTTTGTGGGCTATTTGCGTCTAAAGTAGCCAAGTAATCTAACTTTTCGCCGATTTTGGTCTCTAGACCACGATTTGTCGGCTGATAGTACCTACGATCGTCCATTTCAGGCGGCAAATATTGCTCACCGGCTGCGTAAGCACCAGGCTCATCGTGAGCATAACGATATTCAGCCCCAAAACCCATGTCTTTCATCAAACTGGTTGGCGCATTTCGAAGGTGATGCGGCACTTCATATTCAGGTAAGTTATGAGCGTCCGTTAGCGCTTGTTTCCAAGCAACGTAAACGGCATTACTCTTTGGAGCGCACGCGAGATAAACAATAGCTTGAGCAATCGCACGTTCACCTTCTGCTGGACCAACGCGCGTAAAACAGTCCCACGCGGAGAGTGCCACTTGCATGGCTCTAGGGTCCGCATTGCCGACATCTTCCGATGCTATCGCAAGTAATCGACGGGCAATGTAAAGAGGATCACATCCCGCTGCAATCATACGTGCAGCCCAGTAAAGCGCAGCGTCCGGGTTTGAACCACGAATGGATTTGTGGACCGCAGAGATTAAGTCGTACCAGATATCACCTTTGTTATCGAAGCGAGAGACTTTCTCCCCTGCCACTTCAGCCAGCAACTTAAGCGTGATCTCTTTTTCACCTTGCGCATTGTCTTCTGCCATGTCGTAGAGCAGCTCAAGATAATTGAGAGACATGCGAGCATCACCGTTTACCAGTTCTGCTAGGCGGTCTAATACGTTATCAGCGAAGTGTGCAGGTGTATTGCCCAAGCCACGCTCTTTGTCACTGATCGCTTGGTTCAGCGCCAGTGAGATTTCATCTCTATCAAGAGACGTCAGCTTGTAGACACGTGCACGTGACAGCAATGCGTTGTTTAACTCAAACGATGGGTTTTCTGTCGTCGCACCAATAAAGGTAACCGTGCCATCTTCGATATGCGGTAAAAACGCGTCTTGTTGAGATTTGTTGAAGCGATGCACCTCATCCACAAATAAGATGGTGCGGCGGCCCGCCATTTTGTTCTCACGTGCTTTCTCGATTGCAGCACGGATTTCTTTCACACCAGACGTTACCGCAGACACACGCTCTACTTCAGCATTGGCATAGTTTGCAGCCACTTCCGCTAATGTCGTTTTGCCTGTGCCTGGTGGTCCCCAAAGGATCATAGAGTGAATGTGACCCGCCTCTAGCGCACGGCGCAGTGGCTTACCGGGGCCTAAAATGTGCTGCTGTCCGATGTATTGTTCGATCGTTTCCGGTCTCATACGAGCAGCAAGGGGACGAAAATCTTCGTCCCCCGAGAAATCTAATGTGTAATTACTCACTACCAATTAATTCCTTTGGTCATCCACTTCCACACCTTTTGGAATTGTGAATGTGAATCTGTCTGCTTTTGGTTTACCCAGCTTCACGTTGTTAAAGGTGAACAAACCTTTTTGACCGTCTTGCTCAACCACGTTGAAGCCTTTCACCACACCTTTGGCATCAATATTAATCTGGAATTGACCTTGTGTGGAGTCTACTGCGGTAGGAATGAGAGTGAACTGGTCACCTTTTTGAGATATTTTGTAGTTATTCCAATCACTTGCTCGGTTACGCGTTAGCAAAACAAATGGCGTTTGCTCTGTTGCTTGCTCTTGCCAGTAGATGCTCACTTGCTCGATGAATGGGCTGTAGTACCACAATGTCTTACCGTCAGAGACCAATAGGTTCTCATCGGGGAATGTTGTACTCCAACGGAACAGGCTTGGGCGAGCGATTTCAACCGTACCTTCTCCTTCCATCACCGTTTCGCCTTCAGGGCTGATAACCTGCTGAGAGAAATCCGCACTGAAGCCATCATTCATAGAAAGGCGTTTGTTTAATTCATCTTTAGGAGATGCTGCGTGTGCGGTAGAAAAGAGGGAAAAGCTTAAAACAAGCGCAGAGAAAAGTTTCGCTGAAAATAGTTTTTTCATTCAGATACCTATTATTAGAACCACTCACCTCAGTTGGACTGAGGTGAGTAACACAAGTTCATTAATCTTTTGGTGGCGCAGGTGCCAGTACTTCACGGTTACCATTATGACCCGGAGCACTTACGATGCCCTGCGCTTCAAGCTGCTCTACAATACGGGCGGCACGGTTGTAACCTATCTTAAATCGGCGCTGAACACCGGAAACCGAACCTCGACGTGATTGAACCACGTGCTCAACAACTTGATCGAAGAGCGGGTCTACATCTTCATCCGCTTCCATTTGCTCACCTGGCAATAGACTTTCTGGAGTTTGATCTCCACTGATGATCTCTTCAATGTAGTTCGGTTTACCACGCGCTTTCCAGTTGTTTACAACAGCATGAACATCATCATCTGATGCAAATGCACCGTGAACACGAGTTGTATGACTTGATCCCGGCGGTAGATACAACATATCACCCATACCAAGTAGTGATTCTGCGCCGCCTTGATCTAGGATTGTACGAGAGTCCGTTTTAGTCGATACCGTAAACGCAACACGAGTTGGAATGTTCGCTTTAATTAGACCGGTAATAACATCAACCGATGGACGCTGAGTCGCAAGAATTAAGTGAATACCTGCCGCGCGCGCTTTTTGCGCCAAGCGAGCAATCAGTTCTTCAACTTTCTTACCTACCACCATCATCAGGTCAGCAAATTCGTCAACAACAACGACGATGTAAGGCAGCTTTTCTAGCAATGGCGGTTCAGTATCCATGCTGTCGCCTTCCTGCCAGAACGGGTCATGGATTGGGTGGCCCGCTTCTGCTGCCATCTTCAATTTTTCGTTGAAGCCCTTCACATTACGTACACCTAATGCCGACATCAATTTGTAACGACGTTCCATCTCGCCCACACACCAACGTAGAGCGTTTGATGCGTCTTTCATATCAGTCACAACTTCAGAAAGAAGATGAGGGATACCTTCATAAATAGAAAGCTCTAGCATTTTCGGGTCAATCATGATGAAGCGTACATCTTCTGGGCCTGCTTTATACAGCATGCTCAAAATCATCACGTTCACACCCACCGACTTACCAGAACCTGTTGTACCTGCTACTAGCACGTGAGGCATCTTCGCAAGATCGGCCACCACAGCTTCACCCGCAATGTCTTGACCTAACACAACCGTTGTTGGTGACGTTGCTTGCTCAAACTGAGGGCTACTGATGACATCAGATAAATAGACCGTCTGACGACTCATGTTTGGCAGTTCCAAACCGATGTAAGGCTTGCCAGGGATTACTTCCACGACACGTACCGCCATCGCAGACAATGCACGCGCTAAGTCAGTTGAAAGACCAGAAATACGACTTACTTTCACCCCCGGCGCCAAATCAAGCTCAAAACGAGTGATCACTGGACCAGGATAAATACCAACCACATCGGCTTTGATTTTGTAGTCAGCGAGTTTGCTCTCTACCAATCGAGCGACCTGCTCTAACGCATCACGGTCGATAAAGTTATCACGTTTTTCTGGATGATAAAGCAACTCGAGCGTTGGGAGTGGCTCTTCCGGAACTGGCAAGTTTTCTTCTTTCTGTACCAAAAATGGGTTCTGTGTTGCAGCGACTTTGGCTTGCGCATTGGAAACCATATCTTGGAATGCGGTAACGTCTTGGTCGTTGTCTTGGACCTCTTCTACCTCCACTTTTTGAGGTGCAGGTTCAAATGTTGTTGAAGGTGTTGCAACTTGCTGATGAGGCGTTGTTGGCTGTACTTGCTGCGCAGGCTGAGACTCCACTTCGTCTTCATCATCTAACACATCAAAGTCAGAGATCGTAGGCTCAATATGTTGGCTCGATTCCGTTTGCGCCGTGATGCTATCTAATACAGCAGAATCAATTGCAGGCTCTTCATGTACAGGATGCTCAATACTTGGCTGCTGTACTTGCTCTGCTTCAAATTGTTCGTACTCCGCATAATCTGGTTCAACACTGATCGGTTCTTCTGTAGCTGTATGTTGCTCGACATAGGAAGAATAAGTGTCTGCAAATGATGGGGTAGCCTGTTCTTCAGTTCCCCAGTCATCTGCTTGTTGCGCCGCTGCTTCAAGCTCCTCTATCGTAACATTCAGTTGCTTGGTGCGTTCCAAGAGCGGATCAACGTTATCAGTGTTAACCGTATGGATAGGTTGTATTTTAGGCTCAGGTTCAGAATAAACTGGCGCAGCATTAACCGTAGCCTTGCGTTGTGGTGGAGTCGGTTCTACCATCGCCTGTTCCGCAGGCTTATCAGGTTTCGCTTGCGGCATATAAATAGGATACTCATGCGCTGGCGCCGACTCTTTCGGTTCATCGACATCGTACGCCGTTAAATGAGGAAGCGGCTCATCATCAATTTCATGGTCTACATTATGTTTAGGCGTAGAGACTTTATCTTCTACAAACTCATCAAGCTGAGGTTCTAAAACTTCCTGCTCTGAACCTCTTGCCTTATTTGCAAGCGCGGCGATTAGTGCTAATGCACGATCACCAAGCCATTCCACGATGTTAAGCCATGAGATGCCAGTGAAGAGCGTAAAGCCCGCTCCCCACAAGAACAGCAGTACCAATGTGGTACCGAGTACATTTAATGTAGGTAAAGCGAGGCTAGACAACACATCCCCGACCACACCTCCGGATGAAAAATACCAAATGTCATCAAAATTAATATCGGCAAGACCGCAACTGGTCATAATAAGGACTACAAGACCGAGCAGCCTTGTACCCCATAGCATGAAATCAATGGGCTCATCTTCTCCTCGTTTACGGCAAATCACCCATGCAGCCGCCGCTAGCAAGAAAGGGATTGGGTAAGCGAGAGAGCCAAATGTGAAGAATAGAGTATCGGCTAGCCAAGCGCCGAAAAGGCCACCAGCATTATCGATATCCCCTCCCCATGCGGTTTGGGACCAAGAAGGATCGGCCGGACTGAAGGTAAATAGTGCAACCGCAAGCAATACCGAGCTAAGAACGCCAACGATAAAGCAGCACTCTTTTAAGCGTTGGAAGCCATTTAAGCGTGAAGACTGGGGCTCTTCACTGGTTTTGATAATGGTTTCGACTTTCTTTGCGTTCTCTTTGAACATAAATCAACTTGAATATGGAAATGAAATAGGAAATTGCAAAACATTCCGAGCGGCATCAAGCCGCTCGGTAAATTGATTTAACCATATCAAGGAGAAAAACCCAATTACTCTCTGGCGAAAGCGGAAGCATATACCGCTTTCTTTGCAAGAAATTAACGAGTTTTGATCACAAGCTGGTTAGATTGTTTCACTTCTTCCATAACAACGTATGTGCGAGTGTCATTTACGCCAGGTAGACGTAGTAACGTATCGCCCAATAGTCGGCGGTAAGCACCCATATCTGATACACGGGTTTTAAGAAGATAGTCAAAGTCACCTGAAACAAGATGACACTCTTGTATGTCGTCTAGCTTTTGAACAGCTGAGTTAAACTGCTCAAACACATCCGGCGCACCACGGTTTAGCGTAATCTCAACGAATACTAATAGTGATGCATCCAGGAACTGCGGATTCAATAATGCAGTATACCCTGTGATATAACCCTGACGCTCTAAGCGACGTACACGCTCCAAACATGGCGTTGGAGAAAGTCCCACACGTTTTGAAAGCTCAACGTTTGAAATACGACCGTCTTTCTGCAGCTCATTAAGAATGTTGCGGTCGATACGGTCTAGTTCCTTGGACGGCTTTTTATAGTTGTCTGCCATTTTTTATTCCACCTTATTACTTCCTTGCAAAAAAATATACTACAACTTTTTAATATTTGGTGCCAAATTTTACAAATCTATAACTATACTAGTTATTAATTCGACAATAACACCCTACTAACAGTTAATACAACCATTATAGAAAGAGGATACAGGATGATCATTGGCGTACCTAAGGAAATCAAGAATCACGAATATCGTGTTGGTATGATCCCAGCTAGCGTGAGAGAACTCATCTCACATGGTCACCAAGTTTTAGTTGAGACCAATGCAGGTGCCGGCATTGGTTTTTCAGACGATGATTACATCGCTGTCGGCGCATCCATTCTCCCTCATGCTGCTGACGTATTTGCGCAAGCAGACATGATTGTAAAAGTAAAAGAACCCCAAGCAGTAGAGAGAGCAATGCTCCGCGAAGGGCAAATTTTATTTACTTATTTACACCTAGCACCAGATTTTCCACAAACTGATGAGCTAATCAAGAGCAAAGCTGTCTGTATAGCCTATGAGACTGTAACAGATAATATGGGTCGTTTGCCACTGTTAGCACCAATGTCAGAAGTGGCAGGTCGGATGTCTATCCAAGCTGGCGCGCAAACGTTGGAAAAATCGCACGGCGGTCGTGGTCTACTCCTAGGCGGCGTACCTGGTGTTGAACCTGCAAAAGTCGTTATCGTTGGTGGTGGCGTTGTTGGTGCAAACGCTGCTCGTATGGCGGTTGGCCTTCGCGCTGACGTCACTATTCTAGACCGTAACGTAGACACACTTCGTAAGCTTGACGAAGAATTCCAAGGTCGCGCAAAAGTGGTTTATTCTACTGAAGACGCTATCGAGAAGCATGTTCTAGAAGCGGACCTTGTTATCGGTGCCGTTCTAATTCCTGGCGCAGCAGCACCTAAACTGGTCACTAAAGAGCACATTGCTAAGATGAAGCCTGGTGCGGCAGTGGTTGACGTGGCAATTGACCAAGGCGGTTGTTTCGAAACTTCGCACGCAACAACTCACGCAGATCCAACTTACATCGTTGATGAAGTGGTTCACTACTGTGTAGCAAATATGCCTGGCGCAGTTGCTCGCACTTCAACATTTGCACTCAACAACGCTACACTTCCATACATCGTGAAGTTAGCAAATAAAGGCTACCGCGAAGCACTTCTAGAAGATAAAGGCTTCCTTGAAGGTCTAAACGTTATTCACGGAAAAGTAACGTGTAAAGAAGTAGCAGAAAGCTTTGACTTGGAATACGTTGAACCAACTCAAGCTATCGCTATGTTTAATTAATGACAAAATAAAACATAACTTGTCACGTTTTGTTTACAAAAGCCCACTCATAAGTGGGCTTTTTCATATAGAGCGTTTGGCTATAAAGAATAACTAAATCTTATATGCACAAATTAAAATATTTCTAGGCGTGACCGATTTAGGGCAAAACTCTGACAATCTAACACGGTAACCACGTTCTTCAAGATAAAGCACTTTGTCTAATGCGAGCCAGATCTCCAACGGACGTTGAAAAACAAGTTGCACTAAGCTCATTCTCTCCATTTGCCAGAAGCGTTGTTCGCTTAACTTTTCAAAATGAGAGAAATCGATTTCTTGAGGAAGAACAATGCCTTTTTGCTCCGCTGCCCAGCGACATAAAGATTCAAAACCATCACTTAATTGCGACTTACGGATACTCGGCACAGGCTGATACTCTGCCATTCCCAAAGCTTGTCGCGTGATCAAATCAAACCCAAGACGAAACATCATTTCCTGCTGACGATGACGACGCACGCGCTCTCCTCCTGTCACCGTTTGTTGTAATGGGATACGCAGTTCTTGCTTAGACAATGAGAGAGAAGAAGCCCTGCCCGATTCCGACATCGGCTGGTATTGTTCCGACTGAATCAAGTGGTAACAACAAGGTGATATGGTCATCGCAGCAATCCCATTTTCACTGCCGTACTGCATTAGACGAACGTGAAGGTCACCGCATGCATGCAGTGCTACTGCGTGTTGCGTTGGCTTAAACACGGCTTTCGCTTTGCTATCAAACGCGTCGCCTTGAATAAACGTCATCTTCCAATGATGTTCATTGGCTGCTTGTTGTCCCGAATCGCACAGTGCTTGTTGGTATTCAAAGCTGGTTACAGGCTGATCGGTTTGCGCGGTCAGGATTCGCCCCAAGTAACCTTTACCTGAGCACCATTCTAGCCATTCTTCGCCACAGTGTTGTTGAATTGCAGCTTCACCCATCGAGCTAATTTGCTCCAACTTACGTCCCGGAATACCGTTATCTAAACCACGAGCGAGTTCCAAGCCGTTTAACGACAAAAGCTCTAAATGAGTCAGTTCTGCGAGTTGTTCAAGCTCAGGCAAAAACGGACTAAGTGCTTTTAACGCGAGTTCTGGTGCTGCTTTGTATTCTTCGATTTGAGAGGGAGTAAGAGACGCTAGCCATTGGCACAGTCGAGGATGTTGCTCCTGCCAAGGTAATGATGTGTGAATGCTGCTTTTAAAAGGCTCGAATCGCCACAAAGATTGGTTTTCGATTAAGCAGTCATTAATAAATTGAAATTGCGTTTTCATAGCTCCCCCTACAACGAGCGCATTGTAGAGGGAATCGAAACATCAATGAAGTGTTATCTCACTGGAAGCTCGATGTCTTTAAACATCTCTTCGATTTCTGCATTAGACTTCAACGAAATCGCCTGCTCAACCACTGGACGCGTTAAGTGCGGTGCAAAACGTTCCATAAAATCGAACATGTAAGAGCGTAAGAATGTACCACGGCGGAAGCCGATGCTCGTGGTGCTCGCGCCAAACAAATGGCTCGCATCTATTGCAACCAAGTCACCGTCCTGCTCTTCATCCACAGCCATGCTTGCAATCACACCCACACCAATACCCATACGAACGTAAGTTTTAATGACATCTGCATCAGTTGCAGTGAACACCACTCGCGGGGTTAAACCTTCGCGGTTGAATGCTGTATCCAGCTCTGAACGGCCAGTAAAACCGAACACGTAAGTGACTAATGGGTAAGCGGCAAGATCACTGATCGTTACTTTGTCTTTCTTCGCTAGTGGGTGGTCTTTAGGCACAACTATTGAACGATTCCAGTGATAACAAGGCAGCATGATGGCATCTTGATATAAGTGAAGCGCTTCTGTCGCAATCGCAAAATTCGCAGTGCCTTTAGCTATCGCCTCAGACATTTGTGACGGTGTACCTTGGTGCATGTGTAACGACACTTTTGGATAACGAGAAGTAAAACCTTTGATGACATCTGGCAGTGCATAACGAGCCTGCGTATGTGTCGTGGTGATATTCAGCGTCCCCATTTCTGGATGGGTGTGCTCTCCAGCCACCGCTTTGATACTTTCTACACGAGCGAGAATTTCTTGAGAGATACGTACAATTTCTTCTCCAGCTGGCGTCACTTGCGTTAAGTGCTTACCGCTCCGTTCAAAAATCTGAATACCTAACTCATCTTCCAGCAACCGAACCTGTTTACTAATACCTGGCTGAGAGGTATATAAGCTTTCCGCCGTTGCAGATACATTCAGATTATGGTTTACAACCTCAACAATATACTTCAGCTGCTGCAGTTTCATCGTAATCCCTTACTTATTCATGAGAGAGTTTATTGGCCACTCAAGCGAGCGATATAATAATTAGTTATAACGCGTTCAAATCGAAATGAACAGCAATTTCTAACTTATACCTCAATCACATACTAATAATCTTCAAGCAAGAAACAATATGCACAAAGTTGAGCCAATAAATGACCGAAGTTCTATGATGTGACTTCTATCAGTAACTAAAACGTGGGAGAGACAAAATAATCAAACAAATAAGGTGCCGAGTAAGATAAGATTCATGTATTCTTTAACGCTAGCCGCAGAAAAGTAAAGCAGACGCAAAGATATGAATATTGGTTTAATAATCGCTTTGGTAGCCATCCTACTGGTGTTAATCCTAGGCTATAACATTATGTTGCAATATAAGGTTAAAGTTGAAACCGCAAAAAGGCAGGAATCAGCGCGATATGTAGCCTTGATAGATGGTACTGAAGAGTTGATTGGTCATGCGCACCATATCCCTTTTAGTAAAGAGCTGTTGCTGTGTCTAAACAATCGTATTCTTGACGCGCTAGAGAGCATGCATGAGCTGGACCCGAAGAACAAGCAACTTGCTCAACGTATCGAAAATATGAAGCAGCAGATTACGCAGCTAAAAGAGAATGGTCCTACTGGCGAGAGTACCACTTTCAAGATGCCGAGTAGTGATAAACAAGCTATCGTCATGCTTAAGCTGGTTAAACGACTTCGCGACACTATCCGTAACGAGCACAACAAAGGCCGATTGGATACCCAGACTTACGTCACCGAAAATGCGCGCTTGGAAACGATGCAAATTCGCATCAACATTGAAAATGTCATCAAAAGAGCAAACGACTCTATCGCTCGTGGCCAACCAGGCACCGCGCTTCAACTGCTGCGTAAAGGTATCGATGCTTTGAGCACTAAGAGCGATCCTTATTCTATTCAAGCGAAACAAAAGCTTGAAGAGATGTTAGGTGACTTAGATAAAAAGCGCCAAGATAAAAGCGATGCCGAAATGCAGCAGATTGCTGACAAAGAGCGTGACAATGACATGGAAGCTCTCTTCGGCGAGAAGAAAAAGTGGTAACATTCACTTCAGGTCAAAAAAGGCTGCAATTGCAGCCTTTTTTCTATCCGCAAGACAACGGATATGCCCAATAAAAATGTGAAGTACTAAAACTAAAATGATGAATCTAGACGCCTATCAAGATCTTCTTGCTCCCATTAACCAATTTCTGCGATGCAGTACACCTGATGAATGGGTAGAGGAAGCAAAGAAACCAGAGAACCTTCAAACCATTTTGTTAGACCACCTACTGTGCGAACTAAAAGCTGGCCAATCTGCCATGTTTTTAATTCGTAAGTATGCCGTTGACCAATCCAGTTCACATGCTCTACTTGACTGGTTTAAGCCCTACGAAGATTTTGCTTACCGTAACGTAGGCTCATTGGAAACTTTAAAAGGCAAGAGCAATATTTCTAAGTCAATCATGGCTAAGTCCGACTCACCATACAGCCAAGATTTGATCGATAAGATGGTGCTTTTGATAAAAGAGGAGTTACACCACTTTTATCAAGTTTTAGAGATCATGGAAAGTCGTGGAATTGAGTATAAAAATATTCCAGCAAGTCGCTATGCTAAAGGACTGATTTCGCATATGAAGACTCATGAGCCGGAAACGCTGATCGATAAACTCATCATTGGTGCGTACATCGAAGCCCGATCTTGTGAGCGTTTTGCCAAACTAGCACCACATATGGATGACGATATCGCAAAGTTCTACATTTCTTTATTACGTTCAGAAGCACGCCATTACCAGGATTATCTTGTATTAGCGGAGCAAATCGCAGGCAAAGATATCAGCGAGCGCATCGCCTACTTTGGACGTATAGAGGCAGATTTAATTTCTACGCCAGATACAGATTTTAAGTTTCACAGTGGTATTCCAGCCTAGCGAGCATATTCTCCCAAGGTTGAGCATACTCTGAACTTATATAGACAGAGAATAAATAAGCCGGACATTTCGTCCGGCTTATTTATTGTAGCAATGAGGTTAGGAATAAAGCTGAAACACAACAACTAGAGCTGGAATGAACCCATTCGAGTTTTCAAGTTGTGCGCTAGGCTACTAATCTGCTGACAAGCCACAGCCGTTTGTGAAGCTCCCTCAGCCATCTCTGTTGAAGCACTATTAATATGCTCCACGCTGCGATTCAGCTCTTCGGATACAGAATTCTGCTCACTGCACGCCGTTGCGATTTGTGTGCTCATTTGCGCTATGTTATCGACAGAATGTTCAATTTCTTTTATCTGGCTATCAGCATCATTAACTTGCTCAACACACTGAGAAATACCCTCCTGACAATCACGGCTTGAATGCCCTATTTTACTGCTGCTCTCTTGTAGCTGATTAACAATTTCCACAATTTGTGAAGTGGAGTCTTGAGTGCGTTGCGCCAGAGAACGAACCTCATCTGCCACAACAGCAAACCCACGTCCTTGTTCACCAGCCCGAGCGGCTTCAATTGCGGCGTTCAGTGCTAACAAGTTTGTTTGCTCGGCAATCCCGCGGATCACATCGACGACCACATTGATATTGTTTGAGCTCGATTCAAGCTCACGTGCTAGTTCATCTGATTCTTGGATCGTATGTGATACACGCTCAATTACTGCGATAGTTTGTTGTAACGTCGCCGTTCCTTGCTTTGCCACTTCCGCAGCCGAATAAGCAGAGGTTGCGCCAACTTCGGTATTTTGTGCCACTTCACTTACAGCAGCTTGCATCTCTGTCATCGCAGAAGCCACCGAGCTAAGTTCAATTTGTTGATTTTGCATACCAGAGGCGGTCTGAGAAGAAATAGCACTCACTTCCTCTACTGCTGCCGTTAGCTGAATCGTTGAGTCATTAATCTCAGAAACCAACGAATGTAAGTTTGTTTGCATACCGACAAGCTCTTTGAGCAGCGTTCCTAACTCGTCTTTGCTCAATTCGCTTTCGTCGATTTGATTATTCAATTGACCCTTGGCGATTTTGGAAGCGAATTCCAATGCTCGATCAACAGGCCCGCAGATGACTCGAGAAAGCAGCATGGCAGACATTACCATGACCAATGCGACGACAAGCGCACCAACAGCAGCGCTGTATTGTGTAAATGCCGCTTCACTTTGTACTTCTTCGCCAATCAAATTCACCAACTCATCGTTCAACGCGAGGGTATCATCCAAGCTGCTCAACGCTTTTGAGTAGGTATCGAAACTTGATAAAATTACATCATTTGCACTTTCAGCATCGCCTTGGCTTAGCAGTGCATTGTAAGTCTTCGTTTCTTTGATGTATTGATTCCAAGTTTCTTTAAAAACGCTAAAGGACTGCGTTTCACGCTTATTAAGGTCGAGCTTTTCGTATTCTGCAATACCAGCCTGCACATCAGAACGCCATTGGTCGAGGCCTTTTAACCACTCACCAATTTTGGGGTGATTTGCGTTTGGCAATAAAGAGAACTCATCTTTACGCACTTTAGTAATATCAACTTGGATACCTTTCAAAATCGCAACAGAAGGTAAACTTTTATCTGTTAACACTGAGATGTCTTTATTCAGTGTTAACAAACCTTGCACCAACATTACTGACACTAAACCAAACACGGCAAAAACGGTTAAATAACTAACCGATATTTTCTTTACGACACTTAAGTCTTTAATACGCATGCACTTTCTCCCCGCAGCCTTTCCAAACCTCTCACTTAAGTGAAAGCTTAACCTCTAAAACACACTGTTTTTTGCGCTCGATATCATTGAACGCTCTTATATACATCGGCTTGAGAGATCAAATCTTGACCAGTAATTGATAGTTTTATCACATGCTATTTTAGAGATAGGCTCGCATGCTCCGTATTGTGTCTACATCTTTTCATGAGCGCTTCTCGGCGCAGATCCAAGATCTCATCGATGAGCTTTTCTTTCGCATTTATCCCAAAATGCTGGGCATAATTTTTTACTTTTGCTATCTCATTAGGTTGCAAGCGGTACACCTCTTTCTTTAAACGCGCTTCTGCTTCACTTCTAATCAAACCTTGCTCTTGTAACAATTTAATGATGGTTTCATCGGTTGGATTTACTGCTCTAGCCATGGTGCTCCATCTATCAATTTGAGTTCTAGCCATATGGCTAGATGAATGACGCCGCACAACTTATAGAGCAAAGATGACAGCTTGATTGCAGTGAATGCAATTCGTTGACTGTTGGTATTATTTTCCACCGCTTCAACGGCCACACACTCAATACCTCCACCCTCACCATTGAATAAAGATCACATTCTGATAACAATTTTCAGCACTGGCTTAGATGTCATCCATATTTAACGTGCAAGTAACATTTATAGACAAGAATGATTGCTCTAGTTCAAATGATGGAACAATAAGATGAAATTTTCGCAGTGGAGCCTTTTATTAAGTAGCTTGATAGCGTTACCCAGCATTGCAGATACCGACGTTTATCTAACGAATAACTCTGATCAACC
This sequence comes from Vibrio sp. SCSIO 43009, assembly GCF_023716525.1. Classification (NCBI taxonomy): domain Bacteria; kingdom Pseudomonadati; phylum Pseudomonadota; class Gammaproteobacteria; order Vibrionales; family Vibrionaceae; genus Vibrio; species Vibrio sp. SCSIO 43009. Next base: position 2,139,118 of record NZ_CP071842.1, read on the forward strand.
GTTAACTATTCAAGTAAAACATGAAGGTAGTGATTTGCTTCAATACGGAGACGAGTGGCAACAACATGTGCAGGTACTTGGTCCGTGGGAAACTAAATCTGTATTAAGCTTCAACCGCTGGGAGGGCGTGAAATCAAATCAAACTTACCGTTTTGAAACGGTGGTTTCTAGCCCCGAAGGTGAAAGCATAACACTCAATCAAATAATGGAAGGCCATTGGTACAATTCGACCATTGAATACGGCTTATACGCAGCCGATGTCGAGTTATCTCTCAAAGATGATCGTAACATTCATCGTGCCAACACTAACGCTTTTGGTACGAGAGAAACCGAACTGGCATTTAAGTCAGACAGTACCGCTCGATATGATGATCTTTACTACACCATCACGCCAAGCAAGGTAGCGGAGTCTGTCGACAACGAAGAACAAAACCTTAAGTTGATGACTTATAACATCTGGGCGTTGACGGCTATTGCATCGCACATTGGAGATCGTTACGAACTGATTCCTCAACATGTAAAAGGTTACGATGTTTTGGCGCTGCAAGAGGTGTTTGCCAGCGGCCGTGAAGCATTCTTACGTGAGTTAGCCAAGGAATATCCTTACCAAACAAAGATGTTAGATAAAGAAGGCGTTAATATTCATGATGGTGGCGTAATCATAGTTAGTCGCTACCCTATCGTGAATGAAGCGCAATATGTCTTTCCGGATTGCTCTGGTACAGACTGCTTTGCCGATAAAGGCGTAAATTATGCGGAAATAATTAAAGGTGGTCAGGCTTACCATGTGTTTGCTACCCATACCGCATCTTTCAATACAGACACCGCCCGTGAGTATCGTCAGCGCCAGTTCAAACAAATCCGCGCACTCGCCCAATCTCTTGACATTCCTTCAAGCGAAACTGTGGTATACAGCGGCGACTTTAACGTAAACAAAAGAAAGTTCCCTGGTGACTACCAACAAATGATCGCTAACTTAAGTGCCATAGAGCCTCACTACTCTGGTTACACGGAGTCAACCTTTGATCCCCGTATCAATAACTTCGCAGGTGAAGCGTTATCAGGTGGCGAAAACGTGGAATACCTTGACTATGTTATGGTGAGTAGTGAATACGGGGTGAAATCATTCAATGACAACCGTGTAGACGTGCCGCGCACAACCGCAGAGAGTTTATGGAAACACTACAACCTTTCTGACCATTTCCCAGTAAGCGCAACAATCAAGCCATGAAGAAAATCGCTTTGATAATCATGTCCGCCATTATGGCGGGCATGATATTTTTAACTTTCAGTCACGATGTTCAAAAAGAAGAGCTCGCTTCCTCTCCTTCCCCTAAGACAAAAAATCAGAGTGTCTCCAGTACATCACCACAAACAAGCAGCATCGTGCCCGATACGGATACTTCACCACAAACAGCTAAGCTCCCTTCCACAGTTCAAATAACGACTGAGCGATTAACTCAACTCAAAGGCAGGAAACTTGTCGCCGAACTTGAGACGTTTTGGCAAGAGTGTATGTTGAACCGTAGTTGTGAAGAGCAGGTCGCCTTGTTTGAGGCGCATTTATCTTCAGCTCGATTCCAGCTTTTGGCGAACTACCCTCAGCTCAGCAGCCAATGGCAAGAGAGTGTAGGAAATTTGTTATTTGATAAGCAACAATCACTGGCGTCGCGTATTGCACAGCTGAAGAACGAAGCAAGAAGCATCTGGGGAGAATTGGCTGATGTTGTTTTCGCGGATGAGTTCGCGCTGTACGATTTCAACTTAGAAGCCCAAAAGCTGGACACTCAAAGCCCAGATAACTTTTTGCGAACTTTCGAACAACTCACCATTGACTGGCAAGAACATGCAGATGCTATCGGGCTAACAAGCGACCAGGAAAAATATGAGCGTGCGGTCACCCTGATTCCTAATAGTATGAGCCTACCAGATCGCTTGGCGATCATCGCAGAGCTAGAACGAACTTACTTAACGAAAGAAGAAAGTAAAAACATTCATGCTCGTCAGCAGCAAATTACAGAGCAAAAAAAACAAGTCAAAGATTACCAACAAGCATTACAACAACTTGAGTCCAAGCTAAGAACGCAAAGAGCCTCTAGCCATTCACATTTGTCAGAACCGGAATGGCAAAGCTATTACCAACAAGAAGTCGCGGATTTTCGTCGTGAATTTTTTTCTTCTTAACAATGCGCTTTGACTGACTGGGAACTTAAAAAGGCACGTTGCTAACCAGCCGTCGTGCCTTATGTTCAACTCTCTACTTTTAATTCAGAACAAATTTAAACCAAATACATCTTTCACATCAAATAGCACTTTTTCGGTTTTCTCGCGAGAACGCTCACTACCTTGTTTTAAAATATCAATCAGCTGCGCTTTATCATTCAAATACATAGCGCGCTTTTCTCGAATAGGGCGAAGCATCTCTTGTAAGCATTCTTCTAACACTTTCTTGGTCAAACCATCACCTAACCCACCTCGTCGATAATGGTCTTTTAGCTGTTCGACATAATTTTTATCAGGATGAAAAGCATCGAGGTAGATGAATACAATATTCCCTTCGACTTGGCCAGGGTCCTCAATTTTCAGATGATTGGGATCGGTATACATAGATTTCACTGCCGCGGAAATCTCCTTTTCGGAGGCCCCTAAGTTGATTGCGTTCCCCATGCTTTTAGACATCTTATTTTTACCGTCAGTACTCGGCAAACGAGGTGCATCGCTAAGTAATGGACGGCATTCTCTAAGAACCTCTTTTCCACCCAGATGGTTTATTTTTCTCACGATTTCATTAGTTTGCTCTAACATCGGCAGTTGGTCATCACCCACTGGTACTAGCGTCGCATGAAACCCCGTAATATCGGCAGCTTGAGAAATTGGATATGTTAAAAAGCCAGCAGGAATAGAGCGTTCAAAGCCTTTACTTTGAATCTCATTTTTAACCGTGGGGTTTCGCTCTAATCGTGCGATAGAAACAAGATTACTGTAATACATTGTCAACTCGGCTAACGCTGGAATTTGAGACTGCAACGTGATCGTAGTTTGAGCGGGGTTGATACCAACAGCCAAATAATCTGCAACGACATTGAGAATATTAGAGGATACCTTTGATGGATTATGCGCGTTATCCGTCAACCCTTGCATGTCCGCGACCAAGATCGTTTGCTCGTGCTCCGTTTGCAATTTGACTCGTTGTTGCAATGAACCAATATAGTGCCCTAGGTGTAATGGACCTGTTGCTCGATCTCCGGTAAGTATAATTTCACGCTGAGATGTATTTTTATGGCTATTCATATTTGTCTCCAAGTATTTAATAGATCGCTACTGGAGATAAAAAGATCAAACACTCTTAGCTACCATCCAGCAGCTAAAGAATGTAAGTATTCCGCGCCGCTCTATTTAGAGCGCCACCAAGAGAAGGTTGTTAATGAAGGGCGAACGTGTATTTTCATGTTTTTTAAACTAACAGCACACACCGCAGAACTCAATCTGTTTTGTACTGAATTAGTGTGAGTGTTCCAACAGCGAATTAAGAGGATTACATTGGTAAAGACATCGCAATGACCAAAACCGCACCAAATACCGAACCAGAGACAAACGCACACAGTACAGTTTTGTTGTGTTTCCTTTTCATTGATGAACTCCTATCCATAACTACGATGACCAGCCCTCACATCTAATACGCATGTGGATGCATCACGACAACGAGTTAACCAACATATCGCACGTAGGACCAGTACCGCTTTGTTAAATTGGGACCTCGTCCATAACTTGGAGTGTAAATGACTCCGGAACCAACAACAGAAGAAAATTTCATCACGTTACTGTCCTACCCTCCGGGTTTGTGGCTTAATAGGCAGCAGGAACACTTTTTTCTTTTGCTGCGGATACTTACATGGAAGCTGTTTTACATCAGTTGCAATTCTCTTTGTCGATAACCGGACCTATCTGTTTGATGTTGGTACTTGGCGTTCTTTTTAAGCGCTTTGGTCTAATCAACGATAATTTTATCGAAGTAGGCTCTAAACTGGTGTTTCAAGTTACCTTGCCTGCAATGTTATTTGTCAGCATTGTGGCTTCAGAACACGACTTTTCCGCGGCAAGTGGATTCGTCAATTTCGGCGTCATCGCTAGTATTTCGTTTTTCATTTTCACCTATCTTTCCGTCAAACTTCTATTCAAAGCATCGCCTGATCAAGGCGTTCTCATCCAAGGTGGGTTCCGAGCAAATACAGGTATTATTGGCATCGCTTACGTTGCCAATGCGTATGGTTCTCAAGGTGTGGCGTTAGCGGCTCTCTATGTCGCGGTCACCACATTTATTTATAACGTCCAAGCGGTAATTTGCTTATCTCCCAAAGGAGCAACGTCTGCCTCGCAAGCAGCAAAGATGATGGGCCGAACACTGACTAGGAATCCACTCATAATCTCTATTGTTCTAGGAATGGCTTTTTATTTACTCGCTATTCCAGTACCGAATGTGGTTATTGACGCAGGAGACTACTTGTCCAAAATGACATTGCCTTTGGCGCTGTTGTGTACGGGTGGCTCACTTGACTTTAGCTTGATGAGAAAAGAGAAAGGTTCATCTTGGTTTGCGAGCAGTTACAAGCTCATCGTAGCGCCAGTCATCATCACCATGGGAGCTTACTTAGTAGGATTTCGAGGAATTGAGCTAGGTATTCTTTTCTTTATGAACGCCTCTCCAGTCGCTGCTGCCAGCTATGTCATGGCGCGTTCCATGGGAGGCAATGCCACGTTAGCTGCAAATATCATCGCACTCACTACGGTGCTTTCTACCGTGACCTGTACGTTGGGCATCCTATTTCTTAAGTTCTACAGCTTAATATAATTGGTCCGCGATAAAATAAAGACGCTAAACGGCATTGATGTCAGTTACTGGTCGTGATTCGCAAAAGTGAGCTTTCTTACCAGACGAAAAAATTCATTCGCTTCAGATTCCGACAAACAAGAAAAAAACTCTTTCTGTAAATTCGTCATGATTTGATGAACTTGCTTTAAAGCATTTGCCCCCTCTTTTGTCATGCTTAGCATTTTAAGGCGCTGATTCGATTTACTTTTAGAAACTTGAACAAACCCTCTCTTTTCCAGATTGTCCACCATCCGCTTTGCTACACTTCGCTCAGTTCGAACCGCATCAGCTAACGCTTGCTGGCTCATAGGCTGAAATTCTTCTAAAGCGGCCAGTGCACTTGCCATTTCTAGTGTCATCAAATTTTGCCGAGAGAGCTCAGCTTGGGCACGATTGCGGTACATGCGCTGCATCACACCACAAACAAACATAGGACTTTGATCCAAAACGGAAATTGGGGAAATTTTCTGATCTTTCATCGTCGTTTTTCTTCTTTAGGCTTTCATTCGGCCGAAAAGGCTGTGCTGATACTGCACACAACACGCCGTCTTTCAGGCTCGCGTCATAGACGGTAACCACCAAGTGAAAACATAAAATAAAGAGCGCCGAAGCGCCCTTTAATCGTGTTTATTATCACTAGTATAACTCAGTTAAAACAACCAAGTCCTACTCGCTTTGCTGAGTGGGTTTAGTGCTGGTCTCAGACAACTCTGCCTCCGACTCTTTTCTCGCACGTCGATCAAACAATCGCTCAACCACTACAAAGAAGATTGGGACGAAGAATATACCCAATATCGTGGCACTGATCATGCCACCAAGTACGCCGGTACCTACTGCGTTTTGACCTGCCGATCCCACACCTGAACTGATAGCAAGTGGTACCACACCCAAACCAAAAGCAAGCGATGTCATGATAATTGGGCGCAGACGAACGCGAACAGCATGTAAGGTTGCTTCGATAAGCCCAGCGCCTTTCTCATAGTAGTCCTTTGCAAACTCAACAATCAGAATGGCGTTTTTGGTTGCCAAGCCGACCGTAGTTAATAAGCTCACCTGGAAGAACACATCGTTATCCATACTGCGCGTCATTACCGCAAGCACAGCACCAAGCACACCAAGAGGAACAACTAACACCACGGCGAAAGGTACTGACCAACTTTCATACAAAGCGGCAAGAACTAAGAATACGACGAGGATAGATAGCGCATATAGCATCGGCGCTTGGTTTCCGGAAAGGCGCTCTTCATACGAAATACCATTCCAGTTCACCGTGAAACCTTCCGGTAGCTTTTCTACCATTGCTTCAATTTCTTCCATGGCTTCACCAGTACTTACACCAGGAGCTGCACCGCCTTGAATATTCATTGCTGGCAAACCATCAAAGCGCTGCAAAAGAGGAGAACCATATGTCCACTCGCCACTCGCAAAAGCAGAGAAAGGCACCATCTCTCCCTTAGCGTTGCGTACGTACCATGAATCGAAGTCTTTTGGCTGCATGCGGTATTCCGCATCACTTTGCACCATCACTTTCTTCACACGACCGCGGTCAATATAATCGTTAATGTAAGCCCCGCCCCATGCAGCTGACAGGATTTGGTTTACGTCATTGATACTGACATCCAAAGCACGAAGTTTGACGTGGTCAATGTTCACTTTGTACATTGGCGCATCTGCCTGACCGTTTGGACGAACACCGACAAGTTTCGGGTTTTGTGCTGCCATGCCCAGAAGTTGCCCTTGAGCCGCAACTAATGCATCGTGCCCTTTATTCAACGAGTCTTGGAGATAGAAATCGAAACCTGTCGAGTTACCTAGCTCTTGAATCGCTGGAGGGGCGAACGCAAACACCAAAGCTTCTTTAATGGTAGAGAAGTACCCCATCGCTCGGCCCGTAATGGAAGCCGCATCAGCGCCAGGCGCTTCACGCTCAGACCAATCTTTCAGGCCGATAAATGCCATCCCCATGTTTTGGCCTTGACCTGCGAAACTAAAGCCCGCAACAGAGAAGACGGATTTTACATTGTCTTTTTCGTCTACTAGGTAAAAGTCACGCATTTTCTCAAGTGTTTTTTCCGTCTGTTCTTGTGTTGAGTTAGGCGGCAAAATAGCCATTGAGAATACTGTGCCTTGGTCTTCATCTGGCAAAAATGACGTTGGAAGGTTCATAAATAACCAGCCAGCACCTGCACTCATTGCCAAAAATACAACCAACATGCGACCTGTGCGTTTTAGAAGTTTGGCAACGCCGGTTTCATAGCCTGCTGTCATCGCATCAAACTTGCGGTTAAACCAGCCAAAGAAGCCTTTCTTCTCTAGAAGCTCAGCATCGCCTTTTTTCAGCAACGTAGCGCACAATGCCGGAGTCAGAATTATCGCAACCAAAACGGAAAGCGTCATAGCCGCCACAATAGTTATCGAGAACTGACGGTAAATAACCCCGGTAGAACCAGACATAAACGCCATAGGGACGAATACCGCTGAAAGCGTCAACCCCACACCAATCAGGGCACCAGTGATCTGCCCCATCGATTTTTTGGTCGCTTCTTTGGGCTCTAAACCATCTTCATGCATCACACGCTCGACGTTTTCCACCACAACGATGGCATCATCCACCAGCAAACCGATAGCCAGAACCATCGCGAACATGGTTAACGTGTTTACGCTAAATCCAGTCGCGTACAAAATAGCGAAGGTTCCGAGCAATACGACAGGCACTGCGATCGTTGGAATGATCGTCGCACGGAAGTTCTGCAAGAACAGGTACATGATTAAGAACACAAGAAGAATAGCTTCTAATAGCGTTTTAACCACTTCTTGAATCGAGGCTTTGACGAATGGTGTTGTTTCAAATGGGTAAGCAATCTGCAACCCTTCTGGGAACGTTGCACTCAGTTGTTCTAAGCGCTCTTTTACCGCATTGGCTGTCTCAAGCGCGTTTGCGCCAGTACCTAATGAAATACCTAACCCCGATGCTGGGAAGCCATTATATTGGCCTCGAATATCATAACTTTCTGCACCACGCTCAACGCGAGCTACATCTTTCAAATAAACATTCGAACCACTGGCGTCGGACTTAAGAATGATGTCTTGGAACTCTTCTACACTGCTCAAACGACTTGCAGAAGAAATCGTAGCATTCAACAACTGACCCTCCTGCGCAGGTGCCGCACCAAGTTGACCTGAAGAAACTTGCGCGTTCTGTTCACTGATTGCATTTGCTACGTCGATCGCGGTCAAGTTGAACTGCGTAAGCTTAAAAGGGTCCAGCCAAACTCGCATTGCATACTGCGCACCAAACGCCTGCACTTGTCCTACGCCAGTTACACGACTTATCGGGTCTTGAATATTCGTTACAACAAAGTCGCCGATATCGTTTTCTGTAAAGTCAGGATCTTCAGAATAAACTGCGACAACCATGAGAAATGCCGTGTTGGATTTATTGACGACAATACCTTGGTTTTGTACCTCCATCGGCAATGAAGTCAATGCCAATTGCAGTTTGTTCTGCACCTGTACTTGCGCGATATCAGGATCAGCTTCGCTATCAAACGTCAGGGTAATTGTCGCATTACCAAATGCATCACTGCTCGATGATAGGTAGCGAAGGTAATCTAATCCTGTCATGTTTTGCTCGATAACCTGCGTTACCGAGTCTTCAACGGTTTTTGCTGATGCACCTGGATAGCGAGCACTGATGGTGATCGTCGTCGGTGAAATCGTTGGGTATTGCGAGACGGGTAAATTGAATAATGACATTACCCCCGCCAACATCGTTAGAATCGCGAGAACCCAAGCAAATACCGGACGATCGATAAAAAATCGTGCCATGATTACTCCTGTTCACCGTTTTGGATAGTTACCGAACTGCCTGGCCCTACCTTTTGTAAACCGGCGGTAATGACTTTATCACCCGCGTTCAAACCATCAATAATGCGCCATTGGCTATTGATCGCTTCGGCAGTCTTCACTGGTTTCGCTTCCACTTTGTTCTCGCCATTAACCGTCATCACTGTCGCTTTACCTGTCGCATCACGAGATACCGTATTTTGTGGTATTAGAATCGCATCAGGGTCGACACCAGTAATGACCGTCGCACGAACAAACATTCCAGGTAGCAACAAACCGTCAGGGTTTGGGAATTCGGCACGAAGCGTCACGCTGCCCGTACTTTCGTTCACATTGACCTCAGTAAATTTCATTGTGCCTTTGTGTTCGTAAGTGCTGCCATCTTCAAGCATCAATGTAACTTGCGCAGAGTCATCTTCTTGCATATGGCCTTGGGAGAGTGATGCTTTCAAACGCAGCAGTTGCGCGGATGATTGCACAATATCAACATTGATAGGGTCAAGCTGCTGAATGGTCGCTAATTTGGCAGCTTGGTTAGCCGTAACCAACGCACCCGCTGTCACACTCGATTTACCGATCACCCCGCTAATCGGAGCTTTGACTTGCGTATAATCTAAGTTGATTTTTGCTGTGTTGATTTTGGCTTTTGCGACTAGGACCTGTGCTTTCGCTTCTTTGTATGCCGCTTCTGCTTCATCCAAGTCTTGTTGGCTGATGGATTTTTTGGTGATCAAGGTTCTGTAACGCTTCACCGTGGCATAGGTCGACTCTGCCGCAGCTTGCGCACGGATTAATTCCGCTTCAGCGCTCAGCAAATCCGCCTGAAATGATGAATCATCAATTTGATATAGCGACTGCCCTTGTTCAACAAATCCACCTTCAACAAAATTTCGTTCCGAAATAATGCCAGTAACTTGCGGACGAACTTCTGCTTCTTTGAATGCTCGGCTACGACCCGGCAACTCCACTGTTAATGCTTGGCGCGTTGGCTGCACTGTTAACACTTCTACTTCGGTTGCGGGCGCAGGCCCCCCACCTTGGCTCGATCCTTCTTCGCTAGGTTGACATCCAACCACAAAAAGGCTCGACGCAATCAGCAGAGATAGCGTGGTTTTACGTCTCATGAATTTTTTCTCTCTTATCTACCGACAAGCCTTCAAGATTCCTTATTAAAAGCTTCTAGAATGACTTAATAATGACTAAAGGATGTATATCCAGAACAAATTAATTAGGATGATAAATACCCAGTGTTGTACATACAACAAAATTTACAGTTCTATACGCTTACGAAAAACGTTTATGGTAAAGGTGTTATGAAGTTCTCAAATTTGAAGATTTTGGGTTGGAAATCACATTTTCCTGTGTGCAATTGCAATGGTTAAAAAGCAGCAAAAGTGATGATAAAAGCATCATCACGCTGTACAGAGTTTGTTACCGCTGTCTAGGGTTATTTACCCACTCTGGAATACGAACTAAAGTGAGAAAGGAATGTAAATATAGTCAAAATTTCACAAGTCAGGTTCGCCACTTATCTAAAAAACAACCCGCTAAGAAGCGGGTTATTTCGTCAGTGAGATTGCTGTTCTCAAGCTTATACTTTGAACTGACTGACCTGATGATCTAAACGTTGAGTTTGCTCTGACAACATGGCTAAAGAAGCTTGCGCTTGGTTTACGATTTCCACAATTGAAGTGCTACTGTCTGCAATGCCTTGTACGTTGCTATTTACTTCGTCACTTACTGTACTTTGCTGGCTCGCAGCCGTTGCAATGTGTGTATTCATCTCGTTCATACGTGAAATCGCGTTCAAGATTTCAGAAAGGGATTCACTCGCTCGGCCAGCGGACTTGATCGTTTCATCACTGCTATTTTGGCTACCGCGCATCACTTCTACAGCTTGTCCTGCACCAGATTGTAGCTTTTCAATCATGGTTTGGATTTCTCCCGTACTCTGTTGCGTACGACTGGCTAAAGAACGAACCTCGTCCGCTACCACAGCAAAGCCTCGCCCTTGATCTCCAGCGCGAGCCGCTTCAATGGCTGCGTTAAGCGCTAATAAGTTTGTTTGCTCGGCAATACCACGAATTACATCCAGTACGGACGCAATGTTACTCACATCATGATCCAATGTGTTAATGACGTGGCTTGCGCTTTCGATTTCACTTGCGAGGCTACGAATTGAGCTAACCGTTTGATCCAAAATAACATTGGTATTGGTAAGTTCATCATTCGCTGTTTGGCTCGCAACCGCAGCTTCGTTAGCGCTATCGCTTACATTTCTGCTGGTGACTTGCATTTCATGCACTGCCGCCGCTACCGCCTCGCTATCTTTTTGCTGAGAAACGGTCGAGTTCGCGATGGTCGTGGTCAACGAGCTAAGATTTGCCATTTCGTTACGTAAGGTATTTGAGCTTTCAATTACCTGAGCGACTGTCACTTGAATTTTGGACACAAACTGGTTAAATGCGTCTGCTAAATTGCCAATTTCGTCTTGTGTTTTTACATCGATTCGCTGACTTAGATCACCTTCACCGGACGCAATTTCTGTCATCGCATTTTTAATATCATTGATAGGCTTCACAACCGTTTGTAACAACAAAAAAGCCATCGCGATAGCGGCAAAAATAACAATCACAATGCCAGCCTCAAGAATGAGTTCTGCTCTTGTTGCAGCCGCTGATATTTCGTCCTTCAATTGGTTTTGCTTTTCTTCTATTGCATCTTTTACAACGTTAAGCTGCGCTCTAACCTCGATAAATTGGTCTTCAAAGGTATGTTTGTGCTCATTATAGTAACCACGCCATTGAGATTGAGGTAAACGTAGCATCGCTTCATAACTTACTAACCATTTTTCACCCAAAGAGACAAGCGTTCGAACTTCATTACCATGTGTAGAAGGCATCACACCGGCTTGTGATAGCTCAATCATTTGTTCCATACGTGGCAGTGCTTTGTAGGCGTTGTCTTTGTATTCACCGATGTGATGATCAATATCGTTTTGAGTATCAGAAAGTGCAACACCTTGGATTGCAGATGTTGCTTGGTAAAGATCGCGATAAGCATCCTCAATCGTTAATAAGTTCGGCACGATCTGTTCGTTGAGTGTCTCACTCAATTCAGATTGCTTCCAACTTGTCATAACGTTTAATACAGAGCTCACAATAAACAATCCAATAATCAATGACAGCGGAATCACTATCTTCTGCTTGATCGTTAAGTTCTGGAACATGAATAGACTCTCTTTATTTATGGTATACAAACTGCCGGAAATTATATCAAACAAATAGAGTATACCATTAGGTAAAAGAGGCTATTCAACATCAAATCTAATGACTTTTTGACAAGGGTTCTAATTTCAACAATTAGTTGATTTTATACAAAATTTAACAAAGAGATCTTTTCAAAAGATGCAAATTAAAATGCTCTTTCAAAACGAAAAATATGTAACAGAAAGTGAATTAAAAGGGACCACATTTTGAAGAATAGATCGAATCAATGATTTACTGAGAACACATACAAAATACAGTTTTTGGATTGAGCACGACCGCGTAATATGCAAAGATCCGAACATTTCTTCTAAAGCTCAAAAAAACCATTGTTTATCTGACGTATTTAGGGTTACTCCGTGAGGATATTAGTCGTGATGTTGGCAAACAGGATGCTTACAAGTTTTCGAAGTTAACCAGTAGCACAGTGAACGATTCAGATTTTCTTGAGCGCCAAGGCAATAAAAAAGTTTGCTATTTTGCTTTCAAGAGACGCATTCAAGAAAATAATGCAACCTAGCCACAAAGTCTTGCTACATCTTCAGAAAAGAATGATGTTGCTAAACAAATCTGGTGCAGCATACACATTGAAGCTAAACTCGTTTATGGAACTTTTTCATATCAATATGAGAAAACATAGATTTCTCAAAGTTACACAGACCATTCAACGATTAAACTAATGTTAGCGTACCGATACGTCCGAAAACTCCATGCATGAACCATTTAAAATAGCCAAAATGTTCCAACCCAACTTCGCCTCAGTGGAGTGGCGAGTCGTTTCGCTCGCTCTCCTACTCTCTCTACCTCATACTGCTCATGCGGATCCACTAGATAAGGAAATTAGCAACCTTCTTCAACAACGTTTTTCTATCGCGGTGTTGCTGTCCGATACTGACGCAATTGCGTTTGGTATTGGCGACTTTGATCCGAATGCATTATTTGATACCGCCAACCCAGAGTTCGGGACTGACGAGTCAATCAATGAACGTCGAAGCAAATCCGTATATGTTCTCCCTTACACGACTAACTTTGACATAGAGGGCAGCGAGGACTTACATGAGCTGTCGTTTAAGGCATTTACGATACAAACAGAGAATGATCTCAAACTATTCGGCACAAGTAAGGATCTTCTCAAGGAAAGGACATACGGTGCATCGATTGGTTATGGGTATCTATACAAAGCAAGTGAAAACGTCACCCTTAGCACCAGAACGACGACTCACCTTATGCGTTATGAAAACTCATTCTCTACCGATAATAAACTTTCCTCCATCATTGGAAGAATCCTAGACGGCCGTGCCGTTAACGTTTCAGCATGGGCGGCAATAGTTCAACCATCCATTAAAGCCAAATACACGTCTCCCACAAGTTGGGGGAAATGGCATGCCAGTTCGACATTGAATTCATTCATTGGGCACAGCTGGGGAAGCGCAAATAACGGCAATATAGGCAACCCTAAAGGTTGGTACCTATCTAATGAAATCACCGGTTACTACAATATTTATCACGGTGAGCAAGCTTTATTTACTGGGATTAAAAGAGTCGACCTTTCGCATGATTTAAGCGACGAACTTGGAAGTCCGCATTACTACGAAGCTTCTATAGGATGGCTATTTTATGCACCAAAGCCCTTTGATTGGTTGGACAATTTCGGCATAGGCGTTAACTTCAACTACGGCTCGACTCTCAGAGGTGGCAGCATTCAACTTTACTACAACAAACAATAAAGCCGTCAATACAGGAACCAGTTGGTAGCATATATAACAAGAAGAACTAGAAGACACAAAAGGAATGGCAGAGTTAGCGTCTTCGCAAACTTTTTCATGAGACTTGGGTTATCAAACACCACACCTTCCGCTTCTCTTACCCTTCGCTCTTCGTCAAAATGCCATTTAATGGCTAAGTAGGCTCCTATCCCTAATACAATAAGCTTAAAAGCTCCAGCAAAGTAAGGAAAGAAATTAGCCCAACTGTCGTTCATTATCCATCTCCATCAAATTCAATATCAGCTTTGCGGTGGCAGAATCCAAGATTCATGTAGAATGCCCCCCTCACAGCCAGACTCTCTGGCTAGCGCCAGTCTACTGCTCGAGATAGCTGTCCACAACTCTCTTTACCAGATCGGCATTTATTAATTATTTAATAAATAACAAGAAAGACACTAGCACACTTGCTGAAAAGTAAGTGTCAGTTTGGATTGAAACTCATCAGGAATCGAAAATGGTCCGCAGTCGACTTGCTGATCTAGTGAAAGCCGAATTACCTAGCGTTAAATCGTTCGCTAGTATAAAAATCTAGCCTATCGCACTTCTGGTCGAGTCCTAACAAACTTATGATGCATATGTCATTAGCGGTGCAATTTTAAGTTTATCAATTAGCTAAAGTTCCCCCACCTTAACTGTCAGTAAGCTTGCTGTGTTTAAGATGATCTCGACATGACTAGTGCATAAATAGTATGGAGGTTCAAAGTGAAGGCAACGCAAATCTCCTTACTAAAAATATTGTTTATGTAATTTTATTTCAGGATTATCGAAACCATCATAAGGATAATTCGAACTAATCTTAATCTATGCTCCTTCAGTTACATTTGCTTTCTTTTACTCACTTCTCGCGACTATTAGTGGCATTTTGAGACAATTTCCTACACTCCTTTCTTTCCCTTAGTTGATATAAATCATGGTTAGAAGAAAACAGAATCACCTGTATTTCTCGATACATGAATCCAAACTGCCCGACTTTTCGTAACTAAATTACAGATAGACTCGATTTTTAGTATGGCACGTTTTTGAGGAACCAAGATGTTAGATACCCTCATGCTGTCGCGGATCCAGTTCGCGGCCAATATCAGCTTTCACATTCTCTTCCCGACCATCACCATCGCGTTGGCGTGGATGTTGGTGTTTTTCAAGTGGCGATATAACCGCACACAAGCCCCCGTATGGCTCGATGTTTATTACTTCTGGGTCAAGATATTCGCTCTCACTTTCGCCTTGGGTGTGGTATCCGGCATTACGATGAGTTTCCAGTTTGGTACCAACTGGCCAGGCTTTATGGAACGAGTCGGAAACGTCGCAGGACCATTGCTCGGATACGAAGTGATGACCGCCTTCTTTATGGAAGCCACCTTCCTGGGTGTAATGCTTTTTGGACGAGGACGAGTACCGGAATGGGTTCATACTCTCGCAACCGTTCTGGTTGCAGTTGGGACAAGTATGTCCGCATTTTGGATTCTGGTGCTTAACAGCTGGATGCACACACCAAGTGGCTATGAAGTGATTGACGGAATTGTTCATGTGACCAGTTGGAAAGAAGTCATTTTCAATCCTTCTTTACCGTACCGTCTTCTACACACGCTATTAGCATCGGCGCTGACTGCCAGCTTCTTGATTGCAGGTATCTCGGCTTATCAAATAATGAAAAAGCCAGATCACCGCTCAGCCAAACTTGGCCTAAAAGTCGCGCTGTTCGCGGCGGCTGGGTTCATCCCGGTACAAATCTTTGTCGGTGACCTTCACGGGTTAAACACGCTTGAACATCAACCTGCAAAAATTGCAGCGATGGAAGGTGTGTGGGAGACCGAGCAAGGCGCACCTCTTCTACTATTTGCGATGCCAAATGAAGAAACTCGCAGCAATGATTTTGAAGTGGGCATCCCTAAGTTGGCGAGTTTGATTCTTACGCATGACTTAGACGGGGAAATCCAGGGACTTAACGAGTTTGCGCCTGACCACCCGCCAGTGAAGCCCTTGTTCTTTGGTTTCCGCGTGATGGTTGGTGTAGGTGTCCTTATGCTGCTGGTTAGCTGGTATGGCGCGGTGAAGCTAGCACGCAAAAAAGCGCTACCTAAACCTTACCTATACACAGTATTAGCCATGACGTTCTCTGGTTGGATAGCCACACTGGCGGGTTGGTATGTTACTGAGATTGGTCGACAACCTTGGTTGGTCAGCGGTGTATTGCGAACATCCGAAGCCGTCACCACGGTTGCGAGCAGTAGCGTGATGACTTCGCTCATTATGTACTTAGCCATTTATGCTGCATTGCTGGTTGCGTACATCCATACCCTATTCTATTTGGCGCGCAAAGACGTTGCAGCCCATGAAGTCCCACTGACACAACAAGAGGCCTAATCATGCTCGACTATCTACCAGAAATTTATCTTCTGCTGCTTGGCTTCTCGGTCTTTATGTATGCCGTGCTCGACGGCTACGACCTTGGTGTCGGTATCCTTTTGCCAAGTGATAATGAAGCGCAACGTGACCGAATGATAGCGTCTATCGGCCCTTTCTGGGACGCGAACGAAACGTGGTTGGTGTTAGCCGTTGGTATTTTGTTGATTGCCTTTCCTACCGCTCACAGTTTGGTTTTAACGGAGCTCTATATGCCGACCGCGATTATGCTGATTGCGTTGATCATGCGTGGCGTGGCGTTCGATTTCCGAGCCAAAGCGAACTCGGATCATAAACCTCATTGGGATTGGTGCTTCAGAATTGGCTCGCTAATCACCGCACTAACTCAGGGTTACATGGTGGGTCGTTACATCATGGGATTTGAACAATCAACCGAAGCATTTGGCTTTGCTTGGTTAAGCGCACTTTGTGTAGCGGCGGCGTACGTTTACATCGGTGGCGCATGGTTAGTACTAAAAACGGAAGGTGATTTGCAAATACGCTCGGCCCGTTGGTCTCGCCGTGCTGGTTGGTTAGCGGCCTTAGGAATCTTGGTGGTTAGCGTTGTAAACCCGATTGTAAATCAACAAGTTGCCTTGCGTTGGTTCAGCTTCCCAGAAATCTTGTTGCTTGCCCCAGTTCCGTTAATTGTATTGGCAACCATCTTCCTAGTTGATCGCTATTTGCGTCAGGTTCCAATGGTGAATGATCTGGGTGTGCGCTGGCCTTTCTTTGGTGTCACTGTCATTTTCGCGTTGAGCTTTCTCGGGCTTGCGTATAGCTTCTTCCCAGAAGTTGTGCCGGGATTAATGACCGCACAAGAGGCCGCCTCCTCGCCTGCGACGTTAATAATCGTGGGCTACGGTGTGATGATTGTTATGCCGGTGATATTGCTTTACACCTTTGTGGTATACCGGATCTTCAAAGGCAAAGCGACAGAACTTAGCTACAAGTAGGAAAGGGAATTCCTCAACGAAGCGCCGCTGCTCATGCGGCGTTTTTTTGCAGTACTCACGACTAAAGTATCTACCCAAAGCGACTGAGTGGGAACGCTGAGAGAATGTAGCGGCAGCCAGTAGTTTGTTCCTAACTAGAACGAGATAACCGTTTCTCAAATATAGCGATACAGGCACAAAAACAGAAAGAACATTTGATGTTACAAAAGGTAGACCGCCACTTTAAAACGCTTTGAGTATTTTTTGCGCTCAATGAGGTGCAAGTATACTTATGCTTTTTATGACTTGTGAACTCTCAATTGCATGTTATGTTGCTGTTGAAATCGTACATGAAATAAGGACAAGAACATGAAGATAAGATGCAAAACGACGCAAAGCATTGAAAAATTTAACCCAGATGACCTCAATCCAAACACAGATCTCTTTGGTATGATTGCTGTTGTATTCGTGTTCATGGCTGTTTTGCTTAGCATCTAGTAGCAATACGTTCATTCTTGTGGCCGTATTCATACCTCATGTGATATGGGTGCTAAATTCTAGATTAAAGCGGATGGGCTAACCCGCACCAATCAGATTATGGCTGCCTCTGTATAGCTTCTTCAATTTTGGCGTTGTATAGAGGTGAGATGTGAATAGTTGGCTTGTAGATAGAATGGCGCTTGCACCTTGAGCACTCTTGTGTACTTTCAATGACGCATTACTTTAGTGCAGATATGAAAAAAGGCCTGATAAATCAGACCTTTTAGAATGTGGCGGTGAGTGAGAACGTCAAACGACATGAGTAACAGTTTGAATTTAAAAGAAAATATAGCAATTTTTCAATTTTCTTACACGCCATTTTATACAATTTGATTTCTGTTATGACGTTCACATTTATCGTTAAATAACCTATCGAGACCACCATCTCCTCTGCTTCTACGTTCGACTTATTACTGGACTTATAGGACAGTTTGCAAGTGCTTATCGTAACTATAAATCAGAGATATTTATTCCGTAGAATTCTTTATCGTTTGGTCAGACTAAACACTTTACTAAGCGACTTTACAATACATAAAATATCTATCAAGTCGGTGACGATTCACCCAACCCAAAGAATGACCACGCATACCGACGACGGTGATTGGAGTCGCTACACGGCTTATGAAGATGGAACGCACACATCAGAATGCGGAACCTCAGAATCAAATTTATCTGAGATAAACTGCTCTGACCATAGTTAGTGATAAGATATGTAAAATCAATAAGATAAAATTATCATATTAGACCGTTCTTACCCATATATTGTAAAGGAAATACGAATGTTAAAACCGCTAGGAATCGCCATTGCTGCCTCCACTCTTATGTTTTCAACTCTCACGACAGCCAGTGAGTCAGTTTTTGCACAAGCCTCGAGAGGAAGTTTCAACGATGCCGCTATTACAAAGCTTTTTGAACAGCAACCATCACTGAGTGCCTCAGTGACGTTTGCGGGTACGCCAAGCAATACGTTCCAACAATCGATCGATAACAGTGCCCTAGCTTTCAGTGCCGTCGAAAATAGCACTATTGACGGTCGTCTAGTACAAGCCACGGTGGAAGCATTTCAGCAATACCGCCTACTCAGCGTCAAGGCATTCATTGAGACGCCGATAGAAATGTGCGTACTGATGAACCAACAAGACGTTGCTAATGATACGGCCATTACTATGATAGCGTCCCACCCTGCCGCCCTGAAACAGATTAACGCTTGGAAAGCTGGCATCCAACCGAAGGAACTGGAAATCCCTGAGGGAACCGCAGCAGCAGCAAAACTAGTAGCAGACCGCGAACTACCGACTGGAACGGCAGCTATCGGGGCTTGTGTTCTCGATACCGTCTATACCAATTTAAAAGTGGTTGAAAAAGGTGTCCAGGATAACAAGAACAACAAAACTTCATTTCTGCTCATGAAAGTTGAGCCGCGCGAACAAACAATCAGCGAAGCTGAGGCACGAAAAGAGCTCACTGCGGCGATTGAGATGGGCAAGAAGTTAGCTAAAGTTAGTCAGTAAGATACAGGCACCTAGCCAACTGACATTGTTAGTGAATTGAATTGTCAAAATACAGCCAGACGTACTCTAATTGCGTCTGGTTTTTTTATTCCCTCATATTGAGAGCAAGTTACTTCATGAGTGCTTTCATTCACAGTGAAATTCACCACACTACTCCGCCAGATATTAACTCAGCATATATTTCATTTTTTCTTAGTGAACAAAATAACCATATCTATCACTGTTACTGTGAATAATAAAAGCCACCCCAAACCAAAATCATCACGTAAAAGAGATACAGGCGAGATAAGAAGTAGTATATTTGCCAAAGCTCCCATGTACCAAAGGTTATTTGTAAACGAATAAACGACTTTTCGGTGACTAAAAATGTGAAAAATTCCGACAAGAATCAAAGGTGGGTAGTAAACCCAAATCATGACTAGTACCCCTTGTCCCCAGTGTCCTAAGAACGTTTTACTTGTTGAGCCAATAAAAGTAAGAATGACAGTAACAACTGCTAAGGTTAATCCAATATTCATCTTCTTCATTGCTTAGTTTCACCACGTGTTTTGTGATTAACCCAAATTCAAATTTAGCAAAGGAATTATGGAGTCACTGAGAGGTGATTCCGATAGGATTCCCCAATGAGTTTTTTAGGTCACGTTGTGGGGACTTTGGAAATAAAAAAGACATGCTAGCTTGGGTGTTCTATTAACTTGAGTTAGGGGTTCACTATGAAGAAAGTCTTCTGGAAAATTGTTTTCTCATTAATGTCGTTAGGCAGCGTAGCCGCAGTTATTGCCCCAAATGTACCTAAGGTTTTTTACTGGCTTGGATGTCTCTATATTATCCTAATGCTAGGTGTTGGTGTTTTGACCTTCTATGCTGCGAGAATTATAGCTTGGTGCGATAAAAAGTTGGAAATCAATAAGGATGAGTAAATGCGGTGTAGCACTTGTCCTAAAGCAGTACGTAATGTACGAATCGTGCCTTACGTACTGAGAAGCTTATGTCCCACTCCGTGCCAGTGACGCTCAACCTCACAAATCACAGTGAGGTGGTTTGACCTATTTTGCCTTATCTGTGTAGTGTCTGGTAAGTCGGAGAACTATCAACTTACACTTTTATTTTTTTGTACACTTTATGGTTATAAACGCCATTAATTTTCATACGCATCGAGCGCTTGCAGCAGCAAAGGTTTAACGATGGGGTAGATTTGATTTAAACGTAACTGGTAGAAATCAAACGCTTCTTTCCAAGACTCTTCGCTCTGCCAGTCAAGAGTGATTACAGGTAGCGAGATTTTTAGCACCTCTGGGACAAATTCAGCGCCCTCCGGCAATAGCGGCATCAATGATTCGCGCCTGTCATACAGGTACTCAAACAAGTATTGCCCAAGTGCGTCATTTCTGAATCTCACAAAGACACCCACCTCATTGGGTTTAGAGCGGTAAGTTGTTATCCAACTATTGTGCGCCCTTGGTGGTAACTCGAACCATAAGTACCCCTTAGTTGAAGGGGTTGGTAACCTAACACTAGCGTCTTCAAGCTCAAGATAATCAAGCAATCCACTCCAATACTCATAGGATTGACCAGAACTCTTATTTGTGGCTGATTCATTTTGCTCGCTGGTGGATTCCAGTTTCTCAGTAACTTCACTACTTACTTGATTAATCGAAATCACTCGGCGCTCAGTAATTTCAGTTTTGCGCATAACTAGAGGGTTCACGAGCAGTTGTCCGCCTGGCATGTGGAAGATCTGCACCTCAACCATGGCAAAAGAAAATTCCATTGATGCATAGTTATTAAGAAAGTCCTTTATCTCAAAAGCTCCCTCTCGAATACCATCGCCTACTACCAATAATAAGAAGCGGCCTTTTGAGAGGTTTCGCTGGAGCGTATCAATGAATGAGGCTTCTAATACTTCATGGCCATCCGCCTTAACCAACTCAAAAAGCGACAGACCACCATTAATTGCACAAACCTTAGTATCAAGTTCGTCGTAGCTCCAATTCATCAAGTCTTTAGCGTAATCGAGTATCTGTCCAATCACTTCTCTGCGAGATTGAGGATTTCGATAGAGTTTGGTTTCCGCGATGACCAATCGGCCCGATGGCGTCACATAGATGCAGTCCACTCGACCCGACTTAGTGGCAAGCTCCATACACACTGGTACCGCACCGGTATAGTCCGCATCAATCTCATAAAAGGGTAATAGGTCAGCGTTAGCAAAGATAAGTTGCTGTAACCACTTCTCATCGTAGATACCTGTTGCCTGCAACTCGACTCGTTGAAGCCTCTGAACGCTGCTTCCGGGGGATACGATGATTGGACCATTGCTCATGACAGAACTCCGTTGCTAACTAAAAACGATGAGGAAAACAAACCGTAAGATTAGCCCAACTCATTGCTTTACGGCGTTTACGAAGTATCATTTTCCTACTTTGACTTGCTTACTTCATTAATCAGCGAACAGTGCTGCACGATCAGCGCTAGCACGTCTTTGCCCCATTCTGAGCTGGAGAAGTGCTAGCTCTCAATTCTCATTACTGTGGTTTGACTTACTTTTCCTCATGCCACAAAGTGTCAAAAAATTTGGTGCCTATTCACAACTAACTTAGCTCGCTCAGTTGATTATTCCTCTCGCCAGCGATATCGCAATCACAAACATCACCATACCCACAACAATATCAATGCCTTTCTTTACTTTTGATTGTGAAAGCAACGGAGCTAATTTAGCTGCACCAATCGAAAGTGCTGATAGCAGTAAGGTGTCTACAATAATGAGGGACCACCACAATACTTTGGTTACAAGCAGTTGCAGTAAAATTCAATTGGTCTTTATGAGATTGGGAGGCGATTCGCTAGTTCGTGTCTATATCGAGCTCCCTATAAGCCAATGGCTCTGCAAAAGAAGAAGGAGCAACATTAATGCAAGAAGACATAAGTAGATCCAAGAGTGATTACGCCCTAGTCAGATCATTTCGACGGTCCTCTGATTTTCGATATGACTTCCTCTGTGATTCTGTGTCTAATAACGGCTTTACGCCCAATAAGTTCCTAGAAGAGCTCCGTCAGGGCTTAGAACTAAATCGATCGCAACAAGTTATCAGCGATGATACTTGGTCAAATCTCCAAGTTTATGAGCAGCAAATAGACGACTTTGAGAGAGAACACTTTAACGACGCAGAAGTGGTTGTTGAGGCGCACCAGCGACTCAAAGATAAAATACCCTTTGGGGTTTTCGACAATGTTTATGACGCAGCTACCAGTATGCTGTTTCCGAGTGGCACACATTTTTCGATTAATAGCAGAATGCTACGCTCACCAAACTCGTTGTTTCATAGAGCTCCGGGTCGATACAATATCAATCAACTGAATAATAGCCTCGAACCTAATGATCGTGTCAAATTCTTCTATAGGGGCTTGTCGTCTAGCGATTACGAAAACATTTCACCATTAGAGCGCCCTATGAACAACTCAAGTAAGCTTTCACTAGGCTTGCGAGCCGAAAGACTAGCCCGAATTGAACATTTCAGAGCACATCTTCGAGCAAAGTTTACCTTGTACGAAGACGTATTTGGCGGTGCACAGACAGAGGATCTTGAGCATTTGGAGCTCGCTTTCATGCAGCACTTTAAGAGTGAAGCAAAACTCGCCCCTCCACTTCTGGATATCACCTATGATCCGCTCGTTGCGCTTTACTTTGCGTCGTATGAACCGACGGATGGACATATCGGCGTCGTATACAATTTTTCCCTCAACGATACATCCCTCACACTATCACTTGCAGGCGCAAATTTACGCGTGACTATCATGCCCGATGTCACGCGATTGACACGTCAAAGAGCACTCATCTTCGAAGGCGTGAGCACGAGAACTATTGAGGCTATTGTACCTCATAAACTTACCTTCACTCAGCACGAGAACCTAAGGTTTGAGGACCCGGAGCTAGGGATCGATGACTTACACCTTTTGGGCGACGATAAGGTTGCTAAACAATTCTGTGAAGACTATGCAAGCCAATTTGCGAATCAACGAGTACCTATGAACGCTCCGCTCGTTCAAGTTCAGGATGAAAACAAACAACTCTTCGAGCGCATTAAGAAAATGGCTCAATCATTACACGACTCGGACCCGACAATGTATCCTAGTATCAACCTAGACTTACTCGAAAGGCTAGCAAAGTTTCATTCGGAAGCAAAAGGGTCGTTCCCTGACCACTGGACGTCTTGGCGCAACCTCGAAGGAGCAGTTAAGATAATTGCTCGTAGGCGGGAAATAGTCCCGCGAGACTACTACTCGTGGCTTTACAATGAAAAAAAGCGAAAAATAAATTCGTTCATTGAGCTTTGGAAACGTTACTTCAATAGTTAATCTACCAAATTATTAAATTAGCATTCAGGTGGATCCTCGACCGAACAGCAATTTTAACGAGAAGGAATATTATGTTCTGCCATTTGGGGCTGACTTCCTTTTTCTCAATTCGCTACCCTTGGCAGCAATGGCAAAATCACTTGCTGCGCGGGCGGTCTTGAAAACATCAACTAATCGGTTCCGGCGCTCTTGAGGTGTTTCTGTGATGGCTTGAGCTCCGTCCTGCATGACTTCGCTCTTGAAAACCCTTGAGACTCTACTCAACGCCGATAGCTTATGGAAAAAGTCAAACCAGAACGGCCCCCCAAACCCGACCAGCAACCCAGCAGCGAAAACTGAAAAGAACCACGCCAAGTACTTCCAAACCGTCATGTTCGTATCACTGTTTTTCCAAGGCAAGTGCTCCCAGCCGATAGGCAAATTGGCTCGCTTCAGTGCTCTCAGGCTCTTGGAGAAGCTTTGCCCCAGTTCCTCGGCGTCGAATGCAGGAAGGTCGGAGTTGCCTGAAGTCGCTTTTACAATACTCTCCTCGGTTCTCTTGAGCTGTGCGTTCAGGTCATTGGCTATTTTCTCACCTTGCTTAATGAGCGCTGCCCTAGATTCCTCGCTTTGCACTAGGAACTTGACGACTTCGACGCTACTGAAGTTGATCGAGAACACGAGTATAAAACCGAATAGAACCGAGGTGACTCGCGCTCGACGGGCGAAATATTTCGTGGCTTCATCGCCGAACGCTTCGAACTTGTTAGCGATGTCTTCAAGGAGTACGTTCAGCGTTTCTTCATTAACATTGGGGTATCCTGAGCGTTTATGAATCTCCTTACCAAATGGTGATTCCGCGAAGCGTTCGAAGAATTCTAGCGTTGTAAGTGACTGAAGTTTATCGGCGCGACGGAACTTGTTAACGAACTCGTTCAACACTTTCTTCCATGTTGACGCATCGCGATCAACTGGCTCCAAACGCATTGAAGTCATTTGGTTTACGAAGTTAGCTCTGGTCAGATCATTTGGCGTGCCTTTTCCCAATTTCGGCAAGATGACTTTGTCGAACATTTCCTGCATCAACCGCTCTAAGCCTTTGACGCGATGATTGAGAAGACTATTGAAGGCTTCCACGATCGCGGAGGTGATAGTCGATAACACCATCATTGTGACAGCGAAGGCAAGCAGTGTTTCCAGCCAAGCCATAATGCCCTCCTTGGACAAAGCTTCTTAGAAGAGGAGAGGTTCTTAATCAATTCCTTCGATATGGAGGATTAATTTCGTAGTAAAGATAGTCAAATGTTTCCCTGTTAACAAATGAGATACTAGTATGGATGGTTAAAACGAAGTAACCATCTGCATGGGACAATGAGAACGGGTTCATGCGTTGGCTAAAATGATCCAAAATTCTAAGGTCTGAGAAACCTCGATATTTTCTAGATTTTTTCAAAATAGTGGACCGAACAGCACCTCAAAGAGGCAGTAAGTTACTTTAGCGCCTTGGTGATGGTCTGTGATTTCATGGAAGTGTCCAAAAGTTAGCCGTTAGCACTTTACTTTAGGTATATCTAAACACTTGGTTATATATTTCGGGGTGAGCATTTCTCTTCGCATCTTCCACTTTTGTTCTATGCCTTGTGATCGATGTTATTACCCGATGACCTTCATGAAAATACGCGCCACGCAAGGCAAATGCCTTAGGCATGTTCTACTCTATCTTGGTCAAGTACTGAACAATAAGGATGTTTTTATGAGCAAATCGATTGTTTTGGTTGTACATGGAATTGGAGAGCACACTGAGGCAAACCTCAAAAAAACCGTTATAGATGCGGCCAATGAAGCGCTTGGTCGGTATGACGACCTGAAAGGGATGAAGTACGAAGACTATGTGGACGTTATCCCCGTTGTCTATGACGATATATTCGAAAAGGAACGTAAAAAGATCGCGGATAACAGCAACGCTATTCTGGACATTATCAAAGACAGTAATTTAGGTGGCACAGACCTGTTCGATAAGTTGGCCAAAGTATCTGAAGATAATACCTTCAACACCCACATCCTTGACATCCTCTTCTACGCTGGTGTGAGAACCACCGAAGTTCGAGCTCGAATTATCGGCAAATTGAGCGAAAAAATAGGCTTTAATCCCTCTAGAAAAATCCATGTAATAACCCACTCGATGGGTACCGCTGGCGCCCACGACACCCTTGCAAAAGCGTATGGCACAGGTATCAAAAACCAGTTCGATGCTGACAATAAAAATGCGGACAAGAAATCCTTTATCCAAACTAGACTCTTTCCTAATATCCATAAGTTGGACAGCATCTGGATGTTCGCCAACACCTCCCAACTCTTTTACGACTACAATCCACTAAAAACTAATGTTAACCCACACAAGTCCATTGTGAGACCAAAGGCTGATAACACAGGCTGCACACTCAAGTATTTCAACGTTTGCCACAAATATGACATCATCGGCAAAGCCGTCCCGTTCGAACCACCCAAAGCATGGAATCGCAACAAATCACATGCAGCCTATGTTGATGACATTGAAACTAAGGACTTCTACAAGACCATCAACCCACACAGCCTATACGAGTACATCATCAATCCATGTGTCAGCCATAAATTCCTCCGAATTACGATGCCAACAGGCTCGGGCATCCCGACCGAACCACCAACCGCAGAATTACCCAGCCTCAACAAAGAAGCTCAGAAGATCATAGACCTCGTTGATAATGCTGACTCTATCTCAGATTTCGTCGACCTCATCAAAGTAGGTTCGGAGTTCCTCGGAAGCATCCCTAAAAAGTGGAGGAAGTTCTCATGAAACGATCACTTTTACTCTCACTAGCGTTACTCCCTTGCCTAACATTTGCAAATGAGAAGCTCCCTAACTGCTCGCCTATCAAACATGATAAGTATTGGGCTGAAATGCAGGATGACCTTACAAAACTGTCTAAGCGGCTGTCCAATAATGGCGCATATAGCAAAGAACGATTCTTAGAGAACTATTCGATTTGGAGAGACAGTTTAATTACCTCTTCACGCGAACTTGATGAAATTCTAATGATAGAAAAGTCTGAGGAAAAACCTGAACCTACCTTAACCAATGAAGCTTCTACGTTCATAGCCATCACTCTCACCAAAGCCCGAGAGAACAAAATGGCGGTACCCAAAGCCTACTACACACCCAATGAAGAGGACGACTCTAAGGGAAGTATTACTTTTGCTGTCGCGGACTCTGCTGAAACTTCAGTTTTCACCCTTAAACCTGAAGCAGATGCCCAGTGCGCCAAACAACTTCAATGCACCTCTGTTAATAATAATGCGTGTGACATTTATCTCAATACCTGGACAACGGCCATTAATAGCTCGAGTCAACAGCTTAAGTCAGAGACGGCGTTAGCATTTTCAAAGGCCGCTATAGCTCTTGAGAAACGATGGGCGAAGTACCACAGTGATGCTCGTTATCAGTATTTCTGGGAACAAGCCTCCACTGCTTTTTTTCTTAGAAAGGAGCTGAGCAGTGATAGTTACACTGAGCCCCCATCTGTACAATTTTTCTGGCTACATCCTTGGGCAGCGATGGAGTATGTACCTGATGCAGACGATGGTAGTCAATTTAAAGCAGCACTGACTCTAGAGTGGGCCGGCATCAACTGGTGGGAGGAATGCTTTTGGGGCATAGCGTGTGGCATCTCTGCCATATCAACGTACAGCGATAGGGCAGGCACACAAGACTTTGGGCATGGAGTTATGGTTCATATCGAAAACCAATACTCATTAGGCGCTACGTGGCGCTCAGGAGGCGATGTAGGCTTCTTTGTCTCTGTTGACCTCCTCAAAGTCTTTGAAGATACGAAATCTTCCGTTGAAGGCTGGCAGGAGAAAGCTGACAAATACTTGGGAGAGTAGAAAACAAATCAACACCCAACATAATTACTATAAAAGTTATCCGTAGTTTTCTAATTTAAGTGATTACCCTAAGAAGGCTCTGTCCAATGACGTGCCAGCTCGATCACAGCTAGCACGTTTATACCCCGTTCTGTGTTTAAGCCGATTGATGTATCAATTTACCAATCCGTCATTTGATCAAGTTTTTCTGATAAATGTACCGTGTCCACTAGACCGGGAAAGCTTCAGTTTCGTGAACCTTGGAAATTTTGACTATATTGTACTGAAAAAAGTTTGTCGCTACGTGAAAGTGCAGAGATTATCCATATAGTGATAAGTACGACTCACTATGTATGATTCTCTATCAGGAGTTGAATATGATCGAATATTTGTACATCGATATACCGAGACTAGATCGTTATTATGAGCAAATATCATTACCTGTTGTATATGACAAAGTACCTGTGTGGAAGGTAGCTTTAGGCATTTCTGGGCCAAAGGTGGAAGGTACGCAGTCTCGCACTGGAAGGGCACCTACAAATCATGAAAAAAATCAGAAGTTTATTGAGTATATTAAAGAAAGAAAGTTAGTTTCTTGTGAGCGGCCTTATTTCAATGATAACGAAGATGAGAAGCCTTTTATATTCGAGTATGTTTGTGCTAGGAGAGCCGTAATTCGTGAAAGTGATCTTACACTCAACATATGGGTCGCTTTAGGTTCAGAACAGCAGCAAGTAATGCACGATGGCCTACCGCTAGGGACATTGTTCTTAATTGAAGATTTTGGAGGAGATGTCGATCATCCAAAAGTTATGTCTGGTTATAGTAGTATCTACTTGCTTGCAAGCGAACTAAATTGGTTGAAACAAACTTCTATTCATGAGCCTTTAAATAAACTTTTTGAACAAGATTCTGTAGCTCGGAGTTTTGCATTAGACCCAATTGGTTCTCTAGCATCAATAGGTGCTAAAGTCGGACCTGCGCAGCTAATAAAGGCAATATATCTATTCAGAGCCGCTTGTATTGATACAGATTGTGAAGATCTATCTGGGAGGACGACAATTGGATATCCAATTATAATTTATCAAGGCTCTCTCCACGGTAGCACGCTTTAATTTCCAGATTTCAGCAATTTGTGTCTAACGCCAACTCTTTCTACTACCTTAACTTCCAAATGAAGTGAAAGTGGTGAGTTGCAATATCAATAATATGCTGTGAGTTAAAAGGAATTTCGATACTTATGATAATTCATTAACGGCTAATTTAGCAGAAACCGTAAAACAGTTATGTCCAATTCTGACTTATGAAACTTCAGAGCAGCGTGTGATCACCGAGCGATTCTGTCGTATATCTCGGATTTACGACAGCTACTTCCCTATCCCAAGTAAGCATTGGTTATACTCACTCGATGGTGGCCAAGTAGCTTGGATATCTTCAGTCGAACTTCATAATCACGTTGTTTCGCTTCTGCTTCGCTGATGTTAAGCGTACTCGCAATGTACTGATGGTGCTTTTTTCCATGTGCCACATTGGCCTGAACCGGGCACCGGACGCCCATAAGCTGATAGTAAGTCTCACAAGCAAAGTGCTTGCGTTCGCCGTGGCTCAGGTAAGAGGTATCTGCTTGCTTGGTTTGTCGCCACGCGTCGCTCTGAAAAGCTTTAAAGGACAAGTGAGAAGGGATAAGTGAATCCTGCCCAAGGGACTGCTGGAATGTCGCCACTCTGACCAGCAACCGGTACTTTTCTTCCGAATCCACTAGTAAAGGCCTTGGCTGACCACCTTTCGTGCCACGTGGCAACATCGGTACCCGTCCTCTGTGTAGCTCTTCTAAAACTCTCGACGCATCTAAAAGCGCACCTTCCCTGAACCTGACACCAAAAGTACGCTGCAATTGCATCACAAAGCCGACTTCAGGGGTGACCTGTGGAAGCACTTTTTCATGAAGTGCCTCTTTGACGGAGCCATCAACGGTAGCAATGCCAGATTTTGGAGTAAAACCCAAATCCCGTGTCGCGTTCACAACACACGCTTCATCCCCTCTTGCTTGTGCAAGCGCTCTATTGACATGAGAAAGATAGTCGCGCGCGGTCGCTGTAGACAACAACTCTTCGTCTGAGTTGTTTTTCAGGAACTCGCCAAAGCTAACCACATGCTGCTTTTCTATCTCGTTTAACCGTTTGACAGGCGTATTGGTTTTGATGAAAGAGATAAAGTGCTTCAAAGCCGGCAACCTGGCTCTGTGAGTGTTGGTGACCATGCCGCCCTGATTTTCAAAACTGGCATTAATCAGCGCTTTAACCATGTCTCTCGACCCCAGATTGAAATTAGGCTTATTAAAGTCTCTTGGGGCCTTCGCCAGATGACCAACGTAATTTCTCTTTCTCATGACTTACTCCTGTTTCCAGAAGGAAGTAAGGTAAATAACACAACAAACAATGGCGTTAAGTCACTATTTGGGAGCAACATGAGCGCAGACATCACCTGTCAGAACGAGGATATCGTATAGTCTGAGATGAATTTTGATTAATAGCGGTCGATATGACGTTGGATTTGAGCTTCCTCCGTTTCATACAGAAATGGTTCGGACAGTGACTGAAAATAATCCTCAAGCGGCGTTCTTAAGCCAAGAAATTTATGGTCTAAACTCGCTTCATTTTGACACCCAATATCAAATGCCGTATCAGTGTGCGACGTATACAGACAATCAAATTGATCGGTATTATCGTTCCATCGATAGACTTTCGACGCTGAACCAATTGAAGCTGAGACTTGTCGAATTGCCCCCTGGTCATAGTGGTCACGAACATCGATTTCTGAATACGGAAATTCGCCATAAAACACCGTCCGCGTGCGCTGTGGTCGACTGTTATAATCAAAGCTTCGCTCCGAGAACTCCTCTGTTGGTATCCCTGGTCTGATGTTTCTGCGTGCGTGGA
Source organism: Vibrio sp. SCSIO 43009 (assembly GCF_023716525.1). Lineage (NCBI taxonomy): Bacteria > Pseudomonadati > Pseudomonadota > Gammaproteobacteria > Vibrionales > Vibrionaceae > Vibrio > Vibrio sp. SCSIO 43009. The sequence continues at coordinate 2,169,429 of NZ_CP071842.1, forward strand.
GGTTGATGCGTTGATTCGCGGTAAAAAAGCGCAGGGATTGAATACTGTCGTACTCAACTTCATGGCCATATTCAAACCAGGTATAGGTGGTTGAACCATCATCCCTGATGGTAAGGGCAGCAGCACATTCACTATGCAGAACCAGTCCCCCGTTTGCACTGTAACCTATCTGGGTACCTTGCCAGCTGTCGACCCGGAATACCGCCGACGTTCCTGTACTGCCATCAATGTATTGGTTATCTGCATTGAAGCATAAATAATCGCTATTTAAGACCTCCACTTTACAACCAAACAGTATCAACACTATCAGGCCCAGATAGACGCTGCGATTTAAAGTTACACCCTGTCCCATTTGCTATCCTTATCGACACTTTGGTCGCTCTCATCGTTTGCCGAATAGCCTCTTTTCCAGGCAGGAAATACGAGGTTTATCTTACTGCCCACGTCTTTAACCTGAAATAATTGGGTTGATCAGCAGGTAGAACACCAGTATTCCCAAAATGATGCCTTTGCAGAGCGTGGCCAAAATCACATCGAGAGTCTCGTTAAAAAAGCAGTGCCACCATGGTGCTCGGTTAAGCAGCGCATCGAGTTTTCTCTCCTGTGATTCAATACGTTGGTCTATAGCCTTGTTTTGCTCGTTGATGAGTTTCTTCACTTCCGCTTTCTCTTCTTCTGTCATGTGAACTCCCCTTCTGTTGTGTTTAACCTTCGCTCATGTCAGCCCGAACACCCTGTTAATGCGCACTGCAATCTTTTTTGTATTGCTGGAAGTTGGTTTGAATTAAATGAAGTTCATCCTCACCGGCCATCGTTTGTTTCAGTGACTTTTCAATACTCTCTTCATAACCCCGGCAGCGAGCCTGAAAGGTTGATTCAGATATGTGGTTCGCTAACAGGAAAATAACCGTCAGTATCGTGAGTATCGTAATCGCCATTATTTCGATGCCTGGCTTGATTGGTTGCACTTCTGTCTCTTTTCTGTCCGTAGTCATATTCTGTCCCTCTTGTTAAAAACCGAATGGCTTAAACCAGCCAGCGTGTGTTTCGTTTCGGTTGTTTCTGGTCAAACGTAAAACCGCCAATATGGAATAAAACAATGACGACATAAGAGACCACCGCACTCAGCCAGGCTTGTGTGGCTGACCCGAGGTATTCATCGCACGCCACAACGGCAAACGCCAACGTCACCGACACACCCTGTAAGTAGTACCAGTTAAACGTTGGCGGGCGGGAAAACAGCACCCGCCACTCTTCCAGCAAAATAGTTAAGACCAGGAACAATCCAACCCAAACGAAAAAGGTATCGTAGGCCCGGGCGGCGGCCCAATAACCCGGAAAATCTGGACGATGAAGCCCCTTTAGCAGAGGTTGGTTGAGTTCGACTAAGAGTGTCAGTTGCCCATAAACAAACGTTGCGATGACAAATGCACTGATGCCAGTCAGCACAAGCCGACTGCAAGTCAGTTGCTGGAGAGTTCGCCAAAATGACAGCTTAAAACTGGGCACAATGATGAAAAGCGAAATCAGCGCCGTCAGCACGCCACTGAGTGAGATGGCCAACCATTCCGACACGCTGCCCACGGTGAGAAAACAATAGAGAGTCAACCCTATACGGAGTACCAAAAGCATGATGCCCTCCTGCCTTTTTAAGACGCTAACGAGTGCGAGGAGGAACTGTCCACGCACTCGAGTTCAGAAACTATTCAGGCGTTCATGCCTGTGGGGCTGCAGGGTCTTTAAGGTGAAAATGAGGGCCACCCTTTGTACGGTTTCGATAGACGTACGCAATGTCTAAAGCAGCGGTAATTTCTAGCAGGAAGAAAAGCAGGTAGTTAGCCCCTTCTGGCGCATTCGAAGTACTCAAAGCAGTCAGTGAGTAACACATCATCACTAACATCATGATACTCATCGGCAGTGGCGGCATCGCCAACGAGGAATACGTGTCTTTATTGTGTTCGTCAAAGATTTCACCGATAGCGTTTGTCCTGCCCATTCCAAGACAACGGAACAGTGTTATCGCTCTTAACGGCATATAGACACCCGTCAGCAAAATCACAGCACCGACTGTGATCAGTAACTGTTCGAGCAGAGGCATGGGTTGTTCTACAGTAGAAATATCAGCCACGCTGTTTAACTCACCCATTGAAAGATAACTACTCACTGCGCACACAATGACAACGCCCCAACGCAGCGATGAGGATTGATTTTTCCACATTTGGGCCTGATAAAAACGTTTTGGCGCAAGCAAAAAACCGGCGAGATAAAAGCCGATGAACGGCAGAGTACTGACCAAAATCCCAAACGCCAGCCATCCCCACTGGCCAGAAACGGAAACCAGCAATGTACTGAGTATTAACAGGCAAGCGCCTAAAACAAACAGGAGCAATACCTGCCCCAGACGTTTCATTAAATTGAAGAAGTTGATGGTACGTGATGTAAACATGGTCATAGCAATATCCTTATATGAATTACTCACTAACCATTAAATCAGACTTGCCTTCTCCCACAAGTTAACACAAAACTATATATTTCAGTTACTTATAAAGCATCAAAAACACTGTTTAATGATAAAAATGACACACTAGGAAAAACCAGCCGATAAATAGTGTCATTGCGACAACTATCGCTGTGTTGTCCAAGTTGAAGAGAGTCCTTATCCACTCAACATCCCAAACCCATCATTTGGGTCTGGGAACACGCCCGGTTAACTGCGCCGTTTCGAAAAACAATTTTAAAATGGCGTACTTTTCTGCCCTCACTTGCGCGGTTTCACAACGGGTGCGCTGCCAATACCCGATGATTTGACGCTTGCCGACTTTCTGTAGTCGTTCGCCGAGATAAGGTTCATGTATAAAAATGTCATCGAGTATCGCAAGCAGGCGCTTCATTTGTTTGCGCCTAAATGGTATCCCCCGCTTGTGATACGGCGCCATTACGGTCAAAATTTGTTTTTTAGTATCGCGGTTCATGGTCACCCCCAAATAATTTGACTAAAAAACCGCCTGCTCTTTTGGGCACTGACTCTTTTCTTTTTGTTACCATCATAATTCCTATATTCACACTACATGACGATCACGTCCGTCAACGAAGTAGTGCAAAGCGCGGAATTAAGACTAAGTGTTAATGTTTATTTTTAATTAAACTTGTAACCAATTGAAATAAAGTCACAAAGTCATTGATTAATAGATTGGTACATAGCAATTGCGCAGCACACATGCTGTTTCGATAAATGATGACGTCGTGGGAGTCAAGGTGTTCCCTCTTCCAGAGGTCAACATGGGCTTATTGCATCCTCACCTTCACTTATAGAACGCTTTCCACCTTTTGTGGATCAGTTGGGCGTGTTGCATCCTCGTTCTGACTGGTGGCGCAGTCGACAGCTGCATTTGGGCTTATTGCATCCTCCACCAGGGGGCTATGTGTTTTTTTTGTGCGTAGTGACGTTATGTATTGAGTGGGCATTGGGATAATAGCGCCAGACTTATGTCGCCTATTGTCGCTCTCAATCACCGAATAACGCTTGAACTTCCATTCACTTCTTTAGATTTTGTTCAGCACCCCTTACCAGTCCTGGCCAGGGTTAAAGTTTGTGGCTTCGTCTAATTTCTTAACTTAAATTAGACGAAGCGGTGATGCATTTCTGTGCATCTGTGTATCACTGTCACCTCCCTCTCGACTTTAGGATCTCTGAAAGCATATCTTGTGATGCCTTGCCAATTGGCGAGAACATCGAGCCTGAGGTGAGAGATAATTTCTTCATCATGTAAATTCTCCTTTGATAGCGGGTGTGCTCAGAATATAAACACTATTGCGTTTGCATCTGGAGTAAGACAACGATGAGCAGAATTGGAATATGTTGAACCAAGAAAAATGAGCGACAACGAGAGGATGGAATATAGGCTCAGAGGGGACGGTAGCCTAAGAACAGACGCTAATACAGACGTAATCGGCGTAGAAGCTTGAAATAAAAAATCGGTGGGTCTAACTCTAGAAATTAAACCCACCGATACTGACGTGAGTTGCTCGTGATTACATTGAGTACCTGTACCAATGAGAAAGGAGCAAAGTAAGCGCCCCATGATCCCACGGGGCGTTTTAGTTTCAGTGTGAGAAGTTCCAGGGAAGAAGTGAGTCGATATCAGGCTCGGACTTTGCCAACTCTTTCATACATTTCACCATGTAATCGTAGAGTATTAGCCCGTTAGCTTTTGCTGTCTCGATGATGCTGTATAGTAACGCACTGGCATCAGCACCATTGGGATTATTGGCGAAGAGCCAATTTTTTCTGCCAATAACCAGTGACTTAATTGCGCGTTCCGCTCGGTTGTTGTCGATAGATAAATGCCCATCTTCGACATAACGTATCAACTTCGGCCACTGACCCAGGGTGTACTTGATGGCTTTTCCAAGAGGACTCGATTCGATGACTTTCTGCGAGGTTAACCAGTCGTAGAGGTCATCCAGCATGGGGTTGGCACTAGATTGTCTTTCAGACCAACGCTCTTCAGCCGAAGCGAGTTTTAATCGAGATTCAAGTGCATACAGCTTTTGGATTTTCGCTAACGCTACATCTGCTTTCCCCGATTTACCTTTACCCTGAAGCTTTTTCGCCTCCATGAACTTACGACGTGCGTGAGCGAAGCAACCGACATTGGTGACTTTCGTTAATCCGTCATACACACCGTAGCCATCACTTTGCAGATAGCCAGAGTAGTCACCCAAGAAGCCCACAGGACAGGCTCTCGCGCGACTGTTTTGATAGTCGAACAAGACGATGTTTTTCATACCAGGAAGTGTGGCTTCGGGGGAGTCGGCGCCCGAGCAGTACAGCCACATGTAACATTGCTTGTCTTCCTTAAGCACATTGAGCGGTGTTTCATCGGCTTGAACCACGACTTGCTCAAGTAAATGCGTTTTCAGTGCCTGATACAGTGGTTTGAACTTCTCGCTCACCTGTATCACCCATCTTGCCATCGTGGTTCTCGACAACTCGATGCCCGACTGTGTGAACAAGGTTTCCTGACGATACAGCGGCAGTGCATACTGATATTTCCCCAGAACAATGTTAGCAAGCAGGCTTTCGGTGGCGAAGCTTTTCGGGATGATGCTCTCTGGTGCAGGTTGTTGGTGAATACGGCTTGTCTCAGAGGATTGTTCACACTGACGGCAAGCGTACTTAGGGCGGATAACCTCTAACACTTTTAATACCGCAGGTGTGAACTCCAGCTTTTCGCTACGGTCTTCACCGATTTTGTGGAGAGTATGCTGGCAGCACGGGCATTGCTTATCGTGCTCATCAAGGTCGAGCACGAGAGTTTCACGCGGCAAGTCTTTAGGCAGTGGTTGACGTTTACCACGGCGTTTTGTGGTGGTCGTTGTAGTGACGACTTCCGCTTCTGCTTTAGCGGCTTCGCATTCCGCTTCATTGAAGAGGTCACCCTGTGCTTCATTATAAGGTTTTAACGCTTCCGAGCGTTTGGCGAACTGGCGGTCAAGAGCGAGCTTAAACTGCTCTATTAAGGATTGGCGCTCTTGTTGCCATTGCGCTTCCTTTTCTTGCCAGCCTTTTTGTTCAGACATTAAGGCTTTCACCATAGCTTGAAGCTCGGTGATGTCTTGGCTTTCTGGGTTAATATCGGGCGTCTTTTTCATGGCATTTATTATACTAAAAACACCATGCTAAGGCTTGGTAGAACTGACTTTTATCGGGTTCAACTCATTGTAAAATTGTCTATTTTTATCGGCTTATGGCCGATTATGGTGAAGCCAGATAACAGTCGGTCTAAGTCAAATTGAGTCAGGGTATACACGTGTTTTTTCTCTTGAGTTGGCCATTTGAATTTAGCTTTTTCCAGCCGCTTATACCAAAGAGCGAAGCCCGTTTTGTCCCAATACAACACTTTGATTTTGTCGCGCTGTTTATTGGTGAACAGGAACAAAGCACCGCTTCCTAACGGTAAATCGGTTTCGGATTCAATAATCGCCGCCAGGCCATTGATGGACTTTCTAAAATCCACGAACTCCCGATACAGGTAAACATTCGGAGCGCTCAGCATTCTCTTCATGACAGCGCTCCGATTAATTCGGCTAAGTAGGCCGCAGGTGTTCCCTGAGGAATGCTGAGTTCAACGTCATTAATGAACAGTGTCATGTTGGCAACGGGAGTGTGAGCCATCTGGTAGCGTGTCGTTTTTTCAACGACTTCGGCTTTGATGAAGCCACCTGTTTGAGATGGCCCAGAGCACTGCAACTGTTGACGTTTTGCGTAGAAGGTCGAAACACTCAGGCCATGGCGCTCGCAGAACACGCGTTGGGATAGCTGACTGGATTCGTATTGCTCGAACAGGTTTTTCCATTCTTGGTCGGTACGCCGTTTTGCCATTTCAGATCTCCTTGAGGTTGGGAGATTTGATCTTAGGACGTACCGATATTGATTAGAATGTGGGGGTTATGAGGCGCTTACGGAGCAAACTCTATTTCACACTCCTTATTGACCATTAGGACGGAAAAACGCCTCGTCTTGAGGCAAAAATTGTTACGCCTAACTATTTTTCATCGAAATCCTGTTGTGGTTTTTATTTGAACTGTCTGTGCTTGTGGGCAGTTGCGAATGACCGATAAACGTACTTAGATTGAACGTATTTCGTATAGACACTTTAGCCGTCTATAGTTCTATCTCCGGTTTTTAACGTTTTTCATTACCGACCTGAAGGTTTTTCGTTCCTTGAATTGACATTCTTTGGTAATCACAAAAGGCGACTCTCAATCCCATTGTCCATTTAACTTAGGGAGATTTTGAACGAGTTTAATGAGGTAAAAACTTGAGAGGCGAACCACAAAGTCGGTTGGTAGATTTACTTGGTGATCACAGTTAGCATTATTTGCAACAACTGAACGAACGCCCCTGGGCTGGTTATCCCGTATAAGCCCTAAGTAAACAAACCTTTAGGGCTCTACGCTATATCGGAACTTTGTTATCTAACCTGAAAACTAATATCCGTAGACCAGGCCTCGCTATTTTTCACTAATAACTTGTCTTCGATTGCTTGTAAGGCTGAGAGCTGTGGCCCTAGATCGGAATGGAAATTATATTTAACAGTAGAAAACCTAGAGTTTTCCTCCCTAATCTGCCAATAGCCAACCCCTTGGTCAAACTTAAAGATAAGTTCTTTTCCTGAAGCTAATTTAAGTGTCAACAATCTTCTATGAGCTATGTCGCTTCGTTTTTCATGGCAAATAACTTGTGGCCGGATTGATGCCTTAAGTTCGATCCATGTTTTATAAGCTTCAATGAACTCATCATGATCTTGCCAGTCATGATGTAGCAAACTGCCCATTGTCTGTTTTTCATGATAAAGAGTTTCAATCACGACAGAGTTTATCGACTGGCGACCATTACAAATAAAGGCGATTAACTGAGTGAGCATCAGCATTGAAGATGGGCTTTGAATATAACGATCGCTATACTTCACTGATTCAATTTGCTCTGAAGAAAGGAACTTAATGAGTTCCGGTTTGGACTCAAAAATAGTCTTCCAAAATGCAGAACCGAAGCAATTTAGCTTTCCATTAAATTCATCGACAACTTCTAAAGTATCATTTAGAGAATTAGCTTTCTTACTCTCTTGGCTTTCATAAGAGATATTAATTTCTGTGATATCTTGTGATGGTTCATCTTTAGATAAAATTACGATTCCATCTGCACAATGCCAATCGACACCTGGACAAGTATTACGACTCTCAGAACATGCAATAGTAACAACTTCTGATTCATTCCTGAACTGAGCTGCTATTTGTGAATTGCTATTTGTCCCTACTGCTACCCGAGCTCCTAGTTTCTGAAGAATCCAAATTTCTTCTTTAGTATCTTGGTCTATAGGTTCTTTAGGCAGGACAATAGTCACATCAAGATTATCTGAAGTTATATAGGTAATTAAAGAGCGTTTGAAATTAGGGTGTGTCAAATCCCACTCAGATTCATCTTCATTCAGCCAAACAGTTAAGTTTCGAGCGCCGTGATTTATCTGATTTCTTATAACTGCTGATACGGATGCTGGTTGATATTTGCCACCAGAAAATTGCTTCAATCCTTCAGGTACAGTATTAAACAACAAAAAGTCCGAACCTAACCAATCTCTAGCAGGCTCGCTATCAATCAAGTCAACATCATGTCGCGTATCTGAGTCCAACAGACAATCACTACAACCATTAACGCATTTATCGCAGCTTAGGTTTTCCACCATTTCGGTCAATAAACTTTGAATATGATAGTTAGCTGAACTAGCAAAGCCAGCACCACCAGCAATAACATCATAAATTTGAACAACCATAGCAGGGGCGCTGCCACTAACTATCGCAGGTCGAACAGAGTATCCAAGTTCAGATGTAGCAATGCCCAACTCATTCGCCAACGCAGATCTGAGAGCAACTGCAAGCGTTGTCGCAATTACTCTACCATCGCTGTCATCTGAGATATATTCATTGCGAACAGGATGTTTTAAGACAAGTTCAAATACATCTGTTTTTGAATGGCTGCCCAGATGAATCCCTTTCATCAAAGTTCCGGATCCATCACAATCTACAGTTTTATCACCATACTTATCTTTTTTTACGGCTTTTAGTGGTCGATGTGCTTTACTCGGATTTAACGCATTAGGATAATCACCATTCTTATCAAGTGACTCAGCTCGACCACAAGTCATGCAAAGCGCATAACCTTTGCCATTCTCTCCAGATGTATGATTAAAAACCGTCCCCTCTGAAGTCGAAATCATGTCACCCATTTTTTCATTAGGCAAGCTGATTGGCTTTGCTTTACCCGTTGATACCCAAGCATCTTCTACCGGAATAAATTTCTGCATTGAAATATCATTTGAAGGAGAATTATAAAAATCTGTGGCAAAGCCAGTTGGTTGCAAGACTTGCCTGATATGCTTCTGCTTAATGGGAGCACTACATTCAGGGTTACTACAAACTATGTTTATCGCAGAAGCTGTAACTGCTGTCTCGTAACCAGTTTGCCCACAGCAATCGCATCGCCATGCCAAGTCAAATTTCTGAGCTTCATTTTTGCCTAAACCTGAAACATTATGCCAATGAAGAGCAACACCGCCAGAACGGAATACACGACCATCGAGTACAATTTCAGAACCAGGAGCATACTCACGAATAGCAATAGCTAAGTTACGGCTTGGCAACCCTCGGAAGCGCGATACGTTGTCCTCTCTCTCATCTTTTTTCTGGTCTTTACCTTTTTTCTCACGAATAAAGTCTTCAATATTATTATTATCAAAATTGACGACATCCGTAGGGAAACCGTACCCAGGTAAGAAAGCTTTCGAAGCTAACTCTCTTAACAAGTACTCTTTTCCAAGTCGATATTTTTCCACATTAAGTCTGTAAGCGTATGGAGTATCAGCCTCTGCTGTAGATAACTCATTTTCTAAATAGTTATATTCGTTAAACCATTTATTTTTTAGACCTTTGATAACATCCAGCGCATGTCCTCTAAGGACATGTGACGGAATATCAGCAAGAACTGTACCCCTAACTAATGAAATTATATCTTTATCCCAACGTTGGCTATCGCTCTGCAACCAAGCTAGAAAATCATCACATACCGAATTGGATTCAGGCAAATAAAACCACTCTAAGTTCAATGATGTTTTCTCAGTCGCTGTACGACCAACACAATGCCTCAAAAATACTGAAAGAAGTAAGGAGTTAACATGGCGTTGAACTAAACGCTCTGAATTAAATGCGACATATGGCGCTGGAATTTGTGTAACAAAAGGCCATTTAGGGCTATTAAATACTTGTTGGTCATGAGGATTTCCCTTGCATAAAGTATATGAAATCGCTCTAGATTCTTTACTACGCCCAGCTCGACCTGCTCGCTGCAAGTAGTTAGCAGGATGTGGAGGTACGTTGTTCATTACAACCGCAGAAATACCACCGATATCAACCCCCATCTCCATTGTTGTTGAACAGTTCAGTACGTTAATTTTCCCTGCCTTAAACATGTCTTCGTACTGGTTTAAACGTTCTGAACTTTGCTGTGCTGAGTGCTCGGCGGTACGGTAATAAAACCCGCCTTCAACCGCTCTATCATTTATATCGGTCCAAAGGTTATGAGATCTCAAAGCTGCTACTTTAGGATCATTTTCAACTTGTTCGCGTACGGAGTTTAGACCGTATTGATAATCAAGCTGCTTAGCCTCTATTTCCCATATACTAGGAAAATCTATTGTGGCACATTGATATTTTTTTGCATCGTCCACTTTGCGAGGTAAATACGGAGTAAACCCTTTAAACGTTGTATCAATTAATTTATTCGTGACAGGACAAATAAAGACTTTATCTACAAATGAAAAAGTAATTTTGTCACGCTCTAACGCAAATTGGTTATTATCGACTGAAAGGATACGTGCATTATCAGTTAACTCATGCCACGCCGCATCTAGCCATCGGTTAATTACATCTTTCCCATAAGCAGTATTGACATCGATATTCGACGCTATGGTCAGTAATTTGGCTAATCGATTATAATTTCCTGAGCGTATCTGAGGCCATTTTTTAACACGACCTTCATCCCCCTCTTGCGAAAGCGGATTTCGAAGAGTTTTGGATGCAAATTTGCTTCCTACCCATTTAAGCCAGCCCCCTTCTTCTAAACGAAGGTAATTATTTTCACGAACAAAAAAATCAAGTGATACTTTTATAAAATCACGCCAATCATCGAGCGTAAATCCATTATTTTCCCAATGGTCTGGACACAGTTTTATCTTTTCTAGCCCTGTATAACTCAACTTTACAAGGCCCTGTGTTTCAGAATTGTTTTGCCTTTTAGGTCGCCTTGCAAACTCCCTAAATAGAAGCATATCAGCGAGCTTCATGCTCCCGTCAGTATGTTTAAATACTTCTGGAGATAAATATTGATTGTAGAGAATCATCGCGCCTTTAAAGTCACTCTTTTTCGCTAGCGCAGTGACCATTTCATTCCAACTCATAGCAGCTAACTGGAGTTGTGGTGCGCCGGACTCAATAGCTTTAGCTTTAGCCTCTAATTCATCGGCCATATGTGCCATACCTAAAGCACGTAATCCATTGGCCTGTGCTAACAAATCCGCAGCCGACACACCATCTAAAGGCTGATTAATACTTTCTGACTGGTCTAGTTGCTTTTCTCGTAAAATCTCAACAACAGAGCCTCTCAACTTGGAGCGTTCGGCTTCTTGCTGCATACGAACGGATAACCTTGCTGTACCCTGGCGGCTGTCTGTAAATGTAATTAGTCTTCGGCCACGAGCAGGCAAAGATTGTGGACCTTCAGGGCCTTGCCCCTCGAAATCCGGACAAAACTCAAGCAACGTAGGGACGACATTCGCTATATAAAAAGGTGCCCCTAACATAGCCCTTCTAAACGGTAAGCTACCGTTATAGCCATCAAAACCACAGCCACTACACGTATGTTGACGAGAGATATCCATCGCCAACTGGTATCCATTAGCATCCAATGAGCCAATCTTTCCTTCAGGACTAATATTAATATTGGTGTATAACTCATCGTCTTCCTTTGCCGCAAACATTTCAGGATAACGAGCATTTACATCTAACTCTTGAACAACTGGCTCGTCCTCATCATTTGATTCATGTTGAAGGGAAAACTCATCACCACTATTGCTATTCCATTGCGTTAAAATTCCACCTTTATCTCTACCCATTAAATGGGGTTCGTTACACTCCAAGCAAAAACTCAACTCTAATACCGGCGCTTTACTCTTACAGTTACACTTTTGTCGTTTAGCCGTGTATACGTACCCAAATGGCCAACTATGCTCTAAAGGAGTGCCTTTTTTACATTCACAATCTTTGTTGATACAACTCCATAAACCATTAGTCATTCGTTGAAAGAAATGAGCCCTTAACTTAAGAAACGCCTCAGATTTTGAGCTAGGCTTTGTTCCCGTCATTAAATCTAGCCAGCGCAGTAATTCACCTTGAGAAACGACCGACTTATTCATCTGTGTAGCTGAACGAGTGTTTATTTCATCAAGAGTTAAAGGTGCTTTACTATTGACTATAATATCTCGAAGTACACGGGCATAAGGCGAAGCTTTAAGCGCTTCATATCTGTTCAACGAGACATCGGTATCATTTTTCTTAGCTTTCTGTCCCTCTTCACCTAACGGTTCAATGGATTCAAGCTCCTCTAAAGTTAAATTTTTCTCTTCACTAAAGTCTAATTCCGGAATAACTCGTCTCCCACCAATGACCTTAATTTGAGTCGGAGAAACACCCGCTAAATCAGACAAATAGCGTTTTAATTGTTCAGTAGCCTCATCGCCAGCAATAGTTGCAGACGTTGCAACAAACCGAACATTCTTTGCCTCAACACCAAATGCTTGTAATACTCGGCGAAGCTGTAAAGATAACTCTGCAGCTTGAGAACCAACATATGTATGAGCTTCATCAAGCACAATCCAACGTAATGACTTCTCTTTTCTAGAAATTTCTATTATTGGTGAATCGATTTGCCTCACCAACATGTATTCAAGCATAGTTCCATTCGTAACTAAGATTGGTGCAGGCTCTTTACGCATTAATTCTCGAGTCAACACTTCATTAGGTCTTTCCTCTTGAGCTTTACGCTTTTTCTTTTCACTGTTTTCGGTGTTGCCATTGTAAAGACAGTATCGAATACCTTTACCAAAGTGTTGAGTCCACGCATTTAAACGCTCTTGCTGAGAATTAATCAATGCATTTAATGGGTACAAAAATAGCGCTCTTACACCAACTAAAGGCGTATTTAGCTGACGATATTCACGGTACAAATCTTCCAGAACAGGAACCATAAAACACTCAGTTTTACCAGAGCCCGTACCAGAGGTAACTACAACCGATTTAGCTTCATCATCAAGTAACGTATTCCAGGCTTCTAATTGGTGCTTAAATGGTTGAAATTTTTCTTCAAATCGATAGCGGCCGTTCTGTTTATCATCCAGCGCATTAATGACAGCGTCCGAAAGTAAATCACCTTTTAAGTCCGAAATCTTAGGTTCAGCAGACTCCCAACCAAATGTGTGTTCAAACAAAGGTGGAGCAAGAAAAGCGTTTTGTTCACCGCAGTTTTCTTCCATCAACTGACTTAAATGTTCTCTTAATTCTGGATTAGTAATCCCCAACACACTCAATGTTGATTCTTTTGCTCTTGATACTGATTGTTCAACTAAGTCAGAAAAATAACGTGTCATGGACTAATCCTTATTTAGCTTGATGTGCGAAGTAGTTAATAAAACCGCTATACATAGGTTCAAACCATTCACGATCAAAATCTCGAAGTTTACGTAAATGGAAAATTGCGTCTTTAGGCAAGTTGTCAGATATAACGGAAGGTATTAATCCAGAAGCCATTGCTGCGGCAAATAGAGGCAGATAAACAACACCAGCCTGGAAGTTAACATTCACCTTTAACTCACATGGCAGCAGATTCAAATTAATGCACCATTGTTTTAGTTCGTTACCATATTCTGTTGGCCATTGATTATCTTCACTATGCTGGTGTAAGAGGTCCTGGAACCAGATTTCAGATGTTTGCAACATAGATTCAAGGGGGATCCGTGACGTTATCTCGTCATTTACCAAATATCTAACAACCGAATTCGCCAACGCTGGTATTGCCAAGCCTAATTTTGCAATATTTTTCTGAATCATTGGCTGAAGTATCTCATCAGATAATCCAATATTTTTCAGCGTGTCTTTCATAAGCGAAGCAGCATGCTTCCAGTGTTCCAAAGATATAAATTCCCAGAACACTGAAAATTCACTCTCTATATGTGAAATGAACTTTTCATCAATATCAAAAGCAAAAACGGCAACCGCGAGAGCTTTGGAGTCTCTAACCAAATGACGCCACACTTCAAACGTTGAAAGAGGTAAATAACCATAATTCTTATATGTATCTCTTAAATATGTCCACCCACTATGAGTCAAATCAGAACTCATCTGTAATAGAACATCAGAAATCACCCCCGGATTATGTTGGGGATGAAAAAGTTGTGCTGCCTTTTGCAAACTCCGTACTTCGTCATTGGACGTTTCCGTCCTTGAACCAGGAAAAAATTTTGCCCTAAACGCTACCTCTGAAGTTACATCTGGTACGATTAACCAAGGTCCATCGTGTTGAATAAACGATGGAAGTTCATATTCACCAGTGGCAATACCTTCAGTCTGACGACTTACCAATGCGAAAGGCTTCTGCTCTGGATCAGATAAAGACATAAGAACAGGCTTAACGCCTTCAGCATTCGATAAAGCCGTTGAGCGCAAAAAAACAGTATTTGTCGAACGATCATGTTCAAGCATCGTCGAATAGTGATTAATGATGAAATTAAGTGTTTTACCCGGGCCTTTTACACACAGTTCTACTTCACCGTCTAGCAAATCCGTTAGCGAAAGAAGCTCCAAAATAGCATCTTTAAGACCATATAGACTCACTTCCAGTGGCTTGTCTGTCACCTTATAGTGCCATTGAAAATAAGGTGTTTTGCTGTTTCCTTGTCCCGCTGTTTTGATAACAGCTTCAACCTGGAAATTAGCTGGAACCCCCTGAGTTGAGAACAAATGTAAACGACTACCTAGTAGATCATTTACGGTTAGCCGACTTGCTAATGGCTTCCCATCACTGTTATACGCAATCGCCCCTCTTGCAGGGAAAGGGACCTCAATCAAAATCGGCTCAGATAATATATTCGCACGAATAGAGATAATGATTGAAGAAGGCGGTTTACCAATAGAATCAAGCCAAATTTCTTTAACACCTACCGACTTATGTGAATTTGCAACTTGTACATCTTCAGAAATCACATCCCAAGTACAAGGTGAATTAGTTTTAACCCTCACAATGCCCTGCGTAGGGGTTTCACCGTTAACTAACTCTACTTCAAAATCCTTCGGTAGTATGCCTATATGCTTTCTCAGTAAAATTATTCCGTTTGCTGTTTTAGCTGTAAGAAGTTGACGACCATTGAGTTCTGATTGACACAATGAACCGATTGCTGAACCGTTTAAGTACGTAGAAACTTCGTCAATACTATCTAACGCTAACTCACTGACTTCCCTATCTACTTTAGGAACCCCTTTAAATACAAGTGCAGGTATCGTTCGCCATGGTAATTGTTCGCCTTTTAGAATCAAGTCCGTAACATGAATACTATTGTCGTTAGTGGCTACAATGTATCTTTCCGTACCATTGACGGTTAATTCACATCTACCGTCGAGAAATTTAAGTGCTAAGCCGTTAAAACTAAGGTCAGAATCAACCAAGTCGCCAAACTCCATTTTAAACGCCGTATGTAACGGCACTAGAATCCCAATTTTTGGGTGCTTGGTTGTTACAGATGATTGACCAATGATTTGCCACTTATCGTCTTTCTCAAGTAGAGAAATTGGCGATTCTCCAATATCCACGGAACTGGCTGGCAACCGAACGTCAGCCAACTTACATCCTGCTTGCATCACGGCAACATATAACTCACTGCTAGCTTTCATTCTACGAACGTGTACTGCAGAATTTCTAAACCGAATTGACGTTGAATCGCCTTCAAATTGTACAAAGCCAGTGCCAAGCGCAGCTATTTGTTTATCACCCTCGAAAATAGCCATTTCAACCCTACTTGACTGTAATTTCTTTTTCGAGAGCTCAAACGTGTAGGCCGAGGGGAGCGTAACTTCGGTATAAACCGCTTGATTTATAAAAGAAAGGTAATGCTTACATGCAAGCTTTCTCTTAGTTGTCGTGACTTTCCGCACTTCTCTTGTCGCGGTAGAGAGCAACTGGCTCAGAAATGCAGTCCCAACTGCACTTTCGAGTGGTAGAGGAAAGCTTTCTCTCCAACGAGGATGCTGTTCATCTAAGTATTTTGCTGGGTCTTGCTGTTTATCCAGAGAGAACTGATACACCAAGGTATCGAGCTTTTCAGCCATGTTAGCAATAAGATGGACAGACTCATCACTTTGAAGTGTCAACGGTAAGCTAGTAATTCTGGCTCTAACAAGTCGTTCGATCGCGCTAGATCCTATATCTTTCGCTTCTTGATAACGTTCAAATACTGAACAAAACGTATTCTGATAATTGTTTGAATCACTTGATAGTAGATTCGAAGGCAACCCGCCTTCAAGAAAGGTAGAACCAAGGTAATCTGAAGAATTTGAATTAAATTTCGCAACCGATTTTCCCCAGTAAATAGACAATCCTCTCGGTACTATTTCACTTCTTTGTGGTGGAGAAAGTTCAAAAGCGAGAGATTCAAAAATCGGCTTCCAACTCCAGTCTCCGCTATACTCCCTACGGAACCACTCAGAACAATATAGAACAAAAGCACCACACCATTCTTTCGAAAACGTATTTT
Organism: Vibrio sp. SCSIO 43009; assembly: GCF_023716525.1. Lineage (NCBI taxonomy): Bacteria > Pseudomonadati > Pseudomonadota > Gammaproteobacteria > Vibrionales > Vibrionaceae > Vibrio > Vibrio sp. SCSIO 43009. The sequence goes on from NZ_CP071842.1 coordinate 2,185,841, forward strand.
TAACTTCAAACCGAAAGCTAGAAGAAAGCGTTCGCCGTAGTGACAAATACTCGTCGTTGGTCATATGGTATTGATACAGAGGACGACCAGAGTCCCTTTTGATACTACGACTGTTTAAGAAACCATTTAACCATTGAGAAACTGATTGTGATGTACCTAGAATAGACGTATTCATATCTGCATTCGCTATAGTTTTTTAAATTTAAATAGTTATAAACTTCTGCTTAAGTTAAAACGCCAAATAATCAAAAAACGCATTAATATCGCTTGCTGTTTTTATCTTTAATTTTAACGCGGGCTCCCCTTTCGCTAACCCTGGAGTGGAATAGGTGTTACTATGGCGCCCTTTTTCTTCTGGGTAATAGGTAAATTCAACACCACGAAGATCAACTTCATTGTTAGACTTAGGAAGCCACACATTGGCATACGCTCCATCCTTTGGTGTGTCCACTTCAACAACAAAACCAAATTGAGTAAAAATATGCCACGCATTAACTTTTTTCGTTACTCTAGTAGGTTCACCATAAATGCTTTGAATTCGATTTAACAATTGCTCTCTAAGCATAATTTTCTCTTCTTTTTATTTCGTCGACTTAACTGTAATTAATTTGACGCTCTAATCGTGCTTTATAAGCTTACGAACTTCATGATTATCACCAAGCAATAATCGGCTCTTTCCATTAACACACAGTTCGAACGGAACAACCCAAAGCCTTAATTCATCGCTAAAATCAAAGCTATATTCTATTGGCACTTTAAAAGAGTCGTGCGCTGGATAAATCAGCACTAATTTTCCACGGCCATTTAGATACTTTTGCCCGTAGGCATACATTTGATAAAAATCTGCCTGAGACAGGCCGAAATTGTGGGCATCAAGATCAATGAGTTTCCATTTGGTGTCTAAGACAACTTTGCTTTTATCTGGGAATGTCACGATTAAATCTGGTTTGAGCAAAAACTGCTCTCTTTGGTTATGAGTCACCAGATACTTAGAACGAGCTTGAGTCGTTAGGGAGACACCTTCTATTAATTGTTCTCGCAAAACCGAAGCTACGTAGCTTTCAAATACCGCTTCCATTGGGAACAACAAAGATAAAGCGCCGTGCTCTCCTTTCATGCTAAGCGGAGAAAACCCATCGAGTATCAGCCTCGCCCACGCTAGTGGGTCATAATAGCTCTGCATGCCCCTATCTAACTTCAGCGCGTCAAAATCGTGCTTAACGGATTTGCTATTTGGAACATCAGCAAACGCAAACTGCAGCTCTCTGAGTAGCTTTTGATTACTGGCCAGTCGAGTGTAGCTACCCAGTTTTTGTAGTGTCGTTTTTATTAATCGGTTGGCTGGTCGGTTAATCAGGTACTCATCGTATTCAACATAGAACTTGTGCTTGTTCACGACGTTTAGTCTGATTTGCTGAGATATCTTCAGCTTACCTTTTTGGAAAGGGAGGTTATCTTCTTGTGTGACATAGTCACTTTTGAGCCCTCTTTTGATCAGCATATTCACGGTTTGCAAAAACTGGCCGATGAATGCTTCAAGTAATGGCACCTGTTTAGTGGCGACATTCCCCTGATTAGCCGTCACATACCGAAATGAGCCCAAGTGTTGAAGCATCATTAGCAACATTTCGCGCGCTTCATTTACGGCGATATTTGCGTCTATGGCCTTCCGCCCAGTCTTCGGCAGAACTTCGATGTGCTCACCTGTGGGCGTAAATAATACACCGACATAGTTTTTCACTTGGAGCAACTCATGGCCGTAGCGTTTGGTTAGAGTCAAGCACTTATTGGTTTCCGACTCTGCTGCGCTTAAACTGACATCCTTCAAATAGTCAAAAGCGGACTGAGAAATAATTTCTGCACCTATATCAGCACAAGCGGCCTCATTACACGACAAATAACCGTACTCAAATACCGTAGTATGCATAAAGGTTACTCATCTACCGCTGCGGTATTGGCTTGTGATGAAAGTTCGTTGCTCGAATAAATACCAATATACGCTTGAGGGTTGCTCCAAACATCATCCCCATGCTCAGCAATTTTATATTTCACAACCGATTGGCCATATTGGTCTAAGCCGTGGTGGGAACCAAACAGCTCATTGAGCGCATTTGTTGTCTGTGTATGCTCTGTCACGAATTGAAAATCTGATTTGTGTGGCTGGTTGTCAGCAAGCACCAAACGGATTTTGCTCCAATCCTCAAAGAAATACTCTTCTAACAGCGGAATAATTTTGTTTTTGAACGCAGAGACAAGCGCTTTAAACGCCTTGTCTTGTTGACCCGCATCGACAAAGGCTTTTACTGGCATTAAGAAAGCGTGGCCTAATGTATGTTCACGGTCATAAAGGATTTCGATCCGTTCGTTGAGTTTGATTAAAAGCTCTGATAAATCGATGCGGAGGCTATCTTTCTCTACAATACAGTGTTCCAGTAACTCAGGCTTAGGCATCATTTCAACAAAATCAAAACGGCGACGTAAAGCCGTATCCATCATAGATAATGAGCGGTCTGCGGTGTTCATTGTCCCAATAAGATACAAGTTATTTGGCACCGACAACGGTTTCTTCGATAGGGGAAGTGTGAGTTCAATTGCTTCAGACTCCCCTTTACGTTTTGACGGCTCAATTAGCGTGATCAGTTCGCCAAAGATCTTTGAAAGATTGCCTCGATTGATCTCATCAATCACTAGAACATAATTCTGTGTTTCGGAACTAACTTCATTGGTTCTATCTATCTGCACCGAATTTTTATCAAGCAATTCAAAAAGCTCAACCGGAGTAAATCTAGTCAGTTCATAACAAGTTTTTTGTGTCAGTCTTGTATCTCCATTTAGTTCATAGAGATTGACGTCCAAATCTAATGCTAACCAATCGACTGGAATCACATGACAAAAATCGTCTTTTTCCTCTATCCCTTCTTGACGGAATTGGTACTCGCCCGAAACCACCCCTACTGCTTGAATGGACCATTGACTTTTTATACACAGAACAAGGTCACCCTCAGTCATACGTCCGGAAAACTCCATCACAGATGATTTTGCATTTGGTCCAAGTTGCTCAAAGTAATTTTTTTCATCCGAGCTACGCTCTTCGGTCGACATATCGCCGGTGTAACCCCACCCAATAGCCGCTAAATTATTTTCGAAGCAGTATTTTCGGACCTTACTCGCTTTTACTCCATCAATGGCTAGCTTCCATATTCGAGGGTTTGAATTAACTAATATAGGTTGCTTAGTACCGCTAGCTGTAGCGTCCTGACAAATTTGCTTAAATAAACCTGGCTTTACAATATATTCAATCTGATTCTCATCTGTTGTCGTTGGACATAACCCTTCAACAAACTCTTCATATCCATAACTCTGGTGAAAAGTCACAAATCGAATGCGTTTTTCATTAACTAAACGATCATACTTTTCCTTAAGTTCCTTAGGATCACTCCACTTAAAACTTGGCTCGGCGGCACGAACTGAAGCTTCAATCGTATGATAAGTTTTTCCTGTACCTGGGGGACCATAGAGGATTTGGTTTAACGAAGACGGTTTAGGCATTGTATAGCTCTCTTTTAATTCAGCAATTTCATAATCATCACTTCCAAAATCAATATCGTCATCACCCAAATAGCTCATTGGCCAATGTGCCTTACGAGTAATTGGATACTTCTTAGCAAATTGCGCCAACTTCTTCGATTTTCGTATACGTTGATATAAGTCAGTGGAAACTTCTGAGCACTCATAACCATCGCGGTGCTCGTAGCGAAGCTCAAAGTTGATTTTCTTTTGGGTAGGTTCGAACGTCGCAAAGACTTCTTCTGCTCGCTGTACACCCTTTTCCTTTCGACCAATTCGAATCATTGCCCCTGTGGGCATCGCCGTAGTGAAGACGTCTAGCTTATTATCATGAGCTTCCTGAATTAAGGCACAAAATGCATCTGCAACCTCTTGCGACCAAAGCTGAGAACAGCTATTAAACAAGTCAATGTGAGCAAATTGATCAAAAATAGCTCTCTGATGAACTTCTTTACGCATTTGCTCTGCTTTTTGCCAACACTCCTGACCAAACTCGAGTAAGTTTTGGTCACCTTTCCCTTTAATAAGATGCTGATACATATCAGGAAAAGATACTTTACTACGGTTATCTGTCAGTACCTCTAGCATTGGTTTAGAAAAAGTGTTGATCAAAACTGGTTGCTCTTGATTTTGATATAGAAACGCTATCTTCCATTTCACCAAAGGTGCAAAATCAATGTTATCGATTGTTTTCAAGTCACCGTCATAAGCCGCTTGTGCGACTTGAATTAATACATCTTTGACATAACTAAATACTTCAGATTCGTTATTTCCGTAACGGGTACGCCATGTATAAACCTCTCCATGACCAATACCACTTTGCTCTTTCCCCTCCCTATTACGTTTATAAATTCCAAATTTTGCGGATGTATTCCCTTTTATCGACCCTAGCTCTCTGGTTTTCGTCTCTAACCAATAGGTAAACGTATCTTGATCATCCGTTGAAACGTATTGTTCCAAAGTCAGTTCTTTAAGCTTTTCAATTGGCCAACGCTTTAAGAACGCATCCCACAATTCTTTTTGCTTTTTAATTCTGTTTTGTTTGTTTTCAGTGGTCATTTTTGTTCTCGTTTTATCGTTCGTTTTCACTAGCCTAATGTCACAGGAACCACAAACTTTATGCCTACGAATTATCCTCAATACTAAATCGTAGGCATAAGATAAATTACTTTACATTACGAAGTTCGATTTAAAACAAGTATCTCCCAAATGATTGCATCAGATCTCATAATGTAGAATTCGTTGGATATCATTAACTCAATTTTTATGTGTTAATGGTGGTTCACCCACTTATCAAACTCGTTGTGGCTCATGCAGTAGTACGGGCCAACAGTCGAACACCTGCGCTTTACTAACAAACGGTATCGTCTGTTTATCCTATAACTTAACCATCTTTTATTTCGTCGTATCACCTTGGGTCTTGCACCTCGACGAACCTCGTCAGAAAATATTTTTGTCACTAACGTCTTTGCCTTGTCCATTATTGCCGGTGACACCTTAGAGGCGACAATTTCTATTTTTGAACCACCGTTCACGCTCACATATTTAGCGTTCATATAGCCTCCTACTTGTAACGTTGCGCGAACTTGGCAACATCAAAGCCCGTCTCAGCTAAAGCGGTTTCTATTGGTGTGCAAATCAGAGGACGGCTTTTAAAATAGCCTTGTGAACCATTACCGTTCTGGAAAAATGAGCCGTCTGGGCTAAGCATTAGATAGGAGTTTGTCATTGAGTCGTTATTCTCAACTGACATCAAATGAGACACCGATTGGTGACGTTTAACGAAAGCATCAAACTGCTGATCACTGATGGTTTGGATGGAATCAAATACAGGTAAAACTCGCAAAACTTTCCACTTGTTAGGCTGAATAGCTTCCATTAAAGCGTTGAAGTCTTCCTCGGTATTAAATTGATTGACGACTGTATTGATTTTGAGCTCTGTCTTAGAGGAAACCGTTTTAACTTGTTGAAAGATTGACTGTAAGCGTTCTGGAGACAACACCTTTCCTGAAGCGGTTGTTCGTCCTATTTTCTGCTGAACATCCAAGCTACAGGCATCGTAGCTAATCCCTAACATCTGGAGTTTATGAGAATGCTGAGCAATAAATTCGTCAGTAATTAAATGACCGTTAGTAATTATCGAGGTATCAAAGCCCAACTCTAATGCGTAGTCTAGCGCATCGATAAAGCGTTGCTTTAACAGCAATGGCTCACCACCGGCAAAATTCAGGCGAACGCGTTGATAACCGAGTTGTTGCTGAATGGAATTTGGGGAAAGAAAGTAATCAGCCAGTCTATTTAGCACTAACTTCATGTCATCTAAGTTTCGATGAAGTTCGTTGGGTTTCGCCCATTTGGCGTAACAGTAATGACAGTCGTAATTACATTTTTCAGTGATGTGATAATTGATTACAAGTTGTTTTGCTTGGTTCATAACACTACTCCTTTTGGTCAGTAGGAGTAGTGTTGATTTGTGCACTGCACAAAAAAGCGTTTTTTAGTCAGGCAGGATATTTAATAGAGAATTAAAAGATTGGGCTTCCTGAAAGTCTTGGCGAACCCGCATAACCAAAGTGGCTAATAGCTGATCATCGGCCAGTAATGCCGCATCTAAATGGTCAGCGATATTCATAGCACCAGCAAGATCGTCTTCCAATAAGCAAAGAAGCAGCGACTCTTTATGAGAAAGCGCTAAACGCTGAGAACGGAGTAAATGGTAGAGCAACCCTGTGTTCAGCATAGCGATATCCATTTGCGGTAAGCGCTGCTCTACAAACGGGCTGGTTAGCCGAGTACCACGCAGGACAAACTTTGCATCACTAAGCTGGTGAAGGAATAGTTGAGCCTCACTGGTTAACTTTGAGTTGCTATCCACACATTGCGCTTCGAGCAAAACTTCTTTGCACAATTTGGCAGCTTCAGTTCTGGCTGATGCTTTTTCAAAGATATCTTTAACATGCTTGGTATCATTGAAAAAAGCATCCAACACTAAGGCATTAAACAAACAATCGACTGCTTCTGATTTGAGCAGCTTTTTACCTCGCATACCCAAATCAGAGTCAGAAAATCCGTCATCGACCACTGCCGATGACGGAATCGTACCATTGCGTAAATAACTGTTCGCTTTGGTACGGAGTTGTTTACCGTCAACACCAAACAACTGCTGCACCGCCTGATTGGTATTAACTAACGGCATACAGTATCTTCCAACAGTTTTGTTTCTGAGTAATAACTGTCTTCAATTGACGCAATCACTTCAGCCGAGCGATAAACCGATTGAGAACCATACCCGTAACGACAGGTATTATTCGCGTGCATTACCGCTCCCAGGCAGTAACCTGCACGAAAACTCTCTTCTTTTGACGTTGTGAGGTAAGCACCAAAACGTGGGTCATCTTTCTTTTTATATAGCTCAATATATTCTTGACATGACGATACCAAAAATGCCACATCTCCCGGCTTCGCTGAAGAGTGATCATAGGCGTAACTCGTTTTCCCTAGAGATAATAAAAGGAGTCCTGTTAAAAAATAGATACGTTTCATTCTACAGCTCCTTCATTAACGACTGCTTCTTCTGTTATCAATTGCTTGCCAGGATATTTATTCATGCGACGATAGCTGTACAGCAGTGTCATTGACATCAGTACATAGCTAACAAAATCCATCAATGGCATTGTGTCAAAATCTTCAAATTCCAATTCGGAAAATTGTACTGCAGCAACCCCAAGTAGAACGAAAACTAAAATCAGATACGCCTGATGTACCCAAGGGGTGATGATTTTACGAATAAGCGGCGCTTCGGTGCGGCGGCATAGTTTTATATAGTGGTAAGCAAACATCACCAATAAAACGATAAATATCGTTTCAACCAGGTCCAGTTCTGACACCGAATATGAATACTCAAATATCACCAATGGCATAACTGCATACGCCGCTATTCCCAGAACAAACATAGCCAACAGCCAAAGCCACTTCACAGTGAACTTTAACCACTTCCAAATTGACGAACCTAAATTTTTATTATCTTGCATATCCCTATCCAACTTTTTTATTAGTAATTCATTCTACGCTTTCTTCTTTCCAGCCTTCTTTGCCGCTTTCGCCAACGCCTCTGCCTCTTTACGAGCCTTTGCTATACGCTCTAAAAGCACTTCTGCTGATTCATCGTCATCATTTTGCGGGACGAGTTCCCCACGGAAGGCTTTAGCTAAAATACTTTGAGTCAGATTATCTACTCTAGCCTGCGCTTTTTTCACTTGCGCTTCGATGGTGTCGGCGAAGGCGAAGTACTGATCGACTAAGCGGACGATTTCTTTTTGTTCTGCTACTGATGGAAAATACACTTCAAGGTTTTTAATTACCTTTTGATTTAAATTAACCATTGTCGAGCCGACAGAAGTAGCGTTGAAATAACTAACTGCTATTGGGGAGCGAATAATGTAGCTCAAGTACTCTGAATCAATATTCTCATCGCAACGAAGAATCATAGACCCCGTACCACACAAACACGGTTTCGATGCAACATCATTAACGACAGCAGCTCGCCCCATTTCACCACGTCGTCCAACCACTACGTCACCATCTCCTAAATGCCAAGAAGCTAACGACTCATATTTTTCCGTCGTTATCGTCATTTGAGTAGAAGGCGTAATCTTGCCATCATTTATATGCATTGGGTTAATAACAAAAATACCATCTTCAATATAGTCTGATTTGTGTAGTGCACTACCGAAAGGGCCCGTTTTAATTTTAATACCTGTATCACCCAACTTTGAAAGCTCAGGGCGCCCGTTTTCGATGCCAGTCAACTTCCCTGAAACTGCGGAAGCGAGTACCGATTGGCGGAAGCGTTTTAGCAAATCAGGAATACCATCTAAACGGGCTTTGATGGTGTCAACCTGTGCCAATACTTCATCAAGTTTTTCAACGATGCGTTTTTGTTCGGGTAGTGGGGCTATTGGTAATCGGATCTCTTTTAACGCTTTAACTGCCGCTAAATTTTGAATCGCTCCACCAACAGACTTATTCAAGACTTGCTGCTGTATTAGTGGTGATTTAAATAGTCTTAGGAAGTAATTGGAATCTATATAATTATCTTGAAGTCGTATTCTCAATAACGCCTGATTAATCACTCCTATAGGGGCTCCTTTTGGTACGCAAGTTATCCGCCCCATAGTTCCTGAACAACTAATTAAAAAATCACCTTCATGAACCTGAAATCCTTTCAACTCATCAAATTTATCCTGTGTTATGAAATATCTAAACTGCTCACAATCATCGTTTATAGGAGCATACTGCTCATAAACCGCATAACCTTCATCCACAAAGCATGATTTTTTTAGGTTTCCTCCAAAAGGCCCCCTTCTAAAACCGTCTACGCCAACAATATTGTCCCATTTAGTTTCAACCCATCCTTTCGGCAACTGACTCATTACTCAACCTCCGGCTTTTCAGATAAGCCAAACGCTTCTTCTAACAGTTGCTTTTGCGCATCAGCTTCATCATTTGCGCCTAAAGCCTGCATCAACTGATAAATGTCAGACATCGCTTCAGTAAGCTCAGCCATTGCTTCACCCGCCAACACCTCTGGTTCTGGTAAGTTTTCAGCACTGGTTGCCTCTAAATCTTTTAGCCAAGAGATATCTAGGCTGTCGCCTTTCTGGTCTCGAATGTATTCACGGCTGAATTTACGCCAGCGCGCGCTATCTACTTTGTGCGCTTTCTCGCTCACACTTTCTGCCGTTTCACCTTCTGCGAAAGTATTTCCTAACGTTTCGTATACGCCTTCTTCACGAGGTGATTGACCGTTTTTATCTGCTCCGTAGGCCGCAATAAAGGCATCAAAGTGCTTTTCTGTCAGTGGGCGACGCTTACCAAAAGTGTTCATATTGGTTCGCATATCAAACACCCAGGTTTCTTTTGTACAATCTTTATCCTGATGTTTGTTCTCTGGCGTGCCTTTTTGGAAAAACAGCACATTGGTTTTCACCCCTTGGGCGTAGAAAATGCCAGTAGGTAAACGCAAAATGGTGTGCAAGTTACACTTATCCATTAAATCACGGCGGATCTCTGTACCTTTACCACCTTCAAATAACACGTTATCTGGAATCACCACCGCCGCACGACCACCCGGTTCTAATGCATCATAGATATGCTGCATAAAACAGAGCTGTTTGTTACCTGTTGGGTGAACAAAGGTGCGGGTAATATTAGTACTGGCGGCACTACCAAATGGCGGGTTGGTCAAAATTAAATTGGCTTTGGGCAGGCTTTCACCAGCACTGCCTAATGTGTTACCAAGACGAATTGCACCTTCGTTTACGTCACCTTCAATATCGTGCAACAAACAGTTCATCAAAGCTAAACGGCGCGTTTCAGGCACTAGTTCTAAGCCTACAAAGGCGTTTTTCATTTGAAAATCTTGATCAGACTCGTCCATTCTCACTTTCTGACCATCGACTACTTTCCATTCAAGATCTTCAGTTTGGGTTTTTATGTACTTATCAGCTTCAATCAAAAAACCCGCTGTACCCGCAGCCGGGTCCTGAATAATTTCACGCGGCTGTGGCTGCATTACTTTCACTATGGTGCTAATCAGTGCACGAGGGGTAAAGTATTGACCTGCGCCTGATTTGGTTTCATTCGCGTTCTTTTGCAGCAAGCCTTCATACATATCACCGAAATCGTCACGGCTTTTACCTTGGCTACCATCGAACCACTCAAGGTTATCCATATTGTCTACAAGCTCAGTCAATTGCGCTGGCTGAGTAATGGTGGTGTTCACGTTCTGGAAAATCGCACGCACAATGGCATGGTCGTCAGCGCCAAGCTGAACCAACATATTGCGGTAAAACTGATGCTGTTCCTGACCAATCTTCGATTTTAAATTTGCCCAACGGTAACCTTCTGGTAACAGTTCATCCTCTTGTTCTGTCTCTTCGCACATTTTCAAAAACAGCAGTGATGCCAGTTCATTCACATAGTTCTGATAAGAAACACCACCGTCACGCAGGTTGTCACACAGTTTCCAGAGTTTGGCTACTAAATCGTTGTTATTCATATTGGTTCTCTAATGCTCACACGGCTCATTGGTGGCTAAGTGAGTCTATTTAATTCTGTTTACCTTCTCTCTCAACAGAAAGAGAAGTGAGTAATAAATTCATTGCGGGTGATTGTACTTAGCTAGGCGGGCTCATCCCACATAAATTGGTTAAATTGAGAGAGAATGGTGTCTAATTCATCATTAAACACATTCATCAACTTGCGTTTGCCACCACGACGCCTGTAGTTACCGGTTTTGAAGGTGTCTTCATCCAGTACCACTTTGTCTTTAATCGATGCAGCTAAACGTTCCAGCCAGTTGAGTTGTTCTTCGTTCCAGTCATTGGCGGCTTTAATTTTGTTTAGGGCACGGTCGACACGTTCATCAAACGGCAATAAGGCATCACCAATGGAAGCTCTTCGAATATGACCAATCAATTTAGCAGCGATATCCTGATTTTTAGCTACCTTCCAAGCACTGCGTAAACTCGCATCATTAAAGTTTTGGCTGTCAAACCACTCTTGTAATTCAATCAGTCCTTTACGGGTTAAATCTCGCGGGCGATTGACAATAATGTCTAACGCTTCTTGCTGGTTGGTTGACACTTCCACTAGTTGGTCAAACGCTTCAAGGAAATCTTCAGCTTTATCAAACTCTCCCCAACGCTGAGAAACTTCCGTCACTTCATCAGGTAAATCGGTAAAGATTGGCATCTCCCGAAGAGCGTTGATTTCGTTCTTCAAATTATCCAAACGGCTGACCATATTTGTCATTTTGTTAAACACTTCAGCAGACCACTTTGGTCCTTTCTGCTTCAGTGTTTTTGCAAAGCTGGCGAAATCACACCCTGCTGCATCACCACAGAGTTCATCAAGACGCTTAATTTGGTCATCCACCCGTTTAGATTTATTACGGTTAAACTGAGCGTGGCTGATAATACGCTGCAATTTAGCAACCAGTTGTTCGTGGCTATGTTCAGCAAAGCTACGCCCGTCAGCCTCTATCACTTTATAGGTTTTCGAGTCGGTGATTTCGTTGACTAAGGTTTGCAATTCTACTTGCGGGCGAACCACCACAGGGCGCATGGTGTCGACACTTTGCAGAGTCGAATACAAATCTACCGTATCAAAAATACGGAATGAGCTCTTACCCACTTCTGGACATAAGCGAGTAGCGCGCCCTTTCATCTGTTCATAGAGAATTCGGCTGCGTACTTTGCGCATGAAGACCAGGTTACAAATGCTTGGAATATCAATACCCGTAGTGAGCAGATCAACCGTCACCACAATGTTGGGTAAGCGTTCTTTATTGAAACGGGTGATCATCGACTGCACTTTGGTGGAATCTTTATCGGAATCACCGGTGATTTTGATGATCGCATCATGCTCTAACTGAGGATACTTAGCTTTAAATGCCGTACGTAGCTCTTCAACCACAGTATCTGCATGAGTGTTATTCACACAGAACACCAGTGTTTTTTGTGGGCTTGTCGGGTCAATGTGTTTAACCAGTTCCTCACAAATCACTTTGTTAAAGTTTGATGCGATTAAGTTGCGGTTAAAATCTGCGACTTCAAAACCTTGTTCATCTTCCATCGTATCGTCTATCAGTTCTCCCTGGTTAGACAGACGCTGAACCTCAGAGCCTTGAGAAAGATAGACGCCCTCTTCACTCAACTTAGTGATAATTCTGATTGGCGGCTCCTGGTCACATAAGAAACCGTCAATAACCGCTTTACGATAGCTATAACGATAGACAGGCTGTTTCTTTTCACCGCCAAAAATATCGACGGTATGTAGTGCTGGGGTTGCCGTTAGTGCCACTTTTACTGCATCGAAATGATCAATAATTCTGCGGTATGAAGAAATGAAATCTAACTGATTACGGAACTTCTCTTCACCTTCCGTCTGCTCTTTATCCAGTATGTAACCACGGTGCGCTTCATCAACAATGATGCAATCGTAACGCCCAACAGGCATCACGTCGTCGCTTTGCAAAGTACGCTTCACCAACGACTGCACAGTCGCCACATGAATCTTAGTGCTATCTTCAGGGAAGCGATCGGTTAACCCTTTGATGTTAAAGATGGCATTAAAGGTATCGCCTTTAATATTCGTATCTTCAAACGAACCTAGAGCCTGATTTCCAAGAGAGGTTCTATCAACTAGGAATAAGACACGGTTGAAACGCTGTGACTGAATTAATCGATACATTAACGCAATCGCGGTACGGGTTTTACCTGTGCCGGTCGCCATTGCCAATAAAATATCTTGCTGACCAGAAATAATCGCGTTTTCTACCGCTTGAACCGCTTCTTCTTGATAGTAACGCAAACCAAGATCGCTCATATCTGCATTATCTTTAAACCAGCGGTTCTGCAGTTGAGTGTCGTTTTCTAACTTAGCTAACAGTTCTTCTGGACGATGCCATTCAGGTAGGGCCTGAGGCATATTGGTGGCATGACGAACATCGCGATACCAGATACCACTTTTGGTTTTTACGGCTGCACGATAATCACGACCATTAGCCGAGAAACAGAAAGGAACTTTAAAACATTCACTACCCTGTGAATCCGCCCAGGTTGGCAAATAAAGGGGCAAGGCTTCAGCCACTTGTGCTAATGAGTCATCATCGTTTGCGGCATTCTCTAATTCGTGACGAAGAAAATTAAAATCGAAATATTTGCTATATCGGTAGGCTTCGGTCAGCTTGCCTGCTACATCTTTATTGGCTTTTTTCGCTTCAACGACACCCACCGGCTTTAAACCCGCAAATAACACGTAATCTGCAAAGCCCATCTTGCCCGTTTCATCTTTGCCTGTAGGCCATTCAGCAATAGCGATATTGCGTCCTTTCTCAGGGCGAGTACCGTTCGCAAAATTGAGTAACTTTGTATCCGCATCCCAGCCTGCTTTTCGTAACTGGGTATCAATTAGATAGCGAGTTTCTGCTTCTGAAAGGTCTAAACTACGAGATGCAGCCTGATTAGTTATTTGCTGTTTATAAGCTTTACGCTCTGCTTCTGTTTTCTTTGATAGCTCTGATTCTTTTTCTGCTAGCTTTGCTTCCAGAGCTGCAATACGCGCCTCAGATTGGTCCTTTGTTTCTTCCTGCTTACTTTCTAAAACGGAGATATAGCCACTTAATGCGGTAAGTTTAGCGCTCTGCGCTTCAACCTCTGATTTAGTCTGTGTTTCAGCCTGACGAGCGATGGCAAGTTCCTGCTTAAGAGAAAGCACTTCTTGCTCATAATATTGACTATTTTCTGAGGTAGGTAAATCAAATTGAGGGACGGCAAAATCAAGGTTTTTAGATACTAAGCGGTAGTACCAAACACCCAGTCGGAATGACAACCGTAAGCACATTTCCGCGTCTTGCAAATCATCATGATATTCGTGAACTGCCTGATTACCGATTCTTCTTAGCTTATGAAAAACACCAAGTATAGAGTCATCAACAAAATGGACTTTACCCAGTTCTCTCAACAAATCATTCTGATTTTCAGGGATTTCAATATCCAATAGTTTAGCGAGATGCTTCGCAGTCGCCTCACCAAACATTCTCAGCTTTACCAGAGTCGTATTCGGATCGTCTGGATAATTTTTTTCAGCCGCACGAGCAATGGCGAACAGGAAGTCATTTACTCCTTTCAAAAACTCAAAGTTAGACCTAGCCATTCGCCTCTCCATCTCTTTTATCGATGTTCATTTAAATCCATTGTATCTGACAGTTGCTCTCTGATAATGCAACCCGGTAGCGTTGCTCCGTTCCTTCAGAGCTAGAGTTTATTTCTAGTTTATCCGCTATTTTTAACGGCAGTTCTTTTCTAAGCTTACGATTTATGTTCGAGCAGATAGGCTGAAGGAACTCTCGCTCCATGCCTGACAATGTAGCGTGATCCCCTACCTTAAAATCCTCTGGTGTTGTTTTAAAGGTATTAAACACTCTCGGGTCTGCCGCTAATTCACTGTATTTATTAAGGTAATCGATACTGTGTTGCGGGTCGTCTTCAAAATATCGGTCGACAACTAAACCTGCACTACTCTTTTCATATAACCATATATAGAAAGCCATCTCTTTAGCTGTGAGCTTAATATCCACACCTGCTGTTGTGAGAATCTTTGCGGATGTATCTATAACGACATGAAGGTCATTTTTGTGACTTGTGTTAAGCATGCCTACAGTCTGGCTAAACGAAAGGTTTGCCATTGAAGTTATCAGACTTGGTTCAACAGATTCACGCATACGAACAAAGGGAATTTCGGCTAAAGTAACTTGAGCTTGGCTTAAGTCAATTTCACCCTGACCATACTTGCCTGTCACCCACTTTGATTGCTTAGTTGGATACCAAAAGTCACGAACAAATTCATAATCATCATCAACAAAGACATGACTGAGAACATCCTGGGACCGCCCAAACATAGACATTGCGTAACCAAAGTAAAACGCCATCGTTTTACGTCCACCAGCTAAAGAAGCGTGAATACTGGTATTACTGTCTTGCGTAAGTTCATACACCTTGCGGGTGATAAAATCAGCCATTGATGTTTGATCTTCTATCGACTTGGCATCGTCAATATACTCACCATTTTCATCTTCAATCAGCCAAATATGACTTTCATTAAATTTGAAATCTGGCAATTGATATTCATCTTTCAGAGCTTGTAAGTGTCCATCTCGAAACAAGCCATTGACCAGTGTACTGAGGCTGCTTTGGGTCGTAATAACGTAAACCGCCTCAGGGAACGGTCTTCCACTTTGATGAAGAGCAAATAAGGTTTCCGTTAAAACCTGGGGGCTAGCGCCGACCGTTGAAATAAGAATATTTTTCATACTGTTAAGTCTTATAAAGCTTATTTGTTTTTATCGACTTGCTTATCCAAGAGAGCCAAACCATATATCTCTACTTTAGTAGGGCTGGCTTCCCTTGCCTTCGATACAATCGACTCTATATCCTTGGTCGTGTCAGTTCCATATTCAGAGAATATCTCGTCAAATATGGTTAGCGCGACTATCTGTTCACTTGGCATGCTTTGAGACAGAGATCTGGCGAGTTTTAATTGGAGTTTTTCATCACCGCGTGATCTCAACATTCCAATAACCTGATTGCGAATCCGCAAAACTCTAGTTCTATTCAATAGTGAATACATCCCCTCTTGTATCGCTTCGAGATCTTGATCTGTTTTGTATAATTCTTTGGCGAGATCCAACGCTTTTTGGTGTTCAGACTCAGCATCTCTATTGATAAGTTGTAAACATTGTATTCGCGTTTGGACAGCAGCATCTTTATCAAGTACATCATTTACCAAAGGTTTCGAGGGAGAAACTTGTTTCTTTTGAACAATCTGCTCTCTATCAAGCGTATGAGTGCTAGCGATTCCCATATCAAGGCGGAATTTTTGAGCAAATTCGATTGCACTTAGATGACCATTTTTCGCCGCCCTAACAATCCACTCTTCAGCGCTTTGCTTTAACTTTCGATCACTACGATTATTTCTTAAGATCGAAATTCCAGTCAGGTACATCGCTTCAGGGTTCCCTTGGTCAGCTGCTTTACGTATAAAGCGCTCATACTCATCGTTGTCACCCAATTGCTTGGCCATTAATGCTCTGGATAGATGGATATTACTTCTCTCTGAAAGACCTTTTGCTTCACCAAACTTTCCTGTCGCGTTCTCTATTTTCCAAAAGTTCTCAACCCACACCTCCAAATGCTTTTTGCGCGTATCAAGATGCTCTAGAGAAGGTTTGGGTAAGCCTGACTCAACATTAAATAATCCTAACTCTCTTGATAGGCCCTTAAATTTAGTTGTGTCCTTATTTGGTATTATTTGAAATTTAGTCCGGAGTAATTTCTCGCAGAAGAACTGCCAACAGGCTAAGTGGTCATGAACATCTAGCTGTGTCATCGCACGAATATCAGCAATAGTTAGATCTGAGCTATCAAATAGTTGCTTGGCATGCCAATCATTGTTTTTAAAAATTCTAGTTTCACCAAGCTCACCGCGTAAAAATTCAACTACGATGATGTCTTCTATTTCAAACACGTAAACTTCAATAACTTCTGTATCTCGCCCACTAATTTTAGTGACATAGTCAGGTACACCACCGTTATGAGAATCTACAAAGTGGTAACTAGTTTCAGGCAGCAAAACTCGAACTCGATCAAACCTTGTGCTGTAGTTAGACCAAAACTTTGAGCGACTTCTAATCTGACGAACTTCATATTCCGTCAACCCTAGTTCACTCTCGGCGTGGTCAGAATATAAAGCAGATGAAATGGCATATAGGTCGAAGTAGCCAGTAAGGTTAAACTTTTTCTTGAGTATTGAGCGTTCACTCTGCGTCAAAGAAGTCCAAAAACTATCTGACGTGTTTGGTAAACAGTGTTGTTCTATCACGTCATGGCATTGCTCGCCAAAGCTAAACATAGCTAAGTGACTAATCAAATTACTACAGAACTGGACACGCTGTTGTGTTGTTTTAAGAGCATAGAAGTTAGAAATTAACCAGAGGTCGTCGTTCGTCGACAGATCTGTTTTCGGGATTACATTTAAGATTTTTTGCTCAACTAGTCGCTGATAACTACTTGCTTGTGGTAAGCGCAGAAGCTTTATATAGGAAGCTACGCTCCTATTTACTTGGTAACACATTTCCACCATAGATTGGTATTGCTGTGACTTTAATGCTAATAACCAATCGAGTTTAAGTGCATCGAATTCGTTCCAATTAGGTACAGTGCGAGCTATTTCGATTGAGTCAACCAAGTCTGCAACAACTGAGCTGGGTTTGTCATCTAGGGATAAACCCAGCTTAAACATCGCAATATCACCTAGCGTCGAGTGACTTCCAATACCTGTCCAAACAGCAATACATGCCATTTGTTTCTCACTAACATCTAAATTGTTCCACTGATTTTGATTTTCTATCGCGTCCAGCCATTCAAATATGTGAATAGTGTTTGTTCTACCGGCACGAACGAGTTCAATAATTTGTTTGATCGTCTTAGGAGGGAAACTAGGTAAACTTCCCTCAAGTTCGCCCATATCAAAGAAATCATCAAACGACATTCTATCTAGGCTATTAGCTCCTAAAACCACTGGCTGATTAAAAGTAAACCCTTTGCTACTCAACGGACTTTACCTCAGAAAAATAGCCCAAGAATTGGTCATCTTTAAACTGGAATCTGAACTTTACTTTACGGTCTGACGGATCTGTTTGCTCTTGGTTTGCTTCAATAGGACCTCGACCCGAAATGACAGCCTTTTCAAAGAATGGATGTTTATGCTCAAAAGTCATGTCATTAATGTATTCGGCAACGCTATTCGCCCTTAATACACTCAGCTCCATATTACGATTAAAGGCACCTTCGGAGCTTGAGTGGCCTTCAATTACAATACGGCTAACTTCATCCGCCGTTCGATCTGACTGAAAGATCACGTTTGAGTAAATCGGCACAAACTGATCAAGAAACTCCTTACCCGATGTCTTTAATCGATATTCGTTTCGGTCAAAAAGGATGGAATCGAGGATAGATATATCACCCGTTTCGGGGTTTGCCTGCACTTCTATTCCTGCACTTTCTAACGCATCGTTAATGCCCTTAATGATGACAATACGCGTGTTCTGGCTGTTTTCATGGACTTCAGAGATCTGAACCAGTGCACTAATCAAAAGCAAGGCAAATATCATCAACAGAACAGACATTAGGTCACCTACCGATAACCAAACTCCTGACTCTTCTGCATCAGCTGTTTGTATTGCCGTTCGTAAATTACGCATTAAACTTCAGCTCCTGATACAGCTCTTTCGTCAGCTTCAAATTCTCTGCGCTGAACTTGAGAGTTAATTAAGTAGCCAGCGGCCTGCGATAACTTATTGTGGATAGAGCTAGCTGCCGCATCAAAGTCATTAAAGAAGGTCTCAAAACTTTGATTTGCCCGTGTGAAGTAATCATCCATAGCCTTAGGTAGGTTCTCAGTTACATCATTGAACGCTGCAGAAGCTTTCGAGTACTCCAACTTAAGTTGGCCAATCTCGCGACCCATCGTCTGTGCTGCGTCTTGCAACTCGGCCATTCTTGCAGAGTCACTCAACCCTACTGCTTTCACTACTTGTTCAATTGTCTTTGCAGACTTTTGTAAATTCTCATGTTGCAGCGTTAGTTCTTTAAGAAGGTTATGACGGGTTTGATATTCACTCTCAAACACTTCACGGAAGTTATTAACAACTCCATTCAAACCATCTCGCTGTTTACCTAGGCTGTCTTCTAAAAGGTTATTCTGTTGCGTAAAGTAATCCGACAAATTTTCTTGGTATTGCTTTCTAAACGCTTCTAGCTCAGTTTGAACCGTGTTCGACATGTTGAGCACTTTAGTATCAATGTCACCAAGGCCAGAAATAAGCTCAGTTTTTGCGTTCAACATCAAGTCACTTGCGTCTGAACCGACTTTCTCAAGAACATTTGTCTGCTTGTCAAAGACGGTTTGTGACTCAACTAAAAGTGTTGTAATACGTTGCTCTACATTCTCAAATAGAGCCTTTTCCGCATTTTGACGTTCCGTCAATGCATTATCCATATTGTCCTTGATACCTTCGAACGCAGATGCTGCTCTTTGCGCACTATGCTCGAACGCAGAGCGTTGCTTCTCCATCCCGTCCGTTGCACTATCAAGCATTGTTTGAACTTCTTGAGCAATCGATGTCATCGCTCCTTGAGTATCGTCTTTGAAGCTACTCAGAATTTCTTTTAGTGATTCCGCAAAACTTTGTAGCTTAACCATGGTTTCTTGTTGGAACTTATCAATCGTTTCAACAGTTTCAGCAGTGCGTGTTATTACTTTCTCAACATTGCTGTTTAGCTGTTCGGATACTTCGTTATTTTTCGCTACAGCGTCTGCTGTTTTCTCAAGTTCAATTACGACTGGCTGGACTAGATCTTTTTTCATTTGATCGACCAACAGTTCAACTAATTCTTTCTGATTTTGTTCTTTTATGTCTTTCAGTGACGCGAGCTCACTCTTTATACCTTCAATGGTTGGAACTAGCTGCTGTTCTATCGAGCTAGTTACAGCTGTTGAGACTGTTTGTCCGATCAATTCACCATTCAACGTTTGCCCAAGTTCTGAAAGCTCACCGACAACTGCACGCATGCTGCTAGCTAGCTCTTCCATTCCTTGCGCGGATTTAATCTGAGCTTGTAGGGCTTCTTGTTGATTCTCATTCGAAATATTTTTTAGATACATAACAGCACTCGCTTCCATGTAGTGCTGGGAAATGGTGCTTGTGAAAGCTCGCTGTGCTTTTGCAATTTTGCTTGATGATACCTTCATCACCGCCATAAAAATTGCTGATAGAGATAGACCTGCCAAAGAGGTATAAAACGCGGTTTTCATCCCTTCAAGTAACTGGGCAGCGGACGCGAGAAGCGCCTTTGACTCACCGGCCATTGTAAATTCGCTGAGGCCTAAAGTAATACCTAGGAATGTTCCTGTAATACCAATACTTGTCAGCAATGCCGGAACTAACTTATACCTGTTGGTATCATAATGTGGCAGCATTTGAGAGACGGGAGATTTAGAAAGCCATTTGCCATTCTTTTGCTCGATCAAATATCCATCATTTTCGACTTCGTATACTAAGTGATCAGTGACCCAAACAAGTTCTTCTGACGTCAGCGCATCCGCTTTTAGTATTGCGCTTGAGTTTCTATTGGAGATGCTAGAAATCAGCTCTAAACGGCGTATCTCTTTGTTTGTTGTCAGCCATTCCCTAACAAAAAAGAATAGGAAACACCCGATAGTTGCAGCAATGATCATCGTCGTCACTGGGTCGCTGAATAAGTTTGTGAGTAATTGAGGCATTTTTTAGTCTACTGTCTAATTAGTTGGGATAGTTCGTTTGGTGTAAAGAGCTCTTCAGCTAGTCTTTGCGGTAGGTGCTCAGCGTCATGCCTAAGAACACCATTTAAAGGTATTGGAGATGTCAATCTGACGCTATACATTGGCTCGCCATGTACTTCAGAATCAGTGGCTACCACTAAGAAAACGTCTTCAGGAAACTCTCTCAGAAGAGTGGCTTGCAAAGATGATTTAGTAGCACGAAAAGACTTTGTGGCGCTGAAGTCTGTACCGAATTCATCTCGAGCTAGTTTCCAAGCATGGTTAATACAGATGATACGTTCAAGTAACTCGTCAATACGTAGTTTCATTATCTATCCCGCTTTATTACCAACGTAAGTTATGTGCTTGAGTTCGGTAGTCAGCCAAAAACTCACTAATCGTTAGGACGTGCCAGCCTTCTTGGATCGCGTCATCAATATCATTTTGTGAGATAGCAATACCAAACTTATGAGCAGGCCAAGCCAATTCAATTTTTGCAACAATGTCGCCAAAGCCATCGCCCACGTAGTAACCTACTTCTGGTAACTTTGTTCCAAAGTCTTTACAAGCGTGAAGTACACCATGAACCCCAGGGTCAGCATATTCAAATAACCTTTTCCAACTACCTATATCCTCAAGTAATCCCTGTTCATTTCTGAGTTTATTAATGAGCTGCCTTTCCGAATGGCTTACCGCCATACGAGAGTGCATAGGCTGTTTACTGTGGCAATCGATACATAAAGCTTTGAGGTTTTTCGGCCGATTATCAGATTTCACCCCACTGATATGATGAACATGTAGAAGGTGTCGATGTGCTCTAAGCTTCACGTTGCATTGCTCACAAGTAAAATCCTTTTCGACACGATAGTGAGAAGATACCTTAGTCCAATCTTCGCTATAACCTGTTTCTGCGGTCTCAGCTTGGCGTGAGGGCATATGTGGGAAAAACGAACTGTATGTAGAAAAGAATTCCCCCATATCAAAGGTTCTTACGATTGAACTGATATCTGCAGTGGTGTTGCAACCTTTATAGTTGAGCTTACGTAAACAGTTCTGACAAACTTTCAACCTGGCTTTAGTTTCCCCATAGCCTGAGTCAACAATAAATTCACCGGAAGTATTGTTAGTGACAACATAGCGCTCAAAACGGCCGCTAGCTCTCATTGACTGAAGTGTTTTACAGTCTGAGACATGGAAGCGAGCACTTGAACCGTTCGCTTTGATATAAAGGGTTACGTGACGCCCTTTATAACTTAGAAGACCAGATTCAAGCTCAACATCCTTAAGCTCAACGTCCTTACCCTGTTCTAACTCTGCAGAAATCTTATCGATATGACTTTCTTGAAGATCCAAGGTGAACGCACCTTTTATTTCCGGCTCCATCACTTCTATCGCGTGCATTAAAGAGCTAAGGTTAAGCGTTAACTTCATCCCTCCCCCAAGATCTTTAAGATCTGCTCTTCTGCATTCGTAATTACGCGGAAAGAAACCCGACGGGATCGCTTCTCATCTTCAACACCATCATGCACAACTGCTTTGGAAGATGAATAACCTACCGCCGCTACGTTATTTTTTACCCACCCGTAATGTTCGCGACTTACTTCTTCGAGATTCATTACGTAACCAAGAACGGCACGAGTTCTCGATTGTGATAATCGCATGTTATTGAAATAAGCCTCGTAGTCGCTCGAATCATGATTCCAACGACTCGAAGTATGTCCTTCAATTTTTATTTCTTGAATAATTGGCTTGTACTGCTCAAGAACTTTAAGGTAACGAGGGAAAAAATCGTCCAAGATGATCTGAAACTGCTCAGTTAAATTTGCTGCACCATTCGCAAATAGTACTTCCGGTGCGGTAAAGTTAACGCTCAGCGTATCTCTGTCGATTTCAGCCCCCCACTTATCCAGGTCTTTAGCGAACTCTTCCAGCAATGAAATATAAATAGCTTGCTGTGTTTTTTGATATGTTTCAGCTACTTCTTTTATTTTGTCGCGTTCTAACATTGCATCACGCATTAGAGCAACCGATATAAACAAAAACACCATCATCAAACCAGCCATAAGATCTGACACTGACATCCAGTGTTCGCCACTGTCACCTGTTGTTTTAGCTTTTCCGAATAACTTTTCCATGACTAAACTGCAATTTTGCTATTAACAACATTAGACATTTCACGAGTTAGCTTTTGATAATCACGAGTAAACTGTTGCGTGATCGTCGCAAGTGCTTCGCCCATTTCATTCATTGTTCGGTTAATTTCCTGCTGCATTTGCAGGTCTAGGACTTCCACTTGTTTTTCAACTGCGCTACCAGTCTTTCCTACAGACTGCGTTACTTGATCTTCCAAACTATCAAATGTTCTTCGTATAGCTTGCGCCTGCACTTGGAATATATCTTCTAATGTGGTTTCCAAACGGTCATGAAGTTTGGTAATTGCTGACGTTGTTTCTGTCTGAATTTCTTTCGTGCTGCTTAGCAGCTCTTGATTTGCTTCTTTCAACACATTACCCGTTTCACGCGCATCATCCTTAATGTCGGCAACAAGCACGCGTAACTGGCTGTTAAGCTCGACAATTGAATCTTCCAATTGTTGCTTAACTTGCTCGGCGTTGTCTGTCAGGTATGTGGCACTATTCTGCAATGCACCCGATGCTGTAGTCACGTTGTCAGTAATATCATTTGATGCTTCTGCCAATCGTCCTCCAATTTCTACCGCTCTTGTTTCAAGCTCAGTAGAAACTTTTTTCGCGCCATCTTCTAAATTGGTACGCATGGTCTCTACACTTTGGTGGGCGGTAGAACTGAAGTTATCGATAATTTTTTGAGACTCTACAAGCATCGATTCATAATGAGTAGAAGCAGCTTTTACAGATTCTCCAATCACGGACATAGTTGTATCCATCTGCTCTTTTATTTGAGGCATTGCTTCTACTGCTTTGTCCCTCAAATCTTTAAATGCCTCAAGTCTGTGTTCAAGCTCAGTAACTTGCCCATGACCTAACTCCATAACTTGATGAAGTTTTTCCATTGTTGCAGGAATAGATTCAGCACGCTCATTGATGCTAGCAACTGATTTTTCCGTCGAAGAAATTGCATCAACCCCTAGTTGGTATTTATTTGACATATCTTCTAACTGATTTTTGTAATTTTCTTGCCAATCAACCAGCTTTTTCACCGACTCATCTAAACGCTTAAAGTTTTCACCAAACTGTTCAGTTAGCTTGTCATTGAATTCAACAATTACTTCTTTAAGCGCATTAATAACTTGCTCTGTCGCTGATTTCGATAGTAGCTCGCCAAACTCATCCATCTTTTGCCACAATTTATGTTGAAACTGTTCGCTGTTCTCTGCAGCTCTTTCCAGATGTCTGCCTAATGACTTTTGTCCATCATTGATGTCTGTACGAAGGTTCTTAATCTGAGAGGTCAACGATGAATCTTCATCACCTTTGATAGCTGATAACAGCTCATTAGATGCATTTAGCTGAGCAGACATAACAGAATAGATTTCTTCTGGCCCAACACTCTTGACAGCGGATTCCTCTTTTTGCGGAATAGCACCAAGAATCGCCTTGTAAACTATGGACGCAGCCATACCGACCAAACTGGTCAAAAAGGCAGTTTTTAACCCCGCAAGTAACGACTCAATGCTTCCATCAATATCCGACGGATTGAACTCCATTAAACCAACAACAATACCCGCGAACGTGCCTAGGATACCGAGAGAGGTAAGAATGTTGGTGGTACTTGCAGTGAACCTGGGGGCCTTGCCTAGAAATGCAAGAACACTCGACAATGCTAGAAGCAGTAAGATCACATATATGAAGGCATCTGAAATAGAACCAGCCGTATAGGACGCTATGAACGTTGCAAATAATTCTGTCATCTTTTAGTAAATTTGTTGTATATAAATTTACAATACTAGGACAAAAGCATGACACAATCTATGACTTTAATAGAATATGAGAATATGAATTTGATACAGTTGTGAGAAACCACTGATGCATCATTTAGTTAGACATTATTTCGCAACTCAATCCTTCTTAAACTCAACAACATGTATATCGTTATAAGATGCAATGCAACTAATCACTTCTGATTCTCGGGTGTTCAAATTTATCTGTGTCTTAAAGCCAAAACTAATAACCATGTGGCATAAATCTGTTAACTACCGAACAAAAATCACATCGAACTCATAGGGTAATTTCTTAATAATTAGCGGAATCTGCTAATCTTTTTAAGCAACTATCTTCTTATGTTTATATTTACTTACATTAGTGGTGTACTTTTCATGTCGAGAAAGTTCATAAGTCTTCAGATCGATGCCCTTGAAGCTCTTGTTGAGCAGCATAAGGGCGACCGAGTCACTCTAAAACAGATAGATGCTGAGTTGTCCTATAGACGCATAAGAAAGCGCAATACGGCTCTTAGAAATCATATAACGTTACTTTTGAAAGAAATTGCAGATCATAAAAGAACAAAAAGTAAGTCAACCTCAAGCAAGTCGACAAATAAAAGTGCGATTAACAATAACACCTCCCCCACCAAACATTGGGAAGCGCCAATAGAGAATTATGACAAGCCTTTAGTTTCGATTTTTGAACGGATTCGCAAAAAACTGTTAGATTTACGTCGAGCATGGATATCTTAGTTGAATGAAGTTACTCTGCGATTGAGGACAGTCTCGCAGATAAAAATGCCACACGTGCTGAATCGGACTTAAGCAATTTACTTGTACTTGCCCGTGCTACTGATGTTGCTTTTCTATTGACCTGCCCCCAAGAACTAATCCAAAAAAAGAGCCGTGCCCTGCCAACTGCAACGGCTCGTTTTGCTGAAGAGCTAGTTGGGACACTTAGCCAATAACTTTATGCTGTAGCCACCCATTCATGTCAGTCTAGCCCGTTCATAACTTAAACAATAATCGAGAACAAAGCCTATCTATGGTCTCCTGTGAGCCTTAGGACCTAGCCACCAGCGCTGTTTTAGAAAACTGTCCAGTTTAGGCACGAACATCCCAGTGGCGCGCGGGTGCCATGACGGGTCTTCTTCCTGCCTTTCTCTCAACCACTCAAGTAAAACAATGACTTCTTCATTCGTCAATGCAGCGTTATACCAAGCTCTTTCCGCATCTAATATATCCAATCGTCTGTGTTCGGGATAAGTTGAATAGAAACGTAAAAACTCCTCGTTCACAACAGGCTCTGCTTTCACCGAAGCGTCATCTGTTAATGGTTCAGCAATGCCATATGGCCTTTGCTCTGCTTGTTGTGTGGCATTGACCAAGTCAGGTTGACTGTTCGAGTCTTTTTCCATGATTTTCTCCTTCAGATTTAAAATTCATGTTTCGTCACATCGCGCGATGGACTCTTGTAATAAGTCCATACGAATAGTTTTTAAAATCTGTTGAAACACAAAAAAAGACGATCATGATATCGGGCCCATTGCACTGGGTTGTATATCTGTTTACATCTGACAATAAGCACTATCTCTGTTCAGGCTACCTCACAAGCTCTAACGATCTGTATTCTCGTCAAGCATTCAAAAAACTATTTCTGCGAGCAATCTCCACAGACTCATTTCTAATTCTGCCGGAATCTTGTTTCTTCTATATATCTATCGGCAAGAAGTAACAGCAATAAGTAAGGAACAAGATGGCAAAGAAGAATTTGCTGACTGCGTTAAAAGTTGAAAAAACATCATGCTCACCAAACGAAAAATCATGCAGGTTATACGATGGGGGTGGTCTATCTCTAGTGATATACCCTTCTCAACATAAAGCTTGGCATATGAGAATTAAGAAATTGAACGGCAAAGAGACACTTTTAACTTTTGGTTCTCTTGACTCTATCTCTTTGAGTGAAGCTCGAGAACTACGTGAGACATTGCTTTCAGCAAGGCTACAGGGAAAAGAACCAAAGCACGTTTTGAGCAAACTACGTCGAAATAGCAAGTTAACAGTAGCAGAATTAATGTTAGCGTTCCTCGACGAGAAACGAAACACGTGGAAAGAAAGTACTTACAAAGGGGAATTTAATCGCGCCAAAAAATACTTAATTGATTCTCCATTTGGTTCTATTCCCGCAGATGCATTAACTGTCGAGCATATCTATGATTTTGCACAAAATATGGACAAGAAGGGTTATAAAAGTCAACACAAAAAAGTTATCTCTTTGCTAAAGCGCGCATATGATCTCGGGAGTATAAAATATGAGTTGGACACAATTGACGTGAGTAAAATCAGTCAATTTCTTACTAAACGTAAATCTAAGCCCCACGCTTGTATAGAAATAGAGGACTTGCCTGCTGTCAACGCGCTTATTACTGAGTCAGGATGTTCTTTACAAATAAAATTGATTTGGGATTATCTATTTTTAACATCGCAACGTGTTCAAGAGGCGACGAAAAATACGTGGAACAATATTAACTTTGACGATATGACTATCACAATCCCATCCGAGCTATCGAAAAATGGTCGTAAGAACATTATCCCTATTTCACCTCAAACTCACCGCGTTTTGATGCTAGCAAAAGTGGTCTCGAATGGAAGTAATTATATTTTTCCTTCACCTCGTTTAACTCTAAACCAACCAATTAGTAAAGATGCGTTAGGGAAATTACTGAGAAAGAAAGGACTTAAAGGAAAAATGTCTACACATGGTATTCGTTCTATTTTCAGTAGCGAAATGCACGAAGAGCTCGACATCACTGAATCATTGATCATCGAAATGATACTGTCTCACACAGATAAAGATCACATTCGAGAAATCTACAATCGCAGTAAGTTTATAAGCAAGCGTCGCGATGTCCTCGAGCGTTGGGGAAACATGTACGAAGAAATCACAAAAGATTGCAGCTGCACTGATGTTGTTGAAAATGAACTCGTACGACTCAAACTTTTACCATCTTAGGAAAAGCAGCCTAACTTCTCCAATCCCATATCTGTTACCGAGCGCTAGCATGAGCTTTTGTGTCTAGCTCTCATTTATTTCACCACTCTCTTATTAATGAAATTGGAATTTATTGATATGTTCACAAAGCATCAAATTAGCGAAATATTGTCTATTTCGGAAGGAACGATAGCCAAGTTGCCGAACTTTCCCGAGAAAATTGACAGTCCATATCTAAGTAATCTGGTGCTCTACAAAAAAGACGACGTATTCACTTGGCTTTGTAACGTGATAAACACAAGAGAGGGTTGCAAACACTATCAAGGTGAAATTGAGAAAGAACGCGTGATCAGACTGTCAGAGCTGACCCGTATCTTAAACGTCTCCAAGTCACATATTTATACTCAAGTTGAGAAAGGCAACTTGCCACGCCCTATCAAACTGGGCAAAAGGGCTTCCGGTTGGCTGTTGAGCGAAATTAACGAGGTTCTTTTGCAAAGTGGCTTAGACGAGATAGCTTAATAAAAACCAAGGGCACTATACCTGTAGTGCCCTTTACTTCATTTTGCTTACAACTCGATAGTTGAGTAACTTGTTAGACCATGCGTCAAGCCCACAACATGTTTGCTCCACCACTCTAGTGCACGTTTTCTTTTCTGGAAAAACTTATTGCGGTTATAGGCATCCCGAATACCATCTCTGTCAGTATGAGAAAGCAGGGCTTCTATGACTACCGACTCAAAGTCTGTGCGCTCATAGAGTGTTGTACTGCCGAGCGAACGCGTACCGTGGGATGTCATCTTCCCTCCCAGCCCCATCCTTTTAAAAGCAGCATTTACCGTCTCACTATGCACGGGCTTTCTTAGAGAGTTTCTTGAAGGAAACACGTACTCACTGCCGCGACATAGATGCTTAGCAGCTTTCAGAATAGCGATAACCTCGGGTGTAAGAGGAATTTTATGCATTAACCTATTTTTCGCACGCTCCGCTGGTAAGTACCATATTTGCTCCTCAAAAGAAATTTCTTCCCAACGAGTACCGGTTGCTTCTTTAGAACGAGTAAGCGTGTGCAATTGGAACTCGAAAAGTAACTTATTGGCGGGTCGCATCGTCGACTGTACAACCATGGTCAATAAGTCAGGCAATTCACTGATATCAATACAAGCAAAATTACCCCGCTTGGGCTTCTCAAAAACGTCAGCCATGCTACCTATCGGATTATGGTCAATGTATTCATTATTAACGGCATAGTTCATGAGCCGACGAAACAGCGCAATAGTACGAGTCACTGTCTCCAACTTCCCTTTCTTTTCCAGCGGTCGCATCGCATCAATCAGCATCGCAGCCTTGATTTCGGAAACCGGGATAGAGCCTAATTTAGGATAGATATGTTTATTGAGCTTTTGCCGATAGCCCTCAGCGGTTTTGTGCACAACGCGTGTAGCCGCTTTCTCTAGCCACATCTCTCCAATTTGCTTAACCGTATTGCTTGCGCTGCGCTTAAGTTCGACTTTACGATTTCTTTGTACAACACTCGGATCCAAGCCCTGAGCTCTCAGTTTTCTGAATTCCGCTACTTTTTTTCTCGCTTCAGACAGAGTGATTTCTGGATATCGGCCTAAACCAAGGTTTGAGTCACGTCCATCTGGTTTCCTAAACCTAAACTCCCAAGCTTTAGTACCTGAGGCTCTAACGACTAAAGATAGCCCGTTCCCATCACTGAATCTTTGAAATGGCTTGCCGTTTGTGACCTTGGCATTCTCCACAAACTTTGTCGTCAATTTTGTCTTCATAGCACCCTCAATTTTGTCGAAAATGTATAGTTTTATCTGACTTCATTGAGCTCAATTTTGGCTATACATATTTTTGAGGAAAACAATTTAATTACAGCAAGTTATAGCATTCCGTACAGCCCTACAGGACTATACGGCTTGTATAGGTTTTCGCGTTAAAACATGTATAGTGATGCCGGCGGGAATAGTAAACTATACATTTCCCTATACATCAAATGCGTGGATTTTAGTGAGACGTGTGGACGTTAATGATAGGTAATTTCTTGATTTATAAACGAAAAAAGACGTCCTAGGACGTCTTTCTTCAAGAATGTGGCGGTGAGTGAGAGATTCGAACTCTCGATACGTTGCCGTATACACACTTTCCAGGCGTGCTCCTTCAGCCACTCGGACAACTCACCGAATCAAATTTTGGTTAGCATCATTGGCTAACGAGGCGCTAATTTAATGATTATGTGCCTGATGGTCAAGGCTAAACATAAAAAAAAGCGCCCTTTTCGAATCGATTGCTCACTAAGTAACTAAATTAAGCAAAACTGGGGCATTTACATGCTTTGAGAATAACCGGGAACACGGAACCAACGGCGGCACATATCCAAGAAGTACCCATACAACACACCCATGCCACAAGAAATAACAGCGTTACTTGCCACTGCGGTCACAATTTGATCTGTAGACGCGCCAACCGCGAATAAGATACCCGCATAAACTGGAGATTGAAATAGTACATAAGCGACCAGATCAGAGATGTTTTTCATAAAGGAAGACGGTGACACCTTACTACCTTGATGCAGCACCCAATCACGAAAAACCCCATACGGCCAAGCAATGGCGATATTCACTGGAATCGATAGCGTACGCGATGCTAGAGATTGCTCAAATGTCATCCCTGAAATCAAAATCTCGACAATCATCCCTGTGATAAAGCAAAAAACAACCATAGCAAAGGTATCCGCTGCGGCGTGACGAATACAAAATGGTCCACGAGACTTCATTTACAAAACCCTTAAAATCAAACACTGCAATTAATAAAAATAATAAAACTATTAACCACTAAAAAGACGCCAAGCCAGTTAATGATGCAATTAGAACACACAAAAACTAGCTTATGGTTCCGTATTTAAAATTAAGTTGTAAATTTATAACCAACTTTTAAAGTAAAAGTAGTTTTTTTCACCAATGACGAGTAAAAACGCCTAAAATCACGTAAAAATGGTACAAACAAACGGATTTCACTTACATAAAAAGGGGTTACGATAATTATTTTGACGTAAAGTTAGAACAAAACTCGGACTGTAAACAGTCATTCCTATAGCTTATGCTACCAAGCTGCAAAAATTCAGAGTATTACCGATATAATCACAGTAGAAGGTCTTGCAGTTTTACTCGTAAAAGTAAAACTGCAAGCCTGTTCATTGCGGGTTAGAAGAGTTTGTCACGAAGCTGGATGACGTATGAATAGTAAGAACAATTCACAGTTGCGCCATATTGATTAAATTATGGTGAGGCCAGCAAAATCGTTAATGTATCGATATCATCTTGGTCTGGGGATTGCTGACGCTTTAAGTTACTTCTTATCCGTTCGGCGACTGAAGAAACGTCGTCACTGAGTTCAAGGGGAGCCTCCGCAATGATCGCTGAAATAGCCTCAAGTGCTTCATTAAGATGTCCATTATCTAGAGCGACATAGAAGTTGAGTAACCACTTTTCAGCATTAAAGCTATCTGCTGCATTTCCATCAAAGTCCGATTGGTACTGATATAACTGTGTCGCATGAAGATACAGTGCATCATTTAATTCAGACTCCACTATTGGTTTCGCTATTATGTGGTCTGCTCCTACATTAATCATACGTTCTTGTGTTTCTTTGAACACATCCGCTGTACAGCCAAAAATCAGTACCGACTTAGCAGGTGAACTCATTGCTCGAATGGCTGATATGGCCCCAACGCCATCTAGAACAGGCATATGATTATCCATCAGTATCAAATCAAATGGTTTGCTCGCAACCTCATCGACTGCAAGCTGACCATTTTCGACACTTGTGCACTCAAAGCCCTTGGCTCGGAGGAAAGTTTCCATAATGATCGCATTTGTTCGGTTGTCTTCAACAATGAGTGCTTTCAACCCTTTACAGTTCAATTTATGTGTATTGATTGACTCTACTTTACCCGGCTTGCAAGGTGTAAGGGCAATTTCGACAGTAAAAGTCGTTCCAGCGTCCTCCTGACTCTCTACAACCACTTGCCCACCCATATGTTCCGCGATTTCTTTGACTATTGCTAAACCAAGCCCTGTACCACCAAACCGCCTAGTCGTTGATGACTCCGCTTGCTCAAAAGGACGAAAAATGCGTTTTTGTGCCTCTTTTGAAATACCAATTCCTGTATCTTTTACCTTTAGTATCAGCTTGGTGCCTGCCTTACTCGATTTCTCGGCTAGCTCTACCTCTACGATGCCACGATCGGTGAACTTAACAGCGTTATTGAGTAGATTGAACAGTACTTGACGCAAACGGGCTTTGTCATTGTTGTACCAACGACCCGTTGGTAAATGCGAGACTACTCTAAAGCGAAGACCTTTTTCTGCACATAGAGTTTGATAAACACTCTTGATACTGCCGATAATCGACTCAATTGGGAAAGGCTTATTTTCAAACTCAACATGCCCTTGTTCAATTTTTGAGTAATCTAAAATCTCATTGAGTAATGTCATCATGTGATCACCTGAATCATAAAGTGTTCTCAGGTGCTTACGCTGCTCATCGGTAAGTGGTGTTTTTAACAGTATCTGGGCAGTTCCTAGTACACCGTTCATTGGTGTGCGAATCTCGTGGGACAATGTGGCTAAGAATGCCGTTTTAGCGTTTGTCGAAGCCTGAGCTTTTATTCTCTCCTGCTCTAAATAGATCGTCTTTTCATTGAACTTCTCGATAAGCTGTCCGATTTCGTCATCGCTATCGTAGTCAATATCTATGATCCCACCAGTTTTCGAGTCATCAATCTTAGCGGCAATGCGAACAATTGGTTCAACAATATAGCGATTCAGTAAGTAGTAACCGACCAAGACACACAAGAGCAAAAATGGAATGATCCTCCCCTCAACGCTCATCACTTGTTCAAACACTTGATCGGCGACTTTAGCTTTTGCGTTGACAACTTCCATGCGCCAATCGAACTCTCCGAAATCAAGCTCGCTGACATAAATTTCGTCCGTCAGTTGAAAGTTGTGCTCAATAATCACGTTTGAGTCAGCATCGCGAACCACTACCCCCAAAGAATGCTGGTTCGTGTGCTCTCGAATAAACTGAAAAAGTGCATCAAGTGATAGGTCTACCGTTACAACTCCAGCGAATCGACCGTTTTGGTAGTACGGAGAAGACGCGGTAATCATCTGGACCTGAGTAAAGGTATCGATGTAAACCGTAGACCAACTAACAGAACCTACCGGAGCATCGGCGGCAGCGACATACCAGGGTTCATTATCATAACCGCCAGATTCGGGGTTATTGTAGGAGTGAATTTGGTCAATACCACTATCACTGTTTTTATTGAAGAATAGACTTTTATATCTCCATTGTTCTGCTTTGAGTTCGGGTTTAGGCCATACGCCACCACTAACAAGCATCTTGTCACTCAATTGAAGTATATGTGGAATTATTGTGTTGAGAGATTGAATATTTTCAGTCCCTTGGGCTAGCCCTACTAAGCTGCTCAATACACCTGTAGAACTGAGGAGGGGCTCTTTTATCTCAAGAGCCAGGAGTTGGGTACGTAACTCTAGGTTTTGCTCTAGCTTTTGTCTAACCGGTGGCTCAACAACCAAATAGGCGACAGAACCGATAGTGGCGATAAAGAAGCACAGGTAAAGTGTTAGGGCGAGAATGCTTTTTTTTCTAAGTGATGAGCGAATTTCCATAGATGTGTGAATCATTCCCTAATATCGATTTATCACTAATTGATTGGTAAGATGAGCGCAATCAACCAGCCCATTAACAAATGGTATTCTATTTTGAAACTACAAGACATCCTTTCTCTCCCAGAACTTGACGGTAAACTACTAAACCTAGCAAAAACTCAAGGCTTTGTAACAGCGATGGCTGCAGCGCCAAACGTATTAATGCCTCAAGAGTGGTTGCCATTCTTATGGGGTGGAGAAGAAACAGCGCCATTTACTGACGGTGAACAACTAGAGCAGTACATTGACGAGATTGTACAAATGTGGAACCAAACTCGTCCCGCTCTCCTAGAAGGCACTTGGCAGTGGCCTGCAGGGTGCGCGCTAGATGAGCAAGACATTGTAACAAGTCAGGCTCGCGATTTCTGTGAAGGTGTATTACAAGGCTGGCAACTTGCGCGTGATGACTGGGAAACGTTGATGCCTGAGGATAGCGAAGATAATGCCCTACTCGGTGGTGTTTTACTTTCTCTTACTATGCTTTACGACCCAGAAACAACCATTGAAACATTGGCCGAACAAGGTATGGAAGGCTTAGAGCAGTTTGAAGAGATCTTCAATGCAATGCCAGTGATGTTATGTGGTCTTACCCAGCGCGGTGTTGCATTAGCTGAAGAACAATAGACGCAACGCTGTCGACCATCAAGATTGAACGGCTGAATAGACAAAAAGCTCTCCAAATGGAGAGCTTTTTTGATCATGTTAAAATTACATGTGGAATATACCGCGCCATATCTTGAGTCACTAAGCTACTGTCTTCCCTAATCGAAATACCGGCAGCTCTATCATTGACCAACCAACTGCCAATTAACGTATGGTTGTGCCCAAACTTAGGTAGTGGATGGTATTGCTGGACGATATTGAATTTAGATTCATAAGGCCCTGACGTTTTAACAAAACGTTTTCCATCGATGACGATCTCGATGTTCGCGCCCTCTCGAGAAAATAGTGGCTTGATGACATAATCTCTCATAGTGTTCGCTTTTGAATCGTTAGCAAAATAAGCGGGCAAAAGGTTCGGGTGATTAGGAAAGCGCTCCCACAATAACGGTAAAAGTGCTTTATTGGATAGAATCGACTTCCACATCGGTTCTAACCAGTTTACGTTCGCAGTCGCTAAGTACTTCGCATATTCCTCTTCAAACATAAACTCCCAAGGGTAAAGCTTAAACATCCAACGAATCGCTCTGTCGTCAGCATCCACAAACAGACCATCTTCCGTCACTCCAATATCTTCGACATGCACGAATGCCGTTGCTAACCCTGCCTCTCGCGCGCAATCCTCTAAATACTGGACAGTCCCTTTATCTTCTTCAGTGTACTTGCAGCAGCTAAAGTGAAGTGTTTGTCCTGGTTGGTATTTTGCTATTTCGGCAAAGCGCTCGATCAAAAAGTCTTGAAGAATATTGAATTGATCCGCGCTCTGGTGAACTCGACCTTTATTTACAACATCTTCTAGCCACACCCACTGCCAAAAGCCAGTTTCAAACAAGCTGGTTGGCGTATCCGCATTGTTTTCCAGTAATTTTGCT
The DNA here is from genome assembly GCF_023716525.1 of Vibrio sp. SCSIO 43009. Lineage (NCBI taxonomy): Bacteria > Pseudomonadati > Pseudomonadota > Gammaproteobacteria > Vibrionales > Vibrionaceae > Vibrio > Vibrio sp. SCSIO 43009. The sequence goes on from NZ_CP071842.1 coordinate 2,220,506, forward strand.
GGCGAGGTCCCGTTGTACGCGAAATCCAGCCGCGAATAAAGCGAAGGTTCGCTTCGTCTCCATGAAGAAGCGACCTGCTCCCACATAGATTCAGGGATCGCACATTGCGTCAGCAACCGCTCACTCCGAACGACTTCATCCACAATAGCCAGGCACATCTGATGCAGCTCTTCAGTGGGCGCTTCTATATCGCGCTCAATTTGCTCCAGCGTGAATTGATAGTAAGCACTCTCATCCCAATACGGTTGGTCATACATGGTATGGAAACCAAAACCAAACTGGCGTGCTAATTCACGCCAGTTTTCGCGCTCTTGTATTTCTCGTCGAAACATAGTGCTTTTTAACCGCCTCGACTGACCGACACCGCTTTACCAAACCCGCCTCGAGACATCGCCCTGCCAATGGTGCCGCCACCACGTTTATTAAGGCTATTCGTCGCAACTTTGGTCGGCTGATTTCGGTAGGAGCCAAAGAATTGTCCTGCTCCATTATAGAATTTGGATTTATAACGGTACATCGGCTCTGAGTAATAGCTCTTGTTATAACCTTTCAACCCGCTTAATGAGCGACTGTAAAAAAAACCGCCAAAGTTAGGTACATAAGCTCGGGAACTGGAACTGTAGTAACAATCATCCTCGTAGAAATCATTCTCGCATTCGAACTCGCTGCGGTAGCGAGGGGCATTTTGTTCGGCACGAGCTAAAGCTTCTTGGTATGCAATGTCACACTGTTCACTAAACTCAGGCGAGTTAGATTTACACTCATCAGCATCAGAAAAAATGTACCCTTCTGTTTTTGACTCGTACGTAGCAAAGAAGAAAATACCACCAAAGGCAGCAAAGGGAAGAATTTTCCCAAGCTTTAAGCTTTTGTCCATGGAAGAACGTTTAACGTTAGAACTCCGCTTCATCGTTCCTCCTAGTAGGTCATGCACGCGGCATTCAATACGCCAACCGAAACAGAAACTGCTGCTAATACAATACCGGCTGGCAGTTCATCTTTTTCGATACGCTCTGCCACTTTCGGAAGTAAAATAAAGCGTACAATTGCAAATGCAATAATTTGAGCAAGCATTGCAACAACGCCCCATACCATAAAATCGACGATATTGACTGAGTTTTTTGCCGCCCCCGAAATCGCGAGACAGTAACCAAGGAAGGCCCCACTTAGCGCAATCGCTGCTGCTGTATTTTGTTTTTCTTTGATCAGATGCCACTCATCGTATGGCGTCAACTTGACGTAGATGAACTTAAACGCCAATACAAAAATAATAGAAACAGAGAAATAGAGTAAAAAGTTTGGGAAGCCTGCTAACAGGCCAGCAATCATGTGCATTATTGTTCCTTGTTCATTTCTTTCCAGGCAAAATCTTCAATACGTTCATCTGCAATGTAAAACAGCTTGGTACTCGCGGGTACTTCAGCATCTAAATCTGGGTTGAGTTGAATACCATCGCCAATATCAAAAGCAATCAGCGTGGCATGATGGCGTCTTTTGAGAAAAACGAAGAGATTCTCAATAGTGGTGGCAGACTGACCCTCGGGATAAATAACTGAGTATTGCGTCATACCTCGTGTTGAAGCCAAAAGCTCCTGATGAAGCGCACTTGAGCCCGGGTCAACCGCCGCTTTTGCCAACATTTCTGCGCCAACAGCAGGTATGCATTCCGCTTTCGGGCAATGCTGACTTAGAAGTCGGCCTAGCGCTTCATCTTTAAAGTAAGCGACCAAATGAGCGGAAGGGTTTACAGATGCGCAGTATAGAGCGGCTGACAAGGTAATGTCGTCCGAGAGATTATCCACAATAATGCAAGCGGCTTCGGCAATATTGGCGTTTTTCATTTCTTGCGAATCGGTATAACTGGTCACTTTGATAAAACTGATTTCGCCAGGTAACGGGTTCTCTATTTCTGAACGGCTGCATAAAACAATCGGACGCTTTCCCTCTTCTTCATGTTGTAACATGCGAATAAGGTGCATCGTTCTCGATCCATTCCAGCCCAACAATACAATATGGTTTTCCACTCTTACTCTCCGTTTTCCTAAAATACCCGCTCGCCAATAGTCCATCGCTGCTCCAGCGACACGCCCCAATAATGCGGCGAATAAGCTCAAACCGCCGGGGATTACAAATAGCACGACAACCCATTTACCCAAATCTGTTACTGGAGAATGGTCGCCATAACCCACCGTACTCGCCGTAACCATGAGGTAATAGATAAAGTTAGCGAAACTGTCTGTTAATGCGGTTTCACCAGCGAGAACCAGCAGCCACCATGAAAGGCTCACATATAAGCCACTAAAGATGAGAAGGCTTCGGTTGCTCAATTTAAAAAGGTGTGAACTAAGCCACTTTTTAACTACTAACCACACCGCCATAAATTTATGACCTCGATATTCATTGATTGCATCAATAGTAACTCATTGATAGTAAGACACAAAAAAACCAGCCATATTCGGCTGGTTTTTGAGATTTACTTTCAGTTACGCCTACTTTTTAAGCATTACCTTTCACTTGCATATTTAGCTGCTCAGCAAAATCTAGCATGCGGTTAAGTGGTATAAGGGATTTAACACGCAGTTCTTCGTCAACAAAAATCTCGTGCTCTTTACCACCTTCACTAAGCGCTTTCTCAATTGCTTTCAAACCGTTCATTGCCATCCAAGGACAGTGTGCACAGCTGCGGCATGTTGCGCCTGCACCTGCGGTTGGTGCTTCGATAAGTTCTTTTTCTGGCACTAGTTGCTGCATTTTAAAGAAAATACCTTTGTCTGTCGCAACGATCATTTGTTTGTGAGGAAGCTCTTTCGCTGCTTTGATCAGCTGACTCGTTGATCCAACGGCATCGGCAAGTTCTACGACGCTTGCTGGTGACTCAGGGTGAACCAAAATAGCCGCATCTGGATACACGCTCTTCATTTTTCGTAACGCATCAGCAGAGAACTCATCATGAACCACACACTCACCCTGCCAAAGCAGCATATCTGCGCCAGTTTTGTTAGCGATGTACGATCCTAGGTGACGGTCTGGTCCCCAAATAATTGGCTTATCTTCAGCGTCTAAGTGTTCCACGATTTCAAGCGCAATACTCGATGTAACGACCCAGTCGGCACGGGCTTTAACCGCTGCTGAGGTGTTTGCGTAAACTACAACCGTATGATCAGGGTGAGCATCACAAAACTCGCTGAACTTATCCGCAGGACAGCCAAGGTCGAGCGAACATTCCGCTTCCAACGTTGGCATTAGAATGCGCTTTTCTGGTGTCAGAATTTTGGCCGACTCGCCCATAAAGCGAACACCACCAATAATCAATGTACTTGCAGGGTGACGATTACCAAACTTCGCCATTTCCAACGAGTCACCAACAAACCCGCCAGTGTCTTCAGCTAGGGCTTGAATCTCAGGGTCGGTATAGTAGTGCGCGATAAGTACCGCATCTTTTTCTTTGAGTAACTTTTTAATACGCTCAATGTAAGATGCTTTTTCTTCTTCGCTTAATGGAACTGGTTTCGGTGGGAATGGGTAAACAGTGTCGATTTTATCTAATATATGGCTCATTGCTCTTGCTCTACGCAACTTCCTTTAATCCGAGTATTGTAACCTCGTTAATTTTCAAAAACCAACTTGTCGCGGGGATTTCTAGCGGTCTAGCCGTATATCTTTGTTACAGGTAGCATTTCCGAGTAGCGAAATTCGGTGCAACACAAGGTCAGAGGCTCTGCATCATTGCTATCGACTTAGCCGTTCTGCACCAACAGAAAATGGAAAAGAAAAAGGAAGCCGAAGCTTCCTTTTCAAAACATAACGTCTTACAGCTTAGAGCTGGCAAGTTTTGCAGATGCACTACCTGGGTATTCATCAACCACTTGTTGGTAGTACTTTTTCGCTTGAGCTGCATTGTTATTACGCTCAGCGATTTCGCCTAATTTAAGCAACGCATCGGCTCGCTTATTGGAGTCTTTGTAAGACACCACAGCGGCAAAACTTTTCACTGCATCCTCATCCTGCTTTTTAGCGAAGTACAACTGACCTAGCCAGTAGTGAGAATTCGCTGAATATGTAGAATCAGGATAATCTTTCTGGAACTGCTGGAACGCTGCAATTGCGCCAGTGTAGTCACGTTTCTTGAGGATGAGGTCGACTGCATTTTGGTATGCCGTTTGCTCATCAACATTTGGTGTGTACTGACCACCTGTTTTAGCCGGTTTCGCTTCTTGCGCAGGCGCGGATTTTATCTCTCCACGAACACGATCCAGCTCGACAAACAACTCACGTTGACGTTGCAACATTTGTTTCATTTCGTAGCTATTTCGCTCTAATTGACCACGCAATTCACTGATCTCTTGCGACATTTGGTCAATTTGCTGTTGCATTTGGAGCTGAACGCGATTGCGGTTTTGGAGCAAACGTTCTAGACGCTCTACTTCCGTTTCAGATGAACGGCTCTTAGAGACGGATGATGTGCTGTTGAGATCAGATACTGGAGCTGGTGCAGCGAACGCAAAGTTCGCTGCACTTGCCAGTAACGTAAGCGCAACAGCGCGCTTAGTGTTACTGAACATGAGGATTACCTCGAATTAGTATACTAGAACCGCGCGACGGTTCTTAGCGTAAACTTCATCTGATTGACCTAGAAGAAGTGGCTTCTCTTCACCGTAGCTAACGATTGAGATTTGGTCAGCTTGAACACCTAGTGCTTGTAGGTAGTTCGCTACTGCTTGTGCACGACGCTCACCTAGAGCAATGTTGTACTCAGGTGTACCGCGCTCATCAGCGTGACCTTCGATAGTTACGTTAAGTGCTGGGTTCTTGCTTAGGTAAGAAGCGTGAGCCGCTAGCATCTCTTCGTAATCTGCTGCAATTGTTGAGTTGTCAAAAGCAAAGTAGATTGTTTGAGTTTCACGTAGCGCTTGCTCTTTTAGCTCTTGCTCTGTCAACTGACCGCTTTGATCAATTGGCGTAGCTACTGTTGTTTCCACTGCGCCATTGTTGTTTGTTGCTGCACCAGTGTTAGAAGCAGCGTCGTCGCTTGAACTACACGCTGTAACAGCCATTACAGGAAGCGCGATTAGTAGCCCTTTTAGAACCTTGTTCAGTTGCATCTTATTTTCCTTTATTAATCAAACTTATTACTACAAAAACGGTGACCATGCAGGCGCTCGAACACGCCCATTTGTTGCCGGTAATCTAGCTTTGAATCGACCATCAATTGACACCATCGATAGTACGTTTTTCTTGTTGTAAATCGAGCTATACACAACCATGCCACCGTTTGGGGCAATACTAGGAGACTCATCAAGCAAGGTCTTAGTTAAGACTTGAAGAGCACCAGTTTCCAAATCTTGTTTCGCCAAATTAAATCCTGCGTTGCTGCGGTTCACCATAACTAGGAATCGCCCATCAGGAGTAATCTGACCACCCAAATTTTGGCTGCCTTGCCAAGTCAAACGGTCAATAGAACCGCTGCCCAAATTTACTTGATAAATCTGTGGTTTACCACCCCTATCCGATGTGAAAATCAACGATTTTCCATCCGGATGCCAGAACGGTTCCGTATTATTTGATCTGCCACGCGTAATTTGCGTCAGTTTACGAGTGTTAAGGTCAAACGTATAAACATGAAGCGAGCCTGTTTTAGAAAGAACAATCGCTAACTTATTGCCATCAGGCGAAAATCTTGGTGCACCATTGTGACGTGGGTATGAAGTAATTTTCTCACGTTCACCGGTGTAGATGTTCATTATGAAGATTTCTGCTTGGCCATTTTGGAAGCTAACATACGCAAGCTTTTTACCATCTGGTGACCACGCTGGTGACATTAATGGTTGCTTAGAGCGTAAAACCAGACGCTCATTGTAGCCATCGTAATCAGCGACTCGAAGTTGGTAAGGGAAACGGTCTTTATCGTTCACTACCACATATGCGATACGAGTCATGAAAGCGCCACGGTCGCCAGTCAACTGCTCATACACCAAATCAGAGATACGGTGAGCGTACTCACGCATACGAGGCCCTTGAACAGTGGCTACTTTATTGAACAGCACATGATCTTTTGACAGAACCAATTCACCGTCACTACCAAGCGCCTTACTCTTCCCACCCGTTAACTGACCACGCACAATATCAACAAGTTGATAGTTGATAACGTAGTCACCTTGGTCGTTTTGCTTGATTGAACCAGTCAATAGCGCATCCACGCCTAAATTGGTCCAAGCATCAAAATTAACTTCTGATTCACTGAACGGTGTTTGTGGCATTTTGCTCGTTGGAACTGGGCTAAATTTACCACTACGTTGTAAATCCGAGGCGATAACAGCAGAAACATCCGTTGGAAGCGCTTGTGTGCCCTCCCACTTAAACGGAACAACAGCAATTGGTCGTGCTGAATCAATACCATCGGTAATGACCAACTCTAATGCGGCATTCGCCACATTTGTCATACTGCTAAACAGTACAAACATTCCTAGTAAAAGGCGTCTAATCACGTCTTATTCCTTTTAGTCCAAAGCAACAGTTATGTTGATGTCTTTTAGTCTTTCATTGACCGCTGATTCTGAAGATTTAGGGAACGTCCCTACCTGAGCTATTGCTCGCTTCGCCGCAGCACATACTCGAGTATCACCACTCAAAACGGTAACACCAGAGACCATCATATCAGTTCCTGTCGGAATCAATTTGATGTTTACCCTACACTCCTTTCCCAGCAAGTAGTCATCCTTAATCAGCTTTTGCTGAATATTTTGAGTATAGATGGATGACATACGAGAAAGTTCGTCGTCAATAAATTGATTGCGCGCAGCACTGTTTTTACTGACCTCATCCTCGAGACCCGCAAAAATATCATCTAACGCGGCTTCTTGAGCTTTACGCTCACGCTCGGCACGCTCAGCTGCTTCTCTCGCTTTACGCTCTCGCTCCGCTGCCTCTTTTGCCGCTTTCTCTTTTGCAATGCGCTCTTGTTCAGCTTTTTCAGCAGCTTCACGCTCACGACGTGCTTTTTCTTCCGCTTCTTTTGCTGCTTTTTCACGAGCTAAACGTTCTTGCTCAGCTTTTGCTATAGCCGCTTCTTTTGCTAAACGCTCCTGCTCAGCTTTACGCACGGCTTCTTCTTTTGCCTTGCGCTCTTTTTCTAGCTTAGCAGCTCGCTCTTTTTCTTTGCGAACACGTTCTTCTTCCTGCTTGCGCTCTTGCTCTTTTTTCTTACGTGCAGCTTCTGCTTCTCGTGCCGCTTGAGCATCTTTCGCTTGCTGCTCTTTCAACTTGCGAATTTGCTCTTCTTCAGCTTTGCGGTTTTTTTCTAGCTGCTCTGCTTCGCGTCTCAGTTTATCAAGACGCTCTTGTTCTTTTTTCGCTGCCTTTTCGCGTTGCTGGCGAATTTCTTTCGCTTGTTGCTGCACAAGTTTTGGATCGATGACAACAGCTTGAACCATTTGCCCTGTAGGCTCTGGTTTAGACATGTTGAAGTCCGTCCCCCAAAGCAGGGCTGCAACTAGAATTGCATGCAAACCAACCGATATTGCTATCGGTTTGGCGTATTGGTTGGGTTTCTTCTTGTGATCTTTCATAGATAATTGATGTCTATTCCCTGATATCGGTCATTAGACCTACCTTAGGGATACCAGCTCGACTTAGTTCATCTAGCAATAGAACAACATCGGCATATGGTGTTGCCGCGTCGCCACCTACCGCAACTGGTGAATCCGGCTTAACCTCTCGCTCCGCTTTCACTCGCACAATAACATCTTGCAACGACAAACCTCGCTGAACTTCTTCATCATTTACGCTTAGGCCTAAATTACCCTCGCTATCAATTTCGATGATAATAAAGCTACTGTCAGTCTCGCCAGCAAGGTCTTGCATAGATTCTGCGGTCGATGTTTTCGGAAGATCAACGTCGACGCCTTGAGTCACAAATGGAGCGGTCGCCATAAAAATGATCAACAGTACGAGCATTACGTCGATATACGGAACAACGTTGATCTCCGCTGTCATTTTTCGCTTTTTAGGTTGATAACCCGCCATGCTTTATTCCTTATCCGCGCTGTCTCGGCCAGCCATCGCTTGACGATGAAGGATGCTGTGGAATTCTTCAGAAAATGTTGCGTAAGTGTGCTCTAGTTTACTCACTTTATTGCTTAGGCGGTTGTACGCCATTACTGCCGGAATAGCCGCAAATAGCCCCATCGCTGTCGCGATAAGTGCCTCGGCGATACCCGGTGCAACCATAGACAACGTAGCTTGCTTTACTTCACCCAGCGCAATAAAGGCGTGCATGATGCCCCAAACGGTACCAAATAGGCCGATATAAGGGCTTATAGAACCGACTGTTGCCAAAAACGGTAAGCTTGTTTCTAGCTCATCTACTTCACGAGAAACAGCAACGCGCATTGCGCGGCCAGTGCCTTCCATGATGTAAGCTGGTGAATTTGCGTTGCTCTTACGTAGGCGAGCAAACTCTGTAAAACCTGCGTAGAAGATTTCTTCTGTGCCTTCAATTTCGTCTTTACGCGCTTTTACTTTTTGGTAAAGCTGAGAAAGATCAGTACCCGACCAAAATTTGTCTTCAAACTGCTCTGCATTTTTTGATGCTTGAGAAAGCACTTTGCTGCGCTTGATGATCATTGCCCATGACACAATTGACATGCCAAGCAACGTCAGCATCACAAGCTTTACCAACAGACTGGCCTGAAGAAAGAGATCTAAAATGGAAATATCAGCAGTCACTATTTGTTAGCTCCGAATTTATAAAGGTTGGAATAGCTATTGGTTTCATTTTCTTATTATCGATACATGCTACCTTAACCGAGGCCTTGCACAATATCTTGCCTTGATCATTGACCAACTCTTGACAGAATTGCAGAGAAGCACGTTTTATTTCTGACACTCGGGTTACGACTGTCAGATGCTCGTCCAGCCTAGCCCCTTGGTTGAAATCGATATCCATGTGTCGGACAACAAAGCCGATATTTTGTTCCAGTAACACATGTTGAGAAATGCCTTTAGCACGTAACATCTCTGTCCGTGCGCGCTCAAAGAATTTTAGATAATTAGAATGATATACAACACCGCCCGCATCAGTGTCTTCATAGTACACGGTGATCGGCCAGTGAAAGAGATTTGATGTGCCTTGCAAGGGAGTACCAATATATTCAATTCTTTAAAGTAATTACTATAACTGAAGCGACAGCAATTGGTACCGAGCTAAGGAAATATTTTTGAAATTTGTAGAAAAAATAAAAGCTAGGCGAGATACCTAGCTTTTATTCGATGATTTAGTAACCGACTTTATTACAGCATATTTCAGCCTAAATGAAATAAAGTGCCGTTAGATAAATTAAGATAGCTAACGAGAAATAAGGACTAAACAAAACTTGCCAGTACCAGTTTCTTGGCTTGAAGCCCACCCCATACACCATGCTTGAACATACAGACCAAATCAGTGCTGGTGCGATGATTGAGTTAAAACCACCAATTGCTTGATGGTAAGCTTCAGGGTCCCACATCACCAATCCTACGTGCATAAAGCCAAGGATGAGAGATAAGACTCGTAGCAGAGTCTTATCCATTGGTGCGTGAAGTTTCGCTACCTTATCAGCGAGGTTACTCACTGTCTTTATCCATCATTTCTGAGTGCTCTAGCCAAAGAGCGTTGATGATACCGAATGCACAAGCAAGTAGTACACCTAGAATCCATGCGAAATACCACATAGTAAATGCTCCTTAGTAAAGTGAGTTTTTGTTGTCTTCAATGTACTGGTCATCAAGGCGACCAAACATCTTGTAGTAAGTCCAAGATGTGTAGCCAAGGATGATTGGCACCATAACAAACGCAACGCCTGTCATTAGGTTCAGAGTCAGCTCAGATGACGTTGCATCCCACATTGTTAAGCTGTGGCTTGGCATTAAGTCTGAAGGCATGATGAATGGGAACATCGCAAAACCTGCAGTAAAGATAACACCAGCAACACCCAAGCTTGAAGTAATGAACGAAATCGCACATTTTTCAAGACGAGATGCCAATACAGCGAGAAGCGGCATTGCAACACCTAGTACAGGAGCAGCCCATAGTAATGGGTAGTTTTCAAAATTCTTCATCCACGCACCAGCTTCACGGATAACCTCTTTGTTTAGAGGGTTAGAAGCTGCGTTAGTGTCGATACCGCCAACAATGACGTAGCCATCGATATTTTGGATCCAGAAACCAGCCGCTACAAACGTAGCAACCGTCAGTAAACCAGCCAACTGAGCAACGTTGCGCGCACGCACATGCACTTCGCCTGTTGTTTTCATTTGTAGCCAAGTAGAACCTTGCATCAAAATCATGAACAAGCTTACTAGACCACACAACAGTGCAAATGGGTTTAGTAGACCAAAGAATGAGCCATGGTATGTTGGCATCAAGAACTCACTCAATTGAAATGGTACACCTTGTAGAAGGTTGCCAAACGCTACACCAAAGATGATTGGCGGAACAAAACCACTGATTGAGATACAGATATCCCAGGTATTGCGCCATTTTGGATCTTCGATTTTAGAGCGGTAGTCTAGGCCCAGAGGACGAAGCCATAGCGCTGCTAGTGTCAAAATCATCGCTAAGTAGAAGCCTGAAAATGACGTTGCGTAAACCAAAGGCCAAGCTGCGAACAGTGCACCACCAGCAGTGATAAGCCAAACTTGGTTACCATCCCAGTGAGGAGCAATTGAGTTAATCATGACACGGCGTTGCGTGTCGTTTTTACCGATGATAGGTACAAGCGCGCCTACACCCATATCGAAACCGTCTGTTACTGCAAAACCAACTAGTAGAACACCGATTAGTACCCACCAGATGAGTCGCAAGATTTCGTAATCAAACATCTTGTTATCTCCTTACCTTACGCTTCTACTTGGCGACTAACTTTGTCTTCAACAGAGTCAGCATTTTGCTCGAAGTGGTAGCGACCCGTTTTCAGGCTACTTGGGCCTTTACGAGCGAATTTCAACATTAGGTAAACTTCTGCAATCAGGAATACCGTGTATAGCGCCAGAATTGCGAAGAGTGAAGTCCAGATTTCACCTGCAGTTAGCGCAGAAGCTGCAACATGCACTGGTAGAATTTCACCTACAGCCCAAGGCTGACGGCCGTACTCAGCGACGAACCAACCCGCTTCAATTGCAATCCAAGGTAGTGGAATGCTAAATAGTGCAGCTTTTAGAATCCATTGTTTCTGTTCAATCTTCTGACGACACGTTTGGATAAACGCCGCACCAAAGACAAACAACATGATGAAGCCACAAGCAACCATGATACGGAATGACCAGAATAGCGGCCATACTGTTGGGATTGAGTCGTCCGCAGCAGCTTGGATTTGCTCTTCTGTTGCATCAACAACATTGTCTGTGTAGCGCTTTAGAAGTAGACCGTAACCTAGGTCACCTTTCACTTCATCAAACGCAGTCATGTTTTCTTCTGACTTATCGCCCGCACGAAGCTTCTCTAGAAGTTCATAAGCGTACATGCCGTCACGAATACGATCGACGTGTTCATCACGTAAATCACGAAGACCTGTTACTTGCTCATCAAAAGAGCGTGTCGCGATAATACCCATTACGTAAGGGATCTTAATTGCGTAATCGGTATGCATCGTTTCCTGGTTAGGAACACCAAATAACGTAAATGCGGCAGGTGCAGGTTCAGTGTGCCACTCTGCTTCAATTGCAGCGAGTTTCACTTTTTGAACTTCACCAAGCTCGTAGCCAGATTCGTCACCAAGAACGATGGTAGATAAGATAGCTGCAATACCGAAAGAAGCAGCAATAGCAAACGAACGACGAGCAAACGCAATGTCACGACCTTTTAATAGGTAGTATGAACTGATGCCTAGAATAAACATTGCGCCACAAGTGTAACCAGAAGCAACCGTATGCACGAACTTAACCTGAGCAACTGGGTTTAGTACAACCTCAGAGAAGCTCACCATTTCCATTCGCATGGTTTCGAAGTTGAAATCTGCGCCTACTGGGTTTTGCATCCAGCCGTTTGCGATAAGAATCCAAAGAGCAGAGAAGTTAGAGCCTAGTGCCACAAGCCAGGTAACCGCTAAGTGTTGGCGTTTAGATAGACGATCCCACCCGAAGAAGAATAGACCAACAAAAGTTGACTCCAGGAAGAATGCGACAAGTGCTTCGATCGCTAGCGGTGCACCGAAGATATCACCTACATAGTGGGAGTAATAAGACCAGTTCGTACCAAACTGGAACTCCATGGTAAGGCCTGTCGCCACACCAAGTGCAAAGTTAATACCGAATAGCTTACCCCAGAACTTGGTCATGTCCTTATAGATTTGCTTGTTCGTCATTACGTACATCGATTCCATAATGGCCAGAAGGAAGGCCATACCAAGGGTCAATGGTACGAATAGGAAGTGATACATCGCTGTCAGTGCAAACTGCAACCGCGATAGATCAACTACGTCAATCATGGTAACTCCTATGTGTCGGCTGAATGACACTCTCTACATATTGCAATCCATATTCAGGTGTTATTTACACTTGAAAAATGTTGAATTATCACAACTCATTGTTGCAAAAATGTGCTTCATTGGTTAGTTAATTGTTAAGCATCAGCTAATATAGCTGGGGCTAATATTACTTGTAAAAACAGATTGTTTCAAAAGGTTTATAGCCGTAACGCGCTTTGATATACATCAATGTTTATGCGCGGAATTTGCACAAAAATCCATCACATTGATCTAGATCAACCAGTATTGGATACGGATGTTAAGAGAGAGTAATCAGGAGAGAAATTAACCAGTTGCAAGCAAACATCGAGTTAACAATCAATGCTTTTTACTTACTAAACCAGTATGAGAAAAAATTCAAAAAATGTGAGTTTGGTCAACTTTAATGAAGCGCTGGGCAACAAAGGCCCAGCGAGGGAATCTTATTTTTCAATTCCGAAATGCAAATACGCACGATCTGTCGCGATTCTTCCACGCGGAGTGCGTTGTAAATAACCTTGCTGAATAAGATAAGGCTCAAGAACGTCTTCAATAGTGTCCTTTTCTTCACCTATCGCCGCTGCCATGTTGTCGAGCCCGACCGGACCACCACCAAATTTTTCCATAATCGCGAGTAGTAGCTTACGGTCCATGTAATCGAAGCCTTCGGCGTCCACATCAAGCATATTCAACGCCTTATCAGCAACATCGGCACAAATGTGACCATTGCCTTTTACTTCCGCATAATCACGAACACGGCGTAGCAAACGGTTAGCAATACGTGGTGTGCCACGCGCACGTCTTGCCACTTCCAATGCACCTTCAGGTTCCATTGATAAACCTAAACAATCCGCGCTTCGCTGCACGATATCTTGGAGGTCTTTTATCTTATAAAACTCAAGGCGCTGAGTAATACCAAAGCGGTCGCGCAATGGTGACGTTAAAGAGCCCGCTCGGGTCGTCGCACCAATTAACGTAAATGGTGGTAAATCGATCTTAATAGAACGAGCGGCCGGACCTTCACCGATCATAATATCCAGTTGATAATCTTCCATCGCCGGATATAGCACCTCTTCAACCATCGGACTCAAGCGGTGAATCTCATCGATGAACAACACATCGTTTTCTTCAAGGTTGGTTAACAGCGCGGCCAAATCGCCTGCTTTCTCAAGTACAGGGCCTGAAGTAGTGCGAATGTTCACTTCCATTTCATTGGCAACGATATTCGCAAGTGTGGTTTTACCCAAACCTGGGGGACCAAAAATCAAAAGGTGATCAAGTGCTTCGCTACGTAACTGAGCAGCTTTAATGAAGATCTCCATTTGGTCACGGACATGGTCCTGACCTTGGTAATCCGCTAATTTTTTTGGCCGAATAGCACGGTCAATGACATCTTCATCACGAAAGGCAGGGTTTTCTGGCGCGATTAAACGATCGGCTTCAATCATCTTTTTACCTTGAAAAATGGTTACCTGAGAGAATAATGCCGCTCGTTTAACAGCAAGTGGCATATTTCTATATCTCGTCATCCTGTACAGCGACGAAGGAGCGTGATACAGGATCTTCTATCCGAGCGGTTTATGGTCAAATTGTTTCATTAACCGCTCAGCGTGCTGCTATTAGATTCCCAGTCTCGCTAGGCTCGCTGGAATGACACAAAAAACATCGTTAAGCGATTGGCATTAACCTTAGAGAATGAGTTATCTTGAACAAATGCTCACTGTGAAACCAGCGTTACACCATTGATTTTAGAGCTTCACGGATCATTTGCTCACTGCTCATGTCCGGTTTAGCAATTTGAGACACCACTTTCGATGCTTGAGTCGGCTTGTAACCCAAAGCTAGAAGTGCGCTAATTGCCTCTTCTTCCGCGTTGTTGGATGTCGCACCAGAATCCGCAGGAGCAGCATCCGTAAATGGTGTAAATAGATCGCCAGCGCCCCACCCTTTCAATCGGTCTTTCATTTCAACAACCAATCGCTCTGCGGTTTTCTTGCCAACGCCTGGAAGCTTAACCAGCGTAGAAACGTCTTCATGTTCCACACAAGTAACAAATTGCGTTGCTGTCATACCAGAGAGAATACCAAGACCGAGTTTAGGACCAACGCCATTGGCTTTGATCACTTCACGGAAAAGTGCTCGTTCTTTTACTGTGTTGAAACCGTATAGCAATTGTGCATCTTCACGGACGACAAAGTGAGTATAAATAATGGCTTCTTCGCCAACATTTGGCAGCTCGTAAAAACAGCTCATTGGCATCTGGACTTCATAACCAATGCCATTAACTTCAATTAATACTTCAGGTGGTTGTTTTTCAATCAGTGTGCCACGAAGACGTCCAATCACTATAAATACTCTTTGGAAATGAATTTGCGACAGGATAATAAAGAACTGGATAGACATCCAGTTAATTTTAACGGTAGCGCCCTTTTCTGGCACTGGTTGCTTTGCCCGCTAACGCAACGAGAGTCTTGTTAGTATTGGCATGACAAATCGCCACACCTAAAGCATCGGCTGCATCCGCTTGAGGCTTGGCGGGCAATTTAAGCATCTGCTGAACCATATGCTGAACTTGCGCTTTGTCCGCGCCACCAGTGCCGACGACAGCTTGCTTAATAAGACGAGCCGCGTATTCAAATACCGGCAACTCCGCATTCACCGCAGCAACAATTGCACTGCCACGAGCTTGGCCAAGTTTTAGCGCTGAATCCGCGTTTTTGGCCATAAACACTTGCTCGATCGCGAAAACGTCCGGTTGAAACTGGGTAATGATTTCCGTGACGCCTGCATAAATCTGTTTAAGCCGACCCGGAAGTTCTTTTTCTGAAGTACGAATGCAGCCACTACCAAGGTATTGCAAGTGGCGTCCATTTTGACGAATGACCCCATAGCCGGTAATGCGCGAACCTGGGTCGATGCCCAAAATAATTGACATGAATGTTCCTAAAAATGAGGCCTAATTCGGCCTCAGTCTTTTTATTATTACTTGCTAACTTCGGAGCAAATACCGCTCCCGACACCTTGAGTTTAATCTAGCGTAGCCGCAACGTCGTCAGAGATATCACCATTGTGATAAACCTCTTGAACGTCGTCCAGATCTTCCAAAGCGTCAATCAAACGAAGTAGTTTTGGCGCAGTATCCGCGTCCAAATCTGCTTTCGTAGATGGGATCAGCGACACCTCCGCGTTCTCTGCCTCAAAACCTGCGGCATCAAGGGCATCTTTTACGAGTCCAAAGTCGCCTGGGGCCGTGTAGACATCAATCGAGCCATCTTCTGCCGTTTCAATGTCATCAGCACCACTTTCTAATGCCACTTCCATTACCGCATCCTCATCTAAACCTGGGCCATATGAAATCACGCCTTTCTTGTCGAAAAGATAGTTGACGCTACCATCCGTCCCCAGATTACCGCCTGACTTTGAGAATGCATGGCGTACGCCAGATACCGTACGATTTCGGTTATCCGTCATACATTCAACCATGACCGCCGTACCACCTGGACCATAACCTTCATAGATCACGGTTTCCATGTTGTCGTCGCCTTCACCACCAGCACCTCGGCTGACAGCGCGGTTGACAGTGTCACGTGTCATGTTGTTAGACAGTGCTTTATCAATTGCTGCTCGCAAACGTGGGTTATTTTCTGGCTCACCGCCCCCCTCTTTTGCCGCAACAACGATTTCACGGATTAATTTAGTAAAAATTTTGCCGCGCTTCGCATCTTGCGCTGCTTTACGGTGACGAATATTCGCCCATTTACTATGACCAGCCATAATTCACCTTTTAATGTATTTTGACGCTTAATAACAAAACATGTTCTAAAAGCGTTGCTTGGGAAATTGCTTTGGAAGTTTCTTGGGTTTATTTAAACAAAAACTCCCGCAGTTGCGGGAGTTTTCTTCAAATGTTGTGCGCTTATTCTGCGTCTTTTTCTTTCGCTGCAGTTACTGCGATTGCTAGCTCTTCTAGCGCTGCTGGGTTAGCAATACTTGGTGCGTCTGTTAGTAGACACGCCGCTGCTGTTGTTTTAGGGAACGCGATAACATCACGGATGTTCTCTGTGCCACATAGCAGCATTACTAGACGGTCTAGACCAAATGCAAGACCAGCATGTGGAGGCGTACCGAATTTCAGCGCATCAAGCAGGAAGCCGAACTTAAGCTGTTGCTCTTCAGGTGTGATACCTAGAATATCAAATACGGCTTCTTGCATATCTGCGTTGTGGATACGAACAGAGCCGCCGCCCACTTCGTAGCCATTTAGAACCATATCGTAAGCGTTAGAATTTGCCGCAGCAGGGTTTGCTTTTAGCTCTTCCGCAGTCACACCTAGAGGCGATGTGAATGGGTGGTGCATCGCGTGTAGGTTGCCTTCGTCATCTTCTTCGAACATCGGGAAGTCAACCACCCATAATGGAGCCCAAGCAGATTCATCCGTTAGCTCTAGGTCTTTACCTAGTTTCAAACGTAGCGCACCCATTGCTTCTGCAACGATACCCGCTTTATCAGCGCCAAATAGGATAATGTCACCAGATTCCGCTTGAGTACGATCTAGAATGCCGTTGATCACGTCTTCATTTAGGAACTTAGCGACTGGAGATTGGATACCTTCCATGCCCGCTGCACGGTCATTAACCTTCATCCAAGCTAGACCTTTCGCACCGTAGATGCCAACGAATTCACCGTAGCCATCAATTTGCTTACGAGTCAAAGATGCACCACCTGGAACGCGAATAACGGCAACGCGGCCTTTTTCGTCGTTTGCTGGACCTGAGAATACTTTGAACTCAACATCTTTCACTAGGTCAGCAACGTCTACTAGTTCCAGTGGGTTACGTAGGTCTGGCTTGTCCGAACCGAAACGACGAATCGCTTCGCTGAACGGCATTACTGGGAATTCACCTAGGTCAACATTTAGTAGCTCTTGCCACATTTCACGAACCATTTTCTCAGTCGTTGCACGAACTTGGTCAGCCGTCATGAATGACGTTTCGATATCGATCTGAGTGAATTCTGGTTGACGGTCAGCACGCAAGTCTTCATCACGGAAACACTTAACGATTTGGTAGTAACGGTCAAAACCAGACATCATTAGAAGCTGTTTGAATAGCTGTGGAGACTGAGGAAGCGCGTAGAAGCTGCCTTTGTGAACACGGCTAGGTACTAGGTAGTCACGAGCGCCTTCTGGTGTCGCTTTTGTTAGTACTGGTGTTTCAATGTCTAGGAAGCCGTTGTCATCTAGGAAACGACGAACAAAGCTAGACGCTTTAGCTCGTAGCTTGATGCGGTCGCTCATTTCTGGACGACGTAGATCTAGGTAACGGTACTTCAGGCGCTGCTCTTCAGAGTTCTTTTGGTTGAAGTCTAGAGGTAGAACATCAGAACGGTTGATGATTTCAAGACCTTTCGCAAGGATCTCAACTTCACCTGTTGCCATGTCTTTGTTTGCTTGGCTCTCTGGGCGAACGCGCACTTCACCCGTTAGTTTGATACAGAATTCATTACGAAGTGTGTTCGCCACTTCATACGCATCCGCCATATCTGGATCAACAACTACCTGAACGATACCTTCGCGATCTCGCATATCAATAAAAATAAGACCGCCTAAATCACGACGACGGTTAACCCAGCCGCAAAGTTCTACAGTTTGTCCTGCAAGGGACTTGTTCAGGTGACCACAGTAATGGGTACGCATAATGAAATTCCCAATCTCTCAAATGTTGTTAACTACGCTCTGTCAGCCTCATTGCTAAGCAGAGTAAAGATTCAGTTATACGCTGAATGTCCACGAAAATCGACTACTCAACATACAATTACGTGTGTTTTATCATTCACTGGTGCTTTTTAGTACAACAAATGTTCAAAAGCGCACCAAAGCGAAAAAATTGGGGAGGATTATAGCGTGAAATTACCTATTTCAGCAAAACTCTCGTAAAGTATTCACACGAGTAGCAAGCAGTAAAGAATAATGGATAACTTACCTCTTCGACTTGGATTGACGATGTGGTCGCACAATCAATGGCAACAAAGTTTTTACGGCAGCGGGACAAAGCCCGCTGAACGTTTAGAAAGGTATGCGCAAGTGTTTCATACCGTGGAAGGCAACACGACATTTTATGCCACACCGACGCTCAATACAGTGCAAAACTGGAGAGCCGCAACCCACGATGATTTTCGCTTTACTTTCAAACTTCCTAAAGCCATCACTCATGAGCAAATGCTAAGAGGTTGCAGCGAACAACTGAGAGACTTCATGAAAGTCATGGAGCCTTTGCATGACCGTGTGGGCCAATGGACAATTCAATTGCCAGCCGCATTTGGTCCTGAACACCTTGTTCGACTGAAAAAGTTCTGTGCGAGCTTTCCACCTAACTTCCCTCTCGGTGTTGAGGTTCGCCATATGGCATTTTTCTCCAAAGGCGAAGAAGAGCGAGCACTTAACCAATGGTTAGTAGAGAATAATATTGACCGCATTATTATGGATAGCCGCCCAGTCTTTGCCGCTAAGCCCGACAATGAGGCGATTATTGATGCACAAATGAAAAAACCACGAGTCCCTGTTCACGCCATTGCTACCGCTTCACATCCTTTGATTCGCTTTATTGGTCATCCAGAAGAACAGCAAAACTACGAGTTTTTTAAACCATGGCTCAGCAAGTTGCCACAATGGATTGCCGAAGGTAAGCAGCCATATGTCATGATCCATACTGCAGACAATATAATTGCGCCAGAGTTGGCTGCAAACCTATATAAAGACATACAAAAGCGTATCACGCTCCCTGAGTTAGCGCCTTTCCCAGCTGACGATGGTAACTCGCAGTTACAGATGTTCTAACGCAACACATGACAGAGGCGCGAAATTCCCATAAAATACGCGCCTTTTTTGGTGCCTGACATTTTCAGGCGGCTTGTATGCAGAGACTTAGTTATGAACCCTAAGAGCAATCCAGATACTATTTTTTCGGCTCCAATCGATAAAATTGGGGATTTCACGTTCGATGAACGCGTAGCGGAAGTATTTCCTGACATGATTCAACGATCGGTACCGGGTTACAGCAATATCATTTCTGCAATCGGTATGCTGGCAGAGCGTTTTGTAAAACCTCACTCAAACATCTATGACCTTGGCTGTTCTTTGGGTGCTGCAACATTGTCTATGCGTCGCCATATCAAACAAAAAGGTTGCCAAATCATCGCAGTGGACAACTCTCCTGCGATGGTTGAGCGTTGTAAACTTCACGTCAACGCTTACCGCAGTGACACTCCTGTGGATGTAGTAGAAGCAGACATTCGCAATATCGAAATTGAAAACGCGTCAGTGGTGGTGTTGAACTTCACTTTGCAATTCCTCTCTCCAGAAGATCGTTACTCCTTGCTCGAGAAAATTTACGCAGGCCTGCGTCCAGGCGGCATTTTGATTCTATCGGAGAAGTTCGTCTTCGAAGATGAAGTGTCGAACGAACTGTTAATTGACCTTCACCACGACTTTAAACGTGCGAATGGTTATAGCGAACTAGAAATCAGCCAAAAGCGTAGCGCGATAGAAAACGTAATGCGCCCAGATTCAAAGAAAGAACATAAAGAGCGTTTCGCTAAAATTGGCTTTTCTAGCTATGACGTTTGGTTCCAATGCTTTAACTTCGGCTCCATGTTCGCGATTAAATAGACCATGCATACCAAGCCTGAACCATACCGATTTCGGCTTTTGTTAATAATTTATACCCATCAACTCAGCGATTGACTAACTATGTTTAACTTTGCAAATTTCTACCAATTGATTGCCCAAGACACTCGTCTTCAACCTTGGCTTAATGTGCTTCCGCAACAGCTAACGGATTGGCAAAATGCAGAGCACGGTGACTTTGGTCGCTGGTTGAAAGCCCTGAACAAAATCCCAGCGGGTAGACCGGACAACATCGACATTGTTGATTCTGTCACGATTTCAAACAATGAGCCCATGCCTCAAGGGGAACTTAAAAAGCTAGAAAGCTTACTTCGTACATTCCATCCTTGGCGCAAAGGCCCATACAACGTACACGGCATCCATATTGATACTGAGTGGCGCAGTGATTGGAAATGGGACCGCGTGCTTCCGCATATTTCACCATTAAAAAATCGCAGCGTACTCGATGTAGGTTGTGGTAACGGCTACCACATGTGGCGCATGCTAGGCGAAGGTGCACGCTTAACTGTCGGTATCGATCCATCTCACCTGTTTCTAATTCAGTTCGAAGCAATTCGTAAACTAATGGGCGATGACCAACGTGCACACCTATTGCCATTGGGTATTGAACAACTACCTAAGTTAGAAGCGTTCGATACGGTATTCAGCATGGGCGTGCTTTACCATCGCCGCTCGCCTCTCGATCATTTAGTGCAACTAAAAGATCAATTGGTATCTGGTGGTGAACTCGTATTGGAAACACTCGTGATTGAAGGTGATGAGAATGCAGTACTGGTCCCGACTTCTCGTTACGCGCAAATGCGTAATGTCTATTTCTTCCCTTCAGCAAAAGCCCTAAAAGTGTGGTTAGAATTGGTCGGTTTTGAAGATGTTCGTATCGTTGATGAAAACATCACATCCGTAGATGAACAACGTACCACAGATTGGATGACGCATAACTCTCTACCTGACTACTTAGATCCGAACGACCCAAGCAAGACTGTAGAAGGCTACCCTGCCCCTCGCCGCGCGGTTCTTGTCGCTCGCAAATCATAATTCGCTGAGATTCCTGACATTGTCTTAACTCATTTTACGAGTTAAGACATTACCCTCTTTCCTCGTAATGAGCGAGTTTGATTTTTGAATCCATTTTTCACGTCAAAATATAAGCACGCTCTAAATAAGGATGCGCTTTTATGTCCTTGATTTTTGGCTTTTCATCACTATTCCTCAAACAATAAGTAATAGAGAAACATTCTTACTTGTGAGGCTTTATCGATATAAGCTAAACTCCTAAAAAATAAACAACTTAATCCAATCCCAAGGTTTTCAATGTTATTACGATTGACCCCGATTGTTGCCATCGCCTTACTATCTGGATGCTCACTAACCAAAGGCGAACAGTACCACCAAGAAACGTTAGCGGCGATTCAAAATTCAGAAGCGAATGTCAATAATCGCATTACCAACCTAGAGCTACAGCTCAGCAACCAATCGGACTATATCGACAGCCTTGAAGAACAAGTCGATAAACTACAGGTTGAACTTCTTACATTTCGCGATGAAGCAATGGCAGAAGTAAAAAAACCGAAAGAGCCGATTATTGTCCAATCTCCCGCTCCTGTGGAACCAACCCCAACTCACGATATTGTCCTTGGCTCTATCGAAAAGGTCACTGTAGAGTCGATTAAGCAAACTTTTGATGCACGTATCGACACTGGTGCCGCGACGTCGTCTTTAAATGCCGTTGATATTGAAGAGTTCGAAAGAAATGGCAAAAAATGGGTCCGATTCCACTTAGCAGACACCAGTAAATCCGAAGAAGAGAAAAGTACTTGGATCGAAGCTCCTGTCATTCGCTACGTCAAAATCCGCCAGGTTACCAGTGAAGAGTTAGAACGCCGCGCTGTGGTAGAACTTTGGGTGCGCGTTGGAAAAATTCATGAAAAAGCGCAATTTACGTTGGCAGATCGCTCACATATGAACCATCCTATTTTACTGGGTAGAGAATTTATGCGCGACATAGCACTTGTCGATGTAAGTCGTACCTATATCCAAACGGACGAAGATAAAAAATAATAAGGTAGATTATGACGTCAAAAATACCGTTTTACCTTTCTATCATCTTATTGGTGATTGCGGGCATTGCTCTGAGTGTTTTCAGACATGAAAACTACGGCGTGCCTTGGACGCCAGGCGAAACTCGCCAGGTATGGGATGTAGAAGCTCGTATTGAGTTCAATGCTAACGGCAACGAAGTAAAAGCGTCACTTGCAGCACCTCATACACAAAGTGGTTACACACTTATCGGTGAATCTGCTTCCTCATCAGGTTATGGCGTTTCCTACATCAATGACGATTCAGGCCGTCGTGCAGAATGGTCAATTCGCCAAGCTCAAGGGCCACAAACCATATACTACAAAGCCCAGTTCTTAGTAGACCCTCAGGCTAAAGTCACTCCTTTACCGCCAACGGAAGACATTACGCCACCAACGCTATCAGCACCACAAGCAGCAGCGGCAAATGCCCTTATCGAACGTGCGATGAGTCGCTCAGCCGATAATGTGACGTTTACTCGTGAGCTTATCAAAGCGCTTAATGACCCAGATAGCCAAAACTCGTCGCTACTACTGAACGATTTCAGCCGTACTGATGCACTGCATAATATTTTGCTTACCGCAGGTATACAAAGCAAAACCGTCGGTGTTATCGAACTAGAAGATGGTCGTCGACGCCAAACAATTCAACCAATGGTTCAGGTTTGGTCAGGTAAAGATTGGGTACTGTTTTCGCCAAAATCCGAACAAAAAGCAGTGAAACCCAACTTGTTAGTGTGGGATGAATCAAACGTATCCTTACTTGACCTTGTTGGTGGTAAAAATAGCCAAGTGCATTTCTCGATGATTAAGCAAGAAATGACACCACAACAAGCTACAAACAACAAAATAGAAGCAGATGGATTACTGAATATTTCAATTCATAGCCTACCTTTGGAAGAGCAAGCGATGTTCAAAACCATCATGCTCATCCCTATTGGTGCTCTGATCGTTGTGTTCTTGCGTGTGATTATCGGCCTGAAAACATCCGGTACCTTTATGCCTGTGTTGATTGCCGTTGCTTTTGTTCAAACTCAACTATTAACGGGTATTGTCGGTTTCTTGCTAATTGTAGGTACAGGCCTGATTATTCGAAGCTATTTGTCTAGGTTGAACTTATTGCTGGTAGCAAGGATATCTGCGGTCATTATTACCGTTATTATGATCATCTCGGTGTTCACCGTTGTTGCGTTTAAAATGGGCTTAACAGAAGGCCTAACAATTACCTTCTTCCCTATGATCATCTTGTCTTGGACGATTGAACGTATGTCAATCCTATGGGAAGAAGAAGGTGCGAAGGAAGTTGCTCTGCAAGGTGGTGGTTCATTGCTGACAGCGGTATTAGTTTACCTTGCAATGACGAACTCATACATTCAACACTTAACCTTTAACTTCATTGGTCTACAGTTGATTGTTCTGGCCGGTATTCTATTACTAGGTACTTACACAGGTTACCGCCTCACTGAGCTACGACGCTTCAAACCACTAGCGGAGGACTAAACGATGTTCGAAAGTTTTACTTCGCCGTCTAAGCTTCGCCATAAAGGCATTATGGGGATGAACAAGCGTAACCACAGCTATATTGGCCGTTACAATGATCGTTCTAAATACCCACTTGTCGATGACAAGCTAAAGACCAAAATTATTGCACAGGCAGCAGGAGCAACAGTTCCTGCCCTGATCGGTGTCATTCATAACCAAGCTGAAGTTAAGACTATCCACAAAATGGTTGAGAACTGGCCTGGTTTTGTAATCAAACCTGCACAAGGTAGTGGCGGTAAAGGCATTCTGGTTGTTACGTCTCACAAAAACGGGGTATATACCAAACCCTCCGGCTCTACAATTGGTAGGGATGAGGTCGAGCGTCACATTAGTAATGCGCTTGCTGGCCTTTTCTCTCTTGGTGGTAAAAATGACGTTGCTGTGGTTGAAAACTTAATCAAGTTTGATGACTGTTTTGATGGCTTCAGTTATGAAGGCGTACCAGATGTTCGGATCATCGTATTTAAAGGTTATCCAGTTATGGCGATGATGCGCTGTTCTACAGCGGCTTCCGACGGCAAAGCAAACCTTCACCAAGGTGCGGTAGGAGTAGGCATTGACATCGCGACAGGTAAAGCCGTCAGAGCGGTGCAGTTCGATCATCCAGTGACTCATCACCCTGATACAGGTAAAGACCTTTCGACCCTTCAAGTACCGCATTGGGAGCGCTTGCTGGAGCTTGCGTCAAGTGCCTGGGAAATGACAGGTTTGGGATACATGGGTACGGATATGGTGCTGGATAAAGATGAAGGGCCTATGGTTTTAGAGCTTAACGCTCGCCCTGGTCTGGCAATCCAAATCGCTAATGGTGCAGGCTTGCTTCCTCGTTTGAAACACATAGAGAGCCTTGGCACACCTGCTGAGTATCCAAAACCGATTGAACGCGTCGCTTACGCGGCAGAGCAGTTCGGTGTGAAGCCGTTGTTCTAACCCTTCGACATAATGTTCGTTATTACTCGCCAGTAATTGTCATGATTACTGGCGTTTTTGTTCCCGCATCCAAAAACCTTGCACTTGCTCTCCTTATTAAACACATCCTTCTCATATATAAGTTGAATCAATGATCGAGCTAACAAAATCAACATAGATCGTTTCTTTTCTACTTTGCCTTTTGAGTATGATGAGAGCTCCCCTTACTCAACTTGAGAGGTTGA
Source organism: Vibrio sp. SCSIO 43009 (assembly GCF_023716525.1). Lineage (NCBI taxonomy): Bacteria > Pseudomonadati > Pseudomonadota > Gammaproteobacteria > Vibrionales > Vibrionaceae > Vibrio > Vibrio sp. SCSIO 43009. Next base: position 2,245,440 of record NZ_CP071842.1, read on the forward strand.
GAAATGCTAATAAAAGAAACAAATAATGATGAACCAGAGCTTGAAGAACAAGAGAGCTTAGACCAACACCTACAACGCTTGTCTGAGCTTTCTGTCCAAGCACTTGAAGAGCTTGCTGAAATGATCGAAGTCAGGGACGATATTCCAGAGGAATAAACGTAGCTTCCTCATTAAGTTCCGCTAATAAGCCGAGACTCCCGTCCTACAGTCTCGGCTTGTCTTATGTTGTTCGAAGCCTGCCTCGCAAACAGATACAAAAACGCCCGCGTTCATTGCGGGCGTTTTGTTAGATTCGAAGTTTACGATTCAAACTCTTCAATCATCTCTTGTGCTTCAGTCTTAGGCTTATCCGTTTGACCAAAACCACGCAGACCAACCACGTGTACGTGTTCGTGATCTTTAAACACCTTACGCACCAGTTTGTAGGTCGTACCTTTCTCTGGGCTGATGTTTTCAGGCGCCGCGATAAGAAGCTGCATATCCAGACGGTCACACAATTCGAACAATGTCGCGATCGATTTCGCATCCAGACGCGCTGCTTCATCCAAGAAAAGCAAACGACAAGGCACAATGTCTTTGCTGCGTAGACGACGAGACTCTTCTTCCCAGCTTTGAACAACCATCAGAAGGATTGACTGACCGGTACCGATCGCTTCACCTGTTGATAGCGCGCCAGACTCAGCCTGTAGCCAACCATCTGTACCACGGTTCACTTCTACACTTAGCTCTAGGTAGTTACGGTAATCCAGTAGCTCTTCACCCAGAACCTGAGGAGAACGTTGACCCATATCGATGTGTGGGTTCACGCGTTGGAACAGCTTCGCCATTGCTTCAGAGAAGGTAAAGCGAGTCGATTCAAACAGATCTTTATGCTGCTCTTGTTGTGTCGCTAGGCCGTTCAGTAGCACTTCGTGACTTTCGCGGATCTTCACGTTTAGACGTACGCCCTTCACCTGACCAAACGAAATGTTCGACAGGCCTTGGTTCAGCATACGAATACGGTTTTGCTCACGCTGAATCGTCTTCTTGATGATGCTCGCTACCGACTCAGAGCTGATCGCTAGGCGGTTTTCACGTTGCGTTAGCTCTTCTGTTAGACGCGCTAGCTCCACTTCCATCTCTTCGATCGCTTCAACTGGATCATCAGTACGGATGATATCCTGACGAATGCGCTCGCGAAGATGTTGGTAAACCGCGATGTAGAACAGAACTTTACGCTCTGGACGTGCATTGTCTTCTGATAGACGCAGCGCATCACGCAGGTCGTCATTGTTCGCAACAGCTAGACGCAGCGCACCCAATGATTTATCCGACATTGAACGCAGTTCATCCGCAGACATGTAAGCCAGTTCACGCTTGTGTAGACGACGCTCAACATCGTTCTCGCGCGCCAGACGAAGTACTGAACACCAGCCAGCTTTCGCAGCAACCACGAACGTACGCAGCTCAACGTATTCTTTCTGAACTTTCTTCAGACGTTTTGCCAAGCCTTTCATCTCTAGTTCAGTAGAGGTGATCGTGCGCTCGTATTCGCTCTTACGGCTGCGAGACGTGTGTAGACGCTCGTGCAATTCGTCACGACGACGCATTGCGCGCTCTTCTGCACCTTCGTCAGCGTTCACGCCAAACTCTTGAAGCTCTTGTTTGAACTCTTGAACCGTTTCCAGTTTCGCTTGGTGTGAACTCTTCAGAGAAGCCAATACTTGGTTGTATTGGTTCATTTGACCTTGCGATTGCTTCAACTCTTCACGAGAGCGAGTACGCATTTGTTCAGCTTGAACCAGTTTAGCTTTTAGCTGCTCACTCAGTTCGCTACTCTTGTTCAGTAGGTCTACTGAATCTGAGTAAGCGAAGTAGTGACGACGTTCAACGAGATCCGAGAGTGCAAAGATTTGCTTCTTAAGATCTTGTAGCCGCTCGTCTGCCGCTTTGTATTCTGCTTCTAGTGCATCGAATTGCTCTGGGTCAGCATCAAGCGCAGACGCAATATTCTCTAATTGCGTGACGGCTTTTGCATGGTTGTTTAAGAAGTTTTTTGCCTCTGCAAGCTGAGCGATTTTCTCTTCTAGCTCATCAAAACGCGCTTGCAATGACTCATCTTCAACAAGCACCATGTGTGACGCTAGCTTGTCCAGAGAAGACAACGCTTGCTTGCTGGTTTGAAGCTGAGAACGTTGTTGTTGCTCTTTCGCATCCAGATCCGCCAACACGCGAGCAATTTGGTTACGCTTATCACGAATAGTTGCCAGTGCTTGTTCTGGATCGGCGTCAAAAGCAACCTGAATGTGGTTAGACACAAATAGGTTAAACGCTTGGTACAAGCGCTGCATTTTCTGAGAATCAAACGCCGCTTTCGCGTGTTTCTCTACCACTTCTTCTCGTTCGTTACGCAGCAACTCTAGACGCTGCTCACGTGCCGCACGGCCAAACAATGGGATCTCAGGCAAGCGAGAGTAACGCATTTGGCGATCGTTCATACGAACGCAAACCGCGCCCTCTAACTCTTCTGCATCGAACGAGCTGTCATCAAAGGCATCGATGTCACCTTCAATGATGTACAAGTCTTCTGGACAGTCGTCTAGCTCTACCAGTTTTTCTTCGATGCCTGACAAGTCAGAAACAACGATAGCGTGACGAGCCGGACCGTACATCGCACTGAAGTAAGGCGCGTCATCAATCGTGATGTCATCGTAGATCTCAGACAGCAATACACCGCCCAGCGTATCTGCCAAACCTTTCAGGCGAGGGTCATTTGAACCACCAGGAGAAGCAAGACGCTCAATCTCAGCGTCTAGCTGGCTACGGCGCTCAGCAAGCTTATCTTTAGCTAAAGACAGCTCCCTTTCTTGTTCAAGGACAACTTGCATGTGGTTCATTACCGCATGGCGATCCTCAAGCTCTTCACCGCTCTGCTCTCTCAGTTTCTCTAGCGCATCGTTCGCCGCAATCCAAGCTGGTGCTATTGCTTCAAGCTTACTAATTTCTGCCACCGCGTTTTGCTCTAGACGGCGCTGTTCACCACGCTGATCACGAACTTCTTCTTGAGCTATCTCTAGTGATTCGATTTGCGTCGCATGACGTTCACGTTCTTGTTCAAACGTAACCTCATCGGTTAGTTCAACGTGATATTGCTTTTTGTATTCAGCAACCAGTTCACGTGCTTGACGCTGCTGGTTAAGGCTGCGTTCGAGATCACGGTGTTGTGCTCGCCATTGCTGTTCGTTTTGTGCGATTTGTTGTGACTCACGCGCTTTCGCAATTGCGGTTTTCGCATGTTCAGACGCGTCTTTGCGCTCAACTTGACCAACAATGCTTTGTACCAGTTTAAGCGCGGTTTCAAACTGCTCTGCCGCTGCAGAAGACATGTCCAGTTTGTGCTTAACCGATAGCAACGCATTGGTGCTTTCTGACTCTTTGTTCTTAAGCTCAGAGACAAGCGCTTGAGCCGATTCCGCCGTTAGGCTGTCATCGCCAAGTAGCTGCTTCGCTTTCTCCAGCGCTTGAACTGCTTGTTGATATTGAAGGGCGCGAGTTTGCTGAACGTCAAGAGCTTGCTGGTAATCAGCAAGTTGCGTCTTAAGGCTATCCACCTCTTCTTCTGCAACGGTAGCTTGCTCTTCAGCCATCATCACGCGTTCTTGCGCTTCTTCCACTACCATCATTTGTTCTTCAAGACGCTCGCTCAGCTCTTCAAGATCTTCTTGGTAGCGTTCGATCTTCTCTTGCTGACGCAGCGCGTTTTGCACCAGTTGCAAGTGATCAGAAGCCGCTTGGTAGTCTTGCTCTAAAGAAGATTCTGATTCGATCAGCAGTTCCAGCTCTTCTTGAACGCGATTAAGCAGATTGTTTTGCTCAATCAAGGTCTCGCGAGAACCAAATAACTCTGAACGCAAAGACAATGTCTGTTCTAGTTTTTTACGACGCTCGTTAGCATGGCGCATATAGTCCGCTGCCACGTAGTTGGTCGACTCTGTAATCAAGTGTTTGAACAAGTCACGATCTGCTTGCGTGGTTTTGATCGCTTCTAGCGTCATGCGGTTTTCACGCAGTGCCGATTCCATATCTTGGAACGCTTTTTTCACGCCGCCGTTTTGTGGCAAAAGGTAGTCACGTAGCGAGCGCGTAATCGCACTTGAGATACCACCGTAAAGCGATGCTTCGATCAGGCGGTAGAATTTAGAACGGTCACCAGAGTTACGCAGTTTCTTCGGAATCACACCGAATTCAAACATTTGTGCGTGGTAATCCACGATAGAAGAGAACGCTTTGAACTGAACGCCTTCAAATTCCGCGATCGATTCTTTTACTTCGTTGATTTGACGTACACGAGCTTGAGTCGCAGATACGCTTTCAACCAAAATATCCGTTGGTTTCACATGGCTTGGAAGACCTTGGATCACAAACGGTTTGATGTCTACTTTCTTATCACGACCCGCAACTTGCTGTAGTTTTACTGCAAACAATAGGCGTTGGTTACGTGAGTTCACCACGTCTAGCGCCGCATAACATGCGCCCGGCTGTAGCTTACCGTACAAACCTTTGTCGCGAGACGATTGGCTGCTGCCTGCTTCTGTCGTATTACGGAAGTGCAGTAGCGTTTGGTCAGGAATCAATGCGGTGATGAACGCCGCCATTGTGGTTGATTTACCTGCACCGTTACCACCTGATAGCGTGGTGACCAGACCATCGATGTCAAACGTACGGGCAAAGAAGCCGTTCCAGTTGACCATGGTCAGCGATTGGTATTTACCGCGTTCAATCATGCTCATGCTTCACCCTCTTCTGTTGTTTCTTCTTGGGCTTGGTCGTCTTGATCTTCTTCAGACAATAAGCTGCCTTGGCTTGGCTCTTTGGTGTGCACTACTGCTTCACCATCACGGATCAGACGCAGCTGCGCTTCACGCATGTCATCGCCAATACGTACATCGGCACCAAAGCGGAATACCGCTTCACTGATGCTGAATTTACCGGTTTCACCGATGTTGATGATCATGCCTAGGCGACGCAGACGACGAAGTGACGTACGTACTTTTTCAAACAGCTTTTCTTTATCGAGGTCAGAACCAGTCGCACGGTTCGTCACTAGCTTCATCAGCTTGTTTTCATCTGCTAGAGCAAGCAGTTCGTCGTACAGCTCTTGGTTAGTGAAGATGCCTTCGTGCGCAAGACGCTCTGGGCTTAGATAAAGGAAACACAGTACCTTACCCACCAGCATATCCAGTTCAGAAAGAACACTACGGCCAATCAGAGACGTTGAACGAGGACGAAGATAGAAGAAACCTTCTGGCGCTTTCACCAATTCGGTGTTGTAGCGTTGGTAGAAAGAAGAAAGCTCAAGTTCGAAATCCGACAGCAACGCGTGGTTGTCTAGATCTTCACTTGAGATATGACGCCCTGCTCGAAGCATGCTGTCTAGCGCTGGGAACAGAGGGTTAGAAATTGCTTTTGCCAGATTCTCTGACATGTATTCATTAGTATCGGTCGATGACATTCGCTTGTACCTTTGCCCCAAATTCGTTGATTGCTTTCCAGTCTGGTTGAATCGCTTGGTAATCCGATTCTGAATACCCTAGACGTACAGCTTGATCGACGATAATGCGAGCTAAATCAAAATGATGAGTGTAAGGGTGCTGTGCAAGGTAATCTCGCAGTACCACACTCAAATCGATTGGTGTGCCTTGATCTTTATGCGCTTTTAGCATGTCACCAATTCGTTCAGACAGCTCATCATTGACTTGTTGAAACTCTTCGTATTCTACTTCCATCGGAACTTGACCCGTTACCTCGTCATCACGCAGTACTAGGGCCTCATCACGAAGGTCAGAAAGCCTCTCCGCATCTGCATAAGTCAGATACCAAGGCGCATCGAAGTAATCTTTGACAGATTGACGCAGACGCGAGCTAAACGCACGGTTCTTATCCATATCGATTGCAGTACGAATAAACTTGTGCACGTGTCGGTCGTAACCAATCCAAAGGTCGATCGCTTGCTGGCCCCAGCTTGTGATTCGGTCCAGCTTCATTTGCAGACCAAACAAGGCTTCTTCGATAAACTCCAGCTCAGGGTCACCGTAAACAATTTCTTGAATATCGAGGATCTGAGTTTGCAGTTCATCACTGGCGGCTTGCAGCGTATCTTGAAGTTCACGCAACGTGCTTGATGTTTCTGACAGTAGCGCTTCACAGTTGTTGATCGCTTCGCGCCAGTCTTTGTTAAGCAGGTCAGCAATCTGTTGTTTCACTGACTGTTGCTGCTCATCCATAACACGTTGGTTGAGGTCAATTTGATCGAAGATTTCGCCTACAGAATATTTTAAAACACCGTATACGTTTTTCTTCCAGTGACCCGGTGTGCCACCTTTTTGTGCTGCCTCAATCGCTTTCGCCATTTCATCCGCTACCATGGATAGCTGGATAGATAGACGCAGTTTTGAGAACTCACGATGACGCACGTAGTAGTCGGTTATTCCTATCGCTAATGGCGACAAGCGGTAAATGCTCGCTCCGTCAGTAATTTCACTGACAAAACGGCTCATAAGACGCTGCTTAACCATCTCGTTGATCGCATTGTTCGCACGAAAAGCGGAGGCTTCGCCGGTCTCATCAAATAGTCGAGTGACGATGGCAAATGCATCATGCAGTTCACCTTCACCCAGTTCTTCATCGAACCTTTCATTACTCAGTACGGCAATGGCTATCAAAAATGCCAATCGCTCTGTGGTCAGGTTCAACGAGAAATCGTGCTGCTTAACCCAGCCAACCAGCTCATCGATTGGTTGCTCTGCAGCATTGAGAGTCATCTCACTCATTGTTATTCCTGTTTATCGTTCTTTTTAGCCCACACATGAATGTAGCGGCCTAATGAGAGGTATGGCTCTTGTCGACAAAGTTGTTTTTCTAGCGCCAACACATCTTCAAACTCGTAATCACCCATGTATTCCATATTGCCTATGTAATCACTAAATGAGCGAATACCAGATTTGCCACAAATATTAAAACCTGAATTTTCTATCCACTGGTAGACTTCTTCAGGTTTTAAGCCTTTTTGCGGCTGTAGTTTAAATCTTTTTCGGTGAGGCATGCCGTCTAATATATGAGGAATGTTGCCACAAACCACGTTTTTATAGACTAAACCGTGGTGGTTGTAGAACATGACTGATGCGATGCCTCCCGGTTTTACTTGTTCAAGAACTGTTTCAAGTGCGGCCTTAGGATCAACCAACCACTCCATCACAGCGTGGAACATAACCAGATCGACCTGTCCATCCATATGTTCACCGATGGATTGGACAGGCGAATGAATCAGGCGATACTGCTCAAGCAAACCGTTTTTTTCAATATCCTGCTTAGCCAACTGCAGCATTTCCGAAGATAGATCACATAAAGTGATTCGATGTCCGAGCTTAGCAAGCTTTTGCGACATTTGTGCCAAACCACCACCAGCGTCTAACACTTCTAGGGGTTGCTGGTCAGCATCTAATTCACTTAGAATCTGTAGAAAATCTTCCCACACAATGATTTGGCGGATCTCCCCTTTATCGGAGCCGTAAATATTTTTTGCAAATTTGTGGGCGATATCGTCGAAATTGCGGTCTTCTGTCACTTCTGCTGAGTTATCATAACGGATTGTGCCGCTATTCTGGCACAAGGAAAGCAGGAATAAAGAGGGATACCCTCATTTTTATTATCAATTGATGTTTTTTCGGACTATTTATGTATGTTTGAGCTGAAAAAAGTAGTGTCAGCCATGCTTATGCCCCTTCCGGCATTGCTGCTGATAGGCTTGTTGGGTCTTGCTCTCATTAGTTTTACTACAAAACGTAAAACTGGCTGCTTCGTTGTTCTATTCTCTTTTGTTGGCATTTTTCTTGTTGCCTTCCAACCTGTTTCAACCAAGCTTCTTATGCCGTTAGAGCGAGAGCATAAAGCCTTTTTGCCAGTTTCTGGCACCATCGACTACGTGATGGTTTTAGGGAATGGTCATGTTATCGATGACGAAATTCCACCCACCTCGCAGTTAAGCCGTGCAGCATTAATGCGCTTAACTGAGGGCATTCGTATTTTAAGAATGTATCCAGGCGCGAAATTAATCTTATCCGGCTATGCTGGCGGATCTGAAATTAGCCACGCGCGAATGATGGCGAACGTTGCCCTTGCGTTGGGAGTCGCGAAATCCGATATCATTTTATTAGAAGATGCGAAAGATACGTGGGAAGAGGCGCGTCAAGCGGCTGCATTCGTTCAACAAAAGGAGATTGTGTTAGTCACTTCTGCGAGTCACATGAGCCGTGCATTGTATGAGTTCAACGCAGCAGGCATTAAACCAATCCCAGCTCCGACCAACTTCTTAGCTATTAGCGAGATAAGTCAACCTTGGGATAAATACTCACCTAAAGCGCGTTACTTAGAACAAACAGAGCTTTATTGGCATGAGTACTTGGGCAGCATTTGGCAAAGATTGCGTGATACTGTCGGCCAAACACCAATGGCTGAAGCAAACTAGTATTATCTTGAAGCCACAAAAAAGGGAGAGCCGAAGCTCTCCTTTTTCTTTTTACGATTTAGTGATGTTCAAACTAGTCACCAGCAAACATATAGCCTTCGCCGTGTACCGTTACAAAAATCTGTGGGTTCTTAGGATCGAACTCCATTTTTGCGCGCATACGTCGAATAAGAACATCAATGGTGCGGTCATTCGGCGCATCAACTCGATGGCTGATCATGTTCAAAATACGCTCACGACTTAACACCTGGTTAGGGTAAGACGATAATGCCACCAAAAGTTCGTACTCTGCTTTAGTTAGTTTTACTGGCTCACCGTTGCGGCTAAGTGCGCGACGTTGAATGTCGAATGTCCACTCCCCAAAGCGCACAATGTGCTCTTCACTGGTTTCATTCGCTTTCGAGCTGCCACTGCGCGCTGCTGAAATACGCCACAGCAAGTTTTTAACGCGAACTAACAGCTCTCTCAGTTCAAAAGGTTTTGTCACATAATCGTCAGCACCCATTTCTAGGCCTACGATTTTATCAATGCTATCCGTGCGTCCTGTTACTAATATGATACCAATATCCGATTGGCTACGTAACTCACGAGTAAGCATCAGGCCGTCTTCACCAGGCAGGTTAATATCCAGCATGATCAGGTCTACATCGCCCGCTTGCAAAACTTCACGCATTTCTGCGCCACTCTCTGCTTCGCTGACTTGGTAGCCCTCATTTTGGAAATATCCCGCAAGCTTACTACGAGTTACAACATCATCTTCTACGACTAATACGTGATAGCTCATTTACACCACTTTTCTGTCTTCTTATTATCCAAAACGTATTCTATTCATAACTAGTAACATTTCTAGTCATAGATACATTAAAACGCAAGATTTAGCGTTTTTATTGATTCAAAACAAGCTTGCCCATTGCTATTAATAAACGGTCATTTTTGACCATAAAACATAACAATTATAGTTACTGCTATTCATTTTAATTGATTACACTTAGGGGATATCCCTAATTGACTTTGTGATGCATGACTTGAAGCATCATTCAGGAGCCCAAAATGCAAGAAGTGAAAGCTTTTAATGAAAAACGCGCTGAAATTTACTGGTGGTTTTCGAGCTTGTTCGCAAAAGAACTAACAGAGAAAGAATTGGAAGCCTATCACAGTGTTGAAATTCGCAGTTTTCTCGCAGGTTTAGGTGAAAATGAGTCGCTAAAACCAGCCGTTGATAGCCTAGTTGATGCGCTGAATCGGTTACAAGATCGTGAAGATGCACAACTAGAGCTTGCAGCTGACTTTTGTGAACTGTTTTTGAAGACAGAAAAATACGGCGCTCTTCCTTACGCATCCATGTACATTGGTGAATCAGGTTTACTGAATGACAAGCCAGCTGAGGAAATGGAAAAGTTGATGGCTGAATTTGGCGTTCAAGTAGACGAAAACCTAAAGGAACCTGCGGATCACTTAGCCGTTGAGCTCGACTTTCTCGGGAACATGATTATCCGCTCAAACGAGCTTGAACAAGAAAAACACATGGAAGAAGCCTTCGTTAAACAAAACGACTTTATCCAGCAACAATTGATGTCTTGGTTACCTCAGTTTTCAGACAAATGTAAACAATTCGACGAATTTGGATTTTACTCGAGTGTCGCGAAACTATTAGTTGCATTTTGTAAACTAGACAGCGCCTACCTTCTTGGTGAATAATTGCCGCCTATTTTTAGGGAGCCTGCCTATCGGGCTTCCTGTATGCCTGAAAGTGACCAATTGTAAGTAACTTGGGTATAATATTCGTTTGCCTTAACTTAGCGCAAAGACGCTTGGTTATTTAGCAGTCAAAATGTGACTTCAAATACACAAATCTCTTGCTGAAAACATTGCTAGTCAGTCCACATAGGGCTAAAATGTGAGCGCAAACGATTAAATATGATTTATATGTAAACCGCTGAAATATAGCGGTTTTTGTGTTTTCTTAACAGGTTGATGGCAATTTCTCATCAGATAGAAAAAAGATAAAATTCATCGACCGATGCTGCTACGCACCCTTTTGTCGCACTTGGATCAACCGCTGCCGAGACACTTAGCGCCAATTTTATATTGCTAGGTGTGAAACCATTAGAGCATCAGGTACATCCAATACGACATATTTCAGTAGCTCGATACAGGACACCATTTATGGCCACGATAAAAGACGTTGCTCGCTTAGCCGGCGTTTCCACTACGACAGTTTCGCACGTTATCAATAAAACGCGTTTCGTTGCAGAAGCAACGCAAGAAAAAGTAATGAAAGCCGTTGACGAGCTGAATTACGCGCCAAGTGCCGTTGCACGCAGCCTAAAATGCAACTCAACTCGTACGATTGGCATGTTAGTAACTCAATCAACTAACCTATTTTTCTCAGAAGTGATTGATGGCGTTGAGAGCTACTGTTACCGCCAAGGCTATACTCTGATTTTATGTAACACAGGCGGGATTTACGAAAAACAACGCGATTACATTCGTATGCTGGCTGAAAAGCGCGTTGATGGCATCCTAGTGATGTGTTCTGACTTAACCGAAGAACTAAAAGAGATGCTTGACCGTCATGCGGACATTCCTAAAGTGGTCATGGATTGGGGCCCAGAGAGCTCACAAGCAGACAAGATCATGGATAACTCAGAAGAAGGTGGCTACATTGCAACCAAACATCTGATTGACAATGGTCATACGGATATCGCTTGTCTAAGCGGTCATTTTGAAAAGCTTGCTTGCCAAGAGCGCATTGCAGGTTTCCGTCGCGCAATGAGTGAAGCGAACCTAGCTGTAAATGAAGACTGGATCCTTGAAGGTAACTTTGAATGTGATACGGCCGTATTAGTTGCAGATAAAATTACCGCAATGGACAAGCGCCCGACGGCGGTATTCTGTTTTAACGACACAATGGCTCTAGGCCTAATGAGCCGCTTGCAACAAAACGGGATCAAAATTCCTGAAGATATTTCAGTGATCGGCTACGACAACATCGAGCTTGCGGAATACTTCTCTCCACCGCTAACGACTATCCACCAACCTAAACGTCGTGTTGGTAAAAATGCATTCGAAATTCTACTTGAGCGTATCAAAGATAAAGAACACGAAAAACGAATTTTCGAAATGCAACCTGAGCTTGTAATTCGAAATACTGTGAAAAAAATGAACTAAATTTCACTGTATTTAACCGTGTTAAATAAGCGCTCTACAGGGGCGCTTATTTTTTTGGGAAAATTAAGCATTCTCTAATACTTCACACAGCTCTAATAACAATTGACTAACGTTAACTCCCTGTTTTATATAAATGTAATATATATTAAGAACTCCTTTTCAAAGGCCAATTTGCACCTTTCCATATGCAAAATAGAGCATTCAATCTATCATTTTTATTGAACCGAAATCACACTTTTAACGCTAAACCGTGATGTTAATTCAATATAAGAAGTATGCTCATTGTGTCACGCACAGGGCAAACCATTCGAAAGAGTGGGACGCAAAGCCTCCGGCCTGAACCATATTACGATATGGAAGGTAGCGGGGTTACCGATGGCAAGTGTGTAAGCAATGACTTTACTCTGTAATGACATTGTTTTTACGCATGTTTGCTATTCTCTCGGACCTGACTTTTGGTGGCGTAATATTAATTACACCGAGATAACAAAACATGGATAAACCGATACTCAAAGACTCTATGAAGCTATTTGAGGCACTTGGTAATATCAAGTCGCGCTCAATGTTTGGTGGCTTCGGACTATTCGCTGATGAAACAATGTTTGCACTAGTGGTAAACAATCAGCTTCATATCAGAGCAGACCAAAAAACTTCATCTGACTTCGAGAAACAAGGGCTAAAGCCTTACGTTTATAAAAAACGTGGCTTTCCAGTCGTTACAAAGTACTACGCTATTTCCAGCGATTTATGGGAATCAAGCGAACGCTTAATCGAAGTAGCGAATCAATCATTGAAAAAGGCAAAGCTTGAGAAAGAACAGCAAGCAAGTACAAAGCCTAACCGTTTGAAAGATTTGCCTAACTTACGACTGGCTACCGAGCGCATGCTAAAAAAAGCCGGCATCGAATCCGTAGAGAAGCTTGAAGAGGAAGGTGCGCTTAACGCCTATAAAGCGATAAGAGATACGCACTCTGCAACCGTCAACATTGAGTTGCTATGGGCACTAGAAGGTGCTATCAACGGCACTCATTGGAGTGTGGTACCTCAAGCTCGCCGAGATGAGTTGATGAACGGCCTCCAATAAAAGTCGGCCTAAAAACTATCTTGTAAAACCGCAGTCTAATCTGCGGTTTTTTTGTGAAATTTTTTCGGTTTTCCTACTGTCTTATTACATATATCCCAAATTGGAATCAAAATTATGAATAAGAAACTGATATTAGGTCTCATCCTACTAGCGGCTATCGTCTTTTTAGGTATTAACTTTGGCCAGTATTTAACCTTAGAGAATGCAAAAGCCCAACAAGAAGCACTAACTACATACATCGATCAGAATTTTGTATTCTCGGCTGCGATTTACTTTTTTACCTACATTGCAATTACCGCTTTTTCTATCCCAGGAGCGGCAGTAGTCACCTTACTTGGTGCAGCCTTATTTGGTTTTTGGACAAGCTTGCTACTGGTTTCTTTCGCTAGCACTATGGGGGCAACACTGGCCTTCTTGAGCAGCCGATACTTATTGCGTGACTGGGTACAAAACAAATTCGGAAATAAACTCAACGCAATTAATCAAGGTGTCGAAAAAGACGGAGCTTTTTATCTATTTTCCTTGCGTCTAATCCCTGTATTCCCTTTCTTTCTAATCAACTTACTGATGGGCTTAACACCGATGTCTGTAGGTCGATTTTATCTCACTAGCCAAATAGGTATGCTGCCAGGCACAGCCGTATATCTGAATGCAGGTACTCAATTAGCAACAATTGAAAGCCTATCGGGCATTGTTTCACCCGCAGTATTAGCGTCTTTTGCGCTATTGGGACTATTTCCAATCATCACTAAATGGGTTATGAATAAAGTAAGGCCGACACCAAGTCAGCAAAACTCGTAATTGGTGAAGTGGGTATTTTGATGAAAATATTTATCGCTAAAAACCCAGCAGAAGCACACATTGTATGTGAGCTGCTTAAAGTGGAACAAATTTACTGTGAAGTTCGCGGAGAAGGTATTTTCGGCTTAAAAGGAGAACTGCCGTTTGGTGATGATACCGATCCTTATGTGTGGCTTTTTGACACGGCACAAAAGATGAAAGCTGAAGAAATAGTAAAAGCATATCGAAAACAATCCGATAGGCATGAGTATCAAGATTGGCAATGCCCAAAATGTCATGAAATAAACGAAGGGCAATTTGGTGCATGTTGGCAATGTGGATATCAACTAGGAGAGCTATAGCGGCTCTCCTATTCAGCGGATGCACTCAGTTTTAAGCACATACTGCTTGCTGTTTAATAAACTCGATGGAGTGTTGATTGAAGTCTTCTGGACGCTCTACATTGCATACATGACCACAATTCGGGATTTCTCGTAGAATGCTGAGCTTATGTGCTGCAACCATTTCTTTGACAGGTTTAATAAACATGTAATCCCTGTCGCCCATTAAGTAAAGAGTCGGAATGGGTAACTCTCGATCTTTAAAATATTTCATTAACGGATTTACATCAGCGGCAAGAATAAACCAACGTTTAAATTCTTTTTGGCAAAGCTTCTTGGCTTCGCGAATAAAAAGGTGGCGAGATTCTCGTTGGCTTCTTTGAGGCATAACAATATAAGCGAACAGTTTGTAGAGCCACATGTACGGTAGGATATGCTTACAAAAATTACCTAATTTCACCAATATCTGAGAACGAGTGTTAAGCCTTGTGACAGCACCGCCGAGCACCATCGAACGTACGCGCTCTGATGACAATTCAGCAAGGTTTCGAACAATAATAGTACCAAGCGACATACCGACAAAATGAGCGGATTGGATCTTTAAATGGTCCAATACTTTCAAAATATCTTGGGTAACTTCCGTAAAGGTATAACGGCTAGCAATGAGCTCTTTAAGTAACTGATTTGACTTTCCATGGCCTCTTAAATCGATCAGCAATAAGTTAAAGTGTTGCTTGTAAGCTTTAATTTGCTTGAACCAGATAGAAGAGCTACCACCAGCACCGTGCACAAATACAACCCACTCATTACTAGTAGGGTGCAAATAGGTTTTATGAAAAAGTAGCGGCTGGGTCATATTGAGTATCAAAAAGATCGTGCTATTGAGTAAAAAGCCATCCTACCACACTCCCCTTACTCAAGATAATAAAGGCACCTCATTCGGTGCCTTTCGTTACAATTTTAAGTCAAACTAACGCTGAGTGGTAAAGCTGCAAATAAGATTCTGCGGCCTTTTGCCAACAAAAGTCTTGTTGCATCGCGTGCAACTGTACTTTATTCACTTCAGGCTCGTTTTGAGCGTAGAGCAACAGTGCCCTTAGCATCGTTAACAACAATGCCTGCGGTGTCGGTTCGAAAAAAACAAACCCCGTTGCTTCAGATGGGTTTACATCATAATCGCTAACGCTGTCCTTTAAGCCACCAACACCGCGTACTATCGGTAATGTCCCATAAGCCATACTATAGATTTGGTTTAAGCCACATGGTTCAAACTCAGAAGGCATCAAGAAGAAATCAGAACCAGCTTCAACGATATGCGCAAGTTCATTGTCATACGCTTCTACAAAGGCAAATTTGCTAGAAAACTGCGCGGCAACCTCTCGTAACTGAGCGGCAAGAACAGGGTCTCCGGTCCCAACGACAACTAGCTGAACATCGTGCTTCAAAAAGTCGGCCAAAGCAGGCAACAAGTAATGAACGCCTTTCTGCTGGGTCAACCGACAAACCATACCGAACATAGCTACATTTTTTTCGGGCAAATTTAGTCGTTGTTGTAATGCTTTTTTACAAGCTTTCTTCCCTTGCGACATACTTTGCTGGTCGGCGCAGTAATTAACCGGCAAGTAGGTATCCGTTTCCGGATTCCAAGCGCTGTAATCACAACCATTCAAGATGCCGACTAAGTCCTGCGCACGTTGCTGAAACTCCCAAGCCATGCCGTGACTGCCAAGCTCTGTTTTTAGTTCCTCTGCGTACGTAGGGCTAACCGCGTTTATCTTATCTGCATTCATTACACCAGCTTTAAGCATCGTAATATGCGTTGCACTCACCGCAGCATCGGGAACGTTTCTACAATGAAACTCTGGCAAACACTGCACATCTTCATAACTAAATACGCCTTTAAAGACCGCATTGTGAATTGAAATGACGCTTTTAGTATGAGCAAAAAACGGATCATTGCCATACCTGTGCTTGAGCAAAAATGGAACAAGACCTGTGTGCCAATCGTTCGCGTGTATGATATTAGGTTGAAAGGCGAGCTTGGGTAACATATCGAGACATGCTGCACTAAAAAACGCAAAGCGCTCGCCGTTATCAGTATACGCTTGGTTGTTCTCCGCATACATTGATGGTCGATTGAAATACGGCGGACAATCAATCAGGTAAACAGGATTTTGACCTAACATGAGCCGCAAAACTCGATACTCCGTATGCGGCCATGATGTTAATTCTGTTTCTAATACAACTTCTGCGTCTGCGAGTTTATCAATACTGCTGTACGCAGGGATGGTAATTCTTACGTCTTGCTGTAGGTTTTGAAGGGCTTCCGGTAGTGCCTTGGCAACATCTGCCAAGCCACCACTTTTAATGAGGCCTTCAACCTCAGAAGCTACAAACAGAATAGATAAGTTGTTAGTAGCCAACTCGAGCTCCTTTCGGAATAACAACAATGCCCTCCTCAGACACGTGGAAGTGTTTTTTATCTTCTTGAAGATTCACACCAATCTGAGTACCAGGAGCAATATCGGCATCCTTGTCGACAATCACACGACGTAAAACACAGCCTTCGCCAATTTTTACGTCACCAAGAAGTATACATTCGCTGATATCGCAAGCAGAAGCAATATTACTGCGAAAACCAAGCACCGACTTTTCGATTCTTGAGCCTCTAACATAGCTGCCATTACACACTAAACTATCTATTATCTGCACACGACCATTATCAGAGTCGGTAAATGTCGCAGGTGGCAATGGTGGGTAGTAGGTGTGCAATGGCCATTTACGGTTGTACAGCGAAAATGGAGCTTCTTTTTCTAGCAGATCCATATGCGCTTGCCAGTACGCATCAATAGTTCCGACATCACGCCAGTACACCTCTTCTTTTTCGCCACTGATTTTGTTGGTACTGAAGTCATACACGAACACATCACCTCTAGGGAACATCTTTGGAATGATGTCCTTTCCAAAATCATGTGATGAAGCTTCATTATCCGCATCTTCGACCAACTCTGAGAACAGTACCTGAGCTTCAAAAACATAGTTACCCATTGAAACTAAAGCGTAATCAGGGTCACCAGGAATCGACTTCGGATTTGCTGGTTTTTCTTCAAAGCCAATCATACGACCTTCACTATCGACTTCGATAACCCCAAATTGCGACGCCTCTTTTAGTGGCATGCGCAATGCAGATACCGTCAGAGAAGCCTTCTTTTCTGAGTGGAAGTTCAGCATTTGTTTGATATCCATCTTATAGATATGGTCAGAGCCAAAAATACAAACTTGCTCTGGTTCCTCTAATTCCATAAAACGCAGGTTTTGATAGATCGCGTCCGCCGTCCCTTCGTACCAACGTTTACCAGTACGCATTTGAGCGGGAATAGGATCGATAAAGCGGTCTGTAATGCCGTTGATGTTCCACCCCTTTTTTAAGTGATGGAATAAAGATTGAGATTTAAATTGGGTTAGGACGTAAATGCGCATCAGATCCGCATTAACAAAATTGTTTAGAGCAAAATCGATCAATCGATAACTACCACCAAACGGTACCGAAGGTTTACTGCGAGATTCCGTTAAAGGTCTCAAACGAGAGCCTTCACCGCCAGCAAGAATCATTCCCAAAACACCAGCCATTTGTTGTTCTCCATATCGTTATAGCTTGGATTTGGTACTCGCTTGAATGAGTCATACTCGGGGAGTCAAGCGAATACATTTAGCAACCGTCTCTGAGTTTCTGTGAACTCTTACAACACGGATAAAAAAGCTACGGCACTTCCAGTATGCAACGTCCACTCTTTCCTTATTTTTTGACGCAAACAATGCACACAGTTGCACTAATTTTTGTAATAAATTATCTAAGCGGGTTCTAAATTACAATTTTTAATACGCCATTCTGTGTACCATACAGCTCTTGCGTACTCAAGACGATATCTAGATCACACATGGAAAAGCAAACGATTACATTGTGAAAACAATTTACGAACGGATTCACTACACCGCCGATTTTTTAGCCCAATGTATAACAAATATGTGAATGCAAAATGAAAGTTACAACGAATATTTTTTACATAAAAATACATCAGCGACTACGAAATATTGATACTGGGATCTTCTCGCGTCAGCAAAACTCAGTCAAAGCAGCAAAGATCTATACGAACAACACAGTGGCCTTTACGCAAAAACAAAACGCAAAAAAGGCAGCGATATCGCTGCCTTTTTACATTACTTAGATCGTACGTTTTTATGCTTTCGCTTTTTTACGCTTATCAGTGACTTCCCACTTACCGTCAACAAAGAGCGCTGTCCAACCAGATGGTTTGCCATTCTCTTCCGAACGAACGTAGTTCTCTTTTGTTTTGCGACTAAAGCGTACAACTGCAGGACGACCATCAGGATCTTCTTGCGGTGCGGTCGCTAGGTATTTGAACTTCTCAGGTAAACGCTCTTCAAAACGTGCCAGTTCAGCAACCAAAGGAGCACGTGTCTCGCGCGATTTCGGGAAGTTGCTTGCCGCCATAAATAGACCTGAAGCACCATCACGAAGTACGAAATACGCATCTGAGTTTTCACATGGCAACTCGGGGAAATGAACAGGATCTTCTTTCGGTGGCGCGACTTCGCCATTCTTCAAGATCTTTCGAGTGTTCTTGCACGTTTCGCTCGTACAATCCATGTATTTACCAAAGCGACCATTCTTAAGCACCATATCAGAGCCACATTTGTCACATTCAACAACTGGACCATCGTAGCCTTTTACTTTGAACTCGCCGTATTCAACAAGGTAGCCTTCACAGTTCGGGTTATTACCACA
This sequence comes from Vibrio sp. SCSIO 43009, assembly GCF_023716525.1. Classification (NCBI taxonomy): domain Bacteria; kingdom Pseudomonadati; phylum Pseudomonadota; class Gammaproteobacteria; order Vibrionales; family Vibrionaceae; genus Vibrio; species Vibrio sp. SCSIO 43009. The sequence goes on from NZ_CP071842.1 coordinate 2,264,126, forward strand.
AACATGCATCTTACGCTTGTCATCAATCAGGTATGCGTCCATCGCTGTTTCACAGATCGGACAACGCTTTTTAGCACGAAGAGCTGCGGTTTCAACGTCTTCTTCTAGAACGTTAATAATACCTTCTTCGTCACCCAAGTTGATGGTTGTCTTACAACGCTCTTTTGGTGGTAACGCGTAACCTGAACAGCCTAAGAACACACCTGTTGAAGCAGTACGGATGCCCATTGGACGGCTACACGTCGGACACTCGATATCCGTCATGACGATGTGGTTTAACTTCATACCGCCTTCTGACTCATCCAGCTCCGCTTTTTCAAGATCGCCAGTAAAATCAGCAAAGAAGTTGTCTAACACAGCTTTCCAGTTCACTTCACCTTCAGCAATTTGGTCCAATTTCTGTTCCATACGCGCAGTAAAGTCGTAGTTCATCAAATCGTTAAAGCTGTCATCAAGGCGGTCAGTAACAATTTCACCCATTTTTTCAGCGTAGAAACGGCGCTGATCAACTTTCACGTAGCCACGATCTTGAATCGTAGAAATGATCGATGCGTAAGTCGACGGACGACCAATACCTCGTTTCTCTAGCTCTTTAACCAGTGCTGCTTCAGTGTAGCGCGCAGGTGGCTTTGTAAAGTGCTGTTTAGGGTCAAGTGACTCTAAGCTTAGCTTATCGCCAAGTTGTACCGCAGGAAGGATTGTATCCTCGTTTTTGCCCATTGGACGCTGTACACGAGTCCAGCCGTCAAATTTAAGGATACGGCCTTTCGCTTTAAGCGTGTATTCTGCCGCTTTTACACTGATGGTTGTTGAATCGTATTCTGCTGGCGTCATTTGACACGCTACAAACTGATTCCAAATCAAAGCGTAAAGTTTGTGCGCATCAGCATCGACACCTTGCAGGTCTTCCGCCTTAACACCCACATTTGAAGGACGGATCGCTTCGTGCGCTTCCTGTGCTCCTTCTTTGCTACCGTACGTCAATGCTTTCGCTGGTAGGTACTTATCACCAAACTCAGAACCAATAAAGTCACGTACAGCGTCCACAGCCTCGGCACTTAGGTTAGTCGAGTCAGTACGCATATAAGTGATGTAACCGGCCTCATAGAGGCGCTGAGCTAGCATCATGGTCTTTTTCACGCCGTAGCCCAGACGTGTACTTGCTGCCTGTTGAAGCGTAGAGGTGATGTAAGGTGCTGAGGGCTTGCTCTTTGTAGGGCGGTCTTCACGCTTACATACTTCGTAACTTGCATTCTCAAGTACAGACATCGCTGCTTTGGTTTCTGCCTCATTAACTGGCTTAAACGCAGAACCGTCTTTCTGAGCAACAAGCAGTTTAAAGTCCGCTTTGTCTTTCGTTTTCGTATTCGCATGAATGTCCCAGAATTCTTCTGGTACAAACGCGTTAATCTCACGCTCACGCTCAACTAACAGTTTCACCGCAACAGACTGCACGCGACCAGCAGATAAACCACGAGCCACTTTTTTCCAAAGTAAAGGTGAAACCATAAAACCAACGACACGGTCCATGAAGCGACGTGCTTGTTGGGCATTTACACCATCCATGTTCAGCTCGCCAGGTGTCTGGAAAGCTTGTTGGATCGCGTTTTTCGTAATTTCGTTAAAAACTACACGTTTGTATCGCTCTTCATCGCCACCGATGATCTCACGAAGGTGCCATGCGATTGCTTCTCCTTCGCGGTCCAAATCGGTTGCGAGATAAACGCAATCTGCGTCTTTGGCGAGTTTTTGTAGTTCGTTGACAACTTTTTCTTTGCCTGGAAGGATTTGGTAATTCGCTTCCCAGTCATGATATGGGTTAATCCCCATTTTTTTGATCAACGCTTTGCGGTCTTTCTCTTTTTTAACGCGCGCTTTCTCTTCCGGACTCATCCCTTTAGTTGAGATGGCTGCGGCTTTTTTCTCACCAGTGCTTTGACCGGCCGTAGGCAGATCACGCACATGACCAACACTAGACTTAACAATAAAGTCTTTACCAAGGTACTTATTTATCGTCTTTGCCTTGGCTGGTGACTCCACTATAACGAGTGATTTACCCATAACTGACTCTAACGTCCTTCATAATAATGCGGGTAGAAACCTTGTTTAAAGGCCACCCGCATAATGTTCTATTTCATTGCTTCTTTTTTTACTATTGTGCGAGATGAAAAGAAGATCAACTGCTTTTTTGAAATTCAGATCCGATTGGTTGACAATTCATCGTCTTTATACTTCAAAGAGACAGGGTTCTGAAAGGTATTGAGCGGCATATCTAAACAGGCAAACTTAGCATCCGCTAATCCAATGCAATAAATTTTGTTACCCATCACAAAATAGTTTGGTTCAATGCTCTGCCATCTTCCTCCGCATCATGCTTATACTCTAAAAATTGATCTGTTTAGTCTTACTGAACGATTGACTGAATTAATCATGCACACCCATTTTAGTTGTAGGTATACTCAGCATTCTTAACTAAATAGAATGGTAGAAAGAATATGTCTGATAGAACGTTTATCGAAGAGTTCGACCTTCTTTTGATCGCTAACCAAATCATCCAAGAGCACGATGATTACATCGAGGGAATGCGAGCAACAAGTGTAGAAGAAAAAGAAGGTGTTTTAGTTTTTAAAGGTGAATACTTCCTTGATGACAAAGGTTTACCAACTTCAAATACGACTGCAGTATTCAATATGTTCAAATACTTAGCGCATCACCTTTCTAAGGAATTTACGCTGGTTAAATAGTATTGGGAAACAAAAAAGCCAGAGTGTTATTCACTCTGGCTTTTTGTTTTAGGTCAGAATATTTAGCAGCTTAAAGCCTTAAGTTTGTCGAAGTAGTCAGGGAACGTTTTCGACGTACACTTTGGATCGTTAATCGTCACAGGCGTATCACTAAGTGCCACCAGCGAAAAACACATCGCCATTCGATGATCATCGTAAGTATCAATCGCAGCATGCTTTAACTGAGAGACAGGTTTGACGATGATGTAGTCTTCCCCTTCTTCCACTTCCGCACCGACTTTACGTAACTCAGTCGCCATAGCTGACAAACGGTCTGTTTCTTTTACACGCCAGTTATAAACGTTACGAATAGCGGTAGTGCCTTCGGCAAATAGCGCTGTTGTCGCGATGGTCATTGCAGCATCAGGGATATGGTTGTAATCCATATCGATGCCTTTCAATTGACCAACACGTGAAATTACGTAGTCATCACCCCATTCAATTTCTGCACCCATTTTTTCAAGCGCATCAGCAAATTGAATATCACCTTGAATGCTGTTTTTACCGATACCCGTGACTTTAACTTCTCCACCTTTGATGGCTGCCGCCGCCAAGAAGTAAGAAGCAGAAGACGCGTCACCTTCAACCAAGAAATCACCTGGAGCAATGTATTGCTGACCGGCTGGGATCACAAACTCTTGATAGTCGTTGTTGATCACATCGACTCCAAACTGCTTCATGATATGCAGGGTGATATCGATATAAGGCTTAGAAACCAAATCGCCTTCGATGTTGATGCGAATTTCACCTTCAGCCAATGGCGCAGACATTAAGAAAGCGGTCAAGAACTGACTTGAAATGGACCCATCGATAGAAACTGTACCTGCTTTTAGGCCAGTACCAATTATTTTGAGAGGCGGAAAGTTCTCGTTTTCCATGTACTCAACGTTCGCACCAGCATCTTTCAGTGCCGTGACAAGGTGACCAATTGGACGCTCTTTCATACGAGGTTCGCCCGTCAGTACATACTCCCCTTCTCCAAGACAAAGAGCCGCAGCTAATGGTCGCATCGCAGTGCCAGCATTGCCGAGAAATAACTCTACCGGCTCTGAGACAGAAAACGGACGCCCAAGGCCTTCAACGAGACATTCTGTTTTATCTTCGGAAAGTTGGTATTGAACGCCTAGTTTAGTCAGCGCATTCAGCATATGACGAATATCATCACTGTCGAGGAGATTAGTAAGGCGAGTTCTGCCTTTAGCAAGAGCAGCAAGTAAAAGAGCTCGATTAGAAACACTTTTAGAGCCAGGAAGGTTCACTTCCCCTTGAATTTTATTGATAGGTTGTAACGTTAGGCTTTCCATTAAAAGTTGATAATCCTTTGTGCCCTCAACATACGATTTTTTATGAGGGCTAAACAATTCTTCGTGAATTCAGACTACCCAAAAAAACACGACAAAACCAGAGTAAATCGGCGCTAATTTATGAATATCCTCAAGCAGCCTAAAGATACAGAATTAAAGGCATTGCCAGCGATGTAAATCAGAGCGAAAGAAGCACGGCGAAACAGCAAACTATTTCGACTTTATTTGACGATAAGCCAGCCCGACTGTACATGCCTGATTAGGCTTCGTTAGACTAAAACAACCTAGGGTTAATAAGTGATATCAACCCTGACTCCATCATCAAAATATAAAATACGAACTTCATCCCCTCGACTAAATAACATATTTTTATCAACATCTTGGATGACATTAATTAGCTTATCACCCTTCACTTTGATGAGTAGCTCAACTAACTTATATTCAACCGTGTATTGGTAATTACTTTGGTTTTGAGCAACTGCGGCACCTGCAAGCGCACCCACTGCCGTCGCGACTTCTCTTCCCGTACCGCCACCAAATTGATTACCGACTAAACCACCGATAGTGGCACCAAGTAGTGTCTTCCAACCGTTACTTTTCGATTGAACAACCTCTTGTTGAGTAATATAACGGACAGAGTCAATCTTCCCGTAAACTACTTCATTAACTGGCTTGGCAACATTTCTTTCATAGGCTGCGTTGGCGACAAGTGGTAAAAACAGTATGATCCCAAGCCATACTTTTACGATATTTCTTAACCAGGTCATCATAAACTCCTCTGACTCCAATGTTGGTAACGACTTCTTATGGCTATTTATTTAACTGAACTCGATGAAACGTTCAACTTTCCCTCACCCTATAAAGCACTCAGCGACCCCAATGGTTTGCTGGCTTTTGGTGGTGACTTAAACCCCATGAGAATCCTCAATGGTTACTATCAAGGCATTTTCCCTTGGTATGGTCCTGGTGAACCTATTTTATGGTGGAGCCCTTCTCCGCGCGCTGTGTTTGACCCATTGCAGTTTAAGCCATCTAAAAGTCTCAAAAAATTTCAGCGTAAACATAACTATAAAGTAACACTCAATTTCGCGACAGAAGAAGTGATTAGACTATGTTCTTCAACACGCCCTGCAGAGGAAACATGGCTCAACGAGGAAATGCAAACTTCCTACATTGAGTTAGCCAAACTTGGTCACTGTCACTCTGTAGAAGTATGGCATGACAACAACCTGATTGGCGGACTATATGGCATCTGCGTGGGCCAACTTTTTTGCGGGGAGTCGATGTTTAGCCTAAAAGATAACGCATCCAAAATTGCATTGTGGTACTTATGCAACCATTTGGCGTCAAAGCAAGGTCAATTAATCGATTGCCAAGTTATGAATTCTCACTTGGCATCACTTGGCGCATTTGAACTTGAGCGTGACGAATTTATGCAAAAACTACTATCTTTAAGAGAAAAGCAAACACTATTTGATGCCTATCAGCCCCAAGTTTTGCAGGATTCAGTATGAGTACGGATATACAACATATTCGAATAGGGTTGACGAATAATCACCCTTGTAGTTATTTGCCTGAACGGCAAGAGCGGGTTGCGGTGGCGCTTGATGAAAGGCTGCATACTGAAGAAAATTACCAGTTGCTCATGGCTAACGGTTTTCGTCGTAGCGGAGATACCATATATAAACCGCATTGCGAGCATTGCACCGCTTGCCAGCCAATTCGAGTCTCGATTCCAGACGTTAGATTATCAAAAAGTCAGAAGAGGCTGCTTAATAAAGCACAGTCTTTACGCTGGGAAATGAAACCTGAAATGGATGAGGAATGGTTTGAGCTTTACAGTCGGTACATCGGCAAACGGCATAAAAACGGCACTATGTACCCACCAAAGCGTGATGAGTTTGCTCGATTTGCTCAAACTAGCTGGCTGACAACGTCGTTTTTACACATTTACGATGAATCAGATCGATTGCTCGCCATTGCGGTGACAGATTTGATGCCACAATGCTCGAGTGCTTTTTATACTTTCTTTGACCCTGACTACGAGTTATCTCTTGGCACGTTAGCAGTGCTTTATCAAATTAAATACTGCCAAGAAAACAAACAACAGTGGCTATATTTGGGATATCAGATTGATGAGTGCCCAGCAATGAGCTACAAAACACGCTTTCAACGCCACCAAAGGCTAGTAAATCAGCGTTGGCGAGGGTAGAATACGCCTCAACTTTACATAATTACTATTTAGCGGCAGAATATAGCCCGCTAATATTGCCTAATTTCTAAAGAGGATTAAATGGCTAAAGAAGACGTAATCGAGATGCAAGGCACTGTCCTTGACACTCTACCAAACACTATGTTCCGTGTTGAACTTGAAAACGGTCACGTTGTGACTGCTCACATCTCTGGCAAGATGCGTAAGAACTACATCCGTATCCTAACGGGTGACAAAGTAACTGTAGAGATGACTCCATACGACCTGTCAAAAGGCCGCATCGTCTTCCGCGCTCGTTAATCTCTGATTTTCGGATGCAATAAAAAACGGAGCAAGCTGCTCCGTTTTTTATTGCACAATTTTTTCCGATTTAGTTCAGATAAAAAAGCGCACGATCTTCTCGTGCGCTTTTGCGTTTGTTACCGACTAACGATTAATGCATCGCTGTCTCTTTCTCACTTAAGTATTCAAACTCAAGCGTATCGTTGACCAGCGTTACTTTCACTGTACCGCCGTCAACTAAAGATCCAAACAACAGTTCGTTAGCCAAAGGCTTCTTAAGCTGTTCTTGGATAACACGCCCCATTGGGCGAGCCCCCATAGCTTTGTCATAACCTTTATGTGCTAACCAATGGCGAGCGTCTTGCGATACTTCCATTGAAACGCCTCTCGCATCAAGTTGCACTTGCAGTTCAACAATGAACTTATCAACCACTTGATGGATAACGCTTTCATCAAGGCTGTTAAACCAGATGATGTTATCAAGACGGTTACGGAACTCAGGAGTAAACACCTTCTTAATTTCCGCCATTGCATCGTGACTGTTGTCTTGTTGAATCAAACCAATTGATTTCTTCTCGGTTTCCGCCACACCTGCGTTAGTTGTCATAACAAGAATGACATTACGGAAGTCTGCTTTGCGACCATTGTTGTCCGTTAGCGTACCGTTATCCATGACTTGCAACAACAGGTTAAAGATATCAGGGTGCGCTTTTTCAATCTCATCAAGTAATACGACCGAGTGTGGATGCTTAATAACAGCATCGGTTAGCAAACCACCTTGGTCATAACCGACATAACCAGGAGGCGCACCAATTAAGCGACTTACGGAGTGACGCTCACCATACTCAGACATATCAAAACGAAGTAGCTCGATACCTAGAAGCTTAGATAACTGCACCGTCACCTCTGTTTTACCAACCCCTGTTGGGCCTGCAAACAAGAATGAACCAACAGGTTTGTTGTCTACACCTAAACCTGCACGTGTCAGCTTGATCGCCTCGGACAATGCATCAATCGCATTATCTTGACCGAATACCAACATCTTCATTTTGCTATCTAAGTTTTTCAAAATGTCTTTATCTGAAGAAGAAACCGACTTCTCTGGAATTCGCGCCATTTTGGCAACCATTGATTCGATATCTGCCACTCCGACCGTTTTTTTACGACGGCTTGCAGGAGCAAGACGACTACGAGCACCAGCTTCATCAATGACATCAATGGCCTTATCTGGTAGATGGCGTTCATTAATGTATTTAGCCGACAGTTCTACCGCGGCACGCAGTGCTTTATTGGTATAACGTACTTCATGGTGAGCTTCGTACTTCGGCTTCAAGCCCATCAAGATTTTAGTTGTATCATCCAATGAGGGCTCTACAACGTCTATCTTTTGGAAGCGGCGAGACAACGCACGCTCTTTCTCGAAAATGTTGCTATATTCTTGGTATGTCGTCGAACCAATACAACGCAACTTACCGCTACTTAAAAGAGGCTTAATAAGATTTGCTGCATCGACTTGACCACCAGATGCCGCGCCTGCACCGATGATGGTATGTATTTCATCGATGAACAAAATGGCATCTTCTTCTTTTTCAAGTTGTTTCAAAATCGCCTTGAAGCGCTTTTCAAAATCACCGCGGTATTTGGTACCAGCGAGCAAAGAGCCAATATCTAGTGAATAAATCACGCTGTTTTGAATAACCTCAGGGACCTGCCCTTCGACAATTCTCCATGCAAGACCTTCCGCTATGGCTGTTTTACCAACCCCTGCCTCACCCACTAGTAGTGGATTATTCTTGCGGCGTCGACAAAGTACCTGAATAGTGCGCTCTAACTCTTTATCACGTCCAATGAGTGGGTCGATGTTTCCATCTTTAGCGACTTGATTAAGATTCGTCGCAAAGCTTTCTAAGCGTTCTTCAGAATTAGGCTCTTCAACACTTTCTGAGCTAAACGAGTCTGATGATGAATCCTCACCTGCACCTGATGCTTTAGTAATACCGTGGGAGATGAAGTTAACAATATCTAATCGGGAGATGTCATTTTTCTTCAGAAGGTAAGCGGCATGCGACTCTTGCTCACTGAAGATAGCAACAAGCACGTTGGCGCCTGTTACTTCATTACGACCAGACGACTGTACATGAAAGACGGCGCGTTGTAGTACACGTTGAAAACTCAAAGTCGGCTGCGTTTCACGCGTCTCATCACTATCTGGGATAAGAGGCGTAGTTTGATCGATGAAAATATCGAGTTCGTTGCGTAAAGCGTCAAGATCCGCCTTACAAGCTAGAAGGGCTTCCTTAGCTGCATCATTTTCCAACAATGCAAGTAGGAGGTGTTCGACAGTCATAAACTCGTGGCGTTTATCTCGCGCCCGAGCAAATGCACCGTTAAGGCTTGACTCTAGTTCTTTATTTAGCATAAGTACCTCCCGAAAAAACAACTGGGGTTGTTCGAGCAAGTCTTCTTTGTTTACGCTTGCTCCATAGTGCAAAGTAGCGGATGTTCATTTTCCCTTGCGTACATCGTAACTTGCGCTACTTTTGTCTCGGCAATTTCTGCGCTGTATGTGCCGCAGATTGCCTTTCCTTCATAGTGGACCTGAAGCATGATTTGAGTTGCTTTATCAATATCATGTGAGAAAAATCGCTCAAGCACCTCTATGACGAAATCCATAGGTGTATAGTCATCATTATTGAGTACGACATTGTACAGCTTAGGTGGCTGGACTTTCGTACTTTCTCGCTCCAGAAGATCAGAGTCCGGAGTGACCCATTCAAAATTTTTACTCATGGCAATCTAAAGATATCGTATCAAAGGGTTGATGTTTTCGACCTATAAAAACAATCTACCACAAGCATGCAGCGCGGTGTAGTGAGTTATGGCACCGAATTCGATCTTTGATCGATAAAAGTTGCTACCTAATATAGAGACTAATGCACGTCTTGATACGGCGCAAATAAAAGATGCTTGTCGATAAGTTACACATTTTTTCTTATAAAAGAACTTTCTATTTATTGCTCTCGGACTATTGCAAACCACCCCATCATCTTCTATCTGGATCACACTTCCTCATTGAGAATACGGTAATTATCACGAAAACTTCATTTTTTATTCAGTCAGAGGATTCTTCTCCCATAAGCAACACGGACAGTATGGCTTTTTCAGTATGAGCCACTTCATAGGCAAATTGACTAAACTTCTGCGTATATACGAAAAACTGTTTGCAAATTTGTTAATCTCAAAAGTGATTTGTTTTCAATTATGTTTCTGTTTGTTGCTCACTGCTATTGACTGTCGAAATTCATTGACTACAGTGGAAAGTGTCGATGCATAAATCATCATTTTGAAACCTCTCTTCTTTAAGTGGTTTGATGAATGTGACTTATCATTGATTTGACGTTTGTTGGCATTCGCTGACAATGGTAGTACCAAGTTAAAGGTATAACTTGGTTGCAGTAACAACATCAGTAAAAAATGCATGAGGGATGTAAAGCATGGCTACAGGTACAGTAAAGTGGTTTAACAATGCCAAAGGATTTGGGTTTATTTGTTCAGATGAAGAAGAGGGAGATATCTTTGCCCACTACTCAACTATCCAGATGGACGGTTATCGTACACTGAAAGCAGGCCAACAAGTCTCTTACGAGATTGAAAAAGGTCCCAAAGGCTGTCACGCGAGTAGCGTCGTGCCTCTTGAAGGCCAAGCCAAATAATTAGAGCGCCGTCGAAATATAAAAATATTGCTCTCGAAACGCCACGTTGATGTTTTGAAGAGAAAAATAAACCCGCCAAGATAGCGGGTTTCTTACTATTTAGAGCACGTGTTACAAAAGGAACACTTACAACGCACTTACAGGATAGGAAACACGCCGAAAACGACGTGTTTTTACACTAACTTACTTGTTAATGATTGCGTTAAAGGTTTCGCTTGGGACGCATCAATTTAGAAACCAATGCATCGTCTAGTAAGTAGTAGCCTCCTAGCTCACCTTTCACGCCTTGCGCATTATTTAGCTCAGCAACGATCGTTTCTTCCTGCTCTGACAGCGCTTTTGCAATTGGTGCAAATTCAGCAGCAAGATCCGCATCACCCGTTTGCTCTGAAAGCGCTTTCGCCCAGTAAAGTGCAAGATAGAAGTGGCTTCCACGGTTATCTAGCTCACCCACTTTGCGTGACGGAGATTTGTTGGTGTCTAAAAACTCACCGGTCGCTTTATCTAGTGTATCTGCGAGAACCTGAGCCTTAGGATTGTTTGTCGCTACACTTAAATGCTCTAACGAAGCTGCAAGCGCTAGGAACTCGCCCAAAGAATCCCAACGAAGGTGATTCTCTTTTTCTACTTGTTGAACGTGCTTAGGAGCAGAACCACCAGCGCCTGTTTCAAATAGACCACCACCATTCATCAATGGAACAATAGATAGCATCTTAGCAGACGTACCTAACTCGAGAATTGGGAACAAGTCTGTTAGGTAGTCACGAAGAACATTACCTGTAACAGAGATAGTATCTAGGCCCGCTTTCATACGCTCTAGTGAGTACTTACAAGCTTCAACAGGAGATAGGATCTTAATCTCTAGACCGTCAGTATCGTGATCTGGTAGGTAGGCGTTTACTTTCTTGATGAGCTCAGCATCGTGCGCGCGGTTTTCATCTAGCCAGAATACAGCTGGAACACCTGTTGCACGTGCGCGAGTCACTGCTAGTTTAACCCAATCTTGGATTGGTGCGTCTTTAACCTGACACATACGGAAGATATCACCTTCTTCAACCGCTTGCTCTAACAGTACGTTACCTGAAGCATCAACAACGCGAACAGTACCCGCAGCGTCTAGAATGAATGTCTTGTCGTGAGAACCATACTCTTCAGCTTTCTGAGCCATTAGACCAACGTTAGGTACGCTACCCATAGTGGTTGGATCAAATGCGCCGTGCTCTTTACAGAAATCAATAACCGCTTGGTAAATACCTGCGTAGCTACGATCTGGAATCATCGCTTTGGTGTCTTTTTGTTTACCATCTGGTCCCCACATTTGACCCGAAGAGCGAAGCATTGCTGGCATAGAAGCATCTACAATAATGTCACTTGGTACATGTAAGTTTGTGATACCACGATCAGAGTCAACCATCGCAAGTTCTGGTTGAGTTTGGTAAACCGCTTGAATGGCCGCTTCAATTTCTGCTTTTTGCGCTTCAGGTAGAGACTCAATTTTTGAGTAAACATCACCGATGCCATTGTTTACATCAACACCTAGCTCTTCAAACAGCTTACCGTACTTATCGAAAACGTCTTTGTAGTAAACTTTTACTGCATGGCCGAAAATGACAGGGTCAGACACTTTCATCATCGTCGCTTTCATATGAAGAGACAGCAGCACGTCTTGTGCTTTCGCTTCAGCAATCTCTTTCTCGAAAAATTCAACCAACGCCTTCTTCTTCATTACTGAAGTATCAATGACTTCTTTATCTAGTAATGGGAACGCAGACTTAAGCTCTTTAACTGTACCATCATTACCGACAAACTCGATTTTGACCTCTGTTGCACCAGAGATAGTTGTAGACTTTTCGCTACCAAAGAAGTCATTGTCTGACATGCTCGCAACATGGGACTTAGATTCTGCTGACCATGCACCCATTGAGTGTGGGTTTTTCTTCGCGTAGTTCTTAACCGAAGTCGGAGCACGACGGTCTGAGTTACCTTCACGAAGTACTGGGTTAACCGCACTACCTTTGATTTTGTCGTAAGCCGCTTTAATCGCTTTCTCTTCGTACGTGCTCGGCTCTTCTGGGTAGTTTGGTAAATCGTAACCTTTCGCCTGAAGCTCTTTAATCGCCGCTTTAAGCTGAGGAACTGAAGCTGAAATGTTAGGTAGCTTGATGATATTTGCTTCTGGAGTTTGAGCTAGTTCACCAAGCTCAGTCAACGCATCGCCAATGCGCTGTTCTTCTTTTAGATGCTCTGGGAAGTTAGCGATAATTCGACCTGCTAGTGAAATATCACGAGTATCTACATTGATGCCAGACGATGCTGTGAATGATTGAATGATTGGTAGTAATGAATAAGTTGCTAGCGCCGGCGCTTCATCAGTGATGGTGTAGATAATTGTAGGTTTTTCTGTAGGCATGAAATTTCCCTATTTTTTAATCAACTTGTTGGCTGATCAACTCAGCGTCTGAGTTGGTTTAATTGACGCATTGCTGCGCGTTAGCAGTACATGTCTCCTCACTAACGCCACATGCGGTTCGCACTCTTTGTTGTAGTTTGAAGCTCTAAGCTCTGAATCCATGAGTGCACTGATATAATTAAACAAATAACACGAATTAGTCTATCATTCTGTGCGCGTTTGTTAGTTTTAGGCGCGCAAATCATATCCGATCATGAGAAAACTTAAAACTTTCAAACACAGTTCATTTACATTTTTGCAGGGTAGTTAACATGTCATCTCGTACAGGTCAGGAAAAAGGTCGCAGTCGTAACCAGTCTAAAACGGGCCATTTTAAACACTCAGGAGCTCGCAATGGCTCGAAGACTCGTACTCAGCAAGACCGCCGCCCTAATCTCCCAACAAAGAGCCAAAAGCCAAAAGTGCCCCCTAAAGATCGTAAAGTCATTATTTTCAATAAGCCTTACGATACGCTCAGTCAATTTACCGATGGCGATGGTCGCAAAACGTTAGCGGACTATATCCCGATCAAAAATGTCTATGCGGCTGGCCGATTGGACCGAGACAGCGAAGGTTTAATGGTACTCACTAACGATGGCATCTTGCAGGCGAAGCTAACGCAGCCAAAGTCAAAATCGCCGAAGACTTATTGGGTTCAAGTCGATGGCGCTCCTCAGGAGCAAGATCTTGAAAAATTGAGAAAGGGAGTAGAGCTAAAAGATGGTATGACTCTACCAGCCGAAGTTGAAGTTATTCCAGAACCACAAGTCTGGGACAGAACGCCTCCTGTTCGTTTTCGAGCAAATATCCCTACCACTTGGTTAGCCATTACCATTATTGAAGGAAGAAATCGTCAGGTGCGTCGCATGACTGCGCACATCGGCTTCCCTACCTTGCGCCTCATTCGTCATTCGATGGGTGATATCGTCCTTAACGACCTAATGCCTGGTGAATGGAGAGAAATCTCTCTCTAATAAGCAGAAAAGATAAAAGCAGGCTTAAAGCCTGCTTTTTAGATTCGTACTTTTTCAGTTAAGCCCTATCTAATGAACTAAGGGATTACTGCTCAGCAAGCCAGTTTTTAAAGGCCTCTTTTTCCGCCGGAGACGCTTTCTGGTACATCGTCTTTAATACATCAACCATTGGGCTGTCGTTCGATGCGGCTGTTGAACGGGTATCACTAGTCTCAACTCGAGGCTCGATATCACTTACTGATTGTTGATGCTGATTCACAGTTACATAGCTAACAGCAACACTCGCGATACCGCCAGCAATGTTGTAGTTACGAGTTTCTTGAGGGTAATTACGACCAATTTGAACACCATCTGACTCTAATACATCTTCGACCAAAGCAATAGGTTGGCCTTTGGTATCCAGTAATTGCCAATCTAGAGGCGAGATGTTGTTTTGCGCTTGGCGAAGAGTTTTAAACTCTGGCAGTTCAAACGTTAGCTTTTCGTTTTCAGCATCAAATTTAGCAACGATTACATCACTGTAAACCGTCTTAAGGTTTTCGTTAATTTCGAATGTAGGTTGATATTTGAAGACAATTTGATTCGTTCCGTCAGGTAGTTCGATTGTCTTCTCACTAGAAAAAAGACCACCTTCTAGATCTGGCTTCTCCATGTTGACGGCCAATAACTTCACGTCTTCTGGAACCACTAAAGTCGTTGCAGCGTAGAGGTTTGTACTGGCAAAAATAGACAGTGCCATTGCCACTTTTAATGATAACTGCATAGAATTTTTCATCCTTATCTTCATAGTAAAAGACCCAGCATATAGCTGGGTCTTACAATATCAAACTGGGTATTGATTACCAGTAGAAACGAGCACCAACACCGAAGTTAGTTGCGTCGTCTGTGTCTTTGTTGTCGAAGTCAGTACCTTCGAAAGTGTAACCCGCTTCTGCGAATACACGTGCCCATTTAGAGAACTTGTATTCAACACCAGCGTAGAACCAAGAAGAGTCTGCGTCTACTTTACCTGCTTCGTCAGTAGACTGAGCTAGGTACTCGTAACCAGAGTATAGAGTTGTTTTAGGAGCGACAGCGAACATACCAGCTACAACGATGTAGTGTGAATCAACTGTTGATTTACCTAACTTATCTTCGTTTTCGTTGTAGTAGTACGTAGCACCTAGAGTGTGCTCGTTTAGTGCGTACTCAGCAGTTACTTCAAAAGATAGGTTTTCGTTATCAGTACGCTCTGTGTGAGAAACTGTTTGCTCTACACCATTAAGAACTAGTTTTTTCTCTTTAGTTACGTTGATGTCGTTGTTCGCAGTAAGTACACCAGCGTGTAGAGATAGGTCGTTGAAAGATTTACCAACGAATACTTCTAGTACTTCTTCGTTAGAATCTTTTTCGCCTAGCGCGTAACCAGCTTTTAGCCAGAACGCGTCATTTTCGTAAGCGTATTTGATTTGAGAATCGTTGTTCCAAGCGTGACCGTATGCAGTTTCCGCTGCGTTACCACCGAAGAAGTAAGAGTAATCTGCGAAGTATACGTCATCAGCCCAAGTACCTTCTTTACCGAAGCGAAGAGTACCCATATCACCCATATCAAAACCGATGATGTGGCGACGTACGTATACAGAGTCATCTGTACGCTCGCTTGAATCAGCACCTGCGTCGTAGTTGTCACCTAGAGCAACACCGATTTCAACTTCACCCAGAACTTTTAGGCTTTCGTCAACAACGTAAACCGCGTTCACACCAGTACGAGAAGAGCTAGTGTTTAGCTCTGCTGTGTGATCAGTTTTTTCTGTGAATAGAAGAGTTGGACGTAGCTGACCGTAGAAATCTACAGAACCTTCTTCAGATTTGAATACTTCAGCTGCGTTCACTGAAGTTGCAGACGCAACTACAGCTAGTGCTAATAGAGTTTTTTTCATAATTAATCCACTGCCTTTTCTTAGTTCGGGATATCCTTGTCCGGTTCCCTTTTTTTATATGTTTGAGGTAGAGCGTTAACAAAACGTTATACAGCACCTCCTCAAAATCTGGAGCTAAGAGTGCAAAAGATTATTCTGGCTGTCAAATTTTCTAAATACCAATGTAAAAAAAACAAAATACCATTATAAAACAATAGCTTGATAAGCTTACCTTTATTTATTCGACGAACATCTAACCAATCTCCATTATTATTTGTAATTTACAAAATTATTAACAAATGGTTTTTTAATCCAATAAGTAAATTTAAAAAAACAAAAAAAAGAATAAAAACCCACAAATCAGGCCAAGTTGGAGTTTTATATTTTTCATATAATGAAATTAATTTCATTAAGATAAGGTTCAATATTTTTTTGTGAAGGAGATCTACATTCCTTATAAAAGCATTCCGTTTTGTGAACTACTGTACAACTAGTGATGTGTGCTACTATTCGCCTCCAACGCATTTGAGGCCCGTATGCTGACCAGTAACATTCAAAAATCGATTCGTAATAGCTATCAAAACCTTCAAGATCAACTTGATAACTTTGTGCCTAGAAGAGCACAAAACTACCTTGTTGCAGAGATTGCAAAAACGCTGTGCGGTCAGTATCACAAATCTAACCGAATACTCGTTGCAGAAGCAGGGACTGGAATTGGTAAATCGCTCTCCTATCTAATGGCGACCATTCCCGTGGCTGTACATAACAATAGAAAAGTGGTTATCTCAACGGCGACCGTCGCTCTGCAAGAGCAGCTCATAAATAAAGACCTCCCTCTTTTTCGTCGGATTACCGACCGAGAGTTTTCTTTTATTTTGGCAAAAGGCCGTCAACGCTATTGTTGTGCAGAAAAGCTCGCTACTGCTAGCGGTGCTGATGGTGGCCAGTTAGCCATGTTTGAAACCAAACCTAAGCAAAAAGATATAGAGCTGTTAGAAACAATGCATCGCTCTCTTGCGCAAGGTAAATGGGACGGTGACCGTGATTCTTGGCCTAAACCCATCGACGATAAGCTTTGGCAACTGATTGTCAGTGATAAACACAGTTGCAATAACAGTTTACCAGGCCACCGCGGCTGCCCATTCCAAAAAGCGCGCTCAGAGTTGGATAAAAACGATGTCATCATTGCTAACCACTCTCTCGTCATGGCAGACGCAGATTTAGGTGGCGGCGTGATTTTACCTGAGCCAGAAAATACGATATACGTCTTCGACGAGGCACATCACTTACCTCACGTCGCTCGTGACCATGCTTCAGCATCTGCGAGTTTAAAAGGTGCGGCAGCATGGCTTGAGAAGTTAAATCTGTCGATTAGTAAGTTTTCATCACTCGCAGACGAGAAACGCGTAGCTCGATTTCGCAACGACCTTCAAGACGCGGTTCAGAACTTGATACCGGCACTGACTCAATTGCCCAAACAGTTCGACCCAGCTCAATTTGAAGAGGGTATCTACCGCTTCGAACACGGTGAACTACCTGAGTGGCTAGAGAACCAATCCAAAGAACTAAAACAGTTCAGTAAAAAAGCAAATCAGAGCGTGGCAAAAATTGCCGACCTTATTGCGGAAAGAGTAAAAGACGGGGAGCTTGCGACAAGGTTGGCTGAACCAGCGCTTGCAGAGCTCGGTTTCTACATTCAAAGGTTAGAAAACCTAGCGCAAGTATGGCATTTAATGGCTGAACCAACTCGTGAAAAAGGTGCGCCTTTAGCTCGCTGGTTAGAAACCCACCCCGATCGCGAGGGTGATTTCATTGTGAGTGTTTCGCCACTTGAAATTGGATGGCAACTCGACCAACAGATTTGGAGCAGATGTATTGGCGCCATTTTGGTTTCCGCAACGATGCGTGCATTAAACTCTTTCCATTACTTTTGCCATCAGGTTGGTATTGATGGAAAACCAGAATCAGGCACTCAGTTTTTAGCGCTTGCGTCACCATTCGATTACCAAAACCAGGCAGAATTGCTCATCCCTGCGATGAAATATGAACCACCAGCGCCTCAATTTACTGAATATCTTATCGAGATATTGCCTAAGTACTTGGAAGACAAGAAAGCCAACTTAGTATTATTCTCATCCTATTGGCAGATGAACCAAGTCGCGAAGGCACTCTCTTCGGAGTTCATAAAAAAAGGCTGGGCGTTGCAAGTTCAAGGTGAAAGCTCACGTCAAGAAATTCTAAAAAAACATAAAAAGTTAATAACATCAAATAAAACCAGCGTCTTATTTGGTACTGGCAGTTTCTCTGAGGGGCTAGACTTACCTGGCGAATTACTTGAAAACTTGGTGATTACAAAAATTCCATTTGGCGTTCCAACCTCCCCTGTTGAGCAGGCTCATTCCGAATACATTGAGAAAAAAGGAGGAAACCCGTTTATGCAAATAACTGTACCAGACGCAAGCAAAAAGCTGATCCAGAGCGTAGGTCGCTTACTGCGTAAAGAGAGAGATTCTGGTAGAGTAACGATTCTTGATCGACGCCTAGTCACTAAGCGATACGGACAAGCCTTAATCGACTCACTACCTCCATTTAAACGTAAAATAGAATATTAGAAGAATCACCATTTATGGAAATGATTGAGCCAACCATGCTGTTGGTGTTGGCGCTTGTCGCTTTTGTCGCTGGATTTATTGATGCAGTTGCCGGTGGTGGTGGCATGCTTACCGTACCTGCTCTACTGTCGCTGGGCTTGCCGCCTCATATTGCACTAGGCACCAATAAACTTGCCGCTACCTTTGCTTCTTCTACTGCGGCATTTACGTACTACAAAAAACGTCTATTCAAGCCTCAATGCTGGCGGCGTGCATTCGTGGCGACACTCTTCGGAGCGACATTAGGTACGCTATTTGTAGATGCGATTAGTACGGATTGGCTGGAAAAAGGATTGCCGCTTGTTATTTTGGCGGCAGCGTTGTATACCGTTTTTCATAAAACGCCCCACTCTGCTCATCAAAGTCCAATACCCGAGCCTTGCCCAAAACTTCATAAAAAACAGTACATGCAAGGCTTATCCATAGGATTCTACGACGGACTCGCAGGGCCTGGAACTGGGGCTTTTTGGACAGTAAGTTCAATGGCGCTGTACCGACTGAATATCTTGCTCGCCTCTGGCTTAGCAAAAGCAATGAACTTTACCAGTAACTTTACCTCTTTGATCACTTTTGCATTCCTCGGACACATCAACTGGGTGCTAGGCTTAACAATGGGAGTATGTTTAATGGCTGGTGCTTTTGTTGGCGCGCACTCCGCTATTAGATTTGGTTCTAAATTCATTCGTCCTGTATTTGTTACTGTCGTCAGCATACTAGCCATTAAATTGGCTTATGACGCATGGTTTGTAGGTTTGTCATGAACATTTCTCAACTCCAGGAAAATCTAGAACAAATGGCGAAGCAATCCGCTGTTCTTGACCGTCAAAGAGGCGAACATCATGTTCCGCTTTTTGATGAGCGTTTATTTGGTTGCCGCTCTCGCTTACTTACTCCTTGCGTAAAAGAAGCAAAAGCCACGCTGGGTGCGATTGTGCGTGAGCAAAATGAAGGTAAGCTCACCGCTTTGCGTGCTGAGTACCTCACTGAACGGTTAGTGGCGCAAATCGGTGCGATTCAACGCGAGATTTCTACCACTAAAATTCGTAAGAATGAAATCAAACATAGCAGCCATTTCCGTAAGCCTATCAACGTGCTTTATCAGGAGCTCGCTCAACATCAAGAGTGGGCAAGACGCTTGCGCGAGATGGTGTTAGAAAAAGAACGTGCTGTCGAAAGCGCTCCTAGTTTTATGCGTGCCGACGCTCAAAAAGTATTACTAGCAACCGAGCAACGTTTAGCGCGTTGTGAAACAGCACTTCTTAAGCTAGAGAACCAAATTACACATAGGGAAAAACATCAATAATGGCTGATCAACCAACCTCGCCTTTAGATGACGCACCTGAAGAGATCAAACTGGCTGTCGATTTAATCTATTTGCTTGAGAGCAATGAGATAGATCCAGAAGTTGCGCTTAACGCTTTAAAGATCGTGCAAAACGACTTAGAAAACAAATTAAAAGCAAAGTAGCTCAGAGCGTTTCACTCCTTTCACCGAGACTCGTTTTCAGTGCTCTTACACAATGATACTATTCATAAAAAGTACGCCCCCAAAAAGGATAAATAATGAAAGTAATCAGCTTTAACATCAATGGACTACGTGCGCGACTGCACCAACTCCAAGCGCTAATCGACAAACACCAACCTGATGTGATTGGTCTTCAGGAAATTAAAGTTCACGATGAAGCATTCCCGATTGAAGCTGTCGAAGCCATGGGCTACAAAGTGTATTTTCATGGTCAAAAAGCACATTACGGCGTAGCAATGCTTTGTAAGCAAGAGCCTCTACACGTACAAAAAGGGTTCCCGACGGATAACGAGGAACATCAAAAGCGCATGATCATGGCAACGTTTTTAAATGAAAACGGCGAAAAGGTCACTGTGCTAAACGGCTATTTCCCTCAAGGGGATAACATCAGCCACGAAACCAAATTCCCATACAAGCGCCAATTCTATAAAGATCTGATGACCTACCTAAACGATCATCACAATAACGACGAGCAATTGATTGTTATGGGTGACATCAACATCAGCCCTATTGATGCAGATATCGGTATCGGCGAGCCAAACCGTAAACGTTGGCTAAAAACAGGTAAATGTTCATTCCAACCTGAAGAGCGCGAATGGTTGAAAACCTTACTAGACTGGGGCTTTGTGGACACCTTCCGTAAGCTATACCCAGAGGTGAACGATCAATTTTCGTGGTTTGACTACCGTTCTCGCGGTTTTGATGATAACCGTGGCCTACGAATTGATGTCATTTTGGCAACCCCTTCTCTAGCGGAAAAGTGTATTGAATCTGGTATCGACTATGAGCTTCGTGGTATCGAGAAGCCTTCAGATCACGCACCAATCTGGTCGACATTTAAGTAATTTATTGCAAAGCTATAAGCTAGACTCAACGCTAAGCTTAGTCCAATAAAAAGGGAGACTCAGTCTCCCTTTTTCATACAAATTACTATTTAATCACTGATTCAGCGGCCAAACCGTTTGACCATCAATAGTTATCGGTGTTTGAGCAAATTCGTTCAGACAGTAGCCGGTATTGCTGCTTGCAAAGTAAGTGAGCGGCATCGGCGGTAGATTCAGCGCCATAACCTGCTGTTTCGCTTTTTCTGTGAACGAGAAGCCCCACATATCTAAATAGCTCGTCATGTCTCGCTGAGAGATGTAGCTCAGAGCAATAAGCAACCAGTCGTTGTTTGAGATGCTATTTGCTTCTTCCCGAGAGTAGTTGGCGAAACCAATACTCAATCGTCTCTCATCCCAAAGCGCATCGTCCGATTTTAAGCGGTTAAACTCACGTTCAATCAGGTGCAAGCGCGCCAATAAATGCCAACCATTTTTAAGCACACCTTCATGCTGCGCCGCCATCATCATTTGAATGTAAACACGAGCGCCCCAACTCCAACTGATTTGATTTTGCGCAGCCATGTATGCGTTTGGATCCGCTTGAGTTCGACTAGCTTGCAATAATTCAAACTGGCCTTTGAAATCCAAGCTTTGGCAAGTTGAAACTTTCCCCGTATTCTGGAAGAAACGAGACTTACTATAATACGAGTAGTAATTGGTCGTTGAATGCCCTTCCCAGCCTGAAAATCGGAATCGACCTTTTTCTAAACCATGGCCAAGCTCATGTAAATCACCGTGACCGAGTGGGCTGAATGACCAATAAGCATCGTAAGGGTTACCCGAACAACCATAACCACACGTCGCTTGGTCGGCGTTCATGTGCTTCACTATATCAATATTGGCGATTTCCCAACCTTGGTTTTGGGCGTATTGAATAATTTCAGGCACTTCATCTATGCCCGGCCCTTGGAAACCTGCCAGCACATGCGGGTAGTTGTGAACATATTCTTCTGTTGCAAGCGCCATTTCCGAAGGGGTAGACCACATTTCATCGTTGACCGACTCCAACATTTTGTCGCGCTTTGAGTGTACTTCAAACCCAGGAGTGATCAGCTCAGCCCAATCGAATAAATTGGCTTCTAACTGTTGAATAAAAGCGTCGTTGTCCTTCTCACTTCTCCAAACTGGATGCTGTGCCACATGATTAAATTTCAGTTCAACCGGAACATCATTTTTGTCAAAGTGAACCTGTACTGGACCACCATAAGGAGAAGTCAGCGTGATGGTTTCACCCGGCTTCACTTCATAGCCGAATGAAGTCAGCAGTTTTGGTCGCGTGTATCCATCTTTGCTGAACTCATGAGTTGCACCATTTCTTAAAGTGTTGATGACAATCTTAGTCGCCACATCATTGCTGTCATTACGTTTAACCGTAAAGGTTTCCCCAGGAAGCGCATACACACCAGCCGAACGGAAGTTACGCTTTGATTCCATATTAATCGTTGCACTGATTCTCTTTATGTCAGGGCTAAACTCACTACGGCTGAAGTTCCCCATATTTGGTTGTTTTGGGTTTACGCTTCGGCTGTTGTATTGCACGTAATCGGCAAAGTACGACTTTAGGAATTCGGTCGTTTGGGTTGATTGTTTGTCCATCGGGAAGACAACCGTTTGACGATAATGATCAGCCAGCAATACCATGAGTTTTTCGTATTGGTAGCCGTTTTGATTAAACAAATCTACTTTTTGTTCATCAAGCTTTTGCAACCAATGGCGAATGCTGTTTGCCCCTACATAAAATTGACTGTCCATATTCGCAGTGTCAGGACAAGATTTGTCATCACACTTTGACAAGTCAACGTTGAAATTTTGAGATTCAAAACGAGACAACAGCGCTTGTTGTGTGATGACAGAGTCCGGCACAACGTTCATCAACGATGAAGGTTCCCAGTCGACCAAGCCTAACTTACGCCAATAGTTATCTCCCACATAATCAACATGGAATTTTTCCAAAATGTCTTGGCCAAGATAAGTTAGTCCTCCATCCCAATGCAGGTATAGAACAGGAATTTGGGCTTGCTCAGCGTATTCCAAAGCTTCGAGTACTGGTTTGTTGGTATCTCCAGATTGCAGATGCTGTGACAAGATCAATAAGTTTGGAGTATTGGTTTGCAAGCAGCTAAGTAGCTTCGAACCATCGCATAGGTTGGCCTCGTTAAACGCCAGCTCTTGTGAAACATTGTCTTTCAGCCAATTCCGAGTCGCTTGCTCATCCGGAAAGTAATAAGACTGATCCATTTGCGCGATGACGACGTTTGAAGTAACTCCGCCCGACAACCAAGTGACCAGGTTACTTAACCATTGCGTCATCGCTGCGTTGGAAGAGTCGGGAAAACGTTGTGCCGTTCTAAATGGGTTACTACCTAATAGTGCGTAACGTTGACCATTAGACTTTTCCCCGGCAACGCCAATTGACAGAGCTTGATCTTTGTAACCGCTTGCCATGGCCTTATTGGTCATCAAGATGGTGTCGTTGAAGCCATACTGAGGTGCCAAGATCGCGGCATCATGGGTTGGATCCCAATAAAGACCTGAAAGGTTTTTCGCAATTGCAGATTTGATCGTATTCGACTGCATCTTGTGAGCTTCTACAACCTGACGACTTTCTCGAATGAAATCGCTCGGGTCAGAAACGAGCAGTGCATTACCAGTTTCAAGAGCTTGTTGAACTGGAGCTGGCGTTGGTTTTACTTGAGCATTAGGTTGTGATTCTCCCTCTCCCCCACCACATCCTGTGGCTAAGGCGGCAATGCCCAACGATAGAATTGTTTTTTTCATTTTTACTTACTAAACAATGAGTTTACCGAATGTTAATGTAAGTTGATGAATAATAAGAAAGAGTCTTTTACATCGACTGAAAAAATAGGAATGAAGATAACAAAATTATCAAAAGCAATAGCACCCACTCCGATGCTATTGCCTCTATTGATAATTAGCTTAAAGGACGCAGATAAGCTAAGAAACGCTTCTCTGCCACTTTGAAACACCACAAGATCATAAACGTCAGTGCCATGTAGAACAGCCCCGCCGTCAGGAAAGACTCAAATGGTGCATAGTAGCGCGAGTTAACTAGACGCGCAGCACCAGTTAAATCCATGATGGTAACGATGCCCGCGACTGCACTTCCGTGCAGCATAAATATGACCTCGTTGGAATAAGCTGGTAATGCTCGACGCAATGCACTCGGCAAGATAATACGTCTGTATGTCATAAACTTACTCATGCCATAGGCTTTCGCAGCTTCCACCTCACCTTTCGGCAAACCATTAATCGCACCACGAATAATTTCTGCGGTGTAAGCCGATGTATTCAGAATAAAAGCGACCAAAGCACAGAACCAAGCGTTCTCCCACAAGGTATCTTTCACAGGGAAAAACTGATCCATGCCGTAGTAAATCAAATACAGCTGAACCAATAGCGGCGTTCCACGGAAAAAGTAAATGAATCCCCAAGAAGGTAAGCTTAGAGCGTAATTGGTACTATTGCGTGCCACGGCTAATGGGATAGAGACAAACAAGCCAATAACCAACGCTAATCCCACTAACCAAACTGTTGTCCAAAGTCCCTGAAGATAAGTTGGAAAGCTTTCAATAATCAAAGAAAAGTCCATAACTTACCTCGCATGAATACTGAACTTACGCTCAACAAGCTTGAGTAGCCCGGTCGAAACGCTGGTAAAAAATAGAAAGATGAGCGCGACAGCCATGTAAAAGGTGAACGGCATTTTCGTTGTACCTGCTGCCAATGAGCTCATTCTCACCATGTCATCCAGACCAATAATGGAAACTAACGCTGTGGTCTTAAGTAACACTAACCAGTTATTACCAAATCCAGGTAATGCATGACGAATCATCTGAGGAAGTAAGATTCTTCTAAACGATAAAGCAGAACTCATCCCATAAGCTTTCGCCGCTTCTAATTCACCCTTGTCCACCGCCATGATCGCTCCACGAAAAGTCTCCGCCATGTAGGCGCCAAAGATAAAACCAATCGTGAGTACACCAGCTATAAATGGGCTGACATCAATATAATCAGGTAAGTAAGACGTCCATTCATGGTTTGGATCACTCGAGGCAAACCACTCGTTGAGCGTTTCGTTGATGGAGTAAAGGCTGTTATTTAAAAGTATTTGTCCACCAAAGAAAATTAGCATCATCAGAACCAAATCTGGAATGCCGCGAATGACGGTGGTGTAAAGAGTGGCAATCGCCCTTGCCCATTTGTAAGGCGCTAACTTAGCTAGTGCGCCAAGCATGCCTAAGACCATGGCGAGAATGAGTGAAAGCACTGCAACTTCTATTGTTACTAAAGCTCCTTTCAAAATCGAAGCTTCGTATCCTTGTAAATCTAGCATAGGTGAGTTCCTAATCCCTAAACTCAAAAAATCGACCGTTGACTACTTCTAGGAACAAGCCAACGGTCGCTTAATTACGGTTTATTCACCGTACACATCGTAGTTAAAGTATTTACCAGCAATTTCTTGGTAAACACCTTTCTCACGTAGTGAAATAATTGCTGCGTCTAGTTTCTTCGTCAGATCTTTGTCTTGTTTACGAACAGCGATACCCATACCTTCGCCAAACCATTTTGGATCGGTTAACGATGGTCCAACAAACTCATAAGCTTCGCCACCGGCTTTGTTGATCACACCCTCTTCTAGAGCAGACGCATCACCTAAAACGGCAGCAATTCGACCATTTTCTAGATCAAGATACGCTTCATCAAAAGAGCCATAACGCACAATTTCAACATCATCGCCGTAGTTGTCAGTTAAGTACTTGTCATGTGTCGTCGCACGTTGCACGCCAATTTTGACATCTTTAAGATTATCAAAATCTAGACCAGCACCTTTCTTCGCGATAAATTTATTTGGAATTTGTGCGTACTTGCCAGTGAAATCGACTTTTTTCTTGCGCTCTTCAGTAATAGACATTGCTGCGATGATGGCATCGTACTTACGTGCAAGCAGAGAAGGAATAATACCATCCCAATCTTGAGCGACGATTTTGCACTTCACTTGCATCTCTTCACAGAGTGCATTTGCCATGTCTACGTCAAAGCCTTTTATTGAGCCATCAGTTTCTGTCCAGCTAAACGGAGGGTAAGCACCTTCGATACCAAAGCGAACTGTTTTCCATTCTTTCGCTTGGGCAACACCTGATACTGCCGTTGCAGCAATCGTTGCTGCTAATAACCACTTTTTCATTTCCATACTCCTGTGATTGCTATTTTATTTCGTTTTGTTTGTTGTGTTGGCTTAGGAGGCAATAGTCTGCCGCCTAACAAATATTAGTAAATGGATGAGATAAACTGCTGTAATCGTTCTGAATCCGGGTTTGTAAATAGCTTAGCTGGATTTCCCTGTTCTTCCACTAAGCCTTGATGTAAAAACATCACATGGTTTGATACGTCACGCGCAAACGCCATTTCGTGCGTGACCACCAGCATAGTTCGCCCTTCATCTGCCAAATCTCTCATTACCCCCAGAACTTCTCCTACAAGTTCTGGGTCAAGCGCAGAAGTTGGCTCGTCAAACAACATCACCTCTGGGTCAACTGCTAGCGCACGGGCAATAGCTGCACGTTGCTGCTGGCCGCCAGATAAGTGCCCAGGGTAATAATCTTTACGCTCATACAAGCCTACTTTCTTAAGCAAGACTTCTGCATTTTCAATCGCTTGAGCTTTTGGCACGCCTAAGACATGAACAGGCGCCTCAATCACGTTTTCTAGTACGGTTAGGTGAGACCAGAGGTTGAAACCTTGGAAAACCATTGCCAGGCGTGAGCGAATACGTTGGACTTGCTTTTCATTAGCAGGAACAGATTCACCTGCTCTGTTGTTCTTCATTTGGATTAATTCACCATTTACCCAAATTTCGCCCGCGGTAGGCGTTTCTAGCAAGTTGATACATCTGAGAAAGGTACTCTTACCTGAGCCGGAAGAGCCAATAATGGAGATAACATCTCCTTTGTGCGCGGCAAGTGAAATGCCTTTTAAAACTTCATTTTGTCCAAATGTTTTGTGCAGGTCTTTTATATCTAGCGCTGGTACATCATTCATGCGCCCTACTCCCTGTGTTTTTGTCACTGCAATTAAGGGACTCCGCCCTCTCTAATTCGGAACAAATTAGCACCGCCCCTTGAAACTTGCAACAAATTATTAACCTAAATAATTCGAATAGAAAGATACGATAGACAAATTAATATGCAATATATAGCAACATATTCTTCAAAAGTTGAATATTAAATATAAAAAAGCCCCTTTCAAAGGGGCTTAATAAATTTACAAAAGTGTTAATTGAAACCTATTCGAGGTCGCAATGAATTAATTAAAACGACTGACTACCAACGAGTTTGAAGTACGTAATGTCACTTCATTTTCTAAGCCTTCTTTTTCAGAAGTAATGATGCCATCTAGGTCTTCATCTAGTTCAGGCTCTGACGCTTCACCATTGGAAAAGAAGCTCATGAAAACTTTAGAATCAATATTACTATCTTCATTCACTACCAAAGCAGTGCGATTAAAATCGTCCGAAGCTGAAACTTTCAAACCGTTAACGGCCGATGTTGGGAAGTTGTAGTAATGCAATTCTGGAACAACAACAGAATCACTATCACTTGTTGTGAAAATGCGATGTGTGACTCTGTAGTCGCCTGAAGTTGCAAAGTAAGCGACACGAGTAAAGCCTTCAGTAGACGATGTTAAGCCCATGTCCAGATCAATCACGGACTCTGCACTTCCTTGCGTTGATACACTTGGTTTTGTGTTCGGCAGGTTATCAATATTTAAGTAAGCACTCGGATCAACGTCAATATCCCATCCGTCAGAGATCGTTTCGTTAAGTAGAGACTCCCAACCATTAACTTGATTCTCTGAGAACGCCATGTATACCCAAGTTTCTTTATTCGTTGCACTAGGGCGATTATATTCAACGGCCGTTTTATCCAGCTTCAACGCGTCATATGCAAAGCCGTTAGTAACAAAGCCAATGTTGAGCGAGTCGTAAGTATAGTCAGAAGACGAATAAATGTTTGACGTATTATCCGCTCTAACTAAGGCTATCTCACCAGTTCCCCACGAACCAATACCATATTGGTAAAGCGCTTTGTCGCTTGAACCTGATTCATACTGAAACAATGCCGTTGGTTCACCTTTAAGCCCCATCAGTTCATCAGTAGGCAACATATCAGGGTTCGGAGACGTGAAAATATCGGTTTGCGAGACAAAGTTGTAATCTCCGCCACCTGATTCAGCGTTTCGGTAATCTAAGTTAGTAAACTTATTGCTTGCTAAGTTACCGCCAGTAAAGCATTTGTTCAAAGAGTCTCGGTTTAGTGCAAAAGTAGCATTACGTAGTTTCTTATCTTGCAAGAACTCTTTTGAAAACGTGTTTACGCGAGCTTCTTTGCCGTTAAATTCTATTGCTTGAAACGTTACAAAGCCACCGTCAGGGATATCTTCAAGATAAAACTTAAAGTTATCAGTGGTAGGTTTGATAATGTCTCCGGATCTTTTGCCATCGGCATCAGAGTAGTAACCGATAACATAGTTGGTCACTTGCTCTTTTGACGCTGCACTATAGGTTAAAACCGTTTTATCGCCGTTCAGCTCAGTTTTGTGGTCATATACAGTACAACCTTTCGTAGTTGCTTCACTTTCAGTCATTGTTGCTGGTATAGCAAAATCAAAAGTAAACGCAGTTTTCGGCGCTGCACCACCGCCACCGCCGCCACCGCCGCCGCAACCGACCATTAACCCTGAGATGATTGCCACTAGTGGCAGTACTTTAAGCTGTTTCATGTCTTTTTCCTAAACTGAGCGGCAATGATTAGCCAAAAAATTGTCTTTGCTCTGTCCAAAGCAAGAATAAAGCCAGCTTTATATAATCATCGTGAATATTGACATTTAATCTGCATCTCGTGCAAAAGGACAAAAAGTTCTAATTTTATGCAACTTGTGTAATGAAATTACACAAGATCTCCGCATCTCATTCGCATGCCAGAAACTTTCTGTAGTTTTATTTCACAACCATTCTTAAAGTGATCTAAATCAATCACCCTAAATGGCTATCTTGCTAGACTCCTGCCAAAAGATGAGGCTTTTTTTTGTGCCTCAACACAATAAGTTATTAGCTATGCTTAGGCACAGTGTCGACGTGTAACAAATCTAACAATAGCTAGCATAAGCGTGCCGCAGGATGCGGATTAACACAATTGAATGAAGAATTCATAACTTTTAAATATATGAGGAATCTATGTCAGACGCAGTTAACAAAACGCACTCTGATTCAGATATCGAGACCAAGAGCTACCGTGAGCTTCATCGTCCAGCATCTGAGTTCGCAAGCCGTTCAGACTACCTAGACCACGAACTACAAATTATGAAGCCACGTCGTTTTGGCTTGAACTTGCCAGGTCGTGACTTCCGCTTTGAGCTTGAAGACCTTGTTCCAGCACTTGCTGGTACTATCGGTATTATCGCAATGTACTCTGCGGTAATGATGTCTTGGGCTGAAGGTCTTACTGCAGCATGGGACCACGTAAACTTAGGCAAGGACTTTGCTATCGAAGTTGCGCGTGTAGAAATGCTCATCCCTGCACTTCTTTTCTGTGTACTTGCCTCTGGTTTTATTAACCCTAAAGCCAACCTAGCAGGCAACCACGGCCCAATGATCCCTCTTATTGGTACCATCGCTCTTGCTGGTGCTCACCCTCTTGCATTAGCAATTCTCATTGGTGTGTTTGGTTTGATTTTGAGCCTCTTAAAAGGTGGGTCAAAACTGGTTAACCTCACCTCTGAAGGTACGGCTGGTGGCCTTCTTATTTTCTTAGGTTTAACCGGAACCATGAGCCAAATTAACTCTATTCAAGCTTGGGCTGTTGGTTTGCAATCCGATACGGTTGCCGCTGGTAGCATGGGTTACATCGGTCTAATTGTTCTTGCGGTTACCATTGGCTTATACGCGTTCCTTGCTAAAGTGAACAAACGCTGGCTAGCGATCCCTGTTTGTGCCTTCACTGGGCTTGCAATCGCACTTGCTCTTGGCGCAGGCTTCGATATTAAATTCGTAACCGAGACAGGCCTTCCAAACCTAAATCCAATCTACTGGTGGGGTTCAACAGAAGAAGGTTGGATGCTTGGTCTTCCTAATATGGAACACTTCATCGCTTCTCTACCATTCGCCATTCTTGCGGTAGCAATGTGGTCACCTGACTTCTTGGGTCACCGTATCTTCCAAGAGATGAACTACCCACGTAAGAGTGAGAAAGTGCTGATGGACGTTGATGACACAATGACAATGTGTTCCGTTCGCCAAATGGTCGGTACTGCAGTGGGTGGTGGTAACATCACATCATCTTGGGGGACTTACATGATCCCTGCTGCAATCGCGAAACGCCCTATTCCTGCTGGTGCCATCTTACTAGGCTCTCTATGTATTATTGTTGCAATCCTTGGTTTTCCTATGGACGTTGCAGTATGGCCTCCAGTTATGCGCGTTGCTCTTCTCGTTGGTGTATCTCTACCACTGCTTGAAGCTGGCATGCAGATGGTGAAGGACTCGAAAGACTCACAAGCAGCAGGCATTTGTATCTTTGGTTCTGCCGTTGTTAATCCAGTTCTAGCTTGGGCACTAACTATGCTTTTAGATAACAACGGTTTAATTGGAGATAAAGAGCGCGCGTCTCGCCTATCATTTGTAGACAAGATTGTGATCCCAGTAAGCGTACTTGTTATCTGTTTAGTTGCTATGCTTGCAGTTGGTATGCTTGAAGGCCAGTATGGCATCCAAGCTTGGCTATAAGCTAGCAGTCCAGAAATTTGTGGGTAGCGCTCGTCGCTACCCCATTTTTATCGAGATTTTTGAGGATTTATTGATTTAGTTTAAGGTTTGCAAAAAAATTTTAGTTTAACCTCTAACTGTTGCTTAAAAAGAGAAACGTTAAAACTAGTGACAATATTTATAGTTTTGTAAATCGAATACGTAAATTTAAGACTATAAATATTGTTATTCATAAGAGTGTACTGTTCCCCTCTTTTATCTGGGGATAGCTGGCTCAACGGCGAAGCAGTACGTATTTTTTTCTACTAAAAAGGTAGGTATGTCATGGCAGAGCAATTTGCTAAAGCTTGGGAAGGTTTTGCTGCAGGCGACTGGCAAAACGAAGTAAACGTTCGTGATTTCATTCAGAAGAACTACACTCCGTACGAAGGCGACGAATCTTTCCTAGTTTCTGAAGGTACTGAAGCGACTAACAAGCTTTGGGCTAAGGTAATGGAAGGCATCAAACAAGAGAACGCGACTCACGCTCCTGTTGATTTTGATACTTCAGTTATCTCTACCATCACTGCTCACGATGCAGGCTACATCGAAAAAGACCTAGAAACTATCGTAGGTCTTCAAACTGACGCTCCTCTAAAACGTGCGATCATCCCTAACGGTGGTATCCGCATGGTTGAAGGTTCATGCAAAGCCTACGACCGCGAGCTAGACCCACAAGTTAAAAAAATCTACACAGAATACCGTAAAACTCACAACCAAGGCGTTTTCGATATCTACACTCCTCAAATCATGGCGTGTCGTAAATCTGGCGTACTGACTGGTCTTCCAGATGCATACGGTCGTGGTCGTATCATCGGTGACTACCGTCGTGTTGCTCTATACGGTATTGACTTCCTAATGAAGGATAAATTCGCGCAGTTCTCTTCTCTACAAGAGCGTTTTGAGAACGGCGAAGACCTACAAATGACAATGCAGCTTCGTGAAGAGATCGCAGAGCAACACCGTGCTCTAGGTCAAATCAAAGAAATGGCTGCAAAATACGGTTGTGATATTTCTCGTCCTGCTGAAACTGCGCAAGAAGCTATTCAGTGGACTTACTTCGGTTACCTAGCTGCTGTTAAATCTCAAAACGGTGCGGCTATGTCTCTAGGTCGTACTTCTACATTCCTAGACATCTTCATCGAACGTGATATCGCGGCTGGTAAGCTAACTGAAGAACAAGCTCAGGAAATGATCGACCACTTCGTAATGAAACTACGTATGGTTCGTTTCCTACGTACTCCTGAGTACGATGATCTATTCTCTGGCGACCCTATCTGGGCAACTGAGTCTATGGGTGGTATGGGTCTTGACGGTCGTACGCTAGTTACTCGTACAAACTTCCGTTTCCTAAACTCACTATACACTATGGGTCCTTCTCCAGAGCCAAACATCACTGTTCTTTGGTCTGAGCAACTACCTGAAGGCTTCAAGAAGTTCTGTGCGAAAGTATCTATCGATACTTCTTCTATTCAGTACGAAAATGACGACTTAATGCGTCCAGACATGAACTCCGACGACTACGCGATCGCATGTTGTGTATCTCCAATGGTTGTTGGTAAGCAAATGCAGTTCTTCGGTGCTCGTGCGAACCTTGCGAAAACAATGCTTTACACCATCAACGGTGGTGTGGATGAGAAGCTAAAAATCCAAGTTGGCCCGCAAATGCCTAAGATCGAAGGCGATGTTCTTAACTACGATGAACTGTGGGAGAAAATGGACCACTTCATGGATTGGCTAGCGAAACAATATGTGACTGCACTAAACGCTATCCACTTCATGCACGATAAGTACAGCTACGAAGCGGCGCTAATGGCTCTACACGACCGTGACGTTAAACGTACTATGGCTTGTGGTATTGCTGGTCTATCTGTTGCAGCTGACTCACTATCTGCAATTAAATACGCAAAAGTTAAGCCAATTCGTGACGAAGACGGTCTAGCAATCGACTTCGAAATCGAAGGCGATTACCCTAAATTCGGTAACAACGATCCACGCGTTGATGATATTGCATGTGAACTTGTTTCTGTATTTATGGGCAAAATCCGTAAGCTTAAGACTTACCGTGATGCAATCCCTACTCAGTCAATTCTTACTATCACTTCAAACGTGGTTTACGGTAAGAAAACTGGTAACACGCCTGACGGTCGTCGTGCTGGTGCTCCATTTGCTCCAGGTGCAAACCCAATGCACGGTCGTGACGAGAAAGGTGCTGTAGCATCACTAACTTCAGTTGCTAAACTGCCGTTTGCTGACGCACAAGATGGTATCTCTTACACATTCTCTATCGTACCTAACGCACTAGGTAAAGATGAGGGTTCACAACGCGCTAACCTTGCTGGCCTTATGGATGGTTACTTCCACCACGAAGCGGGTATCGAAGGTGGTCAACACCTAAACGTGAACGTTCTTAACCGTGAAACTCTAGAAGACGCAGTTAAGCACCCAGAGAAATACCCTCAGCTAACAATCCGTGTATCTGGTTACGCTGTTCGCTTCAACTCTCTAACTGCAGAGCAACAAGCTGACGTAATCGCGCGTACATTCACTGAGTCTCTATAAGACTATAGCGAAATAACGTTCTAGTAATACAACAAAGGCTGATGCTAAGTAGCATCAGCCTTTTTTTATTTCTTGAATGAAAGTTGTGATATCGCGAAAGACTTTTGCCCGCATTCTTACGTATGATGCGAAAAAAGTTAGCAAATAAAGTCTATGAGATTTAGTAAATTAATTATTCTTACCCTTCTTTCTCCAGTTGCAATAGCATCCACTAAGTCTACGGTTTCTTTTACCATCGACAACGATGGTATTTTTGGCGTCGATCAAGACTATACGAATGGTGTTTTCCTTTCTTACGCGACAGACCAACTGACACAAGAAAGCCAATGGAAATGGCTGAGTCTAGCTAACTCAGAGCACGCCAATATCGATAAAATAGAGTTGGTTCTTGGCCACAAGATGTGGACTCCAAGCGACATTGAAGCCGATTATCCACTAATCAATGATCGCCCATATGCCGGTTACCTACACACCGAAATCAACTACCTTTCCCTAACGAGTGACAAAGCTGTACGGTACAATTTCACCATAGGAACTACGGGTGAAAGTTCGCTATCAGAAAAGGCGCAAGAAATCGTTCACGGCATAACAGGATCGACGGACCCTCAAGGTTGGGATTACCAGATTGAAGATAAAGTGGCGTTCAGCCTTGGTTACCGCGTATTTAACAAATTGATGCGCAGCGAAGAACAAAAAACACAATGGGAGATCACCAACATTAACGACATCAATGCGGGTAACTTCCGTAGTGATGTCTCTCAAGGCGTCATGTTTCGTTGGGGTACAAACCTAGCGAATAGCATCGGAGCAGCCAATATCAGTGTCGAAAGCCCTTTCTCAGCAAGTATGATCGCTCAGAACACGTCGAGTTGGTTCTTGTTCACCGGGTTTGAAGGTCGTTACCGCTTTAATGACATGACTATCGAAGGAGATCGTCCTGGCATTCCTGAACCGTCAGCGCCATACGACATCACACTGCAAAATTGGCAAGCAAGTGCCGTCGCGGGAGTATCTTGGTACAACCAAAATTACGGTGCAAGCATCACCTTTACAATTAAAACACCGGATTATGAAGAAGCCCAAACCGATGTTTATGGGACAGGCTCGTTCTCCGTGTTCGCCTTTTTCTAAAAACTGGATTATCCCAGCATCGAAGTCAATCTAGATACACGGCAAGTTCTCGGGGTAGGTATTAACCACCTCGTGTTCAAGCGTTTATGTAGATTGGCTCCATCTATTTTCTTTCTTCAAATAACCTTGCCTTTAGTACCGACAAAGCTGTTTTAACCCTGCTTTTTGTAATAAAATAACAGCTAGAATTTACTAGTAATGAGAGCAAAAGATGTCAACAGCTGGTCGTATTCACTCATTTGAGTCATGTGGTACCGTAGACGGACCTGGTATTCGATTTATCGTCTTCTTGCAAGGTTGTTTAATGCGGTGTAAGTATTGCCATAACCGCGATACTTGGGACACGCATGATGGCAAAGAAGTCACGGTTGAAGAAATCATTTCCGAAGCGAAAAGTTACCGCCACTTCATGAATGCATCAGGTGGTGGCGTTACTTGTTCTGGCGGCGAAGCGATGCTTCAACCGGAATTCGTACGTGATTTTTTCCGCGCTGCTAAAGCCGAAGGCATTCATACATGTCTAGATACTAACGGTTATGTTCGTAAGCACACTGATGTTATCGATGAAGTACTGGATGCAACAGACTTAGTCATGCTTGACATCAAACACATGAAAGACGAAGTGCACCAAGATCTCATCGGTGTATCCAACCGACGCACATTGGACTTTGCTCGTTACTTACAAAAAATCGGAAAGAAAACATGGATTCGCTATGTCGTCGTGCCTGGTTACACAGATGACCCAGAAGCAGCACACATGCTTGGTGAATTTATTAAAGACATGGATAACATCGAAAAGGTCGAGTTACTTCCTTACCACAAATTAGGGGCTCATAAGTGGGAAGCGTTAGGCTTAGAATACCCACTCGAAGGCGTAAACCCGCCACCGAAAGAAACCATGGATGAAATTCAATCCATTCTTGCTCAATACAACGATAACGTAAAATACTAAGTGAACCGCAAGACTAACCTCTTTAAAATACCAGCTTATTGCTGGTATTTTTTTGATTATATCTAAGCCTTATCAGTGAGTTTCTCTGCGGTCATTTAGGTAGAAAAAGAACGATAGAAATGATTGCGTCATGTTCGCATAGGAAGGAAGTAACATGGATTTGTTTAACTTAGGCTCTCTTGTTGTCTCAATTTGGATAGTAGTAGTCTACTGCCTACCAGATTGGAAAAAAGTCGTTTGGCCCAAACTGGAAAAAGAGAAAGGATTTCAGCACCTCGTTTTTGCAACGCTCTTCTTTTTCAGTATTTTATGGACAGCTCAAGCAGGTGTAAAAGAAGGATTACAGATTCATTTTCTTGCACTAACAACGCTGACGATGATGTATGGTTGGCGTATGGCATTTCTACTCAGTATCCCTGCAATGCTGGTCAACCACCTACTACATGATGTGTCCTTGCTACTCTTACCCACGTCGTTAGTTCTATCTGCCCTAATTCCGATTTTCATTAGTTACTTAGTGTTTCTTCTGAGTTACCACTACTTGCCACGAAACATTTTTGTTTTCATCTTCGTTGCTGGATTTTTCAATGGCGCGATAACAGGAAGTCTGCACCTCATCATTAACTCTTTTTATCACCTATCAGTTGGTCACTACGATTGGGAAACCATTCAACATAACTACTTTGTTTTTGTGCCGTTGCTCGCCTTTCCAGAAGGTCTATTAAATGGTATGGCACTGGCGGTTTTAACCGTATTCAAGCCAGAGTGGCTGAGAGTATTTTCAGACCGAGACTACATATACAATCATTACCATAAATAAGTGTTTTCAAACTGGTCAAAAGTGACAGTTCTTGCCATTTTTTAGTATTAAATATGTGTTGAGATCATGTTTCACTCATGTCTTAAGCGTTAACCTAAGCACATTAAAAATGTATTAGATATCTAGTGAGGTCACCATGGAAATGTCAAACGCTCAACGTTTGATTCTATCAAACCAATACAACCTTATGTCTCAACTTGATCCAAGTAATGCGGCCAAATACAAACGCTTACAAACGATCGTTGAACGTGGTTATGAACTACAAATGCGAGAGTTGAACAAAGATTTCGGCTGCCTCTCAGAAGCAGAGTGTCGTGAGATCATCGACGTTATGGAGATGTATCATGCGATGCAAGAGTCTTACAACATGCTAGACGATGAAGATCGCAGCAACGTGGATCAACGTCGCTTGAAGTTCTTGGGATTTGATATCGCTTCAGAAGCGCAACAAGTACATTACGTACGTTTTCTCATCGATTCTGAAGGTTTGTACCCTCAGTTTGACAAGGCAGATCATCACTTTAACAGCCAAATGCCGATGCTAGATAAATACCGCCGTATGCTGCAAACTTGGCGTAACTGCCCTCGTCAGTATCATTTATGTGAAAACGAACTAGCGCAAATCTTCAGCGCATAAAATGGTCGTCTAAGAATGAGGAGAGCGCCCGCTCTCCTTGTTATTTACCCTGTCACAAACTTATCTAAGACTTTGCTCTCTTCCTACCTCTTTCACTTGCCTTGCTCAATGTAGAACAACGAATCACTGAGACTCTTCCGTCTTTGCCAAATATTTGATTTCTATTGCACCTATTCACGACATAAATTCGTCCTTAATAAAAGAGTGATTCAAATGTCACTTTTACAATAAATTCATAATTGTTAAGCAAAATTGCAAATCCCCGACTAGGCTTAAGTAGAGAAAGGCTGTGATTGAAAAATTCATATCCACCGCTCACCGTTGTAACGAAAAAACCGTCCATAAAGCAAAGTCTTTGGTGTCGCCAATCTTACATTCTGTACGAACCAAATGTGATAACAGGACGTATATTCAAACAACAACGAGCATAACTGTTGGTGGAAAGCCTGAATCAACGTTCGTCGGTAGACTGACTATTAAAGGGGAAAGCGACATGAGTATTTTCGACCACTATCAATCAAGATATGAAGCTGCAAAAGATGAAGAGATGTCGTTACAGGAGTTTTTAGCCCTGTGTAAAGATGACAAAAGCGCTTATGCTAATGCAGCAGAACGCCTACTGATGGCGATTGGTGAACCAGAGATAATCGATACGGCAAAGGATCCGAGACTAAGCCGAATCTTCTCGAATCGTGTTATCTCTCGTTATGAAACCTTTAAAGACTTTTATGGCATGGAAGATGCCATAGAACAAATTGTGTCTTACCTAAAACATGCGGCGCAAGGCCTAGAAGAGCGTAAGCAGATTCTTTACCTACTCGGCCCTGTAGGTGGCGGTAAGTCTTCGCTTGCAGAAAAGCTTAAGGCTCTGATGGAACAGATGCCTATTTATGTTCTTACTGCTAACGGCGAACGCAGCCCAGTGAATGACCATCCATTCTGCCTATTCAAAGCCACAGAAGATGGCGATATTTTGAAAAAAGAGTATGGCATCGAGCACCGTTATCTTCGCTCGATCATGTCTCCTTGGGCCGCTAAACGTCTTCACGAGTTTGGTGGTGATATCACCAAATTTAAAGTAGTGAAAGTACGCCCTTCTATCCTTGACCAAATCGGTATTGCCAAAACTGAACCAGGCGATGAAAACAACCAAGATATCTCATCATTGGTTGGTAAAGTCGATATTCGTAAGCTTGAACACTATTCGCAAGACGATCCAGACGCTTACAGCTACTCCGGTGCGCTGTGTAAAGCAAACCAAGGTTTAATGGAATTCGTTGAGATGTTCAAAGCACCAATCAAAGTGCTTCACCCGCTGCTAACAGCAACGCAAGAAGGCAACTTCAACGGTACAGAAGGCCTTTCTGCGATTCCATTCGACGGTATGATTCTGGCTCACTCAAACGAATCTGAGTGGCAGACCTTCCGTAACAACAAGAACAATGAAGCGTTCTTAGACCGTGTTTATATTGTGAAAGTACCTTACTGTCTACGTGTTTCAGAAGAAGTCAAAATCTACCAAAAACTTCTTGAAAACAGTGAGTTGTCTCAAGCCCCTTGTTCACCAAGCACGCTCGAGACTCTGGCACAATTCAGTATTCTTTCTAGACTTAAAGAGCCTGAAAACTCGTCCATCTTCTCTAAGATGCGCGTATACGACGGTGAAACGCTGAAAGATACGGATCCAAAGGCAAAAAGCTATCAAGAGTATCGTGATTATGCTGGTGTCGATGAAGGCATGAACGGTCTCTCAACACGTTTTGCCTTTAAGATTTTGTCACGCGTATTTAACTTCGACCAAACCGAAGTGGCAGCCAACCCTGTACATCTATTCTATGTGATTGAACAACAGGTCGAGCGCGAACAGTTCCCTGCTGAAACAGCAGAGAAGTATCTCGAGTTCTTGAAAGGCTACCTAGTACCTCGATACGTTGAGTTTATCGGTAAAGAGATTCAGACTGCTTATCTTGAGTCTTACTCTGAATACGGCCAAAACATCTTCGACCGATATGTCACCTATGCAGACTTCTGGATTCAAGACCAAGAGTACCGAGATCCAGAAACCGGTCAGCTATTTGATCGCTCTTCACTGAATGCAGAGCTAGAAAAGATCGAAAAAACAGCTGGTATTTCTAACCCGAAAGATTTCCGAAACGAAATCGTTAACTTTGTGCTTCGTGCGAAAGCGAATAACAATGGTCAAAACCCGGTTTGGACCAGCTACGAAAAACTGCGCACAGTAATCGAGAAGAAAATGTTCTCCAATACCGAAGAGCTACTTCCGGTTATCTCATTTAATGCGAAAACCTCTTCTGAAGATCAGAAGAAGCACGACGACTTTGTCGCTCGCATGATGGAAAAAGGCTATACCGAGAAACAGGTTCGCCTACTTTCTGAGTGGTACCTACGAGTACGTAAGTCATCCTAACCCAGTATTGAGTTAGGTCGCTTGTGAAACATGAAGAGGGCTATTTCATGGCGCAATTTATAGACCGAAGGCTCAATGGCAAGAACAAGAGCGCTGTTAATCGACAGCGCTTCTTGAAGCGCCACAAAGAGCAAATAAAAGAGTCGGTAGCAGACGCAGTGAATCGACGCTCGATTACGAATACGGAAACGGGCGAAGACGTCTCTATCCCTCACAAAGACATCAATGAGCCTATATTTCATCAAGGCAAAGGTGGTGTTCGCGAACGAGTTCATCCCGGTAACGACCAATTCATTACTGGTGATAAAATTGAGCGTCCCAAAGGTGGCGGTCAGGGTAGCGGCTCAGGAGAAGGGAACGCCAGTCCAGATGGAGAAGGCCAAGACGAATTTGTATTCCAAATATCAAAAGATGAGTACCTCGATATTTTGTTCGAAGATCTCGAGCTGCCTAATCTAGAAAAAAACCAAATTGCCAAAATCACAGAATGGAAAACGCACCGTGCAGGCTTTCAAACTGCCGGTATCCCTTCCAATATCGCCGTAGTACGCTCTCTGCAACAATCTCTTGCGCGCCGTACTGCAATGACTGCTGGTAAGAAACGACTTCTCAAAGAGCTAGAAGACGAACTTGCTCGCATCAAAAATATTGAGCCTGCTCAGCAGTTTGAAGAGAACCGCTTGAAGGCTGAAATTGAAGAACTGCGCAAGAAAATCGAAAGCGTGCCGTTCATCGATACCTTCGACTTACGCTTCAAGAACTATGAGAAACGCCCTGTACCATCGAG
This sequence comes from Vibrio sp. SCSIO 43009, assembly GCF_023716525.1. Lineage (NCBI taxonomy): Bacteria > Pseudomonadati > Pseudomonadota > Gammaproteobacteria > Vibrionales > Vibrionaceae > Vibrio > Vibrio sp. SCSIO 43009. Next base: position 2,303,937 of record NZ_CP071842.1, read on the forward strand.
CCAAGCGGTCATGTTCTGTCTAATGGACGTATCCGGTTCTATGGATCAGGCAACGAAAGACATCGCAAAACGCTTCTATGTTCTTTTGTACTTGTTCTTAACTCGTACCTACGAGAATGTCGAAGTCGTCTTTATCCGCCACCATACCCAAGCGAAGGAAGTGGACGAGCACGAATTTTTCTACTCACAAGAAACCGGGGGTACCATTGTATCTAGCGCGCTCAAGTTAATGGATGAAATAGTAAAAGAGCGATACCCGATTGGTCAGTGGAACATATATGCAGCTCAAGCATCCGACGGTGACAACTGGGCAGATGATTCGCCAAGATGCCGGGATCTGTTAGTGAACAAATTACTTCCAAACTGTCAGTACTACTCTTACATAGAGATCACGCGGCGCTCGCACCAAACTCTATGGCATGAGTACGAAAAACTCACTGAAGAGTTTCCTAATTTCGCAATGAAAAACATTCGCTCTGTGGAGGATATTTTCCCAGTCTTTCGTGAACTATTCCAAAAAGAAACGGCGTAAGGAGGCTAGCGATGAATACCGCAACGAGAAACCTCTCAGGAGAGGCGCCTAAGAAGCGTAACAGTAAAGTGTTGCCAGATGGACCAGATTGGACATTTGAGCTGTTAGAGCGATACCACAAAGAAATTAAGCGTGTCGCGGAGCATTATCGCCTAGACACTTACCCTAACCAAATAGAAGTGATTACTTCAGAACAGATGATGGATGCCTATTCAAGCATCGGCATGCCAATCAATTACAACCACTGGTCATTTGGTAAAAAATTCATTCAAACAGAGCAGAACTATAAACATGGTCAAATGGGGCTAGCCTACGAGATTGTGATTAACTCCGACCCTTGTATTGCTTATTTGATGGAAGAAAATACGGTAACAATGCAAGCGCTCGTGATAGCACACGCGTGTTACGGCCATAACTCTTTTTTCAAAGGTAATTACCTATTCCAAACGTGGACTGACGCCAGTTCTATTATCGACTATCTGCTGTTCGCCAAAAAGTACTTAGCCGAATGTGAAGAACGATATGGCGTAAAAGAAGTGGAAAAGCTGCTCGACTCTTGTCACGCGTTAATGAACTTTGGTGTAGACCGCTACAAGCGTCCAGAGAAAATCTCAATTACAGAGGAAAAAGCAAGACAAGAAGAACGCGAAGCATACCTACAATCTCAAGTTAATGAGCTTTGGCGCACGGTACCAACAGCCAAGACGAAAGAGGAAGACATTAAAGAGCGATTCCCAAGCGAGCCTCAGGAAAATTTGCTCTACTTCTTCGAAAAACATGCTCCGTTGTTAGAGCCATGGCAACGTGAAGTTGTTCGGATCGTCCGTAAGATCAGTCAGTATTTTTATCCGCAAAAACAAACGCAAGTCATGAATGAGGGCTGGGCAACGTTCTGGCACTACACCATACTCAACCATCTTTATGATGAGGGCTTGGTGTCTGAAAAGTTCATTCTAGAGTTCTTACATAGCCACACCAGTGTCGTGGCTCAGCCGCCTTATAACAGTCCTTACTTTAATGGCATTAACCCCTACGCGTTAGGCTTTGCCATGTTCCGAGATATTAAGCGTATCTGTGAAGAACCAACTGATGAGGACAAGGAGTGGTTTCCAGACTTGGCAGGAACCGACTGGTTAGATGCAGTGCATTTCGCGATGCATAATTTCAAAGATGAAAGCTTTATTAGCCAATACCTTTCTCCGAAATTAATGCGTGATTTCAAGTTGTTTGCGATCAACGATGATGATCATAAGAACTTTATTGAAGTCGCTGCGATACACGATGAGATGGGTTATAAACGCATTAGAGAAACCCTAGCCGCTCAGTATAACTTATCTAATCTTGAGCCAAACATTCAGGTGTTTAATGTCGATGTCCGTGGTGATCGCTCGCTTACGTTGCAGTACGTTCCTCACAACCGCATCCCACTTGATGATAGTTACGAAGAAGTTCTAAAGCACGTGTATCGATTATGGGGCTTTGATGTCATTCTCCAAGAAGTGAAAGACACCGGTCACCGAGAGGTGTTAGCGACCTGCCCTAAACGGAACCAATACGACACTAACATTTAACTAATACCGCGATACAAGTAAAACAAAAAGGCTCCTAATTCAGGAGCCTTGTTTATTCTTAAATCTATATGAGCATTTGTTACGCTTGCTTTGCAACAATCGCGCGCACGGCTTCTAGATCTTCGGGCGTATCAACGCCTGCTGCTGGTGCTTCTTTCGCTACCGCCACATGAATTTTTTCACCGTACCAAAGCACTCGCAGTTGCTCAAGACACTCAATCTGCTCTAATGCACTTGGTGCCCAGTTGACATACGTATTAATGAAACCAGCTCGATAAGCATAAATACCAATATGACGCATTAATGGGTTGGCAATGGTTTTGTCTTGTTTAGCAAAGTTATCGCGATCCCAAGGGATGGTTGCTCGACTAAAGTACATCGCATAGCCTTGCTCATCTGCGACAACTTTAACAGCGTTCGGGTTGAACACTTCCTCTTCCGAGTCTATTTCTACAGCTAACGTCGCCATCGGGGCTTCACACCCTGATAAGTTATCAGCAACCTGACGAATGATGGACGGCGGAATCAAAGGCTCATCCCCTTGCACATTAACAATGATGTGGTCTGACGGAATAGCCATCTTTTCAACAACTTCTGCAAGACGCTCCGTACCTGATTCGTGGTGGGGAGAGGTCATACAAACTTTACCACCGAATGACGAAACCGCTTTCGCAACACGCTCGTCATCAGTTGCAACGATGACATCTTCCGCACCCGCTTGTAGCGCTTGTTCATAAACCCACTGAACCATAGGCTTACCACCAATATCCGCTAGCGGTTTACCAGGCAAACGGCTCGATGCGTAGCGCGAAGGGATGACAACCGTAAAAGACATTAGCGTCCCTCATCCATGCTCATAGTGCGAGCTTCAGGCTCTAGCAGAACTGGAATACCCTCTTTGATCGGGTAAGCAAGGCGATCCAATTTGCAGATCAACTCTTGATTATCTTTATCGTACGTCAGCTTACCTTTGCAAACAGGGCAAGCTACAATCTCAAGTAGACGGTGATCCATAAGCCGCTTTAACCTCTTTTATTCTATTTAAAATTTGCTCTGCATCGTTTGATTCAAACTGGGCAGATACAGGCAGATACCACCAATTATCTTGCGCATAATGGCTGCACTTGACGGCATCTTTCTCGGTCATAATCACATTGGTCCCTTGTTGAGCCAATGCTTCTAATTCTTGTTGATCAAAGTCTTGATGGTCAGCAAAACCTTTTGTGACTTTAACATCTGCGTTCATCGAGTTTAGTGTATGAAAAAAACGCGGAGGATGCCCAATGCCCGCAAATGCGACGAGATCTTTCAACTCCGAGACATCCACATGTTGCTTAGTCTTAAGATTAATAGCTTTAGAAGGTGCTAAAGCCATTGCGATTTCGCCCGTATGAGCTTGACCGCCATTGGTGATGGTAAAGTCGACTTCTTTAAGTCGCTCAATACCTTCACGTAAAGGACCTAATGGAATCAGGCTTTCATTACCAAACCGGCGATTCCCATCCACAATCACTAACTCAATATCACGGCCTAACGCATAATGTTGTAATCCATCATCCGTAATTATGATATCCACATCCAAATCTAGCAGTGCTTTCACAGCATTTGAACGCACAGGATCTACCGCAACAGGTGCTCCTGTACGGCGATGAATCAACTTAGGTTCATCGCCACAATGCTTCGCTGGAGTATCTTCTTGTAGCACTAACGGATAGGCAGGAGCCTTTGCCCCATAACCACGAGAAACAACCCCCGGCTTAAAGCCCATTTGCTGTAGTTGCTCAACAAGCCACACAACAACTGGTGTTTTACCATTGCCACCAGCAGTGATATTGCCAACTACAACAACAGGTATAGGCGCATTATAAGCTTGCTTGCGGCCAGTTTGGTATTGCTTTCGCTTTGACTTGCTTATCGCTCCAAATAATAAACTCAGTGGCCACAAAAGCGGCCACAAGAGATATTTTATTGGATGGTTTTCAAACCAGATTTTTTCAATCACCGCGCTTATTCACCAAACTGAATACGGTGCAATTGTGCATACGCACCATTTTTCTCAATAAGCTCAGCGTGGTTGCCACGTTCAATGATGGCACCATCATCAACCACAAGAATTTCATCGGCTTTCTCGATTGTGGATAAGCGGTGCGCTATTACAAGTACCGTTTTGTCTTTTTGCAGCTCATCAAGTGCAGCTTGAATAGCTCGCTCGGATTCGGTATCCAAAGCTGAAGTTGCCTCATCAAGAATCAGCACTGGAGCATCACGCAATAGAGCTCGCGCAATCGCAACACGTTGGCGTTGACCACCAGACAAGCTAGCACCATTTTCACCAATCATGGTATCAAGTCCATCATCCATTTTGCCGATGAACTCCATCGCATGCGCGAGTGTTGCCGCTTTCTCGATATCACTGCGCTCGTATTGGCCATCCGTTGCGTACGCAATATTGTTTGCTATCGTGTCATTAAACAAATGAACATTTTGCGATACTAGTGCAAATTGCTGGCGTAAATTCTTTAGCTCGTAATCACGAATATCATGCCCATCTAATGTGATAGATCCACTGTCAACATCGTAGAAGCGGTTGAACAAGTTCGCGATGGTACTTTTACCTGAGCCAGAACGGCCAACTAGCGCCACCGTTTTTCCTCTTGGAATATCGAAGCTGACATTTTCCAATGCTGGTTTTTCTGCACCAGTGTAAGTAAAGCTTATGTTTTTAACTGAAACATCGCCATTTGCGCGTTCAACTGTCAACTTACCTTCGTTTTTCTCAGGCTCGAGGTCAATTAACGCGAAGAGCGTTTGGCTCGCGGCCATACCACGTTGGAACTGAGAAGTAACGTTAGTCAGCGCTTTAAGTGGGCGCATCAGACCAAACATTGCAGAGAAGACAACAGTAAATGTACCTGGAGTCAGTTGCTCTTTAATCGAATCAATACTTGCTAAATAAAGAACGGCAACAATTGCAAGTGATGCAATCATTTGGATGATAGGGTTAGCCGCCGCTTGAGCCGTCACCAACTTCATGCTTTGTTGACGCATTTGGTTGCTGACTTTTTCAAATCGTTTACGTTCGATGTCTTGGCCGCCATAGCTCAACACAACTTTATGGCCTTTCAGCATCTGCTCTGCTGATGCAGTTACGTTACCCATCATGGTCTGCATATTTTTGGATATTTTTCTAAAACGTTTAGAAACAACACCAATACCCCATGCCACAACGGGAGCAACAGCAAACAGCACTAGCGACAATTGCCAGCTGTTGTAAAACATCAAGACTAACAGACCAATGATACTTGCGCCTTCACGCACAATGCTCACCAACGCTTGGCTAGTTGCCGCTGATACTTGCTCTGAGTCGTAGGTTATACGCGACAATAAGTTGCCAGTCTTTTCCTTATCAAAGTATGACACTGGCATATGCATAAAGTGATTGAACACCATGCGACGGACCTGCATAACTACGTTGCCAGATACCCAACTCAAACAGTAGGTGGAGACAAATCCACTTATGCCACGGATGAACATCATGGCAAAAATAATCAATGGAAGCGTGCGTAAAAAATCAGATTCAGCGTTCCCAAAACCTTCATCGAGTAGTGGTTTTAGTAGGGAAATCATATAGGTATCTGATATGGCATTAATAACTAATGCAATGACTGCAACGACAAGACCTGACTTATAAAGGCGAATAAATTGCCATAGACGCTTAAACGTCTGCCAAGTCGTTTCATCAGTATTTATCGACATAGAAGTGCTTTATTTTCTTACATTAAGACTCTCATTCTACTCCCTTACGCAGCATCTGCCTATACCAAGGCTCAAATGTATCGCTACGTTTGGTTTCTGAGCGCCAATTATCACGGTGAATAAAGAAGCTTACCTGACCACCCTCACCAGTATCAAGCCAAGTAATGCCAAGCTTTCGGTATGAAGCAACGACATTTTCCGCTGGCATTCCCCATCGATTGTTTTTTGCTAAAGAAGCAACCGCCACACTCGGGCTCACCGCCTCGATAAATCGAGGATTCGATGAACTTTTACTCCCGTGGTGAGGGACTAGCATCACATCGCTTTGTAACTTTCCGGGTTCTCTAAGCAAAATCCACTCGCTAATGGCCTCAATATCACCAGTAAAAAGCATACTAAAGTTAGAAATAGGGTCAGTAAGTCGTAATACACAGGAGTGCGGATTATACGCACGTTGAACAAGTTCAGGAGGCCAGAGCACTTCCATCTTTAATCCTTGCCATTTCCATTGGTCGCCTTTAGTGCAAGGCTCATATCCGATAAAGAATTGACTACTAAGTTTACGTTGTGGAGAAAAGGCATCTTCAATGAAAAAGCGGCCGCCTGCGTGATCATTATCGAAATGGCTTAGAATCAGTGTATCTATGCTTTCATAACCTCGTTGATGCAAAACCGGGGTGACGACCTGCTCTGCGATACTGCCGCTTTGCCATGCTTTACCAGTGTCATACAGCAACACCTTGTCGTCTTTTTCTACAACCACTGCAAGGCCATGACCTACATCTAATACATCGATACGCCAATGCGGTTCATACTCCGATGCAAGCTTGATACTAATAACGATGCCGAGTAACAAATACCACGCGTACTGAGACATGAACCGTTGAAATATTAAGCAAACCACTATCGCCATAACCAGCATTGTCATTTCCATGCTAATAGGTTGCCAAGAACCTATTGCGTACTGTATTGACGTGCTCAATGGCTGTAATGACCAGTCCACCAAATGCCACAGAGGCTTCGCTATCATTTCAAGAAACAAAGATGAGAACAGGGCTAGAAACATCAAAGGTACAACGATAAATCCGAACCAAGGAATAAATACCAAGTTGTAGGCTATTGAGGACAAACTAAAACCGGAGAAGAAATGGCCACTAACAGGTACGATTAAAGCGCTCAACATCAATTGAGTAAGCAATAACGCTTTTAATCGCGCTTTCCAACCTCCCCTTTGATGTCGAATCAAATTAATTGCGAACAATACCGCACAAACGGAGAGGTATGATAACCAAAAGCTCATACTGTAGGATGCAAAAGGTTGGACAAGCAGTTGTATAGATACTGCAAGCAAAAGAACTCGCCAAGAAGTCCAGTGCACCAGAGTATACTTCAGGAGAACGTAAACAACGCATACCGACACTGCTCGCGTAGTAGGCAGAGAGAAATCCGCTAACCAAGCGTAGGCAACAGCGAAGATCAGCCCATATAAGCTAGGTAACAACTGGTATTGGGGTAATAGATAACGAACGGTACCGCCCACGACTAGCCCAAAAGTAAACGCCATACCAATATGTAAACCAGAAATGGAGACCAAATGCAGTAAACCACTGTCCCTGAGCGCTTGCCAATCTTCCTTAGACAACCAAGAACGGTCAGCAAAAACTAACGCACTTATTAACGAGAAATGATGAAGGGAAGACACATCATCAGCGACATCGGCAATAATGGATTGACGCAGAGATACATTAGAACGAACAATCCACTTAGCGTCTTTGTTGACAACCGCTCGGGCGATAATATTTTTACCCATCGCGTGCTTTTCAGCATCAAAGCCAGCTTCGTTGCGTAGACCTGTAATCGGCTTTAACGAGATGGATGTCGTAAACTCACTGTTAACATCGAGTGGAAAAGGCGTAATAAGACGGATTTTAGGTTTAAGAAAAGGTAACAGAGTTTGAGAATTTACCGCTTCTATAGCGACAATACCTTCATAACCGTGACTTATTTGCGTAAAAGGGCTGTCAACTTTACCAATTATGGTAATATTCTCCCCTGCTTGAAAAAGGGCTTGTCTCTGAGACTCCAATACATTGCCGTGGACGATGACAACCATAAAGCCCGCAATTGCGCCTATGCTAATTAAGCCACGACGTAATTTGATTATTGAGCCAGTGGTTATTATTCCCAGCAGCAACCAACGCCAATCTGGTATTGTCGGCCACCAAGCTGACGAGATTACGCTCGCTAAAAATAACGCCAAGGTCCAACTTTTTTCTGAGAGAGTCATGCTGTCCTATGCCTAGAAAGCTGATAAAACGCTTCATGCCAGATCATGAATTGATCAAACGCCAAAAAGCATTGAAGGTCTTCGGCAATGTGTTGTACAACCCGAACTTGTGGTGCTTAAACCGCCGCTCGGCATCAGGGGCTTTTGCTGTCGGGTTATTTATGGCTTTTGTTCCGCTGCCGAGCCAAATGATCATGGCCGCTGGCTTGGCCATTATGTTGGGTGTCAATCTGCCCCTCTCCGTCGCTTTGGTATGGATCAGCAACCCTATCACTATGCCTGTGCTATTTTACTTTGCGTACAAGCTAGGTGCTCTAGTGATGCGTCTTCCCCCGCAACCTTTTCACTTTGAACTATCGTGGGAATTCATCATGCAGCAAATGAGCACCATTGGACCTCCATTTCTATTGGGCTGCGCAATTTGTGGGGTTGTATCCGCGATTATTGGCTACTTCGGAATTCGAGGGCTTTGGCGCTACTCGGTGGTACGGAGCTGGCAAAAACGCAAAATAAGATAAGACCTTACTGCGTAAAAATCAGCATTTGAGCTATCAGTTGAGGGGCATCTAACAGTTAGAATGAAACGCGATGTTACTCAAGTCGGATAAATACAAAAAAGGACCGAATTCGGTCCTTTTTTTGTTTTTCGCATATTGTAAAACAATCCGCTATTTAGAACTCAGTACAGCCGCCGGATTCAATCTTGCGGCACGAGAAGCAGGATACCACGTCGCAAGTAAACTAAGCACTATCGCCGTCACTGACACCAATGCCACATCTGGCCAGTGTAGTTGTGATGGTAAGAAGTCGACGAAGTAAATATCGCCCGATAAAAACTGATGACCAATTAAGCTCTCTAACCCTTTAATTAACGGAGTCAGGTTTAACGCCACTAAGACACCGATAACACTGCCGACGAGACTGCCAAATACACCAGAGAATACACCTTGCCAAACAAAGATCCGTTTGATTAGGCTATCTTTTGCTCCCATTGTTCGCAAAATTGCGATTTCCGCCGCTCGGTCTTTCACTGCCATCATCAACGTAGACACAATATTAAAACATGCCACGCCAATCACCAGTACCATCACCAAGTACATAATGGTGCGCACGAGCTGAATATCGCGATACAAAAAACCAAACTTTTGCTGCCAGCTTTTCAAATACACATAAACATCAATCATGCTACCAACCTCGCGAACAATAGAAGGCGCATTGAGAACATCGTCAGTTTTTAGTGAAATGCCAGTGACCCCTTCCCCTAATCTCGCGTATTGCTGAGCATCCGCTAATGGTACTAACGCTAGAGAGTGGTCGATTTGGCCATTCAATGTTAAGAACCCTGACACCTTCACGCGCACTCGCTTAGGAGCCTGCACTTTATTTGCGCCGCCTGTTTGCGGAATCATCAACGTAACGTAATCCCCCACGGCGACATTTAGCTCGTTTGCTACACCTCGTCCTAAGATCACTTGCTGCTGACCGGCATAAAAGTTTTGCCAAGCTTCTTGGTCAATAAAATTCGATAAGCTCGACACCGCTTGCTCGAAAGTAGGCTCTACACCACGAACTTCTATCGCTTTTAGCTTACTGCCTTTTTCTGCCAAGCCCGTAAAACGAACGTACGGTGCTGCCGCAACAACATGTTCATGTTTTAGAGCTTGATTCATCGTTTTGGTGTAGTCATGAAGTGGTCCATTAACACCTTCTAACTCGCCGTGTGGGATCACAGACAACACACGCGATTGCAGCTCGCGCTCAAAGCCATTCATTGCAGACAAACCGATAATGATCACAGCAACGCCAACCGCAATACCAATAGTCGAAGAAAGCGATATGAAAGACACCATCTTGTTGCGCTTTTTCGCTCGACTGAAGCGACCACCAATCATCAAAGCTAAAGAGGTAAACAAAACTAGCCCTCCGCAGATGCTGTATCAGTCACAAAACGATCTACGAGCAAACCATCTTGCATGTGCATTTGACGATCCATTTTTGCTGCCAGCTCTTTGTCATGCGTGACAACCAAAAATGCAATGTTTGACTCTTTATTGAGCTCGCGCATCAAATCATAGATAGACAGTGCCGTATTGTGATCTAAGTTCCCCGTAGGTTCATCAGCCAAGACCAGATCAGGTTTATTCACCAATGCACGCGCAATCGCAACACGCTGACGCTCACCGCCCGATAACTCGGAGGGTCTATGTTGCATCCGATGACTCAAACCAACTTTATCTAACAGCGCTTTAGCCGCCTGTTTTGCATCCGCTACTTTAGCACCGCCAATCATCAGTGGCATCGCCACATTTTCAAGCGCAGTAAAGTCAGCCAATAAGTGATGAAACTGGTATACAAAACCAAGGTGCTTGTTGCGTAATGCCGCCTGTTTGTTCAAGCTCAAAGCTGATAAGTTTTGCCCTAGAAAATCAACTTCACCATGAGTTGCGTCATCTAACGCACCTAAAATATGCAATAAGGTACTTTTTCCCGAACCAGAAGAGCCAACAATAGAAACCAACTCCCCTTTGTCGATATCGAAACTTACGCCTTTCAACACTTCCGTATCTAACGAACCCTCTCGGTAGACTTTACGAATATCACGACATTCTAATAGCTTATTCATAGCGAAGTGCCTCAGCAGGTTTAACAGAAGATGCTCGATAAGAAGGATAAAGCGTAGCAGCAAGGCTAAGAGCAATCGCCAACACCACCACTAAAAGAATTTGCAGTGAATCAATCAAGATGGGTAGATGACCACCAAAGCTGAATAGCGCCACACCAGCAGATTCAAGAATCGCATTTAGATTAAGTGACAAGATCACGCCCGCGGCGCCACCAACAATCGCGCCAATTACACCACTGCTTGCACCTTGCACCATGAAAATGGTCATCACTTGAGATTGAGTCATGCCTTGAGTTTTCAATATTGCGACTTCTGATTGCTTCTCCATTACTACCATGATTAAAGCGGAGATAATATTGAATGCAGCGACACCCACAATTAGACCTAGCATAAGTCCCATCATGTTCTTTTCCATTTTCACCGCTTGGAAAAGCTCACCACGCTGTTCGCGCCAATCACTCCATTGCCACCCATCAGGCATGGGTTGGTCAGCAAAATCCGTCACCATAAATGGGTCAGAGAAAAAGACACGCCAACCAGAAACCGTGTCTTTAGGGAAACGCATCAGCTTAGATGCATCCGTCATGTTCACAATCATTAATTGACCATCAACGTCCGATCCCGTATTGAAAATGCCTGAGACAGTAAAGTTTCGCTGGCTAGGAATACGACCAAGTGGGGTAAACTGCGTCGCGTTGGTCACCATCAAGCGCACTTTATCCCCGATTGAGACCTTTAGTGAACGCGCCAAACTGTGACCCAAAAATACATTGTAGTCACCTGCTTGAAGTGACGATAATCGTCCGGCAATCAAATGGTTGCTAATCGGATCGCCTTTCTTAGGTTCAATACCGATGAGGTAACCAGCCGTCAGCTGTGCAGAACTCTGAATAACAGCCTCTCCTCTAACGATAGGCTCCGGCTGAGATTCACTCGACATCGCTTGAACAAATGGAGGGGCAGACTCGGTCATAGGCGTTTTTCCATCGTGTTGCGAAACAACGGCATGAGGTAGCACACCTAAAATGCGTTCTTTTAACTGCGATTCAAACCCGTTCATCACAGAAAGAACCGTCACCAACGCCATTACACCGATCGTAATACCCGCCGTCGACATATAAGAAACAAATCGGCTGAACCTATCTCCAGAGCGTCCCCGAAGATACCTTAAGCCAATAAACAATGAGATAGGATGATACATATAAGACAAACCAACTGGTTGTTTTGATATAAAGCTTTAGCGGATTATCTTACCTTACTCTTCTCATTAAGAAGACAAGAGAATCGCTAAATTTGTCAACGACATGCAATAAGTCTGTATTTAAGGCAAAAAGTTCAAGGACAAATCGGCTAAACTTGATAACTTCATTCAGTTAGCGATAATCAGTGCCCTATTTCTCTTTGTTTGTTGAGTGAACAGGGAGCGCTCACTGGCAAAAGGATCGACTATATGACAGAGCAAGAATACTTTACCGTCCATCATAACCTCACCATCAACGTCGAAACGTTGAGTGCGGACTTTGCTTTGCCAGATGAAGAAACATTTGCCTCCGAAATTCCAGCACCATTTATTGTCGCCAGTGAATTTAGTCACTTAGATATGTTGGCAGACAACGCGCGTCTAGAGCTGAAAAACAAAGAGTTAAAGCATGTGATCAACTTGCTTGATACGCAAAACGCGAAACTTAACCTCTTGTTGAGCTTTATGCTTTCACAACAAGATGACGCCTCCATTCGATATCAAACGACGCAGTTTGGTGCTAGTCAACTCAGTTTCCGCTCAGATACAGCGTTAACTACTCAACAACTCGTTCGTGTTAAACTGTTCCTCGATCACCCTGCTGCGGCGATTTACTGTTACGCTCAAGTAGAAGAATGTGATGCTTCAGAGCAAGATTTCATTATCACGCTTAGATACAAGATGCTCCGAGAATCTGATCAAGATTTACTGATAAAGGCGGCACTGTATCAACAACAAAAACTTTTACGTCAGCGCTCGATGGAGCGAGATAAAAAATAATTCCTATGACAAAAGCAACGATTCTTTCCGTCACCAACCCTTCAGAGCGTGGCGACAAAAAACAGCTAGGTAATTTGCCGGGCGCAGCTCTACCTCTAGCCATTGCAGAGCTAGCCAAGCAGCATTCGAGTCACTCGCTACTCGTTGTGCCTGACCCGCAAATCGCTTTAAAGCTTCAGGCAGAGATTGAGCAATTCACCGACCAAACGGTAAGCCTGTTCCCCGACTGGGAAACGCTGCCTTACGATAACTTTTCTCCGCATCAAGAAATCATCTCTGAACGTATCGCACGCCTATACCAACTGCCAAGTCAACGTGATGGCATAACCATCGTTCCGGTCAGTACAGTATTGCAACGCCAATCGCCACGTGATTTTCTGTTGCAACACACTTTAATGGTGAAAACTGGTGATCGGCTCTCGCTAGAGAAGTTACGTGTACAACTTGAAAATTCAGGCTACCGCCATGTAGATCAAGTATTTGGACCAGGTGAATATGCAAGTCGTGGGTCTATTCTGGATCTCTTTCCTATGGGCAGCAATGACCCGTACCGCATCGACTTCTTTGATGATGAAATAGATACCATTCGCACGTTTGATCCAGAGAACCAACGCTCTATCGACGATATTCAGCAAATCCAATTGCTGCCTGCACATGAGTTCCCAACCACTAGAGAAGCGATTGAAGATTTCCGTACACGTTGGCGCACCCAGTTCGACGCACGCCGCGAGCCTGAATCAATCTACATGCAAGTGACCAAAGGCACGTGGCCCGCTGGTATTGAGTATTGGCAGCCGCTGTTTTTTGACCATACCGAGACTTTATTTGAATATTTGCCAGAAGACTCTCAAGTCATCACATATGGTGATATCGAATCTGCGGTCGATACTTTCTTAGCCGATGTCGAATATCGATTCGACCAGAAAAAAGTTGATCCGCTACGTCCTCTTTTGACTCCTGAACAGCTTTGGTTGAAAAAAGACGAACTTTTCAGTCAACTAAAACAGCTCCCTATCGCTCAATTGAGCCTAGATAAAGTGGTTAAGCGTGCCGGTCGTCAAAACCTACCCGTACAATCGTTAGCCGAGCTTGGCGTTCAGCAACAAAATAAAGAGCCGCTCTCGCGCCTTCGTCAGTTTAGTGAGCAATTCAGCGGAAAAATCGTTTTCTCGGTAGAGTCAGAAGGTCGTCGTGAAGCACTAACGGAGCTGTTGCAAGGCATCAAAGTTCGGCCAGTCGTACATGGCTCACTTTACCAAGCTCTAGACTCGGGTGATCGATTCAGCTTGATCTTAGGCGCAGCAGAGCATGGTTTCATTCACGAAGAGCTGAACTTCGCTCTGATCTGTGAAAGTGATCTACTCGGTGACCGTGTTATCCAGCGACGCCGCAAAGATAAAAAAGCCGTCAACAGTGACACCGTTATTCGCCATCTTGCGGAACTAAAACCCGGTCAACCTGTGGTTCATATTGATCACGGTATTGGCCGCTACATCGGTTTACAAACACTTGAAGCCGGTGGTATGAAAACGGAATACGTCACTCTTGAGTACCAAAACGATGCCAAGCTCTACGTGCCAGTTTCATCACTGAATCTTATCAGCCGTTATTCTGGCGGCGCTGAAGAGAGTGCGCCACTGCATAAATTAGGTGGTGAAGCGTGGGCAAAAGCACGTCGTAAAGCGGCAGAAAAAGTGCGTGATGTCGCGGCAGAATTGCTGGATGTGTATGCTAAACGAGAATTAAAACCTGGCTTCAAATTTGAGCTAGATCGTGGGCAATACGCAACATTTAAAGCAACATTCCCGTTTGAAGAAACAGATGACCAAGCGATGGCCATCAATGCCGTCTTGTCAGACATGTGCCAGGCAAAAGCGATGGATCGCTTAGTGTGTGGTGACGTGGGCTTTGGTAAAACGGAAGTCGCTATGCGCGCAGCATTTGTCGCAACGGATAACAGTAAACAGGTCGCCGTACTCGTACCAACAACCTTGCTTGCTCAGCAGCATTTCGAAAACTTCCGTGACCGTTTTGCCAACTTACCAATCCGAGTTGAAGTACTGTCTCGTTTTAAATCTGCCAAAGAACAAAAAGTCATTCTGCAAGACGTTGCCGATGGTAAAGTAGACATTGTCGTTGGTACGCATAAGCTGCTTTCGAGCGACATTAAATTCAAAGATTTAGGTTTGTTGATCGTTGATGAGGAACACCGCTTTGGGGTTCGTCAAAAAGAAAAAGTCAAAGCAATGCGCGCGGATGTGGACATTCTTACCCTCACCGCAACACCAATTCCACGCACACTGAATATGGCAATGAGTGGCATGCGAGACCTGTCGATCATCGCGACACCTCCTGCACGCCGTTTAGCCATTAAAACCTTTGTTCGACAAAAAGAAGAGCCAGTGGTCCGTGAAGCGGTACTGCGTGAAATTATGCGTGGTGGTCAGGTTTACTTCCTGCACAATCAGGTTGAAACCATTGAAAAAACGGCAGAAGACTTACAGAAGCTCATCCCAGAGGCACGCATTACCGTGGCTCATGGTCAAATGCGCGAGCGCGAACTTGAGCGAATCATGAATGACTTCTACCATCAGCGCTTTAATGTGTTGGTGTGTACAACCATCATCGAAACCGGTATCGACGTACCAACGGCGAATACCATAATCATGGATCGTGCGGACAATCTTGGCTTGGCGCAGTTGCATCAATTACGTGGCCGTGTTGGACGTTCGCACCATCAAGCCTATGCTTACTTATTAACGCCACATCCAAAAGCCATGACCAAAGATGCCATCAAGCGTCTTGATGCGATTGCTTCACTGGAAGACTTAGGTGCTGGCTTTACGTTAGCAACCCACGATTTAGAAATCCGTGGTGCTGGTGAGCTGCTTGGTGATGAGCAAAGTGGGCAAATTCAATCCGTTGGTTTTACACTTTATATGGAAATGCTGGAACAAGCAGTGCAAGCATTAAAAGAAGGCAAGGAGCCATCTTTGGATGAGCTGCTTCGTGAGCAAACTGAAGTGGAAATGCGAATCCCAGCGCTCTTACCAGATGATTACATTCCGGATGTAAACACACGACTGTCGATGTACAAACGCATTGCGAGTGTCACAAGCAGTGATGAACTATCAGAGCTAAAAGTGGAACTGATTGATCGCTTTGGTCTGCTTCCAGACGCAACAAAGAACTTACTTGCCGTCTCAGAATTGAAAATTTCGGCTGGTAGTTTAAAAGCGAAAAAGATAGAAGCCCATGATAAAGGTGGATTTATCGAGTTTTACCCTGATGCTGACATAAATCCAGCGTATTTAGTTAAACTGTTGCAATCACAGCCGCAAAAATTTGCAATGGAAGGTCCAACTAAGTTCAAGTTTAGCGTACCATTGGTGGACCGACGTAAACGCATTCAGTTTGTTCAAGACTTACTGAATGATTTTAAACAGAATTTATTACCAACGAGCTAATAGTCGAATGAGAATACTGATCCCGTTATTGCTTCTATGTGTCTCAATGCCCTCTTGGGCACAGCGCCAATTTGATATTGAAGTGATCATTTTCAAGCGAGCAGTCGACGCTGAAAGCACAACAGAATCTTGGCCGAATCAACTGCCAAAAATCGATATGGAAAATGTCGGTAGCCTAGAGAGTGAATCCTACCGCCGCTCTAAAGGCGTGACACTTTTGCCAAGTTCTTCTTTCCGTCTCAACGCGCAAGAAGCGGCACTAAATAATCATGCCGGCTTTAAAGTGCTTAAACACGTAGCCTGGCGTCAAGGTGACCGAGGTAAATCTAGCGCCCCAATTTTCCGCATCGTTGGCGGGCGAGATTTCTCTG
Source organism: Vibrio sp. SCSIO 43009 (assembly GCF_023716525.1). NCBI lineage: Bacteria > Pseudomonadati > Pseudomonadota > Gammaproteobacteria > Vibrionales > Vibrionaceae > Vibrio > Vibrio sp. SCSIO 43009. The sequence goes on from NZ_CP071842.1 coordinate 2,320,564, forward strand.
ATTCTTATCAAGCAGATGGCCGCCCAATCAATGGCAATAGTAATCAAACATTTTCCAGCGACGGTTACAGTAAAGAGACGGTCAATGGTCCTTTATATGAACTAGATGGTCGATTCCAAATATACGTACAGCATTACCTCTTCGCCGAAACAACACTAGATCTGCGCGAACCAAGTGTTAGAGAGGTGCGTTTTGAACCAACCTCAACTGAGCAATTGGCGGATGACTTAGGTGAAGTAGATGGTAACGTCCAAGTCGGTAACTTGGCAGAAATATCGCCGACAGTAACCGAAGAGAAATTCCTGAAGAGTTATCGAATGGATCAAAAACGTCGTATGCGTAGCAGCGAGACTCATTACCTAGATAACCCGTTGATGGGTATGATCATTCAAGTTCGTCGGGTTCGATAAGCACGAGCGGTTCGACAAAGCGCAGCAAAGCTGCGCTTTGTTTTTATCTGCTATACCTCAGTTATTCCTAACCAACGCAGAGCAAGGAAAATAGCTGCGTTCAAGTATAAATAGACAGCTTTCAATTTACTTACACTCAACATGGAAGTCGTATTAGTTCATGAGTCCAGACTTTGAAATCATTGCGCCCCGCTTAGCGCTCAAGCTCATCCCTGCTGAAGAAGCACATTCACTACAACGATTACTTGCAGAATCCCCTTCGCTGCACCAATGGCTTGACTGGTGTGATAAAAACGTCACATTGAAAACCGCGCAGGACTTTCTGTTGGCAACCCGTCTTAACTGGGTCAAAACTGAGGCTTTTGGTTTCGGTATCTATGAGCGGCAAAGTAACACTTTGGTTGGAATGGCAGCGGTTAATGAGTTATATCATACGTTTAATATGGCGAGTATTGGTTACTGGGTTGCCGACCGCTATCAACGGCAAGGCTATGCCCAAGAAGCCGTTAAAGCCTTAGCAGAATTCTGCTTCGCAAAGCTAAGTTTAACTCGACTAGAGATTGTTTGTGACCCCGACAACGAAGCTAGCCAAGCCTTAATTGAGTCCGTCGGTGCACAAAAAGAAGCCATCGCCAGAAACCGGTTTATTTTTCAGGGTGAGCCTAAAGATGGCGTTGTGTTCTCACTTTTACCGACAGATCTAACATAAACAAAAAGCCACCGACTTGCGGTGGCTTCTGCATTTTTTAAGATACAACACATCCACACAGAGTGGATTTAAAACCTTAGTGCAGCTTAAGGTTTGGACGCAGCACGCGATTAATGCGGCCGACGAGCATCATCAGACCGGTTTTGAATACACCGTGCAACGCCATTAGGTGCATGCGATACAATGAGATGTAAACGACACGAGCAATACGGCCTTCTACCATCATCGACCCTTTAGTTAGGTTCCCCATCAGACTACCAACGGTTGAGAAGCGACTTAGAGACACTAATGAACCGTGATCTTTATATACATAGTCTTTCAACTCGCGCCCGTTGATCTTCGCGACGATGTTACTAAATGCCTGGCTTGCCATTTGGTGTGCAGCTTGAGCGCGTGGCGGCACGAACGAACCGTCAGACTGGGTGCATTGTGCTAAGTCACCAATAACAAAGATGTCATCATCTCGTGTTGTCTGTAGTGTGTTTTTCACTACAAGCTGATTAATACGGTTCGTTTCTAAGCCAGCGATATCTTTAATAAAGTCTGGAGCTTTGATACCCGCAGCCCAAACCATGATTTGAGCTGGGATCTTCTCACCATCTTTTGTAGTAAGGCCATCTTTTTCAGCTTTAGTCACCATAGTGGCGGTGCGCACGTTTACGCCCAACTTCACCAACTCTTGATGAGCAGCAGAAGAGATTCGTGGAGGTAACGCTGGTAAAATACGCTCACCTGCTTCAATCAGATTGACGTTCAACTTGCTAGAGTCAAGATCACCGAAGCCATAAGTGCGCAGCTCTTTAACAGCATTATGTAACTCAGCTGATAGTTCAACGCCAGTTGCACCAGCACCAACAATCGCAATATCGACCGTACCGTTACCGTTTTTCGCGTGCAGCTTTAGGAACTCGTTGTTCATTTCTGTACGGAAACGGTGTGCTTGCTCAGGGCTGTCTAGGAAAATACAGTTTTCACGAACGCCAGGCGTGTTGAAGTCGTTTGATGTCGAGCCAATTGCCATCACTAGAATGTCGTATTCTAGCTCACGGCTTGGCATAAGAAGTTCACCGTGTTCGTCTTTAAGCTCACTTAAGATGATCACTTTACGTTCACGGTCGATGTCTTGAAGACTACCCATTTGGAAGTCGAAGCTGTGGTTTTTTGCATGAGCTCGATAGCTCAGTGCATCTACTCCTTCGTCCAAAGAACCTGTAGCAACCTCATGCAATAATGGCTTCCACAAGTGGCTCGCTTTTCGATCGACTAGCGTAATTTGCGCACGGTTTTTGCGACCTAGAGTTCGACCAAGCTTAGTTGCCAACTCAAGACCACCTGCACCGCCGCCTACAACGATAATGCGTATCACAATGATTTTCCTCTACAAAAATGAATATATGGGGTTCAGCTCGATGCATGACTCACAAACATTTGTGGCATCCATCCAACCGATGAATTCTTGGTTCTTAGAGGTGTCTCAATTACTTGGATTAAAAAACTGCCACTCACCTTGATTCTTTATCTATCAATGACTTGTCAGGGTTTGGCACGTTTATCTGGTACGCATACGACGCCAGAATTTTTGGGCAAGTTTATTACTCGCTCTCAATTTTTTTTGATATTTATCAAATTATTTTAGTCCGGTTCATTATATAGAGACCAACTTTGAAGGCAACCAAAATCCGTGTAACGAGTACGGATTGACTACTTTTCGACTACTCTACAACAAGGTGTTCGTGCTACATAGGAGGGAAGTAAGAAAACGGTAAGGAGAACACAATATTCAAAGCGTTAAACCAAGAAAATGTGCCTTTCAAAGAGACAGTGGCTCGGCATACTCAAGAGAAGGAATCGCAGCAAAGCAGCCGATAAAAACGCCGCTTTACTGTCTACACTCAACATTAATAAGTATTTTTAAATGCCTTTATCGCTTGTAAATGATGAGAGATTTTTTTGAACTTATGAGACTGAGTTTCATCCCAAATGATTTGATAGTGTTTTTCTAGCTCAGCTGCCGTTTTCGAGTTGTCATGCACTTCATCATCTTTAGAGAGAATCACTAAGCAGTGAGCTTGATTTTTCGCTCGGAACTGATCAACACATTTTGTTGCGATATCTTCGTACTCTTCTGGGCGATCGATTCGACCAGCCATCGTTTTTTCTGGGTGCAAGTTCGGGTTGAACATCACTTGCTTGATACCGCATAGAAAACCAATTCGCTCAGACCAGTAACCACCTAAACCAACCCCACAGATTAACGGGTTTGGGTCATCAGATTGATCGATAACTTTAGACACTTCTTTTAACAAGTGTTGCATGTCGTGCTTTGGGTGAAGGGTGCTGTAATTGATAAAACGAACGTCGTCGTCGATAAATTGCAGTTGAAGAACTTTTTCGTGGTTACCCGGGCTTGTACTGTCAAAGCCGTGTAAGTAAATAATCATGTGTACCTCTCCCTGTGTGTATCTGGTACTTTTATTAAAACTACCACTATTTCCTTACTGTTAAAGGGGAAAACATCACGAGTTCTCAAAACAGTGATCTTCCATACACAATGAGCCTTTCAACTCATACGCACTGTTTAAGTATTGTTCAGTTCCCCACAATTTATAGGCAAGTAGATACCAGAGCATCGCCATCACCAAGGTTCTTGGTTGCCAAGCGTGTACACCTCTCAGCCAAAGAGACACATCTTCGATACCTCGAATTTGGCAATACTGCTTTACCGCTTCTTCCACAGGCGCATTCGCGACCTGAATAGTTAAGGTCAAATCAAGCCTAGGGTCAGCAATCCCGGCATACTCCCAATCAATGACTTTCACCCCACTCTCCCCTCGCACTAGGTTGTAACACCCCAAATCGAAGTGACATAGGGCAAGCGGAACAGGTGCAACGTTCGGTTCCGTGCGCCACTTCATGTACAAAGCCTCAAACTCCGTACCCACATACTGACCATCAAGCTCAAGCCAATAATGATCGATGCGAGAAATATATGAAAATGGAACCAAAGGAATTGCGCTTATCGGATATTGATGAATCTTCGCCGCAATGGATAATAAATCGCTTAGTGCTAAGCCTGACTCCGTCAGTGCCTCTCCTTCTATCCATTCCACCAGCAACCCTTGCTCATGAATAAAAACTGGCTTGGGGACAATTTCCAATGAAGAGACTGCATTCAGCACTTGATATTCACTGTGACGAGAAATTGAAAAAGCCTTGCAGACATGACTGGTCGGTCGCCAGATGTATGCAAGGCCTTGAGAAGATTCCAACCGCCAACAACGGTTGGTGAGCCCCCCGGTAACAGTTTGTACTTTTACCGGAGGCTCCGTAAAGAAGCCATCGAGAGCGTTAAGACTCGGATCTAACTGTTTTGCTTGTTGCCAAGAAAACCATGCCATTGATGACTTCTCCACCCTGTTCGATTAAAGACCGAATAGGCTCTTAGATTGCGCTTTACGAATTTCAGTTTCATCCGCCCACTCAATCAAACCTGTTTCTAGGTCCATTAGGCGCATGGTCATCTTGTAGTATACATCTTTATCGCTACCTGCATTTTTCACAATGCTAGATAGGTTGCCGTAAAGCATGTATTGAGCACCAACCATTTTACCAAATTGGATAGCTGTGCTTTGGTTAACAAGCTCATCCGTGTTTTGGAAGTTAAGTTGTTCACGCACAGACTCAACACGATCCATATCAACAAAACGGAACTTACCTGAGTTCAACATCTTAGTAGAGATCGTGTCAGTAATGGATTCAGTGTCAATATGTTCACTGGTTTTGTTCTTAATTCGCTCAACAAAAACGATAGGACGTTGGTCACGAGTAATTGCTGCTACAGAGCCCGACATCATCATGCTATCCACCATTTCAGCCGCGATTTTTTGTAAATCTGTTGAGCCAAAATCGATAGTCGTGGTTTCTGTTGCTTGCGCATCGCCGTAAGAGACTTTGTTAGAACAGCCACCTAAAATGACGGCAAGACCTAAAAGAGCAATAATACTTTTTTTCATGAGAGTTCCTTAGTTTTTCAATACCAGCGCATCGTTAGCGCGGCAGCTTCGGCAGAGCCGTTAAGATTAATCGTCTTGTGCTTCTCTAATTTGCACACGGAATTTTGTGCCATTTGGATTCACAGTAACTTCAGATAACGTGACTTGCTCAAATCCTCGCACAATCATTTTTCGCCACGGACCAGGTTTGGTATTCACTTCTAAACCATTGTTGTCATACCAATAAAATCGGTAAAGAATGTGCTGATCACCTTTGTAATTGCTACTCAGCTGCACGACTCCTCGTGGGCGATCATCAACGTAAGTGGTGGTGATGTTGTCAACTAATAAGCGACTACCTAAAACGTTATCATTAAAAAATACTTTTTGCGTTTGGCCATCAATTCGAATACCAGCCGTGTTTTCGGCGCATCCAACTAAACCAATAGCCATTGCTAAACAAACAAGCCATGCTTTCATTACAGTCTCCCTAGCTGTTTATGCCACACGGTTGAGTGTGCTCCCTGACGAGATACCCATACCAATGTAGTCTGCTGTGCAGGCACTTCAAACTGATAGGTTTGATCACCCAAGTTTAAACTTTGTGTTCCCGGTTTCACGATTTTTGAAGCCGTTTTCACTTGCGCTGGCAATGTTTGCCAACTTCTTGTATCTGGCTGTTCGGTCAATGTGTTCCATACATTGAAAAGTATGTTGCCCACATCATCGCCTTTTTTCGCCGCCTCTTTTCGGATTCGATCTTTTGCCCAAACACGAAGAGCTTGACGGATCACTATTGTAGTAAGACGTTCATTAAGATCGTTTTGCGCCATCGCATTAACATCAGTCAGCGTACTGGAAGGCAATACCTGACCATTTAAAACAACATCGCTAAAACGTTGAGCACCTCGGTTCTGATAATAAGGAAGCGCCAACGAATAAATCGCGCCATTATCGCGACTGTCGTAAATCGGTAAATCAATACGCCACCCTTTCATCGCCTCAACAACACCCTGCTCATCAATAACGATGACTCGCCCTTGTGACTGAGTTAATCCAGAAGGTGCTTTGCCATACCGCTTCTCTAGCATGCGCAAGTCTTCACGCATGCCCAGCTTCTTAGCAGCGTATAAGGTGCTTTCCACAACTTGCTTGTTGTCTGGCATTACAGCGAGTGCTCGTCGGTAATCAACATAAGCACTGTTTAAGTCTCGCGACGCTTCATATAACAAGCCAGAAAGATAGAACAGATAACCATTTTGTACCGCGCCTAGTTTTTTACCAGCATCAGGGTAGTTCGCTAACACACTGCCTAAATTGGCAGACATGCCTTGCTTGTTAAGGTCTTTCTCTGCTGCTTTTAGCTCTTTTTCACGCGCCTTTCTTGCTGCTTCCTGAACTTGATTAGCTCGACGCACTTCAACTAGTGCCCCTTCTAAATCGTTTTTCTGTAAGTAATTTAGTCCTAGATACAGGTGCAAAAAGCCAAGTTCGTAATCGGCGGGATGATAGTCTTGGAGATTGTCGTTCACTGCGAGAGAGCCGACGCTCGTTGCCGTGTCTGACACAGATATCGTCGCACGATCTTGTTGAACACGTACAGCACGATCGCTGCTTTCTAGCGCATTCAAACTTGTTGGGTAATCTTCAGCAAGAAAAGAGATGCGACCTTTTTCAAAATTGCCAAGTATCTCGCCACCCACTTCACTTGATTGAAGTTGTTTTGCTTTGGCATATTCCCCTGCAACAACGGCTTGATAAACTTCTTGATTCTGGTTGCTGTAATGACTAAACAGATTGCCCGCAGATAAATTCGCGCAGCCAGAGGCCATTAAAGCCCAGCTCATCAGCCCTAACAGCTTTACACCTAGTTTCACATTTATCTCCACAAATGTGTCATTCGACAGGAAAAAGAAGTGGGTGAATCGCCACCCACTTTTAAAAGCTTAGCTCAATACCATTGGACCTAGAGGGCGGCCGCCTAGTAGGTGCATGTGAATATGGTAAACCTCTTGGCCACCATGTGGATTACAATTAACGATCAGGCGATAGCCGTCTTCAGCAATACCTTCTTCTTTCGCTAACTTTCTAGCAACAGTGAACAAACGCCCCATCATTGCTTCATCTTCAGCTTCTACATCATTCGTTGTTGGGATCAGTTTATTCGGAATAATGAGAATATGGCTTGGTGTGCGAGGGTTAATGTCGCGAAACGCAGTCACCAAATCATCTTGATAAAGGATATCGGCAGGGATTTCCTTGCGAATAATTTTACTAAAGATCGTTTCTTCCGCCATGAGGACTCCATTTTATAAACGTAATTAGACCCCAGTTAGTATGCGCCAACCAAAAGCGGAGCTCAATAAAAACAGTGTTCACTTAACATTATTAATCAAATGCTAATTAACGAAGCTTTTTTTGTCGTGTGCGTCATAAAATGCGCGTCACAAACTGAATACAATCCAATGAATTTTGTTACTTTTTTAAGACAATTATTATTTTTATACCCAAGTAAATTCAAAAATACTTGGGTAGCTTGTCTATTTTTGGGAGAGGAAGCTCACTTATGCGAGGTTCAGTTATTAAAAGGATGTATGCCGGCTTTGCACTGATCATCATCCTATTTGCCGTCACAATTGCCATTATGATGGGAGGAATGAGTGATATTCACGGAAAATTTGGCACGGTTTCTAAATCATCCCTACCGTTGGTATCGTTATCTAATCAAACCAGTGTTGAGCTGCTTTCTGCCGACAAATCATTTAAAGACTTCCTGACGACAGAGAATAAACAACGCATGGATGAAATGCGTCAGGAATTTGCTAGATCTCAACAACGCTTCGAATCCACATTGGCTCAACTGAAAACCGCAAGCCAAATCTACCCTTCTCTTGCCGAACCGTTTTCACAGTTAAAAGCGTTAGAGCAGAGCTATTTTACAGAAGCTCTAGAGGCCATGGACAACTACGAAGCAATGTTTGCGGCTCAAGAAGAAGTGCAAAAATCCTCACGCCGCTTCCAAAAACTGAATACCGAACTTTCGGTTGGTCTTAAAGAATATGTGGCAGATCAAACCAGCATTTCTGTCAAAGTCATGGCAAAGAGCTACTTTATCAAGTTAAAAGATGCCGAAGTAATTACCTCTGATGCCCTCGCCAGTTCCAACCCTGAGTTTGTTACGCAAGCCGTAGCTAAAAACCGCAAAGCAGTAACGCACTTGAATTACGCATTCCGCGGGTTGGTGACTCAGCTTCCTGAGCTAGAAAAAGCATTTGGCGAATCTGTAGAGCAATTTACTCGTGACGTCGGTATGCGTGGCGGTGTGCTAGACCAACATAATAATTACCTCAATGCTCGCGCCGCTTTGTATAACAATATCGCCAACCTAGCAAATAAAGTGGATTCAACCATGGCGATTCTTGAGCAATTTACGACAACCGCAACAGATAAGCTCAATGAATCATTGGCAGATGCAGGTGACATATATTCGGCCGGTGTAACGAAAGCCATCATCATTGGCGTTATTGTCGTTTTACTCGCGACAGCGATTGGCTACCACATCGCACAAAGCGTTCGCGAGCCGTTGACTCGTATTCTAAAAGTGTTAGAAGGCCTGACTGAAGGTGATATGACACAGCGTATCGATATTCGCTATAACAACGAATTCAGCCGTGTGAGTGGACACATTAACTCACTCGCCGACAACCTTCACGAGATCTTGGTGAAACTCAACGAAGCGTCAGAAAACCTATCGTCAACCGCGACAACCAACGAACGCACCTCTTCGCAAGCACAAATTAAATTGAGCTCTCAACGCGAACAAACGGCAAACGTCGCTACCGCGATGACAGAAATGTCTCATTCAGTGCAGGAAGTCGCGCAAAGTGCGCAAGGCTCGCTAGAAATGGTGCAACGCGTCGAATCTGCCTCTGAAGAAGGCAGAAATGTTATGAGCAGTAACATCTCAACCATTAATCAACTAGAAACACGTTTGAACGAATCGGTCTCCGCAGTTTCTGAGCTACAAAAGATGAGTGGTCAAATTGGGTCTATCCTTGATGTGATCCGCAACATTGCGGAGCAAACCAACCTACTGGCATTGAACGCGGCAATTGAAGCGGCTCGCGCTGGTGAACAAGGTCGCGGCTTCGCGGTAGTGGCAGATGAAGTACGAGTACTCGCATCAAGAACGACTCAATCAACCACTGAAATTGAATCCATGATCAGTAATCTGCAATCTAGCTCACAATCGGCAAACCAAGTCATACAAAGCTGTATGAGCGATATGGAGATGTCGGTTGAGCAAGCGTCAAAAGCGAACAGCTCAATGGAAGAGATCCAGGCGCTAATCATCGAAATCAGCCAAATGAGTACGCACATTTCACAAGCAGCAGCAGAGCAAAGTGAAACATCAACAGACATTGCTCGCAGCATCGAAGATATCAACAGCATCGCCGATGAAAGTTTCCAAGCCATGTCGAATATCGCACAAACCAGTGAATCACTGACCCACTTGGCTCATCAGCAAAATGAATTGGTCCACCGATTTAAGTTATAAATACTTTATAATTAAGAGCATTAATTAGTGCAATCAACTGTATAAGGGCGACTTTTTGTTAAGTCGCCCTTGTTTTTTGTCGGCCATGTCTACATATGATTAATAAGGCCAGCTCATCCCCTTGCACAACTCTTTTCGAGCGGCCTCATAAAAAGGAAAATCTATGGCTGTTCATGTTGGTATTATCGACCAAGACCCAGTGAGATTGGTCACTCCTCTATTAGATAATCGTACGCTAAGCACACATATCGTCTTCATCGGAGACAAGAGCCAGTTAGATATATTTGACCGACTGAGTGCCGTTTTAGATCAACGAGAAATTACTTCTGAATTTTTTGAAATTCCATCCGCTGTTAATACATCTCTGATCAAACAAGCAATTCAAAAACTGGCAAAAGATCTCCATGAACGCGGCGAAGATGTAAAATTGAACGCGAGCTGTGGTCTTCGTCATCGCTTGTTGTCGGTGTACGAAGTTTTCCGTACCTATCGCTGGCCAATTTTTGTGGTTGAGCCTAGTAGCGATAAGCTTTGTTGGTTATACCCTGATGGCAAAGAAGATACCCAAGTCGAAGATCACATTACGATTGCAGATTACCTCACTATCTTTGGTGCACGCGGCGAATTTCACCACGTTGATTTACCACCTCTTCTTGATAAAAAATTGTATGAACTTGGTGAACGATGGGCCTCAAATGCGCTTGAGCTTGGGCCAGGTCTAGCAACACTTAACTACCTTGCAACCACATGCCGCAAAGAACAAAAGCTTGATGTCGAGCTCTCCGAAAAACAGCAGGGCTACCGTGAGCTAAACATGTTGCTTTCAGATTTAGTAGAAGCAGAAATCGCCACCTATGAGAATGGCGTTTTAACGTTTGCAGATGAAGATGCTCGACGCTTTTCAAACGGTGAGTGGTTAGAAACTTTGGTTCACAGCACCGTGAAGCAAATCCAAGACACCATGCCGACGATCCAAGATCGATCGTTAAATGTTCAGGTTTATCGCAAACTTGGTGAAAGTGAAGTACGCAATGAGTTAGATGTCGCAACAGTTGTAAACAACAAGTTGCACATCATCGAGTGCAAAACCAAAGGCATGAGAGATGACGGCGACGATACTTTATATAAGTTAGAATCGCTTCGCGATCTATTAGGTGGCTTACAAGCGCGCGCAATGTTGGTGAGCTTCCGTCCTCTTCGTCACAATGACATTACTCGTGCTGAAGACTTAGGACTAGCCCTGATTGGCCCTGATGAGCTTAAAGATTTAAGAACGCACTTAACTGCTTGGTTTAAAGACGCGGGCGGTTCAGACGAGATATAGTGCCATTAAGAAAAGCTAAAATTCACAACGATAAAAAGCAGCATTAATGCTGCTTTTTTTATACCTAAATTTTAGCTGTACGCATTTCTATAACTAGAAAAAAACCAGAGGTTAGCCTCTGGTTTTTTCTGTTTGTTTAAATGCCAACTATAGGGGCTTAAAGCATTTTACGCGCTGCTTCTACAACCACTTTAATTGAACGCGCTTCCGTTTCTTTCAGAGTTGAATGATCTGGAATCTCTTTTTGTGTACGGTTGATGATAACACCTGCCACACAACCCGCTTTTAAACCAGAGCTCGCACACATTGTTAGCAGTGTTGCCGACTCCATCTCGAAGTTAAGTACGCCCATGTCTTGCCATTCTTGCATAGAGCCTTGGAAACGCTTAACAACACGACCAGAGAACGTATCGTAACGTTCTTGACCAGGGTAGAACGTGTCGCTTGATGCAGTCACACCCATGTGAACTGTAGCGCCAGACTCTTCTACCGCTGCTTTCATTGCGGTTGCTACTTCAAAGTCAGCAACTGCTGGGAATTCCATAGGAGCAAAGTGTAGGCTCGCACCGTCAAGACGAACTGACCCCGTCGTTACGATCATGTCACCCACGTTTACATGTGGTTGAATTGCACCCGTTGTACCAACACGTAGGAAAGTACGAACACCAAGCTGTGCCAATTCCTCAACTGCGATAGAGGTAGAAGGACCACCAATACCTGTAGAACAAACCACAACAGGTTTACCGTCTAACTCTGCACGGTATAGCGTGTATTCACGATGGCTTGCTAGAAATACTGGATTTTCCATTTGTTCTGCGATTTTTTGAACACGCGCTGGGTCACCAGGAATGATCGCTAGAGTCGCACCATTAAGATCAGCTTCAGTAACACCTAAATGGAATACAGCTTGAGACATAAGTCGCTCCTTATTGTGGCTTATTTTATGAACAATAAGCTCATTAATCAGTTATTGGGTACAGATGCACTGTAGCGAACCTTTCACCAACATAGAGTGATCACAATCACAATGACAAAATGTAATGAAAATGAAATTTCAAACAAAACTGGTATTGATCACACTTTAAGGGGCATTAGATCATTTTGTTGCATAGCAATGCGTGATTTCAAGGACGAGAAAAACGTCTGATCGCATCAGGTGAATACGGTTAAAAAAAGCCCGATACACGAATGCCTCGGGCTATTAATGAGTGGGATCAATGGTTAGGTCAGTTATTTGATCTGCTTGGACTCAAAACGAAGTAATCTCAACGCATTCAATGTCACCAGTGCTGTTGCACCACTGTCGGCTAATACAGCAACCCACAACCCAGTAACACCAAGTAAACTTGTCACTAAGAATACACCTTTCAAACCTAGCGCTAACGCGACATTCTGACGAATGTTACTTAGCGTCGCACGCGACAGTTCTATCATGGCAGGTAGCTCAATCAAACGGTTGTGTGTTAACGCCGCATCAGCAGTCTCGAGTGCAACATCCGTACCGCCTCCCATCGCAATGCCGATACTCGAAGCTTTCATGGCTGGAGCATCATTGATACCGTCTCCCACCATCGCAACGGTATGTTGTTGTGATAGCTTCTCGACGTAATGCACCTTGTCTGCAGGTAACAAACTCGCTTTATAATCCAAGCCTATTCTATTTGCCATTGCTTCTGCACTTCTCGGGTTGTCACCCGTTAGCATCACCGACGTGACCCCAAGTTCCTTCAACATTGCGATGGCTTGCTGGGCATCTGAGCGCAATGTATCTTGCCATGCGATCACGCCAATGACCTCGTCATCGAAACGCACAATGACAACCGTTTTACCTTGTTGTTCCAACGTAACCACTTGCTCTTTGGCTTGTTGAGAAAGTGGAAAGTCTGCCTTTGAAGGCGTGACCACTTGGACCATTTTTCCATCGACGTAACCTGTGACACCAGAGCCTACTTGCGCGGTTTTATCCAACGCTTCAGGAATAGTAAGCCCCTGCTCTTGCACTTTGGTAACTAAAGAAACCGCTAGAGGATGACTTGAACCAACCTCGATTGACGCAGTTAGGCTAAGTAACTTGTCTTCATCCATATCAAAAGCAAAGACGTCGGTCACTTCTGGTTTACCTTGCGTCAGTGTCCCAGTTTTATCAAATGCGACAGACTCAACCTTGCCAAGCAACTCAAGCGCCGCACCACCTTTGATCAATGCGCCCCGCTTAGCAGCTGCCGCCAAGCCAGAAGTGATCGCCGCAGGCGTTGAAATTACTAATGCACATGGACAAGCAATCAACAGCAGGGCGAGTCCTCGATAGATCCACGTTTCCCACGGTTGGGCAAATAGTAATGGCGGCGTAACGATAACCATCAGAGACACCAACATCATTAGTGGCGTATACCAACGGCTAAATTTATCAAGAAAGCGTTCTAATGGTGCCTTACGGGATTCTGCTTCTTCAATCAAATGAAGAATTCGATCTATCGCATTCTCGCCCTGACGGGAAGTCACCTGTAAACGAACCACTTTATCGACAACCACAGCCCCGGCCATCACTTTGCCACCGGTTTGATGCTCAACGGGAACAGATTCTCCCGTTAACGCACTTTCGTCAAAACTCGCAAGCGCATCTTGCAAAACACCGTCGGCAGGCAAACGACCTCCGGGTGCGACTTCTATGATATCCCCTGGTTTAAGCTGAGCAGCTGGTACTTCTTTACGTTCACCATCAATTATTAAAATTGAATTTTCTGGGACTAAGTCCATTAACGCCTGGACACCGCTTCGCGCGCGAGATGATGCATATGCTTCTAACTTTTCACCAATAAGGAAAAGCAATAACACCATTGCGGCTTCGGCGGTTTCACCTAAATATAAAGCGCCGAGCGCCGCTACACTCATTAACGTTTCAATCGCAAAAGGCGTACCGCTACGCGCCAACTTAAATGCTTTGAGCGCGATTGGGTATAAACCAAGTAAACACGTCAAAGTGAATAACCAAGCGCTTATTTGAGGGTCGATCTTAGAAATTACTGCCGCAGTAGCCATTGCACCAGCAATCGAGAGAATTTGGATGTTGTCTCTTATGACGCCAAGCCAGCCTTTCTTTGTAGTGCTTGGTTTTGGAGCATCCAGTGAAGAGAGCGGGAAACCCGTTTTTTGGGCTGTCTGCTCTATCGTAGCTATCAGCTCTAGACCATCAAAATCGACGACCAGTTTTTCTGTTGCAAACAAAACCTTGGCTTGGCTGACGCCTTGTAAAGACGTAATGGCTTTCTCAAGCTTTTGCGCACAAGATGGGCAATCCATACCTGACACAAGCCAAGCGTTCCGAACGGAGGAATTACTCTCCCTTGTGGGATCGTCTTCCTCGCCTGTATCTACGCTGCAGCCTCCTCCACTACAGCAAGAGCTTTCAGAAACATCAACACTGGCCTGAGAGATATTGAGCGAAGATTTTACTGGCGCACAGCATGACTCGCTTGCACCAAGCGGCACCGCAGTTTTGATTTTGCTAGATTGGCAACCTTGATGTTTTGTACACATAATTTTTTCCTTATTGGTATCGGTGATTTACCTATTGCTAAGGATAAACCTTAGAGTAAGCTCCAAGGTCAAGATAAATTTGTACAGTTCGGCGATAGAAAATAAAAAAGACGCCGAAGCGTCTTTCCAAACCAGTTTAAAAGCAATATTCCGTAAAGTTTAAACAGAGAGGTTAAACGGGATGCTTAAAACACTCATTTAATGTCATTCCTATGGCACGCAGCACGTCTCTTCTTGTGATAACACCAACCAACTTACCTTTGCCATCCACCACTGGATACATTTTCGGCTTTCCAACTTTCATCATGTCAGCCAGTTCAATTACTGACATTTCTGGAGAAACAGATAAGACATCATCATGCATACACTCTTGTACCGTATGTGTATCTTGGCAGTGATAACTTGCTTTCACCAACTTATCTAATAAGTCTTGCTCCGATAAAAACCCAACCACTTTTTCATTTTCATCAATGACAGGGCCACCTAGTGTGACACTTTGCATTACTTTGTTTAAAGCTGCCGAAAGTGACATATCTTTCGTGAAAGTCACCGCTTGCAACGTCATGTAATCTTTTACTTTTAATGAATGCATTCTTATCTCCTTAAGGGCATTTTATTGCGGCCTTTAGATAAGTGTCGCCTAATTTCCTGATTTTACTAAATGGAAAGGAGTAATTTTATTTATAGGCACAGCCTATTGAACTAAAACAAAATTAACTCACCGAACAACATTCACTGTATTTCGTTAAACGCAAGATTCAGCCAGGCTGATTTTTCTAGGCAATAAATACAACAAAGCCAGTCAAATTGACTGGCTTTGTTATTAAGTAATTGTTGCGTTAGCTATGTTGGCGGCGCATGTTGTCTAAAATAATGCCAGTCGCCATCGCGACATTCAGTGATTCGGCACCGCCAAACGCCGGAATCGTGATCTTATCTGTCACGAATTTTGCTGCGGCGTCGCGCACACCATGAGATTCGCTGCCCATCAACAAAATACCTTCAGCAGCGAAATCCGTTTTATGAACGCTCTCTCCCTCCAAAAACGCGCCATATACTGGCAATTTGGCGTGTTCCAAATAACTTGGCAAATCCACCAAACTCACTTGTACGCGGCCAAAGCTGCCCATGGTCGCACTGATCGTTTTAGGATTATAAGGATCAGCACAATCTGTACTCGCAATAATGTGCTTGATGCCATACCAGTCTGCAACACGAATAATCGTACCTAGATTACCAGGGTCGGATACACCATCTAGCGCAATCATCAAGCCTTTCGCTTGAGGCTCTTTTACACTCGGAATTTCAACCACAGCAATGGCCGCATTATTGCTCACAAGCGTGCTCGCTTTGGTCAATTCATCAAGCGATGCTTCAACACAATCAAAACGATTTAGCGTACCAGCATTTTGTTCGAGAAATGCCGCTGTTGCAAAAACCTGCTTCACCTTCAATGAACTACTTGCTAGCTCTAGTACGTTCTTTTCACCCTGAACTAGGAATAAGCCATGCGCTTTACGCTGTTTCTTTTGACCTAAAGCACGAAGCAGTTTTAATTGGTTTTTTGAAATCATTAAAGTATCCCAGGTGAAAATGGTTATTCGACGAGCGTACCCTAAACAATCTTCACGAAAGTTCGGTATCGAGCGGATGAGATTATAAATTATACCTAAATAACCTCAAGAAGCTTGATCATCAGAAGACGTTGAACACCAAGCGTAGCCAAAATAAAAGAAGGCTCAAAAACGAAAAAAGCCCTGCGATAACGCAGGGCTTTCTGTCGCTAAAACCATAATGCGTCCAACCACATAGTTTAAACTCAACAAGTTACATATCGATTGAAACCATAATTTGTCAAGATTTAAAACCATAACATGTCCTTTTGGTCTGCTTCAACAAAAACACAGAGGTTAGGTGTAAGAAAGTTACACAACACTAGAAGCAGTCAAAATGTGGTTTCTAAAACAGTGGCAGTAAGTGTTCATCTCGTTACACTATTGGATGCGTTCTCTATCAAACCGGTGATGAGTGCAGAAGAATTTAGGGGGAAATAAAAACATCCCCCTTTATCACTAATATGCTTTAATTTCTCATATTATCTGATTATATGTAGTTGCCAATCTTATAAAAAGAGCGCGTTATTTATACTTATCACCTAACTTATAATCACTCAATTTAAAGAATTTAAACTCAGAGTCTTTGACGTACTTGTTGATTTTATTAACTATGCTTTCATGAATTAACAACCCGCCTCCTGCTACTTTATGAGGTCGTATAATTAGACGATTTTCTTGTGGGATCGCATCTAACACTTCATTCTTGAACTTATACTTTATGACCTCATGCCTACTGTCGTCAGGGGAGTAGTCGAGTATCTCACTACGCTCGAAATCAATACAGTCAAGGTTTTCATACGCATTAAAGAAGAAAAAATCTTCATGCCACTCTTCATCATCACCAATCAAAACAGCAGGGAACAATTGGAAGCCATTTATATTGAGCGGCAGTAATTTATCTGCAATCTCCTTAGATACTACAGGAAAAAAACTGTGGAGATTAAAGTCACTTACAATGAAAGGCATATCACCTTTTTCTGCATTAGTAAAGAATATAGGGCCATCACCAAAATCTAGTTTAGTGAAGCTGTAACGGCGACGTCCTGTATCCAATGATGCTTTTAAATGAAGATAAGTATCTCGAAATGGGATTTCAAATACCTTGTAGTATTGTTCTTCGTAACTATTCATATTCCCCTCTTTGGTGACCAACTTGTTCCAAAAGATATTTGAACTTCTGGAGTATAGCCTTTGAATTCATCCCACTCCCCCCTGTGACCATTCTTTCCATTCTCACAAGGAGTTATAGATTTTGATAGCTCGCCTACTTTCTCACTGTTTGCGCACCCAATATAGATTTTGTTTTTCTTATTAAAATGCTCACTAACCTTTGTCAGTGGCAAGCTAAAGTTCAAAATCCTTTTTAATAGTTTCTCACTGATCGGATCCATGTGTTTTTTTTATGGATCTCTCTTTTCGGCTCTACGACTTCGGTGGTGCCATAACAAAGATAAATATCTTGAGCTATGTCGACTAAATAGTCGATCACTTCACTATGGTAATTGGATGCTTTTATCTCTGAAAATTGATTACTTTTAAACGTATGCCCTGTCCTGTGAACTTGGATACCAAGGTGGCAAGCCCCTTTGTAGCTGGATGGTAAACCAACAAGGTTTGATAAGCTATTTATATTATAACCCTTATCTATAAGAGCTTCTTGCATATCTTTGTCAATTTCACTTAGTGCCTTCCCTGATATGAGGTGGTGAGTATCCATCTGAATGCCATTACAAAATGGATGTGCTTTTTTCTTATTATACTTATTCGCACTTTTAATCCATTCTTCTCGGTAGTCAGGTACCTTCTTACCATTAACTTTTTCTTTAGGATTTTTTTCTAAGTTTCCTCTTATTTCTTCACTCATTTTATTTCCTTTCTAGCTCACCACGATAAAGCTTTGGAGTACGGTGTTTGCTGCTTTTACACACTGTACACTTGCCTTTTCGCTTTTTACTCTCAACTTCTTTTGACAGCGTCATGTTTGCTCGGCCTTTGATTGTGTCCCCTTTACGTTTAGCCAATTTGTCCGCTAAGCCTTCCAGATCTCCCATGATTTTGCTCATTTCATCCAAGGTCTCACCAAAAGTATCGAGTGCTTTTTGAGCTCCGGCGATTTGTTTAGCACGTTTCCCCTTAACTACGAGCCTCGCGGCAGTGGAAGTAGCTCTAGCTGCGACACCTGCACCTAGAGTAAATAACCCTAACACGAGGTTCAGAACGACTTCTAGCAATACGTAGATACCTAGCTTACCGCCGTAATAGGTATAAAAGTTTGGTGGGATCGCATCCAATATCAGGACAACGTAAGCACTGTAAGTTATTGCTGATGAAGGATCTCGCATTACTGCCATGGCTTTCGGTAAAGCGCCCGTATCATCAATTTCTTTCGCCCACTCAGGAGCTATCTCTCTTAAGGCTGTGTCAATAAATGTTTGAAGTGCTCTCGCATCGTTTTCGGCAATATACTTCGGAAGCGCAATAATCTCTTCATGATATTTGGCAATCAACCGAGCACGTTCAACAGCATCCTCCGCGCCATCATAAAACTCTATTAGTTTTTCTTTTAACCGCTCACCATTATCTAACATCAGGTCACTCAGGGATTCCACACCATCTTCAAGTGCCTTTCCGAGCAAGTCAGTCACATCGTCGAATGACAATTCATTTACAGGTTTTGTTGTATTCGACAAATACCATCCTGCCCCTGCTCTTACTTGATCTTCAAG
The DNA here is from genome assembly GCF_023716525.1 of Vibrio sp. SCSIO 43009. Classification (NCBI taxonomy): domain Bacteria; kingdom Pseudomonadati; phylum Pseudomonadota; class Gammaproteobacteria; order Vibrionales; family Vibrionaceae; genus Vibrio; species Vibrio sp. SCSIO 43009. The sequence continues at coordinate 2,339,436 of NZ_CP071842.1, forward strand.
GGACTGCTTTATGAAATTGTGGGCTTCAGCAGCATAGACAGCACCTGTATCTAACACTGATGCGCCAGCATCCCAAACAGTATTACCAAAGCTACTCCAGAAATCTTGACTAAACATGTCTGTGAAGTCTTTGCCCCAGTCAACAATGCCATCATCAATACCGTCTGCCAAACTTGCAACACCACGCGTTTGCCACTGTAAAGCGAAGGGTTGCATTGCTTTGCAGACTTGGACATAAACGCTGTCTAGACGGCGTTCGATGAGCTCTCGTGTGTCCTTAATCTGACGCTCTATTCCGGGCTCACCAATTATCTCAACAGTAACGAGGTCAGTATTCGGCTTCAGATCATCAAAAGCAGCTACTCCACCTTGCTTCTCACTACTCTCTATAGCATGAATAGCGCTATCAGAGACGGTACTCTTATTTGGCAGCTTGTTGAGTGCTACCTGTTCAGCATGTACGACTGAATTCGTCTGTATGCGTATATTGTCAGCAAGGAAAGGGGTCTGCCATAGGTCATCATAAAAGAGCTGGACTTTAACCCACTTCTGCTCTTCTAAGTCGATTTTTAAAATCGCATTTATGACAACTTCAATATTCCCTGCCTCTGCTGAATACACGTTATCCGGTGCCTGAATGACAGAAACTTCAGAGGTATCATTCATCAAGCTTTCCGCTTTGGTTTGAAGACGCTCAAACGCGCTTGAAAGGTTATCGGACAGTTTTTTCGAGTAGGTATTTATCGTACTTACGTGCGCGTCATAGATATCTGACGAGAGATACAGGTAGTTTAATCGGCTAGCCTCAGAGCTAAGTGATTCGAGACGCCCTTTGACTTTTGAAAGTACCGCTTCAAGCTGACTACTAAGCGCTTGCTTTGCACTTTGCCAATCGTATTCTTGTAAGAACGTTTGTGGGTTCCCTTTCCCTCTTGCTCGCATGTATGCCAGCATTCGATCTGCTGTTTCATGTTTTGGTAAACGGAACAGAACCGAAAGCAATTCACCTTCCTCTAGAACCAAGGGTAAACCAAGAGAAAGAACACGATCCATACTCTCTTCAGACATGCTTTCAATCCCTGCCACTAAGGCTTCAGCAAGAATGCTGAATGAAAAGTCTGGATGACGCTGGAGAAAATGTGTTTTGACCTCTAAATCGACAATGTCTAAAAAATAACGATCGGCAGTTAGACTTGTCCCCATTGCTCCCCATCCTTCAGAGGGAGGAGCTATACGGTAGGGGTGCCAAAATGTTTGCTGACCTTGAGATGCTCTATCGAAAAAATCTTCGTCAGTTTGCGTCATCAAATAATGTGGGTTATCAATTCGCACAACTTTAGGAACGAACGTATTCGTGCTTTCTTTAGCCAGAATCTTAATTTGTCCCGGTTTTAAACCAGAGACTGTGCTTTTTCCAGAGTCATCAAAGTGCCCGCTCGTTAACACGCTTCCTGATGGGTCGGTAATATCAAAGTCAGCATCTTTGAGCAGAATGCCGTCAGGATAGCGAGCTTTCACGTAAACCGTGTAAGTCCCTTCTTCATCTTCTGTCACGCTAACAGCAGGGTTTTGAACGCCACCCAAACACATTGTGTTAGCTTTGTTCATTGTCATCTGATCAGAGAGGCGAGCGACGCCTTTTCCTTCAATCAGGACATCGGGAGAAGCTGAAATGAATTTTGCTTCCGCCTCGATAGTACCCGAGGCGACGCCTTTTTTATCACCTGCTGCATCGCCAGTACTTTTTGCAAATGTGCTGCCTTTTAATGCAATGCTATTCCCACCGTCAGCGGTAACCGTTGTTGAACCGCCAGCTAAATCAGATGATTTAGCATTATTACCGTAAGGGATAGGCACGATGGGCTTCCCCACTTTTGTTAGACAGACATCTGGCAGTGTTGCGTTTGCTTCGCCGCCCGAACCTTTATGGACAACACTGAGTCCATTTGCACTTATTGTTACTGCCATAATATGATCTACTCAGGATTAAGTGGATTAGTTGAGCTTTACTTTAGAGCCCTGAATCTTCTGAATTTTTTCAGCACTACTACTTACATGCTTAGCCGTTGTAGTAATACGCCCATCCGTCCCACTAAATTTAGTTTGTGTCTCGCCTGAACCAATAAGCACTTCTTCCTCTGCATGAAGTGTTATTTTCTTTGCTTTAACAACAAGCTCTTGTTCTTCCAGCAAAGACATGTAGATATCAACTAATGTTGGAATGGTGAGGTCTTCGGATAGAAAAGAGATACGGCAATCGAGTTTATTATCGATGGCCATAAAAATTTCTGACCGAGTAAAAGCACGGCCTAATGATGCCCAAATTGGTTGAGAAAATGGGTTATTCTCAAAATCTACTTTTACTCGATTCTTCTCTGGATGAACTTCCACTATCCAACCAATTCGAGAGCAGGGTTTTGAAGTGATGTTAAGGTTGTCTAGGGGTAGTTCTTGATTCATAGTCGACCTAGTACTTTTTTAGATCTAACTATTTTATCCCTGAGCGGTTTGAATAGGTAATGTGGAAATGAATAGTTACTACGATTGAAGTACGGACTTAAAAGACATTAGACCCAGACAATATAACTAAACCAGCCAGTAAATTGGTTTAATCGCGTGTGTTTTTCACTTTTCTATAGATTTATCTCGCACTCAAAGTTGTGAATCAAATCACACAAGCGAGGTTGCGATGTCATCACTATAACTTGAGCGTAAAGAGTAACTTATCAACCTTGACGCCTTTCCTCGTTCTCACACTTCAGTCTGTGCAAAAATAACTCAAAACCCTCACTCATCACTACCTTCCCAACCAATATACCAGAGTAAAAGCGTTAACAAAGGCTATCAAATAATCCAGTTCTCTGATGAGCCACAAAGTTTGAATGAGTAAGAAAAAGTCAGATTATGATATTTCGATTCTGGAATTGCCCATCGAAATCGTCTAGCGAAAACACACTGAATGAATAACGACAGCTCAGAAAAGCTTTAATTGTCAGACCTTGTTTGTATGACAAACTTTTGATTCCCCTAACTGACATGACACTAATAAACAAAAAACCATCAAGCCTAAACTCGATGGTTTTTATTAACTGCTTGTTCAGCAGGTCGGTTGCTTTCTTCCTGACCTATTCCTAGCTGCCTATGCGGCAGGACACTGATCTGCTGAGTGCAATTGCATTTGTTGCAAATTCTTAGCTGCCTATGCGGCAGGACACGGTCGGTGTTTTGCCACTGCACTTTCTCAAATATTCTTAGCTGCCTATGCGGCAGGACACTGTAGAATATAGTCTCTAACCATCTGATTCTGCGTGCTTAAAGTCACAATTCATCAAAATACCCTTTTTCTTCGTACTTCTGTAAGTGATTGTTTTTATTTCTCTAAAAAACAGCTTTAGAAAGAGGGTCAAAAACGTAATTCAGGTACTGTGCCTTTTCTTTCTTGATTGGTGGCTAAGCCATAGCTATTAAAGTTTGCAGCACCACGCTCACCGACAAGCTCCTTTTGTAAAAACAAAATATAATCTTCCCCAGATGAAGCGCTGGAGATTGGTATTCGATGGAAGCTATCGACGACACGCTCTTCATTAGTAGCTGGTAACGATGGTTCAACACCAGATAGTTCGGCTCTCGCCATGCTACGTTTAATTCTGCGTTTCTTAGAACCTAAAAAGCTTTTCCCAATCGTTTGATTGCGGGTAAACCTCACCTCTATCGCATTATCTGGCACTTCACAAACACTAGAAATCTCAAACAGACCTTCATTTACCATCAAAGAAAAATAGGGCTGAAAAGAGAGTCCAATCATCATCTCTTTATCTTCAGCCACAAAGGCGATGGTTTGACCAACCGTAACATCACTCCAGTCGGGAAAACTCACGCCTATTTTATTGATGGATTGTCGGTTATTGACCATAAACAAGTGCATTTGAGAGATACAACGCCCTGCTAACAGCTCATAGTCGGCTTGAACAGGGGTATAACGTATACAGAAGTAGTAACGCTTCGTCATAACCATCCTTACTTCGCTTTGGAACAATTGAAGAGACCACCCTTGATCAAGACCGACATAATAAAGTGCACGTCATTTGGGATGGTCTGAGAAGCTGTCATTGTCTCAATCCAATTCTCTGTATTTCTGACTAACTGGTAAAAGTCATTTCCATAGGAAACATGTCGCCTTGCTATAACGTACTCTCGGTCAGCTCCATACTCATTCACTCTTAATGGCTTATCTGCTTCTTCATGCCACCAATCGTCAATCGATTGCAACGCTGCACCAATTTTCTGACCATGAAAAGCAGCAGTTTCTTTTCCGTTCAATAATTCTACGGTAGCTAACTGCTTAGTAGGAGCACCATTTTCTTGATCATCCAAGAACTCTTGGCTTGGGTAAACCTCATCCCCCCAACCAACTCCAATTTTAGCTTTGACATCCATGTAGAAATATTCGGTCGGGTCAGATAGGGCTCGCATCAAATAAGCTGTAAGTTTTTCTAGGCATTCTGCTGAAGCTTCATCCCAATGACCATACCAAGAAAGCCTTGTTGCGTTTTCTTCAATCAAGGTTTGTGAATCACTGGTGGTCACTTCTATCGACAATTGTCGACACTCTCTGTTTCTCCAAAGCCAAGTACCAAGCAGTATATTCTTCGCGTATCTATGTGCGAGCTCCTGATACCCATTGAGCTCTTTATAAGTGTTAGCCAGTAACGAAAGTTTAGAGCGCACTTCGTCATCACTACAGGTATCTGGAGTTAGAGAGTTGGCTCGAATTCGAAGGGGAAATGCGCAGTAGATATCATCAACACCAGGTTTTACATAACACTCTTCGATGAACTGAGGATTGGAGTAAGCTAAATCTTGTGGAGCAACATTCTTTTCTACGAACTTACTCCCTTTATATGCTTCTGCATAACCACCTTTTGGTGCGCGCAACCTAGTTCTATCAATTTCAAGGGGGCACATCTCACCACTTTTAGATAGATAGTAGAAATATGCTTTGCCAGCAGAGAGTGATCGAACGTAGTTCAGCTGAGTGCAAAGTTCCATAAACGATTAATCCCTATAGTTTTTTATAAGAATAGTTTCGCTACTGCATTCTATCGACCAAAAGGCATGGTTGAAAAAGTGATCTCTTCCACTAAAACGTACTTCTATCGGATTCACTTTCTTAGCAAGCCCTATCGCATTCTCTGCATAGGCGTGACAATCGGTGATTGAGTTGCACCGTTTAGTTGGACATTCTAACAAATGGTAACCAATAGAAACTGGCAAATTATCGGCGTCTTTCGTTATTAAACGCTCTAGTTCATCAAAGTTACTCGGCTGGCTCTCACTTGGGTATAACCATCGCCCGTATGCTGGTAACCCTTTTATGACATGGAAAAGCTCGCTCCTGCTGGTAAACGTCTTCAGCCACTCAACCTGTGTCGATAACTGTGGTTGGTATAATGCCCCTCCAGCGAAAGCAACGGGAAGTGCCGTTTTAAGCGCTGCCTTAAAATCTGAAATTCGGCTGTCACTGTGGACTCTGATAACTAAGTCTATTTCTAGGTCCGCCAATCGTTCACTACGAATAGTTGGTCGCTTCGCGTTTGAAACCGTTCGCGCTTTAGCGACCGAGTTAGGTTCGGTAAGCTTCGCTGTCGGTTGAATCTTCTCGCTTCGAACATAAAAAGAGAAACTCGAAAATTCAAACAGGGAATTACAATTAACTAGCTTATTGAACTCCCTTTGATAACGGTGCATAAAGCCCCAAATAGCCGTCAAAGAAGGAGCACCACACAAATAAGGGCTGCTCATTGCGACAGCATCTTGCACTTTCATTGATGACAAATAGATATACTGCTCGCCCGTTACCTTATCTGCATTACCAGTAGGTTTACTGAGCTGTTCGAGAATCCATACAATTTGGGCTTTAACGAGCTGCATAAGCTTAGGGTGATAGGCAAACTTGGCGGCATACTTATTATTCTGAAACGTGAGATGCAAGTGACGGTTAAACTCACTGGCTAAGGAGCCCAGATCCGATTCTGGTTGGGTCAAAAAGGCTTGAGCTAAAGTGTCATCATGTTCCAATTGCTGCTGGTTGGGGTCAGCGTCAACGATATCTCTTAATTCAATTAATGGCAGCATCCACAACGCTATCTGCTTTCGCAATATCTTACTTCTAACCTTACGAGCGCTCTCTCTTTGCTTCTGTGTTTTTGATGGCTCTGAACCAATTAGATGATTTAAAACCTGACAAACTTTGGTATTAGTTACCTGATAGTCATCAAAGTAGTGACCACTCTTTTTTCGACTTTCAGGTAACGTTCCACCTCTCGCTGGTTTGACGTCTAGCGGGTAGTTTAGGGCTTTCATATTCCCACCTAAACTGCCACACAAGTTCCCGATACTTGCCGAGTTCGGCAGTGACGAAGACACAAAGCTAAGCTTACTTTCTCGATTTCTCGATCTCACTTCTAACTCGCTCTGAATGGCATGGCTGACCACTGGGGTCAACGAAATATAATTATCCCCCCATGGAAACCGTAGCTGCTTACTGTAAGAACTGACGTTATCGGGAAAATGATTATCAGGGAGCTGCTCTTCAATTGTATGTTTTAAGCGAGCAAGTGACTTAGCACTTAGACCGAATTCTTTGAGCAACTCAATCCAAATGGAGCTTTCTTGCTTGATAAGTGAAAGGATGCATACGGGCTGTGATTGCCAACTAAAAGGATTCAATAACCACAATGTGTGACGATATACCGCAGAGTTATGCGCCCACCCCAAGCGCTGCTCTAATACTCCGCTTGAAATGAATACCTCGGTTGTCGTAAGAGCCTGTGCAACTATCCGCTGATCTTTAACTCGACAGTCTGGAAACTTGAGATTATGAGTGTGGAACCATTTAATTTCATCAAGGGACGCTTCTAAGTTCTCAGCCGCTTTTAAATGCCTTTTAGCACGAGCTAAATCCAACCAATCCGAGCATCTATCCGCTTGATGGCTTGAACTGAGATTGAGCAAGATCGTTAATGCCTCTTTTTCACACCCTTCAACACAGACATCTTCTGTATAAGGCATGAACATCTTCTTTAGCGTAACCTGCTTTACTGCTTCGTCTTCAATTGCTAATAAGTCACTTAATTTCGTCATAATTACCACTCAGGCAGATATACACTTAAACCATCACTTTCAGAGCTCATTCGAGTCAGCTTTGTTTCGATGACACTTCTCAGAGTAAACGCTGATTCATGACTCGCTATCTTTGTATGCATTCGCGGCCTAATAGCGGCTTTGATCTCACCAAACTCATACAACCGATATACTTCATCTGTTGTACAAGAGAGCAATGTAGAAGCATCTAAGGGGCTGAGCAGTACATCACCGATATTTCCTTTTGCGGTTGAAGGTACTGTTGCCATAAGCTGAGTAAAGTAAGCTAACACCTGTGCAAGCACGATATTGTGACTCAACTGCCGACTAGGTAACTGACGACAATCTTTAAGCAGAGCGCCAAAGGCTTCATTGAAAAACACCTTCTTCCAATCTTTTACTCGAACAAGTTCTGCCTTCTCTTTCAAGGTATCGAGGTCTTGCCATAGCGCCGTTGGCCAAGCGCTACAGTATTCAACGAATGACTCAAAACTGAGATCATCGATATCACCATAACGATTTATATACCAAAGTAAAAAGCCATAGCGCTCAGATAACATCATTTCTCCTGTTAACAATCCCAAGGGTTTTGAATCATTTCCTGACAACCATCGAGCGACCAATATCTCAGCCTCTGGGGCATCCTCTACGGGCGAATTTCGCAGTTCAAAACCACATTCACATTGGCTAATACTCTCGAGACTTTGATATTCAAGTCTCGACTTACACTCGGGGCAATGATGAACCAGTCTACAGCCATGGTGTTCACAGGCTTGGTGAGAGATAAATTGCCACTGCTGGCGAATGTAAGGGGCTTCGTCAATACACAGAGGGCAAATTGGCGTGAAGCGTTTGCGAAGAAAAGCATGAGGGTAATCAAAACCGAATCTATGTACCGCTTTGTATTGAGGAGAGAATTGAGCTTTTGAATGTGATAATGCTAGACGCAGTACACCAAAGTTGTTGAGCTTTAATTGGTTCTCAAGATGGATAAGCACTCGAACCCGCATTTGGCTTGTGGTTTGAGCGTGGTAGATATTGACTCGCTTGAGCTCTAAGGGGAAAGCACCAGCCACCGCCTCATGCTGATCCATCGTGTCGAACCAAATATCTTCGGCGAAATGAGAAAATCGCTCGTAACCTTGCTCTTGCGATAAGCGCAACAAGAAGCTTTCGAGCGATTCGTCAGGGTAAAGTTGAATGTCCGTTTTCACATGCCACCACTAAAACTTAGAATATCTAAGTTTTAGTTTCGCTGATATTCCCATTAATGCAAATTTTAACTGTAATAAGTATGAAAGCAGATCACTGTAGAGAATGAATAAAAGACGACCAAAAGTATTCTGCTGCACCTTGTTGCGTAAGTTGTTCTTCCGTGTCACTTGTTCGATAAAAATTCATCCCGCTAGCTTTTAAGTACAATGAAAAACCATCATTTTCAACACTTAGCCAATCATTCATACTGTTATCATTCTCAGAGCTTGAATAACAAATAGTATTGCGCTCAAAGTGCCCACTACCATACCAAATATTACACACGCTCTTCTGACTGCCGTTTTCATAAATATAAGCACAAAAACGTGTCGAGGTAATTTGCTTAAAACGAACTTGTATCTGCTGGTTCCGATTACCTAGTTCTTCTAAAGAGCCTTCAAAATAACGAGCTATGTAGTCAAAACTTGTTTCCAAAAAGCAATCTCTATCATGATCACTAAACTCTTGTTTTAGTCGCATATTACTCGAACGTGGTAAAGCGACGCTTTCTGACTTGATAGGAGGTTGAGGACTAATGAAGCTAGTAACACTTTTGGGGATGGGACTACTTGGAAGTTCTTCAATTGCCACTCTGATCTGTTTTGCGATAATTGTGAATGCTTCTTGTTGATTCGCAAACATGGTTACCGGCTTTCCATCTGTAGGTGTTGCCAACAGCTTTCCAAAGGGTGCATGATGCCAATCACACGGATGTAGAATGACAGGGATCACTTTCGCTTCCCCGAGTTCATGCTTTTCTAGTGCTCTAACCATTTCTTTTTCATAGCAATAATTTGAAGCCAAGAAATGAGCACTTACCAAAAGAAGAATTACATCTGAATCTTCTAAATTTTGACTAATATCTTGATCAATTTCAGAACCAACCACAATTCGGCGATCATGCCACGTAGTAATCAGTCCTTGTCTTTTAAGCATAGCAAGGTGGACTTCTAATTCATTTCGTAGCTCTTCATCAACATGACAGTACGAAAAAAATAAATTTGCCATTACCTCTCCCTCTCTACTTTAAATTAATACTGAATTTTGTTTGGAATTAGAGGCTTACGAGACCAGTGTTCATCAATAGTTTGAGTAAAATCAGCCCTGACTAATTTGGCTCGTTTCTCAAGCCAGTTCCCTTTATCCTTCCTCAAATAAATACCTTCAATTTTATTAGCACCGTAATATGACGGTTGGTCTAACATCAATTTCAAGTCTTTGAGACTAAATCTACCTTGATTCAACGGTGAAACAATGGGGATACCCACATTCACTAGAACCTCATTCCTTCTTTTAACAGAATAAAATTTGCCTGCTGATCGACTATAGAGATCAAAACCAATAAACCAATTTGGTAGCTTTTCATAACCAATTGAGTGCTCGGCATAACACCATTCACCAAAAAGTATTAGATCCTTATCAAGAGCTAGTTTAAGTTGATACTCATATTGTTTTATCCATTTCCACAAATGCTTAAACTGACCACCTACACCTTTATCTATCCAAGCCCCTCGATTTTGTGCTCTTAATTCCCCATGCTGATCAACTGAGAGGCCCACATTAGCCCCATCAACTTTCTCCTCAACAACTAGCTCTGAAGATAAAAAAGATTCCACTTCTAATGGTGACAGTAGTTTATCACCCCTAGGTTCTCGACCACCTAACCAAGCGATATGGGGAGTATGAGGAAATCGGAAAAATTCAGGTATCATTTTGCTTTCTTTTTTCCCCAGCTCTTTTTGTTCCAATCATCAATAAGCTGATGAACATTGACGCCTGCAGCCACTAATTCGGTTTCCCAATCATACCAATCGGTATCACAAGCATTAACAATCGTACATTCTGGTTGTTCTTCATTTGCTTTAATACAAGCAGCGACCATTTTTGTATCCGCGAGGTCATGAACAACTGTTTTTAAAGGCTCGTTTAAAACGGCAACTTTGGCAGTGTGAGCGGGGTTGCTATCCCACTCGATATCTACGAAGTCAACTTCATTTCTCGATATTTTGTCAAAAAACACACGCTGCCCATAGTCTTGCTCCGTCAGTTTATTTGAATATTCGTTGGGAATCTCCCAATCAGTATCAATAACCATCCGATCTGCTCCAGCCTCAAATGATGCTAACCACTCAAATACTTTTTCTGCTTCAAGGGGGTCTTCAACTGGATGCTTTTCTGAGCGAAAGGGGGATTCAGGGTGCTCTCCACTGGCTACAATAAGTACGTTAGTATCAACTACATGTCTGCTCATTGTTTCGCTCGCTCTGCTTTCATTCGTTGCATCGTTTCTTGAGCTTGCTTTCTCAATTCACCAGTAGCATCACCGAAAAAGTTTTTCGGCCATTCTTCAAGTCGCCCATATTTATCCATACTCAATATTTTCAACACCGCATCTGAATTTTTTCGTTCAACAAAATACAGTGCACACTGTTCTGGCTGCGCCTTTTGGGTTGCAACCAAAGTTTGCATACGTCTGAATAAGTGCTCGGAATGTGTCTCAACGATAAATTGAACATCACGTTCTAAGCTAACTTCCAAGAATAACTCAGCAAGTAATGACTGAGCCAGAGGATGCAAATGGATTTCAGGTTCTTCTAAGATAATCGTTGACTTTTCTGGTGCGAAATATGCTAATACAAGCACAGGAAGCACTTGCGACACACCTGTACCAACATCAATTAGATTTGCCGCTACACCATCTCGATGAACAAGTATGTTGTAGTTACCTGCACCAATATGTTTGACCTCAAGCTTATCGGCGATGCGCATTTTTTTGAGCCACTTTGATACCGCTTCAACTAGGCCATCGCTCTTTTTGCCTGATGTATTATTACTAGCTAACAATGCAAAAACGGCCTCGCTACCATCGACTCCGATGATTCCTGGGCGAGTTCTATTCCATATATACGTTCTTCTAGGCTTGCTTCTGAGAGGACCTAAATAAGAGACGGCTTCAAGATCTCTTAATACCGACAGACTGATATCTTCTACGTCACTTCCACTTGGCCCTAAATCGTAAATTGCATCTTTAGAAAATGACACACCACGCTCAGGCGAATACTCTCTACTTTTCAGGCTAGTTCGAGTCTCATTTGGCAAATAAATATTAAAAGCACCTTTGTCAGAACGTTGAGCTCTAAACCAATTCTCACTATCCTTACTAAGTTGGAGTTGATCGATTACTGGGCTTTGCTTCGAATCCTGCTTATAGTCAACTTTAAGAAAGCTACTACCCTGCTTACCATCAACATCCATTTCAATAGAAATTTTTCTGTTTTCAGGATCTTTCGTTAATAGATCGTCAAATGATCCCATGTCCACATAGTCATTTGCCTCGTCTCCCCCCAGATTTAAATGAATCGTTCTATCTGGGGATGTTGCCGTCTGTTTCATTAATAACAGGCTTTGTAAGAGGCTAGATTTCCCTGTTGAGTTTTCACCAAGTAAAAGAGTCACTGGGGCAAGGTTGACATCTCCTGACTCACGCCACGCTTTAAAATTGGTAAGTTTGATTCTCTTAAACATAAAAATATCCTTCGGGCTCTAAACAGCCTGTTCAACAATAGCATCAGTAAGGTGTAGTTGTGTTGTTTGAGACTCTTTTAAGCGAGTTTTTAGAAACTTACATTGCTCTAGTAGTATGTCGACTAACTCAACTAACCTTTTTTGCTCTTCAATACCAATCACTGGAATAAGCAAATCACGGCATTGTTCTAAAGACAGATTGTCTTGCCCAGCAGTCCCTTTCACTTCTTTTAAAACTGAGTTTAGAGTCAAGTCACAAGATAATACGTAATAAAGGTAACGGTTGAAAACGACGTCTACTGGTTTAAAAACAGCTAATGCCTGATTCATATTCCATTGTGTATATTGATCAGTAAGAATCGTCACTTTACCTAGAGGCGGTCCAACAATGTTCATTATCACATCCCCTGGGCTTGCCATAGATCGCTTTAGTTTTCCTTCATGTACACCTTGAGAAATAAAAATTGGTCTGTAATCAAAGTCCAATTGATTATCTACAATGTTATAAACTTTTAAGAAAGGTACATCTCCGATTTCTAGTAACTCTGTTTTACTTGGTGTTGTTCCCTTTGTAATGAAGTCACAAAAACATCGGGCTTTTAACATCACCCTGTTAGCACCAACTTCAGCTTTGGCGCTTTCGAGTTCAGCTTCTATAAGCTTAAACTCCTTGGCTGAAGCAGTTAACTTTTGTTGCTCTAGGATACTATCCAAATGATTTGAAACAGGTGTATCAGAATCTAAAGGCTTTGATAGCTTACCCATCACCGCCAGTTGCAAAATGGTTTGTTTTAGCTGATCAATGCTCTCTTCGGTGGTGAACAATGTATCGAAGTGCTCGCTGATTCGACCCCAGTTTTGCATTAGCTCGTCGGCATCATCAGAGTTGGTAAGTGTGTCTAACAGCGTTGTTACCAATACCTGATGGGCTTCAATGCTGGCTTCGGTTTGTTGCTCTAATTGGTCGCAGACTGTCATGAGTTCATCGACTTTGGCGACAATGCGGTGTTGCTCTTCAACTGGAGCTACAGGCACAGCTACAGATAAAACTGAGCTTGTGTTTAATTCGACTTGCTTCGTAGAGCCAGAAACTAGGGCGTTCTCATGATCTGGCTGTATTCTTGCTTGAATACCTGGTGCCATAATAAAACACCATAAAAATCGGCTATAACAATTGTTTGGTCGAATTACAGTAACGTGTGAATCAGCAACGATACTCTTTTCAGGAATATTAGTGATCACATTTGCACGACCAACAGTGCCTGTGCCTGTTGAATTCCAAAGAATATCATTGTCCTGCAAATATCTTTCATCCTGATATTTTTCAAGACTTTCATCAGTCACATAACGAGCAGGAGATAAATCAAATCCTGAGTTTTGCACACACTTTTGGGATACTACTTGTACACTTCCTGTCTCAGCATACTTGGGGCCTTTCCCTCGCTGAATATATGTCGTCAAATCTTGTAAATGAGCCCATTCCCAGCCAACTGGTAGTATGAAACTTTTTTCTTCGTCTGATATCTCTGGTAATTTTTTCGGTTTTTTTATCTTTTTATCTTTCACCAACTGTGCTTTTTCAGTCGCAATTCGCTCAAGCAACACAGAAGCAGGTTCATCCGTTGAATCTTGGGGCACCAGCTTACCTCGTACTGCCAACTCTAAGATCAGCTCACGTAGCTTCTTCACACCATAAAGCTCACGCTTTTTGCTGCTGCCACGACCAGAGGATGACTTGGTTTTAACGGTTGAAGTCCAAATGTCGATATTGTCAGTGATCAACTGATTCATGGAGGTCTGTTCTACACTCATTATTCAGCACCACCCGCAGACGAATTCAGGGCTTCACCTAGAATACCTTTAAGTTGATTACGAAGCTGTGAGATCTCTTGCTGCTGCTTTTGGTAGCTATCTAACAACTCGTTTGGATCGTGACTTACCACTTCACCTTGATATGGGTTCTTAATATCTAGGTTGAAGTTGCGCTCAATAATCTCTTCAATAGAGACTTTCCAGGCGTGCTTGTTCTCAACACGAGAAGCAAACCCGTCTTCTTCGCTGCCCCACCAGTCTTGCTCTTGCTTGAACTCTTCAAACTTCATTGGCTTGGTTTTGCTGTAGTTCTTAACGCCTTCTGGGTATGGATGTTCGTAGAACCACACCTCTTTTGTCGGCTTGCCTTTAGTGAAGAACAGAATGTTGGTTTTGATGCCTGTGTATGGGTTAAATACGCCATTAGGTAAACGCACGATGGTGTGCAGGTTACACTCTTCGGTTAGCATCTTTTTGATTTTGGTTTTAACGCCTTCACCAAACAATGTGCCATCTGGCAGTACTACGCCTGCTCGACCGTTGTTTTCATCAAGCACTTCAATAATAAGTTGTAAGAACAGATCGGCAGTTTCACGCGTCTGCATTTCGGCTGGGAAGTTCTTTTCAATGCCGTCTTCTTCTGTACCACCAAACGGAGGGTTAGTCGCAATCACATTAATGTTGCTGTCCCAACTTGAAAGCGGCTTGTTTAGCGTATTGCCGTGTTTGATTTGTACGGGTACTTCAATGCCGTGCAGCATCATATTAGTGATACAAAGTAGGTGCGGAAGCTGTTTCTTCTCTACACCGTGGATTTGCTTTTGCAGCGTTTGGTGATCAGATGCCGTTTTCACGTAATTGTTTTTAACGTGGTCGAATGAACAAGCAAGGAAACCGCCCGTACCCGTTGCAGGATCCATGATAGATTCACCAAGCTTTGGATCTAGGCGGTCAACGATAAAACGAGTCACAGCACGAGGGGTATAGAACTCACCCGCGTTACCTGCACTTTGTAGGTCTTTTAAGATCTGCTCGTAGATATCACCAAATAGGTGGCGCTCTGAAGAGTCAGTAAAGTCAATTTCGTTAAGCTTGTTGATCACTTGGCGCAGTAGCGTACCGTTTTTCATGTAGTTAAACGCATCGCTAAATGCTTCTTTAACAACAAAGCCACGCGGGTTGAGGTCAACCGGTGCCGTTAGGTTTTTCAGTTTGTAGAACAAGTCGTCGTTTACGAACTCAAGCAGCGCTTCACCGGTAATGCCTTCGGCATCTTGAGCCCAATTACGCCACAGATATTGTTCTGGGATTGGTGATTTGTAGTCGTCCAGTTCGAGCTCTAACTCTTCTTCTTGAGCGTCAAATACTTTAAGGAAGAGTAACCAAGACATTTGACCAAGGCGCTGTGCATCACCGTCGACACCCGCATCTTTACGCATGATGTCTTGAATAGATTTAATTACTGAACTGATAGACATATTTTTCTTACTTTTCGTATTCTAAAATTAGGCGGTATTATATCAGGTATAAGGACCTGATTAGTGCCGTAAAAAGCAATAAAGGCCAGCATTTCGCGACCTTTATTATTGTTTGGTTAGTTGCTAAGCAGATTTGTAGATTGCGTCTTCTAGCTCTTTCACAGCAGCAAGGTACTTAGGTTTTCCACCAAAACCTTTTTTAACGATTTCACTCATGCTGCCTAATTCGTTGAAGGGTGCTACTTTCAACACTGTAATATTTTCAACCTCGCTAACACCGCTGTCAGCGTATTTATCTAAAAGTCTATCTAACACTTGTTGCGCGGTTTCACCGTACTTAGTGAAGTAGTTACGCTTTTTCACGTTCTCCGCTCGCTCTTTTCGAGTCAATGGCGGTTGGTCATATACAACGTGACAAATCATATCAAATGGGTCCATGTCTTTGCCCACTTCGTCTTCTAGCGCTTCCCATAGAATACCGGCTTCTGCTAGCTCATCGATAATGGCTTGCTTGCG
Organism: Vibrio sp. SCSIO 43009; assembly: GCF_023716525.1. Taxonomy (NCBI): domain Bacteria; kingdom Pseudomonadati; phylum Pseudomonadota; class Gammaproteobacteria; order Vibrionales; family Vibrionaceae; genus Vibrio; species Vibrio sp. SCSIO 43009. The sequence continues at coordinate 2,355,164 of NZ_CP071842.1, forward strand.
GTCAGATTCGTTCCAACGTTTGGTGAAGTCATCTAATGAAGAGAACTGCTTCACCATAGTTTTACGGGTGTAGTCTTTAAATGACTCGGTTACAAGCTTACCGTCTGAATCATAATATTGAACACGTTCAGCAAGGGCTTTTACTGGAACGCCATTCACATGGAATTTTCGAACTCGATTCTCATCATCCCAATCGTCTGCACCGCCTGTACTTTCAGGGGAGTTACCAAAACCATCACCATAGGTGGTCTCTGGTTCTTGAATTGAATCGGGGTCAATGTCTTCATCACCGAATGGGTTGTCAACATCGATATCATCAACGCCGTCGATGATGTCATCTAAGTCGTCTTGATCTTCAAACTGCTCAGGAGTCGTGACCTTCACACGTTCTGGTGTTCCGTCGAAACGTTCGTCAGCGAACAATTCGGTCGCTTTTTTAAAATCTAAGATAGTGAACCAAAGCTTGCCATAGCGATCATCAATACGAGTACCGCGACCAATGATCTGCTTAAACTTGGTCATTGATTGAATACCTTGATCAAGCACCACTAGCTTACAGGTTTTTGCATCAACACCCGTCGTCATTAGCTCCGATGTAGTCGCTATCACAGGGTACTTCTTTTTGGGGTTAATGAAGTTATCTAGCTGAGCTTTACCGAACTCATCATCACCCGTAATCTTCATTACGTATTTATCGTTCTTCTTAACCTGTTCAGGATTCAGGTTTACTAACGCACGACGCATACGCTCTGCATGATCGATATCGTTACAGAATACGATGGTTTTGGCCATTGGGTCAGTGCGTGTTAGATAATTGGTAATGGTTTGTGCGACAAGTTCGGTTCGCTCATCAATGACCATAGTGCGATCAAAATCTTTTTGGTTGTAGATTCGGTCCTCAATTACTTCGCCATTTTTATCGGTTTGCCCTTTGGTGGGTCGCCAACCTTGAACATCCACATCAATATCGACACGAACGACCTTATATGGAGCTAAGAATCCATCCTCAATACCTTCTTTAAGAGAATAGGTATAAACCGGATCGCCAAAGTACTCGATGTTAGAAACTTCATCTGTCTCTTTTGGTGTAGCCGTTAAACCGACTTGAGTCGCGCTGCTAAAGTATTCAAGAATTTCACGCCAAGCGCTGTCTTCTGAAGCACTACCACGGTGGCACTCATCAATAATGATTAAGTCAAAGAAGTTAGGGTCTACTTGCTTGTAGGCTTTCTGTTCTTCTTCTGACCCAGTAAGTGCTTGATAAAGGGCTAGATGAACTTCAAAAGCAGGATCGACTTTACGGCCTGTAATCTTGGTCATTGCCGTACCAAAAGGCTGAAAATCATTCGTTTTGGTTTGATCGACAAGAATATTTCGGTCAGCTAAGAACAGAATCCGTTTCTTAGCCTTTGCTTTCCAGAGGCGCCAAATTATCTGGAATGCCGTGTAGGTTTTACCCGTACCTGTCGCCATGACTAACAAGATTCGGTCTTGACCTGATGCTACCGCTTCAACCGTTTTGTTAATCGCTTGAAGTTGGTAATAACGAGGTGACTTACCACTACCATCATCGTAATAGTCTTGTGTAATAATTGGTAAGTGCTCTTCTTTATAACCTTTCCAAACACAGTATTTATGCCAAAGCTCTTCAGGTGACGGGAAATCCTCTAGACGAATTTCAGATTCTAATTGAGCGGGATTAGTTAAATCTCTGAAGATGAAGCCATCACCATTCGAAGCAAAAACGAATGGCACCTCTAACAACCCTGCGTAGACCATACCTTGTTGCATGCCTTTACCAACTTCGTGTTTATTGGCTTTTGCCTCAATCACTGCGAGCGGCATACTAGGTTTATGATAAAGAACGATATCGGCTGATTTTACTTTCTGACGGGCAGCAGCTTGGCCACGAACAATCACCTTACCGTCTCGCAATTTCACTTCTTGGCGAATTTGGGTCATATCATCCCAACCAGAACCTTTAATGGCAGGTAAGATGAACTTGGTGATGATGTCTGTTTCAGAAAGCTTAGACTTGGAGAACTTTTCGACCATACGACTTTGATTCCATACTGAATTGCGATGGATTATATAACAAAGTTCATATGATTGAAGAATAAGAACGCAACAATAGTGTGGTTAACAAGTAATTCGATCACAAATTGCAGACTTGGGAGGTTAAACATAATCAAAGGCTGCTATCACCCGTTCTCGAAAAGCCCCAAGCTTTATGCGTTCTGATTCTTCAATCGCTAAAAAATCTCTATTCGCTTTTTCTATAAAAGTATCTGTAGCCCACTCAATTTGTAGAAAATCATTTGTTCGTGGTTCAGAGGTAATGCACTTCTCTTCAAAAGAGGAGTTTACGCAAGTTGGAATTTCTGACCTTTCAATTTCAAGAAACGTACAAGATTCTGGAATATCTTCTTCTACACGCTCTGCGAACTTGACCAAACTTTCTTCAGCGAAGGTATACAACCATGCTTCTTGGTTGGGTGAATCATTAACTCTCAATATCCTTCCAAGGACTTGCCTAAAGTAAAGTTCCGTTTTGACCGAACTCATATGGCAGCAAACCTGCAACCGAGGGATATCCGTGCCTTCACTGATCATTCCAACACTGACTATCCACTGAACATTCGAGTGACGAAAAGACTCAATTTCATTTAACGGATTATCATGATGATAAGTCACGATGCATGCTGATTGATGAAAGCGCTCAATCAGTCGCTTTTGAATATGTTTAGCGTGCTTGATAGAAGCAGCGACGACTAAACCACCTGCATTTGGGGACTCTTGCCTTATTTGGGCTAGCTTTTGGCAACCACTATTCAATATGTAGTTCATAGCGTCTTCATTGTGAATGACGCTTTGATAAGAAACATCGGATTCTTTAAGGCATTCCAAAATGGAAGCAAAATGCTGATTACTATTACCAGTCTGGATACTCAAATGCTCGTTGTCTATCAAGGCAATTTTAGGTTGGCGACATACCCCATCAACAACTGCCTGTTGCAAGCCATATTGATAATCACAAATGAGCATACCATCAGGGTCGGAATACTCGGCCATAACTATCGGTAACCGATCAGAGCGCCAAGGAGTACCCGACAGCGCTAATGTGTAACGGGCAAAACCTTGGATCTTACTGACAATTTCTAACCCCCATGAATTTGACCTACCCTCATCATCAAACGAGCAATGGTGGATCTCATCAAATACGACTAGTACCCGATATTTACTGACGGTGTTCCAGAAGTTTTCACCTAAAAAACGGATGGATTGATAGGTATAAGACCCACCTAAAGAGCCCAGGCCTCCATTAAAGGAACATTCCAGTTTCCATGAAAAGGTCTTTTTCATCCCTTCAGCGACCGAAAGTGATGGTGAGAAACAGAGAACTAAGTCAATCATACCTTCTTGAAAAAGACGCTTAGCAACCTCTGCTGCCATAACGGTTTTACCAGCACCAGGAGTGGCTTGACAGAAAAAATGTGGGCGTCGATTTGATGAAAACTTATTGATAGCCAGCTCTACGCACTCAGCTTGCCATGTTCTTAACATTGGGAAGCCTTGCTTTGGGCTACTTGCATCCAGTTGGTTAGTGCATTGATTTTGCCCAATAGCTTAGCTGATCGCTCTCTCGCTGCATTGAATAACGGTTCCATATCATGCTTGTTGTTTGGAAAACGCGTTAACAAAGATTGGTATTCCTCAATCTCGCCCAGAGTAATCGCTAACTCACCTTCATGTTGTTTTTTCTCTTGTTCTAGTGCATTTAGAGAGAACTCCGGAGTTTGAACAGTTATTGAATCAACTTTAGCTTTCTTATTTCTAGCTGCTCGAGGCTCAATTGTAAGCGCTTTAAATTCATTAGTTTGATGGTAACGCTTGCCTCTGCGAGTCCCAATGACAGAAAGCCAGCCTTTCTCCTCAAGTGATAGAAGTTGCTTATAAACATACTTTCGAGCTTCGTCACTGCTCGTAAAGGTTGAAGTACTATTTAACAAAGCATCCCTAGCTTCTATAACAGAGAAATCATCCATCCCTTTTTCAATCAATAGGTTAAACATATCAGGGTTAATTCTGGTTACTTTCTTCATTTGACTCTTGCACGCAATAAAAACTTAGGATTGCTAAGTATACAAAAATCAGTAAAACTTAGACAATCTAAGTTATCTAAAGGTTGAAAAGAAATGTGTAAGTGCAGAAAGACAACCCCATCCCAGCGAGGCTCAAAGCTGCGCGTAAAAAAGCCAAGATCACCCAAAAAGATTTAGGGGTGAAAATCGGCATGGAACCAAGTTCTGCTAGTGGGCGAATGAACCATTATGAGAAAGGTAGACACGTACCAGATATTGGTACACTCGAACGTATGGCTGAAGAGTTAGATGTTCCCTTGAACTATTTTTTCTGTAGGAACGAATTGAGTGCTGAACTGGCGTGTGCCATTGATAAGATGAGTGATGAAGAGAAGGCGGTGTTGCTAGAAAAACTGACACCATCTAGTTAACTCTGAGTAAGGTGCTTCACTAACCAATAAGTTGCTGTATCGATAGTTTGCTAAAAACCTGCTTTACAAAACGAAGTTCACCAGTCTCGGCATCAGTTACATAATTTTCATAAGAAGCTATTTGCTCTATGGTTAGAGCATCTATCTGCACAGTGAAAGGATTTATATCATTCGGATCGTTAATTTTCTCGTAAACAGCAGCAAAGTCTTCCTCACCAATATAGTCCTTATTTTTCGCCAAAGCGACGTCTAGTGCGGCTGCAATTAACTCTTTAATTTCACCAAGTATACCTTTGCTTGCTGATAACAGTCTCATTGCGAAATCGACGTCGGTCAACGGCACCTTGAATGGTAAAGGCACCGTCTTTTCCAGAGCTTGTAAAACATCTAAATAGTTATCAATTGCGGACTCATCTGTGATCTTAATGTAAGGGAGTGTGCGTCGAACCATAATTCGCCTGTTCCACTGAGAGTCCTCTAAAATTAGTCCGGCACTATGAAGTCCTACAAACACTATCGGCAAATGACACTCATCACTAATCATTTTGAGGCGATCTCTAATATCCTGCCTCTGGTTATGACTGGTTCGTTCAAACAACTCTTGACACTCCTCAATCACTAATAACTTAAGCCCAACTCTTTTCGATGTCTCAATCACACAATCCGTTAATCCAATCTCTGAAGGCTTAGCTCTGCTATTTCTGTAAGCGCCAAGCTCTTTGGCCATCCATAGTAAAGTCTCAAGTAACGAGGGTCTTACACGAGTAATAAGGACTTCATTCCTTGATAAGTTTTTCTCGATAAAGTGATTAATAGTGGCGGTTTTACCTGCACCGGTGCCTGCTGTCAGAAGCATCGATGGCGCAAAAGTGCCAAACTTCCTGCGTTTAATTATCCATTCGAGTCCAGAGAGAACTTTTTCAACCTCTGGGTAAATTGAAAATGAGTCATGATAGTTTGCTAAAACTTCGTCTCTATTTAAATTCCTTCTCGCTGCTGTCACAACTATTTCCTTAGATTTCTGCGCTCGTCCCATTTAGCTCTGAAGCTCTCTAGCGGTGTTCTATCCGAGCTTTTTTCTGACTCTGCGACCTTTTTGTTTGGTTTAGCTGTTCTGTCACTTAGTTTGGAATGAGGGGTGTCGCTATTAACACTCGATATTTCTGCAACTTTCTTGGTAGATTTCGCCTTTCGTTTTCGCTCAGTTTGAGTTAACTGCATTAAGTCTGCTTGTTCTGATTCGATTCGGTCATGCAGTGCAAGTCGAGCTTTTGCTAATGACAGCACATCCATTTCCCCCTTTATATAGGTTCTATGAGCCGCCAAAATCTTTTCATGTTCGCAAACGCTCAATCTGACGGTGTAACCCATTGGGTCCTTACTCGGAACCTTCACGTACCCTTGAAGTTCATCGAGGTAAACATAAATAGCGGATAAATCATCTGGATCTACTTTTATTTTCTTTTTTGAAGACTCGTTTGTTTGGGGGTATGTTTTTCGATAATCAGACAGCGCCACACAGTCATATTCTAAGTGCATGAACTTAATGCCTTTATCTGTCAGTTTTCTATACTGAAGAATCCCCATAACTACCCTAAATGCTTGCTCTTGCTCGGGTAAGAGTTTTAGTGGTGATAAAGCGTCATAGCTTTGTTTCCAATAAAGGTTTGGTATTCTTTTATAACGACTATCAGCATTAGCATTGTGCACGTCTACTATCCAACGGTGAAACTCCTCTACAAAGGTACTAAAGCGCATAACTGCATCTTTTTCTGGCTTATAGTCTTCTTTTTCCAGCACGTTGGAGAATGTTTTACCCGGCACCCAACCGACAATCCCTTGAACAATTTCACCAAACTTACGCTCAACAAATGGCTTTAACCATGGTTTCCGAACCTTGTTATAAACGACATTTATCCCGACCTCCAAACATGCATCCTCCCAGCTTTTTGACCAAAACTCCGCGCCGTTATCGACTACCAAGTTCTCGATTTTCCCTTCGCAAAGCCACTCATTGTTGAATGAAATAGGCATTTCAGAAATGTAGCTCTTACTTTTTGTCGCATGAATAACGGCTCTCGATGCCGACACATAACTAGGAGCCTTAAAAGCCAAGATGAAAGCCTATTATGCACCCACTAAAAACATCCACGAGTAGTGTCAAATGCGCTCTACCTAATGGGACCATTAGATCATCATGCAATAAAATTAAATCCAACGGGGTGTGATCCATTTCGACTCGCTCCAAAATTCGAGTCGGCATTTCTACAGATTGGTAATAGTTAAAGAGCTTATCTGCGTAGTATTTACCATGGCGAGCTAGCGCGACGCTGTATGGCTCTTCTTTACGAATACGCTTCTTAAATGCTTCATATGAGACTTTCGGGATTCTTCCGGCGACAATGGCCTCATTAGCTACGGTTATCCTATCGCAGTAGAAGGCGTGTGCTGCGCGAATCGACTGTCGCCTTGCGTCTAAAAACATCTTCAGGGCTTCATCATAATATTTTTCATCACCAACAACTCTGGCATCTCTGTTACCTTTGAGGTGGTTTTTATCGACTAAGCTAGTAAAACTTCCATCCGAGTCGACAAACGAATTATGCCAACGTTGCAGTGATTTATAGCTTGGTTTTTTGGTAAGGCGTGTTTTGTCGAAGTGTTTTTCAATTAGAGGAGTAAGGTTTTTAGAGGTCCAACCTCCATTAAGTTCATTCGCAACTAAGCACAACAATTTGTACCTTTCTAGAGCTTTGTTCTTCTGTTCCTCTGGATAAGAAGAGAGGTCTCGCTCAATGATTTGTGTTGACTGTAATCTCGAGTACTTTAGACGTTCTGTCTGAGCTGCGGGCAAAAACTCATGCTTTAGATCAGAATCTTCGTCGTACTCAGGCTCAAACTCGTCATGGAATCGGCCTACCATTTCATCTCACCGAAACAGTTGTACTTTCACTCAACTGAGCGATGTCTAAATCAACATCAGCTTTTCCTACTGCAATAAGTCTTAAAACAGAAGCGAACACCCGACCAACAGACTCTCCGATTGAGTCTGCTAGATCACTAATTTTCATAGTGTTCTGTGCGATCAGATAGGAATATACTTTTATTGCAAGCTCATCGCCTGCGATACACCCACTATAGCGGTGCACAAGCTCAGTATTCTTGAGAAAGTACCCATCTCTAATTTGCTTGTCAGTCACTAAAACAAGACTAACCCCTCTTCGGTTGGCGGCCTCTTTACGAGCAGAAAATTCTTGTTTAAATGTTTTTGATAATGTCTTCTTGTGTGGCTTAACTTCGATATATTCGAAGGTGCCGTCGTGGTAGGTAACTAGAAAATCGGGTGTGTAAGGGCGCTTCTTTCCATTGAAGTCATAGTAGAAACCCTCTGGCTGAGATTCGTACCGAACTACATCTGGATCATACTCGAAATGATAGCAACAGTCTTTCTCCAAACTACCCTCACACATAACAGCGTCTCGGTTTTTTAGACTCGAGAACTTAAAGATGTTCTTATTAGGTGACGGTTTGCGAAGATTACGGATATACATATGCGTCCCTTTTGTTGTAAAAAAACAACCAAAGTAAGCTTAGGACACTTTATGGATTTTAAAAGGACAGATTATGGTTTTATTGGGACAGGTTATCGTTTTAACGACACTTTCAAAGGGTGGGACCCCAGCCACATCCCGGCACACAAGTCACACGCTGCGGCTGCTTCCTTCCGGACCTGACCGAGTTCACGAGCTATTGTTGCGAGAGGACCAGAGCCCCATAATTCTTTTCGAGAGGTCTTGCCTCAATCGATGGGGCGATTATTCAGTATCAGCTCTCATAATGCAAGAGCAAAAACCTTGAATTTCATCATTTCATTACCGTTTGGACAAAACTCGATCAATTCATTCCTTTATGATGAAACCGTACAGTCACGATAAGAGGAGTCGTGCCGTGAGGACTGCTTACTCATGTACATGTCTTCATCAGCCAAATGCATCGCTTGCTCTAAGCTCATGTGCCGTTCCCTTTTTGCAGAGAAACCAATAGAGATACTTATAGACTCCAAATCACTACATAATTTGCCTTTCACGTCTATTCTACTGAGCTCTCTCATTGCTCTAGTTAACTCGGCTTGCGTAGGATAACCCAGCAATATGAACTCATCCCCTCCAATTCGATAACATCTTCCCGACCAGACATAATGAATTTTTAGCGCCAGTAGTTGTAAAACTTCGTCCCCAGCGCGATGCCCATAAGTGTCATTGATTCGTTTGAAATGATTAATGTCTAAGTAAAGTATGGATAGATCTTTGTTTACTCCTTTTCGATACTTTACTTGCAACGCACGACGATTCCTTAACCCTGTTAAGTTGTCAGTGTTCGATTGACGGTAAAGATAAAGCGAAACACAAATAGCAAACAATAATACAAAGATAAACACAGCTTGTGTTTGCGTCGCTAATCGAATCTCATATTCAAGTGCGGTACGCCAATCTGGACGTACATCGTACTGAGCAATGATCTTATCAACTTCTAACATCGCTATCGCTCGACTGAAGAAAGGCGCAAGCATGGCTCCTTTTTCATTCGCGACCAATCCAACAGAGAGTTGTGACTCATAAAACTCGCCAATAGCGGTATCCTGCTCTATCGGAACCAATTCACTGAGACGTAAAAAATGATTGAGCATCGCCGTATCCATCGGAATGTAATCGACTTCTTCATTTAGTAGCCCCTGAATGAGCTCTTGTTGGGTACGATAACGTTTGAGTTCTTTTAGCGGTAACAGTTGCGTCATCATTTGATCGAAAAAGTCATCCTTAACTACGCCAATCCGCTCAGATATCAACTGTGAAACATGAGAGTATGTGCTCGGTTTGTAACCTAAACGCTTGACCATCACCGATGCTGGCGCGTAATGGGGCTTTGGAAAGTAGCTAAATGCGCGCCGCTCACGGCTGACCGTTAACGGCGCCAAAATTTCGAAATTACCTTGGATAAACTCATGGTACATAGAACCCCAGCTTTCACCAGGCTCACTAATGATCAAGCAGTTTAAAGCCAAGATCTCACAGCTTCTCAGGACTACATCAGCCGTCATCCCTTCGACACTACCATCTGCGTTGTATACAACATATGGAAAGATAGATTCGAGCTTAATCCGTATTGGTTCATTAAAATCAAGGGGCAATAAACGAATAGAATCACGCAACGCTGCTCGCCTTAATTCAAATTGATACTGGGAAATTTCTTCGCGAAGCTGCTTTTGCACCGCTTCCCCGTGAATAAACGTAGCGAACGTGTCCAACTCCTCAAGATGATGATCTTTTTTACTGATGATGGATACGGGCTTTATCGAAATCTGATCATTGAGCATCTTGGCGTCAAACCCCTCCATCAGCATCGGCTTGAGCTGGTTAATGGCATCGACAACGCCGTCCACAGCACCTGAACGTAGCAGTGTTACTGCTTGTTCATGACCTTGATAAGAGATCTGTTCTAGACCAGGGTAGTGTTGTTTAAGTAATTGGGCATAAACTGTATCTTTGGGGACGCCAACACGCGAAATATCACTCAACGTCGAATCTTTTAAGCCAAAGAGGTAGGTATATTCGATATTTGTTGGGCGGGAATAACTAAAACGTTGAGCACGTTCTTGTGTGTAAGTGATATTCGCAGCAAAGTCCGCTTCCCCATTCGCTACTGAATTTAGAATGGCATCAAAGCTGGAGTAGTTCACGTATTGAACGGTAAAGCCAAACTCCTTTGAAGCAGCATTGAAAAGAACACGAGTGACGACATCATCCGCTTCAGTCGCGACTTTATAATGAGCAATTAAAGGGGCTTCGGCTTTTACATTCAAACTCAAGAGGCAACATGCAAAAAGCAACAGTGTTCGAGCAAAAGTTGTCATGACAAACTTATCTTAAATCAACCACTTATATTGTGGTTATTATTATTGGAAGTGTAGTAAATATGAAATGAAGAACATATACTAATCTCCATTTTGTTCCACAACCAATTCGATACTCTGCCGCACATGTCACTTTTTACCTGACTAAAAACTCATAATTCAGCCTGTTCATCGCTACTACGTAAAATATAGTCAGTCATCCAAGCCGTCCCTAACAAACAGATCCAAACCACGAAAACAGGGTTTGGCACATCCGTGGTCGGGCTGACGACTAAAGCGGCAAAACCCACAGTCGGCAATGTCCAACATAATAATTTGCTCCAACGAATGGTATGTTGAAGCTTCGCAAGTGCTTCCATTGACGCTAACATTCCCGTCAAACTTAACGCCATAAGAACGGCGTACGGTAGGCCTGCAATCCACAATGGGAGCAACAAAAACAACGGCCACCAGCTGTGTTTATTGGATGGCGTCCAATGCGCAGCCGACCACCACATCGCCATAACCGCAATGGTTTGAACCACTGTAACCCAAGCAGAACCATCCAGCTTACCGCCTTGCTGTGTGACCATAAGACCAACTTGCAGTGTAAGTACAATAAGACCAGCGGTGAGCAACACACCTAAAGAGCTTCTACGAGAAAATACCACCATTAAAAGTGGGAAAAGGATCAAAACACCAACCGACAAAGCAATTGGCTGCATTGAGAGTGTCGCACCAAAAGCCATCATCGCGCCCAGTAATACTAAGCCAGCGAACCCACCTTGTGGCAGAACCCACAGCGCGGGGATCATAAGTGCAAGAACGGGAATGTCACCCTCGCTCAAACTCATCGCCCGAACGCAGACAACAGCGAGTAAGGTCGTAACGAAAAATTGAAGTGTCGATAAAATCATAGCGCCTCCTGGCTTCCCCACCTACTTGGTAACTCAACGGCAAAAACTGGGATTGAAAGTCGTTGAGAGGGTCTAGATTCAAGCTTAGCTTGCGTTTGCTTCATGCTGTTTAAGGCTCATCAACCAACGACACTAAAGAACAGAAAATGTAATTCTTCAAAGTGAGTCGCTGACAACACAAGGGTTAAGAACCGTTAGCAATATACAAGTCCAATGGTTTACCATTCCTTAGTAATCCAAAATAGACACTTTTGAGTATGGACCAATTTTTAGCGCAAATCTTTGCTGTAATTCACCAAATTCCAAAAGGAAAAGTCTCCACCTATGGGGAAATTGCAAAAATGGCCGGTTATCCGGGCTATGCGAGACATGTTGGTAAAGCACTGGGTAACCTACCAGAAGACAGCAAACTCCCCTGGTTTAGAGTGGTAAATAGCCAAGGAAAAATATCTTTAAAAGGCAGAGACTTAGAGCGACAAAAAAAGAAATTAGAAGCAGAAGGGATTGAAGTCTCGGAAGTTGGCAAAACTTCACTTAAAAAATACAAATGGCAGCCTTAAGCTGCCATTTTTTGTTCTCAGTACGTCGTATTAACGTGTTCCAACTAGACGAATATCTAATTGGTGAGTTTGTGCTTCATCTGTAATAACACCGTTATGTGTGTCGCTGATAAAACGCAGCTTTCCATCTACCTCAATGCGAGCACGAACGCTGTAACGATGGTTTGGTTTGATTTCATTGCTGTCGTAACTCAACTCAAAAGAAAGAGGAACTTGCTTACCTTCTGTTTCGAATGTCTGTTTCGCCAACACTTTTGCTGGCGCATCCGCCAAGGACACATCTTCTAACGCAATAGTAACCACTGCGTTTGGTGGCAAGGCAATCCGCTCGCGATAAGCCACTGTACCTGTAATCGTCTTCATTGACGCCTCTGTAGATTCCATTTCTGTATTTTGAGAAGTTTGGCAACCCACTAACGCAGCCCCAAAGAGTAGAGAAGTAACAAGTAGTAGTGTTTTTTTCATATATTCCTCGAAAAGAGCATTAAACCGAAGCAATTATAGGTGTGGAATATAAAACTGTCTGCTTCCTGTCATTTTATTTGACAATAGTTTGACTGAGTTAGAATTTATCAAACAATTGATTTTGTTTCATAATTGGAACAATACTATTTCTAAGTTACTCAATAGTTCTTAACTATGCCACTTCACAAGAGTGAGGCTGTTGAGGTAACTTGGAATGAAAGACAACGGTGAGGAGACACAATGAGTAAACCACTACGAGAATTGCTCAGCCTACTACAACTCGAAAAATTAGAAGAAGGCTTGTTTCGTGGCCAAAGTGAAAACCTAGGTTTGCCTCAAGTTTATGGCGGTCAAGTAATTGGGCAAGCACTTTCTGCTGCGCGCTACACCGTTGAAGAAACACGCACGGTACACTCCTTCCATAGCTATTTTTTGTACCCTGGCGATCCAGAAAAACCTATTATTTATGACGTAGAAAATCTGAGAGATGGCCGTAGCTTTAGCACTAGACGCGTAAAAGCAATTCAAAATGGACGCCCTATTTTTTACCTAACCGCATCCTACCATGGCGATCAACCTGGGTTTGATCATCAAAAAGAAATGCCAGATATCCCTGGTCCAGAAAACTTTGCCTCAGAGAGTGAGCTCGCAAGCCATATTGCAGAATTTCTACCCAAACGCTTACGCAAAACATTTTGCGGGGAAAAGCCAATCGAAACTCGCCCCGTTACGGTTATCAACCCTTTGAAGCCCAAAAAAGCAGAACCCAAACAGTACCTTTGGATTCGTGCTAATGGTGAAATGCCAGAGAATCAGCTAATTCACCAGTACCTTCTGGCCTACGCATCCGATTGGGGATTCCTTGTGACAGCAATGCATCCACATGAAGTCTCATTAATGACGCCTAACTTTCAAGTGGCCACCATTGACCACTCTATCTGGTTCCATCGTACGTTTAAGATGGATGAATGGCTTCTATATGCGATAGAGAGCCCAACGGCGAGCAATACTCGTGGGTTGGTCCGAGGCGAAATATACAACCAGCAAGGTCACTTAGTGGCGACCGCCGTGCAAGAAGGGGTGATGCGCTACACGAAATAGCTCGTGTTCGTTACACGAAAAAAGGAGTGCTGTTCCGCACTCCTTTTTTAATGGGTATCAAACGATGATTAATTTGGTTGATACTTCATGTTAACAACCGACCATTCGTAAAGTGATTTCGGGTAACCATATTCGCCTTTCCCGTAAATGACATTTGGGTCGGCATAGAATCCACCTTTATTCGTTGCTAAAAATTCACGAACCCCACGACGGTAAGTAATCACAGGTGCTACTAACTCATACTCTACCTTTTCCATCTTCGAGTCATCAATTATTAAGAACCGAGTCATACGAATCGTGCTGCCGTTGGTGCAGTACCCTGGGTCATCATAGTCAATTGCTTCAAAAGGCTTGAGATCATCTTCGAACAGCTCTGATGCACATCCATCAAATCGAGCTAAGTGTACCCACGCTCCTTTTATTAGAGTTTGGTCATCGTTACCCACCGGCTTGAATGCAAGTAGTGCAATCTTACCTTTGCCGTATAATTTCAATTCTTCGTCCGTTGGCTCACGCACTGAACGAACGTTCATCAAACCAAACTCACTTTCTTCTAAGTTAGAAAACTCACGTGCATTTAGCGTGCTAAACAATACTGTTTGTTCAGTTTCAAGCAATGTATATTGATCCGCAACACCTTCATCTGCAAAGCTTAGATACAGCTGGACTTTCTTACTTTCCAACGCTTTGTAATCTCGAGATTCTCCTTCCGAAACGTCGAGAGAAATCCAACGTCTTTTTACTGGTGGGAGGTCAAGTAACGTCAGCTCTTCCTTATCAACATCTAATGAAGCGACTCCTTTAATTGTTGAGCTAGATATTTGATAGCTGCGGTTTCCTATTGGTGTACCAAAGTCTAGCTTAACCTTTTTAAATGGTTCAAATTCCACCTTCATTGTAGAAGCACTTAAACCAGGGTGATTCGCTTTGTTAATAGTGCCATTTACGACGATTGTTTTAGCTTTGTAGTTGCGCCCAGTAAGGGTAACCTCTAATTGGTACGTGCCTGCATGCAGGATTTTCAAACGCCCTGTATCAGGAGAAACTAGCTCGACCACAGGGTCTTTTTGGTTAATAAGACGGTAACTTGCCTTCGCAGTCCCACCACTCATCACTGGTGAGATAACACTACCAACGGAGAATTCTACCGTTGGGTAAGTAACCGATACAGGGTTTGTGCCTTGTTTAATCGTGACCGAGAAACTACTTTCACCCGGATCCACTTTGTCGTCCCCCGCATCCGAAACAATAATTTTTGTGCTACCCGCGTTAAGAATTTGCATGGCACCCGTTTGGCTGTTTAAGGAAACTACATCTGTTGCTGCGTTGTCTGCAAATCGGTACGTAACTTCCCCAACCGTACCAGAGATTTTCGGCGCAACAAATGTTTGGCCAACCTTCCAAATCTCTTCCACATCGGATTGAACTTCAATTCGGCTCGGCGCACTCAAAATTGTCACGTAGACTTTTTGATCAGGACCAACAGTATAATTCGCGCTCTCTTTTCTGCGCACAGTTAGCGTCGCTTTACCCGCTTTATACACATGGAGACGTCCTTCACTAAAACCACCGACAACATCTGGTGCGGTGTTATCTACAATCTCAATTTGCTCGTCAGCACTCAAACCAAAATCACGGTGAAGATCAAAACTGTATTTGTTGCTGTATACAACGTCATAATCGTGCGTTGCCATGGGTTGGCCTTCAGCCTTTGCAACTTTAATGACGACATTAAATTGAATAGGTTGGTAGAACTCCCCACCATCGTCTTCAAACTTAAGGTCGTACTCACCCGCAGTCACTACCTCCAACTTGCCGTCAGTCATTCGTAAGCCATTAGGTAAGCTGCTAACTAGATTTACGTTACCTTTTTGCCCTTTAAACGCCAGAGGGATTGAAAGATTTGGTTGATAGGTAAGCGGCATTTCAATGTCTTTTATAACGGGATGAGGCGCGCGATTAACTTCAAGATCAAAACGAGTTTTGCTTGCAGGATAATTACGCATGTCATGCTCGTAAATTTCCACTTCAGCAGCACCAACACCTTTGATCAGTAATGCTTCACCATTTTCAGTTTTAGCAACAACGTCTTCACCACGAATGATTCTCAGCTCATAGTCACCGTAGGCGTTCGTCACCTTAGGGAAAATTCGTCCACCTTCCTCATAAGTTGTGACGATATCCGCTGCCCTGATTTCTTGACGCTTACCTTGTTTTATATCCACAAAAAATTGCGCTGTTTGCTGTTTATCTAGAAACGCGTCGCTGTAAGTTGCAGTCGCTTCAACCGTTAATTGCCCAACATTATGAACAAGAAGCAAACCCGTTTCAGGGTCTAGCAACTCGGCCACCTTGCTGTCTGGTACGCTATTTATGATTTTGTAAGAAATACGTTGCGTTTGAGCTTTATCTAGACGCACTGGTTCTAACGTCAACCCTTCTCGATACTCGTCTTCAAGCAAAGCGAACTGTAATTGCCCCGGAGCTACTGCATGCAGTTTAACCGTAGCGCGAACTTGTTTCGGCAAGTAAAAGTCGTTACCTGAATCAGTAATCAGCACCGATGCCTGACCAACTGAACCTAATGAATATACCGAACCGTTCTCATCAACACGAATCAAGTTATGACCACTTTCTACCTCATAACTCAGTTCGCCTTTTTGGCCACGGACGATCAACGCTTTTCCTTCTGACTCAATCGCATTGAAATTCAGATCACTCACTGAAAGTTCAGTATTGATGCCTCGCTCTACAGTCACAGAAAATCTTGCTTCAGAAGATTCATAAGCAGAGCTACTATCTGTAGCAAGAATAGTCGCCGTTCCTGGGCGCAGAATTTGTAGTATTCCTGAGTCATTAATTTTCACGACATTTTGCGGATTAGAATCAATGACTTGGTAAGAAACCGACCCATGTACATTGCTCAGTTTTGCTTCAGTAACCGTTCCCACTCCTTCAAACTTCAATACCGTGTCTTCCACTTTTAATTGCGGACGGTTCTGCTTTGTTACCGTAGTTGGTGTCTTCGTATTGTTCGGCTTAGAGTCTCCCCCACCGCCACAGCCAGCGAGTAAAGCTGCGAGAAAAAGCAAATAGTAATTTCTGTTCATTTTTAGTAATACTTTGTTACATACAAGATGGAGCGATAATAATACGATGTTTTATTAATCACTATCCCCATTTTTGAGTACTTTATTAATTAAGTAATTGCTACTGTATTAATCCTAAAAACAAATACTCAAAAATAGCGACCAAATTACATGAAAACACAAAAAGCAAACGTTTAAATCAAACTCTTCCATTAATTTAGTAAAAATTAATATTCAATAAAATAAAACATGAAAAAGAAAGAGAAAAAATTTCGTTATTTTTTCTTTCATTATGATATATAGGATTAATGGACTGTAAAAACAAATGGTTAATGAAAAATAGAAGAGAGAATAAATATCGTTTATATTTATAAAATATCTGGTAGGAAATAGTTTTAAAAGCATAATCAAACTACCTTTTAACATTTAAAATACTAAAAGGTAGAATTAACATTAGATAGAATTCTTATAGGGCGAGTTATTTTAGGATTGGTAACTCTGTTGTGTATTTAATGGACTCCATAGCAAATGTTGAAGTCACATTAGATAGCCCTTTTACACTATTAACTAACCGCTTATAGAATTCGTCAAAACACTTCATATCTTTGACTAGTACTTTCATCATGTAGTCATACTCGCCAGCCATACGATAAAACTCCATTACCTCAGGAAAGTCACTCACAGTTGTAACAAAATGGTGATACCAACCTTCGGAATGATCAATCGTTTTTAACTGAACAAATGCAATGAAAGATAGCTCGAGCTTTTCTGCACTTAACAACGCCACGCGTTTTTCGATGTAGCCCTCTTCTTCCAACCTTTTCAAGCGCTTCCAGCATGGTGTTGTAGTAAGATTGACTCGCTCAGCCACGTCATTTAATGACAAGGTGCTGTCGGTTTGTAGTAAAGCAAGCAGCTGCTTATCTATTCGATCTAAACTCATTTCTATAAAACCCATAAAATGTAGAAAATTTTTCTACAGATATCTTTATTAAGAGTAACAATAGCAAAGTTTTTCTCGGAAATTATAGATAAATTATCCCTATCTAATACTTATCTATCGATTTCCCAAGGAGAGACGCCATGTGTACTGACCACAATTGGATCAACAATGCAGTGCGTAAAATTGAAGCAGACTTCCAACGTTCTGCTGATACTCACTTATTTAAACTCGAACTACCTTCTCTTGATGGTATCGATATCTATCTAAAAGATGAGAGTACGCACCCTACAGGCTCTCTTAAGCATCGATTGGCGCGCTCATTATTTCTTTACGCTATTTGTAATGGATGGATTGGTCCTGAAACCACTGTAATCGAGGCGTCCTCAGGCAGCACTGCCGTTTCGGAAGCGTATTTTGCGCGTTTACTTGGCTTACCGTTCATTGCCGTCATGCCGAAAACCACTGCACGTAAAAAGATCGAACAAATTGAATTTTACGGTGGTAAAGCGCACCTTGTTGAACGATCAGATCAGATTTATGACGAGTCTCGACGCTTGGCTCAAGAACTAAATGGTCACTACATGGACCAGTTTACTTATGCTGAACGCGCTACTGACTGGCGCGGTAACAACAACATCGCGAACTCTATCTTTAGCCAAATGGAGTTAGAAGATCACCCGATTCCTAGCTGGGTAGTGATGAGTCCTGGAACAGGCGGCACATCAGCAACCATTGGCCGTTTTATTCGTTACCAAAAATACGACACTAAGCTTTGCGTGGTAGACCCTGAAAACTCAGTGTTTTACGATGCTTTCCAGTCAGGAAATCACTCATTGAAAGGCGATACTGGCAGCAAAATTGAAGGTATCGGGCGACCACGTGTCGAACCAAGTTTTATTGCTGGTGTCATTGATGAAATGCGCAAAATTCCAGACGCAGCCAGTGTGGCAACCGCCCATTGGGTATCTCAGCTGATTGGGCGTAAAGTCGGCGCATCAACAGGCACCAATCTTTACGGTGTGCTGCAATTGGCTTGTGAGATGAAACAACTCGGTGAGAAGGGTTCTATCGTGACGCTTCTATGTGATTCTGGAGAGCGTTACCTAGATACGTATTATGACTTAACATGGGTAAAAGAGAACATCGGCGATATTCAACCTTACTTAGCTCAACTCGAAGTCATTCAAGCAAAAGGTTGCGTTGAGCCAGCTTGTTGCGGCTCAACTAACGCTTAACGTGCAAACTGGACTTTAAAAAACAGCCCAACTTCATGTGGGCTGTTTTTATCGCTGGGTTTTACTTTTTCTGGCGCGCTTCAAACGCAGCCAATTGTTCTGGCGTTGCCGCTGGTTGATGATTTTGTTTCCATTCATCGTAAGTCATGCCGTAAACACGTTCGCGAGCGTCATCAATATCTAAATCCAAACCGAGATTTTCAGCCTCAGATTTATACCATTTGCTAAAGCAGTTGCGACAGAAGCCCGCAAGGATCATCAGGTCGATGTTTTGTACGTCTTTGTTAGCATCTAAATGCGCCAATAAACGGCGAAATGTCGCCGCGTCTAACTTATCTTGTTCTTCTTGAGTCAAGTTTTTGTATTTGAATTCAGCCACTTTCCTTTCCTTCTCTCTTATTTAGCTAGCTTTCGTCACCATATCTAGTTAGTCGGTAGTCATGAGTAAGAAGTATGCTTTAGCGCAACAATTCCCATTCTAAAATCACTACCTTTGATAAAAGCTGATATGATAATTACCATCCATCCTATTGATTAAATTAACATTTAAACAAATCATTACAACGGTCTTTTACCAAGGTTATCGTCTAGTTATGAAAAACGCCATTCTATTATTGTCTGCCTTGACCATTAGCGTGCCAACTTTAGCTGCTCAAGAACAAGCTCATCAATCTTATTTTTATCTGGGTACTGGTAACGTTGGTTTTGATACACCGTATTTCGGCTCGGATAGAGACAATGAGTGGTCAACACCACATATCACAGTTGGCTGGGGTTACCATATAAACCAATACCTCGCGTTTGAAGGGGTTCTGCGCTATTCACAAAATGAACTTAAGAACGATGCTCTAAAAACTGACTTAGATCTTCACTATTACCAAGCAGGTATGTCTGCTGTTGTAACAAGTGATAACTTAGGCGATACGCCGCTGTCACTGTTTGGTCGCGTAACTGCGCTTGGCACTCAAGCTGAAATGTATGTTCCAAACGAACAAAAAGTCACAGATGATTCAGGCGCGCTATTCAACATCGGTGCTGGTGTCCATTGGGATATGAGCAAAGATATCTGGTTACGCGCAGAGTACATTTATAATGTCGCGGATATGGGTTTTGAAGATTTTTACGACAGCTACGAAGGTGTACAAATCAGCCTAGGGAAACGCTTCTAATCGAACGCTTCCGAGCTAACTTTAAACCGATAAAGAGAAGCCGAGGTTATTACCTCGGCTTTTATGTTTTAACGTTTGATTTAAGGGTGCGCTATACGGCCCTTCGTATCATGGCTAATTGCTTTGTTTAACTCTGCTTCTACATGACCTGGTGCTTGTGTTTTCGCCGAAATCAATCGGTACATTGCCGGGATAACAAACAAGGTCACCAATGTCGCAAACCCCATCCCGAAAAAGATTACCGAACCCACGGCAATACGGCTCTCATAACCCGCCCCTGTCGATACGATCAACGGAATTGCGCCAGCAAGTGTGGTAAACGCAGTCATCAAGATTGGACGTAGACGTCGCGCAGCTGCATCAATGATCGCTTTTTCAAACCCAACGCCACGATCACGTAGCTGATTGGCAAATTCTACGATCAAAATACCGTTTTTCGTCACCATACCAATCAACATGATCATGCCGATCTGGCTATAAATGTTCATACCTTGGCCCATAATAACTAAACCAAGGAAGCCACCAAATACACCCATCGGCACCGTAAACATGACCACTAACGGGTTTACGAAGCTTTCAAACTGAGCCGCCAACACGAGATACGCCACTAGCAGTGCCAATGCAAACACAACAGCAACACTCGCTTGGTTCTCTTTAAAGTCTTTCGACTCCCCCGAATAACTCACCGAAATGTCACCCGGTAAGTTGTCGATGGCTTCCTGGTCTAGGTAATCCAGCGCATCTCCTAATGTATAACCTTCCGACAGGTTGGCAGTAATAGTGATGGACTTCTGTTTGTTGTAGTGAGAAAGACGAATAGAGGCCGCCACTTCTTCAATTTTTGTGACCGCATCTAACGTCACTAGCTGACCGCTATTCGTGCGCAGATAAATCTGACTTAAATCTGCAGCATTATTAAAGCTATTTTCATCACCGCGAAGATACACATCGTACTCTTCGCCACGCTCAACATAAGTCGTTTCGCTTTTACCACCGAGCATGATTTCTAGGGTGTCAGAAATGTCTTGAACACTGACTCCTAGCTCTGCGGCACGCTGTCGGTCAACTGTAACCAATAACTCAGGCGTTTTTTCCGAGTAATCTATCTCTGCTCCTTCCATCATTGGTGATTCTTCTGCTTTGTTCTTTAGCATTTCAGCCCAAACAACGAGCTCATCGTAATCAGAGCCGCCTAATACGAACTGAACTGGCTCACTCGAACCACCTTGGAAACCTGGCATAAATGGGAACACTCGAACATCTGGGATACCTGCCAATTCTTTACGTACTTTGTTAAGGGCTTGCTGAGCCGTGATATCACGTTCGTTCCAATCTTCTAGAATCATGATCACAAAGCCTGTCTGGTCTCCTGCCTGGCCACCAAACGCTGGCGTTTGGATGCTGAATGACTTCAGATAACCTTGCCCTAGTAATGGCATCAATCGGTCTTCGACAATATCCATATTGGCTGACATACGATTGTATGACGTAGCATCTGCACCGCGCACAAACGCGAATATCACACCGCGATCTTCTTGTGGGGTCAGTTGGGCCGGTACCTGATTCATCAAGAAATAGCTACCGCCCAAACAAGCTAGAATCACCAGCGGAGCAGCCCAACGTACTTTCAATGTGCCTTTCAATAATGCGCGATAACCACTCTCAAGCTTGCTAAACAAGCGATCAACCGCTTCATTGAATCGATTTGGTTTTACATTCGCTTTCAAAATCTGACTACCTAATACAGGAGTCAGCGTCAGGGCAATCAAAGAGGAGAATATGACCGACATAGCCAGCAATACAGAAAACTCTGTAAATAGTAGACCTACCATGCCATCCATAAAGGAGATCGGTAAGAACACCATCACCAGCACTAATGTTGTTGCTATAACAGCAAAACCAACCTCTCTTGTGCCTTTATATGCGGCGAGTAATGGCGATTCACCGCGTTCAATATGGTGGAAGATATTCTCTACAACCACAATTGCGTCATCCACCACCAAACCAATCGATAATATCAACGCCATCAAGGTGATCAAGTTGATAGAAAACCCAAAGTAGTACGCGGCAATGAACGAAGAAATCAGAGAAACAGGTACCGTAACCGCAGGAATTAAGGTTGCACGAGCTTGGCCGATGAAAATGTACAACACCAAAATCACCAAGCCGCCCGTGATAAATAGCGTGCTGTACACCTCTTCGATTGAACGCTCGATAAATACTGTCGCGTCGTAATCTATCGCAAGACGTGTACCTTCTGGTAAGAACTTCTGGATGTTATCGACTTCAGACCTAACCAGCTTCGCAACCTCTAACGGGTTTGCGTCTGACTGCGGTACCACACCAAGACTGATGTTTACTACACCATCACTTTTGAAGGTTGAGTTTTCGTTTTCTGCACCAATGAAGACATCTGCTACATCTTTTAAATAGATAGGTGTATTGTCGCTTGCGCGTTTAATGACAAGATATTGAAAATCTTCAGGCGTGTTATAAGTACGAGCCGTACGCACGGACATTACCGTTGAGTCGTTGCGAACTTCACCACCTGGGCTTTCTAGGTTCTCACTTCGCAAAGCTGATGTAATGTCCGAAGCTGTAACTGAACGTCCAGCCATTAGTTCTGGCTTAAGCTTCACGTACATTACCTTGTACAAACCACCGGAGAGATCAATGGAGCTAACCCCAGAGATCAGGCTAAAGCGGTCCATCAATACACGTTCGGCATAATCGGTTAATTGAGTACGGTCCATCTCTGCAGAACTGAGATTGATATAGAGCGACGCCTCTCCCGAGCCATTGTTCTTATAAACAATAGGGTCATCCGCTTCATCAGGTAGCGAGCGCTGAGCACGAGCCACAGCATCACGCACGTCGCTCACACCTGTGTTGAGATCGTAACCTAATTCAAACGTGATCGTGATACGCGACATGCTGTTACGAGTAGTGGAGCTAATTTCATCAACTCCACTGATCCCAGAAAGCTGGTCTTCCAAAACGGAGGTAATTTGGCTTTCAATAATAGTCGCCGATGCACCCTCATAACGCGTACTGATAGAAACGACTGGGCTTTCTATATCAGGCATTTCACGAACGGCTAATTTGGTGAATGACACAAAGCCAAACACACACAACAGCATGCTCAGAACCAACGCCGCGACAGGGCGTTTAACTGAAACGTCGGACAGTAACATTAGTTTTCTTCCTCATCCGATTCACTGTCATTGCGTGTCACATCCGTGGTGTTCGCTTTTAGTGGCGCGACAATTTCTTTCACTTCGACACCATCACGCATGTTAACAATGCCTTGAACCACAATCTTGTCACCAATCTCAACACCAGATTCGATCACCACCTCGTTACCAACACGAGCACCTAGCGACACTTCTTGACGAGTAGCTTTGTTGTTTTCATCAATTACATATACAAAACGTTTAGTTCCGGAGTATTCAAGCGCTTGAACAGGAATGATTGGCGCCTTAATAGCAGGAAATGCTAGTGAAGCGTTCATCAACATGCCCGGCTTCAATTGATTTTCTGGGTTATCAAACTCAATACGCACGCGAAGATTCAGTGTTTCGGCGCTGATACGCGTATCAATACCTGTGACTTGACCAGTAAAGATCTGGCTACCCCATGCACTGGTTTTAGCGATGACTTCCATACCAATAGAAAGCATCGATAAATAGCGCTCCGGTACTTGTAAATCCAGTTCCATGACGGAAAGATCATCCAACGTCAAAAGTTCAGTACCCGCACTGACCATTTTGCCGCGGCTAAAATCGATAAAACCAACAGTGCCAGAAAATGGAGCAGTAATATGGAGATCAGCTAAATTGGCTTGAGCAGCATCAAGCCTCGCTTGTGCTATTTCAACACTGGCTTTTTGTGCATCGATTTCAGTTTGAGTAATCGCATTCCGCTTAACCAAACGTTGGAACTCTTTTAACTTACGCTGTTCATCTTTAAGGTACGCCTTTGCCTCAATCAAAGCGGCTTGAGCCTTATCGTCATCTAACTTAATTAATAGCTGGTCTTGCTGGACATTTTGATTCGCTTTAACAGCGATTTGATTCACTTTTCCGGCGACTTCCGATGCGACAACGACAGACTCCGCTGCCTTTAATTTGCCGATAAGAGTTAAGGATTGATTGATCTCGTGCGTTTCTACTTGTTCAGTCACAACGGTAACCGCTGAGCCTCCTCGCATCGCAGCGCAAACCGATGGAGAACTCAGTAATATAGAAAGCGTTAAAACAGATAACGATAACGTGGCTTTCATGCTCATGATATTGACTTCTAAACGAATAAACTTATGTCATTAAACTGCTTACAGTTTATCAGTAGATACGGTGTTTAACGTCAAGTAGTGTAAATTCAAGTAAAAAGCGCGCTTCTCTTCTGTTCAAAGGACAAACAAAACGCTGACTTTCTACCATCTTTGCCCAAAAAGACAGCATTCAACGTAAAAACGTAAGAAAAACGCTTTACAGCCTGAGCGAGTTTGCTATGATTCGCTCCGCACTTGGGAGATGAGTTGGGAAAACATCTTACTAAGTATAAAAATCCTCTGGAGGGGTTCCCGAGTGGCCAAAGGGAGCAGACTGTAAATCTGCCGGCACTGCCTTCGATGGTTCGAATCCGTCCCCCTCCACCATATTCTTTCTTATGTTTTTCCTTTAAACGTGAGAACAACTTGGAAGCTAGGTTGGGAAACTAACTTTTAAGTATAAAAATACCCTGGAGGGGTTCCCGAGTGGCCAAAGGGAGCAGACTGTAAATCTGCCGGCACTGCCTTCGATGGTTCGAATCCGTCCCCCTCCACCATATTCTTTCTTATGTTTTTCCTTTAAACGTGAGAACAACTTGAAAGCTAGGTTGGGAAACTAACTTTTAAGTATAAACACCCTGGAGGGGTTCCCGAGTGGCCAAAGGGAGCAGACTGTAAATCTGCCGGCACTGCCTTCGATGGTTCGAATCCGTCCCCCTCCACCATATTCTTTCTTATGTTTTTCCTTTAAACATGAGAGCAACTTGGAAGCTAGGTTGGGAAACTAACTTTTAAGTATAAAAATACCCTGGAGGGGTTCCCGAGTGGCCAAAGGGAGCAGACTGTAAATCTGCCGGCACTGCCTTCGATGGTTCGAATCCGTCCCCCTCCACCATATTCTTTCTTATGTTTTTCCTTTAAACATGAGAACAACTTGGAAGCTAGGTTGGGAAACTAACTTTTAAGTATAAAAATACCCTGGAGGGGTTCCCGAGTGGCCAAAGGGAGCAGACTGTAAATCTGCCGGCACTGCCTTCGATGGTTCGAATCCGTCCCCCTCCACCATATTCTTTCTTATGTTTTTCCTTTAAACGTGAGAACAACTTGAAAGCTAGGTTGGGAAACTAACTTTTAAGCATAAAACACCCTGGAGGGGTTCCCGAGTGGCCAAAGGGAGCAGACTGTAAATCTGCCGGCACTGCCTTCGATGGTTCGAATCCGTCCCCCTCCACCATATTGAAGAAGCCAGCTCATTGAGCTGGCTTTTTTCGTTTCAGGATCTTGATAGCATAGTCCTACTACAACGAACCTTTCACTCCTAACCGAAACTCTTCTCGATTGAATACCTATCACAGTAAATAAGTGATCAGAAATAGCGTAGGGAAAATGCTTGAGAACAAGGCGCAATTTTTCGATAAGTAGTTATTCTACAATCAAAAATTGCAACGTAGTTATCGAGTATTTTAACAAGCTAGAATGACCAGTTATTTACTACGATTGGTATAACCTATACTCAATCTCACTAAAGCAACCAACCCCATGTGAAACTCCACAAACAAAAGGCTGAGGAGCAGATCTTTACCCTACAAACAATGTACTAGCTATTTTGATTTTGTTAGTTCGTATGGCCTTAATATAAATGTTCAATATAACTAGGAAAACACTTGAGTACTTACTAGAAAAAGTGGGCTCGCAAAATTACCAAACGGACTCAATTAGTGATGTTTGTATAAAAACACGTACAAGAAATATAAATGATAGATACAAAAAATCCCGCAGGGGATGCGGGATTTTTACTAGTGACTAAATTGGTTTAAAGGTGACTAGCCTTGAATGCCAACGATTAACCATGGCGCATTAGGCGCAGTCAAGTCACGCTCTAGGTGCCAGATATCTTCGATTTCTTCTTCAACACCTTCTACTGTGTCACGGTAACGACCGCTAAACTGCAGACTAAGCTGTGCTTTATTTGCATCGTAATCAGCACGGACGATCTCCGCATCAACGTACATTACGTCAGTATGCTGCTCACCGTCGAGCTTCGCGCGCTCTGCTTTTAGGTCTTCAAACAAGCTTGGAGAAACATATTCTTCAATAGTTTCTAGCTGGTTGTGATTCCACGCACCTTGCAGGATTCGATAGTGTTCACGAGAACCATTAATGAACGCTGCTTGGTCAAAACCCGGTGGGTAGTTATGTGGTACGTCTGTTTGAGCGCCAAAACCACCAAAGCCACCATTATTTGTGTTTGGTTGTTGCTCAAAGTTTTGCATGTTTGGTTGCTCAAACTTAGACGCGTTGCCACCAAATGCAGGCTGTTGACGATGCTGGTTCATACTGCCCTGCTTCGCACCTAGCATACCGCGCATTAGTTTAAAGATGACAAAGGCAATCAAACCAATAATTAGGATATCCATAAACTGGATACCTTCAAAAGCACCGCCAAAGAATGCAGCAAGTAGACCACCAGCAAGAAGTCCGCCTAGCAGACCACCCATAAGGCCTTTCTTACTTGAAGACTTTGTCGTCTGATCTTTACCGACCGTATTGGTGTTTTGTTGCTGTTGTTTCGGTGCTGGTGCGGTTTTGTAGCTCTTACCGAAAGACTTACTGCCACCAAACTTCTTCGCTTCCGCGATAGGCGTTACAGCAACAGTAAACATCAACAAAGCAACAATAGAAAATAAACGTTTCATCGTTATCCTTAAAGTTAGCTATCTAAGATAGTGCCCCATTTTCAAGACGAAACAATCGTTGTTTCAAACAGTAGCACGCCAAAGATGATTTTTAAGTCATCATACTCTGTATACCGATTGATGAAAATAGCTTATAGAAGCTGACATGTATCAGAATATTGCCAAAAATGCAGACTGCTCACACTGCTTACAATTCAGCTGAAGGCGCTTGATCAATGTAAAAAAAGTATGGAATAAGTTCACTAATACTCCAGATTGTTTTACTTGAATTAGAATCAGTGACACAGCTCAGAATCCTACACCTTGAGGGCACTTGGACACATTGCCTTGTTGACGGTTAATAGGTAGCTGACTATCATATTGAACGATGTTCAATAAAGTAGTTTGAGAATATGGCACGCAGAAACGATCACACCCGAGAAGAGTTAGTGAATTTGACGTTAACAACGGTCAAAAACTTTTTAGATGAGAATTCTTACCACGAACTCAGTCTTCGTAAAATCGCTAACATGATTGGTTACGTGCCAAGCACATTGGTAAATGTTTTTGGTAATTATAATTTGTTGTTGCTTCATGTTGTCGCTCAAACTTTAGATGAGTTATCTCAAGAAGCACGCAAAGCGACTAATGACAGCAAAGACTCCCATCAAGCGCTTTTTGAACTCGCTTATTGCTACCACGATTTTGCTCAAAAACACCCATACCGTTGGCAGTTAGTGTTCGAACACAATATGAATGGAGCAGAACTTCCGGAATGGCATGCCAAACGTATCGATGGTATGACGGGAATGCTAGAGTCACTATTGGCTCAAATCGCACCACATCGTACTGAATCCGAAGTGATTCAAGCGAGTCGAGTCCTTTGGTCTGGCGTACATGGCATTACTTTACTCAGTGTTGATGATAAGTTTTTCTCTAGTGAACCGATTGATGGCAAAGAATTGATCAGTAATCTTCTTTCTAACTACCTCACGAACTGGTAACAAAGGATTATCCATGTCATCCGACAGACAGCCGTCCTTACTTACGCAGAGAAAGTTCCTGCCCTATTTCATTACTCAGTTTTTTGGCGCTTTCAACGACAATATTTTTAAAAACGTTTTGCTGTTGTTTGTCGCATTCGCTGGCTCCAGTGCACTACCTATTTCGAGCAATTTGTTCATCAACCTTGCGGCAGGCTTGTTCATTCTACCGTTCTTTCTGTTCTCTGCTTCCGCTGGCGTATTAGCCGACAAATATGAAAAGTCATGGTTTATTCGTAAGGTCAAACTATTTGAAATAGCCATCATGCTGTTAGGTGCCATCGGATTCATAACCGAAAGTTATGGTGTGCTTTTATTGCTACTGTTTTTAATGGGCACACAGTCAGCATTTTTTGGCCCAGTTAAATATGCCCTTTTGCCTCAAAAGTTAAATGCTAAAGAGTTAGTGCCCGGCAACGCTCTTGTTGAAGCTGGTACCTTTATCGCCATCCTTATTGGCACCTTAGGCGCTGGGATTATAGCCTCTGCAGACAACGCAAAATACCTCGCCGCATTTTGTGTCGTGATCTTCGCATTGTTAGGCTACTTGTCGAGCCGCTCAATCCCCTTTGCTGCAGCCAGCGCACCCAATCTCTCTTTTCGTTGGCAACCATACAAGCAAACCAAACACACGCTCTCTATCGCCAAATCCGATCGAGTTGTTTTTCAATGCATAATGGCAATAAGCTGGTTTTGGTTTTTAGGCGCCGCATATCTAACACAATTCCCGAATTTCACTAAGATTTACCTAAATGGCACCGAGAGTGCGGTGTCTTTCTTGCTCGCTCTATTTTCCATTGGTATCGCGCTAGGGTCGCTACTTTGCAATTGGATCTCAAACCATCGTATAGAAGTCGGTGTTGTGCCAATTGGTGCCTTTGGCATTACGGTATTTGGGTACCTAATGGCCACTTCCATTCCCAATGATCTACCTACTTTCCATAACTTTGTAGACTTCTTTAGATATGAGCCTTTTTGGCCATTATTTTTCTACCTATTGATGATTGGTGCTTCGGGCGGTTTGTTTATCGTGCCTCTTTACGCATTAATGCAGCATCGAGCAAAGGAAACCGAACGTGCTCAAGTCATCGCAGGGCTCAACATCTTTAACTCTCTGTTTATGGTCGGCAGCGCTGTCTTAGGTATTGTGTGCCTAAGTGTAATCAAGATGACAATTCCTCAACTGTTTGCATTGTTAGCCATTTTAAATTTCTTAGTCGCCGCTTACATCTTTTTGCAAATTCCTATTTTTGTTGTTCGCTTTGTCATGTGGATGCTTACGCACACCATCTATCGAGTTAAGCATAAGAATCTACACAACCTACCCGAGCATGGTGGGGCATTGATTGTATGTAATCATGTAAGCTACATGGATGCATTGCTACTTAGTGCAGTATGCCCAAGGTTGATTCGTTTTGTGATGGAGGAAGATTACGCCAACCTACCTCCATTAAGGCGCTTTTTACGTCGAACTGGGGTAATTCCAATTTCAGCGAGTAACAGAAGCTCTATCAGACGTGCATTTAACGATGTGGAAGCCGCGCTAAGCGAAGGTCATATCGTCTGTATTTTCCCTGAAGGAAGATTAACTTCAGATGGTGAAATGAATGAATTCATGCGCGGTATTGATATCATTCTACGTCGTAGCCCAGTACCCGTCATACCTGTTGCACTTAAAGGCTTATGGGGAAGCTATTTCAGCCGCGCAAAAGGTCGCGCATGCTGTGGCTTACCGACTCGATTTTGGTCAAAGCTAGAAATTGAGGCAGGACAACCGGTGCCACCAAATGAGGCAACGGCAAAAACAATGTTCGATAAAGTGCATCAACTCAGAGGCGACTGGCGATAAAATACACTTGAACACATGTTTAGGATAACTGAACATGTGTTCAAATCATTAAGACAAACTGACCACACCCAGTGCGATATACTCTCCCTTTCATTCACAACAGCGAATAAAAACCTTGAATAGAAACTACCTCCTGTTTGGATTGGCGTTACTTTTTTGTTTAACCCCCCTTGCCTCCTCTCCCATTGCTCTAGTTATCGGTTTTCTACTCGCAAGTTTTGGTTTTGTGCCTTCCGAGCTGCCCATCGCTTCTTTTACTAAAAAGCTGCTGTCTTACTCGATTATTGGCTTAGGCTTTGGCATCAACTTTGAGCAAGCACTTGCAGTCACATCGGATGGTATCGGCCTGATCATCGCCACTATTACAGGCACACTGATCATGGGCACTCTCATTGCCAGGGTACTTAAATTGGAGCGAGTAACCGCTTACTTAATCTCATCAGGTACTGCAATTTGTGGTGGTAGCGCAATTGCTGCTGTGGCACCGGCCATTAAAGCGAAAGACGAGCAGATTGGATTAGCACTGGCAACGGTATTTGTCCTGAACTCCATTGCACTCTTTGTGTTTCCTGTGATTGGACATGCTTTAGGGCTAGATCAACACACGTTTGGCACATGGGCTGCGATTGCCATTCATGACACATCTTCTGTTGTCGGGGCTGCCTCGGCCTTTGGGGAAGAAGCACTAACGACGGCAACAACATTGAAACTCGCGCGCGCTTTATGGATCATTCCTGTTGCTTTGATCAGTGCCGTCATCTTTTCAAGAGGCCAAAAAGAGAATGGAAAGAAAAAACTAGCTATCCCTTATTTCATTTTTTGGTACTGTGCAGCTATCGCGTTTAGCGACTTATTTCCTCAATTTGAAATGGTCTATCACGGCATTTTCATTGGAGCAAAGCAAGCGTTGGTTGTATGTCTGTTCTTGATAGGTTGTAGCATTTCAATTTCAAAACTAAAGTCTGCTGGAGCTAAGCCACTGTTGTTTGGTGTGACTCTGTGGGTGTTAATTTCGACCACTTCTCTAAGTTGGTTACTGTTTTAGATATTGGTGGTCTGCTTATCGCGTTGAGGGGACGGCATTTCCCGTTTGCTATTTTTGTATATAACGACCAACGCAATAGCGATCAAAAATGCCGTTAGCTCTGCAAGAGAGCGGGCTAGCCCTTCACTACTTATCGCGATACCAATTTGTAGTGCTACTGCCGCAATTAAAACTAGCTTTGCCATCCTGAACCTTATGCATTTTCTCTCCACGAAGAAGCATAATTATGATTCAGAGTTATAAAGATACGAAATTCTCTTTATGACTAATACATAGCAAAATTGACTAATGCTGAAGTGATGACAGTAGCCACTCTTTCACGGCCTTACGTGAAATTTTGATCCCACCTTCTAGTAGAGTTAGTGGCATTACATGGTATTCCACTGGCCATTTAAACTTCTCTAACTTTGATTGCAAGTGCTGGTCATACTCCGACTTGCTGCGCAATCCATTGGTCTGAATCACAGCTACTGGTCTATGACCAAACTCCGCGTCTTCGACTGGAACCACTATACTCTGCACTACACCATCAATTTGGTTCAAAGCGGCTTCAATCTCTTCACAATGGATATTCTCACCACCAGAGATAAACTGATTGTCGGCACGGCCGATTATCTTTAATTCATCACCTTGCCACTCGCCAAGATCTTTGCTGTCAAACCAGCCTTTCTCATCCAGAAATGGGGTAACATGTCCTTGATGGAAATACCCTGCCGCTAATGTCTTACCGCCAATAAAAATGCGTTGGTCAACTAATTTTATCTTACGGTGCTTCAATACATGCCCAGCATTACTGGTGCAGTCAATTCTCTTTGCGGTAACGGTAGAGGCCGCCTCCGTCATCCCATAACCTAACCATGTCTCAATGCCTTGCCCTGTTGCTCGTAGTGCCAACTCGTGATCAACGTGGCTGCCGCCCAGTAGCACATGTGTCAATGACAAATGTGCATCATCATCCAATAACCGTTTTAGCTGAGTCGCAACCAAAGAAGCGTGTGATACGCCCTGAACATCATCAACAAGTTTCCCTGAACCGACCTTTAGTGTTGCTCCGACATATAGCCAACGATAGACAATCGCTAATCCAGAGACGTGATACAGCGGAAGCGATAATAGCCAAGCATCTTGCTGAGTGAAAATGAACTCCTGCAACAAGCCCTCTGCAGACGCAAGATGCTGTCGATGTGTATGGACCACAGCTTTAGGCTCCCCTGTAGAGCCAGAAGTAAATACTACTGAAGCTAGCCGGTCATGATGATAGCTATCTTCAGTCAACGAATCACTCTCTTGCTGTGATACTACAGGCGGTGAAAGCAATGTTGCCTTGAGTTTTTGTATATCATGTTCAGAAAAGGTCGAAGCGCACTCCTGAGAAAACCAGATAAACCGAGTTTGATCAGGCCTGTAAAGTGCAGCAAGCTTACCCTGCAACTTATCTAGTGGTTGTTCCATGGTCAGCGCAGCGAGCGCGCCTAACTGTTTGGAGGCAAGATAAAACAACAGTGTTTCTACTTGGTTCTTGCCAACCAAAGTCAGCACATCCCCCCGAGTTACACCCAAGTCATTCAAATAGTGAGTGTATTGGTCAATACGCTTCGAGAGTTGTTGCCAGTTTAATACTTCTGTTGATGTCTTGAGTGCAATAGAAAAAGGGCTCGTTTGAGCCCAATATTTCCATGGTGCCTTCGCAATATTGTCTACGCAGAATGCCACACAATCTCCTGGTCTTTTAGAGGAAGAACGGGAAGTTCACACTTAGGCCAGCCCTGCTCTAGCTGAGCTTTGAATAAGCCAATCGTATCCAAACCTGGAACTTCATCAGGCAGCTGCCATTGGGCAAAGCGCGCTAATTGAGTTAAACCGAGACTGGATTCAATGCTCGAGCTAATCACTGCTTTCATCCCCAGTGACTTCGCTTTCTCTATCAGTGTAATACAAAAATCCACTGAACCAATGAGTGTGGGTTTGATGATGATCGTTTTCACACCAGTTAGATCTTCAAGACGGAAATCTTCACGACGAACCGCATCTTGCAATGTTTCATCCCAAGCGATAGCAATACCAGTATTAATCGCAAAAGAGAGACTATCGCCAGGAGAGCGGCACGGCTCTTCTAGAAACGTGATTCGTTGACGCAGAGACGGGGCAATGTACTTAGCGAACTGCTGCGCTTTTTCTGGTGTCCAAGCGCGATTGGCATCGAGTCGAAGCGTTAATTGAGGGATTGATTCAAGAAAAAGGTTCACAAGCATGCCATCGCGAATTGGCTCATAAAGTCCAACTTTCACCTTAGCGACTTTCTCACCTTCCATTTCGTTCAGCTTTGGAATGAGCTCATCTGGGTCGCCAGTGCATAGTGGCGCTGTTTGGTATTTACCTTGTTGTGGTAAACCACCAGCTAATTCAAGTTGTGCCATCGATAAACCAAACGCAACCGACGGGTACATATTGGCATAATCCACATCCAACTCTGCTACCCAACGCTCCGCCTGTTCTTGTAGCTGAACACCCGCATCTTCGGTGCTCTCTAAGCTAAAACCAGGAAGAGGAGCGACTTCTCCAAGCCCTGTTTTACCATCTTCGGAAAGCGCAACAACATAACCAACACGTTCGGTTAGCTTGTTGTTACGTAGGATGACACCACTATCCATGGGCAAGCTATAACGATAAATTTTCGCTTCACGCATAATTCAAGTCCTATGTAATGCCGTATATTTGAGCGTTCTGACGAGCAATCCCACCAGCCTCCCAGAGGGCGAGGCGCTCAGGAAAAAAGGAACAGAGGAGCTAAAACGCTCCTCATTTAGACGGATTATGGGTTGCGAGGGAATTTATCGAAGTCTGGGCGACGCTTCTCGTTAAAGGCGTTACGACCTTCTTGGCCTTCATCTGTCATGTAGAACATCATCGTTGCGTTACCCGCTAACTCTTGCAGACCCGCTTGACCATCACAATCTGCGTTTAATGCAGCTTTCAGGCAGCGCAATGCCATTGGGCTGTGCTGTAGTACTTCACGACACCAACGAACGGTTTCTTTCTCTAGATCCGCTAGTGGTACAACTGTGTTTACTAGGCCCATGTCTACTGCTTCTTGAGCATTGTAGAAACGACATAGGAACCAAATTTCGCGAGCTTTCTTTTGGCCTACGATGCGAGCCATGTAAGATGCGCCCCAACCTCCGTCAAATGAACCCACTTTAGGGCCTGTTTGACCAAATTGAGCGTTGTCAGCTGCAATCGTTAGGTCACACATCATGTGCAGAACATGACCACCGCCCACAGCCCAACCAGCTACAGATGCGATCACTGGTTTGGGACAAGTACGAATATCACGTTGGAAGTCCAATACGTTTAGGTGGTGTGTACCTTGGTCGTCTTTATAGCCGCCGTAGTCGCCACGGATCTTCTGGTCGCCACCAGAACAGAATGCGTCTTCACCTAGACCTGTCAGAATGATCACGCCAACACCAGAGTCGTAGCGTGCATCTGCCAACGCATCAATCATCTCTTTTACCGTTTGAGGACGAAACGCGTTACGCACTTGAGGACGTGCAATAGTGATTTTCGCGATACCATCTACAGACTTGTGATAATGAATGTCCTCGTATTTCTCGCTGCAATCTTTCCATTGAACCGGAGCGTAAAGTTCTTCTTCAGAAATGCCTACTGTTTTAGCCATGGTGATTCCCATTGTTCTCGTTACTCTCACCAAAGTGAGACTGAATTATTTGCTTGATATGTATCGCAAACTGTTTGGGCTGCTCTTGATGGACGTTATGACCAGCGCCTTCAACTTGTCGATACGCCAACCCGCTACGTTGTGCCAGTTGGCTAAATTTTTGGTCTTTCTCACCACACAAGTAATACACTGGTATGTTCTGCTTTTGCAGTGAGGGCAACAAATATGCCTGTTTGGCTAACGATGTCGCCATCAACGTATTCGCCACCGCTGAGCCAAGATTATCACTTCGCTTCGCAATGAATGTTTGTCTTTGCTCATGGTTTAGTGAAGAAAACACCGCTTGTTGGTACCAATCGTTCAAAACACGTTCAAGTGGTTCAGTTTTGAAACGCATTGCCCAGCGAGCATCATTCTCTAATCTCACCTGTTTCTCTGACTCAGTTTGAAGCCCGAAGTTTCCCCCTTCAATAATCGCGCCTGCAATATTGAGATCTGGAAAGCATTGATGGGCAATACCATGCATCGCAATGCGGCCGCCCATAGAGTATCCAATCAAAATAAGTGGTTGTTGTGAGGGAAATAATAAAGATAGTGTGGAACCAAAAAGTTTGCAGCAATCATTTAAATCGCAGCAAAAAATAGATTGGCTGCGTCCGTGACCAGGAAGGTCAACCGTCACACGCTCATATTCGGGTAATGCATTTAAACACGCGAGCCAATCGGCACCGCTACCGAGTAAGCCATGCAAAAACACCAAAGTGGGCAACGTTCTACTTTGGTGTTTTTCTAATACAGGGAAACGTTCAAAGTAAAGCATTTAGACTCTTATTAAATGCCTTGAGTGTCTCAGCAGCTTGGTTAGATGGGGTTTGAACCTCGACCAACAACGTTCCTTGGCGGTGACATAAATGCTCTTTTACAGATGATTGGAATTGCTCCAGTGTAGAAACATGCAAATACGCCAAACCAAACTGCTTTGCCGCGTGTTCAAACTGATAACCATGAGGCATTTGATAATATGTCGTCCTGCGCTCTGGTGGTACTGGCAACATATCAAAAATCGCACCGCCGTCATTATTAGTAACAACAAGTACCGCCGGCAGTTTATTGTGAGAAAATAGCGCCAGAGAATTGAGATCATAAAGTGCTGCTGTGTCACCAATATACACCAGTAACGGATTACCTCTTGCCCGTTGCACGCCTGATGCCGTAGCAAACAAACCGTCAATCCCTGACGCGCCTCGATTAGTGAAAACCTCTACACCATCCAATTTTCCGTACATATCAACAAGCCGAACAAACAAGCTATTACCCAAGAAAACATCTACGTTCTTTGTGCGCTCGTTGATGTCTGCTGCCAACGCAATTTCGTCAACGGCAGACGCTGAATCAGATAGGAAGGCTTCTTCGATACGTTGATGAACTCGCTTAACGTCATTCGCTAACCTATCAGCCCACCCAGCAAATATTGACTTCTCAAAGCTAATGCGAGAAACCCACGCTTTAGGAGGCTCAACCCAGTGCATTTGCGCCAGATGATTTTGGTTATTCCGGTCCATACAAGGTGAGACATACCAATACTGAACGTCTTTATCTTGTTGACTCTGCGAAACTTGTTTATCAATCCAATGATTCAAACGTTTTGAGATGATTCGGCTACCAAATTGGATAATAAGTTCACAAGATTCAAGCTCGTTTGCGAACTCGGGAAGTTGAAGCCATACATCGTAATACGCCCAATCCGAACTGAGACCACTTTGCGGGTCTGCAAGTACTGGCCATCCCATCTTTTGTGCAAATGCCTGCGCCGACTTCGCTTGTTGAAGCGGTAAGCTGCCAATCACAACCAAGCCTTTTTTGTCCGAAAAAGACGGGATGCTCGCCTGTGACAAATGGCTAAAACGCTGAGTATAAGTGCCGCTTCCTTTTCGCCATCCGGCGACCGAATCTAAGTAGGTTTGATAATCCGCTTTTGCGCCGTTGGAATACAAAGGCTCTGGAAATGCACAATTAATATGAACGGCACTACCCTGCAATTGCTGAGTAAACATCACTTCGTCAACAGAGGTCAGCAACCAGTTAAGCGACGTTGCTAAATTTGGGCTTGGTAAATTCAAACTGGCCGAAACATGATGTGAAAAAATACCCAATTGATTTATCGCTTGGTTTGCACCACAGCCGACAAGTTCTACTGGACGATCTGCTGTCAGCAGCACCAGTTTTTCACCAGTAAGTTTGGCTTCGGCAACCGACGGTAATAAGTTCGCCACTGCCGTACCAGAGGTAACGATAATTGCCACGGGTTCCTGAGTAGCTTTCGCTAAACCAAGAGCCATAAAGCCCAATCCACGCTCATCAAAATGAGTATGAATGGAAAAGTCGGACTGTTCTGCCGCTTCTAAAGTTAAAGGCGTAGAACGAGATCCGGGAGCGATACAAACATGCTTAACGCCAATTCGCTGAAGCTCAATCAATATGGTTTCTGACCAAACTCGATTGAGCACCGCTTGGTCATGACTCATGATGCGACTCCCAATGGCGGATGATCAGAAATCAGCGTAAGTAACGTCGACATTTTCTTATCAAGTTCTGCCCACTCATGTTCTGCAATGGAGCCTGGAACAATCCCTGCGCCCGCAAACAGTTGTACTTGCTCACCGAGCACAAGCGCACTTCTGATTGCGACACAAAACTCTGCACGCTCATGGCTAATGTAACCCATAGAGCCTGCATACCAGCCGCGTGCAAACGGCTCATTATCAAGAATAAACTGCATGGACTCTTGTCGGGGTAAGCCAGCAACCGCCGCTGTTGGCTGAAGCGCCGATAACAACTGAACACCATTTATCCCCGCTCTTAGACTAGCGTGAATATTTCGCTTAAGGTGCTGCACTTTTCGTAGTCTGACCAAACTCGGTTCAGCTTCCACTTCAACCATTTCAGAATGCGGTGATAGACGATCAATGATGTCGTCCACCACATACTGGTTTTCGTTGAGGTTCTTTTGGTCTTGGGATAACCAATTCGCCAACTCCATATCTTGAGTGGCATTGTCCCCCCGACCAATCGTACCTGCTAACGCTTCGGTATGTAGCTCATGCCCTACGCGAGAATACAAACGTTCTGGCGTAGACCCCATAAAACTGTGCTTACTGTCTAAGCTCAGCATGAAATGGAAGCTATGATGGTTATTTAAGTAACTTGCTTTAAGTAGCTGTGCAGCACTTAATGTGTTATCAAGCTGCACGGTAGAGCGACGCGCTAAAACCACTTTCTTAAAATCATCATTCTCTATACCAGTCAGAACCTTATGAACTAACTCATTCCATTGAGGCTGACTTGGCGTATGAACAATAGAGCGGATGTGAGACGAAATTGGAGCTAAGGTTGCGACCTCACAAACCAGTTTATTCAACCCAGCTAGAGTTCGCGCTTTGTCTTCTGAAATATTAACTGCGAGAGACCACTGTTGGTCAAAACGAATTAACTCAATTTGAGGCAAAAAGAAAAAAGAAGGCATACAGCGGCGATTCTTCTCATGCTGCCCATCAAAAGAGCGCCCGCCCCAAACTCTTTGCCCTTCACCTAGAATGGTATAAGCAGGACCTGGCTCAACAAAAGCGTGCAATTGCCCTAGTGCAACGACCTCTTCACGTGTATCGCGGGACTGCCAATAAAACTTAGGGAAAAGTGGTTGTGCATCAAGCCAATCAATAAATGAGAAATTGGGTTTCTCGCTAAGGGGCTCGACCAGACGTGTTTGATTGCCTTCCGATTGCTGAACTCGCTCGATAATTCTCTTTACGGCTTGATGGAACTGTGACAAATCAACCTCGTTGTATGTGAGGATAAATGGTAACTGACGGCTACTCTAAGTTTAGACCCAAAGCAAATCAAGGTCGTATGCGATCTTTTGCAAAATCCTGTGATAGCAAGCGAGCAAAACTTAACCAGCAGACAGATTATTTACAGATATATATTCTAATAAAAAACAAATTATTGTATTTTAATAAAGAAATTAACGAATTTTTAGGAATTAAACAATGCAAAATATCGGGATGTCGTCAAAACTCGACAATGTCTGCTACGACATTAGGGGTCCTGTACTCAAACATGCTAAGCGCATGGAGGAAGAAGGGCATAAAATCCTAAAGCTAAACATTGGTAACCCTGCCCCATTTGGTTTTGACGCCCCTGATGAGATTTTAGTCGACGTGATTCGTAATCTGCCGACTTCTCAAGGCTATTGTGATTCCAAAGGTATTTACTCTGCTCGTAAAGCAGTGGTCCAACACTATCAGCGTAAAGGTATACGCTCGCTAGATGTCGAAGATGTGTATGTAGGTAACGGCGTGTCTGAGTTGATCGTAATGGCCATGCAAGCGCTATTAAACAATGGCGACGAAATGCTGATCCCAGCACCAGACTATCCGTTATGGACAGCTTCAGTTGCACTATCTGGTGGTAAGCCGGTTCATTATCTATGTGATGAAGAGGCTGACTGGTACCCAGACCTTGAAGACATCAAAAAGAAAATCACACCAAAGACACGTGGCATTGTTCTGATCAACCCGAACAACCCGACAGGTGCGGTATACAGCCGTGACTTCCTACTTGAAGTCATTGAGATAGCACGCCAGCACAAACTGATCATTTTCGCAGATGAGATCTACGACAAAGTGTTGTACGACGGTGCAACACATACCTCAGTCGCCACACTCACTGAAGACGTGCTAGTCATGACATTCAATGGCCTTTCAAAAGCCTACCGTGTTTGTGGTTTCCGTGGTGGCTGGATGTTCCTAACGGGGCCTAAACATCTGGCTCAAGGGTACGTGAATGGCTTGGAGCTGCTTTCATCGATGCGTTTATGTGCAAACGTACCAATGCAACATGCCATTCAAACCGCGTTAGGTGGGTACCAGAGTATCAATGAACTGATTTTACCTGGCGGACGCTTATTAGAGCAGCGCAACCGAGCGTATGAACTGATCAATCAAATTCCTGGTGTTTCTTGTGTCAAACCTAAGGGTGCGATGTACCTCTTCCCGAAAATCGACACTAAAATGTACAACATCAAGAACGATCAGCAGATGGTTTTAGATTTCTTAAAACAAGAGAAGGTCTTACTGGTGCAAGGTTCTGGTTTTAACTGGCCAAAACCAGACCACTTCCGCATCGTGACACTACCGCACGTTGAAGATCTAGAAATCGCCATTGGACGTTTTGAAAGATTCCTATCAACCTACAGCCAGTAATGAATCACTGGTAGTAATTAGTGCTGATCTCTCATATGCTTAGAGGAACTCCTAGTGAGTTCCTTTTTTACACCAGAAACGGAGAAAGCCATGAAAGAAAGCCATTTTTTCGCCCACCTGGCTCGAATGAAGCTGATCCAACGCTGGCCTTTAATGCGGTCCGTCTCACCAGAAAACGTTTCAGAGCATAGCTTACAAGTTGCTTTTGTCGCTCATGCCCTTGCCCTAATTAAAAACAAAAAGTTCGGCGGTAACCTTAATCCAGAGCGCATCGCGATTCTTGCCATGTACCATGACTCCAGTGAAGTATTAACGGGTGATCTTCCGACTCCAGTGAAGTATTACAACCCTGAAATTGCCAAAGAATATAAGAAGATAGAATCAGCAGCGGAGCAAAAATTACTCTCAATGTTACCGGAAGAGTTCCAAGATGATTTTGCTCCCTATCTTCTTTCTCACTCTGCACACGAAGAGGACGCAAAAATCGTTAAGCAAGCCGATTCCATCTGTGCCTATTTAAAATGTCTTGAAGAACTAAGCGCCGGTAACCATGAGTTCGCTCTGGCAAAAAAACGCTTAGACGTCACTTTGCAAGAACGCAAAACGCCTGAAATGGATTACTTTCTCAATACCTTTGCCCCAAGTTTCGAATTATCGTTAGATGAAATCAGTTAGCTTACGGAGATAATCGTGTCGTTTGAATTACACCCGCAATGGCAAGAGCGCCATGATGATGAGCATAAAATCCGTCGAGACGACCATCGGAGCCCGTACCAACGAGACCGAGCACGCATTCTTCACTCGGCTGCATTTCGACGCCTACAAGCAAAAACCCAAGTACACGGCAATAGCTTGGAAGACTTTCACCGCAGTCGGTTAACACACTCCTTAGAAGCGTCGCAACTCGGGACCGGTATCGTCGCCCAGTTAAAGAAAAAACAACCAGAGTTCCGTGAACTATTACCATCAGACAGCTTAATTGATTCATTATGTTTGGCTCACGACATCGGGCATCCTCCATACGGTCATGGGGGAGAAGTCGCTCTAAACTACGTAATGCGCGAACATGGCGGCTTCGAGGGGAACGCCCAAACCTTTCGTATCGTCACTAAGTTAGAGCCTTATACCGAGCATTTCGGAATGAATTTATCACGCCGCACGCTGTTTGGTTTGATTAAGTACCCTGCCCTCATTAGTCAAACACGCTCCGTCAAGTTGCCTCAACCAGCCGAGCATCAACGTAAACTAAAAGCAAAAGATTGGAGCCCAGCTAAAGGCATTTATGATTGTGATAAAGACTTATTTGATTGGGTAATTGCACCGCTTTCTGACAACGACAAGGCATTGCTTAGTCTGATGCGTTCAACGCCAGAATCGGAGTTTGAGCACAGTAAAACGCGTTTTAAATCAATCGACTGCTCAATCATGGAGCTAGCAGATGATATCGCCTACGGTGTTCATGATTTAGAAGATGCAATCGTACTTGGTATGGTGACACGTCAGCAATGGCAAGAAGGCGCAGCAAGTCAATTAGCGGACTGTGGCGACCCGTGGTTTGAAGCTCATATCGATTCCATCGGACAGATGCTATTTAGCGGTAAGCACCATGAGCGGAAAGATGCCATCGGTGGTATGGTTAACGCGCTACTGACCAGCATTTCAATCAAAACGGTGGATGAGCCGTTTAATAACCCTTTACTTTCTTGGAATGCGTGTTTAGAACCACAGATGGCACGTGCACTTGACGTACTCAAGCACTTTGTCAGCACCTTCGTTATCCAAGTCCCGCAGGTCCAGATCGTTGAGTATAAGGGTCAGCAAATTATTATGGATATTTTTGAAGCGTTAACAGCAGACCCAGAGCGCTTACTACCCGTTCATACAAAAGAGCTGTGGTGTCAGGCGAAGAGCGAAAGCAATAAGATGAGGGTCATCGCCGATTACATTTCTGCAATGACCGATGGTCACGCACAAAAGCTACACCGCCAACTTTTCTCTTCCATCGTTCTTTAGTAACACTCAACCTTTCAAATAATTCTTTTCAAAAACGCCCGGAGGCATCTGGGCGATTTGGAATTCGATCATATTTTCAAAGGCATGCATAAGCGGTGTAAAGTCTCGCTCGGGTTCAAGCAAGCGAAGCGAATGATAACCTGCCTCGACTGTCGATAAGCTATTCTCAGAGGGCGCCTTACGAATGGTGTAGTGCCCTTGTAGTTGCTTAGGCAACTGCACGGTTGGGAGTGGATGTAAGTTGCTTGAGAGTTGCCACATTTTGTACGCTTTTTTCCACGTACCATCGAGCAAAATCAAACGTATTTTCTTAGATACACTATGACTCGCTTGAGTGATTTCAGAAATGCATCGTGACCCTTCTGATGGGTAAAGAACAAAATGTTGATATGACTCATCCGCTAATAAGTGATTTAAGACATCATCACAAGAAAAGTCCTCTCCTATCAAACAAATACAGTTATCTAAACTCAAATTGAGAATCCGTGCCGTACCAAGCGGACGATGTTCTTCACTCGTGTGCTGAAGAATGATAAGTTCTACCTCGCTTGCCAGCGGTACAATCCATTGGCAAATACACGCTTTTTGCGATTTTCCACAACGAGAACAATAACGAGACATAGAGTGAACCTTTATACCTTGCTGAGTATTATCAGCGTGATCTGTTTGATACTTCAATTTGAACCAATGGCAAGCCTAACCGAGTGGCACAGCTACAATATACGCCATGGTGAATGGTGGCGAATCGTAACAGGAAATCTCACACATACCAACTTTGCGCACTTAGGAATGAACCTCGCCGGATTGTGGATCATTACTTTTATTTTTCGCCCAAGCACTCGTAACTTCCTTATCGTTTTTTCAATCTTATGTGCATGTGTTGGTGCGCTGAATTTGTTTACCAACATGTCGGTGTACGTGGGTTTATCCGGCGTATTACACGGATTGTTTGGATTTTGGGCGCTCAGAGAAGTCTTTGAAAGTAGAAGAAGCAGTGTGTTGTTAGTCGGAGGGCTAATCGCCAAAGTAGCATGGGAGCAGGTCTATGGCCCATCAAGCAGTACTGCTGAGCTTATCGGTGCAAACGTTGCTATTGATGCTCATATGTTTGGCGCACTCGGTGGGTTAGTAATGGCTTTACTGGAAAAAGGCCTTCGCCGTCGTTTATTCGGATAAAAAATCCCGAACCACGAAAGAGGTGCTGGTTCGGGAAAGCAGTAATAGGGAAGCAGATATTGTTCTGAATTCAAACTCAATATCTGCAATACATCAAGCTACAGTAAAATGCGG
The DNA here is from genome assembly GCF_023716525.1 of Vibrio sp. SCSIO 43009. Lineage (NCBI taxonomy): Bacteria > Pseudomonadati > Pseudomonadota > Gammaproteobacteria > Vibrionales > Vibrionaceae > Vibrio > Vibrio sp. SCSIO 43009. The sequence continues at coordinate 2,398,171 of NZ_CP071842.1, forward strand.
TCTTCGTTTTTCTTAACTGTCGCTTCACCAATGCCTTTTACGCTCTTCAAATCTGCTGCCGTTTTAAAAGGGCCATGTTCCTCGCGGTAGTCCACTATACTCTGCGCTTTCTTCTCACCTATACCTTTCAACATGGTCGCAATTTCTTCAGCAGTGGCCGTGTTGATATTTACAGTAATTTCAATTCCTTCATATTTGTCAGTGGCTGAATCCGCAGCCATGCTAAAAGGTGCAAAAACAAATAAGCACAATGTCAAAATCCATTTCATATTGAACATACAATCTCCAAAATAGTAGGCTAAAAACAGTCATCGAGAGCGAGTCACTATCAAGTTTGCAATGGAAAGCAATATGGTTATGCATTTAACAAACTGAGATGACCCGGAATTCACAACGGCCGCTATCACTTAAACGCGCACTAATTTAAGTAATGCCTATTGATGATTGAAGTTCATAAAGACAAAAATAAAACGGACCGCTTATGCGGTCCGTTTTATTCAACATACAAATTACACTAATTGTGCTTAGTTGCTCACAACAAAGTACTCAATGTCAGTATTTGCACGCAGTACGGCTAGTACAGATGATAAGTCTTGCTGAGAAGATGCACGCTGCATTTGCATCGCAACTTGATCTTCTAACTCACTATCTAGCTCTGCGTTTACAGCATCAAGCTCGATGATAATGATGTTACCTTCAAGATCTTTAGACTGACCGTATACTGGTTTACCATCGACTGGTTTTGCCATCGCGAATACCGTTGTTGCCAACGGAGAACGACGATCTACTGTCTCTTGTTCACCAAAGGCAAGATTGTTTTCAGCAAGCACGTTCGTCTTACCTTCTTTCAATGCCGCAACGACTTGTGTTCCAAGCTCCATCGCTTCTTGCTCACCTTTAACACGAGATAGCTCTGCAACAACCTGATCTTTCATTTCTTCTAGTGGAAGAACTGTCTCGTCACGCGCATCTTCAACACGAACAACGATAATATGCTCAGGCGCAACTTCGATAGCTTCAGAGTTTAGGCCATCTTCTTTAACTTCAGGGCTTAGGATAGCTTGCATTACCGCAGGGCTACGAAGCACTTCAGGTGCATCAACCTGAGAAATAAAGTCCGTTGTCTTCACTTCTTGGTTAACCGCTTGAGAAGCATCATACAATGAGTCTGGGTATTCAAACGCTACGCGCTCAAGCTCATTTTGCAACTCGTAGAATTGATCGATAGCTTGTTGGTCAACCATCTCTTGTTTGATTTCAGCAGCGACTTCTTCAAATGGCTTCGCCACAGAATCTTTTAGCTCTTCAAGCTTGATAATGTGATAGCCAAAGTCCGACTTTACTAGACCTGACGTATCGCCAGGATTCTTCAGTGCGAATGCCGCTTCTTCAAAAGCAGGGTCCATCACATCACGCTCGATCCAACCTAAGTCACCACCGTTTTCAGCGCTGCCAAAATCGTCAGATTTCTCTTGAGCAAGCGTCGCAAAATCTGCACCCGCGTTTAGCTCATCTAGGATAGCTTGCGCTTTTGCTTCATCGTCCCCTTCTACAAGAATGTGAGCGACACGGCGTTGCTCTTCTGAAGAGTATTTGTTTAAGTGCTCGTCGTAGTACTTTTTCACCTCAGCATCAGAAACATTAACTTGTTCCTTTAGCGCTTCAGCTGACAGTTCGATGTAAGAGACTTTAACCTGCTCTGGACGTGTAAAGTTGTCTGGGTTTGCTTTGTAGTACTCTTGAATTTCTTCGTCGGTCAATTCAATATTTTTCGCAAACTCCGCTAAGTCGATCTGAATCGTGCGAATATCACGAGTTTGAGTGAACAGCTTGCCTTCTGCTTGTACTTCACCCGGCAGAATAAATTCACTGTTTTGTAGCGCATTCAGCAGTTGCTCACGAACCAATTCACGACGCATGTACTCAGCAAAAGAGTCTGGCGAAAAGCCTGCACGACGCAAAGAAGCTTGATAGATCTCTTGATCAAACTGACCATTAGATTGGAACTGAGGCATGTCTAGAATCATGCTACGCACTTGAGTGTCGCTGATTCGCAGACCTAAAGCTTCAGCTTGTTGGTCAAGCAACACGTCATTGATCATTCGATCTAAAACGGATTTGCGGAAAGATTCAACATATGCAGGGTCAGCCAGCATTTGAGAGAAGTAGTCACCCAACTGAGCTTGCATACGGTTACGCTCATTTTGGTATGCCATCTCGAACTCACCACGAGGAATCTCAGTGTTACCGACTTTCGCTGCAGAGTTGTTGCTACCACCAACGATGTAGCTACCTACACCTGCAAATACGAAAGACAGGATGATAAGTCCAAGGATAATTTTGACCGCGATGCTATTCACGCCTTCGCGTAGTCGATCCATCATAATTTAACTGCTCTCCACAATTGAAGCCTACTGCTTCTATCTAATAGAAATAATGGCGCAATAATATCAGAAAAAGAAATGCGCATCAGTATGATGCGCATAATTTAAGAAAGTTCGGCTCGAAGTTTGTAAATTTTTGTTCGAAACTTATTGTTTGAGCAAAAGTTAAGCAAATGGCCGGTTACAGAAATAACGCCGTGATTAATTACAAGCGTCTTTCAGTGCTTTACCAGCTTTGAAAGCTGGTACTTTTGCTTCTGCGATTTGGATTTCTTCACCAGTTTTTGGGTTACGACCAGTACGTGCAGCACGAGTACGAACGCTGAATGTACCAAAGCCAACTAGAGCGACTTGATCACCAGATTGAAGAGTTCCGCTTACTGCTTCGATGAATGCATCTAGAGCACGACCCGCTGACGCTTTAGAAATATCTGCATTTTCTGCGATTTGTTCTACTAACTGAGTTTTATTCACTGTAATTTCCCCTTTGTGTCATCTGTGATTATTTTTGTGATGACTTTCGTTCCATTGTTAAGAAAATATGCTCCACCCCTTATTCATCAAGGGCTGGCAGCTATCGAAACTAACTTAGCGCCCAAAAAAAACGCTGACAAGCCTTTTTGGGCTTATCAGCGTAAACTTTTACTTATTTTTGCTACACATCACTATTTTTGAGACTCAAACTCAACGCCCGTCGGGTCTCGCTCTAGTGCGACTTTCAGTACTTCATCAATCCACTGTACAGGGATAACTTCCAGATCAGCGATAACATTATCAGGAATCTCTTCCAAATCACGCTCGTTATCTTTTGGAATTAGCACTGTCTTAATGCCACCACGGTGTGCCGCAAGTAACTTCTCTTTTAGGCCGCCGATAGGTAGAACCTCACCACGCAGTGTGATTTCACCCGTCATCGCTACTTCTGCTTTCACAGGGTTGCCTGTCAGAGAAGAAACCAATGCCGTACACATTGCTGTACCCGCACTTGGGCCATCTTTTGGTGTCGCGCCTTCCGGTACGTGTACGTGAATATCTTTCTTCTCGTAGAAGTCAGTATTGATACCTAGCTTTTCTGCACGAGAGCGAACCACTGTCATTGCTGCTTGGATAGACTCTTGCATCACATCACCAAGAGAACCCGTTTGTGTCAGCTTACCTTTACCTGGCATTGATTGAGTTTCAATCGTTAATAGATCGCCACCCACTTCTGTCCAAGCTAGGCCAGTTACTTGACCAATTCGGTTACTTTCATCCGCTTTACCGTAATCGAAACGTTGAACACCTAAGTACTCTTTTAGGTTGTCCATCGTCACCGTTACTGACTTGATGTCCTTATCCAGCAAGATGTTCTTCACCGCTTTACGGCAGATCTTAGAAATCTCACGCTCTAAGTTACGGACACCCGCTTCACGCGTGTAGTAACGAATGATGCCAATAATCGCAGAATCTTCAATGACGATCTCATCCGCTTTCAAGCCATTACGCTTCACCTGTTTATCAACAAGGTGACGTTTTGCAATGTTCAGCTTCTCGTCTTCGGTGTAACCAGATAAACGAATAACTTCCATACGGTCTAACAACGGACCCGGGATGTTCATCGAGTTCGATGTCGCAACAAACATAACGTCAGAAAGATCGTAATCCACTTCTAGGTAGTGATCGTTGAACGAGTTATTCTGCTCAGGATCCAGAACCTCTAGTAGAGCCGATGCCGGATCACCACGCATATCTGAAGACATTTTGTCGATTTCATCCAATAAGAACAGCGGGTTCTTCACACCAACCTTCGACATCTTCTGGATCAATTTACCTGGTAATGAGCCGATATAAGTACGACGATGACCACGAATTTCCGCTTCATCACGCACACCACCCAACGCCATACGAACATACTTACGGCCTGTAGCTGAAGCAATTGAACGACCAAGAGATGTTTTACCGACACCAGGAGGACCAACAAGACAAAGGATAGGACCTTTTAGCTTGTTGATACGGTTTTGAACCGCCAGGTATTCAAGGATACGTTCTTTGACGCGTTCTAGACCGTAGTGATCTTCATTAAGAACCTCTTCTGCTTTCGCTAAGTTTTTCTTAACTTTTGAGCGCTTAGCCCAAGGAACGCTGACCATCCAATCGATGTAGCTACGAACCACTGTTGCTTCAGCAGACATTGGAGACATCATCTTAAGCTTTTGCAGCTCTTGCTCTGTCTTTTCACGTGCCTCTTGAGGCATTTTTGATTCGTCAATCTTCTTCTGTAGCGTTTCGAACTCGTCTGGTGCGTCTTCCATCTCACCAAGTTCTTTCTGAATCGCTTTCATTTGCTCATTCAGATAGTACTCACGCTGAGATTTTTCCATTTGCTTTTTAACGCGACCACGAATTCGTTTTTCAACTTGCAGCAAGTCGATCTCTGATTCCATCTGGCCCATCAGGAATTCCAGACGCTCAGTGACGTCAACAATTTCAAGCACTTGCTGCTTATCCACCAACTTCAACGGCATATGAGCCGCAATGGTATCCGCTAAGCGTGCGGCTTCGTCGATACCATTAAGTGACGTTAGCACTTCTGGTGGAATCTTCTTGTTTAGCTTAATGAACCCTTCAAACTGATTAATCGCGCTGCGAACAATCACTTCTTGCTCACGCTCATCCAATTCTGGCGTAACAACAAATTCAGCTTCCGCTAGGAAGAAGTCACTCTCTTTAAAGTGATTGATTTTTGCTCGCTGCTGGCCTTCGACCAATACTTTTACTGTGCCATCCGGAAGCTTCAAGAGCTGGAGAATGGTGGCTACCGTACCTACGTCAAATAGGTCGTCAACCGTAGGCTCGTCAGTATCCGCTTGCTTTTGTGCCACAAGAAGAACTTGTTTGTTGGTTTCCATCGCCGTTTCTAGACAGCTAATCGATTTCTCACGACCAACAAACAATGGAATAACCATGTGTGGGTAGACCACTACGTCACGTAGAGGTAGTACCGGGATCTCGATACGCTCGGAACGTTCCAAGTTCATATAATTCTCTCTTCCGCTTTCACGTTTAACGTATTACTTAAGGCAGTATATGGGGGCTAATTGTTTGGATTCAATAAGAGAAATAAAAAAAGGAGGTAATTACTTACCTCCTTTTTCATTATGGCTGAATTTACTCTGCTCCAGCTGCCTGATTGTCTGCGTTACTGTAAATAAGCAGTGGCTCTGACTCGCCATTAATGACGGACTCATCAATCACGACTTTACTAACGTCTGTTGCAGATGGTAATTCGTACATGGTTTCAAGTAGCACGCCTTCAAGAATCGAGCGTAAGCCACGAGCACCTGTTTTACGCTCCATTGCTTTTTTCGCGATAGCGCGCAGCGCATCTTCACGGAATTCAAGTTCAGCGTTTTCTAGCTCAAACAATGCTGCATATTGCTTGGTCAGTGCGTTCTTCGGTTCACATAGGATCTGAATCAACGCTTCTTCATCAAGCTCAGTCAGTGTTGTTGTTACAGGTAGACGACCAATGAATTCTGGAATGAGGCCGTACTTCACTAAGTCTTCAGGTTCAACTTGAGTAAATAGCTCACCTACCGTCTTCGATTCATTCTTCGAACGAACTTCAGCACCAAAGCCAATACCTGTACCTGTTGCAACACGCTGCTCAATCACTTTGTCTAAGCCAGCAAAAGCACCACCACAGATGAACAGGATCTTAGATGTGTCCACTTGTAGGAATTCTTGCTGAGGATGCTTACGACCACCTTGAGGTGGAACCGATGCAACCGTACCTTCGATAAGTTTTAGTAGCGCCTGCTGAACACCTTCACCAGATACGTCACGCGTAATAGATGGGTTTTCAGCTTTGCGTGAAATCTTATCAATTTCATCAATGTAAACGATGCCGCGTTCCGCTTTAGCTACATCGTAATCACATTTTTGCAGAAGCTTTTGGATGATGTTTTCAACGTCTTCACCTACGTAACCGGCTTCGGTTAGTGTCGTCGCGTCTGCCATTGTAAATGGCACATCCAAGAATCGAGCTAATGTCTCCGCAAGTAGTGTTTTACCGCTACCTGTAGGACCAATTAGAAGGATGTTACTCTTACCAAGCTCCACACCTTCGCTCGTTGTATCACCATTGCGTAAACGCTTGTAGTGGTTATATACCGCAACTGCGAGCACTTTTTTCGCGTAATCTTGCCCGATCACATAGTCATCAAGGTGTTCACGGATCTGTTTTGGCGTTGGTAACGCTTCAGATTCTTTCTTAGGGAGAACATCCTTGATTTCTTCGCGAATAATATCGTTACATAAGTCGACACACTCGTCGCAAATGTACACTGACGGACCTGCGATTAGCTTGCGAACTTCGTGCTGACTTTTGCCGCAGAAAGAACAGTACAGCAATTTACCGCTGCCACTTTCTTTGCTTTTATCTGTCATTCGCTAACCTCTTAGCCTTTACTCTTCATGAATGAGTGTATATCAATTTTTGCCAAAATGCGCTGGCAAATTACTCGCCACGGTGGCTTAACACTGCATCCACGATACCGTATTCCACAGCCTGCTCTGATGACATGAAGTTATCACGATCAGTATCGCGCTCAATGACTTCAAGAGGTTGGCCTGTATGTTCTGCTAACAACTTGTTTAGCTTCTGTTTAATCGTCAGGATTTCCTGAGCATGGATTTGGATATCAGAAGCTTGACCCTGGAAACCACCCAATGGTTGGTGGATCATTACACGAGAGTTAGGCAGTACGTAACGCTTACCTGGCGCACCACCTGCAAGCAGGAAGGCACCCATTGAACATGCTTGACCCATACATACTGTGCTCACATTTGGCTTAATGAACTGCATGGTGTCGTAAATAGACATACCTGCTGTTACGCTGCCGCCTGGTGAGTTGATGTATAGGAAAATATCTTTATCTGGATTTTCAGATTCTAGGAAAAGTAGCTGAGCCACGACAAGGTTTGCCATGTGGTCTTCCACTTGACCCGTTAAAAAAATCACGCGCTCTTTCAGCAGACGTGAGTAGATGTCGTAAGAACGTTCGCCTCGGGAAGTTTGTTCAACCACCATTGGTACTAGCGCGTCCATAATTGGCGACATTGCATTTTTTTCTTGGTAGCTCATATTCTTATGTCCCTAAAATAAATGGCCCGGATGATGACTATCATACGGACCATTGTTAGCAGAATAGTTAACGTTAAGTCAACCTTCTACGCAAGATATTGCTTATTAAGCAGCAGGTTGTTGTTGGTTAAGTAGCTCGTTGAAGCCTACTTCTTTCTCAGAAACCTGTGCTTTAGCGATGATCGCGTCGATTGCTTGCTCTTCTAGAGCTACGTTGCGCATGTTGTTCATCATTTCTTCGTTTTGCTCGTAGTAAGCAATAACTTCTGATGGATCTTCGTATGCAGTAGCCATTTCTTCGATTAGCGCTTTAACTTTCTCGTCGTCCGCTTTTAGCTCTTCAGATTTGATTACTTCACCTAGTAGAAGACCAACAACTACGCGACGTTTAGCTTGTTCTTCGAACAGTTCACGTGGAAGCTGAGCAGCAGCTTCTGGGTTACCACCGAAGCGTTGTGCAGCTTGTTGACGTAGAACTTGGATTTCTTGCTCGATAAGCGCTGATGGTACGTTGATGTCGTTTTGCTCAACTAGACCGTCAATCGCTTGCTCTTTGATGCGGTTCTTAACAGCTTGCTTAAGTTCGCGTTCCATGTTCTTACGAACTTCAGCTTTAAGTGCTTCAACACCACCTTCAACAACACCGAACTTAGCAACGAACTCGTCGTTTAGTTCTGGTAGTTCACGAGCTTCAACTTTGTTCACTTTGATTGCGAACTTAGCTGCTTTACCTTTTAGGTTTTCAGCGTGGTAATCTTCTGGGAAAGTCACGTCGATGTCGAATTCCATACCAGCAGTTTTACCTGCGATACCGTCTTCGAAACCAGGGATCATGCGACCAGCACCCATTTCTAGAGGGAAGTTCTCAGCTTTACCACCTTCGAACTCTTCACCGTCGATAGAGCCAACGAAGTCAATGCTTACGCGTTTGCCATCTTCTGCTGCTTCTTCAACTTCAACCCAAGTTGCTTGTTGCTTACGTAGAGTATCGATCATCTCTTCTACGTCTGCATCTTTAACTTCTGTTAGTGGTTTTTCAACAGTGATGCTCTCTAGGCCTTTAAGCTCAACTTCTGGGTAAACTTCAAAAGTTGCAGTGAAAACTAGGTCTGAACCTTCTTTGTTCTCTACAGGAGCGAAAGTTGGAGCGCCAGCTGGGTTGATTTTCTCTTTAACGATAGCTTCGATGAAGTGGCGTTGCATTACTTCACCAAGAACGTCTTGACGTACTGCTTTGCCGTACATCTTAGCAACCATTTTTAGAGGCACTTTACCCTTACGGAAACCATCGAAACGACGGTTTTTAGCGATGTTGCGTAGTTCAGCTGTTACAGCGTCTTCGATGTTTGCAGCTGGAACAGTAATGTTTAGACGGCGCTCTAGGCCCTCTAGCGTTTCAACAGTAACTTGCATTATATATAAACCTCTAAAGTGGCTCGGTTTTCCGAGCGTATGAGCGAAACTCAGAGGAGCTTACGCTTCATCCTTGTGTAGTGTTCTGTCCGAACACCTAATTTAAAATCGAGTATCGATACTGGTTGTCAGTACCGGACTAATCAGTGATATCTTCGATAAAATAACCAAAGGTATCTCCTATTAGCCTCAGGACAGAATTTTTAGACGCGACATTCTAGCGATCTGTCGCAACCCTGTCGAGCCAATAGCCACTATGTGGACATTGTCTGCGCTAAATTCTCGAATGCTGACCCATTTTTTCTTCAAAAATGCGATTCAGACACCGTCTAAGCATCGCCAGCATATCTAGAATGGGGACAATAGCGACTTTTTCAAGAGAATCGACCGGTTTTTTTATCGAAAAGCCTAAAAAGAGATCTTGCTCTTGTTTTACTCCACAGAGTTGAAAACTAAATCCCTAATCCTTCCTACAAACTATTAACATTTTCTTACGTGACCAAAGGAAGTTGTAAGGAGTGTAAGGATGTCGCAAAAAAAACGGATTCTGCTGACATTTTTTGCTTTCTATTTCCTGTCCGCAATTATCGGTGGCCATTGGGTTTGGCAGACCAGTTATCAATCTCTACTTGATAAACACCAATCACAGCTGGAGCAATTTTCTGGCCATATAAAAAATAAACTCGATAAGTACGCCCATATCCCAAATCTTCTCGCTAAAGATGATCCACTTTATCAAGCGCTTCTGCACCCCAACAACAGTGCGCAACTGGAAATCACTAATCGGTATTTAGAATCCGTTAATGGCGTGATTGAAGCAGCGGACACCTACTTAATCGATCAATGGGGTACAACGATCGCCGCCAGCAACTGGCGTAAAGAGCGCTCCTTTATCGGGCGAAATTTTGCATTTCGCCCTTATTTCAAACAAGCCATTGTAGGCAAAAGAAGCCAATACTACGCACTGGGCTCAACATCTGGTAAACGTGGCTACTACTATTCTTATCCCATCGTATACGCTGGCGGTGTACTTGGTGTCGTCGTGGTGAAGATGGACCTAAGTAAGATAGAGGACAACTGGCAGCAACCTAACAGTGTTTTTGTCGCCAGCGACCCATACGGAATTGTTTTCATGAGTAGCCGAAGTGAATGGCTACTCAAAAGCTTACAGCCACTGACAAAAAAAGAGAAAAAGCAAGTTTGGGCAAGCCAACAATATCTTGATGCGCCAATTGAAACGCTTGGATTAGTGGGTAGTTTGGACGAGGTGCATTCTGAGCTTAAACAGGGTTACCCATACAATAAAGGAACCTTGGTGGTCTCTTCGCTGCCCCTTCCCGAACTCAAACTGACTATTCGTGTGCTGTCTCCTAAACAGTCGATCGTTTGGTTCACCATGGGTTACATCTTTGTACTCACTCTAGCATTCATGGTTTTGTTTTTAATTGGTCAGCTTATCTATCACCGTCAACAGCGTCACTTGCAACTTGAACGAATTCAACAAGAAGCAAATCAAAAGTTGGAATATCAAGTCATGGCACGGACTGCCGAGTTGCAAGCGGAGATCGCACAGCGTATCGATACCGAGCAAACTTTACGCGTTACTCAAGACGAATTGGTGCAAGCAGCGAAACTCGCGGTGTTAGGACAAATGTCGGCCAGTATCAGCCATGAACTGAATAATCCACTTGCGGCAATTCGTAGCTTTTCGGAGAACGGCAAGCTGTTTCTAAAAAAAGAAAAATATGAGCGAGTGGAAGATAATCTCACTCGCATTTCTGCTCTCACTGACCGTATGGCAAATATCAGTCAGCAACTTCGCTCTTTCGCCAAAAAAACCAGTGGTGACGAGTTGGCTCAATCTCGACTGTTCCCTGTGATTGCCTCTGTAAAAGAACTGATGAAGCCCGCATTTAAATCAGGGCGCGTCACGTTAGAAACAAATTTGCCAGAGCATGATGTTGAAGTGCAGATCAATATTATTCAACTGGAGCAAGTGTTGGTCAATTTACTGACTAATGCGATAGAAGCACTCAAAGAACAACAAGACAAACAGGTAGAATTATCTGTAGAACACGATGAGCACACTGATTTAGTTTGGATTCATGTTGATGATAATGGCCCAGGACTTGGCTCTTTCTCACTTTCTGATTTATGTGAGCCGTTTCTAACCACTAAACTGAACGGTTTAGGTTTGGGTCTCTCTATCTCGCAACAAATCTTAGCCAGTATGAATGGAAAATTATGTGCCCATAATCGAGAACAAGGCGGCGCTCGATTCTCATTGTGTTTACCTATCACTTCTTACAACACTGAACCATCAAAAGGATAAGATCATGTGTCAGGTGTTTTTTATTGATGATGAGGCCGATCTCAGAATCGCTATAGAACAGACCTTTGAACTGGCGGATATCGACGCCAAGTTTTTTGTGGATGCAGAATCGGCTTTAATAGCGATGCAGCAAGGAGAAGAAGCTGGCGTCGTGGTCACTGATATCTGTTTACCGGGCATTTCTGGTATGGATATGCTAACAACTTTGACTCAACGCGATGCAAACTTACCCGTCATCATGATCACTGGACACGGTGATATTTCCATGGCAGTGCAAGCCCTTCATCAAGGCGCTTACGACTTTATTGAGAAACCTTTTGCGCCAGAGCATTTGGTTGAAACGGTTAAGCGGGCGATTGAGAAGCGCAAACTAACCAATGAAAATGAAAAACTGCGCCTGTCACTTAAAGCCAGTAAAACCCTTGGTCCACGAGTTATTGGTGAAACCTCTAGCATCCAAATATTACGAGAGACCATCACCCAAATCGCCGATACCGACGCCGATATTTTATTGTTTGGTGAAACCGGTACAGGGAAAGAGTTAATCGCTCGTTCTTTACATGAGCAAAGCTCTCGCCGGAACCAAAACTTTGTCGCCGTAAATTGTGGAGCGGTTCCAGAGAACTTAATTGAGAGTGAACTCTACGGCCATGAAAAAGGCGCATTCACTGGCGCCGAAAGCCGTCGTATCGGTAAATTTGAGTTTGCACAAGGCGGCACACTTTTCTTGGATGAGATCGAGTCGATGCCTATCCAAGCCCAAATTCGTTTATTGAGGGTATTACAAGAGCGCGTGATTGAGCGTGTCGGTTCCAATGAATTATTGCCTTTAGATATTCGAGTGATTGCCGCAACAAAGGTCGATTTAAAACACGCAGCTGAAGAAGGTACTTTCCGTCAGGACCTCTATTATCGGCTCAATGTCGTGACCCTGGATCTCCCGCCACTACGCGAACGAAAAGAAGACATTCCCGCCCTCTTTCACCACTTTCTGTTGGTAGCAGCTTCACGTTATGGCAAAAGCTCACCTAGTTTGTCACCCCAAGATCTAGCGCAACTGATGAGCCATGACTGGCCTGGTAATGTTCGAGAACTCAGAAATGCTGCAGAACGTTTTGTACTATTGGGTAAGTTAATTCAGTTGGGAGAATCGAACCCAGTTGCTAAGTCTTCCTCAAGCCTTGCAGAGCAAGTGGCGGAGTTTGAGAGAGCAGCCATTGAAGGCGCTTTATTAGAAAACAACGGTAGTATTAAACAGACAATGTGCCAATTAAATGTGCCAAGAAAAACCCTTTACGACAAGATGCAGCGTTACCAAATAAATAAAGACCTTTACAAATAAAACACGTTCAGATAATTGGCATTATATTCAACTTGAATCATAATTTTTAACAACAGGTTTATCATGGTTGTTACAGATATGAACGAAAAAGTGAGAATACCGATTGTTACAGATACCGTGCTCGTAGACGGTTGCTATCAAGAAGAGAGAAGACTCGGTGAAGAGCGTCGTAAAAATAAAAAGAGGTGGCGACACTATGAACGTCGAATTAATTCAGACCCGCGCAAAACTTGTTACAAATCAATAGATGAAGAGGTGTGAATTCTCACACCTCTTTCTACTTTCTGGCTTCCATTACTTGGTAATGATCTCCGGCCCCATCAAGGTAGTAGGCAACCAAGTCGATACCCATGGTACATATGTGACGATAATTAGGAACAAGAACATCACTCCAACCCAGGGTAATGCTGCCTTCACTACGTTCATCATCGACATTTTGGCAACACCAGCGGTCACAAATAAGTTAAGACCCACGGGCGGCGTTATCATTCCTATCTCCATATTCACCACCATCATTATGCCCAAATGAATTGGGTCTATACCTAATGCAATCGCAATTGGGAACACGAGCGGCGCAACAATGATCAACAAGCCTGATGGCTCCATGAACTGACCACCAATCAGCAACAAGACGTTCACCACAATCAAGAAAGTGATGGGTCCGAGACCAGCCGAGAGCATCGACTCGGTGATCATTTGCGGGATGCGTTCTTCCGTTAAAACATGCTTCAAAATTAAGGCATTAGCAATGATGAACAGCAGCATGATGGTGAGTTTGCCCGCTTCATACAGGGTGTGTTTCGTGTCTTTATGAACAAAGGTTTGGAAGATTTTAACGAGCGCAGGTTTAGTGTTTTTCTTGTCTGCAAATGGCCCCATGTCTTTGTATACAAAGTTAGCAATAAAGAATGAGTACACAGCAGCAACCGCAGCGGCTTCTGTCGGCGTAAAGATACCGCCATAGATACCACCAAGAATGATGACGACCAACAACAAGCCCCAGCTTGCATCCTTGGCGGCATCAAAAGTTTCTTTCCAACCGACAAAAGGTTGCTTTGGAAGGTTCTTGATTCTCGCGGCAATGTAAATCGCGATCATCAACATGACACCCGCCAGCAAACCGGGAATCACACCACCAAGGAACATACGTCCAACTGACACATCCGTTGCGGCTGCATACACCACCATCACAATCGAAGGTGGGATCAAAATCCCTAGCGTACCTGCGTTACAAATTACCCCAGAGGCAAACTCTTTTGAGTAACCGTTTTTGATCATACCTGCGATAACAATACTACCTATGGCAACAACCGTTGCAGGTGAGGAACCTGACAACGCGGCAAACATCATACACGCTACAACCGAAGCCATCGCCAAACCGCCGCGGAACCAGCCTACAATGGCAATGGCGAAACGAATGATCCGCTTTGCTACGCCACCCGTCGACATAAAGCTTGAAGCCAATATAAAGAATGGAATAGCCAATAGCGTGTAGTGGCCCGCGAATGCATTAAACAGCGTTTGAGCAACTGACGCTAAAGAGGCATCCGAATGCATTAAAAGGAAAAGAACACTGGAAAGGCCCAGCGAAATAGCAATTGGCACGCCAACCAGCATAAAGCCAATTACCATCAAAAATAGAAATAAGATATCCATGGCTTATTGCTCCTTGTTTTTAGCGTCTTGCGAGGCCTTTGGAGCCATTACGTCTTCAGCGTCACTCATCTCAGCTTTAAGAGATTCGAGCTCTTCCTCCGCTTCATGTCCTGCAATCAAGCGATCGAGCTTACCAGTAGCGATTTGCCACGTGACTTGAACAAATCTAAACGTTAGTAGCGCCATTCCAAGTGGCAAAGCGAAGTAAGGAATAAAACGTGGCAGCTTTTCATAACGCTCTCCCTCATTTAACCAGTCGGCCATGAACTGGAGTATTTCAGGCATCGGAATATCGTCCGTTTCATACCACGCTCGGTCGGTAGCGAACGGATACCAGTAGTTCCAAGCGCCAATTAACAGCAAAATAGAGAAGGCTAAGCAACACATTGCTGCAAAAAGCGCCAGGGCTTTTCGTTTACCTTCCGGAACGATGTTAATAATGACATCGACACCAATATGAAAGTGTTTTTTCACACCATAAGATGCGCCAACCAACACCATCCATGCGAACATGAAAACGGTGAGCTCAAGCGCCCAAAGAATATTGTCGTTAAAGACATAACGAAAGATGACATTGGCAAAGGTCAGCAAGGTCATGGCACCCAAGAAGAAAGCAATCAAAGTCTCTTCAATGGCATCGGTGATTCGTCCAGCCTTGGCAAAAAAAGTCTGTTCCATAATTACATCACGTCGTCTGTAGGGGGAAAGAGCCCCCTCAGTTTGAGAGGGCTAAATGTGCTAGCTGTTATTATTTTTGGTTAGACGCCAAAGCGGCTTCGATTAGGTCAGAACCAATGTCTTTTTCGAACTTCTTCCATACTGGTTGAAGTGCAGTGACCCACTCTTGGCGCTGTTCTGGCGTTAGAGTACGAACCACACCACCGGCTTCGATGATATTGTTCTTATTCGCAAGGTTTACTTTGGTTGACTCAGCATTACGCTGCGCAGTTACCTCTTGAATAATGGTATTTAACTGCTCGCGCTGATCATCTGGTAGGTTTTTCCAGAAGTCGTTTGACGTCACAACTAAGTAATCCAGAATTCCGTGGTTCGTTTCCGTAATGCCATCTTGAACTTCGAAGAATTTTTTGCCGTAAATGTTTGACCAAGTATTTTCTTGACCATCAATAACCTTAGTTTGCAAGCCGCCGTAAACTTCTTTGAACGACATTTTTTGTGGGTTAGCACCTAGCTGCTCAAACTGAGCAACGAGTACATCAGACGCTTGAACACGGAACTTAAGTCCTTCAGCATCAGTTGGAGAAATGAGCGGCTTGTTGGCTGACATTTGCTTCATGCCGTTATGCCAAAACGCAATGCCTTGTAGGCCACGACGTTTCATTGAATTTTTCAGCTTTTCACCCGCTTCCGAGTTTTGGAAACGGTCAACCGCGTCGACATCATCGAACAAGAAAGGAAGATCGAAAAGGCGGTACTTCTTGGTGAATTTCTCAAACTTAGAAAGAGAAGGAGCAGCGAGTTGAACATCACCATTCAGTAGCGCTTCCAACACTTTGTCATCATCATAAAGTGTTGAGTTAGGAAACACCTGCATACAGACTTTACCGTTCATCTCTTCGTTGACGCGCTTTTCAAGTAACGAAGCCGCGATGCCTTTAGGGTGTTTGTCCGCGTTCGTTACATGGCTAAACTTGATGACCGTTTCACCCGGGTCACAATTTGCGGCAGCATTAAAACTGGTAACAGCAAGTGCAGAGACAGATAGTAGAGTTAGAGGCTTAAACATTATTATTCTCCTTGTTGAATCACATCCCATCCCGTCCATGAGTAACTAGGTGTTAGGCGATGGGTACGGATGTTCAACAAAGAGCAATTAATGGACCATGTTAAAATTTATATTCATTTCAATAAATTAACAAAGCCCATTAACATGAATCAGAAGTGTAACGAGTGAATTCCACCCAAGAAAAAGATACAAATGGGTGGGAAATGACCCATTTATGAAGAACAGCTTATCTCCATTTTCTTCCCCCATTCCGGTGGCAATTTCGCGTAATCATCAAACTCGGGTTGCTCATCAAATGGGCGTTTTAACAGTTCGGACAATCGGTGTAATTCGCTAAAGTCCCCTTCTTCCGCTTTATCAATCGCCAACTGAGCCAAGTAGTTACGCAAGATGTATTTGGGATTGGCTTGACGCATCTGTTTGCAACGCTGTTCGGTTGAAATCAGGCCCCCTAGTTCATCAACCTCTAGCTCACACCGAGCTAAATACAGCTCAAGCCAAGCTCGCGCTGCTTCTCGGTCGAGAAATAAATCGATTACGGCTTGGGAAGGCGCATTATCAAGGTTTGAAAGTGTTCTGAAGAAGCGAGTGTAGTCCGTTTTGTTCTGGTGAAGAAGCTCAAACATAGCTTCAAACAAACGCCCGTCTTCCGCTATCTTAGTTTTTAAGCCCAACTTCTCACGCATGAGGCGGCTGAACTGCTGGCTTAAATGAACTTCAAATTGACTCAACGACGATTCTAAATCTTCTCGTTCAACGAGTGGCGATAGCGCATGCGCCAGTGCTGACAGGTTCCAAAGCGCAATTCTAGGCTGTTGATCAAATGCGTAACGACCCTGGTAGTCTGAATGATTACAAATGTATCCCGGCTCATAATCATCAAGAAAGCCAAACGGACCATAATCAAAAGTTTGCCCAAGAATTGACATGTTATCGGTATTCATCACACCATGCGCAAAACCAAAAGCTTGCCAATATGCGATCATCTCGGCTGTTTTAGTCACGATGGCGTCAAACATCGCGGCATATGGTTTCTCCGCCGATGCACAATCAGCAAAGTGCCACTCAATCACCTTATCCGCCAACAGCTTCTGCTCCGCTAACTGGTTGGTGTAAAAGAAATGCTCAAAGTGACCGAATCGAACATGGGTTTCAGCCATTCGAAGTAACAAAGCGCCCGATTCCGTTTTTTCTCGATAAACAGGTGTATCACTGACCATCATACCGAGAGCACGTGTCGTGGGAACCCCAAGGCCCGCCATGGCTTCACTGCACAAGTACTCACGGATAGTTGAGCGTAATACCGCTCGCCCATCTCCCATTCGCGAGTAAGGCGTTAGCCCTGCACCTTTGAGGTGAAGATCAAACCAAGTACCATCCTGATGCTCAATTTCTGCCAACAGTAATCCACGTCCATCGCCCAAATCTGGGTTGTAAACGCCAAACTGATGGCCTGCATATTTCATCGCAAGAGGACGAAATTGTTCGAATTCACTTAGCCCAGAAAAAACCGCCAATAACTCATCGTTTTGCTCTTCTGGTAAACCAAACTGCTGTGCAAACTCACCATTCCAAGCGACCCAGCGAGTGTTGTCCAAGGGTTGTGGCTCGACCAACGTATAGAACGCTGACGGTAATTGACTAAAGCGATGGGTGAAATTGACCCGTTGCCAAATGGACATGTAGGGTTCCTTAATAAAAAGAAGTACTGTTGTGAGTATACGTGTGAATGTCCCTGTCATTCAGCCATGAAATGGGCATGGGTATTTTGCGTGAATAACGCGAAGGCGGCAGGAAGGTATCAACCTGCCGCAGACCGTCTCCTAAACGGAGGTAGCATGTAAAAACGATCAAAGGGTTAAGCGGAAAATTCTTCACCCGTTTTTGGTGGCTGTGATGGCGTATCAAAACGAGCGCGTTCGATATCCACTACCGTTTTATAGCTCAACGATAACAATGCCAGCTGGTACGCGCCAAAAATACCATAAGCCACACCGACGAGGCTCAACATAAAGAGATTCGTAAAGTGGCTAAAGATCAGCTGACTGAGCAAGCCCGCACCCAATGGAATTAGTCCCATCAAAATGAATACTTGTTTGTTGTATGGTCTGCTCTGATTCCACGAACGACGCAAACTGCGCGGCTGATGATCCATTGCAGTCGCTGGCAACACAAATGACCATCGCGCCATTACCCAATAGCCAGGAATGCTTGCAATCGTTGTGATAATAGCCATAGCAACAAAGTCGGCTTCACCACTTTCTGCAATGTAGATAAACGACAACACAAAGATCGGGATACCAATAACGAGCATCATCATCAGTCCAAACAGTATCCACCAGCCTATGAAACGGAATTCTCGAGCTGACAAACGAAATACATCCAACGCCGAGTGCATGTAATCGCCGACTAAATAAATTCGATGCACACGCACAGCCGCCATAGCAGCAACAAGTGGGTACAAAATAATTGTGACGAAATAAAATCCTGCGACATTGCCTTCTTGAACGTTCGCTTGATCTTGCCCCGTCATTTCAGGATACATAAAAGCAAAAATTGAGTGCACGATAATCAACGGAATACAAGCAATAACAATTGCGAGTAGATTCCTTCTGACCATCACTGCCGCTTCTCGGCATATTTCCGAAACAGAAAAGCCCTCGGTAGACATATAACATCCTTAGTTCATAAAAATCGGCCCCTAGGGTAACCGCAGAGTAGAAAAATCGCTTTAAAAATAATGAGAAACACATCTCATAAGATAATGAGAACGAAACCAAAATAGATCAGATAAAAAATAAGCCACTCAATGTGAGTGGCTTATACCGCAATTCAATACCGTTTTAGACGCGACGTCGCCAGCCTAATGTTGCAAGTAACATCAAAGCCCAATAAGAAACACTGCCGCTACCTTCAGAGTTCTTGAATGTCGTTGTCTTCAAAGAAGCAACAACCGTCACGATAACTTCACCCGTAGCAGTGGCACCATGACCGTCTGAAACCGTATATTGCAGCTTGATGCCGTCAGTAGGGCTATCCGGTGCTTGAAAACGGATTTTGCCATTCTCTACACTCGCACTTCCCACACCCGTTACGTTCTGCACACTTTCTACAACCAGTTTATCGCCGTTCACATCCGAATCATTGCTCGCTGCATCAATCAGAATACTTTCACCAACGGCAACGGTCGCCGTATCTGCAAGCGTAACTGGCGCTGCGTTTTTCATGGTTAAATCGACGGTAGCACTGGACGTTTCATTACTAGGGTCAGTCACGGTTAAACGGAATGTCAGAACCTCACCCGCTTTTGCACCTTGAGGCACCGTAAAGCTTGTGCTAACACTGGTTGCATTGCCAAGAGAAACTGAAGTGCCAGCCAACTGCTCCCATTTATAACTCAACACATCACCATCAGCATCCGTACTATTTAACGCAGACAACGTGACTCGCTGCCCAACCGTCATGTCTTTATTATCAACATCAATCACGGCCACTGGCGCTTCGTTGCTGCCAAGCACTTCCACCTGCACATTCACGATTGAAGATGAGTACGCACCATCAACCGACAACAAACGATATTGGAAAGTGTCCAGACCAACGAAGTTAGCTTCAGGTTGGTACTGGTTGCCAGAGATGGTGCCGTGCTCAGGCTTCTGCACAATGTCCACATTGAACTGATACCCTACCGCCATGAAATCATTGTCCATCAGGTTCAGTTTGATTGGCGTATTTTTATTGGTTTGTAACGAATCAGATTTCGCTTCAACCAAGTTGCTCGCATCCACATTTAATAATGCTGCAAACGGAATATAAGAGAACCCGGCTTTTTCTAGACCAAACGTGCCAATCTCACTGTAATCACCAGTCCACATTACAGGTAGGGAGGCTTTTTCAGTTTTTAGCAAGCGGCCGAAGTCAAAGTTTGCATCAAATTGACCGCCTTCCAATTCAACGACCAATAAATGCTGACCCGCACTCAATTGGCTTGATTGAGGGAATAAAATTCGAGATGACTTTTGGAAGTTACCTTGCTGTAAAAGCTCAGCGTTGTTTTGATTCAATATTAATCGATAGCCAATGTTTCCAGAAAATGGGAATCGCCAAACTCGATAAATCATGTCACTTTGAGCGCTATCTCTTTGCGCGTAAAGTTGAAGGCCATCAAGCTCTGTATCACTATTCAAGTCCAGTGACACCGCCAGAGTGTTACTCCCACTCGCGTACACATAACCTTGATGAAGAGAGTTCAGCCATGCTGATTTATTTGGTTCGTTTGTATGCTCAAGAGAAAAGCTACCGCCGTTGGTGTTGCTGGCAATGTTGGAAATACGAACCCCAGTATCAAACCCTGTGATCGCTCTCAGACCCGGGGTCGATGTATCTGAAATGACATCGCCACCATTAGGGTACAAATCGTCAGCGTCACTCCTACCATCATTTTCTAACTCATTCAGACCATCAGCCTGCATGATTTGAACCTGCATCGCGCCAACATCATTAAAGCGGTTCTGGACATTGACCGACGTCGCCAGGATACCTTCAGCCGCCAATGCTCGGTCGTAACCGCTAAAGGTGCGATTTTCCAAGTAAACACGTGGGCCAAACTCTTTCAAGTACGGGTCGAGATACACCAGCTTGACATCGTCGTTGTTCACAGAAATAGGCGCTGGACTTTCATGAGTTACCGTTGGTACAACAAAACCAGCAGCGTGTTTGCTCCATGCACTCATGTTCACCGGAGTGTCACCAGCGTATGAATCTCCCGGTTTCTGCGCCCATGAACCGCCACCCATCACGCCCCAAGAGCCGATCGA
The DNA here is from genome assembly GCF_023716525.1 of Vibrio sp. SCSIO 43009. Taxonomy (NCBI): domain Bacteria; kingdom Pseudomonadati; phylum Pseudomonadota; class Gammaproteobacteria; order Vibrionales; family Vibrionaceae; genus Vibrio; species Vibrio sp. SCSIO 43009. The sequence continues at coordinate 2,418,984 of NZ_CP071842.1, forward strand.
GGCATCACTGTTCCTTGCGTACAAATCCGGTAAGCCAAGCATTAAGTGGCCAAGCTCGTGTACGATCACGCCCAAGGTCGCTTGATGATCAACTTGATAGTCAGCGAACACACAATAGTCTGTGATCTTTTTACCATCTAGTGTGACATCATCGTGAGAGAATTTGTGCGGCCAAATAGCAGGACGGTTGAGAACCCCTGTTGAACGATCGCCCCCCGCAAAAATAAACATGACAGAGAGTTCTGACGGTTCTACGGTACCATTTTGATTGCTGTCGTAGGCCGAAAGATTAAAGTATGGATCCAGTTTTTGATAAGCCTCGGTGAAAACCGCATTCAACTTGGCGGTGCATGTTTTATCAGTCGAACTAGAGTGACAGTTAGGGTGGCTTTGTGCCACAGTCACATCTATCACACCGTCATTGGCGGTGCCGTAACTCTCAAGTGCAGGAACAACTTTGAATTTACCTTGAGAGTTTTTATCAAAGTAATCCACAACGCTTTGACCATTGGTATTAAATACGCGTTGCTCAAAATCATGCACCATTGCTTGGTCATCAAACGAAACTTGCACAACCAATAGGGGCTGCTGCTTCACCGTTGAACTGCTCATCGCCTGGTAACCTTGCGCCGAACGCAGTAGGTTTTTTCGTGCCATCGGTTCAATGGTTTTTAGAGAAGATAATTGCGGTTTAACTTGTAAATCCGGGCGAAACCTCGCCGACTCAGGTGGCTCACTCGACTGCGTTTTCACCACACCTGTCGAGATCAATATTGGCGTGTCTGACTCGCGCTGAATCTGCGCGAAAAACCAAACGCCGTCTTCCTGAAGTAAGGCATTGCCCTGCTTATCTTCAAACCAGTGGAAATCTGCCGTTCCACGTAGAATTGCCTCACTGGAGCTACCATCGCTCAACGCAATAGTATGCCAAACCGGTGATGGCGGAGTAGTTGCCATGCTCTTCCCTGCAAGAAGCGCAGTTAGCATAGCCATGGCGAGTGTGTTGAATTTCAAAGTACGACTCCATCTTTTCGATTCGTTAATTAATACCAAGCACAACAAGCACAAAGTAACCCTATGGGCATAGAGTAAGACTGAGTGACTATTGACGAAGGCTGGTATCAATTCGCTCAGATAACACGACGTAGTTTGGTGTCACACTACAAAAGCGTCGGATTCCAAAACGCTGTTATGAGCGTAGCTTCTGAGAATATAAATTGAGTGAATGAATAGTATCGAAACGAAAGGAAGAAGAAATGAACTTCTACGAATTTGTAGGTAAAACTGGGCAACATTCCACATATTCTATAAATGTACGAGCACTGCTATTAATCAATGCTCGTAATGGTCGCGCGGCCATTGTTTAACGCTATATTAACCTGTAAGAACGGCGTCTTCTGGGTATTTGACCAAGGTAGGTTCAGGACGTGCCAACATGTAGGCAAGCGTGAGCGGCCCAATACGACCAATGATCATCACCACGATCATAATGTATTTACCAGGTTCAGAAAGTTCCGCAGTCAAACCGGCGGTGAGCCCCACTGTGGCAAATGCGGAAATGGTTTCAAACATAACCTTATCAAAGCTGGCCTTCTCGGTAAGCATCAATAAAAACATTGCGCTTGTCAGGATGGCTCCGCTCACAACGATAATTGCCAATGACTTAGTCACAGTTTGCCAATTTATGGTTCGCTTAAACATAACCACATGTTTCTTTTGGCGTAAAAAGGTCCACGTAGCCATAAACGCAACAGCAAATGTGGAAACTTTAATACCGCCCCCCGTTGAGGTGGAACCCGCTCCAATTAACATTAGAACAATCATGACCAGTAAGGCTGGCTGGGTAAACAACGCCAAGTCAACACTATTAAACCCTGCCGTTCGAGCACTCGCAGATTGAAAGAATGCCGCCAACCATTGCCCTGTTGCAGGTAAAGACGCCATTGTGTTTGGGTTGCTTCGTTCAAGTAACCAAAACAGCATCGTTCCGACTAAGAGCAATATCGGTGTCGCAATCAGCATGATTTTGGTGTGAAGATGCCAAAAGTGGAAACCTTTGCGCCAGTTTAGCCAGATGTCACCCACAACAGTAAAACCAAGCCCGCCAAAAATGAATAGCCCCGCCAGTGTAAAGATAACCAACGGATCATTCACAAAGCTCATCATACTGTCAGAAAACAGCGCGAACCCAGCGTTGTTAAATGCAGAAATTGCATGAAACAAGGCGTAAAACATACCAGTCTGCCAGCCCATTTCAGGGACCCAGCGGATAGAGAGAAAAATAAACCCGATCGTTTCTGCAACAAGCGCGAAAACAACAATCCGCTTTACTAGTCGGTTTAGATTGACTTGCCGATCTTGCCCTAATGCTTCTTTCGCCAGCGCTTGTTGACGCAAACTCAAACGCACGCCGAACATATAGAGTAAGACCGCCGACAAAGTCATCTGCCCCAACCCACCGATTTGCATTAAAAACATCAGCAAGATTTTACCCGCAAGCGTAAAGTGTTGCCCAGTATCGACAACACCAAGCCCTGTCACACTAATAGCGGACGTTGCAGTAAACAAAGCATCCGTTATCGACAGGCCCGTAACAGAAAAAACTGGCAAGGTTAGCAATACCGCAGAAGGCAGTAAAACACCGAGAAAACTGAGCAATATAATTCGCGGTTCGTTGCCTTTCGCTTTCTCTTGTTTACCATCTGGTGCGTAAAAAACACCTTTCTGATGAAAATACGTCATAGCGATTTTAATTTATTTGCGAGCGCATCTTGAGGGCCGACCACAATAATTAGGTCACCAATTTCTAGTGTGGTATTAAGGTCAGGTGCCTTGGTAATTTCTGGGCCCCGTTTAAACCCTAGCACTTGCACGCCATCGACTTTGCACAGAGCCAAATCACTTAGTGTCTTACCCATCCAACGAGAGCCAATCACAAACTCCGTCATAGCTAAGCCACTGCCTAATGGGTGGAACTCAAGAACCCGTTTATCGAGCATTTTACGCGCGACACGTATCCCCATGTCACGCTCAGGCATGATAATGTGGTCTGCGCCAATTTTTTGCAGAACACGAGCTTGGAAGCGGTCGTTGGCTTTAACCCATACTGACTTTACTCCCGCCTCTTTAGCAATCAATGTCGCAAGAATACTGGCATTGACATCCGCTCCGATGGCAATCATCACCATGTCGTAATCATCAAGTTTGAGCTCAGCAACCGTCTCTTCGTGAGTACAGTTAGCCACAACCGCCTGACTAACAAAACTGGCAGCTTCTTTAACTCTGTCTTCGTTGATGTCAACGGCTAAAACTTGAGCGCCTGAATCTTGTAACTCTTTACACACTGCCAAACCAAATCGGCCAAGACCAATAACGGCGAATTGCTTATCACCTGTTTTCATTTGTGCCCCATCTTATGCATTCATTAGCAAGCAAAAAAGTTTGCGCCCATTCCTTACCTTGTGCAAACCTGCGGACAGATAATTGACAAAAGCTTAACGCACCTTGATTCACTTTACGTGTTAAGCGTATGACACTGATTAACTTTTTTCCTCATTACCGAATAGAAACCGTCGCGATGGCTACATTATTGGATGCCTAAAAACACAAAAAGCCGCAAGAATGCGGCTTTTAGATCATGGGATAAACTGGCTATTTTGATTCGCGCTTATCGTGCGGTTTACGTTTATTCTTAGGCACGTAATTTAAAATTGAAATTGGTACTGGCTTTCTTGGCGCAAAACCTTCAATTTCCACTCGCTCTAGCAAGTGCCCTAAACGGCTTTCAATCATGCAGAGGTTCTTAAAGTCGTCTTTTGAAACCAGTGATATCGCCTCACCTTTCGCGCCAGCACGACCTGTACGACCAATACGATGTACATACTCATCCGCTGGGTAAGGTAAATCGTAGTTGATGACAACTGGCAGATTATCAATATCAATACCGCGCGCAGCAACGCCGGTTGCGACTAAGTACTGGATTTCACCCGCTTTAAACTTTTCTATTAATTCCTGGCGAACACGCTGATTACGGCCACTGTGGAATGCTTCTGCCACAATGCCACGTTTCTCAAGTTGGCTTACCAGTTTGGCTGCACCGTGTTTAGTTTCAATAAATACCAGTACTTGCGACCAGTCATTTTCTTTAAGCAAGTGACTTAACAGCGACGACTTCATGTCTTTATCGACGGTCGTGATCCACTGTTTAATATTTGATTTTGAGGCACTGTGCTTTGCAATCGTGATCTCTTCAGGATCAATAATCGCATTTTTCGCCAAGTCACGAACAGGGTTAGATAACGTCGCTGAGAACAGCAAACTTTGCACATGTTCTGGCATACAGTCGACGATTTTGTCGATCGCATCGATGAATCCCATATCCAACATTTTGTCGGCTTCATCAAGCACTAGCATTTCCACTTCATCAAAGTGAATCGCGCGTTGACCGTACAGATCAATCAAGCGCCCAGGCGTGCTTACCACAATATCGACACCCTCGATCAAGGCTTGTTTTTGTGGTGCATAATCCACACCACCAAACATCGCCATTGAGCGTAATGGTAAGTTTTTACCATAAGCTTCAATACTTTGATGAACCTGAAGCGCCAGTTCGCGTGTTGGCGTTAGGATAATCGCACGAGCGCGTTTTTTACGTTGCGTTTCGCCTCGACTAAGCTTTTCTAAGATTGGCAGAACAAAACTGGCCGTTTTACCTGTGCCCGTTTGCGCTGCTGCAATTAAATTGCGGCCACGCAATACGATTGGAATGGCTTTTTGTTGGATAGAAGTGGGTTTTTCATAACCTAGCGCTTTTACTGCATCAGCAATCGATGCGCTTAAACCAAGCTTAGAAAATGGCATAGAAAGGTCTCAACAGAGGAAATGGGCGCGTAGTGTATCAGAATCCCCGTGAAGTAACAGAAGGATTCATGCGCGAAAAACTAGGAACATGACACAATCTTAGCCCATGAAATTGGGCTGCAAACCTTTTTCTAATTTTTTCCTCACTTTGTAGGAAATATCATTAAGCGTGATTTTCCCCGTGTTGTGGCGATCGATACCTGCATTCTGTCGATAGGCAATTGAGCCTTGTCTGAACAAAACGAAAGACGGCGGTTTGCCAATCGCAGCAGGGTAGAGAATGGCCATGTAAGCATCTTCTAAGCTATTAATTTTATTTCGATAGGGCCAATAGTACGCTTTCACATAGTCAAGTTGTTCAAGCGCGCTCATTCTCGCAAGAGTCTTTGTGTTCACTCCTAATGACTCTGCGGTAGAGGGCATAAATTGAATTAACCCTGTAGCCCCGCTTCCGGAACCATTTTTGATGCTTGGACTGAAAGTTTCAGCAGTTTCAAATGCCATGCACGCCATAAGATGATTAGGATTGATCTTTAGCTCTTTACTAATACGAATGACTTTAGATTTGAACTCTGGAGAAACTTTACCTCCCCACGCGACCGCGTTCTCGGGATCTGCAATCGAAGAGACCGTTGATGCGTCATGTTCTTCGACAATTTTAGAAAGTAGAGGAAGCGTTTGGCGTAGTCGATGGCTCGAACTCACCAAGCGAATTGATTTGGTAAGAAACTTGTCTTTTTTTTGATGTAGTTTTTGGAACTTTACTAACTTATACAGTTGCTTATAAACCGTTTTCACAACGAAGCCGGATGTAGGGAACACTCCCAGAATGTAATCCATTTCCTACAAATTTAATATAAATATCAGCAACAGGAATCCTGGATGTGATCAATGTCACCATAAAAATTCTCAAATTCGATACACACCGATGTAAGTGGTCAATGTGTCTCCAACACGCTAGAAGTAAAAGTAAAGAGGCATTAAAAAGGTCTTACCAATTTTTTGGTAAGACCTAAGTTTACTGATTCTCGGATAAGCGAATGTATATTCTTACAGTTCAGCTTCCCGAACCAGTTCTGCAAGCGTCGACAAACGCTGCTCACTTTGTTTAACGTAAGGATTATTCGTATCCCAAGCATATCCAGCCAAAATCGCACTAATCATCTGTTTAATACGTGGGTTCGGGTTTTGATAGAAAATCACATCTTGCAACGTGCCGTTGTACCAGCCTTCCACATAAGTGCGGAATGTGTTCACTCCCACCATTAAGCGTTGCGAGTACTCTTCTTGCCAATCAACCTTTTCACCATTCAGCTGACGAACCAAGCAGTCCGCTGCAAACTCTGCCGATTTCATGGCGATAGTGACACCCGATGAAAATACAGGATCAAGAAACTCACCAGCATTACCAAGCAACGCGTAGTGCTCTGTCGCTAAACGTTTGACGTTAGCAGAATAGCCACCCAACTCGCCTGCTGGATTCGGGTAATTCGCATTTCGCAATAAAGCAGCCAAACCCGGCTCTTCATTGGCTAACTGCTGCAACGCTGCAATCTTATCTTCTGGGTATTGTTCGAAAAATTCTGGCTCACCCACCACACCAAACGAACAGGTACCATTAGAGAATGGGATTAGCCAGTACCATACGTCGTGATTTTCAGGATGAACTGAAATTAAAATTTTGTTGCGATCGTATTCCGGCTCTTGGGGAGAGATATGATCTTCGATATGGGTAAAGATCGCTTTTCTAGGCGGAAGACAAGAAGGTTCTTCTAGCTCCAACAAGCGTGGCAAAACACGCCCAAAGCCACTTGCATCCAGCACAAAATCTGCTTCGATTTGATAAGCCTTCTTATTTGAGTCGAGCACTTCTAATCGAGACTTTTTCCCTTCAAACACTAGGTTGAGCAGCTCATGCTGATAACGAATCTCTACGCCTTGCTCTTCAGCGCTATCTGCCAATACTTTATCAAAGTTGGCACGTTGAACCTGAAACGTCGTGCCCGGTCCTGGTGTGTATTTGTTTGTAAAGTCGAACTGGGTGTATACGCCATTACGACGAAATGCAGCACCATCTTTATACTGGAAACCAAACTGCTTTACTGCATGAGTCATTCCTGCTTGTTCAACAACTTCCATACATGCAGGGAGTAGGCTTTCTCCTATGGAAAAACGTGGAAAAGTCGCTTTTTCTAAGACAACAACATCTATGCCACGCGATTTTAATAACGCAGAAACGGTTGAACCTGATGGCCCCGCTCCTACGACAACAACTTGCTTGAGCTCTGTTTTCATTCTGAATTTAGTTTGCTTGTAGTTTTAATAAGGTATGACCAAGGCCAATATTGTCGGTTCTTTCAACGACAGATAAACCTGCCGCTTCGACAATTTCTAAGAAATCATCACTGCGATAAAAGCGACTATTACCGTTAGCTAAACAGGTAAAATAAAGAGAAGTGGCATTAAGGCTATAGGAAGCTCCCGCGTATTTTTGAGCATCCCAAAACAGCTCCAATACGTAAATAGTATCTCCCTTCGTTAACTGGGCTTTAACTTTTTTAAGGATATTGAGGATCTCAATTGGGGAAAAGCAATCCAAGAACTGGCTCATCCACCATACGTCAGCATGCTCAGGCAATGTTTGTGCTTTATCAAGCATGTTTGCAGGGTATGGACGTACACGCTCGACGAACTGGTTTTCTGAAACATTCTTCATCGCTACTTCTAATTGCTGCGGTAAATCAACAATCGTCACTTGAACGTCAAGGTCATGTTTACAACACTGAATCGCCCATTTTCCCGTATTTCCGCCAATATCCACAAGATGCTTTGGCTTGCTTGCAAATACCTCTTTAAGCAGAAGTGGGAACGAGCGATCCGAATAGAAATGATCGAACTTAAACCAGCTCTGTTTGGCTTGTTCTGGTAACGTCGATAGACCTTGATAAATGGTCTCCCAATTGCCCAACTCTTTCAAACCTGACGGTTTACCTTCTTGAATTGCTTCCGTCAAATGCATCATCGCGGCGTAACAAACATCTGCCGTAAAATCCATGTTTGCATTCGTCATACCATCATGAAGAAGGTAAAAACCAAGGTTTGCAAGCGAATAGTTAGGTCGTTCCCATAAAACAATATGCGCACTAATCGCCATATCCAACAGTACTTTAACACCATATTCTGATACTCCCGTTTTCTCGGCAATATCTGTGGCACTCATGCCTTGTGCGCCAGCGCTGTCTAAAGCGGCTAAAATACCTAAATCTCGAAGCGTTCTAGCAGTCTGGAACACGATTGGTGCAAAAGATAACTTCTGAGCTTCTGTCTTCGCCTCAAAAGCATTAAAAGGATCATTATTTTGATTTAACACGGAAAAACCTAACTGCAATTAATAGTTTTATTGTTGAGATTGATTGCCCAACAATGCAATAGCTCGCTGAATATCAACATTCAAGTTGTTTACCCAACGATTGTAATTGCGGTGGATTTTGCCATCACTTGCTTTGAGATTTACTGAGTTGAGATAAATAATTGAGTAATATTTATTATTGTATGGGATTTTTACTTCTGCAGAGTGTTTACGAACGTGGATTTTTGCAATAAGAACACCAGGGCTTACTTCTTCGATCGTCCAGCCTCGGTTAGTTGCTGATTGCACTATGGCCATTTTTACTTGTTTATTTTGAAGATCATAAGCAACTGGAGTATCCTCCACATTCATTACAGGTTGTACTCGTCCACAACCAACAAGAAGCAAAGTTAATAATAACGAGACATACAGCTTAAAACGCGACATGATAATTTCCTTTTTATTGTGAATTTGGGTCAACCCCAATTTGTATCGAGCTGTAAAATAAACAATTTAACCCAATATGCCAAACTCGAAGATCAACATTTCGTTCAATATTGATGCGTGGACAGCGAATTCATTCGGTTTATCCGAATCCAATGAATGGAAACAATGGGCAACAGAGATAAAATGGCCAGAAGATGGCAAAATCAATGTTGCAAATATTCCTGCGATGATGCGCAGAAGAATGAGCCCACTCAGTAAACTGGCGGTACAAACTGCAATCGAAATGCTTAATCAACATCAAGTTGATTACCTTGTATTTTCAAGCCGTCATGGTGAACTGCATCGCAGCGTCGCACTAGTTGAAGATATAATTAATGGAGAAGAGGCGTCTCCGATGGCTTTTTCTCAATCGGTGCACAATACCGCCGCAGGGCTTGCCACTATCGCAACTAAACAACCCATTCCCCTAACTTCTATCGCTGCGGCAGAAAACACATTCCAAAGCGCAATATTAGAAGCATGGCTGTTTTTGTCCGACAATCCTGACAAAAAAGTACTGCTTGTTGATTTTGATGAGCCTATGCCTGACTCTTATTTAGAATATGAAAGCCAACAATACCAAGGGTTTGGACTTGGCTTAATACTTTCTCATGGAGACAAGTTCGCGATACAAAGCTCCATAAACGCAGAACGTTCCGGTCATCCTCTTCCTCAAGGTTTAGTATTTTTGCAACAATACTTGTTAGATAAAAGCCAGTGGACTATTTTCGCTCCGCAACAAGCTTGGGAATGGCACAAAAAATGACTCGCTTAAATCAGTATTGGCGTGTGCTAGCAACAGGCTTTTGTTTTTCAGTATTTGGGTTAGGTGGTTTAGTACTGAGTTTCATTGTTATTCCGACCATTCGTATTTTTGTTTCAGACCAAACGGAACGCGAATATAAAGTTCAGGGTGCGATTCGATATTCATTCAACACATTTTGTAAATTGATGAAGTTGAGTGGCGCAATCGATTATCAAATTATTGGTGCCGATATTCTTCAACAAGATCGTAATTGTTTAATTGTTGCCAACCACCCTAGTTTAATCGATTACGTTCTCATTGCTTCACAATTAAATCGCTGCGACTGTTTAGTAAAATCGGCAATATGGTCGAATCCTTTTATGAAGCACATCGTAAAAGCAGCCGGATATATTCCCAATGAAGCACCGGATGATTTATTAGCACTTTGTGATGAACGATTTAACAAAGGCAACGTGTTGCTTATATTTCCTGAAGGAACAAGAACAACACCAGGTGTAGAGCCGAAATTACAACGCGGTGCAGCACAAATTGCGGTAAGAACAGAACGAGATTTAAGAGTTGTCCATATTACGGTAACACCAAGTTTCCTCACAAAAGAGAAAAAATGGTATCAAGTACCGGCAACAAAGCCCTTTTTCAGGGTTGAAGTTAAGGATAAAGTTGAGATTACCCCCTTTATAAAGCAAACTACGTCGCCGACAATAGCGGCGCGACGCTTACAACAGCACCTAGCTGAAAACATTTTTCCAGAAAACTTTTATTAATAAGCAGGTCCCAGTGGAACAGTTACACAACGACATTAAGCAACTTATTATTGATGCTTTAAACCTTGAAGATTTAACCGTAGATGATATTGAAACGGATGCACCACTTTTTGGTGATGGACTTGGCTTAGATTCTATCGACGCGCTTGAGCTTGGACTCGCAATAAAAAAACAATACAACATCGTTATTGATGCCGACGACTCAAATACGCGCGAACACTTTGCGTCTGTATCAAATCTAGCGAAATACGTTTCTTCTCAAACTAATGAATAAGTTGTAGGTATATTCATGACTGATGTAAATAAAGATCAAGTATTTGAACAAGTTAAAGATGCGCTTGTTGAGCTGTTCGAAATTGACGCAGCCGACATTCAATCAGATGCGCACTTATACCAAGATCTCGATCTTGATAGCATTGACGCCGTTGATTTGGTCGTACACCTACAGAATGTCACTGGCAAAAAAATCAAGCCAGCAGAGTTTAGTGCAGTAAGAACCGTTGACGATGTGGTTAACGCTGTCACTGAATTATTGAAGGAAAGTTAATGCGCCAATTGCTGACTGGTCTGTCTGCAATTGTACTGTTTGCCTACCCCTTCGCCGTCTATTTCGGTATAGATAAATTTGGCTTGAACTTAGTTGGGGGCTTGTTAATTGCTGCGTTACTTTTGCGTGTTTTCGTCGCAAATAAGACCCCACTAAAAGAGTTTAAGTTCTTGGCGCTCGTTACGGGCGCTGTTGGCATTGTCCTAATTACGCTTGGCATGGTGTTTAAACAACATGGGTGGCTTCAGTTTTACCCTGTCGTTGTCAATGTATGTATGCTGTGTGTATTTGGACTGAGCTTAAAACAGCCGCAATCGATCATAGAGAGGCTTGCTCGCTTGCAAGAACCCGACCTTCCGGCTAGTGGCGTGGCTTACACTCGCAAAGTGACGATGGTTTGGTGCGCCTTTTTTACGCTCAACGCTGCCGTTGCACTCTATACCTGTTTCCTACCAGTAAAAATATGGACGCTTTATAACGGCCTCATCAGCTACTTACTTGCTGGTGGCTTGTTCGCTGGAGAATGGATCGTGCGTCAATTTGTTCGAAAGGAACACTAATCGTATGAATACAACGTATTCGAGCTTTACCTCCCTAGCGACCTTGTTCATCGCGGAGAGGTCTGAGCAATCCCCAGTCTCTTACGATCGCGATACGGTTATCACGTGGGGTGATTTCCAACAGCACGTCGCAACACTTACTCAACAGCTAGAAACCCAACCAACGCAAAACATTGCGTTGTGTTTTGGCAACAGCTACCTGTTTGCCGTTGGCTTTTTTGCTTGTTGTTATGCAGGAAAATCCATTGTATTACCTGGTAATTACCAACCAGAAGCACTCAAAGAGCTCAGTGAGCACTACGATTTGTTGCTGCATGATGCCGATGTCTCGGCTCCAGAACTCGTGAGCTCGCTTTTGATCGAAGCTCAATCATTACTAGAAACCACCGTGATTAGCGAGCCAGAGGCCAAACAACCTTATTTTTGGCGTGAATTAAACCTGGCAGAAATACCAGTAACGCTATTTACTTCGGGTTCAAGCGGCACACCAAAAGCCATTGCAAAAACGCTGAAACAGCTCGATATCGAAGTTGCTATTCTAGATAACCTGTGGGGCGACACGGTTGCCAGCACACGCGTTGAAAGCACCGTTTCTCATCAACACATTTACGGCTTGCTGTTCCGCGTATTGTGGCCTTTGTGCTCCGCACGTCCATTTTCAACACACAACCTTGAGTTCCCAGAGCAAATTGTCCATCACGCTGATGCTGACACCACGCTAGTAAGCAGCCCTGCGTTACTAAAACGACTCAGTGAAGAGCACAATCCGGTTGCGATTCGGTGCGTATTTTCTTCTGGTGGTCCCTTGCCAAACCAAGCCGCGCAGCACAGCCAGTTGTTGTTTGGGTCACTTCCTATTGAAGTTTTTGGCAGCACAGAAACCGGCGGCATCGCTTACCGTCAGCAGCACGAAGCCAGTACTCCCTGGACGTTATTCCCTGGTATTGAAGCCGAGCTTAACCATGAAAATTGTTTAAAGCTCCGCTCGCCACACATTGATGAAAACACTTGGTACCAAACTGCGGATGAATGCTATTTCCATGATAGTATTTCTTTTGAATTGCGTGGACGCACTGACCGAATCGTCAAAGTCGAAGAAAAGCGTATTTCCCTTGTCGAAGTGGAAAAACGTTTAGAGCAATTGCCGTGGGTTCAAGAAAGCGTGGTGATCCCAATGGAAGAATCTGGTCGCCTCACGTTAGTCTCGATCATCGTACTTAACGATCAAGGCAGCGATGTGCTTAATGAACTTGGTAAAGGCAAATTTTGGCTTGAGCTTCGCAAGGCACTGCGCAATTGGCTAGAACCGATCGCTATCCCGAGAAAATTCCGAGTGGTCGACGAAATTCCATTGAACAGCCAAGGCAAACGCCAAGTTGCTGAAATTGAAAAACTATTCCAATAAAGCTAGTAACATGGAAAAAAGAAAACCAACTATTCAGAATATTGAAGTGAGTGACCATACCGCGGAGCTGTCGCTGCGAGTGGATGCTGACATCTTAGATTTCCAAGGTCATTTCAATCACTTCCCTCTTTTACCCGGCGTCACTCAAATTGATTGGGCGCTGTTCTACGCCGTTCAATATTTGAATACTCCCAAGGTATTTAAAGGAATGGAAGTCATCAAATTTCAAGAGCCGATTCTGCCAAACGCCGACGTTTGCCTCTCACTATCTTGGGACAATGAGCGCGAGAAATTGACCTTTAAGTACACATCGACAAACGGTGAAACCTTGGTGACTCACTCGTCAGGAAAAATGAAACTGGGTGAGTCACGTGAGTGATTATCGCCCCTGCTTTTTAATTCCTTGCTACAACCACGGCAGCACAATTGCAGACGTGGTTGCGTCGTTATCCTCTTTCGCTTTGCCAGTGCTGGTCGTGGACGACGGCAGCAATGAAGACACCAAACAAGCGCTTTCTGCTTTGAGCAAGCAAGGACAGATAAAACTGATTAGTTTGAGCGAAAACCAAGGTAAAGGTGGCGCGGTGATGGCTGGCCTACATCAAGCTCACCAACTTGGTTTTACGCACACCATTCAAATCGACGCAGATGGTCAGCACGACCTAGAAGCATTGCCGAAATTGCTCAGCGCCAGCGAAACAAAACCAGATAACCTGATTTCGGGCCAACCGATATACGACGAGAGCGTACCCAAATCCCGTTTGTATGGTCGCTACGCTACACACGTTTGGGTGTGGATAGAAACCTTGTCACTGTCAATCAAAGACAGCATGTGCGGTTTTCGCGCCTATCCAGTGGCGAAAACGGTCGCCGTGTTGAACAAGTACAGCATCGGCAAACGCATGGATTTTGATATTGAAATTCTGGTGCGAATGTATTGGGAAGGCGTCGACATTGATTTTGTTCCAACGCGCGTGATCTACCCTGAAGGTGGCATTTCCCACTTCGACGCATTGTGGGATAACGTCAAGATAAGCTGGATGCACACTCGCCTATTTTTTGGCATGTTGCCGCGCATTCCTTCGCTACTCGCCAGAAAGCGCCGAAACACTGATGACAGTAATGCCCACTGGTCGAAACGAAAAGAACAAGGCACGATTTTAGGCATCAAAACCTTGCTCGCGGTTTACCGCTTGTTCGGTAGAAAAGCGTTTGACCTGATTTTAAAGCTAGTCATGCGCTACTACCACTTCACGGGTAAATCAGCCCGCGAAGCGTCTGAGATTTACCTGCAAAACTTGCAGCGCTACGCAGCGCAGCAGAACATCGCACTACCAAAACAGTTGGACAGCTATCATCATCTGCTTTCTTTTGGGCGAACCATGCTCGACAAACTGGCAGCATGGCAAGGTGACTTTAATGTCGATAACCTAACCATTCATGGCCAGCATCATTTCGAAGAGATGGCGCAGAAAAAACAAGGCGTGCTCATTTTAGGCTCACACCTTGGCAATATCGAACTCTGCCGCGCGCTTGGTCGTCGACATTCTCATGTCAAAATCAATGCCTTGGTATTTACCCAACACGCTGAACAATTTAATGCGGTAATGAAGGCGGTAAACCCAAACTCGGAACTGAATCTGATTCAAGTCAGCTCAATGGGACCAGACACCGCGATTCTGCTTCAACAAAAAATCGAGCAAGGCGAATGGGTGGTGATCGTTGGCGATCGCACTTCTACCAGCAAAGAAAATCGTGTCGTTTGGGCAGATTTTCTTGGTAAACCTGCACCATTCCCGCAAGGCCCATTCATGCTGGCCTCGGTATTAAAAGCGCCGGTTTATCTACTCTTCGGCCTACGCGACGATGAAGCAAACACTCCGCATTTTAATGTGTACTTTGAACACTTTAGTGACCAAATCACGCTACCGCGCAAGGAGCGTCAGCAGGCACTAGAACACGTTGTTCAACAGTACGCAAAAAGATTAGAACACCACACACTGCAAGCGCCGTTACAGTGGTACAACTTTTTTAACTTCTGGACTTTAAGTAATCAGCCACATGACAAACAACAATAATCACAACATCACTTTTGGTGCCCAATCTTTAACCATCGAAGATGTCGTTGCCATTGCTCAAGGTGCAAAGGCAAACATGAACACCTCGCCAGAATTTACCGCGAAAATTGATCGTGGCGTGGCGTTTCTGGAACGATTACTGAAAGAAGAAGGCGTTATTTACGGCGTGACTACGGGTTACGGCGATTCATGTACTGTGGCGATTCCACCCGCTCTTGTGGATGAACTTCCGTTGCACCTTACGCGCTTCCATGGCTGTGGCTTAGGTCAAATCCTTTCTCATGAGCAAGCTCGTGCGGTGCTGGCAACACGTTTATGTTCATTGTCGCAAGGCGTATCTGGCGTGTCTCACGATCTGTTGAACCAAATCGTTACGCTTATCAACCACGACATTGCGCCACGTATTCCACAAGAGGGCTCGGTGGGCGCAAGTGGCGATTTAACGCCTCTGTCTTACCTAGCGGCGACCTTAATTGGCGAACGTGAAGTGCTTTACAAAGGTGATGTGCGACCAACACAAGAAGTGTTTGCAGAGCTGGGCATTGAGCCAATTCGCCTAAAACCAAAAGAAGGTTTGGCGTTAATGAACGGTACATCTGTGATGACGGCCCTCGCCTGTCTTGCCTACAAACGTGCAGAATACCTAGCGCAGCTTTGCACCAAGATTACCGCGATGGTCTCTGTGGGTATGCAAGGTAATGACTTCCACTTTGATGAAGCGTTGTTTGCGGTAAAACCTCATCCTGGTCAACAGCAAGTTGCGGCTTGGCTGCGTGATGATCTCAATGCTGAGCGTCCGCCACGCAATAGCGACCGACTGCAAGATCGTTACTCGCTGCGTTGTGCGCCACACGTCATTGGCATGGTGCAAGACTCACTGCCTTGGCTACGTCAATTGATTGAGAATGAACTAAATAGTGCCAACGACAATCCAATCATCGATGGCGACAATGAGCGCGTTCTGCACGGCGGTCACTTCTACGGTGGTCATATCGCAATGGCGATGGATACGTTGAAAGTGAACATTGCCAACTTAGCTGATTTGCTGGATCGTCAGATGGCGCAATTGATGGATTACAAGTTCAATAACGGCCTGCCGTTTAACTTAACCGGTGCAGAAGGCGAGCGTAAACCGATCAACCACGGCTTTAAAGCGGTTCAGATTGGTATCTCAGCTTGGACGGCAGAAGCGTTGAAAAACACCATGCCAGCAAGCGTTTTTTCTCGCTCAACCGAATGTCACAACCAAGACAAAGTGAGCATGGGCACCATCGCGGCTCGTGATTGCTTACGCGTACTTGAGTTAACAGAGCAAGTTGCTGCGGCTTCACTCCTAGCAAGCGTTCAAGCGGTTGAGATTCGTCGTCGTCATAACGAATTGGACGAACACCACATGAGTCAGAGTTTGCGAGTAATTCGTGACGCAGTACTGAGCGAGTTTGAATTTGTGATTGAAGATCGCCCATTGGAACAAGATTTGCGCCATTTCATTGAACGCATTCAGCAACGTCATTGGCCACTCTACGCGGAGGTATAATGCAAGAGCAGGTTCTCTACCCATTAGAAGCGGAGGTGACTATGGTCACCTCATTCCAAGATGCTGACCCGATGGGCGTGATTTATCACGGCAACTTCTTTCGATATTTTGAAGAAGCGCGTCGTGTGCTGATGGAAAAGATCCAATACAGCTATCGCGATATGCAAGACTCTGGGTACATGTGGCCGATCATCGACACGCGCGTTAAATACGTGAAGGCGATTCCGTTTAATCACACCATTCGCATTACCGCGCAACTCACTGAGTGGGAAAACCGCTTACGTGTGGATTACGTGATTTACGACGCCGCAACGAATCAACGTATGTGCAAAGCGCATACAACGCAAGTCGCCGTATCCATTGAAAAGCAAGAGATGTGCTTTGTTTCTCCAGCAATCTTTTTAGATAAAGTAGAGCAATGGCACAACCATGGGAGTCTGGACTAATGCAAAAGTGGTTACTCTCTTTTTTGTTGATATTTTCTGTTCCAGCACTGGCCACACCGACAGCAAACGTAACAGATTTGGCATCGCTTCAGCAGCAGTTGTCTCAGCATGAAATCGTGCGCGGAGATTTTACGCAGCAGCGTCATCTGGAAATGTTCAGTCAACCTCTAACCTCTAAAGGTCAGTTCACACTGAGCAAAACACATGGCTTGTTGTGGCAACAAACAGAACCTTTCGCAGTCAATTTGGTATTGACGGAAAACAAACTTCGCCAGACTTTTGCCAACCAAGATCCGAAAACGATCTCTGCTGAAGAAAACCCAATGGCGTTCTACTTTAGCCATGTGTTTTTATCCGTGTTCCACGGGGATACTTCTGCACTGCAAGAACAATTCACACTCGATTTTTCAGTTGAGAACAATCAGTGGCAGCTCGTTTTAGTGCCCAAACATTCGCCATTAAATGCGGTGTTTAAAGCCATCACCCTTTCCGGTAAAACGCATATTGATCGCCTAACCCTGCAAGAGCTGCGCGGCGATAAGACCGAAATCACGTTTACAAACCAGACCTCTCTACCTCAGGAACTCACGGATGCCGAAGACGCTCAATTCCGTTTCTAAACTCAGTCTTGGCACTCATACCTTTGCTCTGGTTTGGCTCAATCTCGTTGTTTTAGCGGGCGCGTTGCTACTCAAACAATGGGTTTGGAGTGCAGAATCTCCGATTGAGACCAACATTTTAAAACTGTTGCCGAAGAACCAACAAAACCCAGTGGCTGAGCAAGCCTTTGAGTCGGTCTCGGCAAGTATGAGCGACAAAGTCATTTTCGTGATCACAGCGCCGGACAAAAATGCCCTTTTTGCAGCGGCCACTGAATTTGATAAGGGGTTACGACAAAGTAATCATTTTCGCGATGTGGTGGGAAAAATCTCACCTCAAGAGCAGCAAGCTTGGGCGAGTTACTACTTTAAGCACCGTTTCCAATTGCTGACGCCTGAACAACGAGAGCGTTTAAGCAAAAATCCAGAGCAGCAAGTGCAGCATGTAATTCAGTCTCTGTACAACCCGTTTTCTGGAGTGACCGGGCAAGAGTTACAAAATGACCCTTTCTTGTTATTTCGTGATTATTTAAGCCAAGTTACCCAGCAATCTTCCTCTTTCCGGTTGGATAACGGCTATCTATCCGTCGAAAAAGACGGTGCTCAATACTTGCTTATTACTGCTGAGCTAAAAGACTCGCCTTATAGCCTAACTGGGCAGCTTGCAGTCCCTGATATTCAAGCGCTAGAACAAAGCGTCGCTCAGAAATATGGCGCTGAAGTCGCACATACTGGCGTTCTATTTTACGCCGACTTTGGTACGCAAAGTGCCAAATCGGAGATCAGTACCATCGGTATGTTCTCTCTGCTCGGTATCATTGCATTGTTCGTGTTGGTCTTTCGTAGTGTGATGCCACTGTCTCTGGCACTGCTTTCCATCACCATTGGTTTGCTCGTTGCGTTGTCCGTTACGACGTGGATTTTTGGAAAAGTCCATCTGTTCAGCTTAGTGTTTGGCGCAAGTTTAATCGGCGTGTCTATCGACTACGCATTCCACTACCTAACCGAACGCCTTGCGGCGGGAAATGAATGGGATAGCGAGCAAGGGTTAAAGCATATTTTCATAGCGATCACACTTGGCTTAATCACCAGTTTGATCGGCTATTTGGGCATGTTAGTGGCACCGTTTCCTGGTTTGCAGCAGCTTGCGCTGTTTTCATCCATTGGTCTGATTGCCGCTTACATCACCGTGGTGGCTTGGTATCCGATACTGGCTCGTAACCCATCGCGCTCCATTTCGAATTTACCGGGACAATCACTGTTGGCGAAATGGTTAACGCTTTGGAATCAACCTCGAATTAAAGTCGGATTACCGATGTTATGTGTGGTTGCGAGTGGCTTTTTCTTGCTGCAATTGAACTACGATGACGACATTCGTCTGCTGCAAACGATGCCGAAGGATCTCAAGCAACAAGAAACCTTGATTACGACGCTCAGTGGCATGCAATCTTCACAGCAAATGTTGGTCGTTACCGCCGACGATGACGAAAACCTAATGAAAAAGCTGGAGTCTTTGACGCCAACTTTAGAAGCGTGGAAAGCGGACAGCACCATCGAAAGCTACCAGAGTCTGAGCCGCTACTTGAGCTCAGTGGAACGTCAGCAACAAGACTATCAATTGATTCGCGATCTTTACGCGACACAATCCAGCCCACTTGCTTCCGGGCTGGGCTTAAGTAAAAAGCCCAAAATGGACGCCGACTTTATCCCTGTTACGGTTGAACAGTACTTGCAAAACCCGGTATCAGCGCCTGTACGTTTTCTTCATTTGGGTAAAATTAAAGAAAAATCAGCAACGGTTGTGGTGTTAAACCAATTGCAAGACTCCGCTGTTGTTAAGGCATTTGCCAAATCACAGTCTGATGTTGTCTACCTAAACAAAGCTGAAGAAATATCCACCCTATTTGGTGAATACCGAATCAAAATCATGGAGCTATTGGCAGCCGCCAGTGCTGTGATCTTTCTGGTATTAATCAAGCGGTACGGTCTGCAACACAGTTGCCGAGTTTTACTGCCATCATTGATTGCTTGCGCCTGCGGTCTGGCAACTGCTGTCGCGATGGGAACAACATTAAACCTGTTCAACTTGCTTGGCTTGGTGCTCATTCTTGGTATAGGGATCGATTACACTCTGTTCTTTGCCGAGAAAGCCCGCAGTGTGAGCACACTATTGGCGATCACCCTTTCGGCAATGACCACTGTGTTGTCATTTGGATTGCTGTCACTCAGCCAAACTCACGCGATTCACAGTTTTGGCATTACGGTGTTAAGTGGTATTTTTGTCGCTTGGCTGCTCTCTCCGATTGCAATTAAAACAGAGGAAACGACGTCATGATTTTCAATCACGCCTTTCGCTGCGCGACGTTATTCGCACTGAGCCTGTTTTTAAGTGCATGCAGCTTGGTCCCTCACCAATCGACGCCTCAGGTCGACATTGCCGAGCACACCCAAGTTAGCTTGCCCACTCCCGCAAGCTTGGGCTATCAGTTGTCTGCCAGTCAGTTAATTACGGCTTCTTGGGCAATAGATGGTAAAACCAAATCTGAGCAACTTCCGGTACAACTGCAAGTGATCAACAACGAAGTGGTGCTGGCAGGCTTCTCATCCTGGGGGACGAGAGTACTCTCACTGTCTTACGATGGAGAACAAATTCAAACCGAAGTGCTCAACGGTTTACAAGGTTCGCTACCGCAGCCAGAACAGGTATTATTTAACCTGATGATCACGCTCTGGCCGAGTTCCGCTTGGGAAGGATCGTTAAATGAGGTAAGGTGGCGAATTATTGATAAAAATAATTCTCGCGCCATCTTTGATAGCGACGGTGAAAAGATCATTGAGATTCAATACAGCTCTTCTAACAAGTTAGAGGGTAAGATTGATTTTCATCACCTCAAACATCAGTTTTCAATTTCTATTCAAACACTGCAACATCAGATTAACTAAGAACAATTTAGAATAACAATATGCCTATTCGCTCTTCTCAACCTTTGTATATTCAGGCCTGTGGCTTTCACTCTGCCATGGGACAAGATGACGCGCTCATCCACCAGTGTTTATCGGGAGCGAAGCCATCCAACATGGTGGTTGACCAAGATATTTTAAATTCAGGCCGCCAAACAGTAATCGGTCGAATTGCACAGACGTTACCGCAATTACCGACCGCACTCAGCCAGTTTGATACGAGAAACAACCGCCTCGCACTTTCGGCTTTGCTGCAAATCGAAGGCGACGTGCGTGACGCCATGGCTAAATATGGTCGTGACCGTATCGCAGTCGTGATCGGCACCAGCACATCTGGCATTTCAGATGGCGAAATCGCATTTGGCGAAAAGCTGGCAAACGGTAATTTTCCTGCCGACTACCATTACACCAAACAAGAGCTTGGCAACTGCAGCGATTTTATTGCCGCCTACTTTGATTTGAGCGGCCCACATTACTCAGTATCAACCGCCTGCTCTTCTAGTGGTCGTGTTTTTTTAACCGCGCAACGCCTGATTCGCTCTGGCATTGTTGATGCGGTCATTGTGGGTGGTGTGGATACCATTTGTCGCCTAACACTAAACGGCTTTAACGGTTTAGAAGCTCTATCCGATACCCTTTGTAAGCCGTTTGACCAACATCGCAACGGCATCAATATCGGTGAAGCAGCAGCATTAATGTTGCTAAGCAAAACACCTGCGCCCGTTGCTCTTCTCGGAGCTGGCGACAGCTCAGACGCACACCATATTTCCGCACCACATCCAGAAGGGTTAGGCGCAGAAGAAGCGATGAAAAAAGCGTTGGCCAATGCAGGACTTACAGCGCAAGACATTGGTTACATCAACGCACATGGCACAGCAACGCCGTTAAACGATGCGATGGAAAGCAAAGCCATTCATCGCTGCTTTGGAGACTCCGTTCCCGTAAGCTCGACAAAGCCACTTACCGGACACACATTAGGCGCAGCAAGTGCTACGGAAGCCGCGATCGCTTGGCATATTCTCAAGTACAACCTTGATTTGCCAATACAACACTGCGAAACCAAAGCAGACGATATCCATATATCGTTAGTTGAGACGCCAACCAAACTGGGTAACAAAGCGATTCTCAGCAACTCTTTTGCTTTTGGTGGCAATAACATTAGTCTTATTTTTGGTTACGCTCATGACTAAACTTCCTCCCATCGAACAACTTTTGCCACACGACAAACCAATGATCTTGGTTGATCGTGCTTTGGATGTTCAACAAGATACGATTCACTGCCAGGTTGATATCGCAGAACACAACTCGTTCTTCGACTCGACCTCTCAAACCGTGCCAGCTTACGTTGGCATTGAGTTTATGGCGCAATCTGTCGCGGCGTGGTCTGGTTACCACGCATTAATGAAAGAACAAGCGCCACCGATTGGCTTTTTGCTTGGTAGCCGTCGATACACGTCTGAATGCGATACATTTTCTCGCGGACAGGTGCTCGATGTGTATGCTGAAAAAGTTATGGAAGATAACGGTATGGCGGTTTTTTCAGCCCGTATTGAGCTACAAGGAACTGTTGTAGCGACTTGCCAATTGAACGTTTACGTTCCATCAGAAGAAAAATTACAAGAAATGAAAATCAGGAGTCAACAATGACCCGACAAGTCCTCGTTACAGGTGCCAGCAAAGGCATCGGTAAAGCCATTGCCGTTCAATTAGCCAAAGATGGTTTCCAAGTCATTGTCCATTACATGGGCGATCAACAAGGCGCGCAAGACACCCTAAACACCATCGAACAGCATGGTGGTAGCGGTCGTCTTATCCAATTCGACATCAGTGACCGTGCAGATTGTCGTGAGAAGCTAGAAGCCGATATCGCCGAACACGGCGCTTACTATGGCGTAGTAAACAACGCTGGCATCACAAAAGATACCGCTTTCCCTGCGATGACCGAAGAAGAATGGGATGGTGTGATTCATACCAACTTAGACAGCTTCTACAACGTTCTTCACCCTTGTGTTATGCCAATGGTGCAAAAGCGCAAAGGCGGCCGAATTGTTACGCTTGCATCAGTCTCTGGCCTAATGGGGAATCGTGGTCAAACTAACTACAGCGCAGCGAAAGCGGGCGTAATTGGTGCAACAAAATCACTCGCGCTTGAACTGGCAAAACGCAAAATCACCGTCAACTGCGTTGCTCCAGGGCTTATCGACACAGGCATGGTAGACGAACACGTGAAAGAACATGCGATGCCGCAAATTCCTTTGCGCCGCATGGGAGAGCCAGAAGAAGTTGCTGGTTTAGTCAGTTACCTTATGTCTGACATCGCAGGCTATGTAACTCGCCAAGTCATTTCGGTAAACGGAGGCCTAGTATGAGCCGTCGAGTTGTTGTAACCGGAATGTCAGGCGTGACTGCGTTTGGTAACGATTGGCAATCTGTCGAACCAAAACTGCGTGACTGCCAGAACGCGACGCAATACATGCCTTCTTACGAACAGTATGATGGTTTGAACACCAAGCTCGCGGCACCAATTTTAGATTTTGAACTGCCAAAGCACTACAAGCGCAAGCAAGTACGCGGCATGGGGCGTGTTTCCAAATTGGCGACCGTCGCAACAGAAAACGCACTAAGCCAAGCAGGTTTGATTGGTAACAACGTACTCACCAATGGTCAAACGGGTATCGCATACGGCTCATCAACAGGCAGTACTGACGCAATCGGTGCATTTGGTGTCATGCTGAATGAGAAAACCACCAAAGCGATCACCGCAACGACTTACGTGCAGATGATGCCGCATACCACAGCAGTGAACGTTGGTCTATTTTTCGGTTTGAAAGGCCGAGTGATCCCAACCAGCAGTGCATGTACCTCTGGCAGCCAAGCAATCGGCTACGCCTACGAAGCGATCAAACATGGCTACCAAACGGTAATGGTTGCTGGTGGCGCTGAAGAATTGTGCCCAACGGAATCCGCTGTCTTCGATACCCTTTTTGCCACCAGTCTGAAGAATGAAGACCCGAAAAGCACACCAAGACCTTATGACTCCGATCGCGATGGTTTGGTGATTGGTGAAGGTGCGGGAACGCTAGTTCTGGAAGAGTACGAACACGCCGTCGCTCGTGGCGCGAAAATCTATGCAGAAATCATCGGTTTTGCCAGCAACTGTGATGCCGCACACGTCACTCAACCACAGATGGAAACCATGCAAATCTGTATGGAAATGGCTTTGCAAAATGCGGGCATTCCTGCTGAGAAGATCGACTATGTATCTGCTCACGGCACTGCCACCGACCGCGGCGATATTGCGGAAAGCAACGCAACAGCGAATGCTCTGGGCAAAGTGCCAATCAGTTCACTCAAGAGCTACTTTGGCCACACACTAGGCGCCTGTGGCGCGATTGAAGCGTGGCTAGGTTTAGAAATGATGCACACAGGCTGGTTCAACCCAACGCTCAACCTAAAAAACCTCGACGAGCAATGTGGTGATTTAGACTACATCGCCGGACAAGGCCGAGAGCTGGACGTGAAATATTTGATGAGTAACAACTTCGCCTTTGGCGGCATCAACACCTCCATCATCTTTAAAAAGATGTAATGCCCTTAGTAAATGCAAAAGCGCTGGTTAACCAGCGCTTTTTTGTTGGTTGCCTATCAGGTTCATATATCACGCTGTAACGGCAAACAAGACATTACCATTCCGCGATACAAAGGCGACTTTTAACACCACGAATTTGTAATCCCATCGCTTCAAAGACATGCTCAAAATCTTGACAAGATGCAGGCACATTAGGTAGCGACAATGAAGCCTCGGTAAAAAACGTCCGACTCAAATTATCCGTCTCTCCCCAAGCTAACTGCCACCAATCCAAAATTCGCGGCTTGGATGCGTTTAATCGATAGCTAGCAGGAATACGATCACGCTTGTTTAGGTTTTCAACCTTAGATGTTGGTAGTAAGTTCCACTTATCATTGTTGGGCCAATAAGCAAATGGCAAACAGTGATCAACGTGATACTCATTTCGTAATTTGCTTCCACTCCATACACTGACAATGTCGCAATGGCTGAGCTTCAACTGTTCAATTCTCTTTCGCACGACTCGCGTATCATGGTCTTTATCAATCCAGACCAAACAGTCATGATACGTTTGCAATGGAATACCCCGCTCTTGATTAGACCGAAATCGTTGCATTTCCATAATCCATTGGTTGACCACCAGCGGCTCAATCCAAGAGTTATACAATCGAAAACAATCCCAAAGGCTTTCATCCAACACAAACAGCCCATAACCTTCGAGGAACTCGCTATCCACAACAATTGAACGTTTTGGCTTCTTAGCTGAACGAATCATTTCAAAGTAAGGGTTTGATTTATCACCTTGATAGGTAAAAGTGACGGGACCATCTTTTATGGTTTTTAAGCTGTCTTTTATCGCTTTATCAAGCGCCACTGCATCTTCACCAAAAAATGTCGTGCCTATAGCAAGATCATCAGGACTTAAATGGGAAAGTCTGCCCCAGCCATCGGGCTTTATAAAACCTAGCCCTTTAGACGAGTTCGAGCTTTGCTGGATGTTCTCTTTATCGATTAAACGCTTAAATTGACGAATCCAATATAAGCCAACTAATCCTAATGGGATTGCAACTTTACCTTCGCTGCGATCAACCACTGCACCAGAATGAGCGTCTGCAATACGTAGTAAAGTACGTAGTAGTGCGAGCTTATAGGTAGCCGATTTGGAATCATTGACGATAATGTGGCGAACCTTATTCAGATCACCGGAACCATCATCAGGCAAAGACATCACTACAGTTTGCCAAGATACACCCGTTCGCTTTAACTGATCGTCATCGAGAGATACGTTTCTCACCATTAAAGCGCTATTCTTTGCAAACTTTTCGAGCTCTTCAACCGATACGGGATAAGCTTTACGACCGTCAGAAAAGTCACCGTGACGAAGGCTAATCACCAATCGACCATTAGGCGCTAACAAATTTGCAAGTTTGCGAAATGCACGTTCACGGTGCGTAGGCGCAAGATGCATCCATACCGCACTGACAAGAATTAAATCGAAGCGAAAGCCAAGATTAATGGTTTTCTCAAGCTTAGGTAATGCATCTTCAAGCCAAGTAACGGAATCGCCACAGTAAGACTTACCAAGCCTTAGAAGTGCTTGAGCAGGCTCGATCGCAACAACTTCACACCCATGCTCAGCCATCCATTTCGCGTCTCGACCAGAGCCCGCGCCAACATCTAACACACGATCTCCAGCCTGGGGCCAGAAGACTCTCCAACTCGCGTGGACATCCTCAAACTGGATCGATGTGTATTGCTTCGCGAAAGAGTCGGCGTGTCGGTCATAAAAGTTAGAAGTGGCAGGCATAAAGGTTAACGAAAGGTAATTAATATGCGTCCATATTAATTGCTAGAAATTGCAATGGCTAGAATGCCATTCAAAAGTTGTAGATAGAGTGGCAATTACAGCCAAAAACCTAAAAACGACAAAGCCCCGACAACTCAAAGAGTTATCGAGGCTTTTGAATAAATGGCACGCCCTATTGGATTCGAACCAATGACCACATCCTTAGAAGGGACGTGCTCTATCCAGCTGAGCTAAGGGCGCGCTACAGGGACAGGATTATACGAGTTCAAACGGGTAAATCAACGGGTTTTCATAACATTCTGATCTGAATGCCTAAAAAAAGTCCATTAAAACGCTTAATGTTCAAAAACACCACAAAGCAAACGTTTGCGTATGGATGTTAATAAGAAATTCTGCGACAATGCGCCGCAGATAATCTGCCTTCTTAATTTATAAGGAAAGTCATGACTGCTCAAAATATAGACGGAACTCTCATTTCCCAAACTGTTCGATCCGAAGTGGCTGCACGTGTTAAAGCACGTGTTGAAGCTGGGCTACGTGCTCCTGGTTTAGCAGTGGTTCTAGTTGGTGAAGATCCTGCTTCTCAGGTTTATGTCGGTAGCAAACGCCGCGCATGTGAAGAAGTTGGGTTTGTTTCTAAGTCTTTTGACCTTCCTGCGTCTAGCTCAGAAGAAGAGTTACTAGCTCTGATTGATGAATTAAACAACGATGATGAAATTGACGGCATTCTAGTGCAATTACCCCTTCCTGCGGGCATAGACACAACACATGTTTTAGAGCGCATTCACCCAGAGAAGGACGTGGATGGCTTCCATCCTTACAACGTTGGTCGTCTTGCGCAGCGTATTCCAAAGCTTCGCTCTTGCACGCCAAAGGGCATCATTACCCTACTCGACCGTTACAACATTGAGCTACGTGGTAAACATGCGGTTGTGGTTGGTGCATCAAACATTGTTGGTCGTCCAATGACACTTGAGCTGCTGCTTGCGGGCTGCACAACAACAACATGTCACCGTTTTACCAAAGACCTAGAGAGTCATGTGCGTCAAGCTGACGTTGTCGTGGTGGCGGTTGGTAAGCCTAACTTCATCCCTGGTGAGTGGATTAAAAAAGGCGCAGTGGTGGTCGATGTCGGTATTAACCGTCTTGATTCAGGCAAACTAGTTGGCGACGTGGAATACGACAAAGCACGTGAAAGTGCGAGCTTTATTACTCCTGTTCCTGGTGGCGTTGGCCCAATGACCGTCGCAAGTTTAATTGAGAACACGATGCTCGCTTGCGAACAGTTCCACACAGACAAATAACGTAAAACTTCAGATACGAAAAAGGCTCCGCAAGGAGCCTTTTTGCTAATTGTTGATATCTATTTCAATTACAGACTTAAAATCACGCCCGCAATAGAAGCGCTCATTAAGTTCGCCATGACACCAGCGATAATCGCACGGAAACCATGCTTAGAGACAAATGCACGCTTTTCTGGTACCAAAGAGCCCAACCCACCAATCAGCATCGCCATGCTTGAGATATTTGCAAAACCACACAAAGCAAACGTCACGATTGCTTGTGAGTGTTCACTAAGTTGAGACTTCACTTCTGCAAGCTGGATGAAAGCGACGAACTCATTCACCACAATCTTGTTACCAATCAGCGAGCCTGCTGTGGTTGCTTCTTGCCATGGTATACCCAACAACCAAGCGACTGGCGCAAACACAAAACCTAGGATGAGCTCAAAACTTAATGGTGTCCCAATCAGATCACCTATCCAGCCTAACATGCCGTTTAGCATTGCAATGACACTAATAAACGCCAGTAACGTACCACCGACCGATACAGCAATGCGTACACCCGCCATGGCACCATCGGCTAATGCTTCTACTACGTTGGTTGCACGTGGAATTTCAACTTGGCTAATGTCGATATCTGCTGCTTTATCCGTATCTTCTGGCATTAAAATTTTTGCCATCAACAAGCCGGCAGGTGCCGACATAAATGCAGCAGCAATAAGATAATTGAGGTCGACACCCAGTGATGCGTAACCAACCAACGTTCCGCCAGCAACTGACGCTAAACCACCTGTCATAACTGCAAAGAACTGCGAGTCAGTCATGTGTTTTAGGTAAGGCTTTACCATTAATGGTGCTTCAATGGTGCCAACAAAGATATTCGCCGTAGCAGACAAAGACTCAGCACGACCGATACCTAGCAGCTTTTGAATACCACCACCGATAAAGTTAATGATTTTTGGCATCACACCAATGTGATAAAGACCTGAGATAAGAGAGGAGAAGAAAACGATGATACCCAGAACATTGATCGCAAAGGTGAAGCCCCCTGTCGCCAAATTACCGAATAAAAACGCAATGCCCTCTTGACCATAGTTGATCAAATTCGACACAACACTGCTCACTGAATTCAGCGCATCTCTTCCTGCTGGTACATATAAAACCAACAACGCAAACAGTACCTGCAAAGCAAACGCAAACGACACCGTTCTCAGCTTTATATTTTTTCTATTTGTAGAAAGTAGCCATGCTAGGAATAGTATGGCTACGATACCAATAATTGAGTTCATAAAATGAATCCGACAGAAGGGGGATATGGAAGGCACCGGATTGTATAGCGGACTCAAAATGCTGCAAGTTGAGGATGTTAACAGTGTGAAAAGTTTAAGCGACCAATAACTGACCAACAAAATAACCAATTGAATTTATTGAAGATAAACGTTTGCTTATTTTAATTATTTCCATATGGAAAATATGTTTCTGATTCAGGAAAAATTTTTGTGAAGTGAATCACCTTATGTGTCGTTCTACAACGTCATTGATCCTGTTATTTAGGAATAGAGATGTAAGGCGCCAAACGTTGGTCCCAATGACAAGGGTTGCCGATCTTCTGTTTGATAAAGTTAATCACTGCGGATATTTTTTTTGGCATATGTTGGCGGCTTGGGTATACCGCATAAAACGGCATCGACTGGCTGGCTTTCCAGTCAGGTAACAGCTGTATTAACTTACCCGTTCTGAACTCATCACCCAGCAAGTAAGTGGCAAGGTAGGCAATACCCCAACCTGCAATAGCCGCGTCCCGGACGGCTTCTGCCAGATCCACTGAATAGTTACCCGAGACTTTTACGTTCAATTCTTGCTGATCTTTGGTAAACGCCCACCCCGTATAGTCACGCTCCCAACTTCTGTATATGAGGCAGTTGTGAGCAGATAGGTCATCCGGTTCTGTTGGCGAGTCATGTTTCAATAAGTAATCTGGCGATGCCGCAACAACAAACTGGCAATCCGTCAAACGCTGCGCAATGTAACCTTCAGGCAAATGCTCGTTGTTGGTTACCCATAAATCGAGCCCTTCGGCTAACATATCGACCTTATAGTCAAACAGATGTACTTCCACTTGAAGTTGAGGATACAGTTCGCGTAACTCTTGAATCGCTGGAATAATGTGTAAGGTACCAAATGATTGCGACAACCCAAGACGTACCAAACCTGCCACTTCATCCCGCTGGGTTTCCATCTCTAATGTGGCGCTGCTCACCGCTTGTACCACTTGCTCACAGTGATGAAAAAAGGTTTTCCCTGCCTCTGTCGGCGTAAAGCTTCGCGTAGTGCGTTGAACAAGCTTGATACCAAGAGACGCTTCTAACTGACTCAACTGTTTACTCACATGAGACACCGACACGCCTAAGCTCTTTGCAGCAGCTGTGAAGCTTTTGTGTTTAAGAAGAGCGGAGAAAATCACCATTTGTGCGGCACGTTCAGATAACACGCTTTACCTCGATTTGGTTATAGAAAAAACAAAGGGCTCCGAAGAGCCCTTGTATTGAAGACTGGATGCCGAATTGTTTGTGGCAGATCAGTATTTAATGCGGTCAGCCAAGTGGCTCACAGCAAGTGCGAAGTAGTAAGAGCGGTTCCACTTCATCAATACGTTGTAGTTATTGTAAACCAGATACGTACGACCATTCTCGTCGTCCGGCATGATCAACCATGCTTTGATGTCTTCATCCAGTTTTGGCAACGGGCTACCGTCATATTTTGTGATACCTAATTGGCTCCACTCTTGAAGGTATTTGCCTTTTTCAGCCGTGCGCCCTTCCAGGCTGCGATCAATATTTTTAGGAACCTTAACTTGGCGACCCCAAGTATATTTATCATCCCAACCAGACTTGCTCAAATAGTTAGCGGTTGATGCAAACACGTCCGCTTCAGATTGCCATATGTCTTTTTTACCATCACCGTTGCCGTCAGCAGCAAAACGAAGGAAAGAGCTTGGCATAAACTGGCATTGACCCATCGCACCAGCCCATGAGCCTTTAAAGTTCTCTAGCTCAATATGGCCTTGATCGAGGATCTGCAGTGCCGACATGGTCTCTTTACGGAAAAACTCTTCACGACGGCCTTCAAATGCCATTGTGGATAGTGCATCAATCACTTTAAAGTTGCCGGTAAACTTACCAAAGTTACTTTCAACTCCCCAAAGTGCCACAATAAAGCGCGGGTGGACACCGTACTCATCGCCTATACGCTTTAGCTCGGTGTAATGCTCTTTGTAGAGTTGTCTGGCTTGCTTCACCTTCCATTCAGGCACCGCGCGAGGAATGTACTCATCCAATGTCAGTTTCTTTTCTGGTTGGTTTCGGTCCGCTTTTACTGCTCGGGGCTTGTACTCAACATTAGCAAAAGCAGCACTAATGACCTGCTCTGAGATACCTTTATCACGAGCTTCAGCACGCAGCTTATTCAAGTATTCATCAAAACCCTCGCTACTTGCAAAAGCCGAGGTACACATACCAACGC
Source organism: Vibrio sp. SCSIO 43009 (assembly GCF_023716525.1). Taxonomy (NCBI): domain Bacteria; kingdom Pseudomonadati; phylum Pseudomonadota; class Gammaproteobacteria; order Vibrionales; family Vibrionaceae; genus Vibrio; species Vibrio sp. SCSIO 43009. The sequence continues at coordinate 2,449,522 of NZ_CP071842.1, forward strand.
TAAGCATGGTAGCCAGTATCTTTTTCATATTGCCCTCCTTGAGCAAGGCAGAAATCCCAGATGAAAAACGATGACGTTATTCGCCTTTCTGCTGGGCTTTTTGTTCTTTGTACTTTTCTAATAGGTTCTCCGGCGGCGGTGGAACCTGAAGAAAGAAGCCATCATTTTGTAATGAAGCCTTCACTTTTTCGATATCAACTTGTGCCAATTTACGGCCATCAAGTTTAATCGTCATGACAGCGATAGGCTTACCGAACATCTGCATTAAGGTGTCAGGAACCTGTGAAAAATCATCCTTTTTCGGAATATAGAGATAAGTACCTTCTTTTTTCGAGCTTTTATAAATAGAACAAAGCATGACACGCCTTTTATGCTGATTTAGCCGCGTTGAGTGCGGATTAGGTTGTAAACGTCAAATTCTCGCAAACTTAATAGCAAATTTGAGATTAATTCACCTATTTGCCCACGAGAGAACTTGCTGCGTCAAAGGATGAAATATAACATGACATACCTAGTTTAAGGCAACGCTCTTTCAATAAAGGCAAGAAGTCCACGATGACCCATTCACCAGACCTTAAAGGTAGCAGTTTTACATTGTCAGTTTTACACCTTTCTGACAATGAGATCGCAAAGACTGTCGAATTTTTGCAAGAAAAAGTTTCTCAAGCACCTTCTTTTTTTGCATCCGCGCCTTTGGTAATCAATATAGCAAAAGTACAAGGCGACATTGATTTCCCTAAGCTTAAACAAGGCATCTCAGATGCCGGTTTTATTCCGGTCGGTGTAACGGGCTGTAAAGACAAGCGTGTACAAAACCTTGCTTCCGAAGCTGGCTTCGCCATTATGTCGGCGAGCAAATCGCCAAGCCAAGCACCTGCCAAAATGGCACCAACGAAAGTAGTTCGTACGCCTGTCCGCTCAGGACAACAGATCTACGCAAAAGATGGTGATTTGGTGGTGCTAGCGCACGTAAGTGCAGGTGCTGAAGTCATTGCTGACGGCTCTATTCATATCCATGGCACACTTCGAGGTCGTGCGATTGCAGGAGCAAGTGGTCAGCAGGAAGCGCGTATTATTTGCCACGATTTACAAGCAGAACTGGTATCCATTGCGGGTGACTACTGGTTAAGCGATCAAATTGAAAGCGAGTACTGGCAAAAGAAAGTAATGATCAGTAAAGCCGATGAATCATTACATTTAGAAGTTCTCGCGATTTAATCTAAAAAGGAAAAAAAATGGCACGCATTATTGTAGTAACGTCTGGTAAAGGTGGCGTTGGTAAAACCACTTCAAGCGCAGCCATCGCCTCTGGTCTAGCTCTTAAGGGAAAAAAGACCGCGGTGATCGATTTTGACATCGGTTTGCGTAACCTCGATCTAATCATGGGCTGTGAGCGCCGCGTCGTGTATGACTTTGTAAACGTCATTAACGGCGAAGCGACATTAAACCAAGCGCTGATCAAAGATAAGCGCACGGACAACCTATTTATTCTTCCTGCTTCTCAAACTCGTGATAAAGACGCACTGACAAAAGATGGTGTTCAGCGCGTATTCGGCGAACTTGATGAAATGGGCTTTGATTTCATTATTTGTGATTCACCAGCAGGTATAGAGCAAGGCGCGTTAATGGCCTTGTACTATGCCGATGAAGCCATTGTCACAACGAACCCAGAAGTCTCTTCTGTGCGTGACTCTGACCGCATTCTCGGTATTTTAGATTCTAAGTCACTGCGTGCAGAACAAGGGCTAGAGCCAGTAAAACAGCATCTGTTACTGACTCGCTACAACCCATCTCGCGTCACTCAAGGCGAAATGCTAAGCGTTGAAGACGTTGAGGAGATCTTACATATTCCACTACTGGGCGTGATTCCAGAAAGCCAAGCCGTGCTTAACGCGTCAAACAAAGGTGTGCCAGTCACTTTTGACGATAACACCGATGCGGGTATGGCTTATTCTGACACCGTTGATCGCTTATTAGGCAATCAGGTTGAATTTCGTTTCCTTACTGAGGAGAAGAAAGGACTCTTTAAACGACTCTTTGGAGGCTAGACATGTCATTATTAGAATTTTTCCGTCCACAGAAGAAAACTTCTGCGAATCTAGCTAAAGAGCGTTTGCAAATCATTGTCGCAGAGCGCCGCAGCCAAAATGATCCTGCGCCGTCTTACTTGCCTCAATTAAAAGAAGACATCTTGAAGGTGATCAGCAAGTACGTGGCAATTGATCCAAATATGGTTGACTTAACATTTGAGCACAAAGACGACGATATCTCAGTTCTTGAGCTAAATGTGAAGCTACCAGACGAAGAAAAGTAATCAGTTTCTCTCGCCAGACGAATGCTCTAATTAGAACGAAAAAGGTTGGCATCGAGGCCAACCTTTTTCATCTTTCATTACTTTAATGCTTTGTTCATCTTGTCGCCGAGTAAATCCAAACGCCACCCTTGCATCAAATCAGGCAACACTTCTGGGTCACGATCTTTTTTCCAAACCCAACTGATCAACTGATTGATCTGCTTTTTAGAGGCAAGGAACTCCGTGGCTAAACCAGACTTCTGCGAAGCCGATTTCACCAAGTCTTTCATATTTTTGAAGACCTGCTTGTAACCCGGATAGTCCATTAAACGCTCAATTTTCGCAGGATACTCTTCAGAAGGAGTTTGCTTCGCTTGTTTAACAATCGCGGCAATCTTCGCGCCATGGCGGTTAATCGCTCGGATATCAATATCTTCTGCTTCCATCTTCTTAAAGTTCGTTAAACCAAGACGAGCGACCGTTAATAGATCACCTTCTTTGAAGATAAAGTTCAGCGCTAAATCTCGTTTGATTGCTTCACGATAACGCCACGTCGCCAATGGCTTTAAAATCGCCAGCTCAGAAGGTTTTAATTGCCAAGCGCCCTTAATATCAAGGTAGGCATTCTCTTCATTGGTTACGCGAATACGTTTCGAAACGAGTAAATCACTTTCTTGCTGTACAGCTTCCCACCAACCTGCTTGCGTCACCTTATCGAACAGCTTTTCGTATAACGGTAACAAGTAATGAACATCTGCGGCAGCATAATCTAATTGCTTTTGTGTCAGTGGACGAGCCATCCAGTCGGTACGTGATTCACTTTTGTCGAGCTCTACGCCTAAATATTCTTCCACCAGCGATGCGAAGCCTGTCGATAGGCCGTGACCGAGAAAAGCGGCCATCAGCTGCGTATCCACCATAGGGAATGGTGTACAACCAAAAGCGTTTTGGAAAACTTCTAAATCTTCACCACATGCGTGCAGCACTTTTAGCACAGAAGTATCTTTTAATAGCGCTACAAACGGCGTCATATCCGTTAATTCAGTCGGATCAATCAGCGAGAGGCGATTACCATCGAAAAGCTGAATCAGACCTAACTGCGGGTAGAAAGTGCGAATACGAACGAATTCGGTATCCAGCATCACTACGTCTGCCTCTCGGGCATGAGTGCAAACCTCTTCTAGGTCTTTGTTTTTAGTAATAATTTGATAGTTCACATACTTCTCGCTATAAAAATGCCAGCAAAACGCTGGCATTCTATCATTTTTTAAATCTCTCGACTCGACGAAATCGGCTTATGCGCTTTTCTTCGCAAGTTCAGCGTCATTCTCTTCGCGTAAAACACGACGCAAGATCTTACCGACATTGGTTTTAGGTAAGTCTTCGCGGAACTCAACCAACTTCGGAACTTTGTAGCCAGTTAAGTGTTCTCGACAATGCGCGATCACTTCGTCTTTGGTCAAGCTCGGATCGCGTTTCACGACATAAATCTTCACTAATTCACCAGACACTTCATGCGGCTGACCAATAGCAGCAACTTCAAGTACTTTGCCGTGAAGTGCTACAACGTCTTCGATTTCGTTCGGGTAAACATTAAAGCCTGATACTAAGATCATGTCTTTCTTACGGTCAACGATATGCAGGAAGCCTTCGTCATCGAACTTAACGATGTCGCCGGTTGATAGCCAGCCGTCTTCGTTAATCGTATCTTTCGTTGCTTCAGGTCGTTGCCAGTAACCTTGCATAACCTGAGGACCACGAACTTGAAGTTCGCCAGTTTCAGTATTCGCAAGAGCGTTACCTTCTTCGTCCACGATACGAACTTCTGTTGATGGTACCGGCAGACCAATAGAGCCATTGTATTCAACAAGATCATGCGGATATGCCGCCACCAACGGAGAACACTCTGTTAGACCGTAACCTTCGAGCAAATAGCAACCCGTGGTCTTTTGCCATCTTTCTGCCACTGAGCGCTGCACTGCCATGCCGCCGCCAACAGCTAAACGTAGATTACTGAAATCCAACTCATGGAAATCTTCATTATTGACCAATGCATTAAATAAGGTATTCACGCCCGTAATCGCAGTAAACGGATGCTTTTGTAGCTCTTTCACGAACCCTGGAATATCTCTAGGGTTGGTAATAAGTAAGTTACGACCACCCATTTCGACAAACAGCAGACAGTTTACGGTAAGAGCAAATACGTGATACAGCGGTAACGCTGTCACGACTAATTCACGCCCCGGAGACAAGACCGGTCCGTACGCGCCTTTTGCCTGTAAAACGTTCGCAATCATGTTGCGGTGAGTCAGAATCGCACCTTTCGCGACACCTGTCGTCCCCCCCGTATATTGCAGGAATGCAATGTCATCCCCAGACATAAACGGTTTAACGTATTGTAGACGACGACCTTTGCGCAGTGCTTTGCGCATTGAAATTGCGCCCGGTAGATCGTACTTAGGAACCATACCTTTTACGTATTTCACCACGAAATCGACAATCGTACCTTTCGCACGTGGCAGCATTTGGCCAAGACTGGTTAACACTACGTGTTTGACTGGTGTTTTATCGACGATTTGTTCTAGTGTATTCGCAAAGTTAGACACAATCACAATCGTCGTCGCACCTGAGTCATTCAATTGGTGTTCAAGTTCACGAGGAGTGTAAAGTGGGTTAACGTTTACGGCGATACAACCTGCACGCAAAATACCAAATAATGCTACTGGGTATTGCAGTAAGTTTGGCATCATCAGAGCAACGCGGTCACCCTTTTGCAGTTTTAACTCGTTTTGCAGATACGCTGCGAATGCGCGACTACGCTCTTCCAATTTACGGAAGGTCATAACCGAGCCCATGTTCATGAATGCTGGTTGGTCTGCATATTTTTGTACAGACTGCTCAAACATTTCTACCAAAGACTCATATTGCTCTGGATTAATGGTTTCAGGTACGTCACTTGGATAACGTGAAAGCCATGGTTTATCCACGATGTTACTCCTCGTTTATAACTGGCTAAAAAATAGCGTCCTTTTTATTTTGAAAGCTATTACAGCACAGCGAACGTGCTTGAGCACGCAACTCTCAAACACTTGTTTAAATTTTGTTAACTACACCAAGAATTCGCGTTGCGACCTCGAGTATTTGCTCTAAATGACAGTGATGACCACCCTTGACAGAAACCACTTGCGGCGGGTTCTCTCCCCAATCAGCTTGGTTAGATGGTAAATTCTGAAATCCTTGATCGCCTAACACGATCAAATGAGGACAACGTATTTGGCTGGTAATCGAGTTAGCATGCGCTTGCGCCATTCGGTAAAGCGACGCACATTTTAACTTGGCATCATGCCGCCAATACCATTTATCTCCTCGCTGCTCCGTTCCTCGCTCGACTATCGGCAGAAGCTGCTCAGCGGTTAATTGGTTGGCTTGCATGCGTAATTTTAACGCCAGATCGAAGGAGGCAATGGCTCGCTCTGGCTTGTTTTGCTGTCTTATTCGACTTAAAACGCCATCGCGAAGACGAGGCAAACTGTTAGTAGGATCCTCATGAAGAGGTCCTGCTCCCTCAATTTGCACAAGAGCTTCGACCTGCTCTGGAAACGCTGCACTATAGCAACTTGCGATTAAAGCACCAAGTGAATGCCCTACTAATATCAGTCTGTTTGGTGATAATTCGTCCAAAAACTGATACAAATCGGCAATATAGTCATGAAAGGGGTAATAATTATCGTGAGATTTATGACTCGATAAACCGTGACCAAAATGATCGATGGCTAGGAGGTGTAAGTGAGGATTAAGTTGGTTCAACTGCTCCATGAGCGCTTTAAAGCTGCCCGCATTATCTAACCACCCATGAAGAAAAACGACTGACAAGTCAGCCGTTTTCTCGTTCCCTATCTCAAGGGCTGCCATTTTGCCGGCAGGAAGCTCGAATTGACGCTCATGCATCGCAGATTATTTGACCTGTTTTATCACTTTACCGTCTTGTGGGAAATCATTACGCCACATGCGGCAGTTAATCGAGTAACATGGGTAAAAGTAGGTTGGCGAGTCATACATGCGTACACGTTCTTCAATTTTCCATAAACGGTACCCTTCCCCCTTAATTACCGGGAAGATGTAACCGTGCTCACCGATCTTTCCTTCTTCTTCCCCTGCTCCTTTGCCTACAACCGTCACCAAACGGCCTTCACTAAAGGCGACAGGCTCTAAATAGCCATCAAAATAGGCGACAAAACGCCCCGTAGGCTCTTCATCAATATCAGGTTTACCAGACTTACTGATAGGAAGGTTTACAATCTCTAGACGCGTTTTATCTTTAAAGTTATCCACTTTAGCGATGATTCCACCAAGGCGAACATCTTCACTCACTTGCCCCTGAGACTCAGCAAAAGCTTTATAGTCTGTAACGACCAATTCTGTGCTTGCATTTAGCTCCTCTGGCAACGAGCTACACGCAGACAAACCAACCGTAGCAAATAATGCGAGAAAAAACCGTCCAAAAACCTTCATAAACCACCTTTCAATATTAGTAACCCCAAGCTGGGGAGATCTCACACGTAAATATCGACACCAAGTAATTGAGCCAGTTCCTCTTTTTTAGCTCGATTCATGACATCCATGTACTGCTCCATTGCTTTACGTGCGCCCCCTTCAGGAAGGTCATATTGCACTTGAGCTCGGTGAATTTGGGACTCATCCACGTGTTTTATGGAGTGCGCCACGGCGTTAGCAACCTTTGAAGGCTGACCTACAGGCTGCTTTGTTTGTGATTTATTTACCTGCTTCTTTTGACTGGCTTTATGAGTGCGATTTGCACCGGGAATCAAAGAAGGAGGCAAGCCATTAATCGACGCCATAGCACTCCATAAAAATACAGGGCAAACGCCCTGCTTTTTGTCAGGTTAATGAAAAACGGACTATTCGCGACCAGGAAGTTTTTTCCATGTCACATTATCACGTAAATAAACAGGGCTCGAATCTTCGACCGGCACGGTATTACCCTTTTTAAATTCTTGTTCAGCAAGAATCACAATGTCTTGTGAATCAGGGTACAGAACGTCACCATGCGTCAAATTAAACGGTAGGTCTGCTAATACTTCTTGGTAAGCATCCCAACCAGTACCTGCTGTCGTCCACGTTTTGTCGTCTGCTTGTGCCTCTTCAACGAGACGTGCTGGTGGAATTACGCACTCTGCATCCATCTCTGCCCACTCACCGCTTGCTTGGCGAGTGTAACGTGCCCAGTAAACTTCACCCATACGTGCATCAATGGCCACAGCGACATCGGTCACACCATGTAAGCGATAGCTACCTTGAGCCATTGCAGCCAGCGTTGAAACGCCGATCATAGGTAAGTCAGCACCGAACGCCAAACCTTGTGCGATACCAATACCGATACGAACGCCAGTAAAGCTACCTGGACCACGTCCAAACGCTAACGCATCCAGCTCTTGTAGAGTCAGGCCAGCTTCTTTGAGTACTTCATCAACCATTGGCAGTACTTTTTTGGTGTGATCGCGTGGTGCAACCGCGCTACGTGAAATCACTTGATCATTAGCCAACAACGCAACTGAACAGTTTTCAGTCGCTGTATCGATAGCAAGAATTTTTGCGCTCATTTAACTCTCTACAACTCTCATTTATTGGGTTATGCCTCAGCACTTGCGTCTGTGACAGATTGTTCTGCTTTCAGGAATGCTTTGATTCCATCTAAGTCTCGCGTCCTTGGGATAGGTGGTAGGCTTCCGAGGAAAATACCACCATAGTCTCGCGTGACGAGGCGATTATCACAAATGATCAACGCACCGTGATCCTTCTGATCTCGAATTAATCGCCCGACTCCCTGCTTTAACGTAATCACTGCATCCGGGATTTGTACTTCAGCAAATGGTTCACCGCCACGTAATCGACAATCCTCGATACGGGCTTTGAGTAACGGATCGTCAGGGGCGGTAAACGGTAATTTGTCGATAATAACACAGCTCAGCGCATCACCTCTAACATCAATCCCTTCCCAGAAAGCGCCCGTCGCCACGAGTAAAGCGTTACCCAGTTCCATAAACTCCGCCAAGGTTTTCTGCTTACTCATCTCCCCTTGCATTAACACAGGCAGCTCAAGTACTTCTCGGAACTTCTCACCTAGTTCACGCATCATGCTGTGCGAGGTACATAAAAAGAAGCAGCGACCATCATTTTCTTCAATCACCGGAGCAAGCATTCGGACTAACTTATCCGCTAAGCCGTTACTGTTTGGCTCTGGCAAATACCTTGGCACACAAAGGCGCGCTTGTTTTTGATAATCAAAGGGGGACGGCAGAGAAAATTGCTTTGTAGGCTTGAGGCCAAGGCGCTCAGTAAAGTGCTTGAAGTCGCCCGATACAGCTAGGGTTGCTGACGTGAAAATCCACGCGCCTTGTTTAATCTCTATTTGCTCATGGAACTTGTCCGCGACAGAAAGAGGCGTAATGTGCAGAGCGAAATGACGAGGCGAGGTATCGTACCAGTATGAGTAACCGGTAATATCGACATCACAGACGCGGTCGATGCGGCCTTTGATCAAATTGGCTCGTTCAAAAGCGGTATCCAGTAATTGACTGCGCCCTAAAGCTATTTTGAGTACATCAATCGCCAATTCGAGGCTGTCAGTTAAGCGCAATAATTCTCGCTTAATAGAACCTGATTGCAACGCCTCACGCCAGTTGCCACGAAAGCCTGGCTCACCCAATACAATCCGCATGTCCATTGCGCTTTGCATGAGTTTGTCGCCCACTTTTTGCAATTGACGCATATCTTTGGCTTCGGTGCGGTAGGCTATTTCAATGTCTTTGGCAAGATCGTGAATTTGGCGGCTTGAAACTGACTGGCCGAAATATTCGCTCGCAATATCTGGCAACTGATGAGCTTCATCAAAAATAAACACATCGGCTTCTGGAATCAGTTCACCGAATCCTGTTTCTTTGATCGCTAAATCAGCAAGAAACAAGTGATGGTTCACTACAACAATGTCGGAATCCATGGCTCGCTTACGCGCTTTCAATACAAAGCAATCAGTGTAGCTCGGACATTCTTTACCTAAACAGTTATCATTGGTTGAGGTGATGGTCGGAATGATCATGCTGTCTTCTGGCAGATCATCACAATCCCCAAGGTCACCTGTTTTGGTTTCTGATGACCAAGCACGCACTTTAACCAGTTGAGTTAATAACGTCGGGTCAGATTCATTAGTGTGGCTTTCGACCATTTGGCGGCTCAAACGATCCAAACACAGATAATTAGAGCGCCCTTTTAATAACGCCACTTGGCCATAAAAACCAAGCGCATTGACCATGAGCGGTAAGTCACGATGGTACAACTGCTCTTGCAAGTTTTTCGAGCCTGTACTGATGATCACTTTTTTACCACTCAACAGCGCAGGGACTAGGTATGCGAAGGTCTTACCGGTTCCGGTTCCTGCCTCCACCACCAACTGGGTTTGATCTTTGATCGCACTGCTGACGGCTTCCGCCATATCGATTTGTGGCTGACGAGCTTGAAAGCCAGGAATGGCCTTACCTAACGCGCCATCAGAGGAAAAAGTTTTTGCGATCATGCTTGGTATTGAGTTTGAAAAATTATCGAGAGTATATCAGAGGAATAGGAGTGACATCAGCCCACAATCTGACCAGCTTGCGGCGACACAAGGATATTTTGTTGAAACCAACGTAAGAATAGATTATTTATGGTGAAACATGGCAGTACAGTTACACCCGCCAGGGAATAATAACAAATTCGTACGCTAAAATATTAATGCATGGAAGTACCTGATTTATGGAAAAGAAAACACTGTTGACCCACTGTTCTGACGCCCCGGGTCTCATCTCGAAAATTACTAATATCTGTTACAAGCACCAACTCAACATCGTTCACAATAACGAATTTGTTGATAATACCAGTGGCCACTTTTTCATGAGGACGGAGTTGGAGGGGTACTTCAACGATCAAACGTTTCTTGCCGACTTGGACCAAGCTCTCCCGCAAGGTGCTAAGCGTAAATTGGTTGGCTCTCGCCGTAAGCGCATCGTCATTCTCGTCACAAAAGAAGCGCATTGTTTAGGCGATATTCTGATGAAAACCTACGATGGAAGCCTAGATGTTGAGATCGCCGCTGTGGTGGGGAATTACGACAAACTGCAAACTCTCACTGAGCGCTTCGACATTCCTTACCACCACGTGACCCATGAAAACCTTAGCCGTGAAGAACACGAGCAGAAGATGCTAGAAGTGATCGATCAATACGATGCTGACTTTTTGGTGCTAGCTAAATACATGCGCGTATTGACGCCGACGTTTGTTGAGAAATATCACCACAAAATCATTAATATTCATCACAGCTTCTTACCTGCTTTTATTGGCGCGAAGCCATATCAACAAGCTTACGATCGCGGTGTGAAAATCATCGGTGCAACAGCACACTTCGTGACTAATGATTTAGATGAAGGGCCGATCATCAAGCAAGACGTAATTCCTGTCGACCATACATTCAATGCCCAAGATATGGCGCAAGCGGGACGGGATGTAGAGAAGAACGTATTGAGTAAGGCTTTGAATAAAGTGATCAATGACCACGTCTTTGTTTATGGGAATAAGACAGTGATCCTTTAAGTTCATCGCTTTTGAATGAAAGAAAGGGTTGCTCATTTGCAAACCTTTCTTCTTTCTAGTCGTTCAAAACTTGCTTATTCAGCCTGCTCAGACTCCACAATACGCTTAAGTGAATGCGGGTGCAGCTTGATACAAATGCCTTGGTACTTAAACGCCACCGTTGGGTTGTTCAAGCGTTCGCCATCCCCTTTCGGGCTCGACAGTTTGATCTTCACACCCAGCTCTTCCAACTCATTAAAACGCGCCCCAAACGCTGGGTAAGTGTGTTTCAAATCAGCAAGAAACTCGTCTGCAGTTTCGGTATGAGACGGAATAACAAACTCCACATGTTCCCAGCTTTCAGTTGGGTAGATTTTGCCTTCCGCAGGGTATGGCAGTTCCAGACACTCTATCTTCCAGCCACGGCTTTCTAACGCTTTGTCGAATTCAATAACAATAATCGGGCGACCGTTGATTTTCGCTTGTGAAATCACCTTACCGTATTGATTCCATGCCTCATGCGCAGCTTTTGCCGTTTCAGGGTCATTAATACGCAATGCAATATGGTCAGCTTGAGCAAAGCTCAGATCCAGTTTTAACAGGGTTGCAAGCTCTTCAATCTTCGCCATAAATGCATCCAGATCTTGGATCATCAATTTAGGCGCTAGGCGTTTTTCAACTAGTTGAGTCGTCATTGTGGCTCTCTTTTGGGGCGATTTATCTCATTACTCTGAGCGCAATAGTAAACTCAAACCAAACCACATTTCCATTCAATCGAAAAAGTATAAATTTCCCCAATTCCTCTCTGTATGAAAAGCAATAAAGTTGTTATCATTAGCCCCATTTTTGTGAACTCCAACAGAACTCGGCACTTACTTCGCCGAGTTCTTCGTCCTTGAATTGAAGGAAACGCGTGTGAATATCCAAGCACTTATTAATGACAAAGTATCTCAGGCTCTAGAAGCCGCTGGCGCACCTGCAGGAAGCCCTGCGGCAGTACGCCAATCAGCAAAGCCACAATTTGGTGACTACCAAGCAAACGGCGTAATGGGCGTTGCTAAAAAACTGGGTACTAACCCACGAGAATTTGCACAGAAAGTACTGGATGTTCTAGACCTAGATGGTATTGCAAGCAAGACAGAAATCGCTGGTCCTGGTTTCATCAACATTTTCCTAAGCGAAGAGTTCCTAGCAAAACAAGCGGAAGCAGCACTGGCTGACTCACGTCTTGGCGTTGCAGCAGACGAAGCTCAAACTATCGTTGCTGACTACTCTGCACCAAACGTAGCTAAAGAAATGCACGTTGGTCACCTACGTTCAACCATCATCGGTGATGCGGTAGTACGTACTCTTGAGTTCCTAGGTCACAAAGTGATCCGTGCGAACCACATCGGCGACTGGGGTACTCAGTTCGGTATGCTTATCGCAAACCTTGAACGTGTACAACAAGAGTCTGGCGAAGTTTCTATGGAACTTGCGGACCTTGAAGGCTTCTACCGCGAATCGAAAAAGCTGTACGATGAAGATGAAGACTTCGCAGTAAAGGCGCGAAACTACGTTGTGAAACTGCAAAGCGGTGACGAGTACTGTGCAGAAATGTGGAAAAAACTCGTTGATGTAACCATGATCCAAAACCAGCGCAACTACGACCGTCTAAACGTGTCACTGACTCGTGACGACGTGATGGGCGAGAGCATGTACAACGACATGCTTCCTAAGATCGTTGCAGACCTAAAAGAACAAGGTCTTGCCGTTGAAGATGATGGCGCGCAAGTTGTATTCCTAGATGAATACAAGAACAAAGATGGCGAACCAATGGGCGTTATCGTTCAAAAACGCGATGGCGGTTTCCTATACACAACAACAGACATCGCATGTGCAAAATATCGTTATGAAGAGCTAAGCGCAGACCGTGTGCTTTACTTCATCGACTCACGTCAACACCAGCACCTAATGCAAGCTTGGACAATTGTTCGTAAGGCAGGCTACGTACCTGAGTCAGTATCTCTTGAGCACCACGCGTTCGGCATGATGCTTGGTAAAGATGGTAAGCCATTCAAGACTCGTGCGGGTGGTACCGTTCGCCTTGCCGACCTTCTAGATGAAGCAGAAGTTCGTGCAGCACAACTGATCGAATCTAAAAACCCTGAGCTAGATGCGGAAGAAAAAGAGAAGATCTCTAAAACAGTTGCAATGGCAGCGGTTAAATACTCTGACTTATCTAAACACCGTACGACTGACTACGTGTTCGATTGGGACAACATGTTAGCGTTTGAAGGTAACACAGCACCATACATGCAATATGCATACACTCGCGTAGCTTCTATTTTCGCTAAAGCTGGTGTTGCTATGGACGCTCTCCAAGGTGACATCAAAATCACTGATGAGAAAGAGAAAGCACTTATTGCTAAGCTTATGCAGTTCGAAGAAGCGGTTCAATCTGTCGCTCGCGAAGGTCAACCACACATCATGTGTAGCTACCTATTCGAACTAGCAGGTCAGTTCTCTAGCTTCTACGAAGCGTGCCCTATCCTAGTTGCTGAAGACGAAGCAGTGAAACAAAGCCGTCTGAAACTAGCAGCGCTAACAGCGAAGACCATCAAGCAAGGTCTGTCTCTACTAGGTATTGATACTCTAGAGCGCATGTAAGCGATTCTAGAATCGAGACGATTTAGAAAGGTTGACGTGAAAGCGTCAACCTTTTGTTTTATCTGGCGTATACTGATGTCATTCAATTCAAATCGGACAACATAATGAGTTTTGAACTGCACCCTCAACTGGCAAAAGACACCACCGTTATCGGCCACTTCCCACTGTGTGTGGCGCTTCTGCATAAAGATAACGCCGTGCCATGGGTTATCTTGGTCCCTAAACGTGCAAACCTAAAAGAGCTTCACCACTTGCCAATGCAAGAACAGCAACAGTTTTTGCTAGAGTCTCAAGCGGTAAGCCAAGCACTGGAAGCAACATTCCGTCCAGACAAGCTAAACCTTGGTGCGCTAGGTAATATGGTGCCACAGCTGCACATTCACCATATTGCTCGCTTCAAAGATGACGTAGCATGGCCGGGACCGGTTTGGGGGAACACCAAAGGTGAATTCCGTACAGAAGAAGAGCAAAACGAATTGCTTGGTCGCATTAAAAATGTGCTGTCACTGAGCTCTATTTTCCAAAAAGCATAAGCACTGCTAGCGAAAATAATTCGCCTTTGAATACGGCTGAAATAGACAGAGAAAGATTAATACGTATTTGTAACAATCTTTCTCATTTTTCTGGGATTATCACTAAAATAAAACTTGTTTAGACTACCAGCTCAGTTAGAGAGGGTCATCATCAAACAAGTCTTCAACACATTCCGATACGTCAGCTGGATCGCCATTATCTGTTCTATGGCTGCTTCATTCTTGCTTTTTCTTATGGGTGCAGCAAAAACCTATTCGGCATTTGCGGTCTTCATTCTCAATCAAACACCTCCAGAAGCACTCGCACATTTAGATAAAGCAGACATCGCGATCGCTTATTTGATCAAGTCACTGGATACGTTTCTTGTCGCACTAGTTTTGTTCATCTTTGCTCACGGCATCTACACACTATTTATTTCCAACAAAGCTAAAGCGAAAACACAAGAGCAGTCGGTTTTGCATTGGATCAGAACCCCAAACATCGGCCATCTAAAAAACATTTTGGCTGAAGTCATCATCGTGATCTTGTTTGTGAAGTTCTTAGAGCTCGTGCTGATTAACTTCGACAGCTTAGATTGGACGATCTTAACATTACCTATTTCGATTTTAGTTTTAAGTCTTGGTTTAAAGTTCCTAGGGTTAGGCGCGACTAAACACTCTGAAGAACATTAATTTCGCTGTATTCACAAACAATAACCAGCAAAATAAAAGCCGCATCATTGCTGATGCGGCTTTGTCGTTTTTACGTGATAATTTTTAGGTGACTAATTTTGATAGTCGCTACATGGTGACTGTCAGAGACAAACCATCTTGTTTAGTCACTGAGTAGCGAACTCGAGTCACGTCATGAGCTTTATTGGTGTCAACTAGGCGGCTAATTTTGCCCTTCTTAATCCACACACTTAACATCGCGTCAGCACCATCTTCACTCATCCCAAACTGCTTAGCCAGATCTGACTGGGAAACGGTTCCTTTGTCTGCAATGTATTGATAAAGCTCTTTTAAAATCATGCTACTTGCGCCTCTAATGCACCGTTTTGTTTCTTACCAACTCGTTTGAACACACGGTATGTGCCAAAGAAGATAGCTACGATCACTGCCATCCAAATGCCACTTGTCACTGGGCTATCTGCGAAATGCGTCAATTGGTTGTAGAACGTCGCACATAGGTAAGCCAAGCCCATTGTCCAAACCGCGATAAAGCGTGCGAACTTATGACCAAACTCACGTACGTAAGCCCCCATCGCCGCCACACAAGGTGTGTACAGTAGGATAAAGATTAGGTAAGCAAATGCGGCATTGCCAGAAGCAAACTGCGATTTAATGTTACCGAAGATAGAAGCATCGACTTCTTGTTCTTCGGCAACGGCATTTGAGTCAGTTAAGTCACCCACTTCAATGCCTAGTGGATCTGAGTAGCTCAAACCGGCTAGGTTTTCAGGGATACTCATTACTGCCTCTTCTAGGCTGCCCATTAGATCAAATTCTGCGTCTTCACCGTCGCTTGGCGTGGTGTATAGGCTGTTAAGCGTACCAACTACCGCCTCTTTTGCGAAGATACCGGTAATGATACCAACCGTCGCTGGCCAGTTATCTTCTTGAACACCGATTGGCGCGAATACTGGAGTAACAACTTGCGCAGCTTTAGAAAGCACCGAGTTTTCGCTGTCTTCGTTACCAAAACTGCCATCAGTACCCAATGAGTTGAAGAAACTCAGAATAGCAACAACGATAACGATGGTTTTACCTGCACCAAGTACAAAGCGCTTTAGCTTTTGCCAAGTTTTGATCACCACGTTTTGTAGCGTCGGAAGCTCGTAATCTGGCATTTCCATCACTAGGCTGTCGCTGCTACCTGGGTAAAGCGTGTGCTTAAGGAAAAGACCTGTGAAGATCGCTGCCACAATACCAAGTAGGTAAAGTGCGAATACAATGTTCTGGCCAGAACCTGGGAAGAATGCCGCAGCGAATAGCGCGTATACAGGCAGACGAGCACCACATGACATAAATGGTGCCATAGAGGCAGCCAGTTTACGCTCACGTTCTTGGTCTAGAGTACGAGTTGCCATGATTGACGGTACGTTACAGCCAAAACCAAGAACCAACGGTACAAATGCTTTGCCCGGTAGGCCGATCTTCTGCATCACTTTATCTAGTACGAATGCTGCACGAGCCATGTAACCTGAGCTCTCAAGTACCGCTAGGAAGAGGTACAAACACGCGATAACCGGAATGAAGGTTGCAACCGTCTGGATACCACCACCGATACCATCAGCAAGAACCGTCACTAACCACACAGGCAAATGACCGTCTAACAAGTGATGCCCACCATCAACCAATAATGCGCCCACACCAATGTCAAAAAAGTCGATAAATGCACTACCGATGTTAATCGAGAACATAAACATCAGGTACATAACAACAAAGAAGAAAGGAATTCCAATCCACTTGTTCAAAATAAACTGGTCGAGTCTTTCAGTCACACTACGACTTAACTTGCCTTCGCTTCGGCGAACTTTTTTACACTGTTCATGCAGATGCGTGTACTTAGTATCCGCGACATGCAAATCGATATCCAAATCTAACGTCGTAATGACTTCCAAGACTTTGCTTCTATCAATATCAGAAAGACTATTGAGCACCATTGTGTCTTTTTCAAGCGCACGAATCGCTAGTGCACGATGAGCGACGTTTTGGTCGTTAAAAAGTGCGGAAACCGTTTGAATTGCCGACTCCATCTTCTCACCGTAATGCAAAGACAATTCTTTAAGTGGCACTCCTTGAACGATGGATTTATGGAGCTTTTCTTTAAACTCTGCCACTTGAGTTTTATTGGTTGCAGATAAACTGACAACCGGACAACCTAACGTTTTCTCAAGCTCTGCAACGTTAATCATCTGACGTTCACGCTTTAGCGCATCCATCTTGTTGAGGACAACAATCATAGGGCGACCAAGTTCGCGAAGTTGCAGCGTCATGTATAAGCTGCGCTCTAAACTTGTAGCATCCACCACGTTAATAATGAGATCAGCAGGATGAGTTAGAACCGCACGCGATGCGATGGATTCATCAATACTATTACTATCATTACCACTGTCTAATGAGTAAATACCCGGAAGGTCAGTGAGCAAAAACTCATCCCCAGCATGCTTGAATTGTCCCGTTTTCTTTTCAACCGTGACGCCTGCCCAGTTACCAACTTGCTGTTTTGCGCCAGTTAAACCATTAAATAGCGTCGTTTTACCACTATTAGGGTTACCTACGGTTAGCACTTGATATTGCATTACACTCGCTCCACTTCAATTTTCTGAGCAATTGTTTCTCGCAATGCGACAGACACACCACGGACTTCGACTTGTAAAGGATCGCCCATTGGCGCACGTCGAATCACTTTGACTTCTGTATTGGGAAGCAGCCCCATTACCATGAGTTTCTTTCTGATATCTGATGAAAGACCATCTAACAACCGAATCGTCACCGTATCGCCAGGATTAATCTCTGATAACTTCATAGTGGCCCTTAAGAGTATTGCTAATGAGAAATATTATTATTTAATAAGTTTAGGTTGCCAATATTACTCCCCTATACCCCTTCAATCCTTGTGTGAAATCAAAGATTCCGTAAATGTTTTCACGCTTTCAAACGTTAACTTCGTAAATTTCCTCTCGTTATTTACGTCAAAATTAACAATTACAAATGACACCTAACGAAACAAAAATGTCACAAACCAAGACAGAAAACAAAAAATTCAAATTAAAACAATGGCTTAAGCAAAAAGCCAAACGTTGTCGCTTTTCTCATATAAACATGGCGTTATTTTTATAAGAAAAATAAGTAACCTCTCGTATAGTTACTCCATCGAGAGGGCAACCTCTCTAATAAATTCCAGAGGTGGCATGGCAACATGTCACTCCGGCAGCAAGCGAAGGTGTCCTTGACACCCGTGGTATAGTCCCCCCGGCTATACCACGATATTTTTTTTCACCTCTTTCAAAACTTCTTTACCTTATTCATCTTTTCAACACAGTTTTCGTTTTCACGAATGTCGCATGCCATCACTCCCCCAAATGAACCACGCTCTTTTGATACAGCAATACAACTGTCATTTATTTGTTGCAACTATCAGTAAATCATTCTCTTGAAGCCATTTATGCTTATTGCTATGAACATCGCGACTAACAGATAGAACGTGATCGTGCTTACGTGTTGAGAATGGATTTGTAGGCTAGATGTGATGAAGAAACAATGAAACTTACTGCGTTAGCAACTGCAGCAATAATAGAGCACTGTATGCAGCTCCCCAGCATCTTAACTATTAACTAGGGAGCGTATAATGAAGGTTTTCTAGTTAATTTCTTGGCTTTCTTGAGTCAAAGCAAACTTGGAAGGGGGCAAACCAAAATGCAGCTTAAACTTTTGGCTAAAGTAAGATGGATCATTAAAGCCACAGTTAAAGGCGACTTCACTGATTTTCTCACCCGCCAATAACTGTTCACACGCCGTTTCTAAACGAACCTCTGTGACATAGTCTTTTAACGTTCTTGACGAGGCAGATTTAAAACGTCTCTGCAAAGAGCGTTCAGACATATACAGCATTTTAGCGGCTGACGCAGTGCCAAATTCAGGATCATGGTAATGCTCTGCCACTAATTGATAGACTTTTTGCAACCACTCTTTCTCTGGTGTGACTTGATCTTCTGCAATAGTTACAGGATTGAGTTCTTGCTGCGGTTCATCCAGATAACTACTTTCCTTCGCAGATGGCCATGTAATCTCGACTTTGTTTTGAGCATCAGAAGAGAAGACAGCCAAATAACCACCACTCGTTGTCACTAGTTGGGCAAGGTGGTCAATACTCAACTCAGAGTGATTTAAGTTAGATGGAAGCCCAGTCGCGACTTTATTAGGTAATTGCGTCCCGTAATCAAGAAAGCTCAATGACACAATATCATGCCCCTTTTCTAGCATAATTCTAACCGTTTGACCCCGGAAAGAGCGCTTGATGATATTGGCAAAAATGCTATTGAAAATAACATCAAGATTAAAGCTTTCCAGAGCAACCCGGCTCTGCTTACTCTCATCTTCTAGCTCTACCAAAATACCCGCTTTTGCAAAGTCATCTTGCCATACATCAACCACTGACTGAGTTATCTGACTCAAGTTGTAGTTCTGACTCCCACCACTTACATCACTTGGAACGCTTTTGAGTTCATTTAACTGCCAATTCGTTTTAGCCAAATGATCCTCCGTCGCAGTATCGAGAGGCATAGGTAGTTTCGCCACAATAAAGTCGACGCTTGATTTTATGGATAGAGCTACATGGTCTACGAGTAGGTTTCTAACTTGAATCTGTTTACGTAATTGCTGGTTGCTCGTAAGCAACACTCTACTTTGATGTCTTAACTGATTCGTTTTGAGAGTCACTTGAGCTGCTAGATCACGGTTAGCCTGTACAACGTAGCGAGAGCGCCAGAAAACAAGTAATGCGACGACCGCAATACTAGCTACGACAAAGCCTAAAATAGCAAATCGCGATAGATACCAAGGATGAAGGACGATAAAGTGAGATTCTAAACCAACGACTCCAGTGGCAACTTGAGACTCATTACTGACCTGCAAGTGATATTCACCGGAACTAAGGTGCTCGAGTGTCAGTTGGCCCCCCTCTAACGTTTGCCATGGGTCATCGTTGTTCAATCGATAGTACAAATTTTGACTGTCTGGTTTTGGCATCACACCGAATAAAAAACTCAGCGAAGATCCATATGGCAGTGTGATCCCATTCAGATCGGCACTACCAACTTGCAGAACTTCATTTTCAAGCACAACTTGGCTAACAATAAACTTAGACTCTGGGGGATTAGATACAAGCAGCTTGGATGCTTCTGCTTTTACGAGTCCGTACTTCGACCCCAGAACAAGCTCTCGCTCACCAATTTCTGTCTGCTGTATAACGCTACAAATACCAGGGAGGAACTCATTGTTCATTAAGCCTGATGACGATGAGTAATGTTTCACTAACTCACCCGAAAGGTGGTAATAGCTTAAACCAACAGAGGAAGCTAACCATACACCTTGCCTGTCTCTGATCAAGCAAGCAGGTCTGGCGTTGGGCTCACTCATTTCAACAACACGTTTTTCATCGCTTCGTGTATCTGTTTTAAACACACCATAAGATGAAGCAAACCACTGGCTGCCATCAACCGCCGTGGTCATGTCTAATGATTCACCAAACTTTTCTGAAAAACGGATAAACTGGATGTTGTCATTACTGTATTGGTATACGCCATGATCGGTGCCTATTAATAGGGCATCTTCAGTATCATATAGGCGCGTAACCTTAGCAGGCAAATACTGACTTACTAGCCACTCACTTCCAAAGTTTCGTACGCTTTGTGCAGCAGTATCAACATTGTAAAGATGGTATCCGCTTGATACCCAAAGACGGTCATCACCATCAACGGTCACATGCTCTACTGCATGTCCAGCCATAACCTGTAAATAAGGAAATGTAATCTTGTTGAGACCATTTAGCTCAAATATTTCCAGCCCTTTTGAGGTTGCAAGCCAAAGCATGCCGTTTTGAAACGCAAATTCATTGATCTGCGACTCCAACTCTAAGACTTGGTTAATCCCACTCTTTCCTGAACGATAAATCTTTCGGTCATCAGCAAACCAAAGCGCACCATCAGGACCTTCAATAGTTTGCCGAATTCGTCCTGACAGGGTGTGTGAGTCATAACTACTAAAGGTCACTCGTTCAAATTTTTTACTAAATAGCGAGTAATAACGAATACCTTGGTTAGTCGCAATCCACATCCCTCCCATATTGTCGCTCAACAACGAATAAATCTTCGTGTTATCTAACTCTAACTCAAGAAAACTTGCAGGCGCGACTTCGGTGACCTCACCTGAAAAAAATGAGTACAAATAAAGGCCATGCTCTGTCCCCACCCAATACTCTTGATTTGTCTCTGCGAATGTCAAAACATGTGAGCCGCCAATTCTAATCACTTCTTTATCAGGCTGGTAAATGTTGAAAATTAAAGCGCCACGCAATGTACCTATCAAAATTTCTCTTCGCGTGTGTGAATAATAGACTTTCTCAATGTAGTTTTGACCTGAGGCAGCGACATGGTCAAACTTATCACCTTCAGAAAGATAGAAGCCGGAAGTCGTTGCTAGTGCCCACTTCGTTTCAACTAGCACCGCATCATTAATGTAAACGTAGCTATTATTACTATGTTGATAGAGCTGCAATAGAGAGAAAGAGTTTAACTCGCTAGTGTCGATATTGTAGGTATAGAAATGCGCGCCATCACTCACCCAAATATAGTTCTTTGAAGACCCTATTTTTCTTATTTGTGAGCCTGGATTTAAACTAAAGACTAAACGTCGCTCCTGATTTGGATAAGTTCGATAGACCTCATTTTCAATAAAGGTCCAAAAAGCACCTTTATGATAGGCCAACTGCTTGGCCGACGTTTGTAGGAAGCTACCTGATTTAGGCAATATAGTTTGACCATCGTAAAACAGGACTCTCCCGTGTACGTCATGAATCCACAAACCGCCCTTTTCACCCAAGAACAACTTTTTAGCCGCGATAAAAGTACCCTTTGCCTGAGTTGGCAAAGGGTAAAAGATTGCATTTGCATTATGAAGCGCAAATGCTTGGTAGGATAAGACAAAGCCCAACAGAGCAAGGGCTAATTGGCGTAGCAAGACGAAAACCTTTTGTATCAATTTGTGCTCTGAAAGTGACCGTTCATCGTTTGTAAAACATGGATTGATACGGTTATTTTGAGCTGATAATTATTGGTAATGATATCTCAATTACTTTCTGAGAAAAGGCTCGCCTTACCAAAGGTTGTAATTCTTACTACTGGATCACGTTAAAAAGACTACTCCTACATTACGACAGCACTTAATCTGACTTTTTGTTCAAGCATTGCTCAAAACTATTCGCCATATTGTTGAGAAAAGTAAAGTAACTGCCAGGTTTTGCTTCAATTGTACTCCCTAACGGGTCAAGCTCGCCTTTAGCGACGTCACTGCCTCTCATTACGCTCTGAACGACAGCCGGGGTAAACTGAGGTTCAGAAAATACACAAGCCACATCTCCACCACTTAGCTTTTGACGAATTTGAATTAAGGTCTTCGCTCCTGGCTTGCGTTCTGGGCTCACAGTAAAATGCCCCATTTGATTTAGTTCATAACGATCTTCGAAATAACCGTAAGCATCATGGAATACAAAGTAACCTTTGTTTTTTACTGGTGCCAGCTTCTGCTTTATCTGTTGGTCAGTGTCTTTTAGCTCGAGTTCAAACTTTTTGAGGTTCGCTTGATATTGAGCTGCATTTTCCGGATCAAGTGATACAAGTTGATTCACAACAGCCTTGGCCACTTGTTGTGCTTGGCTTACACCTAGCCAAAAGTGCGGATCATGTGAGCCATGATCGTGCCCATCATGGTCATGGTTGTGCTCACTATCAAATTCACGCAATTCTAGATTTGGAATTTGACTAATAGTCAAAGTATTCGATCTATCCGAAACAACTTTCTCTAGAAACGGTTCAAGATCATGTCCGTACCAGATAACCAAATCAGCCGAAGCGACCTTTTTAACATCCGATGGACGCAAAGCGTAGTCATGGGGTGATGTGTTAGACTGCAATAACACGTCTGGTGAAGTTACTCCTTGAGTAAGCTCTGTTACTAACAACTGAATAGGTTTGATACTCGTCAGTACCGTTACTGCCTGTGCTGGAAGTGTTAACATTGCTGAGGCAGCAAGAATTAATGCTCTTTTCATAGTTTTACTTGGGATATGGCGTGGAAAGTGAGATAATGTTACATTATAACATTATTGATTTGCAAATGAGTTTCATTCATGTCTTCCTTAGTCCATCTTGAGCAGCTATGCGTCGAGTTCGATGGCCGCAGAGTTCTCGATAACATTAGTATGGAATTAGAAAAGGGCAAAATAACTACCCTAATTGGTCCCAATGGAGCGGGAAAATCAACGTTAGTCAAAGTTATCTTAGGTCTTCAAAAGCCGACTAGCGGCAAGTTGAACCGACAAAGAAAACTGAAAATTGGTTACGTTCCTCAAAAGTTGAAGCTCAATGACTCCCTTCCATTGAATGTAACCCGCTTTCTAAATTTAGCAGGAAAATACAGTAAGCAGGAGTGCATTGATGCATTAAGGCTTGTTGGCGCTGAACATTTACTTAATAGTAATATGCATCGCTTATCCGGTGGTGAAAACCAACGAGTGTTACTGGCTCGCGCTCTGCTTCAGCGTCCTCAGCTGTTGGTATTAGACGAACCAGCTCAGGGTGTGGATATCCAAGGTCAAATCGATCTCTATGACTTAATTGAGAGCATTCGTCACCGCTTTGATTGTGGTGTATTTATGGTGTCGCATGACTTACATTTAGTGATGGCGAAAACGGACGATGTTATTTGTCTGCATCACCATGTTTGCTGCTCAGGTTCACCTGCCACTATTACTCAGCACCCTTCTTACATCGCACTATTTGGCAATGCTGCGAGAGAGTCTCTCGCGTTTTATCATCACGACCATGAGCACCATCATCACGATTTATCCGGAACGCCAGTAAGCGGTGATGCGACATCATGCTCCCACCATAAACACGGACATCACCATCATGATTGAGTTTCTCCTACCTTCTATTCTTGCTGGTATTGGTATCGCGATCATTGCCGGTCCACTTGGGTCATTTGTCGTTTGGCGTAAAATGGCTTACTTCGGAGATACCCTAGCTCATGCATCGTTAATGGGCCTAGCGCTGGGCTTCTTGCTCAACGTAAATCTCTACCTTGCGCTACTCGTCTGCTGTTTAGCTCTGGCCGTTTTGCTTGTCACTCTGCAAAAGCAACAACTTGTGGCTACAGACACGTTGTTAGGTATCTTGGCACACAGTGCACTCTCTATCGGTTTAGTATCGGTTAGCTTTTTGGAAAACGTGCGCGTCGATTTAATGAGCTACCTATTTGGGGACTTACTTGCCGTCTCTCCACAAGATCTGATGTTTATTTACGCAGGTGTTGTTGCGGTAAGCGCGTGTTTGTACGTCTTCTGGCGCCCACTGCTTTCTAGCACTGTTAGTGAAGAACTTGCCGCTGTTGAGGGCGTGAATACAGACTTAGTTCGATTGGTGTTAATGCTAATGGTGGGTGTAGTAATCGCAGTAGGTATGAAGTTCGTTGGCGCGTTGATCATGACTTCGCTCCTAATTATCCCAGCAGCAACAGCACGTAAAGTCTCTTCATCACCAGAGCAAATGGCATTGTTCGCATCTATTATTGGCTCAGTGGCAGTACTGATGGGGCTTAGCCTATCATGGCACTTTGATACACCGGCCGGCCCTTCTGTAGTGATCAGCGCAACATCCTTATTTATGCTGAGCCAGCTGATTAAAAGCAAAGCATAATCGCATTGAGCATTAAACGCGAAAGGCATTGCTAACAACAAACATAAATCCACTGAAACGGAAAAAGAAAAGCCTGCGAAATCGCAGGCTTTTTAATACTTATTAAGTAGTGTGGTCGATTACCAACCCGTCACTTCACGTAGACCTTGGCCAATCTCTGCTAGAGATTTCACAGTTTTAACGCCAGCCGCTTCTAGTGCAGCAAATTTGTCTTCAGCAGTACCTTTACCACCAGAGATAATCGCACCAGCATGGCCCATACGCTTACCAGGAGGCGCAGTTACACCAGCAATGTAAGAAACCACTGGCTTCGTTACATTTTCTTTAATGTACGCTGCTGCTTCTTCTTCTGCAGTACCACCGATCTCACCGATCATAACGATCGCTTCTGTCTCAGGGTCTTCTTGGAACAGTTTTAGGATATCAATGAAGTTTGAACCCGGGATTGGGTCACCACCGATACCAACACAAGTAGACTGGCCGAAACCTTCGTCAGTGGTTTGTTTAACTGCTTCGTAAGTTAGAGTACCGCTACGAGATACAATACCTACTTTGCCTTTCTTGTGGATGTGACCAGGCATGATACCGATCTTACACTCATCAGGAGTGATAACGCCCGGACAGTTAGGACCAATCATGCGAACGCCAGTTTCTTCTAGCTTCACTTTCACGTCGATCATATCTGTAGTAGGGATACCTTCAGTAATCGTTACGATTAGCTCGATACCCGCGTCAATCGCTTCTAGGATTGCATCTTTACAGAAAGGTGCTGGTACGTAGATGACTGTCGCTGTTGCGCCAGTCGCTTCTACTGCTTCGCGTACTGTGTTGAATACAGGTAGACCTAGGTGAGTTTGGCCGCCTTTACCTGGAGACACACCACCAACCATTTGCGTACCGTATGCGATAGCTTGCTCTGAGTGGAAAGTACCTTGACCACCAGTGAAACCCTGACAGATTACTTTAGTGTCTTTGTTAATTAATACAGACATTATTTAGCCTCCGCAGCAGCAACAACTTTCTGAGCAGCGTCAGTTAGCGACTCAGCAGCAATGATATCAACATCAGAATTAGCAAGAACTTCGCGACCTAGGTCAGCGTTAGTACCTTCAAGACGAACAACAACAGGTACGCTTACACCTACCTCTTTAACCGCACCGATAATACCTTCTGCGATCATGTCACAACGTACAATACCACCGAAGATGTTAACAAGTACCGCTTTCACATTGTCATCAGATAGGATGATCTTGAATGCTTCAGCAACACGCTCTTTCGTCGCGCCGCCACCTACATCTAAGAAGTTAGCTGGTTTGCCGCCGTGTAGGTTTACGATATCCATCGTACCCATTGCTAGGCCTGCACCGTTAACCATACAGCCAACGTTACCGTCTAGTGCTACGTAGTTCAGCTCCCACTGAGCTGCGTGTGCTTCACGCTCATCTTCTTGTGAAGGATCGTGCATTTCACGAAGCTTAGGCTGACGATACAGTGCGTTTGAGTCGATGTTGATCTTACCGTCAAGACATAGCAAGTTGCCTTCGCCAGTAATCACAAGTGGGTTGATCTCTAGCAGAGCAAGATCGTACTGAGAGAACATAGTGCCAAGACCCATAAAGATCTTAACGAATTGTTTGATTTGGTCGCCTTCAAGACCAAGTTTGAACGCTAGCTCACGACCTTGGTAAGCTTGTGGACCTACTAGTGGGTCAATTGCTGCTTTGTGGATGAGTTCCGGCGTTTCTTCCGCAACTTTTTCAATTTCCACACCACCTTCGGTAGAAGCCATGAAAACAATCTTACGGCTAGCACGGTCAACTACCGCACCTAGGTATAGTTCGTTCGCAATATTTGAAGCTTCTTCAACAAGGATTTTTGTTACTGGCTGACCGTTAGCGTCAGTTTGGTAAGTCACTAGGTTTTTACCTAACCACTTCTGTGCAAACTCTTTAACGCCTTCTTTTGTATCGTGTAGCTCTACGCCACCCGCTTTACCACGGCCACCAGCGTGAACCTGACATTTAACTACTTTCTTGGCTGTACTAATACGGCCTGCGGCTTCAAAAGCTTCTTGTGGTGTATCACACGCGTAGCCTTCTGGCACAGGCAAACCGAATTCTGCAAACAGCTGTTTGGCTTGGTATTCATGCAAATTCATTTCGATATTCCGTTTGTTTTTCCCTTAAGGGATTTATTATTTCCATAACGCTGCAGTCTTGGCTGCTTGTACGTCTGTAGGGTCTTCTCAAATCAATCCTTCATCATGAGTTCTCATACTGAAGGATTCAAATGAAGGCCAAACGTTGAGCTAGTCTAGCCATTGAAATTTTTAACGTCTAGCTACCTACGATAACTAGACGTTTTAGCGATATTAAACGTCTAATAGGAGACGTGCTGGGTCCTCTAGTAACTCTTTAATCGTTACTAGGAAACCAACTGATTCACGACCGTCAATTAGGCGGTGATCGTAAGATAACGCTAGGTACATCATCGGCAAGATTTCAACTTTGCCATCCACTGCCATCGGACGCTCTTGGATCTTATGCATACCAAGAATCGCTGATTGAGGTGGGTTGATAATTGGTGTAGACATTAGTGAACCGAACACACCACCGTTTGTGATAGTGAAGTTACCGCCCATTAGCTCGTCTACCGTTAGCTTGCCATCACGACCTTTAATAGCCAGCTCTTTGATGCCTTTTTCAACATCAGCGAAACCAAGCTTGTCACAGTCTTTTAGGACAGGTGTAACTAGACCACGTGGCGTTGATACCGCCATGCTAATGTCGAAGTAGTTGTGGTAAACAATGTCATCGCCATCAATCGAAGCATTTACTTCTGGGTAACGCTTAAGCGCTTCTGTTACTGCTTTCACGTAGAAAGACATGAAGCCCAAACGAATACCGTGACGCTCTTCGAACTGATCTTTGTACTGCTTACGAAGGTCCATGATTGGTTTCATGTTGACTTCGTTAAACGTCGTTAGCATTGCCGTGTTGTTCTTCGCTTCTAGCAGACGGTTAGCAACTGTCTTACGAAGGCGAGTCATTGGAACACGTTTCTGACTGCGAGCCGCTGCCGGCACGTCAACCACTGCTGGCGAGTCTTCTTTTGACGCAGATTTAGCGTTCGCAAGATGCGCTTCAATATCTTCGCGCGTAATACGACCACCAACACCAGTGCCTTTCACTTGGCTTGCTTCTAAGCCATGTTCAGCCAATAAACGGCGCACTGCTGGGCTTAGTGCGTCATTACTTTCTTCGCTAAGCGCAGCTTTGTGACGCTTATCAGGAGATGCTTCAGTACCTTCTGTTTTGTCTGCAGTTGGTTCACCTGCAACTGCGCCTGGCTTCAATTTAGCAATGATTTGTTTAGAAAGTACTGTCGCACCTTCTGCTTCAACAATAGCTTCTAAAACGCCAGCTTCCGGAGCTGGAACTTCTAGCACAACTTTGTCTGTTTCGATGTCAACCAAAACCTCGTCACGCTCTACTGCGTCGCCCGGTTGTTTGTGCCATGTCGCTACGGTTGCATCAGCAACTGATTCAGGTAAATCTGGAACCAGAATTTCAATTGTCATATCTGTTTCTTCCTTTAACTTCTAGTTCTTAATTCGAAGTTTTTGAGTTCACGTTCAGAGCGTCTTCAACCAACGCTTTTTGTTGTTTCAAGTGCACCGACATGTAGCCAACTGCTGGCGAAGCAGAAGCTGGGCGACCTGCGTATTTAAGATTTGCACCTGCAGGAATAGCGGCACGGAAGTTATGTTGGCTACAGTACCAAGCACCTTGGTTCTGAGGTTCTTCCTGACACCACACGAAGTCTTCAACGTTAGTGTATTGAGCAATTGCTGTTTGTACTTCTTCCATTGGGAATGGGTAAAGCTGTTCAATACGCACGATAGCAACATCGTCTTGCTCGTTGTTACGGCGCTGCTCTAGTAGGTCAAAGTAAACCTTACCAGCACAGAACACGACACGTTTCACTTTGCTTGGTTCTAAATCATCTACTTCTGGAATTGCAGATTGGAATGTACCATCCGCCAAGTCTTCAATCGTTGAAGTACATAGAGGGTGGCGCAGCAAAGATTTCGGTGACATAACAATGAGAGGTCGACGCATTGGGCGTACAACCTGACGACGTATCATGTGGTACACCTGAGCCGGTGTTGAAGGAACCACAACCTGCATATTTTGCTCAGCACAAAGCTGAAGGTAACGCTCTAAACGTGCAGATGAGTGCTCAGGACCTTGACCTTCATAACCATGAGGTAGAAGCATAGTAAGACCGCACAAACGCGCCCACTTTTGCTCGCCTGACGAGATAAACTGGTCGATAACAACTTGTGCACCGTTGGCAAAATCACCAAACTGTGCTTCCCAGATAGTTAAACCACCTGGTTCGGCTGTTGCGTAACCGTATTCAAACGCCAACACAGCTTCTTCTGACAATACTGAGTCAAAGACTTGGAATGGCCCTTGGTTGTCATGAATATTCGCTAATGGAATGTAAGTGCTTGCATCGGTTTGGTTATGAAGAACCGAGTGACGGTGGAAGAAAGTACCACGACCCGAGTCCTGACCAGAAAGACGAATACGCTTGCCATCGTCAACCAATGTAGCATATGCCAATGTTTCAGCCATACCCCAGTCAATAGCTTTTTCACCGGTCATCATTGCTAGACGATCGTTGTATAGCTTATTAACACGGCTTTGCAGTTTATGGCTTTCTGGGTACTGACACAGACGATTGCCTAGCTCAATAAGGCGTGTCTTGTCGTATTTTGAATCCCACTCCATATCCCATTCGTGCCCTAAGTAAGGGGACCAGTCTACAGAGTGCAACGCCATTGGACGCCATTCTTTAACAACCACTTCACCGCGATCTAATGCATCGCGATACTCATTGACTAACTGAGTCGCTGTCTCGATATCTGATTCATTTTTATCGATCAGAACATCTGCATACAATTTGCGTGGTGTAGGATGCTTTTTGATTTTCTGGTACATCAAAGGCTGAGTCGCATTTGGCTCATCCGCCTCATTGTGACCGTGGCGACGGTAACATACAAGATCGATCACGACATCACGCTTGAACTCGTTACGGTAATCCAATGCAATGCGAGTAACAAAAGCAACTGCTTCTGGGTCATCTGCATTTACATGGAAAATTGGCGCCTGCACCATCTTCGCGATATCGGTACAGTACATCGTAGAACGCGTGTCACGAGGATTAGACGTCGTAAAGCCTACTTGGTTGTTGATGACGATACGTACCGTACCACCAACTTGGAACCCACGAGCAAGAGACATGTTGAACGTTTCGGCAACCACACCCTGACCAGCGATTGCAGAATCACCGTGGATGGTGATAGGAAGTACTTTGCTACCTTGATTATCACCCAAGCGGTCTTGACGTGCTCGAACTGAGCCCATGACTACCGGGTTTACGATTTCTAGGTGTGATGGGTTAAATGCAAGCGCTAAGTGAACATCACCGCCTGGAGTCGCAAAATCAGCAGAGAAACCTTGGTGATATTTCACATCACCCGTCCCCCAAGTTTCGTCGTGTTTACCGGCGAACTCATCAAACAGGTCTTGAGGTTTCTTACCAAGTACGTTCACCAGCATGTTCAAACGACCGCGGTGAGCCATACCGATAACCACTTCACGCATTCCACTTGTACCCGCATGACGGATCAACTCTTTCGTCATCGGAATCAGCGCATCACCACCTTCTAAAGAGAAACGTTTTGCACCTGGGAATTTCGCCCCGAGGTAACGCTCCAAACCTTCAGCGGCTGTTAGCTCTTCTAGGAATGTGCGCTTCTCATCTTTGTTGAATGATGGCTGGCCTACGACAGACTCAAGGCGTTGCTGAATCCAACGCTTTTGCTCTGTGTCAGTCATGTGCATGTATTCAGCACCGATGGAACCGCAATAAGTTTTGTTGAGGGCTTCATAGATATCTTTCAACTTCATGGTTTCTTGCCCAACAGCAAAAGAACCTACGTTGAAAGTTTCTTCGAAGTCATCTTCGGTAAGATTATGAAAAGCAGGGTCTAACTCCGCCACTGTTGGGCGTTGCCATAGACCTAGTGGGTCTAATTCTGCAGCTTCATGCCCGCGGAAACGGTATGCGTTGATTAGCTGTAGAACTTTTACTTGTTTTGCATCGACATCTGGGTCACTAACTTGGACATTGTAATGCTTTGTTTCTCTAGCGAGTCGTCGGAAGTAGTCACGGACACGTGAATGTGGTTGTTCTGCCACTTCTTCTGATGGCTTAGGCAAGCCTTCAAAAACACGTTTCCACTCCTCACTTACCAGATCGGGATCACTTAGATACAGTTCGTAGAGGTCCTCTACATACGTTGCATTGGCGCCAGCCAAGTGTGAAGACTCGAGCCATGCCTTCATCACGCCGTTGTGCATATTTTCCCTTAACCAGTAGTTTTCACGTTTGCTTCGGTCTTTGCCGAGCTATAAGAGCCGACTAAAAATACGGTCGGCAATTTTTGTATTCTTTACTCGAATATTACTGAAGCAGTGAAGCGGTCATATCGGGTGATCCGCAACACTGCGACACTCCTAAGAGCGAGTAAATTAAACCGAACGATTAACCAACATCGACTTAATGTGACCGATGGCTTTCGTCGGATTTAATCCCTTAGGACAAACACTTACACAATTCATGATGCCATGGCAACGAAAAACGCTAAATGCATCATCAAGATCAGACAAACGTTCATCTGTTGCCGTATCGCGGCTATCAATTAGCCAACGGTACGCTGCGAGAAGACCAGCTGGGCCGATGAATTTATCAGGGTTCCACCAGAATGATGGGCAAGACGTTGTACAACATGCACACATGATACATTCGTACAATCCATCTAAATGCGCACGATCATCAGGCGATTGTAGGTTCTCACGTGATGGTGGTAATGCACCATCATCAATCAAGAATGGTTTAACTTTCGCATAGTTATCATAGAACTGCGTCATGTCAACGATAAGATCGCGCACGACAGGTAACCCTGGTAGTGGACGAATAACTATCTTATCGCCTTGTAGAGCAGATAACGGTGTGATACACGCTAGGCCGTTTTTACCATTCATATTCAAACCATCAGAACCACATACCCCTTCACGGCATGAGCGACGGAACGCGATGCTTGGATCTTGCTCTTTTAGCAGAATCAATGCATCAAGCACCATCATGTCTGAGCCTTCGTCTACCTCAAGGGTATACTCTTTCATGTAAGGCTTGGTATCCACATCCGGATTGTAACGGTATAAAGAGAAGTTTAATTTCATAGTCGTATCCTCCCTTTAGTATGTACGTACTTTCGGCGGGAAAGCTTCACGATGCGTTGGCGTCATGTTTACATCACGCTTAGTCATCGCTTCTGTTTCCGGATTGTAGATAGAGTGGCATAGCCAGTTCTCATCATCACGCTCAGGGAAATCGAAACGAGCATGTGCGCCACGACTCTCTGTACGGTAGTTTGCTGCAACGGCAGTTGAAAACGCGGTTTCCATCAGGTTATCAAGTTCTAGACACTCAATACGCTGCGTGTTGAACTCTGAAGACTTGTCCGCTAGATGTGCATCTTTCAAACGTTCGCGAATCACTTTCAACTCTTCTAGACCGGTTGCCATCGCATCGCCTTCACGGAATACCGAGAAGCTGTTTTGCATGCATGCTTGTAGGTCTTTACGAATCTGAACTGGATCTTCACCACCAGTGCTGTTTTCCCAACGCATAGTACGCGCTAGAGACGCTTCAATATCAGATTCTGTTGCAGGACGAGCTTCCGCTTGCGCTGCTAGCGTTTCGCCAAGGTGCAAGCCAGTGGCACGACCAAATACGACCAAGTCTAGTAATGAGTTGCCGCCAAGACGGTTAGCACCGTGTACCGATACAGAAGCAATCTCACCACATG
Source organism: Vibrio sp. SCSIO 43009 (assembly GCF_023716525.1). Lineage (NCBI taxonomy): Bacteria > Pseudomonadati > Pseudomonadota > Gammaproteobacteria > Vibrionales > Vibrionaceae > Vibrio > Vibrio sp. SCSIO 43009. The sequence goes on from NZ_CP071842.1 coordinate 2,482,021, forward strand.
CGTAAAGGCCTTGAACTTCCATCTCGCTACCGTCGGCCTTCTGCTTAATTGCTTGGCCAGAGACTTGAGTAGGTACACCACCCATCATGTAGTGACAAGTTGGAATTACTGGAATTGGCTCTTTCACTGGGTCAACGTGTGCAAATGTACGAGACAGTTCACAGATACCTGGTAGACGTGATTCAAGTACTTCTTTACCAAGGTGATCAAGTTTCAACTTGATATGTGGACCCCAAGGGCCATCACAACCGCGGCCTTCACGGATTTCAATCATCATTGAACGAGCAACCACGTCACGACCAGCAAGGTCTTTCGCGTTTGGAGCATAACGTTCCATGAAGCGTTCACCATCTTTATTTAGAAGGTAACCACCTTCACCACGACAACCTTCCGTCACTAGAACACCCGCGCCAGCAATACCTGTTGGGTGGAACTGCCACATTTCCATATCTTGCATTGGAACGCCTGCGCGAAGCGCCATACCAACGCCATCACCCGTGTTGATGTGCGCGTTAGTGGTCGATGCGTAAATACGACCTGCACCACCTGTAGCTAGAATGGTCGCTTTCGATTTGAAGTAACAGATTTCACCCGTTTCCATACAAATCGCAGTACAACCCATGATTGCGCCGTCTTGGTTTTTCACAAGATCCAAAGCGTACCACTCCGAGAAGATGGTTGTTTTGTGTTTTACGTTTTGCTGGTAAAGCGTGTGAAGAAGTGCGTGACCAGTACGGTCTGCAGCAGCGGCTGTACGAGCAGCCTGCTCACCACCAAACTCTTTAGATTGACCACCGAATGGACGTTGGTAGATGGTACCGTTATCGAAACGAGAGAATGGAAGACCCATTTTTTCAAGCTCGATAACTGACTCAGGACCATTTTTACACATGTATTCAATCGCGTTCTGGTCACCGATGTAGTCGGAACCTTTAACGGTATCGTACATGTGCCATTGCCAATCGTCTTTGTGCGAGTTACCCAGAGCAACAGTAATGCCACCCTGTGCAGACACAGTATGAGAACGTGTTGGAAATACTTTTGACAACAAAGCACATGATAGGCCTTGTTCTGAAATTTGTAGTGCAGCGCGCATACCTGCACCACCAGCGCCGATTACTACGGCATCAAACTCACGAACTGGAATAGACACTTACGCACCCCACAGAATAAATAGACCAGAGAAGACATAGCCGAATAGAACGGCAATAACACCAAGTTGTAGTGCGCCACGTAGTTTCGCGCACTTAATGTAATCAGTTAATACCTGCCACAAACCAACCCAAGCGTGAATCAGGATCGAGACAAGTGCCAACATGGTGAATACTTTAGTGAAGGTACCACCAAAGAATTGGGTCCAAGATGCGTAAGAGATATCTGAAAATGCACAGAAGCTAATCAGATAAATCGTGTATAGCGTCATAATGATTGCAGTTGCACGAATTAGTAGGAAATCGTGTACACCATTACGACCAAATGAAGATACGTGTTTTACCATACCAAGATCCCCGCCAATAATGATAATACTGCTGTTGCACCAAACGCGACTTTAGCGCTCATCGTGCCTGAATCTAGTTCTTCAAAGTGACCCAGATCCATCAATAAGTGACGGATACCACCTGCGATGTGGTAGGCAAGTGCAGTAAGAATTCCCCACAGGATGAATTTTACGAAGAAGCTATCGACGATGTCAGCGGCTTCCATAAAACCCATTGGGGATGACAGAGAAATGGATAGTAACCACAGTAATATACCCACCGCAACAAACGTAATTACCCCAGACACACGGTGTAGGATGGATGCGATTGCTGTGATAGGAAAGTGGATGGTCTGTAAATCTAAATTAACAGGTCTTGACTTTCTTTCTTTCACGGGCTTGCTCACTCAGCTCCATTGAGCATTTATTGTTATAACCAATTTCAGCTTCCAAACGTACAAAAGTTAACATCTACTTAACAAATATCGCGAGTAACCACCCAGATAATTGTAAACGATTTGTTAACAAACGGAATCCAGCAACAAACCTCACTCTTTGTTTCTAGCCCCGAATTTATAAGGATTTAACTAAAATTTTCTTTGCCAATATACGGCGAGCAACATTCTAATACAATTGGTGTAACAAATTATGCTACATAGAACAGATTTTTAACGATTTTCATGAGAAAAATCATAACAAGTGCACACAAAGATGGAGAAAAATTGACTTTAAGCTTTAACAACAGTACAAAAATGGCACATAAACATCCTGGACGGATTAAATAATAAACAAAGGAGATTGTTATGGCGGATAAGAAAGCGACCCTTCATGTTGAAGGTCAAGCGCCAATCGAACTGCCAATTATGGACGGTACGCTAGGTACACCTGTAATTGACGTTCGTAAGCTGGGAGCCAATGGTTACTTTACTTTTGACCCAGGTTTTCTTGCCACTGCATCTTGTGAATCATCAATCACGTACATCGATGGCGGCAAAGGTATTCTTTTGCACCGCGGTTTCCCGATTGATCAATTAGCCAATAACGCAGATTACTTAGAAGTATGTTACATCCTTCTTTATGGTGAAGCCCCTACCCGAGAACAGTACGAGCAATTCAAAACGACCGTTACTCGTCACACAATGGTACACGAGCAAATCGCAAGCTTTTTCCATGGCTTCCGACGCGATGCTCACCCAATGGCGGTAATGTGTGGTGTAGTTGGAGCACTTGCAGCCTTCTATCACGACTCTCTTGACATTAACAACGACGAACACCGCGAAATTGCAGCGTACCGCCTGCTGTCAAAAATGCCAACACTGGCGGCGATGTGTTACAAATATTCTATCGGTCAGCCATTTATTTACCCTCGTAACGACCTTAGCTACGCAGAGAACTTCTTGCATATGATGTTCGCAAACCCTTGCGAAGAGTATGAAGTAAATCCTGTGGTTGCCCGTGCGATGGATAAGATTTTCACTCTACACGCGGATCACGAACAGAATGCGTCGACATCAACTGTACGTCTAGCTGGCTCTTCTGGTGCGAACCCATTTGCATGTATTGCCGCTGGTATTGCATCCCTTTGGGGACCTGCTCACGGTGGTGCGAACGAAGCCTGCTTGAGAATGCTAGAAGAGATTGGCAGCGTCGATAAGATCCCTGAATATGTAGACCGCGCGAAAGACAAAGATGACCCATTCCGCTTAATGGGCTTTGGTCACCGCGTTTACAAGAACTACGACCCACGTGCGACAGTAATGCGCGAAACGTGTCATGAAGTTCTCAAAGAGCTAAACATTCAAGACCCTCTGCTAGACGTTGCAATGGAACTTGAGCGCATTGCGCTTTCTGATGAGTACTTCGTGTCTAAGAAGCTGTACCCGAACGTAGACTTCTACTCAGGTATCATTCTTAAAGCGATTGGTATTCCAGTTTCTATGTTTACGGTTATCTTCGCGATTTCTCGTACCATCGGCTGGATTGCTCACTGGAACGAAATGCATAGCGATCCACTGAACCGCATTGGTCGTCCTCGTCAGCTATACACTGGCGAAACACAACGTGAGTTTTCTCCACTTCACGAACGTGAATGATCTTTTAGTACGAAGATAGACAAACAAAAGGGTTGAGATTTTCGTCTCAACCCTTTTTCTTTTCAGCACTTAACGTTACGAATAGCGAACGTTAAACCGGATTATCTATATCGATAAACTCCACATGTAGGCCGTATTCATCCGCTAGCCATTTGCCTAAGGCCTGAACACCATAACGCTCAGTAGCATGATGACCTGCAGCAAAGTAATGAATGTCCATTTCACGAGCGGTATAAGTGGTGCGCTCTGAAATTTCTCCAGAGATAAATGCATCCAGCCCGTGCTGTACAGCAAGTTCAATGAAATCCTGCCCTCCACCAGTGCACCAGCCGACTGTCTCAATCATCTTATCAGTATTCTCTGGAGCGATATGCAGAGGCTCTCTTTCAAGAACTTGGTTGATCTTACTCGCAAATTCAACACCAGACATCGGCTTTTTCAAGCGCCCAAACATAGCAACTGACTGAGGGTGCCCTTCAAGCCCACCTTCTACTTCGATTTCAAGTAAGCGAGCTAATTCAGCGTTGTTGCCTAGCTCTGGATGAATATCTAGAGGAAGGTGATAACCATATAAGTTGATATCATTTTTGATCAGGCTACGAATTCGTTTACCTTTCATGCCACGAATTGGCTCAGGCTCACCTTTCCAAAAATAGCCATGATGAACAAGCAATGCGTCTGCATTAAGCTCAATCGCTTTATCGATTAAGGCTTGAGAGGCGGTTACGCCAGTGATAACACGCTTTACCGCTGATTTCCCTTCTACCTGTAACCCATTTGGTGCGTAATCTTTAATTAACTGCGGTGACAGTTTGTCATTAAGAATCTGTTCTAACTTTAAGTTATTCATTATTACTTCCAATTTCTAGCGCATGTAAACCTAAATAACCTCTCGATGGAATCAGACGAAAGAGTGCAACCTAGTTGATACAACAACGTTTTGACATCTGGCACCTTGATATCATTTAGGTCTTTAAAGTGTATCTCGAACCCTAATATCGATGCTAGCCACCCTACCCTCAAAAGCAAATTTAGTTACAATAACAAAGCTTGTCGCCTCACCATAAATTTAGGGATACGGATGAACCAACTGCAACGCTTTTACCAATGGATCGCCACTTCACCTCCGCTTTTCAAGTTAACCCCTCCGTTTGCAACCTTAGAAGATGTCTCGGTCAAACCTTTGAATAGCTCAGAACAATACAATGGTAATCCGAGGCTGGGTTTTTTATATCAGCACCTATGCACTGCGGCTCTTTCTAATTCAGAACGATATCAGATTATTGCCGAAGAAATTCAGTTAAACGACGCGGAAGGTAAGACCATTGGTGCTGTCGATTTGGTGTTGCGGAATACAGAATCAAATCAAATAGAACACTGGGAAGTGGCGATTAAGTTTTATCTTCTTTATAACGGCGTTTGGTATGGTCCGAATGCTCACGACCAGCTGCATACAAAACTGAATAGAATGCTTACTCATCAATTGAAAATGAGCGATCGCCCGGAATTTCAAAAAATAATTCCGTTAAACGACGCCCCACAAGAGCGCCTAATGATGCAAGGACGACTCTATATCAATCCGTTTACTCCAGAGCCACCCCCTAAGGAGTGCTTGGGTTATGAATTAAATCCAAGTCAGATTAGTGGTTACTGGTGCTATCAAAGTCAATGGGATTTAATTGGTAAACCCCTTTATCATTTACATAAACCATGCTGGGCGATCGGTACAGACGATTTCTCTCAACCTATTGAAAAGCCTTTAGATCGATTCATACACGCACAAACGGAAGACGGTCAATTCTGGTTTGTGGTACCAGATTCATGGCCCGGAGATAAAGCGGTTCGGGGCACTTAAACATGAAAGGGTTGATGTTTTCACATCAACCCTTTGCTAGATACATTGACCATTGGATGTTTTACAAACCAGCGGCTGCAAACACTTGATTAACGATCTCTTGTGCTTCAGCTTCGATTTGTTTCAGATGTTCTTCACCTTTGAAGCTTTCACAGTAAATCTTGTAGATGTCCTCTGTGCCTGATGGACGAGCAGCGAACCAACCGTTAGCTGTCGTTACTTTAAGGCCACCAATCGCAGCACCATTGCCTGGTGCATGCGTTAGACGAGCAGTGATCTCATCACCTGCTAGAGTTTCAGCCGCAACCATTTCTGGTGACAACTTCTTCAATACGTCTTTTTGTGGGCCATTTGCTACAGCTTGAATACGGTTGTACTTCGACTCACCGTGCTTCGCCGCTAGCTCTTCATAGTAATCTTGTGGGTTCTTACCCGTTACCGCAGTGATCTCTGCTGCTAGAAGGCATAGCAAGATGCCATCTTTGTCTGTTGACCAAGGCGTGCCATCTTTACGAAGGAAAGACGCACCAGCACTTTCTTCGCCGCCGAAACCAAACTTACCAGTGTACAGACCGTCTACAAACCATTTGAAACCAACAGGCACTTCACATAGCTCACGACCTAGATCCGCAACAACACGGTCAATCAGCGCACTTGAAACTAGTGTTTTACCAACAGCGACATCTTTACCCCACTCGTCACGATGACGGTACAAGTAGTCAATACAAACGGCTAAGAAGTGGTTCGGGTTCATCAAACCTTTTGGCGTAACGATACCGTGACGGTCGTAGTCAGGATCGTTACCAAATGCTAAATTGTATTCGTCTTTCAGTGCCAATAGACCCGCCATTGCGTAAGGAGAAGAACAGTCCATACGCACAACGCCGTCTTTATCTAGCGACATGAATTGGAAAGAAGGATCGATAGATTCACTTACTAGCGTTAGGTCTAGGTTGTATGCCTGACCAATTTGACGCCAGTAATCGATACCGCTGCCACCCAATGGATCTACACCAATCTTCAGGTTCGCTTTTTGGATTGCTTCCATATCGATAACGTTCACCAGGTCATCAATGTATGGCTTCACCAAGTCCATCTCTACAAACAGATCCGATGCTTTTGCTTCTGCTAGTGGTAGGCGTTTAACACCTTGTAAACCTTCAGCAATCAATTCGTTCGCACGATCTTCGATAGCTTGAGTCAACTCAGCTTCTGCAGGACCACCATGTGTCGGATTGTATTTGATACCGCCGTCTTGTGGTGGGTTATGTGATGGGGTAATAACGATACCGTCTGCTTTTTCATCGTGTTTGATGTTGTAAGTCAGAATCGCGTGTGAAATACCCGGTGTTGGCGTGTAACCGTTGTCTTGTTGGACAATCAATTTCACACCGTTTGCAATCAGTACTTCAATCACACTTGAGAAAGCAGGCTCAGATAGCGCATGCGTGTCTTTACCCACAAACAACGGGCCAATTGTGCCTTGCTCAGCACGAACTTCTGCTACCGCTTGAGCGATCGCTAAAATGTGGTTTTCGTTAAAAGTGTGCTTGTCTGCAGTACCGCGGTGGCCAGAAGTACCAAATTGAACTTTGTGTTCTGCGTTTGCCGCGTCTGGTTGAAGTAAGAAGTAGTTAGCAACGAGTGCTGGGATATTGTGAAGATCTTCCTGCTGCGCTTTTTGCCCAGCACGAGGGTGCATAGCCATGTTTGACATCCTTTCTTTCAATACAAATAAAATTAAAAAAGCCTCATAATATCCGCTCACTGCGACGCATTATGAGGCTTCTATCAGGTTTCTTAGATTGAACCTGTTACTTTTTCTATTAAGTCAGGTTGGAACCCCATGTGTGCCATCACTTGTTCAACCATCTGTCTTTTACGACTTGTATTGTTATTCGTGATAACCCAAAACGGTGTGCCAGGAATGGCTTTTGGCTTGGTCGTATTACCGTTTGCTAGCAAGGTTTCTTCATTATCTGCAAAGTACACGCGTTTGCGTCCTTTTACATTCGTAGCCTGGGCGAAACCTTCTGGATTCAATTTATGTAAGGTCGATAATACCAACATAAAGCGATCAATCGCTTTTTTTAGACCGGCAAACTCATCAGAAATAAGCAGCGAACGCATTTCTTTCACTACATCAACAGATTCCGTTTTACCCGCATCTTTACTTACTACAATCCCTTGTGGCTTCTCTACTACAGGCGCGGCTTTAGCTTCCTGCAACTGACCATCAAGGTTTAAAAGGCGTCGCAAAATATCCGAGGCGCTTTCACCGATATGCTTAGTTTGACTAGCTATATAACGGTATAGATCCTCATCAACCTCAATTGTTTTCATTCGCTTTTCACATTCTCAATGTTTAAACTCTGGGGGATTATAACGAGATCCACGCGGATACTCCACGTTAAACCCATCACGAATAAGATAAAATGTCAGCATTACTCAACTATAAGCAGGAAGGCCAAGGCCAAACAGTTGTTTTGATTCACGGATTGTTTGGTAGTTTAAGTAATCTGGGTCTACTCGCCCGCGATCTTATTAAAGATCACACGGTGATCAGTATTGATCTGAGAAATCACGGCCTCTCTTTCCACTCCGAAGTCCATAACTATACCGATATGGCAAAAGATGTGGCTCAGCTCCTTCAGCACTTAAACGTTGAGCCATCTATTGTTATTGGTCACTCCATGGGCGGAAAAGTCGCGATGGCTCTTGTGGACATTGCGCCAAATGTAGTCAAGCAGTTAGTCGTTCTCGACATGGCGCCTGTAGCCTACACTACGAACCGTCACGATAATGTTTTTAACGGCTTACATGCTGTTATTAATGAAAAACCAGCAAATCGACAGCAAGCCATGGATATCCTAGCTCAACATATTGAACTCGATGGTGTAAGACAATTTCTCTCTAAATCACTGTACAAAAATGGCGATAAGATGGATTGGCGGTTTAACGTACCGAGCCTTTTTGAGAATTATGACCAAATTATTGGCTGGCAAGAAATCACACCAACAGATATCCCAACTTTATTTATCAAAGGCGGCGACTCTGACTACTTAATGCCAGAACATCAGCCGGCAGTGAAGCGACAATTTAACCATGCTAAAGCACACATTATCGCTGGCACTGGTCACTGGTTACACGCCGAGAAACCGACAGAAGTAATGAGAGTCATTCGAAAATACATTTCGAGTTAACAAATTCGAAAAGCAACACTAGATTATTGAAATAACCCTTCTTGTAGTGCATTAACTTTACCGTTTAACAGTGGTATAGTGCGCCCAAGATTTTTCGGCATGAAGGGCTAAAATGCTTTACGACTATATGGATATGCTCGAGTCTATTGGGCTCGATCTTCTTTTTGCTGCTATCTTTTTTTTCATCGGGATGGCGATAAAAGATGTGCTAAAGCAAGGCAATGTACCTGTTTTTGGTCGTCGTATTGTGTGGTTAGTCCTTTTCCTAGGCTGTGCTGGCTTTATTGCAAAAGGTGTAATTCAGCTAACTTGGGAAGGCTCAGGGTTAGGTTAAACCCTTAGTAGCATCGCCAATAACAAACAATGTAAAGGTATAGACTCTATGGCAAGTGTAGGTATCTTCTTCGGTAGCGACACAGGTAATACTGAAGCCGTTGCAAAGATGATTCAAAAGCAACTAGGTAAACATCTAGTTCACGTTCAAGACATCGCGAAAAGCAGCAAAGAAGACATTGATAACTTCGATCTTCTTCTTCTAGGTATCCCAACTTGGTACTACGGCGAAGCACAATGTGATTGGGATGACTTCTTCCCTGAGCTTGAGCAAATCGACTTCTCTACTAAGCTAGTGGCTATCTTTGGCTGTGGCGACCAAGAAGACTACGCAGAATACTTCTGTGACGCGATGGGCACAGTCCGTGATATCGTTGAATCTAAAGGCGGCACAATTCTTGGCCATACCTCGACAGAAGGCTACGAATTTGAAGCGTCTAAAGCACTTGTTGAAGGTGACGAAAGCCAATTCGTAGGTCTATGTATTGATGAAGACCGCCAACCAGAATTGACTGACGAGCGTGTTGAAAGCTGGGTTAAACAGATCTATGAAGAGATGTGTTTAGCTGAGCTAGAAGGCTAATCAAATTGAATGATGCAAAGACCTCCACTTGGAGGTCTTTTTGTATGTATTGTCACACAGCATCGGTGAGTACTTCCTCTTCGCGATACTGAGGTTTCTTTCTTACATAAAGCTTGCGTTGAACCTCTGAAACCACATTCCCCTGTTTATCTTTTACATGAGTAATAAACTCAGGAAAACACTTTTCTCCATTCCGTGTCATTTGATAAATGTTTTCCAGCATCCCTTCAGTGACCTCAAATTCTGCAAACAAATCACTTTGCCCCGGCTTAATAAAGTTAATGCTTGCCTCTTTATCCCACACATAATATTCCTCTCGTAGAATCCCCATCAGCATCAACGAGTAAATAGGATCAGTTAAAGAGAAAATACTGCCGCCATATTGGGTGCGATTGGCATTTTTATTCCACCAGCGAAGCTTTAAACGTACCTTTACAGTACGGAAGTCTTGAGAAATATGTAAGATTTTAATACCCGCCCCCCAAAAAGGAGGCCAAATATTGAGTGCGAACTTTACAATTCCTGGTTTGTATATCTTCGCTAGTCGCCTATTCATCGCTATCCCTGCCCTCTCCAAGCTTAATGTTACACAATTGTAACTGGTCAGAGCTGTAATATAATGGACCTGTTTCTAATTTACAAAAAGATTCTATTAACCCTTTGAAGTTCGTGGTTTAATGTTCCGAACGCTTATCCTATAATGGTAGGAAGATTGAATTCTGTTAAATCGCTGCAGATGATCCAACGGGAAAGTATATGTCAGATAATAATCAGGCGCTGAAGGATGCGGGTTTAAAAGTAACCCTTCCGAGGCTAAAAATTCTAGAAGTACTTCAGCAGCCAGACTGCCAGCACATCAGTGCTGAAGATTTGTACAAAAAGTTGATTGATCTAGGTGAAGAAATTGGCCTAGCAACTGTTTACCGAGTTCTAAACCAGTTCGACGATGCTGGTATTGTAACTCGTCACCACTTTGAAGGTGGAAAGTCAGTCTTCGAATTATCGACTCAACATCACCACGACCACCTAGTGTGCCTAGACTGTGGTGAGGTAATTGAATTTTCTGACGATCTTATCGAAGAACGTCAAAAAGAGATTGCAGCTAAGTACAATGTTACACTAACAAACCACAGCTTATACTTGTACGGCAAGTGTAGCGATGGTGGCTGTAAAGACAATCCAGATGCACACAAACCGAAAAAATAAGGGTTTGTTAATTTAAAAAGTAAACGTCAGCACATGCTGGCGTTTTTTGTTTCTAGAAGTCAGTACCTTAGAAGTCAGTACTTTGGTTACAGAACAACAGTTACTAAACGCCCATCTTTTTTATCCACAGTTTTGCACATCTGTATAGCACTCTGTGGGATTAGGTATAAAAAATGCCAGCGTTTGTGCTGGCATTTTTCATCACTCTCAGCATTAATCGAGATTATTGATTCTCAATTTTTGCCCAGGTATCACGTAGACCAACCGTGCGGTTGAATACTAGATTATCTGCTGAAGAGTCTTTCGAGTCTGCACAGAAGTAACCCATACGTTCAAACTGATAACCTTTTTCTGCTTCTGCAGAAGCTAGGCTAGGCTCGACAAAGCCATTGATCACAACTAATGATTCAGGGTTGATAGTAGAAGCAAAATCTTCCGCTGCGCCTGGGTTTGGCACCGTAAATAAACGATCGTACAGACGAATTTCCGCTGGAAGAGCTTTATCAGCTGACACCCAATGAATAACGCCTTTCACTTTACGACCATCTGCTGGGTTTTTACCTAGCGTATCTGCATCGTAAGAACAGAAGATCGTTGTGATGTTGCCTTCGGCATCTTTTTCAACGCGCTCAGCTTTGATCACGTAAGCACCACGTAAACGAACTTCTTTACCTAGCACTAAACGCTTGTACTTTTTGTTCGCTTCTTCACGGAAGTCTTCACGCTCAATCCACAATTCACGCGTGAATGGCACTTCACGCACGCCCATTTCAGGTTTATTTGGGTGGTTGGCAACTGTCAAGTTTTCTACTGCGCCTGCTTCAAAGTTTTCGATAACAACTTTAACAGGATCCAGTACAGCCATTGCACGCGGAGCGTTCTCGTTTAGGTCATCACGAATACAAGATTCTAATGAACTAAACTCGATCATATTTTCTTGCTTCGTTACACCAATACGCTTACAAAACTCACGAATAGATGCAGGTGTGAAGCCACGACGACGCAGACCTGAGACAGTCGGCATACGTGGATCATCCCAACCATTAACCAGTTTTTCAGTAACTAGCTGGTTAAGCTTACGCTTAGACATCACTGTGTATTCAAGGTTTAAACGACTGAACTCGTATTGATGTGGACGGCTTTCGATCGTGATGTTGTCTAGAACCCAATCGTACAGACGACGGTTATCCATGAATTCAAGCGTACAAATAGAGTGCGTAATGCCTTCTAATGCATCAGAAATACAGTGCGTAAAGTCGTACATTGGGTAAATGCACCACTTATCACCAGTTTGGTGGTGCGTAGCAAAACGCACACGGTATAAAACTGGATCGCGCATGACCATGAATGAAGAACCCATGTCGATTTTAGCACGAAGACACGCTTTACCTTCTTCAAATTCACCAGCGCGCATTTTTTCAAACAACGCCAAGTTCTCTTCAACAGAACGGTCACGGTATGGACTTGGTTTACCTGGCGCCTTTAGTGTGCCGCGGTATTCACGAATTTGCTCTGGACTTAGCTCATCTACATACGCTAAGCCTTTGTTAATCAATTCAATTGCATATTCGTAAAGCTTATCGAAGTAGTTTGATGAGTAACATACTTCACCACTCCACTCAAAGCCCAACCAGTTTACATCTTTCTTGATAGACTCAACGTATTCGATGTCTTCTTTTTCAGGGTTTGTATCGTCGAAACGCAGATTACATTGACCCTGGTAGTCCTGAGCAATACCGAAGTTCAAACAGATAGACTTAGCATGACCGATATGCAGGTAGCCATTTGGCTCCGGCGGGAATCGAGTATGCACGCTAGTGTGTTTACCATCCGCTAGATCTTTATCAATGATCTGGCGAATAAAGTTTGATGGACGAGCATCAGCTTCACTCATCTATAGCACCTCAAAAATATTAGTATTGTCAGAGAAAACGGAACCCTGTATCCAAGTATGGTTTCACAGAGTACATTGTTCCTAATGATCCACAATTCTAAGCAATTAGACAACAAGAACTCGCTCTAAAACGACAATATTTATCGAGTTAGCGTGAAAGCAAAGCAGATTCAAAGGGCCTAAACGAAAAAAGGCCTCCTGCGGAGGCCTTTTGCGATGTTGTAGTATCAATTGTTTGCAATACCAATAACAAACAATCGCACCACTATTAAACAGTTAAGCTGGTAACTGAACACCACTTAAGTCTTCATCTTTAGATACATTCTTCATCTCACCAGCAACAATCTCTGCTAGTGGACCAAGGATAACTTGTAGGTTGTTTGTACCTAGCTTCACAACTCCCATAGCTCCAAGATCTTTCAGAGTTTTCTCATTGATAACGCTCATATCTTTCACAGAAAGGCGCAAACGAGTAATACAGGCATCGATAGAACTTAGGTTGTCATGACCGCCAAGTGCTTTCAAGTACTGACGAGCAAGCTCTGAAGAATTGCTTGATCCAGCCACGTTAGATGAAGCTTCTTCATCATCTTCACGTCCCGGTGTTTTAAGGCCAAACTTAACAATCACGGTACGGAACACGAAGTAGTAAACCGCAAAGAAACCAAGACCTTGTACAATGAGCATGTACCAATTTACCGCTAGCGGGTTACGAGTCGACAATACTAAGTCGACTAAACCAGCAGAGAAACCGAAACCTGCAATCCACTGCATTGATGCCGCGATATAAACTGATAGACCAGTCAGCGCTGCGTGAAGAACGTACAGTCCTGGAGCAAGGAACATGAATGCAAATTCAAGTGGTTCTGTTACACCTGTAAAGAATGAAGCAAACGCAGCTGCAATCATGATAGATGCCACTTTCTCTTTATTCTTTGATTTCGCAGTATGGTACATCGCTAGAGCAGCGCCTGGTAAACCAAACATCATGATTGGGAAGAAGCCCGCTTGGTACATCCCCGTAACACCAACCGTTGCCGTGCCTTCAGCTAATGATTTCGCACCGCCAAGGAAGTTTGGAATGTCATTAATACCAGCAACATCAAACCAGAACACTGAGTTTAGTGCATGGTGCAGACCAACAGGAATTAGAAGACGGTTGAAGAATGCGTAAACACCTGCACCTGCTTCACCCATACCTTGAATGCTTTCACCAAAACTTACCAGACCGCCGTAAACTGATGGCCAAACGTACATCAGGATGAACGCAATAACGATACCAGCAAAAGACGTTAGGATCGGTACAAGACGCTTGCCAGAGAAAAACGCCAGTGCTTTGTGCAGCTCTACGTGAGAAAAACGGTTGTACAACTCAGCAGAAACAATACCAACCAAGATACCGACGAACTGGTTATTGATTTTACCAAATGCAGCAGGTACTTCACTTGGGTCAATGCCTTGAATTTGTGATACTGCACCAGGTGCCAAAAGCGTTGTGACAACTAAGAAGCCCACGAAGCCTGAAAGTGCAGCGGCGCCATCTTTGTCTTTAGACATTCCGTAAGCAACACCAACAGCGAACAATACTGACATGTTGTCAATGATCGCTGCACCAGCTTTAATAAGAAATGCAGCAAGTGCACTGTTTGCGCCCCAGCCATTTGGGTCGATCCAGTAGCCAATACCCATGAGTATTGCTGCTGCAGGAAGTGTGGCAACCGGCACCATAAGCGCCTTACCCACCTTCTGGAAGTATCCGAGAATGTTCACCTTAAGTTCCCCCTATAGGATTAGATGTTATGTTGAATGACTTATTTCAGCCGTCCAATTTAGTCATCCTAAGTTTATGATATTAATTTTGCTCCGCAAATTAAAAGCTCACCGTTTGTGATCATAATCACCACAATTTGCCCTTTCTGAAGGTTTTTGCTAGCGAGATCATAAAACTTATTTTATTATACGAAAAAATGGCGTTTTAAAGATAATATTCTCGCACTTTATGCAAGGCAGAATCAGTGTTATTTTGGTATCTAGGCGGGTAAATCACTGTAACTTTGCTCTGAAAAAGAATCATAGAAAAACCATACAATTATTACTTTTCAGTTAGTTACTATGACAATAACATCGATAAAACGCGACTTGCTGTATGTGACTCGTTATCTAATTCAGTGATACAAACTAAGTACCCATATGACTGAAGCAGTCTCTACTTAGATAACGATATAGAAATTGAATTCTCATCTATAAGGACTAGCTGACTATGTACGCGCTAAGTAACTGTAAAATTTATACCGGTAGTGATGTTCTTACCGATCATGCGGTCATCATCGAAAACGATCTTATTCAATCTATTGTGCCAGTTTCTGAGCTACCTCAAAGCATCGAAGTAAAAGACCTTGCAGGCGCTAATCTAAGTCCAGGCTTTATCGATCTGCAGTTGAACGGTTGTGGCGGTGTAATGCTAAACGATGCAATTACCCCTGAAACCATGCAAATCATGCACCAGGCAAACCTCAAATCTGGCTGTACTAGCTTCCTGCCAACACTCATTACGTCATCTGATGAAGATATGCGAACTGCAATTGCCGCAGCTCGTGAGTACCACAACAAGTATCAAAATCAATCGCTTGGTTTACACCTCGAAGGTCCTTACCTTAACGTCGCGAAAAAAGGCATCCATAACGTCGATTTTATTCGCCCATCAGACGAAAGCATGATCGACCTTATCTGCGCAAACGCCGATATCGTAGCGAAAGTAACGCTAGCACCTGAGCATAACGACCCAGAGCATATTTCGCGATTAAAGGCTGCTGGCATCGTGGTTTCAATTGGCCACACAAATGCAACCTACGCCGAAGCACGTAAAAGCTTTGAAGCAGGCATTACTTTTGCTACACACCTCTTTAATGCAATGACACCAATGGTTGGTCGTGAACCAGGAGTTGTTGGTGCAATTTACGATACTCCTGACGTATACGCTGGCATTATTGCTGATGGTTTTCACGTCGACTACGCAAACATCCGAATTGCTCATAAAATCAAAGGTGACAAGCTTGTTTTGGTGACGGATGCCACAGCTCCAGCAGGTGCTAACATTGATCACTTTATTTTTGTCGGTAAGAAAGTATATTACCGAGATGGTAAGTGTGTTGATGAAAATGGCACGCTAGGCGGCTCAGCTTTGACAATGATTGAAGCAGTTCAGAATTCAGTTGAGCACGCGGGGATCGCTTTAGACGAAGCTCTACGAATGGCCACGTTATACCCAGCAACAGCAATTGGTGTTGAGGATCGCCTTGGCCGAGTTCGAAAAGGGATGGTTGCAAACCTGACCATTTTCGATCGTGACTTTAAAGTAAAAGCGACGGTTGTTAACGGACAATACGAGCAAAATTAAGCATGAATGGCGGACAGATTGGTAATGTAGATTTAGTAAAACAGCTTAACAGCGCTGCGGTATATAGGCTGATTGATCAGCAAGGTCCTATCTCCCGTATTCAAGTCGCGGACGTGAGTCAGCTCGCGCCTGCTAGTGTTACCAAAATAACCCGCCAACTTTTAGAGCGCGGCCTTATTAAGGAGGTCGCCCAACAAGCTTCAACTGGTGGTCGTCGTGCGATCTCTTTGACTACTGAAGTCAAACCTTTTCATTCGATTGCCGTTCGCTTAGGTCGAGATTACGTACAGTTCAGTTTATACGATTTAGGTGGCACCGCGCTTGCAGAAGATCAGCATGAATTGCACTACACTAACCAAGCAGACTTAATCGCAGGGCTTATCGATTTATTAAAAGATTTCGTAAGCCGTTGCGAAGACAAAATTGATCAACTCATCGCTATCGGCATCACTTTACCGGGCCTTGTTAACCCAACAACTGGCGTGGTCGAATACATGCCTAATACCGATATCGATAATCTTGCTCTCGGTGAAATTGTTGGAGAGAAGTTTAATACAGCATGCTTTGTTGGCAACGACGTACGTGGCATGGCGTTGGCTGAGCACTACTTTGGAGCAAGCCAAGACTGCCAGGATTCTATTTTGGTTAGCGTCCACCGCGGTACTGGCGCAGGTATTATCGTTAACGGCCAGGTTTTTCTTGGTTTTAACCGCAACGTCGGTGAAATTGGTCATATCCAAATTGACCCGCTTGGTGAGCAATGCCAATGTGGAAACTTTGGCTGTTTAGAAACCGTAGCTGCAAACCCAGCGATTATTCAACGAGTGAAGCAACTGATTACTCAAGGATACGAATCAAGCTTAACCGACCTTGAAAACATCACAATTGAAGCGGTATGTCAGCACGCAATGAATGGTGATGAACTTGCGAAACAGAGTTTAGTGCGAGTGGGCAACCAGCTAGGTAAAGCGATTGCGATTACGGTTAACTTATTTAATCCACAGAAAATTGTAATTGCTGGCGATATTACTGCAGCACAAGATATTGTTTTCCCTGCAATTCAACGCAATGTAGAGAATCAATCTCTTAAAACTTTCCATAACGACCTCCCTATCGTGGCTTCTCACATTGATAAGCAGCCAACGATGGGCGCATTTGCGATGATTAAACGCGCTATGCTGAACGGAGTTTTGTTACAAAAGTTACTGGAAGACTAAGTTTATACAACCAATTGAGTTACAATCTCGGGCTGTGTTTTCACAGCCCGTTTTTGTATATCAGGAATACAGCTTAACAGTATGGAAATTATTCTAATTACAGCCGCTTTTTTAGCTGGTTTTATTGCGCTTAAATGCAGCCTCCCTCCCCTCGTTGGTTTTCTACTAGCTGGATTTGGCTTGCATGCATTTGGTTACCAAAGCAATGACGTTATCGTCACTCTCGCAGATCTTGGTGTTACTCTTCTTCTGTTTACTATTGGACTCAAACTCGATGTAAAAACCCTGCTGTCCAAAGAAATATGGGGAGGGGCAACCGCCCACAACATACTCTCTACCGCTTTTTTTGCCCTAGCGTTATCCGGCTTAAAACTACTGGGCTTGACTTCGCTAGCCAGTATGGACGGCAGCCAAATCCTGCTCTTAGCTTTTGCACTATCGTTCTCTAGTACCGTTTTTGCCGTAAAAGCATTGCAAGAAAAAGGCGAAATGAACGCGACCTACGGCACACTCGCGATCGGTATCTTAGTTATGCAAGATATTTTTGCCGTAGTATTCCTGACTGCTTCAACCGGAAAAATCCCAGAATGGTATGCCATCGGTTTGTTCGCACTGCCTTTCCTTCGTCCCCTATTCTATAAGCTGCTCGATAAAGTTGGCCACGGCGAAATGCTGGTGCTATTCGGTATTTTCTTCGCGCTTGTTGTCGGTGCTGGGCTATTCGAGTTGGTCGGGATGAAACCAGACTTGGGCGCGCTAATTTTAGGCATGCTACTCGCAGGTCACCCAAAAGCCTCAGAACTATCCAAGTCATTATTCAATATGAAGGAGCTCTTTTTAGTCTGCTTCTTTTTAAACATTGGTTTATCCGCCTCATTGAGCGTGAATGGCGTCGTTCTCGCCCTGCTATTTATCTTACTGCTACCAATCAAAGGACTCTTGTACTTCGTCACTATTAATCATTTTAAGTTTCGAGTACGTACCTCTTTGCTCGCCTCTTTATCACTATTTAACTACAGTGAGTTTGGTCTTATTGTTGCAGGGTTGGCCTATAAAATGGGCTGGATGCCAAGTGATATGCTTGCTGCGATTGCGGTTGCGGTGTCGGTATCCTTTGTAATTTCCGCGCCACTTAACCGCCTTAGCCATAAAATTTATCAACATTCAGGTAAGTGGCTACAAGAGACAGCGGTAGAAAAGCTCAATCAACGCGACCAACTCATCAACCCAGGTCATGCCCAAGTATTGATCTTAGGTATGGGGCGTATTGGAACGGGCGCTTATGATGAGCTACGCTCACGCTATGGCAAAATTTCATTGGGTATAGAAATTCGTGAAGACGCTGCACATCATCATCGTTCAGAAGGAAGAAATGTGATTTCTGGTGATGCCACCGACCAGGATTTCTGGGAGCGAATTTTAGATACAGGTCATGTAAAACTGGTTCTGCTTGCAATGCCACATCATCAAGGTAACCAAACAGCACTTGAGCAGCTTAAACGCAGAAAATATAAGGGGCAAATTGCCGCTATCGCCGAATACCCAGATCAATTGGAAGGCTTACTTGAAAATGGCGTTGACGCAGCATTCAATATTTATAGTGAAGCTGGTAGCGGTTTTGCTCGACACGTCTGTAAACAACTTCAGCCTAAATTCACACCAATTAAATAAGCAACAGCACTGATATTTTTTGAAAGGCTTTCTATTGATAGAAAGCCTTTTTTGTATATTTTTCATACCAAACCTTGATCTCATTCACCAAAACAACGGTTGAGTTAAATGTTTTCCATACAACAAGGCCTTTTATCATTTTTTTAATCACAAAACGTTGCTTTTTTTATTAGTAATGGCAAATTTAAACCATACCGATTAGAAATTGTTTAGTTTAGTAAGGATGTAGTATGTGTTCAGTATTTGGCATTTTAGACATTAAAAGCGATGCAGCCGCATTGCGCCCTATCGCATTAGAGATGTCGAAAAAACTTCGTCACCGTGGCCCAGACTGGTCTGGGATTTACTCTTCAGAGCGTGCTATTTTAGCGCACGAGCGCTTGGCGATTGTTGGCCTAAATAGTGGTGCACAGCCGCTATACAGCCCTGATAAGAAGCTCATCCTTGCCGTCAATGGTGAAATCTACAACCATAAAGAAATTCGTGCTCGTTACGAAGGAAAGTACGAATTTCAAACCGATTCAGACTGTGAAGTCATTCTTGCACTTTACCAAGATATGGGTGCAGATCTCCTTGAAGAACTAAACGGTATTTTCGCTTTTGTGCTCTACGACGAAGAAAAAGATGAGTATTTAGTCGGCCGTGACCATATTGGTATTATCCCTCTTTATCAAGGTCACGATGAGCATGGTAACTACTATGTGGCATCAGAGATGAAGGCTCTTGTTCCAGTATGTAAAACAGTAAGTGAATTCCCTCCTGGTAGCTACTACAGCTCTAAAGATACTGAGCCAACACGTTACTATGTTCGTGACTGGAACGAGTACGCAGCAGTACAAGGTAACAGCACTAGCAAAGAAGAATTGACTGAAGCGCTAGAAGCGGCTGTTAAACGCCAACTAATGACTGACGTGCCTTACGGTGTACTTCTTTCAGGCGGTCTAGATTCTTCTATTACATCTGCGGTAGCAAAACGCTTTGCAGCGATGCGTATTGAAGATGATGAAAAGTCTGAAGCTTGGTGGCCTCAACTGCACTCTTTTGCTGTTGGCCTAGAAGGCGCGCCTGACCTGAAAGCAGCTCGCGAAGTTGCCGACCAAATTGGTACCGTTCACCACGAAATGACGTACACGATTCAAGAAGGTTTGGACGCGATTCGTGACGTGATTTACCACATTGAAACGTATGACGTGACGACTATCCGCGCATCAACACCTATGTTCTTAATGGGTCGTAAGATCAAAGCGATGGGTATCAAGATGGTATTGTCTGGTGAGGGCGCTGACGAAATCTTTGGTGGCTACCTTTACTTCCACAAAGCGCCAAACGCGAAAGAGTTCCACGAGGAGACAGTGCGTAAACTGCTTGCTCTGAACATGTTCGACTGTGCTCGTGCTAACAAGTCGCTGGCAGCATGGGGAGTTGAAGGACGCGTACCTTTCCTAGATAAAGAGTTCATTGATGTAGCAATGCGCTTGAACCCAGCAGACAAGATGTGTGGCAACGGTAAAATGGAGAAACACATCCTTCGTGAGTGCTTCGAGCACTACCTGCCAGAATCGATCGCATGGCGTCAAAAAGAGCAGTTCTCTGATGGCGTTGGCTACAGCTGGATCGATACGCTGAAAGAAGTAGCAGAACAGAAAGTGACAGACCAGCAGATGGAAACAGCTCAATATCGATTCCCATACAACACGCCAACGACAAAAGAAGGCTACGTGTACCGTGAAATCTTTGAAGAGTTATTCCCACTTCCATCAGCAGCAGAGTGTGTACCAGGAGGCCCTTCAGTAGCGTGTTCTTCAGCGAAGGCGATTGAATGGGATGAATCGTTCCAAAACTGTGTTGACCCATCAGGTCGTGCAGTACAGACCGTTCACAACGACTCATACTAATTCTCTACGATAAAGATAAGGGTCGGTTCGTCCAATCCTTTTAAAACAGACAGAAAATTAGATACGATCAAAAAGAGGTGCTTTTGCACCTCTTTTTATGTTTGATGGAATTAGGCTATTTTAAATCTAAATCACTATTGTCTATGCTGACAGGCACACGCTTGGTGATCATCTGAACTAGCATAATTGAGCGTTTCTCACCATCTTGTTCTTGGAAGATGGCATCTATGCCCGCAAATTGACCGCTTTTAACTCTAATTTGATCGCCTGGTTTTGGCATACATTCAGAAACGGTATTGTCATTACAACACTTTTCTAGCTGCATCAATTCGAAGACCAAGTCACCTTGAACTTCTTTCGGTTGAGCACCAAAACGCACAAAGTCAACAACACCTCGAGTAGAGCGGACTGAGGTGAAGTTTGGCCCTTGCTCATAATCAAAGTAAGCGAATACGTAACAAGGAAACAGCGGTTCCTCGACTTTTTGTCTTTTACCGCGCAAAATCTTCTCAACTTCTACAGTTGGATAAAAGCACTCAACACCTTGATTTTCAAGGTGTTGTTTCGCCCTAACCTGCTCCCCACGTTTACAATAAAGTAGATACCAACGTTTCATCTTTTTACTAGCCAATTCTATTTTGTTTTTATCCTAGCATTAAGCCAAAGTTGAGTCATTGATATTCAGTTTATCTATAAAAGTATGATTATACATCGCTCGCATTAACGACATTTTTCAGCAACTTACGATAAAGAAGTCCATAGGCAAAAATGGAAATTAAGTTTGTAACACAACCAATACACCATCATATAATCTGCAAATCCAATCAAAAACAGCCACTTAACAAACAAAAATAGTTGAATGGCAAAATTTTATTATTTGTCACTCGTTGAATTGCATTGTATACGTAGAAGTCGTTAAAAAATGTAATAACTATTATTAGAAGAGCTTATGTCAAACCAACATCAATATTTTGGTCATCCACGTGGCCTGTTCTTATTGTTCGGTACAGAACTGTGGGAACGCTTTTCTTACTACGCAATGCGTGCCATTCTCGTGCTTTACCTTACTGATACAACAATGAATGGCGGCCTTGGCTGGTCAACCAAAGACGCATTAGACCTATACGGCATATACACAGGGCTTGTGTATATCACGCCTCTTATCGGTGGTTACCTAGCAGATAACTATTTAGGTCAACGTCGCTCAATTTTGCTTGGTGGCGCGTTAATGGCCATCGGCCAGTTTACTCTTGCACTTCCTGCTGATGCTTTAGGTATTGGTTCGCTACACAGTTTCTATTTAGGTCTTGGCCTACTTATCACTGGTAACGGTCTCTTTAAGCCAAATATCTCAACCATGGTTGGCGACCTTTATCAAGAAGGTGACAACCGTCGTGACGGCGCATTCACTATCTTTTATATGGGTATCAACTTAGGTGCATTACTTGCCGGCGTCGTTTCTGGCTCTGTGACAACCTCTTACGGTTGGAAAGCTGGCTTTGTTGCCGCTGGTGTGGGTATGCTGGTTAGCCTAGTGATGCAAATGGTACTGGCTCAATCATGGCTTGGTGATATTGGTCGCGAACCAGCGGCGAAACGAGATCTAAACAACAAAAACGCCACCACGAAGCAGCCACTCACCAAAGAAGAAGTGAATCGACTAAAAGTAATTCTGGTCATGAGCTTATTCACTATTGTCTTCTGGGCAGGCTTTGAACAAGCTGGTGGTCTGATGAACATCTACACTCAACAATATACTGATCGCATGATTGGTGGTTTCGAAGTTCCTGCTGCGTGGTTCCAATCACTAAACCCATTTTTCATTATTACTCTAGCGCCAGTTCTGGCTGTCCTTTGGGTAAAATTGGGTAAACGTGAACCTACTTCGCCAGTGAAATTTGCGATGGCACTATTTTTCTTGGCGATTGGTTTCCTTTGTATGGTTGGCGCAGTGCTAGAACAAGGTGGAGATACAACAGTAAAAACATCGATGTTATGGTTGGTCGGCGCTTTCTTCTTCCACACATTAGGCGAGCTGTGTTTATCACCAATTGGTCTTTCATTGGTGACTAAATTAGCACCGCTTCGCTTAGCTTCACTTATGATGGGTGCATGGTTTGGCTGTAATGCGATTGCTAACTATGTTGCGGGCTATGTGGGCTCTCACGTAGGCGAGTTAGGCGCTATGGCTATCTTTAGTGGTATTGCGGTCAGCGCAACCGTAAGTGGCGTAATTTTGCTCCTATTCTCTAATACACTCGTTCGCTGGATGCATGGCGCTGAAAATACGCACAGCACGGCAGAGCAAGTAGAAGAGCAGCAAGTACAAGTTGCTTGATCGCTCAACTAAACGTAGAAAGGGTCGCTATTGCGACCCTTTTTTGTATCTAAAGTTTAGATTGAACTAACTCAACCATCATCTCGATATGAAGTTCACTATCGTTCAAACAAGGGATGTAGGTAAAGTTTTCGCCACCAGCTTCAAGGAAAATCTCTTTACACTCTTCCGAGATCTCTTCCAACGTCTCTAAACAATCTGACGAAAATGCAGGGGTCACAACATTAATATTTTTCACACCCTTTGCAGGAAGTGCCTCTAGGGTCTTATCGGTATAAGGTTGAAGCCACTCTTCTCTCCCAAATCGGGACTGATACGTCACCAATTTGTTGTTCGCTTAAACCTAACGCTTCCCCAAGCAAGCGAGTCGTCTCTTCACAATGCTGTGGGTAAACATCACCATTGTCAGCATAGCGTTTTGGAATACCATGATAAGAACACAGCAGGTAATCTCCCTGACCATTCTTTTGCCAATGTTCACGAACTGAATGCGCTAACGCTTCAATATATTTCGGGTGATTGTAATAATCACGAATAAAGCTAAAGCCTGGCATCACCGGCAGGTTTTTAAATGCTTTAGTGATTCCGTCAGAAACCGCTGCCGTTGTTGTGCCCCGAGTATTGCGGATACAAAGGTAAAACAATGACTTCATCAACGCCTTGCGCCAATAGGGCTTCAAAGCCTGATTGTAAACTTGGGTTACCATACGTCATACCAAGCTCTACAGGTATATCAAGCTTTTGTGCTAACTTTTCAGTTTGGCGTTTAGAGTACACCATCAACGGCGAGCCCTCTTCCATCCATACTGATTGATAGAGTTTGGCAACTTTAGGAGCTCGGATAGGAAGGATAACGCCGTGCAATAGTGGACACCAAAGCCATCGAGTCATGTCTACCACTCGGTGATCATGAAGAAACTGACTTAAAAAACGCTTTACGGCAGGAGCGGTTGGTGCGTCAGGAGTTCCCAGGTTAACTAGGAGTACACCCTGTTTATTATTCTCTTTCATAACATCCTATTCATGGTAAACGGCTTGGTTCATATATTTAAGTAACCTCGAAGTAACGAATAGCCGAGCTGAAGTTAATTAGATATATGTTTACGAGTAAACTAAAAAAAGCGACCACTTGGGCCGCTTTCAATATATCAAAATATTAAATTTTTGACTTCAGCAAATTAAGATAGTGCTTTCTCGATATCCGCACTAACTTCAGCTACTTGCTTAGTACCATCAAACTTAAGGTACTTAGTCTTGCCTGCTTCAGCTTCTTTGCCGTAGTAGTTGATTAGCGGTGCAGTTTGCTCGTGGTAAACACCTAGACGAGCACGTACTGTTTCTTCTTTGTCATCATCACGAACAACAAGATCTTCACCAGTTACATCATCTTTACCTTCCACTTTAGGCGGGTTGTAAACCACGTGGTAAGTACGACCAGAAGGAAGGTGAGCACGACGACCAGCCATACGCTCAACAATCACATCGTCTGCAACGTCAAATTCGATAACGTAGTCTACGTCTACGCCCATTTCTTTTAGGCCGTCAGCTTGAGGGATAGTACGTGGGAAACCATCTAATAGGAAACCGTTTGCACAGTCTTCTTGAGCGATGCGCTCTTTGATAAGACCAAGGATGATTTCATCAGAAACTAGCTGACCAGCGTCAATAACAGCTTTAGCTTGTTTACCAAGCTCTGTACCTGCTTTGATAGCAGCACGAAGCATATCACCAGTAGAGATTTGTGGAATACCGTATTTTTCCATGATGAAGTTTGCTTGTGTGCCTTTACCTGCACCTGGAGCACCTAGAAGAATGATGCGCATGATTTATCCTCTTTAATATTTAAGATTTATACCGAAGCTCACAATAGCTGACCTCTTAGACATCAAACCTGAGAAGCACCTGCAACGATAAGTTTCGGTATAACGTATATAGGCGAGCAAAAATACACGCCTTATTACTCACATTCAAGTCGCAGATTCTATCACAGGTTCTCTGAGCAAAGAGTGTATTAAGACTAAAGAATGTTAACAGTACCCTCTTTCACGCCCTATTGATTATTAACTCAGCACTTGAGATGCAAAATTTTGCGACAACAAACAAAAAGCTCGCGAAATGCGAGCTTTTTGATTTGCAGAGGTTATTACACCTTAGTCAAAAGTTGATTAACGGCTCCTAAGAACTCTGTTGGATCCTCAATAGAGCCTCGCTCCGCTAGCATTGCCTGACCAAGCAGAACTTCAACCCAGCGACCAAACGCTTCTTCATCGGCTTCGTCAGCCATACGCTTAACCAATTCGTGCTCAGGGTTTAGCTCAAAGATGTATTTCACTTCCGGTACAGCTTGACCAGCTGCCGCAAGAAGCTTCGCCATTTGAGTGCCCATTTCGTAATCGTCCGTTACCACAACAGCAGGCGTGGATGCGAGTTTGAAGGTCGTACGAACTTCTTTCACACGATCGCCTAGGTAAGACTTCGTGCGCTCTACAACCGACTTAAACTCTTCTTCGGTTTCTTTTTGCTTCTCTTTTTCTGCTTCATCTTCAAACTGACTTAGATCAAGCCCAGCCTTAGTGATTGACTGGAACTGTTTACCATCAAACTCAGTTAAGTAGTTCATCAGCCACTCATCAATGCGGTCGTACATCAAGATAACTTCAATGCCTTTCGCTTTGAACTGTTCTAAGTGAGGGCTGTTTTTCGCAGCTGCATAGCTGTCTGCCGTCAAGTAGTAGATCTTATCTTGACCTTCTTTCATGCGCTCAACGTAAGACGCCAAGCCCACAGTTTGCTCAGAAGAGTCCACTTCAGTTGAGGCAAAGCGCAATAAACCTGCAACTTTCTCTTTGTTTGCAAAGTCCTCCGCAGGGCCCTCTTTCATCACAAGACCAAACTCTTTCCAGAATGATTGGTATTTCTCTTCGTCATTCTTGGCCATACGTTCAAGCATCGTTAGCACGCGCTTAGTACAAGCATTACGTAGAGACTGAGTCACTTTATTGTCTTGTAAGATCTCACGCGATACGTTTAGCGGTAAATCGTTTGAGTCTATTAAACCACGTACGAAGCGTAAGTATGACGGCATAAATTGCTCTGCATCGTCCATAATGAATACGCGCTGTACGTACAGTTTCAAGCCTGATTTGTGGTCGCGGTTCATCATATCCCAAGGTGCTTTCGATGGGATGTATAGTAAGCTCGTGTAGTCGTTTTTACCTTCTACACGGTTATGACTCCAGACCAAGGGATCGGCAAAGTCATGTGATACGTGCTTGTAGAACTCTTGATACTCTTCTTCTGAAATGTCAGATTTGTTACGCGTCCACAGTGCTTGGGCTTTGTTGATTTGCTCCCACTTCTTCTCATCTGTTTCCTTGCCTTCGTCATCACGAACGACAGTTTGGATTGAAACAGGAATGCCGATGTGATCAGAGTACTTACTGATAACGTCACGTAGACGCCACTCATTCAAAAACTCTTTACCCTCTTCACGCATATGAAGAATGATGTCGGTACCACGTGACTCTTTGGTAATGTTTTCGATGGTGTACTCACCTTCACCCGCTGAGTGCCATTGTACCGCTTCATCAGCGGCTAGACCCGCAGCGCGAGTGCGCACGGTAACGGCGTCAGCAACGATAAATGCCGAGTAGAAACCAACACCAAACTGACCAATAAGCTGAGAGTCTTTGCTCTGCTCTTCAGATAGCTTTGAGAAAAACTCGGCTGTTCCAGATTTTGCGATTGTTCCTAAGTGCTCAATCACATCATCACGGCTCATACCGATACCGTTATCAGAAATGGTTAAGGTATTTGCGCTTTCATCAAACGACAGTTTCACGCAAAGGTCTGCATTACCTTCGTATAGATCTGGGTTAGATAACGCCTGAAAGCGCAGTTTGTCTGATGCATCTGATGCGTTAGAGATCAGCTCGCGCAAAAAGATGTCTTTATTTGAATAAAGAGAATGGATCATTAAATGCAGTAGTTGTTTTACTTCTGATTGAAAACCACGAGTTTCTTTATTTTGAGATACGGTTTCGCTCATGTGTGCTCCATAACATCTAAACTAATTGGCTTTTTCATAGGGACAAGTTTGTGACTTTCCCCTTGAAATCACCTTACCGAGATGTCATTTAACATGTGGCTGACAAATGTAAATTCAAGGTCAATATTGCTAAAAACGGTGTTTTTTTAGAAAATTTTAATTATCCTACCCGTCTAAAAGCATCTAAAATGTCGTGCGCACTCCAAGCGCCCCGGTAATTTTGTGACATAAATCACCATAATTACAACATCATCCATCTAAGAAGAACTAAATGACTAACATTGGCACCAAATTTCTACTTGCTCAAAGGTTCACCTTTGATCCAAATAGTAATTCGCTCGCTGACCAACAAAACGGCAACGACGTTGTACGATTAGGAAGCAACGAAAGCCGTATACTTCTGATGTTGGCAGAGAGACCAAACGAAGTTTTAACCCGTAACGAGCTTCACGAGTTTGTTTGGCGTGAGCAAGGTTTTGAGGTGGATGACTCAAGCCTGACTCAAGCGATTTCTACTCTGCGTAAGATGTTGAAGGATTCAACAAAATCTCCAGAGTTTGTTAAAACGGTACCTAAACGTGGCTACCAACTCATTTGTTCAGTGGAACGCTTGAGCCCATTTTCTACTGACTCTAACACTGACGTTGAAGAAACCGCTTCTGAACAAGAAGCGCCAGCAGTGGAGTTAGAAGCGAGCGATACACCACCAACAGAGATAGTGACCGATACTACTGCTGATCTTGAGCCTCAAGTAGAGCCGACTAAAACTCAGCCGAAGCCAGCATCTAACACGATTAACTGGCTACCGCGTGTCATTATCTTTTTGTCTCTGCTGCTTCCTGTTTGCGTATTGTTATTCACGAACCCTGCGGAATCCCAATTCCGTCAGATTGGTGAGTATCAAAGTGTACCGGTGATGACACCTGTAAATCACCCTCAAATCAACAACTGGTTGCCTTCAATAGAGCAATGCATTGAGCGCTACGTGAAGCACCATGCAGAAGACTCGTTGCCAGTGGAAGTGATTGCCACTGGTGGACAAAATAACCAGCTGATTCTGAACTACATTCATGACAGTAACCACTCTTACGAGAACGTAACACTGCGTATTTTCGCAGGTCAAAACGATCCAACAGACATCTGCAAATAAAGGAGGCCAATATGAAGATTAAATTAGCATCTGCGGTTTTGGCCGTATCCGTTCTTTTCAGTAGTTGGTTGTATTGGGGAAGTGACCTAAAAGTGGAGCAGCTCCTCACAGCAAACGAATGGCAGTCGACCATGGTGACAGTCATTACAGACAGCTTGCCTGACGATACTGTCGGCCCACTACGCCGAGTTAATGTTGAATCAAACGTGAAATATCTCCCTAATGGTGACTATATTCGCGTAGCAAATATAAAACTATTCGCTCAAGGTTCAACCGCAGAATCAACGATAAATATCTCGGAAAAAGGCCGCTGGGAAGTAAGTGACAACTATTTGTTGGTCTCGCCTTCGGAGTTTAAAGATATTTCATCTTCTCAATCAAAAGACTTTTCCGAAGCACAGCTACGTTTAATTACTCAAATTTTTAAGCTAGATGCGGAGCAAAGTCGTCGTATTGACGTCGTGAACGAAAAAACACTATTGCTCACTAGCTTGAACCACGGTTCTTCGGTACTGTTTAAAAACTAATTTTGATTGGATGATAAGGGGGCAAGACGCCCCCTTTGTTTTGCTTATGGATTGGCTAGATACCACTACTCTCTTTTTCGGTTCACTAATCGCCAACACGCTGGCTTCACTTTCCGGTGGCGGAGCAGGCTTGCTTCAATTCCCTTTACTCATCTTTCTCGGCTTACCGTTCTCCGTTGCGCTAGGCACACATAAAGTGGCTTCGGTCGCTTTAGGCTTAGGCGCAGCAAGCACGCATTTAAGATCAGGCACTATTAAATGGAAAATCGCGCTCTACCTTATCTTGTCCGGCAGTATTGGCGTGATTTTAGGGGCTAACTTAATTGTACAGATCCCTGATGGTATCGCGGAAAAGATGCTCGGCACGATGATCCTAGCGCTGGGTATCTACTCGCGATTTAAGACATCGCTAGGCCAAGCTGAAGTAATACGCAACCGTCATCCTATTGGTTGGGTTATTGGTGGAATTGGCTTGCTGTTTATCGGCATCATTAACGGATCTCTTACCGCAGGTTCTGGTTTGCTCGTGACACTATTTTTGGTGCGCTGGTTTGGTTACGACTACAAACAAGCCGTTGCTTACACCATGATTTGTGTCGGCCTGTTTTGGAATGGCATTGGAGGCATTGCCGTCGTACAGGCAGGGGCGCCTATTCACTGGGCTTGGTTACCTGTTTTATTGTTAAGCTCTTTTCTAGGCGGCAGTTTAGGCGCATGGGCCGCGACTCGATACAGTAACAGAGTGATTAAAGTTGCATTCGAAATTCTCACGTTTGCGGTGGGCATCAAGTTGCTGGTTTAAAAAGATTAAAAGGAAAGTTTCATGGATAAAGCAATCATTGATATTTATTACTGCCGCCAGTGCAACTGGATGTTGCGTTCAACTTGGCTATCGCAAGAATTACTGCATACTTTTAGTGAAGAAATAGAAACAATCAGCTTACACCCAGACACAGGTGGTCGCTTCGAAATTTTCTGTAATGGCCAGCAAATTTGGGAACGGAAAAAAGACAGCGGCTTTCCTGAAGCCAAGGTGCTAAAACAGCGCGTTAGAGACATTATCGACCCAGAACGCGATTTAGGACATTCAGACACAAAATAGGGAGCAATTCGCTCCCTATTTTTTTACTTAGTAAAACCGTTAAATCATGGTTTGTGCTAATACTTCGCCTTCTGGCGTTTTTACCGTTAGCTTATTGTCTTCTAGAGTACCAAAGCTTCTCGGTAAGCCATTACGTGGGAATGTCATCGAGCCTGGGTTGAATATAATGGCTCCATCTTGCATCTCTGCGACGGGAACATGTGTATGCCCGTGGGCGATGATATCACCTTCGCGCAGTGGCGGCCGTTTTTCAGAGTTGTACAAGTGACCATGAGTCAAAAAGATTCTCTTGCCAGATTCAAGTAGCACCCATGAGTAATCCATCATCATTGGAAACTTCAATAGCATTTGGTCCACTTCACTATCACAGTTGCCACGTACAGAAATAATTTGATCATTGTATTGGTTCAATAAGTCTGCTACCTGTGGAGGGTTGTAGCCTTCCGGAATAGGGTTTCGCGGCCCATGGTTTAGCGTATCTCCTAGCAAAATCAGGTGGTGCGCACCAGAAGCCAAAAATAGATCAATGGTTTCTTTAGTTGCTGGCAAAGAGCCATGCAGGTCTGAGGCAAAAAATAGTTTCACGACATCATCTCCTCAAAAAGTATGAGGTCATTCTACGGCATTTTTTTAGCAGCTCAACCTACGACGGTTTGAATACTACTGGTAGCGCAATGATTCAATGACCATAGGCAAAACATAGAACCATGCTGCATACGCTGTTCCAACCAACACCAGTATCCAAAACACCATCGACATAAATTTTGATTTGGCTAGATGGTGCAGCGGATCGGGCTCTCCGCATCCTGGACATGCATGAGCGCGTTTTGAGATTTGTTTCTCACACACGGGGCAAGAGACTAAAGGCATGATACAGATTCCTCGACATTAGGCTTAGGGCGCAAAGAATAATGGTGAATCAACACATATGCAACCTAACATATATTAAATATTTTAGTTCTTTGTAACAGTCGCTGACTTGAGAAAAAATCGTTGATTTTTCATTTATATCAACCTATTACACTTCTTCTCGCACCATACCATTGATGACAATATTGTTATAACTCACCATCCCAATGACCTCGCCACTTTCAATGACCGGCGCTCTGCTTATGCCAAATCGCTCAAACAAACGGGCACAATATTTTACGTTCATATCTGGTTCGACACACAAAGCGGGCTTGGTCATGATTTCATAAATATTTGTGCGCTGAGGAGAACGATTATTCGCCAGCACCTTTTTGGCGATATCATTCATCAACACGATGCCATATTCATCATTATCATCTCGCTTTTTCACCACCAGCGCTTTGACTTGGTATTTTCTCGCTAGCGTTATGCCTTCGTATACGGTCATCAGTCCATCAACCATCACATACGTTGCCGCCATAACATCTCGAACTCTAATTATCGTTTGATCACTCATAATTCATCCTCAACCACTTTGGTCAACGTTTCTACTTGATGCGCGACACCGACTGCATCTTCAATATCGATCTGAATAGCAATGCCCTGCCCCGACTCTCTGTCGAATTCACCAACCTCATTAATGGTTTCTAATATGTGTCGAGAGAGATGTTCCTCGACCACAAACAGCAGCACATCTTTTTGCACTTCTAGCGTTAAACCAAAAAACGTTCGCTTTTGATTTAAACCTTGCCCGCGAGCATTGTTAATCACTGTTGCACCGGTCGCACCAGCATCGCGTGCAGCGTCCAGCACCTTGTCTGTTTTGCTGTCTTCAACAAACGCAAGTATCAATTTAAAGCGCATTTTCTTCTTCCTCCGAGACGTTTTTATTCAGCCACTGGGTTATTTGCGCATAGCCCATCACAGAGATCATAGGAAATAGACTGGCAAACGCGATCAAGCCAAAGCCATCAATCATTGGGTTTCTTCCAGGGACGGTCGAAGCAAGCCCTAACCCTAATGCAGTTACAAGTGGGACAGTGACGGTAGAAGTTGTTACGCCTCCAGAATCGTAGGCGAGTGGAACAATAAGCTTAGGAGCGTAAAACGTTTGAATCACAACGACGATGTAACCCGCGATGATGTAATAATGAATGGGATCGCCCACGACAATCCGGTAACTCCCTAATGCAATACCAATTGCCACCCCAAACGCAACGGCTACGCGCAAGCCGTTAATACTGATACTGCCTCCAGAGACTTGGTTTGCTTTTATCGCTACAGCGATTAAAGAAGGCTCTGCAATCGTGGTACTAAAGCCTATAAAAAAGGCGAAGGTGTAAACCCAATAATAGTCGACCCACATTAAGGCTTTCCCTACCGATACTTTGAACTCTTGTAAAAACTCCGGCGCCGTTAATTGCACAGCCATCGTCTCCCCAAGTGGAAACAACGCCATTTCTAATCCAAGTAAAAAAAGAGCTAGCCCGAAAATCACATAAACGAACCCAAGCAAAACTTTCTTAAGGTTGCTAACAGGACGCCTTAACACGGCTAACTGAAAACCAAAAATAATGCTGGCGATGGGAACGACGTCTCTAACGGTCGATAATAAAGTGTCTAGGAAATGATCAATTGAAATCATGTTACGACCATTCCGTAAACCATCACAAACATCATCGGTAACAGCGAGGCAAAAGCGATTAAACCAAAGCCATCCACCATAGGGTTGCGCCCTTTAATAGAAGACGCTAAACCGACGCCCAGTGCAGTGACCAAAGGTACTGTTATGGTGGACGTGGTTACACCTCCGGAATCGTAAGCGACGCCAATAATGGCTTCAGGTGCAAACCACGTCAGTATTACAACGCCTACATAGCCACCAATGATCATGTAATGAATCGGCCACCCTTTTAAGATACGCAAAACGCCGATAACGATGGCTATACCCACAGAGAGAGCTACTGTTACTCGAAGTCCTTCTCCGTAATCCTGCATGGACTGCTCTGAGTTAGCGATCATTCCGCCCTCTGCCGCAACTTCTGAGGCTTCTTCCGCTACCGCGGTCAATGCAGGTTCAGCTATCGTGGTGCCAAACCCCAAACAAAACGCAAAGACTAATAACCAAAACACACTGCCTTTTTTTGCAAAGGCTTGAGCCATACTCTCTCCGATAGGAAAAAGACCAAGTTCTAGGCCAAAGATAAAAAAGGTTAATCCTAAAACGACAAGCAACAAGCCAAAAAGAATGGAGACCAGGTTGGGCAGCGGCTCTTGCAAAACGACTAATTGGAAAAAAGTGATAACAATGATGATGGGTAATAAGTCACGAGCACTATTGAGGAGCGCTCGAAAAAGCGCAACAAATGCTTCCATGCCTATCCTCCTTGATTGTGCAAACTGATTACGCTCGTTCCAATGAGCGATAACTTCTAGTCTGGCATAGATTTCACTCTTCTACCGTGAATGCACTAGCGCCATCTATAACATTTAGTTACATATTTTCTAATATGTGAAGTTAATAGTATCTCTGCCAGCTTGTCACTATCCCAGAAATAATGGTGTTGAGATGATCAAGCTAAGCACAAAGCGACTATAATGTTCTAATACGTGTACATTCAAAGAGATAACATGAAGATATTACTCACAGGTGGCACTGGGTTTATTGGCTCGGAGTTGCTCAAGCTGCTATCAACTCACCAGGTTATGCTACTTACACGCTCTCCAGAGCGAGCAAAACAACGCCTACAGCATGCTGATCTGGGTAATATCGAATACCTTGACTCGCTCGAGTCGTTCGCCGATCTCAATCACGTTGATGCCGTCATTAATCTTGCAGGTGAGCCTATTGCGGATAAAAGGTGGACCAGCGAGCAAAAAGAAAAAATCTGCAAAAGTCGTTGGAAAATTACCGAACAAATTGTTGAGCTGTTCCACGCTAGTACCGAACCTCCTTCTGTTTTTATTAGTGGCTCGGCAGTTGGCTACTATGGTGATCAACAAGACCATCCGTTTGATGAGTGCTTACATGTTAATAGCGACGACTTTCCTCACGAGGTTTGTGCAAAGTGGGAGCAAATAGCCAAGCGCGCAGAGTCGGAGCAAACTCGGGTTTGTCTAATGAGAACTGGCGTGGTACTCGGCCTTAATGGTGGTGCGTTGGCAAAGATGCTATTACCTTACAAGCTTGGCGTAGGCGGCCCACTTGGGAACGGTAATCAGTACATGCCTTGGATTCACATCCTAGATATGGTCCGCGCCATCATGTACTTGCTTGAAACACCACATGCCCACGGTGCATTCAATATGTGCGCCCCCCATCCTGTGACTAATCGTATATTCAGCGGCACACTAGCTAAAACGCTAAAACGTCCGCATATCTTGTTCACGCCTAAATGGGTGATGGAACTCCTAATGGGAGAATCTTCCTGCTTATTGTTTGATAGCATGAGAGCCAAACCCAAAAAACTCACCGAACTGGGCTTTAAATTTAGCTACTCCAGAATAGAGCCAGCACTCAAGCACTTGCTTCATGACCGGAGCTGATGAATGATGGCTCCAATCAATGCTTCTGAGTCTTAAATTAAATTATGAAAAAGTCGATTCTTATTACGGGTTGTTCAACCGGCATCGGTTACGTGTGTGCTCACGCCCTACAAAACAAGGGATTTAATGTCATTGCATCTTGCAGGAAAGAACAAGATGTCCAGCGCCTAATTAATGAAGGGCTAACCTGCATCAATCTAGACCTAAATAACCCAGAAAGCATTTCTTCGGGCGTGATGCAAGCGCTAGAATTAGCAGAAGGTAAGCTTTACGCAGTGTTCAATAATGGTGCCTATGGTCAGCCCGGAGCACTGGAAGACTTACCCACCGAGGCTCTTCAAGATCAATTTCAGACCAACTTTTTTGGTTGGCACCAGTTGGTCAGAGAAGTGCTTCCTCATATGCGCCAGCAAGGCGAAGGACGCATCATACAAAACAGCTCTGTTCTTGGTTTTGCCGCAATGAAATACCGTGGTGCCTATAATGCATCAAAATTTGCCTTAGAAGGCTGGACAGATACGCTCAGGCTAGAGCTTGCGGATACGAATATCAAAGTGGCATTGATAGAACCAGGACCGATCGAAACTCAATTTAGAAACAATGCATTACGAGCCTTTGAGAAGTGGGTTGATATTGAATCTAGCCCCCATCGTCATGCTTATGAAGGACAAAGAGAGCGACTCAACAACGACAAGTCTAATAATCGATTTGTTTTGCCTGCAGAGTCTTGCATCGCACCAGTTCTTCATGCATTAACTAGCGTTTCACCGAAAATTCGTTATCGAATTACTACACCGACTAAATTATTCGCAGTCTTGAAAAGACTATTACCAACCCGTGTACTTGATAAAATTTTGCGACAGGCTGCATAAAAAAGTTTTGTCGAAATGTAATTTCACCGTAACAATGTGATGTCATTATGAACATGTAGGTTAAAAAAGCCTCAACTAAACGAATCAATTTCTACGCAATTCAGCGGGGATTCTTTCGCCCAAAGTGATTGAGTTGCTTAGATTTGGTATCGCCACCCATTACGTTTTGTAGCAATGTTTATACTACTGCGAGGCAACAATGACATTAAATCAGCTTAACTGGCTTAGTGTGGGTGTAGTGTTGACCATGTTCATCCTATTTTGATACCGCACTAACAAATAGCATTAGAATTGCGCTGCTTCGGCAGCGTTTTCTTTTTATCTAACACCTGAGCAGCAATAACCTCACTCTGTTACCTCACGTTTTCTCAAAATAGAATGATTCATTATTGATGGTGAATGTCGCTTGAATTTCACCTAAATCAACTCCATATCTAATATCAACGACAAGACACAAGGCAAGGATACTCTGATGCAATCCCCATTTATCGTTGAGATAACAGAACAGAACTTTCGCGAAACGCTTGAAGGTTCAATGAACACGCCCGTTTTGATCCACTTTTGGGCCAACGCTCAACCAGAAAGCGCACAGATACTCCCTGAGTTGCAATCTCTTGCTCAACAGTACAACGGTGCATTTACGCTTGCTCTACTAAATTGTGAAGTTCAGCCCGCTTTAGCGTCTCAATTTGGCGTGCAAGTATTGCCAACTATCGCGCTGTTTATAAATGGTCAAGCCGTCGATGGTCTGGGAGGCCCCCAGCCAATTGATGCCATTGCCACCATGCTACAAAAGCATTTGCCAAGCCCAGATGAACAACTATTAAAACAAGTCAGTGAACTTCTTCAGCAAAGTGAGCATGCTCAGGCTTTGAGCATCATCCACACTTTGCCGCCAGAGCTGCAAGAGCGTGGTGATGTGAAACTCGCGATGGCTGATTGTTTGCTAGAAACCAAACAATTTGATATTGCCCAAGAACTACTGAACGCTATCCCTCTCGAGTATCAAGATAACTACTACAAGAGCCTAATAGCCAAGCTCGAGCTGCATTTGCAGGCTGCAGATAGCCCTGAATTACAGCGACTAGAACAAGCATACGCAGCAGACATGGCAAACTTCGAACTCGCTTGTGAATTGGCGGTACAATACAACCAAGTTGGTCGGGATGAAGAAGCGTTGGAACTGCTGTGGAATATTCTTAAAAAAGACTTGGGCGCCCAAGACGGTGAAGTGAAGAAGACTTTTATGGATATTCTCAGTGCACTAGGTCAAGGTAACGCATTAGCAAGCAAATATCGTCGCCAGCTTTACTCAATTTTGTACTAAGCGCCGCATTCTTCTAGGAATAAGACAACAAAGGCCGGTGTTTCCGGCCTTTGTCATATAAAAAACCAATAACCTATCAAAGGTCTCAGAACTTCAATTGTCTATTGTCTATAAATAGGTAAAAATGGATCGAATATTATGCACTTAAGGGAATAACTCATGCCAATTGATTCACTGATCACCATCGGTATTTTCGTCGTTCTTGCTGTCGTTATCTTATCTTCAGCCATTAAAACGGTTCCGCAAGGAAACAACTGGACAGTTGAACGCTTCGGACGCTACACCCACACATTAAAGCCGGGTTTAAACTTGATCATTCCATTCGTTGATAAAGTTGGTCAAAAAGTAAACATGATGGAGCGCGTTCTCGATATTCCTGCGCAAGAGGTCATTTCAAAAGATAACGCTAACGTGGTTATTGACGCTGTCGGATTTGTTCAAGTGATCGATGCTGCAAAAGCGGCTTATGAAGTCAACGACTTAGAACACGCTATTAGAAACTTGACCCTTACGAACATTCGTACCGTTTTAGGTTCAATGGAACTGGACGAAATGCTGAGCCAACGCGACATGATCAACTCTAAGCTGTTGGCGATTGTTGACCAAGCAACAAACCCTTGGGGCGTAAAAGTCACACGAATTGAGATTAAAGATGTCCAGCCACCAGCCGATCTGACCGCTGCAATGAATGCGCAAATGAAAGCCGAGCGTAATAAGCGTGCGGAAATTCTTGAAGCAGAAGGGGTTCGCCAAGCTGAGATATTAAAGGCCGAAGGTCATAAACAATCAGAGATATTAAAAGCTGAAGGCGAAAAGCAGTCTGCTATTCTCCATGCAGAAGCACGTGAGCGTGCCGCGCAAGCAGAAGCAAAAGCGACTTACATGGTTTCCGAAGCCATTGCAAAAGGTGACATGCAAGCCGTCAATTACTTCATTGCACAGGGCTATACCGAAGCGATCAAGAGCATTGGTCAAGCCGAAAATGGTAAAATCATTATGCTTCCATTAGAAGCAACCGGACTAATGGGCTCGGTTGCAGGGATAGCAGAAATGTTTAAACAGCAAGATAAAGAATAATTTATGGACTTTTTTAGTTTGTTGGAAGGTATCTCTTTCTGGCATTGGCTAGCGTTTGGCTTTGCTCTTTTAGCAGTTGAGCTACTTGGTACCGCAGGGTATTTTCTCTGGCTCGGGATGTCTGCACTTATCGTTGGAGCCATCATGACCGTTTTGCCAATGAGCTGGCAATTGCAATGGCTTTGCTTTGCAAGCTTCAGCTTAATCACCACCTGGCTTTGGTGGCGACGACAATGGTCTAAAGACAAGCAAGAAGACCAAGAAAGAGATCTGAACCAAAAGTACAAGCAGTTAATTGGGCGTACTCTTATCCTTGAAGAAGACTTTTCCGTCGGACTCAATCGCATCAAGGTAGCCGATACCACATGGTCCGCACAATCGGATCAAGCACTTCCAGCCGGTACCCGCGTAAGAATCACCGATGTTGAAGGTATTATTTTAATCATTGAGCCTGATTCTAATTAATTTATGCCAAAGTAATGGGGCAAATCATGCTCCATTACTTTAATCTAAACAACTGCTTTCATTTCATTACCTTAATTAAAATCGAGAAAAAAATAAGTATTAGTAATATTATTAATACCCTACCTACCATTTCCTATTATTTAATTATTCAACACACGACAATCAATAAGATAGAAATATATCTAGGTAAATTATCGATCTAAATTTATTTTAAAAAATAAAACTTTATTGAATTATTTTTTGATCTTTTTATCCTCGGATACATACTTAACGCATAAGCATTTAAGTTAAGTGCTTTTTATTTGGTAAGTAAGAGGATGTACTATGAATAAGCTTCTCTTTTTAATGATGTGCGGTATTTTTTCTTTTTCTTCCTTTGCCTACAACAACGGAAACGGCGGTACAACTAATTTGGGACCTATAGTCGAATGTAAGATGCCAAGTGGCGACGTTACGAATATTCCAAGTGAAATGTGTCGATTTAGAGGTGGGGAATGGGAATAGTAAAGAAGTAAGAGCTTAGTTTGATATAAGAGCCCTTTTCAACCTTACCTTTCTGCGTAGTCACGGTTTATACAAGTACGTAGATATTTAAAGTTTATATTGAGGTGATGATTATGAGATTTTTATCTGGTCTATTAGTAATATCTTTTGCCATAATTCCGTTAACCACTCATGCTAATGGTGCATCCGGTGGTCGTACGTTAGGCCCAGAGATAAAGTGTGAGTTGCCAAACGGTAATGTACATATGTTGCCACCGTTATATTGCAAAATATACGACGGCCGAGAAGTGAAATAGAAAAGGAGCCTAGCGGCTCCTTTTATTATCTCATTAAGTATTAGTGGAAGCTGTAAGGGATAAGAACTTGTAGACGTAAGTCTGTTTCATCCGCATCGCCAGCACCTGCGTACTCATCACGTTCTAGGATTGTACCGTGTAAACGAATGGTAGAACCTTTAAGCGCGCCACTTTGTAGTGAGTAAGATACTGTTGCGTTAACTGCGTATTCGCTTTCGTAATCCCAGTCACCTGATGCTCCGCTTGCTGCAGAGTCAGCGCCAGTACCGTAACCAAAGCCTAGGTAGTAGTTCCAGCCGTTACCTTGGTTGTAAGATAGACGGTTGTACCATGCTAGCTCACCCGCTTTGTTCCAGTCAGACAGCGCGTCCCACCACTGAGACCAAGTACCATTGTTCATACCATATGTATGAATAGTACGAGGAACGAAGTCCGCACGGTTATCTGTGTCTGTGTAGCGCAACTCAGACATCCAAGCTAGCTTGCCGAAAGATTGATTCAAAGATAGACCAGTGTGGAAACCTAGACCATCGTATTTCACATCATCGTCAACACCGTAGAAATCAAATGCTAGAGTTGTACGGTCACTAACAGTGTACTTCAAGTAAGCCTTGTAAGAAGTGTTGTCAGTTTCGTTGTGGTAGCTAGTTACTTGACCTGCACCCCAGTCAACACCATTTGCATATTGAACGCCAGTAGCTTGACCCAAACCAAGTTGCATAAACAAGCTGTCAGTTAGGTTACCGTTTAGGCCTAGAGAGTGTAGGTAGCTCCATGAAGTGTCAGACCAAAGCGCTGGTGCGTAATCATCTTCGTGAAGCAGCCAAGGTGCTGTAAATTGGTCTGCGCCAAAGTAGCTTAGGTTGAAATCACCAAGTTTAGCGTTTAGTTCGAAACCACGGTAAGTACCAGGTACAAAGCTCCAAACGTTACCGATTGTACCGTTACCACCAGCCTGTAACATACCGAAACGAGCATTAAAGTTTTCGTTTGCTTTGAATTTCAGCGCTGCTTTGTAAACTTTAAGCTGCTGACCATCACCTGCACCCCAGTCTAGGTTGTTACAAGTTGAGATTTCGTTACATAGGTAGCCTTCGTTTGAATTGTAAAGACTATCGTTGTAAAGATCGCCAGAGTAGTAAGCCGCAACATCTGCGCCCACCCAACCATCGTGGTAGCCAGAAGTGAAGTCTAAAATTGCGTTGTAAGAAGAGTAGTTTAGACGACTCCAACGGTCACCATTTTCACCGCCGGGCTTACCTGTTGTACGAGTTCGTGAACGAGTATCAACTATGAATAATGCATTCAGACTTGAGTCTTGCATAAATTCGTTCACTTTCTCTACGTACTCGCCACCTGCTGCACTTTCAGTAGACGCTGTAGCTGGAGCGACAGCAACAACACCAAACATTGCTGCGGTTAACGCTGAAACCTTAAAAAATTTGTCCATGGAAAAACTCCTAAAAATGGATATAGCTGTATTTTTCTATCTCACCTTTAGTTGGCCGCCGAAGGAGAGAAGTAAATTCCTGATCAAACCTCATTATTTCTAATTTGGCTTTTTTTAGTTCCTGCATACACACCGTGTATCCACGTGATTAAGACTAACTTCGCAGCTAAAAACATCCAAATGGAACTTATTTTTTTTCTAAAAAAATATGAGCCACTCCAAAGTTCCATATAACTTATTGATCCAGATCTTATTTTTAACAACACCAACACAACTCAACAAAATATCATTTAAAATCAAACATTTAAATTTAGCCTGAAAGTATCAACTTGAAGTCACTCGCAGACTAAAAAAGCCAAAAAAACCAATAACCCAAGGTTCGATCTTGATCACTGAAAAGAACAAAGGCATCAATTACTCAATAAAAAAACACTTAATTATGAACAAGAAAAAGCCCCGCATGCTTACCATACGGGGCTTTTAGTTATTTTTTAGCTTTT
Organism: Vibrio sp. SCSIO 43009; assembly: GCF_023716525.1. Lineage (NCBI taxonomy): Bacteria > Pseudomonadati > Pseudomonadota > Gammaproteobacteria > Vibrionales > Vibrionaceae > Vibrio > Vibrio sp. SCSIO 43009. Next base: position 2,522,956 of record NZ_CP071842.1, read on the forward strand.
TTGAGAAGACTTAATTCATCAATTCGAGTAAGTCTTGTTCTGTTTTAATTTCGATACCCAGTTCTTGTGCCTTTGCGAGCTTCGAACCTGCATTTTCACCAGCAAACAAAATATCGGTTTTCTTAGAAACACTACCCGTCACTTTAGCCCCCAGTGCTTGGAGGGCTTCTTTGGCTTCTGTACGCCCCAGTTGAGAAAGTGTTCCCGTTAATACTACTGTTTTACCTTCTAATGGTAATTCCCCCACCTGCTCAGTAGTATTAATCTCTGGCCAATGAATTCCTTGTTCAAGCAAATCTTTAACCACCGCTTGGTTCTGTTCTTCACTAAAGAAAGTCGTAATATGTTGAGCAACCACAGCACCGATGTCTTGCACTTCAATCAACTGCTCTTCGGTAGCATTTTGGATCGCTCCCAACGTTTTAAAGTGCATTGCTAAGTTTGCTGCGGTTGCCTCGCCAACTTCACGGATCCCCAGTGAATACAAAAACCGAGGTAAAGTTGTTTCTTTGGATTTTTCTAACGCATTCACAATATTCTGCGCAGACTTTGGCCCCATGCGATCTAGTACGGTTAAAATCCCCGCTGATAACTTAAATAAGTCAGCAGGAGTTTTCACCATCTCACGATCAACAAGCTGCTCGATCACTTTATCGCCTAAACCGTCAACGTCTAACGCTTTACGAGAAACAAAGTGTTTTAGCGCTTGTTTGCGTTGGGCTTGGCAAACTAAGCCCCCCATACAACGTGTTACCGCTTCTCCTTCGATCCGCTCAACATGCGAACCACAAACAGGACACTGAGTTGGGAAAACAATATCTCGAGCTGTTTCTGGTCGACGCTCTTTGATGACAGAAACGACTTGCGGAATAACATCGCCAGCACGGCGGATCACAACGTGATCACCAATCTTGACTTGCAGACGTTCTATCTCATCTGCGTTATGAAGCGTCGCATTACTTACCGTTACCCCACCAACAAATACAGGCTCTAGTTTAGCAACAGGTGTAATCGCACCAGTGCGACCGACTTGGAACTCCACTTCATTCAGTGTCGTCATTTCTTCCTGAGCTGGAAATTTGTAGGCAATCGCCCAACGTGGAGCGCGAGCAACAAAACCCAGACGCTCTTGCACGGCAATATCGTCAATTTTAATAACGACACCATCGATCTCATAAGGGAGGGCATCACGACGCTGCAATATATCTTGGTAGTAAGCTTTTACATCCGCCAAGCTTTCAACTCGCTTAGTTTCCGGACACATTGGCAGTCCCCAAGATTTGATTTGCAAAAAGCGTTCGTAATGACTTGCTGCCAATTCTGCACCTTGCACCACGCCTACACTGTATGCATAGAAGCTAAGCGGACGAGAAGCCGTAATACGTGAATCCAATTGTCGTAAGCTACCTGCCGCAGCGTTACGTGGATTAACAAAGATTTTCTCGCCTTTCTTCCTTGCTAATTCATTGAGCTTTTCAAACCCAGCTTTCGGCATAAAGACTTCACCACGAACTTCAAGACGATTTGGCCAGTCATTACCTCTGAGTTTTAAAGGAATAGCTTTAATCGTACGCACATTCTCTGTGATGTTTTCACCCGTAGTACCATCGCCTCGAGTGGCCGCCTGAACTAAAACGCCATTCTCATATAACAAACTTACGGCGAGTCCATCCAATTTAGGCTCACAACAGTATTCTTTCACACTCTGGCTGCCCACGCGCTCTTGTGCGCGCTTGTGGAAACTATCGAGTTCACTATCATCAAACGCGTTATCAAGCGAAAGCATCGGTACTTCATGTGTCACTTGGCTAAACGCAGAGAGAGGTTGCCCACCGACACGTTGGCTTGGCGAGTCTACGGTTATTAAGTCAGGGTTCTCAGCTTCAATATCCAGTAACTCTCGCATTAAACGGTCGTACTCGGCATCAGGGATCTCTGGGTTATCTTCCACGTAGTAACGCACAGCGTGGTAATGCAACGACTCTTTTAGTTCTTCTAGTCGCTGAAGTACTGATTCAGACATAGTAAAGCCCCGTGTATTTTCAATCGGTGAGGTTGGGAAATCCAAGAAAAAGGGCTCCATCCGGAGCCCTATTATTATTTGCTGTTAAGATTATGCGTTAGCGGCATTAAACTCAACTATTTGACGTCGATAAGATGCTAAACGATCTGGCGTCATTAAGTTGCGCTGGTCATCAAGTACGTTACCACCTAAGTCATCAGCAATTTGCTGCGCAGTTCGGAGCATTAAGTTGAAGTTCTGTTCAGCCTCGCCATAACAAGGCAATGTCATGAAGAATGAAATACCCTTCGTTGTAAACTCAGCAGGATCAGCATGTTCAAACGTACCAGGGTGCATCATATTAGCGACGCTAAACAGCACTTTGCCGTTACCGGACAAGTCGACATGACGATGGAAAATATCCATCTCGCCATAAATTAGACCGTTTTGTTGCATACTTTCAAATAAAGCAGTACCAACAAATGGCTCTTCACCAGCACAGTGCACATTCAATACAATCACTTGCATTTCAGGTTCTGGCTTTGGCTCTTCCTTAGGCTCTGCAACGACAGGCTCACTAACCGTTTCGACTTGCTGTTCTTTCTCCGTAATATCAAACGCGGCGGGAATAACTTCTTCTTCCACAGCAGGCTGGAATGGCTCTTCAGCTACTGTTGCTTGAACAACAGGCTCAACGTCCTCTTCTTTATCTTTTTCTGCAACAAATGAAGGGATGTCATCCGGCTCCTGCTGCGTCTGTTTGACTTCAGATGGACCACCGAATAACGGGTCAGATTCAAACTTGTTGTCGAAAGAACTCGCCATCCCAAAATCTGGTTCTTTGCGATCTTTGCGAATGATCTCAAAGTCATCTTCAGGAGCGGGAGCGAAGTCTCGTTCTTTCTCAACAAGATCATTTTTGTCTTCTTGGTCAACATCCAGCTTACCAAGTGGCTTGTTACCAAACTTTGCTTTGCCTTCTTTTTTACTGCTCCATAAACCATGAAACAGTAATGCCGCGATGGCTAATGCGCCAACAACAATGAGTACGAATCGCAATTCCTGCATTATTTACTCTCAATATACTTGTTTTTACTACTCGCAGTTCCTTGAGCAGCAACCCAAGTGCAATAAATCTGAATGATACGTTTACTTTACCAAAACTATATGTAGATTTAGAACAACTTAATGCAAGAAGTTCCGTTTTTTGTTGTGATTCTTGCCACGATTCCACTTAACAAGACGTCATTTGTCAGGGCTTTGAAAGAAAAGTCCTCACAGGTACAATGAGTTTTCATTTACACGAAGCCAAAATAGACATGAAGAAAAACAATCAGCAGAGAACCGGGTTCGGTTATTTTCTATACGGGATACAATTGGCACTAGCCCCTAAAATCAGGCGCTTTGTCATCTTACCTCTACTTGCAAATATCTTGCTTGTAGGTGGCGCCATCTTCTATCTATTTTCAAACCTTAATATATGGATAGAAGGCTGGATTGGGCAGCTGCCTGAGTTTTTATCCTGGTTAACTTACATTCTTTGGCCTTTACTCGCTCTAACGATACTCGCTACCTTCTCCTATTTTTTCAGCACGCTCGCGAACTTTATCGCCGCGCCATTCAATGGCCTCTTGGCTGAAAAAGTGGAAGAGTACTTAACGGGACAAAAAGTAAATGATGATGGTTTCACTGCCGTCCTGAAAGATGTTCCTCGCGTTTTAGCTCGTGAGTGGAGAAAGCTCCTTTACATTTTACCTAAAGCAATAGGCCTATTCCTGTTATTGCTCATCCCTGCCCTTGGACAAACAGTAGGCCCATTTTTATGGTTTATCTTTACCGCCTGGATGCTCGCGATTCAATATTGTGACTACCCGTTTGATAACCACAAAATCCCATTTAACGACATGCGTTACAAATTGAAACAAAAGCAAGGTAAGGCCTATGGCTTTGGGGTATTGGTGTCTGTATTTACGACGATCCCAATTTTGAACCTCATTGTCATGCCTGTAGCAATATGTGGTGCAACCGCTATGTGGGTCGCGGAGTTTAAGCACCAACGATAGTCGATTAGAGATTAAGGAAAGGGATCAGCGCCAGCTTTTCCCTTTTCTTTTATCAAGTTCTGGGCCAACCTAATAAGATATAACTTTTTAATCCTTTTCCCTTTTTTTCATACCGCATATTCTTCTATCCATATTCACACAACGTGTAATGAAGGAACATCACTATGAGCAAAATCTACGAAGATAACTCTCTTACTATTGGTAATACACCTCTCGTTCGTCTAAACAAAGTAAGTAAAGGCAAAGTTCTCGCGAAAATTGAAGCGCGTAACCCTAGCTTCAGTGTTAAGTGCCGTATCGGTGCAAACATGATTTGGGAAGCAGAGAAAGCGGGCCTTCTTAAGCCAGGTGTAGAGCTTGTAGAACCTACCAGTGGTAACACAGGTGTTGCTCTAGCATTCGTAGCGGCTGCTCGCGGTTACAAGCTAACATTGACCATGCCTGAATCAATGAGCCTAGAACGCCGTAAGCTACTAAAAGCACTAGGCGCGAACCTCGAGCTGACTGAAGCGGCGAAAGGCATGAAAGGGGCGATTGCTAAAGCAGAAGAAATCGTAGCAAGCAACCCTGAGAAGTACCTACTTCTTCAACAATTTGACAACCCAGCGAACCCAGAAATCCACGAAAAGACTACGGGCCCTGAGATTTGGGAAGCGACAGACGGTGAAATCGACGTATTCGTTGCTGGTGTTGGTACGGGCGGTACTATCACAGGTACAAGCCGTTACATCAAAGGTGAAAAAGGCAAAGCCATCACTTCTGTTGCAGTTGAGCCAGCAGAGTCTCCGGTTATTGCACAAGCACTTGCTGGCGAAGAAATCCAACCTGCCCCACACAAAATTCAAGGTATCGGTGCTGGTTTCATCCCTGGTAACCTCGATTTAGACATTATTGACCGTGTTGAGCAAGTTACCTCAGAAGAAGCGATTGAGATGGCTCGTCGCCTAATGGAAGAGGAAGGTATCCTAGCTGGTATCTCATCTGGCGCAGCGGTTGTTGCAGCGAACCGACTTGCAGAACTACCTGAATTTGAAGGAAAAACAATTGTAACTGTCTTGCCAAGTTCCGGTGAGCGTTACCTAAGTACAGCACTCTTTGCAGGTATCTTTACCGAAAAAGAGAACCAACAATAATATGTGTTCAAATCAATTTTTAGTTTAAAAAAGCCCCGTTTAGGGGCTTTTTTGTTGATCCCTGCCCTACCTTTGGTAATATCAGGGTGTTTTATTTCTAGCTTCAAAATAAAGAAGCAGAACACAAAAAGGTTTCAAAGTGATTACGCACGCAAACAGTTGCGTAGTTACCAAACTTTTGACTAGTATCAGAACTGACGCGCTTTGAACTCTTCCCGTGCTAGCGCACAAGATGTAAAGCAGTTAAGCTAAAATCTGGTCACAAACTAACAAAAAAATACATTTATTGGGGTATATCACATGTACGAGAAGCAAGTAGAAATCACAGCAGAAAACGGCCTTCACACTCGTCCAGCTGCACAGTTTGTTAAAGAAGCAAAAGCATTCGACGCAGACATCACTGTGACTTCTAACGGTAAAAGCGCTAGCGCTAAGAGCCTGTTCAAACTACAAACACTAGGCCTAGTAAAAGGTACTCAAGTTACTATTTCTGCTGAAGGCCCACAAGCTCAGCAAGCAGTTGACCACCTAGTTGCTCTAATGGACCAACTACACTAATCCGGTCTCCTACTCCAGAAGCCATTTTGTGAAAGCAAAATGGCTTCGTTGGAAATAGGCTCAAAACTAAGCTAAAACTATTCGTTAGCGCACCCATTATTCTCCCGTTTTATAAAGTTGACCAAACTTAAGGTAAGGCTATGATTTCAGGCATCCTAGCATCTCCTGGTATTGCAATCGGTAAAGCACTACTACTTCAAGAAGATGAAATTGTCCTAAACACAAACACTATTTCTGACGATCAAGTAGAAGCTGAAGTTCAGCGTTTCTTTGACGCTCGTAACAAATCTGCAGCTCAGCTAGAAACTATCAAGCAAAAAGCGCTTGAAACGTTTGGCGAAGAAAAAGAAGCGATCTTTGAAGGTCACATCATGCTTCTTGAAGACGAAGAGCTAGAAGAGGAAATCCTAGCACTTATCAAAAACGACAAGATGACTGCTGATCACGCTATCCACTCAGTGATCGAAGAGCAAGCATGTGCTCTTGAGTCTCTAGACGACGAATACTTAAAAGAGCGTGCAACTGACATCCGCGATATCGGTTCTCGTTTTGTTAAGAACGCACTAGGCATCAACATTGTTTCGCTTAGCGATATCAACGAAGAAGTAATTCTTGTTGCTTACGACCTAACGCCATCTGAAACTGCACAAATCAACCTAGACTACGTGCTTGGTTTTGCTTGTGATATCGGCGGTCGTACATCTCACACTTCAATCATGGCTCGCTCACTTGAGCTTCCAGCTATCGTTGGTACTAACGACATCACGAAGAAAGTTAAGAATGGCGACATGCTGATTCTTGACGCAATGAACAACAAGATTGTTGTTAACCCATCAGAAGCTGAGCTAGAAGAAGCGAAAGCGGTTAAAGCAGCATTCCTAGCTGAAAAAGAAGAGCTAGCGAAACTGAAAGACCTACACGCAGAAACGACTGACGGTCACCGTGTAGAAGTTTGCGGTAACATCGGTACAGTGAAAGACTGTGACGGTATCCTTCGTAACGGCGGTGAAGGTGTTGGTCTGTACCGTACTGAATTCCTATTTATGGACCGTACTGCGCTACCAACTGAAGAAGAACAGTACCAAGCGTACAAAGAAGTTGCGGAAGCAATGAACGGTCAAGCTGTGATCATCCGTACTATGGATATCGGCGGCGATAAAGATCTCCCATACATGGATCTTCCAAAAGAGATGAACCCATTCCTAGGCTGGCGCGCTGTACGTATCAGTCTGGATCGTCGTGAAATCCTTCGTGATCAGCTACGTGGCATTCTACGTGCTTCTGCACACGGCAAACTGCGTATCATGTTCCCAATGATAATCTCTGTCGAAGAAATCCGTGAGCTTAAGAAAGCGATCGAAGAGTACAAAGAAGAGCTACGCGCTGAAGGCCACGCGTTCGACGAAAACATCGAAATCGGTGTTATGGTTGAAACTCCTGCTGCTGCTGCGATCGCACACCACTTAGCGAAGGAAGTGTCTTTCTTCTCTATCGGTACAAACGACCTAACTCAGTACACACTAGCGGTTGACCGTGGTAACGAGATGATTTCTCACCTATACAACCCACTATCACCTGCTGTACTTACTGTGATCAAGCAAGTTATCGACGCTTCTCACGCAGAAGGTAAATGGACTGGTATGTGTGGTGAACTTGCAGGTGACGAGCGTGCAACACTTCTACTTCTAGGTATGGGTCTGGACGAGTTCTCAATGAGCGGCATTTCAATCCCTAAAGTGAAGAAAGTAGTTCGTAACTCTAACTTCGCAGAAGTGAAAGCAATGGCTGAAGAAGCCCTTTCTCTACCAACAGCAGAAGAAATCGAAGCCGTGGTAGAAAAGTTTATTGCTGAGAAAGCTCAGTAATCGGTAGTACCAAGTAATTCAATACTTAATGGCCATTAGACGGCGAAAAAAGTCGTCTAATGAGCTATATTGGTATACTATAATTCGACAGAATAAAACCAAACCTTAGGAGCATGACACAATGGGTCTGTTTGACAAACTTAAGAAGCTTGTATCTGATGACAGCGCTGACGCTGGTGCTATCGAAATCATCGCGCCACTTTCTGGTGAGATTGTAAACATCGAAGACGTGCCAGATGTTGTTTTCGCTGAGAAAATCGTTGGTGACGGTATTGCTATCAAGCCAGCAGGCAACAAAATGGTAGCTCCTGTAAACGGTACTATCGGTAAGATCTTCGAAACTAACCATGCGTTCTCTATCGAGTCTGACGACGGTGTTGAGCTTTTCGTTCACTTCGGTATCGACACAGTTGAACTAAAAGGCGAAGGCTTCACGCGTATCGCTGAAGAAGGTCAAACTGTTAAAGCTGGCGACACTGTAATTGAATTCGATCTAGCTCTTCTAGAAGAGAAAGCGAAGTCAACGCTAACTCCAGTTGTTATCTCTAACATGGACGAAATCAAAGAGCTAAACAAGCTTTCTGGTTCTGTAACTGTTGGTGAAACTCCAGTTCTACGTGTAACTAAGTAATTTTTACTTAATCGAACACGAAAAAAACGCTGCCAATGGCAGCGTTTTTTATTATCTGACTTTTTTTGAGCGATGGGCATCGCTGAAACCCGCTCAGCTAAGTAATCCAAGTGCCGAACTCGGCCTTTGCTTTGCCTGAGCCAATAACGCAGTTGTCGCATCTTGGAGCACTTGAGAACGCACCATTTCCGTAGATTCTCTTGCGAAGTCTGTATCTCTTATTCGACTCTTGGATTCTGTAACACTCTGATTCACAGTATTTAAGTTATCCACCGAACCATTTACACGGTTCTGAAAGCTGCCAATTTCACTTCGGTGCGAATCAACGTACTTAATTGCTGCATCAATCACCCCAATTGAAAGCTGCGCCTTACCTGCCGTCGACATATCGATGTCATCCATTGTGACTAATTGACCAGCGCTCACATCAAGCTCATCCGCTAAACTCCCTTCGAGAACCACACCCTCTGGCGCCTTCATCGTAGAAGCGAAGAATTGCAGTTCATTGTTTTCCGTTACTGAAGCATTCACTATCGATTGTTGAGCATTGATGTAAGTGGCGACCTGTTCTATACGGTCACCCAATTTGAGTCCAATGGATTCCGTTTGGGTTTGCCCTTTACTGTCTTGGTATTCGACTTTGAGAGTTTGGTTATCTCCAGTGACTCGCCAATCTTTATCGACCGCATCACCAACATAATGCTGCCCTCCCATCTCTGGGATGTGGCTACGCATGTTACGTAACGTCAAAGAGATTGAATTAGCGTTCGCGCCAATATGGAAACTTTGTGAACCGTAAGATCCATCAAACAGGTTTTTATCCCCAAATGTTGTCGTAATCGCGACACGATCAAGCTCATCTTGCAGCGCTACGACCTCATATTGAATACTTTGCCGATCACTTGAGTCATAACTGCCGTTTGCTGCTTGAAGCCCCAGAGAGCGTAAGCGCTGCAATATGTCACTGCTTTCGTGCAATGCTCCCTCCGCTGTTTGAGCAACAGAAAAAGCGTCGTGCGCATTTCTTAAGGCGACATCAAGCCCTCTCGTTTGTACATGGAGAGTATTCGATATCTGTAAACCTGCCGCATCATCGCTCGCCGAGTTGATTCGAAACCCCGAAGTTAGGTTGCGTTGTGACTCAACATTTTGCGCAGCTGCTTGACTCAGGTGTCTCTGCGCCACCATCGCAGAAACATTGGAATTTAAAGAGATCATCTAATCGATATGAATGCCTTATCGAACATACTGTCAGGACACATCTGAATCGTTATAGCCAATAAGCAAAAAGCCAGGGATGAGCCTGGCTTTGGTTTCTTGCTTTGTTAAATTGATTAACCTAGCAGACTTAGCGCTGAGTTAGGCGCTTGTTTCGCTTGCGCAAGGATTGAGCTTGACGCTTGCGATAGAATTTGTGATTTGGTCATTGCCGTCGTTTCTTTCGCGAAATCTGTATCTTTGATACGGCTCTTCGACGCATTCACGTTCTCGTTAATGTTGTCCAAGTTGCTGATTGCGTGGTTGAAACGGTTCTGGAATGCACCTAGCTCTGCGCGGTGGCTGTCTACGTATTTCAGTGCCGCATCGATGATAGCAACAGATTCTTGTGCGCCACCAACTGAGGTTACGTCGATAGTATCTACTGTTACTTTTTTACCTTCGCCAAACCTAGTTCACCAGATAGACCGCCTGAAAACTCGACCTCGCCCTCAACTTTGTTGTTGCCAGCGAAGATTTGCAGTTTACCGTCTTGGTCTACTGAGGCTTTCACTAGGTCAGTTTGACCGTTAATGTAAGTCGCAAGCTCTTCGATATCGTCACCCGCCTTTGCGCTGATGTTGATTTCTTGCTCTTGGCCGTAGCTGTCCGTTAGGTTGATTTTTAGGTCGTTCTTACCTTCAGCAACGTTCCAGTCTTTACCTTTACCACTTTCAGCTTGGTAGCTCACACCGCCCATCATTTTGTTGTCTGAACGCATGTCTTTTAGCTCAAGCATCACTGCTTCACCGTTATCTGCACCGATTTGGAACGATTTCGCACCGTGTGTGCCGTTTAGTAGCTTGTTACCACCGAAAGAAGTGGTTTCTGCGATACGGTTTAGTTCGTCGTTGAGCGCGGTCACTTCTTCTTGAATCGCCACACGCTCTGATTTCGAGTTTGAGCCGTTTGCTGATTGCAGAGACAAGTCACGCATACGTTGAAGAATATTAGTGGTCTCATTCATTGCACCTTCAGCAGTTTGTGCAATCGAGATACCGTCGTTCGCGTTGCGAACCGCTACATCCAAACCACGGCTTTGTACGTTCAAACGGTTCGAGATTTGTAGACCCGCAGCGTCATCTTTTGCGCTGTTGATTTTAAAACCTGAAGACAAACGCTCCATAGAAGTTTGTTGAGCTGAGTTTGCGTTGTTTAGGTAACGCTGAGCGGTCATCGCTGATACGTTAGTGTTTACATTCACTGCCATGGTGATTTCTCCAATTGATTTTCCGGTGTAGCGGTTTCCGACGTCTCGGAAAACCAAGTAGTTCTCTCAAAGTTACCTCTATTAACGACACCAAATTCAGAAGCTTTAGAAAAAAGTTTAAAAAAATAACATTGCGAGATTTAGCTAATAAAATTGAAGAAAAGTAAGAAAAAGTGCTCAAGTTTCCACAAATCGAGCCGAGAGGGCTAAATTGTATAGAAAATCAGCAAAAGGAAACAATTAAAGGTAAGTTCGCAGACGATAGACGTGAAGATTAGAAAAGAAAAAGCCCCTTTTCCTTTGAGAGAACTGGGGCTAGGTTGGTCGCCAGAGCCTATGTGGAGATCAAGAGAAATGAACACATTTCCGGCATACCGAGTGCAACTTTACATTGAAAATGATTGGCAGGTGAGAGATGAGAGAGCCGCTCATTCTATTGTAAAGCTGCTTGCCAAAAGCCTGCATTCCCATCCACGTCTGAATGTATTGAGTACAGGCTAAGTAAACTACTGCAATAGTGACATTGCAGAGTTTGGCAACTGTTTCGCTTGAGCAAGAATCGATGTACCTGCTTGTTGCAAAATTTGTGCTTTGGTCATTTGCGTGGTTTCTTTCGCAAAATCTGTATCTTTAATTCGGCTGTTCGATGCGTCAACGTTTTCTTGGATATTCGCCAAGTTGTTGATGCTGTGACTCAAACGGTTTTGCTTCGCACCTAAGTCTGCACGTTGCGAGTCTACGTATTTCAGTGCCGAATCCAGCACAGAAATCGCGTTTTGAGAACCTTGTACCGTGGTCATATCAATATCTTGTACTGACGTTCTGATAGGTTCATCACTCAGGCCAAGCTCAGATGCTAATCCACCAGAAATAGAAATCTCACCCTGAACGTTTGGATGCGCGACAAAAACTTGCAACTTGCCATCTTCACTTACAGACGCATTAATCATATCAGACTGACCATTAATGTAAGTGGCAAGCTCTTCGATGTCGTCGCCCGCTTTGGCATTAATGTTGATTTCTAGATCATCAACATTGCCGTCTTCGTCTTCACCCATACCTGGTAGCGTGATCTTCAAGTCAGATTTAGCTGGGTCAACGCTCCAGTTTTTATCTTTACCGTTCTCAGATAAGAAGGTCACACCGCCCATGCGAGTATCGTCCGCACGAATGCTGGTGAGTCCCATGATCATGGCTTCACCTGAGCTCGCACCAATCTGGAATGCCGCTTCACCGAATGAGCCGTTCAATAGACGACGACCACCAAATGAAGTGGTTTCCGCAATACGGTTTAGCTCGTCAATCAATGCCATTGACTCTTCGTTGATCGCCTGACGCTCAGCTGGAGAGTTAGTACCGTTCGATGATTGAATCGCAAGGTCACGCATTCGTTGCATGACAGAGGTTGCCTCATTCATCGCACCTTCAGCGGTTTGTGCAATCGAGATACCATCGTTCGCGTTACGCATTGCGACATCTAGGCCACGAGACTGTGCAGTTAAGCGGTTAGAGATCTGTAGACCTGCCGCATCATCTTTTGCACTGTTAATCTTATGTCCTGAAGATAAGCGCTCCATCGACGTGTTTAATTCATCAGTCGCTTTGTTTAGGTAACGCTGCGCGGTCATCGCGGAGACGTTAGTACTAACTGTTACAGCCATTTTGCTCTCCTGTTGAGTTCGCAAGCTTTTGCGAAGCGGCCAGCTTTACTCTCATTTGGATAAGCACTGACCGTAAAAGTTACTTGCTAAATCTGCCTTAAACGCAGGGTTTAGAATCTCTAAATCTGTTCTGATATTTTCAATGCAATTTGTGTGCCAACTTGCGTAAATTATTTAACTACTTTTAAAAGAATCAAATAAACAATAAGTTAGCTTTATCATTAAGCTATTTCCGGTTTGTCAGCCTCATCTTAGCCCAAGGGTATTGAACGCTGCCCTGTTGCCGCCCGACTTGCCTCCCGCATCATTGCCGCTTTGGGTAAAATCGTGCCGCATGACATCTCAGACTCTCAGGTTACGTCGACTTATCGCGCTTAAGGCTTTGCACATAAGGCATCAAAATCAGACAATGTGTATGAGTGTCATACTAGATGTAGTTAAACAACGTTAGATCTTTGGTCTTACCGAATGCTTGTTGCGATGCCTGTAACGCTCGCGAGTTTTCACTGAACTCGATCACGGCTTTGGAGTAATCCAAGTCCTCAAAGTTGCTCTTCGCTTTTGCCAGAGACAAATTAAAGTCTTCATGATTTTGCTCTTGGATATCCAGCGTACTCAATCGAGCACCGGCATCTGTACGCGCTTTATTCAAATGGATAAAAGCAGCGTGGAATTCTTCTGTCATTTGGTGCAATTTAGCAGTCGCCGACGTATCCGAAACCGATTTGTCTGACCATGCCATTGCATCCTTGAAGGTATCGAAAATGCTGAACTCTGCCCGCTTTTCGATCTCAATGCTGTCACCAGGCGTAATTTGGCCTTTTACGTGCACTTTCAGGCCTTTGTATTCAATCCCTTTCTCTGGTGAAAACTCATCGGCATCCACTACTTTGCCGTTACGCTCTAATTGGTAACCAAATTTGCCGTTATTCATATCGACAAATGTCACGCGATACGCCGCATCATCCTTAGCGTCAACGTTAGTAGCTTTGTTTAGCAACAGCTCAGAGCCGTTTTGTAGATCGTAATTTGGCTGATAGTCGCCAAATGGGTTTGGTATCTCCATAAACAGCTTGCTGCCGGGATCGTTCATTGGCATCTCAAGCATGCTGGAGACTTTCATTTTGCGCTGATAATCGTCCCCAGCGTATTGCACGCTACCATCTTTATCGCGATAAAATGGTTGGCTTTTTGGCTTAGTGCCAGCAAACACGTAGTTACCAGATTCATCTTGCGAGTTCACCAAGTTAAGGAAGTTGTTCGCAATCTCTTCTAGCTCACGCTTCTTTGCTTGTCGGTCTTCAGCAGAAAAGGCACCGTTAATCATCTCCATCGTTAAGCGCTTCGACTCGTCGGCAAAATTCTCCGCATTGGCGATATTAACTTCGTGGTTTTCTAGACGATTACGCACCAACACTATCGAGCTAAGATATTGTTGTAGCTGTTCTTGTTGCTGACTAATGTTTTGGATGTAATGCGCAGCGAGGGGGTCGTCACTAGGTTTCAGTAACTTTTTCCCTGAAGCAAGCTGCTCTTGGTTGTGGTGAACCTTATTCTCTTGACGACGCAGATCATTTTGTACGGACTGATAGTTATGGAAACTAGAAATTCGGGTTAGCACTTATCTCTTCTCCTTACCTCAGTTGTAAAATGGTATTGAAGGTATCGTTCGCCGCTTGCATCACACGTGATGAAGCCATGTACGCTTGTTGAAACTTCATCATGTTGGCCGCTTCTTCATCGAGGTTAACGCCAGAAATAGAAGCAACGCGCTCTTGCGCCGCTTCATGCTCTAAACGAGCGACGGAGGCTAAACGGTTTGCTGTAGAAGATTTCAGTCCAACTTCAGTATTGAGGTTATGATAAACATCGATCAAGGTACTAGATTTTCCATCCATCATCTTGTCTGTTTGGATCTTCTGCATTTTTCTCAAGTTGCCGTTACCACCTTCAGAAGGCACCAAGTTTGCGGTGAATTTATCATTCATCAGTGCGCCTTCGGTCAACTCAAACACGGTTGCATCGCCGTTTTTATACAGCGGATGGCTTTTCGGCACTGAGATTTCAATCATCGGGTTATCTTTATCTAACGGGTATGAGTATTTGTCCGATAGTAAATTACCCTTGTTATCCGTGATCTTTAACCACGGCTTATCATGCTTCTCGTCGGCTGGTTGTACGGTAACCTCAAACTCTTTAACATCCCCCGCCTCACGAATTTTAAACTTGGCGTTACCTTGTGCAAAAGTGGTTGAGGCTTCATAACTTTGTGCGGCAATAGCTTTTGCATCATTGGTTTCCATCTTTATGATGGCTGCACCACTTCTCGTTGGGCGGAGCAATACGCGCTCACCGGCGGCAAGGCCTTCACCGATTTGCACTTTCATACCATCCAGAACAAACGAAGAATCTGATTGATCAATGTTCAACGACATTTGCTCACCTTTCGGTGTTGTCACGCTATACTGGTCGCCATCATAACGTAGCGAATATTCACCACCTTTGATCGCTGAAATATCATCAATGTAAACCGCAACATCAGCTTGAGAGTCAGGCGCAGCAAAAACTCGAGATTTTGCCACCAGCTCAGAGTTCACGTCGGTAAATACGTCTTTACCTATCTTACCGTTAAGATCCAGACCTTGAGATTGCAGCTGATTAATTTTGTAGGAGAAACCCGTCGCTAAACGGCCCATTTCATCTTGCAGTTGTGGAATGTGTTTGTCGCGCATTTCAAGTAAAGCGCCGATTTTGCCATCCATATCATCAGACTTGATCGCTTTAATGCCATTTCCTTCCACCATTGCTAATCGTCTTTGATGAACATCCGGATAGCCATCGATCATTTTGAGCTGGCTTGCTTCCGTGCCAGAAACAAGTGTGTGTCCATTGCCGATATGAACATTAAACCCTTCTGCATTTTTGCGTGGGGTTACGGTAACTTTGGTGTACTCTGACAGCTCAGTAACCAGCTTTTCATGCTGATCCATCAGGTCATTATGTGGACCGGGAGTACGCATCATCAGTCGATGAATATCGCGAATTTCCAACGCAAGTTGGTTAACGCGCTCAATGCCCATATCCAATTTTTTATTGGTGACATCAGATTGCAGTCGAACGGTTTCATGGAAATCATTTAATGTATCAGAGAAGATTTTCGCCTTTTCCAATACCACTTTTCGTGCCCCTAAATCGTTCGGGGTATCTGCCATGGTTTTTACCGCATCGAACCACTCATTCAGGTTCTCGGGAATTTTCTTCGATGCCACAGAGCTCAACATGCTAGAGAGCATATCAAGATTGTCTTGGATATCCGTTTTGTTGGCATTGTTGGTCGACGACAGGTTCAGTTCATTCACGGCAAACTGATCCCACGAGCGGCGAACATTTTCCACATGCACACCCATGCCGTAGGTAGAACCACCAAACATGCGCGGATCATTCGTGCCTTGGATAACAGACTGACGGCTATAACCCTCTGTATTAACATTAGAAATGTTATGACCAGTGGTGTTTAATTGTCTCTGAGCAGTAAGCACACTTTGAGTACCTACATTCAGAAGATCTGACGCCATACATGCCCCCAAAAACGAAATATAAATCGGCAAAACCGATCACCTAGACACGTTAAAAGCAAAAGATGTGCCAAGTGATAGAAAGGCGTAGATATTCAGATAAAGTGAAGGCTTGCACTATGGCAAGCCTTCGAGAACGTCATAAATTGGCGCAGAGACATTACATACTTTCGATTTTATCCTTCACCTGCAGGACTTTATCTGCGTAGTTCGGATCGGTCGCGTAACCCGCACTGTGGATACCGCGAATAAACGACTCTGAATTCCCGCGTTGCTGCAATGCTGTCTCGTAACGTGGGTTGTCATTCAAAAATCGTACAAAGTCATTAAAGCTGTCTTCGTAACTTGAGTAGGAGCGAAACGCTGCCGTCTCTTTCACTGGCGTGTTATCGTGGAACTCTAAAGTTTGAGTCGTCACTTTGTCACCCTGCCAGCTTCGATCTGCTTTGATATTAAATAAGTTGTTGCTGCTGCCACGCGCGTTCTTCACCACCTTTTGCCCCCACCCCGTTTCCAAAGCGGCTTGCGCAAGTAGCAGAGATGGCTCGACTCCTAGGGCTTTCGCAGCTTTCTCCGCGTATGGCTTCATCGAGTTAACAAAGGATTCTGGTGAATCGAATCGAGTGGGTTCATTGCTTGGTCGAGATAGTTGACCAGATTCAATCAAGCGCTGTTCAATCTCGCGCGCTTTTTTCGGGTCAACACGACGATATTCCGCAGCATTGTTTGCCGCATCACGCATAGCCGTTTCTTTTTTGTCGTTCCCTTGCCCAGCCGTTAATTGCTTAACAATCATATCGGCCAGTCCCATTGAACCAGACGAACTCAATTCACTCGCCATCTGTTCATCCAACATTTGTCGGTAGAACTTCTCGTTTTGGCTGTTCATCATGTTGGACTCAAAGCCCTCATTGGCTTCACGCATGGATTTCAACATCATGGAGGTGAAGATCGATTCGAACTGACGAGCAGCCGCATGCAATGCTTCTTGCTCGCCATCTTTTCCCTCTTTCACTGCTTTTTGACGCAGAGTATCCAGAGAACTGATGTCATGGATAAAACCAATGTCGTTAGGATTGTTCATTATACCTACCTCCTAACCATTAAATGATGATCAACTGGCCTTCAATGGCACCAGCTTGCTTCAATGCTTGTAAAATTGCCATCAAGTCCGAAGGCGCAGCCCCGACTTGGTTCACGGCACGGACCAAATCATCCAACGTTAAGCCTGGCTCGAACTTAAACATCTTGCCCTGCTCTTCGCTGACTTCGATATCCGAGTCTGGTACGACAACGGTTTGCCCACCAGAAAAGCCGTTAGGTTGGCTAACATTCAGGTTTTCTTTGATCGCAACCGTCATGCCGCCGTGCGTTACTGCTGCTGGTTTAAGACGCACATGCTTACCAACTACGATGGTACCCGTGCGAGAGTTAACGATGATTTTGGCTGCGCCATCTGCTGGGTCGAATTCTAGGTTTTCAATTGCCGATAAGAACGCCACACGCTGGCTGACGTCACGAGGAGCACGCACGCGCACTGATGTCGCGTCAACAGCGCTCGCCATTTGTGGGCCAAGGAAGTTGTTTACCGCATCCGCCATACGTTGAGCCGTTGTGAAGTCTGACTCAAGCAAGTTGAACGTGATGTAATCACCACGACCAAATGGGTTTGGAATTTCTCGCTCTACTGTCGCACCACTAGAGATAAGACCAACGGTTGGATTGTTACCTACGATTTTAGAACCGTCAGCGCCTTCAGCACTGAAGCCGCTCACTACTAAGTTACCTTGAGCAACCGCGTAAACTTGACCGTCGAGACCTTTGAGGAACGTTTGCAGCAAGGTGCCACCACGCAAACTTTTAGCACTTCCGATGGAAGAGACAGTCACGTCCACTTGCTGACCCGGTTTAGAGAAAGGCGGCAATTCTGCCGTAACCATGACTGCGGCAACGTTTTTAATTTTTGGCTTTGTGCCCGGCGGCATCTGAATGCCGAAGTTTTGCAGCATGGCGGCGAAACTTTGCTCTGTAAACGGGTTCGCTTCACCCGTACCAGGTAAGCCTGAAACCAAACCATAACCCACGAGTTGGTTGCTTCGTACACCTGCCACTTGCGCGACGTCTTTGATACGTGCGGCTTGGGCTACGGTAGAAAACAGAGCAACGCTCATCAGTACTAAAAGGAGTTTTTTCATGCTTACTTATCTCTTGCAGTCAAATTGCCGTCAGCACGGCGTGTTATAGCGCTACATTAAAGAATCGTGCCAAGAAGCCTGGCTCTTGCATATCTTGTTGCAAACCAGTGCCAGAGTACTGAATTCTTGCGTTAGAAACGCGATTTGATGCAATGGTGTTGTCGAAATTAATATCATCCGGACGAATAGTGCCACTTAAACGTATGTACTCATCACCCGTATTTAGCGTCATCCACTTCTCACCGCGGATCACGAGGTTGCCGTTTGCCAGTACTTCGATCACCTCAACAGTGATGTAACCACTGATGCTGTTGCTCTGCTTTGCAGAAGAGTCACCTGCAAATGAGTTGGAGTTGTTTAAGTCATAAGAGAAATTATATTTTCCGCCAATTTTCAGCTCTTCTCCGCCCACTTGAAGCGGGTCCATTTGCGCTTCATTGGTTTTCGATAAATCGGCATTTGCGCTTTTCGTCGCACTGGTTGTCTCATCAAGTGTTACGGTAATAATGTCGCCAATACCACGTGGTTTAGAATCGTCGTAGAGATCGGTAATGTGCTCGGCGCTAAACAACGAACCTGTTGCAGCAGCGTAATGCTCAGGTTTGTTTTTCGGATGAATTGGAGCCCAAGCAGGGTCGCCAGCAACCGGATCGCTTCTACCACGTAAAGTATCTACAATACCGCTGCTCTCTTCTTTCGATTTATCACCTTCTACTGCGTCGACCACAGTGGTTGCTTGTGTCACTTCATCCGTTTCAATCGGTTCCAACATGGCACAGCCCGACATCGTAGCAATCAAAGCGAGTAGGCAAATACGTTTCATCGTGAGCTCCTCAAATCTTGCTCTTAATCGTTACAATTGCTGGTTAACGAAGCTCATCATCTTATCGACTGACGAGATCACTTTTGAGTTCATTTCGTAAACGCGCTGGGCTTCGATCATGTTGACCAACTCTTCTGTTACATTCACGTTGGACGCTTCCAGCATGGATTGACGAATTTCCCCCAAACCGTCCAAACCGGGAACACCCTCTTGTGGATCGCCACTGGCCCCCGTTGGTAAGTAAAGGTTCTGACCAATTGGCTCTAGGCCACCCGGGTTAACAAAATCTGTAATGGTTAACTGACCAACGACTTGGTTGTCTTGCTGACCTCGGACGCGAACCGACACTTCACCATCCGTACCGACAGTAATAGAAATCGCATCTTCTGGAATCACAATTTCAGGCTCTACAGGGTAGCCAGAACCCGACGTGACTAACGTGCCTTCACCATTGAGCGTGAACTGACCGTTACGGGTATAACCGATGTTGCCGTCCGGCAATGTCACTTGGAAAAAACCGTCGCCTTCCACCATCATGTCCAATGCGTTAGTCGTTGTCTGTGCATTGCCGTGCGTGTGCACTTTTTGCGTCGCAACCACTTTAGAACCCGCACCTAACATCAAACCACTTGGCAGTTCCGTGTTCTGAGATGACTGGCCGCCAGGTTGGTTGATGTTCTGATAGAACAAATCTTCGAATACTGCACGGCTCTTTTTGTAGCCGACAGTAGAAGCGTTCGCCAAGTTGTTCGAAATCGTGGCAATGTTGGTTTGTTGGGCGTCTAGACCTGTTTTACTTACCCATAGTGCTGGATGCATAGTGAACCTCTAACTCTGTTAACTCATACGAAGCAGTGAATCTGAAGATTTATCCATTTCTTCAGCTGTGCTCATCATCTTGACTTGCATTTCAAACTGACGTTGTAAGTCAATCAATGCGGTCATTTCACCTACGGCATTCACGTTACTGCCTTCTATCGCTCCCGTCTGGAGACTAACAGTCGCGTCTGCTTCGTAAGGTTGGTTTGGAGTTTTATGGCGAAATAAGCCATTGGTGTCTTTAAACAAGCTTTGATCATTAGGCTTAACAAGCTTAATGCGATCAACCGCTTGGAATTCTTCTGCCGGGGCACCTTGAGGAAGTACAGAGATGGTGCCATCCCGACCGATTTCAATTTTGGAGAGAGGAATAGGCAAAGTAATCGGCGCGTCGTTTTCACCCAGCACCAAATGACCACTTGCGTTCGTAAGCATGCCATTTTGATCGACTTTTAGGTTGCCGTTACGGGTCAACCCTTCTTTCCCTGTATGATCGAGTACCGATATCCAACCGCTGCCTTCAATCGTCACATCCAGATCACGCCCTGTTGTAATCACGCTACCTTGAGCAAAGTTATGCCCTGGACGCTCTGTCATGCTGAACACACGTGAAGGATGGCCTTCACCATAAGCCTGCATTGAGCGAGCCTGTGCTAAATCAGCCCGAAATCCGGTCGTGCTTACGTTAGCCAAGTTATTAGCGCGCAATTGTAGTGCCTGCATATTTTGCTTGGCGCCACTCATTGCGAGAAACAGTGCGCGATCCATAAATTACTCCAAAAAATCTCTCTGTACACGGAGTAAAAGCAATAGTTATGCCAAAACAAAAATGGACTTATAAATCAATACTTTGAATTAACAATCAACAATTAAAAGAGGTCAATAGGGGCAGAAAACTGTAACGAGAGGCAAGGTTTTGATCCATACGGCGGCAACAGCGGCAAATCGTAGGTCAAAGCATGCTTAGCCTGAGTGAGGTGTATTCAGGCTAAGCATCAGATGAATGTCATGATGAAAGTGAACAAAGCGGTAATTACTAAGAAGCAACCACACGCCATTGCTTACTCAAGCAGAGTATCGAATGACCCAGCTAGTGCTCTAGCGGATCTGTAAGATATTCTGTTGTAGTTGGTTGTGTACTTCTAGCGAACGTGAGTTTGCTTGGAAGTTACGCTGAGCAGAGATCAGGTCCACCAACTCCTGAGTCATATCAATGTTTGATTGCTCTAGCATACCGTTGTTGATAGTACCGAAAGAGCCTTTGTTTGATTCACCCCAGATCTTGTCACCAGAGAACTGCGTTGAATCCCATTGAGTGCCGCCTTTCTTATCCAGACCTTGCTCGTTTGGAACACGTACGAGAGCAACACGACCCAATGTAACGTTTTCACCGTTTGAGTAAGTCCCCAATACGCTGCCGTTTTCATCGAAGTCAACTTTGGTTAGGAAGCCCGTTGTTGCACCGTCTTCGTCAAACTTAGTCAGTTCGAACGGAGCCGCAAACTGTGTTGCTGAGCCTAAGCCGAAGTTAAGCGTCTGCGCAGGATCGGCACCATTCATATCGACTGGTGTCGTGTTCGTCGCCGGATCACCCAGAGCCACAGAAGTGATTGGCTGACCATTGTTCAAGCTCGCCAACGTACCATCGTTGTTGAACTTCATGGTATGCCCCACATGACCTGTTGGCGTTTGCGCATCACCAGCCGCAACATTTAAAGGCTTTTCACCTTCTTTATCTGTCACGGTGTAGTAAGTGTTCCATGTATTTGGCTGAGTCTGATCTTTCAAGTAATACGTCGTTAGCTTGTAAGACTGACCCATCGAGTCATAAATTGTCGAAGAGGTTGAACGGTTGTATGTATCTGGGTCTGAAAAATCAAACTGCGTTGGATCTTTCAAATCGCCGTTCGCTGGCAAGTTCACACCCACTTCAATGTTTGCTGTTTGTTTTGGCTTACCAAATTCAGCAGGAATATTGATGGGTTGTGGCTCGTATGAAGAAACCTCACCAGAGCTTGGGTCCACTTGGTAACCTAACAAGAACTCGTCGTTCGCGGTCACCATGTAGTTTTCTTTATTTAAGTGAAATGCACCATTACGTGTCAGTTCATTCTGTTGTGGAGTTAGACGCTCTTTCGCTACAGCGAAAAAACCTGTCCCCGAAACACGCAAATCCATTGGGTTGTTGGTGTAAATGCTAGAGCCTTCATGGAACTGCTGTGCCACTTGGCTTGCTTGCGCACCACCACCCGGTGTGGTTTTTGCGTTAGTAAATAAAGAGTTAGAGTAGACATCAGCAAACTCAGCACGGGACTCTTTAAAGCCGTAAGTGTTGGCGTTCGCAATGTTGTTACTGGTGGTGTTCAAATCCAGTTGGGCGGCGGACAAACCGCTTAAAGATACATATGACATTCCAAAATCTCCTAATCTAGCGAGCTATGACTACGCTTTGCCGACTTCCAATACTTCTGCAAGTCGAACTGGCGATTCAAAACCAGCCAGATTGAGTAATACGTTTCCGTCACCTTTGCCAAGCAATACGCTGTTTACGTTGGCGTATGTCGATACTGGGAACTCTTGCGACTCCCCTTCAACTAAGCCAGACGCTTTCACTTTGTATTTGCCAGCTGGCAGTGGATTTCCGCTTTCATCTTTACCGTCCCAAAGCACACGCGTGTCGCCGGCTGGTTTCGCCCCTACCTCAAAGGTACGAACCAGTTGGCCAGCTTCATCCTCTACACGAACAAACAGATTATCGATAGATTGTGAAAGCTTAACCATTGCCGCCATTGGTGCGTCGTCCTGCTTCACACCTGCTGCTCCTGGGACCAATACGTCACGCCCTACCAAAGAGGAAGCTTGTAACGCTTGATTTGATGTCATTGACGAATTCAAACTCTCAAACTGAGTGTTCATCTTGCCAATGCCATCAACGGTCGCAAATGAAGCCATTTGCGCAATCATCTGGTCATTACTTACCGGCTTAAAAGGGTCTTGCTGAGACAGTTGCTTCGTGAGCAATGATAAGAAGTCTTCCTGTTTTAGGTCCTGCTTACCCGTGCTCTCTTCCGCTTTCTTGTTACTCTCTTGTAGACTTTTAAGCTGGTCGATATAGGACAAGCCGCTTTGACCAACGTTGTTAATTCCGGCCATACGCTACCCCCTTATCCTTATTGACCCATCTGCAGCGTACGCAGCAGCATTTGTTTACTAGAATCAGCGACCTGTACATTAGTTTGGTATGCACGAGAAGCTGAAATCATGTTTGC
Organism: Vibrio sp. SCSIO 43009; assembly: GCF_023716525.1. Taxonomy (NCBI): domain Bacteria; kingdom Pseudomonadati; phylum Pseudomonadota; class Gammaproteobacteria; order Vibrionales; family Vibrionaceae; genus Vibrio; species Vibrio sp. SCSIO 43009. The sequence goes on from NZ_CP071842.1 coordinate 2,546,017, forward strand.
CATTTCTTCCATTACATTGACGTTAGGCTTGTAAATGTAGCCTTCTTCGTTTGCAAGGGGATGGTCTGGGTTGTACTCCGCACTCAGCGGTTTATCACTTTCTACAATACCCATCACTTTCACTGGCACCGTATCACCGCCACGCATGGCGTTACTTAACTCTGCACCAAACACTGCATGACGCGCTTTGTAAGTGTCTTTCGCAGAGCTGCTGACACTGTCGGCGTTCGCCAAGTTGCTTGAGGTAGTATTCAGACGAACGGATTCAGCGCTCATTGCGGAACCTGTCACATTGAAAACGTTAAATAAGCTCATCTAAATTATTCCCCTTTGATTGCTTTGGTTAAGTTCTTGAATTTGCTGCCTAGAAAGTCGAGTGATGCTTGGTGTCTGATTTGGTTTTGCATAAACAAGTTACGCTCTAAATCCAAGTCTACCGTGTTGCCATCTCCCGTATCTGGTTGCGTAGGAAGACGATATAACTTGTCCCCAACCAACGTTGTAGTGGCAGGAATATGCCGACCATCTGTGCGACTAAGACCAATGCTTGCCCCAGATGTTGCCGCTTGCAATTCCTTCGCAAAGTCTAAACCTCTTGCTTTGTAACCAGGCGTGTTTGCTTGTGCGATATTGGTGGAAATCACCTCTGCATTGCGCTCACGTACGCCCACCGTGTGCTGGTGGATGCCTAGTGCATTGTCAAAAGATATAGCCATGTTTGCCTCTACAATTAAGAACTGACCGTGATTGATAACCAAAAAGCAATTAGCATGCCAAAACCTAAAGCATTACACCAACCTAGTGGTTACCGTGAATTGAAATAGCAATAAGTGAGCCAAAGTAACTGGAATGTCATGTCGTATCACTTTGTTCACTTAATAAAGATACACCGTGTTGAGGGCACAAGGCAAAAACGCGCTTCAACTAATTGAGTGATACATGAAACGCTCGGCGCAGAAAGGTAACAAGTAAATTACCACCTTCTAAAGAAGGTGGCTTTGTGTGAGCCCCCTAAAAGGGGGCCTTTGTTTAGTCCAGCGCCAATTGCTGCTGCTCTACTCGCTCTTGCTTCTCTTGATGTCTTACATATCGGCGTATTATTTCTTCATTGATTCCAACACTATCGACAAAATAGCCTCTTTGCCAAAAGTGATTACCCCAAAGCCTGTTCTTCCTAAGGTGAGGAAACTTGCTAAATAGCTTTAAGGCTATTTTGCCTTTCAATACCCCCATCAACTTGGATATCGAAAGCTTTGGTGGGACCTTTACAACTAAATGTACGTGGTCAACTTGTACGTTTAGCTCTACGACTTCACATCCAAGTTGATTACAGTAAACATAAATACATCGATAAACTTCTTTACCTATATTGTTCTTCAAGATCCTAAATCGATACTTTGGCGTCCACACTATATGGTATTGACAACGCCAAAATACGTGGGAAGCTTGATTGTATCTACTCATGTTATTTGTCCTCTTTGACTTCTGGAAAAATCAAAGACGCATTTAGCATGAGTAGTTTTACAGGCAAAGCCGAAACGGATGATAACCACCTACTGAAGTAGGTGGTTTAGGGCTGAAAACAAAAAAGCCTGACACGAAGTCAGGCTTTTCTATCAATGAAGAGATACCGCTATTTAAGCTTGTAAATGATGCCAGGATTACAGCGCACCATTTCAAATTTATCAGTCAGACCAGTTAGCGACTCTGATGCCCCTAACAGCAAGTAGCCACCAGGGTTTAAACTGCTCGCCATTTGGTTAAGCACTTTAGATTTCATTTCTGGAGAAAAGTAAATCAATACGTTACGACAGAAAATGATGTCGAACTTACCCATCAGTGCGTAACTGTCCATCAAGTTTTGTGGACGAAAGTTCACCAAACGCTTGACGTTATCTTTGACTTTCATGCGACCACCGTCCGCATTTTCAAAGAAGTTGCGACGACGTTCTGGTGAAAGCCCGCGACCCAAAGCCAAGTTGTCGTACACCCCTGCACGACACATCTCGAGCATACTTGCCGAAATATCTGTGGCTGTAATGGACACGTTTGGTAACAAGCCCGGCTTGCGCTGTTGCGTTTCCAGGATCGTCATTGCAATAGAATACGGTTCTTGGCCCGATGAACTGGCAGCAGACCAGATCTTAATTGGGCGCTTACTTGCCGCTACTTCTGGCAATAATTTGTCAGCTAAAACCGTGAACGGATAAGTATCTCGAAACCACAAGGTTTCGTTAGTCGTCATCGCATCCACAGCGGCGACTCGTAATTCTCGATTACGCCCTGTAACAACATCACGTAGCAAATCTGATAACGATGCGAGCTTAAACTTCGTCACTAAAGGACTCAGTCGGCTACGCACGAGGTATTGCTTGCTATCACCTAACACGATGCCACATTGCGATTCTAGAAAACGGCTAAAGTCACGATACTCTTGATCACTGATTGTAATAGCAGTCATTAATGTCTCTTTTATTGTGTTAATGCAGATTTAACCGCGTTACCCAACTCATCTGGGTTAAATTTCGCAATGAAGGTGTTGGCACCTACACGCTCAACCATAGCTTGGTTGAATACACCACTTAATGAAGAATGGAGGATAACATAAAGGTCTTTCAAATCGGCATGTCTGCGAATTTCAGCCGTTAAGGTATAGCCGTCCATTTCTGGCATTTCAATATCGGAAATAACCAACGAAATTTGATCGTAGATATTGCCTTCTTGAGCCATTTCAATCAACTTATTGTACGCTTCTTTGCCGTCTTTGACAGATACGACCTCAAAACCGATGGATGTAATCGCACGCTCTACCTGTTTACGCGCGACCGTCGAGTCATCAGCAATCAGTATGCGGCGTACAATAGGCTTTTCTTGTTCTGCTTGTGCGATTTCTTCACCAATAGCGGAATCCATCGTTTCATCAACTGGCGCAATTTCTGCCAGGATTTTTTCAACGTCAAGGATTTCAACCAGCTCATTGTCAATGTTTGTCACGGCAGTCAAGTAGTGCGCTTTACCTGCGCCGTCTGGCGGTGGCAAAATCGCTTCCCAATGCATATTGATAATACGCTCAACCGATGATACCAAAAATGCTTGGATCGTACGGTTAAATTCTGCAATAACAACAAAACATTTATCTAAATCAGTGGTTGGGCGACCACCAATTGCCAGGCTCAAATCAATAACGGACACGGTATGGCCGCGGATATGAGCGATACCTTTAACCAGAGGGTGTAGATTTGGCATTGAAGTCAGCTTAGGGCACTGTAGTACTTCTTTCACTTTGAATACGTTAATGCCGTAGCGCTGTCGGCCCATCAGTCGAAAGGTCAATAATTCCAATCGGTTCTGACCGACGAGTTGCGTACGCTGATTCACCGAGTCAAGAATCCCCGTCATATGCTCATCTCCATCTCAAACTTTTTGTTTTTAAATGATACTCTACCACTGGCAAGCACGATACCAGGGAGACAGTATGGCGTATTTCACTTTCACTTCGACACCATTGACTATGACAATATGTAGAGCGCTAATTACAAAGTACGCTAAGTCTATCGGCATTTTGCTCAGTATGTTTAGCTTTTTTGTTCATTCAGCTTCAGATAATCAGATCGAGCAAATAAAAACAGCAGCAGAACAACATATTCTTGCTACGGTTGATCAGCCTGATGGTGGCGAGCTATCTGTTAATGCGGCAGAGATCGACTCGAGAATAAAAGCAACGGATTGCCCTGTTCCGTTAGATACATCTGCCTCTTCCACCAGCAGCACGAGAAGTAACATCAATGTGTTAGTGGAATGCCAACCGGATGACTGGAAAGTCTATGTCCCTGTGAGGATCTCGGTATCAGTACCAATGATCGTCGCTACACGAACACTAGGGAGAGGAGAAATCGTCAGCGCATCGGATGTTACCACTTCCATGATCGAGCTACAGCGCTTTCGTAAAGATGGATTTTCTAGCTACGATCAAGTGGTTGGGGCAAAGCTAAAGCGTAATGTTCGTTTAGGCGATGTCGTAGAGAGAAATGATGTTTGTGTGGTATGCCGAAATGAAAAGGTCATTATCAAAGCGGTGAATTCTGGCATGACGATCACAACGCAAGGCACAGCATTGCAGGATGGTTCAGCTGGCGATCAAGTAAGAGTGAAAAATGATAAGTCACAACGTATAATAGAAGGCATAGTGACTGACATTGCGGAAATCACTGTTAATTTTTAATACCCACTGGTAGCGTGTTTAAACTGATCAATAAAAATGCAAAAAATGACTAAAGTTATTTTTGCGCTGGTCGATAGTCTGGATACCAGTATTACGATACAAGGCAAAGGTTAAACATGGCAGGTATAGATAATATACGTTCAGGGCAAATGATGACGACAACAAGTCGCGCACCTGCACGTAACGATTCCAATGCTACCAGCACGACAGAATCAAAAAAGGCGCCAGCGCAACAAGACGCAGTATCACTCAGCCAGCAAAGTAAAGCCGTCAGTAAACTCCAGAAGGATATGGCAGCTTCTCCGGCATATGACAGCGCCAAAGTTGCAGCAATCAAAGAAGCTATCACAAACGGTTCATACAAAGTCGATCCTGAAAAATTGGCTGACAACATGATTAAGTTTGAAAACGAATTGCAAGGCAAAAGCTAACTGACTTAGGCCGAAGGTAAGTATTTTATGGCAGCATTAGTCGATCTCGTTAATTTCCAGCTAGAAAATGCTAAGGCACTTTCCGCTGTTTTACGCCAAGAAACACAAGCAATCACGGCGCGTGTCTCTACCGAGATTGAGAACATTGCCAAACAGAAGATGACGCTCATTGATCAGCTCAGAACAACTGATCAGCGAATCGCCTCTCACCCGCACGTCAATCAACTTACTGAAGATGAGCACCTAAGTCAGGTTGTTGCTCAGATCCAATCGATCGTCCTCGACTGTCAACAAGTTAACCAAGTAAATGGCGAATCGCTTAGTCGCGCACAGCTGAGCTTCAATAAACTCAACAACATGCTCCAGCGAACTCATGGCAAAGTTGGCATGACCTACAATGCGGGCGGAAAAACCCACACCATCTCGACGCTTGGCACCAATATAAAAGCTTAAACGTCACTCCTACCCTCAATTCCCGCGCTCACGTAGATATAAAAAAGCGACTCATTGTTACCAATCAGCCGCTCAAAAAGATTATCTGTCTAGTGAAATGGTTTAAAACAAAGTTTGCTGACGCTTCTCAGGCACTTGCTGAACTTCTCCATAATCACGTAGCTTATCCATCTTACGGATATCCAGACGCAGCTCAGTCACATAACTGTCTTCAACAAGATAACTACGCACAACTTCTGCACCACGAATTACACCATCGACGGCACCAGTGGTGCTTTCAATACCCAAACGCTGGTCTTGCAGCTCTGCACGTCCACTAACACGCATGCCATAAACTTGCTCTGCTAGCTCACGATAAGCATCAATTTTTGATGCGCGCATTGCTCGTACACGCTTTTCTTCTACTGTGCGGCCTGTTTGCTCACTGACGCTGGCGTAACCCACCGCCACTAAGATTTCATCTTGACGCATCTGTTGTAATGGCTGACACCCCACCAATATCAGTGTGGCAACAATAAATAATAACTTCTTCATGCTTCTATCCTATGGACGGAGAATCACAGTGTACGGCTGACGAATGGTAGGGTCAGAACGAATCAACACACCATCTTGTGTGCGGATGCTATTTAACGTATCTAAGTCACGCCCAATACGGTCAGCCGGAAGGAAACCTTGCGCTGTCGCTACAACTACACGGCTTTGCATGCCAACCACGCGTGCATTGACAAGCACTCCGCCCTCTTGGCGCAGCATTGTTCCGGTCAGTACATACTGAATTTGCTGCTCTTGAGCTAAATCTTGCCAATCACGACTTAAAGCAAAATCGCCCTGCTGCGTCACTTGAATAGAGCCCGTAGTTTTGAAATCAACCACTTTAAACCCTCGGCGCTGAAACTGATGGATAAAACCTTCAGAGACCGAGTTACCTAACCAGTTTGTTGCATCCATATTTTGTAGATCAACAAACGAGGTAATCGCAATCGGTGTCCGCGCTGATACTGCCACATTAGAAACCATCAGGTCTTCTGTCATGCTCTCAATGAAAAAGTCCATCGTATGACGCGGACTATCCATCAGCATGAACTGGCTTCCCGAGTACGGTTCTTTACCATTGTAAATCGGTGAGTACGCGCACGATGTCAGAAGCGTCATCATCGATGCGGCGACAAGCCACTTTTTCATGGTTTGATTCTCCAGATAATCTTAGGTGATACCGTTCTTTATTAATTCCTTTCCAAGAAAGTGAATATTGGAACAGTCTTTGCTTTTCTTTGTTTGCCTAACGAAGAAAAACCCACCAAACTTCACTGAATTTGTTAAAGCAATATTTATACCCGAACGGTTGTAACCAATGAAAAAAATATTAAACAGTCTGTTTTCAATCACTTTAGTGATGCTTGTGCCTTTTAAGGTAATGGCATCTTGGTATGAAGTCACAGGCGTTGCCACCATCGTTTCTTCAGAAGAGACGGCAAGGCTCCATGCGTTGGAAGACGCGCTGTTCAAAGCCGTCAATTTTTCGGGCGCAGATATTGGCAGTATTAGCAACTTGATGCCGCTATTAGAAGAAAGCCGCAACGAATACCAGTTTACCAATCATGAAGTCCGTTACATTTTGGTCGAGTCTGAACGCAAACGTCGCGGTAAAGTCGAGGTAAAAATCCGCGTTGATATTTATCCATCGGCAACGGGTTGCCACACCGATCAATACAAAAAGACAATGCTGGTCGGCAATATTGAGGTCGCATCACCACAACAAGCAGTGATGGGACAAATTTATCAAGTTGGTGACGATTTTAGCCACGTAGTGAACCGTCAACTTGATCAAACCTCACGCAGCTTTGTGTCTGTTGGTACAACGGACTACTCAATAAGCAGCAACTATCCTGCTCGCACTCAAATGATCGCGCAAGACAATGGCGCACAATACATCATTGGAGGGGTCATTACCGATCTCACTGCAACGGTCGAATCTCAACTATTGCAAGATGACATCATCAATCGTCAGTTTGCGTTAGAAATGAAAGTATTTGATGGTAAAACTGGCCATGAAATCTTCAACAAAGCCTACCGTGAGGTCGCGCGTTGGCCATTTGCTAAGACGAGTCAAGTGGACACTCGTAGTGCACGTTTTTGGGCATCGACCTATGGCGAGATGATGCTTCGCGTTAGTCGCAATATTATGTTGGATCTGGAGTCGGAGCTGTCTTGCAAAATTACATTGCCAGAGGTTGTGGCAGTCTTCGGTAATACCGTAACGATGGATCTCGGCCGTATGCACGGCGTAAAAGAGGGAGACAAATTGCAGCTTTGGCACACCGCGTCGTTTATCGACCAAAATGGATTGCCAAGAAACAAAGTCTCGCAAAGCGAAATTACATTAACGGTATCACGCATATACGAACACGAAGCGGAACTGACGATTGATCAGCCAAATTTAGCGTCTAGCGTTCAAATTGGCGACGTAATGAACAAGATCCTATAAAAGCAAACATTAAGTCTTGAGATATGCTCACTTTTGAATATCATAGGCAGCGCATCTTATTTTATTATACCAATGACCGTAGCGAATCGTTCAACGTGATGCTGATACAGATCTGGTAGATTGCTAGATTTGAACTCAGTAAAACAGTGCAATGAACTGCAACTATTGGTATTACGCCCCCATGGCACAGCTGGATAGCGCAGTCCCCTCCTAAGGGACAGGTCGTAGGTTCGAATCCTACTGGGGGCGCCATATCATAGCCTTAGCTCCCACTTGAGCTAAGGCTTTTTTGTATCTTCAATTTCAAGCCTCGCACTGCTCCCCCTAGTACATCGTGTTAGGTAATCTTCCCAGTAATCAATATGATCGGATCAGGTGTTTCGGTTACGGGATAAAGTCTTCTACTGATCTGACTTCTTCCCCTTGAAATCATTTCAACAAGCCCTATTTACAGTTTTGTATTTTATTACTTTAATTATCTATGAGTTTTGCTTACCCTTTTAGCTATTAATAAAATTATTAGTTAGCACTATGTCTAAGAGCAATTTAATAACTAACACTGGACACCGCTTTATTTCTAAAGGCAAGACAGCCTTTAAGATACATATCCATACCCCCGAGGATACGGTACTACACCGCTCGGTAGGATTTGTTCGTATTGGAGAAAAGAAAGGCTTACAAAAAGCCATTAAGCTGAGAAACGAGTTAGGCCGGCAAATGTGGGGCAAATTCTGGCGACGTCTTTTGAAAGACCCTTACCTAATGACTAGGCTTCCACATAGCGTTGAGCCTAAAATCGTTCACAAGCCTAACCCTACTCTTGAAAACCCTGACAACCGAGATACGTGTTACATCGCCAAGTGGCGAGAGTTCAATGATGACGGCGAGTATAAATATAAAACGGTGGTTCGCTCTATTAGTAAGTACGGCAAACTTGCCGCCTACATGCAAACCAAAAAAGCGTTGTTAGAAGCACATAAAGATAACTTGGAGATCCTGACATTTATGGGGCGTTTAAACAGCATTGATCTTAAGTAATACCTAGCCACTTTGAACATTTCAGTCAGTTTTTAAAGAGAAATAAAAAGCCCCAAAGAGCGAACTCTTTGGGGCTTTCAGCTTCAGTCTTCTATACTACGGTCGAATAGGAGCTTATTGCTGAACTTGGTATTCAAATTCTGGAACAACGACTTCTACGCGACGGTTTTGTTGACGACCTTCACGAGTGTCGTTTGAAGCGATTGGGTTGTTTTCACCTTCGCCACGAGCTTGGATACGTGATGAATCAATACCTTTTTCAACGAGTGCGTTAGCAACAGACTCAGCACGTTTTTCAGAAACTTTTAGGTTGTAAGCTGCTGGACCAGACGTATCTGTGTAACCTACAACTTCAACGTTCGCTTGTGGGTGCTCGTTTAGGAAAGCAACTAGGTTATCAAGTTTTGCAGCGCTCTCTGGTTTTAGAGTTGTGCTGTTTAGATCGAAGCTACCTGTACCAATTGTTTGAGTTTCGAATGTTTTCGTAACTACAACTGGCTCTTCTACCACTTCTTCTACAACCACTTCTTCAACAACAACTGGCTCTTCTACGATTACTGGCTCATCGTTGCCGCCGAATTTGAAAGAAACACCTAGTGTTGCAGTGTTACCTGTCGCACGAGTTACATCGTTGCTGATGTCAGTCAGTGTTTGGTATTCCGCACGAGCTGTTACGTTTTGGCTTAGGTTGAATTCAAGACCAGCTGCGCCTAGGTAAGAGTAATCATCTTTGCCATCAAACATTACGTAAGCGCCACCCACTTTACCGTAAAGTGCGATGTCTTCAGTGATTGGTAGGCTAAATTTAGGAGCAAGAGTGATTGCTTCTACGTGGCCACCGAAAGAAGTTTGGTTAAAATCACCGATGTTGTCGAAACCCGCTTCTACTGCGAAGTATTTATTCATTTCGTAACCAACAAAAGCGCCAAGAGTAGAATCGTCTTTGTCACAAGCCTGGCCCGCTACACACGCGTCTTCCATCCATGACTTACCCATCTTACCACCAACGTATACTTCTGCTTGTGCTGCTGAAGCCATAAGTAGAGACGCTGAAATTACCGCTGCTAATTTTTTCATTATTGATTCCTCTAAAGAAGTTCTTTTGTTAGATGCCGAAATGCGCCGTCTGACTGACGTTGTATTTCAATTCTTTTTATTCATTCCTTGAGTGAGATACTTAGTCAGCTTCTTTTTATGCACATGCATTTTTTTTATGGAAGCAACTTACGTATATTTCCTGTTCAGTGATACATATCGCCATCTCGGTATCGCTGACGGGATGAACTATAACGCTAAGAAATCGCGAGAAAAATCCCAATTCTGTCAATTTATTGTCATCAAAAATCTCGACAACATGTGATCTTAAGCAAAAAAATCCCCACGCAATCACCACGCAATCACCACGCAAACGTTTGCTTTGTTTTTTGAAACAAAATAGCTAAAGCAAAGGTTTTTCTTAAAAATGAGACAAACAAAATGGAACTTTAAGGAATATGGATAAAAATCAATCAGATATTTGATATATAATCGCTCGTTTTTTATTCATGCCAACGATATTTGGATTAAAAAATCTTATCCATATTGAGGTAAATTACAGGTGAAACCATCTCTTCATTCACCAATATGAGAGAAAGTTTCTCGTTATCTAAATTGAAGATACAAAAAAGCCGCGGTTGCTCACCGCGGCTTTGTGACTATTTATTCAAAAGAACGTTCAGTTCAAAGCAATTATGCGTTTGCTTCACGCTCAGCAATGAACTCAAGCGCCATCTTAATGCGAGCAATACAACGCTCTTTTCCAACCAGCTCCATTACTGCATCGACAGAAGGAGACTGACCCCCGCCTGTTACAGCAACACGTAATGGCATACCGATTTTGCCCATGCCGATTTCCAACTCTTCACATACTGCTGCGATAACGCCATCTTTGATGTTCGCTGTCGTCCACTCAGTTAGTGCTTCCACTTTCGCTAATGCAAGTTCTAGAGGCTCTTTAGCCACGCCACGTAGGTGTTTCTTCGCTGCGCCCGCTTCAAACTCAGAGAAATCTTCATAGAAGTAACGGATTTGCTCAGCTAGCTCAACTAGTGTGTTGCAACGCTCACCCACTAGCTTGATCACGTCAGTGATAGCAGGACCATTCGTTACGTCTAGTTTTTGTTGATCTAGATGCCATTGTAGATGCTCAGCAACGTACGCAGGGTCTGAGTTCTTGATGTAGTGGTTGTTCAACCATTGCAGTTTGTCAGTGTTAAAAGCAGACGCTGACTTAGATACTGCGTTTAGGCTAAATAGATTGATCATCTCTTCTTGAGAGAAGATTTCTTGGTCCCCATGAGACCAACCAAGGCGCACTAGGTAGTTGTTTAGTGCCGCAGGCAGGTAGCCCATATCGCGGTATTGCATGACTGATACAGCGCCGTGACGTTTAGACAGTTTCGCGCCGTCATCACCCAGGATCATTGCACAGTGTGCAAATGTAGGTACTGGCGCACCTAGTGCTTCGTAGATGTTGATTTGACGAGGCGTGTTGTTGATGTGGTCTTCGCCACGAACAACGTGAGTGATACCCATGTCCCAGTCATCCACTACTACACAGAAGTTGTAAGTAGGTGAACCGTCAGTACGACGAATGATTAGGTCATCCATTTGATCGTTGCGGATTTCAATGCGACCACGGATTTGATCATCAAATACTACGCTACCTTCTTTCGGGTTACGGAAACGGATAACACATGGATCGCCATCTTTTGCCGCTTCGTTTGCTGCTTTGATTTTTGGATGGTTAGCATCGTAGCGAGGCATTTCTTTATTTGCTTCTTGCTCTGCACGGATTTCATCTAGCAGCTCTTTGGACGCGTAACATTTGTAAGCTTTGTCTTCAGCAAGAAGCTTATCAACCATTTCGTTGTAACGGTCAAAACGTTGAGTTTGGTAGTAAGGACCTTCATCCCACTCCAAGCCTAGCCATTCCATGCCTTCAAGAATTGCATCAACCGCTTCCTGAGAGTTACGCTCAAGGTCTGTATCTTCGATACGTAGAACGAATTCACCACCTTGGTTTTTAGCGTATAGCCAAGAGTAAAGTGCAGTACGCGCACCACCAACGTGTAGATAGCCAGTTGGGCTAGGAGCAAAACGAGTTTTAACCGTCATTTGAGTTCCTTAGGGGTAATGAGCAACGAGAGATCTCTCGTTGTAATGTCAAGGATAAAAGTGGCGACATTTTACCACCGTAAGTCAATTCTACAATCGGTTTGACAACAGAAATAAAAACAGGGCAGAACCAAAAAGGCACAGCCCTGCTATTTACTGTTAAAGCACGAGACGAAATTACTTCAGGTTACGCATTGCCCATTGCATAAATTCTTGCTGCTCTTCACGGCTCAATTCATTAAACGATGCTTTGATTGTTTTGGTTTCCGCTGGAGAAGACGCAATGCTTGCCTTAGTCGATTCTTTATTCATTGCGTTATTATAGTCGGCAACTTCTCGTTCGTAATCACGAAAACCTTGCAAACCACCTTTACGAAGTTGAACCATAGAGAATGCCACTTCTTTTCCGTTTTTGTCTTTCAATACCACTTTAGGATCGAGTTCGAAGGCTCTCGCCTCTTCAATAGTACGGAATGTTTGATAAGCCAGAGAAAGCTCGGTGTCTTTTTCTGCATCAAACTCTAATACCAGCGGCTGCGAATCGAATTTACGGCGCTTTCCATCTTCAAATACGATTTGTCCAACCGTTACCGCTAATTGGTTTTCCCCATCCTTTAACTCGATGCTGTTATTCTTGGATATCCACTCAGGGTAGACGAACTCGCCGTTGAGAACGCGAGGAACTAATTCAGATTGCAGAGTGAGTTGAGCAGCAAAAGCTGGCGCCGAAAGCATTGCGCAAAGTCCGAGAAGTGTCGTTGTTTTTTTCATCATGGTTTCTCACTTTATACCAATTTAGATAAGCCTCTAAAACTTACAGGCCAGTCATTTCAAAGGCTTATTTGAATAAGTATCAAGATAAAAAGGGCGTTTCCGCCCTTTTAGCTGCTTCTTTAGTTAGAAGTAGTATTCAACACCTACAGAGAACTCGTCGTAGTCAGCAGACTTCCAACGTGCTTCTGTTGGTTTATCTAATTGAGACGCACCGTCGCCAAAGTCTAGAGTACGAGCACGTACGTACAGCACTGCCGATGGGTCTACGAAATACATAACTTGTGCTGATAACACATCGTCCGCTGTATCGTTAATTTTCTTACCATCACGCTCTAGATCAAAGTTAGCGGCGTAAGCCAGTTTGTATTGCCAATCACCCGTGGTGTACATGATAGCGGCAGACATTGCATCTTGCTTTTCACTCACACCATTGCTTGCGTCCGCCTCCATGTATTTGTATTGGGCGAAGAAAGAGATCCCGTTATCAAACCAGCCTTGTGCCCCTACCAAGTACGTGTTGTTTTCCCACGTTTGGCTTTCCATCTTGATATTACGGTTACCTTCATATGCCGCATCTAACTGGATAGGACCAATTTTGTAGTGTGCTGCGATACCACCCCAGTAGTCATCCCCTTCACCTAGACCTGCTTTATCACCTGCACCAGCTGCGATATCTAGGGAGAATTTGTCAGCAAACATTGGAGAGTCCCAGCGGATAGTGTTTGATTGACGGTCTTGGTACTTGGCGCCACCAATAGCACCACCCCAGTCGTATACATCGCCCAGGCCAGGGTTAGATGCTGGCCAGTCAACCAATTCGTACATAGGTGTCAAAACGCGACCCAGGCGAATTTGCCCCCAAGATGCACGTTCAAAACCGACGAATGTGTCACGTTCACCAAGACCTGCGCCCTCGCCACCAAAGCTAGGGTCTACATAACCGCCTTCGATTTGCCAAATAAAAGTAGGGTCGAAGTTAGCAAATTGTTTCTTACCACGGAAACCGATACGAGATTCGTTGTTTAGCTGCATGCCACCCAAGTCATCGTCCGTTGCTTTGCTGCCAGAATCGTAATCGCGGTACGCGGCCTGCATCGCGATGATCCCGTAAACTTCATAAGAAAATGAATCTTTGGTTAGAAACTCTTTTGCTGCGTCACTGTTTGCACCATCAGCAAATGCAGCACCACTGAACATCATGCCGGTAATTGCCGTGGCAAGTAGGCTTTTCTTTAGGTAAGACATTATAAACCCCTATATTTTTAGTTTTTTCCATTTTCAAATTCACTAACTAGGACATGGCAGGAACTTGAAACAGTGTTTGGACGGGGCAAATATGACAAACTTTTTTCGCACTAAAAAACTTTCCCTACAGCAATCTGAGCGACTTCAAAATGAGAAGTTCAAAAATAAAATAAATCAATAAAAAACAATTATTTAACATCAACTATAAAAAATAAAAAACGTTAAAAGTACGTTTTGACACTGAACTGACATTGAGAGCATCTAAAAAACGTGAGCGACTTCATTCATCTTTTAGGTGTTTTAACGGAACTTTATATTCAAAGAGAAAAAACCTTGAGATCACTCGCAAGTAAAATGACCGTGCACTTGTGGGATTCGAGAGATTTTGACGAAATTGTTGTGAGTAGCAAATGGGTATTGACCTTACCCTTGCAGGAAGGTTTAAGCTCATAGCATCACTACTATTGAGGTGCAGATTATGTATCAGTTAGTTATACCTTTATCAGGGCTCAACTGCATGGGCTGTGCGAGAAAAGTTGAGAAGGCTTTACATGCAAATCACGATGTGGAGATCCTCAATTTGTCCCCGACGCAAGTAGAGGTCAAAACCGAGTCTTCTCTTAAAGAGCTCGTCTCGTCGATTGAATCTCTTGGTTACCAAGCAGGAAATCACTACGAACTAAACCTTTCAGGCTTAAGCTGTGGCGGTTGCGTCAAAAAACTTTCATCTTTATTAGAATCTAATCAAGACGTTATTTCTTTTGAGGCTTCAACAACGCACTTAGAGATTCGTACCCTCCTCTCCGAGCAACAAGTGATCGACTTAATAGCAACACTCGGCTATACCGCCAACCTTGATTCTGTTGAAGTAGAGAACGAAAGCTCACCAGAGACCGAACAGGTAGAACAGCAAAGCAATATTAAAGATACGCAGGTGCCACCAGCGAGTATTCAATTGCAAATGCTGATTCAAGGCATGACGTGTGCGAGTTGCGTATCTTCAGTAGAGAAAGCACTTACTAACGTAGAAGGCGTTGAGAAAGCACAGGTCAACCTTGCAGAACAAAGCGCACTAGTATTCGCAAGCCAAGACTCTGATGACCTCCTTAACGCAATTGTTGAATCGGTAAAACAAGCCGGTTACCAAGCAGAGATCCTACAAGACGCCGCAACCCAACAAGAAAAACAAGCGCAGCAACAACGTCAGCAACAAAAACGCTTTAAACTGGATGCTATTGCTGGCCTTGTCGTCGGTGCTCCCTTAATGATTTGGGGCGTTGCTGGCGGCAATATGATGATTCGCAACACCAACGACCAATTAGCTTGGGGCGCGATCGGTATCGTATGTTTACTCCTTCTTGCCACAGCAGGGAAACACTTCTTCAGTAACGCTTGGTTAGCGACTACTCACAAGCGAGCCACCATGGACACGTTAGTCGCGCTCGGTACTGGCGCAGCGTGGTTCTATTCGATGCTTGTGGTGATTTTCCCAGACTGGTTCCCTCTTGCTTCACGCCACGTGTACTTTGAAGCGAGTGCAATGATCATCGGCTTAATTTCTCTTGGTCACTATATAGAAGCAAAAGCCAAAGCAAACACAACACGCTCATTGCAAGCTCTGATTAACCTGCAACCTCAACAAGCTACGGTAATCACGAAACAAGGCGATCAACAAATCGCGGTTGAGCAAATCACGCTAGGCATGAAACTGCGTATCAAACCAGGCGAGAAAGTGCCTGTTGATGGTGTTGTGATTCAAGGTGAATCATACATTGATGAGTCGATGCTCACTGGTGAACCAGTACCAGTATTAAAAGCGCAAGAGGCTCAAGTGTCTGCCGGGACATTAAATACCGATGGTGGATTAGTCATTGAGGCAACGGGCATTGGCGCAAATACCATGCTGGCTCGTATCATCCGCATGGTGCGCACAGCGCAAAGCAGTAAGCCTGCCATCGCGAAACTGGCAGACCAGATTTCATCGGTGTTTGTCCCTGTCGTTGTTGGCATAGCAATACTGGCCGCGCTCGTTTGGTTTGCCGTTGGCCCAGAGCCAAAAGCGAGTTATATGCTGGTGGTCACCACAACCGTCCTGATCATCGCCTGCCCTTGCGCTCTAGGCTTAGCAACCCCACTTTCTGTCACGGTGGGGGTGGGTAAAGCCGCAGAGCTCGGCATTCTGATCAAAGACGCCGATGCCCTGCAATTGGCAAGCAAAGTCGACA
The DNA here is from genome assembly GCF_023716525.1 of Vibrio sp. SCSIO 43009. Classification (NCBI taxonomy): domain Bacteria; kingdom Pseudomonadati; phylum Pseudomonadota; class Gammaproteobacteria; order Vibrionales; family Vibrionaceae; genus Vibrio; species Vibrio sp. SCSIO 43009. The sequence goes on from NZ_CP071842.1 coordinate 2,562,046, forward strand.
CGGTTGTATTCGACAAAACTGGCACGCTTACCCAAGGTAAACCTAGCGTTCAGCAAGTGTTTACTCACGCCACCAGCCAAGAAGATCTATTGGATTTAGCGTATGCGGCAGAGCGTCAGTCTGAGCACCCACTGGCAAAAGCGGTATGTGATTACGCCAAACGACACGACGCAAAGGATGTCTCATTAGACAAGTTTGAGAACGTTCGCGGGCGCGGCATTTGGGCGACGTATCAAGATAAACCGCTACTCATTGGTTCGCTTCAATTTATGCAAGCAGAGAACGTCGAGACCAGCGCACTAAAACCTGCCATCGATGAATGCGCAAAAAATGCGTGGACTCCGGTAGCTGTGGCATTGAACGGCGAACTGATCGGTCTGATCGCCATTGCCGACCCGATCAAATCAGATGCGAAGCAAGCGCTCTCTGCATTAAAATCGCAAGGCATCAAAACGGTAATGCTGACGGGCGATAACCAACACGTTGCCAATGCTATCGGCCAAGAACTTGGTATTGATGAAGTGATTGCCCAAGTAATGCCAGATGAGAAAGCTCAGCACATTGAGCAACTTCAATCTCAAGGACATGTCGTGGCAATGGTGGGGGATGGCATTAACGACGCCCCTGCTCTCGCGTTATCCAACCTAGGTATTGCCATGGGTAGCGGCAGTGATGTCGCCATTGAAAGTTCGCAAATGACCATCCTGAACACGTCACCAATGGCGGTAGTACATGCGATTGAACTCTCTCGCGCTACACTTAAAAACATGAAGCAAAACCTATTTGGTGCCTTTGTTTACAACTCGTTGGGTATTCCAGTTGCCGCTGGCGTGCTTTACCCAGCGTTTGGATTTTTGCTCAGTCCTGTTGTCGCAGGAGCGGCAATGGCACTGTCTTCAATTACTGTCGTTAGTAATGCAAATCGACTACGACTGTTTTCAGTAAAATAACCACTTCTTTTTGAGGGTATTATGAAGTTGAAACTATTGACCTTTGCAATGCTTGCGACCGTGTCCGCCAACGTATTGGCAGCCGATGTCATTAACCATAAATCGCCATACTGTGGCTGTTGTGGAGAATGGACAAAACACATGGAAGAGAACGGCTTTACGGTCGAAGAAAAATTGCACGATGACATGAACGCCATCAAACGCGATCTAGGCATCAAGAATGAACAGCTTTACTCTTGCCACACGGCAGAGATCAACGGCTATCTGTTTGAAGGTCACATTCCAGCCGAAGACATTAAAGCGTTTTTGAAAAATCCACTACGTAACGCAAAAGGCCTATCAGTACCGGGCATGCCAATGGGCTCCCCTGGTATGGAATATGGCGACAAAAAAGACAGCTACACCGTTTACGCCTTTAACGAAAAAGGACAAGTGTTCGAATATAGCCACCACGAAGGCAACGGCAAATAAAAACAAAGCCCAGCGAGACAAACCGCTGGGCTTTTTCTTAATGGATAGTTAAGACAAATATAAAATTAGAAGCCGTAAGAGGCACCAAATACAAAAGCGTTATTCACTAGGCTGTCACCACTCGCGTTTTCTGCACCGTGTGCTTGACTACGGAACTCAAAGTAAGGTTGAACACCTTTACGAGTCCACGTTGCACGAAGCTCGTGGTCCATGGTTTCCGCTTCAATCATGTAGACGTTGTTGTAGCTTAGCGTCACATCCTCATTCATCACGTAACCGATGCGGTTGTCCATGCGGTAATCTGTATCCGCATCTGCGTCTGTCGCATCAATGTGCGCACGAGTACGGTTACTTAAGGAGATGCCGTTATCGAAGTTGTAACCGATCTTAACCAATGGACGGTACTGTACGTTCTCGCCAGCAGAGAATAGGTGTTGGTAACCCGCGGCAACCCATAAATGATCGGTAATATTAAATGACTGCTCACCACCCACAGTGATTGCTGGTGTTGTGTTACCTGCGCCACCGTTTTCTGTTTCCAGTTTACCCAACTGAATACCATCAAATTCGGTGTAAACCGTAAAGCCGCCGAATTGGTTATCAAAAGTATGACCAGCTTCCAGTGTAGACGTAACGTCCGAACCATGAATTCGACCATCATCGTGGAACTGAACATTACCTGTTACGTAAGAGGAACCAGCAAAAGCGCTAGAAGCGAAAGCGAGAGAAAGAGCACTCAGTGCAAAAATGTTTTTCATAATTACTGCCTTTATTTATTCACGTTATGCGATAGTTTTAGAGGGCATCTCTTCCCTTTTATCGCAAACTTTGGAATGTGCCTCCTTGGCGTTCGCAATATTGTTTTAATTAATTCGCGATGGAAAATAAAACATTTTAAAAAGTGATCTTGTTCAAACCGAAGCTCAACAACCCTGATAAAAACATGGAAAATACAGGCACTTATCGTATTTTTATAAAATTATTCAAAAAATAGAAGTGTGATCGTAAACAGATAATTTATTGATATTTAGCAGATTAAGTCGATCAAGTTCACAATAACCTTGACCATTACAACCAAAAACTTATTTATCAATGAAAAATAATTAGACATCGATCACGCTTAATTTCCTCAAAAAATAAAGAAAGCCCCAACATGATGTTGAGGCTTTGCCAAAAAATCAACTTACAAGAATCGAGTTATTTCACGCTGGTCACTCGACTTGCTTTCTCACCGCTTGCTGACACAGAACGGATAAACACTTCACCTTTCACATTTGGACGAGCATTATCTACGTATGTTAGCCAGTTCTTGCCGTCTAGAGAGTATTGAAGCTTCACACCCGGGAACTGAACGTTCATTGCCAGTTTACCCTCTTCAACTTTCGCGCCTGGTACAGGTAGGCGGTAGTCGATACCCGCTTTTTCTAGCTTAGCCAGTTCGCGTTGGCCAAGTACGTTCGCAAAGCGGTTGTAGTCTTGGTTTAGCGCAGCTTTGTTTACTAGGTTAGAGTTTTGCGAGTATTCAACACCCACTTTGTAGTCGTTTTCCCAATCAGCACGGTGCCATGCACGTTCAGCGGCTGCCAGTACGCGAGGGAATACCATGTACTCGTATTGCTCGTCGTTACGTACTGTCTCAGACCACAGCTGTGCTGATAGACCATAGAAAGGTTTCGCTTTGATTTCACCTTTACCAGTGAAGCCGTTACCATCGCGGTCTACAGAGGTTTCTGCGTTCTGAGGCATGTTCTCTGGTGCAAAACCAAACATCTTACGAGTATCTGTTGCACGCGTCGCCCAGTAGTAACCACGCTCTTTCGGGTCAACTTCGTACGGCATGTCCATGTATACGTAGTCTGGGTTAGAAACGATAACGTCGTAACCTTTCTTAGACCATTCGTACACTGATGATGTGCCACCCCAGTAAAGAACGTCCCAGAAGTTAACACGTGTGTTTTCTGTTGCGAACGCTTTCTCACCTTCACTGTACTTAAGGCCATCTTGCCAAGCTTGGAAGTTTGGAATGCCTTTCTCTGCCACCATCTTCGACACTTCTTCTGCAAAGTGGCTTGGTAGATGAGCAAAATCGCTTACCGTACCGTCTGCAATTAGCGTCTGACATTGTGGTGACTGTGCGAATGGCTTGTCTTGCTTAGACAAATCAATGTTACCCTTCCAGCTTACTTTGTCTTCTGCGTTGATGTCTTGCAGACCAGCGCCTAGCTTGATGTTCTTCGCTTCGTCACCACCAAAGTGCCATGTTGTTAGCGGCGTGCCCGCTTCTTGGTGCATTGCTGCTACTTCTGAAATCACTTTATCAACAAAGCGAGTTGAAGATTCCATACATGGGTTGATGAAGCTTTGCTTATTGTAGAACTGAACCGTCGTTACGTTCGATGTATCTTGAGGATCCATCAGGCGGTACTCGTTCGCTTCTGCTTCTTTACCTTCTTCCATTAGACGGTCGTAACGTGCTTCCATTGATACCACTGCTGCACGAGCGTGTGCTGGCATATCGATTTCAGGAATCACTTCGATGTTACGCGCTTTCGCGTACTTCAAGATGTCCACGTAGTCTGCTTTGCTGAAGAAGCCAGAACCAAAGTTGTCTGTCGTTGCACCTGAGCCAAGCTGAGGCAGTAAACAGCTTTTCTCTTCCAAATCGAAACAACGGTTAGCACCCACTTCAGTCAGCTCAGGCAGACCCGGGATTTCTAAACGCCAGCCTTCATCATCCGTTAGGTGAAGGTGTAGTTTGTTCATCTTGTACGCGGCCATTTGGTCAAGCGTTGCAAGAATCGCGTCTTTAGAGTGGAAGTTACGAGCCACGTCCACCATCACACCACGGTAATCAAAACGCGGCGCATCTTTAATAGACAGTTGTGGTAGAGAATCAGCATTTTGGCTATCTACCAGGCCAAAGATAGATTGTACTGCGTAGAAAGCACCTGCTTGGTCAAACGCTTTAATCGCAATACCGTCGCCTTTGATGCTCATTTCGTAAGCACCAGATTTTGCCAATTCACCGGTGAAGTCTGCAGGAACAACAGTGATGCTTACAGGAAGATCACCACGAACATCCACACCTACCACTTCTGCACGACCTTGAATTGCTGCGTATTGAGCCGCATCGAATGCGCCTTTAGGCAGAGCAATACCCGCCGCGATATCTACCGTACCTTTACCTGCTTCAACAGACATTGGCGTTGGTAGTAACGTGGTTGATACGTCTTGTTTTGCTAGATCTTCGTTCTTCTCGAAACGAGACACAGCGCTCGCAAATACGTTGTTGTCATCTGGCGTACGTTTTAGGTTGTTACCCTCAAGGCCAGTCACGAAAGATGCAACGTCTTCTGTGTTAAGAGAAGCGATCATCTTAGGCTCTGCATTTGGTGCAGCAACGAAAGCGCTTGGCATGAAGTCAGTTTCAAATAGCTGCCAGTATTCAGCAACAAGAGGAAGCACAACCTCTTCACCCGCAGCAAAACCATCAAACTTATCTGTTGGTTCTAGTTTGTGTAGATCACCCGTTACGCGAGAGATTTTAAACTGTTCGTTTTCAACATCCAGAATCAGACGAATGCTATGGAAGTAAATAGCCCAATCTTTTGAGTCAACCGCTTCACCTTGGTTAACCAGCGTCATGTTTACCTTGTTACAAGACGCCCACTCAGCCCCTAAGTCCTGACAAGCAAGACCTTCGTTTGCACCGTGGTTAGTCAACACTTGGTATTGAATATCAAGATTATTAGCCAACGAATTTACAACTTGTTGTTCAGAGCTTTGCAGCGCAGAGCAACCTGCTAATGTAGTGATAACAGAAACAGCAATCAGACTAGGTTTAAACATCTTACTTCCCCAAAAAAGTCAGTGGTTCAAAACGACAATGATAAAAATCTCGGCCCCTCAAATGCGAGGTACCTAACCGTTACATTCAACATACAACCTGTTATTTCTAAGCGTAAAATAAATAGAAATAGGAAGTGATCCAGCTCAAAAAATGACACTCAGAAAAAACAATAAAAACCTAATTTTCATAGAGTTACAATACACGTCAAAATCGAACAACTTGTTTTGACGAGTTTGCTGCGATCTAGGTCACTTATATTCATGAGTTACGACTGATTTTGTAAGATTTGGATCACGCCTAATTATTTTGTGAACCATTAGTAAGCGAATTACCTATTTACCTTTCGTGAAGTGACTCTCATTTATTCGTCGTCAAAACTCGTCAATATTTTTAGAAATGACGATTTTGTCGAATACCCCACTGGAGAAATTGCACTTAACCTCACGCTATTTTGCGTATAAAGTTTAAAGGTATCTTATCTGAGGACCATTCTATGTTTCGTCTCTTGACGCTCATATCATCTCTACTTGTTACTTTGACTCCTTTTTCCTCTTATGCAGAGCCACAGCATTGGTTAGCGAAAAAAGGGGAAACCGAACTTATGATTATTGGCTCGGTACATGTGGGGGATAAAACGATGTACCCACTCCCTAGAACGGTCATCCAGCATTTAAGCCAAAGCGCAGGGTTGATTATTGAAGCAGACGTCAGGAATTCTGAAGGCTTGGTTTACCCACAAACAACCATTCTTTCTAAAGATGTTTTAGACAGAGCTCAACGTCGCCACTTAATTGAAATTGCCCAAGATTTAGGTTTGCCAGAAACTCAACTCCTAAATTCCCCACCTTGGATGGCGGCATTCACCATCCAACTCGCTTTAGTCAACAAACTGGGGTATGTCTCTGATAAAGGGGTCGACATGCACTTAATAGGACTCGCTGATAAAAAGCAAATCCCGGTCATTCCACTGGAGTCCGTGCAATTCCAAATCGATTTAATCGCAGGTCAATCAGAAGGCGGTAAAGAGATACTTCTCTCATCAATTGAAGAATATGATGGCGGAGAAGAGTTGGTTCAATGCTTGATAGAGAGTTGGAAGAGTGGTGATGGTAGCATGTTGGTCGAAGCCTCTTTGACCGATCATACAACAGAAGAGTTTAACCAAGCCTTTTTATACGAGCGTAATCGAGATTGGGCTAAAAAACTCGACACTGGCAGTGTTCTACCTCAGCAATCGGGTCGTTACACCGTTGTTGTTGGTGGCTTGCATTTAGTAGGTAAAGATAACCTGATTGAACTGCTTAAAAATCGGGGATTTAACATCAAACCACTGGGTAAGACGCGCCAAGCAAATTGTGATATCTAGTGATTGTTTGAAAAATGCCATTTAAATACAACCATTTAAAATTCATTCAAACTTTCTTATAAAACGCCGTTAAGCTAAGTGGATACAAAACAACTCATATGAAATTTAAATATTTATTCCTATACACGATTGGAATTATGCTCACTTCTTCGCTGTCTTATGCTAAACCGCCATGCAACGTAGAAGCTTTTCAAGCTATTGATATAACTCCGGAAGTAAAAGGCGGTGTTTTAGATAAAGAGAGTGGTCAATTTCTTATTACCGAAAAACCAATGATGCGTTGCGCGAACATCACGTTTTCAACAGCCCACACTCGAAATCGCGTTGCACATATGATGAACCAAGGCTTTGAAGCGGTTTACTATGATGGAAATACAAGCAAATCTCACTCAGTAACGTTTGATGAAGACGATTTAAAAGCGGGTTACGTCAAGATTGGGCCAAATCACCCAAAGACCGCTTATGTCTGTTTCACTACTTCTGAAACTCCTATCAATACTATCTCGTGTGACATCAAGTAATAAATTTACTCGCTCTAAAAAATGAAAAGGCCCTACATTTCTGTAGAGCCTTCCTCTCAATACGTGTCGGTGAAGAGCCATGTTCTAACTTCAAGCGAACCCCATTTGGTTCGATACTATTGAAGTCTAAAATTACTAGCACTAAAAACGACGAAAGCCTGCTCATTGAGCAGGCTTTCTAAAAGTGGTCGGTGAAGAGGGATTCGAACCCCCGACCCTCTGGTCCCAAACCAGATGCGCTACCAAGCTGCGCTATTCACCGAGATGTTTAACTGAGGAATTGTCCCCGTCAACGAGTGCGTATATTACGGATTCTGAACTGTGGCGCAAGTGCTTTTTACAAAAAAACCTTAGGTCTTAATTCGTTTGATGAATAACTGAACACTAGCACGTAAAATGTGACTGATAACTCACAACAAAATACAGTTTATTAACCTTAGCAACATAATTGATCCAGATCAGTGTGCAACAAGACACCGCCATTTAGTTTATTCCTGTCGGGAACATCTTGGAGGAAACGTATGGACTTTTGGCTTGATCTCCTATTTGGTAATGCAGTGGGTCTATCGTCAATGATAGTAATTTTTGGGGCAATTGGTCTGATGTTATTTTACGGCGGTTTCTTCATATACAAGATCATGAACGACAAATCTCCTCACTAGATCTCGCTTAGCTCTAGAAACGCTTTGCACCGGAGTCGGTTACTTGCCTACTCCGGTTTTTTATTTGATCTCAATGCACCACTCATTGATATAATCCTATTATTCTTCCCTGTTCTTAATGAGATTACTGCTATGTCTCACGACGACGATTTTGATCTATTTCAACAGATGATGGGCGATGTAAAGCCAATCACTCAAGACACCACCGAACACAAAAAAGTACACCAAGTAACAGAAGCACAGCTCGCAAAACGAGAAGCAGCAATCTGGTTAACGGAAGATGACCCAGAATACCTATCACTTGATCACGCTGAAATGCTCAAGCCAGAGGACTTTGTTGAGTTCAAACGTGATGGTGTACAGGACGGGGTTTACCGCAAACTTCGCCTTGGTAAGTATCCAATCCAAGCTCGCTTGGATTTGCACCGTAAAACATTGAAAGAAGCACGTGATGAAGTCGTGACGTTTTTAAAGCAATGCCTATCAATGGACATTAGAACGGTCGTTATCGTCCATGGTCGAGGAGAACGCTCAAATCCACCTGCAATGATGAAAAGCTTTGTTAGCAGTTGGCTACGACAAATAAAGGAAGTCCAATGCGTCCATAGTGCGCAACGCTTTCACGGTGGAACTGGAGCCGTTTACGTCCTACTTAGAAAAAGTGCGGAAAAGAAATTAGAAACCCGCGAACGTCACCAAAAACGGTTAGGCTAAATTTCACCCTAATGCTAGAATGCCCGCCCTTATTCTTCCTTCCCCTTAAAGGAAGGGAGCTTCATTCGCCGTTGTGAAACGTTAGGAGACAAAAATGTCACAAGACAACGCTAAACGATTAAATAAATTCATCAGTGAAACGGGGTTTTGCTCACGCCGTGAAGCAGACAGACTAATTGAGCAAGGCCGTGTCACCATTAATGGCAACAAACCTGAAATGGGGACAAAAGTGCTACCTGGTGATGATGTTTGTGTGGATGGTAAGCCAGTGGCAGCAAAAGAGAAGCCGATTTATATCGCTCTCAATAAACCAACAGGCATCACCTGTACAACTGAGAGAGACGTCCCTGGAAACATCGTTGATTTCATCGGCCACCAAAAACGTATCTTTCCGATCGGCCGCTTAGACAAACCCTCTGATGGTCTGATCTTTTTGACCAACGATGGCGACATCGTGAACAAAATCCTTCGCGCAGGCAACAGCCACGAAAAAGAGTACGTCGTACGCGTGGACAAGCCAATTACAGGCGAGTTTCTCAAACAGATGTCGAGTGGCGTTAAGATTCTCGACACAGTCACCCTACCTTGTAAGGTAACAAAAGAGACTAAATTCTCTTTCCGTATTGTGCTCACTCAAGGACTTAACCGTCAGATCCGTCGCATGTGTGAAGCGCTGGGCTATGAAGTATTCAAGCTGCGTCGCGTTCGCATCATGAATATCTCTCTTGATGGTATTCCGAATGGAAAATGGCGTTATCTAAGTGACGAAGAAGTGGCAGAGATCCTAGCAATGTGTGAAGGCTCGGTAGGTACAGAAGAAGCATCAAAAACAGACTCTAGAGGTCGCAACATTCGTAAAGCGACCGACGCGAAGCTGTTTGATAGCCGTGAAGAAAACCAAGATTCTACTGCTCGTCGTAACCAGAAGACACGAACTTTCCGCGGTAACAATGCTGATGAATTCCGTCATGCACCAAACTCGAAAAAAGGTCAACAAAAGCGTCGTCAGCGTGATGATGAAGGCGGACGTCCAGCTAAAGAACATTACAAAGCGAAATCACAAGGTGAACGCAGCAGACCGCAAGGCGAGCATGGTAAATCGCACCGTAAACCAGATGCATCGAGCAATACGCATTCAGCAAACAAGCCTCAATCACTGAGTAAGCCTAAGCAGCATTACATGAACCCAAATGCCGCGAAACCAAGCAAACCAGCTAAACGCACTGGTGGTACATTGAGTCTGAAGAAGTAACGCTTCACTGACAGGCAAGATCAAAAAAGGACGCTCATGAGCGTCCTTTTTATTTGTCATGAGTTTACAAACAAAGAGGTGCAAACTGACCACGAGTTAAGCTCAGCAAATCTCTCGGGGCTAACTCAATTTCTAAACCACGTTTACCAGCACTCACACAGATTTTGTCTTGCTCTGCTGCGCTTTCGTGCAAAAAAGTAGGTAAGGCTTTCTTCTGCCCTAGTGGGCTAATTCCACCAACGACATAACCTGTGGTCTTTTGGGCGATTTCCGGATCAGCCATATCGGCCTTTTTGCCCTTCGCTGCTTTCGCCGCCAGTTTTAGGTTCAGCTTTTGATCAACAGGGATAATCGCAACCGCAAGGTTCTTTGGCTCCCCGTTCAAGCAGAACAGCAAGGTTTTAAATACTGTTTTCGGATCCTGCCCCAGTACTTCAGCAGCCTCCAAGCCATAACTATCGGCTCTAGGGTCATGCTCATACTGATGAATCGTGTGTGGAATTTTTTTCTTTTTCGCAAGATTAATGGCCGGAGTCATCAAGATTCTCCTCATAAAAACAAAAAGCGCAGACTGAATTGGATCTGCGCTTTTAGTTAATGATATCAGCGAGTTTGAGTCAATCGCTTTTTCTCTGTTGGGTTACTGATCAATCGCCGTATCAACTAAATACGTGATTTCACCTGAAGGGGCATACTCATTAACATCAATAGGGCTGTGTGTTTCTAAATAATCCTTCAAAACTTCAGCATCGGTAAAACCTGTATTTACATACCCTGGATGATCGTCGATTTTAGGGTAACCATCACCACCAGCAGCATTGTAGCTTGGTACGGTAAAGCGGTAATTACCATCTAAGCGAAGTTGCTTATTACCAATAAACACATTGGTTACCTCACCATTATTGATACTCATCGCAATGCCGGCAAACTGTGCATAAGCACCAGAGTCAACAGGCTTAGTTGCAACGACATTTAGATAATCTAATACCTCTTTACCCGTCATATCAACGTAAGAAACCATATTGCCAAATGGCTGAACAGTGAGCACGTCTTTATAAGTAATATCACCCGCAGCAATCGAATCGCGAACGCCGCCAGAATTCATTACGGCGAAATCTGCTTTCGCACGTTCCATGTGAGCCGTTGCAATTAATCGACCTAAGTTTGTTTGCTGGTAACGAACCACATTGCGGTCACCCTCAAGCTTACCGTTAGATTCTGCAATCTTCACGTTTAGTTTGCCCTGACCTTTTTCTTGATAAGGACGAAGAAACTCAAGCATCGCTTCGTCTTGTTTAATCTCTTCTTGGATCAAGACTCGTTGCGACTGACCATCAACTTTAACTTTCTTTTTCAAGTTTACTGGGATCAGATCGTAGCTCACCATCGAGAGTTCGCCATTACGAAACTCGTAATCGGCGCGTCCCACATATTTCCCCCACTCATGTGCCTGAACAATAAAGGTACCATTTTGTTTATCGGGCTGACATTCATCACCTGGTTTAAAGTTCTTTTTGATAACGTTTGGCCCTTCCATACAAACAGGCTCTTGTGAGTGTCCTCCAACGATCATGTCGAGATCGCCGTCATTCAAATAACGAGCTAACGCCACATCGCCGGGAGCATTGATGCCTCTATTACCATTTTCATAGTGTCCCATATGCGTGACAGCAAAAATCAGATCTGGATACTCTGTTTCTTTCAGTTCTGCAATCAACTTCTTGGCTTCTTCTTTCGGGTCACGGAAGTCAATTTGTTCAATGAATTCAGGGTTGCCAAGTTTCGCTGTGTCTTCGGTTGTAAGACCAATGACCGCAATTTTAATGCCCTGCTTGTTAAACATCGCGTATGGTTGGAATAAACGCTTGCCAGTATTTTTATCGTAAATATTGGCAGACAACATCGGAAAGTTTGCCCACTCTTGCTGCTTGAATAGCACGTCCAATGGATTATCAAACTCATGATTACCTAGAGCCATCGCATCGTAACCAATTTTGCTCATGCCTTTGAAATCCGGCTCGGCATCTTGTAAATCAGACTCAGGTACTCCTGTGTTGATGTCACCACCAGAAAGCAGTAACACGCTGCCCCCCTCAGCCTGTATTTCTTCGCGCAAATCATCGATTAACGTTTTACGCGCCGCCATGCCATATTCACCGTATCGATTTTGCCAAAAGCGACCATGATGATCGTTAGTGTGCAATACGGTCAATTTATAGGTTGTATCGGCATTCCATTCTGGTGCAGGTTGCGTAGCACACCCAGCTAACGAGGCCAAGATAGCGGCACTCAAAACAGTTTTGATCATCAGACGCTGATTCATTTATTTACCTTTTTCTTATTGGGATTACTGATGCACATTTTAAGCATTGGATCTATTTGAAAACCACGTGCACCCTAACACATTGATTTAATAATTATGATGCATTGTTTAGCAATAACAAATTCATCAGTAACAAGTTTGAGAATTCACGGCTTTTCAGATAAAAAAATAGCCAACACTCGGTTGGCTATAGTATTTGTTACCACCAGTCATCTGGCGTTTACTTGATATCGATATCTGCAAAGCTCTTGATCAGATCATCAAGCGATTTCATTTGTGCTAAGAATGGCTCTAACTTGTCTAGAGGCAGTGCAGATGGGCCATCACAACGCGCTTGGTCTGGGTTTGGGTGCGCTTCGATAAATAGACCTGCGATGCCTGTCGCTAGACCCGCTTTTGCAAGTTCAACTGTCTGCTCACGACGGCCGCCAGATGCTGCGCCTGATGGGTCACGCATTTGTAGTGAGTGCGTTACGTCAAAGATGATTGGGCTACCTTTCGAAGCATTTTTCATCACACCAAAACCAAGCATATCAACCACTAAGTTGTCGTAGCCGTGGCAAGAACCGCGCTCACATAGGATGATCTTGTCGTTACCGCATTCTGCGAACTTCTCAACGATGTTACCCACTTGACCTGGGCTCATAAATTGAGGTTTCTTCACGTTGATAACCGCACCTGTTTTGGCCATAGCTTCAACAAGGTCAGTTTGACGAGCTAGGAATGCAGGAAGCTGAATAACGTCTACCACGTCAGCGACGGGTTGAGCTTGTGCTTCAGTGTGAACGTCCGTGATGATCTTTACACCAAAAGTGTCTTTCAGCTCCTGAAAGATTTTCATACCTTCTTCCAGACCTGGACCACGGTATGAATGAACAGAACTGCGGTTTGCTTTGTCAAACGACGCCTTAAATACGTAAGGAATACCAAGTTTTTCCGTTACTTTTACGTAGTGCTCACAGATCTGCATCGCAAGATCACGAGACTCAAGAACGTTCATACCTGCAAATAGGGTGAATGGCTTGTCGTTAGCAACCTGAATGTCGCCGATATTAACGATTTTCTGTTCCATTTTGATTCTCTTTTTCTGTCCACGATACGCCACAGTTCGGCACATCGATAAAATTAGTGAAGTGTGACGTGCGTTTCACTCATCACATTAACTTGTGATTTTAGTAGCTCGGAAGCCGGATCGTCAGGGCATTGGTCAATAAAGTACTGAAAATCTGATACCGCTACTTGAGGGCACTCTAGCTGTTGGAAAATAAAACCACGGTCACGAATTTCGTATGGATCATCTGGCACAAACGTTAGAGCAAGATTCGTACAACGTAATGCCAACGTATAATGCTCTTCACGCAACATCGCACTTTTAATCAATGCCAACCAGCGACCAATAATTGTTGGGTTGTCAGCTTCCTCAAAATGTTCAGGCTTTAGCTGAGCTAGCGGTCCTTCCTGGCCAATAAGCCAAGCTTGAAGAATCCTTTCACCTACATACTCACCATTAAATGGATTGATGTAGTCTGGCTTCTTATGCATCCAGTCGACTTTTAACAAGAACTGAGTAGGGAAAGTAACTCCCTTCAGCGGGAAACCCAGCTTTTTGCCTAGGTATAACAAAATCGAACCTAAGCTCACAGGAATACCTTTTCTGCGCTCCAACACTTTATCGATGAAGCTGTTGTCCGAAATAAAGTATTCCTGCTCGTCGCCTTTGAATCCCCACTCGTGGAAAAACAGTCGTAGGAATGCATCAAATCGTTGCTCTTCATCGGTTTCATGAACAAGCGTGGCTTCTGCATCTTTGTAAAGACGCTCTAACTCTTGTTTCGCCCAATGTACTTTGGTTTCTGGGTTAATCGCTTTGTTTAGCTCAAGCGCACCTTCCACCAACGGTATATTGTCAAAATCTTCGTCAAAAAACTCTAACATGACGTCTATCCAAATAACGTAGGGCTCTTAGACACAGCAATGTTTGCAGCCATGACCAACCAACCTAATGCGCCGAAAAAGCCAAATATCTTCAGTAGGTTGTTTTTCGCAAGTTTCAATGAGAAGAATCCAAGCGCAATGTACGCCAGTACGCAGGTGATTTTGTTTGTTAACCACGGTGCGGCATCGGTAAACGGGATGAAACCCGTAATGAAAATAAGCGCGATACCTGACACTAGCAATGCAGTATCAACGATGTGGGGAAACACTTTCAAAAAGCGATTATTTCGCTTCGGTGAGTTCATCATCATTAACACGAATCGGATCGATAGTAGCGTCGCGCTGAGAGCGATCGTCACTAAGTGTATGTGTTTTAGAGCTACGTACATTTTTCTTCTCTTTTTAGTTAGTGTTTGCTGACTTCCATGATTAACTGGCCAGACAACCAAGTGTTACTCGATCGTTACCGCCATAATCTTTTTCCGTAGCGACCTGTTGGTAACCAAAGCCACGCATTATCTCACGCACCGCCTCACCTTGATCATAACCATGTTCAAATGCCAGCCAACCGCCCACTTCAAGATACTGACGAGCAAGATCCGAGATATGACGAATATCAGCTAAGCCATTCTCTTTAGCAACTAATGCAGATTTTGGCTCAAAGCGCACATCACCTTGGGATAAATGTGGATCTTTTTCATCAATATATGGCGGGTTGGAGACAATTAAAGCAAACTTCGTACCTTCTGTAATAGGCTCAAACCAACTGCCTTGAGCAAAGGTCACATTTTTGATGTTTAGCTGCTCAGCATTGTACTCTGCAAGTGCTTTCGCTTCTTGCTTAAGGTCTACGCCCATCACTTGACGCTTTGGCATTTCAGATGCAAGCGCGATGGCGATAGCTCCCGTCCCCGTTCCAAGATCTAAAATAGGCCCAGTTTGCTCGTAGGTCTTATCGAGTGCAACTTCGACCAAACGTTCTGTATCCGGTCTAGGTATCAGGGTAGAAGGAGAAACTTTAAACGGTAAAGACCAAAACTCTCGCTCACCAATAATATAAGCGACGGGTTCACCAGTTAAACGTCGTTCAAGTAGAGCATCAAACTGAGATTTTTGCTCTGCTTCTAACGCTTTTTCTGGCCAGGTCAGCAGGTAAGTTCGTGGTTTGCCAAGGACATGGCAAAGGAGTACAGCTGCATCGAGAGAAGGCGACTCTTTGCCGCCTTCTGCCAGTTTCGCCGTCGCACTTTTCAGTGCTTGCTCAATCGATTGAACTTGGCTCATCGATTAGCCGTTCTCTGCGAGCGCCGCAAGTTGGTCTGCTTGGTGCTCTTGAATCACAGGATCAATCAAGCTCTGCAGGTCACCTTCCATCACTTCGTTCAAACGATAGATGGTCAGGTTGATACGGTGATCAGACACACGACCTTGTGGGTAGTTGTATGTACGAATACGGTCACTACGGTCACCAGAACCTAGAAGGTTACGACGTGTATCAGACACTTCTGCGGCACGACGCTCTTCTTCCGCTTGAACGATACGAGCAGCAAGAACCGCCATTGCTTTCGCTTTGTTCTTGTGCTGTGAACGCTCATCCTGACACTCTACTACCGTACCCGTTGGTAAGTGGGTAATACGGATTGCAGAATCCGTGGTGTTAACGTGCTGACCACCCGCGCCAGATGCACGGAACGTATCGATTTTCAGGTCTGCTGCTTTGATTTCTGGCAGATCCGCTTCAGGGATTTCCGCCATTACTGCTACTGTACAAGCAGAAGTATGCACACGACCTTGAGACTCTGTTGCTGGAACACGCTGTACACGGTGACCGCCTGACTCAAATTTCAACACGCCGTACGCACCGTCGCCGCTTACTTTCGCGATCATCTCTTTGTAACCACCGTGCTCTGCCTCGTTTGAAGACATGACTTCGATGCGCCAGCCACGCTTTTCTGCGTACTTGCTGTACATACGGAATAGATCACCCGCGAAGATACCCGCTTCGTCGCCACCCGCACCTGCACGAATTTCTAGGAAACAGTTACGATCATCGTTCGGATCTTTTGGCAGAAGAAGAATCTGTAACTCATCAGTAAGACGCTCAATCGTCGCTTTCGCTTCTTTGATTTCTTCTTGCGCCATTTCACGCATTTCTTCGTCGTCTTCGTTTGCCATCTCTTCAGCGGCGACAAGATCTTCTTGTGCTTGTTGATAAGCTTGGAAGCACTTGGTTACTTCTTCTAGCTGAGAGTACTCTCTTGATAGAGCACGGAATTTGTCCTGATTTCCAATTACATCAGGATCACCAAGAAGATGTTGAACTTCTTCGTAACGTTCTACTAGCGTTTCTAGCTTAGTCAGAATAGAGGCTTTCATAGTGTCGTTTTCTTAATAAAAAGCGTGAGTTATAGATCATCCAAGCCAAGTGTTTGGCGGATAATCGTTAATTTTGCTGGTTCGCCTTGCTCTGCTGCACTTTGCAATGCGCGAGTTGGAGCGTGAATCAGTTTGTTGGTGAGTTTATTACTCAGCTCGCGCAGCACTTTCTCCGGATCTGCGCCTGCCGCTAAAGATTGCAAACTTTTGCTCAGTAACTCTTCACGAATTTCGTTGGCTGATTTGCGATAGTCGCGAATACTATCGACGGCTTGCAGTGAACGCAACCATGTCATAAACGCAGCGCTTTCTTCACTAACAATCGCTTCAGCTTGAATCGCTTCGACTTTACGCTGCTCAATGTTGCTGTCGATGATAGATTGCAAGTCATCAACAGAATACAGATATGCGTCGTTCAGTTCACCGACTTCCGACTCTACATCTCGCGGCACCGCAATATCGACTAACAAGATAGGTTGATGTCGGCGCTGCTTTAGAGCCGTTTCGACCATACCTTTGCCAATAATAGGCAATGGGCTCGCCGTTGAGCTAATCACAATATCCGCTTTCGCCAAATGTTCAGGAATTTCGTTCAAACTGATCACTTCTGCGCCAAATTGGTCCGCTAAGCCTTGCGCGCGCTCTTTAGTGCGGTTCGCGACAATCATTTTTGTGCAACCGTTGGACGCTAAATGCTTCGCGACCAATTCAATCGTCTCACCCGCACCAACTAAAAGCACGGTTGAATCTGATAACGACTCAAAAATATGTTTTGCCAGTGTACATGCCGCATAAGCCACGGACACGGCATTACCACCAATATCTGTCTCTGTTCTCACCCGTTTGGCGACTGAGAACGTCTTTTGAAACAGTTTATCAATCGAGGCATCGACGGCTTGATGATCTCGCGAGTCAGAAAATGCTTGCTTTACCTGCCCTAAAATTTGAGGCTCACCCAACACCAGAGAGTCAAGACCGCACGATACGCGCATCAAATGCTTTATTGCAGCTTGTTCTTCATGAACATACAAACTCGGCATTAAATCTTCGCGGCTCACTTGATGAAATTGAGCAAGCCAATCGATCAACTTGTTTCGCGCTCCTTGCTTAACATCGCAGTACAACTCAGTTCGGTTACAGGTTGAAACAATCACACTGCCGTTAACCGCTTCGTGCTCTCTAAGTTGCTCGAGTGCAGGGCCGAGTTTATCCGGACCAAACGCCACCTTCTCTCGCAAGTCGACAGACGCTGTATTGTGATTAATTCCAATAGCAAGCAAGGACATCTAACGTGGTATCTCTGGGATAGGTTATAAAATAGGTCCAGAATTTTACTGTAAGCACGCATTTATTGAAAGGGTAAGCCGGATTTGTTTTCCTAAGTGCGACTTTTCAATGCTATAGTTGTGAGCGATTCCCGATGAAACTGATTAATAAGCCATCAAACATGACGTTACGCTCCTTTATTCTTTTTTTCTTGTCGAGCTTACTGCTCGCTGGTTGTTCGTCCGTTCCTGAAAGTGTTACCAGCGTTGAATGGCAAGCTCATGAGCAGCGACTCGAAACCATCCAAGATTTTCAAGCAACGGGGAAACTTGGTTATATTGGCCCAGACCAAAGACAAAATTTAAACTTCTACTGGAAACATTCTTCAGCACTAAGCCAGTTGCGTTTAACAACGATTCTCGGACAAACGGCATTAAAGCTCACCATCACCCCACAAGGCGCCACAGTAGAAACTTACGATGATCAGGTCCTTTCTTCTCGCAGTGCTAACCAGCTGATTTACCGTCTTACAGGGTTGATGATGCCCGTCGATCACATGCCTGACTGGCTATTAGGTCTACCGACCGATGCCGACAAATTCCAACTGTCTCCAACCAATACACTGCAAGCGTTAAACAAACAAATTGGTTTAAATGATTGGAGTATCGCTTATCAACGATATGGCGACGTTCAATGGCATGAACAGTCTCTCCCTCTGCCAAATAAGCTGAAACTCACCACAGCTGATGTCAAAATAAATCTAGTGATCACAAAATGGAACATCACCCAATGATTGAACTTTCAACACGCTGGCCATCACCAGCGAAATTGAATCTCTTTCTATATATCAACGGCCGTACAGAGAATGGCTACCACGAGTTACAAACCTTATTCCAATTCGTCGATCACGGCGATGAGCTCACCATTCAAGCGAACCATTCTGGTGATATTACGATTTCTCCAGAGATAGAAGGTGTGCCTCTTCAAGACAATTTAATTTGGAAAGCAGCAACCGCGCTTCAAGCTTACTCAAACTGCCCTTTTGGCGCGCATATTGAGCTACAGAAAGTGCTGCCTATGGGTGGAGGCATTGGTGGGGGCTCATCGAATGCAGCTACAGCATTAGTGGCACTGAATTACTTATGGCAACTGAATCTAACTGACGACGAACTGGCTGAAATAGGTTTAAAACTAGGCGCAGACGTGCCCGTATTTGTGCGCGGATTTGCAGCTTTTGCTGAAGGCGTTGGTGAAAAACTCTCTCCTGCTTATCCCGAAGAAAAGTGGTATTTAGTCGTCAGACCGAATGTATCTATCGCAACCGTCGACGTTTTTTGTCATCCAGATCTAACGCGAAACACCCCAAAACGAGATCTAGAAACACTTTTAAATACGCCAAGCGTAAACGATTGCGAAAAAATTGTACGAATGCTCTACCCAGAGGTTGATAAGCAACTTTCTTGGCTGCTACAATACGCGCCGTCAAGATTGACGGGGACAGGATCTTGCGTTTTTGCTGAATTTTCGAGCAAATCTGAAGCAGAAACTATCCTTGCACAACTCTCTGATAAAGTCTCGGCATTTGTCGCTCAAGGGCGCAATATTTCGCCATTAAAAGAGACTTTGGCTGAATACCAATCAGCCTCACACCGACCTATTTAAACTGGACGCAAACCCGAGGTTTCCACCGTGCCTGATATGAAGCTATTTGCTGGTAACGCAACACCTGAACTAGCCCAACGTATTGCTGATCGTCTTTACATCTCTCTTGGTGATGCATCTGTTTCTCGCTTTTCTGATGGCGAAGTTGCAGTTCAAATCAATGAGAATGTTCGTGGTAGCGATGTTTTCATCATTCAATCCACTTGTGCACCGACTAACGACAACCTAATGGAATTGGTTGTTATGATTGATGCAATGCGCCGTGCTTCAGCAGGCCGTATCACTGCAGTTATCCCTTACTTCGGCTACGCTCGCCAAGACCGTCGTGTACGTTCTGCGCGTGTGCCAATTACTGCAAAAGTTGTTGCTGATTTCCTATCTAACGTTGGTGTTGACCGCGTTCTAACTATCGACCTACACGCAGAGCAAATTCAAGGCTTCTTCGATGTACCTGTAGACAACATCTTCGGCACGCCAGTGCTACTTGAAGATATGCAGGCTCGCGGTCTAGATAACCCTGTAGTGGTATCTCCTGACCTAGGTGGCGTTGTTCGTGCTCGTGCAACAGCAAAAGCACTAGGCGACATCGACATCGCAATCGTAGATAAGCGTCGTCCACGTGCAAACGTTTCTGAAGTAATGAACCTAATCGGTGATGTTGAAGGTCGTGACTGTGTGATCGTTGATGACATGATCGACACAGGTGGCACACTATGTAAAGCAGCTGAAGCACTAAAAGAGCGCGGTGCTAAGCGTGTATTCGCTTACGCTACTCACGCAGTATTCTCAGGCAACGCTGCGGATAACATCAAGAACTCAGTTCTTGACCAAGTTATCGTAACTGACTCTATCTCTCTGTCTAAAGAGATGGCTGCAACAGGTAAAGTGACAACACTAAGCCTATCTCGCATGCTGGCTGAAGCGATTCGTCGTATCAGCAACGAAGAGTCAATCTCTGCAATGTTCAACTAATACGAACATTTCAGTTACACTGATTTCAAAAGCACCCCTCTTTGGGGTGTTTTTTTATTTGTACTGATAACTAGAAAATCCCTTGGTCGCCCACCGCGAGTTTTCTGTGCTATTATACTGCGCTTTTTGAGATTCCAGAGAGATCCTAACCTTGAGTCAACAAATCAAACTTCTTGTTGGTCTTGCTAATCCAGGACCAGAATACGCCAGAACTCGTCACAATGCGGGCGCTTGGGTTGTAGAAGAATTAGCACGCGTTCACAACGTTACACTGAAGAACGAACCAAAGTTTTTTGGTCTAACAGGACGCATTATGGTCAATGGCCAGGATCTCCGTTTGCTTATCCCAACCACCTTCATGAATCTATCAGGTAAATCGATCGCAGCGCTTGCGAAATTTTATCAAATTAAACCTGAAGAGATCATGGTTGCTCATGACGAGCTAGACTTACCGCCAGGTGTCGCTAAGTTTAAAAAAGGTGGGGGTCACGGTGGACACAACGGTCTGCGTGACACCATTAGCAAACTGGGCAATAACAAAGATTTTTATCGTCTTCGTATTGGCATTGGTCATCCGGGACACAAAGATAAAGTGGCGGGTTTTGTATTAGGTAAAGCGCCAGCTAAAGAGCAAGAGCTTTTAGATGCAGCAGCTGATGAGGCTGTTCGTTGTCTAGATATCCTGATTAAGGATGGCCTATCTAAAGCACAAAATCGCCTCCACACGTTCAAAGCTGAATAAGGTTACTATCATGGGTTTTAAATGTGGCATCGTTGGTCTACCTAACGTAGGTAAATCAACTCTGTTCAACGCACTAACTAAAGCGGGTATCGAAGCAGCAAACTTCCCGTTCTGTACCATTGAACCAAACACTGGTGTGGTTCCTGTGCCAGATCTACGTCTAGACGCACTAGCTAAGATCGTTAACCCACAGAGAGTTCTTCCAACGACGATGGAGTTCGTGGACATCGCTGGTCTTGTTGCTGGTGCATCACGTGGTGAAGGTTTAGGTAACAAATTCCTAGCTAACATCCGTGAAACAGACGCGATTGGCCACGTTGTACGCTGTTTTGAAAACGAAAACATTGTTCACGTTTCAGGTAAAGTTTCACCTATCGAAGATATCGAAGTGATCAACCTTGAACTTGCAATGGCTGACCTTGATTCTTGTGAGCGAGCGATTCAACGTAACGCGAAGAAGGCAAAAGGCGGCGATAAAGACGCAAAATTTGAACTAACCGTACTAGAAAAACTGTTACCAGTACTAACTGAAGGCGGCATGGCACGCACAGTTGAGCTATCTAAAGAAGAGTTAGCAGCAATCGGCTACCTAAACTTCCTAACACTGAAGCCAACTATGTACATTGCAAACGTAAACGAAGATGGCTTCGAAAATAACCCATATCTAGATGCGGTTCGTGAGTTCGCAGAAAAAGAAAACAATGTCGTTGTACCTGTATGTGCAGCTATCGAATCTGAACTATCTGAACTAGAAGATGAAGATCGCGAAGAATTCCTAGCAGATATGGGGATCGAAGAGCCGGGCCTGAACCGTGTAATTCGCTCTGGTTACGAACTACTGACTCTACACACCTACTTCACAGCAGGTGTTAAAGAAGTACGTGCTTGGACAATCCCTGTTGGTGCAACTGCGCCTCAGGCGGCAGGTAAGATCCACACTGACTTCGAGAAAGGCTTTATTCGTGCAGAAGTAGTTGGTTACGACGATTTCATCCAATTCAATGGTGAAAATGGCGCAAAAGACGCAGGTAAATGGCGTCTAGAAGGTAAAGACTACATCGTAAAAGATGGCGATGTTGTACACTTCCGCTTCAATGTTTAATTAAATGAATGAATTCTAAACACTTCATTTACACTAAAAGCCAGCTGTTAAGCTGGCTTTTTTAATACCTTAAGTAAATGAACAAAAATAAATTACGCAACTGCAAGCTAATTTATTTCCAGTTTTAGATCATAAACACGCCTCTTTGTTTAAAAAGGAAGCGAACGAGGTTTTTTCCGAAATTTATTAAAAAAAACTGTTGACGGATCTCACTCAACTTCGCATAATGCGCGCCGTTCCCAACGACAAGGCAACAAAGCGTTGAGAACAAAAAATATGGTTTTGGCTACGTAGCTCAGCTGGTTAGAGCACATCACTCATAATGATGGGGTCACAGGTTCGAATCCCGTCGTAGCCACCATTCCTAAATGTTCTTTTTATCAGAGCAGTTAGGAATAGATGCGGAAGTGGCGGAATTGGTAGACGCACCAGATTTAGGTTCTGGCGCCGCAAGGTGTGAGAGTTCAAGTCTCTCCTTCCGCACCATATTTTAAATAGTCATTGTGACTATTGCCTGCAGGTCTATCGCCAAGCGGTAAGGCAGCGGCTTTTGATGCCGCCATTCCCTGGTTCGAATCCAGGTAGACCTGCCATTATTCAAGTGAGATTCCTTTATAAAAGGGGTTGTCACTGAGAGCGTGAAGGTTTATATTGTCTCGCTCCAAAAGATGGCTACGTAGCTCAGCTGGTTAGAGCACATCACTCATAATGATGGGGTCACAGGTTCGAATCCCGTCGTAGCCACCATGAACAACGTTATTTAGGTTTTTACCAATTACCTTGATAACTACAGAATAAGTTGCGGAAGTGGCGGAATTGGTAGACGCACCAGATTTAGGTTCTGGCGCCGCAAGGTGTGAGAGTTCAAGTCTCTCCTTCCGCACCATTATTAAAGTCTCTTTTATTAGAGCAATGTAGGGCTATCGCCAAGCGGTAAGGCAGCGGCTTTTGATGCCGCCATTCCCTGGTTCGAATCCAGGTAGCCCTGCCACATACAATGATATTGAGATTTTACCAATTATCTTGATATCTACAGATCAAGTTGCGGAAGTGGCGGAATTGGTAGACGCACCAGATTTAGGTTCTGGCGCCGCAAGGTGTGAGAGTTCAAGTCTCTCCTTCCGCACCATTATTAAAGTCTCTTTTATTAGAGCAATGTAGGGCTATCGCCAAGCGGTAAGGCAGCGGCTTTTGATGCCGCCATTCCCTGGTTCGAATCCAGGTAGCCCTGCCATATACAATGATATTGAGATTTTACCAGTTATCTTGATATCTACAGAATAAGTTGCGGAAGTGGCGGAATTGGTAGACGCACCAGATTTAGGTTCTGGCGCCGCAAGGTGTGAGAGTTCAAGTCTCTCCTTCCGCACCATTATTAAAGTCTCTTTTATTAGAGCAATGTAGGGCTATCGCCAAGCGGTAAGGCAGCGGCTTTTGATGCCGCCATTCCCTGGTTCGAATCCAGGTAGCCCTGCCACATACAATGATATTGAGATTTTACCAATTATCTTGATATCTACAGATCAAGTTGCGGAAGTGGCGGAATTGGTAGACGCACCAGATTTAGGTTCTGGCGCCGCAAGGTGTGAGAGTTCAAGTCTCTCCTTCCGCACCATTCTTGATCAAAGTTTTAAAATGGCTACGTAGCTCAGCTGGTTAGAGCACATCACTCATAATGATGGGGTCACAGGTTCGAATCCCGTCGTAGCCACCATAAACAACGTTATTTAGGTTTTTACCAATTACCTTGATAACTACAGAATAAGTTGCGGAAGTGGCGGAATTGGTAGACGCACCAGATTTAGGTTCTGGCGCCGCAAGGTGTGAGAGTTCAAGTCTCTCCTTCCGCACCATTATTAAAGTCTCTTTTATTAGAGCAATGTAGGGCTATCGCCAAGCGGTAAGGCAGCGGCTTTTGATGCCGCCATTCCCTGGTTCGAATCCAGGTAGCCCTGCCACATACAATGATATTAAGATTTTACCAATTATCTTGATATCTACAGTTCAAGTTGCGGAAGTGGCGGAATTGGTAGACGCACCAGATTTAGGTTCTGGCGCCGCAAGGTGTGAGAGTTCAAGTCTCTCCTTCCGCACCATTCTTGATCAAAAGTTTAAAATGGCTACGTAGCTCAGCTGGTTAGAGCACATCACTCATAATGATGGGGTCACAGGTTCGAATCCCGTCGTAGCCACCATTGATTGGATTGCTAGCATAAGCTATCAGTCACGTAGATTTAAGATGCGGAAGTGGCGGAATTGGTAGACGCACCAGATTTAGGTTCTGGCGCCGCAAGGTGTGAGAGTTCAAGTCTCTCCTTCCGCACCATCTTAAATTAATCTACACTATGAGAATACGCGGAAGTGGCGGAATTGGTAGACGCACCAGATTTAGGTTCTGGCGCCGTAAGGTGTGAGAGTTCAAGTCTCTCCTTCCGCACCATTCTTTCTCTCGATAAGAGAGGTTAAGTAGTCTTTGACTATTTACGCTGTAGGGCTATCGCCAAGCGGTAAGGCAGCGGCTTTTGATGCCGCCATTCCCTGGTTCGAATCCAGGTAGCCCTGCCATATACAACGATATTGAGATTTTACCAATTATCTTGATATCTATAGATTAAGTTGCGGAAGTGGCGGAATTGGTAGACGCACCAGATTTAGGTTCTGGCGCCGCAAGGTGTGAGAGTTCAAGTCTCTCCTTCCGCACCATTATCGGAAAACCCAGCATGACTTTGCTGGGTTTTTTCTTTTTTTGGTTCTGGACTCGGGAAATCATTAGATTTGCCGAATTAAAAAAGCGAGCTCATGGCTCGCTTTTTTTCTATCTGTGATTTGAGTAGCTTACTACATACCTAACGCGTATTTCAGTACTTGAGCCTTAATTGGCCCTGAGTTTTCAGCAAGCTTCAATGCAGCATTACGTACGAACTTCAATGGCCCAAGATCGTTGCTAAAACCTTTATAGAAAAAGTCCATGCCCGTCTGCATGAGTAAGTTGTCAGGTCGACGTGCGCGTTCGTATTTCGCGAGTAAGGTATCTTCCAGCTTTTCTTGGTGTTCTGTTACCGAAAGGAGAACGTCTACATCTTTGAAGCCTAAGTTTACCCCTTGCCCTGCAAGCGGGTTGATCGTATGAGCAGAGTCACCCACTAACACGCAATTTTTGCTTGAGTAGCTTTGCGCATGACGACGAGTGAGTGGGAATGAGCCAAACTGTAAAACTTCAATATCGCCTAATTCAGCAGGGAAATGACGTAAAATTTCTTCCCTTAGTTGAGGTTTACCCATCGCACACAGTTGTTTAATACGTTTAGGCGAGTCATACCAAACCAAAGAACCTTGGCCTACTACTTGACCATCGTCGTTACTCAAAGAGCACAGAGGTAAAAATGAACGTGGGCCTGAAGGTGTAAATTGTTGCCAAGTAATATCTTGCTGAGGCAATTCTGTTTTCACGTTAATCAACATGCAGTGTTGTCGGTAATCCCACGCAGTTACACCAATTCCAGCCAATTGACGAACTTTAGAGTTTGCACCATCAGCACCAATCACCCAGTTAGCTTCAAACTGCGCCCCACTTTCTAGTGTCACAAGATTTACATCTGCAAACTCAATGGATTTTAATCGCTCAGGACACATCACGGTTAGATTTTCATACTGAGAGAAGACTTGCCAAAGACCTAATTGGATTAGGCGGTTTTCAACGATGTAACCTAGCTGATCCAATGACAATTCATCAGAGTGAAAACGAGTACGGCACTCTGGGTGCTCCCAAGTTTCTAACCGCCGATAAGGACAAACTCGCATGCTCTTGATCTCTGACCATGCTCCGAGTGAATCAAGTAACTCCACCGACTGGTGCGAGATTGCAGATACACGAATATCCATCGCCTGAGCGGCATCAAAAACTTTAGGTTTTGTACCTTCAACCAAGACAACGCTTCTGCCCTGCTTGGCAAATCCAACAGCGACGGCTGCCCCGACCATACCGCCACCGATCACGGCGATGTCATACTTGTTCATTTTTCACTCTTCATCGTGCTGATTAATTGGCGTTTTTTATTGTACTTTCCATGGCTATTTTTACAAAATTGTTTAACAAAAAACCTTGTTCTGCATAGGGCGAAAAACTAGATTTCATCAGGCTTTGCAGAGAATTAGCTAGATCACTAGTCAGGTGCTTTTTAAAGCAGTACAATACGCCGCTTACCGCCGTGATGGCGGCTATAATTTGAGCAATAGCTCTCCGATTTAAGTACAACTGAACGAGCGAAAGTGAGATGAGTAAGAAACTGCTAATTAAAACCTGGGGCTGCCAGATGAACGAATACGATTCATCAAAAATGGCCGACCTGCTTAATGCTGCAAACGGCTACGAGCTGACGGAAGAGCCAGAGGAAGCAGACGTACTTCTACTTAACACCTGTTCGATCCGTGAAAAAGCGCAAGAGAAAGTTTTCCACCAGCTAGGCCGCTGGAAAACACTAAAAGATAAAAAACCTGGCGTAGTTATCGGTGTAGGTGGTTGTGTAGCAACGCAAGAAGGTGACCATATTCGTGAACGTGCACCATACGTTGACGTTATTTTTGGCCCACAAACTTTGCACCGCCTACCTGAGATGATCAAACAATCTCAGTCCGATGATGCACCAGTTATGGACATTTCGTTCCCAGAGATCGAAAAATTCGACCGCCTACCTGAACCTCGCGCAGAAGGTGCGACAGCATTCGTTTCTATTATGGAAGGCTGCTCTAAGTACTGTACTTACTGTGTCGTACCGTACACTCGTGGTGAAGAAGTAAGCCGTCCAATGGATGACGTACTGTTCGAAATCGCCCAACTTGCTGAACAAGGCGTACGTGAAGTAAACCTTCTGGGGCAAAACGTAAACGCGTACCGTGGTCCTATGCACGATGGTGAGATCTGTTCATTTGCAGAACTGCTTCGTTTGGTTGCGTCTATCGATGGTATCGACCGTATTCGTTTCACGACGAGCCACCCGTTAGAATTCACAGACGACATCATCGCAGTATACGAAGATACGCCAGAACTTGTGAGCTTCCTGCACTTACCTGTGCAAAGTGGTAGTGACCGTATCCTAACGATGATGAAACGCCCTCACACCGCTATCGAATACAAATCGATCATCCGTAAACTGCGTAAAGCTCGTCCTGATATTCAAATCAGTTCAGACTTTATTGTTGGTTTCCCTGGTGAGACAGACAAAGACTTCCAAGACACCATGAAGCTAATCAAAGATGTAGACTTTGACATGAGCTTCAGCTTTATTTTCTCTCCACGTCCAGGTACGCCAGCAGCGGATTACCCTTGTGATGTGTCAGAACAAGTGAAGAAAGAGCGCCTTTACGAACTACAGCAAACTATCAATGCTCAAGCGATGCGTTACTCTCGCTTAATGCTTGGCACAGAACAACGTGTTCTAGTTGAAGGTCCTTCGAAGAAAAACCTAATGGAACTACGCGCTCGTACAGAAAACAACCGTGTAGTAAACTTTGAAGGTAGTGCAGACCTAATTGGTCAGTTCGTTGATGTGAAGATCGTAGACGTATTTGCAAACTCACTGCGTGGTGAGCTAGTACGTACTGAAAAAGACATGGATCTTCGTAGTGTGATTTCCCCAACGCAGATGATGGCGAAAACACGTCGCGAAGATGAGCTGGGTGTAGCTACTTTTACGCCGTAAGCTCGTATAAATAGCCATGGAGAGCCTGGTCGTTATCAGGCTCTCACTAAGTGGCAAAAAATGAGAGGCAACATTGAGCAATAAAATCGTAACTCTAGAAATTAACCTAGAACCTTCAGACAACCGCCGACTAGCTAGCCTGTGCGGTCCATTCGATGACAACATCAAGCATTTAGAACGTCGTCTAGGCGTTGAAATTAACCACCGTAGTGACCACTTTACGATTGTCGGTAAACCTCATACCGCATCAGCCGCGCTGGATATCCTGAAAACTCTATATGTTGATACCGCACCTGTACGAGGTGAGATCCCAGATATTGAGCCTGAGCAAATCCACCTAGCGATCAAAGAGTCTGGTGTTCTTGAGCAGAATACTGAGTCTAATATCGAGCATGGTAAAGAAGTCTTCGTCAAAACCAAGAAAGGTGTGATCAAACCACGTACGCCAAACCAAGCGCAGTACTTGGTTAACATGGTCACGCATGATATTTCTTTTGGTATTGGCCCGGCTGGTACAGGTAAAACCTACCTTGCTGTAGCAGCAGCTGTTGACGCACTAGAGCGCCAAGAGATCCGTCGTATTCTTCTTACTCGTCCAGCGGTTGAAGCTGGTGAGAAATTGGGCTTCCTACCTGGTGATTTAAGCCAAAAAGTCGACCCATACCTACGTCCGCTATACGACGCCCTATTTGAAATGCTGGGCTTTGAGCGCGTAGAGAAGCTGATTGAACGTAACGTGATTGAGGTCGCCCCTCTTGCTTACATGCGTGGTCGTACTCTAAACGACGCCTTTATCATTCTTGATGAGAGTCAGAACACCACTGTTGAGCAGATGAAGATGTTCCTAACGCGTATTGGTTTTAACTCTCGCGCGGTTATCACTGGTGATGTCACGCAGATTGACTTACCTCGTGGTGCGAAATCGGGTCTTCGTCATGCTATTGAAGTACTAAGCGAAGTTGACGACATCAGCTTTAACTTCTTCTTGGCCGACGATGTTGTACGTCACCCTGTGGTTGCTCGTATCGTTAACGCGTACGAGAAGTGGGAAGCACAAGACCAGAAAGAGCGTAAAGAGTTCGAGAAACGCCGTCGTGAAGAACGCGATGCGAAGTTACTAGAAGCAGCAAAAGCCGAACTGAATGCACAAGTTGCTTCAACTAAGGAATAATCATGGCGATTGAACTTGATCTGCAACTGGCAGTCGAAAATGAAGAAGGTCTGCCTTCGCAGCAAGATTTCCAATTGTGGCTAGATAAGACAATCCCTCTCTTCCAGCCACAAGCCGAAGTCACCATTCGTATTGTTGATGAACAAGAAAGTCATACGCTCAACCATGAGTATCGCGGCAAAGATAAACCAACTAATGTGTTGTCGTTTCCATTTGAAGCACCTCCTGGTATGGAAATAGATTTACTTGGTGATTTGATTATTTGCCGCCAAGTTGTTGAAAAAGAGGCGGTTGAACAGAGCAAGCCTCTGCTAGCACATTGGGCGCATATGGTTGTACATGGCAGCTTGCATCTGCTAGGTTATGATCATATAGAGGATGACGAAGCCGAAGAGATGGAGTCCCTCGAAACCGAAATCATGCAAGGTATGGGTTATGAAGATCCTTACATTGCTGAAAAAGAGTAGCTATTGGCCACTCGACAGGGAAAGGCGAACCACCTAAATGACTCTCGTGTTCGCCTCTCTATGTGTGCTATCACACTTCTGATAGCGTTACTTAATTGAGAAACAATGAACGAAGATAATTCTCCCTCTTCTAACGAAGATAAGAAAGAAAAGGCAGAAGGTCCGAGTAGAAAGTCCTTCTTTGAACGTCTAGGTCAACTATTTCAGGGCGAACCAAAAGATCGCCAAGAGCTTGTGGATGTTATCCGCGACTCTGAAGTTAACGACCTGATTGACCATGACACTCGCGATATGCTTGAAGGTGTTATGGAAATCTCCGAAATGCGTGTGCGTGACATTATGATCCCGCGTTCGCAAATGGTTACCGTTGAGCGTACTCACGACCTTGATACCTTGGTTGCTTTGATTACCGATGCTCAACACTCTCGCTACCCTGTGATCAGCGAAGATAAAGACCATGTGGAAGGCATACTTCTAGCGAAGGACTTACTTAAATACTTAGGCTCAGGCAGTAATCCATTTGATATCGAAGAAGTCATTCGACCAGCGGTTGTAGTACCGGAAAGTAAACGCGTTGATCGACTGCTGAAAGAATTCCGTGAAGAACGTTATCATATGGCCATTGTTGTCGATGAATTCGGTGGTGTTTCTGGTCTTGTGACCATTGAAGATATCCTTGAGGAAATCGTCGGGGATATTGAAGATGAATTCGATGAAAGTGAAGAGACGGACATTCGTAAACTAAGCAAGCATACGTTTGCTGTCAGAGCGCTGACAACCATCGAAGAGTTTAATGAGACATTCGGAACCAACTTCAGCGATGAGGAAGTTGATACCGTTGGTGGTATGGTCATGACTGCCTTTGGTCACTTACCTTCTCGTGGTGAACTGGTTGAAATTGAAGGCTACAACTTCAAAGTCACCGCTGCCGATAACCGTCGTGTCATTCAACTCCAAGTGACGATCCCAGACGAAGAAACCCTGGTTGAAGCCACTCAAGAGTAACGCGATACCCATTGGGAATCTCAGAAAATTACAATGATGAATGAACTCTTTCATCGCCTTAAGCGGCCCTCAGTGGCCGCTTTTGTTGGCGCCTCTACTACACTCGCTTTCGCTCCTTACCAGCTGTGGCCTATTGCCATTCTTAGCCCAGCAATTCTACTGATTCTTCTTGCTAACCAAACTCCGAAACGCGCACTATGGATTGGTTATGCTTGGGGGTTAGGTCAATTTGCAACTGGCGTTAGCTGGGTTTACGTCAGTATCTCCGGTTTTGGCGGTATGCCGCTCATTGCCAATTTATTTTTAATGGGCTTACTTGTTGCCTACTTGGCTGTTTATTCAGGCTTATTTGCTTGGCTCAACAACAAGCTGTTTCCTCAATTTACGCTCACAAAAGCACTTCTCGCTGCACCTGCTTTATGGCTGATCAGTGATTGGTTGCGTGGTTGGGTGATGACCGGCTTCCCTTGGTTATGGCTAGGCTATAGCCAGATAGATGCTCCACTCGCAAGCTTTGCACCAATTGGCGGCGTAGAACTGCTTACTCTATTTATCCTTATCAGCGCAGGGGCGTTAGCCTATGCATGGATTCATAAGCAGTGGCTGGTGGCGATTATCCCTGCGGTGCTACTCAGTACTGGCTTTGGGATTCGCAACTACGATTGGGTAACACCCCGACCAGAAGACACGACTAAGCTCGCGCTGATTCAAGGTAACGTAGACCAAAACCTAAAGTGGCTACCAAGTCAACGCTGGCCAACCATCATGAAGTACGCTGACTTAACTCGTGAAAACTGGGATGCTGACATTATCGTTTGGCCAGAAGCAGCAATTCCCGCTTTTGAAATTGAAGTGCCTTCATTTTTGAGCAATATCGACAGCGCTGCAAAAATGAATAACAGCGCAATCATCACCGGTGTCGTCAACCAAGCTGAAGATCGACAGTTCTACAACAGTATTCTGTCCCTCGGCATCACACCATACGGTGACTACAGCTTCGATTTAAGCGAACGTTACCATAAGCATCACCTACTACCGTTTGGTGAGTTTGTACCATTTGAAGATATTTTGCGCCCATTAGCGCCATTCTTTAACCTACCGATGTCGTCGTTTAGCCGTGGGGCTTTTGTGCAGCCAAACATCGTTGCGAATGGCATGCACATGGCACCAGCGCTTTGCTATGAGATCATCTTTAATGAGCAAGTGCGTCAAAATGTGACTGACGAAACAGACTTCATTCTAACGCTTTCAAACGATGCATGGTTTGGTCACTCTATCGGCCCTCTTCAGCATATGGAGATCGCCCGTATGCGTGCCTTAGAGTTAGGTAAACCGCTCATCCGCTCGACTAACAACGGATTAACAGCGGTAACCGATCACAAAGGTAAGATCGTTGAGCAAGTACCGCAGTTTGAAACTGCAGTACTGCGCGCAGAGCTCACCCCAACCAATGGACAAACGCCATATCGAGTCCTTGGTACTTGGCCATTGTATATTTGGGTTGGGTTAAGTTTAGCTCTGGCTTTCGGCTTAAGAAGAAAACAGAGCTGATAACAGCTTGAAAGTAGAAAAGGTAAATTACCACCTTCTAAAGAAGGTGGCTTTGTGTGAGCCCCCTAAAAGGGGGCCTTTGTTTAGTCCAGCGCCAATTGCTGCTGCTCTACTCGCTCTTGCTTCTCTTGATGTCTTACATATCGGCGTATTATTTCTTCATTGATTCCAACACTATCGACAAAATAGCCTCTTTGCCAAAAGTGATTACCCCAAAGCCTGTTCTTCCTAAGGTGAGGAAACTTGCTAAATAGCTTTAAGGCTATTTTGCCTTTCAATACCCCCATCAACTTGGATATCGAAAGCTTTGGTGGGACCTTTACAACTAAATGTACGTGGTCAACTTGTACGTTTAGCTCTACGACTTCACATCCAAGTTGATTACAGTAAACATAAATACATCGATAAACTTCTTTACCTATATTGTTCTTCAAGATCCTAAATCGATACTTTGGCGTCCACACTATATGGTATTGACAACGCCAAAATACGTGGGAAGCTTGATTGTATCTACTCATGTTATTTGTCCTCTTTGACTTCTGGAAAAATCAAAGACGCATTTAACATGAGTAGTTTTACAGGCAAAGCCGAAACGGATGATAACCACCTACTGAAGTAGGTGGTTTAGGGCTGAAAACAAAAAAGAGGCGACTAAGCCTCTTTTTTATTCATAGCATTATACTGTCGTTACGCGCCATTTATGGCTTTAATGACTGACGAGTAAAGCCTTTGTGACCACATTTAATACACGGAATGATTACAGTTGGGTGGTTATACGTTGTCTTGTGACCACACTCATCACAGACTAAAGTGCCTAAGCCTATCACCTCTCCTGCTTCATATAGCCCTTGATGCTCTAAGTCATCGAACAACTCAACCCACTCAACTTTAGTTCGGTCAGTAATCTCTAACAGCCCTTGCCATATCGAGTCCGCAATCGTTAAGTAAAACGGGCCGCTTTTGCTATCCTCGTAACTCTCTGAAAACTCTTTTAAGTCTGCTTTAAGGTACGCTTTGATTAAAGCCAATTCATCTTTGGTCAAGTCATTAGCAGCATCCACCACTTTGCCCGACGTCTCAATCGCTTTGTTAACTTCTTCCGGACTGTGCTTCAAGGTTTCAATCACATCCTCGAGCATTTCCTCATAACCTGTTTTACGTTTAGGCATAACTGACCTCCATCTTTCTCCTACCTGCGTCACTTAAGGGCGCATGGGTACAGATTGGCTATTGTTGTGATCCCTAGCTTTAGGTATTCTATGACGATCTATTTAAGTCTGTTCTAACCGAACTCACAAATTCCAAGATAACGGATACCATCGATGCAAGAACAATACAACCCACAAGATATTGAACAAAAAGTTCAAAAGCACTGGGATGACAACAAAACCTTTGTTGTAAGTGAAGACCCAAATAAAGAAAAATTCTACTGTCTGTCCATGTTCCCATACCCAAGTGGTCGACTGCACATGGGTCACGTGCGCAACTACACTATCGGTGATGTAGTATCTCGTTTCCAACGCCTACAAGGCAAAAACGTGATGCAACCAATCGGTTGGGACGCATTCGGTCTACCTGCAGAAAACGCAGCAGTAAAAAACAAAACTGCGCCAGCACCTTGGACTTACGAAAACATCGAATACATGAAGAACCAACTTAAGCTTCTAGGCTTTGGTTACGATTGGAACCGTGAATTCGCAACATGTACACCGGAGTACTACCGCTGGGAACAAGAGTTCTTCACTAAACTTTACGAGAAAGGTTTAGTTTACAAAAAGACTTCTTCTGTTAACTGGTGTCCTAACGACCAAACTGTTCTTGCAAACGAGCAGGTTGAAGACGGTTGTTGCTGGCGTTGTGATACGCCTGTAGAGCAGAAAGAAATCCCTCAATGGTTCATCAAAATCACTGAGTACGCTCAAGAGCTACTAGACGACCTAGATAAGCTTGAAGGTTGGCCTGAAATGGTAAAAACCATGCAGCGCAACTGGATTGGTCGTTCTGAAGGTGTTGAACTGAAGTTTGAAGTTAAGGGTCAACAAGACCTAGAAGTTTACACAACACGTCCAGATACGCTAATGGGTGTGACTTACGTGGGTATCGCAGCCGGCCACCCTCTTGCAGCTCTTGCAGCAGAGAACAATCCAGAGCTTGCAGCGTTTATCGACGAATGTAAGAACAACAAGGTTGCAGAAGCTGAGCTAGCGACAATGGAGAAGAAAGGTATGGCAACTGGCCTTACTGCTATTCATCCATTGAACGGCCGCGAAGTACCAGTATACGTAGCAAACTTCGTACTGATGGACTACGGTACAGGCGCGGTAATGGCTGTACCTGCACACGACCAACGTGACTACGAGTTCGCAACGAAGTACGGTCTAGACATCGTGCCAGTTATCAAGCCTGCTGATGGCAGCGAGCTAGACATCTCTGAAGCGGCATATACAGAGAAAGGTGTACTGTTCGATTCAGGTGAATTCGATGGCCTAGAATTCCAAGCGGCGTTCGATGCAATTGCAGCGAAGCTAGAAGCAGAGGGCAAAGGCACTAAGACTGTAAACTTCCGTCTACGCGACTGGGGTGTATCTCGTCAACGTTACTGGGGCGCACCAATCCCAATGGTAACGACTGAAGACGGTGAAGTTCACCCAGTACCTGCTGACCAACTACCAGTGATTCTTCCAGAAGACGTGGTAATGGACGGCGTAACGAGCCCAATCAAAGCAGACAAAGAGTGGGCGAAGACAACCTTTAACGGCGAACCTGCTCTACGTGAGACAGATACGTTCGATACGTTCATGGAATCTTCTTGGTACTACGCGCGTTACTGTTCACCACAAGCGGACGACATCCTAGACCCAGAAAAAGCAAACTACTGGCTACCAGTAGATCAGTACATCGGTGGTATCGAGCACGCTTGTATGCACCTACTGTACTCACGCTTCTTCCACAAACTACTGCGCGATGCGGGTTACGTAACGTCTGACGAACCGTTCAAGCAACTACTGTGTCAAGGCATGGTACTGGCTGATGCGTTCTACTTCGAGAACGAGAAAGGCGGCAAAGAGTGGGTAGCTCCAACAGACGTAGCCGTTGAACGTGATGGTAAAGGCCGCATTACTTCTGCTAAAGACACTGAAGGTCGTGATGTAACGCACTCAGGCATGATCAAGATGTCTAAGTCTAAGAACAACGGTATCGACCCTCAAGAAATGGTAGACAAGTACGGCGCTGACACAGTACGTCTATTCATGATGTTCGCGTCTCCAGCGGACATGACACTTGAATGGCAAGAGTCTGGCGTAGAAGGTGCGAACCGCTTCCTAAAACGTGTTTGGAAACTAGTGAAAGAGCACACAGCGAAAGGCGCAGCAGAAGCAGTAGATACCTCAGCGCTTTCTGGTGTTCAAAAAGCACTTCGCCGTGACGTTCACAAGACTATCGCGAAAGTGACGGACGATATCGCTCGTCGTCAAACATTCAACACCGCGATCGCAGCGATCATGGAGCTGATGAACAAACTAGCGAAAGCGCCTCAAGAATCTGCGCAAGATCGTGCAATCCTTGACGAGGCACTGAAAGCTATTGTTGTCATGCTTTACCCTATCACTCCGCATATCTCATACGAGCTATGGGCAGCACTAGGTGAAACAGACATTGATAACGCGGCATGGCCGACGTTTGACGAAAAAGCGCTAGTTGAAGACGAAAAAACTATCGTTGTTCAAGTTAACGGTAAGCTACGTGCGAAGCTAACAGTCCCAGCTGATATCTCTAAAGACGATATCGAACAGCTTGGTCTAAACGACGAAAACGTGGTTAAGTTCACTGATGGCCTGACTATTCGTAAAGTTATTTACGTTCCAGGTAAACTGCTGAACATCGTTGCAAACTAATCGCAGCTGTCAATTTGTCTCTGTTTAGCGAACTTATTTGTTAACCAAGAGTCATTAAACAGGGTAGTTTTCTACCCTGTTTATTTACCTCAAACCATTCACATGAGTGGTTTAAGGTAAATAACCCCTTCAATTTAGGATGAATACAATCAATGCGCTTTTTCTCTTTGATTAAACTACCAGTGGTATTGGTATTAGCGGGGCTTCTTTCTGCCTGTGGTTTTCACCTTCGCGGCGAGTATTCCGTACCGGAAGAGCTGCACACTATGTCTTTCTCCAGCTACGATGAATACAGTGAATTAACTCGCTAT
Organism: Vibrio sp. SCSIO 43009; assembly: GCF_023716525.1. Lineage (NCBI taxonomy): Bacteria > Pseudomonadati > Pseudomonadota > Gammaproteobacteria > Vibrionales > Vibrionaceae > Vibrio > Vibrio sp. SCSIO 43009. The sequence goes on from NZ_CP071842.1 coordinate 2,598,310, forward strand.
GTTCGCTCTCAACTCGAACTGAACAAAGTTGAACTTGTTCAACCATCATCGACGGCACCCAACCTTCATTTGACGGAAGCGACAATCGATGAGCGTACACTATCGCTTTATCAAAATAGCCGTGCAGCAGAAAAAGAGCTGACATACGTAGTAAAATACCGTGTGACAATTCCTGGCTATGGTTCTAAAAACTTTACGACAACAGTAAACCGCAACTACCTAGACAACCCGTTGACCGCACTTGCAAAATCTGTTGAGCGTGACGTAATTGAAGACGAGATGCGCTTGCAAGCTGCAAAACAGATGATGCGCCAGTTGGGCCGTATTCGTGCCGAATATGAAGCAGGACAAATCTCTGAGCCAGCGAACAAAAACTCTTAGTCACTATGCGAATTTATACCGATAAGCTAACGGATCATTTAACTAAACAAGTTAAACAGGTTTACTTAATCTTTGGTAATGAGCCGTTACTGATTCAAGAAAGCCGCCAAGCAATCCAAAAGGCAGCGTTTCAGCAAGGTTTTGAGGAAAAACACCGTTTTGCGGTGGATGCTAGCATCGACTGGAACCAAGTTTACGACTGTTTCCAAGCGATGAGCCTGTTTTCAAACCGTCAATTGATTGAGCTTGAAATTCCTGAAAGTGGCGTAACAACCGCCGTCAGCAAAGAGCTGCAAACACTGTGTGATATGCTTCATGATGACATCATGCTCGTCATTGTTGGTAGCAAACTGACCAAAGCCCAAGAAAATGCGAAATGGTTCAAAGCATTAAGCTCAAAAGGCGATTGGGTAAGCTGCTTTTCGCCAGACCTTCAACGCCTACCTATGTTCATTCAGACACGTTGCCGCACGTTGGGACTAAAACCCGATCAGCAATCACTGCAAATGTTGGCTCAATGGCATGAAGGTAACCTATTTGCATTGACACAAAGCTTAGAGAAATTGGCCCTACTCTATCCGGATGGTGAGCTGACCATCATACGTTTAGAGGAAGCCCTAAGTCGCCATAATCACTTCACTACCTTTAACTGGATCGACGCCTTACTGGCAGGTAAAGCAAACCGTGCACAACGTATTCTTCGCCAACTTGAGGCGGAAGGGGTTGAGACCGTGATCTTGATTCGAAGTGTACAAAAAGAGTTGAGCCAACTTTTAAATATGCATCAAGACTTAACTCAAATGGGAATGAACCAGGTATTTGAGAAATATCGAGTTTGGCAAAACAAGCGTCCACTCTATAACGCAGCACTGACCCGCTTATCAGCGAGTCGTATTTGTGCATTGCTCTCCTTGTTGGCTCAAGCCGAGATAAAAGCCAAAACTCAGTATGACGAGTCTGTATGGCCAACTATTCATCAGTTGAGCTTAGAAACCTGCTCTCCTGATATTAAGCTGGCAATTTAAAAATCAAAGCGTGATATAGTGCGCGACCTGTTTTGCAAGCAAGAATGTAAAACATTGTAGAGATAAGAGACAAACCGAGGAAAACCGAGTGCTTCGCGAAGAACTGAAAGACTTTTTAGCTGATAAAGCCGACGACATGAAAGCGGAAGACATTATCGTCCTAAATGTGGAAGATAAATCAAGCGTGACAGATTACATGATCATCTGTACTGGTACATCCAAACGCCACGTTTCATCCATCGCTGACCATGTTGCAACAGAAGTGAAAAAAGCCGGTCTTGAGCCACTAGGAATGGAAGGTGAAAACGAAGGTGAATGGGTAGTCCTAGATATGGGCGACGCCATGCTTCACGTGATGCAAGAAGAGCACCGCGAACTCTACCAGCTAGAAAAACTCTGGGGTTAATCTTTTGAAAATTCAACTAATTGCTGTTGGCACAAAAATGCCAAAATGGGTTGAGGAAGGCTTTCAAGAATATCGTCGCCGTTTCCCGCATGATATGCCGTTGGAGTTGATTGAAATCTCTGCTGGTAAGCGTGGTAAGAATGCCGATATCGCTCGCATCCTGCAAAAAGAAGGAGAAGCGATGCTCGCGGCGGTACCAAAAGGCAACCGTATCGTCACGTTAGATATCCCAGGTAAAAAATGGGACACTCCTCAACTCGCTGAGCAGTTAGAAGCTTGGAAATTAGATGGCCGTGATGTATCAATATTAATCGGCGGTCCCGAAGGACTCGCTCCTGCATGCAAAGCTGCAGCAGACCAAAGCTGGTCATTGTCTGCCTTAACGCTACCCCACCCTCTAGTGCGTATCGTAATGGCAGAAAGCTTGTACCGAGCGTGGAGCATCACCGCTAACCACCCTTATCATCGCGAATAATCGTTGTTTAACTTTAGAGCCAAGCGTTAATGATTCGTAAACGCCGCAGTCAAATCCGAGATTATCAAGCCGAAGCGCGTCTGTTTGCCAGCCGCGCTATTGTTGCTTTTATCGGCATTGTTGTCTTGATGGGAGCTCTGGTTGCCAACATGTACAACATTCAGGTGAACCAGTTTCAAGACTATCAAACCCGCTCGAACGATAACCGCATCAAAGTGGTGCCTATCGCGCCTAACCGAGGTCTAATTTATGACCGAAATGGCGTTTTACTGGCAGAGAACCGTCCCGTCTTTAACTTAGAACTGACCCCAGAAAAAATTAAAGACATTGATGCAACCATCCAAGAATTACAAACTATTCTGGAAATTACACCAGACCAGATTGAACGTTTCCACCACGAGCGTAAACGGACTCGTCGATTTAAATCGGTCCCACTGCTTACCCAACTGAACGAAAAACAAGTAGCGGTATTCTCCGTCAATCAGTACCGCTTTCCGGGTGTGGAAATAAGTGCGACCTTAAAGCGCTACTACCCTTTCAGCGAAGTCTTAACCCACGTGATTGGGTATGTTTCTCGAATCAATGATCGCGACATGCAGCGCCTGATCCGAGAAGAAAAAGACGCAAACTATCAAGCCACTCGCGACATTGGTAAGCTGGGTATTGAAAAATACTACGAAGACCTCTTACACGGTACAGCCGGATATCAAGAAGTCGAGGTAAACAGCCGCGGCCGAGTAATTCGTACGTTAAAGTACGTTCCACCTGTACCCGGAAAAGACATCGTTTTAAACCTTGATATCAACTTGCAGCTGTACGTACACCAATTATTGGATGGCCGCAGAGGCAGTGCTGTAGTGATCGATCCTAGAGACAACGGTGTACTGGCTATGGTTTCAAGTCCTAGCTACGATCCTAACTCGTTCGTGCACGGAATCTCAGGTAAAGACTATCGTGCCCTTTTGAACGATAAAAACCGTCCTTTGGTCAACCGCACTACACTTGGCATTTACCCTCCGGCCTCTACCATCAAACCATTTATGGCGGTAGCCGCGCTGCAAGAAGGTGTCGTCACACCTAACACCACACGAAATGACCCTGGTTATTGGCGCATACCAAACTCCAACACACGCCCGTTTCGTGACTGGTTGCGTTGGGGGCACGGGCGCGTCGATATCATTAAGTCGATCGAAGAGTCTGTTGATACCTTCTACTATCAAATCGCTTATGACATGGGTATTGACCGTATTTCGAATTGGATGATGATGTTCGGTTTTGGTGATTACACTGGCATTGATATCTACGAAGAAAGTAAGGCGAATATGCCGACTCGTGACTGGAAAATGTCTCGCCATAAAACCCCATGGTATAAAGGTGATACGATCCCTGTGGGTATCGGCCAAGGATATTGGACAGCAACACCAATGCAAATCGCCAAAGCAACCTCCGTATTAGTAAACGAGGGAGAAGTGATCGCACCTCACTTGCTCAAAGCGACGATAGAAAATGGTAACGACTTCGAAGAGCAGCAAACGACAGAATACGTGACTTACCCACCAATCAAGAATGTGCCTAAAAAGTACTGGGATATGGCGAAAGAAGGCATGCGTCGGGTAAACCATGGCACGCGCGGAACAGCTCGTCGCTCATTCTACAAAATGAATTATGAAACAGCGGGTAAATCAGGTACTGCACAGGTCTTCGGTCTGGGTGAAAACGAAGAGTACAACGCCGATGAGATCGCCGAGCACTTACGTGACCATGCGTTATTTACTGGCTTTGCACCATTTGATGATCCTAAAGTGGTCGTCACTGTAGTACTAGAAAATGCCGGTGGTGGTTCTAGTAACGGTGCCCCAGTAGTAAGGAAAATTTTTGACCGAGTCGTTCTTGGTCCAGAAGAAATTGAGCCTGAAAACAATGCGAAGAAAGAGGTAAAACAGTAATGAAGATGGATCCCTCTACAGGTAAAAATCGCGCCCTGTTTGAACGCTTCCATATCGACTTACCACTCCTACTTGGCATACTGGCCCTGATGGGGTTTGGCCTGGTGATCATGTACAGCGCCAGTGGCCAAAGTTTACTGATGATGGATCGCCAAGCCATGCGAATGGTGCTTTCACTCGTTGTGATGCTCGTCCTTGCACAGCTTTCTCCACGAACTTACGAAAGCTTGGCACCTTTGATGTTCGTTGGTGGCGTTATACTGCTTTTCGGCGTGCTGTTTTTCGGTGAAGCATCGAAAGGCGCGCAGCGTTGGCTTAACCTCGGTTTTGTGCGCTTTCAACCGTCAGAGCTATTGAAGCTCGCGGTGCCATTAATGGTAGCTCGCTATGTTGGTAGACAGCCCCTCCCACCAACGCTAAGAACACTCATTGTTGCACTGATTATGGTCTGCTTACCAACCATTCTCATTGCAAAACAGCCTGACTTAGGTACCTCAATCCTGATCGCGGCTTCCGGTATTTTTGTTATCTTCCTCGCAGGCATTAGCTGGAAAATAATTGCTGGTGCTGCGATTGCATTAGGTGGTTTCATTCCAATTCTGTGGTTTTTCTTGATGCGAGAGTATCAAAAAGTGCGAGTTCGTACTCTATTTAACCCGGAGTCTGATCCGCTAGGAGCGGGCTACCACATTATTCAGAGTAAAATTGCGATTGGCTCCGGCGGTATTTCCGGCAAAGGTTGGTTGCAAGGTACGCAGTCACAACTAGAATTTCTTCCTGAACGACACACTGACTTTATCTTTGCAGTAATTGCTGAAGAATGGGGTATGATTGGCTTCCTTTGCCTTTTAGCCATCTATCTATTTATTATTGGACGAGGTTTATATCTCGCCAGCCAAGCGCAAACCGCATTTGGACGAATGATGGCAGGCAGTATTGTACTCAGCTTCTTCGTGTATATTTTTGTAAATATTGGCATGGTAAGTGGCATCCTACCTGTAGTAGGTGTACCGTTGCCACTCATCAGTTATGGCGGCACATCAATGGTAACCTTGATGGCTGGTTTTGGTATTCTGATGTCGATTCATACGCACCGAAAAGCATTCTCTAAGGCGACCTAGACATGCAAAAACGCGCTTTATATTCCTTGGTTTTCTCTGCTCTTATTTTGGCAGGCTGTTCATCAACTAGCCAAAAAGAACAAGAAGGCCGTTACGAACTCGAATCCGATGTTGCACCGGATACACCGCTTTCAGTCGAACACATCGAGGATGCGCATCCTAAATATGAACCGTACAGCCTAGGTGGGAACAAAGATTACCACTTACGTGGCAAAGACTACAAAATAGTTCGCAATGCGAAAGGCTTTAAAGAAAAAGGCCGAGCATCTTGGTATGGGAAAAAATTCCAAGGTCATTTGACTTCTAATGGCGAAATCTATGACATGTACTCAATGACGGCAGCGCATAAAACGCTACCGTTACCAAGTTACGTAAAAGTTACCAATACTGACAACGGCAAAACCACCATAGTACGAGTTAATGACCGAGGTCCTTTTCACGATGGCCGTATCATTGATTTAAGCTATGCCGCCGCGCACAAGTTAGATGTCATAAAAACAGGCACCGCGAACGTGGAAATTGAAGTGATCAGTATCAATCAGCCCACGGATAAAAAGTCATTAGAAGCGCACCCTAGGTACGTTATTCAAGTGGCATCATCAAAAAATGAAGAACGCGCGCGAACTTTAGGTACCGAGCTTGGTCAAAAATTGGATACAGAAACTTTCCTAGAGAGTGCGAAAGAGTCTTATCGCTTGTTGTTAGGGCCATTTACTGACTATTCCCTGACGCAAGCCACATTAGATAAAGTAAAGTTGCTCGGCTATTCGTCTGCATTTATTAAAAAACACAACACTGCCAAATGACCTCGTGTCATGAATTTCTCTTTGATCCCCCTCTTACATAACTAGGGATTCTGATAAGATGTCTGCAGTTAACCCAAAAATTTGAATTACCATGAATAAAAATAAGTTTGTGAAATCTATTCTCGTTTCTTCGGTTGCCCTTTCTGCAACTTTCGCTCAATCTGCTCTTGCATCACCTATCGTTGTTCCAGATGCCCCTCAAATCGCGGCGAAGGGCTACGTGCTGATGGATTACCATTCAGGTAAAGTACTGGCAGAGAAAGAGATGAACACAAAATTGTCTCCAGCTAGTCTGACTAAGATGATGACCAGCTATGTAATCGGCCAAGAGCTAGCGCGTGGTAATATCTCAGAAGATGATGATGTCACCATCAGTAAAAATGCGTGGGCGAAAAACTTCCCTGATTCATCAAAGATGTTCATTGAAGTAGGCACAACAGTTAAAGTACGTGACCTGAACCGAGGTATCATCGTCCAGTCAGGTAACGATGCCTGTGTTGCGATGGCAGAACATATTGCAGGTTCAGAAGATGCATTTGTTGACCTAATGAACGCTTGGGCCAACACATTGGGTATGACTAACTCGCACTTTGCCAATGTTCATGGCTTAGATAACGCAGAATTGTACTCAACACCATACGACATGGCACTGCTAGGTAAAGCACTTATCCGTGACGTACCAAATGAGTACCGAGTGTACTCAGAGAAGAAATTTACTTACAACGGCATCACCCAATACAACCGTAACGGTCTACTTTGGGATAAGAGCATGAACGTTGACGGCATCAAAACGGGTCACACAAGTAATGCGGGTTACAGCCTAGTAAGTTCAGCAACTGAAGGTCAAATGCGCTTGGTTGCGGTCGTTATGGGTACTAAAGATGCCAATGCTCGTAAGTCAGAAAGCAAAAAGCTGCTAAGCTACGGCTTCCGTTTCTTCGAAACAGTGGCACCGCACAAAGCAGGTGAAACGTTCGTAGAAGAAAAAGTGTGGATGGGTAACAAAGACACCGTAGCACTGGGTCTTGACCAAGATACTTACGTAACACTACCGCGTGGTGAAGCGAAAAACCTAAAAGCAAGCTTCGTCCTTGAAAAAGAGCTAGAAGCCCCAATTAATAAAGGTGATGTAGTTGGTAAGCTATACTATCAGATCGATGGTGAAGATATTGCCGAGTACCCACTAATGGCACTAGAAACCGTAGAGCAAGGTAGTCTATTTAGCCGCATGTGGGATTACATCGTATTGTTATTCAAGAGCTTCTTCTAAAAAGAACGTTAGAGTAGCAAACTTATTCGCAAAGCCGCCTGAATGGGCGGCTTTTTAAGTTTGAGCTCCTCGTCTTGAGTTCCCCCTAATTTGACTGTACTATTTCGCACCGCAACGAATATCTACTGGAGTTATCGATATGCTAACCATCAACTCTGATGCAAAATTAAAAGACCTGCTTGAGTTCCCTTGTTCATTTACTTACAAGGTAATGGGTCATGCAAAGCCTGAACTTCCAGAGCTTGTTCTTGAAGTTATTCAGCGCCATGCTCCAGGTGACTACAGCCCGACCGTTAAACCAAGTGCTAAGGGCAACTACCACTCTGTGTCAATCAACATTACTGCAACCTCTATCGAGCAGGTTGAGACACTGTACAAAGAGTTAGGTGAAATTGACATCGTACGCATGGTTCTATAATTTTTTGATAGATTAAATTTTTTTTGAAAGCAGCTTTAGCTGCTTTCTTTTTATTTATCAAAGAGATAACGAGGCTTTACATCGCTTTCAGTTAAAAATCTGTTACGCAGCGGTAGAGCATCAGGGTTATCCGGTTTATAATCCAAAAACTTTATATATTAGCAACAGGAATTCCCATGCAACACCAACTTGTTGTAAAACGACTTGGCCGCCAAGACTATGAGCCTGTATGGAAGGCGATGCATGAGTTCACCGACCAACGCACAGAAGAAACCCGTGATGAAGTCTGGTTGGTAGAACATAACCCAGTATTTACGCAAGGACAGGCAGGTAAAGCTGAGCACTTGATTAACACTGGCGATATTCCTGTTGTACAAAGTGATCGCGGAGGTCAGGTTACGTATCATGGCCCTGGTCAGTTGGTCGCCTACTTCTTGATCAACCTACGCCGCAAAAAATTAGGTGTACGAGATCTCGTTACCACAATCGAGAACCTCGTGATCAACACGCTAAAAGCATACAATATTGGCTCAGCCGCGCGACCTGACGCACCAGGTGTCTACGTTGCCGGTAAGAAAATATGCTCTCTCGGTTTACGCATTCGTAAAGGATGCTCGTTTCATGGTTTAGCCTTGAACGTAAATATGGATTTAACACCGTTTCTGCGTATTAACCCTTGTGGTTATGAAGGTATGGAAATGGTTCAGGTCAGCCAATTTGGCGGCCCAGACAATGTAGAAGCCGTAGAAAAACAATTAATAGAAGAACTCGTTACTTTGCTCGATTATGAGCAAGTAGAATTCAGCACAGAAGCACCTTCTCAAGGTAATAAAGCATGAGCAAACCAATCCAGATGGAAAAAGGCGTTAAATATCGTGACGCCGATAAAATGGCATTGATTCCCGTAAAGAACATGCCTACAGAGCAGAAAGAAGTGCTACGTAAGCCTGATTGGATGAAGATCAAGCTACCAGCCGACAGCCAACGAATTCAAGACATCAAAGCGGCGATGCGTAAGAACAAACTTCACTCCGTATGTGAAGAAGCATCTTGCCCGAACCTAGCGGAATGTTTTAACCACGGTACAGCTACCTTCATGATCTTAGGTGCTATTTGTACTCGTCGTTGTCCTTTCTGTGACGTTGCTCATGGCCGCCCATTACCACCGGAAGCAGAAGAGCCTCAAAAACTGGCGAAAACCATTGCCGATATGAAGCTGAAATACGTAGTAATCACTTCTGTTGACCGTGACGATCTGCGTGACGGCGGTGCACAACACTTTGCCGATTGTAACCGCGAGATCCGTGCGTTAAACCCGCATATTAAGATTGAAACACTGGTTCCTGACTTCCGTGGTCGCATGGATGTAGCGCTTGATCTAATGAAAGACAATCCGCCAGATGTCTTCAACCACAACTTAGAAACAGCGCCACGTCTTTACCGTAAAGCTCGCCCAGGTGCGAACTATAAATGGTCACTTGAGCTTCTTAAGAAGTTCAAAGAGCAGCATCCCGATGTACCGACCAAGTCTGGTTTGATGATGGGCCTTGGTGAAACCAAAGAAGAAATCATCGAAGTACTGAAAGATCTACGCGCACACGGCGTAACGATGCTGACTCTAGGCCAGTACCTAGCGCCAAGCCGTCACCACTTGCCAGTAGAACGTTACGTTCCGCCATCAGAGTTTGACGAGCTAAAAGAAGTTGCACTAGAACTTGGCTTCACGCATGCAGCGTGTGGTCCATTTGTGCGCTCTTCTTACCATGCCGATATGCAAGCTCAAGGTATCGAGATTAAATAAGCTCTCGCTTGTTTTGAAAAGCTTGTTTTGAAGAGAAAAGGTTGGCTCAGTGCCAACCTTTTTTGTATCTGGCAAATGATGATAAAAAGCCACTCTACCACCGTCATTCTGAACAGCGAGGTACGAACGTGATTCAGAATCTGTTTTCAGAATACTGAGGATTTTTAGGGAAACTCTGAGTAAAAGAGTGTGCCTCAACAAGATTCCTGATCTCGCCTCGGCTCGTCGGAATGACGTGGTTTGGGTATATTGAAAAGGGACAGTGTTGGTAGCCATCCCCTTATCACACACTCTCGCTATATCTCATTCCAAACGCCAGACAAGCAAAAAGGCCCTCAAATGAGGACCTTTAGTATATCAATGTTCAAAATAGACGAGTCGAGTTCTAGGAGAACACACGGAGTTTGCGCGAGCAAATGAGTATGTTCGACACCGAAATCGACTCATTCTATGAAGAACAGTTAGGCATAAACCGGTAGACGCTTACAAATTTCTAGCACTTTCTGTTTTGTCGCTTCGATAACTTCTTCGTTGCCGATGTTATCTAGAACGTCACACATCCAGTTTGCTAGCTCTTTTGCATCTTCTTCAGTGAAGCCACGGCGAGTGATCGCTGGCGTACCTACACGAATACCAGACGTTACGAATGGGCTGCGTGGGTCATTTGGTACTGAGTTCTTGTTTACAGTGATGTTTGCTGCACCTAGTGCCGCGTCTGCGTCTTTACCAGTGATATCTTTGTCGATTAGGTCAACAAGGAACAAGTGGTTTTCTGTACCGTTAGATACGATTTTGTAACCACGCTCTTGGAACTGACCAACCATTGCTTTTGCGTTTTTCACTACGCGAGCTTGATAAGCTTTGAACTCTGGCTCCATCGCTTCTTTGAACGCTACTGCTTTACCAGCGATAACGTGCATTAGAGGACCACCTTGACCACCAGGGAACACTGCTGAGTTCAATTTCTTGTACATATCTTCGCCAGCATTTGACAAGATAAGACCACCGCGAGGACCTGCTAGTGTTTTGTGCGTCGTTGTTGTTACCACGTGAGCATGCGGTACTGGTGTTGGGTATTCACCGGCAGCGATAAGACCAGCTACGTGCGCCATATCAACAAATAAGTAAGCACCTGCTTTGTCAGCGATTTCACGCATGCGTTTCCAATCAACGATTTGCGAGTAAGCAGAGAAACCACCGATGATCATCTTAGGTTTGTGTTCAAGTGCTAGCTGTTCCATCTCGTCGTAGTTGATTTGACCAGCTTCATCGATACCGTAAGGGATAACGTTGTAGTGCTTACCAGAGAAGTTTACTGGTGAACCGTGAGTTAGGTGACCACCGTGCGCTAGGCTCATGCCTAAAACTGTATCGCCTGGGTTAAGAAGCGCCATGTAAACTGCGCTGTTTGCTTGAGAACCTGAGTGAGGCTGTACGTTAGCGTACTCACAACCAAATAGTTGGCATGCACGCTCAATTGCTAGTGCTTCAGCTTTATCTACGTACTCACAACCGCCGTAGTAACGCTTACCTGGGTAGCCTTCAGCGTATTTGTTCGTTAGCTGAGAACCTTGCGCTTCCATTACACGTGGGCTTGTGTAGTTTTCAGAAGCGATAAGTTCAATGTGTTCTTCCTGGCGAAGAGTTTCTTCCTGGATAGCTGCGAACAGTTCCGCATCGTAATCTGCGATGTTCATATCACGCTTAAGCATCTGTATCTCCTGACTCAGATTAGTACTGAAAGTTGCAAAAAAACTGTTGAATGACCCGACGCAAACGTTTTCGTCACCCTAATGGCGCGCATTCTACATAATTTGATTTAGGTCATAAAGAGAAATTTACAATTTTTCTCATGCAGTTTTTTCATGATGACAAGCAATGTTTATCATGCCAGCATTGCAATCGCATAACGACAATCTATTGCCTGTCAAATTTGTGCTTTACACCCTGTAAAACAGCAATTACATAGGTTTACCGTAAATTTTACCCTCTAGCTACCGAAAAGATCATCTTTTTACTACTATGCACGCCTTATTTATCACTAATGACTGCAACATTGATGGAAAAACACTCATTAAAAGAAGACTGGATAGCGATTCTCACGGGTACCTTTTTAGTAGCTCAAGGCGTTTTCTTTCTCCAATCCGCGAACCTTCTAACGGGAGGCACGACTGGATTGGCTCTGCTTATTAGCCAATTTACACCTTTTACCTTTGGTGTGCTGTACTTTTTAGCAAACAGTCCTTTTTACTTACTAGCATGGAAACGCTTCGGCCGTCATTTCGCCATTAATAGTGCCATTTCTGGCGCGTTGGTTTCTATCTTTGCCGATCATCTTTATTTGCTAATCTCGCTCGAATCGGTAAATGAAGTTTATTGCGCCGTCGCAGGCGGGCTTTTAATGGGGCTCGGTATGCTGATCCTATTCCGACATCGCTCCAGCTTGGGTGGCTTTAACGTGCTGTGTTTGTTTATCCAAGACAAATTTGGCATTTCAGTTGGCAAAAGCCAAATGGCAATCGATGCATGTATCCTGTTTGCTTCATTCTTCTTTGTCACACCAGAAGTGATTGGCCTTTCAATGTTGGGGGCGTTTGCACTCAATCTCGTGTTAGCGATGAACCACAAACCGCACCGCTATTCCGTGACCTACGGTTCATAAATTTTTGATAATGATTGAAGCGCGATTTATAAGATTTCGCGCTCCAATCGCTATATAATACTTCGCGATTTCCAAATAGATCGGTACGGTATGCGCGACTTTCTGCAACAAGCTAAACAGACTCACAGTTGTATTGCGATTGGAGAGCTGATCTATAACCCGAAGACACAGACCCTTCATCAAGATGCTATCGCGATTGATCTCGAACCTCGTACCATTGAGTTATTAGAGCTGCTGCTAACAAGCGTGGGACATCCGCTCTCTGCTGATACCATTATCGAAACCATTTGGCAGAGCAAGTTCATCTCTAAGAATGTGCTCACGAACCGCATTAGCACCTTACGTGCCCTGCTACAGCAGTACTTACCCGAATACGATGCCGCTAAGCTTTTAGTCACTTACCCCCGAAAAGGCTACTTTCTTAACCCTGCCAATATTCGTTTAGTGCCACCAGCGAAAAACCATCGGCGCGTTATCTCAACCCAGGTGGCGAGTAATAAGAACTTCAAGCTGATTTTTGCTTACAGCTTATGTGCCATACTTGCGGTATGTAGCATGACACTCGCAAGCTTGTTATGGCAACGCCAAGAAATCTCAACACAACAAACACGTCATCAACTACTGATTCCCAAAGTCGAGCTACTACTCAACCGTGTCGATTCAATCGGCTCCCAGGCGCGAAAATACCGCATACTGGTCAAAGCCATCTTGCTGCAACAACAGGTCGAATATCCATACACCGACATCGCCAACCAAGATGCTCCCAGTTACTTTCTTGATCCTATCGGTCATACGCCATATTTCCCTGGCGCACGAAACATGCAGACCAGCGACTACGAGCTCAATATCGAGTTAAAAGACGACACAAAACAGGGCATCTTGAAAGCGCAGATGAACCTTATTTATCCTGCGACGGGCAAGCTGGCGTTTCGCAATGAGTACACACTGCGTTTATCTGCCTTACAATCGGATATTTTCCAAATGCACTCGGATGTCGCGCAATACTTCAATCTGCCTGCACCTTCGGCAAGTTCGTGGCAGCTTTCGAATATTCACAAAAAAATGTTATTCGAGAATGCCTTTTCTAGCCAACCTCTCCGACAATCTGATGAGTTTGCGGCTATAACAACGGCAAGACATCTCGCCTTATACGAGCACGAACATCAAAAGCTGGAAGCGTATTTAACTCAAGTACAATCGTCGTTTGATGTTTTGCCAGATGAGCTGAGCCTCTGGTTAGGTCTATTGCATTTCAAATTAGGGAACTTAGACAGGGCAAAAGCTCTGTTAACGACACCAGATGGCGACTCACGTATCCAAAACGCACTGATTTATACCTTTGTGTCTCACATTGCTTATAAGCAGAACAAACTTGAACAGTTCCGTCTCAACTACATGGAATCACTGGTGGCGCTGCTGCGCGTTTTACCTTCCGAAACCTTGTTTGAGCGTCTTTCTCAATCTGAATCAAAAGAGACTTGCCTCCAACCGTGGAAAACGTTGCATGTTAGTGTGACCGATCAAGAAATCATAAGCCGATGGAAAGCGCTCATTAACGAGTATTGCACTAACGTAGCCAACGAAATAACCCCAAATAAAACAAAGACCTAAATATAAAATTAAGCTTTCATTAACCCCTGTTATCTTTTGTTTTTTGCCCTTTTTCTCTCACTGAACTTAGCATGCTCGCATTCAAGCAACGGCCCAACATGAAGCGGCCTTATCAATCAGGAATGTAAACCATGCTAAACAAAATGACGCTTATCGCAGCAGCAACTCTGGCTCTTTACGGCTGTGGCGGAGGTTCGTCTTCTGGCAGTGCGAATCCAAACAAAGTGCCTCAAGAAAGTTTCGACGTCTCGATTCACAACTCAATCTTCGCTCCCACGCCAAGTACACAGCTAAACTACGCATTTAGCTTGGATGGCCAACCAGAAGGCGACATGAAACTGAGCTTCCAAGCGATGGATAGCGAGCAAATATTGGCAGCATTGGCACAAATCCCAAACAGCGAAGCAATGGTCCAGTTGGTTAATGACTTGGTGAACTACGGCGCCGAACAGTTCTACTATTCAGACGAGCAGTACAACGACGACGAAGAGAGCAATACGCTTTACTTTGCAGGATCAGATGGTGCACTCCATGAAATCACTGACGCTTATTTCATTGGTCATCAGTTTATTGCCATGCTTATGCACAGCGGTCCGATTTTCCGCCTAAACGGTGACGACGTAAAAGAGAAAAGCCCGAATATTGACATCGGTGAAGAAACTATGTCTCTGCAAACCACTCTTACAGGCTACGCAGTTCACAACCTTCTAGACCGTTTTGAAGATCATGAGTGGGTACAAAACCTTCCTATGACAGCATCTTGCCAAGTGGTTTGGCAACAGCAAATCCGAGAGACTGGTATGCGTAAAGCGTTCTCGATCTCAGGCAAGAAAATTGAAGCGGCATACCTGATGGAAGAGAACATCTACAACCTAAACTGTGATGATATGGACTCAATGGAGTTCGCCACTTCGGCAGAACGTTGGTTTAATCCGAGCTTAGGTCTGATAGAACAAATTGAACTGCTGAAAGTACAACAAGTACAAATCAACGAAGAGAAAGTGCAGCTAACAGCGATTGAAACAAAATAAGCTTGCATTTTTTATAGATATCTCAATAAAAGAAGGCTTTGGGGAGCACACCAAAGCCTTCATCTCGAACATCAATCTTAGGGGTGATGACACCCGAGTTTATTCTTCTATCAATAAAATACGAGTTTCGTAAGGTCGTAACACTTGATGGTTTGACGCGACTGCGCTCGCTGAGTTTTGATAGTTAGATAGCAAGTTTTTCGCCTTACTCATATCAAAACGTTCTGGCAGAACGCATTCCACCTCTTCAGCGTAGTAGTTATTGATACACAGCAGCGTTTGCTTATCGTTCTGACGAGCGTAAGCGAAAATACGTTTGTGCTCTGGCAGTAAATCTTCATAACGGCCATCGGTGATGACTGGAACCTGTTTACGCAGTTCAATCAGACGCTTGTAAAAGTAGAACACCGAGTTTAAATCGGCAACCGCAGCTTCAGCATTGATTTCAGAGTAATTCTGCGCCACTTCAAGCCACGGCGTGCCCTCAGTAAAGCCCGCGTGTTTTGCACTGTTCCATTGCATTGGTGTACGTGAGTTATCACGCGACTTCTGTGCCAAGATCGCCATCATATCGTCATGAGATACACCATCACGGTTGACCATGATGTCGTACATGTTAGTACTTTCAACATCACGATATTGGCTGATTTCGGTATAACCCGGGTTGGTCATGCCGATCTCTTCCCCCTGGTAAACATAAGGTGTGCCTTGCATCATGTGCACTGATGCCGCAAGCATCTTGGCAGATTCAACACGGTATTGCTCGTCGTTACCTAATCGGCTCACAACGCGTGGCTGGTCGTGGTTACACCAGAACAGCGCCCCCCACCCTTTGCCATTTAAGCCCGTTTGCCAATGATTGAAGATCTGTTTTAACTGAATGAAATCAAACGGCGCTTTGGTCCATTTTTCACCATTTGGATAATCGACTTTCAGATGATGGAAGTTGAACACCATGGATAGCTCTTTGCCGTCTAGCGAAGAATATTGCTGGCAGTGCTCTAGCGTAGTGGAAGACATTTCACCCACCGTCACGCTGCCGTATTTTTGAAACACAGATTCGCTAATCTCTTGAAGGTATTCGTGCACACGTGGACCATCCGTGTAGAAACGACGACCATCACCAATATCGTCACTTGGAAAATCTTGCTGCTTGGAAATCAGGTTGATAACGTCGAGACGGAAACCATCCACACCTTTGTCTGCCCAGAAGCTGATGACTTCTTTCACTTCTTCACGCACTACTGGGTTTTCCCAGTTTAAGTCCGCTTGCTCTTTAGCAAAAAGGTGCAAATAGTACTGGCCTGTTTTTTCATCCAGCGCCCAAGCGTTGCCACCAAACTTTGATTGCCAGTTGTTTGGTTCAGCACCATCTACCGGATCTTTCCAGATGTAGTAATCACGGTATGGGCTGTTTTTATCACCCAGTGCGGATTGGAACCACTTGTGTTCTGTCGACGTGTGGTTCACTACAATGTCCATGATGATACGAATACCCAACTGATGCGCTTCTGCTAGCAAAGTATCGAAATCTTCCATAGTGCCGAACTCAGGGTTGATCGAGTAGTAATCGGATATGTCATAACCGTTGTCGATCATTGGCGATTGGTAAACCGGCGTCAGCCAAATCGCATCCACACCAAGATGCTTAAGATAATCCAGCTTAGAAATGATCCCTTTGATGTCGCCCGTGCCTTTACTGCCACTGTCACAAAAGCTTTTTGGGTAAATTTGATAGATGGTTGCGGTTTTCCACCAGCTCTCATCATGCTTGGTCATAGCCATTTCTAACACTCACTTACCAGTAATCGGAAACTTAAAATTTGAAAAGAAAAATAGGAGGAGGCAGCCAAGTCACTGCCTCAAATAGAATTACGCGTTTGCAGGCTCAAGCTCACCTTTGGCTTGTGCACGCTTATAAAGAATTAACGTTAATGCAGCAGGTACCAGCATTGCGACTAACATAGCCAAAGCAAAAATGCCCCAGAACTGCGGTTGGATAGACAAGATGCCCGGCAAACCGCCCACACCGATACCGTTCGCCATTACGCCCGCACTACCACAAATAGCAGCAGCACACGCACTACCGATCATCGCGCTCAGCATTGGGAACTTGTATTTCAAGTTGATGCCGTACATCGCCGGTTCAGTCACGCCAAGGTAAGCAGAGATAGCCGCAGGCACTGAGATATCACGCTCGCCGTGTTTTTTACTGATGATAATGATGCCGACGACCGCAGACGCTTGAGCAATGTTTGAAAGTGCAATCAGAGGCCAAATTGGCGTGCCGCCTAGCTCTTGCATTAATTGAAGGTCTACCGCGTTGGTAGTGTGGTGAATACCAGTAATGACCAATGGCGCGTATAGGAAGCCGAAGATGGTTGAGCCAATCATAGCGAAGTCACCCGTCATGGCTGCTTTTGCTGCGAAAGCAACGCCGTCACCCAACATACGACCGAATGGACCAATGATAGAGTGCGCAAGAATCACAGACACGATGATAGAGACAAACGGCACAACCACTAGGTAAAGGTAAGACGGAATGATGCGTTTTAAGTTGGTTTCAATAAACGCCAGTGCCATACCAGCGAGCATTGCCGGAATCACTTGCGCTTGGTAGCCCACTTTCTCGATGGCAAATAAGCCAAAGTCCCATACTTCAGGCACTTGCTTACCAATTAGGTAGGCGTTCATTAACTGTGGCGAAACCAGCGTGACACCCAATGTGATACCCAAAATCGGAGTACCGCCGAGTTTTTTCACTGTCGACCAACACACGCCAACTGGTAGGAAGAAGAAGATCGCCTCACCAATCAGCCATAAGAAAGAGTGTACAGTTGCCCAAAACTGGCTGATTTCCGTTAGCGTTTGACCATCAAACATCTTGATGTCGCCAATCACGTTACGGAAGCCAAGAATCAGACCACCGGTAATGATCGCAGGCAGCAGTGGTACAAAGATTTCTGCAAGGTGGGAAATACCACGCTCAACGATATTCATGTTTTGACGAGCAGCGTTCTTCGCTTCGTCTTTGCTGGCTTCACTTTTACCCGTCAGTCCGATCAGTACCTTGTAAACTTCATCCACTTCAGTACCGATAACCACTTGGAACTGGCCTGCGTTGGTAAAACAGCCCTTCACCATCGGTAATGCTTCTAACTGTTTCGTATCTGCTTTGTCCGTATCATTTAGAACAAAACGCAAGCGAGTTAAACAGTGACTTACACTGGCAATATTGTCCGGCCCCCCGACCAGCTCAATAAGACGCTCCACGTCTTTACGCGCAATCTTACTCATAACTTTGTCCACCCTGTATTGGATACATTCGATTCATCATTTTGTTTTTATAAATGGGAACATTCCCATTTCTTAATTTTAATATTGCCATCCGAAGGCAAAAAACAAAATGGGAACAGTCCCATTAATTGAGAGTGATCACAGTATAATTTTAGAGCAGATCGTTTTAGTGTGGGTCAATAAACGATAGGCTGTTGAGTAAAGTGAACCACTTCCTCATCGCCATTTAATTGATTGATCAGCATGTTAGCGGACTTCTCACCTGCAAGGGTATAACCGGGGTCGACACTAAATACTTTAGGGAAAAGGAAAGAGAGCAATTCATTACCACCAACACCTGTCACAACCACATCTTCACGGCCTAACTCTTGAAGACGCTTAATCACGCCCAACGCGATGGTGTCACTGGCGCACACGATGGCCTGAGTGTCAGATTGAAGGACTTTGTCTACCAACTGATAAGCACTTTCATGGCTCAACTTACCCGTCTGGAAACAAGGTGTAATTTGTTTGCGTTGACACCAAGCTTTATAAGCATTTAGACGAGCTAAGCCAGTGGTTTTGTCTTCAGGGTCAACACCAATATAAGCAATGCGAGATAAAGATTGCTGCTCAAGATGAGACAAAGCCATGTCTATCACACCTTGGTTATCGTAGTTGATCGAGGAAACCATTTGCGTGTCCATCGCGATCACGACGATACGATTCCCCCACTCCGCCAATGCTCGCTCATCACATCCAGTAAAGCCAAACACGATCACCCCATCGACGTTGCGACGTTTAAGCACATCCAAATGCTCATTGGTTTTATCGCGATCGAATTGGCTCTCCATGATCACCGCATCATAACCAGCGGAATACAAAGCATTGAGCATGGTACCAACGGCGCGATTTTCTGATGGTGAATCTAAACGGGAGATGATAACCCCAATAACCTTTTGACTGCCACCACGCATCGACTGCGCCGACTTTGATGGGACGTAGCCTGATTCACGAATGATTTGCTCTACCTTCTCACGCGTTTGCGGTTTTACCTTGGGATCGTTAGTAAGCACACGGCTTACTGTTGATTTGCCCACGCCTGCCAATTTTGCGATATCAAGAATGGTGAGTTTTTTGCTCATAAGTGTTCAGATTAAAAGAAGGAATCAAACAAAAGGGAAGCAGTGGCTTCCCTTATCTCAGTCAGTAATGAAGATTACTTGTTTAAGTACGCAGGCACATCTGCAATGCTATCTAATACTACCGTTGCAATGGCTTCGCCCTGTTCCGTTACTGGCTTACCAGTGCGAACCAAAATCTTAGTGCCAACGCCTGCCGCTTCTGCTGCCATCATGTCTTCAGCTTTATCGCCGATCATCACAGATTTCTCCATGTCGATCTTCAAGAAGTCACGCGCAGAAATGAACATGCCTGGTTTTGGCTTACGGCACTCACAATCTTGCTTGTACTCGCCAATGCCATGTTCTGGATGATGTGGACAGTAATAGATACCATCGAACTCAACACCTTTATCAGCAAAGTTCCAATCCATCCATTGAGTCAGAGACAAGAAACGGTCTTCACTGAATTTACCGCGTGCGATGCCCGATTGATTCGTCACTAACACTAGAAGGTAGCCTTTATCTTTTAGCGCTTTCGTCGCTTCAAATACACCATCAATGTACTCAAAATCATGTTCGTCATGAACGTAGCCGTGGTCAACGTTTATCACGCCATCACGATCGATAAAAACAGCAGGTTTTGCCAAAACGTATTTCTCTATTAACTCGGTTTAATCAGATTATTACATACCTTATAAACTTCAACACTATCTAATTCATTCTTGGCCTCGACAAAACGGTTGATTTGTTGGGCAAGAATCGGTAAATCTGAGGGTGCCCTGCCGTCTACCTCCTGCTTGTTATCTATACATCTTCGTTTCAAAACAGAACATCCATACATTTAGACGTCTAGACGTAAAAATATCTATTGACTTCATTCTGCTTAACCCATAGCATCAACTGAAAATTGAGATAAAGCTCAACATTAAGTTCTGTCAAAGGCCGTTTTTGACAGCGAAGTTCCCCGTATCTTTGGGCAGGTTGAAACATGATAGAAATAAAAAACGTCAATAAAGTGTTCTACCAAGGCAGTAAGGAAATCCTTGCCCTGAAAGACATTAACCTACACATCGACAAAGGCACCATCTTTGGTGTTATCGGTTCATCAGGTGCTGGTAAAAGTACGCTGATCCGCTGTGTCAACATGCTAGAAGCACCGACCTCTGGTTCCATCATCGTTGATGGTGTGGATCTAACCAAACTCAGTAAAAAACAACTAGTCGAAACACGCCGTAACATTGGCATGATCTTCCAGCACTTTAACCTGCTTTCGTCTCGTACTGTGTTTGATAATGTAGCACTGCCACTAGAACTGGCAGGTAAAGACAAATCGCAAATCACAACAAAAGTAACTGAGTTGCTAAAGCTTGTGGGCTTAGCCGACAAACACGAGAGCTACCCATCTAACTTAAGTGGCGGACAAAAACAGCGTGTGGCAATTGCTCGTGCATTGGCATCCGATCCTAGCGTGCTGCTTTGTGATGAGGCCACTAGTGCGCTAGACCCGGCAACAACTCAATCTATCCTTGAGTTATTGAAAGAGATCAACCGCAAACTCAACATCACGATTTTACTTATCACTCACGAAATGGAAGTCGTAAAAAGTATCTGTCACGAAGTAGCAATCATCGGTGGTGGTGAGCTGGTGGAAAAAGGCACCGTTGGCGATATTTTTGCGCACCCTAAGACAGAGCTAGCGCACCAATTCATTCGCTCAACGCTGGATCTTTCCATTCCTGAAGATTACCAAGCACGTCTACAAGCAGAGCGTGTTGATGGCAGCTACCCGTTGGTTCGCTTAGAGTTTACTGGCGCAACCGTCGATGCACCGTTAATGTCGCAAATTTCTCGTAAATACAATATTGATGTGAGTATTTTGAGTTCCGACCTTGATTACGCTGGTGGCGTGAAATTCGGCATGATGGTCGCAGAGCTATTTGGTAACGAAGAAGATGACAACGCAGCTCTTGAATACCTGCGTAAGCACAACGTAAAAGTAGAGGTACTTGGTTATGTCCTTTAATACGATTTCTGAATGGCTGAGCTTAAACAGCAAACTACTTTTAGGTGCAACGTGGGAAACGCTTTACATGGTTGCGGTTGCCGGATTAGTCGGCTTTGCTGTGGGTATTCCATTAGGCGTAATCCTCCATATTACTAAGAAAGGCGGCCTACTTGAAAACACCAAACTAAATAGCGGCTTAGGCGCTATCGTTAACATTGGTCGTTCTGTGCCATTCCTCGTACTGATGGTTGCGATTATTCCAGTGACAAAAATGCTAGTTGGAACCTTTATCGGTACAACCGCAGCAATCGTCCCACTGACTATTGGCGCCATTCCTTTTGTCGCTCGTCTTATTGAAGGTGCTTTATTAGAAGTACCGACAGGCTTGGTGGAAGCAGCGCAGTCAATGGGGGCGACTCCAACACAGATCATCACAAAAGTTCTACTACCTGAAGCAATGCCGACTATTGTTAACTCAGTAACGATTACCTTGGTCACTCTCGTTAGCTACTCAGCTATGGCGGGTACGGTAGGCGGCGGCGGCCTAGGTGACGTAGCCATTCGTTACGGTTTCCACCGCTACGATGTAACTATCATGGCCGTGACTGTCGTGATGTTGATTGTTCTAGTACAGATTATTCAGTCTATCGGTGACGCAGTGGTGCGCCGTGTAGACCACAGATAAGCATCAAAAATACAAATTATAAGGAGATAAAGATGAAATTTAGCCTTAAAGGTCTTTTGACTGTAGCAACGGCCGCCTCTGCTCTTGCTCTAGCGGGTTGCGGCGACAAAGAAGTAGACGTAAACAAAGTAAAAGTTGGCGTTATTGCTGGTGCTGAAGCACAAGTAGCCGAAGTTGCCGCTAAAGTAGCAAAAGAGAAATACAACCTAGATGTTGAGCTAGTAACATTTACCGATTACGTAACACCAAACGCCGCTCTGGATGATGGTTCAGTAGACGCGAATGCGTTCCAGCACAAACCATACCTAGACCAACAAGTGAAAGACCGCGGCTACAAACTGGCTATCGCGGGTAACTCATTCGTTTACCCTATTGCTGGTTACTCAAAGCAAGTAAAATCAATTGATGAAATTCAAGATGGCGCACGCATCGCAGTACCAAACGACCCAACTAACCTAGGTCGCTCACTACTGCTTCTTGAGCAGCAAGGTTTAATTACGCTACGTGATGGCGTTGGTCTACTCGCTACAGTACGTGACATCGTAGGCAACCCTAAAAATATCGAAATCATTGAACTAGAAGCCCCACAGCTTCCACGTTCACTGGATGACGTAACGCTATCTATCATCAACACCACTTACGCAAGCTCTATCGACCTATCGCCAGAGCGTGACGGCGTGTTCGTTGAAGATAAAGACTCGCCATACGTAAACCTAATTGTCGCTCGCGAAGAAAATGTTAATGCGCAAAACGTACAAAACTTCGTAAAAGCTTACCAAACGGAAGAAGTTTACGAAGCGGCAAAAGAGCTGTTCAAAGGCGGTGTTGTGAAAGGTTGGTAATCCCACTTTTCAAAACATGACTGAAAACAACGTTCTAAACATAAACGTTCTAAACACAAAAGGGCTGATGTGAAAACATCAGCCCTTTCTATTTGTCTATCTACCCATTTAAGTAGCTTCAATTCGCTACTTAAGATGGTCCCAAGAGATATTCGACACGATTCGGCAGTCATCACACTTAAAATGAAATATGTCATGTAGTGGCTCATCGAGTAGCCACTCGCCATCGCATTTTGGACACTTGCGCGCTTTCTCGCTCTCCAGCGACTGACCACCGACACGATACTGGTAATAGTACGTAGGGATCTTCGTGATGTATTCGATACGGCCACGTAAGTCCCAACCTCGGCGAAACAGCACACTATCCACATCGCAAATTTCGTGCAGCGCCGCATATTCCGCTCGGCAGCCCCCTGCCATTTGGATTTCATCACACGCTTGCCACTCAGTCTGCCACTTAATGACGGCTTTATGGTCTCCATTAAGTGTTGGCTCATTACGATACAAAGGAATTGGCAACAGGGTTTCACCACTTCGCAAAGGCGAACACGTATGAACATAAGTCGTGTACAACACTTGCCAGCTAGGTGTCTCTTCTTCGGCTGCTTGTTCTGAATTCAAATCACGCCCCAGCATACGCATTTTCGGTGCAAGCAAAGACGCATCCGACAAACGGTTCATGCACACTTTGACGAAATCTGAGTGATAACGTGGATGCAAGCTGTCTTGTTCTGGGCAAACAACACGAACGAAAAATTCACCTTCTCCCATCACTATCGGAAATTCACGACCTAATACTTGGCCGTTGTAACGCAGAGCATCCATCAAGCCATTAATGGCTTTGTCTACCGCGCTGACGGTGGTGTTATCAAAACACTCAAACTGCAACTCAACAACATACATACTTAGACGGCAGCCTCTAACTTATTCAAGAACTCAACCAATGAATCTGCCAATACATCACGTTTAGAGGTGCCCAAACGCTCTAGAATCACATTGCCAGTGAGGTTACAAATAGAAATCACATCCATTTCCTCATCTGTCGCTGCGATAAATACTGTTGGTTTAAGTTTCAAGCGGCGCTGCGTCACCAAATGACCAAGAATATTTTCTTGTAGACGCACGAAATCGTCATCGCTCCAGACTTGCAGCAGCGTCAACGAATTACCTTGCCAAGTTGCCTCCATATCGGCGCAGTATTGAGAACCATAAAAGGCTTTAACATCATCTTGCAGTGACAACTCAATCGCATTTTCCACATTGGTGAAATCGGCCATTTCATCACGTGCGACCGCTTTCCAAAGCACCTTTCCATCACGCTTCTCTTCGACACAAGGAGAAACAAGCTCTGCAAGCTCTTCACTGCTTGGCAACTCATTGTGCTTAGCTTGCCAAGCTTGTTGGTAGCGCAGGCTGAACTCTTGTAGCGCCTGAGTAACGTTTTGGGTCATGAAGGTCTCCTCATTCCTTATTTATCAGATAGCCGTACTTGCCGGATGGCAATTGACCAGCGGATTCAGTAAAATTCTCGCCATTCTAATCGAAAACGACCACAAAGTATGAGCAAATATTCTGACGCTAAAGAGCTTGCTGGCTTAACACTAGGTAAAACGACCGAGTATGCGAACCAGTATGACCCAAGCTTGCTGCAACCAGTCCCTCGCAGCCTGAACCGAGATGACCTCCAGTTAGGCGATACTCTGCCTTTCATGGGGCACGACATTTGGACGCTGTACGAACTGTCTTGGTTAAATAGTAAAGGTTTACCACAAGTGGCCGTTGGCGAAGTATACATTCCAGCCACCAGCGCAAACTTGATTGAATCGAAGTCTTTCAAACTGTACTTAAACAGCTATAACCAAACCCGCTTTGCAAGCTGGGAAGAAGTGACTGAGCGTTTAACACAAGACCTTTCTGAATGCGCAGGTGAAAAGGTGCTGGTTGAGGTGAATCCAGTGACCCACTATACCAATCAACCTATCGTGACAATGGACGGTGAATGTGTAGATGACCAAGACATTGACATCACCAGTTACGATTTTGATGCCGATTTGCTTGAAGGTGCGGCAGGTAAAATACAAGTTGAAGAGGTGCTACATAGCCACCTATTGAAATCAAACTGTTTGATCACTAACCAACCCGACTGGGGCAGTGTAGAAATTCGCTACCAAGGCGCAAAAATAGATCGTGAGAAGCTGTTACGTTACTTAGTGTCTTTCCGCGAGCACAATGAGTTCCACGAACAGTGTGTAGAGCGTATTTTTACGGATCTAATGAAATACTGCCAACCAAGCAAACTGACCGTATTTGCCCGCTATACGCGCCGTGGAGGCTTGGATATCAACCCTTACCGCTCAACGGAACAAGATAAGCCAGCTCACAATCACCGTATGGCTCGTCAGTAAGCGCATAGGCAACAGAAATAAGTTCGGCAATCTAAAGGGTTGCCGGACGTTTTTATTGTCCAAGCATGTTACTATATCAAATGGCTTCAACCCGCATTTAAACGGCTAATTGAGGCTTTTCGCCGTTATCGCCATATCTAAAAACAGTTCGAGGGAACGAAAGGATGTTTTGGGACAGTTCGCGTCTATTCAAATTGATTGGCTTTCTTTGCTTGCTGTTTGTACAGCCACTTCATGCTACCATTTTATCGTCCGCGTTACTCAACGAAGCACAACAATTGGCGGAAATAGAGCCATCACAAGCAAAACAAGCGGCAACCAACTATTTGTCACAGCGTGAACTAACAGAACGCAAAGAAAGTGACAGCCCTTCAGCCATGTCTCGCGACGAAACAGATCGTAGCGTTCGCACACCAAGCAGCACCATCGAAGCGCACAAGATTATCGCTCAGGCAGATTACGCCATGGGTAATGTTCGTTCGGCTATCGAGCACCTAAATAAAGCGGAACGCTTAGCGCAAGAATATCAATTGCCGTACATGGACTTAGATCTCCAGCTGATGCGCAACCAAATGATTTGGATGTACGACGAAAACTACTCAAAAGCGGAAGACACGCTTAACCAAATTGAACAACAGCTCGATGAAGCCGATGCCGTATTACAACGCACCGACAGTGTTCGCTACCGACTAGTGATGCAAAGAGCACTCCTCGCTTCACATAGTGGCGATATCATTAAAGCGGAAAACTTGTACTCTGAAGCAAAGACCATGCTTGACGATAGCCGCTCTGAGTTAGCCTTGATCGACTACTACACAGCCGTCGGCGAGTTTTACCTCAATAGCAAGAAATACAATTTGGCTTTGTCAGAGCTGCTATACGGTTATTGGCAATCTATTGAAAGTAACAGTGGTGCAAGGTTAGCAAAAGTGAATCGCCTTTTGGCTAGGCTCTTCCAGGAGCGACGAGTGTACGACAAAGCGATCGAATACTTATCTCAAGCCGCAGATTTTTATGACTCTTACCCTAGCTCTCCGATCCTAGCGGACGTCCTAGAGCAAATGGGCGACATCTACTTTTATCAGGGTAAGTTTAACCTTGCGTTAGTGCATTACTTCAACGTGCTTGACCATGAAAGTACCAGTAAGAACATCAATAGAATCATTAAAATTCGCTTAAGCTTGGCGGCTACCTACCTACAACTCTATAACTACGCGCTAGCAGAGCAGTACTTAGACCGCTCTAAAGAGCTTTTAGAATACACCAATATTCCTAAGCTTGAAGCAAAGGCTGCCCTGCTTCAGTCAGGTCTGGCTTATCATCAAAATGACAGTAAAGACGTCATTACTAATGCAAAGCTGGCGTTAGCGCTTGCTGAAAAGTCACCTGAAAATAACAACTTCATTAAGCAGCAGTCATACCGTTTACTTGGGTTGGGTTACGAGCAGGCAGGCGAATACAAACTTTCTCTGCAAGCTTATAAAAAATACACAAACCTCGTTCGTCTAGAACAAAAGCAGCTTAACCAAATCAGTGAAGATGCGTTCCGTCAGCAAAAAGAATTTGCCGAACAAACCATCCATTACATCGGTCAATCAGAACGCTTAGAGCAAGTGGAAAGAGAGCATCGTAAATTCCAGAAAATCTCATTTGCATTGTTTATTACTGTATTGGTCATGTTTTTGTTCATTATGCGCCGCGGTGTCATTATGCAGCGCCAAGCAAGTGAAATCGAAAAACTGCGTAACGACCTCTTCACCCACTCTCGCTCTCGTTTACGTAACTTGCGTATGCTGAATGTTAAGCTTTCTCGCTCATTGAAAAAGTCGAGCGAAACTTTCGAGCAATGGCAAATGGGTGAATTGATCCACGAACCACTTAATGATCGCCTACGCTTTGTTATGATCGATTTGCCATTCTTACGAAGCATGTACGTCCATAACGGCTATAAGGCAGGTCTAGAACTAGAACGGGCATTTGGCGACTTCCTTGCGGAAAAAATAGAAAAACCGTCGCGTCTTTACCATTTCTCAGATGCGAACTTACTCTACATAGAACCGAACGCTGACCGTGATGCTTCTGCCGAAGTCATGTTCGAAAAATTCCAGACTTGGGTGGATGAGTTCGCACAGCAGCACAACGTCAATCGTATTATTCGTATGGGCATCAGCGATTATCCGTTCTTACCCCGAGCCTACACTGCAATTAACGATGAGGAATTACTCGATCTGTTATTGCTTGCTACTCACATCGCACGAGAAGTCAGCTTGAAGGATAAGCAAAGCCACTGGGTGTTCTTAAAAGCCATCGATAATGCGCCTGCTGCTAGCTTTGCAACAGGTAACATAAGAACTGCCTGTCAACATGCCATTAGCCAAGGCCTGATCAAGATCCATTCGTCCTACAAGAATGAGGACGACATCAAGAAAATATTAAAAAATGGATAATTAAACGCCTGTTGAACGTAATAACTAATGACGCTATAAAGTTTTTTGTTATTATCAGATAATTGTCAGTAGTACATGGACTTAACCGTAGTCACTTCATGGGAATCTTGGAATCCGATATTCAGTCGCAGCTGCATCAGCTGAGTTGTCAACTTGACCAACTCAGACTGACTCATCGTGATACTTCACTCAAATTCAAACGTGAACAACAAGTTCTTAAACGCGTTGTGGCATCATTGTCTTCAGCTTGCCAGGGTTCGAATACTCAGGTATCCAACTACCTATTTGAAATCCAACAAGAGCTGCAACATCAAAAAGATATCAGCACTCTTATCCCGCGTTTAGCGGTATTAGAGAGGATGCTCAAACAGCAGTCGAAGACGATGGATAAACAGAACGGTTACCTTGACGAACAAATCAAGCACAGTGGTGAAACACTGCAACGTGTCACTGGCTTACCTGCGCAGTTAAAACGTGAACTACGGAACCTGATGAGTTTCTCTGAAGTTCACGCCAGCAATAAAGCTGATCAAGCCACTAAGCTACTGAGTATTTACGAACGCGCTCTGAAAATCATCACGTCTAATTCACGTCTACATCTTAGTGAATTTGAAAACAATCCCGACAGATCTCAGCTTGAGTGCTTAGCCAGCGACCTCCAACATACTATTACAGAGCTGGATTTCGAAGGAGAATCAGGCGATAGATTGCTGGATATTCGCGCTAAGTTGCTCCTTGGCGTGAGTGCCGAGTCTCTCATTGAGCTTACGCTCTCAACGCTGAAATTGGTTGTCGAAGCAACAAAGTTCGAGCGCGAGGCGTCTAGCCAATTCCTTGATCAGCTGAACACTTCTCTCGCAAGTAACCTAAAAACCGTTCATCAGAACGTCGACCAGCATCATACCTACTTTGAACACCGCCAAGAGCTCAACACAGAAATGAACAGCTTGGTTGAATTAAGCCAAAAGTCACTTAATCAAGCTCAAGATATCGCGGTTGTGAAAAAAGAAATCACGCCTCTTCTCGAAAAAATGGCGTCGCTGACAGAGCGACTGAAAATGACGGAAGAGCGAGAGCAAGCGCTGCAAGAACGGTTGAGTTACAGTAAGAACCAACTCGAAGCGGTATTTGAAACTACGCAAGATTATCGTCGACGCTTAGATGACCAAGCTCAGCGTATGTTGCTCGACCCGCTGACTAAAGTTTATAACCGCACTGCATTTAACGATCGACTAGAGCTAGAGTATCGCCGTTGGATTCGCTCTCAGCAAAACCTTCGTGTTGTGCTATTTGATGTAGACAACTTCAAAGCGGTGAATGATAGCTATGGTTATACGGCTGGCGATAAAGCGCTGAAGATCATCGCTCGTACTATTAACAAGCGCGTATCAGAAACGGAAACAGTAGCTCGCTTTGGTGGCGAGGAGTTTATTCTACTCGTCCCGGAACAATCTGAAGAATACACACTGGATCTGATTAAGCATATCCAGCGTGATATTAGCCAATTACCCTTTAAGTTCCGTGAGCAAAATATCATGATTACCTTAGCTGCTGTATCGACGTCTTTCAAAGAGTCCGATACGCCAGAGTATGTGCTCGATCGTCTTGGCAAGATGCTTGCGGACGCTAAAAAACGTGGAACAAACCAGCTTAACTGGAGCTAAGATTCGTACAAAAAGCGAGCAAACAAACCAAATTTGGTGCAATCTTCGCTTTATAACCACCCATTTTCAACGAGTTATCACATTTCTTCCCTTTTAGTCTGCTAAGCTGTAAAAACCCAAGTCACTTCAAGATGATGTATTTATAAAAGGCAAATGTATCATCTTGAGGTTGCTTGGGAGTTGATAACCATAAAACCAAATCGGCCAACTACCTTTCATCAAACCATACGTATAACACCAAAAAGGTAAGTTGGTACTTTCCCTCAAATTAATGCAACACAAGGAGGCGTTATGATTACCCATATAAGCCCCGCTGGTAGCATGGACTTGCTATCTCAACTAGAAGTAGAGCGCTTAAAGAACACAGCCTCGAGTGAACTTTATCAGCTGTACCGTAATTGCACATTAGCGGTGTTGAACTCCGGTAGCCATACCGATAACTCGAAAGAACTGCTCGATAAATACCAATCGTTTGATGTCAACGTAGTGCGTCGTGAGCGTGGTATTAAGCTTGAGCTGACTAATCCGCCAGAGCACGCTTTTGTTGACGGCGAAATAATTAAAGGTATCCAAGAGCATCTGTTCTCCGTATTGCGTGATATCGTTTACGTAAACATGCATTTGGCAGACGCCCAGCGGCTCAACCTTACTAACCCAATTCACATTACGAACCTCGTGTTCGGCATTCTTCGTAATGCCAGAGCATTAACTCCAGGTATCGCACCGAATCTTGTCGTATGTTGGGGTGGTCACTCTATCAATGGAGTGGAGTATCAGTACACACGTGAAGTGGGTAACGAACTGGGCCTGCGTGAACTTAACATCTGCACAGGTTGCGGCCCTGGTGCAATGGAAGGGCCGATGAAAGGTGCAGCAATTGGGCACGCAAAGCAACGTTATACTCAGCAACGTTATCTTGGTTTAACCGAACCCTCGATTATTGCTGCCGAGCCACCAAACCCAATAGTAAATGAACTGGTCATCATGCCCGACATCGAAAAGCGCTTGGAAGCCTTCGTCCGTATGGCTCATGGTATCGTTATTTTCCCAGGTGGCCCGGGCACAGCGGAAGAGCTACTGTACATTCTTGGCATCATGATGCACCCGGATAACGCCGATCAGCCAATGCCTATCGTATTAACAGGACCAAAAGAGAGTGAAGAGTACTTCCGCTCTATTGATGAGTTCATTCGCGACACACTTGGTGAGGAAGGGCAAAAGCACTACGAGATCATCATTGACGACCCGGCAGAAGTCGCTCGTATTATGAAACGCTCCATGGACTCGGTACGCCTTCACCGAAAAGAGAAAGGCGATGCGTACAGCTTTAACTGGTCATTGAAAATTGAGCCAAACTTCCAACTGCCATTCGAGCCTACTCATGAGTCGATGGAGCAATTGGATTTAAGCCTAGATCAAGAACCGCAAGTTTTAGCGGCCAACTTGCGTCAAGCCTTCTCTGGCATAGTGGCAGGTAACGTAAAGGCTGAAGGCATTCGAGAAATAGAACGTAGAGGGCCTTTCACCATTCATGGCGACGCAGTCCTCATGAAAAAACTCGATAAGTTGCTAAAAGACTTTGTCGAACAGCACCGAATGAAATTACCTGGCGGTTCAGACTACGAACCGTGTTATCGAATCGCTCACCCGGAAATTGGTGGTCGATAGTCAGGCTAGCATTCGTTACACTAGGGGCATTACGCCCCTTTTTATTGCTAAGTCATTATGTCTATTCATCTTGTTATCATTGATGCCCTAAACCTGATCCGCCGAGTGCACTCAGCACAACCAGATCCAACCGACATAGCAAGAACCATAAGCACAACGCAAAGAACCCTAACTCGCATTCTGTCAGAAGCCAACCCGACACACATCATCGCGGTTTTTGATCACCACGAACAAGACAGAGGTTGGCGCGCTGAAATTCTCCCTGACTATAAGCAAAACCGAAAACCAATGCCTCTGCCACTACTGCAAGGGTTAGATGCGATTCAACAAGCGTGGTGGGAGCAAGGTATTGATTCATTGCTGTCTGAAGGCGATGAAGCAGATGATTTGGTTGCTACACTCGCAACGAAAGTGGCCAGCCATGGTGAAAAAGTCACCATCGTTTCGACTGACAAAGGTTACTGCCAGCTACTTTCCCCTACCCTACAAATCCGTGATTATTTCCAACATCGTTGGTTAGATGAACCATTTATCGAAAAAGAGTTCGGCGTAAAACCAAGTCAACTAGCGGATTACTGGGGATTGACCGGGATAAGCTCTAGCCAGGTTCCGGGCGTACCTGGAATTGGCCCGAAAGCAGCGAAAGAGATTCTCACTCAGTTTGAGAGTATTGAAGCTGCCTACGCTAGTGAAGATCTCGTACCGAAATACCGTAAAAAATTGGATGAGCACATTGAGTCTGCTCGTTTATGTAAACGCGTCGCCGCTTTAAAGTGCGATATAGAACTAGGCTTTAACTTGCAAGATATTCGCTTTTTAGGGCCAAACAAAGCGGAGTAGTGCCCGATGGTAGTTTCACACCATGAAACCCTCAGATATTAAAAAAGCGCCATTTGAAGGCGCTTTTTCTATTCTAATCACTATCCCCAAAAGACTCAGGGAATAAAGTTAGTAAGGTGAAATATTCGACAGACATTGGATATGAATCGTGATCTCTTCACGATCATGATACAAATGTTTAGCTTGTAGCTTGAACTTTACCTTATTATCAATGAGGAACTGCTTCAGATTTTCAAGGTCTTGCAGCACTTCGTCATAACGCCCTTTCATTGGCAGCTTAAGGTTAAAGATAGCCTCTTTTGCCCAACCTTTTAACAGCCACTGTCCCATCAGGTGAGCAACACGAGCTGGCTTTTCCACCATGTCACAAACAATCCATGTTACGTTCTTGCGGTCTGGTTCGAACTTAAAGCCATCCACCATATGGTGTTTGATCTGGCCAGTTTCCATCAAACTGTCTGCCATCATGCCGTTATCAACGCAGTGAACGAACATTGAGCGCTTCACTAATTGGTACGTCCAACCGCCTGGACATGCACCTAAATCCACACCCCACATACCTGGTGCTAAACGCTCATCCCACTCTTCACGTGGAATAAAGACATGAAATGCTTCTTCCAGTTTAAGTGTTGAACGACTTGGAGCGTCTGCTGGGAATTTAAGGCGAGGGATACCCATGAAGAACTGTGAGTTGTTGTCAGTGTAAGAGTAACCAACGTAACAGTGGCCAGGCTCAACAAAGCAAATGTGCAGTACTGGTTTTTTCGCGTTATCTTTGTTCAGCATTAAGCCTTTGCCGCGCAACGCTTGACGCATTGGGACGGTAAACTTACGGCAGAATTTCAGTAGCTCTTTCGCTTCATTTGTATCTGGCGTTTCAATTCTCAAATCACCACAACGAGGGAATGCTTCAATGTCTGCTAGTTCATTCAAAATTGGACTAATGCGGTCATCACTTGGCAACGATTGAAACTCAGCTGCTACCGCAAACATTTGTCGAGCAAAAATTAAAGACTTAAAGTCTAAACCTCTCGCAAGTTTGTCGGCATCTCCATCTTGGTAACACTCGAAGACAACATAACCTGAGTTTCTCTTCACACGAGGGAAGCCATACACTTCCAACTGTGTCGCTTTGTCCTGAATTTCACCAGCACACTCTTTCTCAAAGCCAGAACGGCAATAGAGCATTAGTTGTTTCACTTGGAGACCTCTTTGATATTGAACGCAGCAAAAAAGAACAGACACCAACCAATCATGAACAGCAACCCTCCTACAGGAGTAATTGGCCCAAACCACTTAATGCCCGTCAGCGCCAGCGCGTAAAGACTGCCGCTAAAACAAAAGATGCCGATAATAAAGCAAATCGCCGCAATGAAAAAATACTTTTGTGCTTTTTGTCCCAAATTGAGCAGAAGCAGAATGGCACAAAACACAATCGCCAACGTGTGAATAAATTGATACAGAACTCCGGTCTCAAATACACCGAGCAAATAAGGGGCCAGTGTCGCTTTTAGCCCATGAGCAGCAAATGCTCCAAGAGCGACCGAAAGCAGCCCAGACAAACCAGAGAATGAGAGTAACCACTTACTTTTCACTGTACACCTCTTTTATAAACGCCGCTAACTGCTCTATCGCGAGTGCAATGTTACCCACTTCAGTATGACCTGAGATCTTGCGCGGTTTGAAGCTGTGGTCACCATCAGGTAAAAAGCTCACCGTTACTTGTGACGAAAGGACGAAATCATCGAATTCCTCACGCTTACCAAAGGTGTCTCGTTCCCCTTGCAGAATCAGCGTAGGTTTCTCAATGGTTGCTAAGTGCTCGCCTTTGTATTTCTCTGGCTTTCCTGGCGGGTGAAATGGAAACCCTAAACAGGCAATGCCCGCCACCAGCTCATTTTCAGCCAACAAGCTCGACATACGACCGCCCATTGACTTACCACCAATAACCACGGGAGAAGAAGTAAAGTGAGCGATCACTTCGCTGTATGCTTCGAGCAACTTTGGCGCGCGATCGGGCGGACGCTTTTTGCCATCTTCCGAACGTTTCACCATGTAAGGGAAATTAAAACGCACTACACGAATACCTTGCTCCACTAATCCTTTGGCGACCGCTGTCATGAAATCATGCTCCATCCCCGCACCTGCGCCGTGAGCAAAAATAAACAGCGGTCCGTTTTCAGGTCCCTCAGCTATCCAGTGATTCATCCAATACTTCCTCTTGTTCTTTTCTCGCGGTTGCTAACATCCAGTCTCTAAACGTTGCGATTCGGCCCATATCTGCCTGCTGTTCATGACACACCACATAGAATGCATTCTTAGATATCAACACCTCGTCGAATGGTGCAATGAGTCGTCCGGCTTCCATTTCAGGTTTGGCGAGTACGTTGTTACCGAGCGCGACCCCCTGACCGTGCGCAGCAGCCTGTAGCACCATCGTTGAGTGACTAAAAATAGGACCGTGGTTTACGTTGATGCCTTCAATGTTGTAATGACGAGCAAACTGCTTCCAGTCTTTACGCGAAGTATCGTGTAACAAAGTATGTAATTTGAGGTCACTTAAAGATTCTAATGGTTTGTTACCCAAAAGTAATGAAGGTGAACAAAGTGGGATCAAAAACTCTTGGTACAATTTATCTGCTCGCAAACCTGGCCAGTTCCCACGGCCATAGTAGATCGCCACATCAACATCATCAGTCAGTGAGCCTTCATCCATATCTACGGCTTTAATACGTACATCGATATCGGGCTCTTGAGCATTAAAATCGGCCAAACGAGGTACAAGCCATTGGATAGCAAAACTCGGCGGTAGGCTAATCGTCAATGCCCCTTTTTCGCTACGTTCCAACACCTTATCTGTCGCTTCCGCAATCGAGGTGAAAATATCTTTGATATCGAGAAAGTAACTTTGGCCTTCTTCTGTTAACAACAAAGAACGATTACGTCGACGGAAGAGCTTCAATGATAAGAACTCTTCAAGCGCTTTAATCTGGTGACTGACCGCGGCTTGAGTAACAAATAACTCTTCTGCTGCTCGTGTAAAACTGAGATGACGAGCAGCCGCTTCGAAGACTCGAAGCGAATTTAATGGAGGCAATCTGCGAGACATATGGGACCTCTAATAGGATTAGTTTTTTTAATCTGAAACATTATAAAATGTCCGTTGTCGAACAGCCAGATAAATTCTATATTTCACCCCGCAACACGGGCCTGAACGGCTTGATTTCTTTGGAAATCAATTGGCTTCGTTGTTGCGATGTTGTGTTTGCAAACTCGTATTTCGAGTTAGGTAGATTTCTACCATAATGTTTTGTCCACACTCCCTGTGACAAAACATATACTTCCTGTATTTATTTTTGACCTGTCTGTCAAATTTGTTACACCGCCTAAATTAGGCGGTGTTTTTTTATCTATCAAAAATCTCATCCGCATATCTGGCAGCAATATCACTTTATTACTCTTCTTTCGGATTAATTATCGTTATATCAACACAAAGTGTATGGCTTTGCGATAAGCCTCAACATTATGCTAAGTAATGGTTGTCTGTAACGCGATCAAAAACAAAAAAGGCGCAAATTGATGTCTCAATTTGCGCCTTTTAACGTATTTTAACAGTCAGCTATGGACGGTAAACTTTTACGTTGCTGAAGCCTTGCTCTTGCAAGTAAAGCGCTTGCAGACGGCTCATCACACCGCGGTCACAGTAAAGTAGGTATGTCTTAGACTGGTCTAAGTCACCAAACTGTGTACCCAGCTTGTAGAAAGGGATATGTTTCACATCCACACCTTCGATTTCAAGTGGGTTATCGTCTTCCTCTTCAGGACTACGAATATCTAGCACAACCGCGTGCTCTTCTACCGCTTGAACTTGCTCTACTTCTGGTGCGGCTTGCTCAGACTCTTTCGCGATATCACGAATGTCCATCATGCGAGCTTCTTGAACCACTTGCTCAAGGATACTGAAGTCGAATTTCTCTTCTTCAGCTTCTAGCTTGCCTTTCACCGCTTTCACGGTTGGCTTCTTAGAGATAACACCACAGTATTCTGGCATTGTCTTGGCGAAATCTTCTGTGCCGATTTCACGTGCTAGATTGATGATGTCTTCTTTATCCCAGTTGATAAGCGGACGCAGAATCAGCGTGTCTGTTACGTTGTCGATATGGCGTAGATTGGTTAGCGTTTGGCTCGATACTTGACCTAGCGCTTCACCTGTTACCAATGCTTCGATCTTCATCTTCTGAGCGATCATGCCTGCTGCACGCATAAACATACGCTTCAAGATCACGCCCATTTGGCCGTCATCGACTTTCTCTAGGATTTCCGCAACCACAGGTTCGAAATCAACTGAGATAAAACGTACTTTTGCTGAAGAACCGTATTTGTTCCATAGGTAGTGAGAAACCTGCTTAACGCCGATTTCGTGTGCTGGACCACCTAAGTTAAAGAAGCAGTAATGTACTTTTGAACCACGCTTGATATGAAGATAGCTTGAAACACCAGAATCGAAACCACCCGAGATCAGGCTTAACACGTCTTCTTGCGTACCCAGAGGGAAACCACCTAGGCCTTTATGACGAGACAATACTTGGTTTAGCTTGTCGTTCGAGACTTCTACCTTGATCGTCACGTCTGGGTTTCGTAGCTTAACACTAGCGCTTTCAATCGCTTGATTTAAACCACCGCCTACATAACGCTCTAGTTCAATAGAGGTAAAGTCATGCTTGCCGCGACGCTTCGCACGTACAACAAAGGTTTTATTTTCGAGTGCAGCACGGTTGAGTTCTAGTACTTGCTCGAAGATATCGTGCAAGTCTTTAAATTCAGTTTGCTTCACTTCCAGTACGTGGTGAATACCTGGTGTATGAGTCAAAACCTCAAGAACTTCAGCGTGGAATTCGTTACTCTCAGAGGTCACTTCAATGTGATCACGACGGTTAAATACCGCGACAGACTCCGTGCGGCTCTTAATGATGTTACGAATGTTGCACTCTAAAATCTTTGTGAAGCGCTTACGCACAGATTCACTTTTTACAAAAATTTCTGGATGGGGCTTTACAATAAATTTCATAGTCTAATTCGCAGGTTAGTTTCGCAATCAACAAAGAGTGACACTCAACTTCAATACTTCATACGCAGTAAAACCGCGTTTCAGTCACAAAAAGTAGTCTGAGCTCACTTTTAAGGCGCAAGATTATACACCCAAGCGGATTGGAAAAACAAAAAAAGCGAGCAATCTGCTCGCTTTCTTATCTCTTTACTGACTTAAAACTAAAGCCTAGTTATTGAATTACCGGCACTTCTTCACTGTAGAGAGGCTCGCCTTGCATAATGCTGATTTCAACCCGTCGGTTAAGCGCACGATTTTCATCAGAATCATTCGGTAACAAGGGTTCCGTATCCGCCATGCCTCGTACTCTTAAACGTTGATGAGAGAAGCCTCTCACTTTCTCCATCTCTTGCGCGACTGATACTGCGCGCTGAGAAGAGAGATCCCAGTTAGAACGATAAAGTTCCGAGTCTAGCGGTCGATTGTCTGTATGGCCAGATACTCGAACAATGCCTGGCACATCTTTTACTAGCTCTGCAATCTGACGAACTAAAGGGCGAAACTTAGGCTGCAAGAAGGCCGAACCTTCTGGGAATGCACCTTTTTCACGCATACGTATAACAATCTGCTGACCGAGGTTTTCAACTTCAATGGCGCCTTGTTCAATCTCTCGTTCTAAGGCTTTCTTGATGCTTTCCATCAAGGTTTCCATCTCTTGAGACATCTCTTTAGATTGCTGTTGTTGCATGTCCGCTTCGGCAGACTCATTGTTTTGAGTTGACGTTTCTGGCGATTGCCCACCCGTTAACTTGCCTTCATCACGTTTTGTGCCACCAGCTCGATCAGACTCCCCTTCATGAAATTCGAGCGTCTGCTGAGTGATGTCCATGGTTTGCTGCATGATGACATCAATCGGAGTTGGTTCCGGCCGACCCGGTCGAAACTCTTGGGCAATAATGCTAGTGCCTTTGGGAATGTCTTTCACTTCAAGCTGATTTTGCACACCGAAGGCAAATTTCATTGATCCTGCAATTTGTTTGAACTTCAGTACATCCATCTCAGAAAAAGAGAGCAGAAGAACAAAGAAACACATCAGTAGCGACATCAAATCTGCGAATGTCCCCATCCATAACGGGAGGCCAGGTGGCGGACAATCGCATTTGTTATCTTCATCATCCATCACGACTCTCCAAGTTACTCGTCAATCTCAAGGGCTCGTTTACCTTCATTGAGGTAGTTCTTCAAGTAACTATCGATCACTCGCGGGTTTTGGCCATCTTGAATCGCTAATACGCCATCCATGATCAAACGGCGATTTAGCGTTTCTTGGTCACGGCGAAGAGAAAGCTTATCCGCAATAGGGAAAAACACCATATTGGACAGGATCGCGCCATACAATGTGGTCAAGAGTGCAACGGCCATTGCTGGTCCAATCGCTTTAGGGTCATCCATGTTTGAAAGCATCGCAACAAGACCAACCAAGGTGCCAATCATTCCCATCGCAGGAGCAACGTCGCCAAAGGCGCGAAATACACCAGTACCTTGCGTATGTCGTTCATCCGTAAGCGCGATGTCTTTTTTGAGTGCCGCTCTCACAACGTCGGCATCATGGCCATCAACCAGTAGATCAATGCCTTTCTGCATGAATGTGTTGTTTATTTCCATCTCTTCAAGAGCAAGAAAACCACCTTTACGCGCCGCATCGGCCATTTCCACAATTTTTGCGATCAGGTCTTCGGGTTCATCCGCTTTAAACATGAAGGCTTTGCCAGCAATCTTTGTCGCACCAAAAAACTGTCCCATTGTGAACTTCATCAACACGACGAATATTGAGCCACCAACGACAATAAGGATCGACGTGACATCGACAAACATGCCGATGCTGCCACCAAGCACCATCGCCATAATGACGAATGCAAAACCACCAATCAAACCTAATAGGGTTGCTAAATCCACAAAGCACTCCTCACGCTATACTCAAATACTGCCATTGGGCGGATTATTACCTGTATCGACAACTCGCGCAGAATTTTTAGAAAAATCTTAGCTAATGGATCACAAATTACACTTAACAACCTCAATCAAAATATGGGGTTTCATCGCTTAGACTCGTTGAACGCTAATTTTGTGACAATTATATAAGGTTAAATTTGACCAAGTTACTAGGCTAAGGTAACTTTCGTGCATCTTACCCGAGGCTTGATTAAGGCAGAAAAAAGATGGCGGTCAAGAAACCAGAAAACATGACCTTTGAAGCAACCATTGAAGAGCTTGATAGCTTGGTTGATCAATTAGAAAATGGCGATCTTGCTCTAGATGATGCCCTGCGTAAGTTTGAACGAGGCATTGCCTTAGCTCGTGCAGGCCAAACCAAATTAAGCGACGCCGAACAACGCGTGAGCATTCTTCTTAGTGAAGATGATGAAGCACCACTGAGTGACTTCAAACCAGATTCAGAATAACAATCAGTAGTGAGCAATGTGATGCAACAGACATTGACGTCTTTTCAACAAAGAAACAATCAGCAATTGAATTTGTGGCTCGATCAGCTTCCATATCAAGAGCAGCCATTGATTCAAGCAATGAAATACGGCCTTTTGCTAGGTGGAAAACGCGTTCGCCCTTTTCTTGTTTACATCACAGGTCAAATGCTCGGCTGTAAACCTGAAGACTTAGACACCCCCGCCGCTGCTATCGAATGTATACATGCCTACTCACTCATTCATGATGATCTGCCAGCCATGGACGATGATGAACTGCGTCGAGGTCAACCAACTTGTCATATTAAGTTTGATGAAGCAACCGCAATACTGACAGGTGATGCACTACAAACCCTTGCCTTCACTATTATTGCTGATGGTCAATTAAGCCCGGCGGCAGAAGCTCAACGCATCAACATGATCAAAGCCTTAGCGCATTCCTCTGGTGCCAGCGGCATGTGTGTAGGGCAAGCCTTAGATTTAGGCGCGGAAAATCGCCAAGTTTCTCTTGAAGAAATGGAAGAGATACACCGTAAAAAAACCGGAGCTCTGATTGATTGTGCGGTAAAATTAGGTGCATTAGCTGCGGGTGAGAAAGGTATCGAGGTTCTACCTCACTTGGAGCGCTACTCAAAAGCAATTGGTTTGGCGTTTCAGGTTCAAGACGATATTCTTGATATCATCAGTGACACAGAAACACTGGGTAAGCCTCAAGGTTCCGACCAAGGTCTGAATAAGAGCACTTATCCTTCCCTGCTGGGTTTAGAGGGAGCCATAGAGAAAGCTCACACTCTGTTACAGGAAGCACTTCAAGCATTGGAAGCTATCCCATACAATACTCAGTTACTCGAAGAGTTCGCCCGATATGTCATCGAGCGCAAAAATTAACACTATAAGCGCGCATTTATATGACTCTTGATATTTCAAAGTACCCAACACTGGCGTTAGCAAATACACCGGAAGAATTACGTCTTCTTCCGAAAGAAACATTACCAAATCTGTGTGATGAACTGCGAACGTATCTGCTAAATTCAGTGAGCCAATCTAGCGGACACTTAGCGTCTGGCTTAGGCACCGTGGAGCTAACTGTCGCTCTGCATTATGTTTACAACACCCCTATCGACAAATTGATCTGGGATGTTGGTCATCAGGCTTACCCGCATAAAATCCTCACCGGACGTCGCGATAAAATGCCAACAATTCGCCAAAAGGATGGTCTACACCCTTTCCCTTGGCGTGAAGAAAGTGAATATGACACCTTATCTGTCGGCCACTCTTCGACATCGATTAGTGCAGGTCTTGGCATGGCCATCAGCGCACAAAAAGAAGGTAAAGGCCGCAAAATCGTCAGTGTGATTGGTGATGGCGCAATTACAGCAGGCATGGCATTCGAAGCCATGAACCACGCTGGCGACGTTCATCCTGATATGTTGGTGATTTTGAACGACAACGAAATGTCGATTTCAGAAAACGTCGGCGCCCTGAATAACCACCTTGCGAAAGTACTTTCTGGCAGCTTGTACACTTCTATCCGTGAAGGCGGCAAGAAAGTGCTGTCTGGTGTCCCACCTATTAAAGAGTTGGTTCGCCGTACGGAAGAGCACCTAAAAGGCATGGTAGTGCCTGGTACTCTGTTCGAAGAGTTCGGCTTTAATTACATTGGCCCGATTGATGGACACGACGTCAATGAACTCGTCAAAACGCTGAAAAATATGCGTGAGCTCAAAGGTCCTCAGTTCCTACACATCATGACCAAGAAAGGCAAAGGTTATGAGCCTGCCGAGAAAGATCCTATCGGCTACCATGGTGTTCCTAAATTCGATCCAACGCATAATTGTCTGCCGAAGAGCAGTGGCGGTAAGCCAACTTACTCAAAGATCTTCGGTGACTTTTTATGTGACATGGCGGCCCAAGATCCTAAGCTAATGGCAATTACGCCAGCAATGCGCGAAGGATCAGGTATGGTGCGTTTCTCAAAAGAGTACCCAGACCAATACTTTGATGTGGCGATTGCTGAGCAGCACGCAGTGACACTGGCAACAGGCATGGCAATTGCGGGCGATCATCCAATCGTTGCTATCTATTCGACTTTCTTGCAACGTGGTTATGACCAATTGATCCACGACATCGCGATCATGGACTTACCAGTGATGTTTGCGATCGACCGCGCAGGTCTCGTTGGCGCAGATGGTCAAACTCACCAAGGTGCGTTCGATTTGAGCTTTATGCGCTGTATTCCGAACATGGTGATCATGGCGCCAAGCGACGAAAACGAGTGCCGACAAATGCTTTACACTGGCCATAAGCATTCTGGCCCGAGTGCGGTTCGATACCCTCGTGGTAGCGGAATGGGCGTAGAAATCGAAACTGAGTTTACGGCTTTAGAAATCGGTAAAGGACGCATGGTTCGCCAAGGTGAAAAAGTTGCTATTCTGAACTTTGGTACTTTCTTGGGTAACGCGCTAGAAGCGGCAGAATACCTTAACGCCACTGTTGCTGATATGCGCTTTGTGAAGCCGCTCGATGAGGCATTGATTCGTCAACTAGCCGCAGATCATGACGTGCTCGTGACGTTAGAAGAAAATGTTATCGCGGGTGGTGCTGGTGCTGGTGTCGTTGAGTTCATGATGAAAGATAAAATCATTAAACCTGTGTTGAACCTAGGTTTACCAGATGAGTTTATTCATCAGGGAACACAAGATGAACTGCATGAAGAGCTTGGTCTCGATGCAAAAGGAATTGAAAAATCCATCTTGGATTATTTAGCAAAATAGAATGTAAAAAGGGATGCTCATAGCATCCCTTTTTTTACGGTCAACGTTTAATTCATCCAGCCCGCATATTTTGCGACTAGAAACAGGGCAACACCGGCCATAACTCCCGCCACGATATCATCAACCATAATACCCAGCCCACCGTGAACTCGCTTATCTAGCCACCCAATTGGCCAAGGTTTTACCATATCGAAAAAACGAAACAAGATGAAGCCAGTGATCAACCACTTCCATTCAGTGAGTGGAATATTCAGTGCAGGTACAATGCTCATCGTAATCCAAAAGCCCGCAAACTCATCCCATACGATTGAACCATGATCATGTACTTTCATGTCTGCAGAGGTCACTTGGCATATTTGAATGCCGATCACACACGAAATCAGAACAACAATGACATACGCCGTAAATGGTAATTGTGCCAACAACAAAAATAAAGGCACGGCCGCCAGTGTGCCCATTGTTCCAGGGATAAACGGGGATAATCCACTGCCAAAACCCGTCGCCAATAGATGCCACGGGTTCTTTAATGAAATCAGAGAAAGAGGGTTGGTCATATCCTTAAACCTATACTGCTAGTTTGGTTTCAATCGTCATGCCTGCGAGTTACTCAATAGTAACAGGCTCTTGGCTAGAGCTTAGCTCAGATCATTTAAAGTGGTCGAAGCCACTTAAGTCCCAATCAAGTGGTTGATTGTTATCATGCAGCTCGAAGGTTCCATTTGGTCGGATTTGACCAATACATGTGACCTTACAGCCAGTATGAGACAAAGCG
Source organism: Vibrio sp. SCSIO 43009 (assembly GCF_023716525.1). Classification (NCBI taxonomy): domain Bacteria; kingdom Pseudomonadati; phylum Pseudomonadota; class Gammaproteobacteria; order Vibrionales; family Vibrionaceae; genus Vibrio; species Vibrio sp. SCSIO 43009. Next base: position 2,641,292 of record NZ_CP071842.1, read on the forward strand.
CTTTGTAACGAGCCTCGATTTTGCTCCGGCACGGTAAAACACAACTCGTATTCTTCGCCACTTGCTAAAGCATACTTCTGCGCGCTGATCTTATCATCTAAAAACTGGACTAATTCTGAAGAGATCGGTAGCTGAGAGACATCAATACTCACCCCAACCTGAGATCGCTGTAAAATGTGCTTAATATCAGAGATTAAACCATCTGAAATATCTATCGCCGAAGAGGCTAGGCCAACCAGAGCCTGACCAGCGAGCACACGAGGAGAACTAAGGTAATGAGCTCGCTCTAGTGCTTCCGCGCCGGCTCTACTGCGCAGAGAGTCATCTAGAATCACATCCAAGCCAGCTTTTGCATCGCCAAGGTTTCCCGTTACGTATACCCAATCCCCAGGCTTGGCGCCGGATCGCGTGAGCGCTTTGTCTTCAGGTACAAAACCTTGCACCGTCAGTGTCAGACACAATGGGCCTTTGGTGGTATCACCGCCTATTAACTGAATACCATAGTAATCAGCCAGTTCGAAAAATGCATCACAGAAAGGTGCAAGCCATTCTTCATCTGGCTCAGGCATCGTTAATGCAAAGCTCACCCACGCAGGCGTTGCGCCCATCGCCGCCAAATCACTGATGTTAGAAGCCAATGCTTTGTGTGCGACCCATGCTGGGTTCGCGTCGGCTAAGAAATGCGTTCCAGCTACCAATGTATCCGTGCTAATCGCAATCTGAACATTAGCTGGCGCTTTGACCAAAGCGCAATCATCACCAGCGGCTAGATGGACATCTTTACGTTGGCTCTGACGACCGACGAAGTATTTGTCTATCAGATTAAATTCACCAGACATAATTCACTTACTTTTTGATGTAAAAGCTTTTGATACAAAAAAGGTCAGCATGTGCTGACCTTTTCATTGAAGAAATCGTTATTTCTTACGAATGTGAGGTGCTGCTTTATCAAGTACACCATTCACAAACTTGTGGCTATCTTCTGCTGCGAAAACTTTTGCAAGTTCAATCGCTTCATTGATAACAACTTTGTAAGGAACATCTTCGCGACGAGTCATCTCGTACATAGCAAGGCGAAGAAGAGCAAGTTCCATCATATCTAAATCCTGCATAGGACGAGAGATGTATGGACGAATTTTGCTATCTAGCTCAGCGTGGCTAAGTACAACACCGCTTAATAGTTCACGGAAGTAAGCTACGTCTGTCTCTGGAGCAGCAAGCGCTGGCTCAGATGCATGAAGTTCTTCTTCATCGTATTTGTCGCCAGACAAAAACTGTTCTTCAATCTTGGCAACATTCTCTTTAGTAATTTGCCATGAGTAGATCGCCTGTAGAGCGAATTGACGTGCGTTACGACGTGCGGCTGGTTTCACACTGGCCCCCATTAGGAATCAATTTCAGATAGTACATTAATCATTTCAAGTGCGCTTAGTGCAGCCTCTGCACCTTTATTACCAGCCTTGGTTCCTGCGCGTTCAATCGCTTGATCGATCGTATCAACAGTCAAAACACCAAATGCTACTGGAATGCTGAATTCCATAGACACTTGTGCTAGACCTTTGTTCATTTCACTACAAACATAGTCAAAGTGAGGCGTTCCACCGCGAATAACAGACCCTAGAGAAACAATAGCGTCGAATTTGCCAGTTTTAGCAACACGCTGAGCTACTAGAGGTAGTTCTACGGCACCTGGACAACGCACAACCGTGATGTTGTCTTCGCTTACTTGTCCGTGACGCTTTAGTGTATCGATCGCACCAGAAAGTAGGCTTTCGTTAATAAAACTGTTGAAACGAGAAATAACGATAGCAATTTTTGCATTTGGCGCTGGGAAGCCACCCTCGATCACTTTCATAAGCTTTCCTTTAACTCTATTTATAAGTGAAATATGTTCATCAAGTGAGAATCGCCGGATTCTAGCACAAATTTGTGAGCAATATCTAATGGAAATTGGAGGCAAATCACTGGTTCCTAGCCATTGACGAGTTAAGCACGTCAAAGACTAGGAACTTATTGTTCGGTTGTTACTCGCAGACGTACTCAACAACGTTCAGACCAAAACCACCTAACGCGTGGTACTTTTTGTTGGTCGATGACAGAAGACGCATATCATGTACACCGAGATCCGCAAGAATCTGTGAACCAACGCCAACACGGCGAGACGTGCCTTGTTTTTTAGCAAGCGTTGGTGCTTCACCTTTGTCTTGCGCTTCGAACATCTTCACGCGATGAATAAGTAGATCGGTCGATTCTTCATGGCCAAGAACAACCAGTACACCGCCCTCTTCACCAATGCGTTTCATTGCCTTATCTAGTGTCCAGCTGCGCTCTGCATTACGATCGCTACGTAGTAAGTCGGTAAAAACGTCTTGAAGATGAACGCGAACCAGTGGCGCTTTTTCTTTCAAATCGCCCTTGCACATTGCGTAGTGCACTTGGTTATCAATGGTGTCTTTGTACGTGACTAACGTGAACTCGCCAAACTCTGTCGGTAACTTGCACTCAGCCACACGTTCAATCGTTGTCTCAGTGTTATTGCGGTACTCAATTAGGTCGGCAATAGTGCCCAATTTAATACCGTGCTTCTCTGCAAAGATCTCTAGATCTGGGCGACGAGCCATCGTGCCGTCGTCATTTAAGATCTCAACAATCACCGATGCTGGCTCTAAACCAGCAAGACGAGCCAAATCACAGCCAGCTTCAGTGTGACCTGCGCGAGTCAGTACACCGCCGTCTTGAGCTGCGAGAGGGAAGATGTGACCAGGCTGCACCAAATCCGCAGCTTTAGCGTTTGGCGCGACTGCTGCTTGAACGGTACGTGCGCGATCTGCGGCTGAAATACCCGTCGTTACCCCTTCTGCTGCCTCAATCGAAACAGTAAAGTTGGTGGTGTATTGCGCATTATTGTCTTGCACCATTGGTGGCAGACCTAGACTTTCGCAACGATCTTTGGTCATGGTTAAACAAATCAGGCCACGGCCATAGGTTGCCATAAAGTTGATGGCTTCCGGCGTAATATGCTCGGCAGCCATGATCAAGTCACCTTCATTCTCACGGTCTTCATCATCCATTAGGATGACCATTTTGCCTGCGCGAATATCATCAATAATTTCTTGTGGCGTACTGATTGGCATAGTCTGTTATCCCGTTATTCTAAATTTGTTATTGCGACAGCAATGAAAAATTACGTTGCAGTGAATGCTAGTTAGGTCAATAGTTTGAGCTTTGCATTAAGCAAGTCAATGAATCTCGCGGTGTTCTGTGAGTCTGCTCTTTATCGCATGCCTCACGCAGCCACTCCCAAGACTTATGCAAAACCGTTTTGCTGTAAAAAGTCCATCGTGATACGAGACTCGGCCTTATCTTCTTGTTGTCCTTGCAGTAAACGCTCCATATAACGCGCAAGTACATCAACTTCTAAGTTGACTTTGCGCCCCACTTGAAACTGGTCAATCGTAGTTTCTTCACTCGTATGAGGAACGATCGTCAGCTTAAAAGCATTTTTACGTAAGTCGTTGACGGTTAGGCTAATACCATCAACAGTAATCGAGCCTTTCTCTGCAACGTACTTGCTAATTTCCGCAGGCATTGCAACCCAAAACTCTATCGCACGGCCAACTGAATTGCGTTCGACAATTTCACCAACCCCATCGACATGGCCAGAAACGATATGTCCACCCAATCGCGTTGTTGGCAACATGGCTTTTTCTAGATTCACCTTATCGCCTACTTGGTATTCAGAAAACCCAGTTTTCTTCAAGGTTTCTAATGACAGATCAGCACTGTAATAGTGGCTTCCGAAGTCAACTACCGTTAAGCAAACACCATTGGTCGCAATGCTATCGCCTAACTTAACGTCTGACATATCAAGCGTACCCGTTTCAACCGTGACGGTGATGTCTTCGCCCTTCGGCGTAATCGCAGCTAACTTGCCAACTGCTTCTACTATTCCTGTAAACATACTATTTCTTATCTAATTTCATTACGTTTTATGGTGGCGGTGATGCGAATGTCTACCCCAACCATACGAACGTCTGTAATGTTTAAATCTATGACGTCAGCCATAGCGCTTAACCCTAAAGCACCGATAAGCCCCCGACCATCGCTGCCCATGAGTTTTGGCGCAAGGTAAACAATGAGCTCATCTACAAGATTAGCCTTTATCATCGCACTCGCTAGCGTAGCTCCAGCTTCAACCCATAAGTGATTGATGTGGTGCTCATCAGAGATACGTTTTAATGTCGTTGATAAGTCAATTTGGTCAGCGCTGTCCAATAGAGGGATACAGTCTCCATCAGAGCGAACAATAACTCGCTCTCCATCGGTATGGAACAGCTTGAGCGCATCAGTTAAATGGTTCTGACGATCTAAGATTACACGTACTGGTTGACGAAGCTCTTCTTGTAAATACTGCGCTTGAACACTATTAGGTAAGTCATCCCAGCGCACGTTGAGTGATGCATTATCATCAATCACCGTTTTGCTAGTAGAAAGAATGCCACCACTCATTGCTCGATAACGCTGCACATCTTGGCGGGCCGCTGGGGAGGTGATCCATTGGCTCTGACCATTATTGAGTGCGCTTTGCCCATCCAAACTGGCTGCCATTTTTAATTGAACAAACGGCATGCCTGTACGCATGTACTTTATAAAACCAGGGTTAAGGGCAAGGGCATCTTGCTCTAACAAGCCGATTTGTACTTCAATTCCGGCATCACGTAACATCTGGATGCCGCGACCTGCAACTTTCGGGTTTGGGTCTACCATGGCGCAAACCACACGTGCCACTTTGGCTTTAATCAGCCCTTCGGCACATGGCGGTGTACGGCCGTAATGAGAGCAAGGTTCTAGCGTCACATAAGCGGTTGCACCAACTGCTTTTTCACCCGCCATGCGCATCGCGTGCACTTCGGCATGCGGCTCACCAGCACGATGGTGATAGCCTTCACCGACAATTTCTTCATCACGAACGATGACACACCCTACATTTGGATTAGGGGCGGTGGTATAAATGCCACGTTTCGCTAACTTAATAGCTCGTGACATCATGGCGAAATCTAAATCAGAAAACGCTCTTTCAGGAGTGTGTTGAGTCATGAGCTACTCAGTCTTCTAGGCGGGCAATCTCTTCGCCAAACTCGCGAATATCTTCAAAGCTTCGGTAAACGGAAGCGAAACGAATGTAAGCCACCTTATCGAGCTCTTTGAGCTGGTCCATGACTAAATTACCAATCATTTCACTCGGAACCTCTCGCTCACCCGTCGCACGCAGTTGTGATTTGATCATACTGATCGCTAACTCTATAGAATCGGCACTCACTGGGCGTTTCTCTAAAGCGCGTTGAATACCGCCAACCATTTTATCTTCATCAAATGGTTCACGGTTGCCATTCGATTTGATCACTTTAGGCATCACTAACTCTGCGCTTTCAAACGTAGTGAAACGCTCGCTACACGCCAAGCACTGACGGCGACGTCGAACTTGATGGCCATCAGCCACTAAGCGGGAATCAATAACTTTGGTATCGTTCTCGGAACAAAAAGGACAATGCATATCACCTCCATATCTATACCAAAATAACCTCATGAGCAATCACGGATAACCACGCGTTCATGGTTATACGGACTCTATTAAAGCTATTTGGGTATAACGCTTTCAAACCGAAATAAAAGCTCATGTAGTGTAGCGGAATTGGTATGTTAGACAAAACAAAAAGGGGCGCAAAGGCCCCTTTTTCACTCAAGATCTCGTCGAATGTGTTAACTGCGTGCTAAGTAGTTCGCTTTACCAACCCACTTGTAGCTAGTTAGCTCTTCTAAGCCCATCGGACCGCGTGCATGTAGCTTTTGCGTAGATACTGCGACTTCTGCGCCAAGACCAAATTGCGCACCGTCTGTAAAGCGCGTTGAAGCATTCACATAAACCGCCGCAGAACCGACAGAATTGATGAACAGTTCTGAGTTTTCCAAACTATTGGTCATGATCGCATCTGAGTGGCTCGCGTTATGGACACGCATATGATCAATGGCATCTTTCACATCAGACACAACTTTTACACCAAGAGTGTAGCTCAACCATTCCGTATCAAAGTCACCTTCAACAGCATCGCGAATTTGTGTTGCTTGAGCCATCATTGCTTTTGCCTTAGGCTCTGTCACGAAGGTCACTTTATCGTTCATGCGCTCTACGATCATTGGTAGGAATTGCGCTGCAATTTTTTCATGCACGAGCAGCGTATCTAATGAGTTACACGCAGATGGACGTTGAACTTTAGAGTTCTCAACCACATTCAGGGATTTCTCTAGATCAGCGGATTCGTCGACAAAGATATGGCTGATACCAAAGCCACCAATAATCACCGGAATCGTGCTGTTTTCTTTACACATTTTGTGTAGGCCAGCACCACCGCGTGGAATGATCATGTCGACGTAATCGTCCAACTTAAGCAATTGAGAAACAAGCTCACGATCTGGTTTTTCAATGTACTGCACAGAAGCGGCTGGAAGGTTCGCCTTTGCGAGCGCAGACTGAATAACCTTCACTAATTCCATATTCGAGAAAAATGTCTCTTTGCCACCACGTAAAATGCTTGCGTTGCCGGTTTTCAAGCACAACGCTGCAATATCAATGGTTACGTTTGGACGCGCTTCATAAATTACGCCTACGACACCAAGCGGCACACGACGACGAGACAGTGACATCCCATTTTCCAGTACCTTACTGTCTATTTCGCTGCCTACAGGATCGTTCAAGCTAATGACGTTGCGAACATCATTCGCAATTGCAGTCAATCGTTCTTCATTAAGCAAAAGGCGATCGAGCAGCGCATCGGTTAAACCCGCTTCACGGCCAAGTTCGATGTCTTTAGCGTTTGCCGCCAAAATAGCAGCGGAGTTTGCTTCTAGCTCATCAGCGATGATGGCTAATGCTTGGTTCTTTTGCGCAGTTGACGCTGTCGCTAATTCGAAAGCTGCATCTTTAGCAGCTTTACCCATATTCGTTAAATCCACTTTGCTTCCCTCTAATTCTATTCCTGAATGACGACCAGATCATCGCGGTGAATCACCTCAGAGCCATAATCATGCCCCAAAATAGAGATGATATCTTTACTGTGTTTGCCCGTAATTTTAGTTAGGTCATCACTTGAGTAGGCGCTGATGCCACGAGCCACCAACTTACCGTGAGCGTTTGTTACACGCGCCACTTCGCCTCGTGCGAAGTCACCACTAACTTTGATGACCCCTTTAGCAAGTAGGCTACTCCCCTTGCCGACCACAGCATTGACTGCACCATCATCAATAACGATGTCGCCCGATGCCGCAGGTCCCGCTAGAATCCAGCGTTTACGGTTCTCTAAGGCTTCAGCGCAAGGTAGGAAGCGCGTGCCCTGAGGTTCAGCACTTAAAGAGTCAAAGATAACATTCGGCGCACTACCAGCAGCAATAATAACCTCGATACCCGCGCGGCGAGCGATGTCTGCGGCTTGCAGCTTCGTTGCCATACCACCAGTACCCAATGTTGTACCGCTTCCACCTGCGATTTTACGCAGCGTGTCGTCGATGGTTTTTACTTCCTTGATAAGCTCTGCGTTCGGATCTTTACGAGGGTCAGCAGTAAACAGACCTTTTTGGTCCGTTAAAAGCAAGAGCTTATCTGCACCACATAAAATGCCTACCAAAGCGGAAAGGTTGTCGTTATCGCCAACTTTAATCTCGCTAGTCGCAACGGCATCATTTTCGTTTACGATAGGAACAATATCGTTCGCAACGAGCGCATTAATAGTGTCACGCGCGTTAAGGAATCGCTCACGATCTTCTAAATCGGCACGGGTTAGTAACATTTGGCCGATCTTGATACCATAAATACCAAACAAAGACTCCCATGTTTGAATCAAGCGGCTCTGCCCCACCGCGGCAAGTAACTGCTTACTCGCCATCTCGTTGGGCAATGCGGGGTAACCAAGATGCTCACGGCCTGCTGCAATCGCACCAGACGAAACCATTACGATTGAATGGCCTTGTTTTTTAAGCTCAGCACACTGGCGTGCTAACTCAACCATGTGTGCACGGTCGAGTGCCAGAGTGCCGCCTGTCAGCACACTTGTACCCAGTTTCACAACGACAGTTTGTGGTTGTGAAACAACTGCATTTTGTTGATTCGTTGTCATGATGTCTTCTGAAGTGAAAAACAAATAAAGAGAGGATGTTTTAACAATCAAATAGAGAATTAACAAGAGAAAAGGTGCGTTTTCGCACCTTTTTGCTTGGTATTAAATGAAAACAACCAAATTAAGCGAAATCGAAAGACTCCGTGTGATATTCGACTTCTAATTTGAAGTGTTCTTCTAAAGTATCAACCAGCTTTTGATGGAATGTGCTCTGCGTGAGATACACTTCCTCTACCACTTTTTTGGGAAGGGCTTCAGATACCCATTGCCCTTCTTTGTTGTACTTGCCAATATGATATTTAGCAGTAAAGCCTCCCTCGATGGATTCCAAATCCATCCACCAGCCCCAAAATTCACGCTTCTCAGGCGATTTTTTGTCGTCTACACATACAGATAAACAATCAAAATAATAGCGCCCTTCTTGCGATTGTGGTTCGCGCAGGTAAGGCCCTATCGCCTTCAACTTTGACATCAAGCGAAAGTGAGTCGGGCCCTGAGTCGTCTCTGACATATGAATCTCCGTTTTCATAGTTAAAAGTAAACACCCAAGAATGATTATTATTTTTAATTATCATGAGCTTATTTTTTGCTCAGATATATCACTCTTAACTAATTTAGGAGAATTGTCACCCTAATAATTCATCTTCTAGCCACTTTATGGCTAAATCGAGGGATTGCTCATATCCTTTTGTAATTGTTTTGGAACTGATTTTTTTTGCTCTACCATACTGGCTAAATAGAGCAACAAGTTGATTATCACTGTGTGGCGACACTGGATCGCCTTCAAGACTCAAAGCCAAAATAGGCACTTTGGTTTTTCGACTGCTCAGGAAGCCCTGAACCTTCAATGACCACGCCATCATCTGACCAGCCATGCTATTAATATCAACCGCATTTTTCCCCAAACGGGAAGCCAAAAGATCTAAATACATCTTCGGCATTTTTTGTAACTTCTGAGGGGAAGTAAAAATATCATGTACGGGTGCGCCTAGAGCGACACAAGCTTTGATCTTTTCCTGCTCGACAAAAGAGAGTCTGATCATGGCATTACCACCAAAACGAAACCCAACTAACCCCACTTTGTGATGATCAACCCAAGGTAGCGAGTAAAGCTCATTCAATACCGCTTGATGTAGGCAACTTGAATTCTCGGTCAAGGGCCAATGAGAGCTATGCCCTACCGAAGGCATGTCCACAGTTAACATCGCAATATCTCGCGGTGCAAGACGATTACGGAACAAACGCCACATGTCGGTTTGTAGGGTATCCAAACCAGCGCTCACCATTACCACAGGCAACTGTTTATCCGTTCTTGGTAAATGGAGGTTCGCGATGATTTTGCGATTTTGGTAAGGCACTTCAATTTGCTTGATGGTGTACTTAGTTTTTTCTGCGCCGTCAGAATACGCTTTGTTTGCCAGAACTTGAGCTTGCGATGCCAAGTTGTCATTTTTTAAATGTGGGTAGCCTGCAATACTAAAACACAAAGAAGCAGTGAAGAGTTCATCCGCTGCCTCTTCTCCTTGCATTTCATTTGCTCGCTTCTGATGATCCATACCAAGCTTGATCCACTCAAATGTCCAGTTACCACTGTGATAACCCATTACAGTGTCTAACCAATCATCATTGGTTCGCGAGTGAGAAGATGAAGCAATTTTGGACAGTACGCCTTCCATTTCGATCGGAGACAATCCTTGCCAAGCCCATTGCAAGCGACGCAAATGACGATACCAAGCACGATCACCTTGCGCTTCTCGTTCATCAAGTATTTTTTTACTGGTCGGCATGTACTGGGTAAGCGCGGAGGTTTCTTTTGCTTGCTTATGTTTCACGAACAAAGTTTCGGAAAGATTTTTACTGACGTCTTCAGACATAGGAAGAACCCTAGGCTATTAGCATGATTTAATATCATAATAAAAAAAATGCCCCTATAAAGGGGCATTTCTCAATATTCTTTAACCGCGTTTATTTTTGCTTGCGGTTTACTGGCTCAGCATACTGGATTGACATATCCCAAGGCTGCTCGATCCAAGTGTCTTGAGCAATATCTACAACGTAATCATCCAGCAGCTCTTTGCCTGATGGTTTCGCACACACAGCGATCATTTTCGCTTTTGGATACATCTCACGTAGTTTGCGCGCTGTATCACCACTGTCTACTAGGTCTTCAACGATTAGGTAACCTTCGCCATCACCTTCAGGTGCTTTTAGTACCGTCATATCGCGCTGATGATCATGGTCGTAGCTTGAAATACAGATTGTATCAACGTAACGAATACCCAGTTCACGAGCCAAAATAGCGCCAGGAACCAAACCGCCGCGGCTTACCGCCCAAATTCCTTTCCATTGCTCAGCTGGCATTTGTTTTTCAGCCAGTTCACGGCAGTAAGTCTGCATTGCATCCCAAGTGATAATGAATTTTTTACTCATTGTAATAACCTAATAATTTGAAAATATGCATCCTCAAAATCTAGCGAAGTCACTCAAAAGCGGAATGCTCACTAACTTCTCCAAAATGTTTGGAGACGAGGATTTCAAGCTGCGCAAACGATTATTCTACCGAAACACACCGCTAATACCAACGGTGATATCAAAATTCTCTGCCTATTCCGCAGAAAAACCGTCTTCTGTGAACAACGTAAAAAAGAAAAAGCCAGCGTGAATAAATCCACACTGGCTTTTTGCTCGAGAAATTAACCGACGAGGTATTTAACGATGAAGATGGCTGACATCACCCATACACTCATCGACACTTCACGGCCCTTGCCGCTAAATAATTTGATCGCCGCGTATGCGATAAAGCCTAACGTGATACCTTCTGCAATCGAGAATGTTAGCGGCATCACCAAACAAGTCACAACAACTGGCGACGCTTCAGTTAAGTCACGCCAATCAATGCTTACTAGCCCAGACAGCATCAAGATCGCCACATAGAATAGCGCACCTGACGTTGCATAAGCAGGGATCATGCCCGCAAGTGGTGAGAACAATAGAGCAAGTAGGAAGAGTACACCAACAACCACGGCTGTTAGACCAGTACGCCCACCCGCAGCCACACCAGAAACGCTTTCAATATAAGATGTCGTGTTAGAGGTACCAAGTAATGCACCTACTGACGTTGCTGTTGAGTCTGCAAGTAACGCTTTGTTTAAACGAGGGATGTTGCCATTCTCATCAGTTAGACCTGCTTTTTGAGAAACGCCAACGAGCGTACCTGCGGTGTCAAATAAATCGACAAATAGGAAAGCAAATACGACGGAAATCATGCCTACTTCAAACAAACCAGAGAAATCCAGTTGCATGAAAGTTGGCGCAATGCTTGGTGGCGTTGACATAATACCGCCCCACTGCACATCACCAAATAGAAGACCAAGCGCTGTAACGCCAAGAATAGCGATCATCACCGCACCTTTCACACCACGGTGAACCAATGCAATCGTAAGAAAGAAGCCAATCGCGGCCAATACAGATGGCAATGATGTGATCTCTCCCATAGAAACTAATGTCGCTGGGTTATCAACGACGATACCTGCATTTTTTAATGCGATAAACGCTAAGAAAAGACCAATACCAGCTGAAATACCTGTTCGTAGAGAATGCGGGATCGAGTTAATAATCCACTCACGGATCTTAAATACGCTTAAAAGAATGAACAGAAGGCCAGAAACAAATACAGCCGCCAACGCAACTTGCCACGTATAACCCATTCCTAATACAACAGAGTAAGTAAAAAATGCGTTCAGGCCCATTCCTGGTGCCTGTGCGATTGGGTAATTGGCAACAAATCCCATGATAAAACAGCCGATTGCGGCAGCAAGACAAGTTGCGACAAAAATGGCGCCACGGTCCATACCGGTATCCGACAGGATCGCTGGGTTTACAAAAATAATGTAAGCCATAGTTAGGAAGGTCGTAACACCTGCAATGATCTCAGTGCGCACATTTGTGCCATTTTCACTGAGTTTAAAAAGCCTCTCGAGCATGATCGAATCCTGTAAAGGTAAAAAGTAAACGGTTGCGTAATCGATTGGCGGGAATTATAAAGTTATCAAATAGCAAATTCTAGATAGAATCTTCACTCTAATGCGTTTTTTTTCTTTGGATATGAAACACATTCTCTAACCCATCAAAGCAAGTAAAGAAATATATTCTTATAAAACAATAGGTAACCCAGATAACACAGTTCTCTAAAAGAGAATAAAAACTGAGCAATGTACTAAACTTTCAGATGAAAAAGGCCCATTTTAAACATGGTATCTAACAGATTTGATGGAAAAGTCGATAAAACCGAAGAATGGGGAATAGAAGAAGGCTTTGATGGCAATAAGTGAGTCAGGAAGAGAAAATAGAGATAAAAAAACGCCACCCAATTTGGGTGGCGGTGAATCATGTCAGCACTATCACTGAAAAAAAATTCCAATTTATAGGGGTGAACAAACTGTTCGAGTCACATGCGTTGACTTCACTTAGTAGCCAAAGCTTGTTGGGTATACAAAGTTACCGGTGTAAACAGACTTGCTATTCCAGAACATTGTACTTGGTAAACCTTTCATAACTATCACCTTTTAAATCAATTAAACATTCGTTGATTTCTCGGTTCCTTGGAGGCGATAAAACGGACTCATCCTTTGAGCATTTCATTCTTCTCTCAGAAGCTGGTTACAAATATACCACCAAGAAATTTAATTACAAGCATTTTAGTGACTGAAATCACAAAAAATACATAAATTGACCTTTATCAAAGTTTACATGTAATTAAATTACAATTTTATGAATTAAAAAATAAAGCCACTTTCAGAATGTATGATAGAGAACACATAGTGCTTGTTATTGTATTCACAAACTGTGACAGTTCTGAGAGAAATCCTTGTGATCGCGACTACTCGTACTTCTTATCTGGTGGTATGCTAACGGCAATTTGAAGGCCAAATCGTCTAGCATTTAATGCTACCTTGACAACATTTTTACGGTATATATTTGGCAAAGCACATCAAAAGGAGTCCTCCGTGTCTGAGTTCCATTCTGAGATCAGTACCTTATCACCTGCTCCACTTTGGCAGTTTTTCGATAAGATTTGTTCTATCCCTCATCCATCGAAACATGAAGAAGCATTAGCACAGTACATTATCAACTGGGCAACAGAGCAAGGCTTTGACGTTCGCCGTGATCCAACCGGTAACGTGTTCATCAAAAAGCCCGCGACACCAGGAATGGAGAATAAGAAGGCTGTTGTACTTCAAGCACACATCGACATGGTGCCGCAGAAAAACGAAGACACTGAACACGACTTCACCAAAGATCCAATCCAACCTTACATCGATGGCGAATGGGTAACTGCGAAAGGCACGACGCTTGGTGCAGATAACGGTATTGGTATGGCTTCTTGCCTTGCTGTATTGGCATCTAAAGATATTAAGCACGGTCCACTCGAAGTTCTGCTGACGATTGATGAAGAAGCAGGCATGACTGGCGCATTTGGCCTTGAAGCTGGTTGGTTAGAGGGTGAGATTCTTCTAAATACAGACTCTGAGCAAGAAGGCGAAGTCTACATGGGTTGTGCAGGTGGCGTTGATGGCACCATGACTTTCGATATTTCTCGAGAATCAACGCCTGCAGGTTTTGTAACACGCCAACTGACGCTGAAAGGCCTAAAAGGTGGTCACTCAGGTTGTGACATTCACACAGGTCGCGGTAATGCCAACAAATTACTTGGTCGTTTCCTTGCCGGTCATGCTCAAGAGCTTGATTTACGTTTAGTCGAATTCCGTGGTGGTAGCTTACGTAATGCAATCCCTCGCGAAGCGTTTGTTACTGTCGCGCTTCCTGTCGAAAACCAAGACAAGCTTGCTGAGCTGTTCAACCACTACACTGAGCTGCTTAAAACTGAATTGGGTAAAATCGAAACAGGTATCGTAACCTTTAATGAAGTGATCACGACTGACGCGCAAGTATTTTCAATCGCCGATCAGCAACGATTCATTGCGGCACTTAACGCTTGTCCAAACGGCGTAATCCGTATGAGTGATGAGGTGGAAGGCGTTGTTGAAACTTCTCTAAACGTTGGTGTGATCAGCACAGAAGAAAATAAAGTCACCGTGCTTTGCTTGATTCGTTCTCTCATTGACTCTGGCCGTAGCCAAGTGGAAAGCATGCTGCGCTCGATTACTGAGCTAGCAGGCGCACAAATTCAGTTCTCAGGCGCTTACCCTGGCTGGAAGCCAGATGCAGATTCCGAGATCATGGCAATTTTCCGTGATATGTATGAAGGCATTTACGGTCATAAGCCGAACATCATGGTCATCCATGCTGGTCTTGAGTGTGGCCTATTTAAAGAACCATACCCACACATGGATATGGTTTCTTTCGGTCCAACAATAAAATTCCCTCACTCTCCAGATGAGAAAGTGAAGATTGATACTGTTCAGTTGTACTGGGAACAGATGGTCGCGCTTTTAGAAGCGATTCCAGAGAAAGCATAATTCAATCACGAAAAACGACAAAGGGTGCCATACGGCACCCTTTTTTTGGTTTAGTTGAACCCAACTACACACGGTTTTGCGCGTAAGCGGCTAACTCATCCATTGAGGTTTGTGCAGCAACTTCACCATCAATGTAGTAAGTAACAAACTCACCATCGCGTACACCCATGAGTGTCGCCTTTTCACCGTTACTGTAAGTAATATCCATTTGAACAGTGTTCTCATCGATTTGCTGCATTCGCCCCTGCTCAATGACACGGTTATCCGCTAATGGTGCGATTGGTGCCGTCGTTAACGACTTATCTAACTGGTGATTGACATCAATGTAAGTATCTACCTTTGTATCGAAGATATGTGGCTTACCATTTAACGGGTTCTTACCCGTCCAAAATTCTAGAGAGTTAAACACGATATAATCCGCTGCGATCGCGACACCATAAACAGGCGCTAAAAGCATATTTAGGCCACCTCGAGCGTAACGGTTGTCAACAGCTTTCAAGTTAAACCCCATGACATAACCTGTCACGGCATTACTACCTACGCAACCTGAAAGTGAAACTGCTACCGCAGTCAATGCACCAATTTTAGCAATTGCCTTTTTCATCAAAACCTCTAGTTAGAAAGTGTGAAACCTCAAATTCGGCGCGGATATTATCGGATAAAAAGTAGGGTTAAAAGTCCGTTTTTTTGTCCTCCATGAACAGTATTATTTTTAATACAGTCACATTTTTTAAGGCTATTATTGCGCACTCTTCTCTATGTCTTGTTATGTATTAAACTGATAGAAAAGATCATATTGAAAACAAAAACTTCACACATACCAAAATTTCACGCATGACGATTAAAGTAATTTGTCGTGTCCTTAATGAGAATGATTAGTGCGATTTTGCAGCAATTGTTACATTGCTGATGACGCATTTGACAGAGATGGTTTATGGCCAGAAGTAAAAAAAGCAAAGTGTTTGAGCTCTTAGGACATCAAATACAACCAGGACAACGATTAGAGATCGAATTTGAAGCAGCGAAGCTATATACACATTCGCCTTTATCTATTCCTGTGGAAATCATCCATGGGAAACAAGAAGGACCAGTGTTAATGGTGAATGCTGCTATCCATGGTGATGAGCTTAATGGCGTAGAAATCGTTCGTCAGATCATTAACCAACTGGATCCACAAAAACTGAAAGGCACTGTCATTGCAGTACCTATCGTTAACGTTTTTGGTTTCATCCATAAATCTCGTTACTTGCCCGACCGACGAGATCTCAACCGTTGCTTTCCTGGCAGTGAAAAAGGCGCACTTGCATCTCGTATGGCACACGGGTTCTTTAACAACATTGCCAAGCGTTGTGACTACATTTTGGATCTACACACAGGGGCAATTCATCGCACGAACTTGCCACAGATTCGCGCAAACTTAAGCAACCCAGAAACTCTACGTATTGCTCAAGCATTTTCGACGCCAGTGATTGTTGATTCAGCATTGCGTGATGGCTCTTTACGCAGTGAAGCAGAAAAATGTGATATTCCAGTGCTCACCTACGAGGCTGGCGAAGCATTGCGTTTTGATCCACTTTCGATCAGCGCTGGTGTGCTCGGGGTTCGGCGCGTAATGCAAGCCATTGGTATGTTGCGTGCGAGCAGGAAAAAGCTGCCTGAGCCTATCATAGCGAAGTCCACCAGCTGGGTTCGCGCGTCAGGTAACGGCATTTTGCGTACTGTCGTTAATCTGGGAGACAAAGTAGAACAGGGGGAAACGCTCGCTTATATTAGCTCTCCTCTTGGTCATGATGAGATAGAACTAAAAGCCCCGAAGCGTGGTTTGGTTATCGGTCAACAAACATTACCATTGGTGAACGAAGGCGATGCAATTTTCCACCTTGCCTATTTTAACCAAGGTGATAATGCTTTAGAGCAAGCAGTCGAAAGCTATATTGAAGGCCTCACTGAATTCGATGCCGAGCCGCTGACCACCGGACAGATACCGTTAGAAACTCAGTAATTCCTACCAAGTAGGCGCCTGATTAGCTCAAAAGGAGCAACAGTGCTCGCACTATCTTGTTTAAAGCCAATAAGCTCAGCGTCCATGATGCTGGGCTTTTTGTTTTACGTACGCTAACGATACTTATCGCAGTTTCCAAGAATGGATAAAAAACTTTACAATCCGTCGCAAAAACACATTTGATAATTAATCTCATTATCATTTATTAATCGTAATAATGTTCTTATAATCCCAGCTTCATAAAAAACACTATAAATCATCAATATGAAACGATTAAAAAGTCATCCATTCAAAGTAAATCTCATTTCACTGGCTTTGCTCTTCCCTCTTTATTCATATGCCGAGACAGCGCCAAATGAAGAGCTTGAAGTCATAGGCGTTCGTTATGCCAAACCTATTACCATTGCTGAGCCTGCGCAAACCACCATTAATTGGTCAGAGATTGAAGAGCAACAGTACTCTAATTTTGCCTCAATGATCGATGCCGTTCCCGGTGCATCATTAGATGGTGGCGGTCGTTCTGGTGGCGAACGTATTAACATTCGTGGTTTTGATGATCCAAGCGATATCGCCGTGTTTGTCGATGGCGCTCCAATTGGCTTTCAACAATACCGCTACGGTACCTTCTTTTTTGATCCGTTCTTAATTGGCGAAGCAGAAATTATCAAGGGCGCGCACGACTATCGAGCACTCAACGGGAAGTTTGGTGGCTCCATTCGCATTAAAACCAAAAGTGTCGATGATCTCCTGTACGGCGAAAGAAACTTTGGTGCTCGCATCTCAAGTGCATACAACACCAACGGCGATGAGAACGCCTACACGCTAACACTCTATGGTAAAAACGATACTGGTTTTTATTTTCTAGCGAATGGCTCGGTAAAAGATTCTGATGACATTAAAGTCGGAGGTGGTGAAACGCTGGATTACTCAGGTTATGAGCAAGAAAACATGCTCGTAAAGGTCGGTTATGAAAACAACGATCACGAGTTTGAAATTAGCCACACTCGCTACAAAGATGAAGGTCGTAAACCTTGGGCTAACCGCCGCGGAAAAATGCCTAACATCAACGAATACAATATCAAGAAATACGGCTCATTAGAAAAAGCCCAATACGCTTACACCGTCGATAACAAATACACGGACAACACCACGACCATCTCTTACCACTACATGCCGACTAACCCGTATATTGATTTCAATATCAAAATGGCACGTTCCGAAAACGATCGTCATTGGGTTCGCCCTGACGTAGCATTCGAGAAAATGTTCGTTTCTGTTGGCAGTTACGGTCATGAGTCATGGCTGAGTTACGAGCGTGATTACGTTGATGTGTTTAACCAAGCGCAATTCGGAGATCACACTCTAGTCACTGGGCTTCAATATCAAAAAACCGATAGAGACTCGTTAGTATTCAACGCATCATACGACAGTAATGAAGCGAAAAACTACGGTTGGTACACCCCTTACTACGAACCATCTGGCACGCAGTCAATTTATGCCGCTTACATTGCTGATCACTATCAAGCAACAGAGCGCCTAACAATCACACCTTCTCTGCGTTACGAATACATCAAGAGTGAAGGAAAAGGGAACGCAGCGCCGGATTATAATGATCCAGCTGCCGGACATAACTACACTGAAACGACGCATAAAGGCTTTAGCCCACGTTTGGATATCGACTTTGATGCGAGCAATAATACGCGTTTAAACGCCTCCTACGCCTACGCTTTAAAAGCACCAACCGTTGATAACATCTACTCAGTGCAATATGCGCGAGCTACCGCTACGGCTACTGCTTTGAATCTGGACGTGTCTCGTATCCATGCTTATCAAGCAAGCGTTATCAACTTAACGGAAGGGCTGGTGAACTCTCGCGATAACCTCGCAACAGAGTTAACTATGTTCTATAACGATGTTAGCGACACAGTTGATATACGAACGGGCGAAAACCTCGACAAAAATACTACTGAGTTACAAAGCTGGAATACAAACCTAGATGGCTTTAAAAACTATGGCTTTGAGCTAATTTCACAATACCGGATTGAAGATTTCTACAGTAATTTCTCAGCAAGTTACATTCGCGGCAAAAACAAAGGTAGCCTATCTGACTCTACAGGTTCAGATGATGATCATCCTGATGTACCGCCATTAAACATTAATCTGGGTTTAGGTTACGAATGGATTCCTGGTTTACGTACGGGCTGGGAAGTCCGTTGGTATGATGCGCAAACCAAAACCAAGGCAAGCGGTAATAATTTAAAAGTGAAATCGCCAAGTGAGCAATACACGCTACAAAACGCTTACGTGGTTTGGGAAATACAACAAGTCGAAGGCTTGAGCGTTGGCGCGGTTGTGAAAAACTTAACCGATCGTTACTACGAAGCATACCTATCTAATGGCGTGCCTTCGCCTGGTCGCGAAGTCAAACTGCACCTCACTTATCAATACTAACCATACCTAAAAGATGCAGGGCAGACATTAACTGCCCTGTTATATCGTATCCAATGGCCATAATTGCACGCCGTTTTATTTATCAGTATTATCATTTCCTTTTGCTTGCATACACATTATGAACAATCTAAAAACACGGCTTCTTCTGATTTGCTTCTTCCCTGTAGGTAGCCTAGCGCAAGCTTCTGAGAACATTGCAGACTACTTACAAGAACAAAGCAAGCACCAAGTTTCAGAAGATTTTTACGCACAGCCAACAGCAAATAACCTGAATCTAGATGCAAAAACTAACTCTTTAACTTGGCACGAAGATGGTAAGCCGGATCACTGTCGTAACGCCAAGCAGCCCAAAGACGTCGCAACACATTTCGACTACGGTGAAGCAAACGATCTATCTGACGGCTTACAACACTTTGATTTACCGGAAAGACATTCTGCAAAGGTCAAATCGACACATCGCACTTATGCTAATAACCCTCACCTTCTTCCTGGCAATAAACAATTTGCAGCCCCTGAAGACGGCACGTTTAGCCTGTCCGTATCATCGGATTGTTTTTAGCCGATATAAATAAAAAATGCCCTGAGACAAAACTCAGGGCATTTTCACTATTTGTTTGATGGGTAACGTCACCATCTCACCGATTTAAACTTATTCTTCGTCAGTGTCTACTTCGGTTTCACGTGCTTTGCGGGCTTCTTCTTTACGAACTTTTGCCGCTAGTTGTTCTGCTTCACGCTCTTGACGTTGCGCTGCTTTACGCTCGTTACGAACCACTTGGTTTTGGATAAATCCAGCCAGTTCTTGTTCAGCCCAAGCTTGTGCTTTCTCTTCGCTGTCAAAGCCTGTTTCACGCTTTGATACTACAGTCTTACGAGATGTCACTTGGCGAGTGATTTCTGCGCTCCAGCCGTTACGTTTTTCAGTGACGCGGATAGCAAATTTTGGATTCTTAGACATTTCTTTCATTTCCTAAGGGATTTAGGGATCAATCAGGGATTCGGTCAACTTGATAACTCCATCTAAGCTGAGCTGTTTAACACCATCCCTTGGTAAGCGCGGTATTAGAGCATAAAAGTAATCTAAACGCTGCAAGTTTTTTACGCTAGATAATAGATGACAAAGAAGAGGCAGAACAAAGCAACGTTTCGCCAAGTCACTAGAAAGAGCGACGAAGAAAAAAAGAGTGATAAGAAAAAAGAAAGCGCTGGTCTCTCAACCAACGCTTTACTTAAGCTACATTAACCTTTGGTTAATTAACCGATATTCTTACGGGCATTTTGGAACATACGCATCCAAGCGCCATTTTCACCCCAACCTTCCGGAGCCCAAGAATTTGCAACTGTGCGGAATACGCGCTCTGGGTGAGGCATCATGATAGTTACGCGACCGTCTGCTGTTGTTAAACCGGTAATCGCGTTTGGCGAACCATTCGGGTTGTTCGGGTATTGTTGTGTTGGGTTACCGAGGTTATCCACGTAACGAACCGCAACCGTACCTGATGCTTCAATCGCTGCTAGGTGCTCTGCATCACGTACTTCTACACGTCCTTCTCCGTGGGAAACCGCGATTGGCATACGCGAACCAGCCATGCCGTCGAAGAATACAGAATCAGATTTCTGAACTTCAACTAGACTAAAGCGCGCTTCAAAACGCTCAGATTCGTTGCGCACAAAACGTGGCCACAAGTCTGCACCTGGGATCAGCTCTTTCAGGTTTGATAGCATCTGACAACCGTTACATACACCTAAAGAGAACGTCTCTTCACGGTTGAAGAAGGCTTGGAACTGTTCACGAGCTTGTGCGTTAAACAGGATAGACTTAGCCCAACCTTCACCCGCACCTAGTACGTCGCCGTAAGAGAAGCCACCACAAGCTACTAGGCCATGGTATTCATCCAGTACCGCTTGGCCTGTTAGGATATCGCTCATATGGATGTCGGTTGCTTCAAAGCCTGCTCTGTCAAACGCTGCTGCCATTTCGACGTGGGAGTTAACGCCCTGCTCACGTAGAATTGCCATCTTAGGTTTAGCACCTTTCGCAATGTACGGTGCTGCAACGTCTTCATTTACGTCGAAGCTGAGCTTAACGTTTAGACCCGGGTCAGAGTTGTCTTTCTTAGCTTCGTGCTCTTGGTCTGCACACGCTGGGTTATCACGTAGGCTTTGCATCTTATGCGTTGTTTCAGCCCAGATAACGCGTAGTTCGGTACGTGAACGTTCAAGCACAACTGCATCACCAGAAGTGATAACAAAGTCGTCTGAAGCTTCAACAGAACCAATCACATGTGAGCATGCCTCTAAGCCGTTTGCCGCCAGAGTAGATAGAACTGAATCTAGATCATCATTCTTAACTTGAACAACCGCACCTAGCTCTTCGTTAAATAGAACGGCTAGCGCATCATCACCCAGCTCTGCGATGTTCGCTTTTACGCCACAGTGGCCCGCGAATGCCATCTCAGCCAGTGTAACAAAAAGACCGCCGTCGCCTTTATCGTGGTAAGCCACTAGCTTGTCATCACGTACTAACGCTTGCATTGCATCAAAGAAGCCTTTTAGCTGCTCTGCATTATCTACGTCAGCAGGTTTGTCACCCAGCTGTTTGTATACTTGTGCCAATGCTGTCGCACCTAAGCGGTTTTTGCCGTTACCCAAGTCAACAAGAACTAGAGAAGTCTTTCCGTTGTCAGTGCGTAGTTGTGGAGTCACGGTCTTACGTACGTCTTCCACACGACCAAATGCCGTGATAACTAACGACAGTGGAGAAGTGACTTCTTTGCTCTCGCCGTTTTCTTCCCACTTGGTTTTCATCGACATGGAGTCTTTACCTACTGGGATAGTCAAACCTAACGCAGGACACAATTCTTCACCAACCGCTTTCACTGCTTCGTAAAGACCCGCATCTTCACCTGGGTGACCCGCTGGAGACATCCAGTTCGCAGACAGTTTAATGTGTTTAATATCACCGATGTCTGTTGCCGCAATGTTCGTTAGTGACTCACCAACGGCTAGGCGAGCCGATGCTCCAAAGTCTAGTAATGCCACTGGCGTGCGCTCACCCATCGACATTGCTTCGCCATGGTAAGTGTCGTAGCTTGCCGCTGTTACTGCGCAGTTTGCTACTGGTACCTGCCAAGGACCAACCATTTGATCACGAGCAACCAGACCCGTTACTGTTCGGTCACCGATAGTAATTAGGAATGTTTTTTCTGCAACAGCAGGAAGACGAAGTACGCGATCCACCGCTTCATTAAGCTCAATACCATCACGAACAATGGCAGGGCTTTCCACTTTTAGTGTGGTTGCGTCACGGTGCATCTTCGGTGGCTTACCAAGCAGGATATCCATTGGCATATCGATTGGCGTATTGTCGAAGTGAGAATCTTCTAGCGTTAGATGACGCTCTTCTGTCGCCACACCCACCACTGCATACGGTGCGCGTTCACGCTTACAGATGGCGTCGAATGCTTCCATGTTTTCTGGCGCTACCGCTAGAACGTAACGTTCCTGTGATTCGTTACACCAGATTTCCAGTGGGCTCATGCCCGGCTCATCGTTTGGTACATCGCGTAATTGGAACTTACCGCCACGCTCACCGTCGTCGACAAGTTCAGGCAATGCGTTAGAGATACCGCCTGCACCCACATCGTGGATAAATGCGATTGGGTTATCGTCGCCTAACTGCCAACAACGGTCGATCACTTCCTGACAGCGACGTTCCATCTCTGGGTTTTCACGCTGTACCGAAGCGAAGTCCAGATCTTCTGCTGACTGACCAGATGCCATGGAAGATGCCGCACCACCACCAAGACCGATGTTCATTGCCGGACCACCAAGTACGATTAGGCTCGCACCTACAGGGATCTCTTTCTTCTGTACGTGTTCATCGCGGATGTTACCCATACCACCAGCAATCATGATTGGTTTGTGGTAACCACGAATTTCTTCACCCGCATGAGAAGTGACTTTTTCTTCGTAAGTACGGAAGTAACCCAATAGATTTGGACGACCAAATTCGTTGTTGAATGCCGCGCCGCCAAGAGGACCTTCAAGCATGATGTCTAACGCATTCACAATACGACCCGGCTTGCCGAAGTCGGTTTCCCATGGCTGTTCAAAACCAGGAATACGTAAGTTAGAGGTTGTAAAACCAACCAGACCCGCTTTTGGCTTACCGCCGATACCCGTCGCGCCTTCGTCACGAATTTCACCGCCTGAGCCAGTCGATGCGCCCGGCCAAGGAGAGATTGCCGTTGGGTGGTTGTGCGTTTCTACCTTCATCAAGATGTGCGTATCTTCATGGTGGTACGTGTATTGACGAGATTTAGGGTCAGGGAAAAAACGCCCCGCTTTAGAACCTGTCATAACGGCTGCGTTGTCTTTGTATGCAGACAGCACATAGTCAGGTGTCGTTTCAAAAGTGTTTTTGATCATTTTGAACAAAGACTTAGGTTGATCTACCCCGTCGATAGTCCAATCTGCGTTAAAAATTTTGTGGCGACAATGCTCTGAGTTCGCCTGAGCAAACATCATCAATTCAATGTCGTTTGGGTTACGCCCAAGCTTAGTAAAGTTCTCTACCAAGTAATCAATTTCATCTTCTGCGAGTGCCAAGCCAAGGGAAACGTTTGCCTCTTCAAGCGCAAGACGACCGCCAGCTAAGATATCAGCATGTGCGACAGGCTTAGGCTCTGCAACAGTAAATAATGCTGATGCGGCTTCAAATTCTGTGAATACTGTTTCCATCATACGGTCGTGAATTAACGCTTTAACAGCGTCAGCTTGAGCTTCTGATAGAACAACTGAAGATTCGACATAATAAGCCGTACCACGCTCTAGACGTTTCACTTTATCCAGACCACAGTTAACAGCGATATCGGTAGATTTAGAAGACCAAGGCGAGATAGTGCCAGGACGAGGCGTGACAAGAAGTAGAAGACCTTCAGGCTCATGCTCTTCGATGGTTGGGCCGTAAGTTAGTAACTTTTCAAGTTTTTCTAACTCTTGGTCATCAAGGTCTGACTTTAGATCGGCAAAGTGCATAAACTCGGCATAAATGCCAGTTACAGGCAGATCTTGTTCACGACAAAGTTCCAGTAGTTTATTAACACGAAACTCAGAAAGAGCTGGGGAGCCACGCAAAATTCTCATGTGCTTAGGTCTCTTATGCAATTGATTAAGGTGATATTGGAATAAATTCAGACACTTAAAATAAGCCCTGTCGAACCTATGCCGATTCCACCTCGTCATTGCGAGCGCATTATATAGTAATTGTTTTTGTGATGTAACACCAAAAGCAACCGTTTGCGTCATTTTTTTTGTCAAATTTGAATTACAACTAAAATGTCGATAAAACACACAATGTCACGTTATAAGTGTGTGATTCACTTTGCCCCATGAGCTCGCTTTGATATAAAGGCAAATAGAAATTTTCCAAGATGTACCTATTAATGCAAATAAGTCACTTCAACCGGCTCAAGCGCAGTGCTCTAATTTTAGTTTCTGTTCTTTTACTCTCTGCTTGCCAGATTGAGTCGGAGCCCAAAAGTGAATTTGAAAAAATTCAAGAACGTGGTGTGCTTCGTGTTGGCACGCTAAACAATCAGCTTTCCTACTACATAGGTCCCGATGGTCCCGCAGGGTTGGATTACGAATTGGCGCGTCAGTTTGCGGAGCAGCTCGGCGTCAAACTCGAGATTAAACCAGCCTTTCGCCAGGCTGAGCTTTTTCCTGCTCTTAAGAAAGGAGATATCGATATCATCGCTACGGGTTTAAATCAAACGTCACAAGCAGTCAAACGATTTAGACCAGGCCCTGCCTATTATTATGTAAGCCAACAAGTGGTATATAAAAAAGGGCAACTTCGACCACGTGATATCGAACAACTCATTGAATACCAAGCCTCGAAAGACGACGAGTCCGACGAAGATACAAATGCAGGCGCTCAAACATTAAAGATCGTTGAACAATCGCAATATGTTCCGACCCTAACAGCGTTAAAGAAGCAGTATCCAGAACTTCAGTTTGAAATTGTTGGTGATGCTGACACGAGAGACTTACTCAAATACGTATCGACGGGTGAGTTACGTTTTACTGTGACTGATTCGGTGGAACTTTCCCTTGCTCAACGCCTTTACCCCGATCTTGCGCTCGCGTTTGAACTTACAGAAGATCAACCAGTATCTTGGTTTACTCGACGCTCTGAAGACGAAAGTTTGTATGCGATGCTGATAGAGTTTTTCGGTAACATCAAACAATCAGGAGAACTGTCCACCCTCGAAGAAAAGTACATTGGTCATATTGAAGCATTTGACTACGTTGATACTCGCGCATTCATTCGAGCTCTGGATGACAAATTGCCTAAATGGGCACCTTTATTCCAAAAATACAGCGAAGAGTTCGACTGGCGCTTAATTGCAGCATTGGCTTATCAAGAGTCACATTGGAAACCAACAGCAAAATCGCCAACGGGTGTTAGGGGGATGATGATGCTTACTCTGCCAACAGCGAAAAGCGTCGGGGTAACAAACCGTTTAGACCCTGAGCAATCTGTTCGTGGTGGTGTCGAGTACTTACGTCGCATTGTAGGTCGCGTGCCTGATAGCATCAACGAGCATGAAAAAATATGGTTTGCGTTAGCTTCATACAATATTGGTTACGGCCACATGATGGACGCACGACGACTCACCAAAGCACAAGGTGGCGATCCGAACGCTTGGGCCGATGTAAAAGATAGGCTGCCTTTACTGCGTCAGAAGCGCTATTACAGCCAAACTCGCTATGGGTACGCCAGAGGCGATGAAGCGCGTAATTACGTAGAAAATATTCGACGTTACTACCAATCCATCATTGGTCATGTCAGCCAACAGCCAGCGATTGATGAGAATAGCGATGACTTGCAAGTGATTCCGCCGCTCAACCCCGACATTTTGATATCGGGCGCAGTAGAGACCGTCGTAGAACAAGTCTCTGGCGCTTCTGACGTCACGGTTGAAGAAGACACCGAACAAGAAAGCATTGAAGAATAAACCCGCGGTAAACTAAAAAATGACGAGCCTATGAAGCTCGTCATTTTTGTTGAGTCCTAACGAAAACTTATCTAGACTCCAATATTCTGAGTGACACCAACCACACTCAACCATTCCTTTGGTTGGTCGCCTTTTCTTCATCGTTAGTAAAACTGATTGCTTTGTAACAGATTACTTTACAACCACATGGTTTAGCTCACTTGATGAAGCGGCGCTTTCGGCTACACTCTGCCGAAATAACGTCACTCCTATTATTAAGCATCGTATTGCAATTGTTTGCTGGCTCTGTGCAATGCAGAAGTCAAATGAAGAACGTTTAAACCATACAATGTTTAGTGCGATTATCGAGCCTATTGCCAAGCATCGATGAGCCGCACTTTACTGGTATAAGTCTTGTCTGCAGGAGGTTTTGAATATGAGAAGACGTAGAGTGCAGTCAAAGCGTTTAAATAACACAGTAGCTGCTATCCGACGTAAACGTAAACTGACATGTATGAAAAAGAAAGTAAGTTCACGTAATCGTGTTTTTGTACATCTAGTCAATCACTAGTGCGTCCAAGCAAACATCTACCACGTTGTAGGTGTTTGCTAGCCCTCACTACTCCTACTACCTTGTTCGCTCTCTCCATTTTCTAATGCTTTTTGTGCTTGCTTCTTCGCTTTAATTTCCTTTCGGCGGCGCTTAAAAAACGCTTGTAGCTGAGTACGGCACTCATCTTCTAGCAGCCCCTTTTCAATTAAGGCGTAATGGTAAGCGGCTTGACTTTCAAACAAATTAAGCACTGTTCCTGCTGCTCCAGCTTTTAAATCTGGCGCTCCAAAAACAACCCGCTTAACGCGGCTATGCAATAAGGCTCCGGCACACATTGGGCATGGCTCAAGTGTTACATATAACGTCGTATCCAGAAGGCGGTAATTTTCTAGCTTTTGGCCTGCTTTACGCAGCGTTTGGATCTCAGCATGTGCGGTAGCGTCATTAGTACCAATACAGCGATTCCACCCCTCAGCGATAATTTCACCATCTTTGACAAGCACTGCGCCAACAGGTACTTCCCCCTCAGCTTCTGCTTGCTCAGCAAGCTCCATCGCTCTGCGCATAAACAATTCATCTTGAGGGGAAAACGGATGGTTAGACAAAGGAGGCTCCAAAGAAACAAAAAACGATTGAAGTCAGGAATTTTATCACCAACTTCGGTTTCACTACAGCAACACATCACGGGACAAAGTCTGCAACTCCAAAAAACTAGTTACAAGACCTATCGATGTTCGTTTTACGAGAACAAAAAAACGCAGATCGAAGACCTGCGCTTTTTGGCTGCCAATTAGCGGCTTTCACACCCTACACGTTTTTACATTGTGTAAGTGTAAGGAGCTTGAATGCCTAGCGGGATACCTACCATCCAATAAGCAACTAGGAAGATAGACCAACCGATCAGCATTGCGATCGAGAATGGCATCATTAGTGACGCAAGCGTACCGATACCAGCCGACTTCACATAACGCTGACAGTAAACCACAACAAGAGGGAAAAATACCATTAGAGGCGAAATGATGTTCGATACAGAGTCACCCACACGGTAAGCCGCCTGAGACAGCTCAGGCGAGATACCAACCGCCATTAGCATTGGCACTAGGATTGGACCAATTAAAGCCCATTTTGCCGATGCCGAACCAATAAGTAGGTTTACAGACGCGGTTAGAAGGATCATACCGATGATGGTCACTTCACCTGGTAGGTTCATCGCTTTTAAGCCTTCTGCGCCATACAACGCTAGCATCGTACCGATGTTTGACTGAGCAAATGCAGATAGGAACTGAGCACAGAAGAACGACATAACAATGTATGCGCCCATGGTTGACATAGTATCAGCCATCGCTTTGATAATGTCGTTGCTGGTCTTGAACGTTCCAGACACTTTACCGTAAACGTAACCAGGAATGATAAACAGAATAAAGATCAACGGCACGATAGACTTCATTATCGGTGCTGAGAAGGCTGTAATTTCACCTTCAGGCGAGCGAAGTGCTGATGTTTCTGGAATTAACGCTGCAACAAGTAAAGCAATACCCGCCATCATTGCCCAACCTGCATAACGGAATGCTTTTGATTCCAGTTCAGTAAATGAACCTAGGTTTGGCGCGGTTTCCGCATCATCATCAATTGGCATTTTTGATAAACGAGGCTCGATGATTTTCTCTGTCACGTACCAACCAATCCCCACAATAATGATAGAGGATAGGCCAGTGAAGAAGATGTTCGCTAATGGGTTAACCACATATTCAGGATCAAGAACCTGCGCCGCAGTTTGCGTAAAGCCAGCCAATAGCGGATCGATACCTGAAGGGATAAAGTTTGCAGAGAAGCCACCAGATACACCTGCAAATGCTGCCGCAATACCTGCTAAAGGGTGACGACCTGCCGCATGGAAGATAATACCGCCAAGAGGAATAACCAGAACATAGCCTGCATCTGCCGCAGTATGCGATACAATGGCAACCAAAATAAGCATTGGAGTAAGAAGCTTAGCTGGCGTGAAGTTCAGCATCTTCTTAAGACCCGTCGTAATAAAGCCCGAAGAATCTGCAACACCCACACCTAGCATTGCGACAAGTACGATACCCAGTGGCGCAAAGCCAGTAAACGTCGTCACCATGTTAGCAAGGAAACTTGCTAGCGCTTCGCCCGTAAGTAAGTTGGTGATAGTAAGAGCTTCGCCCGTTCGAGGGTTTGGAAGATCGAATGATACATTCGACAAAAGTGCTGACGCCGCCCAAGTAATGATCAATGCCCAGAAGAACAAAATCGCAGGATCAGGAATTTTGTTACCTGTCCTCTCGATAAAGTTTAAAAAGCGCTCCATCCCGCTCGGCTTCGATGATGGTGCCTTATTTACAGCTTGGTTACTCATGGTAACTCCATAGTGAATGATGTTGGTGCCAAGGCCTATTTGAATAATTATAACGACCTACTATCCAACGAGTATTCTAGTAAACACTAATGGAGAAAGCACAAGGTTCTAGATTTTTTTTCATAATTGGAGACATATTTTGCAAAAACACCACTTCAATTAAACATAATAAAAACAGTAGCACATCAACTCGATTAACAGTTCAAAAACCATTTATTAACCGTGACAAATCCGGTATCAAACAGGAATTACACCCGCATTTGTCTCAGCCCATGTATGCAATTGAACTTAGTTTTCGAATTCACTGTACTGTGAAATCATAGTTTTCAGCTGAACGGATTGCGTCTGCCCCATTCTATCTTCCCAACTTGTTGTGATGATGATCGTCTTTAGTGAACCTGATACAGTAGCAGGTGGCACATCCCACTCCACCGTGTACGCTCCAGTGGCGGAAGATCCTGTCACGATAGAGGCAAAACTGGCAGTAGAAATCGTAGAAAGCGCATCCGAAGCACCACGCGTTCGGAACCATTCAAGCTGGTTTTCTGCTAGACGAAGTGCTTCAATACTTTTTATGGCATATTCGGATTCGCGTTCTAGATATACGTTTAGCTTCGTTAAACCTAGAGCCCCAACACCGATAAGTAGAAAAGAAATTAGAACTTCAAGAAGGTTAAAACCTTTTTGTTTAGAGATCATTCCAGGAGCCTTTTTTCCATCTAGGAATTGCATGCGCATTCCTTGAATTGTCTATCACATCTTTATTGTATCTAAAGTCCAAAGAATCGAAGAAAACCGCTGCCTGATCTTCACTATCAAAATATTGACCACCAGATACCGTAAAAGAACCATGCTGATAATAAGAAGCTATTGTCCTGTATGAGTCTTCTACAACACTTGGCACATGATTTAGGTGAGCATTGGCTTCGAACCCAACCCAATCCGCTGTTGTCGGGGTATAATCATGATTGAAATGAAACAAGACCCCTTTAAACTTATTTGATGTAGCGCCGGAGCTCGGTGGTCCCATCACGGAGAAAAGACCATCATGAATGAGCACTGTTACGCCATTGGTCGATGATGTAGCATTCACTAAATCATTGTATTCCGATTGCTTGATTTCACAGCTCCCTTCCACCCATAAATGATGCTTCCCTGACTGAATTTCTGCTGTTAAAGCAGCACCACAATTAGGTATACCATCAGCCACTGAGCCCGTCATAACATGAAATACACCATTATCTCGGACATCGTTATGCTCTTCTGCCTTTACTCCAAAGAAGGATTCAAATGGCTTTAAATCTGTATCTTGAGTAAAATCATCACCAGCACCAACCCCGCCAACACTAGATGAGAGATGACGGTTTGCCGTCGTGTTTGCACAATCTTTATTTGTAGGGTTGTTAAAATCGGCATAGGGAGACTCTCCATGAATTACGCCTTTATTATCAACTGAAGAGGAGTAAAAGCGCTTTTTATACCTTAACGCAATACACTCCCACCCATCGCTGCTCAATTCCCCTGGGTCTGGAGTAGAGAACGTTGCACTAGAATGAAAATAAATGTCGGCACTAGACTGCATTGCACCATAACTCAAGTTACCTCCCAAAATAATCTCCTTACTAATGCTTGTAAATCCAACATTAGAAGTAACCAAATACCCATTGGAAGTACTCGTAAAATTCGGAATCGTCCAAAGCCCTGAGCCACAATCTGTTATTACGGCAGGTACAATATTATTAACTCTAAATTGCGCCCATGCACATTCAACACCTCCTTCCGCTAACCAATGTGCTTGTCGAGATTTTATTTCGTTTTGCGCAACTTTTATTTGAAAAAATACACCTTTGGATGATGCTAATGATGCAATTAAAGCAAGTAATAAAAGTATAGAAGTCACAAGCAAAGTGGTATAACCGGAATAGCCATATTTAGATGTCATTGCCAATTCCTTTGTTTGATAGAAAACTCCGCAACTTCACTAAAGACTCCATCAATCGTTTTCAAACCTAACTTAACGCTCGTGACCGAACTTACATTTCCTCCATTAGTCACTGTTTCTGAACTAACGGTGAATTGGGTAACTTGGAAAATATCATCATCAAATAGAGAACGACAAAAATCTATACCATCAAAAGATAATATTTGTGTTTGAGACACAACGCCTTTTTCACATATAAAAAACCGAGTATCTCTCTTCTCATACTTAATATTTCGATAGTCTTCATTGGCAGCTGAGTCCTCTTTAAAATACACAACCCCTACAGAAGAGGCGCCGCTCAGCATTATGGTTCCTGTAGCTCCGGATAATTTGAGTGAACTACCGTTCCCACCATCATAACCTGCCCTTTGAATATCTTCTTTCATAACAGATAAAGTGATATTCAGACCTTGCAATAAATTTAGCTCTAAGCTTTTTTCCTTTGCTGTTTTTTGTAAACTCAAGAATATAGAGCCCACTACACTAAGGACAATTAATCCAATTAAAGAACTAATCATCAATTCGATTAAAGAGCTACCTATTTGATAACGTTTGTTAGCACTGACGGTAATCATATAACTTAGCTCCAGAGTTACTACAAATTTTAATCCTTCCGGGAGGGTTGGAGAGCTTTGCTTGTAGTTTTATGTTTTGAGCATTGGTTGGGAAAAACTCTATATTTCCTCCTTGGGGTCGTCCACGGACCTCGTCGAAGCTTATTTTTTGATTATCGTAGCTGTGCTTCAAAGATAATTCAGAGTAGGCGGAGCCGGAAAGGCTTAAAATTACGCCCCCAGAGCCGCTAGACGAGTTAGTTAACTGTAGAGACCATGCACCTTGACTGACAACGACGTTTTTAGCCATAGAGAAATGTATATATAACTTTTGATTTCTCATTACCGCCTCGGACTTACTTTGGCTTAGAAAGCCAGCTAATTCAGTTGCTAATCGCTGCATTTGCACAGTTTGTGAAACACGGCTAAAGCTTGGAGCTGCAAACGCCAATATAATACTCAGTACAGCAACAGTAATAAGAAGCTCCAACAACGTAAACCCGCGAGGCATTTCCCAAATTCCTATGTAAACGGCAAAAGGGCCGTAATTCATCTTGCACAGATGCTATCACCTGCCAAAAATAGGCGGAAAAGTGAAAAGGAAACTACTCGTGATGATTCGAATTTCTCGTTGTAACGGCTACAAAAAAGGATTGAGAGGGATGACATTGATCGAATTACTGGTAGCTGTAGTGATTGTCGGGATCATTGCTGCGATCGCCTACCCTTCTTACACTAATCATGTAATCAAGTCTCATAGGACGGTTGCCTTGAGCGATCTTAGTCGAATTCAGCTAGAGCTAGAGACATCTTATGATGGTGGGTACGACTGGAGTCATATTCTCTCTGGAGGCACATGCACTCTATGTGACTCAGACACAAATAGATTTTCTTTCGATATTGCGAGCTCTGCAAGTACGGCCTATACCATTACAGCAACAGCAAAATCGTCTCTGGGACAAGACGACGACGAGTGCTTGACTGGTTCTAAAACGATTACTTTAACGTCAACAAATGTCGAAGAACCAAGTGATTGCTGGAATTAGGAAGAACACCGAGATGCAAAAAGGCCTGCATTTTAGCAGGCCTTTGTATTTGTGCTTTTCACTAACGTCTTAGCTGGTTAAATCATCAAAGAACTTTTTCACACCGTTGAAAAAGCCTTCTGATTTAGGCTTGTGCTTTGTCGCCGCTTCACCACCACAAGACTCTTCAAACTCTTTGAGCAGTTCTTTTTGGCGTGAGCTTAGGTTTACTGGTGTTTCAACAACCAACTTAACAATAAGATCACCAACACCGCCACCGCGAACGCCTTTCACACCTTTACCACGCATACGGAACATACGACCTGTTTGCGTTTCTGAAGGCACTTTTAGGCTTACGCGACCATCTAGGGTTGGTACTTCAACTTCACCACCTAGAGCTGCCATCGCAAAGCTTACTGGCACTTCACAGTATAGGTTGTTGCCATCACGCTCGAAGATATGGTGCTCTTTCACGTGCACTTGTACATACAAGTCACCCGCTGGTGCTCCCATTTCTCCCGCTTCACCTTCGCCAGATAGACGAATACGGTCGCCAGTATCAACACCTGCTGGGATCTTAACGTTAAGTGTTTTTGTTTTCTGCTTACGACCTTGACCATGACACTCATTACAAGGGTCTTTAATGATTTTACCTTTGCCGTGACAGGTAGGACAGGTTTGTTGCACTGCGAAGAAGCCCTGGCGCATCTGTACTTGACCATGACCATGACAGGTACCACATGTTTCAGCAGATGAACCTTTCTTCGCGCCACTACCATCACAGGTATCACAGTGTACTAGTGTCGGTACTTCGATCTCTTTCGTTACACC
Organism: Vibrio sp. SCSIO 43009; assembly: GCF_023716525.1. NCBI lineage: Bacteria > Pseudomonadati > Pseudomonadota > Gammaproteobacteria > Vibrionales > Vibrionaceae > Vibrio > Vibrio sp. SCSIO 43009. Next base: position 2,674,717 of record NZ_CP071842.1, read on the forward strand.
ACGAACCGCTTCTTCTAGCGTCAATTCCATGTTGTAACGTAGGTCAGCACCTCGCTGGGCACGGTGGCCACCACCGCCACGACGACCACCACCAAAGATGTCACCGAATACATCGCCAAAGATGTCGCCGAAATCAGCACCGCCGCCGCCAAAGCCGCCGCCACCGAAACCACCGCCGCCTTGTTCAAAAGCAGCATGACCGTATTGGTCGTACGCCGCTTTCTTTTGAGGGTCGGTCAGAACTTCGTACGCTTCTTTTACTTCTTTAAACTTGTCCGCCGCAGAATCATCACCCTGGTTTCGGTCTGGGTGGAATTTCATCGCTAGACGCTTATACGCCTTTTTGATATCGCGCTCTGAGGCATCACGGCTTACGCCTAATACTTCGTAAAAATCACGTTTTGACATGTTCTTCGTCACCAGTTAATTACTACAAACGGCATCGATTCACCGCTTGGTGTTTGTATCGTTCTAGGTAAGTGCACTTGTCTGCAACATACTTAACTAGAAAGACAGCGTTTACAAACAGACGGGCGTAAGAGTTGCCCCAAACGCCCGCACACGAAGTCTTATCGACCCCAGATGGCTATGCAACCATCTGGTTAAGAAATATTATTTCTTGTCGTCTTTAACTTCTTCGAACTCAGCATCTACAACGTCGTCTTCTTTAGACTGTGCACCTGCGTCAGCACCTTGTGCTTGCTGCGCTTGAGCTTGTTGTTGAGCGATTTCCATCAGCTTTTGAGAAGCAGTCATTAGTGCTTGAACTTTAGCATCGATAGCTTCTTTGTCTTCGCCTTTACGTGCTGTTTCTAGCTCAGAAATTGCTGCTTCAATCTTCTCTTTCTCTTCTGCAGGTAGCGCTTCACCAGCTTCTTCTACTTGCTTACGAGTACCGTGAATCATTTGGTCAGCTTGGTTACGTGCAGTCGCTAGCTCTTCGAACTTCTTGTCCGCTTCTTTGTTAGCTTCTGCTTCTTGAACCATTTTCTCGATGTCTTCATCGCTTAGACCGCCAGAAGCTTGGATAGTGATCTTCTGCTCTTTACCAGTCTGCTTGTCTTTCGCAGACACGTGTAGGATACCATCCGCATCAAGGTCAAAAGTAACCTCGATTTGTGGCATACCACGTGGTGCAGGCTGGATGCCTTCTAGGTTAAATTGGCCTAGAGACTTGTTGTACATCGCTTGCTTACGCTCACCTTGTAGAACGTGGATAGTTACCGCGCTCTGGTTGTCTTCCGCTGTAGAGAAAACTTGGTTCGCTTTAGTTGGGATAGTTGTGTTCTTCTCAACTAACTTAGTCATCACGCCACCCATTGTCTCGATACCTAGAGACAGTGGAGTTACGTCTAGTAGTAGTACGTCTTTAACGTCACCAGCAAGTACACCACCTTGAACTGCAGCACCCATTGCTACTGCTTCGTCAGGGTTTACGTCACGGCGCGCTTCTTTACCAAAGAACTCAGCAACTTTCGCTTGAACCATTGGCATACGAGTCTGACCACCAACTAGGATTACGTCAGTGATGTCGTTTACTGATAGGTCAGCGTCAGCTAGAGCTACTTTTAATGGCTCAAGAGAGCGTTGTACTAGGTCTTCAACTAGAGATTCTAGTTTTGCACGAGTCACTTTAATGTTCATGTGCTTAGGACCAGTTGCATCTGCAGTAACGTAAGGTAGGTTTACGTCTGTTTGAGAAGTAGAAGAAAGCTCGATTTTCGCTTTCTCTGCTGCTTCTTTAACACGCTGCATTGCTAGTGGGTCGTTTTTAAGGTTGATGCCTTGCTCTTTGTTGAACTCATCAACCAAGTAGTTGATTAGACGGTTATCAAAGTCTTCACCACCTAGGTGAGTATCACCGTTAGTTGCTAGAACTTCGAATGTTTTCTCGCCTTCAACTTCATCGATTTCGATGATTGAAATATCGAATGTACCACCACCAAGGTCGTATACCGCGATAGTGCGATCGCCGCCTTTCTTATCAAGACCGTAAGCTAGCGCAGCTGCTGTTGGTTCGTTGATGATACGTTTAACTTCTAGACCTGCGATACGGCCAGCATCTTTTGTCGCTTGACGCTGAGCATCGTTAAAGTAAGCAGGTACTGTGATAACTGCGCCAGTTACTTCCTCACCAAGGAAGTCTTCAGCAGTTTTCTTCATTTTCTTAAGAACTTCAGCAGAAACCTGAGGAGCTGCCATTTTTTGGCCTTTCGCTTCTACCCAAGCATCACCGTTGTCAGCCTTAACGATTTTGTAAGGCATGATTTCGATGTCACGCTGAACTTCTTCGTCTTCAAAACGACGACCGATTAGACGCTTAATTGCAAATAGCGTGTTTTCTGGGTTAGTTACTGCTTGACGTTTCGCTGGTTGACCTACTAGCGTCTCACCGTCAGTGTAAGCAATAACCGATGCAGTAGTACGTTCGCCCTCTGCGTTTTCAATTACACGTGGTTTGTCGCCGTCTAATACAGCAACACATGAGTTAGTAGTACCTAAGTCAATACCAATGATTTTACCCATCTGGCTATCTCCGAATAAATTCTATTTTCGTTTGGTTATAACCCCAATGTGGGGGGAGGAGAATCGGGTTTCAACCCTTGCTCACAAACAAAAATAATCAATGTTTGCTTCTCTATGCCACATAGATAAGGGCGGCAAAATGCTTTTCAAGGGCAGAATTAAAAAAAAGCGTCTTTTTTCGAAATTTATGTGTTTCTTTCTGATTAGTTGGGAACTCGTCACACTGCTGTAGCGCAACAAAACGTCATTTCCCAGATAAATTTATTTATGTCCGACTCTTCCTAAATAAAAAACGAGCTCATAAGAGCTCGCTTCAATATTAGGGTTAAAATAAATTATTCAAGGTATTAGGCGTTCGCTTGAGCAGGCTCAGCATCAACACCTTCTTCTTTACCGATCTCACCTTCTGTTTTTGCAACAATGGTGTTCACTGCCGTGTCGCCGACAACGTTAGATGATGTACAGAACATATCATTAATACGGTCGACCGCTGCAATGATTGCTAAACCTTCAGGTGGTAAACCTAGTTGGTGAAGCAAAACGCCTACCATTACCACGCCGCCCCCAGGAACACCGCCAGCACCAATAGATAACAGAAGAATAGTTAAGCCAAGTGTGAAGATGTCTGCGGTGTTAATTGGCTGGCCAAAAGCGTTCGCAACAAACATCGTTGCTAGAGCAATATAGATAGAAACACCAGACATATTCATCGTTGCGCCCAGTGGTACACCGAAGCCAGCAACCGATTTAGAGACCTGAAGCTTTTCTGTCAGTGTGCGCATCGTTACCGGGATAGTCGCGTTTGAGCTCGCGGTAGATAGAGAGAAAAGAATCTGCTCACGAGTTGCACGTAGGAAAGTCTTTGGAGAAGTTCCTGTCGCAATACTCACTGCCATTGGGTAGAAGAAGAAGATCCAGAACACCAACATCGCAACCACCAAAGCCACGTAACCGGCAACGGACATTAATGTATTGGCGTTTAGCGTTGCACCTAGTTGAATCATTAGTGCGAACACACCATATGGTGCAAGACTCATCACTAATCCAACCAATTTCATCATGATTTCATTTGCCATTTTGAATGTGCGAATAGCTGGGCCACCACGAGAATCCAAAGCTTGAATTGCAAGCCCCGTCAAAATTGCCATAAAGATGATTTGCAGCATGTCGCCGCTAGCAAACGCTTGTACAGGATTGCTAGGAACAATGTTAACAACTAAAGAGAAAATGTCCGGCGTCTCTGTCGTTGTCAGCTGTACAGCCTCAGATACCGTTCCTGCTAGATTAGCGCCCACTCCTGGCTGGAAGATCAAGCCGACAGTCAAAGCCGCCGTAATCGCAATGATGGTGTTAAGAATGTAAAGGGTAAAAGTTTTTCCACCAAGACGACCAAATGCACTGATGTCTTTCAAGTCAACAATGCCGCATACGATTGAAACGTAAACTAAAGGAACAACAAGCAATTTGATCAGTGAGACGAACATGCCGCCAACACCTTCTGCTGCTCCAAGTAGGTATGTATCAAAAATCGCAATACCGCTAAATAAGTACTGAATTGCTGTCCCCAACACAAGGCCGGCAAACAAGCCTATAAAAATCTTACTAGAAAGCGATTTATCCATTATAAATCTCCGATATGTTGTGTTTACTATTTACATTTTTGTAGTTATATATGCTTGCTTTTAAAGCATTAGTCGCAAATCATACACACCGAAGTTACAAAATAAAGTGATAATTTACATTTTTGTTAACGAAATTATTTTAGAAAAAATGACTATATTTACATTCCTATGCAGAATAAACATTCACACAGCGAATGATTACAATCACTTATAGTCCTTTCCGTTAATAAACACGCAGCGAGATGAGAGAAAATCTCCTATAGGAAAATAATTAACCAATAGGAAAAAATATGAAGGGAATCAAATTTTCATTTATCGATATACAACGAAGTTCGATGCAGTCATTTATGTTTAAAACAAAAAAGCGCCCATCAAAAATGATGGGCGCTTTTATATTTAAAAAAACAGGGAGTTAAAGTTACTTAGCAACCATTACCATTGCCGGACGAATCACACGACCGTTTAGTTCGTAACCTTTTTGCATAACAAACATAACAGTGTTTGATTCATGATCAGGGCTCTCCTGAATCGACATCGCTTGATGGAACTCTGGATTGAATGCTTCACCTTCAGGGTTGATTGCTTTCAAGCCAAATTTCGCGACAACGTCTACAAACGTTTTATGTGTTAGTTCAACGCCTTCTAGGAACGGCTTCACAGTTTCATTCTCTGTATCTGCCGCTTGAATTGCACGCTCTAGGTTATCAATAACAGGAAGCAGCTCTTCTGCAAACTTGTTCAACGCAAACTTACGTGCTTTATCGATCTCTTGCTCAGTGCGACGACGCATGTTTTCTACTTCAGCTTTAGAACGCAACACCGCATCTTGTTGCTCTTTTACTTTTGCCTCGCTAGACAATAGTGCCGCTTCTAGTTGAGCAATCTTAGCGTCTGTCTCATCACCAAGCTCTTCAAGCTCAGCTTCAACTTCTTGTGCTTCAGCTTCTACTTTTTCAGCCTCTTCGATGATTTGATCAAGCTCTTCTTCTGTAACTTTGTTTTCTTCGTTGCTCATGATATCTCCAGAATTCAACATAATGCCCTTAAAGCCATGCGCCTTTTTGCGGGCTTTAACCACATAAAAATTCGCATATTTAGGTGACTTGCCATTATTATGGGGATGAAGATTCCTGATTCAAGCCTCTTTAATGCGGAAATGCTATGAAAAATCCATGTAACGTGATCGCGATTATCGGAAAACCAAGAGATCAACAAGCAATTCAAACTCATAAAGAGTTGTACCAATGGTTGACCTCTGAGGGCTATAAAGTATTCATTGACGATCGCCTTGCCGCAATACTGGATGATATCCCACAGAGTCAGTTTGCTAGCTTAGTTGAACTAGGAAAAAATGCCGATCTAGCCATTGTGGTTGGTGGCGATGGCAACATGCTAGGTGCAGCAAGAATTTTATCCCGATTTGATGTACCAGTTATAGGCGTGAACCGCGGAAATTTGGGCTTCTTAACTGACTTGAACCCAGACGACTTCCAAGCGTCTCTGCAAGCGGTACTCGACGGTGAGTACATTGAAGAGGAGCGTTTTCTTTTAGAGGCGGAAGTACACCGCCACGGACAAATAAAGAGCCATAACGCTGCGCTAAACGAAGCCGTACTTCACCCAGGGCAAATTGCTCATATGATTGAATTTGAAGTGTATATTGATGAAAGCTTCGCCTTCTCTTTACGGGCCGACGGTTTGATTGTCTCCACTCCGACTGGCTCGACGGCATATTCACTTTCTGGCGGCGGCCCAATTCTTTCTCCTAGCTTGAATGCCATTTCACTCGTGCCAATGTTCCCGCATACATTGTCGAGTCGACCTTTGGTGGTTGATGGAAAACGTCGAATTAAATTGGTGGTATCACCAGAAAACCGTGGAACACAAGAAGTTAGCTGTGATGGACAAGTCTCACTTCCAGTTACCCCTGGCGACGAAATTCACATCTATCAAAGTCCAAATGTACTAAAGCTCATCCATCCAAAAGACTACAGCTACTATCACGTCTTACGGAATAAGCTTGGCTGGTCTAGTAAATTGTTCTAACACTTGTTACTCAGGGCAATAACTTCAATAAAAAAGCCAGCAGCTTAATTGCTACTGGCTTTTGGCTTTCTTAGACAAGAAATAGACACAAAGTAGTGAGGCGACACGATATTTGTCATCATTAAAGAGAAGCTTATAAATTTTGATCCTGTGGGCAAACTTTACACAAAAGATAGAAAAGCAAATTCAATGATCTATGTCCGGTGATATTCTCACCATGAATAGAGTATTAACTCTATTTCATACAATCAATAAAGGACATATTATGAAGAAAACCATCATTCTGTCTGTTCTCAGTACATTAGCACTTATTGGCTGCCAATCAGAGGAAACGCAAGTCAACAGTGTATCCAACGCAAAAGCGGAAGATATCACTAAGACGAAGCGTGCCCTAGCTCAACAATTGAGTGAGAACTATGCTGCCATTGAACCCATGTTGAGAAGAGATATTACTCCACAGCAGACTAACGTGTCTGTATCAGCATTTGTTAAGCAAAACCCTAACTCAGAGTTCAGCCGCCAGCTTGTACAAGCTGACACTCAAATTCGTAGCTGGAAAGGTATTTCTGAATACTCTGATCAGTTGTTAGAAGTTCGCTTGGCAAATGAAGCCATGATAACAGCATGGCAAAGTGGCGAGGTCGAGCCATTATTTGCATTTGAACCAAGTGGTGATGATGAGAATTGGCAATACATCGAAGCATTTGATGTTTATGGCAACATCCATCAACTCGATGTTTACCAGCTCCCTGAGGTACCTGTGCTTGTCGTTGATAACAATAGCTCTGCAGAGCTAAAAGCAGGCTTGCAAGCTATGCAAGCTGAGATGAAAAAACTCGGTCAACCAGCTTTAGTTCAACCATATATTGCTGATGAACAACGCCAAAATACACCGCTATTGTCAAATAGCGAAGCGGCTCCAATTCAAACCACGCAGTTGAAAAAGATCCGTCTAGCCGATGACAAAGAACCTTGGATCTCTGGCAAGGCAGAAATCTACGCTATCGTAACGGGCGTCAATCCAAGTCGTGATGAACCTACTCTCGATTTGGTGGAGCTTCCATACTTAGACTACGATAACCAAGATTACTATCCGAATCAGATCATTATTCACTGGTCTCGTTACCGCTGGGGTGCGGCAGACATTGTGCTCATGGAGCAAGATGACGGCACAGACTATAAACAATTGGCAAAACTCCTTGTTCAAGTTGCCGAAGAAGTATTGAAAGCGATTCCAGATCCAGAAGTTCAGGCTTACGCGATTATTCCGCAAATCACGAACAAGATCATCGACACTATCCCCGATGGTGTACTCACGAATGATGATGACTTCGTCGACGTTTACTACACTCTAATGCAAGATACTTCATACGTAGATCACCCAGGTGCAGGTGTGAATGCAGTCGTCACACTAGAACCACTAACGATTAACCCAACTCGTCCGTAACCTGTTCAATTTTAATGAGTCGTTGTAATCACATCGGCTCATTTTTCCCACTTCATCACAAAAAAAACAGCCTACAAAGAAAATTTTCCTTACCTGACTTTACTGTATAAAGAAACAGTATATACTGTTCTCTTATACAGTATTGTTCAGTTATACAGGTAAATAAAATGCTGGCTCATCTAAGTGTTAATAATTTTGCGATTGTTAAGTCTTTACAACTCGAGCTTTCTAAGGGCATGACCACCATTACAGGTGAAACAGGCGCGGGTAAATCCATTGCTATCGATGCTTTAGGGCTCTGCTTAGGCGGACGAGCCGATGCCGGCATGGTGCGACAAGGTGAAGAGAAAACCGAAGTTAGCGCCGCTTTTTTATTGGACAACAACTTACATGCAACACGTTGGTTAGAAGATAACGATCTGCTAGATGGCAGTGAGTGTATTTTGCGTCGTAGTATCACAAAAGAAGGCCGCTCAAGAGCCTTCATTAATGGCAGCCCTGTTCCACTATCACAACTCAAATCTCTAGGGCAGCTACTTATCAATATCCATGGGCAGCACGCTCATCATCAATTGATGAAAAGTGAGCACCAAATGGCCATGCTCGACCAATATGCTGGGCATTTAAACCTACTAAAAAGCACACGAAGTGCTTACCAGCATTGGCGTCAGGCGGATAATAACCTCAAGCAGCTAAAAGAAAATAGCCAGCAAAACCAGGCGCAAAAACAGTTGCTTGAATACCAAATCAAAGAACTGAATGAGTTATCGCTAGGTGAAGAAGAATTTGCAGAGCTCGAGCAAGAGCATAAACGACTATCCAACAGTGGTGAACTCGCCACTACCTGTCAGCAAGCCATCGAACTTATTTACGAAGGTGAAGAAGTCAATGCGCTTGGTATTTTGCAATCGGCCAATCACTCCCTAATTCAATTAGCCGAATTAGATGAAAAGCTATCTGAGCTACCTAACATGCTGTCAGAAGCGATGATTCAACTTGAAGAAACGAAGAATGAATTACGCAGCTACTTAGATGGCATCGATGTTGATCCAGCTCGTATGGCTTATGTAGAAGAACGTTTTTCTAAAGTGATGTCTGTAGCTCGTAAACACCACGTAATGCCAGAAGAACTCTACCAGCATCATCAAGATCTTCTGGCCCAAGTAGAAGCGTTAGATTGCTCCGATGAACGTTTAGATGAACTTGCTCAAGAAGTAGAACACAAGTACCAAAGCTTTCTAACACAAGCAGAAAAACTGCACAAATCACGCAGCCGTTACGCAAAAGAACTGAACAAACTGATCACACAAAGCATGCACGAATTGAGCATGGAGAAAGCAGTATTCAGTATCGAAGTTAGCAATGACAACACGCACCCATCGCCGCTTGGCATGGACAGCGTGTGCTTCTTAGTATCGACCAACCCGGGACAACCATTGCAACCTATAGCAAAAGTTGCGTCAGGCGGTGAGCTATCACGTATCTCTCTAGCTATCCAAGTGATCACCGCTCAGAAAGTAGATACACCAAGTTTAATCTTCGATGAAGTGGACGTAGGTATTAGTGGCCCAACAGCTGCCGTAGTGGGCAAAATGCTACGCAAGCTTGGCGAATCTACTCAGGTATTGTGTGTCACTCACCTCCCTCAAGTTGCCGGATGCGGCCATCAACAAATGTTTGTTGCTAAGCAAACCAAAGCAGGCCAAACCGAAACCCAAATGCACGCATTAGATGAACAACAACGTGTGGCAGAATTAGCTCGCTTACTTGGTGGTAGTCAAATAACCGACTCAACGTTGGCAAACGCAAAAGAACTGCTTATCGCCGCTTAATAAATCGACAAGGGATGAGATATGGATATCAGAGCAATACACAAAACCAACTGCTTAGATCTCATCCCTATTTTTATTGAGTTAGAACATTACTACTTCAAAGAAAAAGCTTCATCAAAACACGATCTGGTCCATTATCTAAAGAGCCAAGTCTTCTCTGAACATTCTGGTGTTAATATCATTGCGGTTTACGATAATGATGACGTCGTAGGCTTTGCATCTTATACCGTCATGTTCCCTGCCCCAAAACTCTCAGGGCAGATGTACTTAAAAGATCTGTTCGTATCTTCGAAGGTTCGAGGAAAAGGGGTTGGTCTCAAGTTAATGAAGTATCTGGCATCTTTGGCGATCAAGTGTGGATGCCAAAGGTTGGACTGGACAGCTGAAAGTAGTAACCCTACCGCAGGTCAGTTTTACCGCTCAATTGGTGCAACACTAATTCATGAAAAAGAGTATTATCGTTTTTCAGGTGATGCATTACGCGAATTCGCCAAAACCGACTAACGAGTCACTAGGCTTTGCTCACCGCTGAAAGCGTCCATCACCCTACTTCCGATTGAAATTTGCTCTTCGTCACCTAACTAATACGTCATGTGGTGACATTTACCGCCTAATATCGGTGAATAAATGCAACTCAACTCAAAATTCGTTGTCAGATTGTCTACCATACGACGCATAGCTTTTTACATCTGCGTCGAGCTTGTTTATTATCAGCGCAGTATTTTAAAGGTTACTAAGAAATTATTATGCAATTAAAGAAGTGGTTAGTTGCCGTACCATTAGCAATGACATTGCTGACAGGATGTTCGGTATTGGAAAGACTGGTTTATCGTATTGATATCAACCAAGGCAACTATGTAGAACAAAGTGCGGTTGATAAATTAAAGTTTGGGATGACTAAAGCACAGGTTCGCTTCGTATTAGGGTCGCCAATGCTTATTGAAAACGGCTATCCAAACACTTGGTATTACATCTATCATCATACTCCTGGCCATGGCGAACCAGTACAGAAAGATCTGATTGTAAACTTTAATGGCCAAGGCACACTCGCAGACATCAGTGGTGACTTTCCAAAAAGTGACGCATTTTACGAGCAAATTCAGTAAACTGACTTTTGCAAAAAAACCTCCCGTTTGGGAGGTTTTTTATTATATAGAAATCACGTTAGTCAAACTTTGAGTAACTCACATGAGCTATTGGGTTTATATTAATCCTGCTTATTTTTACGTACAGAACTAGGCTTGCCACCGGTGACTGGGTCTGCACTCCCCTCGGCTTTAGCCTGCTCCGCCCGTTTACGGCGAATCTCTTTCGGATCGGCGAGTAACGGACGATAAATCTCTATTCGATCTCGATCTCGAACGGTCGCATCTAACTTCACGTTACGACTAAACACACCCACTTTGTTCTTGGACAAATCAATTTCAGGGTACAACTCCAATACACCGGATTGTCGAATGATCTCTTCTACCGTTGCGTGATTATTTACCACTAAGTTAAATACACGCTGTTCATGAGGAAGAGCATAGACAACCTCAACGTGAATCATATCTGACTCAATACTCATAACACTCGTAGACCTGTTTTGCGCGTTTAGTAAATGCATTTACCATATTACTAGTAAGCTCGTTAAAAATCTTACCGAAGGCCATCTCAATCATTTTACTTGAGAATTCAAACTCAAGCTTTAGTTCAACCTTGCAAGCTTGTTCATCTAGCGCGGTAAAAATCCAACCACCACGCAACGTCTTAAACGGGCCATCCACCAAGTTCATCATAATTGCCTGACCGGGGATCAACTCATTTGAAGTCGTAAACGTTTTGCTGATTCCAGCCTTCGCCACATCGACAGAAGCCACCATACCATTCCCCGAAGACTCAATGATTCTAGAGCCCGAGCAACCAGGCAGAAATTCAGGGTATTTAGCAACATCATTAACCAGATTGAACATCTGTTCGGCGCTAAAAGACACAAGCGCAGAACGGCTGACTTGCTTCATACATACTCCTATCGATACATGTACAGATTTAAAGCTACTCGCCAATTTTACTTTTATTCCACGATTGCGCAAATAAAAGGATTTCCTATCCGATATCCAACCCGTATAATGACGCTATTATGGCAAAGAAAAAAACGAAACAAAAAGCGGGTAGCAATACTATCGCGCTGAATAAAAAAGCTCGCCACGAGTATTTCATCGATGATGAAATCGAAGCTGGCTTGGAGCTCCAAGGTTGGGAAGTGAAAGCCCTTCGCCAAGGTAAAGCCAATATTTCTGAAAGTTACGTATTTATGCGTGACGGTGAAGCCTTTGTGAGTGGCATGACAATCACTCCTTTAAATCAGGCATCGACACACGTTGTGGCGAACCCTACACGTGTGCGTAAACTACTAATGAGTCGTCGTGAGCTGGATAACCTATTCGGACGTGTAAACCGTGAAGGTATGACATTAACGGCCCTCTCACTGTACTGGTCTCGCTCTTGGGTGAAACTAAAAATTGGCGTAGCAAAAGGTAAAAAGCTGCACGATAAACGTACGGATCTAAAAGAAAAAGACTGGGCAAGAGAAAAAGCACGCGTAATGAAGAGCGCGCTGCGTTAATCTTGACCACTTAAACGCATAGTACTGGACAGCCAATGCTTTTCTGTTACTATGCGAATATTACCTGGGGCTGATTTAGGATTCGACGGGAATTCAGAAGTCTGAGGTGCATGCCGAGGTGCGGTAGGCCTCGTTAACAAACCGCAAAAAAATAGTCGCAAACGACGAAAACTACGCACTAGCAGCTTAATAACCTGCTAAGAGCTCTCTCGCCCTAGCTTCCGCACGTAAGACGGGGATCAACGAGGGATCAAACCCAAACGCGCTAGCCCGGATTCTCCCGCCTGAGAGATGAACGGCGAATTTTAATTCAGGCTAGTCATTCATTAGCGTGTCGGTTCGCAGGTGGGTGGCGAAATTAAAGATCGACTAAGCATGTAGTACCAATGATGAACGGTTTTCGGACGCGGGTTCAACTCCCGCCAGCTCCACCAAACGTTTGGAAAGGGCGGTAACTCTCTGAGTTATCGCCCTTTTTGTATTCACCACTTCGATATTAGGCTGTTTGTACTACATTTTGGTACTAAAACATGCGCTATTTATCTATCTCTAAATCTGGCATTTGGCAGTTTCGCTTTCAAATCCCCTCAGAGCACCGACACCTATTCGATGGGCGCAGGGAAATCAAACGTTCACTAAAAACATCCGATAAACAACTTGCAACAATTCATGCGTTGCAGCTTGAGATAGAAATACGGAAAAGCCTAACTTCGCCTCTCCCCCGTAACAAAAATAAAAAACTAGAGGTTCAAACACCACCTAACTCTATTGCAGTGCAAAGACCCAAACAACGTTCGAGCGGCACACCTCAACATGCGCTAGAGCTATTCATTAAATACAAGAGTGCTCACCTATCCGACAAGTCAGCGGTAATGCTGAAAGCGAAATGCAACGTAGTTTTAGATCTACTTAATAAAAAGCGGCTTACGTTCATTAGGCGAACAGATGCCGAGCAAGTTATCGACTTACTGCGCCTCTACCCTACAAACCTTAAAAAGCATCACCAATTCAACGGGCTATCAGGTACTCAGGCGATTAAACTGAACAAAGAGCTTGGATTACCGACACTCAGTGAAGAATCCGTCAAGGACTATAGCCAAAAGATGTCTGGCTTTTTTGAATGGTGTGTTCTCAATGAACTAACTGATATTAATCCATTCAAAGCCATCAGGTTTAAGAAGCAAAGAAAGGATAGTGCTGCCAAATCTGCGTACTCTACTGCCGATTTACATAAGTTGTTCAGCACTCCTGTTCATTGTGAGAAAGACTTTAGGCACCCCCATTACTACTGGCTTCCATTACTTGGATACTTCACTGGCGCCCGCCTCAATGAACTTTGTCAGCTTTACAAAGCTGATATATACAAAATGGAAGGAGTTTGGGTGATCCAAATTGATGATAGGTTTGAAGGGCAAAAACTGAAGAACTTAACCAGCCGCCGAATTGTACCAATCCATCAACGACTAATTGATATCGGGTTTATTGATTTTGTAACCTCAGTTCAACATGACCGACTATTTCCGGAGCTTAAGGACTCAAGGGATGGCTTCGGCAGTGCTGCTTCAAAATGGTTCGGCAGGTTCAAGACTCGGTTAGGTTTTGCGAAAGGACAGGACTTTCATTCATTCCGCCATACCGTTGCCACACAACTTAAACAGAAACAGGTGTCCCATATTGCTGCTGGAGCAATTCTCGGTCATGCCCAAAATAACATTACCTACGACCGATACGGGAAGGATCTGAACATTGAGCAAGTAATGACTGTCGTAAACCTGATTGATCCCCGCCCCCTAGATAAGGTGACAAACTATTCAACTGAGTGACCCTAGCTACCTCTTAAACAGTTATGTGGCTTTAATTTTGGGCGTGATTTCACGCCCCAAAAAAATAAACTCATTCGCTCATTATTTCAGTAATTATCTCAAAGTAACCAAATAAACAACTTAAAAACAACAACTTAAAAAACAAGTTGCAGTTAAACATGCATACATGTATGTGATTGATAGGTTGCTGGTTTTTTTTCTTTACGGGCATGAAAGACCTTCTTAGATTGATTGGAAAGCAATTGATTAATTAGGAACTATTATGAATTTATCCTCTTCTGTGGCACAAAGCTTACGCTCAAATTTCAGAGATAACGTAAATCTCGAAGCTATCCTCAGTCTTAAAATGCCAGTGCAACGCAGCCATAAGACACTAGAACCACTAACAGGTGTCGAACTACTAGATGCTTACACAGATTCACGTATCAAACTCGGCAAATCTAAGCTAAAAAACATCCAGCAAGATCATGAACTTCTTACGAGAGTATTGCACCTCATCGGCTTTGATGACTTAAACGAGCTTGATCGTTCAGGAGCTGAAAACGTTCGAGACGCCTTGAGCCACTATCCCACAAACGCAAAGAAACATTCTGAGTTTACGGGACTAACAGGGTACGACGTAATCTTCAAAAATGCTGCCCTGCCAAAGCCTAAACCATGCCTTTCCCTTACAACCGTCAAAGGGATAATCGAAAAGTTCTCTACTTTTCTTAACTGGAGCAAAGCTCATGGATACGTTAAGGACAATGTATTCTATCGACTTCCAAAAAAGAGTGAAAAAGGTGGAAAGAAACGCCTATGCTTTTCCGACCAACACCTTGCTGCCATTTTCAAAATGAAGGACTACAAATCACATAGCTACCTTCACCCTTATTACTATTGGGTGCCGCTATTGGGACGCTACACAGGGGCAAGGCTGAACGAAATCTGCCAACTAACCATTGATGACATACTGCAAGTAGATGGTGTCCAGTGTCTAAAGATTTGGGATAACGTCGAAGGGCAGAGTGTCAAAAATACTTCATCTATCAGGCTGATCCCTATTCATAATGAATTGATTGCAAAAGGCTTCTTAGCATTCGTAAATTCAAAGAGCAAAGGTCGCCTCTTCCCAGAGCTACCACTTATTAAAGGGTACTACTCACACAATGCTTCGAAGTGGTTTCAACGCCGTAGGGATTCATTGGGTTTAGGTAAAGGGTTAGATGCACACTCTTTCCGACACACGTTCATCAATGAGTTGAAACAGTTAGGTGTTTCTAAAGAGATTATAGAGTGCATTGTTGGCCATAAACATAATTCTGAGTCGTTTGATACCTACAGTGAGCAATACCGTCCTAGCATTCTGGCTCCTGTGGTAAATATGATTGATACATCTCATACAGAGAATGTGCTTCCTTATTTTTCTTTTTTAAATTAATAATTAAGAGGTAATTGAATGAACAATGACACAAACCGTGAATCTGATGGTTATATCTATAACTCTAGAAGAAATATCCGTACTAATTATTGTATAGAGCGGTTGTATAGCGATCAAAATAATAACTTTCTTGCCTTTATTTATTCTGTTGAATACAAAAACTCAGAAGGTAAATGGTGGAAGGCAGGTTCTCGCTGGGCTTTTAACTCTCTTGATACAGCCTTTATTTTAGATAATGGTTTTAGAGAATTCCCAAACACATCTAAATAACCGTCTAAACACTTAAATAATCACGATTATTCACCTTAACTTTTGGGTGAGTGGTTTCGATCACCCTAAATTTATCAACTTATTAATTTATCTATGAAAAATACTGTTATTTCATCCTCTTCAGAACATCAATTTATTTTTGGCAAACTACCATTTACAAGTGGTTCTTACGGTTATGATGACCCTGATTCGTGGCTTATTGATGATTTCATTCCAACTGAGTCATTTGGTGTTATTTACGGGCCATCAAGTACTCGTAAGTCATTCATTGCTATTGATATAAGTTGTGCCATCGCAACAAGTTCACAATGGCATAGTTACGACACTCTTGCTGGTGCCGTTATGTATGTTGCAGCAGAAGGAAAGAGAGGGATATCGAGGCGAGTTAAAGCTTGGGAATTTGCCACAGGAAAAAATGCAGAACACGTATATAAACTGGGGAAAAGTGCGTTCGTATCAAAACAATCAGTTAGGGATGACATTCTGGAGGCAGTTCACGACCTCGAAAGCACGAGGGGGGTCAAAATTGAGTTGATTGTTCTTGATACTCTTGCTCGTAATTTTGAGGGGGATGAAAACAATCCAGACGCAATGGGTAAATTTATACGAGGTTGTGACCTGTTAAAAGAAGCAACTAACGCATCAATTCTAGTTGTTCATCATTCTGGCAAAGATGTATCCAAAGGCAGCCGCGGTAGCTCAACACTTCATTGCGCATGTGATTATGAGTTTAGTGTTGCATATGATAAAAAAGCTAATTTGGTAACGTTAAGAAATACCAAACAGAAAGATGCACCAGAAGCACCAGACGTGGTTTTTAATTTTCAACCTGTAGAATTAGATATCTTTAATAAACAAGGTGAACCAGTCACCTCTCTCGCATCGCTGACGCCAGCAACGTTCAAAAACCAAAAAAACAGTACAAATGATGAAAACAACCCTCTGCTTAAAGCACTTCGTGATATTTTTGGGGGGAGCTGTACAAGGGAAGAACTACGTACACATTGCTTTCCTCCGAAAGACGGTGTGGCTGCCAATACAACCACTCAAAAATTCAAACGTGCCCTCACAGCACTGGTAGAAAAAGACCTTGTTTCAGTTCAGCAAAAGGGAGCAATGGCTAATCGAAGCGACATCATCACCGTCGTGGAATAGTTAGAGCTTTTCTAGCCCGCGTTTAATTAGATTGTATGAGGGGGTGACAGATGACGCACATATATATGTGCGTCATCTGTCACCCCCTCTCTGACTTCAACTATTTATTCTTACTGCCTTACCCTACATTCCTAAACGTCTCACATAGTCATTAAGTTCTTGAACTTTAGTCATTTACTATTTATAGTTCTGTACCGCCCTCTCAGGCTAATGGTGCGTTTGCTGTAAACTGAGATCATTTTTAAGTGCTTCATTTAATATTGCTACGACTAGATGCTGGTCATTGGCAAACCAACAAAATCAAACGCGGTGTGTCAAAAAATCCAGCATGATATCGAGGCCGTATGAACGTTAATGCTTATTCTCAATTTTCAGAACTCACTCCAGTACAGTTACTTTCAGTCTTTAAAGATGAGTATAGAACCATCGCCAAAGACAATCGCACATTATCTCTTAATCAAGGCTACCAAGCCCTAGCAAAGCACGCACAGTGCAATAGCCTTGAATCGATGAAGAGCCAGTCGATTATTCTAATTAAAGTCAGCGAATTTATTAACGCATTGATCGCTTGTGGCTTACCTGTTTCAAAAACCACTAATACCGCAAGGTTTGAAAGGCTACTAAAATGCGATGTGCTTTGCCCGCCTTTGAGCGGAGGCCTTTGTGTCGCAATCACTAATGATGGTTTAGTCCTTGAAACACCTTATCTAAGCAATCCTACTCCGTACATTGCTGGCTCTGAGATTTATCATTTGCAAATAGATATGGTTGATGGAGCTTGGCTTAGCAATGACGATTGGGTCAGTTTTGTGAACAACTTAGAAGATAATTTGGATTTAGATGGTGATATTCAGCAACAAGCTAGTGAACACTGGAGCGAAGTACATGCAGAAGAAAATGTACTAATCCTAGAACCCACTCCCGACTATGAAGAGATGGCGACTTGGTCTGAAGGTCGGTTCAGGCAGTTTGTTCTAGAACACTCTCTATATACACATGTAGATACTGTATACGACTTCTTCGACGAAGAACGCAAAAGGCAATTAGCTTAGCCCTAGAAAAAGGCTTCGTCCCTTTAATAAACGAAGCCTTTCCGGATATCTTAGATAAATATCCTAAGAGACAATTTAAACCTTGATAACGAATACCTCGTTTACCATCACTTCACTCCGCTCAACATATCGAAGATAACCCGCGCAAATTGCTTGGTTTTGTTCGGATCAGACAACAACTGCATCATCTGCTCCTGATGTGCTTCGTTACTATTCAAAATCGCATCATCAATCGCACGTGGGAAGTCGCCCAGCATGGCTTGCTCACGCGTGTTATTGGCGATTTGACTCATAACTGTTTCGTTCTCTGTGAGCTTGTCACGCACCGTAAAGGCATAATTGATCATGTCTTTGTCGGTTAGGTTGTCGGTAACAAACACCTCGTTCAATCGCTCAATTATGTGAGAGAGGAACTCTTCTTTCTTATCCTTTGGCTTGGCAGTGCCAACATCGTTGCTTGGGTGCAACTTGTACTCTGGCGTATTCTCTTGAAGCTGAATGTCCTGCTGACGGATCTTCGACAGACGATAGTGGCTCATCACCACATTACCGAGGTCAAGTTCATCCTCTTCAATCACCTTCTCGCGCAGCATTGGGCGAAGGTGGCGTGCATACAGGCTCAGTTTCTCTAGCTCTTTGTCGTCATAATCAACAATCTGCGACATAAACTCATAGAAGCGCACAAAACTACCTAAGTCTTTCTTGAAGATCTCTAGGCGGTCTTTCTCCTGTTTGCACTCTTTGAAGGTGTTTTCTGCATTAGCGATTAACACTGCATCGCCTGTTTTCTTGGTACGTTCAAACACGTTTTTAGCGTGAATGTATGCTTCTACCGAAGAAGTATAACGCTTGCGCCAACGGTCTATCGCTGGCTTGCAGATATTACTGATAGCCGCATTAGATTTGTTCTTAGTAAAGAAGGCATCAACGAATTGATCTACCTCCGACCATAAGAAAATACCGCTAGCACGCAGTTTCTCTGATAGGTCGAAAATCTTGTCAGGGTCAGTGACATCCTCAAGCTCTGCCACTTGATAATAAGGCTGGAAAGCATCAAGAATATCTTGCGGGTCGTTGTAGAAATCGAGCACGAAAGTGCCACATTCTGCTTTCCCCGGATAGATACGGTTGAGGCGAGAAAGCGTCTGCACACACTCAACACCAGCGAGCTTCTTATCTACATACATTGCACAGAGTTTCGGTTGGTCAAAGCCTGTCTGGAACTTGTTGGCAACCAACATCACTTGATAGTCATCGGTGTTGAAGGCTTTGCGCATCTCACGACCTTTAAGATCAGGGTTCATGTTGTGCTCAGTAAATTTCTGATCCATAAACGCCGTGCTGTCTGGGTCGGCGGCATTAAATTCCACTTCTCCAGAGAACGCGACCATCGCACGAATCCCCGCATAACTATTTTCTGCCACGTATTTATCAAAAGCCAACTTGTAGCGTACTGCTTCTTTACGAGAACTAGTAACCACCATCGCCTTAGCTTGACCACCTAATAAACCCATCACGTTCTTTTTGAAGTGCTCAACAATCACCTTCACTTTCTGCGAGATGTTGTGATCATGCAGGCGCACCCAGTTGTTGAGTTTCAGCTTAGCTTTGCCTGCATCAACCTCTTTATCTTCCGCTTCCAGCTTCTGTTTGAGCTGATAGATAACTTTGTAGTTAGTGTAGTTTTTCAAAACATCAAGGATAAAGCCTTCCTCAATCGCCTGACGCATGGAATATATATGGTAAGCCACTGGCAAGTTACGTTTAGAAGCTGGTTGCTCTGGGTCAGGTCTGCGCCCAAACAACTCCAAAGTTTTTGGCTTTGGTGTGGCGGTAAAGGCGTAGTAACTCAGGTTGGCACTGCCTCGACGAGCCGCAACGGTAGCATCAAGAATATCCTCTGAGGAAAGCTCGGTGTCATCATCGGCTTCATCCGTCATCAACACTTCTTTGAGCTGGCGAGCCGTTGCACCTGTTTGTGACGAGTGCGCTTCATCGGCAATAATGGCGTAACGACGCTCTTTCAGTGACGTTGAGTTCTCAATCGCTTTTAACACATGCGGGAACGTTTGAATGGTCACGATGATGATAGGCTGAGAGGTTTCCAGTGCCGATGCCAGCTTCTCTGATTTCGAGCCATCACCTTCTTTACGGTTGATGCGCCCCACCACGCCATCTGCATGTTCAAACTGATAGATGGTATCTTGTAGCTGATCATCCAGAACGGTGCGGTCAGTGACCACAATCACCGAATCAAATTGCTTGTTGCCGTTAGCGTCATGCAAGGTCGAAAGTTGGTGCGCTGTCCATGCAATCGAGTTGGATTTACCCGAACCTGCACTGTGTTGGATCAGGTACTTATTGCCATTGCCCTCTTCAATTGCGGCATTAACCAGCTTGGTTACCACATCCCACTGGTGGTAACGCGGGAAGATCAGGGTTTCTTTCTTGGTTTTACGCCCCTCCCAATCTTCCTTTTCTTCAATTTGAAGGTGGATAAAGCGCCCGATGATATTGAGCAGGTTGTCTGGGGTTAACACCTCATTCCACAGGTAATCAGTAGCGTAGCGACTTTCATCTTCAGGAATATCATTGCCCTTGCCGCCATCGTGTGTACCTTTGTTAAATGGTAGGAAGAAGGTATTTTCACCCGCCAGCTTAGTTGCCATGTAGACTTCATACTGACTTACCGCAAAATGCACTAAGGCACCGCGTTTAAAGCTCAAAAGCGGCTCTGGCTTTTTAGTGGCAGGGTCTTTCGGTAAACGAGTGAGTTTGTACTGCGCAATGGCATTTTCTACCGCTTGTTTGAACTCAGATTTCAGCTCAAGAGTAGAGACGGGCAAGCCGTTAACGAACAACACCAAGTCAATGCGCCATTTCTTAGCTTGCTTGCCTGTCGCGTCGAATTCCGCTTGCGTTGCATACGGGCTGTAAACCAGCTCTGGCACAATACGGCAGATGTTTTGCTGATAACGCGCCAAGGTTTCAGGGTTGAGGTTATGCTCTGGCTTAAACTGACACAATTCAAAACGGGCATTGCGGATTTTCAAACCATGACGTAACACGCCCAAAGTGCCAAAGGTACGTGACGCACGATCAGTGGCGTTCTCATCGGCTTTTTTTAGCTGAGTCACCAAGGCATCGAGAAAGTGGCGCTCTGAGTCGGTCGGGAAGACTTTGCAGAACTTCTCCCACTCTTTCGGCTGCGTCTGTTTGATAAAGGTCAGCACGTCCGCTTCATACAATGCCGATTCGCGGTTATAGCCCTCTCCAGTGCCTTGCACCCAGCCATTAGCCACCATCTGCCTGATGATGTCGTCCTGAAATACCCGTTCTTGTGTAGTGTCTTTCATAACCTTTCTTCTTATTCTTTTTCTGCCAACAAATTCGCAAAAGCCACTCTGCTTTCTCAGCGAGAGTGGCAATAAATTTAGGCGGTTTGCTCCAACGCTTGATCTTGAGGTTTTGCTGCCTTCCAGTTGCGTACGTCAATTTTGCCTGTGACCGCGGCTGAAATTAGAGCGGTTCGGCGTTCTTGCATTAACGCGATAGCCTCTTTGCATCTTTTCTCAATCGAATCATATTGATTAAGTAAGCCATCCAGATATTGGACAATCTCACGTTGTTCATCGTACGCAGGGAAAACCGCCTTTACTGCACCAATTCGATCCACATTCAAGTTTGCTTGCGTGCTTTGCGTCGATGTCTGCTCTAGTGCTGGCAGTGCTGCCATAAAGCTATATCGAAGAAACTCTATATCAAGGTCGGCATAGGGCTTAAAACCAACAACACTATCAGGCGCATAAGCCTTAAAACCCAGTATTGCGGTATCACCAATATTTGCAGCAATAGCCATCATCAAGGTGCCAGCAGGGAACAACTGGCTAACTTCTTTACCTTTCTCGTTCAGCGTTTGACTATAGCTAGTGATCATTTTGCCAGCTCTAGCAACATCGCCTGTTTGAATAAAAGGATAATCACCATCATAAAACGCAGGATCATTGCGAGGACGATGCCCAAATTTTCCACGATATATCTTACAAGCATAACGATAGCTTTTAGTCACCCAATGCTCGGGCACTTCCCCTAACCACTCCACACCAGAATCTTTCATTGGTGCGTGTGGGTTAAATCCTTTGGTTACCGCATGGCTGATCACCGCTTGGCGCTTCTCTTTCAGCAGCTTAATCAGTTGCTGCTGCTTTTCGATCAAGGTGTCAATCTTGGCGGTTTCGTGATCGAGGAAGTTGGCGATTTGGGTATCTAACTTGCTATTCGGTCGTGGAATTGGAAAGTTATTGATATTTTCCTGAGTCATGGTTGGCATTCCACTACCAGTGTTATTTACATCTATTTTTGCCTTTATCAGTGAAGAGTTAAACAGATAAGCTAAGAACCTTGAGTCAATAGTAGTATTCTTAATTAAAGCCATTTGAGGGTTAATTGTCATAGGGGAATCTACGTCCGTAACAATTGTTGACTTACCATAGGTAGACCCTGTTTTGACTAAAAGGACATCATTCTTCTCCACCATGATCTCTGGAGATTCGTAATACTTTTGCCAACTTAAAAAAGATGTCTTCGCTAAAGTAAATTTATCACCAACTATGTTTGAAGGACTCAGAACGATAGCTCCTTCACCTTCACCGACGATGTCATTTACGGTATACCCTCGAAAACCAATCCTGCCAAAAATCGATGCCACATACTTTAATCGCGTCACTTGCCAATCTAAGGGAATATATCCAACCCAATCAACTTCAGAATCTTTATACTCTGGATACGCCTGATACTTGCCCATTACGAATGCACCTCTTGCAGTAACTTCATAATGTCGGCACTGACTGCATCCAAATCGGCATCAATCGCTTCCAGCGCACGCGGTGGCTGATAAACATAGAAATGGCGGTTGAACGGGATCTCATAGCCCACCACACCAATTTCACTGTCTTTGTCATCACGCTTATCCGCGTTAATCCACGCATCGGCAACATGTGGTTGTACTTCGCGCTTGAAGTAGCTTTCAATCAAGGTTGATGTACTGACGCTTGGATCTAGCGGCACGTTCTCGTTATCACGCAGGTCGCCATCCTGTTGGAACTCAACGACCTTACCTTTGTACTCAAAAGCACCGTAAAGCGGCTGTGCGTCTTCTTTCAGCACTTTCTTGATCACAGGCTCGGCGTCTTGGTTCTTCCACGTTACCGCATCAATAAATTGTTTCTTCTGCTTCGCATCAAATTTTATGCCTGTGGCCTTGAATGCGCCCTTCAGCGTCAGTTCAAACTGGTTAAAGTCGTCGGATTGCTGCGCCTTTCCACCCAGTTTGTCGCCAACCGCAACTTGCAGGGCTTTGGCATTATCCATCAACGCTTTTTGGCTTAGCCACAGCTTGCTATCCAGTACATCTTTGATTTGCTTTTCTTTCATCTCTGGGAAGTCGGCTTTGATCAAGACACGAACTTCTTTTTCCACATCAGTTAGTGAGCCGTACGAGTCTTCCGTCCACTCTGAGCCAAACTGCTCGTATACAGTCTGCATTACGGCATTAAATGGCTTAGGTGCAAAGCGCAGTGATTCCACCGCTTCATCGGTAATTTGTGCAGACAGGCGCAGTGGACGTTCTATGGTTAGTCGGCGGTAGCCAAACTGATAAGTATCAAAAATCTTGCTGGAGAAGTGTTTTTGGTTGTCCGTCACACCATCTTTGGTCAAGGTGTCGATTTCTTCAAAGTCACCAAAGTTCTTCGTGATAGTGCGAATTTCGTCATCAGTTAAATAGTGACGCTTAGAACCTAATGACTTACGCATTTTCGTGCTTAAATTAGCGCCATTAATCAATTGCACTTTGCCTTTACGTGCAGGGTCTTTTTTATTGCTCAGTACCCAAACGTAGGTCGCAATACCTGTGTTGTAGAACATATCGGTAGGCAGCGCAACAATCGCTTCAAGTAGATCAGATTCAAGGATGTAGCGACGAATTTCACTCTCACCACTACCTGCACCACCAGTAAATAGTGGTGAACCATTAAGGATGATGCCAATACGACCACCATCCGTGACTTGGTTATCAACGTTTTTCTTGTCACGCATCTTGCTGATAAGGTGCATCAAGAACAACAACGAACCATCAGAGACTCGCGGCAAGCCTGCGCCAAAGCGTCCATCAAAGCCTTTTTGCTGGTGCTCGTCTTTGATTTCACCTTCAATCTTTTTCCAATCAACACCAAACGGCGGATTAGATAGCATGTAGTCAAACTTATCGGCTGGTAGCTGATCATTCGATAGGGTGTTACCCAGTTTGATACGGCTAACATCTTGCCCTTTGATCAGCATATCCGCCTTACAAATAGCGTAGGACTCTGGGTTTAGCTCCTGACCAAACGCACGCATTACCGCTTTCGGGTTAAGTTCGTGTACGTATTCCATACCAGAAGAAAGGAAGCCGCCTGTACCCGCTGTTGGGTCATAGATGGTGCGAATGATGCCATCTTTAGTTAAGGCTTCGTCGTCTTCCATAAACACCAAAGAGGTGGTCAGGCGCACGATGTCACGCGGGGTAAAATGCTCACCCGCAGTTTCATTTGAGCTTTCCGCAAAGCGGCGGATCAACTCTTCAAATACCAAACCCATATCGTGGTTAGAAATGCTATTTGGGCTAAGGTCGGTGGTGGCAAACTTCTTCACCACTTTGTAAAGCAAGTTGGCATCTTCCAGCAGCCCGACAAATTCATCGAACTTGAAATGCTCGAAGATCTCACGCGCATCTTTAGAGAATGACTGTACGTACTTCTCAAGGTTCGCCTTGATGTTGCTCTGCCCCATCTTGCCAAGGTTCATTGGCGAAGTGTTGAAGAATGACAAGCCATCAAGTTGTGCTGGTAATTGCGTTGCACGCAGCAAAAACTTTTCTTGCGCCTCTTCTGGCAAGTTCATCGCTTTGATTCGCTCATACTCTGTAACTACAGCACCTTTGCTTGGCTCGAGCACACACTCAAGACGACGAAGTAGAGTAAACGGCAGGATCACGCGACCATATTGAGATTGTTTGAAATCACCGCGAAGCAGGTCAGCCACCGACCAGATAAAGGCCGCGGTTTGGGAGAAGTTGTTGTTAGTCATTTAAACAGTCTCTAATTAGTTCTTCTGGGAGAAATTTGTAGGTTTCAACATTTGGATATGGGCAGACAAAGCGAAGTTTATCCTCAACGGTGTCGCTATAGAAGTAGAACCCCATAATCTCACTATTTTGTACCGTCTCACTCATTGTTAACAGCGGAAACAGCTTTGTGACAGTTATACTTTCTTCCTGATTCAAGTCGCCTTGAGCTAGATAAAGCTGGTCAGCAATCATAGGCTCTGATGTTTTAATTCTTGCGGTTCTGGCAGGGTTCACACCAAGACCTTTTAGGACTTCGACTTCGTAAATGAATACTTTGCCATCAAACTTTGCCTGAATAGGCTTAATTAGAGCTGTAATTTCAAAGAATGATCTTAACGCACTTTGCATTTTCTCATTTAACGTCTGTATTGTTGCTTTAGCTTTGCGTACGAGCTTAGCTGAAGGTAGTCCTCGATGAGAGATATCATTTCTAAGGTCTGTAGCATTCGATAGTAATTGTGTAATTTCATCATGACAAAGTGAAGCAACTAAGGTTTTCGAGTCAGGAAAATAAACAGCATGTTCACGCAACCGATTGTGACTAAAAGCCATTGTTAGGCTTTTTAGACTTTTCGAACTGTAAAGAATCTTTTTGGGTGGTGATCTATATCCAAAAACAACCGAAACCAAATACAAGCCCAAGTATTCATAAAACTTGATAAATGCTTCAACTCTTTCACGTTCATTAAACTTTGACTCAGCGAGTTCCCAAAGGATAGCGAGTGGGGTTGGCAACATAGAAGAAAATTCTTGTTCATATCGACTAGCAACGCTTTGGTAAGGCAGTATTTGCTCTTGTGCTGTCTGAAGGTCACTGAATGCTGACTTTTTCAGCAACTCTACCCTTGTGAGCACAGCGTCACACTCGAACCATAGGTCAATCAATGCTGATTGGTTTGCAATTTGCGGTACTGATATTCGCGTGTTTAACCACAAGGACATAGATACATATTTCAATGAGGTCGAAGACATGAAATTGCTATCGAGCCAGTCATTACCCTCTTCTTGCTGTAGAAATATGTTGTAGAAATCCGCTAAGAGAGTATTAGGCAGCAAATCAAAACGTGTGGGTCTTAAAGCTTTTCTCTTTTCGTTAAGATTAGAATACTCCACAATCTTTCCAGACGTGCTATCAACTACATAGAGTCCCTTTTCATTGACTTGTACTACATCTTTGAGTCGAACAAGCTTCCCTTTTAACAGTCCATCTCGTGAATAGCTTCTTTGGAAATAAGAACGAAAGTTAATCTCGTAGCCAACCACACCAACTTCTCGATCTTGCTCGTCTTTAAATTCTGTATTAATCCAAGCATCTGGCGCAGAGGGATGAAGCTCCGTTTGATAATAGCGTTCAATAATGTCTGAGGTGCTAACGCTAGGGTCTAGAGGCATATTTTCATGATCGCGAAGCTCTATATCTGGTTTGAACTCTACAAATTTACCTTGTAACTCTTTGACTTCCCCGCTATACGCGAAAGAGCCATACTTAGGTTGTGCTGCTTGTTTAACCTCTCCCTTAATAACAGGCTTCGCTGTTTGGTTTTTCCATGTGATAGCATCAATAAGTTGTCTCTTCTGCTTGGCGTTGAAATTGATGCCTGTGCTCTCAAACGCACCTCTAAGAGTCAACTCAAACTGGTAAAAGTCGTCGGATTGCTGCGACTTTCCACCCAGTTTGTCACCAACCGCAACTTGCAGGGCTTTCGCCGCATCCATCAGGACTTTTTGATTGAGCCACAGCTTGCTATCCAGTACATCTTTGATTTGCTTTTCTTTCAGATCTGGGAAGTCTGCTTTGATCAGCGCTCGTACTTCGGCTTCCACTTCAATTAGTGAGCCGTATGAGTCGTCATTCCACTCAGTGCCAAACTGATCAAAGACAGCCTGCATCACGGCATTAAATGGCTTAGGGGCAAAACGTAGTGACTCCACCGCAGCGTCGGTGATTTGCGCAGACAAACGCAGCGGGCGTTCGATGGTCAGGCGACGGTAGCCAAACTCATGGGTATCAAAAATCTTAGCTGTTAGTGGTTTGCCGCTTTCTGTCAGCATATCGGTTTCAACAAACTCACCAAAGTTCTTGGTGATGGCGTGAATTTCATCATCTGTCAGGAAGTGACGCTTAGAGCCAAGTGACTTACGCATTTTGTGGCTTAAGTTGGCACCATTGATAAGCTGCACTTTGCCTTTGCGCTCTGGGTCTTTCTTGTTGGTCAGTACCCAGACGTAAGTCGCAATACCTGTGTTGTAGAACATATCGTTTGGTAGCGCGACAATGGCTTCAAGTAGGTCAGCTTCTAAGATATAACGACGAATTTCACTTTCGCCGCTACCTGCGCCACCAGTGAACAGCGGTGAGCCGTTAAGGATAATGCCGATACGACCACCATCAGTGACTTGGTTATCAACATTTTTCTTGTCACGCATCTTGCTGATAAGGTGCATCAAGAACAGCAGCGAGCTATCAGATACACGCGGCAAGCCTGCGCCAAAGCGTCCATCAAAGCCTTTTTGCTGGTGCTCGTCTTTGATTTCACCTTCAATCTTTTTCCAATCCACACCAAACGGCGGGTTAGACAGCATGTAGTCAAACTTGTCGGCGGGCAGTTGGTCATTTGACAGAGTGTTACCCAGTTTGATGCGGCTAACATCTTGCCCTTTAATTAGCATATCTGCCTTACAGATAGCATAGGACTCTGGGTTTAGCTCCTGACCAAACGCACGCATCACCGCTTTCGGGTTAAGCTCGTGCACGTATTCCATGCCAGAAGAAAGGAAGCCGCCTGTACCCGCTGTTGGGTCATAGATGGTGCGGATGATACCATCCTTGGTTAGGGCTTCGTCGTCTTCCATAAACACCAAAGAGGTGGTCAGGCGCACGATGTCACGCGGGGTAAAATGCTCACCAGCGGTTTCATTCGAGCTTTCCGCAAAGCGACGGATCAACTCTTCAAACACCAAGCCCATATCGTGGTTAGAAATACTGTTTGGGCTAAGATCGGTGGTGGCAAACTTCTTCACCACTTTGTAAAGCAGGTTGGCATCTTCCAGTAAACCAACAAATTCATCGAACTTGAAGTGCTCAAAGATTTCACGCGCATCTTTGGAGAATGACTGCACGTACTTCTCAAGGTTCGCCTTGATGTTGCTTTGTCCCATCTTGCCAAGGTTCATTGGCGAGGTGTTGAAGAATGACAAACCATCAGGTTGTACTGGTGATTGCGTTGCACGCAGCAAGAACTTTTCCTGTGCCTCTTCTGGCAAGTTCATCGCTTTAATACGTTCATGTTCAGCAACCACAGCATCTTTGCTTGGCTCAAGCACACACTCAAGACGACGAAGTAGAGTAAACGGCAGGATCACGCGACCATATTGAGATTGTTTGAAATCACCGCGAAGGAGGTCAGCAACCGACCAGATAAAGGCAGCGGTTTGGGAGAAGTTGTTGTTAGTCATTGTAAACAGCACAATTGAAAAAATTGTGCTGATTGTACCTCACCACTCTCCAAGTCGCAGCGACATACAACAAAAAAGCACCTTTGCAGGTGCTAAAGATCAGAACAATTATGAACAATATCTAGCCTTTATACTGAGGAACACTGTCAAGCACGCACTTAGATAGCAACTCTAAAATCTCATTGACTCGCTGTTCTCTCTCTTCTCTTAATTGTTTGAAATTTGCCATAGTTAACTCCAGTGGCTCATTCTCAATAACAGCCTCCAAATTAAATGCCTCTTCAGCATTCTTAGCGACTTTCTTAATCCAGCTGGATTTATAAGCATAAGATTCATCATGCTCACTTAAAAAGCCTGCTTTTTTTGCCTTTTTGATTACTTGTTCTTCAAGAGTCGTTGATTCGAACTTTTCTAGTTCAATGACATAGCCGATAAGATCGGATGATGGGATAGGATTGTCCATAGTGTTTTTTATAAGCATAAAAACTATTTTAAGCTGCTGCAAATTTATGGCTGCTTTCAAAGGGGGAGTCAAGAGGGGAACCCACTCTTGCCAGTGGGACAACATAAGAACGAAGTGAGTTGTCCTATCTGGAACCGCAAAAAATCTTTGATGTTTTTGCTCAGTTATTTGCAAGTGATGGAAATTATTTCTAACCTTCTAAAAAACACATCAGATGATTAAAAATTTCACTCTTATCAGTCAGCCTGTGAAGCTCCAAAGTGATGGTGTAATGATGCGCGAGCGTTATCTACTGAGCGAACAACACGCTAATCACAAACATAGTGACGCACTTATCTCACTGATTGGTTGTGCTGAAACATCCCACCGAATTGCTCTAGCAGGCGAGAAGTTTAGGCTTGAACAACAACTCAAACGCAAGGGCGGGCGGCCGCTCTCTAGCTACGCCATGGAATTTTGTTTGACGCTGCCGAGAGGCCATAGACCGTCTATTGAGCAATGGCAATCCATTACCAGCGATTGCTGCATCAAACTGGCTAAATACTGCAAGCTGACAAAAGCTGAGTTCGCACAGTATCGACAGCAGATCCGCGCTGTATTACACCAGCAAAACCAAGAAGGGCAAAAAGGCACTGGTGATCATGTCCACCTAATCATTGGCAAAGTGGTTCGTGGACGCGTTTTGATGGAGCTGCAAAAAAAGGGCGCGACAAAACTCTTGAAGCAAACTTTCAACCATGCGGTTTTGCAACATGTCGGCATAGATTACCGGAGCTATGAACCAATTGAAAAAGAGAAAGGACGACGGTTGAGTACTTGGCAGTATCAATATGAAAAAGCCAATCAAGCTTTAGAAATCGAAAAACTGATTAAGAAGATGCAAAGTCAGTTTGATAAATGGCTCAAGGCTAAAGAAGAGCACAATAATAGGCAGCAACACCGACAAAAAAACCGACTGTTAAAAACGTATGAAGAGTTGAAATTGAGAAAGTTATCACCTCTACAACAAGAAAAATTAGAAAAAATAAAACAAAAAATAAAATAAAACTTATGCCTTATTACAATGGAAGATGGCACCGCTATTCGGAAGCTGAAAGACGCGAATATGGTCGCCAACAAAGAGAAATTTACCGCCAAGCATGGCACGAAAAGTGGGTATCAAAAACAGGGCTGAAAGAAGAGCGGAACTGGACAGACACAATGATAAAAACCTTTCTTGAAGGAAAGTCTGAAAGTGCAGGTAAAATACAAGCTTATAAACGCACGCTGATAACAAAAGTCGAGAAAACGAAAAAATTTCAAGTGGCAATGGCTGAGCGTGTTGCTAGACAGAAGAAAAAGAAAGTGTAAATGTAAAGTAAAAACCTCAGTTCAACTCCCAAACAGGGAGCTGAACTGGCGTCCTTAACTTAGGATAATAGGCTTCCATATTGATACTGGCTTCATATGGTACTAAGATAAGGTACTAAAGGGTTATTTTCAAAAACCACAAACACCCTAACCTATTGAAGTAACTGTTTTTTAAGGCAGTTGAAGGTGAGTCCCGCCAGCTCCACCAAACATCATGTAAGCCTCTGATTTTTCAGGGGCTTTCTTTTTATATATGCCTATGAAAAGAGAAATTGAGGTACATCCTGTTCTACATATGGACGGAGATGACACTTTGCACATGACACAACGGGCAAACGGTAACTGGTACTATCAACGCCGTATCCCAACCCACTCTCAGCCATTCTTTGGCAACAAAAAGTCCATCAAAATCTCACTGCGCACCAGGTCTGTCGCAGAGGCTCGTGTTAGAGCGCGTCAGCTATCTGTAGAGCATGACGTCCTATTTGCGCAGCATGAGACTCTTGCAACAACGACAAGCAAACCTAAAGGCTACGCAAGTAACCCACTTGAGGTGCTCGTTGACGTCAAAGCTAGCCAAGCTCAACACAAAGAAATCACTCAAGCGACGTCTGGCAACCTAGTAGGAACTCAGAGCTTACTACACGCACAAGTCTTTACTGCGCCACTAAAGGAGCGTGAGAGCGTCTTTACGGGTATTGAGGCAATGAGAGATGATTTATGCGAACTAATGTGCGACCTTGCCGAAAATAGATTGAGTGAGTATGACGCCAAGCTTTCGCGCTCATGGCGTATCATTGAGGGTGCGATGGAGTCAGAGCACTACGAGTACTTTGTAGAGCAACCATTTGAAACTCAAAGACAACTTGTCATCGAGAGCTGTAGAAAGTCGATACAAGGATTATCCTCATTAACTACTCAGCTCACAGATGTGATGGCAGAGCGTCTTGAGTTACCTAATGCGTCTGATACCTACCTTCATGAGCTAAGGGGAACGCAAGCTCCTACGGAGAGCGAACATCAAAGCTTGCTGTTATCTGAATGCGTAGAGCTTTACCTCAAGGATAGAGAAAAAGACAACATGCAACCCAAGACCTTTGAAAGCTACAAGGCTCGTATGCGACTCATGCTATACATCTTGGGCGACCGTCCTATTGACTCTCTCAAGCGTGCTGATGCTTTGATGTTCAAGGATAAACTCTTGCAGTTACCAGCGAACCTCAACAAAGTGTCGAGCTTTAAGGGCTTACCTGTTGATGATGTCATTGCTCTCAAACCGACACCGATGGCAGTGAGCACAGCAAATGACACAATGACTGGTGTTAGCTCATTCTTCGACTGGTGCGTGTTGAATGAGTACGCGTCCAAGAATGCCTTTAAAGGACTCAAAGTAAAGACCAAGAAAAAGGCATCTGATGAGCGTAGCGCGTTCACTGAGTCTGACTTAAAGACCCTATTTCAGCATCCATACTTCCAAGGAGGTGAGAGTAAACACCCACACTATTACTGGCTACCTGTACTAGGGCTTTATACAGGTGCTCGTCTCAACGAGTTGTGTCAGTTGCATGTATGTGACGTTCGTAGAGATGATGAGAGCGGACTTTGGACTATGACCATCACCAATACTCAAGAAGACCAGAAAACCAAGAATATGAGTTCAATTCGCACTATTCCACTGCACCCTAAATTAATTGAACTAGGGTTCGTTGACTACGTACAGAACCTCACTCATGAGCGCGTCTTTCCTGAGCTTAAGAGAGGAAGAGATGGGTATGGACAAGCACCATCCAAATGGTTTGCTCGCTTCCGTGACAAAGTGCTGCCTAACGCCAAGAACGAACATAAGGCTTACCATTCTTTCAGGCACACTTTCATCAACGCCCTGAAGCAATCAGGCGTATCCCGCAGTCATGCAGCAGCCTATGTGGGTCATGGGGACGGAAGTGAAACGTTTGGACGGTATGGTAAAGCTTATGTCGCATCAGCATTAGCTCCTATATTGGACAACATTACGTTCGACTTCGACATAAAGCCCTATGTACTACCTAACTAGTACAAATTAAAAGGTAACACCTGACGTCTACCCAAGTGTTACCTTTCATTTTACATTTTACCTTCGGCTGCTTGTCTCGCTAAGCAGTCTGAATGCTCATTACCTTTGATGCCAGAGTGACCAGCTACGTGCTCAACGCTAACACGTGGACGAATAGCTTTAAGCTCATCTATCAGCATCCATAAGTCCTGATTAGCGACAGGCTTCTTGCTTGAGTTGCGCCAAGCGTTACGCTTCCAGCTATCAAGCCATTCATTGAAGCCCCGCACACAGTACTGACTGTCACTAAAGACATTGTCCCCCTCACCTGCTACAAGTAAGGCAATGATGAGAGCCAGAAGCTCAGCCCTTTGACTGGTGACACCACCAGCACTGCGAACGGAGGATGAGAACTCCTGAATGCAATGTCCAAGAGCGTCGTAAACAGCGACACCAACACCCCCTTGAAGACACCCGTGCTGATTGTCTGGTGCTGAACCATCGCAATAGATACTTAGTGGGTGCTGAGCGTTGTGTAATAGATGTGTCGTTTGAAGTTGTGTATTCATATTGAGTCCTTAATCGTAAAGCCACACCGAAAGCCCCACATAGCCAACTACACCAACGAAAGACTCGTAGTGACTAGCTGACAGCATGGCTTTGCGGTTAAGCGTTGGGTTTGAAGTGAAGTAGACCTTGTGGTGGCCTATTGTGGGTTGTGGAGATCTGAGGGTTAATCAGGCAGCTTGGAGTGATAGCGCTGATGTGGCATGTATCGAGCGTTTAAAGGTAATGCTGTAGTTCGCACCTTCATCACCACCTAAACACACGATATAGCCGTGGTGGTCAAGCCGCTTTAGCGACTCTCGAATAGTATGAGGCTTGAGCCTTAGAGCTTCTTCAAGCGTCGACATCGACACGATAAGATACTTTGCCCCTTTCGGTAGCATTCGTTCAGCAACAGTAAAGACTCGCTTGTCGCTAACACTGAGCCTGTATTGAGACTCACTTTCAGGGATTGTTGTCTCATGACGAGGTATCCCATACATTTGTGCTAACTGAGACGCTACCTTACGGCAAACAGATAAGTACAACGCAATGGTGCGCTTTGAATACGACTCGCGGCTTAGTGCTTTGAGACTGACATTAAGACGCCTTTCAAGACTGTCATAGGTAAGTGTATCGAGCGTCTGAAGCAATCGAAAGATTCGGCTTCTAGACAGCCCTCGACCTACCCCAGACAAACGACAGGCGTTATCAAAGACGGCCATCTGGCGACGACTAAGGTCTGAGTACTCAAGTGCACAAGCAAGCTTATCTTTCAGCTTTGAGTTGTTTACATACGTCATATCAAGTCCTTTAAAAACAATCAATTACAGAACAATCCTGCAAGACTGCAACATATATAAGAAAGGCATTGAGTAGTTACTTAGAGCTAGGCTGAAGGAAGGATGATTGAGAGTTAAGACACAGAACTTTAAGTCTGTCTTAGAGCTACTTTAAGCTCTACTTTAAGTAAGTGATTGTTATTGTTAATAACTACAATCACGTCTTTAAGATAGTCTTTAAGACAGACTTTAAGTATCCACGCCCTACACCAGCACGTCTTACAAGCTTAAAGCTTCCCTTAAAGAGAACTCTTAAGCTTTGCGTCTGGTGCATGTATTGCTCTTTGTCTCTCTGCTTGCCCAAGGCATTAAGACTCACTCTCTATGAAGCCGAGAGGTTACGAGGTGATGGCCTTGAAGCCCACTCAGTGCGTGACTCTGATGTGTGACTTCTTGCTGTGGTTTGGCGGCTACAGTCCGCATTGGGTTTGTTCTTATAGGCAGTCGTAATTACAGGTTATTAACACAAAAAAGGGGAAATAAATTAATTTCAGTCACTTAGCGTCTTTACATCTAAATAACACTTACATCCCTTTTAGTGTGACATTCCCTAGTTAAACCAGCTTACAACCTCACCGTATCGGGCTGCGCCCTATAGGCAGTCGTAATTCGATTGGCATTGCGTTGAGACTCAAAGAGAGCGTAAAGGCAGGGGATGAGAGCGTTGATACCTCGATGGTTTGACCTAACTAAAACAGACAAGGGCAGGCGTTGCACCCGCCCAAGTGACCTAGATAAGCTCGGCGTTAACCTCTGCCATGTAAGGCGCTAAGACATTCTCAATGCCATTTGTAGCGTCCTCAAAGACACCAAGCTCTACTAACGCTTTAACATGCCCCCACACCTCTTGGTGCAGCTGCGAGTCTTGCGTTGTAAGCAGCGTTTGAGTATCAAGATGATTAGAGGCTTTAATAGTTAAGACGTCGTTCATATCAATGCTCCTTTGTGCTTAAGGTGAGCTAAAGATACCGAAACTCAACTTGGTTGTGTTATGTGTAGTCACTA
Organism: Vibrio sp. SCSIO 43009; assembly: GCF_023716525.1. Taxonomy (NCBI): domain Bacteria; kingdom Pseudomonadati; phylum Pseudomonadota; class Gammaproteobacteria; order Vibrionales; family Vibrionaceae; genus Vibrio; species Vibrio sp. SCSIO 43009. The sequence continues at coordinate 2,709,374 of NZ_CP071842.1, forward strand.
GTGAGTGCAATAACTTGAATATGGTCACGCAAGAGCTTGCTAAGTGAGTACTTATTGTTCAATCAGCCGACACTTAGAACACGGTGCCAGCTTCAACCGCCTTCTTCTTCACTCTCTGTACGGTACTTGCATTACAGCCAAGCTCCTGAGCGACACCACGGATAGACTTTCCCTCAAGTAACAACTCAATGATACGCTGATGCTGCTTGGTATTAGCTTTGCGTCCTTGGAACTTCTCAGCCCACTTCGCAGGGTTAGCTTTAAGCGCTTGTCTTCCAGCCTCAGCCGACGCTAAGCGATTCTTACGCTCTGCCGCAGCCATAGCCGTGAGCATGGTAATCTGGATGTCAGTGACCATGTTCTGCATGTCATCATCTTTGCTTGAGTATGAGAACGTCAGACCTTGGTTGATAGTCTTAATGCACACACCCCTGTCGAGAAGCTCACGTATAGTCGATTCAGCGTCTCGATAGTCACGCCCTAAACGGTCAACCCACCATACGACTAGAGTATCTCCTTTACGTAGCTTACCAAGAAGAACCGATAGCCCTGCCCTCTCTTTAGCTGGCACAGTACCCGACACTTTCTCTGTCGTAATCTCCGCATCAGGGTAAAGCTTTGAGATGTCACTCAATTGGCTGTCCACGTTCTGCTCCTTAGTCGACACACGGACATAAGCAAAGAGCATTGAGTTACTGTCATTGGATTGAGTTGTCATTGTCATACCTCGAACGAGTGCTTTAGGTTACCGTGTGCTTAACTTATTGTATGCATATCGGCAAGTCAACACCTAAAGCACACAAAAATAACACCCTTAGAGTGTATGCATTTGGGCATAACCTAAGACATACATCGAAAAATAAAACGTGGCACTGAGTCTAACTAGCAAGAATGACTACTTTCGCTAAAGGGGTCTGGGGGGGATTTGAGGACAAGACATATAAACAATGGCTCCAGAAATTTTTTTTGCAAAAATTATTCGACCATCACACATCACTCCGTCACATTTTGATTAAAGCGCCAAGATGCATATAGTAAACCTTATGAATCACTCGTGAGAGCATATATGAACCTTGATGAATTCGTGAGCAATTACCTCACTAACCTATCCAGTCAGCTCGATGCATCAAACACCTATCTAACAATTTTTGCAGCAGTCCTTGGTGCTGTTCTAGGTATTGTGCTTTCCTTACTTGTTGGCTGGTTTGGAGGTAAGCTTAAAACTCTATCCTACAACCGTATTGTGCGTCAGCAATTAATAGGTCTCACTGAAGACAACCTCATGCGGTGTCGGGCTAATATAGGGGTACTCAACAACGAGTTATTGAGGTTAAGAGGCATAGACGGAAAAATGACTTTGAGTGGTATTGCTGCACTTATTGACTACCCCACTCAACTTCTGCACTTGCCTGCGAGCTTTCGAAGCTCTGAGTTATTCCTACTACGGATGCAAATCTCAGCCTTAAACGCCCATCATGCCCAACTCATCAACGTTGTACATTTGCGAGAAAGCCTTAGCATTGAAATCCGAAAAGCACCTGTAGGTCAGCAAGAATGGGAAATTGTGGGTCTTAGACAAGAATACAATAGGCACCTCAAAACGAAGTACTTGGAGATAATCGAATTTACGCAAGCCTTACAAGACTACCTAAGCATAGGGGCTTGGAAGCGATTCCTTATGAACTTCATACCCACACGTAAATTTAGAAAAATGCGAGACTCTCAAGCTGCAATACCCACCCAAAACAACAACGCCTCCAATTCAACTCCCCAACAGGGAACTGAACCGAACTAGCAGTGTTCTACAAGGTGTGCTACATTTCGAGTAAACCACTGGTGTACCTTCCTTGTATATCAGAGACTTACAGAGGAAAAGGCGACGAACTCTCGAATCCCGCCAGCTCCACCAAACGTTTGGAAAAGGCCACCTTCGGGTGGCCTTTTTTGTATCAACTAAAATAGTCTCTTTTTTCAAACATTCATGCTTTCTGAAATCTTACTACATGGATTACCGCATACCTTTGGCCCATGTAGGTTTACAAACTCGTTGAGTATTAATCAGTAAACAAGAAGTTCATAAGTACTAATCAAAAAGGCAGAAAGCATGGTACTAAAAGCCCTGCAACTTAAAAGTCTTCTGCTTACCTATCCTTTCTAAGAGATAACTAGATCTAAGTCTAAAGTCTATACTCATCTCCCTCGATGAATTGATTGATGTATTCATTGTTAGTCCCTACTCGCTTGTTTCATTACAACTCTATAGATGTAATGACTACAAACAGTAGTTACAAAAAATAATGTAACTCTAATCACAAAGTTAACCTTAGATATTGAACAGAAACACAACATATATAGATTTTTAAATTTCAAAATGAAAATATTGTTGTGAAAAATTAAGTTGCTGGAATTATTACCGTCATATTAGTGAGCATTGTAATGAATTTTGAAGAAAGTAAATTGAATGACGAACACGTTAATCAATACACACCGCAAATCAATGGTGTGTTAACAAAGAAAGGAAAACCACTTAGTAGCCTAAAGGTTAGCCTTAGTATTGGTTTAAGCATGTCAGGGAAATCAATAGACTTATCAACATTCACAGACAGTACTGGTCGCTTTGAGTTTTCTCCAGTCTATGAAAATAAAGACGTCATAAGCACTCCTCTCATTGATCGCTATGTAACTATTGTTTTAGTCGCAGAACTCAGCAATGATGAAAGTACTATTATTTGGGAAGGAAGCTTTGATGGTTATAAAATAGAGGATTACGTAAAAAATAACATGGCTAACCTTGCTTGTGACACTGAGAACCCTCTTAAGTACTTTGCTTTTTCAATTGATGATGAAGAAAACGATGACTACTACGTGAACAGCCAATGTAACTTATTTGGTTATATAGACTCTGACTTGTATGGAAATTAAATAATGCACTCATGATGCAACTCCAGTTCCTATGTCTCCTCTTTGGCCATTCATTCACGGGGGCATTGAGTATCGGTTAGAAGGAGGTTCTGGTATCGACTTCCACGCTCATGGACTAGGAAAAAATCTGTTCCGGGTTATGTCAATAACGCTACAAGTAATGAGTGATCGGCACTACAATCTAAGCCTTAAACTTATCTAGAACGCAACGTATTTCTTGACTTCAACAAGAGATATAACGCTCGGATGACTGATGGTTGGGTAAGTAAAATAGTCTCTTCAACTTTGACTTTACTAAGAATTTCAGGTCTGGGTCATATAATACAACAGATGCGACCGTAGGCCTTGCTACTTGGGTTCAATTAGCTAATTTCAGAGCTAAAAAATGAACGTAACGAACACGTACGCGGTATTATAGGCCACATAAATGTAATGTCAGGCAATGCGGAAATTAACCTATCTAATATTACTTGTAGAGCAATAAAGCTTTGTTTTTCAAGGTTAGTAAAAAGGCTAGACAGTCATGCTAGTAACGTATTAAATACCCTGGAGTAACAATAAAATAAATTAGCCCTCGTTTTATATATACGCTTCATCGGTCTTAAATTATTTGAATGATAAATAATAAAAGTGCGAAGCTATTTTGCTTCGCACTTTTATTGAGTCCAGCACGGCTAACTATATTAGAAGCGATACTCTACACCTAGTGATGCTTGGTTAAAGTCTGTTTCCGTGTTTGCACCGTTCGCGACATTCTCCGCATTGAGTTCTACGTCGTACCACATATATTCTGCGTTAACTAAGAAGTTATCAGTAACTTTAAAACCCACACCGGCACCAGCGAATACACCTTCATCATCTTTGTTGCCTTGGAAGCCCGCAACGTTGTAATCCGTCGAGTACCACATTTGACCGCCTTTTGCGTAAAGGTCGACACGATCAGCAATGGGAGCGGTAACTTTTAGAGCCGCTGTATAGCCGTCCGTTTCGGCATTTGCTAGGTTATTACCATAGCTACCGAAATCAATGTAACCACCTTCCAACGCTAAGTAAGGATTAAAACGGTAACCAACTAAACCTTGAATAACATCGCTGTCATCATCAAAGTCATCTTGTCCATCAACTTTTAAGTAACCGTAGTTGGCGCCAACATATACACCATGATCGTTGGAGTCCGCAGCATGTGATAAAGTACTAAACGTTGCTAAAGAAAAAAGGCTAATCAAAGTAACAACATTGCTTTTCATTTCGTTCTCCTAATATAAGTTCCATTGAAGGTTCGAATAGTAAAGAGCAAATGCAATGCCAACTTTAAATTAATGAAAAATATATTTAATTTTATAGAATACTGACAATCCTCTAAAGAACGCCGAACAAAAACAGAAAAAACGATCTGTCTGTTTACTTTATATAAACAATACTAAATTGAGGTTAATCGATGATGTGAAAAAGATTCTTGTTAATTTGTAGATTTTTCAAAGAAATTAAATAAACATCTAAAATACTCTTGTAGATTAATCAGTCAAAAAACGCTTAGCTAGTTTTTATAAGAAAGGAAGCTAATCACACATACGTTGCATCTTACTTTGCTTCAAGCCGTGAATACTCTACTCTTTGCCTAAGCAGAGTTTAATGGAACTGAAGTATGTTAAAAGGCAGTGAATACCCTTCTATTCGAGCATTAAGGACGTTTGTCGCGGTCTCTAATTACCTCAGTTTCTCTAAAGCAGCGGATGCCCTATGTATTACGCAAAGCGCAGTAAGCAAACAAATCGCATCGCTGGAGCAATTGGTGGGTTTACCTTTAATACAAAGAAGGGCGAGTGGTATTGAGTTAACCGAAGAAGGCAAGCGTTATCTGCCGCAAGTCACAGAAGCTTTGGAGCTTATTCAGCATGCAACTGCCAACTTAATCCAGTCAGATTCAAAGCAAGAATTACTCACCGTGGACGTAACCCCTTCTTTTGCCAGCCTTTGGTTGATACCTAATATTGATGACTTCCACCAGCAACATCCTAACATCCGAGTAAGAGTCTGTACCGGGGATGGGAACGTCAAAGATTCGAGCAACGAAAGTGACTTACATATTCGCTGCCTTCCATTATCCACACATTATGAATACAGCCACTTACTGTGCGAAGAAACATTGTTATTAGTCGGTTGCACAAATGCTCCTGCAATTGAGAGTGTGCACGCTGTTAGTAATTATCCGTTTATACCTCAAATCACTCGCCCTCAGCTATGGGAGCAATTTAAAACTGTCTACACTGTAGAATCTCCCGTTACCTATCAACCTGTAGGCGTCGAACATTTTTACCTAGCTTGCGAAGCTGTCAGAATGGGAAAAGGGCTCGCCTTGCTTCCTGATTTTATGGCGCAGTATTCGATTTTAAGAGGGGACATTCAGCATGTTCTCAACCTCTCTTTACAGAGCGGTTATGGTTATTACGTGATGATTCCAAATTATCGACTTTCAGCTAAAAAAGTAGTGGCATTTCACGAATGGCTGAAGAGCAAGCTAAGTTAATGTTGTTTCTTTAAACTCGTTTAGGTAAACCAAAACAACTCAAAGACTTCGGTATCTGTCTGCTCAAATTTATGGCATTCTCATCCATACTATTTAAAAAGGATAAATGGATAGTAGGATATGGACAGCAACACGCCAAGACTCTCTTTACGCACCATTGAGCCGACCGATTACCCAGAGCTCGCGGAATTAATGGACCTTGTTTTTCCTGATGTTGGTGGCTCATGGCCACGCCTGACCATCATGGATCTCATTCATCAGTTTCCTGATGGCCAAATCTGTATTGAAGATAACGGCAAAATAGTCGGTGCAGCATTAACCATTAAAGTGGACTACAACCGCTTTTCTCTTCCTCATCTATATACCGACATCATTACCGAAAACAACGTCATACAGAATCAAGTGACCGGTGACGCCATGTATGGTCTCGATGTATTTGTCCACCCGGACTACCGTGGGCTGCGTTTAGGTCGACGTTTGTATGATGCGCGTAAAGAGCTTTGCCGGAGTAAGAACTTCAAAGCAATTTTAGCCGGTGGTCGCATTCCTAATTACCACCAATACGCAGATGAACTGAGCGTTGCAGAGTACATCGACAAAGTAAAACGCCGTGAGCTTCATGACCCTATTTTGTCTTTTCAGCTTGCAAATGACTTCGATGTAAAGCGTATTATGCGTGGTTACTTGCCAGAGGATAGTGCTTCTAAAGGCTACGCAACTCTACTGGAGTGGGATAACTTTTTCTACGAAGAGGATATTCAATCCGTCCATGATGTAGAAAAAACGCTGATTCGAATTGGTGTTGTGCAGTGGCAAATGCGCGCTATGAATGACTTAGAGGACTTGCTCGATCAGGCTGAGTTTTTCATTTCTTCTCTTGCGAACTACAAAGCCGATTTCGCCCTATTCCCTGAATTCTTTAACGCGCCGCTGATGGGATTGCAAAACGACCAAAACTCCGTCGAAGCAATTCGCTTTTTGGCTAGCTTTACAGAAGAGATCAAAAACCGCTTCTCGCAGATGGCAGTCACCTACAACATCAACATTATTGCAGGCAGTATGCCCGTCATCGAGGATGGCAAGTTGTATAATGTGGCCTACTTGCTGCAACGAGATGGTGAAATAAACGCTCAATATAAGATTCACATCACGCCCCATGAGCAAAAAGACTGGGTGATCGACGGTGGCGACAATGTTCAGGTGTTCGAAACCGATGCAGGCAAAGTCGGCATACTGATTTGTTATGACAGCGAGTTCCCAGAGTTGGGAAGAATGCTCGCCGAGCAAGGCGCACAAATTGTGTTCGTTCCTTTCTGGACAGACACAAAAAATGGCTACCAACGAGTACGAATCTGTTCCCAATCACGAGCCATCGAAAACGAATGCTACGTTGCAATTGGGGGCAGTGTCGGCAACTTACCTCGTGTTGATAATGTCGATATCCAGTACGCACAATCTGCCGTATTTTCACCGTCGGATATCTATTTTCCACACGATGCGACCTTGACAGAAGCAAGCGCCAACACCGAAATGATAATCTTCGCTGATGTTGATTTGACTAAGTTGAAACAGCTTAATACCGAAGGCTCTGTCACCAACTTACGTCATCGCCGCCTTGATTTGTATGGCGCATTCACCAAAGCCAAAGAGTCATAAGGATCTCCCTAATTCGCCGCTACCAAAGAGCGTGGCGGCGAGTAAAGCCAGCTGCAGGTTGATTCTGCGCAATTATCAGAGGCATGTCAGTTTTTCTCAATGGTGAGAAACAAGAATTGACCCAATAGGACATTCGGAGTATCACTCCAACTTCGTTCCGCTTTTATTAGGGGAAAGCTTTTGGAACATATTAACGAACTTCTCATGTCAATGAAGCCTTTGCTTGAGCAATACGGCTACGTTGCGCTGATTGTCAGTATATTTCTAGAAGGGATAGGTATCCCGATGCCTGGTCAATCACTGATGATCACGGCATCTTTGCTCTCGTCAGAGCAAGTCATGAACCTAAGTATGGTAATGATGGTATCGTGGCTGAGCTGCTTTTTTGGTAATACCTGTGGCTACTTAATCGGTTATTACTTTGAGGGGTGGTTAGATAAAAAAGGCTACATTTCCGGCCCTAAGATGCAAACGCTTCAATTGACGATCCAGAAATACGGCCCTACGTGCTTGGTCGTCAGCCGCTTTATTGAAGGAATGAAGCAATTTATGCCTCTTGCATGCGGTATCGCGAAAATGCCACGTAGAGAGTTTTTGCTCGGTAACGCCCTCGCGGCGACGGTTTGGGTATTGGTATTCAGCTTGTTAACTCACTTTGCATTTGAACATTTAAGCGTGTTGAGCAACCTGTACGCCGAATACAAATATCTGGTATGGGCATTTGCTGCTGTCTTATTTACGTGGATGGTTTTAGGTATTGTTAAACGCAAAAAAGCCAAATCAATGCAATAACGACAGTCTCTTCATTAGCGCATAACTAAAGCTCGTGGTATCAGTGAGATACGCAACACGAGCTTTTATCTTTTTCTTTACGTGTAAAATTTAAACAGCCATTTAGACGTCTAGACGTTGACAATGTATAAATGTGATATTAGTCTGCTCTTCTCTCTTATCATTAACATTGTCGTTTACATGTCCGGTTCCCAACAAACTACTAAAACAGTTGCACCGTCTGCGGTCGCACTGATCCCATTAATTGTATTTCTTGCGCTATTTATTGGCGTAGGCACTTACTTATCTTTGCAAGGCGTGGAATTTGCCTTCTACCAGCTGCCTGCACCCATCGCGGTATTACCAGCCATCATCATTGCGTTTCTTTTAAGTAAAGAGAAACTTAACCGCTCAATCGAACACTTCATGCGTGGTGTTGGCCACCCAGACATCATCGCAATGTGTATGATCTATCTGCTTGCAGGTGCCTTTGCTGCGGTAGCAAAAGCCTCTGGTGGTGTTGATGCAACAGTGAACCTTGGTTTATCCGCTATTCCAACCAGCATGATTTTACCGGGCATTTTTCTGATTTCTGCTTTTATCGCAACAGCAATGGGGACTTCGATGGGTACCATCGCAGCCGTTGCCCCCGTAGCGTTGGGGATTGCTGAATCAGCAGGAATGAGCTTACCGTTAACCGCAGGCGTTGTGCTGAGCGGGGCTATGTTTGGTGATAACCTTTCTATCATCTCTGACACCACCATCGCGGCGACACGCTCTCAAGGTTGTGAGATGAAAGACAAGTTTAAAGAGAACATTCGTATTGCTTTACCTGCGGCGTTGATCGCGATTGCAGTGTTCGCTTTCAACAGTACCGCGACTCAAGTGCCTGAAACTGGCGATATTGAGTGGCTAAAAGTCTTGCCGTACATCACTATTTTGATCCTAGCGGTATCTGGTGTGAATGTGTTTGTGGTTCTGTCGATTGGCATTCTTTTGGCTGGCGGCGTGAGCTTGGCATCGATTGACAATTACGGACTAACTAATCTAGCCCAAGACGTATACAAAGGCTTTGGTAACATGCAAGAGATCTTCTTGTTATCCATGCTGATTGGTGGTTTGAGTGAACTGATGCGTCGCCAAGGTGGTCTTGCTTTTCTAACAAATTTCGTTAGTAGCCTTATCCACGCGTTTGGCTCTAGTCACTCTAAGCATGCGAACAGTCGTGCAAGCGAGCTAGGTATTGCAGGTTTGGTATCAATGGTCAATGGCTGTACGGCAAACAACACCGTAGCCATCATTGTATCGGGCAGCGTTGCTCGCCAACTGGCGGAAGAGAATAATGTCTCTCCTCGCCGCTCAGCAAGCTTGTTAGACATTTTCTCATGCGTGGTGCAAGGCGTGTTGCCTTACGGTGCTCAAGTACTGCTGCTAGGTTCCGTATTCAACCTCTCGCCACTTGAAGTAGTTGCCAATTCTTACTACTGTTTTGCATTAGCGATAGCGGCTGTTGTCGCGGTGTTTATCAAACATCCCGCTCGTCAACCTGTAGCGCAAACTGAGAACTAACGACAAATACCGAAAAGGCTCCGATGGAGCCTTTTTACTTTCCTTTCTTCTTTTTTTCTTTTCCGCGAGCAGATTTACTTCAAAGCTGAACGCAAACTTTGCGCACTGTGTAAAGGAATCGCAAAGCGATGCGCCACATCGCGTAGAGCTTCCACCTGAGCCACGTTACTGATTGCTAATTCGCCTGCCACATCGACGTGGTTATTCTCAAACCCCACTCTCACATCGAATCCAAGTAACATCGCACTCGCTAAACAGTCTTGCTCTCGCGCGCCAAAAGCACAAATGGCACATCGAATTTCTTCCTCGACAAAACGCGCCAAATTCAAACCTCGTAAATCCCATGGCGAAGACTGTTGAGCTTGGTGATAACGCCCTAACACCACTAATGCATGCTGATGCGTTTTAGGTAACACGCCCGTATCACGCAGTTGGAAATAACGTTCAATGTCGGTTGCATCGTAGAGAATAATTTGGCTCACGATGTTGTTTTCTGCCACCCAATGGAAAAAGGTATGCCCTTCTTTCTCACTTGCTCGATCAGGGATTAACTCCCTCAATGCGAAAGAAGCCGCTTCTGGTTTCACAGCTTTAACTAACGCCATCTGTTGTGGCGGAGAATACAAGCCCACCGCCTCTGTGGTGAGCTGTACCATCATGTTTTGTCCCACTGCTTCTTTCACGGCATGGTAAATTGTCATGTTGTCGTCGATGTCTAATGAATGACGTCCGTTGGCGTCTCTAGCATGCAAATGGATCATGGCAGCCCCTGCCGTTTGACAAGCGATAGCCTCTGCAACCAGTTCGTCTGTTGTCATGGGTAAGCTGGCGTGATCGTACTTAGTTTTTCTTGCACCGTTTGGGGCCACGATAATAGCGATAGGCTCTCGTATAGATCGATTTTCTAATTCCATTCCTTCGCTACCTCTTTTAGCGTTAATGAGAGTTTGCCAACTAGCTCATCAATATGGTGAGGCTGAATAATGAATGGCGGTGCAAGCAAGATATGGTGCCCATTAACGCCATCAATCGTTCCTCCCATTGGGTAGCACATTAAGCCATTTTCCATTGCTTGCTGTTTGATGCATTTGTCTGCCAATGTGGCTTTACTCAGAGGCGCCTTGCTTTCTTTATCCGCCACCAGCTCAATGCCAAAAAATAAGCCTTTACCACGAATGTCGCCAATGTACGGTAAATGGGCCAATTCAGAAGTAAGCTCATTACGCAGCAAAGCACTTTGCTGATTCACCGCCGTTAATAAATCATCTTGGAAGATGGTTTGAATGGTTGCCACGGCAGCAGCGCACGCCACAGGGTGCGCCATAAAGGTATGGCCATGTTGGAAAAAACCGCTTCCACCGGCAATAGCTTGGTAGACTCGATCATTCGCAACCACCGCGCCAATAGGTTGATAACCCGCACCAAGCCCTTTAGCCATACACACCAGATCGGGGTCTGCCTCTTCTTGCTCAAACGCAAAAAAACTACCACTGCGTCCAACGCCACACATGACTTCATCCAAGATCAATAACACATCGTATTGGTCGCATATTTCGCGAATACGCTTGAAATAACCTTGTGTGGCAGGCACAGCTCCAGCGGTGGCTCCCACAATGGGCTCGGCGACAAAAGCCATGACATTATCAGCCCCCAACTCAAGAATTTTTGCCTCTAGCTCATTCGCCGCTCGCAATGAGTAATCCAATTCCGACTCATGACTCTGCTGATAACGATAAGCATAGCAAGGGGCGATATGATGGCTCGGGTGTAAGATGGGTTTGAACGGTTCACGTCGCCATTCATTACCTCCGACAGCCAAAGCCCCCAAGGTATTGCCGTGATAACTTTGCTGACGCGCGATGAATTGCTTTTTCTCTGGCTTACCTGATTCCACGAAATACTGCCGCGCCATTTTTAGTGCCGACTCCACCGCTTCTGATCCGCCACTGACTAAATACACATGGTTGAACTGTTCAGGCATGTGCTGACAAACCAATTCTGCTAGGCGCTCACTGTTATCACTAGTAAAAAATCCAGTATGAGCAAACGGCACTCGCTCGATCTGTTCCAACATCGCTTTTTTAACGGCTTGATGACTGTGGCCAAGGTTTGATACCGCAGCCCCACCACAAGCATCGAGATACTGCTTTCCATGCTTATCGAATAGATAAACACCTTCACCTCTATCGATGATTGGTAGCGTGGCATGGCAATGACGGTGAAATACGTAAGACATTTGAGTCCCTTCCAATGTGTAATACTTGCACACATCATCAGGAACAAACCCAAACGTGACAAGAGAATAAATCTCACCCTCTATGAGCTTTTGGAATGCCACAAACCAAAAACACCAAAACCCTTGATATTTAAACAATAAAATAAAAATAGGCCAGCTTTTTTAAAGGCTGGCCTATGGGTAACCCAAAGCTAAAAACAGAATCGTTTTACGAGTTTAGTGCCTGTTCTAAATCGGCTAGAATATCGTCAATATGTTCAATACCCACCGATAAACGAATCATCTCTGGAGACACACCAGCTTGTTTTTGTTCTGCTTCGCTCAATTGACGATGAGTCGTCGATGCAGGATGGCAAGCCAATGATTTTGCATCGCCAATGTTCACCAAACGCTTAAAGATTTTCAAAGCATCATAAAAACGCACACCAGCGTCATAACCATCTTTTAAACCAAACGACAAAATCGCAGAAGGCTTACCTTTCATGTATTTTTCGGCGAGATGGAAGTGTTCAGAACTTGGCAATCCGGCATAATTTACCCAACTGACTTTGTCATTCTGTTCCAAGAATTCAGCCACTTTGAGTGTGTTCTCGGTATGGCGCTCCATACGCAGCGGTAACGTTTCTAACCCTTGCATAAGCATAAATGCATTCATCGGTGATAATGCTGCTCCGGTATTACGCAGTGGTACGGTACGCGCACGCCCGATAAATGCCGCCTCACCAAACGCTTCGGTATACACCACGCCGTGGTAAGAAGGTTCTGGTTGGTTGAAAACAGGAAAGCGGTCTTTGTGCTGTGCCCAAGGGAATTTACCGGAATCCACAATCACGCCACCTAATGTGGTGCCATGCCCACCAACGTATTTAGTGAGAGAGTGAACTACGATATCCGCACCAAATTCGATGGGTTTGCAAAGCACTGGCGTCGCAACGGTGTTATCCACAATCACAGGTACGCCTTGTGCATGAGCAAGCTCCGCCACACGTTCTAAATCGATGATATTGCCCGCAGGGTTCCCAATGCTCTCGCAGTACACCGCTTTGGTATTTTCATCAATTAATTCGGCCAAACTTTCTGGCTTGTCATCTTTAGCAAGCTTCACCTGAATACCTTGATTTGGGAGCATGTGCGCAAACAAGGTATAAGTACCGCCATAAAGTTGCGGCGTAGAAACGATGTTATCGCCCGCTTGCGCTAAGGTCAGAATCGCATAGTTAATCGCTGCACTCCCCGCACTCACGACCAATCCAGCAATGCCGCCTTCTAACGCTGCCATGCGTTTTTCCAGCACGTCATTAGTCGGATTCATGATGCGAGTGTAGATATTCCCCGGCACTTCCAAGTTAAACAGATCAGCACCATGCTGCGCGTTGTCAAACTCGTACGCGACTGTTTGATAAATCGGCGTCGCGACAGATTTAGTGGTAGGGTCAGTTTCGTAACCAAAATGGATGGATAGCGTTTCGTCTTTCATGTTCTTCCCTGTCTTTCATCACTCAAATAGCGGCAAGCAAAGCACTTACCTTGCTTAAAACTTATATTGCCCAATTTTTCAACAAATAACGTGGGGATGAATCACAGAGATAAAACGCTAATTCAACTGTCCAAGTAACCAGTGACGAAACGTTTCTGTCGCATTCGTACGTGTGTTCATGATCAAGTAATACCCTGCATTGGCAGGAATCGGTTTGAATGGAGAAACCAAACGCTCTGTCGTCAATTCATCCTCAATCAGTGCCATTCGTGCCATCGCAATCCCAACGCCTGCTTCGGCTGCAGACATCGCCATATCCGTTCGATTAAAAAAGTGTCCGATATCGGTTTTAAAATCCAACCCCATCGCTGACGCCCAATATAGCCACTCATAGTCACGCGTCGCTTTTTCCCATGGCATCGCATCGTGTAGTAGCGTCGCCTCTTGCCATTGCTTCACTGGCATTGAGTTTTTTTGCTCACCAAACAACGTTTTTAGCCAGCCATGATCCTCAAGGTATTTTGGACTCATCACCGGTAGCAGATGCTCATCCAAAATCAGCTCCGCGTTAGCATTTCTATAAGGATGAAGACCATAGTCAATTGCGACGTCATAGTCTTTTATCTCACTATTTACCAGCGCACCTTCCGCAAAGATTTGTACTTGGATATCCGGATTATCGTGATGGAAGCTTTCGAGCTTTGGAACTAACCATTTGAAAGCAAAAGAAGGCGTCAACTTCAAACGAATTTCATTGGTTTGCTTTTCTACTTTGAGCTCATCAAGCAATTTGCTCAGTTCCGAAAAGTGAAACTGCGTCGCTTGGTGTAACTGAGTGCCTTTTACGGTTAAACGAATACCGCGAGAGTGGCGTTCAAATAAAGTAAAACCTAATAACGCTTCCAAATGAATAATTTGTTGGCTTATGGCACCAGTGGTGAGGTGTAAATGTCTCGCAGCACCAGTAAAGCTGTTGTACTCCGCGATTTGGCTAAATAGACACAAGCCACTTATCAGATTACTTTTCATCCTTGAGCCTATAGTTTTTCTAAACGCTATGTGTAATTTATATCGATTGTTAATAAAAGGTAAAGAAAAGAAACTGAGCACTCTGATAAATGTGTGGAGTGCATCAATGGAAGTCATCGTATTAGGCAGCGGCGTTATCGGCTTAACCTCTGCTTGGTATTTATCTCAAGCAGGCTATCAAGTTACCGTCATTGACCGCCAACCAAGCAGTGCCATGGAAACGAGCTTCGCCAATGCCGGGCAGATCTCGTATGGCTATTCTTCGCCTTGGGCTGCGCCTGGTGTTCCTGTTAAAGCCATTAAGTGGTTAATGGAGGAGCATGCTCCACTTAAAATCAAACCCACTCTGAATGCCGATATGATCCGCTGGGCGAGTAAAATGGTCGCGAACTGCACCCTACCTCGCTATCAAGTTAACAAGGCTCGCATGCTTTCTATCGCTAACCACAGCCGTATTTGCTTAGAACAGTTACGCCAAGAACACGCCATTGAGTATCAAGGACGTCAGTTTGGGACCTTGCAAGTATTCCGAACACATCAACAGCTGCAAACTATTGAAAAGGACATGCAGCTCCTTGAACAAAGCGGAACCCGATTTAAGCTAATGGACGTCGAACAATGTATTGAACAAGAGCCAGGGCTTGCACTTGTGAAAGACAAACTGGTTGGTGGCTTGCATCTACCTGATGACGAAACGGGCGATTGCCATCAATTTTGCCAACAACTAACGGAGCTTGCTAAGGCACACGGTGTCCGATTTGAGTTCGATACTGAAGTAAGCAATTGGGTTACAGTAGGCAAAAAGATCATAGGTGTCCAAACGAACCGAGGACAATTTAAAGCAGACCAATATGTGGTGGCCTCTGGCAGCTACTCTACAGCGCTACTCAAGCAACTCGATATTGATATTCCGGTCTACCCTGTCAAAGGCTATTCACTCACCATCCCGATGGAAGATGAACACTTCTCTCCTCGATCTACTGTGATGGATGAAACCTATAAAGTCGCTATGACTCGATTTGATGACAGAATTCGCGTAGCTGGCACCGCAGAATTAGCAGGGTTTGATGCTTCCCTTCCACAAAAGCGCAAAAACACCATCGAAATGGTCATCCGTGATCTTTTTCCTCGTTGTGGTGACTTCAGCCAAGCTGAGTTTTGGAGCGGCTTTAGGCCAATGACGCCTGATGGCACACCAATTATCGGCGCGACTAAATACGATAACCTTTTTACTAACACCGGACACGGAACTCTGGGCTGGACGATGGCTTGTGGTTCAGGTCAATTGCTAGCAAGCGTAATGAAAGGTGAAAAAGCAAAAGTGATGGATAATGCGGAGCTTAACCTTTGTCGTTACTCCTGAGGACATGACTGAACAAAAAACAGGCAGACACTTACTCCACAAAATGCATAACCACTGGCATTTTTAACTCATCAAAATCGCAGCACATTTAAATGACAATGTGCTGCATAATTAATCATCAGACAAATCTTCTACCTAAAAGGAGCAAATAAGCAATAAGAACCAAATTTTAACAACTGCTCTCCATTCTGTGTTCATCATCACGCTACAAAGGATTTGTAGCTAAAAAAGTTAACAATTGCATTACATAAAGGGTAATGTATTGTGTGAAAAACAACCACAAACACAACTAACAGGGAAAATACTCATGCAGTCATTAGTTGATTTTCTGAATGGAATTATTTGGAGCCCGGTACTGATCTATTTGTGCCTTGGCGCAGGTTTGTTCTATTCAATCATGACGCGTTTTGTACAAATTCGTCACTTCTTTGAGATGTGGCGCTTATTACTTTCAGGGAAGAGTTCAACAAAAGGGATATCATCATTTCAGGCACTTGCCGTTTCACTGTCTGGCCGTGTAGGTACAGGTAACATTGCTGGTGTTGCTGCTGCTATCGGTTTCGGTGGCCCAGGCGCCGTATTCTGGATGTGGGTCGTAGCCTTCTTTGGCGCTGCAACCGCATACGCAGAATCAACACTTGCACAAATTTATAAAGAAGAAGACGAAGGCGAGTTCCGTGGTGGCCCTGCTTACTATATTGAGAAAGCAATGGGACAAAAATGGTACGCTTGGATCTTTGCTATCGCGACCATCTTTGCTTGTGGTGTTCTACTTCCTGGCGTTCAATCGAACAGTATCGGTAACGCAGTAGAAGCCGCATTTGGCTCAGGTGACATGATTGAAACCGCTATTGGTACCTTCAGTTTTGCTAAAATTTTCACTGGTACGGTTGTTTGTGTCATTTTGGCTTTCATCATTTTTGGTGGCGTAAAGCGTATCGCGAACTTTACCCAAGTCGTTGTACCATTTATGGCGTTAGCTTACATCATTACTGCGTTTGTCATCATCCTTCTAAACATTGGTGAGGTTCCGCGCATTTTCGGCATGATTATTGGTGACGCGTTCACACCAATGGCAGGCGTTGGTGCCGCAATTGGCTGGGGTGTAAAACGTGGTGTCTACTCCAACGAAGCAGGTCAAGGTACTGGTCCTCACGCAGCAGCAGCAGCGAGTGTTGATCACCCTGCTCAGCAAGGTCTTGTTCAATCTTTCTCTATTTACATCGATACACTACTTGTGTGTTCAGCAACCGCGTTCATGATTCTTATCACTGGCGCGTACAACGTAAATGGTGCGATTGAAGGTACATTCCTGGTTCAAAACCTACCAGCGGATATTGGTGCAAATGGCCCTGTGTTTACACAGATGGCGATCGAAAGCGCACTACCTGGCGTGGGTAAACCATTCATCGCAATCGCTCTATTCTTCTTCGCGTTTACGACCATTCTGGCTTACTACTACATTGCAGAAACGAACATTGCTTACATTCGTCGTACGTTCAAAGTAAATGGACTGATGTTTATTCTGAAAGTCATCATTATTTCATCCGTGTTCTACGGAACCGTGAAAACCGCCAACTTAGCATGGGCGATGGGTGATGTAGGTGTAGGACTGATGGCGTGGCTAAACATCATCGGTATTTTGATCATCTTCTTTATGTCGAAGCCTGCACTCAAAGCATTGAACGACTACGAAGAGCAACAAAAACGTGGTGTGACCGATTTTACATTTAACCCTGTTGCACTGGGCATTAAAGGCGCATATTACTGGGAAGATAAGTACCGACGTAAAACGGGTAAAGCACCAACGGCAGACAGCAATAGCGCAGAAACTGTTGAGCAACCATCAACATAGCGTTATCACATAAATAAGAAAAAGCAGTGGTCCGATTAAGGACATAAAAAAGGGGGATTAACCAATGGTTAATCCCCCTTTCTTCTTTATGAGTAACAGCTTAGGCGATAACCGCTTCAACTTTACGAGCGATTTTTGCTTTACCCACAGGTAACACTTCACGACCAAATTCGTTGTTCAGTACTTGCGCCATTGCGAAGTAAATTGCACTTGCGCCACAGAAGATACCCTCGAAGCCAGCGATAGCACCGATCACTTCGCTACCAGTGAAATCACGAGCAGCAAGCAAGAAGAACAGGATAGTTAGAGAGCCAAATACCACTTGCTTCGCTGTTGGGTAACATAGAGAACCAATGAACATGAAACCAGTGAAGATGCCCCAAAGCGCTAGGTACCAACCCATAAAGCTTGCAGGGCTTGCAGGAAGACCCATGTGAGGCATTACGATTAGACCAACCAATGTTAGCCAAAATAGACCGTAAGAAGTAAACGCAGTTGTGCCGAATGTATCACCGCGTTTAAAGCACATGATGCCAACGATTACTTGGCTAAGGCCACCGTAAAAGATGCCCATCGCTAGAATCATAGAGTCAATTGGGAAAAATCCTGCATTATGAATATTGAGCAGAATAGTGGTCATACCGAAACCCATAAGACCTAGCGGTGCTGGGTTAGCCAGTTTTGTCGACATGTACAAATACCTTTTTTCAAAAATGTTGATAAAAAATGCGCGCGAATTTTAATGGGCTCCAGAACAAAAGAGAAAAGCTGTTATTGAAAACTTAGATTCCATAAATAAACCACTACATATATAAAAAAAGACCCTGCAAAAAAGCAGAGTCTTTATAGATGGTTAGGTTGTTTTTTACTCGATCACTGACAAGAAATCTCGTCCCAGAACCAGTTGCTTTGCGTTGGGCTTTCCCACACTCCTGGGCCATTTTTCGCAACAAAACATTTGTTTTGGTACGTCACTTTATCGCCGTTAGCGACTTGCGTTACACCCGGCTCCCACTGAATAAAATTGCCTGTCACTGGTGGTTCTGGCTCGGTTACTGGCGGCTCTGGCTCAGTCACCGGTGGTTCAGGTTCCGTTGTAGGCGGCTCCGTAGGAGTGCCTGAAACCAGCTTCCAAGGGTCTCCTTTCGTTGGCTCATTACCTTGTGACCACCATTTCGCTTCGTAAACAGCACCTTGGTAAGAAACTTGATCACCCGTGTTATATACTTTGCCAGAATCCCAAGCTGCCACACCACCTACAGGCGGATCGACCGGATCCACTGGGTCTAACTTGTCAACTACACGAACTTCTGGCCAACCCGCATGAGATTGGTAGAAGTTAGTTACACATTTCTCATAGTCACCCGCAACTAGCGCAGAGTAAGCCGTTTGGAAACCAACAAGTTCACATTCAAAAGAGTGGCCTCCCGGACGATCTGAGTAGTATTTCCAGTTCCCATCCCAGTTGGTGTACAACACGTCTGTCGCACCATTCAGATTTAAGCTGCCGTAAGGCGTCTGCTGCCAACAGGTATTGGTCTCATCGGCTTCAATTGGAATTTGATAATGAGCGGCAAGTCCTTCCCAATAGCGAATACGGTTAACAGGTTGGCCTTTATCTTTGTTTTGCTCTCCACACTCAATACCACCATTGATCACGTTGATGGTGGTACCAAAGCCGTAACCAATGCCAGCATCAAGCTCACGCTGTGAAGGCACCCAAGTACGGTCAATCACATGTAGCATTGCAGGTTTCGGTGCTTGTGGGGTTAGGAAGAACCAGATAGCCGATGCTAAGTTCAGCCACGAATCCGCAACCAAGCCTGGATTTTTCAGCAATACAGATGCATCGCCATCAAACATCACTTCAGAGAACGCGCCATAGTTAAAATGGTAAGAAAGCTGCTTTGCACCACGTCCAAAGTAACCTTGTCCAGACTCACATGGCCAGCGTTTGTTTTGCCAGTCATTTTGACCACAACCTGTTGTGTAACCTTCT
Organism: Vibrio sp. SCSIO 43009; assembly: GCF_023716525.1. Taxonomy (NCBI): domain Bacteria; kingdom Pseudomonadati; phylum Pseudomonadota; class Gammaproteobacteria; order Vibrionales; family Vibrionaceae; genus Vibrio; species Vibrio sp. SCSIO 43009. The sequence goes on from NZ_CP071842.1 coordinate 2,728,778, forward strand.
TGCCCTTCAGACCATCCCATTTCTCGCACATGAACCAAAGCTTGCTGCCACTCTTCCAACCCTAGCGGATTATCCGATACGTTATCAATCGAAATATGGCCACCGGTTTCTTGTGCAAAGTGAGCAAACGCTGTCACGATCGATTTTTTACAAATTGCATCCGAATCACGACCGTCTGTGTACTCACCACAGAATGCAGGGAACTTACCAATTGCACGTAGGAAACGCGTGTAAGTGTATTCAGGTGCCGCCATTTGAGTCAGGAAGTCCCACTCACTTTCGGGGAATACACGCTCTACACGCTTCACGTTTTCTGGGTTGGTTGTCGCCCCTGGAACAATCGCTTCAACCACTGAGTTCGGGCGTGTCTCTAATGCTTGTGACCAAATGGCATACATAGGATCAGAAGTTTTGCTTTGCTCTACGGCTTGAACGTCACCACGAGCAATAACATAACCATTCGGATTTTGCGGATCGGGCTGAATATTCATACTCGCATTCACTTGTGCTGCTAAGACACAACTCAATGCAAGAGGAAGATGTTTGAGTGCAAACATGTCTAGTCTCCGGATTTCAACAATACAATATACGAGGAATAACTAGACATATAGTGGATCATATATACGAAACACCGAGCCAAGTACGTTGATTCTGCGAGACAAAATGAATAAATAGGTCCTCACACACATTTTGTCACAAGAAAAATGTTACCTTGACTCAAAAGAAAAGCGGAGACCCTGTGAGCCTCCGCTTTGTGATGTTTCTCTCTTTATTGTTCTGCCGAAACCACCTCTAGCTTCGCGGTTGACTTTTGTTTAGACAGCACAAAATAAACCACACACTGAGAAATAATTGCGGCAAGCACAATCACTGGTGAGGCGTTGATTCCAGCTAAAAGAAAACACCCTAATGCGATCATTCCATTGAGTAATGCGTAAGGCAATTGTGTACGGAAGTGCTCATACTGTTCACACCCCGCTCCTGTCGACGACAAAATCGTAGTTTCAGAGATGGGAGAACAGTGATCGCCAAACAAGCCACCAGATAATACCGCACCAATACAAACCAACAGTGGTGCATCAATCGCAACGGCAGTTGGGATCACTAATGGCATCATGATGGCAAACGTCCCCCAAGATGATCCCGTAGCGAACGAGATAATACCGGCCAGTAAAAACGCAACCGCTGGCAATAACCAGTAAGGGAAACCGGCTTGAGCTTGTTCAGCAATGTATGCAGCTGCACCTAATTCTTTCCCAACCGAGCTAAGCGCCCAAGCCAATACCAGAATCACCGCCACTGACATCATGTTTGACATCCCTTTCAGATAAACCTGAATACCATCCGAAAGCTTTCTTACGCCATAAAACGCCATCAGCGCAATTAAAGTGAAGGCCGCGAAGAAATATGCAGAAGAAAGTGCAGCCCTAAACGTTGATCCTGCCACTTTTTGAAATGGAAAACCGTGTGGCACGAGGATGGTACATAGAACCACCAGCATAACGAGCAAAGGTGCCCATACAAAACTAGATTTTGCATTTTTATGCGTAAACACATTCATGGACTCCTGCACTTTCCCAAAGTCGGAGCCCTGCTCTGCTAGTTGTTCAGCCTTCGCCATCGGTCCGAAATCTAATTTGAAGAAAGAGACAATCGGCACAATCGCGATCGCAAGAAAGGCGTAAAACTGATACGGGATCGCACCAATGAAAGCATCCCAATCACTCATACTGACATTCAGGGCAGTAAACTCTTTTTGAATCAATCCCATGATGTAAACGCCCCATCCGATAAAAGGGATCAAGATTGCGACGGGAGAGGAAGTAGAGTCGATAATAAAAGCTAATTTTTGGCGTGATACTTTTAACTTATCAAATAAAGGGCGAAAAACAGGGCCAACAATCAGTGGTGTACCAAGGTCTGAGAAGAAAATAACCACACCACCGAACCATGCGGACAGTTGAGCTTGGCATTTACTCGCAACCCATTGAGTAACCTTTTTAGCAAACGCCACACCACCGCCAGATTTCTCCATCAAGGCAACAAAGCCACCAATAAAGACCAAGAGCAAAATGACGCCCGCATTGTAGCTGTCAGTTAATTGCGGCAGTAGATAGCTTTTCATCAGTGCACTAAACGAGTCTAGTGGCCCTTTTTCGACAAATGTCCCTTCGAGCATAGCGACACCACTCACCACACCCGCGAATAAACCAACAACGACATTTCTTGTGGTCAGCGCGAGGAAAAGAGTAATAAGGATGGGAATGAGAGAGGTAACGTCAGCCTGTTCCATAGCAATACCATTTATGATAATTAAACAATTAAAATGAATATATATTTAATTTAACCGCATGTATATATCTCTCACAAAAAAGTTGAGCCACCTCTTCACAAACTTGAAGTACAAAAAAACCAGCCCGAAGGCTGGTTCTTATAAACTCAACTGTCTAGAGGAAAATTATTCCCACTCGATAGTCGCTGGTGGCTTACCTGAAATGTCGTAAACAACACGAGAAATGCCATCAACTTCGTTGATAATACGGTTAGATACCTTACCTAGGAAGTCGTATGGTAGGTGCGCCCAGTGTGCCGTCATAAAGTCGATGGTTTCTACCGCACGTAGAGACACAACCCAATCGTACTTACGGCCATCGCCCATTACACCAACAGAACGTACTGGTAGGAATACCGTGAACGCTTGAGATACTTTGTTGTATAAATCAGCTGCGTGAAGCTCTTCAATAAAGATAGCATCAGCACGACGTAGCAAGTCACAGTATTCTTTCTTGATTTCACCAAGAACACGAACACCTAGACCTGGACCTGGGAATGGGTGGCGGTAAAGCATGTTATAAGGCAGGCCTAGCTCTAGACCAATCTTACGTACTTCATCTTTGAACAGCTCACGTAGTGGCTCAACAAGACCCATTTCCATGTCATCTGGAAGACCGCCCACGTTGTGGTGCGATTTGATCACGTGCGCTTTACCAGTCTTAGATGCAGCTGACTCGATTACATCAGGATAAATCGTACCTTGAGCTAACCATTTCGCGTTTTTCAGCTTCTTAGACTCTTCATCGAATACATCTACGAATACGTGACCGATAGTCTTACGCTTCTCTTCTGGGTCAGACTTGCCTTCAAGTGCTTTTAGGAAGCGTTCTTCAGCGTCAACCTTGATGATGTTCAAACCAAATTGGTCGCCGAACATATCCATTACTTGTTGACCTTCGTTTAGACGAAGTAGACCGTTATCAACAAATACACACGTTAGCTTGTCGCCGATTGCGCGGTGAACCAGCATCGCAACTACCGATGAATCAACACCACCAGATAGACCTAGGATAACTTCGTCGTCACCCACTTGCTCTTTAATGCGAGCAACCGCGTCTTCGATGATAGATTCCGAAGTCCATAGACGCTCACAGCCACATACGCCAAGAACAAAGTTCTCAAGCATTTGTAGGCCACCTTTTGTGTGTGTCACTTCTGGGTGGAACTGAACACCGTAGTATTTCTTCTCTTCGTTCGCCATCGCAGCGTAAGGACAAGTGTCTGTCTCACCAACTTTTACGAAATCGGCTGGGATCTCTACTACTTTGTCGCCATGGCTCATCCAAACGTCTTGAGTTGCTTCAAGGTCTTTAAATAGAGCACATTCACCAGAAACTTTAACCTGAGCGTAGCCAAACTCACGTTCGTTAGAGCCCGCCACTTTGCCTCCTAGCTGTTCCGCCATGGTTTGCATGCCGTAACATACGCCAAGCAAAGGAACACCAGAATCAAACACATATTGAGGCGCGCGTGGAGAGTTCTCTTCCGTTACGCTTTCTGGACCGCCAGATAGGATAATGCCATCTGGGTTGAATTCGCGAATATCCGCTTCTTCTACATCCCAGCTCCATAGTTCACAGTAAACGCCGATTTCACGTACGCGGCGTGCTACTAATTGAGTGTACTGAGAACCGAAGTCCAAGATCAGAATACGTTGGTCATGGATATTTTTAGTCATTTTGAGCAGTCTTTTTAAGGCTAAGTGATTAAAACCGAGGCGAGTGTACTCGCCTCTTCTTAATGCTTCAAGGAAAAAGCAAACGTTTCCGTTGGGTAATTAGTTCCCTAGACGGTAGTTCGGCGCTTCCTTAGTAATTTGAACATCGTGTACATGAGACTCTTGCATACCTGCACCAGAGATACGTACAAATTCAGCTTTCGTACGCATATCTTCGATAGTTGCAGAACCAGTTAGACCCATGCTTGAACGTAGACCACCCATTTGTTGGTGTACGATCTCTTTTAGACGGCCTTTGTATGCGATACGACCTTCAATGCCTTCTGGTACTAGCTTGTCCGCTGCGTTGTCAGACTGGAAGTAACGGTCAGAAGAACCTTGAGACATAGCACCAAGAGAACCCATGCCGCGGTAAGACTTGTAAGAACGGCCATTGTATAGAATCACTTCACCCGGCGCTTCTTCAGTACCAGCAAACATAGAACCAACCATCACACATGATGCGCCAGCTACGATTGCTTTACAGATATCACCTGAGAAACGGATACCACCGTCAGCAATAACCGGAATACCATAATCATTAGCCACTTCTGCCGCATCTGCGATTGCAGTGATTTGTGGAACTCCCACACCCGTTACAATACGAGTTGTACAGATAGAACCAGGGCCGATACCAACTTTCACTGCGCTTACGCCAGCTTCGATTAGTGCTTTAGCACCAGCACCTGTTGCTACGTTACCACCGATGATGTCTAGATCTGGGTAAGCAGCGCGAGTTTCGCGGATGCGGTTTAGTACACCTTCAGAATGTCCGTGTGAAGAGTCGATAAGTAGAATGTCAACGCCTGCTTCAACTAGAGCAGCAACACGCTCTTCGTTACCAGCGCCAGCACCAACGGCTGCGCCAACACGTAGGCGACCACGCTCATCTTTACATGCGTTTGGTTTACGTTCTGCTTTGTGGAAGTCTTTCGCAGTAATCATACCGGTTAGTTGGAACTCATCATTCACAACCAATACTTTCTCTACACGAGCTTCGTGCATTTTCTCTTGCACTTCTTCTCGTGTTGCACCTTCTTTAACTGCTGCCAACTTCTCTTTTGGCGTCATTACTGAAGATACTTTCTTAGAAAGGTCCGTCACAAAACGAACGTCACGACCAGTGATAATACCAACAAGCTCATTGCTCTCAGTGACAACAGGGAAACCTGCAAAACCATGCTTTTCAGTGAGTGCAACAACATCAGCGATGGTCGCGTCAGGGTTTACAGTAACCGCGTCAGTTACCATACCAGCTTCGAACTTCTTAACTTTACGAACTTCGGCTGCCTGCTGCTCAATAGACATGTTCTTGTGGATAAAGCCAATGCCACCCTCTTGCGCTAGCGCAATTGCTAGACGAGCTTCAGTAACAGTGTCCATAGACGCTGAAATCATTGGGATGTTTAGGGTGATGTTCTTAGTTAGCTGAGTGCGAAGATCAGCTGTGTTTGGGAGAACGGTGGAGTGTGCTGGCACAAGTAGTACGTCATCGAATGTCAGCGCTTCTTTGGCAATTCTTAGCATTTGCAATATCTCACAATTAGAGGAGTAAAAAGAACAATCCAATCTCATCGTTTCGCATAATGAGGGTAACCTGCGTTAGCAACTAGCTACATTTGGATTAGATATTGCGGAGGGATTATACGGTTAACGCAATCGCTTGACCACAAATTTTTTAATTTTTTTCTTGCAATTACCCCCTTGCTATGTATTATATTGCCGCTAATTTCCATACTCACGTCTAAGAGATTAGCTGTGCTCTCCAAGACCAATCAAAACATCTTTACTGTTTCTCGTCTCAACGCGGAAGTTCGTTTACTCCTTGAAAACGAAATGGGGATCGTTTGGCTCGTCGGAGAGATATCCAACTTTTCAGCTCCTGTCTCTGGTCACTGGTACCTCACTCTTAAAGACTCTCGCGCTCAAGTTAAATGTGCCATGTTTCGTGGTAACAATCGCCGCGTTACTTTCAAACCCGCTAACGGTAATCAAGTCCTAGTAAAAGCTCGTCTGTCTCTTTATGAGCCTCGCGGTGACTACCAATTGATCATCGAAAGCATGCAACCGGAAGGTGATGGCCGTCTTCAACAAGAGTTTGAAGAGCTGAAAATGAAGCTTGCAGCAGAAGGGTTGTTCGCGCAAATCAATAAGCAATCTTTGCCTGAGCACCCTAAACGTGTTAGCGTCATCACATCGAAAACTGGTGCCGCGCTTTACGATATCTTAGACGTATTGAAACGTCGTGATCCTTCCCTACCTGTTGTGATTTATCCGACAGTGGTACAAGGTGAGGACGCAGCCATTCAAATTGCACAAGCCATTGGTCGCGCTAACAGCCGTGATGAATGTGATGTACTAATTGTGGGCCGAGGTGGTGGTTCATTAGAAGACTTATGGTGCTTTAACAACGAGATATTAGCTCGCACGATTGCAGCAAGCCAAATTCCTATTATTAGCGCCGTTGGACATGAAGTTGACGTGACAATAGCTGATTTTGTCGCCGACGTACGCGCGCCTACTCCATCAGCAGCCGCTGAGCTAGTAAGCCGTGATAACAGCCACAAAGATCAAGCTTTAGTTACCCGCCAGCATAAGTTAGCGAGCGCGATGCGTTACTACCTAGCACAACAAAAGCAGCAATCTACTCAATTAGTGCACCGTCTAGAGAGACAGCACCCAAGCTATCGCTTGCAACGTCAGACGCAACAGTTAGATGAGTTGGACATGCGCTTACAGCGAGCGATGAGTCGTTTTATTGCCTTGCGTCAACAGCGAATCGAGCGTCAACATTATCGGCTGCAATTAAATTCTCCTGTAACACGCCTTGCCGAGCAGAAGTCGAAGCTAGAACGTGTTGAGCAAAAGCTCATGGATGCAATGGATCGCAAATTACTGACTATACGCCATCAACTCGCGATTGCCGCAGAAAAGTTGGACACCGTCAGCCCACTAGCGACATTGAAACGAGGTTACTCAATTACTCAAACTGAGCAAGGTAAAGTAATTACGCAATCTTCAGATGTAAAGTCGGGAGATGTATTGATTACCCGGTTAGCCGAAGGCGACGTTCGTTCTACCGTTAACTGAATACAAACTCTGGTTAACTGACTTTCTGGAACTCAAATCGGACACGTGATTTTGATTTGAGTTCATTACACACATTACAAAAGTAACTCGCAGCACCGCATGCTTGCAGCTTCTCCAGCTCCGCCTCACAATCAGGGCAAAAACCTACTTTTTTAAAATCCGATTCACACTGTGCACAATGGTATTGTCCTGTCCATTCCAGTTCGACATTGCAAGTCGGGCAAATGTTCTGCTGCATATCCCGTTCCTCTCTCTAAACTAAGCAATTTCGAGTAACGCATGCTACTCAAAATAACGAACAAGTATGTTGATCTTCATCACCGCCCCAACAAGTTTCACGAGGCGTTAACCATACTTGATACGTAGGATCTTATACTGATCGTCTGATATTTACTCCTTGATCAGCGATCACCCCTTAAAAGAATATTTATATAACCACACACCGAAAGCATAAGTTACATATTCTGCATTCCAATTTAAAAGAGAATAAAAAACCTTAAAGAGATTTAATTAAACGAAAAATCAGAATTTAATAAAAAGATCTTATTCAAAAAGCAGTGTTTACATTGGTGTGCATTTCGATAGTTTGAGCGTCGAGCTTAACGAGTTTAACTTGGATAAAAGCAAACTCATTTAAATGGCTCGCATGCGTTCCACCACAAGGGATTACCGCTAATTGACCTTCCCCTAAATCGCACTTCCAATAGCGAGAATCCGTTAATCTGTCACCGTGGCATTCCATGGTGATCATCGCATCTCGTCGAAGCCATTCCACAAGTTGGCTATTCACTTTTTTTGCAATCGCCTGGAGGTCATTCAGCATATCTGCACTGTTTAATCCTCTTTTACGGAGTGTTTTGCCTAAACGGTACGTATCGAGGCACTTGTCTGGAGTAACATAACTCGTAACTTGTGCATAGCTATTAAAGTCATAATAACCATGTGGGTCTTTGCGGTCTGCGTCTTTTCGCCAATAGTCTTCCGCTAGTACTTTATTCAACGCCAAATACGCTAAGTGTCCTGCAGTGTGGCCTCGACTCAAAGCGCGTTGGTAATCCTTATCTACCGCCAATGTCACCAAATCATCAGTAACAAGTGATTCCGTACGTGATAAAACATGCACGACGACAAACACCCAACCTTCAGCATCACGCTTTACAGGGATGTCACTACCCACATACAGAGCACCACTTTCCTGCTCCACTGCCCCAACTTGGCAATCTACTACGTCATGCTCAGCCCCATTCACCTTCAACGTTCCTTTGTCTGCAGGGTGATCCGGCCATATGTGACTAACGGGATGGAACGGCGTGACATCTGTAATAACGTAAGTCACTTCTTCCGTATATTGAACGAGCTGTATTTGTGCTTCTAATTGCCATGTTTGATGACAAAAACGAGTCTTTGTTGCTGTGATAGTCATTTTTACGATTACTTTTGATAAAAAAATACCCAAGTAGAAACTTGGGTATTCGAATTTCATTATTTATTGCGGTTTTTCACCATCGACATCATACGCTTACGTTTACGCTCTTGTGATAGCGTAAGCTTATTCGTACGGTTCTCGTATGGGTTATCACTGTTGTGGAAGTTAATGCGAATCGGTGTTCCCATAATTTCCAGAGACTTACGGAAGTAGTTCATCAGATAACGTTTATACGAATCTGGCAATTCACGAACCATGTTACCGTGGATAACAACGATCGGTGGGTTGTAACCACCTGCGTGTGCGTATTTGAGTTTGATACGACGACCACGAACCATTGGCGGTTGGTGATCATCCACAGCCATCTTCATGATACGCGTCAGTACTGACGTACCCACACGCGTTGTCGCCGAGTTATATGCTTCTTGGATAGATTCAAACAAGTGACCAACGCCAGTACCGTGCAGCGCAGAGATAAAGTGGATACGCGCGAAGTCGACGAATCCTAGACGGCGGTCCAGTTCTTTCTTCACGCTTTCTTTCACGTCACTGTCTAGACCATCCCACTTGTTAACGGCGATGACAATTGAGCGGCCAGCATTCAGTGCAAAACCAAGCAAGCTTAGGTCTTGGTCTGAAATATTTTCACGAGCATCAATCACCAGTAGAACGACGTTTGCATCTTCTACCGCTTTCAGCGTCTTAACAACAGAGAACTTTTCAACCGTTTCATTGATACGACCACGACGACGAACACCTGCGGTGTCAATTAGTACGTATTCGCGTCCATCACGCTCCATCGGGATGTAGATAGAATCGCGCGTTGTACCAGGCATATCGTATACAACCACACGTTCTTCACCCAGAATACGGTTAGTCAGTGTCGATTTGCCTACGTTAGGACGACCGATGATCGCCAACTTAATCGGCTGCTCTTGAAGGCGTTTGAATTCAGCTTCTGCGTCTTCTTCAGTGTAATCTTCAACAAGAGGCTCTTCGTCTTCGAATCCAGTCAGGTCTTCAATCTCACCTTCTTCAGATTCACTTGTTAGTAGATCATCAAAGAATGGAGATAAAGCACGCTCAAGCAAAGCGGTCACACCACGGCCATGAGCAGCCGCAATCTGGTACATATCATCCACGCCGAGCTGCCAAAAGTCAGCACACGCCGCATCGGCATCAATACCATCGATTTTGTTTACTACCAGCATCGCTGGCTTTTCAATTTTACGCAGATGCGCCGCAATTGCTTCATCTGAAGGTGTCAGACCAGCACGACCGTCAACAAGGAACAATACAACATCAGCCTCATCAATCGCGGCTAATGACTGTTCTGCCATCTTTGTTTCCACGCCTTCTTCTGTGCCATCGATACCACCAGTATCAATCACAATGAATTCGTGCTCTTCACCAAGTCTCGCCTGGCCATATTTACGGTCTCGCGTTAGGCCTGGAAAGTCCGCAACCAACGCGTCACGAGTGCGAGTCAATCGGTTAAATAGTGTAGATTTACCTACGTTCGGACGCCCTACTAGAGCTACAACAGGTACCATAACAACCTCTACAATAATCTTTCTTCTGTAGTTATAGGTAACGACTTGCTCGATGCCAAATCAAACCAGCTTTTTACCTATAACCACGTCAGGGTTAATAAATTCAAACAACAAAACGGCTCCTAGCTGTCACCAGCCAGGAGCCGAATGTGAATTATATCACGATATTATTCGTTAATGGTTAGTTTCTTTACATCGCCGTTGCGAGTTGTAATCACATAACCATCCGACAATAACGTCGGGCCAACTGCCAAGCCACTATCATCGACAAACTGCTGCGCAACAAATTCGCCCGTTGAACGATCCATCCAGTGAAGGTAACCAAGCGTGTCACCGACAACGAGATAATTGCCAACAATAACTGGCGCTGTAAGTTGTCGGTGCTCAAGCAAGCTGTTTTCCCACAACTCAGTCCCGCTTCGTGAATCAACGGCAACAACATGATCTTTTTCCGTTATCACAAAGATGCGACTACCATCTGTAGAAATGTCTGTCGCAGATGAGTAATTACGCTTCCAAATCGGGTTCGCTGAACGCAAGTCAATGGCGATAAGTTGACCATTGTATCCAATGGTGAAAAGAGTACCGCCTAGCACAATTGGCGATGAATCAACGTCAACCAAACGATCAATTTCTGTCGCGCCTTTTGGCGTACCAACAGGCTGTTGCCAAATCAACTGACCACGCTCAACGATAGCAGCTGCGAGTCGGCCATTTGCCGTTCCCCAAAATACACCGCCGCCAATTGCAGTCGGAGTACTGTCGCCACGTAAAGTTAAGTTCGGCACTTCTGTGCTCAATGCCCAGCGTTGCTCACCTGTACTCTCATTAAGGGCAATCAGCATGCCTCGGCTAGTATTGATGATAATAAGGCCTGAATCTGCAACTGGCTTCGCCAGTACCTCACCACCAACTTTTACACGCCAAACAATTTCACCTGTTTCTTGGTCAAGAGAGATGACTTCACCATTCTCAGAGCCAATGTAAAGGTTTCCGTATGCCGCTGTGATACCACCAGAGAGACGAGCAATGACATCTTCTTCTAGGTCCGTTTGCCAACGTTGTTTACCATTCTCAGGATCCAGCGCTTTTACTAAGCCATCACGACTTGCCACGAACAATGTATCATTCGCAAATACAGGGGATAGTTTTGAAAAGTAATGACCAACACCATCGCCAACCGATGTGCTCCACTCACTACTGGTTGTAAACTGACTGTCTACCTGAGGTAGTGGCGCCATTACAATGGTGTCTTTCTCACCTGCACAACCGGCAAGTACTCCCATTGTTAACGCCCCTAGCAAGGCTTTCTTAAAGACTCTTTTCATCCAATGCGGTCCTTATTTCGCCAGATCGTCCAATTTCATTTGTAGTGTCGGGCTTGCATCTGCCGCTTGCTGAGCTTCAGTATACGCAGCGTACGCAGCATCTTTGTCACCTTGGCGAATCGCAATATCGCCACGAAGTTCAGCAATACGACCTGTCCATGCTGTATCAGTGACGTTACTTAGCTCTGCCGTTGCAGCGTCGAAGTTACCCATTTCCGTCTCAATACGCGCAATGCGGTAACTAATCAATGGTAACAACGCAGCATCTTGAGTGTTGCTTTGCGCCCACTTCAGTTGCTCCAATGCAGCAGAAAGGTCTTGAGCTTCAACTTGTGCTTTAGCAAGTTGTAGTGCAGCCAATACTGAATATTCTTTTACTTCATTTGACTCAATGAAAGCTTTCACGTCAGCTTGAGCATCAGTGCCTTTGTCTTGCAAAGCATTCATTGCTGTCGTGTAGCTTTGAGAAGCTGCTTCACTCGCCTGAATCACAGAATCCTGGTAGTAACGCCAGCCAAATAGACCACCTAAACCAACAACCGCACCGATGATGACGGCTTTGCCGTTTTCCTTCCACCAGTCTTTAATGGCTTCAACTTGTTGTTCTTCAGTATCGTAAAGTTCCACTTCCTGTCCTCTTAAAACATGTAAATGGCAGCTTAGCTGCCATTGTTCCTATTTCGTTTAAAGGCTCCACATTTGGGAGCCTTAGCTTACGAACTAGGATGTAATTTTGTTAGATTACTAAAAGACTTAAATCAGTGCTGCGATCTTTTCTGCAACTTCTGCTTGGTTGTAAGTCTCTTGCTCACCACCAGCTAAGTCTTTCAGTACTACGGTATTATCCGCAACTTCGTTTTCGCCCAGAACCAATGCTACAACAGCACCAACTTTGTCTGCGCGTTTAAACTGTTTCTTGAAGTTACCGCCACCGAAGTGATTCATCACACGAACGCCTGGAACAGACTCGCGAAGCTGTTCTGCTAGCTTCATTCCTGCCATCATGGTGCCTTCACCCGCAGTGACTACGTACACGTCAACACTGCGACGAACGTCTGTCAGTTCCAACGTTTCTAGCATCAGTACTAGACGCTCTAGGCCCATTGCAAAGCCAACCGCTGGTGTTGGTTTACCACCTAATTGCTCTACAAGGCCATCGTAACGACCACCGCCACATACAGTGCCTTGAGCACCTAGGCTCTCAGTGATCCACTCAAATACCGTGCGATTGTAGTAATCCAGACCACGAACTAGACGTTCGTTAACTGTGTATTTGATACCTGCGGCGTCTAAAAGTTCACATAGACCTGCGAAGTGTGCTTTAGATTCTTCACCCAAGTAATCTGAAAGGCGAGGCGCATCACCTAAAATAGCTTGAACGTCTGGGTTCTTCGTATCCAGAACACGCAGTGGGTTCGTGTGCATGCGACGCTTACAATCTTCATCTAGCACATCAATATGTTGCTCAAGGAATGCAACCAGTGCAGTACGGTAGTCTGCGCGGTCTTCTTGAGAACCGATAGAGTTCAGCTCAAGACGGACATGTTCATTGATACCTAGCTCACGCCATAAACGCGCCGTCATCATGATAAGCTCTGCATCAACATCTGGACCATTTAGACCAAACACCTCAACACCACACTGGTGGAATTGACGGTAACGACCTTTCTGCGGACGTTCATGGCGGAACATAGGCCCCATGTACCACAGACGCTGTTCATCACGGTTGATCAGGCTGTTTTGGATACATGAACGTACACAACCCGCCGTACCTTCTGGGCGAAGTGTTAGGCTGTCGCCGTTACGGTCATCAAAAGTGTACATTTCTTTTGAAACGACGTCTGTTTCTTCACCAACAGCGCGGCTGAATAGGTTTGTTTCTTCAACGATTGGCATGCGCACTTCGTTATAACCGTATGCGCTAATTACATTTTTCACTGTGTTTTCTAATTTTTGCCACAGTGGCGACTGAGTTGGGAGGCAATCGTTCATGCCTCGAATTGCTTGAATTGTTTTTGCCACAATACTTACCGTAATTCTCGTTGAGATTAATCTTGTACTTTAACTTCGATGCGGTTTTCGCCATTCATCATAGCTGCTTTCGCACGGATCTTAGCTTCTAGCTTATTCACAAGGTCATCGTTATCAAAGCGCTCTTTCTGGCGTTTACCATCTTCGTAGAATGCGCTCTTCTTGTTACTACCTGCTAGACCTAAGTGAGAAACTTCTGCTTCACCAGGGCCGTTTACCACACAACCGATGATAGACACATCCATTGGCGTGATGATGTCTTCTAAACGTTGCTCCAGTGCATTCACCGTACCAATCACATCGAATTCTTGGCGTGAGCAGCTTGGGCACGCAATAAAGTTGATGCCTCGAGAGCGAATACGCAGAGATTTAAGGATGTCGAAACCGACTTTGATTTCTTCAACTGGATCGGCAGCCAAAGAGATACGCAGCGTATCGCCTATCCCTTCAGATAACAGCATACCTAAGCCAACAGATGACTTAACAGCGCCAGCTCGAGCACCACCCGCCTCTGTGATACCTAAATGAAGAGGCTGATCGATTTTCTTCGCCAGCAGACGATATGAATCCACCGCAAGAAAAACGTCTGAAGCTTTCACGCTAACTTTAAATTGGTCAAAGTTAAGACGATCGAGATGATCTACGTGACGCATCGCCGATTCAACCAAGGCTTCTGGCGTAGGCTCACCGTATTTCATCTGTAGATCTTTTTCCAAAGATCCACCATTGACACCAATACGGATCGGGATATTTTTATCGCGAGCGCAATCAACAACAGCGCGAATGCGCTCTTCATTGCCGATGTTACCTGGGTTGATACGTAAACAGTCAACTCCGTACTCCGCCACTTTCAGCGCGATACGATAGTCGAAATGAATATCAGCCACTAATGGTACAGAAACTTGCTGTTTAATCAGTTTGAAAGCTTCTGCTGCGTCCATCGTAGGTACAGAAACTCGAACGATATCTGCGCCGACTTTTTCTAGTGCTCGGATTTGAGCGACTGTCGCTTCTACGTCAGTCGTGCGAGTGTTAGTCATTGACTGTACTGCAATTGGCGCACCATCACCAATTGGCACATCACCCACATAAATACGCGTCGATTTACGACGAATAATTGGAGATTCGTGTTGCATAATTTTTTATAACGGTAGAGTGAATCTAGCTACTTTGCCTGAAGTATACCCAGAAAGGTCGACAGGTTCACTTGCAAATGTCATTGTAACCCCTTCCGGTGCGCCTAATATCACTTTAAATGGCGCTTTTCCGGTAAGTTCTACATCTTGTCCTGGCTTATGAGTACCACTTACCAGCGTTTTACCATTGGTGTCTTTTACTTGAATCCAACAGTCCGCTTTAAACTTCATAGTAAGAAGTGTCATGCCTTCAGGTACTACTGGCGCAGGCTGTTCCTCTTCCGCCGCTTCAATCACGGCAACAGGTTCTTCAGAATCTACGCTTGTTGTATTTTCAGTTTCAGTCAGCAAAGGATCCGCCCCTTGCTCAACGGGTGCTTCAGTCAATTCAGCAACACCTTCATTAGTTGAAGCAACTTCTTCAGGAGTGCTTGCGATTAACTCTTCAGCCGTCATCAAATCGATATCAGCTAATTCTTGAGCAGTGGGCTGCGGCGCTTCAACACTTGAATCCGTTACTTCCTTAGTTAGGCTATTCTCTTGTTGGTTTTGCCACCACCATGCAGCTGAAATGCCAATAATGACTAGCCCGATAACCCAAGTAAGGAGCATAATACGGCTATTGTGCTTCTCGTCTTTTGTTTTACGAGAGAAGCTTTGCATTTCAATTTCTTGCTCTTGAGGCTGAGCATCGGCAGTCTGCTCTAACGCCGTCAAAACCACCTTCTCATCAAGACCTACAAATTTAGCGTAAGAGCGTAAGTAACCACGCGTAAATGTCGCGACTTGTTGAGATTCAAATCGGTTATTTTCAATATCTTCAATCACAGAAATGCGAAGCCTCAGGCGGTCGGCAACTTGCTTTTGGCTCATTCCCAAGGATTCACGTTTGTTTTTCAGTAATGTGCCAGCTTCAATAGAGAGTGGCACTTCATTCGTATTTTCGTGTTCTGTCATAATGGCGGTATTTAATCTGTTTTAGTGGCTAACGTGGTCATGTATTTTCGTTATTGTTCTTAAGCCTCTTTAAAGATAGCTAGCCAAAACGCGTTAACCAAAAATAATAATTTTAAGAAACTCTCAGCGATCTGAGTGCGAATACCCGTTTTGCAAAAATCAGCAAAACGTATGTGAGAAAGTGCTGAGAATTATCGGTGTCATCGTTAGTGTTACATATCATGATAAGCGAATGCGCAACGAAGACAAAAACTCTTTACACTCAAACTAACAGATAGCTCAAGCTTTTGTCCAAACTTTGACAAAGGAATTCGAAATTATACCCAAATAACCTTAGGTTGAAGAGTGATAGTCCCAAATCTTGGCGAAAATGTCCTAAACAATAAACAAAATAGCCAGAGCGAATGGCTCTGGCTATTTTTGAATTCCGGTCGTTTATACAGCTTTCACTTCAATGGTATCGGCACCGCGTGACGCTTTCAGCATTGCCGTACGTTTAGTTCGGTCAATTACATCACCGACCAACTGACCACATGCGGCATCAATGTCATCACCACGTGTTTTACGAACCGTAACTGTGTGCTCGTATTGCATCAATGTTTTTTGGAAGCGATCAATACGTGAGTTACTTGGTTTCTTGTAAGGTGAACCTGGGTACGGGTTAAACGGAATCAAGTTAATCTTACATGGTGTGTCTTTCATCAATTCAGCCAGTTCACGAGCATGGTCCATGTCATCGTTCACATGATCAAGCAACACGTACTCGACTGTTACCTTGCCACGGTTTGCATTCGATGAAGCAATGTAACGACGAACGGATGCTAGGAAATCTTGAATATCCCAACGATCGTTAATTGGCATGATTTCACTACGCAGCTTATCGTTTGGCGCATGAAGAGAGATCGCTAACGCAACGTCGATTTTGCCCGTCATCTGATCAAGACCAGAAACGACACCTGATGTTGATACGGTTACGCGACGCTTCGACAAACCAAAGCCAAGGTCATCCAGCATTAACTCCAATGCAGGAATCAAGTTCTTCATATTAAGAAGCGGCTCACCCATGCCCATCATCACGACGTTCGTAATTGGGCGACGGCCTGTTTCTTTCTCAAGACCAATTTCACGTGCAGCACGCCACACCTGACCGATGATCTCTGAAACTTTCAAGTTACGGTTAAAGCCCTGCTGTGCTGTTGAGCAGAACTTACATTCCAATGCACAACCTACTTGAGAAGATACACAAAGCGTTGCGCGATCATCTTCTGGAATGTAAACCGTTTCTACATCCTGATCACCAACCTTCATTGCCCACTTGATCGTGCCGTCTGAAGAATGCTGAGCTTCTGCTACAGTTGGTGCTTTAATTTCACACTTGTGTAAAAGCTTTTCGCGCAGCTTCTTGTTGATGTTTGTCATTTTTTCGAAGTCATCTACACCGAAATGGTAGATCCACTTCATAACCTGATCGGCACGAAACGCTTTCTCGCCAAGTTCTTCCGCGAAAAACTGACGCATGCCTTTGCGATCAAAGTCGAGTAGATTGATTTTTTCAGTGGTCATGTTGCCTCTCAATGACTGAAACAAGAATAAGGGCGCGAATTGTACAGCCTTTATGCAGCTACAACAAGGGGTGTAAGAC
Organism: Vibrio sp. SCSIO 43009; assembly: GCF_023716525.1. Taxonomy (NCBI): domain Bacteria; kingdom Pseudomonadati; phylum Pseudomonadota; class Gammaproteobacteria; order Vibrionales; family Vibrionaceae; genus Vibrio; species Vibrio sp. SCSIO 43009. Next base: position 2,745,992 of record NZ_CP071842.1, read on the forward strand.
CCTGAGTTTGCTAAGGCATTAAAATAAAAACGATTAAATTTTAATCAGACTTTACGGTGAGAATAATGATTAGACAACCGACAACAAAAGCGTAGAAGTGGTACAGAGAAAACAGTGAGAACAAACACACGTAACTAAGCTTTCACCCCTGTAAGATGCTCAGATTAGCCAACATCTTCGCGAATAATTACGAATGAACTCGCAGGTGAAATGGAGAACGCGGAATAAAAAACCTCGGACAATTCCGAGGTTATTACGAACTAGATCATCACGCAAAAGTGATGCATGAACGAGTTAGCGAGAGAAAACTTCTGATTCAGGGAAGAAAAACTCAATTTCACGAGCGGCAGACTCAGGGCTATCTGAACCATGAACTGAATTGTGACGCATGCTGAGTGCGTAATCAGCACGCAAAGTGCCACATGCCGCGTCCTCTGGGTTGGTTTTACCCATTAGCTCGCGGTAACGTGCAATCGCATTTTCGCCTTCCAATACCTGAACCATAATAGGACCAGATGTCATGAACTCTTTTAGAGGAGGGAAAAACTCTTTACCTTCATGCTCTGCATAAAAGCCGCTTGCCTGATCTTCTGTCAGGTGAACCATTTTGGCAGCGATGATACGTAGGCCAGCCTTTTCAATACGATTGTAGATTTCACCAATTAGGTTTCGCTCTACAGCATCAGGCTTAATGATTGAAAATGTTCTTTCTAGAGCCATAAAATTTCCTTTCTGTACTTGTAATAATAGTTGTGCTTTTAAAGTGACTTACTGGGTAAGAGCAGCACTCAAACAAGAGAGTGCTGCAATCAATCTTATTTTCCAGCTTGCTCATTGAGGAAACGAGCAAGTGTACGAACACCCATACCCGTTGCTCCCGCAGCCCATTTATCAGAAGCGGCTTTACGATACGTACCCGCACAGTCGAAATGTAACCAGCCTTTTTTGTAGTCCTCAACGAAGTAAGACAAGAATGCAGCTGCAGTACTTGCACCTGGAGAATAATCACCAGAGCTGATATTCGATAAATCGGCAAAATTAGATGGCAGCATTTCTCGATGGAAATCAGCAAGTGGTAGCGGCCACAAGCCTTCTTTTTCCTGGTTTGCCGCCGTAAGCGCTTGATGCGATAGCTCATCATCAAAGCTCATTAGCGCATGGTAATCGTTACCTAACGCATTCTTCGCTGCGCCTGTTAGTGTCGCGCAGTCAATGATTAACTCAGGCTTTTGCTCACTGGCGTAGATAAGACCGTCTGCAAGCACCAAGCGACCTTCCGCGTCGGTATTCATAATCTCAACGGTTTTGCCGTTTTTGTAAGTGATGATGTCGCCAAGCTTAAGGGCACGGCCAGAAACCATGTTCTCAGCACAACACAAGATCAGTTTTACGCGCTTGTTTAAACCGCGCAAGATAGCTAATCCTAGGCCACCAGTTATAGTACCCGAGCCACCCATATCTGCTTTCATTGCACTCATGAAGGTAGAAGGCTTCAAGCTGTAACCACCGGAATCAAAGGTGATGCCTTTACCCACAAGACATGCGAATACAGGTGCGTTTTCGTCACCAGTTGGGTTGTAGTCTAACTGAAGCATCGCAGAAGTACGCTCAGAACCACGGCCTACTGCGTAAATACCTTCCCAACCTTCTGCCAACAAGTCTTTGTCTTTGACGATACGTGCTGTCACAGTGCCTTTCGGCGCAACAGATTTGATGAATTCAGCAGCCATTGTCGCTAGCTGACGAGGAGCAACTTCTTCTGCCGTTTTGTTGATAATATCGCGGGTAAAATCAGTCGAAGTAATACGAGCTTGAAGCTCTGCTTGATCTTCATCAGACAATGCAGCCCACTCAACTGAGCCATGTTTTTTAGGGTTACGGAACCCTTGGTGGAAAGCCCATACGCTCTCTAGATCCCAGTTATCACCAGAAAGAAAAATAGAACGAATTCCTTGGCCATCTAGCTGACGAGCTGCACGTTGAATTGCGCCGAGATCATAACCTTCACCTAAGTGAATAGTTGCGCCGTTTTCGGCGAATGAAAGCAGTGCTTTTTCACCCCAATGTGGTGCTGCCGACTCTTGACTTAAAAATACAGACATCTGTGTAGACATGGTTTCTCCTTGTCTTATAGCAGCGTTGCCTACGCTGCTTCTTTTTAATAACTCACGGATGTTAGCATTATGTAGGGCAAAAATGTCAATTGGATAAAAAAACGGACCTAAAGGTCCGCTTTTTTTAGTAAGAATTGTTAACTAGGCTGTGTTTTACAGACTTAGTCCGCTTCGTCCATCCAGCACATGATAACGGCTTCTAGAATCTTTTCATTAGAACGGTTTGGCTCATCGTCAAACTCATCTAACTCCATGATCCATTGATGAAGATCGGTAAAACGCACTGTTTTTGGATCGACATCTGGAAACTTGTCACAAAGTTCAATCGCGATATCGCGAGAATCTGTCCATTTCATTGCTCATCTTCCTTTTGCTTCTTCCCTATATTGGGAAGATAGTTTTAGTGATCTTCTGAAGCGTGGTTTAGTGTGTATTTAGGAATTTCTACCACCAAGTCTTCATCAGCAATTCTCGCCTGACACCCTAGGCGTGACTCAGGCTCTAGACCCCACGCTTTATCTAGCATGTCGTCTTCTAGTTCTTCACTTTCTTCTAGTGAATCAAAACCTTCACGGATGATTACGTGGCAGGTAGTACACGCACATGACTTCTCACACGCATGTTCAATACCGATACCGTTTTTTAGCGCTACGTCTAGAACGGTGTCACCAGAGTTTGCTTCCAACACTGCACCTTCTGGGCACAAATCGTCGTGTGGTAATACAATAATCTTAGGCATAACTACTTATCTCTTATATATCGTCTACTGATTGACCTGACAACGCAGCTCGAATCGATTTATCCATACGGCGTGATGCGAAATCTTGGCTCGCTTTATCGGTATCTTTAATGCCTTGCTCTATCGCATCTGCATCATCACCATTACGCAGCTCAATCAAGGCTTCGATGGCTTTAATCAAGTTTTGTTTCTCTTGTTCTGATAGTAAGTCATCACCATCAGCTTGCATCGCTGCAATCAAACCTTCTATCACTCGGTCGGCTTCAACACGCTGCTCAGCTAAGGCACGAGCTTGCATGTCTTCTTTTGCGTGCGTCATTGAATCACGCAACATATCCGCCACTTCATTGTCACTTAAGCCGTAAGAAGGTTTTACTTGAATCTCTGATTGAACACCAGTGCTCTTCTCCATTGCCGTAACAGAAAGAAGGCCATCAGCGTCAACTTGGTAAGTCACGCGAATATGTGCCGCACCCGCTGCCATCGGAGGAATACCTTTTAACGAGAAGCGAGCAAGTGAACGACAGTCATCAACCATTTCACGTTCACCTTGTACCACATGAACACTCATCGCCGTTTGGCCATCTTTGAATGTGGTAAATTCTTGCGCACGCGCAACGGGAATCGTAGTGTTGCGGGGGATGATCTTCTCGACCAAACCACCCATGGTTTCAATACCGAGCGACAGTGGAATCACATCAAGAAGCAACATTTCAGAGTCAGGTTTGTTACCCGCTAGGATATCAGCTTGAATACCCGCACCGATTGCAACAACTTCATCTGGGTTAATGCTTGTCAGTGGTGTACGGCCAAAGAATTCGCCAACCATTTCTCGTACAAGCAATGTGCGTGTTGAGCCACCGACCATGACTACTTCAAGTACATCTTCCGCATCTACATCCGCATCTTTCAGCGCACGGCGGCAAGACATCAGGGTTTTCTTCACTAGCGGACGAATCAGATCTTCGAACTGCTCGCGAGTCACGGTGCCTTTCCAACCAAAAACGTCAACGTCAACACTGTCTTGCTCAGAGAAAGCAATCTTAGCTTCAGTAGCAATGTTCAACAGTGTACGGTTCTTTTCTGCAGAAAGCGGCGCTTCTAGACCCGCTTGCTCCATTAAATAACCGGCAAATAGATGGTCGAAGTCGTCACCGCCTAATGCAGAATCGCCACCTGTTGCTAATACTTCAAATACGCCTTTCGATAAACGTAGGATAGAGATATCAAAAGTACCGCCACCTAGATCGTAAACCGCAATCACACCTTCTTGACCAGAGTCTAGGCCATAAGCAATTGCCGCAGCGGTTGGTTCATTAAGTAGACGGAGAACATGAAGACCAGCTAATTTCGCCGCATCTTTTGTACCTGCACGTTGCGCGTCATCAAAGTAAGCAGGAACGGTAATAACGACACCAGCTAACTCACCACCTAACGTATCTTCAGCTCGCTTACTCAATACTTTTAGGATGTCCGCAGATACTTCAATCGGGTTTTTGTCACCTTGAGGTGTTTGCAGAATTGGCAGGCCGTTTTCACTCTCTTTAAAACGATAAGGAAGTGAAGAGTAACGGGACTGAATGTCCTTTAATGAACGACCGATCAAACGTTTTACAGAGATAATCGTGTTCTCTGGTTCAAACTCTGCTTTGGCTTTGGCTTCGTGGCCGACCGTTAACGTTTCTTCAGCGTAATTAACGACTGAAGGTAAAATAGTACGGCCCTGCTCGTCCGCAAGTGGAGTTGCATCGCCGCTACGTACAGAAGCAACCAAAGAGTTGGTAGTACCTAAGTCGATACCCGCTGCTAACTTATGCTCATGAGGTGCCGAGCTTTGGCCCGGTTCTGCGATTTGAAGTAGTGCCATGATAGGTCCTTGTCACGCTTACTAGCCGAGGAGTTTGTCTTCGACTAGCTCAATTTCGTTCTTTAGTTTGGCAATGAATTTTAGCTTACGAACTCGGTCTGCGGCTTCAGCCCATAGACCATCATCAAGCTCTTGCTCGACGCTTGCCAGATGCTGTTTGTACATTTTGCTGACCTTAGAGTCGAAGTCAAAAAGCGCCGATTCAGGATCGGAGCTGTCAGCAATCTCTTCCAGTTCTTCGCGCAGTTCCATTTGCTCCATTAAGAACATCGGATCTTGCATCGTTTGCTGTTCACCTCGGATCTCAACACCTTGCTCTGCGAGGATATACTCGGCGCGAGAAATAGGATTTTTCAGAACTTGATAGGCATCGTTGATTTGCGCCGCCTTTTGCACCGCCATCAAACGGTCACGTTCTGAGCCCGTTGCAAAGTTATCCGGGTGGAAGCGTTTTTGTAGTTCTCGGAACTGAGAAGAAAGAAGGCTACCATCCAGCTTAAACTGACTTGGTAGCCCAAATAATTCAAAGTGATTCATTAAGTTCGGGTCCTAGTAAAGCCTTCCGGACTCGTTTGCCCAGAAGGACAATCAATTAGACGTTGAAGCTTTCACCACAACCACATTCACTTTTCGCGTTAGGGTTGTTGAATTCAAAACCTTCATTCAACCCTTCTTTCACGTAATCCAATTCAGTACCATCTAGGTACACTAAGCTCTTTTGATCGATGATAATTTTCACTCCAGAGAGTTCAAATACTTCGTCTTCTTCATTGAGCTCATCAACAAACTCAAGTACGTATGCCATGCCGGAACAGCCAGTCGTCTTCACTCCAAGACGTAAACCGATACCTTTGCCTCGGTTATCTAGGAATGCTCTTACACGACTTGCCGCTGATTCTGTCATTGTGATGGCCATACTGCACCTTAGTCTGTCTAAATTTCGATTGGAATGGGAGCGTCAAAGCTCCCATTATATTACGGAATAATTATTCTTGGTGTTTTTTCTTGTAGTCAGCAACCGCTGCTTTGATTGCATCTTCAGCAAGAATAGAACAGTGAACTTTCACTGGTGGAAGCTCTAGCTCTTCAGCAATCTCAGAGTTTTTAATTGCTGCCGCTTCATCAACTGACTTACCTTTTACCCACTCAGTTACTAGTGAGCTTGATGCGATTGCACTACCACAACCGTATGTTTTGAACTTCGCATCTTCGATGATACCTTCAGGTGTCACTTTGATTTGAAGCTTCATTACGTCACCACACGCAGGAGCGCCAACCATGCCGCTACCTACTGATGGATCTTCTTTATCGAATGAACCAACGTTACGTGGGTTCTCGTAGTGATCAATTACTTTTTCGCTGTATGCCATGATAAATTACCTCGAATCCTCTATTTCAATCCCTGAGATTAATGGTGAGCCCATTCAACAGTGCTCAAATCAATCCCTTCTTTGTACATATCCCATAGAGGAGACATGTCGCGTAGCTTAGTCACTGCAACGCGGATTTGTTCAATTGCGTAATCAATTTCTTCTTCAGTCGTGAAACGACCAAACGAGAAACGAACCGAGCTGTGAGCCAATTCGTCATCCATGCCTAGGGCACGAAGAACGTAAGAAGGCTCAAGGCTTGCAGACGTACAAGCACTACCAGAAGATACCGCTAGATCTTTAAGCGACATTAGTAGTGATTCACCTTCTACGAATGCGAAACTGATGTTTAGGTTGTGTGGTACACGCTGCTCAAAGTCACCGTTTACCGTCACTGCTTCTAAGTCTTTCACGCCATCAAAAAGACGGTTACGAAGCGCTAAAGCATGATCGTAATCTTTTTGCATGTCTTCTTTTGCAATGCGGAATGCTTCACCCATGCCTACGATTTGGTGAGTAGGTAGTGTACCAGAGCGGAAACCACGCTCATGACCGCCACCGTGCATTTGCGCTTCAAGACGAATACGAGGCTTACGACGTACGTAAAGTGCACCGATACCTTTAGGACCGTAAACTTTGTGAGCAGAAAGTGAAATTAGATCAACTTTCATCTCGTGAACGTCGATTGGTAATTTACCTGCAGATTGCGCAGCGTCCACGTGGAAAACAATTTTACGCTCACGGCACAGTTCGCCGATCGCTGTAATGTCTTGAACCACACCAATCTCGTTGTTTACATGCATAATAGACACAAGCACGGTGTCATCACGCATGGCTGCTCTAAGCTTCTCTAGATCGATCAAGCCATTTGATTCTGGCTCAAGGTAAGTCACTTCAAAGCCTTCACGCTCAAGTTGACGACATGGGTCAAGAACGGCTTTGTGCTCTGTTTTACAAGTGATTACGTGCTTGCCTTTCTTCGAGTAAAAGTGCGCTGCACCTTTAATCGCAAGGTTGTCTGATTCTGTCGCACCAGATGTAAATACGATTTCGCGAGGATCTGCATTTAGAAGGTCAGCAATTTGCTCACGAGCAGTATCGACCGCTTCTTCTGCCTGCCAGCCGTAACGGTGCGAACGTGACGCTGGGTTGCCAAATGTGCCATCCATTGTCATGTACTGAACCATTTTTTCAGCAACACGTGGATCAACTGGACATGTAGCGGAATAATCAAGATAAATCGGCAGTTTCATTCTCTACTCCAATGTAAAAAGCTGACCGCTAAGAGCGGACGTTTACACCGATGGGCGCGGCGGTTGTATTTTTGTTTGATAGCCCATGGGTTACCGCCAGATCAATGTCCTGACGATCAGAAATTTCGAGTACTTCATTGTCTGTCATCAACTCACCAAGAGTGATGTTATTCAAAAAGTCACTAATGCGAGAGCTTAGGTCACGCCACAGCGTGTGAGTAAGGCAACGTGTTCCACCTTGGCAATCTCCTTTACCTTGGCATTTGGTTGCATCTACTGACTCATCAACGGCAGCAATCACGGTACCAATAGCGATACTGTGAGCGTCGGCACCAAGTCGGTAACCACCACCAGGACCACGAACGCTGGCAACGAGACCTGCTTTACGCAATTTTGAAAATAGCTGCTCTAAGTAAGAGAGCGAGATCCCTTGACGCTCTGAAATATCAGCCAGAGGTACAGGGTTTTGTTGCGAATGCAGTGCCACATCCAGCATGGCTGTCACCGCATATCTTCCTTTAGATGTAAGTTTCATACCACACCGTATCCACATGGTTTGTAATGGTTAAGATTTTTCCATACCTGAGTAATTTGGTCAAGTATTTATTTGACCATTTTACTCAGGTATTCATCCTCACATCTAAAGTGGTTATTATTCACTCAGAACTTCTTTTCTATCGAAGTCAAAACGCCTCGTAGAATATTAAGTTCTTGGGTTTCTGGTCGAGCACGAGAGAACAAACGGCGCAACTTATTCATCACCTGTCCAGGTTGCTCTTTGTTAATAAACTGGGTCTCAACCATCACCTTTTCAAGATGCTCGAAGAACAATTCGAGTTCTCGATGACGCGGGTATTCTTCCGATTCATTTGGGGAAAACTGGCTTTGCTCTAAGTTCAAGTGTGCAACTCGCACTTCGTAACTGAGAGTTTGTACAGCCATCGCTAGGTTAAGCGAGCTGTACTCAGGATTAGCGGGAATACAAACATGGTAGTGGCACTTTTGTAGCTCTTCGTTTGTCAAACCAGTTCTTTCTCGGCCAAACACGAGCGCAACCGGATGCTTTCGGCCTTCAACTGCAAATTTCTCACCGCATTCACGTGGCTCGAGCATTGGCCATTCTAATGTACGAGAGCGGGCGCTAGAACCCACAACAAGGCCACAATCTTCAACCGCTTCTTCTAATGTGCCGACAATCTTTGCATTTTGAGCAATATCACCAGCACCCGCAGCTAAAGCAAGAGTTTGTTCATCCACTTCACATTGTGGATCGACTAATACTAGTTGGTTTAAACCCATCACTTTCATTGCTCGAGCTGCTGAGCCAATATTGCCTGAATGAGAGGTACCTACGAGTACAATTTTTACTTGATCCAACATCTGTGTTTGCTACCTAAATTAAAACCGCAGAATGTTATCATAGTTTTTTAAGACACCCTAGAGGCAAGCAGACCTCTCTTCTCATTCTTGGTTATTGTTCTCGTCCGCAGTATGATCTGTACACTCAGTCGGCCGCAATTAGAGTAAAAAATAACCACTTCCCTTTTTGATTATCTCTGGTATACTCGCCGCCGCTTTCATTTGTTCTTTAACATCCGTTGGGAAATTCGTATGCATCCAATGCTAAACATTGCTATTCGCGCTGCGCGAAAGGCAGGCAATCATATTGCTAAATCATTAGAAAACACTGATAAAGTAGAATCTACTCTTAAAGGCACTAATGACTTTGTCACTAACGTAGACAAAGAAGCAGAATACATCATCATCGATACTATCAAGCAGTCTTACCCTGAGCACTGTATCGTTGCTGAAGAACAAGGTCTTATCGAAGGTAAAGATAAAGACGTACAATGGATCATCGACCCACTGGATGGCACCACTAACTTTGTAAAAGGTTACCCAACTTTCGCGGTTTCTATCGCTGTTCGTATTAAGGGCAAAACTGAAGTTGCTTGTGTTTACGATCCAATGCAAAACGAGCTATTCACTGCACAACGCGGTGCCGGCGCTCAACTAAACAGTGCACGTATTCGTGTTGCTCAACTAAAAGACCTTCAAGGTACTGTTCTAGCAACAGGCTTCCCATTCAAGCAGAAACAACACGCTGAGTCTTACATCAAGATCGTTGGTGCGCTATTCACTGAATGTGCTGATTTCCGTCGTAGCGGCTCTGCTGCTCTTGACCTTTGTTACGTGGCTGCTGGCCGTGTTGATGGTTACTTCGAGCTAGGCCTAAAACCTTGGGATATGGCAGCAGGTGAGCTTATTGCTCGTGAAGCTGGCGCAATCCTAACAGACTTTGCTGGCGGCACTGACTACATGAAGTCTGGTAACATCGTTGCTTCAAGCGCTCGTGGCGTAAAATCTATCCTTAAGCACATCCGCGAAAACGGTAACAGCGCGATCCTTAAGTAAGATTTGAAAGTCATATATAGCCCGTCACGCTGATGACTTTAGAAAGCCCCGCTCATTGAGCGGGGCTTTTTTATTTCGAACAATCAGCCTGTTTGTAGAAACGGTCGTAGTCAGATAAGTGGTCTATTTTTACGTGCTTAACCTTCCATATTTGTTCCTTCATTAAAAACTGCAGCGAAACCGTGACTGGCTGGTATACCTCACCAAAGCCGTTTACAGAAAGACATCCAACTCCTCCATCCTCACTGTACTCTTCAAAGTAAGACAGCTCTGTAACCAAACTTGATGGGATAGATGATAAAAATGGAAATTGATGACCAAATTTTATTGGGTGAGACTTAATACTGTTCAGCTCTTCAATCGATAGATTTGGTCCTGCCATAGCTTCTACCACCTCTATATACTGCATCTTGTATAAATTATTACGTATATCAAGGTAAGTATCGTGGAGTGGACTTGCGATGCAGGGCGTTGAAACACTTAGTAAAACCGGAATAGGTAGAATTCTATTTAGCATAACCAACTAAACCCCAGCTTCACGGAGCGCTTGATCAATTTTACTCGGCTTAAATCTGTACTTACAAAGCCCCCACTCGCACTGCTCTAAAAGCTCACGGACATTTACCTGCCCAGTAACTCCAAAGGAAACAACACCAAAAAGAGAAACACTCCCACTGTATGTCAAAACACCATCACGAGTAGTTTTAAAAGTAACAGAAACGGCTTTTAATTTTATGCCCAGCTCTTCAACCATTTCTTTTGAAACTTCAAACTTAGTAAATCCAAGCTCACCAGATAAAGTTACTTTACCTGACTCATCAACTGCTAACTTGAACCTTTTCCCTCCAGTAACTAGCTTGGTGGTAACACCTTTATTGTGCTTGTAAGAAATCTCTACAAACTTCAGTAACTGTACTTTTATTTCAGCTTGCCTTGACATTATTTCCTCCCGAAATTGTTGAACATACTTCCGATATTCAACTCAATCAAAAAACTACAATTCAAGCTGGAAGTACCTCAAAAAAAAATGAAACTTTCAAATCTATCAGGCATAAAAAAACCGCTGATTGTTCAGCGGTTTTTGTTTTCGGTTCTCAATCTGCCTTATGGCATTTCGTCGAACTCTGCACCCTCTTTTTCTACTTGAGGTGGCATCAAGTGCTCTTTCTGGATGCCCAGTTTCAGCGCTAGTGCTGATGCTACGTAGATAGAAGAGTAAGTACCAACAGTGATACCTAGTAGTAGTGCAGTTGCGAAGCCGTGAATCATCGCACCACCCTGCATGAACAGTGCAATTACTACGAATAACGTCGTACCAGATGTAATCAATGTACGGCTCAACGTTTGAGTGATTGAGGCGTCCATAATGTCTGAAGGTTCACCCTTACGCATCTTACGGAAGTTTTCACGAATCCGGTCAAATACAACGATGGTATCGTTGAGTGAGTAGCCCACAACTGTCAGTAGCGCAGCTACGATGGTCAGGTCAACTTCAATTTGTAGAAACGAGAAGACACCTAGCGTGATAATTATATCGTGAGCCAATGCCATTACCGCACCAGCCGCTAGACGCCATTCAAATCGCATCGATACATAAAGCAGGATACAGATCAGCGATACCAAGATCGCTAGACCACCAGCTTCTGTTAGCTCATCACCAACGTTGGGACCTACGAACTCAATACGACGCATTTCTACGCTTTCGCCAGTACCATCTTTGATAGCACCAATGATTTGGTTACCTAGCGTTTCACCAGAAACGTCATCACGTGGACGAAGACGGACCATGACTTCACGAGCACTACCGAAGTTTTGTACTGTCGCATCGCCAAAGCCTTTTGAATCTAGTGCTGCACGAATCTCTTCAAGGTTTGCTGGCTGTTCAAAACCTACCTCGATAAGCGTACCGCCAGTGAAATCTAGCCCCCAATTAAGCCACTTGGTTGACAAAGTGAAGATAGAAGCAGCAATCATTATAATTGAAAAAACGAATGCTACTTTCGACCAACGCATAAAGCCGATCGTCTTCTCTGCTTTTAGAATTTGAAACATATTAATTCCCAGCCTTAGATCGACAATTTATCAACGCGTTTGCCACCGTAGATCAGGTTCACGATACAACGTGTACCAATAATGGCGGTGAACATTGAAGTTAAGATACCGATAGATAGAGTAACTGCGAAACCTTTCACCGCACCTGTACCGACCGCAAATAGAATGATTGCAGTAATTAGTGTTGTGATGTTCGCATCAGCAATCGTGCTGAATGCATTCGCGTAACCTTGGTGAATCGCTTGTTGTGGACTGCGTCCATCACGAATTTCTTCACGGATACGCTCGAAGATCAGTACGTTCGCATCAACCGCCATACCGACTGTTAACACGATACCGGCTATCCCCGGAAGCGTCATGGTAGCGCCTGGAATCATCGACATAACACCAATGATAAGCACCAAGTTTGCCATTAGAGCGATGTTTGCAATCAAACCAAAGCCGCGGTAGTAAAGCAGCGTAAATAGCATTACGGCAACCATACCCCAGATACATGCTTGGATACCCATATCGATGTTTTGCTGGCCCATTGATGGACCAATGGTACGTTCTTCAACGATAGAGATAGGTGCAATCAGTGCACCAGCACGTAGTAGAAGTGCTAGGTTGTGTGCTTCTGCAGCAGAGTCGATACCTGTAATACGGAAGTTACGACCAAGAGCCGATTGAATCGTTGCTTGGTTGATGACTTCTTCATGCTTATCCAGAATAACTTTGCCTTCAGGCGTACGACGGCCACTGTCTTTGTATTCTGCAAACACGGTAGCCATTAGCTTACCAATGTTCTTCTTAGAGAACGCAGACATCTTATTACCACCTTCGCTGTCTAGCGAGATGTTAACTTGTGGACGACCATATTCATCAACACTTGAGCTTGCATCTGTGATGCTTTGACCGCCAAGAATAACGCGCTTCTTAAGCACAACTGGGCGACCATCACGGTCCATCTTGATTTCACTACCTGCTGGCGCACGACCATTTGCCGCTGCCGATAGGTCAGCTTTATCATCAACTTCACGGAATTCAAGCGTTGCCGTAGCTCCGAGAATTTCTTTTGCACGAGCAGTGTCTTGAACACCAGGCAGTTCAACTACAATGCGACTAGCACCTTGACGTTGAACCAATGGTTCCGCAACACCTAGTTCGTTGACACGATTACGTAAAATCGTAATATTTTGCTCAACTGCATAGTTACGGATCTCTTGTAAACGTTGCTCAGTAAAGGTTGCAGTAAGAGCGTAACGTCCATTTGAATCAGAATCGACAAAAATCATGTCCGGGTGATTCTTTTCTAGCGTTGCTTTCGCTTCTGCTAATTGCTCTTCGTTACGCAACAACACTTCTACCGCTTCTTTTCCAGAAGGGCGGATTGCACGGTAACGAATCTTGGCGTCACGAAGTTCGCTACGGAAAGCTTCTTCTTGTTGACCAACAAGCTTTTCCATCGCTGCATCCATATCCACTTCCATTAAGAAGTGAACACCACCGCGAAGGTCAAGACCTAGCTTCAATGGTGACGCGCCAATCGCTTCTAGCCAATCGGGTGTAGAAGGTGCAAGGTTAAGTGCAACAATTGTGTCTTTGCCTAGCGCTTCGCTGATGACATCACGAGCACTGATTTGTGTGTCAGTGTCGTTAAAACGAACAAGAATTGATCCATCTTCGAGAGCAATGGATTTATGAGAAAGTTGCTCTTTGTTAAGAGCAGTAGTGACAGCATCCAGCGTTGACATATCTACAGAGGCGCCACGCGCCCCTGTAACTTGAATAGCCGGATCTTCACCGTAGATATTTGGAAGTGCGTATAACGCAGCGGTGATGATGGCAAAAAGCACCATCAAGTACTTCCATAATGGATAACGGTTTAGCACAGCGAGGATCCTTTAGCTGTTTTATAGAGACTTAAGCGTACCTTTTGGTAGCACTGCAGTGATGAAGTCTTTCTTGATTACTACTTCATTGTTCGCGTTAAGCTCAATTGAAATGTAGTCATTGTCTTCAGCAATCTTAGTGATTTTACCCACTAGGCCACCGCTAGTTAAAACTTCGTCGCCTTTGCCCATAGAAGCCATTAGGTTTTTGTGTTCTTTTACGCGTTTCGCTTGTGGGCGGTAAATCATGAAGTAAAAGATCACTGCGAACATGCCAAGCATGATTAGCATTTCAAAACCACCGCCTGCTGGCGCGCCTTCTGCTGCTGCGTGAGCCTGAGAAATAAACATTAAAACATCCTCATTATATTTTATTGATAATCAAACAAATTGGGTTTTCGCATTTTAGATTCAAGTCTGAGAGTAACTAATAGAGATCGCTCTCTCAAAAATAACGTGCGTTAGCCTACTTTATTAGCAAAAGCCTCTGGCGACATGCCAAAGGCTTAATTCTTTTAGTTTTTCAATTACTGCTCTTTTGCTAGTGGTGGCACTTCACGGCCACGACGCTCATAGAACTCAGTAACAAATTCATCGAAGCGATCTTCATCAATTGCTTTACGAATGCTTTCCATCAGACGCTGGTAGTAACGCAGGTTATGGATTGTATTCAAGCGAGCGCCTAAGATTTCATTACAACGCTCTAAATGGTGAAGGTACGACTTGCTGTAGTTTTGACAAGTGTAACAGTCACAATGCGGATCCAATGGTGTTGTATCCGTTTTATGTTTCGCATTACGGATCTTGATCACACCACCAGTCACAAATAAGTGACCATTACGTGCGTTACGCGTTGGCATTACACAGTCAAACATGTCGATACCACGACGAACACCTTCAACCAAGTCTTCTGGCTTACCTACGCCCATCAAGTAGCGAGGTTTGTCTTCCGGAAGTTGAGGACAAGTATGCTCAAGAATACGGTGCATGTCTTCTTTAGGCTCACCTACTGCCAAACCACCAACCGCGTAACCGTCAAAACCGATTTCCGTTAGACCTTTTACCGACACATCACGTAAATCTTCGTAAACACCACCTTGAACAATACCAAATAGGTTGTTCGGGTTTTCTAGCTTCTCGAAGTGGTCGCGTGAACGCTGTGCCCAGCGTAATGACATTTCCATCGATTTCTTCGCTTCATCGTGTGTCGCTGGGTAAGGCGTACACTCGTCAAAAATCATGACGATGTCAGAGCCCAGGTCTTTTTGAATTTCCATCGACTTTTCTGCGTCCATGAAAATCTTGTCACCGTTTACTGGGTTACGAAAGTGAACACCCTCTTCAGTGATCGTACGCATCTTACCAAGGCTGAATACTTGGAAGCCGCCTGAATCAGTAAGAATAGGACCGTGCCAGTTCATAAAATCGTGCAGGTCACCGTGCATTTTCATCACTTCTTGACCAGGACGTAGCCACAGGTGGAACGTATTACCTAGCAGAATTTCTGCACCAGTACCTTTTACTTCTTCTGGTGTCATACCTTTAACGGTACCGTAAGTACCTACTGGCATGAACGCAGGAGTTTGAACAGTGCCACGTTCGAAAGTCAGTTGACCACGACGTGCATTGCCGTTTTTCTTCTTAAGATCGAATTTTAATTTCACGATGCCTCCGGGTGTCAGAGAAACAGTCTGACTGAGTGTTTAGGGCTCTACCCTACTTTAAGGAGCGGTCGCTTTTCCTTGCGAGAGACAAAGCAATGGATGCTTTATTTCCTAGCTTACTGCTAGCACTCGTAAATCTATTTTTAACTACGCCGTTTTCTTCTTGATGAACATTGAATCGCCATACGAGAAGAAACGGTATTTGTTTTCCACCGCATGTTTGTAAGCATTCATGGTGTTCTCGTATCCAGCAAATGCACTCACCAACATGATCAGTGTTGATTCAGGCAAGTGGAAATTTGTGATCAAGCAATCCACCAACTGATATTCGTAACCAGGGAAAATAAAGATTTCTGTATCGCCAAAGAATGGGGCCAGCTCAGTCCCTTTTTGCAATGCGTCTTGCGCTGCACTTTCAAGTGAACGCACAGATGTGGTACCAACAGCAATAATTCGTCCGCCACGCGCTTTCGTCGCTTTAATTGCGTCGACGACTTCTTGTGGTACTTCTACGTACTCGGCATGCATGTGGTGATCGTTGATATTTTCCACTTTTACTGGCTGGAATGTACCCGCCCCAACGTGCAAAGTAACGTAAGCAAACTCTGCACCTTTCGCTTTGATTTTCTCCAAGAGAACATCATCAAAGTGAAGGCCCGCCGTCGGTGCCGCAACCGCACCTGGCTTTTGATTATATACCGTTTGGTAACGCTCTTTATCTGCATCTTCGTCTGGACGGTCGATGTAAGGAGGAAGCGGCATATGGCCGATTTCTTCCAGAATTTCTAGTACCGTCTTATCAGAACTAAATTTCAGTTCAAATAAAGCATCATGGCGTGCAACCATTTCTGCTGAATATTCATCATTCTCGCCAACAATAATGGTTGTACCTGGTTTTGGTGATTTAGAGCAACGAACGTGCGCGAGGATGCTTTTCTCATCCAACATGCGCTCCACTAGCACTTCTAATTTACCGCCCGATTCCTTGCGGCCAAAAAGACGAGCAGGAATAACACGAGTATTATTAAACACCACTAAGTCACCGGGTTGAACTTGGCCCAATACATCAGTAAATGTGCCATCAATGAGCTCTCCGGTATTGCCGTCCATTTGCAGCAGTCGGCTAGCGGTACGCTCTGGTTGAGGGTAGCGAGCGATGAGTTCATCTGGAAGGTCGAAATGGAAATCTGATACTTGCATGTTACTTGTCTTATCTATTGGTCAAATCACGTCTAGGCGACGATAAAATTGCGACGAGTTTTTCGCAGCAGACTAGTATATGTTTACATGCTGCAATAGCAAGCAAATCACCAGAATATAGCAGTAAAAGCCATGGTCAAGAGTGTAATAAAACGTGAAAAGCCTCGATTACTTGGCACTATTTTTAATTTGAGCCCCAAAGAGAGAACATGAAAAAAGCAAAGCAACGTATACCGCTGCTTATTAGTTTGGCATTCCAATCGCCCTATCAAACCTCACGCTTTCGCCACAAGAATAACGGCACGAATAAACCCAATAACAAAAACCCTAGACTGCCACCTTCATCATCTGAGCCTTTGAAATCACAGTTATTGGTCGCAATGCCATCGTGACACTCTTTATTGTCACCACTTTCATTGTTAGCACTTTTGATAAAATTCGGCGCAATGATGTAACGACTTGGTGGCGCATCGGCAGTGATGTAAGACTGTACCCAGTCGTAATAGTGGCTCACCTTGGTATAGAAACTTGGGATCGTCAAAGAGCCACACGTTGGTAGAATAAGAGGGCCGCCACTAACAATACCAATTTGTTTGCCGGTCGCCACATCGACCAACGGGCCACCACTGTCACCTTTACATGCAGAGTTGCCATATTGAGTATGGCTATCTGGCTCCAATACATGGTTTTGTGTTGGTAGCGTACAAATTTTGGTTTGGTTGTCTCTTGAATCAATGATCCCCGGAAAACTGCTGCCAATTTCTAAACGCTCATAACATTTGTCGATGGGTAAAAATGTGCTAATGGTGGTTTTGAGCGTATTAGAAGGTTCAGAAGCATCCGGCTGAGTAGCCCCCCATCCAAACACTTGCACATTTTCGACACGTTGATTGGTCAGGTAATTATCGTTCCAATCCGCCACCAAACGTGCTTCGATACTCTCCATGTCAACTTTACTTGCTAGGTCAGCAAAGCTCGCGTTTGCCACTTGGCGCGTGAGATACAGCAACGCGATGTCTGAATCTAAACCGGTTTGGATAGGTTTCACGTTGCCATTACTGTCGGTCTCAGCTTTTGAAATCCGAGTGTAATCCGGATGAACCACAACGTGAGACACCGGATAGAAGTTATCAAGCCCTGCAGAATTAAGTTCATACACATTCGCATTCACCGACAGCTCACCCGGCGGGGTCACATAGTAGGTTGCTTCATTGGTTCCTTGTCCCATCACCACACAGTGCGCCGCAGTCAGTACCCATTGCTCTGTCAGCATCGTTCCACCACACAGCGGAAACTCTGCCATATTACTTGCTCGCAAAGTAACGCGGTCAACAGGATCGGTTTGTTCATCTCCTAACACAATCGCCTGTGTTGATGGCACACTGAACGCCGCCACTGCCAGCGAAATAAGTTTGTTACACGTTGTTCGTTTCATCTAGGTTGCTGTCTTCAATTTGGTACGCCTAGACGTATCTTCTTCGAGAGAAGAATCTTGGAAAATCCAGCGAATAAAATGTGCGATTCAATTCATTGGATTACCTTGGGAACACATTCAATATCAACTAAAAATGCCAACTGACTCGCACACAAACCGACTTATTCAAATTAATAAAAACACCAATACAACACAGATTACGCAGCCCATCAGCATTGTGCTATTTAATTGATGAAAAACGAGTTAGCTCCCAGATATACAGAAAAATATTCTCTATATTTAAGAGAAGGACAATGCCGCTGGAGGTCTCTATGATCAAGGTTGAAGACATGATGACTCGTAATCCTCATACCTTACTGCGCACGCACACCTTGCGTGATGCAAAAAGCATGATGGATGCGCTTGATATTCGACACATTCCGGTTGTTGATGCCAATAACCACTTACAAGGCTTGGTGACTCAACGCGACATTCTTGCTGCTCAAGAATCGAGCTTGCACCCAGATGAGGCTGAACAATCTTTTACTTTAGACACACCGCTCTACGAAATGATGCACACCAATATCATGACGGCAGAGCCTATCGCGGGGCTCAAAGAGAGCGCTATCTATATGCAAAAGCATAAAGTTGGCTGTCTACCTGTTGTCACCAAAGGTCGATTGGTCGGCATTATTACTGATAGTGACTTCGTGACGATTGCGATTAACTTATTGGAACTACAAGAAGAAGTGGAACCTGAAGAAATCGAGCAGGAAGAATAGTACGCAAGCGTATTCTCTTTGTTGTAAGTTTCGTTTTTAAACCGGTTAAACGAAAAAAGAGCGGCAGGGTTGCCGCTCAAAATGCCATTACTGACGCTGATTAAGGAAGTGTTTCTCTGCCAATTAGAATTGGTCTTCTTCGGTCGAACCTGTCAATGCTGTCACTGAAGAGTTACCACCTTGGATAGTATTGGTCATTCTATCGAAGTAACCTGTACCTACTTCTTGTTGGTGCGCAACAAACGTATAACCTTTTTCAGCCGCTTGGAATTCAGGACGCTGAACTTTCTCAACATAATGACGCATACCTTCACCTTGAGCGTAAGCGTGTGCCAGTTCAAACATGTTGAACCACATGTTGTGAATGCCTGCTAGCGTGATGAATTGGTACTTGTAGCCCATGTCTGCAAGCTCTTGTTGGAACTTAGCAATGGTTTCTGCATCTAGGTTTTTCTCCCAGTTGAATGAAGGCGAGCAGTTGTATGCCAACAATTGATCTGGGTATTCAGCGTGAATTGCTTCTGCAAACTTACGTGCTTCTTCCAAACATGGCGTAGCCGTTTCACACCAAATCAAGTCTGCATATGGTGCGTAAGCCAGACCGCGAGAAATCGCTTGGTCGATACCCGCGCGAACGCGGTAGAAACCTTCTTGAGTGCGCTCACCTTCAATAAAGTCTTTATCATATGGGTCGCAATCTGAAGTAATGAGATCCGCCGCATTCGCATCAGTACGAGCAATAACTAATGTTGTTGTTCCCGCTACGTCAGCAGCCAAACGAGCTGCAACGAGCTTTTGTACAGCTTCTTGCGTAGGAACTAATACCTTACCACCCATATGACCACACTTTTTCACCGATGCTAACTGGTCTTCAAAGTGAACGCCCGCGGCACCGGCTTCGATCATCGATTTCATTAGTTCGTAAGCGTTAAGCACACCACCAAAGCCCGCTTCAGCATCCGCTACGATAGGTAGGAAGTAATCAATACCACCTTCATCTTCAGGCGTCTTACCAGCAGCCCACTGAATTTGGTCTGCACGACGGAATGAGTTGTTGATACGCTTTACTACTGACGGTACAGAATCTACTGGGTAAAGAGATTGGTCTGGATACATCGTCGAGGCGGTGTTGTTATCCGCCGCTACCTGCCAGCCTGACAAGTAAATCGCTTCAATACCTGCTTTAGCTTGTTGAACCGCTTGACCACCCGTTAGCGCACCAAGACAGTTTACGTAACCTTTTTTTGCACTACCGTTGACCAGTGACCAAAGTTTGTCTGCACCACGTTGTGCAATTGTGTTTGCAGGCACCATAGAGCCACGCAGTTCCACCACTTCCTCGGCAGTGTAAGTACGCTTCACATTTTTCCAGCGTGGATTAGTTGCCCAGTCTTTTTCCAGAGCTTCAATTTGTTGGCGGCGAGTTAAGTTAGTCATTGGTCTATCCCTCTTTATAATTTGCACTTTATGCGTGTGCGTTGAGTTTCCGTTCTCAGGCAGTACTTCCCTATCTGCCTTGAAAATCCTTCACGTTATTGGTGTTACAGTTATTCTTTATTAATCCAGGTAGTCATAACCAGGAACTGTCAAAAAGTTGGTCAGTTCATCGCTCGTCGTGAGCCTTGCCATTAAGTCTGCTGCTTCTTCAAATCGACCCGCATGGTAGCGCTGCTCGCCAATTTCTTGCTTCACGACTTCAATCTCCTCTTTGAGATAGAGCTCGAACAGCTCTTTAGTGACCTTTAATCCGTTGTCTAGCGACTTGCCGTGTTGAATCCATTGCCAGATAGAGGCGCGTGAGATTTCTGCCGTTGCTGCGTCTTCCATCAGTCCGTAAATCGGCACACAACCATTGCCAGAAATCCAAGCTTCGATGTATTGCAGCGCAACGCGAATATTGTGGCGCATTCCGCCTTCAGTGCGCTCGCCTTCACAAGGCTCAAGCAGTTCAGCTGCTGTAATAGGCGCATCCTCTGCACGGCTCACATCCAACTGGTTGGTGCGTTCACCCAGCACAGCACTAAAGACTTCCATAGCAGTGTCAGCCAAACCTGGATGAGCCACCCAAGTACCGTCGTGGCCGTTGTTAGCTTCTAACGATTTGTCAGTCTGGATCTTGTCTAATACTTTTTGATTCTCTTTCGGGTCTTTAGCTGGGATAAATGCGGCCATTCCTCCCATCGCGAAAGCACCTCGTTTATGGCAAGTACGTACCAATAATCGCGAGTAAGCGTTTAAGAATGGCTTGTCCATCGTTACCACTTGGCGATCTGGCAGTACTCGGTCTGAGTGTTTTTTCAATGTTTTGATGTAGCTAAAGATGTAATCCCAGCGACCACAGTTCAAACCAACGATGTGTTCTTTAAGCGAGAACAGAATCTCGTCCATTTCAAATACCGCTGGTAAGGTTTCAATCAGCACAGTCGCTTTGATCGTGCCTGTATCCAAACCGAAATAGTCTTCCGTGAAATGGAACACTTCGCTCCACCACTTCGCTTCGTGATGCGATTGCAGTTTTGGAAGGTAGAAATAAGGGCCGCTGCCTTTTTGAAGTAACGCTTTGTAGTTGTTATAGAAATACAGAGCGAAATCGAATAGCGCACCTGGAATGATCTGACCGTGCCACGTAACGTGTTTTTCTTTTAAATGAAGGCCGCGAACACGGCAGATCAACACCGCTGGGTCATCTTCCAGCTGATAATGTTTGCCATTGCCAGGATTGGTGTAACTGATGGTGCCATTAACAGCATCGCGCAAGTTAATTTGACCATCTAGCACTTTACTCCATGCAGGAGACATTGAATCTTCGAAGTCTGCCATGAACACTTTTACATTCGCATTCAGTGCGTTAATCACCATCTTGCGGTCAGTTGGTCCGGTAATCTCCACACGGCGATCTTGCAGATCTTGTGGGATTCCTAGGATCTTCCAACTTCCTTCACGGATGTCTTGTGTCTCTGGTAGAAAATCTGGTAGCTCACCAGCATCAATACGTGCTTGCTTCTCTTCTCTTGCTTCCAGCAACTGTTCAACACGTCCGGCAAATTTTTCACACAGTAGAGATAAAAAGGTTTGGGCTTCAACAGGGAAAATTGCTTGATGTTCTGGAGCAACGACTCCATTCACCTCAAGCATGCCTTGGGTTTGCTTTAGTTGTTGTGTTTTTTGTTCTGTCTGAGCAAGCATAATCATTCATCCTTAACGTGCTTTATCAATCTTGGGCAGTCAGCGTAAAGCTACATTTGTAAGTTATGAACAACAAATTACATCCTTTAACTTTGTGTTCAACTCGTCTAGCCATGCCGATAGATTGCGTAATGCTACGTGTATTTTCAATCTAGACATAAGTCGTATCGGCCTTTAAATAAGCTATATCAACAAGGGGTTTAGTGAAACCCCCAATATAAACAAAACAGAAAATTCAAAGTTTTATTCCGCAAGGTAAAAACCATCTATCAAGCGCCTTATTTTGTAAGTTATTACGTAATAAAATTACATTAAATTTAAAGTCGTTTTATCATTTCAAACAAGCGTATGAATATAGACTGGTAAACAAACACCTTGTATTCACAAGGGCTGAAGAGATGTATTTAAACAGGGGTCAAACAAGGTATGCAGGGCTTTGTGTAAAATTAACATTGTGAAATTTCACTATTTTATGAAAGCTTCATCAAAGAAGGGCTGTAAAATTTTACAAGTCAAAGTTTACCAACAGAATAAAATACTAGAAAGCGCACTGTTTCCAGTGCGCTTTTAGATAAATAATGGAGAAGTAAGGGCTAATACTAATAGCTAAAGCAGCTCTGAAACGACTTCTGCAAGTTGATTAAATGTTTTCGTTCTTGACGAGCTCGGACGCCAAACTAAGCCGATTTCGCGATAAGCTTGTTTACCAGGAGGATCGATCACGACTAAATTCTGGTTATGCAGCAAGCCATGGTCGATAGCCATTTGAGGAATGAACGTTGTTCCCAAACCATTCGCAACCATTTGCACCAGTGTATGGAGGCTGGTTGCCGTAAACGGATTGATTTTTTCTTTGTCTGTTAATTTACACGCTGATACCGCATGTTCCGTTAAGCAATGTTCTTTCTCTAGTAGAAAGACGGATTCGTCAGGTAAATCCGCGTAACGAATCGGCACAGGGACCGATTGGGCTTGATTAGCGCTTATAACCATTCGAAATGGATCCTTACCCACTACTCGGCTTTCCATCCCATCAATTTCGACTGGTAACGCTAAAATAAGCACATCCAGCTCACCATGTCTGAGCGCTTGAAGTAAGTTTGTCGTCGTGTCTTCTCTTAATAAAAGATTCAGTTGTGGAAAACGGTAGTTCACCTCTTGTACCAAATCACACAGTAAAAACGGAGCAATTGTTGGTATACATCCTACTTTTAGCTGGCCTTGCATATCGTCGCCTTGGCACATACGTCCAAGCTCGACCAAATCTTGCCCTTTTGCTAACAGCTCTCGCCCCTGCTTTACTACCATTTCTCCTGTTTGGGTAAAAACCAGTGGACTTTTCTTATCTTTCTTTTCATATAATGGACAGCCAATCAATTCCTCTAAGTTTTGAATACCCTTACTTAAAGTCGACTGACTGACAAAACAACGCTCTGCAGCGTCACTAAAATGTCTTGTTTCATGCAGTGTGACTAAATAGTGTAACTGCTTCAAACTGGGCCATTTATTCATAATTGTATTTGTATCTACCGCCGTTCCAGTGATCGAGTTAAGAGTTTTGTTATTATCGTTTTTTTCGATTAACTCAATCTATTTATTTCGCTTTTTTCAATACTACAATCTGTACTATAGTTTGTCTCGTACAAACACGAACCAAACCGACACAACTGAATTCGGTTTGGAGCTAACCATACTTTTTAGGAGCAAAAAAATGGTACTAGTAGGTCGTCAAGCCCCTGATTTTACTGCAGCAGCTGTTCTAGGTAACGGTGAAATCGTTGAAAACTTCAACTTTGCAGAGTTCACTAAAGGTAAGAAAGCAGTAGTATTCTTCTACCCACTAGATTTCACTTTCGTTTGCCCATCTGAGCTAATCGCATTCGACAACCGTCTAGCTGACTTCCAAGCTAAAGGTGTTGAAGTAATCGGTGTTTCTATCGATTCTCAGTTCTCTCACAACGCATGGCGTAACACTGCTATCGAAGATGGCGGTATCGGTCAAGTTAAGTACCCACTAGTTGCTGACGTTAAGCACGAAATCTGTAAAGCTTACGACGTTGAGCACCCAGAAGCAGGCGTTGCTTTCCGTGGTTCTTTCCTAATCGACGAAGAAGGCGTTGTACGTCACCAAGTAGTTAACGACCTACCACTAGGCCGTAACATCGACGAAATGCTACGCATGGTTGACGCTCTTAACTTCCACCAGAAGCACGGCGAAGTATGTCCTGCACAATGGGAAGAAGGTAAAGCAGGTATGGACGCATCTCCAAAAGGTGTTGCAGCGTTCCTATCTGAGCACGCAGCTGACCTAGGCAAAAAATAATAGACCTTCACCCTAGCTCAACGGGTGTGATGGTTGGATGTATATAAAGCAATAAGCTAATGCGGAAAACCGCAAACGCCAATCAGTCTAAGTAAAGTCCTATCAAAGCCCAGAGCCTCTGCTCTGGGCTTTCTTTTTCCTTCAGATAAACCGCCAAAATGAGGTAACGCTTTAGCGTAAACTTTACCTCTATTTATCATCCCCTCCATACAGATTCTGCTTACTGGCCCTGTTAATATCTTAGCCACAACACTTATTTGTAACGTTAGCAGGATGAATGAACGTGGTTACTCACCTAGAAGTCTGTATTGATAATATTGAATCTCTGCACTACGCCATTGCTGGCGGCGCCACTCGGATTGAACTTTGCTCCTCTTTGGCTTTAGGCGGACTAACACCCAGTTATGGTTTTATGCAGCAAGCGGCTAAGCTTTCGAGTGTTCCAGTTTATGCCATGATCCGCCCACGCCAAGGTGACTTCTTCTACAATGAAGAAGAGATCGAAATGATGCGTTGGGATATTGAAGCGGCTCACCAATCAGGCTTGAGCGGTGTCGTGTTCGGCGTGCTCACTCAAGACGGTGATATTCATATGCCTTACGCGGCTGCGCTGTGTGAATTTGCTCAAGCGCTTGGCTTAGGCGTGACCTTCCATCGTGCCTTTGACCAGTGTCGTGACGCTGAAAAAACTTTGGAAGAAGTGATCAGCTTAGGTTGTGAACGTATTTTAACCTCCGGTCTTGCGCCTTCAGCACCACAAGGGATCGATGTGCTTAGAGCTTTGGTTAAGCAAGCCCAAGGACGCATAGCAATCATGGCGGGGGCTGGCGTTAATGCGAGTAACGTACGTGAGCTAGTAGAAGACACTCAAGTTCCTGAAATCCATCTGTCAGGCAAAACCACACGCCCTAGCCAAATGACCTTTGTTGCTGAACAAAGCAAAATGGGCGCATCCGATGTCGATGATTTTTTAATCCCCATCACAAGTACACAAGCCATTACCGATGTCGTAGCAGCTCTCAAATAGACTACCGTAACCTCACGCGCATAGCTTTTGAGTGCTAACATATTGTTTATCAAGGAGTGAGGAAAGGTGTATGTCTAAATTGAAGAAAAAGGAATACGAAAAGGAGCTCAAAAACCTTCAAGTTGAGCTCGTAAAACTTCAAGAGTGGGTCAAACACAAAGGGTTAAAAGTGGTGGTTCTGTTTGAAGGACGTGATGCTGCGGGCAAAGGCGGAGTGATAAAGCGAATTACAGAAAAGCTAAACCCGCGTGTTTGTCGCGTAGTGGCTCTGCCTGCACCGACAGAAAAAGAAAAAACGCAATGGTACTTCCAACGTTACGTCGCTCATTTACCATCTGCTGGTGAAATCGTTTTATTTGACCGAAGTTGGTATAACCGAGCAGGTGTCGAAAAAGTCATGGGGTTCTGTACTCCAGACGAATACGAGGAGTTTTTACGCTCTTGCCCTGAATTCGAGAGAATGTTGCAACGCTCTGGGATTATTCTGATTAAGTATTGGTTTTCGGTTTCAGACGAAGAGCAGGAAAAACGTTTTCTAGGTCGAATTAATACGCCGATCAAACGTTGGAAATTCAGCCCAATGGATTTAGAGTCACGTCATCGCTGGGCGGAGTATTCGAAAGCAAAAGATAAGATGTTTGCCTATACAGACACGAAAAACTGCCCTTGGTGGGTCGTCCCTTCTGATGACAAAAAGAAAGCGCGCTTGAACTGTATCAGTCATTTACTAAGCCAGATTGATTACAAAGCACTTGAGTACTCACCTATCGAATTACCTGAACTCAATAAAGAAGGTTACGTCAGAGCGCCCATTGATGATCAGACCTTCGTTCCTGATAAATATTGACGTGCTTTCCTTCTCCCTAATAAATAGACCAGCCTAAAAGCTGGTCTATTTATTGAAGTCAGTTACTTCAGTACGTCATCAATACTTTGATCACCTAGATGGCGTACATCTTTCCCTTTTACGAAGTAAATAATGTATTCACAGATGTTCTGGCAGCGGTCCCCCACGCGTTCAATCGCGCGTGCCGACCACATCACTTGCAGAATATTAGGGATATTTTTTGGATCTTCCATCATGTAAGTCATCAACTGACGAATCACCGCTTCATACTCGGCGTCTAGTTTGTCATCTTGTTTATGCACCTCTGCTGCCGCTTCTACATCCATGCGGGCAAACGCATCTAAAACCTGATGCAGCATGTTAATTGCCTGACGGCAGAGAGGCTCTAACGACACTTGGAATTGTCGTTCTTTTGATGATGGGCTTTCGATGGCAACGTAAGCAATGCGTGTCGCCACATCACCGATGCGTTCTAAATCAGTGATCGTTTTGATGATAGCCATGATTAAGCGCAAGTCTTTTGCCGTTGGCTGACGCTTAGCAATAATGCGTGTACAGGCGTCATCGATCGAGACTTCCATCGCATTCACTTTATGATCGTCACGCACAACCTTACGCGCCAGTTCGATGTCTTCTTTATGCAAGGCTTGAATAGCATACGAAAGCTGCTGTTCTACCAAGCCCCCCATGGTTAATACATGAGTACGAATCGATTCTAGCTCTACGTTAAATTGTCCTGAAATATGACGTCCAAAGTGCATGATGTTCCTTATTCCGTATAGAGTCGCGACTTAACCGTAGCGACCCGTAATGTAATCTTCGGTCTGTTTCTTCATTGGCGAAGTGAAGATCGAGTCCGCGTCAGAGTATTCAATTAACTTACCCATATGAATGAATGCAGTATGATCGCTCACTCTCGCCGCTTGTTGCATGTTATGGGTAACGATAACGACAGTATATTGAGTCTTCAGCTCATTGATAAGCTCTTCAATAGTTAAAGTTGAGATTGGATCCAACGCTGATGTTGGCTCGTCCAATAACAGGACTTCCGGCTCAATCGCCACCGCGCGCGCAATGACCAAGCGCTGTTGCTGCCCCCCAGATAAGCCAAATGCGTTCTCATGCAAGCGGTCTTTTACCTCATCCCACAACGCCGCCGAGCGCAAGGATCGCTCCACTGCGTCATCTAAACTGCGGCTGTTTTTTACACCTTGTAAGCGTAAGCCATAAACTACATTTTCATAAATAGACTTAGGAAATGGATTGGGTCTTTGAAACACCATTCCCACTCTGCGTCGAAGTGTCGCAACATCGACATTAGGATGATAAACATTCTTGCCATGGAGACGCACTTTACCTGTGACTCGACACCCTTCCACTAAGTCGTTCATGCGATTGATGCAACGTAATAACGTCGACTTTCCACACCCTGAAGGACCGATAAAAGCGGTGACTCGCCCTTTGGGAATTCGCATCGAAATATCATGCAGCGCCTGAGTTTGACCATAGAACAGATTAAGGTTCTCGATTGAGATGGCTGTTTGTTCATCCGTTAAATTATGAACATCCAATGGTGGCTCATAACCTAATGTACTATCAAAATTAAACATACTTAATCTTGTCCTAACGTTCTGTATTTTTCTCGTAAATTATTGCGAATACTGATTGCTGTTAAGTTTAGCCCGACAATCACTGTCACGAGTAAGAAAGAGGTAGCATAAACTAATGGTCGCGCCGCTTCGATGTTGGAGGTTTGAAAGCCAACATCGTAAATGTGAAAACCTAAATGCATGAACTTTCTATCCAAATGCACATAAGGGAATTGTCCGTCAACCGGTAAACTGGATGCCAATTTCACGACCCCCACCAGCATCAGTGGCGCTACTTCGCCAGCTGCACGTGCAATCGCAAGGATCAAACCTGTGATAATAGCTGGCGTCGCCATAGGTAAAACCACACGCCATAGTGTTTCGAACTGAGTTGCACCAAGCGCCAGAGAACCATGTCGTACTGAGCTCGGAATACGAGTTAAACCTTCTTCAGTAGTCACAATCACAACTGGAAGCGTCAGCACGGCAAGAGTTAGTGCAGACCATAACAAACCCGGCGTACCAAAGGTTGGTGCCGGTAGCTTCTCCGCATAGAATACGTTGTCGATAGAGGCACCAATCGTATAAACGAAGAAACCTAAACCAAACACGCCATAAACAATCGATGGAACACCCGCTAGGTTTATAACCGCAATACGAATAACTCTGGTTAGAGCGTTATTCTTAGCGTATTCATGTAGATAGATAGCGGCGATCACCCCGAGTGGCATCACAATGATCGACATAATGAGTACTAAGAAAACCGTACCAAATATCGCAGGGAACACGCCTCCTTCGGAGTTAGACTCTCTTGGATCTTCAGATAAAAACTTCCAAACCTGTTTTCCCCAATGCATGACTTTATCAGGCAGTGACATTTGGTTTGGATACCAGTAGTCCAAAATATCTTCGAGCGGAATCGATACTTGTGACCCCGTCATATCCTCGACAATCAAGGCATAGTCAGAGAGCTGAAGTCGTAAACCATCAAGTTGCAAATCTAACGTCGCAAGCGCTTTTTCTATCTGCTCTTTTTTCGTCTGATTTTCCTTTAAGAAGCTTTCTGTCAGCGTGTCATTCAATTCATGCTTGCGCTTTTCTAATCGCAACTGCTCTAGCTTCCAACCAAGCTCTTTAAGCTGATCGACCACCAAAGAATCAATCTCATGGCGCAGAGTTTCTGCATCATCAAGCTTTTTATTTAGTATCGATTGAATATCACTGGTGTATATATTATCGCCATCTTGAAACGCCACCAGCTTACCAAAGAAATAACCACCGCTACTGCGCTCTATCACCGCCCACTCTTTTGGCGTCGTGGGCTCATCCAACTGCATTTGCAATACGGAGATAAAATCGGCGGGATACAACTCTCGGTTAGCGATTTTGATGTTGAGTCGCGTGGCAAAATCTTCATCGTCTTCTAACTGTTGTGCTGCGCTTTCAGGCAAATAACTCTTCGGTACAAAGCTGCGCTCATACACTTGACCAATCAGAATAGTATTTTCATGTAGCACTTCACCTTGTACAGGAGTCAGCGCTGCAACATTCCACTGATACAAGGGCGCTGGCCAAAAGTAAGTCAGGCCTTTCCAGCCGATAAGGAGTAACAACCCTAATACCGACAACAAACTGATGCTGACTGCACCGCCTGTTAGCCATATCCACGGTGCGCCAGAACGAATCCAATTTAACACGTTATTACTCGCTCTTTATTCAAACCATTATTACAACGCACGGTACTTATCTCTCAGTCTCTGACGAACCCACTCCGCAAGCGCGTTTACTGCAAACGTAAACACAAATAAAATCAATGCAGCTAGGAACAGCAGGCGATAATGCGAACTTCCAACTTCCGACTCTGGTAACTCAACGGCGATGGTCGCCGACAGGCTGCGCAATCCTTCCAAAATATTCCAATCCATTAATGGCGTATTGCCCGTTGCCATTAACACAATCATAGTTTCGCCAACAGCGCGTCCTAGGCCCATCATAATGGCAGAAAAAATACCTGGGCTTGCTGTAAGCAAGACAACATAGATTAAAGTTTGCCAAGGCGTGGCCCCTAATGCCAAAGAGCCATCCGATAAATGCTTCGGTACAGAGAAAATGGCATCTTCGGCAATGGTAAAAATCGTCGGGATAACAGCAAACCCCATCGCTAACCCCACCACCAATGCATTGCGTTGATCGTAACCAATACCATGCTCGGTTAAGAATAAGCGCATATCGCCACCAAAGAACGTCTGCTCAATCGTAGGCGAAATCCACACTCCAAGCCCAATCAGTACCAATATGACAGGCATGAGCACTAAAGCATGCCAACCATTAGGCAGACGATTCCGCAAAGGCTGCGGTATTAATGCCCATAGCCCGCCCATAATCATGGTGCTCAAGGGCAAAACAAACAGCATAACGACGATCGTAATCAAATGATCTTCGACAATAGGCGCGAACCACAATCCCGCGAGGAAACCTATGATCACCGTCGGCAGTGCTTCCATTAGCTCAATCGACGGTTTTACTACACGACGCATGCGTGGCGACATAAAGTAAGCCGTATAAATAGCACCTAGCACTGCGAGCGGTACTGAAAACAGCATCGCAAACATCGCCGCTTTTATCGTTCCAAACGCAATAGGTACTAGGCTGAACTTAGCCTCAAAGTTATCGCTCGCCGAAGTCGATTGCCACACAAATTCAGGCTCAGGATACCCTTCGTACCACACTTCTTGCCATAATGAAGACAATGAAATTTCCGGATAGGCATTGTCCACTTCCGCAACATTTAACGCATTATTTTGCCAAGTGATTAAGTAGCGTTCATTGTTAGACATTGCTGCGATTGCGGGCGCTTGATGGTACGCACGCTTAAACAACACCAGTTTTTCACTGGTTGTATAATGGCTTTGCAACGTGCCGTTGGTGTAAAAGCTATAAAATCCTTTTCGATGAGAATCCGGCAACAAATACTTAAGCTCTGATGCCAATTTAAAATCACGAATATGCGTTAACGTGCGTTTTTCTTCTTGCAGCGTATCAAACCATTGCGACACCCGACCATCGTTGTGCGTCACCAAAAGCGAGTAAGCACCAGCCAATAAGTCTATCGTACGAACGGAATGCTTCTTATCACCTTGAGTGAGATCGACCACCTCTCGCACAGCAAATTTACGTGCGGTTTTCTTTAACACGATCAACTCAGAGCCATCGCGCAAATAAAGCGTTTCACCGTCAGGTGTCAATAACATTTGCTGAGGCGTATCAAAACCTGAAGAGAACGTAAAATCGATCGTTGTAGGAGGCGTACTCAAAGACGAAGCCACTTGCCAGCGAGCTTTCACTTCACCGCTTTGCGTCTGCCAAACAACCGTTGGTAAGGGCGTCGAAGCTGCAAATACAAACTGAGTCACAGGATCTTGAGGCGTACTTAGTGTCAGATCCATGCTGGTGTCTAGTTCAATCACTTCCGGAGGACGTGTATTTTCTCTCAACGTGGCATTAAATTCTGGCTTGAAAAGGTTCGCTTTACCCTGCCCATCAACAAATCCATACCAACCTAGCCCAGGAGCAGATTGAGAGAAAGCGACGGGTTTCTGGACGATTTGCTGTTTATACACCGCAGGTTTCGTAGGCTCGTCCATCGACAAATATTGAATCTCACCACTTTGGGTTAGGACGAACGCAAGCTGAGCGTAATCATCCACTGAAATCGCAAGTGGTGTTTCAATATGAGTGGCTCGAATAGCTTGGTTGGTTTTGATCTCCGCATCAGAAAAAAGCGGAATGATCACCATGGCGAGGTAGACAAAGATCAAAATAAGCGCGGCGAGTACGCCGACACCACCGGATGTCACTGCAAGTCGAACTAAACGATCTTTTATCAGTCGTTTCTTATCTTTTTCCTGCAATGAAAACTCGGCTTGTGCCATTTAAATCTCTACCTTTTTTGACTTAGTACTAGAATATGTCGTTAAGATGACAATTATATTACAGATCACATTAAACACCTGAAAAGAATACAACTCTTATGCAATGCGTGGTATGAAATAAATCTGTAATGAAAATCTCATAATGTTCTCACTCATCCATTTTTCCAAGATGAGTACGTAATACTTCACTTTTGGCTAGGTAAGGTTATGAGCGCAGAAAAACTATATATAGAAAAAGAACTGAGTTGGTTGTCTTTCAACGAACGAGTATTACAAGAAGCTGCCGATAAAACCGTCCCTTTGATCGAACGTATTCGCTTTCTTGGGATCTTTTCCAACAATTTAGATGAATTTTACAAAGTACGCTTTGCGGACGTGAAGCGCAGAATCCTAATCAGCCAAGAGCGCGGTGGCAGTGATAGCCCTAAACGACTGTTAACCAAAATGCAGTCGAAAGCACTAAAGCTTAACGAACAATTTGATGAGCTTTACAGCGAGTTGATTCGAGAAATGGCGCGACGTCGCATTTTCTTGGTCAACGAGCAACAACTGGATGAATCGCAACAAAAGTGGATCGCGAAATACTTCCGTAGAGAGGTAATGCCGCATATCACTCCCCTCCTAATGAAAGACGAGATCGATGTTCTGCAATTTCTCAAAGACGAGTACGCTTACATCGCCGTAGAACTGCGTAAAGAAGAACATTACCAGTACGCTCTGATCGAAATTCCGACCGATCACCTTCCCCGCTTTGTGATGGTACCAGAACAGAAAGGAAAGCGTCGAAAAACCATCATCTTACTTGATAATATTATCCGCCACTGTTTGGACGAGCTGTTCAAAGGCTTTTTTGATTATGATGAGCTTAGCGGCTATGCGATGAAAATGACGCGTGACGCTGAATACGATTTACGCAATGAAATCGAGTACAGCTTGCTTGAACAAATGTCAGAGGGTGTCAATCAGCGACTGACAGCAAAGCCCGTTCGCTTCGTCTACGAACGCGATATGCCGCCTCAAATGTTAGAGTTTCTGTGTAACAAACTTAATATCTCTAACTACGATAACCTTATCCCCGGCGGACGCTATCACAACTTTAAAGACTTCATCGGCTTTCCAAATGTTGGACGAGAATATCTTGAAAATAAACCTCTCCCGCCAATGAAATGTGCCGATTTCGAAGGTTATGCCAACAGCTTTGACGCGATTAAAGCGAAAGATATTCTGCTCTATTATCCCTACCACACTTTTGATCACATTAGTGAGTTAGTGCGCCAAGCCTCCTTCGATCCCAAAGTACTTAGTATCAAGATTAACATTTATCGCGTCGCGAAAGATTCTCGCTTGATGAACTCTTTAATTGATGCGGTGCACAACGGCAAAAATGTCACTGTGGTCGTCGAACTGCAAGCTCGCTTTGATGAAGAAGCCAATATCGAATGGTCAAAAGTATTAACCGAAGCGGGTGTGCACGTCATCTTTGGTGCGCCTGGTCTTAAGATTCACTCAAAGCTACTGATGATTAGCCGCCGCGAAGGTGAAGAAATTATTCGCTACGCACACATCGGCACAGGCAACTTCCATGAGAAGACGGCACGAATTTATACCGACTTCTCCCTGCTTACGGCAGATCAAGAAATCACTAATGAAGTCCGTAATGTCTTCGGTTACATTGAGAATCCATACCGACCAGTGAAGTTCAATCACCTTATGGTATCTCCTCGTAATTCTCGAACCCAAATCTACCGCTTAATTGATAATGAAATTGCGAATGCCAAGCTAGGGAAAAAAGCCGCTCTTACGATCAAGGTCAATAACCTAGTCGATAAAGGCATCGTCAATAAGCTTTATGGAGCAAGTACTTCCGGTGTAAAAATAAACATGATCATTCGAGGTATGTGCTCATTAGTACCGGGCATTGAGGGGATCAGCGACAATATTCGCATCATCAGTATTGTTGACCGCTTTCTTGAGCACCCTCGCGTGGTGATCACCCACAATGATGGCGATCCGCAAGTTTATATCTCCTCCGCAGACTGGATGACAAGAAATATTGATCACCGTATCGAGGTAGCAGTACCAGTCCGTGATCCACGTTTGAAACAGAGAATTATTGATATAACGAATATCCATTTTACCGATACAGTAAAGGCTCGTTTGATAGATAAAGAAATGAGTAACGCTTACGTACCACGAGGTAATCGCAAAAAAGTTCGCTCTCAAATCGCTATCTATGACTATCTTAAAAATATAGAAAAGCAAACTAGAAAACAAAATTCAGATGCCTCAAATTCTTGAACAAGATACTCGCTACATTGCCGCGATAGACCTCGGCTCAAACAGTTTCCATATGGTGGTGGCCAAAGTTGTCGGCAGTGACCTACAACTGGTTAGTCGTCATAAACAACGTGTTCGCTTAGCATCAGGACTCGACAGTGAATTGAACTTAAGTCACGCCGCAATGGAGCGTGCGCTAGAATGCTTAGCCATGTTCGCTGAGAGGCTGCAAGGGCTTGATGAGTCAAATGTACGTATCGCCGCCACACACACACTAAGACGCGCTAAAAATGCCCACCTTTTCATTGAGCGTGCGAAAGAAGTGATGCCTTTCCCGATAGAAATTATCCCTGGAGAAGAAGAAGCCCGCCTGATTTACTTAGGCGTCGCGCACACTCAAGTAGAATCCAACTCCAAACTAGTCATCGATATCGGAGGCGGCAGTACCGAGATGATTATTGGACAAGAATTTGAGCCTGAGCTTCTCAACAGTAAACAGATGGGATGCGTCAGTTTTACAGAGCAATACTTTAAAAACGGCAAACTGTCAGGAAAAAACTTCAGCAAGGCGATGTTAGCGGCCGAACAAAAACTCGAGTGCATCGCTTCAACATATCGTAAAAAGGGCTGGGATATTGCTCTCGGCTCATCAGGAACCATCAAAGCGATTCAAGAAGTGCTAGTAGGATTAGGTTTTGAAGATGGCCTGATCACAGCGAGTCGACTGGATACACTTATCGAAACTCTGTGTAAATTTGATTCCATTGAAGATATTGAACTGGCGGGTCTAACAGAAGAACGTAAACCCGTATTCGCAGCAGGCGTAGCGATTTTGTCCGCGATTTTCAAAGCGCTTCGCATTGAGCAAATGTTTTTCTCCGATGGTGCTCTACGCGAAGGCCTGTTGTACGAAATGGAAGAGCGTTTTGCGCGCTCCGATATTCGTATGCGCACCACAGAAAATTTAGCCAACAAGCACCGGGTCGACTTAGAGCATGCCGCTCGTGTGAAGGGGCATGCACGTGAGATGTTATGTCAGGTACGCTCTGAACTAGGCATTAAGAAAAAGAGTGAGTTATTTGACTTACTAGAGTGGGCAGCGTTGCTTCATGAAGTCGGATTAAGTATCAACTTGCGTAGTTTCCATCGCCACTCTTTTTATATTCTGTTGCACTCCACCCTACAAGGCTTCAACCGTGAGCAGCAATTAGTGCTCGCAACATTAGCTCGCTTCCAGCGTAAAGCGCTCAAATTGCAAGAACTACCAGATTTCAACCTCTATAAACAGAGTGACGTTATAAGCCTCATCAAAATATTACGACTTTCTATCGTATTAAATGGGCAGCGTAATGAAGATCCATTGCCTGATATCACCTTATCTATCAAAAATGACGAATGGATTCTCACATGCACAGATGAAGCATGGCTAGAAAACAATAAATTACTTCACGCGGATTTACAGGAAGAACAAGAACGTTGGGACAGCGCGAAGTGGACACTCACTTTCTGATCTCGTACAGTCCATACCTAAATAAAAAGTCGGCTTACAGGCCGACTTTTTTTAACTCTTCTTCTGCAAAGTCTGCCGTAATGGGCACATAACCATCTTTCTCAACCAACGCTTGTCCCTGAGCAGAAAAGATAAAGCGAATAAACTCAGCTTCAATTGGTGTTAATGGGTAATCAGGGTGCTTATTCACGTAAACATATAAGTAACGTGATAGTGGGTACTTACCACTAACAATATGTTCTCGCGTTGGAGTCACGTAGTCATTTCCCATTTTAGCCACAGGGACTAAGCGCACGCCTGCCACTCGATAACCGACACCGGAATAACCAATTCCACTGATGGTTGACGCTACAGCTTGCACAACTGACGCGGAGCCTGGCTGCTCGTTAACTCGAGTCTTGAAATCGCCGCCACACAAGGCATTGCTTTTGAAGTAACCATAAGTTCCAGAAACGGAGTTACGACCAAACAACTGTACGTTTCGCTTTGCCCACTGTGATTCAAGACCGAGTTGCTGCCAGTTTGTGACAAATTGACTTTCACCACAGCGCAGAGTTGCAGAAAACAAAGCATCTAACTGACTAAAGTTGAGCCCTTGAATTGGATTGTCTTGATGGACAAAAATACCGATAGCATCGATGGCTACCCTAAGCGCCGTTGGCTTGTAACCATGTTCACGTTCAAACGCTTCAACCTCTCTTAAACGCATAGGACGGCTCATGGGACCAAACTGAGCTGTTTGTTCGGTCAATGCTGGGGGAGCAGTGGAAGAGCCAGACGCTTGGACTTGCGCATTAATATTCGGGTAAATGGATTTAAACTCTTCCACCCAAAGTGTTGTCATGCCTGCAAGTGTATCGGATCCAACAGAGAGCAAATTCCCGACAATCCCAGTCGTTTTATGATAATTCGGCAATGGTTTATCTTGAGCGATAGCCATACCGGAACAAGCAAGAGCCAGGAGACTGAACACTTTTGCGACTCTTAATGCCATTATTTCACCACCAAACGTTCAGGCAATACAAAAGAAAACTTACTGCCCACGCCCACTTCACTGTGAATTTCCAAATGAGAATCATGGTGGCTCAGCGCATGTTTCACAATAGCCAACCCTAACCCACTCCCTCCGGTATCGCGTGATCTTGCTTTATCGACGCGATAAAAACGCTCAGTAAGTCGATGGAGGTGCTGAGGCTCTATACCATCACCACTATCCTCCACCTCTAAGCATGCGCCTTGAGAGGTCTGGAACCAACGAACATTAATGTTCGCGCCAGGCGGTGTGTATTTGACAGCATTATAAACGAGGTTAGAGATAGCACTACGTAACTGGTCATCATCGCCCAGTACGCGTAGGCTAGCATCAACATCAAATTTCAATTTATGTTGATTGTCCCCACTAAGGCTAACTGCCTCTTTTTCTAACACTTCAAGCATCGCAGGCACATTCACGACTTCCTCAAGTTCATGCATAGGTGCCGCTTCAATTTTAGATAGTGTCAGTAGTTGGTTCACCAAACTGTTCATGCGGTTGAGCTGCTCCGTCATGACACCATGAGCTTTGCTCCACATTGGACCCACGACCATATCAGGGTCTTCTGTCATCTCAAGATAACCTTGTAGCACCGTCATTGGTGTACGCAGTTCATGAGATACGTTGGCAAAGAAGTTGCGACGCATTCCCTCAAGTTGTTTTAACTGGCTAACATCACGCACCACCATCAAATGTTCACCTTCGGTATACGGTACGATACGTAGTTCTAGCATGCGTTCGACATTGAGTGGTGAACGCATTTCTAATGGCTCTGAGAAGTCTTTCTTGTTGAGGTACTTGATAAAATCAGGTGTACGAATGAGATTGGAGATAGGTTGACCTGAATCTTCTGGCCAATGGAAGCCCAGTAAGTGCTGAGCCAGCTTGTTGCACCAAACAATATTACCTTCAGCACGGAATACCACTACGGCATCGGGTAGCGATTCTGCACCATTTCGGAATCGACGAATAAGATTAGTAAGCTCTTTTCGTTTACGGCGTTGGCGCTGTTGTAAGCGATACAACCCATTGAACAAAGATTCCCAGTTACCACTACCAGATGGTGGCGTGAGGCGTTTTTCATCCCATAACCAAGAAGATAAACGTACTTGGTTATGCAAATGCCACACAAGCTGCAATGCCGTAGCAGCCAAAAGCAACCACGGCATATAACCGAATATCCAACCTACTATCACCCATGGGGTGTAAAAAAAAGCCAGCTCCCAGGCCAGCTTTTTCCACGTTAATCTTTCAACCACTCATAACTCCAGAAATGGTACCGATAAGCTGCGTGTTAATTTATGCCTTCGTCGAGAAGCGGTATCCAGCACCACGAACAGTTTGGATCAGCTTATCATGCCCTGCTGCTTCCAACGCTTTACGCAGACGGCGAATATGGACATCGACTGTACGGTCTTCGACATACACGTTGGTGCCCCAAACATTGTTTAATAGCTGCTCACGGCTGTATACGCGTTCTTGATGCGTCATGAAAAAATGAAGCATCTTAAATTCTGTTGGGCCCATGTCTAATGGCGCATCATTAGCCGTAACACGGTGCGATACAGGGTCAAGCTTTAATCCCTGTACATCAATTACATCTTCTAGTGCAGTCGGGGTAACGCGACGAATCACCGCTTTTAAGCGTGCAACCAACTCTTTAGGAGAGAATGGCTTGGTAATGTAGTCATCCGCACCGACTTCTAAACCGCGCACTTTATCTTCTTCTTCACCACGAGCGGTAAGCATCACAACTGGAATGTTGCGCGTTAATTCCTCTCGCTTCATATGTTTGATGAAGTTAATGCCACTACCGCCTGGTAACATCCAATCCAGTAAAACTAAATCAGGGAAGGGTTCAGCCAGTTTGGTTACTGCAGTATCGTAATCTTCCGCTTCTACCGCTTGGTAACCTTTCTGCTCAAGTACGAAGCACAGCATTTCGCGAATAGGAGCTTCGTCTTCAACAACCAGAATCCTTCTAGACATAATTGAGTAACCTTATGTTCGTTGAGCTAATGAATTTAAGAGACAAAGCGCCTCTCTATGCATAAGCATTATCACTACCAATTATGACACTTTTGTGACCTTTGAAAACAAATTTTCATATAACTTTCTTTTGAGGTTCATTCGGATATTTTTCATTTCTATTAAGACATCAGCACAAAAATTCCCTATGATTAGTCCCTTGTCATCAAGCCTAGAGAAGATTTATGTGGTTTAAAAACTGTCTGGTATACCGCGTTAACCGCGAGGTTACTTTTAACGCCGAACAACTAGAAACTCAGCTGTCTGAATTCCAATTCACCCCGTGTGGCAGTCAAGACAAACAGAAATTTGGCTGGGTCAGTGCAATGGGTAGACATGGCGATATGATGACTCACGTGTCAGAAAACCGCATTCTGATTTGCGCCAAGAAAGAAGAGAAAATGCTACCTGCCTCTGTGATCAAAGAATCATTGAATGCAAAAGTAGAAGCAATGGAAGCGCAAGAAGGTCGTCCTCTGAAGAAGAAAGAGAAAGACAACCTGAAAGATGACATCGTAATGGATTTACTGCCGCGCGCATTCAGCCGCAGCAGCCACACTCACGTGCTCATCATGCCAAAAGAAGGTTTTATCCTTGTTGATGCAAGCAGCTATAAAAAAGCAGAAGATGTATTAGCATTGCTTCGTAAAACCATGGGTAGTCTACCTGTTGTTCCTGCTATTCCAGAAGTGGCGATTGAAACTACGCTAACCGAGTGGGTGAAAAGCGGTGACACACCTCAAGGTATCAGCATGATGGACGAAGCTGAGCTAAAATCCGTACTTGAAGAAGGTGGTGTGATTCGCTGTAAGAAGCAAGAGCTAACCACTGATGAAATCCGCAACCACATCGCTGCGGATAAAGTCGTGACGAAACTTGCGCTTAATTGGCAAGATCGTATTGAGTTCATTATGACGGAAGATGCAGGCATCAAACGTCTAAAATTCTCTGATGAATTGAAAGATCAAAACGATGATATTCCACGTGAAGATCAAGCAGCTCGATTTGATGCAGACTTCTCTCTAATGTGTGGAGAGTTCAGTGCTTTCCTTCCCAACCTATACGATGCGCTAGGCGGCTTACCGAATCCTAACGCTTAATTTTGTATAAAGGTTAACCATAACGCCCTCACTTTTTTTGAGGGCGTTTTTCTATCTGAAGCACAATTACCCTAGTCACAGTTCACATTTTGACGTAAAATTTGCGCCCCATTTCCATTAGGTGGAATTGGCCTGACTTGTGATCAGATAAAAGAGAATTGAGCAATGACAACTGAGAAAGCATTCGTGCCTGAGCTACTATCTCCAGCGGGCAGCCTGAAAAACATGCGTTACGCATTCGCCTACGGGGCAGATGCAGTTTACGCTGGCCAACCTCGCTACAGCCTTCGCGTACGTAACAACGAGTTTAACCACGAGAACCTAAAAATCGGTATCGATGAAGCCCACGCCCTAGGCAAAAAGCTTTATGTGGTATGTAACATTCAACCACACAACTCGAAGCTAAAAACGTTCATCCGTGATCTTAAGCCAATCGTAGAGATGGGTCCTGACGCATTGATCATGTCAGATCCAGGCCTAATTATGATGGTTCGTGAAGCTTTCCCAGAAATGCCAATTCACCTTTCTGTACAAGCGAACGCTGTAAACTGGGCGACCGTTAAGTTCTGGGCAGCGAATGGCGTGGAACGTGTGATCGTTTCTCGCGAGCTATCTCTAGAAGAAATCGAAGAAATTCGTGAGCATTGCCCTGAAACTGAGCTTGAAGTATTCGTTCACGGTGCATTATGCATGGCTTACTCAGGTCGTTGCCTACTTTCTGGCTATATCAACAAACGTGACCCTAACCAAGGCACTTGCACTAACGCATGCCGCTGGGAATACAAAGTTGAAGAGGGTAAAGAAAACGACGCTGGTGATATCGTAGAGAAATTCGACCCGACTGAAGCACAGCCTGTCGAAGTACAAGACGAGCGCCCTGAAACCACAATTGGTCGCGGCAAACCAACAGATGAAGTCGTTCTGCTTTCTGAAGCGCACCGTCCAGAAGAAAAAATGGCGGCTTACGAAGATGAGCATGGTACTTACATCATGAACTCTAAAGACCTACGAGCGGTTCAGCACGTTGAACGCTTAACTAAGATGGGTGTTCACTCATTGAAAATTGAAGGTCGTACTAAATCGTTCTACTACTGCGCACGTACCGCTCAAGTTTATCGTAAAGCAATTGATGATGCTGTAGCAGGTCGACCATTCGATGAAAGCCTAATGGGTACACTAGAAAGCCTAGCTCACCGTGGCTACACTGAAGGCTTCCTACGCCGTCATACACACGATACTTACCAAAACTACGATTACGGTTACTCAGTCTCTGATGCTCAACAGTTTGTTGGTGAATTCACTGGCAAACGTCGTGGTGACATGGCTGAAGTAGAAGTAAAAAATAAGTTTCTTGTCGGTGATAACCTTGAACTAATGACGCCAAAAGGCAATATTGTTTTCACGCTAGAGGCAATGGAAAACCGCAAGTCAGAGTCTATTGAAGACGCGAAAGGAAACGGTCACTTTGTATTCATTCCAGTACCAGCAGAGCTAGATTTAGAATATGGCCTATTAATGCGTAATCTAAACTCAGGGCAGGACACCCGTAACCCGACTGGTAAGTAACCATGGCCTTGCTCATTACTGATAAATGCATTAACTGCGACATGTGTGATCCCGAATGCCCCAATGGGGCAATCAGTATGGGAGAGAGCATTTTCGAAATTGATCCAGCGCTATGTACAGAGTGTAAGGGGCATTACGAAAAGCCGACCTGTCAGTCAGTGTGTCCAATTACAAAATGCATAATCACTGATCCGAACCATGTCGAAACTGAAGAGCAGTTGCTTGAAAAATTCGTGATTATTCAAGGGTTAGCATAAGAGCAATTAGGTTCAACTTTGGCATCAAAGTTGAACCTTTTCTCAACCTGATTTTTCAATAGGGATAATATTGCAGAACAGCTCTTTTTCAAAATGATACTCTAGTCTCTCACGCCAATTTTCCGCTTGAGAAACAGGTATTAAATAAAAGTTTTCTCGGCTCGTATCAGTAACGAAAGCCATTCCATATTGCATCAGCTCATAATGCACATCATTAACAAAACCCGGATCAAGGCGTTGACGCCCAGTCAGGTGATTCACATCCTCTCGAGTCAAAGAGACTCCTTTAGTATCACTGCTAAATCTGTGTCTTAACCACTCTGCAAATTCTTTTGCACAAATCATAGTCATGGTTTTGTCCTTGATTTACTCTTCTAACAGGAAAAGGGCATATCCCTGCCTTACACACTTGTCTGCGTTGTTATCGCTTTTTAGCCAACTGACAGACATATTGCTAAGAAACCAGAGTATCGCGACGAAAGATCTTTTTCTAAACAGAGAAGTTACAACTTCCCCATACTACAACTCTTTGTTTAATTTAGATTTCTATAATATGTCCCCAAAACTGATTGGGTTAGTTTTTGTATTGGTACTATTCAATGTAGACAAAAGTATGATGTTTCTCCAGTTTCATAAAAGAGATCACCAAGTACAGATAAACCTGAAGAGTAACACTAATTAGGATTGATAAGCGGTAAGCATTGAGGTGGAACGACTTTTTTTCGTTTGGGCTTAGAGGTTGTTTTTACCCGTGGAGGGGTATCAATAGGTTTTGCTTTCGGGGCCCAACTTGCGAGCTCAACACCGCAGCCATCGCCTACTGGAGGTGGTGCTTGATCAACACAATAGTCGCTCGAATCAGGACAAGACAACCTGACGTGAAAGTGGTAATGATGCCCCCACCATGGACGCACTTTACGTAACCAAGAACGATCTTTGCCGTTTTCTTGCAAGCAAAGTTGCTCCTTAATAACAGGATGTACAAAAATTCGTGCAACATCCTTACTTTTTGAAGCGTACCGAATTAGCTTAAAGTGCCGTTCTTCCCAGCGATGATTAAGTATGGAATAACCTTTTAAATCCACCACACTCATGGGCTTAGGAAGTTGTAATTCGTTATAAGAAAGC
This sequence comes from Vibrio sp. SCSIO 43009, assembly GCF_023716525.1. Classification (NCBI taxonomy): domain Bacteria; kingdom Pseudomonadati; phylum Pseudomonadota; class Gammaproteobacteria; order Vibrionales; family Vibrionaceae; genus Vibrio; species Vibrio sp. SCSIO 43009. Next base: position 2,788,536 of record NZ_CP071842.1, read on the forward strand.
GGTTGGTCAGCAAGTCTTAACCAGATATCGATATCTAACCCGGTTTGATGACTAGAATGACCAGAGGAGAACCTTCCACCTCTAGGTAAAGATAAATCACCAATCAGCAGAGTGGCGTTGAGATTTTGATGAGCTTTAAGCGCCAGATTTTCAATAAACTCTATCGTTTTAGGGTGCCCATAGTAGCGCTTCGTTTTACTACGTAAGACTTGATAACCAACGCCATCAAGAGGCAAGGGTAATGCACCATCTAAACAACCGTTAGCATAACTACCAATAGAGGAGGAAGAGTTTCGGGTAGGATTAACCGCGGACTCCCAAGGAGTAGAACATACTGAAGCTGAGAAACATAAACCCAAAGTTACAATGAAACTCAGCCTCATAACCTTTAACCTTTAACCTTTAACCTTTAGTAGTGTTCGCCATTATCGTAATAAGCTTTAGGAGATAAGGCGGAAAAGATAACTGCAACATCAATGTCGGCACCAGCGATACCGCGCACTTGTTGCGTAATAAGCTTGGCAACTTCATCTTGCACTTCCTGGCCACGGTCGAACCAAAGCACTTCGACAAAAGGATATGCAGCACTCACCTCACCCTCATTGAAAAACGTAGTGTAGATATACTCAAAAGTAAAATCCTCACGCGGACAGTCCATTAGAGGCTGAAGTTCATCCGTAAGAGGTTTTGATAATGCCTGAACAGCTTGTGGCTCTACAGCACGGAATCGAAAATGTGGCATAAACTTACTTCCTAATTATTAGCATCAATGCATGATGATAACAGGAACCAAGTCAGTAATCATCCAAGCCAATGTAACCACTGACCTTTCAATAGATTGTGAATCAGATGTGCTCGATAACGAAGAAAAAGCGTTATGAAAATTCGAAGGTAAAACAGAAAGAGCAAAGCGATACATCAACATTTAATAATTACATTACTAGAAAATAAAACTATCTGAAGCAAAGGTACGCCATATTCGTTGGATAAACATACACCTGACGTCGAAACTATACGTTAGGAATAAAAGAGCCCCTGACCTAAGCCAGAGCTTATGAACATGGGGGATAGGTGAAGTGGACCAATATCCCGGAGATATGAGCTTTCAATCCCCCGATACTTTGGTATCAGAGGAATCGACAACTCTCCAACTAGTCAGATTCTCTTTTCTTCAGATGCAAAAAAGCCCCAGCATTACTGCTGAGGCTTTAGAGTATGGCAGGGGTGGAGAGATTCGAACTCCCAACACGCGGATTTGGAATCCGCTGCTCTGCCAATTGGAGCTACACCCCTGTAATTCGTGTTTATTGAGACGACGCTCAAATAAGTGGCGGAGTGGACGGGACTCGAACCCGCGACCCCCGGCGTGACAGGCCGGTATTCTAACCAACTGAACTACCACTCCGCAGTGGTATCACTTGCTTTAATAAGCAAGCGTCCGCTTTTGTCTTCACTTTTCGAAAAAGTGAAAATAAAACTAAAGCCTGGCGATGTCCTACTCTCACATGGGGAAGCCCCACACTACCATCGGCGCTATTTCGTTTCACTTCTGAGTTCGGCATGGAAATCAGGTGGGTCCAAAACGCTATGGTCGCCAAGCAAATTCTTTAATCTGGAAAGCTGTTTTTTTAATTCTCGTTACTACACATTCAATGTTCTTTCATTGAGTCCATCAAAACCCCTTGGGTGTTGTATGGTTAAGCCTCACGGGCAATTAGTACAGGTTAGCTCAACGCCTCACAACGCTTACACACCCTGCCTATCAACGTCGTAGTCTACGACAACCCTTTAGGATACTTAAAGTATCAGGGAGAACTCATCTCAAGGCTCGCTTCCCGCTTAGATGCTTTCAGCGGTTATCGATCCCGAACTTAGCTACCGGGCAATGCGTCTGGCGACACAACCCGAACACCAGAGGTTCGTCCACTCCGGTCCTCTCGTACTAGGAGCAGCCCCTTTCAATTCTCCAACGCCCACGGCAGATAGGGACCGAACTGTCTCACGACGTTCTAAACCCAGCTCGCGTACCACTTTAAATGGCGAACAGCCATACCCTTGGGACCGACTTCAGCCCCAGGATGTGATGAGCCGACATCGAGGTGCCAAACACCGCCGTCGATATGAACTCTTGGGCGGTATCAGCCTGTTATCCCCGGAGTACCTTTTATCCGTTGAGCGATGGCCCTTCCATTCAGAACCACCGGATCACTATGACCTGCTTTCGCACCTGCTCGAATTGTCATTCTCGCAGTCAAGCGGGCTTATGCCATTGCACTAACCTCACGATGTCCAACCGTGATTAGCCCACCTTCGTGCTCCTCCGTTACGCTTTGGGAGGAGACCGCCCCAGTCAAACTACCCACCAGGCACTGTCCGCAACCCCGATAAGGGGTCGACGTTAGAACATCAACACTACAAGGGTGGTATTTCAAGGACGGCTCCACGCAATCTAGCGACTGCGCTTCAAAGCCTCCCACCTATCCTACACATGTAGGGTCAATGTTCAGTGCCAAGCTGTAGTAAAGGTTCACGGGGTCTTTCCGTCTAGCCGCGGGTACACTGCATCTTCACAGCGATTTCAATTTCACTGAGTCTCGGGTGGAGACAGCGTGGCCATCATTACGCCATTCGTGCAGGTCGGAACTTACCCGACAAGGAATTTCGCTACCTTAGGACCGTTATAGTTACGGCCGCCGTTTACCGGGGCTTCGATCAAGAGCTTCGACCGAAGTCTAACCCCATCAATTAACCTTCCGGCACCGGGCAGGCGTCACACCGTATACGTCATCTTGCGATTTTGCACAGTGCTGTGTTTTTAATAAACAGTTGCAGCCACCTGGTATCTGCGACTCTCAATAGCTCCATCCGCGAGGGACTTCACCGTCGAGAGCGTACCTTCTCCCGAAGTTACGGTACCATTTTGCCTAGTTCCTTCACCCGAGTTCTCTCAAGCGCCTTGGTATTCTCTACCCGACCACCTGTGTCGGTTTGGGGTACGATTCCTTACAATCTGAAGCTTAGAGGCTTTTCCTGGAAGCATGGCATCAATGACTTCACATCCGTAGATGCTCGACGTCGTGTCTCAGCCTTAGAAAACCGGATTTACCTAATTTAGCCTACGCACTTGAACCTGGACAACCGTCGCCAGGCCCACCTAGCCTTCTCCGTCCCCCCATCGCAATTGTAAGAAGTACGGGAATATTAACCCGTTTCCCATCGACTACGCCTTTCGGCCTCGCCTTAGGGGTCGACTTACCCTGCCCCGATTAACGTTGGACAGGAACCCTTGGTCTTCCGGCGAGGAGGTTTTTCACCCCCTTTATCGTTACTCATGTCAGCATTCGCACTTCTGATACGTCCAGCATGCGTTACCACACACCTTCAACCGCTTACAGAACGCTCCCCTACCCAATATACAAAAGTATATTGCCGCAGCTTCGGTTTACTACTTAGCCCCGTTACATCTTCCGCGCAGGCCGACTCGACCAGTGAGCTATTACGCTTTCTTTAAATGATGGCTGCTTCTAAGCCAACATCCTGGCTGTCTGAGCCTTCCCACATCGTTTCCCACTTAGTAGTAATTTGGGACCTTAGCTGGCGGTCTGGGTTGTTTCCCTCTCCACGACGGACGTTAGCACCCGCCGTGTGTCTCCCGGATAGTACTTACTGGTATTCGGAGTTTGCAAAGGGTTGGTAAGTCGGGATGACCCCCTAGCCTTAACAGTGCTCTACCCCCAGTAGTATTCGTCCGAGGCGCTACCTAAATAGCTTTCGGGGAGAACCAGCTATCTCCAGGTTTGATTGGCCTTTCACCCCTAGCCACAAGTCATCCGCTAATTTTTCAACATTAGTCGGTTCGGTCCTCCAGTTGATGTTACTCAACCTTCAACCTGCCCATGGCTAGATCACCTGGTTTCGGGTCTATATCCAGAGACTGAACGCCCAGTTAAGACTCGGTTTCCCTACGGCTCCCCTAGATGGTTAACCTTGCCACTGAATATAAGTCGCTGACCCATTATACAAAAGGTACGCAGTCACAGGACAAGCCTGCTCCTACTGCTTGTACGTACACGGTTTCAGGTTCTATTTCACTCCCCTCACAGGGGTTCTTTTCGCCTTTCCCTCACGGTACTGGTTCACTATCGGTCAGTCAGTAGTATTTAGCCTTGGAGGATGGTCCCCCCATATTCAGACAGGATATCACGTGTCCCGCCCTACTCGATTTCACTGAACACACGTCGTCAACTACGGGACTATCACCCTGTATCGTCGGCCTTTCCAGGCTGTTCGTCTAACGCGTGTAAAGCTTAAGGGCTAGTCCAATTTCGCTCGCCGCTACTTTCGGAATCTCGGTTGATTTCTTTTCCTCGGGGTACTTAGATGTTTCAGTTCCCCCGGTTCGCCCTGTTGAGCTATGTATTCACTCAACAGTAATACCTTATGGTATTGGGTTTCCCCATTCGGAAATCCCAGACTCAAATGGTTTTTACTACCTAATCTGGGCTTATCGCAAGTTAATACGTCCTTCATCGCCTCTGACTGCCAAGGCATCCACCGTGTACGCTTAGTCACTTAACCATACAACCCGAAGGAGTTTCGAGTTGATGTTCAAATCACCAAAGTTGTCTCTCATTATTTGAATGAGCGAGAGACATTCGATTTTGCCGGACTCATCTCTTTACCTTCATTTTTATAAAAAATGAAAACAAAAAGCCAAGAACACTTGAATGTGTTTTTTGGTGTTTGTCATAAAGACAAACATTGAGAACTTTACAAACAACAATAAATTGTTGTTTTGTCAGCTTTCCAAATTGTTAAAGAGCTAATCACTTCTAATGAAGTAACCATTTTTAAAAACTCTCAAGAGAGAATGTTTAAAGATGGTATCCCGTAGGGGAGTCGAACCCCTGTTACCGCCGTGAAAGGGCGGTGTCCTAGGCCTCTAGACGAACGGGACACTGAGTATGTGGTGGAGCTAATCGGGATCGAACCGATGACCTCTTCGCTGCCAGCGAAGCGCTCTCCCAGCTGAGCTATAGCCCCACATAAATTGCTTCAGCATTTTATGCAGAACCAATTTTGCTCTGAAATCTAAACCATATCAATCTGTGTGGACACTCATCGTAATAATCATCGTATAAGGAGGTGATCCAGCGCCAGGTTCCCCTAGCGCTACCTTGTTACGACTTCACCCCAGTCATGAACCACAAAGTGGTAAGCGTCCCCCCCGAAGGTTAAACTACCTACTTCTTTTGCAGCCCACTCCCATGGTGTGACGGGCGGTGTGTACAAGGCCCGGGAACGTATTCACCGTGGCATTCTGATCCACGATTACTAGCGATTCCGACTTCATGGAGTCGAGTTGCAGACTCCAATCCGGACTACGACGCACTTTTTGGGATTCGCTCACTTTCGCAAGTTGGCCGCCCTCTGTATGCGCCATTGTAGCACGTGTGTAGCCCTACTCGTAAGGGCCATGATGACTTGACGTCGTCCCCACCTTCCTCCGGTTTATCACCGGCAGTCTCCCTGGAGTTCCCGACATTACTCGCTGGCAAACAAGGATAAGGGTTGCGCTCGTTGCGGGACTTAACCCAACATTTCACAACACGAGCTGACGACAGCCATGCAGCACCTGTCTCAGAGTTCCCGAAGGCACCAATCCATCTCTGGAAAGTTCTCTGGATGTCAAGAGTAGGTAAGGTTCTTCGCGTTGCATCGAATTAAACCACATGCTCCACCGCTTGTGCGGGCCCCCGTCAATTCATTTGAGTTTTAATCTTGCGACCGTACTCCCCAGGCGGTCTACTTAACGCGTTAGCTCCGAAAGCCACGGCTCAAGGCCACAACCTCCAAGTAGACATCGTTTACGGCGTGGACTACCAGGGTATCTAATCCTGTTTGCTCCCCACGCTTTCGCATCTGAGTGTCAGTATCTGTCCAGGGGGCCGCCTTCGCCACCGGTATTCCTTCAGATCTCTACGCATTTCACCGCTACACCTGAAATTCTACCCCCCTCTACAGTACTCTAGTCTGCCAGTTTCAAATGCTATTCCGAGGTTGAGCCCCGGCTTTCACATCTGACTTAACAAACCACCTGCATGCGCTTTACGCCCAGTAATTCCGATTAACGCTCGCACCCTCCGTATTACCGCGGCTGCTGGCACGGAGTTAGCCGGTGCTTCTTCTGTCGCTAACGTCAAATAATGCAGCTATTAACTACACTACCTTCCTCACGACTGAAAGTGCTTTACAACCCGAAGGCCTTCTTCACACACGCGGCATGGCTGCATCAGGCTTGCGCCCATTGTGCAATATTCCCCACTGCTGCCTCCCGTAGGAGTCTGGACCGTGTCTCAGTTCCAGTGTGGCTGATCATCCTCTCAGACCAGCTAGGGATCGTCGCCTTGGTGAGCCCTTACCTCACCAACTAGCTAATCCCACCTAGGCATATCCTGACGCGAGAGGCCCGAAGGTCCCCCTCTTTGGCCCGTAGGCATCATGCGGTATTAGCCATCGTTTCCAATGGTTATCCCCCACATCAGGGCAATTTCCTAGGCATTACTCACCCGTCCGCCGCTCGACGCCGTTATCGTTCCCCGAAGGTTCAGATAACTCGTTTCCGCTCGACTTGCATGTGTTAGGCCTGCCGCCAGCGTTCAATCTGAGCCATGATCAAACTCTTCAATTTAAGATTTTGTTCGGCTCAATGAATACTGAACATTCCTTTCGCTAATAAATAGCAGAAGTAATGTTTGAATTGACTGTGCTGAATCTTTCGATTCAATGGTCACTTCGTATCATTGAAACCTAATTTGAAGCCTAAGCTTCTAATTGGATTATCATCAACGAGTGCCCACACAGATTGATAGGTCTATATTTTTAAAGAGCACACTTCGAAGTTCTCTTCAAAGTGGACGGCTATTTTAGCTAGATAACTTATCGTGTCAAACACTTTTTTAAGTTATTTATCTGCGAGTTAATTTTAACTCACTAACCGTAGTTGTTTAGGTTCCGCTTCACTTGCTTTCCCGTGACAACGGAGGCGCATTATAGGGAGTTCATTAAAGAACACAAGTGCATTTTTTAAAAAAACTCACCTTTTTAGTTTATTCGTATAGAAAACAGACAAAAGACTCTAAAAAACTATAGAAAAGGGGCCAAACGGCCCCTTTAGTGTGATTTTTATCTCAATTTTACTGTATCCATACAATTATTGATGAGCACAAATTTGGTCATTAGTAACAATTAGCTGCACTGTCTTGTCTGGAACGATTTCACCAGAAAGAATTGATTTGGCTAACGGGTTCTCGACATTCTGCTGAATTGCACGTTTTAAAGGACGCGCACCATACACAGGATCGAAACCAACTTGAGCGATCAAGTCGAGTGCTTTGTCGGAAACTTCTAGTTGATAGCCTTTCTCCTCTAGTCGTTTCGCCAAACGTTCCAATTGAATAGAAGCAATGGACTTAATGTGCTCTTGACCAAGTGGATGGAACACCACGATTTCGTCAACACGGTTCAAGAACTCTGGGCGGAAGTGTTTGCTAACCACATCCATCACTTCACTCTTGATACCTTGATAGTCTAATGTTGCGAAATTCTCTTGGATACGAGATGAACCCAAGTTAGATGTCATGATCACAACCGTATTACGGAAGTCAACAGTACGACCTTGACCATCCGTTAAACGCCCATCATCGAGAACTTGCAGCAGAATGTTAAATACATCCGGATGCGCTTTCTCTACTTCGTCTAACAAAATTACCGAATACGGCTTGCGACGAACCGCTTCAGTTAAGTAACCACCCTCTTCATATCCGACATAGCCTGGAGGAGCACCAACCAACCTTGCCACTGAGTGTTTCTCCATGAACTCAGACATATCGATACGGACCATCGCATCTTCACTGTCGAACATAAAGCTCGCAAGTGTCTTACAAAGCTCTGTTTTACCCACACCAGTTGGACCTAAGAATAAGAAGGAGCCAATTGGTCGGTTTGGATCAGAAAGCCCAGCTCGACTACGACGAATGGCATTCGATACAACAGAGACCGCTTCGCTTTGCCCTACCACACGATTATGCAGCACGTCTTCCATACGAAGTAGTTTCTCTTTTTCCGCTTCTAGCATCTTGGATACCGGAATGCCGGTTTGCTTAGAAAGTACTTCTGCAATCTCGTTGTCGGTTACTTTATTACGCAATAGCGTCATTTCCTGCATTTCAGCTTGGGTTGCAAGATCTAACTGCTTCTCAAGTTCAGGAATACGACCATATTGAAGCTCCGACATACGGTTTAGATCGCCAGCACGGCGAGCAAACTCCATGTCCATACGAGCTTGTTCAAGCTCAGACTTAATATGTTGAGTGCCAGAAAGAGCTGCTTTTTCTGTATTCCAAACCTCTTCTAGTTCAGCGTACTCACGTTCTTTTTCATTGAGTTCTTCATTAAGCGCTTTCAAACGCTTTTCACTCGCTTCATCGTGCTCGTTACTTAGTGCTTGTTGCTCAATTTTGAGTTGGATGATTTTACGCTCAAGCTTATCCAAGGACTCTGGCTTAGAGTCAATTTGTAAACGAATGCTTGAAGCCGCTTCGTCAATCAAGTCAATCGCTTTATCCGGCAACTGACGGTCGGAGACATAGCGATGTGACAAACTCGCCGCAGCAACAATCGCTGGGTCGGTAATTTCGACGTGATGATGAAGCTCATAACGCTCCTTCAAGCCACGTAAAATCGCCACGGTATCCTCAACGGTCGGCTCATCCACCAGCACTTTTTGGAAACGACGTTCTAATGCTGCATCTTTTTCGATGTACTGACGATATTCATCCAATGTTGTTGCGCCAACACAGTGCAGCTCACCACGAGCTAATGCCGGTTTTAGCATGTTGCCCGCATCCATTGAGCCTTCACCTTTACCAGCACCGACCATAGTGTGTAGTTCATCAATGAAGAGGATGACGTTGCCTTCTTCTTTAGCAAGTTCATTCAATACTGATTTTAAACGCTCTTCAAATTCCCCACGGTATTTCGCGCCAGCAACCAGTGCGCCCATATCCAGTGATAGCACACGGCGACCACGCAGACCTTCAGGTACTTCATTGTTAACTATGCGCTGCGCTAAGCCTTCAACAATTGCTGTCTTACCTACGCCTGGTTCACCGATAATCACAGGGTTGTTTTTAGTACGACGCTGCAATACCTGGATAGTACGACGGATTTCATCATCACGGCCGATAACCGGATCCAATTTACCTTGCTCTGCACGTTCGGTAAGGTCTATGGTGAACTTTTCCAATGCTTGACGAAGCTCTTCTGCATTCGGATCATTGACCTTTTGACCACCTCTGATCTTTTCGATTGCCTGGCTGACTTTTTGCTCTGTTAAGCCGATCTCTTTGAGCAATTGCCCCAATGGTCCGCGATCTTCTAAAGCGGCAAGCAGGAAGACTTCAGACGAGATATAGGAGTCTTGACGCTTTTGCGCCACTTTGTCACACAGGTTAAACAATGTGCCCATCGAGCTAGAGAGCTGAACATCCCCACCGATGCCACTGACTTTTGGTAATCGATCTAACATTTCACTCAATTTAGAGCGTAAATGCGTTACGTCCACATCCAGCATAGTAAGCAATGGACGAATTGGACTGCCATTTTGATCAAGCAAAGCCACCATGAGGTGAACTGGCTCGATATATTGATGATCGCGCCCTAACGCTAGTGATTGAGCATCAGAGATAGCGATTTGAAACTTACTTGTGAATCGATCAAGACGCATATCTACCTTCCTAACCTCAACTAAAGGAAATTCTTTTGACAGTTAGAAAGATGGATACTCAGGAGGGGAATTTCAAGGGAGTGAATGAATAAAGATAGCTTTGCAAAAATAGTAGTATGCATCTAAGCACTTTGGTGCTTATAGCTAGTCTTCGATCCAAATAAAGGTTGCTTGTCGACCTGTCTTACCATCACGGCGATACGAGTAAAAAGAGGCTTTATCTTGGTAAGTACAAAGTCCAGAATCAAACACTTGTGTCACACCAGCTCGGTTTAAACGTTGCGTTGCCAGCACCGACATGTCAGCAAACCATTTACCGTCGATATCGCGTGGAGCAAATGCTTGATTCGCCTGTGAATCAAAATCAACAAAAGCTTGCAGAACATCTTCACCCACTTCGAAGGCTTGAGGGCCAATGGCAGGGCCAAGCCACGCTATCACTTCACCAGAAAACAACGCTAACGCATTTTCGACAATGCCATTTGCTAAGCCGCGCCAACCTGCGTGAACAGCGGCTACTTGCGTACCTTGTGTATTAGTCAATAATACAGGTAAACAGTCGGCGGTCATCGCTGAACAAACAACATGGCTTGAAGAAGTAAATACACCATCCGCATCAAGCACCTGTGTTGTTGGTTCATTTGCTTGAGCCACAACGGTTGAATGCGTTTGGTTTAACCAGATTGGCGCATTTGGCATGCTTGCCTGTTGCGCCAACCAAGCTCGGTTCTTCTCTACTAAAGACAAATCATCCCCAACGTGAGTACCTAAATTTAGCCCTTGGTAAGGGCCTGTCGAAAATCCGCCTATGCGTGTTGAGGCGAAAGCTTTGACATTTTTAGGCGCTGGCCAATTCGGAATGATCGTCTTCATATTAGAATTCTTCCGGTAAGCCGTGCTCTTCTGTATCTTGACGAAGCGCTTCAGTCATCACAACCATGTCATCAGGCACTGGAGCATGAAACTCAAGAACTTCGCCCGTAATTGGGTGCTCAAAGCGCAGCATTACTGCGTGCAATGCTTGGCGATCGAAGCCCCGGATCATTGCCGTTAGCTCTTCAGACGCACCTGTCGGGATGCGAGCACGTCCACCATATGCAATATCACCGAGCAACGGATGCTGAAGGTAAGACATGTGCACACGAATCTGGTGCGTACGACCCGTTTCTAGACGCAAGCGAATACGCGTGTGTTCGCGGAAGCGTTCAGCAACACGGTAGTGCGTTACTGCTGGTTTGCCCATTGGTGCTACCGCCATAAGCGTGCGCTTAGTAGAGTGACGACCAATCGGCTGATCCACTTTACCGCCCGCAGTCATACGACCAATAGCGATCGCTTCGTACTCACGAGTAATATTACGTTTTTGCAGTGCGCGAACCAGACGAGTTTGTGCAGGAACGGTTTTCGCCACCACCATCAAACCCGTGGTGTCTTTATCCAAACGGTGCACGATACCTGCACGAGGTACTTCTGCAATATCAGGGTAATGATGCAACAACGCATTAAGCACAGTGCCATCAGGCGTACCAGCGCCCGGATGAACCACAAAGTCACGAGGTTTGTTGATAACGATAATATCTTCATCTTCATAGACGATATCTAGCGGGATATCTTGCGCTTCCCAGCGTTCTTCATCTTCTAACTCGGCTTGCAATGTAATTTCCTCGCCACCCATTACTTTGGTACGAGGTTTAGTGACAACTTCACCATCAACTTGAACTTTCCCATCAAGCAGCCACTCTTTTAGGCGCGAGCGAGAGAAGTCCGCGAATAATTCGGCGATAGCTTGGTCTAAACGTTGACCTAACTGGCTATCTTTTACGGTATTTGTTAATACAATCTGCTGAGCCATATCGAACTTTTTTAAAAACTGTGAGACTAATGCTCACGACTGTGAAAAAATAGACTATTACGACATTGTATCTGTTACTGGAAAGAAAGTAACGGCAGCTTAAGAAATATTTAGATTCAAGGAACAGACTCCTGATATGAAACGTCAGACTTTAACAGGCCTTTTAGCGGTATCCCTTCTGTTTGGATGTACAAGCAAAGAAGAAATCGTTCCTGATGTGCCGCCTTCGGAACTGTATGCAGACGCACAGATTTCTCTTCAAAGTGGTAATTGGCTTTCTGCAATTGAGAAACTGGAAGCATTAGACTCACGTTACCCATTCGGTGCCTACTCAGAACAGGTGCAGCTTGACCTAATCTATGCGTACTACAAAAACGACGACCTTGCTTTGGGCTTGGCAACCATTTCTCGCTTTATGCGTTTAAACCCAACCCATGAAAAGATGGATTGGGTGCTGTACATGCGAGGTCTAAGCCACATGGCGCAAGATCGTAACTTTATGCATGATTTATTCAGCGTAGATCGAAGCGATCGCGATCCTGAACCGGTAAAAAAAGCGTTTGATGACTTCAAAAAACTACTTCAACGTTACCCGAATAGCCCATATGCAGAAGATTCACAAAAACGTATGGTCGCGCTGAAAAACCGTCTAGCGAACTATGATTTAGCGACTGCTGACTTCTACCTTCGCCGTGAAGCTTGGGTCGCTGCTATTAATCGCAGCCAAGAGCTACAAAAAGCGTATCCAGACACAGAAGCTGCACGTAAGTCACTGACTATCCAGCTAGAGGCCTACAAGCAACTTGGTTTGGAAGACGCCGTAGCAAGAACTGAAAAGCTTATCGAGCTCAACCCTGTGAAGTAATTGAACTTGCTTTAAACTGAACCGCCACCGTTTTTACCGTGGCGGTTTTTTATTACTCTCAATAGTGTATTCAGCCCTTTCTTGATGATCTTCCTAGCTCCACATATGCTTAAAGTTCTCCTCCCCCCTTTATAAAAAGGATGTGAACGTGACGATATCTAAGCTTTGCGCAGTTATGCTGCTCCTATTGTCTGCTTCCGTTTGCGCACTGCAAATCTCGCCGCTCAAACAGCCTCCTTACACTGGGGACCTCGATGTCATCAAAGATAAGAATGTACTGCGCGTCTTAGTTTCTGCCGATTTAGGCTTTTACTACATTGAGGGCGGCACACCAAAAGGCATAGGCGCGGAATTGCTGGCGCATTTCGAAAAAGACCTTCGTAAACTCAAACCAAAGCTTAACGTACAAATTATTCCTGTTGCCCGCGACCAGCTACTGCCAGCCTTAGAAAACGGTTCAGGTGACTTAGTTGTCGCCAACCTGACTATTACCGACACGCGCAAACAGAAAGTGGAGTTCAGTTCACCCATTCTCACTGACATTCAAGAGTGGGTAGTGACAAACAAAAGCACACCAACGATGACGAAAATCGAACAACTGAGCGGCAAAGAGATTTGGGTGCGCGCCAGCTCTAGCTACTTTGAAAGCATTCAGACACTAAATAAGAAACTAAACAAAAAAGGCTTACCGCCTGTTATCGTGCACTTTATTGAAGAAACACTTCAAGATTATGAGCTGGTCGGAATGCTCAACAATGGTTACGTCAAAGCCATTGTTCTCGATAGCCATAAAGCCAAGCTTTGGCTGAAAGTGATGGATGATATTCGGGTGCACAAAAAAATTCCTATCCGCAAAAATGGCAAAATTGCTTGGGCAATGCGAGAAAATAGTCCCAAATTAAAAGCCGTCGTGAATAAGTTCATCCAGAAGTCTCGCTCTGGGACACTACTCGGTAACGTTATTTACGGTAAATACATCGATAACACGGGATGGTTGAACAGAGCTCTTAACCCTAAGAAAATTGCTCAACTAGAAAAACTCGCAGCGCTATTTTCACGCTATGGTGAGAAATACGATATCGACTATTTACTGATCGCTGCAATCGCTTACAAGGAATCAGGATTTAATAACGACCTAGTTGGAAGCCGAGGTGCCGTTGGCATAATGCAAGTCCTACCCAGCACCGCTCAAGATCCGAATATCAATATCAAAAATGTTCGACAATTAGAAAACAACATTCATGCTGGAGTGAAATACTTAGCTTTTTTGCGTAAGCAGTACTTCAGTGATCCTGATATTACTGCACAAAATAAACTCTACTTTACATTGGCGGCTTACAATGCGGGCCCCGGCAATGTAGAGCGTATTCGTAAGCGTGCAGCCCAACAAGGTTACGATCCTAATGTTTGGTTTAATAACGTGGAAGTCGTTATGCGGAAAAGTTTAAGCTCAACGGTTGGGTACGTCACAAGCATTAATCGCTACTACATAATATACAAACAACTAGAAAGTTTGGACCAAGTCAAAAGTCTAGAAAGGGTTTCACTAGCCCCAAAAGACCCCATTTTCATGATACCGCTACGAAAAGTCAGCCAAATGCCAGGCAGTAAAAAGCCGCTTGTACAGTAAGCGGCTTTTTAAATGGATTCATTGGAGAGACTCAGTGATCGCCATCACACCTTACATGTAGTTAAATTTTAACCACCTCAAATATTAGGCCGTAAAACTTCCCTAAAAACGAGGCCGTTTTCAGCTGAGTATTCTATCCAATCTACGGATTTACTAACCGATAACAAGCAATTTCACGATAAATCTCAGAAGTTCTTGAGTGAGATCACATTCATTTTTCATCATAAAAAACCCGAGCAAAATAATGATCTGAATCACATTTTTTTATGCTTAAAGCGGTAATCTGAACTCAACCCATGAGGGATGCAACAGAGGAAAAACACTTATGACAATGAATATCACTGGCAAAAACATCGAAATCACCTCTGCAATCCGAGCTCATATTGAGAGCAAATTTAAAAAACTGGAGAAATGGCAAGTAGACCTAATTGGTTGCCAAGCAACTTTCAGTGAGGAACCAAACAAACAGAAGAAATTCGAAGCGGTTATCAAAGTTCCTAAAGGCCAGCTCATTGCCTCAGCAACTCACGAAGATCTTTACGCAGCTATCAACGAAGTGGAGCAAAAACTAGAACGACAATTGAACAAGCTGACCCACAAACCTGAAGCTCGACGTGCAAGTAAGCCTGAGCTAGTAGAAGAAGAAGAGTAAACTGAACAGATTGAGGAAATAGCGCCGAAAGGCGCTATTTTTTTGCTTGACGCTCTCCCCAGCCTTGCTTATTGTGTTTAAACACTCATAAATTAAGCACTATTTATGCATTTAACCTCACTGTTTATTTTTGACTTCTTTTTCCTCCCATAGTTGGAGGGGCGAACTCGTTTGTGAAAGAAAAGTCAAAAACAAACAGAAAGCCTCCCAAATCGGGAGGCTTTTTTATAAGGAAAGAATTGATGACTGACCAACCTATTTCCCTCGAAGAAATTCGTTTACGCTTGAATGAGTTGGATGACCAACTTCTCAGCTTATTGTCTGAGCGCCGTAAACTCAGCATTGAAGTAGCCAAAAGCAAAGTACAAACCTCAAAGCCTGTTCGCGACGCCGTCCGTGAACAGCAATTATTGGTCAAGCTGATTTCTAATGGCCAAGATAAATACGAACTTGACGCGCAGTACATCACCAAACTTTTCCATACCATCATTGAAGACTCAGTTCTGCTTCAACAAAGTTATCTGCAAAATCTCGTTAACCCACAGCAAAGCCGTAAGCCACTTGCTCGCGTCGCATTTTTAGGAGCCAAAGGCTCTTATTCGCACTTGGCAAGTCGCGAATACTTCAGTCGTAAAAATACGGAGCTTATCGAGCTCAACTGCGAGCACTTTAAAGAAGTGACTCAAACGGTTGAATCTGGCCATGCTGATTATGGCGTTCTGCCAATCGAAAACACCAGCTCAGGCTCTATTAATGAAGTGTATGACTTACTACAACACACGACGCTTTACATCGTTGGAGAGCTAACTCAACCAATCGAACACTGCTTGGTTGCGAAAAAAGACATTCGTCTGGAAGATATTAAAACGCTGTATTCTCACCCTCAGCCACACCAACAGTGCAGTGAGTTTTTAAGCCGTATGAAAGGAGTAAAGCTGGAGTCCTGCGCGAGCACAGCAGATGCAATGCAGAAAGTCCAAGAGATGGATCGTGATGATGTAGCTGCAATTGGTAATGCATCAAGCGGTAAGCTATATGGCTTGCAAGCAATTCAAGGCAACATCGCAAACCAAACCGAAAACCATACTCGCTTTATCGTGGTTGCTCGTAAACCGGTTGAAGTTTCTACTCAGATTCCAGCAAAAACCACATTGATCATGTCGACCTCCCAAGAGGCAGGTTCATTGGTTGAAACACTATTAGTGCTGCAACGTTACGGCATCAATATGACCAAGCTAGAATCACGCCCAATTATGGGGAACCCGTGGGAAGAGATGTTCTACGTAGACTTGACATCACATCTTGCTTCGACAGAAATGCAACAGGCACTTGAAGAGCTAACAAAAATCACTAAGCACTTGAAAGTATTAGGCTGTTACCCGAGTGAGAACGTAAAGCCTACGCAAGTAAAATTGAGTTAATAGACACCAGTGAGTAAAAAGATCATGGCAACCCAAAAAGTCGTAATCGCATCGCTAAACCCAGCCAAAATTAATGCAGTTCAAAGTGCATTTCGTAATGCATTTCCGCATCAAGAATTCAACTTCGTTGGCATCAGTGTACCGAGTGAGGTCGCAGATCAGCCCATGACGAATGAAGAAACTCATCGTGGTGCGCTAAACCGCGTTAAAAACGCAAAAGTAAAGATGCCAAACGCGGATTACTATGTCGGTCTCGAAGCGGGAATTGAAGCAAACGTGACGTTTGCTTGGATGGTGGTTGAATCAGAGACTCACCGCGGTGAATCTCGTTCTGCAAGCTTAATGTTGCCGCCAAAAGTCTTGGAAAAACTCAAGGATGCGAATGAATTGGGAGATGTAATGGACGAAGTGTTTGGTACTGATAATATCAAACAGAAAGGTGGCGCTATTAGCCTGCTAACCCAAAACCAGCTAACTCGAAGCTCGGTCTATCACCAAGCCTTGATTCTGGCTTTAATTCCATTCACAAACCCTGAGCATTTTCCTTCAAATTTATAACACTCAGCCTAGTCTCTAGATACGCAAAAGGGCGGATATTTCCGCCCTTTGTAATACGTTATCTTAGTCACTTGTAACACCAAGGCCTAAAAGCAAATTGGATATACTGTCTACTTAGATACCGCAACTTGTTCTAACAAGACTTTCAACTTGTCTTTTTCTTCATCAGATTTCGACTTTAGTTCGTTAGAGCCACGAGTAATGGTGGCAATGCCCACACCAAGCATCTGACTGATCTGACGTTGAGATAATTCTCCTTTAAGAAGTTCGTTAATTATATTAACGCGTGATATTAATGACTCTCTCTCATCACGTGACATCAGCATAGTTAACAGCATGTCATCTTGCTGGGTGCCCATACTTGTTCGAATTAGCTCAATAATCTGTTGCCAGTCTTTGTACTCGGGTTCGTGCGACATCAAGTTACCTCACTCAATACTTGGTATTGATCTCATGTTGATTCAAGAACGCGCCATCGATACCCAAAAGATCACGATAGTATGTTTCAAACATCAAGATGTTTTGTACATAACCGCGCGTCTCTTTAAATGGAATTGCCTCAATAAAGGCATAAGCATCCACTTTTCCTTGGGTACGCTCTCGCCACGTTTTTACTCTGTTAGGACCTGCATTATAAGCAGCAAGAGCAAAAATACGATTATTATCGTAATCCTCTAATAAACCTTGCAAATAATGGCTACCAATTTCGATATTTTTTCCTACATTGTAGAGATCCTGCGTACCTTGATAACTCAACTTATATTTACGTGCCGTGTACTTCGCCGTCGCAGGCATGATCTGCATAAGACCACGAGCGCCAACTGGAGAGCGGGCTTCAACATCTAACGCACTTTCCTGTCGAGCGAGAGACATCATCGTGACGGGATCAATGTTGTGCTTTTTCGCATAAAAGTTAAACCACCAGCGGTGTGCTATTGGGAACCTAAGTTCGATATTATCCCACATCTGCGCTTGAATACTCGCGGTCACCGTTAGGTGATGCCAACGTTTAAATGATGCATAAGCCGCCAACATCGCCTTTTCATCTTTTCCTACGCGGCGCAGTAAGTGTGCCCATTCACTCTTCGCTGCTGCGATTTTATCCGTCGCGATCAACTCTTCGATACGAGCTAACGAGTCTTGATAGGGTTGAACAACTTTCTTATCCAACTTAACCGTATGCGTTGGGTATTTGATTGATTGTCCGATTGCATTGGCGGCAGCCACACTGTAGAAGTTTCGTTGCCCAAGCAGAGTTGCTAAACGCTGTTTCCCCGCGATGTCATCACCTAACGCTATTTCACTTCTTCCAAGCCAATATTGCCAGCGTAGCGTGGCTTGTTCTTCTTTATTTAGAACAGCAATCCACTCTTGTACGCCTTTCCAATCTGCATTTTGAATCGCTAAGCGGATGCGCGTTTCAATCAACGGTAAGTACTGACTGGTTTTCGTTTTATCATCGCGCCATTTAGCTAATGACTCAGACTCCGTACGAGTCAATCGAAATGCAATATAGTCGGCAAGTTCTTGCGCTTTTTCTGGAGAAAACTTCTGTCCTTTAATGACGGCATCGTACGCACCTTGTGCTTGGCTAGTGTTCATACGAGCCAACTTTTCTAACGCATATTCACTTTGCGCTCGATTAAAATCATTCGCAGGTTTTTTCTTCGCGAATTCCGCAACACTTGAAGGATTATCAAACAACGCTTTCATTTCTTTGGCTTGTTGCTTTGCCTGCGCTGATTTAGGCAGTTTGAGCAAGTAACTCATCAAACCGCCATTACGAGCATCAAACGCCAGTAACATACGCTGTAGAATCAGTTCATCGGTACGCTCACCCGCCTTGTCCCATGCTTCAAATAATGGGTCACACTCATCAGCAATGCTGATGCCACGTAACCACATATGTTCAGCCCCTTTAAACGCCGCGACTTTCTTGCCTTGCTTTAATTGAGCGACGTAGAAAATACATTGGTAACGCTCACCACTAGGAATGACTTTTTGAAACTCAGTAATAGTTTTCCAATCTTTTTGCTTATAAAGATGATTGAGGTATGGAGCGCGAACTCGACGAGAAAATGGAAAAGACTCGTGCTCAGAAATAAACTCGTTCACCTGTTGTGGTGACTTTTCCGGTAACTGTCTAATAAAAGTGCGGTAATCCACATAAGGCGTTAGTGGATAGTCAGAAATTTTAGGACGAATCGAAAGGTATCCGTCGATGTCATTTTTATCTAATAAATCTTGAGCTTGCTCATATACTTCGCGCTGCTTTTCCAAACTCAGCGCGGCATTAGCACTCAAACTCATAGCACACAACGCGGCGGCGCAGCATACGTTTTTAGCCAATTCAGATACGTTGAATCTCATTTGTGTCATTTTCCCCAGACATATACTGCCCTAAAGCCTAGTTTTGTTAGAGTTCATGTGATGTTAAGGCAATTTTCACACATGCATCTATTTACACAGAATGCAGATGTCCATGTAAAGCAACTTAGTGTATTAAAAATTGTACTCGTCAAACTTTTAAGACGATGGAGACAAAGCGTTTCTAACTCGCATAGAAAACACTTCGTCATTCTTAACGAATAACAAAAGTGTATACCCTAACCGTGTAAGTTTCCGGTCAGCTCAAAATAAGAAATCCATTCGTTAGGGAAATTCTTGCAATGCGGTAACAAAAACAAAGCACTTGGTATAAAATGATGGGTTTGAATGACAGTTAATTTAGGAACGATCGGCAATGGCTGAATACGTATATACCATGTCGCGGGTGAGCAAAATTGTGCCACCTAAGCGTCAAATTCTTAAAGACATCTCTCTGAGCTTCTTCCCTGGTGCGAAAATCGGTGTTTTAGGTCTGAACGGTGCAGGTAAATCCACACTGCTACGTATCATGGCAGGTATCGACACGGATATCGACGGTGAAGCGCGTCCACAACCTGGTCTAAACGTAGGTTACCTACCTCAGGAACCAGTATTAGACGAATCAAAAACCGTTCGTGAAGTTGTTGAAGAAGCGGTTGCTGACGTTGCTGACGCTCTGAAACGTTTGGACGCAGTCTACGCAGCATACGCTGAACCAGATGCAGACTTCGACGCACTTGCAAAAGAGCAAGGCGAGCTAGAAGCCCTTATCCAAGCGAAAGATGGTCACAACCTAGAAAATGCGCTTGAGCGTGCAGCAAACGCACTACGTTTACCTGAATGGGACCAAAAAATTGCGCACCTATCAGGTGGTGAACGCCGCCGTGTGGCTATTTGTCGCTTGCTACTTTCTAAGCCAGACATGCTATTGCTTGATGAACCTACCAACCACCTAGATGCAGAATCAGTGGCTTGGCTAGAGCGCTTCTTAGTGGATTACACAGGTACCGTAGTAGCCATCACCCACGACCGTTACTTCCTAGATAACGCTGCGGGCTGGATCTTAGAACTGGACCGTGGTGAAGGTATCCCATGGGAAGGCAACTACACCTCATGGCTGGAGCAAAAAGACGCTCGTCTACAACAAGAAGCCTCCCAAGAGAGTGCTCGCCAAAAGACTATCGAGAAAGAGCTTGAGTGGGTACGTAAAAACCCTAAAGGTCGTCAAGCGAAGTCAAAAGCACGTATGGCTCGCTTTGAAGAACTGCAAAGCTCTGATCACCAAAAACGTAATGAAACCAATGAACTGTTTATCCCACCAGGTGAGCGTCTAGGTGATAAGGTTATTGAAGTGAAGAACCTGACCAAGTCATTTGACGGTCGTGTTCTGATTGATGACCTGTCATTCAGCATCCCTAAAGGTGCAATTGTTGGTATCATCGGTGCTAACGGCGCAGGTAAATCGACGCTATTCAAGATGTTAAGTGGTACTGAACAACCAGACTCGGGCACAATTGAGATGGGCGATACAGTAAAACTGGCATCGGTCGATCAGTTCCGTGACAGCATGGACGATTCTAAAACCGTATTCCAAGAGATCTCTGAAGGTGCTGATATCATTAAGATCAACAACTTCGAAATCCCAGCTCGCGCATACTGTTCACGCTTTAACTTTAAAGGCAGTGACCAACAAAAGATTATTGGTGAACTATCGGGTGGTGAGCGTAACCGTGTCCACCTTGCGAAGCTTCTTAAAGCGGGCGGTAACGTGTTGCTACTCGACGAACCAACCAACGACCTTGACGTTGAAACACTGCGTGCTCTAGAAGAAGCATTACTAGAGTTCCCTGGTTGTGCAATGGTTATCTCGCACGACCGTTGGTTCCTTGACCGTATCGCGACTCACATCATTGACTACCGTGACGAAGGCCAAGTTAACTTCTACGAAGGTAACTACACAGAGTACATGGATTGGTTGAAGAAAACATTGGGTCCTGAAGCCGCAGAACCACACCGTATCAAATACAAGCGTATTGCAAAGTAATCGCAACCCACAAAGTTTGATTGTAATTTGTACAAAGGCCGCTATCATAGCGGCCTTTGTTTTCTTTGTTATAAAAAGAGCTCATTAGCCCGTCTCGTTCGTTAAGAACATGACATAGCACTTACGTCACTCTGTAGCGACCTCGACACTTTTCAAACAACAATCGAACATTTTTTGTTCGTATTGATATACTATTCAATTCTGTTTGACGACCTGACGAGAATATTCATATGACAGAGAGACGACGCTTTTCACGTATTCTCCATCAAGCTCCAGCTAAGATAGAACAACGTGACTTGGCAATTGAAGCTAGGATTCAAGATCTTTCCTTGCATGGTTTACTCATGAAAGTGGAAGAGACTGAGGCTTTGGATCCAACCCTTCCAGTCCATGTGACTTTTTCATTTGATCAATCCGAACAAGTGATTACGTTAAAAGCGCAAATTGTGAATGTCTCTAAGTGTGAGATTAGGTTGAAGATCGCTAAGATAGACATCGAAAGCATTAGCCAACTAAAACGATTTATAGAATTGAATGTAGGCAATAACGACCTTCTGAATCGAGAGTTAGAGCACCTCTCTGGTTTTTAGGAGAAAAATAAATGAACGCCTATTTAAGTAACAATAACTATGTCTAAAAAAATCATCATGCAGATCCCGACGAAAGACGGCGATCAGCAGTTCTATTTGGGCCGCAGTTCGGTCCTAGCAGTATTTGCTTCAGTATTGGCATTACCCGCCGTCGTTGGTGGCGCGTGGTACCTTAATCAGCAGCAGATGCACAATAAAGACGAACTAACACAAATCATCGCCAAACTGGAAAGTGAAAAGGCCGAAGTGACGGCTCTTTACGAAGAACAGCTTGATACCAATCATTCGCTTTCCCAGTCTTTGACGGACAAAAACAATCAAATTCAGCTATTGGGCAAACGGGTATTCGACGTTGAATCGGTTTTAGGTCTCGCAGACGAAGAGTTGATGATCGATGAGAACAGCATGGGGTTAGAGGAGCGAATTGACGCAGCCGCTATCGATTCTGCTGTTCGAGCGACGATGTTCCGTTTGATACCAAATGACAGTCCAGTCACATACCAACGTATTTCTTCTTCTTACGGCAGTCGTATTAATCCGATTTCAGGTAAGAGGCATGTTCATACTGGTATCGATCTGACTTGTAAAAGAGGAGAAGAGATCCTGGCACCGGCTGACGGTGTGGTGGAAACCGTTCGCCCGAGCAATCGTGGTTATGGTAACTATGTCACCATTCGTCACTCATTTGGCTTTATGAGCTCCTTTGCTCATCTACAACGCTTCAAAGTGAAAAGCGGTCAGTTTGTTAGTAAAGGCGACATCATTGCTCAATGCGGTAACTCTGGCAACTCCACAGGGCCACACTTGCACTATGAAGTACGCTTCCTCGGACGAGCACTCAACCCTCAATACTTAATGGAGTGGACGCCAGAAAACTTCAACGACGTCTTTGAAAAAGAGAAAAAAGTGAAATGGGGACCTTTGGTTCAATTGATTGATAACGTTGTGCGCCTACAAGTCAATTTAACCAATTCACCCTATCGCGATACCAGTATCAACACAGTATCAAGTGAAGATACGAGTAATACTGCGACGAACTGATTTGTCCATCAACACGAAAAAGAGCAGCTTACGCTGCTCTTTTTGTTTCGGACTCTGCACGGCTAAATGACCCGTGATTAGCCGCGATGAATATTATCATTCGCCTGTTTGAGTAAGTTTTGGCTCTCATTCATAAATTGTTGAGAATAAGTACCAAACCAATCACTCACCTGCTTAAAGCTTTCGATGAATCGCGCTTTGTCTCTGCTATCCAGAATCGCTACCGCATCACCTAAACGCTGATGGAATCGCTTGATCATATCGATATTCTCTTGAGAAGAGAAAATGATATCACCGTACAAGTTCGGATCCTGACCAAACAGTCGTCCCACCATCGCCAATTCAAGGCGGTAGATTGGCGAGCTTAACTTCAACAACTGATCGATGTTCGGATTCTCTTTGCTAAGGTGCATACCGTAAGCAAACGACGTGAAGTGGCGCAGCGCCTGAATCAACGTCATGCCATGATCGTGCTCTTGTGCATCGATTTGGCACAAGCTTGCGCCCCATATCCCAAACTGTTGCAATAGCCATTGGTAATGCTCGTGACCACGGCCATCACAGTACACAATAACCTGCTTGGCAAGGCTCGGAACATCTGGGCCAAACATTGGGTGCAAACCAACCACAGGACCTTGGTGCACATTCAACATTGCTTGCAGAGGCTTCGACTTGATAGAAGTCAGGTCACACAGAATGCAGTCTTGCGGCAAGTTCCCCAGTTTTTCGATCACCCCTTCCGTTAGATGAATCGGCACCGTGACCACGACTAAACCCGCGTTGTCTAGAATCTCATCCGCATGATCCCAGTCTTTACTACCGAGAACTTTGACCTGGTAGCCCGACAATTTGAACATACGCCCAAACAGGCCACCCAATTGACCATTACCACCAATAATAACAACTGAGCGTAAATCAGGGTTCAAACACTTAAAACCGGAATCTTTCTCGCTGGCATAAGACTCACGCATTGTTCGACGCAGAATATCTTCAATAAGCTGTGGAGGAATTCCCATTTTTTCAGCTTCAGCGCGACGAGAAGCTAACATCGCCGCTTCGCGGTCTGGAGCATAAATTGGCAAACCATGTTCGCTTTTTACTTCCCCAACTTTCTCTACGAGCGCTAAACGCTGAGCCAATAGCTCCAACATTTGCTTGTCGACTGCATCAATCTGATCGCGTAATGCGTTAAGTTCAACTGCCATTGATGTTCCTTAAATCCTGTATTAATTAGCCTTTAGACGATTTTCTAAGAAAGGCACTAGCTCTTCATGTGCATGACGTAATAGTGCCTCAGTTGAATCCCAATTGATACATGCGTCAGTGATAGATACACCGTATTTCATCTCTTCAAGAGCTAAGTCAGAAGATTGATTTCCTTCATTGATATGGCTTTCAATCATAAGACCGATAATAGATTTATTGCCTTCACGGATTTGATGAATCACATCCTCCGCGACTAATGGCTGGCGACGGTAATCTTTACGTGAGTTGGCGTGACTGCAATCCACCATTAATGAAGCATCAAGACCAGATTTCGCCATCTCTTGCTCACACTCAGTGACTGATACCGAATCGTAGTTAGTTTGCTTGCCGCCACGTAAGATCACATGTCCATTAGCATTGCCCTGGGTGGTCAACAGTGCGACTTGTCCCTCACGGTTAATTCCCATAAAACGGTGGCTAGAGGACGCAGCTTGCATCGCGTTAATTGCGGTTGCCAAACTGCCATCGGTGCCATTCTTAAAACCGATTGGCATAGACAGGCCGCTTGCCATTTCACGGTGAGTTTGTGACTCCGTCGTACGAGCACCGATGGCTGCCCAGCTAAAAGTATCCGCCAAGTATTGTGGGCTAATTGGGTCTAGAGCCTCAGTCGCGAGCGGGATTTCCATCTCTGCCAACTCCACCAGAAGTTCGCGTCCAACATGCAGACCGTGTTCAATATCGAAACTGCCGTCTAGGTGTGGATCATTGATCAAGCCTTTCCAGCCGACCGTGGTGCGCGGCTTCTCAAAGTAAACACGCATAACAATATACAGTTGGTCACTTAGTTGTTCAGAGAGTGCTTTAAGTCGCTTTGCGTAATCCTTCGCCGCTTCTACGTCGTGGATAGAACATGGACCGCATACAACAAGCAGGCGGTGATCCTTCTTGTGAATAATATTAGCGATAGTTTGACGAGACTCTTGAATAAAGCGACGTGCTTTTTCACTCAAAGGAAGCTTGTTTTTTAGTTCCTCCGGAGTAATAAGAACCTGTTCTTCGATAATATTAATATTGCTCAACTCACTTTTCTGCATAACTCTAACCTGTATATTTATTTTTACACCCAACCAAACCCTTGGTGAGACAACTAAGCTTTAACGACAAGATAACAGGCTAAAAAAGAAAAACAAGCGTACATAATAAAAAACATTTAGTGTAAATTAAAGTTTACAGTTAAATAAAAAGCCAAAGCATAATTAACTTTGGCTTCTCATCGCTGTTTTGAATCTTTTACAAGAGGTTTAGCTAGTCAAGCGTTTCATCGCTTCACTCGCCGCTTTCCACTCTTGAGATAGCTTAAGTTCGCTTGGAGAAAATGACTGTTTTTTCAGTAATGCATCCGCGAGTGGCACGGTTGAAACCGGTAAGTTGTCTAATATCTCAACGTGCGCTTCTCGTTTATTACACATTAACAACATATCGCAACCAGCTCTCAATGCTTGAGCACCTCGCTCGGCTGGGCTGCCCATAATCGCAGCGCCTTCCATGGTCAAGTCATCCGAAAAAACCAAACCTTTAAAACCCAATTGCTGACGCAGGACCTGTTTTAACCAGTATTCAGAACCGCTGGCTGGTTGAGCATCATAATGTGGGAAAATCACGTGAGCAGGCATCATGGCATCTAAAATACCGGCATCAATTTGCGCTTTGAAGATCGCCATATCTTGTTCAAAAATATCACTGCGCTCGTCGTATGGTGTTTCTAGATGTGAGTCTGCAATCACGCCACCATGTCCAGGGAAGTGTTTGCCTGTCGTTGCCATGCCAACACTCTTCATTCCTTGCATATAAGCAGTGCTATAGCGAAGAATGGTATCGGCATCTTCACCGAATGCGCGGTTACCGATCGCTTTACATTGATGGCCTTGGTCAAGTACCGGGGCAAAGCTTAAATCAATATCATGGGCAATCAGCTCTGCTGCCATTAACCAACCGCCCATACGAGCAAGCTCTTCACCATTTTGATGTTTAGCGTACTCATCAGCAGCAGGAATTAATGAGAAACCTTCACGAAAGCGCTGCACTCGGCCGCCTTCTTGATCCACACCGATCAAAAACGGGCGCTTAGCCGCCTTTCGGATGGATTGAGTAAGTGCTTGAAGCTGTTCGCTATCATGATAGTTGCGAGCAAATAGAATTAAGCCACCAACCGTAGGATGCTCCAAGATTTCTTTGTCTTCAGCGGTCAGTTCATACCCCGCAACGTCAACCCATAACGGTCCCATGTTTTCTCCTCAAAATCGGCTGAATATCTCGTATTCGATGAGGTTATTCGCTTCAGATTTGCTTTACAATAAGTGAATGAAGAATTGACGAGATCGGCTATGAAATTTAACGAACTGTACATTGGTGTGATGTCTGGAACGAGTATGGATGGTGTTGATACCGCTCTAGTTGAAATAAGCGATGAGCACGTTCGCCTGATTGCGCACGACGACTACCCAATGCCCGCAGCACTAAAAGACATGCTGTTATCTGTTTGTACCGGTCAAGCAACAAATTTAAAAGCCATAGGTGAACTTGACCACCAGCTCGGCCACCTATTTGCAGATGCTGTGTTACAGCTACTCAATAAGTCTGGTTACGTCGCAGAGCAAATTCGTGCGATTGGTAATCACGGTCAAACAGTATTCCATCAGCCTACCGGAAACTTGCCGTTTACCACTCAATTGGGCGATGCAAACATTATCGCAGTCAAGACAGGCATTGATACGGTAGCGGATTTTCGTCGTAAAGACATGGCGCTAGGTGGACAAGGTGCCCCACTCGTCCCTGCTTTCCATAAAAGCATTTTTGCGATGCAGGATTCCACAACTGTGGTACTTAACATTGGAGGCATTGCCAATATCTCGGTACTGCATCCAGAACAACCAGTCATTGGCTATGACACAGGCCCGGGCAATATGTTGATGGACGCATGGTGTGCGCTGCATACTGGGCAAAGCTTCGACGAAGATGCACAATTTGCACTTAAAGGAACGGTAAACGCTACTTTGTTGACTCAATTACTCAAAGAAGCTTACCTCGCCATGCCTGCCCCTAAAAGTACCGGGCGAGAACTGTTCAATATTGACTGGCTGCATCAACAACTGGCCCATCACAATTTACCAATCGAAGACGTACAACGTACACTTTGCGAGTATTCTGCAATTACCATTGCCAACGAAGTCGACAAGTTTTCTCATGGCATCACACCTCAGCTATTGGTCTGTGGCGGTGGAGCAAGAAACCCGCTTTTGATGCAACGACTGGCCAAGTTATTGCCACAATGGAGCGTTGCGACAACGGCAGAAAAAGGTGTTGATGGCGACTACATGGAAGCAATGGCGTTTGCTTGGCTTGCGCAGCGCCATATTCACGGCCTCCCTAGCAACTTACCGGAAGTTACGGGGGCAAGTCGTCTCGCTTCACTGGGTGTACTCTATTCAAAAAATTAAGGGCAATAGATCCTAAACAAAAAGGCTTAATTCATTATGACGAACGATGCACTTATCGCAGCTTTATCCCATCTGGTATCTGAAGGGCGAAATCCAGACACCATGGACATCGACTTGCTGCCTTCTCTCGATATTGTTCAACGCATCAACCAACAGGACAAACTCGTTCCTCTTGCCGTTGAAAAAGTGTTGCCTGAGATCGCTGAAGTCGTTGATAAGATCACGGAAGCATTTAAGGTCGGAGGTCGGTTGTTTTACATCGGTGCGGGTACCAGTGGTCGACTTGGCGTTTTGGACGCTTCAGAATGTCCACCAACTTTTGGCACAGATCCAGAGATGGTCGTTGGTATTATTGCCGGTGGAAAAGAGGCAATGTTCCGTGCAAAAGAAGGGGCGGAGGACGACCCTACATTAGGCGAGCAAGATCTTAAAGAGAATACGCTAACACAACGCGATGTCGTCGTTGGTATTGCGGCAAGTGGACGAACACCTTACGTGATTGGTGGCTTAGAGTATGCGAACGAGCTTGGTGCCACCACTGTAGCACTATCTTGTAACCCTGACTCTCCGATTGCAGATATTGCTGATATTGCGATTAGCCCCGTTGTTGGACCTGAAGCGTTAACGGGATCCACTCGCTTAAAATCAGGGACGGCACAAAAACTCGTACTGAACATGCTCACTACCGCAAGCATGATTCGCCTAGGCAAAAGTTATCAGAACTTAATGGTAGATGTGAAAGCGACGAATGCAAAGCTAGTTGCAAGAGCGGCTCGTATTGTTATGCAAGCAACAGATTGTACTAACCAAGAGGCTAAAACGGCGCTCAAAGAAACGGACTACGACGCCAAGTTAGCGATTTTGATGATTTTAACCGGGCTGGATAGAGAAAGCGCGACTGAGCAACTGAACGCCAAGCAAGGATATTTAAGAAAAGTCGTGATCGCGCAAACTAATCAATCTTAATCAATAAAGCGCCTCACTTATTTAAAAGTCAGGCGCCTTTATGGCTCAATTTAGTAGTTCAATCGTTCAATGTGAGTAATACCGACTTTACCTTCAAGGTCACTGAACATATGAACCATTGCTGGGTATGGTTGTGCTCCAGGGTAGACAACTTCTGCATTACAGAAAAACGCATAGTTTTGTCCGGCTACGACTTGAGTAGCCACAACCAAAGGGGAGTATTTGACACCGACAAACCCCTCGATACCTTTAGCAAATACTTCTTTATTATCTGCTGTGAGTTCATGAAATGGACTCCAGCCACCAGCCATTTGCGTTGACATAATGTGATTCCTTTTTTCTGTGCTCACTATCAAGCAGTATGAATATAGTTTAATAAGGAAGACTTTGCCACATTTATGTGATGCAGACAGTGTAACAACGGCTTTATTGACTATTAATTTGAGTATTCATTCCAACCACGTTGCCATTCCATGCGGAATTTTTGCGCTTGCTCAGTACCTTCACAAACCCCTTCGTAATACTGACCAGATAACCCCATTTGATACGCAAAAGCAGGATTACAGTACTCACGTAAACCTTCTAAATAACCTTGGTCGTAGTCACTTTGCTTAACACTACCCAATTCACGAAGCTCGCTCATCGTGCGCGATGTGTGTCCGGTTATGCCATCTTGATATCCGATCTGATGCCAATCTCCCGACTTGGCAAGATCTGCTGTCGTTGCTGTGCATCCTGCAAGTAAAGCCAGTGCCAGACCTACCGTTACCTTTTTCATGGTTCTTCCTTAAGTAATTGTTTTCAAAAATAAGCTTACCACTAATTATTGGCGCTTGCCGCTGAGCTTGCAGATTTAACCACTGATGACTCAAATCAGCAGCTCAAGACTGTCATCAACCTTTCGCCATTTTTAAAAACCGCTCAAGCAGCATATCGACCACTCAGTGCTCTATTCGACCACTCATCTACTAACCGAATGCATTTAACACAAGTGACGCATAACATGCATCCTGAGATTAAAAAATTACCCTACCCAACTAAGACCAAGGACAATTGCTATGATGTGGTTTCTAACCTGTGTCGCAGCCCTAATCGGCGGATACTTCATCTACGGCGCTTTCGTCGAGAAGATTTTCGGCATCAATGAAAAACGCCAAACGCCAGCTCACACCAAATCGGACGGTGTTGACTTCGTTCCAATGTCAACAAAGAAAGTTTACCTAGTTCAACTACTTAACATCGCAGGTGTTGGTCCAATTTTTGGCCCGATCATGGGGGCACTATACGGTCCTGCGGCGATGCTTTGGATTGTAGTCGGTTGTATTTTTGCTGGTGCAGTACACGATTACTTCTCAGGCATGCTTTCAGTGCGTAACGGCGGTGCATCTGTACCTACCATTACAGGTCGCTACCTAGGTAATGGCGCAAAACACTTTATGAATATTTTTGCCATTGTCCTATTGCTTCTAGTTGGCGTAGTGTTCGTTTCAGCCCCTGCTGGCATGATTACTAACCTCATCAATGATCAAACAAGCTTGAGCGTAAGCATGACGACGATGGTTATTGCTATCTTTGCTTACTACATCATTGCTACGATTGTTCCTGTCGATAAAATCATTGGTCGTTTCTACCCACTGTTTGGCGCCCTACTTATCTTTATGTCTGTTGGCCTAATGACAGCCGTTGCTTTCTCTAGCGAACACACAGTAATGGGTGACTTCCAAGTTTCGGACATGTTCTCTAACCTCAACCCAAATGACATGCCGTTATGGCCTGCATTGTTCATCACTATCGCATGTGGCGCTATCTCTGGCTTCCACGCAACTCAGTCTCCACTGATGGCGCGTTGTATGGAAAATGAGAAAAACGGTCGCTTCGTATTCTACGGTGCAATGATTGGTGAAGGTGTTATCGCGCTAATTTGGTGTGCTATCGCTCTGTCTTTCTTCGGCTCTCTAGACGCTCTATCAGAAGCTGTGAAAAACGGTGGCCCTGGTAACGTGGTATACAGCGCATCATTTGGTCTGCTAGGTGTGTTCGGTGGTATCCTTGCGTTCCTGGGGGTGGTTATCCTACCAATTACGTCTGGCGATACAGCGTTCCGTTCAAGCCGCTTGATCCTTGCTGAATACTTCAACATGGAACAAAAAACGCTACGTAACCGTCTACTGATGGCACTTCCACTGTTCGTTATCGGCGGTATCTTAACTCAAGTAGACTTCGGCATTATCTGGCGCTACTTCGGTTTTGCAAACCAAACAACAGCGGTAATGATGCTTTGGACTGCGTCCGCTTACCTACTGCGTCACAACAAGCTGCACTGGATTACCACTATCCCAGCTATCTTCATGACCACGGTATGTGTCACGTTCATCTTAAACAACAGCTCGCTAGGTTTTGGTCTGCCAATGCAACTATCAACTATCGTAGGTATTGTGTTTGCCCTAGCTGTGACAGGTTACGTTATCAAAACCTCTAAGGGTAAAGGTGAAACTGAACTGGCTGACGAAGAGAAACCACAAGCCGTATCAGAAACAGCGTAATACTCGTCACATCTGCGTGACTAAGATAGGAGCCTGCCAATTGCAGGCTCTTTTTGTTTTATACCCAAGTCACTTTAAGACTCAGAAAGCACAGCGCAGCATCATTTACTTAGCTGTTCTTATCTATCTGAGCCAAGCATCTTGAGGTTACTTAGGTATACAATAACAACATTGATTCTAGGTTAGGTTCACTATGGAACTGGTCATCTCCCTTTTACAACAGATGTGTGTGTACTTAGTTTTGGCTTACATGCTAAGTAAAACGCCAATCATCTTACCTTTGCTGAGTATTTCTTCGCGCTTAAGCCACCGCCTAATTTGTTACGTACTCTTCTCTGGCTTTTGTATTCTCGGCACCTATTTCGGTCTGCACATCAACGATGCTATTGCCAATACTCGTGCGATCGGCGCAGTTATGGGCGGGCTGTTTGGTGGACCTGTTGTAGGTTTCGCCGTCGGATTTACTGGTGGCATCCATCGATACTCTCTTGGTGGCTTTACTGACCTAGCCTGCGCAATTTCAACCACCGCCGAGGGCGTAATTGGTGGCTTGCTCCACGTTTACCTTATCAAGCGAAATAAAGGCGCATTGCTGTTTAATCCAAGCGTCGTATTCAGCGTCACGTTTGTTGCAGAAGTGGTGCAAATGATTTTGCTGCTCGCCGTCGCGAAACCTTTTGATCAAGCCTATGAACTGGTGTCCGCTATTGCAGCGCCTATGATCATCGCGAACTCATTTGGTGCGGCGTTGTTCATGAGTATCCTGCAAGACAGAAAAGCAATCTTTGAAAAGTTTTCTGCGACGTTTTCGCGTCGAGCGCTCACCATTGCTGATCGCTCAGTGGGAATTCTAAGCAACGGCTTCAACACCGAAAACGCAGAGAAAATCGCACGTATTATTTACGAAGAAACCAAAGTGGGCGCTGTCGCGATTACTGACCAAGAAAAGATCTTGGCGTTTGTGGGCATTGGCGATGATCACCATAAACCGAACACGCCGATTTCATCGCAAAGCACATTAGACTCCATGGAGAAAAACGACATCATTTATCTTGATGGTGCGGAGCGTCCATACCAATGCTCCATTGCAAAAGATTGCAAGCTCGGATCTGCGCTGATCATCCCACTGCGTGCAGGGAAAGAGGTCATTGGTACCATAAAGCTGTATGAACCGAAGCGTAAATTGTTCTCGACGGCCAACATGTCGATGGCGGAAGGAATAGCCCAGCTTCTATCTAGCCAAATCCTTTATGGCGATTACCAACAACAACAAGCCTTACTCGCCCAAGCAGAAATAAAATTGCTTCACGCTCAGGTGAATCCACACTTTTTGTTTAATGCACTCAATACTATTAGTGCGATTACTCGTCGTGACCCTGACAAAGCGCGCGAGCTAATCCAAAATCTATCGCACTTCTTCCGCAGCAATTTAAAGCAGAACATTAATACCGTGACGTTAAAGGAAGAGCTTGCACATGTGAACTCGTACTTGAGCATCGAAAAAGCGCGTTTTACGGACCGCTTAGAGGTTGAAATCGATATTCAACCTGAATTGCTGGACATCAAATTACCAAGCTTTACACTCCAGCCTTTGGTTGAGAATGCCATTAAGCATGGCATTTCAAACATGCTTGAAGGTGGTAAAGTTCATATATACAGCGAAGCACACCCACAAGGTCACTTGATTACCGTCGAAGACAACGCAGGCAGTTTTGAGCCGCCAAAAGAAAACCACTCAGGGCTAGGTTTAGAAATTGTCGACAAGCGTCTCACTAATCAATTTGGACGTGATGCAGCGCTAAAAATTACGTGCGAGCCACATCAATTTACTAAAATGAGCTTTATCATTCCCCCAAAATCATAAAAGCACGCTGAAGCAATAAAGGTAATGTTGGATGTTAACCGCACTCGTCATTGATGATGAACAGTTTGCTCGTGAAGAGCTAGCAGAGTTACTGGATGAAACAGGCCAAGTTGAGGTCGTGGGCGATGCCTCAAACGCAATCCTCGGCCTAAAAAAAATCAATGAACTCAAGCCTGATGTGGTGTTTCTCGATATCCAAATGCCTCAAGTCACGGGGATTGAATTACTAGGGATGCTTGATCCAGAAACCATGCCTTATGTGGTTTTTGTCACGGCTTATGATCAGTATGCGATTCAAGCATTTGAAGACAATGCCTTTGATTACTTGCTCAAACCTGTCGACCCATGCCGGCTAACTAAAACGGTAAAACGACTAAACAAAGTCATTAGCCAATCCGCCCTAACGCAACAACTGTCTGCTATTACACCTGACACGTTGGATCAGATACCGTGCATCGGACACAACCGCATCGTTATCATGGCCACCGACACGGTGGAATGTGCTTACAGTGATATCAGCGGCGTGCATGTACGCTCCACCAGCCAAACCGCGAGCACCCAACTGACATTAAAAACGTTGGAAGAGAAAACCCCTCTAGTCCGCTGCCATCGTCAATACTTAGTCAGTATTAAAGCGATTAGCGAAATCAAGTTACTGGAAAATGGGTTAGCGGAAATCATCACCAAAACAGGCTTTGAGATACCAGTAAGCCGCCGCTACTTAAAGGTGC
Organism: Vibrio sp. SCSIO 43009; assembly: GCF_023716525.1. Lineage (NCBI taxonomy): Bacteria > Pseudomonadati > Pseudomonadota > Gammaproteobacteria > Vibrionales > Vibrionaceae > Vibrio > Vibrio sp. SCSIO 43009. The sequence continues at coordinate 2,822,153 of NZ_CP071842.1, forward strand.
TCAAAGAGATGCTCGGCATTAGCCACTAACACAAAAACTTCACACATCATCGCTGAGTTTCCGCTAGCGTATAAATAGGACGCTCTGAAAAGACGAGGCGATGATGTATAAAGTTTTATTCATATGTAAGCACAACGCTGGACGAAGCGTCCTCGCGGAGTCAATCGCAACCAATATCCTGTCAGCAGATTTTAGTGTCACCAGTGGAGGCTCACATCCCACAGGCAAGGTGCACCCAGTGGTGCAAAAATACTTAGATGACCACCAACTCCCCATTCCGCATACCCACACACATTCATGGGAGGAGCGAACTCAGTTTCTTCCCGACATCGTTATTATTCTCTGTGATTCTTTACATCAAGAAACCGCTCCTCAGTGGCTTGCAGGTGGTGTTCGAGTAAACTGGCAAGTTGATGCTTTTCCGACCGATGGTTCTGATGAAGACATGTACGCACATTGCGAAAAGGTTGCTCAATCGCTTGAGCGAAGAATCACGAAGATGTCTGATATGATTATCGATGGTTTAGGAAAAGACCAAATTCGTGATTACCTAAATGAGTTAAGAGAGATATAAAAAAGGCGACCCACATGTCGCCTTTTGAATATTCGATAAATGGAGACTAATCCACTTGCTTGATTTGCAGTTCTTTAGGTACTTCAAAGAACATATTCTCTTCACGGCCAAGTACTTCATCAACCGCTTCGGCACCAACGAGTTCTTTGATTCGCTCTAGAATCTGATTAACGAGCTCTTCCGGAGCAGATGCTCCCGCAGTCACGCCGACCTTTGTTTTGCCTTCGAACCACTCAGGTTTGATATCTTCCGGACAGTCGGTTAAGTAGCCAGGTGTCCCTAGCTTTTCAGCTAGCTCTTTAAGACGTGTAGAGTTTGATGAGTTTTTAGAACCCACCACAACCATCACATCTACGTCACCAGCTAATTCACGTACGGCATCTTGGCGGTTTTGTGTCGCGTAACAGATATCGTCTTTACGTGGACCTTGGATATCTGGGAACACGCGGCGTAGCTCTTCGATAACATCGGCAGTTTCATCGACAGAAAGCGTCGTTTGGCTTACGTAATGAAGATCGGATGGATCTTTCACAATCGCCTTCAGTTTCTCAACATCGGCTGGAGTTTCAACCAAGTACATACCACCGGTTTCACTGGCGTATTGCCCCATCGTACCTTCGACTTCAGGGTGACCTGCGTGACCAATCAGAACCACTTCCATATTACGACGGCTCGCACGCGCCACTTCCATATGCACTTTGGTTACTAAAGGACACGTTGCGTCAAATACGGTCAAATCACGCTGCTTGGCTTCCTGACGAACCGCCTGCGATACACCATGAGCGGAGAAAATCACAATGTTGTTGTCTGGCACTTCGTGCAGTTCTTCAACGAAGATAGCACCACGCTGTTTTAGACCTTCAACCACAAAACGGTTATGCACCACTTCATGACGCACATAAATCGGTGGCTGATACATCTCTAGCGCACGCTCTACGATGCTAATCGCGCGGTCAACACCAGCACAGAAACCACGTGGGTTAGCTAACAGGATTTTCATTTCATTGCTCATGGAAGTTATCTTTTATTTGGTTCGCTATTCTACTGACAAAATTTCGACTTCGAAAGTCACGTCTTGTCCCGCGAGTGGATGGTTGAAGTCCACAGTGACTGAATCGCCTGCAATCTCTGTAATAATGCCCGGGATTTCCATGCCATCAGGGCCACTGAAGGCCATGATTGTACCAACTTCCACTTCTGCATCACCTACAAATTTAGTGCGATCCATATAGTGAATATGATCAGGGTTTGGCATACCAAACGCGTCTTCTGCCTTTAGCTCAATCGCTTTTTGTGCGCCTGTTTCGAGGCCTATCAAGCACTGCTCAAAGTTTTCACTCAAGCTGCCATCACCCATAACAAACTTCGCTGGTTTACCCATGTTATGAGTACTATCTGCAACCGATCCGTCTTTCATTTTAATCGTAAAGTGAAGGGTTACTACCGATTCATTGGTTATTGTTGTCACGTTAATGCTTCCTTGTTCTTGGGTTATTACGCTGTCAGCTTGGTCTTTTTATACATTGATATGCTGATTGGCGCTCCAACATAATAAAAAGCGTCGCTCGAATCAACGGACGACGCTTAGGGTTATTCGATATACCGCAAAAGATTACTTGTCAGCGTCTTTTTTACGGAAGCCATCCAGAATAATCATTGCCGCACCAATACAGATCGCCATGTCAGCAAGGTTGAATGCTGGCCAGTGGTAGTTACCCCAGAAGAAGTCTAGGTAATCAACAACAAAGCCATGAACGACGCGGTCAAACACGTTGCCCACTGCACCACCAATAATCAGTGCATAAGCAATGTTGTTCCATTTTTCTTTTGCTGGAAGCTTACTCATCCAGTAGGTCAAAAGACCCGTAACAACAAACGCGATACCTGTAAATAACCAGCGCTGCCAACCAGCTTGATCGCTCAAGAAGCTGAAAGCGGCACCGTAGTTATGAACGTAAAGTAGGTTGAAGAATGGCAACACCTCAATTCGGTTTGCCCATCCGTAGCCCATGTTGCCCATCACCACCAATTTGATGCCAATATCTGCAATAAATACCAGAATTGCTAACCACAGCCAGCGAACTCCAGATTGCTTTAACGTCAGTGCTTTTTCACTCATTACTTTACCTACAAACAGCCCCAGTAAATACTGGGGCTGTTAATTTTAAAAAAAGTTCAGTCGTTCTAGGCAATTACGCGAATTTACGTACTTCACCTTCGCCGTCTACGTTAGACACACAACGACCACAGATCTTCTCGTGACCTTCGATTGTGCCTACGTCTGGCGTGTGGTGCCAACAACGGTCACACTTCTCGCCTTCAGCTGCTGCTACTTCAACAAACAAGCCTTCGATATCCGTCGCTTGTGCTGCATCCGTCTTCTCACCTAGAGGCTTAACTTTCGCAGCAGATGTTAGTAGAACAAAGCGCAGTTCATCTTCAAGTTTGTTGATCTTCGCCGCTAGTGCGTCATCAGCAAATAGAGTCACTTCAGCTTGTAGTGCACCACCAATGATTTTCTCTTTACGCGCATCTTCTAGAAGTTTGTTTACTGCACCACGAACCGCTTGGATCTCAGTCCAGAATTCGTTGTTCAGCTCTTCACCTTCAGCAAGACCGAATAGACCGTCGAACCACTCACCAGTGAATACGAACTTGTCGCGTTGACCTGGCATTTCGTTCCAGATTTCATCTGCAGTGAACGACATGATTGGCGCCATCCAACGAACTAGCGCTTCTACGATGTAGTAAAGTGCTGTCTGACAGCTACGTTGAGCGTTGCCGCCACGTTTTGCTGTGTACTGACGGTCTTTAATTACGTCTAGGTAGAAAGAGCCCATTTCGATTGAACAGAATTGCATTAGACGCTGAGTTACACCGTGTGTGTTGTACTCTTCGTATGCTTTAACAATCTCTTCTTGTGCTGCTAGTGCACGACCAACCGCCCAGCGATCTAGCGCAACCATCTCTTCAACAGGAACGATGTCTGTTTCAGGGTTGAAGCCGCTCAGGTTAGCAAGGAAGAAACGCGCTGTGTTACGGATACGACGGTACGCATCTGCGCTACGTTTTAGGATTTCATCAGAAACCGCAACTTCACCAGTGTAGTCTGTAGAAGCAACCCATAGACGAAGAATGTCAGCACCTAGCTTGTTGGTTACGTCTTTTGGCGCAACCACGTTACCGATAGATTTAGACATCTTACGACCCTGACCGTCAACCACGAAACCGTGTGTCAGTACTTGTTTGTAAGGCGCTTCGTCTTTCATCGCAATAGATGAAATTAGAGAAGACTGGAACCAACCACGGTGTTGGTCAGAACCTTCTAGGTATAGGTCTGCACTGTTGCCGTTGTACTCTTCACGAGCATCAACAACAGAGAAGTGAGTCACACCTGAATCGAACCATACGTCTAGCGTATCTAGCACTTTTTCGTATTGGTCAGCGTCAGCACCTAGTAGTTCAGCGGCATCTACATCCCACCATGCTTGAATGCCTTTCTCTTCAACCAGCTTCGCGACTTTCTCGATCAGCTCTAGCGTGTTTGGATGAAGTTCTGCTGTTTCTTTATGAACAAACAGAGCAATTGGCACACCCCAAGTACGTTGACGAGAGATACACCACTCAGGGCGACCTTCGATCATGCCTTCGATGCGGCTTTGACCCCACTCAGGCATCCACTCTACATTCTTGATTGACTCTAATGCTTTAGCACGTAGGCCAGCTTGGTCCATAGAAACGAACCATTGAGGTGTAGCACGGAAGATGATTGGAGTCTTATGACGCCAACAGTGTGGGTAGCTGTGCTCGTAAGCGTGGTGGTGTAGTAGTGCACCTTTTTCTTTTAGTACTTCTACTACTGCATCGTTCGCTTTAAATACGTGCTGACCAGCAAATAGCTCTGTATCTGGTAGGTAAACACCGTTTGAGCCAACTGGGTTTGCTACTTCTAGGTTGTACTTGTTACCAACCGCGAAGTCTTCTTGACCGTGACCAGGAGCAGTGTGAACAACACCAGTACCTGAATCAGTCGTAACGTGATCACCAAGGATCGCCGGTACAGTGAAATCGTAGAATGGGTGTTGGAATTGAGAAAGCTCTAGGTCCGCACCTTTAGCAAAGCCAAGGTTGTGGAAGTGCTCGATACCCGCACGGTCCATTACGTCTTTCGCTAGCTCAGCAGCAACGATGATACGCTCAGCGTTGTCGCCTTCTGTTTGGATAAGCACGTACTCTAGATCATCACGTAGACATACTGCGCGGTTTGCTGGCAGTGTCCAAGGTGTTGTTGTCCAGATAACGATAGATACGTCACCGTGACCTTCATGACCTTCAGTCAGCTCAAATTTAGACAACAGTGCCGCTTCGTCAGCCGCTTTAAAACGAACGTCGATAGATGGCGATACTTTATCTTTGTATTCTACTTCCGCTTCAGCAAGAGCAGAACCACAGTCTGTACACCAGTGAACAGGTTTGAAACCTTTTAGCAGGTGACCATTGCTTGCGATCTTACCAAGAGCACGAATAATGTTCGCTTCAGTAGCGAAATCCATAGTGCGGTATGGCTTGTCCCACTCACCCATGATACCAAGGCGTTTAAAGCTCTCTTTCTGACCTTCAACCTGACCTGCTGCGTATTCACGACATTTCTCGCGGAATTCCGCTGCTGTCACTTTTTGGCCTGGCTTACCTACTTTCTTCTCTACCATTAATTCGATTGGTAGACCGTGGCAGTCCCAGCCTGGGATGTAAGGTGCGTCAAAACCTGAAAGTGTTTTGGATTTAATAATAATGTCTTTAAGAATCTTGTTTAGTGCGTGACCAATATGAATGTCACCATTTGCGTAAGGAGGGCCATCGTGCAATACGAATGACTTTTTGCCTTTCTTAGCTTTACGGATTTCACCGTAAAGATCTTCTTTGTACCAACGCTTAAGCATTTCTGGCTCACGATTGGCCAGGTTGCCGCGCATTGGAAACCCTGTTTCAGGTAAGTTCAGGGTATCTTTATACTCACTCATCGATTCTTAATTCCGTTATATTGGGCGAAAATTAGACATTATGTTGAACGGTGGAATAAACCGCTCAACGCTTAAGCTGACGCAGCCACACCCTTGCTGCTTCAGCATCCAATTCGATTTGTTGTTTAAGTGCTTCAAACGACTCAAACTTTTGCTCATCTCGAAGTTTATGCAAAAGTTCCACTTCTAGTTGCTTGCCATATAAATTGGCATGAAAGTCGAATAAGTGCACTTCTAACTGTTGGCGAACACCATTGACGGTTGGTCTTTGACCAATATTAGCAACACCACCAACTGGCTTATTTCCTAAGCCAAGCGCTTGAACAACATAGACTCCGGAAACCGGAGAAACACAGCGTTTCAAAGGAATATTTGCAGTAGGGAACCCAATGGTTCGACCTAGCTTTCTTCCGTGAGAAACACGACCGCTGATGCTGTAGTTTCTTCCCAGCATCTGTTGCGCGGAATGCAAATCGTCACGCGCCAGCGCTTGACGGATAGCCGTACTGCTGACACGTAATTGTTGTAAACAAAAGCTCTGGGTACTTACGACATCAAAGCCGTATTTTTCCCCTGCTTCCTGCAGCATTGCAAAGTTACCTGTACGGCCTTTGCCAAAGCAGAAATCATCACCAACGACAAGAAACTTAACACCCAAACGCTCGACCAACAAGTCACGGATAAACTCTTCCGCGGTTAAACTTGCAAAATGGCGATTGAAATTGACACACAGTAAGCGGTCAATATCGAGCTTACTCAATTGCACGAACTTATCGCGTAATCGCGTCAACCTTGCAGGTGCCTTGTCTTTGGCAAACAGCTCCATCGGCTGAGGTTCAAAGGTCATCACAACAGAAGGCAAGGATAGCCTGTCCGCTTGCTCAGACACTTGCTGCAATACTTGTTGATGGCCTTTATGGACACCATCGAAATTGCCAATAGTCAGCACACAACCATGATGTCGCGGGTTGATATTGTGAATGCCTCTAATCAGTTCCATTGGATACTGCTTTCTGCCTCTGTTTTACTTTACACTGTGTGAAACTGACGGATTATATACTAATCACCCTCAGTCTGTCCCAGCTTTTAGGTCTTTTAAACGCGCACCAGTTAAAAATAGAACCACTAGGTAAACCACTGCTCCTAAACCGATCAACATCCCTAGCACCGCGCTTCGGTGAGCAAAGCTCCAGCCCAGCCATACTGACATATCTTCCAGTTGCCATAAGATTGCCGCCACCATCGCCGCGCCAGCAATAGCTAAACGTATAATAAAGAAGACGGTTCGCTTAGTGATTTGGTATACCTCTGCGATGTGCAGGCCACGATACAGTAGTGCCATATTCACAAATGCCGATAGTGCTGTCGCGATAGCCAAGCCAACGTAGCCATAGAAGTACGCAAAAATTGCATTAAATACCATGTTGGTCACCATCGCAATGATGCCGTATTTCACTGGCGTTTTGGTGTCTTGACGCGAGTAATACCCCGGAGCAAGCACTTTAATCAGCATAAAGTTCAACAAGCCTGAAGCGTAAGCAAAGAGTGACAGTGATGCTTGATGTACGTCTTGTGGCGAAAACTCACCTCGCATGAATAACACCATCAACATAGGTTTTGCCAGTACCATCAAACCAAGCATTGCAGGAAGGCCAAGTAAGATCACCATGCGCACCCCCCAGTCCATGGTTTGTGCGAATCCTTCATTTTGTGCGTCAACATGTTTGCGTGATAATGCTGGTAAAATCACCGTTGCAATAGCAATACCAAACAGACCTAACGGGAATTCCAACAAGCGATCTGAATAGTACAACCAACTGATCGAACCGGTTTGCAGAAAGCTGGCAATAAAAGTATCAAACAACAAGTTGATTTGGCTTACCGACACACCGAACAAAGCAGGAATCATTAAGGTTCGGATCTTCACCACGCCCGGATCGCGCCAGCCCCATTTTGGCTTAACCATAACCCCCGCTTTAATAAGGAAAGGGATTTGAAATAAGAACTGAACCAAACCACCAAGGAAAACACCGATGGCAAGACCAATCTCTGGCTGTGACATCTGCGGCGAGATAAACCATGCTGCCAAAATGATCATTACGTTGAGGAAGACGGGAGTAAACGAAGAAACCGCAAACTTACCTAGTGTATTAAGAATGGCTCCCGATAGGGCAACAAAAGTGATGAACCATAAATAAGGAAAGGTAATCTTGAGCATCACGCTAGCAAGTTCGAACTTCTCAGCCGCGGGACCACCATGCATCCAGTCTAGGAACCAACCAAAACCAAACAGTGCAGTCACCACACCGGAACCTAGAACACCTAAGATGGTAACAATTGAGACTATCACCCCCAACGTGCCCGCTGCACGAGCAATGAGCTCCCGAGTTTTATCCATGTCGCCTTGAGCATGGCTTTCCGTTAAAACAGGTACAAACGCTTGGGAAAAAGCACCTTCAGCAAACAAACGTCGTAAAAAATTAGGAATTTTATTGGCGAAGAAAAAGACGTCTGCGCTTGCTCCTGCCCCCATTAAATTTGCCACTACAACATCACGAACTAGGCCAAGAACGCGGGAAATAAATGTCATAGCACTGACGATCATGCCAGACTTGAGTAGTCGTTTACTCACTGTAACCTCGGAATATCACCATAAGACAGCTAACCCTATACTGTTTCTCTGACAGGTGCTGCAAATAGACGTCAAAAATCTATCCGCGGGTTGTAAGGAATAAGTGTGCCTTTCGCGGATAATTATTAGCATTGGTATAAAAATGCTGTTAGAATCCCCGCCATCTTAACCGCGATAACCTCTCTTACCAAAATTTGTTTTGGCTTAGATCGGTTTTTGCACAAATCATTTGACATTTAAGCGCAAATGAGGGATATTCCTCGCCCTTAAATTGTCACAGAACTAAGTTTTTGGGAGTTAGACCCTTGGCAAATAGTAAATCTGCTAAGAAGCGCGCTATCCAAGCTGAGAAACGTCGTCAGCACAATGCTAGCCGTCGCTCAATGATGCGTACTTACATGAAGAAAACTGTTGCTGCTATCGAAGCAGGCGACAAAGAAGCTGCAACTGCTGCATTCGCTGTAGTTACACCTATCCTAGACCGCATGGCAACTAAAGGCCTTATTCACAAGAATAAAGCAGCTCGCCATAAGTCTCGTTTCGCTGCACAAATCAAAGCTCTTTAATAGAGTCCTGATTTTACAGTGAAGAAAAAACCGACCTTGTGTCGGTTTTTTTATATCTACAAAATTTTCTTAGTAAATTACCACCTTCTAAAGAAGGTGGCTTTGTGTGAGCCCCCTAAAAGGGGGCCTTTGTTTAGTCCAGCGCCAATTGCTGCTGCTCTACTCGCTCTTGCTTCTCTTGATGTCTTACATATCGGCGTATTATTTCTTCATTGATTCCAACACTATCGACAAAATAGCCTCTTTGCCAAAAGTGATTACCCCAAAGCCTGTTCTTCCTAAGGTGAGGAAACTTGCTAAATAGCTTTAAGGCTATTTTGCCTTTCAATACCCCCATCAACTTGGATATCGAAAGCTTTGGTGGGACCTTTACAACTAAATGTACGTGGTCAACTTGTACGTTTAGCTCTACGACTTCACATCCAAGTTGATTACAGTAAACATAAATACATCGATAAACTTCTTTACCTATATTGTTCTTCAAGATCCTAAATCGATACTTTGGCGTCCACACTATATGGTATTGACAACGCCAAAATACGTGGGAAGCTTGATTGTATCTACTCATGTTATTTGTCCTCTTTGACTTCTGGAAAAATCAAAGACGCATTTAGCATGAGTAGTTTTACAGGCAAAGCCGAAACGGATGATAACCACCTACTGAAGTAGGTGGTTTAGGGCTGAAAATAAAAAAAGCTGGCAATGCCAGCTTTTCTTTTTCTGAATGTCCCATTTAAAGACATCAGCTTATTCATTACCCATATAACGCTCAAACTAGAAACCACTAATAAAACACTTGAGAACAAAGCAAATTGGCCGATGAGTAGTACCCTATCATCAAAAGTTTAACGCCACTCTCAAATATTCCAACAAGTTAGATTCACACTCTAAGATGAGCAGTATATTAGGACTATTTAATTAATGTTGAGCACTCTCAGCACAATAAAGACTATGCAGTGTTTTTATTAACGCTTTCACTTCATCACTCTTTAATGTGTAGTACACCGTTTGTGCTTCTTTCCTTGTCGTGACTAACTCATCACGGCGAAGCCAAGCAAGATGCTGAGATAATGCCGACTGGCTTAGCTCTAACTTTGCACACAGCTCTCCCACGGACAGCTCTTGGTTATGCAGCATACAAAGGATTTGTAGGCGTCTCTCGTTTGCCATCGCTTTGAGCAACACGACGGCTTTTGCGGAGTTCTGCTCCATTTCTTGTAGATTCATGTGTTGGACCTCTAGCTACAACTTACTTATTCCAACCCTGGCCAGCTTGTTGTGTTGCACTGATTTATATATCTAAGAAAATCAAGATACACTTCCAGAGTCTTCATTATTAGAACCTCTAATTTAGTTGTTAGTGATACACCAATATTATCCACCAAGGATTTTAATTGGTGCGCCATCAATAATTAATAGTTTTGCTCACTAAAACAAGTATCTTGCTTACTTAGATATTATTTAGAATTATATTTTTATTGATAGTAATCTATTTATTTACGCAACGATACGGGTTTACTCAAACATTTGACTGAAATCAGCATCACAAACATTTTTTACCGCGGGGTGTTGGATCATTCGTTCCGCAAAAATCACGTAGTACTCTTCTTTTAGCCCATCGACATGGCCAATTAGCTGTAAATTTCGGTCGTCTTCAATCTCCGACATGTATACGGTCGGTGCCAAGAAAATCACATCATCGTGGTACCGAGCAAAAGCTTTCATCAACGCAACATCATCAAACTCCCCCAGCACATTGGGTTGAAGACCTTGACGATCAAACCATTGAATAACTTTACGCCCCATAGCCGTTCGGCTCGCGGGAATCAGAAGTTTTTTTTGTTCCAAGATCTCAGGGAATCGCACATTTTCAATTTCAGAAGAAGCAAAAAAGCTCATGCTACTTTCACCTAACTTTTTACTATAAAGGCCAGGACTTTGAGTAGAATCAACGGGACAATCCGAAAGGATCATATCTAGCTTGTGCTGAGAAAGGCGTTCAAGTAGCAGTTCGTGGGTCGATTCATAACAGCGTAAATGAATACTGTTATCTTCCGGGACGGTCGTCATCAGTACTTTACTGACCAAGCGTTTAGATAATGCATCGGCTACACCAACTTCAAATAGAATGTTCGAGTGCTGGCTGTAATTGACGATATCTAACATCTCATAGCTCAAACCGAACATCCGGTCGGCGTACTTAAACACAAGCTGACCTAACTCAGTGGGCTCAACTGTACGACCATTGCGCTTGGTTAACTTTCCTTTCATGCGCTCTTCAAGCGCTTTAATCTGTCCTGTCACGGTTTGCGGTGTCAGGAAGAGCGCGTCAGCCGCCTTAGTTACAGAGCCCTGTTTGCACACCATCCAGAAATAATAGAGATGGTTGTAGTTTAGATGTGACATGATCGAGTCCCGAAAAGAAAGTGATACTTTTTATACCAAATGTGACAGAGACAAACAATAAACTCGACAAAACCATACAATACCTTACAAAAGCATAAGTTTTACCGAAAGTATAAAGTCAACACTGTCATAAAAGTTGAACTGAGGCGCATTTTCTCTACAAAAAAAACGCAAAAACCAAACAAAACGAAATCAAAATTTAACCATTAAAATCAACAATTTAAAAATTAATTTTCTTCCTCTTTTACGCCATTATCAAAAAGAACAATAAAAATCTCTCACAGCAAGAAATCTGTAATATTACTGAAATATTTGTTCTCTAACATCGCCCGCAGATTCAACTACAGACCGAAAAATGAACTGAAAGGTCAACGGAGAAAATTATGATGAACCAAGCTACTTCAACAGTGGCACCAATTTCGAGCACAGCTCGTTGGTTACGCTGGGCTAACTTGGCATTCATGTTATATCTGCTTCTTCTAGCAGTATCTATGGTTGGTAGTGGCTTTAAATGGGCAACTGGCGATCAAGCTAAGGTGCTATTTGAATTTGCCGCACACCCAGTTGCAGGTCTAATGATCGGCTTGGTGGCAACAGCCTTAATTCAGTCTTCAAGTACTGTAACGTCTATTATTGTAGGCTTGGTTGCAGGTGGCTTACCTGTAGAAACCGCTATCCCTATGGTGATGGGTGCTAACATTGGTACCACAGTGACCAATACGCTTGTATCTCTTGGCCACGTGCGCTGTAAAGAAGAGTTCAAACGTGCATTTGCAAGTGCAACCATTCACGACTTCTTCAACTTGCTTGCTGTCGCTATTTTCCTTCCGTTGGAAATGATGTTCGGCATTTTAGAGAAAGTTTCTCACTGGCTTGTTTCTCCACTGCTTGCTACTGGTGATATGAGCATTAAAGGCTTCAACTTTATTAAACCAATTACAAAGCCAGTCGTAGGCGCAATTAAAGAGCCACTTTCTACCTTCGGTGATACTGTTGGCGGCGTCATGCTTATTGCTTTGGGTATTGCGACTATCTTCGTTGCAATCACAGTGATGGGTAAATTAATGAAGAGCCTAATGGTTGGTCGCGCACGTGAAATTTTGAAAAACGCCATCGGTCGTGGTCCTATTCACGGCATCGTATCAGGCTCAATCGTGACCGTTCTAGTACAATCTTCCTCAACCACGACAAGTTTAATGGTTCCGTTGGTTGGTACTGGCGTGTTGAAAGTACGAGATATCTACCCTTTCACTCTGGGTGCTAACATTGGTACTTGTATTACGGCACTACTAGCAGCGACAGCGGTATCTGGAGAGTTCGCAGTATTCGCACTACAAATCGCTCTAGTCCACTTAGTATTTAACATCATGGCGACGCTGTTTATCTTTGGAATTCCATTCCTACGTGAGATTCCGGTTAAAGGCGCTGAGATGATTTCTGAAATGGCTATTAAGAATAAAGCAGTTGTTGGTGGTTACCTAATGTCAGTATTCGTTATTCTACCAGGTGCAATTCTAGCCCTAACAACGTAACAACAACGACATACCATCGCTTATTGTTTAGGCTCCACATCGTGGAGCCTTTTTTATGATAATTAAACTGTTCAAATCGATTGTCCGGTGATAATTTGAGCCACATCAGCATGCTTATGCTGAGCTATCTCATTTGGAGTCGACAACATGACGCAGCTTAATGACGCTATTTCTGATCAGCTACTCGCAATAGACGAAAACCTAACCCAACTGGTTGCTGATATTGATATCCTTAGTAGCGTGAATCCTCTTAATTATGCTCAAGAAAGAGAACGTTTCATTAAAAACAAATATTCTCAAGAGCCTAATTTTCAATATTCAATTACTAACGTAGATACCCACAGTGCAAAGCGACGTCTATATGAGCTACCTCTAGAAAACATTCAAGACACCCAACTGCAGAGGCTGTACGCGGATGTAATTCAGTCTTATGCAGATAAACTGGATCAAGTGAATACCATAGGCACGCAAGAGTTTCTTTATAACTCCTTACGCTATTATGGGGAACCGAGCGCCAAAGATATTGCCAACGCCCATTTCATATTGCACCTTCCTACAGAAGAAGAAAAAGAACCTCAGCACGATAGCCGTGCAATAGCACGTTTCATGCAAAATTTTGCTCAACGCAATGGGTATGAATGTGAAATACAGGTGTTGGACGGGATGTTAGCAAACGCACTAGTTTCAGGGTCTCGAGTCAAAATTAACCACGCGGCGTACATCACCACTGATGAGCTGGAGGCTCTTGCACATCATGAAATGGGAGTACATCTCCTGACTACGCTTAACGGTCGTCAACAACCGCTAAAAGTCCTGAGCTTAGGTTGTCCTGCCAATACCAACACTCAAGAAGGGCTGGCTATATTATGTGAGTATCTGTCAGGACATTTCAGTATCAAGCGCCTAAGAACCTTAGCCTTACGAGTTCTGGCAGTAGAGTCGATGATCAAGGATCGCGATTTCCGCCATACGTTCATGCTATTAAAAGAACAGTATAAAGCTTCTGATCTTCAAGCATTTACAACGACTGCCCGAGTCTATCGAGGTGGAGGTTTAACGAAGGATTACTTGTATCTTAGAGGATTCCGAGAGGTGCTCAATGCCTATGATAAATTGGGCGATGACTTTTCACTATTGTTGTGCGGGAAAACTGAGCTGAAGTACTTTGAGCTTATCCGTTCATTAGTGAGTAAAGAAATATTCACTCAACCTAAGTTTATTAGCCCGGCACTATCCACACCGATGCAGACCAGCCCAATTCACCGTTATATTGTCAGTGCACTAAAATAATACCTTCTAAGTACAAAAAAGAAAAAAGCTCCACTCGGAGCTTTTTCTATATCTTGAAGAACGATACTCGTTACACTGAGAATGGGTAACGAATAGGATCGTGATGCTCGTACCCTTCAACCCAAAAGTCATCCAGTGTGACCCATGTTTCCAAATCTTCTAGAGATTTAATCTCTGGGTTGATATGGAACGTCGGCGCTTTTAATGGCTCACGCTTCAACTGAACATCGCGCATCAGTTCAAGCTGGTCTTCATAAATGTGAGCATTCACAATCTTATGAAATGCCTGACCAGGTTTCTTGCCCGTAATTTGCGCCATAATCGCCAAGAATACGTAAACTTGAACCATATTGAAGTTTAAGCCAAGCGGTACATCACACGAACGCTGAGTACTATTCAGGTAAAGCGTATCATCCAGCAATGAAAAATGGTGACTGTACATACAAGGACGCAAGCACCCCATGTGGAACTCACCCGGGTTGTAGAAGTTCAAGATTTCACCGCGATCATCAACACCACGCGTTAAGTCATCCACTATCTTACGTAGCTGGTCAACATGACCACCATCAGGTTTCGCCCAGGCGCGCCCTTGAACCCCATAGACACGGCCCATGTCGTCTTCGCCTTTACGGTATGGGTTATTCAACCAGGCATCATTTAGGTTGGCATTGGCATCCCAGGTTTTCGTGCCCAGCTTACGAAAATCTTCCGCATTATCGTAACCACGAATATACCCTAATAGCTCTGCAACGGCCGCTTTCCAAAAACTTTTACGTGTGGTGACCAACGGAAATTGATTGTTCGCAACATCGTAGGTTAAATCCGCGTTGATTACGGTCAGGCAGCGCTTGCCTGTACGCTCATTTTCAACCCAAACACCTTGGTCAACGATGCGTTGACACAAATCTAAATACTGTTTCACACCAATACCTTACTTCGTCTTTTGTGGTAATTCGTCTTTGTAATGACCACGTTTGTATGCCCAAACCATCATGAGGACACCGATAACCACCATTGGCAGGGATAAAATCTGTCCCATGGAAATAAAGCCACCGAATAACCCCAAATGAGCGTCTGGTTCGCGCACGTATTCTACTAGGAAACGGAAGGTTCCGTAACCCGCAAGAAAGAGTCCTGAAACAGAACCTAGAGGACGAGGTTTCTTGATGAACCAATTCAAAATGAAGAAAAGGACGATACCTTCAAGCGCCATTTCATAAAGCTGTGATGGATGACGTGGCAGTGGACCGCCATTTGGGAAAACGATCGCCCAAGGCACATCCGTTACTCGGCCCCACAACTCGCTGTTCATGAAGTTACCTAAACGCCCCATACCCAAACCAAATGGCACAAGCGGCGCGATAAAGTCAGCAACACCGAAGAAAGTTCGCCCGTTTTTGTGTGCATACCAGAACATCGCAGTAATCACACCCAGTAAGCCCCCGTGGAAAGACATACCACCGGTCCACACTTTAAATAGATACAAAGGGTCAGCCAGGAAGAGCTCAAAATTGTAGAAAAGCACGTAGCCTACACGGCCACCAATCACCACGCCAAGGAAGCCTGCGAACAACAAATCAGAAACCTGCTCTCGTGTCCAACCACTTCCAGGCTTATCCGCACGTCGGTTCGCTAACCATAGAGCAAACATAAAGCCAACAAGGTACATCAAACCGTACCAACGAACCGAAACAGGACCAATAGAGATTAAAACCGGATCAATATTGGGAAATTCAATATATCCCTGAGACATAAATCATTCTCTTCTTATCACAACAAAATAAATATACCCAAGTAACCTCTAGATGCTTGGTTCAGCGAGAATGACTTGGGTACAAACTTAGAGCAGCATGGTCGCTGCAACAAACATTAAGAACACCGCGAATATCTTTTTTAATACCGCAGTTGGAAGGTTAGTTGCGAGCTTCGCACCCACTTTTGTTGTGAGCATCGAGGCCATAGCAATCGCTAATAAAGCGGGAAGATAAACATAGCCAATACTGTATGAAGGTAAGCCTTCCACTTTATAGCCATGTAAGATGAAGCCGATCATACCAGAAATAGCAATCACGCAACCACAAACGGAGGATGAGCCCACCGCTTTACGCATCTCTATCCCATGTTTATTTAAAAATGGTACCGACAGTGAGCCACCACCAATACCAGCAAGGCTTGATACGACACCAATTCCCGTGCCGTAAACTACAGTCACAGGGCTGCTCGGCATAGGTTTACTGCTCGTAACTTTAATGGAACGAAACATTTGTACTGACAGGCAAAGAACAATGACACCAAACACTTTCGGCAAATAGTGTGTAGGGATCCACTCAGCAATATTGGCACCAACAAAGCCACCAATGACCACACCAGGCATCAACCATTTTACGACAAACATATCGACATTGCCGAGCTTAAGGTGATTCATCGCCGATGAGCCAGACGTGACAATAATACTCGCTAACGAAGTGGCTAAGGCCATGTGCATACTCATTTCTGGAGAGATCCCAGCAAGAGGAAGCAAATACAACAAGGCAGGAACAACAATCAAACCACCACCGATACCGAGTAACCCCGCCATCACACCCACAAAAGCGCCTAGCGCCAACAATAACAAAAATAAAGAGACGGTCACGATTTCCTACTTTTTACCTGCACGGATAAAGCCCGCAAAGCCCTGTTGAATGAAGAAGTCATGCATCATTTGATGAATGTCCTCCCCATAGGACTTTGTCATTGCTTGCTCCGCTAATTTTTCTAATTCTTCTTGTTGGCTATGACGAATCAAATATTTCACCTTAGCCACATTGGAGGTGTTCATACTCAAACTGGTATACCCTAACCCAAGTAAGAGAAGAGCGCCAAATGGATCACCCGCTAGCTCACCACAAATACACACGGGCACCTGATATTTATCACACACCTCATGGATTTGCTTAAGCGCTAACAGTACCGCAGGATGCATAGATTCATAGACATCCGCTACGCGCGAATTGTTCCTATCTACCGCTAATAAATACTGAGTTAAATCATTTGTCCCGACAGAAACAAAATCAACACGGTGAGCAATCGTTGGCAACAGATACACCATCGATGGTACTTCAATCATGACCCCAATTTGTGGGAATTGAATTCTATCATCAAGCAAAACGGCTTCGCTGTGAGCTTGATTAATCAAGCTAATGGCATCGTCTAGCTCTTTTACCCCTGACACCATTGGCAATAAGATACTTAAGTTTCCGCTTTCTGCACTCCCTCTTAACATTGCACGCAGCTGGATCAAGAAAATGTCTGGATGATCCAATGTAAAACGAATGCCACGCCAGCCTAGAAACGGATTATCTTCTTCGATGGGCAAATACGGCAAAGGTTTGTCACCACCAATATCCAAAGTACGCATCACTACTCGTTGATTCGGATAGCTGTTAAGTATTGCTTGGTATTGATGATACTGCTCATCTTCCGAAGGAAAGTGATGCTGAAGTAAAAATGCAATCTCAGTTCGGTACAACCCAACACCATCAACACCTGTGTTGATGGCAATATTACTGTCTGCACTGAGTCCCGCATTCAGCATAATTTCGATATGGTGATTATCTTGCGTAACCGCAGGGAGTGCGAGGTCCTTTGTTTACCATGGCAAACAATTCAGACTCTTCGCTTACTAAGCTGCGATACTCTCGCAACAACTGGCGGTTTGGCTCTAAGAAGATCTCACCCGTATAGCCGTCGACTATCCCGAGTTTGCCATTAACCACATCCGGATTAATGTTGGCGCCCATGACTGCAGGGACCCCAAGAGCTCGAGATAAAATGGCAGCGTGAGAGTTAGCGCCTCCCTCTAATGATACGACAGCTAACAAAAACTCTTTAGGTACAGAAGCGAGCAAGGTGGCAGTGAGTTCATTCGCCACCAAAATAATGGGACGATTAATTGCAGAATTTTCTTGCTCGCTGTTGTGTAGAAAATAGAGCAGCCTTTGCCCTAACTCTCGGATATCTTGCGCTCTTTCACGCATGTATACATCCGACATTCTGGCAAATCGATTCGAGTATGACTCTACAACTTGGCGTAACGCCCAGTCTGCCCTATCTCCTTTTTCAATCTGCTTCTTCAAATCACCGCGAAGCATCGGATCATTCAGTAAGTGAGTAAACAGATCGAAGATCGCAAGCGCATCTTTGTTGATTTCACTGTCCAGCTTTTTCCGCATACGGCGAAAGTCATTTAACGCTCGCTCTATGGCCACCAGTAGTGTCTCGTGCTCGCGTTCCTTATCTAACGTGGACGAAGGGAAAACATCCGATAAACTCGGCTGGGTATTGTCGAACCAAAACTCTCCAATCGCGACACCAGTAGACGCAGGCAAACCTTTTAATACCGTGGGTTTAGATGCTAACTGCCAATGCCCAAGATTCTGCGCATGTGCAATGAGCACCGCTAACTGAGCGGATAAGGTAACAAGAAACGATTCTTCCATTTCACTAAACAAGCGCGGCGTTTTTTGTTGGATCACCAACACACCTAAAACTTGTTTACGATGAATGATTGGAGTAGCTAAAAAAGAGTGGTAAATCTGTTCGCCGAGTTGAGGAAAGAATTTGAACTCGGGGTGTTTTGAGGCTTCGGCAAGGTTAAGGGGTTCAGCGCTTCGTTTTACCAACCCAACCAAGCCTTCATTGAAGTTGATATGAATACTATCACCTTCAAAAATAAGGCCTTGAGTTGCCATTAACTCAAGGCGCTGCATTTCTTCATTAGCAAGATAGATAGTACAGCACTCAGTACTAAGGGCAGCACAAGTCTCTTTCACCAATATATCGAGTGCCAGATGCACATCATCGACCCTGGAGACTTTCTCAACTATTTCCCTTAGCTGACTGAGCATGATTATCCTCTACGTTGCTTTTTTCTTTTCCCTTTCGCTTTTCTCTCTCGAAAAGGCATGGCTAAGGATGCAAATTCTTTCATCGCTCGTCGATAAACATCTCGCTTGAAAGAAACAACTTGCCTAACTGGATACCAGTAACTTACCCAGCGCCAACCATCAAATTCAGGGGATTTTCCGCGTTGCATATTAATGCGAGACTCATCGCATTCTAATCTCAGCAGAAACCATTTCTGTTTTTGGCCGATACAAACAGGCTTGGAGTCCCAACGCACCAATCGCTTTGGTAGCTTATATCTTAACCAATGACGACTTGTTGCAATGATCTTAACGTCTTTTTTCGTTAAACCGACTTCTTCGTATAACTCCCTGAACATGGCTTGTTCAGGGGTTTCACCTTCGTCAATCCCACCTTGTGGAAATTGCCATGAGTGTTGCCCGTATCGTTTAGCCCAGAAGACCTGACCATGGTTATTACATATCACAATACCAACATTAAGTCGGTAACCATCGCCATCTATCACTGGCTAACCTCTATGAATAAATTTTTTATTACCGTGATTTTTCCACATATCCCCATTACTAGCAAACTTACTGATGTGATATGAGCAAGATTTATTACCTTTTCAGCATTTTTGGATATCTTTTAATCAAACCATACCTTATCAACACAAGAGTGAGACATTGCCCACATTTATTCACCTTTTCTGTGAATAACTTTGTGAAGAATTCAATTCAAATGAGTAATTCAGTTCAATCCCATCAAAAGCAAAACAAATAAAGAAACAAAAAAACAAACATAAGACATTGATAAAAAAGTATTTATTTTTAAAAATAACGATAATTAGATCTTCAGTTTCTTGATGATCTTTTCACCAAACTCAGATCGGTCAAAGATCCACCAATAGGCTATTTATCCACACTCACCTGCTATTCGTTTAGATGATTACAACAAAATCAACCCCAAAAATGCATTTTAACCCCTGTTTATTCATACAGACCCCGTCAGGATCTTATCTATATCTCCTCCACCTGTGGATAAGTTATGAATTGATCGTTCTTACACCGCCTCGGTGAAATCTTAAACAGTAGATTTGGTCGGAGTTTGATAAACTATATTTTTTGTAATACCACCTTGTAACTATGAAACCAGAACCACAAACAGAAGCAGAGCTATTGGAACGAGCGCATGATATGGCAGGACTCAGTTTTGCTGAGTTGGCCGCCGAGGCGAATATGATTGTTCCTGAAAACTTAAAACGTGATAAAGGTTGGGTGGGTCAATTACTCGAATGGCACTTGGGCGCTCCAGCTGGCAGTAAACCTCAACAAGATTTCGCAAAACTAGGGATCGAGTTGAAAAGTATTCCAATCAGTTATTCTGGCAAACCTTTAGAAACAACCTTTGTTTCTGTGGCTCCCCTCACTGGTGTTCATGGTCTTACATGGGAAACAAGTCATGTTCGAAACAAGCTATCTCGTGTGCTTTGGGTACCCGTAGAAGGAGAACGAGAAATCCCACTCCCAGAAAGACGTGTGGGCAGTCCACTCATTTGGTCACCAGATGAAGAAGAAGAGCGGATTTTGCGAAATGACTGGGAAGAGTTAATGGAGATGATCGTCTTGGGAAGATTTGATCAAATTTCCGCCAGACACGGAGAAGCGCTGCATCTTCGCCCTAAAGCCGCAAATGCAAAAGCGCTCACCGAAGCATACAACTCAAATGGTAAGCCGATGAAAACTCTGCCCCGAGGCTTTTACCTTAGAACACAGTTTACTGAACAGATCTTACTCAAGCACTACATTAACACTCAACCAGAATAAAACCATATCAGCTATTTAGTGCGTCACGAGCGATAACTCAATATCGCAGTACGAGGCTGCCTCTTCAGTGCCACATTCGTCATACGCATTGCGCAGCCTTAAATACGCTTTATCGACCCCTAGCCTCAATAGTTCTTCTTTTACTAAGTCTAGAGAGCCAAAATGTATCGGGTCTTCACCGTCTTTAATCGGCTCAAGTTGATGCTTGTACTCCACAGCTAAAAGATAGTCAGAGACATCAGAACACCCAATCACAAATACTTTGGGAGTTTTATAAGTATCTTTATGTGGACCATGTAGCCACATGTCCAATTGATGCTTCTGCATAACATACCTCCTTCACACGATCATTTAAGTGTAGTTAGGCTAACTGTAGCTTTCGAGTTTGCTCTTCCTTTATACGTAAATCATTTGCGATTGCGGCTAAAAATCCCCTATATTGGAGTCACTTATTTAGTCGGTAACTCTTCAAGGACGTGATATGCAATACACAAAACTACCGCACTCATCACTTGAGATCAGTAAAATCTGCCTCGGCACTATGACGTTTGGCGAGCAAAACACAGAAAAGGACGCCTTTGAACAGCTCGACTTTGCCCTCGATCATGGGGTGAACTTCATCGATACCGCAGAGATGTACCCTGTACCGCCAAGATCGGAAACACAAGGGCTTACCGAGCAATACATCGGTAATTGGTTAGCAAAAAGCGGCAAAAGAGAAAAAGTAGTACTGGCAACAAAAGTGGCAGGCCCTCGCAATGTTCCTCACATTAGAGACAACATGAGCCTTAATCGTCGCCACATCCATACAGCAATTGATGACAGCCTTAATCGTCTACAAACCGATTATGTCGATTTGTACCAACTACATTGGCCGCAGCGTCAAACCAACTGCTTTGGTCAACTCAACTACCCATACCCTGACAAACAAGAAGAAGTCACGTTAATTGAAACGTTGGAAGCGCTTACTGAATTAGTGAATGCAGGTAAAGTGCGCTATATCGGCGTATCCAACGAGACGCCGTGGGGGGTGATGTCGCTACTGCGTTTGGCAGAAAAGCACGATTTGCCAAGAATTGTCTCCATTCAAAACCCATATAACTTATTGAACCGCAGCTTCGAAGTTGGCTTGTCTGAAATCAGCCATTACGAAGGCGTTCAGTTACTTGCCTACTCTCCTTTGGCATTTGGCTGCCTGAGTGGTAAATACCTAAACGGGGCAAAACCTGAAGGCGCTCGATGCACTAAGTGGGAGCGTTTTGCGCGCTACTTCACTCCACAAGGTGTTAAAGCGACCGAAGCTTACGTCAATTTAGCTCAAGAGCATGGTCTAAACCCTGCACAAATGGCGCTCGCGTTTGTCAATCAGCGTCCATTTGTTGCTTCTAACATTATCGGAGCAACAAACCTAGACCAATTAAAAGCCAATATCGACAGTATTGATTTGCAACTTAGCGACGAGCTACTTACTGAAATTCAAGCAATAGGTACAACTTACTCGAATCCTTGCCCTTAACAGTAAAGCTCCCTTCAAACGAAAACAGCTGATCTTCAAGATCAGCTGTTTATCCAATGAAGTCATACTTCATATAAAAAGTTAAGCGTGTTGAATGACTCGTTAGCAACTCAGTCAGTCCAACACGCTAACGATTACGTCATTATTCGCGACGTTAAGACTCGACGAAGGTGACGAACTCGACGTTCAACTTTTACTGCATCCGGAACATTGGCACGTGTAGAACGACCATCGCGATCTAAACCAATATCCCTCAATAGATGAACATTCGTCCATGGAATATCATGAGCAGTTCGGCGTATGGTACGCTGCCATTGTTTTTCTTCGCGTTTAAGGTCTGCTTTCAATAGCAAAGTGGCCAATTGTAGGTAAATAGAGTGACGCATAATATTTTCTCCGATTATCGATGTATTCGACTGGGAAAAAATAGTGCGTAAAATGAACAGAAATATTCTGTTGATACTAAGCCGCTACTTTCCCGCAGCCTAGTAATAAATATGATAGGTTACGGATTAATTTTTATCTTGTGAGCCAGTGGTATTGGTATCATCCGATTTAAGGATTATCGGAGCGATAGGCATACGATCAGCGCAAGCAGTGGTGTTAACAACGTAATGTTTCATCTTGCGCCTCCTAGCTAAAAATTAATCCGTTTATGAAAGGTATAACTCATTGAGTTACGGTTAAATTGTAAGCTTTGATGAATATATATCAAACATTTTTTGCCTTTTTGATTAAAAACAAATCAATACACCGCAATTTAGTTTCATATACTTTTACGTATAACATATTCACCTGAGGAATATATAAATTTGCGGATTTTATAAATCAAACCAAACAAAAATAAAAAGAGCGGCTCTGTGGCCACTCTCTTTTATTGTATTTATTCGCCTATTTAACACAGGGAAAGGCCAACTACATGGCTTGTTCGGAAATCAAGTTATGTTTATTAAGTAGTCGATACATGGTTGCACGCGAAACTCCGAGCTCTTTCGCCGCATTTGAAACTTGACCAGAATGAGATTCCAAAACAACCAGCAACGCATCACGTTCACTCTTCTCACGGATTGATTTCAAGCTGCGCTTTGAGTCATTACGTTGAGGTAAATCTAAATGATGCTCTTCAATCATTACGCTGTCGGACATTAATACCGCTCGCTTCACTTGGTTCATCAGCTCACGCACATTTCCAGGCCAGAAATAACGTGTCAGTGCCTTGAATGCATCCTCAGAAAAGCTTTTTGCTTGCGAGTTGTACTCTTTTGAGAACTCTTGTAAGTAGAAACGAGCCAGCAATGCGATGTCACTCGCACGTTCTTTCAAGCTAGGGACATTGATGCGCAGAACGTTGATGTAATGGTAAAGCTCTTCATTGAAGTCACCGTCAATCAAAGCTTTTTCAACATCTGACGAGTTAGCAGCAAGAATACGCACGTTAACCGCTTTTACGCCATCTTTGGTATCAATGGTGCCTTCTTGCAAGAATCTCAGCAGATTCATTTGCTGCTCTTTTGAAATGGTAAGAATGTCGTTAAACAACACGGTGCCGCCATCTGCTTGTTCAAGCAGGCATGCTTCCATATCTTCATCGGCGTTAATACCAAATACTTCAGCTTGGAAACGTTGTTCATTGAGTGCGCGACAGTTAATTGCCATAAACGGTTTATGAGAGCGTGAAGAGACTTTATGGATGGCCCTAGCAACCGCCTCTTTACCAGTCCCACTTTCCCCAGAAATCAGAATACTGACGTCCGTTGGACCAATGCGCTTCACTTGATCGCGTAAACGTTTCATCGGGATAGATTCACCGATCAAACCCATATCTAAACTGCTACCAAAACTAGGCCAAACTTTTTTCTCCAACTTAAGCATGCCAAGCTGGTGACCTATTGTGCTTAATAACTGTGCATCTGGGATCGGCGCTGTGAAAAAATCGATACAAAAGTTAACAATGAACTGGCATATGGTGTCAGTGCCAAGCTGAGATTCACGAATAAACGCTAACCAACGTACGTGTTTGTGAGAGCTGACTAAGTTCGCCAAACCATTCAAGCTGAACTCGTCATGGCTGAGATCAACAATACCGATACATGGACCAATATCTTCTAACAGCGTATTAGCTTTGCGTAAGTCACCTACTTGGTGACACTTCCAGCCCACTTGCTCCAGTACCGATAACCAAGGCTCATAAGTACCGCCAACTACCACAAGCGATCCCGGGATGGAATCCATCTTAAACTGCCCAGCCATTCTCTAACCCTTTTTCATTGTTAATAGAAATTTTGTGCCACAAACTTATCTTTGCGAGCGGGTAACATTATCGAGACTCCGCCCCCTCACGTCTGTCTCAGTATTAAGACTATGCAATAGATTGAGATTTGGCGAATGTTTATTTGCATATCCCATTAAAAAGCAAATGCAACAACTTGAATTAACTTAACTAAAAGGCAAAAAAAAACCACCCGAAGGTGGTTTTTTACTCATCCTATCGAATTACGCTTGCGGGCGCATTGCAGGGAATAGGATCACGTCACGGATAGTGTGCGTGTTAGTCAGTAGCATAACCAAACGGTCGATACCGATACCTTGGCCTGCTGTTGGCGGTAGGCCGTGCTCTAGAGCAGTGATGTAGTCTGCATCGTAGAACATTGCTTCGTCGTCACCAGACTCTTTCGCTTCAACCTGTGCTTTAAAGCGTGCATCTTGGTCTTCAGCATCGTTAAGCTCTGAGAAACCGTTCGCTACTTCACGGCCACCGATAAAGAACTCAAAGCGGTCTGTAAAGAACGGGTTATCATCGCTACGACGAGCCAACGGAGAAATATCTGCTGGGTAACCAGTGATGAACGTAGGCTGCATTAGCTTAGGTTCTGCTGTTTCACCAAAGATCTCTTCAAGAAGCTGACCACATGTCCAGAAAGGTTCTACTTCAACATGAACAGATTTCGCGATAGAAACCATTAGATCACGGTTTTGTAGGTCTTCTTCTGTTAGCGCTTGGATTTGCGCGTGGTCTGGGTTGTAGTGCTTGATTGCTTCGAACATGCTCATACGAGTGTAAGTACCACCAAACTCAACCGTTTCATCACCGTAAGGCATTGACGTTGAACCTAGAACTTCTTGCGCCACTGAGCTTAGTAGTTCTTCAGTTAGGTCCATCAGATCTTTGTAGTCTGCGTACGCCATGTAGAATTCCATCATTGTGAATTCTGGGTTGTGGCGTGGAGAAAGGCCTTCGTTACGGAAGTTACGGTTGATTTCGAATACGCGATCAAAACCACCAACAACTAGACGCTTCAGGTATAGCTCTGGCGCGATACGTAGGTACATTGGCATGTCTAGTGCGTTGTGGTGCGTGATGAATGGACGCGCACTCGCACCGCCAGGGATAACGTGCATCATTGGCGTTTCAACTTCCATGAACTGCTTAGAGATCATGAAGTTGCGGATTGCAGACATTACTTTAGAACGTACTACGAACGCTTGACGAGAGTCTTCGTTAACGATCAGGTCAACGTAACGTTGGCGGTAACGCATCTCTTGGTCAGTTAGACCGTGGAACTTTTCTGGAAGTGGACGTAGTGCTTTGGTTAGCAACTCGTACTCTTCCATGTTCACGTATAGGTCACCCTTACCAGACTTATGAAGTGCACCTTTAACACCGATGATGTCACCGATATCTAGACCTTGGTATTTTTCTTTAAGTACTTTTTGAACCGCTTTGTCAGCATAAGCTTGGATACGGCCAGAAGTTTCTTGAATTACCAAGAATGGACCACGTTTAGCCATGATACGGCCAGCGATTGCTACTACGTGGTTAAGCTCTTCTAGCTCTTCCTTCGTCTTTTCACCGAACTCTTTCTGAAGGTCGCCCGCTAGTGCGTCACGACGGAAGTCGTTTGGATGGCCGTTCGCTTTGCAGCTCTTTCGGATTGCATCCAGTTTAGCGCGGCGTTCAGCAATCAGCTTATTTTCTTCTAGTACAGTTTCGTTTTGAACAGCATCAGTCATTTTCGATGTATCCTGTTTTTGTCGGTGAAAAGCTTTATAGACCTGATTTCAGGCTAGCTTCAATAAATTTGTCCAGATCGCCATCAAGAACCGCTTGAGTATTACGGTTTTCAATGCCCGTACGGAGGTCCTTAATACGTGAGTCATCCAATACGTAAGAACGGATCTGGCTACCCCAGCCAATGTCAGACTTAGCGTCTTCATTAGCTTGTTTTTCCGCATTTTGCTTTTGCAATTCAAGCTCAAATAGCTTCGCTCGAAGCTGTTTCATTGCCTGATCTTTGTTCTTATGTTGAGAACGGTCATTCTGACACTGAACCACTGTGTTCGTAGGTACGTGCGTAATACGTACCGCAGATTCTGTGGTGTTTACGTGCTGACCACCTGCGCCTGACGCACGGTAAACGTCAATGCGTAGGTCGGAAGGATTAATGTCGATGTCGATGTTTTCATCAATCTCTGGATAGATGAACGCAGAAGCAAATGACGTATGGCGACGACCGCCTGAATCGAACGGAGATTTACGAACAAGACGATGAACGCCCGTTTCAGTGCGTAACCAACCGTACGCATATTCACCAGAGATGCGAACTGTTGCCGACTTAAGACCCGCGACTTCACCTTCAGAGACTTCAATCACTTCAGCTTTGAAGCCCTTCGCTTCTGCCCAACGTAGGTACATACGCAGCAGCATGTTAGTCCAGTCTTGTGCTTCTGTACCACCAGAGCCAGCTTGCAAATCGATGTAACAATCAGAGCTATCGTGGTCGCCAGAGAACATACGACGGAATTCAAGCTTTTCTAGCTTCTCTTCCAACTCAGCAAGTTCTGGTTCAATTTCGTCAAATGTTTCTTGATCTTCTTCTTCTACAGCCAGCTCAAGAAGACCTTCTACATCTTCCACACCTTGCTCTAGTTGATCAATGGTTTCAACAACCGCTTCTAGTGATGCACGCTCTTTACCCAGTGCTTGCGCACGCTCAGGTTCGTTCCATACATCTGGTTGTTCAAGTTCTGCGTTGACTTCTTCTAGACGCTCTTTCTTCGCGTCATAGTCAAAGATACCCCCTCAGGACATTTGTGCGCTGAGACACGTCCTGCAGACGGTTTTTAATTGGATTGATTTCAAACATGTTTACTCAACATTTTAGAATAGAATTTAACCGAGAAATTCTACTGAAAAATGTGACCGAGATACAGGAAAATTTCGGATGAGAAATCAGATTGCGGTGAGAGAGAGCACGGTCATAAAATTTTACACCCACTTAGGGACAACCGTACTCTATAAGAAAGGTTAATCTAGGTATTACTTAGCTTCGATATGGTCGATCATCAATTGCAATGATTGATTACCACGAAATTCATTCACATCCAGCTTATACGCGAGACGTACTGTTTTAACCGATGCATCTGGCCATCGACGTAGATCAACATTGAATGCGATACCGTCGATCATCACATTGGTAGGGTGACCTTTATAAAGCGGCTCTAACATCAATTTAAGATGCTTCTCACCCACCAGCTTTTGATGCAGTACTTTAAACTCACCATCAAAGATTGGCTCTGGGAAAGCTTGTCCAAAAGGGCCACCCGATCGCAGCTGTTCAGCAACATGCATAGAGAACTCTTCCGGCTTAAGTTCGCCATCGGACATGATCACGCCTTTTAGCGCCGCTTCATCGAGTTCCTTTTTTACCACTTCATCAAACAAACGACTGAAACGCTCAAAATCCTGCTCTTTAATCGTTAAGCCTGCTGCCATGGCGTGTCCACCAAACTTGATGATCAAACCCGGGTTTTGCGTGTCGATGAAATCCAACGCATCGCGCATGTGTAGCCCCGGAATAGAACGACACGAGCCTTTAATCGTCCCTTCTCCGCCATCAGCAAATGCAATGACTGGACGGTGAAACTTCTCTTTAATACGCGAAGCCAAAATACCAATCACACCTTGATGCCAATCACGTTGGAACAAGGCTAGGCCATAAGGAAGCTCATTGCCTTCACCAAACTGAAGGCGCTCACAGAAAGCCATCGCTTCTTGCTTCATGCCTTCTTCAATCTCTTTACGAGTTTGGTTCAAGCCATCCAATTCACTTGCCATGCGACGAGCAGCGTGGATGTTGTTACACATCAATAGTTCAACACCGAAAGACATGTCATCAAGACGACCTGCAGCGTTAATACGTGGACCTAAAGCAAAGCCAAAATCGGACGCAACTAAACGACGCGCATCGCGCTTCGCGACCTCAATTAATGCCTGGATGCCGGGACGCGCTTTGCCCGCACGAATACGTTGCAAGCCTTGGTGTACAAGAATGCGGTTGTTTTCATCCAATGGAACGACGTCGGCGACGGTACCCAGTGCAACAAGGTCAATCAGTTCCATCAACTTGGGCTCTTGCATCCCCTGTTCTGCAAACCAATTGTGTTTTCGCATATGAACGCATAGTGCCATCATGAGATAAAACGCGACCCCTACACCCGCAAGCGCTTTAGATGGAAAGCTACAGCTCTCAAGGTTTGGGTTCACCATTGCATCCACATCAGGCAACACTTGTCCTGGCAAGTGGTGATCGGTAACAAGCACGGTAATGCCATTTTCTTTTGCGTAACGCACGCCTTCGATTGATGAGACGCCGTTATCCACCGTCATGATCATCTCAGCGCCAAGCTCTAAGGCTTGGTCAACGACTTCTGGGCTTAACCCATAACCGTCTTCAAAACGATTTGGCACTAGGTAATCCACATTGTGACTACCAAGCATGCGCAGCGCGAGTACTGATAATGCTGAGCTTGTCGCGCCATCAGCGTCAAAATCACCGACAACGATGATGCGTTTTTGTTCTTTTATCCCCTGAAACAAAAGATCGACAGCTTGCTCAATCCCCCCGAGTTTTTGATATGAATGCAACCCACGGGCCGACGTTTCTAATTGTGAAAGATCCGTTATCCCACGGTTGATGTAGATACGTTTAAGAATCGGAGGAATGGAATCAGGAAGAAGGGAAAGATCAGGTTCAGGACGTCGTTGAATTTCTATCATGCTTAAAAGAGCCGACAACTTTGCCGACTCTGCTCCTAATGGATTATAGTTGCTTTAAACGTTTCAATAGCTCTGCAGGTGGTAGGTAGCCACCAACCATTTCGCCATTCGGTAAGAAGATTGCTGGCGTACCAGAAATACCCAATTGGCGACCTAGATTGTAATGCGCCTGGATGGTTTCTTTACACTGTTTCAGGTCTTTCGCAGGGTTATCAAATGTACGATTCACTTTCGCGTTGTGCATTGCCGACGCCGGATCTTCAGCACACCAAATCGTTGCCATTTGTTCTGCCACAGGGCCAGTTGCACCTTGGCGAGGGTAAGCCATGTAACGCACTGTAATACCTAGATCATTATAGCCTTGCATTTGGCTATGCAGACGCACACAGTAACCACATGTGATATCGGTGAATACGGTCACAACGTACTTTTCATCGTCGGCTTTGTATTCGATCATGCTATCGGAGAACTGCGCAATTTTCTCGGCGTTAAGCGGCGCTTGACGCTCTGCTATGACATCTTTGTAACTGCCATCATCATTAATGGCATAAAGCGTACCGGCGATAAAATGGCTACCATCATTTGAAGCAAACAGGATCCCGCCATTGGTTTGAATTTCCAATAAGCCAGCGACGTCTGATGGTTGAATATCAACGATAGATAAACCAAGCTTTGAGAACTTAGTTTTTAATGCTGCTTCATCAAAGCCGCTTTGTGCAGCTGGCGCCACTTGTTGCGCAGGAGTCTCCGTTTGAGCCTGACTTTCTTCTGCACCACAAGCGGTAACAAAAAATGGTAAAGTCAGCAGAGTTAGTCGGCGTAATACGCTCATGAAATTCACCTTAATGTAAAATCGTTTTTCCAAGAGGACATGGATGAATCTAACCATTGTTATGCTCTTGGGTGGTGTTGACTGTGGATCTGCTTCAATCGTTCAGTCGCCACGTGAGTATAAATTTGCGTGGTCGATAAGTCACTATGTCCTAAAAGCATCTGTACGACCCTGAGATCTGCGCCATAGTTCAATAAATGCGTGGCAAAGGCATGACGCAGTACGTGCGGCGACAGCTGATCAGTATCAATCCCTGCTATCAAAGCATAGTATTTAATACGGTGCCAAAACGTCTGACGAGTCATCTGTCTTGCGCGTTTACTAGGAAAAACAATATCAGATGATGTATCACCAAGTAACGCAGGGCGCCCTTGTTGAATGAACGTCTCGATCCAATCGACCGCGTTTTCCCCCATAGGAACCAGGCGTTCTTTACCACCTTTACCAGTCACGCGCACCACCCCTTGGCGCAAGCTAACATTTTCCATGGTCAAACTGACGAGCTCTGTCACACGCAACCCTGTCGCGTAGAGTAGCTCTAGCATCGCTTTATCGCGCAATTCTATAGGGTCATTCGGGTCTGGCGCTTCGAGCAACGCGTCCACTTGCTCTTCACTAATATCTTTGGGTAAACGTTGTGGCAGTTTAGGGCTAACCAAGAGCGCACTCGGGTCATCAGCACGCACCTTCTCGCGATGCAGGTATTGAAATAAACGACGAATAGCCGACAACATACGCGCACGGGACGTCTGTTTGTAATCTAAGTCTACAAGGTGGCTTTGATATTCTTGCAAGCCAGACAAACTGATAAAATCAAGACGGTATCGATGTTTTTCCATCCACACGAGCAGCTTCATTAAATCGTTTCGGTAGGAAGCCAACGTGTTCTCTGATAGACCACGCTCCATCCACATCGCATCTAAGAATTGCTCAACAAGCGAAAAATCTTGTTGATTGACAGGCTGTTGTGCCGTCATGAATGCTTCCTTATCTGTTTATATTTACAGTATTTAGATTAAAGCACCTGCCAATCCAATACCATAAAAAATCATCCCACATAGGATATTCGCTGCAATCTTCCTCAATTTATGGTTAGAATCTTCCACAACAGCAACACAAATAACGACGAATATAATGAAAATCGGACTCTTTTACGGCTCAACGACCTGCTACACAGAAATGGCAGCAGAGAAAATTCGTACCCTTATTGGTGAAGACCTTGTCGACATTCACAATGTGAAAGAGACACCGTTATCACTAATGGCGGACTACGACTTATTACTCCTTGGCATCTCAACTTGGGATTTTGGTGAAATTCAAGAAGATTGGAACGCGATTTGGCAAGACATCGCGACCACACCACTGAAAGGCAAAGTTGTAGCGCTGTTTGGTCTGGGTGACCAAGAAGGTTACGGAGAGTGGTATTTAGATGCGATGGGCTTACTTCACGATGAATTACAAGCCACAGGCGCAACCTTTATCGGTTACTGGCCAAATGAAGGCTACGAATTTGAAGCATCGAAAGCACTGATCGAAGATGGCAGCAAGTTTGTTGGACTTGCGTTAGATGAAGACTCACAGTACGAACTGAGTGATGAACGCATCGAAAAATGGTGTGAACAAGTTCTTGTGGAATTCCACGACACGCTTTAATAGCGCAAACACGTCATCATTAAAAAGTAAAAAGCCCGATGAAGTAATTCATCGGGCTTTTTATTATCTTGATAACGCGAAGTGATTACGCGGTTTCTTGTGCTAGTTCTGGGCGAGGTTTCGCGATGAAGAACATGCACACGATAGCCGCAAATGTTGGAAGCACCCAACCCATGCCGACTTCGAATAGTGGCAACATGTTAAACGCAGAAACATCAATACCCGATACTTTTGCCGCATCAACCAACGCAAACAACAGAGATACAAGCAGTACCGCGCGGTAAGCAAAACGTGGATTTGGCAGTTTGCTGCGCACAAATGTTAGTGCAACCAACGCAATCGCCACAGGGTACAGCGCAAACAATACTGGCACTGACAGAGAAATCAGCTGTGCAAGACCAACGTTTGCAACCAATGCACAAACAGAACCATTAATCAGTACCCATTGCTTGTATGACAGTGGTGTTTTCGAGCTGAAGAAATCTGAACACGCAGAAATCAAGCCAATCGCGGTTGTCAGACACGCTAGCAATACGATGACAGACAGAACGATTTGACCGTATGGACCAAACAACGCTTGAACGTATTGGCTAAGCACTAGGCCACCATTATCAGCACCAGCAGCAACCGTTGCACTCGTCGCACCTAAGTAAAATAGTGAGATGTAAACAAACGCAAGACCAGCAGCAGCAATACAACCTGCATAGATCAGATATTTAGTAGTTGCAGAGCGCTCAGTAATGCCTTTACCGCGCAGTGCATCAACCATCAGCATACCAAACATCAATGACGCGAACGTATCCATTGTGTTGTAGCCTTCTAAGAAGCCTTTGGTCAGAGGCTGCGTTAGGTATTCACCGTGCGCGCCAATCATATCGCCCTGAGGATCAAGGAAGACAGCGACAGCAAGAATGATCAAACCAACGAACAATGCTGGTGTCAGTACTTTACCGATAAGATCGATCAAACGGCCTTGGAACCATGAGAACATCATTGCTGCGATAAAAAAGATCACTGAGAACGCTGTCAGATGCGTTTGTGATGCCTCAAGGAAGAAAGGTTTCACCGCCATCTCGTAAGCCACTAGGCCAGTACGAGGCGCTGCAAACGCAGGACCAATGATGATGAAAATCAGTGCAGCCATAAGAACTGCCGCTTTTTTCGGAAGATCTTGCGTCAAGTGATCCCAAGAACCACCAGCAACAGCAATAGCAACGATAGTAATAAGAGGTAGACCTACCGCTGTTAGCAAGAAACCAAACATAGCTGGCATTAAGTTTTCACCCGCTAACTGACCCGCTAGAGGTGGAAAGATAATATTGCCCGCACCTAAAAAGAACGCAAATAGCATAAAGCCTACTGCGATAATATCTGTTAGTTTTAACGTCTGCTTCACAGATAACCCTTGTCTTTTAATTAATGAATGTTGTGTATGCTTAGACCACTTTTTGTATACCTAAAGTCAATAAGTACACGTGGTTCAATCTATAAAATTTTCGCCGCATAATGACGAAAGACTCATCATTTGGCAACCTTTAAGAAAAAAACACCATATTAATTTAGTTTTCAAACTTAAAAGCAGTGGATATAACCAGATCCAAATAACAGACCAGTTCTTTATCTCGATCAATTAACAATACAATTTAATAACCAACAAAACAACAATCTATACAATTAATAAACAATAGAGCAATCCACTTAATTATTGAGCAAATATAAAACAATCATGAAGAACAAAAAACTGAAAACTAAAGGCTTCAATTTTAAGCAATTTTGTATTGAGGGCGGCGAGAGTGGTATGCCAGTCAGCACAGATGGGGTAATGCTTGGTGCTTGGATTCAAAGCCCTAACGACGCTAAAATTCTCGATATTGGCACTGGCACTGGCCTGCTTGCCCTGATGTGTGCTCAACGCTTTACAGAAGCTCAAATAACCGCGGTCGATATCGAATTAACAGCCGTTGCTGCCGCGCAAAAAAATATGGCCCAGTCTCCTTGGTCAGATCGTGTAAGTGTGCATCACACCGACATACTGCACTTTACGCCGACACATCCATTTCAACGCATCATTTGTAATCCGCCCTACTTCAACAGCGGCGAACAATCGAAACACAGTCAACGTGCAACCGCGAGGCACACTGATACGCTAGGCCATAACACATTGCTACAGCGTTGCTATCATTTGCTTGATGACGAAGGGAGGGCTAGTTTTGTGTTGCCAATCACCGAAGGCGAGCAGTTCATTGAGCTAGCATTAAACCAAGGTTGGTATCTATTGCGGATCTGTCGTGTGCAACCATCAGAAAAGAAACCAGTACACCGACTGTTATTTGAACTATCAAAACGACCTTGCGATTCGCAAACGTCACATTTAATTATCCGTTCAAATGACGGCTATAGTGATGATTTCATCCAGTTAACTCGCGAGTTTTATCTTAAGATGTGAAATAACATGTGATCCTTATCACCAATCACTTTATAATGTGCGACCTTTTTGTATTCTATGCTGTTGTGGCGAACCATTAACCAAGCTTTGCTTGTGGAGAACTCATTGTGATCAGAACCTTTGCTGAACTTGATCTAGACCAAAACCTACTTGAAGCCATTGAAGAGATGGGTTACGAACGCCCAACAAAAATTCAGGCAGAAGCGATTCCACAAGCGTTGGACGGTCGTGACATTCTAGCGTCAGCGCCAACAGGAACTGGTAAAACGGCCGCCTTCGTCCTGCCAGCATTGCAATACTTGCAAGACTTCCCTCGTCGTAAGCCTGGGCCTGCGCGTATTTTGATCCTAACGCCTACTCGCGAACTGGCGATGCAAATTGCCGATCAAGCACGTGCTTTGGCAAAAAATACCAAACTCAACATTTTCACCATCACTGGTGGTGTTCAGTACCAAGAGCACGCCGACATCCTTGCAACAACACAAGACATTGTGGTTGCGACACCTGGCCGTTTAAAAGAATACATTGATGCAGAGCGTTTTGATTGTCGTGCAATCGAATGGTTAATCCTTGATGAAGCAGACCGCATGCTAGATATGGGTTTTGCTCCTACTGTCGATCGCCTATCTAACGAATGTCGCTGGCGTAAGCAAACCCTTCTGTTCTCAGCAACGTTAGAAGGGAAAGGCGTAGAAGGCTTTACCGCTGATCTGTTGAATGACCCTGCAGAGATCGACGCAAAATCACCTCTGCGTGAGCGTAAGAAAATTGCTCAGTGGTACCACCGAGCTGATGATGCAGAACACAAACTGGAATTACTAAAACACATTATTACTCAGCAGGCTGAACGCACTATCGTCTTTTTAAAGACTCGTGAGCGTTTGGCTGAGCTACGAGCGCAGCTTGAAAGCGCACAGATTCCATGTTCTTGGATTCAAGGTGAAATGCCGCAAGATCGTCGTAACAATGCGATTTCTCGCTTCCGCGATGGAACTGTGAACGTGCTGCTCGCGACGGACGTTGCTGCGCGTGGTATCGATCTTCCGGATGTATCACACGTTATCAACTACGACATGCCGCGCACGGCTGATGTTTACCTTCACCGTATCGGCCGTACGGCTCGCGCAGGTAAGAAAGGTAACGCTATCTCAATCGTAGAAGCACACGACCAACCAATGATGGATCGCGTTGCACGTTACGTGAAAGAAGACATCAAAGAGCGTTTCGTGAAAGAAATGCGTCCTAAACACAAAAAGCCTGTGTTTAAGAAGAAAAAGAAAAAAGACGACAAGAAAAAAGTAGCGAAAAAGAAAACCGCTAAGAAGAAGTAATCTTGTTGGGGCGAAGTAGCTCAAGCTAGAAAATAACAAAGGGTTGGCAATGCCAACCCTTTTTCGTTTGTGCTGATAGAGATTAACGTAGACTACGTCTCAATCAGCTTTATTTTTGCTCTTCGCGTTTAAATACTAACTCTGTTGGCGTCGATTCATCTTCCACAAAGTAGTAACCCGCCGTATCAAACTTAGTCAGGTCTGCCACGCTCTCAACACGGTTTTCAATGATGTAACGCGCCATCATACCGCGCGCTTTCTTCGCGTAAAAACTGATGACCTTGTATTGACCATTCTTACAATCTTTGAATACTGGCGTGATCACTTGCGCATCTAAATTCTTTGGCTTAACCGCTTTAAAGTATTCATTTGATGCAAGGTTGATAAGGACATTATCACCTTGAGCAGAAATCGCTTCGTTAAGCTTGTCCGTAATTACATTGCCCCAAAACTGGTACAAGTTCGTACCCTTGTCGTTTGCAAGCTTGGTACCCATTTCAAGACGGTATGGCTGCATCAAATCAAGTGGTTTTAGTAAACCATAAAGACCCGATAGCATACGCAGATGATCTTGAGCATATTTGAAGTCCGCTTCAGATAAACTTTCGGCGTCTAGCCCTGTGTAAACGTCACCTTTAAATGCAAGAATGGCTTGTCGTGAGTTTTCCGTGGTAAACGTTTCACTCCACTCTTGGAATCGGCCCACATTTAAATCGGCAATCTTGTCGCTCACTTTCATTAAAGAGGCAACATCAGCAGGAGTCAGTTTGCGGCAAACATCAATAAGCTCTTTTGAGTATTCGACCAACTCAGGTTGAGTAAATTTTTCTGTCGCTAACGGAGACTCGTAATCAAGAGTCTTCGCTGGAGAAACTACGATAAGCATGACTTTCCCTTCTCTAATTTTGTTTTTAATAGGGTACAAAAAAAGCCATGCATTGTCTGCATGGCTTTTTACATCGTACTAATAGCTTTCAACTATGAGTGATAGCTCACTTAGTCTTTTTTATCGTTGTACCAAATGCCTTCTTCAAGCTGAGATTTCAGCTCAGGGAAGTCATTCGCATCAAATGTTGGCACTTTGCCTTCACCAAGCTGGCGGTTGTAATCTTTTGCCAGTTTAATCACGATGCCAGATAGCAAGATGATCGCCACCAAGTTGACTATCGCCATCAGACCCATAGAGACGTCAGCAAGCGACCATACGACTGGTAACGAAGCTAGTGCACCAAACATCACCATACCAAGAACAATAACGCGGAAAATGCTTAAGCCCGCTTTGTGATTGTGCTCTAGGAAGATTAAGTTCGTTTCAGCGTACGAGTAGTTTGCAATGATTGAAGTAAACGCAAAGAAGAAGATTGCCACAGCAACAAAAATGCCGCCCCAATCGCCAACTTGTGAGCTCAATGCACGCTGAGTTAGCTCGATACCCGTCACTTCTGTTGCTTGACCGACATACTCACCAGACATCAGGATGATAGCCACTGTTGCAGAACAGATAACGATCGTGTCCATGAACACGCCTAGCATCTGTACGTAACCTTGAGACGCTGGGTGTGGTGGGTAAGGTGTTGCTGAAGCTGCCGCGTTAGGTGCAGAACCCATACCTGCTTCATTCGAGAATAGACCGCGCTTGATACCGTTAATCATTGCCTGTGCAATTGCGTAGCCAAGACCACCTGCTGCTGCTTCTTGCAGACCAAATGCACTCTTAAAGATAAGCATCAATACATCAGGTAATTTCTCTAGGTTAGAGAACATGATGAACAACGCTAGGGCTAGATAAAGTAGTGCCATGATCGGAACGATCATCTCAGCAACTCTTGCGATACGCTTGATGCCACCGAAAATAACAATTGCAGACAGTAAAACAACGGCAATACCGACATACAGGTTATTCCAACCAAATGCGTTGCTCATTGCATTGGCAATTGAGTTAGCTTGTACTGCGTTGAATACCAAACCAAAAGCGATGATTAGGAAAACTGAGAACAACACGCCCATCCAACGCATGCCCAGGCCTTTTTCCATGTAGTAGGCAGGGCCACCACGGTAGTTGCCATCATCATCTTTGGTTTTGTATAGCTGCGCCAGTGTGCTCTCAGCAAACGATGTTGCCATACCAAGCATTGCAATCAGCCACATCCAGAAGATCGCACCAGGACCACCCGCAGTCAATGCAACTGCAACGCCCGCCATGTTACCTGTACCAACACGTGCAGCAAGACTAGTACAAAGCGCTTGGAAAGAGGAAATACCAGCTTTGTCTGCTTTACGGCTGTTCTTAAGAACAGAGAACATGTGGCCGAAATGGCGGAACTGAATGAACCCTAATCGAACGGTGAAGTAAATACCAACACCAACAAGAAGATAAACCAGAATCGAGCCCCAGAGGAGATCGTTCATCAAATTGATTAAGTCTGTCATGTGTACCTCAAAGTGAGTTGCGCCAGTCTATGCGTCCTAGCCATCCACCAAATTGCCTGCTAAGTGTCAAAGTGTGCTTAGCTTTTTAAGTAATGTTTATGGGCAATCTAGAATCGTAAACGTCGCTTCATGCATCCATTTTACGTACCAGCGTATTTTTTGACGGGCGGATAATGCAACCTAGGAGCGCAAAAATCAATATGCAACAATAAGAATAACATTGTTATTTTTCACTATAAAGTCACCAAAAAATAACATAAATAGAAGACTTAACACTCAAACTGCGCAACATTTCAATTACCAAACACCAACATAAATAATTATTCTTCATTAAATGGAATGGTAAACCGTATAAACAAGAACAAGCTAGTATTCACAAGGTGTTACATAAATTTACGCTAGTGACTTACCATCTAATTGAACACTATTTCATCAAACTGATTTTATGCAACTTTAACCTTTGCGCAGTGCACCCATTCATCAAATCGAATTAACATAGAAAATCTCTCTATTTAATCGTTTTCTTGAGATCGTTTGTGCATTTTTTATCCACATCGTTGCAATAAAAAGTGTGATTTTGAGAATATTTTTGCACGAAAATGTCATGCTACCGACACAAATGCGAAATATATCATGGTTATTCTCACGGCTATTGTGGTACTAAAAAAACTCCACAAGGACTGGTTACAACAGTTTAGCTTAAGAAAGGTAAAGGTGGCTTATGGAAGGCTTTCAACTAGATGACATTTTTAATCTGGATACTACCTCAACAACCAAATCTCGTGCCAAACCAGTAAAGCGAAAGTGGCGTGAAATAGAAGAGATGAACGACAGACGCAATTTGCTTAAAGAGCTGCGCGAACTTGATGTCTGTACCGATTATAACTTGGAAGACATTAAACTCTAATTCAAACAAAAGGCACCTTACAGGTGCCTTTTGTTTTTTGTTTACAGTGACCGTAAACACCGTGAGTTTATGTACCAAGGTTTAAGTATGAATACCATTATTACTCAATGAGAATCTTCCGTACTTTTTGCCGAGAAATATGCACACTAAATTTTCGGTTGATTCCCAATAAATAAGAAATGTATCTCACAAACCCGAGAGACGGCTTTCGCTCGCTCAGGTTTCATCATTCAGTCTTAAACATATTCAGTATCACTTTGACGAACACGTTCGGCCAACTGCTTATAACGATCAGCAATCGTGTCACCAAACACAGGATCATCCTCACTGACGCTCCATAAGCTCTCGACATGCTGCCAATCTTCTGTGGTAAATAACTCTTCAATGAGAGGCAAAATTTTTCGCTCTTCTAGCTCCAAGTGGTGCCTTTGCGATTCTATGAAATCTTCTAGGTGAGCGACAAACATGTCTTGTGGCACAACGGCATCCTGAAGGATCATCTCTATCACGGATGAAAACTCTCTGGTTTTACTCGCTAACTCTAGATGTTCTTTCTCTAAATTTTCCATGGTTTGTTGCTTACCATAGTGTTCAAGAAAGTGGTGATAGAGGATATCTTCTTTCGGGTGGTGTACTTTCTCCGAATGATTAGAGAGGTAATCAACAATCTCGCTTACTAACGCATAGTTGATTACACGTTCTTTTTTTATCTCATTAAGCTTATGGCGCAGTATCGCCAACAGACGAACCATATAACCATGTTCGCGTCGAATTCTTTCGATCATCATAGCGTCTCTCCTTAACACCTACTTTTAGTAAGTGTACATGAGAAATTTACTATCAGCCTCGAGCGTGCTCAAAAAAACAGCGATCATACCATCCATGATCGCTGTCTCTTCATTTATACCGTTAATGGCAAATGCCAGTTAATTGGTGCTTTTTCTTGTGATGTAAGCAACTGGTTTGCTTGAGAGAAATGCTTACAACCGAAAAAGCCTCGATGTGCAGAAAGTGGCGATGGGTGTGGGGCAGCTAACACATGGTGCTTATTGCGATCGATAAAACGACCTTTCTTCTGCGCGTGTGACCCCCACAGCAAGAACACTACACCTTCTTGATGCTGATTAATGGCTTCAATCACTCGATCAGTAAACGTTTCCCAACCTGTCTTTGAATGTGAATGCGCTTTACCTTGCTCCACCGTTAATACCGTATTGAGTAACAATACGCCTTGTTCAGCCCAGCTTTGCAAAAAACCATGCTGAGGGATTTGGAAACCTTCAATATCTTGCGCCAGCTCTTTATACATATTAACCAGTGACGGTGGCGTTTTAATGCCAGGAAGTACAGAGAAACACAGGCCATGCGCCTGATTTGGGCCGTGGTATGGGTCTTGTCCTAGAATCACGACCTTAACGTCTTTGAACTCGGTAAAACGAAACGCGTTAAAGACATCTTTTGCGGGAGGAAAAATAGCTTTGCC
The DNA here is from genome assembly GCF_023716525.1 of Vibrio sp. SCSIO 43009. Lineage (NCBI taxonomy): Bacteria > Pseudomonadati > Pseudomonadota > Gammaproteobacteria > Vibrionales > Vibrionaceae > Vibrio > Vibrio sp. SCSIO 43009. The sequence continues at coordinate 2,862,539 of NZ_CP071842.1, forward strand.
TGCGGCGCGTTCGGCTTCAACAAAATTCAAGGTGTCTACAAAGTAGCTCTGCTTTTTCTCTTCGCCGATCACATCGTGCCAAGTGGGTGACTGATTCATGGAAAGTTCCTGTCCTAAATTTTGCTTCTATTCTAACGAGCGAAACTCAAACAAACAAAAACTTACCACGAACTTGAGACAAGTAATAAAAGACTAATGCTTCTGTGGCGTTCGAAAATGCCCCTGTCCGGTAATGTGACGATTAGGCATCGGTAAGCGAAGCACGCGACGAGTGAAAGCATAAGGAGTAAAAGAGAGTGGTCGAGACATGTTGGCATCCTTCTTTGCTAATTCAGAGATTGATGTTCAATGACTAAGAAAGAAAGGTGCCAACTTTGTGGTTACGCCATTAACTGGCAATGGCCGCTAAATGGAATTGACGCAATGTGTTGATCTCTTGCTGCCAAATATCTGGATCAATTGTTTCCAAAATCAGAGGGATACCATCAAAACGAGGGTCTTTCGCGATGTACTCAAAGCAATCCCACCCGATCTCTCCTTTACCTAGCGAATGGTGGCGATCTACTTTGCTGGCAAACTCTACTTTTGAATCATTTAGATGCATTGCTCTTAAATAGTGCATACCTACGATACGGTCGAACTCTGCAAAGGTGCGCTCGCAATCTTCTTTTGTACGTAAGTCATAACCAGCCGTAAAGGTATGGCAGGTATCAATACAAACGCCGACACGATCTTTATCTTCCACTTGCTCGATGATTTCAGCAAGGTGCTCAAACTTCCAGCCTAAGTTAGTGCCTTGACCTGCCGTATTCTCGATAACAGCGATCACATTCGGCACCGCTTTATGCGCAAGATTGATCGACTCGGCGATCGTTGCGAGGCACTCCTGTTCAGAGACTTTCTTTAGGTGACTACCCGGGTGGAAGTTAAGCAAAGTCAGCCCTAACTGATTACAACGCTCCATTTCATCAATAAATGCCGCGCGGGATTTATTCAGCTTTTCTTCTTCCGGCGCACCCAAGTTAATCAGATAAGAATCATGGGGAAGAATATGTTCTGCTCCGAAACCCAGCATTTTACAGTTCGCTTTAAACGCACTGATGGTTTTTGCTTCTAAAGGCTTCGCCACCCACTGGCGTTGGTTTTTTGTAAATAGTGCGAATGCATTCGCGCCAATTTCACGAGCTCTCAACGGAGCTTGATCGACCCCACCAGCAGCAGAGACATGTGCACCAATGAGTTTATTCCCAAGCTTGTTTTTCATGTTTGTCATTTAATCACTTTAGACTTTCAGTATTGCTACCTAAATACAGATAGTTGCGTTAACCAGTTTAAACTTTAATCTCAATTTGTAGTAAATTTACAACAAAACTAGTTATTAAATATTTTTTATATTATCAAATAAATTGTAATTAGTTTGTTTTCAAAGGTTTTATTGATTTAACTCAATAAAATTACCTTAATAAAAATAATGTTTTTGGTTGTTTTTTGACTTAAATCAATATTAAAATAGTGGATATTAGCTATATAATACTCAGCTCAACGAAAATTCGAAAATTAACACCAATAATCACCACGTAAGTGGTCTAGGAGATAGTGATGATCCAAGGTATCCAAATTACAAAAGCGGCAAACGACGACCTACTAAACTCTATCTGGCTATTAGATAGCGAAAAAAATGAAGCTCGTTGTGTTGCTGCAACTGCTGGCTACGAAGCAGACCAAGTTATCGCAATCAGCGACCTAGGTGAATACGAAAGCCGTGAAGTTGCAATCGAAACTGCTCCTCGTATCGAAGGCGGCCAACACCTAAACGTGAACGTGCTTAAACGCGAAACACTAGAAGATGCAGTTGCACACCCAGAGAAATACCCACAACTAACTATTCGTGTTTCTGGTTACGCAGTACGTTTTAACTCGCTAACTCCAGAGCAACAACGTGATGTAATCGCTCGTACTTTTACTGAGACTCTATAATCTCTCAGTAAACTAGCTCGCTAGAATTTAAAAAGCTTGGTCAGCAATGACCAAGCTTTTTTTGTTTCAGAATCCTTCTAAACCCTTTCTATAATGGAAAGCAACTCGCCTCTAAGGTGCATTTCTTTGCGAAGGATCTTTCTGAAACGCTTGCGCTAAAGAGGTTGGATCACGCCTATCTCTTTGCAGTGACGCCCCTTCTGCCCACCAAATCAATTGATGCATAGTGCGATTCATATAGTTGTCCCACTGCGTCTGCTCCGACTCATCCTCAGCAACGCCCTGTTCATCAAACACTTCTTGCGCTTTCGGAATGTGGATCATCGCAGAGACAGGTAGACATCCAAGTTCAGATAAGAAGGTACGCATAGAAACGGCAGCTCTAACACCACCCCATTGTCCGGCAGAATAGGTCACGATAGCACTCGGCTTGTAAGAAAACAGCGAACTGCCGAAATGGTTAAGCGTGTTCGCCAGAGCAGGACTCATCGAATGGTTATATTCCGGGCTAACCATCACATACCCATCCGCATGTTTGATTTTGTCTGCCAGCTCACTTAGGTGCTGCGGAACTTTAGAGCGGTGATAAGCAAACTCGGGCTTAAACACATCACCAAAGTCGTAATTCAAAGGGTCGATGATTTCGACCGTATGTTGCGAATGTTGACTCGCGATGAGTTTTTCACACGCTTTACTGACTCGCATTCCTAAACGGGCTGGTCGTGGTGGCGTGCTGTCTCTCACTGAGCCAAGAAAAATCAAAAAATGCATGCTTCTCTTTCCATCTCATTTAGTTAAGTTCGTTTCTCAATCATAAAGAGAGTCAAAACTTACCGACAATAAAAAAGGTGAATGATTACTCATTCACCTCTCGTTATTTCTGTTTTTGATACTTACTATACTTTGAAGCTTACTGCACGCGGCGCAGTACTTGTTTCAATGCGTCAAAGTCTGCGTCGAGCTCTTCCGATAGCAGCTCCATCGCAGCGTGCTTCGCTAGTGGCGCAGGAAGCTCGATATCGGATTCTAGAATATCATCCACGACTTCTTTGAACTTCGCAGGGTGAGCAGTACATAGGAACAGACCGGTTTCACCGTCTTGCAATTGTTCTTCAAGCACTCGGTAAGCAATCGCACCATGCGGTTCGCATAGGTAGCCTAGAGCATGTAAATCTTTCACTGACTGTGCGCTTTGCTCATCAGATACTGCGCCTTTACCTAACGTCTCCAAGCCCCACTCTTTCACGCGGCACAGCTCTTCAATACGAGGCCAGTTGTTTGGTTGGCTCACGTCCATCGCGTTCGATGTTGTTGCGACTGTTGGTTTTGGCTCCCACTTACCTGTTTCTAGGTAGCGAGGAACAGTGTCATTGGCATTCGTTGCAGCGATAAAGCGTTTGATAGGCAAGCCCAGCGCTTTTGCCAGTAGACCAGCAGTTAGGTTACCAAAGTTACCACTTGGTACTGATACCACTAGGTTTTCACGCTCTTGCTTGCTCATTTGCGCAGCGGCTTCAAAGTAGTAACAGATTTGCGCCATCAAACGGCTGATGTTGATTGAGTTTGCAGAGTTCAGACCGATCTCTTCACGCAGTGCAGAATCATCAAAAGCTTGCTTGACCAGTGCCTGACACGCATCGAAGTCTCCATCGATCGCGACAGTATGGATGTTCTTACCAAGCGTACAGAATAGCTTCTCTTGCAGTGGGCTGATCTTACCTTTCGGGTAAAGAATCACAACGTTGATGTCTTCCATACCGTAGAAAGCATGCGCAACGGCTGCGCCAGTATCGCCAGAAGTTGCTGTCAGAATGGTGATCTTGCCACCGTCCGAAACGGCTGCAAGAGATTGCGCCATAAAGCGACCACCAAAGTCTTTAAACGCAAGCGTTGGGCCATGGAACAGCTCCAGTGCGTAAACACCATCTTTTACTTGGTTGATAGGCGCAGGGAATTGGAATGCAGCATCAACAAGAGCATTCACTTGCTCCTCTGTAAGTTCATCTCCAATTAACGCCGATAGAATCTTAGTGCTACGAGAGACAAAGTCTTCTGCAAGCAGCGCATCGATATCTTCAAATTTTGGTAATTCCGATGGGAAAAATAGACCTTGGTTACGGCCTAACCCTTGGCGAACGGCTTGGCCAAAGGAAACTTGTTCATCATTTTCTTTTATATTGTAAAGCTTCATAGCTCACTTCCTGTTACTTTCGAACCCTGCTTATCTAGACGACAAACGTGGACGAATCCTTCTTCGTTTTGTACGTAGTTTTGTTCTAACCAGCGAGCAACTCGCTCAGCGACATCTTTCTCTTTGCAAATACTGAACAGTGTCGGACCACTGCCAGAAATACCGGTTGCCAATGCACCCGCAGACGCTGCGTATTGACGTGCATTCGCAAAACCTGGAAGCAGTTTCTCACGATACGGTTCTGCGATCACGTCTTTGATCATTTTTGCAGCAAGTTCTGGCTGACCAGAATGACACGCATGAATAAAGCCCGCAAGGTGGCGACCATGAGCAATGATATCTTGTCGGCGGTATTGAGATGGTAGGATCTCACGCGCTTCCGCCGTTGATACCTTGATACCCGGATACGCCATCACCCAGTACCAATCATCAAAGCAAGGCACTTCTTGACTGATGATACCCAACTCTTCAAGCATCAGTTGCACACCACCAAGGTAACATGGCGCAACGTTGTCGTAGTGAATACCACCAGAGATCTTGCCTTCCATCTCTCCCATCAGCGCCAATAATTCTGTCTCGTTAAGTGGCTGTCCATGGAATCGGTTCAATGCATCTAATGCAGCGACGATAGAACATGCACTTGAGCCTAAACCAGAGCCAATTGGCATGTTCTTTTCTAGCGTCATCTCAAGTGGTTTTAGCTCAACGCCTTTTTTGTCTAACTCACGAGCAAACACGAGCCAACAGTCGTAGACGATGTTGTCTTTTGGTTCAGTTGGCAATTTCTCAACAAAATCACCCGCCGTTTTAAGGCTGAACGGATCAGCCCCAGATTTCACCAATACACGGTCACCCAATAGTGTGCCATCCACTGGAGACACGGCCGCCCCCAGCACATCAAAGCCAACGCTTACATTACCAATTGATGCTGGGGCATAAACCACTACATCCATATCACTTGAACTCATTATTGTTATACCCCTAGTTTCCAACCTAAAGTACGCATCACGTCAGAAAATACACCCGCAGCCGTTACTTCGGTGCCTGCACCATAGCCACGTAACACTAGTGGGATTGGCTGATAGTAACGGCTGTAAAATGCCAGTGCGTTTTCACCGTCCTTGATTTTATACATTGGATCGTTTTCATCCACCGCTGCGATGCTTACTGTGCACTTGCCCTCATTAATCTCACCAACGTAGCGCAGTACTTTGCCTTCTTCCGCTGCCTTTGCAGATAATTCTTTAAAGTAAGCGTCTGCTTCAGGTAAACGCGCCATAAATTCATCAACGCTACCAGAATCATCAAAACCTGGTGGCAGTGCTTGATCAACCACAACGTCTTCTAGTTCTAGAGACATGCCTGCTTCACGAGCTAGGATCAGAAGCTTACGCGCGACATCCATACCAGAAAGATCATCACGAGGATCCGGTTCAGTAAAACCATTTTCTTTTGCGATATTAGTAGCTTCACTTAGGCTCATACCTTCATCTAACTTACCGAAGATGTATGACAGAGAGCCAGAAAGAATACCGCTAAAGCGCTCTAGCTCATCACCCGCTGAGATTAGGTTTTGCAGGTTTTCGATTACCGGTAGACCCGCCCCCACAGTTGTTTCGTACATCAGCTTGCGACGAGAGCTGCGCGCAACATCGCGAAGCTGATGGTAGTAAGCCATGCTTGCTGTGTTTGCTTTTTTATTTGGTGTAACGACATGGAAACCAGCAGCTAAGAAATCAGCGTATTGGTTCGCGATATCTTCACTTGATGTACAGTCAACCAATACTGGGTTGATGATGTGGTTACGTTGAACCAAAGAAATCAAACGCGCTAGGCTGAACTCTTCTGTCGCTGCCGACATACGATCACGCCAATGCTCGAGTGGCAGACCTTCACTATCAAGTAAAAGACCTTTGCTGTTTGCCAAGCCACACACGCGAATAACGATGCCTTTTTCCGCAAGCTTCGCCTGTTGACGCTCGATCTGATCCACCAGCTCACCACCAACGCCACCAATACCAACCACGAATACGTCTAAGAAGTGCTTAGAGTTGAAGAGGTTTTCGTGACACGCTTTGATTGCTTCAGAGATTTTATCTTCAGGAATCACGGCTGAGATAGCACGCTCAGATGAGCCCTGTGCGATGGCTACAATGTTTACGTTCACTTCAGCAAGAGATGAGAAGAAGCGAGATGCAACACCGCGCGATGTACGCATGCCGTCACCAACCAACGTTATGATTGAAACATTATCAATAAACTCGACCGGCTCTAATAAGCTATCTTTCAGTTCCAACTCAAACGCATCGGCCAGTACTTGTTGCGCTTTTGCTTTATCTTCTGCCTCAATACAGAAGCTAATGCTGTACTCAGAAGAAGACTGAGTAATAAGAACAATAGACACACCAGCGGAAGACATTGCGCCAAATACGCGGCTTGCCATGCCAACCATACCCTTCATACCTGGGCCGGAGACGTTAACCATGGTTAGGTCGTTTAGCGTCGTGATACCTTTGATCGCCAGATTGTCTTCACCAGTGTCTTGCCCAATCAGGGTACCTGCACCTTGTGGGTTAAAGCTGTTTTTGATCAGACATGGGATGTGGAACTGCGCGATAGGAGCAATGGTTTTCGGATGCAAAACGGAAGCACCGAAGTAAGAAAGCTCCATTGCTTCTTGGTAGCTAAGAGATTTAAGCAGGCGAGCATCTTCTACTAAACGAGGGTCACAGTTGTATACACCATCTACGTCTGTCCAGATCTCACAACAATCTGCGCGCAGACACGCTGCAAGAACCGCCGCTGAATAATCAGAGCCATTGCGACCAAGTGTTACCAATTCACCTTTCTCGTTACCTGCGGTAAAGCCTGGCATGATGTTCACATGGCCCAGAGGAAGAGGGTTTTGGCGGAAGTTTTGCGTTGAAACGTCTACATCAACCATGGCTTCAAGGTGATCACCTTTTGCGTATAGGTATTCAACTGGGTCGATAAGATGTGCAGGCTGGCCTTTGGCTTCTAACACTGCTTTCATCAATTGAATCGAAACGCGTTCGCCTTTGCTAATAATACGTGCATTAACATTGTTTGGGCACATGCCAAGAAGATTGATGCCATGAACGAATTGGCGTAATTGAGAGAGAGAAGTTTTCACTTGGTTATCGAAAGCTGAACCATCGATATTGGGTAGTACTGCTTGGACTTGAGTGAAGAGCGTTTTAAACGACTCCTCCAATTCTTTGATTTGTAGTTCTGCTTCACCATTGCGCAATGCGCCTTCAATGACCGAAACCAATTTGTTTGTTGTTTTACCAGGAGCGGAAAGAACAACCGCCACTTCTTCTTGTTGAGCGTTATTGGCAATAATGTCTGCCGCTCTCAAAAAGCGATCTGCATCAGCTAGTGATGATCCGCCAAACTTCAATACTCGCATCCCTTCCTCCGGTATATCTTCTTAAATTTGTCTAAATTCTGGATAAAAAAGCATAAAAAAAGGCCTGTATCTTGTTGGATACAGGCCTTTTTTGTGAATTTCTTTCGCTCAGCAGCCTGCCCCAACATGTGTCGTGTCGGTAATAATAATGGTCGTGGTCATTACTACTAGGCTGTTAGATGGCATAAATAAATATTCAACGTTAATTGTGTTTGCTTAACTCTACGTTTACCGAGTTTCTGATACATAGTCAACAAAAAATTGTTTGTTTTTCCATCTTTCAGAGATTTCTGCTAAGCAATGTCATTGATATTTATAGTTAATTACACATTATTGATCATTTGAAAATCTACAGTTAGTTTTTGTAAAGGACTTAACCATCATCACCAGTTCGGTTTTTTATCTAATAACTAGTCTGATCTTTGCCATAAAACGTACGATCAAATAATTCGAGAGGGTTGTGACACATAACAACAACTTAACTGTGACTTATGTTCATAGGATCGAATTATTTAGAAAATAGGTGAGCTAGCTTTCATATTCTATGCTTTAATAGTGAGAAGCTTTGGGCGCATACTAATAAAAAAGTTGACACAAGGAGTGGTGAACATGAAAAGATGGCTTTTTCTGTTGCTGTTTTTTGTGCCTGGTGTTTGTCTAGCAAACGAGCTTCCGCCGCTTCCAGGTAAAACATCCCCTTCTCCTCATAAACTATTCATTTCCAGCGACAGTTATCAGTCTGACAGTTTTGATGTTTGGAATATCGATACGGGTTACGCTTACGAACTTTTTGATTCGGTAGACGTTTATGTCGGTGCGCGAGTCAATAACTCTCCTACCCAAAATCAAAGTGGTTTTTTGAGTGGGATCAGCTATCACTTTAATGATCGTGTCACGCTGAAAAGTACAGTTCGCTCTTACAAGAACGAAACAGCGGAAGGTATTCGCCAAGACGACAGCAGCCTCGCGGCTGAAGTATCAAGTCGCGTAAAAATTACCGATAAACTGGATCTTCACGCGACTCTTGATTACCAAGATTGGCAACAAGGCTTTGAGGTTGGTTTAGGCTTTCGTTTTTAGAAGTCCAGCTTTTGCTTAGAAATCAATACACCGTTCCAGTCCGCGTAAACGTAGTGCTTAGGTTGAACGATTTGGTTTTGCATCGTTAAGGTTACGTTTACCTCTCCTATCCCGCGTTTCTCTGTTTTAAACGGGTTGGTGCCAAGAGCTTGAACGCCAATGTCCATTTGAGATATTTGTGCTACATCGCGTATTGCACCATAGACAATGATGCCTTCCCACCCATTTTCTATTCCGAGTATCGCTAATTGATCGCCGAGTAATGCTCTCTGACACGATCCATGTCCGTCAACAATCAATACTTTACCCGTTCCATCTTCGCCCAGTACTTCACGCACTTTCGAGTTATCGTGATAGCAGCGCACCGTAACGATTTCACCGTAAAAAGCGCTACGTTGACCAAAGTTCTGCAATGGTAAAGTAAGCAAGCTCACTTGGTCTTCAAATTGGTCACAAATATCGGGTGTAATGTCTCTCATATTTCCTCCGTGAATTTTCTCACCCAAGCGATGCTTCAGTGAGCAGTATCCTTTTCTATACCTTCTATACGAGTCGAGGCTTAATGGAGCCTAACGTATGAAAAACTTTCGGCTGCGAGCACGCAATAAGATAAAGTTGGTCATTAATGACGTAATAAATCGCGTTTTGTTGAAAGTCATTCGCCAATTCAACGGCTACCTCTGGCGACAACTCGACGGCAAAGCTTTCCTCATACCATGTAAAAGCGCTATCACCTACCGTGACAGGCGCGTAATTAACGTGCTGTAGCTGTTTTTCTAACGCGTGATTGTTTATGCTGTTCTCTTCTTTGGACCTCAAGTTACTGTATGGGTTCCAAGCGGTTATCACAGCATAGTTTGAAACACGCCACTCGGCTTCGAATCTGAAAAAAGATTCTGAATAAGCATTCCATAACGATGCGTCTATGTTCGTATTACTTTTTTCTATCATAAGTCTTAAACGATTAATAACAGTTACATTTCATCAATTGATATAAATCAACAAACTGAATGGAATTAACATTTGAGCATTGTTAGCATGCTGTTAACAATATAAAATCCGCTCAATATCTTAGGGTGTTTACGTTTCAGGCCCCACTGAAAGCAGGAAATGAAAGGTAAACAAGCCCTTTAGAATAAACGTCGCCATTGGATACTGGTGAGTTGGCAAAATTCCATGGAGGGCGGATAACTGAAAGAAGTGTTTTTTTGATCAACTTGATTTATTATCAAAATCACATTACCTGTATGTTATATTTTTGCCTAGAATTTATTCTATTAGCACAATTTTGTCACAAATTTAGGTACCGCCAATGCAAACCCCGCAGATTCTTATCGTTGAAGATGAGCAAGTAACTCGTAACACTCTTAAGAGTATTTTTGAAGCAGAGGGATACGCTGTTTTTGAAGCCAGTGACGGTGAAGAGATGCACCAAGTGTTGTCTGATAACTCAGTCAACTTGGTTATTATGGACATTAATCTTCCAGGCAAGAATGGCCTTCTACTAGCGCGTGAATTACGCGAGCAAGCGAACATTGCTTTAATGTTCCTGACAGGCCGTGACAATGAAGTAGACAAGATCCTAGGTCTTGAGATTGGTGCAGATGACTACATCACTAAACCATTCAACCCACGTGAACTAACTATTCGTGCACGTAACCTACTTAGTCGCTCAATGAGCTCTAACGCGGTGCAAGAAGAGAAGCGCTCGGTAGAAAAGTATGAATTCAACGGTTGGGTACTAGACATCAACAGCCGCTCTCTAGTAAGCCCTGCTGGTGATAGCTACAAGCTACCTCGCTCTGAGTTCCGCGCACTACTGCACTTCTGTGAGAACCCGGGTAAGATTCAAACTCGTGCAGATCTTCTTAAGAAGATGACTGGTCGTGAACTTAAGCCACACGACCGTACTGTAGACGTAACGATTCGTCGTATCCGTAAGCACTTTGAGTCTGTTTCAGGTACGCCAGAAATCATCGCCACTATCCACGGCGAAGGTTACCGCTTCTGTGGCGATCTAGAAGACTAGATTTAACCGCTAATATCCGAAGGGCTTGCTCATTGAGCAAGCCCTTTTTGTTTTAGGTCTAACGACTAATGCAACATCATTGCGGTTAATAAACCTTGTTAATCTTCACGTACTTTTCGACTAACCAACGCTGTTTACCCGCATCGTCTAGAAGCACTGCGATATCAACCGATTTTTCTGTGTTCACATCAATGTGAGACGCGAACGCCACCTCCCATCGGCTTTCACTGTGCGTTCGAGTATCTAAAGACGCACTGTCCACCAACCACTCTTTTTGCCCCTGTTTAATAATAAGAGCTTCTGCCGTTAGATTTGCAGGAAGTAACTGATCTCCTTCGAGGTAAAGTGCACCTTGAATACTTTGCTCTTCCACGTCCCCAATATTCGGCATGAGGTTAACCCATAAATTACTTTTGAGCTCAACATTAACCTCATTAATCGTAATCTGACTGTTTTGTTGCCAATTCACATTTGGAACGGAACTACAGCCTGCCATCAATGCCATGACTAACGCCAATGGTGCGATTCTTTTCATGTTATTTCCTTTGTTCCAACCAACTTTTGAGGACTTGAATATCGTTTTGGTATTCATTTTTGATCTCTTCAACCCAGTCTGAAATGTTTTCCCACCATGCAGGCATATCGGGCGATTGTGCTTTTTGCGCCACACTTTGGATACGTTTCAGGCCAATTGAACCTGCAGCACCTTTGATTTTATGCGCTTCAGAAACAATCCCATCTTGATCTTTCGCTGTCATGTTCGAATCTAAGACATCGATATAGTCTGGCATCATATCTTCAAACATTTTTATGCTGTCGTAGACAGGTTTTGCACCAACAATGTCGACGTAAGACTCTAACATATCCATATCGAGCAAATGTGTCTCAATCACAGGAGAAGGCACTGGCTCTTCCACTGTTTCGGGACCGCTCACCACTTCCTTAGGTTGTTCTAACTGGTGAGCGAAGAATTTATCAATCACTGACTGAATAGCATTCACTGCCAGCGGCTTACTGATCGCATCATCCATGCCGTTATCTAAGTATTCACGACGATCTTTCATTACATTAGCAGTTAAGGCGACCAATGGAGGAAGATTGTTATAATGCTTGCGGTAATAATTGGCGACATCAAAGCCCGTCATATCAGGCAGTTGGATATCCAACAACGCTAAGTCGTATTTTTCTGGCACAAAGTTCACTAACGCTTCTTGGCCCGTCATTGCCACGGTGACAGAGTGCCCTAGGCTCTCAAGTAACGATTTAGCCACAGTTACGTTAAGCTCGATGTCTTCGACCATAAATATGTTGAGGCGCACATTGTCGCGTTTCGCATCAATGACTGGCTCAGCTAGTTCAACAATCGGAACGTGGATCGATACAGTAAAAGTGCTACCAAAGCCTTCCTCACTGGTAACCGTAATGTCACCATCCATCATATTGATCAGTTGCTTAGATACCGCCAAACCAATACCTGTACCGACCGCATGCAGGTTGTCCTTGCCTGATTTCACTTGGTAGTACATCGCAAAGATCTTATCTAGCTCTTCGTCTGGAATACCAATACCTGTGTCTTCCACTTCCATAATAATGGTCGCAAAATCGTCTTCGACATCCGCACTCACTGTCATCACAACGCCACCTTCTTTGGTGAACTTCATTGCGTTGCTGACTAGGTTCCAAATCACCTGACGTAGACGGGTTGCATCCACTTCAATTGCTTTTGGCAAGTCGCTTAAACGTTCTAAATCAAAGCGTAACCCTTTTTGTTCCGCCATCAGAGCTGAGATACTCTCAATCTCTGCGACGAAGTCTTCGAAGTTAAGTGGCGCAGGTAATAGTTCTAACTTACGGCGATCAAATTTATCCATATCGATAATATCGTTGAAGATGTTACCTAGCGTAATCGCACTCACATTGATGGTCTGCATGTGTTTACGCTGCTCTTCTGTCAACGGACTATCTAGAAGCATACGACTTAAGCCTACAATGCCATTCAGCGGCGTTCGCAGCTCATGACTGATGGTTGAGATGAAGGTAGTTTTGTCGCGGCTTGCTTTCTCTAACGACTCTTCATGGCGCTTACGTTCAGTGATATCACGACCGAACCCAACGAGACCAAGGTGGCGGCCATCTTTGCTGTAAAATGGCACTTTACGAAGCTCAAAGTAATGCTTGCGACCATCTGGGTATTCGAGCCATTGCTCGTAAGTAATCGCTTGATTATCGGCAAAAACCTTTTGGTCAGTATCAACGATATGCTCGGCGATTTCTTTGCTATACACATCCCAAGGGCTTAATCCGACTAACTGGTGCTCTTTCTTGCCCGTTAGCTCTTCCATCGCGCGGTTACAGCCAGAGAAAACACCATCCGCATTGCGGTAGTAAATTAAGTCTGGTGAGGCATCAATAAATGAACGCAGTAATGCGGTACGTTCTGCCAACTCTAATTGAGTACGTTCGCGTTGGAACACCTCATTTTCGAGGTCTTGCATCGCCTCTTCACGTGCTTCTTCCGCTTTAATACGCTCTTCAATTTCTTGGTTAAGCTTTTCAATGTTTTGTTGAAGTTGGTAATTCAGCTCTTGATCTCGCGAACGCATGTCCTTCAGTTTGGACACCAGCTTAGTTAAACGCTGGCGAGACTCTTCTAGTTGATCGACAACCACAGAGAGGAAGTAAACCGCCCAAGGGGTGATCAATAGACCAAAAAACACCGAACGGACAATGTCGATATCATCTACTCGCCCTTTAAGAGCTAAAGTAATCCCTACCTGCACCACAACAGCTAATGCCACCAGCGCAAGGGCTAGCAAAATAGAGAAGCGAACAATCCCCAGTTTGACTAGCAAGTCGACATAATACTGGGCGAGATTTTTCATGGGTTTCATTAACTACTCCATGGTGGTGGCTAGATAGCGCCATTCGATGATGAAAAACAGGTAAATGCACTCGACCTAACGCAATTTAGGTCTGTTTGATTAGTGAAAAACACACGGTGCGATCTGCGCTTGTGACACGAGATAGAAAGATAAACCAACGAGCGCACAGGCTTCTGTAAGTTTAACGTGTTTAATACGGTGATTTAAACAATCAGCTATCAACTTAGAGCAAGCGGTCACAAAGCGTTAGCAAGAACTGGGGTGAATACAGGTGCGATTACGTCCATCAGCTTTAGCTTGATATAACGCACTGTCAGCCATAGCGATGCCCATTTCGGGTTCATCACCATGCTGAGGAATGTAAGAGACCAGACCGATACTGACGGTAAGGCGTTCAGATGCTTCTGAACTGTCGTGTTCCATATCAAGCTGTAGAATTTTCTCATGAATACGCTGCGCCGTTGCGCGCACCTTCCGTGGTGGTATTCGGCAATATAAAACCAAACTCCTCGCCACCATAACGCGCAACACAATCCGAAGAACGATTGATGACTTGTGTAAACACGGTAGCGACACTGACTAACGCTTCATCACCTTGTTGGTGACCGTAGCAGTCGTTGTAATCTTTGAAAAAGTCGATGTCACATAACATGATGGTGAGCGGCAGCTTTTCCTCTAGCATGGTGGTACCACAATACCTGCAGTTGTTCGTCGAAACGGCGTCGGTTCGATACTTGAGTTAAGCTATCCATAAAGCTCAATTTTTCTAACTCTAGGTTGGCTTTTTCCAACTTTTGTTCTGCAAGATAACGCTCAGAAATATCACGCGCCATGATCAGCACACCATTCGTTCCTGATGCTTTATCTTTAAAAGGCGATTTCACCACATCAAACCACGTACTTTTACCATCACTACTCACGACTTTATCTATGTATCGAACTGGCTCTAACTGGCGTAATGCTTCTAAGTCACTGTCTGCTAAGCGCGCGTACATCTCTTTAGGAATAACGTCTTGGAGGCGCTTACCTATCAAATCAGAAATTTTTGAAATGCCTAACGCCTTAACAAAAGGCTGATTACACGCTTGATAGACCATGTTCTCATTGAAAATACCAATAGAGTCCGGACTGGCATCCAGAATCGTTTGTAAGATAGTATCTCTTTGCGCTAGCGCCACCTCTGTATCTTTGCGACGCTCCATTTCATCTCGCAGATTCTGTTGCATCTTGTGCCATTCAGTCACGTCATGACTAATAGACAGCGTACCGATAAGCTCACCACTCGGCGAAACAAGAGAGTTTTGATTGACTTCCAATAAGCAACTTCGACCTTGTGGATCCGTTGTCCATTTACGTTCGCTCTTTCTGGTCATCTCACCCAAGGCCTTGGATGCGCAAGCTTCTTCCCTTCGCCCTTGCCAGAATTGATCAAATGCTCGATTGGTCGTTAACAGATTGCCTTGGCGGTCTTGGGTACAAATTAGCTCTGAAAGTGAGTCTAATGCCGAACGTGCGATGATTAATTGGGCAAGTTCTTGTTGCTGCTCTTGGTGAGTGGCTTGATATGGCTGAGCATAAAGAATCCAAACTCGATGATTGCGCAATAAACTCTTTCTGCCTGACAGCTCCACTTTAATAGATTCACTATCAGATAGTCGCCAGTCAAAAGCCTGCTGACGAAAATGACGACTAGAGAAGCGCTCGAGAAACTGCTCAAGCTCATGAATATCGAATAAAGCAGGATACAAATACCCCGTTCCCAAAGAGCGAATGCCTAATAACTGCATCGCAGCCTGGTTAGATAGCAAGAGCTGAGCATGGCTAGTGTCCACCACTATGACTGGATAGGGAGAATCCGTTACTAGTTGCTTAAGTGACGTCTGAAAGTGCAAATAGATCAGTGCTAACGCGCACACGCCTGCGATTAACAACAAGACGACATAGCCATAACCGCCTTGACCACCCCAAAGCCAATTGAGTAACTGATCCATCGTTTAAACCTTCAAAGAACACTGGTTAAAATATATCAGTTATTTATTGAGCGATCTGCTATTAATTCCGGTTTAGTATAGATAAAGGTATTCCCCGTAAGACTCCCTTGAGCACCATGAGCACTGAGATCTCGACCAATTTCCGTCATCGCTAGCCAACGGTTTTCACACCACAGAGGCGATAATAACGTGGGCCTCCTGGCTGCTGATGAAACGCGATGATAAATCACATCTGGTGGTGTCATACGAATCATTTCACTGGCGATCGCAACATATTCTTCTAATTCAGGGGCTTCTAGCTTTCCAGCACGCCAAGCTTTCGCCATGGTGCTACCTTCGACAATATGCAAGCCATGTAACTTGATGCCATCCGTTCCCACGGCCAACACTTTTTGCAGCGTTTCAATATTTTCGGCGCGGGTTTCTTTGGGTAAACCCACAATTAAGTGAGTACAAACCTTGATTCCGAGTGTTCGAGCACGCTTAGTGATTTCGGCATAACACTCAAAGTCATGACCACGATTGATACGTTTTAGGGTGTCATTGTTGGCGGTTTGAAGACCTAGTTCTAGCCAAATTTCATAACCTTGCTGTACATAGCCCGACAGTAAATCCAATACCGCATCAGGGACGCAATCAGGACGCGTCCCCACACAAAGACCAACCATGTCTGCAGCCTTTAGTGCTTCCTCATACATGTTTTTGAGAACTTGTACCTCGGCATAGGTACTGGTGTAGGCCTGAAAATAAGCGAGATATTTCTTCGCTCTGTGAATTTCACCTGCGCGATCTTTTAACTGTTCGTGAATGCTTTTTATCTGGACTTCTTCATCTGCAAACGAAGCCACATTGCAAAATGTACATCCTCCCCGCCCAATCGTGCCATCGCGGTTAGGGCAACTAAATCCACCGTGCAATGTTAACTTATGAACCTTTTCACCGTATCGACGCTGAAGATCTTGGCCGATTGTATTGACCAACTCATGTAACTGCATAAATTCTCACCAACAATAAATCGTAATCAATCTCACTACGATCTGTGTAAATAAATTACATCCCTGCAAGAAAAAACACACAATATTAATCAATTCAAACACCCATCATGCGGGTCAAAATCAATAAACTTGCATAATTAAAGACAAAAATCGTTCATGTTGCGTAAATGTTAAACTAAAAATGCATAATTAAACGAAAAAATTGGGTCACAACGCCGAGTTTTTCATTGCATTCTGAAGTGACAAAATTGTAGGATACTTACACAACCCCGTTATTTTTGTGACTTTTATTACAAAGCACACTGCGGGATTTGTCGGTGTTATCCCACTCCTACCTATATAAATCACTAGATAGTGATAATAAATAAAGGGATACCACCAAGGATTGTTTTTCTCGCAAAACTTTTCCTGCGAGATACGGAAAGGAATCAAGACCGGTCAACCTAGATCGGTGGCGATAATAAATATAAAGGACAAGACGTAATCAATAGTCTAGGTAGTATTTGCTGCCCGGTACTTTTGCGTCGACATTGAACTGGAAGGATGTATCTATGGTAGATAGAGAGCAAAATCCACAGGGTCTGTACACTCCGGAACTGGAGCATGACGCTTGTGGTATCGGTTTTGTTGCTCACCTTAAAAACCGTAAATCTCATGAAGTAGTGACTCAAGCATTGGATATGCTGGCTCGCATGGAACACCGTGGTGGTCAAGGTTGTGACCCATGCAGCGGTGATGGTGCGGGTATCTTGCTACAAAAACCTCATGAATTCCTATTAGAAGAAGCCGTTAAGCTAGGCATTAAACTGCCTTCGTTTGAAAAGTATGGTGTTGGTGTCGTTCTTTTCCCGAAAGACGAATACAAACGCGAGCAATGCCGTGACATTCTAGAACGTAACGCACAACGTCTAGATCTTGAAGTTATCGGCTACCGCGTATTGCCAACCGATAACTCAATGATTGGTGCAGACCCACTAAGCACAGAGCCTCAGTTTGAGCATGTGTTTATCTCTGGTGGCCCTGGCATCACACCTGAAGAACTAGAACGCAAACTGTACGTGCTTCGTAACTACACAGTACGTGTTTGCCTAGAAAGCGTTTCGAACATTGGTGACGACTTCTACATTAACTCCATGTCTTACAAGACATTGGTGTACAAAGGTCAGTTAACGACCGAGCAAGTACCTCAGTACTTCCTCGATCTGCAAAACCCGACCATGGTGACTGCACTGGCACTGGTACACTCTCGTTTCTCTACCAACACCTTCCCGAAATGGCGTCTTGCACAGCCTTTCCGTTACATTGCCCACAACGGCGAAATCAATACAGTTCGCGGTAACTTGAACTGGATGAAAGCCCGTGAAGCAATCCTAGAATCAGACCTGTTTACTCAGGCTGAAATCGACATGCTTCTTCCAATCTGTCAGGAAGGCAGCTCGGATTCATCTAACTTCGATATGGCACTTGAGCTCCTAGTTCTTTCTGGTCGCAGCCTGCCACACGCATTGATGATGATGATCCCGGAAGCATGGCAAGAAAACAAAAACATGGATCCTAAACGTCGCGCGTTCTATCAGTACCACGCGAACATCATGGAACCATGGGATGGTCCTGCTTCAGTATGTTTTACTGATGGTGTTCAAGTTGGTGCGACACTAGACCGTAACGGTTTGCGCCCTTCTCGCTACACAGTGACCAAAGATAACTTCCTAGTGATGGCATCTGAATCTGGTGTTGTGGATATTGAACCAGAGAACGTAGAGTTCCGTGGTCGTCTACAACCGGGTCGTATCTTCGTTGCAGACCTAGAGCAAGGTCGCATCATCTCCGATGAAGAAGTGAAAGACACCATCGCAACGGCACAGCCTTACGAGAAATGGGTAGAAGAAAACCTACTGAGCTTGAAGAAGCTGCCAGATGCGAGCAACCAGTTCAGCCAACCTAAGCCAGAACACCTTCTACACCGCCAACAAGCGTTTGGCGTAAGCACTGAAGAAGTGAACGAAATCATCGTTCCAATGGCGAATGACGCGAAAGAGCCATTATCAGCAATGGGTGCCGACTGGCCTCTTGCGGTTCTATCTCATCAGTCTCAACATCTTTCTAACTACTTCAAGCAGCTGTTCGCACAGGTAACCAACCCACCGATCGACCCGATCCGTGAGCGTATGGTTATGTCGCTGAACACTTACTTGGGTAAAGACCAAAACCTTCTGACTGAAACACCACTTCACTGTCAGAAAGTCGAATTAGAATCGCCGGTTCTGGCGAACTCAGAGCTTGAAAAACTACGTGCGATCGATAACGAGCACCTACAAGCGAAAACGTTGGATATCGTATTCCAAGCTAGTGAAGATCAAGGCAAACTTGAGCGTGCATTAAAACGTATCTGCCAATACGCAGAAGACGCGGTTATCGATGGTTACTCAATCATCCTACTCACTGACCGCGCAGTGAATTCAAACCACGCGGCGATCCCAGCAATGCTGGCAGTTGGCGCAGTGCACCACCACTTGATCCGTAAAGGTCTACGTGCGAAGTGTGACATCGTGGTTGAAACTGGTGACGCGCGTGAAACGCACCACTTTGCAACGCTACTTGGTTACGGTGCGAATGCGGTTAACCCTTACCTAGTGATTGAAACCATCATTGAACTTCAACGTACGAAGAAGTTGGATCCAGAAGCGAACCCTCGTGATCTGTTCAACAACTACCGTAAAGCGATCAATGGCGGTCTTCTGAAGATCTTCTCGAAGATGGGTATCTCGACGCTACAGTCTTACCACGGCGCACAAATCTTCGAAGCGTTGGGTATCCACAAGTCAGTGGTCGACAAATACTTCACAGGTACGGTTTCTCGTATCCAAGGTCTTACCCTTGATGATATCGCCAAAGAAGTGCTGATCCGTCACCGCATCGGTTACCCACAACGCGAAATCCCAATTCAAATGCTGGATGTTGGTGGTGTTTACCAATGGAAACAGCGTGGTGAGAAGCACCTATTCAACCCAGAAACCATTTCTCTACTGCAAGAGTCTACGCGCAACAAGAACTACGATCAGTTCAAGCAATACGCGACTGCTGTAGATAAGCAAGGTGACAACGCGGTAACCCTACGTAGCCAACTTGAGTTCATTAAGAACCCAGCTGGTTCTATCTCTATCGACGAAGTCGAGCCAATTGAAAGCATCGTGAAACGCTTCGCGACCGGTGCAATGTCATTCGGTTCTATTTCTTACGAAGCACACTCCACACTAGCTGTTGCGATGAACCGTCTTGGCGCGAAATCGAACTCTGGTGAAGGTGGTGAAGACCCAATGCGTTTCGAGCGCAAAGAGAACGGCGATTGGGAACGCTCTGCAATCAAGCAGGTGGCTTCAGGTCGTTTCGGCGTAACCTCTTACTACCTAACTAACGCTGAAGAGCTGCAAATCAAAATGGCTCAAGGTGCGAAGCCAGGTGAAGGTGGTCAGCTACCAGGCGATAAAGTAGATGACTGGATCGGTGCAACGCGTCACTCGACTCCGGGCGTTGGCCTTATCTCTCCACCACCACACCACGATATCTACTCAATCGAAGATTTGGCTCAGCTTATCTACGACTTGAAGAACGCGAACCGCGCAGGCCGTGTAAACGTGAAGCTGGTATCAGAAGCAGGCGTAGGTACGATCGCTTCTGGTGTAGCGAAAGCGAAAGCGGACGTTGTACTAATCGCAGGTTTCGACGGCGGTACAGGTGCATCACCAATGTCTTCAATCCGCCATACCGGTCTTCCTTGGGAACTTGGCTTGGCAGAAACGCACCAAACGCTACTGAAGAACGGTCTACGTAACCGTATCGTGGTTCAAGCAGATGGTCAGATGAAGACACCTCGCGACCTTGCAGTGGCAACACTACTTGGTGCAGAAGAATGGGGCGTAGCAACCGCAGCATTAGTGGTTGAAGGTTGTATCATGATGCGTAAGTGTCATAAGAACACTTGTCCTGTTGGTATCGCGACTCAGAACAAGACGCTTCGCGAGCGCTTTGATGGCCGCGTAGAAGACGTCGTTACCTTCTTCCAATACATGGCACAAGGTCTACGTGAAATCATGGCTGAGCTTGGCTTCCGCACTATCGATGAAATGGTCGGTCAAGGTCAGAAACTGAAGATCCGCCAAGACATTTCTCACTGGAAATACAAGAACCTAGATCTGTCTCCTGTTCTCCACGTTGAGCAACCACGTGAAGCTGATGGTGTATTCAACCAAGCTCAACAGAACCACAACCTAGAAGAAGTGCTAGACCGTAAGCTGATTCAAGCAGCGATTCCTGCACTAGAGAAAGGCGAAGCGGTGAATGCCGAGTTCCCTATCGTCAACACGGACCGCTCTGCAGGTACCATGTTGTCGAACGAAATCTCGAAAGTGTACAAAGATGCGGGTCTACCTCAGCCAATGAACGTGAAGTTCAAAGGTTCTGCGGGTCAGTCATTCGGTGCATTCCTAGCTAAGGGCGTGAAGTTCGAAGTGGAAGGCGACGCGAACGACTACTGGGGTAAAGGCTTATCTGGCGGTACCTTAGTACTTTACCCAGATGCAAAATCAAGTATTGTCGCGGAAGACAACATCGTGGTTGGTAACGTGTGTTTCTACGGTGCAACTTCGGGTGAGTCTTTCATTCGCGGTATGGCTGGTGAACGTTTCTGTGTTCGTAACTCAGGCGCGAAAGTAGTAGTAGAAGGCGTCGGTGACCACGGTTGTGAATACATGACGGGCGGTGCAGCAATTATCCTAGGTTCAACAGGTCGTAACTTTGCCGCAGGTATGAGTGGCGGCGTGGCATACGTATGGGATAAATCAGGTGACTTTGAGTCGAAACTGAACCCAGAGCTAGTAGACCTAGATCCAATCGAGCAAGAAGACAGAGATCTATTACTCGACATGCTAACTAAGCATGTTCAATTCACAGGAAGTGAAGTCGCTCAGTCTTTCCTAGACAATTTTGAAGCTAGCCTAGCCTCTATGGCTAAGGTAATGCCGCGTGACTATAAAGCGGTTCTTCAAAAACGCAAAGCTGAAGCACTGTCTCAAGGAAACGAAACTCAAGTGGAGGCCGTATAATGGGTAAGCCTACTGGATTTTTAGAGCATGGTCGTGAACTACCACAGAAGATTGACCCAGCTGAACGCATCAAGAACAACAAAGAGTTCGTTCTGAACGAGGAGTTTGGTGACAAGATCAATACTCAAGCTTCTCGTTGTATGGATTGTGGCGTGCCGTTTTGTCATAACGGCTGCCCTATCGGTAACATCATCCCAGAATTTAACGACGCGGTTTATCGTGATAGCTGGGAAGAAGCTTGGAACATCCTAAGCTCGACGAACAACTTCCCAGAGTTTACTGGTCGTGTTTGCCCTGCTCCATGTGAAAGTGCTTGTGTTCTTGGTATCAACCAAGACCCAATCACTATCTGTAATATCGAAAAAACCATCGTAGAAACGGCGTATCGTGAAGGGTACGCCAAACCAAAAACACCACGCTCTCGCACTGGCAAAACCGTTGCGATCATTGGTTCAGGTCCTGCTGGCCTTGCAGCTGCTGAGCAGCTAAACAGCGCAGGTCATACTGTGACGGTATTCGAGCGAGACGAGAAAGTGGGCGGTCTACTACGTTTTGGTATCCCAGACTTTAAACTGAGCATGGAAGTCATTGATCGCAAGATCAATCTAATGGCAGAAGCTGGCATTGAGTTTAAAGTAAACCAACACGTCGGTGTTGATGTAAATGCTCAACAATTGCGTCAAGAGTTCGATGTGGTTCTACTAACCGGTGGCTCAACGGTTCCACGTGATTTGCCCGTTCCGGGTCGTGAGCTCAAAGGCGTTCACTTCGCGATGGAATTCCTAGGTCAAAACAACCGTCGCGCCAATAACATGGACCTGAAAACGGAAGAGATTCACGCAAAAGGTAAACATGTGGTTGTCATTGGTGGTGGCGATACCGGTTCAGACTGTGTAGGTACGTCAAACCGTCACGGCGCAGCAAGCGTAACTCAAGTGGAAATCATGCCGATTCCACCAGAGAAGCGCCCAGCCAATATGCCTTGGCCTCAATACCCAATGATCCTACGTACTTCGACCTCTCATGAAGAAGGTGTCGATCGTCACTGGAACATCCTGACCAAAGAGTTCATCGGAAATGACAAAGGTGAAGTCACAGGCCTTCGTCTTGCTGATATCGTTTGGCAAGATGCAAAACCAGGCGAGCGCCCAAGCTTCAAAGAAGTAGAAGGCAGCGAGCGTGTGATTCCATGTGATATGGCATTTCTAGCGATGGGCTTCCTACACCCTGAACCAACAGGCGTACTTGCTCAACTGGATATCGCACTAGACGATCGCGGTAACGTAGCAACTCAAGATTTTGCTACTAACCAAGAAGGCGTATTTGCTGCTGGTGATATGCGAACAGGCCAATCTTTGGTGGTTCGTTGTATCAATGAAGGCCGCGAATGTGCCCGTGCTATCGATGATTACCTAATGGGTGGCACAAACCTAGAAGCAAAAGCAGATTCACTGATGCTTTCTGCTTAACGAAGCAGTCATGCTTCTCTCTTTCAATTGCCTAATAGCCATCAGCAATATCGATGGCTATCGGTGAAGAAAGAAAACAATTCCTTCCAATCTTTCTATTTTGACCAGCATTTTATGCTGGTCTTTTTTATCTCCCACAGAATCAAATGTTACTTTTTTGTAACAATCAATTTTCTATCTATTTGAAATTATTAAACTATTTTAGCTTATTAAATGGTAAATCGTATATTCACGTGATGATCCACTAATAACTTGACCTTTTTTACAATAAGCTATAGCTTGTGAAGTTGATGAAAATAAAACACTCAAAAAATGTTAAATATTTCACAACTTTTACTGAATAATTATACATAAAGCTATAAAGATGACGCATAGTTAGTCATCGATATCAACGTAAGCAGTGTTGATATATCTGTCGGGATGACGGATAAGCAAAGGGAGAATTGCAATGGCTCTTTATGATCCAAGTCTTGAGAAAGACAACTGTGGATTTGGCTTGATCGCGCATATGGAAGGCGAACAAAGCCACAAGCTGGTACGTACAGCAATTTCTGCACTTGACCGCATGACTCACCGTGGTGGTATCGCCGCCGATGGTAAAACTGGTGATGGTTGTGGTCTTCTATTACAAAAGCCCGATTCCTATTTACGTCTTATTGCCGAAGAAAATGGTTTCAACCTTGGCAAGCAATACGCCGTAGGGATGATTTTCTTCAACCAAGATCCAGTCAAAGCTCAACTCGCTAAAGACATCGTCAACAAAGAACTGGCGCAAGAGACGCTAACTGTGGCTGGTTGGCGTGAAGTACCAACTAATTCAGAAGTACTCGGTCCAATTGCGGCCAACTCGCTTCCAAATATTCAGCAAGTCTTTGTCTCTGCACCGGCAGGTTGGCGCGAACGCGACATTGAACGTCGTCTCTACATCGCACGCCGTCGCATCGAGAAACAAATCACCGAAGATCCGGATTTCTACATCTGTAGCTTATCGACTCAAGTTTTGGTGTACAAAGGCCTATGCATGCCTGCGGACTTACCGCGCTTTTATCTTGATCTTGCCGATCTACGTATGGAATCTGCTATCTGTCTGTTCCACCAGCGTTTTTCTACCAACACTCAACCGCGTTGGCCATTAGCTCAACCGTTCCGCTACCTTGCTCATAATGGTGAGATCAATACCATTGAAGGTAACCGACAATGGGCACGCGCTCGTGCTTACAAGTTCTCGTCACCACTGCTGCCTGACCTACAAACTGCAGCACCGTTTGTGAACGAGACAGGCTCAGACTCGTCTAGCCTAGATAATATGCTAGATCTCTTTTTAGCTGGCGGCATGGATATCTTCCGTGCCATGCGTATGCTTGTGCCGCCAGCATGGCAAAACCACCCTGACATGGATCCGGATTTGCGTGCGTTTTACGATTTCAACTCCAAACACATGGAACCATGGGATGGCCCAGCAGGTATCGTACTGTCCGATGGTCGTTATGCTGCTTGTAACCTAGACCGAAACGGTCTACGTCCTGCGCGTTATGTAATTACCAAAGACAAGTTGATCACTCTGGCGTCTGAGGTAGGGATTTGGAATTACGCCCCAGATGAAGTTGCCAAAAAAGGTCGTGTAGGTCCGGGGGAATTGCTCGTCATCGACACTCGTAAAGGTAAGCTTTGGCAATCTAGCGAGATCGATAATGACCTGAAATCTCGTCACCCTTATCGCGAATGGATGGAGAACAACGTTCGCAAACTAACACCGTTCTCTCAGCTGCCTGAAGATCAAGTAGGTGAGCGCAGCTTTGATGAAGACTTGCTTAAGACTTATCAAAAGCAGTTTGCTATGAGCAATGAAGAAGTCGATCAAGTATTGCGTGTCCTCGGTGATATGGGGCAAGAAGCCGTCGGTTCGATGGGTGATGACACCCCGATGGCGGTTCTTTCTTCGAAAGAGCGCTTGGTGACTGATTACTTCCGTCAGAAGTTCGCGCAGGTCACCAACCCACCAATCGATCCACTGCGTGAGAAACACGTCATGTCGCTGGCGACCAGCATCGGCCAGGAGATGAACGTCTTCTGTGAAACCGATGGCCACGCGCATCGTGTAACCTTTGATTCTCCAGTACTGCTCTATTCAGACATGCAGCAATTACTAGAGCTGAGTGACGATCATTACCGTAATACCATTCTCGATATCAACTACGACCCACAACAAAAAGATCTTAAACAAGCCATTGATGATCTGTGTGAGCAAGCAGAGCAAGTCGTTCGTGAAGGCACGGTTTTAGTGGTTCTTTCGGACAGAGCCTTGGTCAAAGGTAAGTTACCAATTCCGGCAGCAATGGCAGTCGGCGCCGTTCAAACTCGTCTGATTGACGCGAACTTACGTTGCGATGCCAACATTGTTGTCGAAACCGCAACAGCCCGTGACCCACACCAATTTGCCGTCTTGCTTGGTTTTGGTGCCACTGCGGTTTACCCATACCTTGCTTATGAAGCGTTAGGTAAACTGATTGATGATAAAGCACTAGAGAAAGACTACCGCGATGTGATGCAAAACTACCAATACGGCATCAACAAAGGCCTGTACAAGATCATGTCGAAAATGGGGATCTCAACCATCGCCTCTTACCGCTGCTCACAACTGTTTGAAGCAGTTGGCTTGAGCCAAAATGTGGTCGATCTGTGTTTTAAAGGCGTCACAACTCGAATTGAAGGCGCGAATTTTGACGACTTCCAGCAAGATCTTACAAACTTATCTCGTAAAGCATGGGCGAAACGCAAATCGATTGATCATGGCGGCTTGTTAAAGTACGTCCATGGAGGTGAGTATCATGCTTACAACCCGGATGTCGTCGGCACGCTGCAACAGGCCGTTAAATCTGGCGAAAGTAACGACTATCAGAGCTTTGCTAAGCAGGTAAACCAACGCCCTGTTGCCATGCTGCGTGACTTAATGTCGCTGAAAAAATCAGACTCACCGCTGCCACTTGAGCAAATAGAACCACGCACTGAACTGTTCAAACGCTTTGACTCAGCGGCAATGTCCATTGGCGCACTTAGCCCAGAAGCGCATGAAGCACTTGCAACGGCGATGAACCGTCTTGGTGGTTACTCTAACTCGGGTGAAGGCGGTGAAGATCCTCGCCGTTTCGGTACTGAGCGTAACTCACGTATCAAACAGATTGCTTCTGGCCGATTTGGTGTAACGCCGCATTACCTGACTAATGCGGATGTACTGCAAATCAAGGTGGCACAAGGTGCGAAACCGGGTGAAGGTGGACAGCTACCAGGACACAAAGTCACCGCAGAAATCGCAAAACTGCGTTATTCGGTACAAGGCGTGACTCTGATCTCCCCTCCTCCGCATCACGATATCTATTCGATTGAAGATTTGGCCCAACTGATCTTCGACCTTAAACAAGTCAACCCGAATGCGCTGGTTTCGGTAAAACTCGTCTCCGAGCCAGGTGTCGGCACCATCGCAACGGGTGTAGCCAAGGCTTACGCTGATCTTATTACCATTTCGGGTTACGACGGTGGTACCGCAGCAAGCCCATTAACTTCGGTAAAATACGCTGGTAGCCCTTGGGAGTTGGGGTTGGCAGAGACACAACAAGCTCTGGTTGCTAATGGTCTGCGTCATAAGATCCGCCTACAGGTAGACGGTGGTCTAAAGACTGGTTTAGACGTAGTTAAAGCCGCAATTTTAGGTGCAGAAAGCTTCGGTTTTGGTACTGCGCCAATGGTCGCTATGGGTTGTAAGTTCCTACGAATTTGTCACCTCAACAACTGTGCAACTGGGGTTGCGACTCAAGACGAGACACTGCGTAAAGAATATTTCAAAGGTCTACCAGAAATGGTGATGAATTACTTCATCGGCCTGGCAGACGAAGTGCGCGGATTACTCGCCGAACTTGGCGTTGAAAAGCTGACGGACTTGATTGGTCGTACCGATTTACTTGAGGCAGTAGAGGGATTTACAGCGAAACAGACCAAGCTGGATCTATCCAATATTCTAGAAGCTCCAGTATCACCTGAGGGCCATCCGCTATTTTGGACAGAGCCAAACAAACCGTTTGATAAAGCTGAGCTCAACCAAAAGATCGTTGATGATGCCATGCATGCGGTCGAAAACAGTCAATCGGCAAGTTTCTTCTACAATGTCATCAACACTGATCGTTCTGTTGGTGCACGCTTATCTGGCGAAATAGCAAAACGCTATGGCAACCAAGGGTTGGCGGCTTCCCCTATCAAAATCTATCTTGACGGCACCGCAGGCCAGTCCTTTGGTGTTTGGAACGCAGGTGGTGTAGAGCTTTACCTCACGGGCGATGCGAACGACTACGTGGGCAAAGGCATGGCGGGTGGTAAAGTGGTTATCAAACCTCACCTTGGCACTGCATTTAAGTGTAATGAAGCAACCATCATTGGTAACACCTGTCTGTACGGCGCGACCGGCGGTAAACTATTTGCAGCCGGTAAAGCAGGTGAGCGTTTCGGCGTACGAAACTCAGGTACGATAGCCGTCATTGAAGGTGCTGGCGATAACGCTTGTGAGTACATGACTGGCGGTATTGTTGCCATTCTTGGTGCGACAGGTGTGAACTTTGGCGCGGGTATGACTGGAGGCTTTGCCTATGTTCTGGATGAGAACCAAAGCTTTGAAGGTCGAGTTAATACTGAGTCTGTCGAAGCCATCTCATTGTCCGATCTTTACATCCACCAAGAACATTTGCGTGGCCTAATTGCGGAACACCTTGAAGAAACAGGGTCGAGTCATGCTGAAAATATTTTGGCGAACTTTGATGAATGGATTCCAAAGTTCTATTTGGTGAAACCACAAGCGGCAGATCTTCGCACGCTACTTGGTCACCAGAGCCGCAGTGCCGCAGAGCTGCGTGTTCAAGCACAGTAATCATGGAGGATGTTTGAATCATGAGCCAGAACGTTTATCAATTTATCGATGTGCAGCGTGTAGATCCTGCGAAAAAGCCTATCAAAGTTCGTAAGATCGAGTTCGTTGAAATCTATGAACCGTTCACTAAACAACAGGCGACTGCACAAGCGGATCGCTGCTTAGATTGTGGCAACCCATATTGTGAATGGAAATGCCCAGTCCACAACTACATCCCTCAATGGTTAAAACTTGCTAATGAAGGTCGTATTCTTGAAGCGGTTGAACTATCGCATCAAACCAACAGCCTACCGGAAGTATGTGGGCGCGTTTGTCCTCAAGACCGCCTATGTGAAGGTTCATGCACGCTTAATGATGACTTTGGTGCCGTCACCATCGGTAACATAGAAAAGTACATTACCGACAAAGCGTTTGAAATGGGCTGGAAGCCAGATATGTCCAAGGTGGAGTGGACCGATAAAAAGGTCGCAATCATTGGAGCAGGCCCAGCTGGCTTGGCTGCCGCGGATATCCTAGTGCGCAATGGCGTTAAGCCAGTCGTGTTTGACCGCTACCCTGAAATTGGAGGCCTTCTGACCTTCGGTATTCCTTCCTTCAAGCTTGAAAAAGGCGTGATGGAAAACCGCCGCCGTGTGTTCACTGAAATGGGCGTCGAGTTCCGCATGAACATGGAAGTAGGCAAAGATGTCCAAATGCAAGAGCTACTTGATGAATACGATGCTGTTTTCTTGGGCGTTGGCACCTATAAATACATGCGTGCAGGTCTAGATAATGAAGATGCGCCGGGTGTGTATGACGCGCTGCCATTTTTAGTTTCGAACACCTACAAAGTCATGGATCTTGAGAGTAACCAACCCTTTATCGATATGGCAGGAAAGAAAGTCGTCGTACTGGGTGGTGGTGATACAGCAATGGACTGCGTTCGTACCTCAATTCGCCAAGGTGCCTCCAACGTAGTTTGTGCTTATCGTCGTGATGAGGCCAACATGCCGGGATCTCGTCGCGAGGTAAAAAACGCAAAGGAAGAAGGCGTGAAGTTCATGTTCAACCTTCAGCCTTTGGGAGTGGAAGTGGATGCGTCAGGCAAAGTCTCGGGGGTCAAAGTGGTGAAAACCGCACTTGGTGAACCTGATGAAGCGGGTCGCCGACGTCCAGAGCCCGTTGAAGGCAGCGAGCACGTTCTACCAGCAGACGTTGTTATCATGGCGTTTGGTTTCCAGCCGCACAAAATGGACTGGTTAGCACCGTTTGATGTCGATTTGGATCAATGGGGTCGTATCAAAGCCCCAGCGAAGCAAGAGTTCCAATTCCAGACCAGCAATGAAAAGATCTTCGCGGGTGGCGATGCGGTACGAGGTTCTGATCTTGTCGTAACCGCAATTGATGAAGGACGAAAAGCGGCAGAAGGCATTCTCGATTACCTAGAAGTTTAATCTCAGCTAACCTCACAAAAAGGGTCCTGTTATTGGATCCTTTTTCTTTTGTATCCATATAATTAGAAACAAAATTATAAGAGTAAATATAATGAAAAAAGCCGCTCTCCTTTCCATTACTTTGCTCGGCTTAACCGCTTGTAGCCAAGGAGTCACAACCATGACGGATCGTTCTCAATCACCTTGTGGTGACAAACCAAACTGCGTCTCCACCCAAGACACGCGAGAAAAATACAACCTAACGCCATTTATCTTAGTTGATTCAGCGAACATCGACGCTATTGAGCAAGTTGCGCTTGAACTGCCAGGCGCGAAAACCGCGGTGAAAGAAAGCAACTACCTTCGTATCGAGTGCACATCTAAAATCATGCGCTTCGTGGATGACCTCGAACTAAAAATAGCAGGAGACCAACTGATTGTGCGCTCGGAATCTCGTGTGGGCTACTCTGACTTTGGCGTAAACAGAAAGCGCGCCGATCAATTACGACAAAAGCTCACTCAAGCTAAGCTCATCAAATAGAAAACTGCCAACGGGGAGTGCTATACTCTCGGCCAACTAAAATATTTACCTAAAGAGAGTGTTATGAAAGTTGGTATCATCGGTGCGATGGAACAAGAAGTGACCATCCTGAAGCAAGCAATTACAAACTGCAAAACTGTAAATAAAGCAGGTTGTACGTTTTTCTCTGGTCAAATTAACGATGTCGAAGTCGTCGTACTACAATCGGGCATCGGTAAAGTTGCAGCGGCAGTGGGCACGACAATCCTTCTTGATGAATACCAACCAGACGTTGTGATTAACACAGGCTCTGCTGGCGGTTTCGATTCAAGCTTAAACCTTGGCGATGTAGTTATCTCTACAGAAGTTCGTCATCACGATGCAGACGTAACCGCTTTTGGTTATGAAATTGGCCAAATGGCCGGTCAACCAGCTGCATTCAAAGCGGATGACAAGCTAATGGACTTAGCAGAAAAAGCCCTAGCACAAATGGAAAACACTCATGCGGTTCGCGGCCTAATTTGTACTGGCGATGCGTTTGTTTGTACTGCTGAGCGTCAAGAGTTTATTCGTAAACACTTTCCGTCTGTTATCGCTGTAGAAATGGAAGCATCTGCTATCGCTCAAACTTGTCACCAATTCAACACACCGTTTGTTGTTGTGCGTGCAATCTCTGATGTCGCTGATAAAGAATCACCAATGAGCTTTGATGAGTTTCTACCTCTAGCAGCAAAAAGCTCTTCCGAAATGGTATTCAAAATGCTGGAACTCATTAAGTAAACGACTCATTCATGGAAGAAGTTTTTCAGTCATTTTATGCCAACGGTGCGCTCCTTATAATGTGGGGCGCACTGCCCTTGCACCTTCTAGTGCCAATCCCCCATTCAGCGCACCCCATCACTTTATGGCGAAAGCTAGCAGAACAGCTAGCCAACAAAGTGAACAATAATCACAATTACTCACAGAGTGTAATCTCAGGCAGTCTTGCACTAGGCTTGATGCTGTTTCCTTGTTTGATATTACTGATTGCAGTAAAGCCATTTGTTTGGCAAATCCCTTTATATGAACTGGTTCTATTGATCCTTGCGCTAGACTGGCGCAACAGCGAAACGTTAACGAAACAGCTCGTAACTAGTATGTCTTCGGAAGACAAAGCTCAGTGTCGAGCATTACTGAGACCATACCTTAATCGCGATACTGGTAGCCTCTCGATCGTTGGCATAGGTAAAGCTGGCTCAGAAACCCTGATTATGGGATACAGCCGCAACGTGATCGGTGTGCTATTTTGGTACGCACTAACAGGTGGCATTGGTGCGTTAATGTATCGACTCACAACAGAATTAGCGCGAGTGTGGTCCCCTAGCCGACGCCAATATTTGCCGTTTGGTAAACCTGTGATTCAACTGGTTGCTACTCTGGATATTATTCCACTTCGTCTCTTTGCCATACTTTTAGCTGCCGGAAAGAATACAAGTAATGTGCTCTCTGGAATACAACAGCAAGCGAAGTCTTGGCCCTTACCAGGACCTAGCTGGGTGTTATGTACTATCGGACACAAACTACAACTGTCTTTATGCGGCCCTGCTATCTATCAAGGTGTGCGTGCAGAGCGCGCAAAAATCGGTGGGCGCATTGCGCCATCGGCTATTCACCTTTCACAAATACATACGCTGCTCGTTTGGCGCGTCCTGGCTTGGATCGCAATCCAAAGTTTGCTTTTAGGAATAATTTATCAAGGATTATGATGAATAAATTATGCTTCGCATTAACGCTGTTTGTTTCGACAGCGACCTTCGCTCAACCCGCTCAACGCATTATAAGTTTAGCTCCACATGCCACCGAAATTGCCTTTGCAGCAGGGCTAGGAGACCAGCTTGTTGCTGTCAGCGAAATGAGCGATTATCCAGAACAGGCAAAGCAGCTAGAAAGAGTCTCAAATTATCAAGGAATTAAATTAGAGCGCATTATTGCTCTTCAGCCGGACTTAGTGATTGCTTGGCCAGCCGGAAACCCCGCTAAAGAGTTGGAGAAAATTAAACAGTTCGGTATTCCTATCTATTACTCCACTACAGGTTCATTAGAAGATATCGCCAACAATATTGAGCAACTCAGCCAATACAGCGAAACTCCACAAGTAGGAAAAAAGGCCGCTGAAGATTTTAGAACGCAACTGAGTACACTAAAAGAACAGTACAACACGAACGAGAAAGTTCGTTACTTTTATCAGTTGAGTGAAAAGCCTATCATCACTGTCGCCGGAAAGAACTGGCCAAGTGAAGTCTTTACTTTTTGCGGTGGTGAGAACATTTTCGCCACATCTAGCGCGCCTTATCCTCAAGTTAGCATCGAGCAAGTCATTACTCGCCAGCCAGAGGTTATTTTTACTTCTCGTCACGCAATGAGTAACGATGGTATGTGGGCTGAGTGGAGTAATGAGCTTCTTGCTCTTAAAAACAAACACATCTGGTCCCTAAACTCTGATTGGATTAACCGTCCGACACCACGCACATTGAACGCGATCAAGGAAGTGTGTGAGCACTTTAAAAGCGTTCGTCAAAAACGCTAACGATTTCGTGGCAAATACCGTACAATTTCCGCCCATTTTTTCTCACACTATTTAAAGGTACTAAGTAACATGGACTCCATGCTGCTTTATATGATCGATTTGTTCGGTACCGCTGTTTTCGCTATCTCTGGCGTATTACTGGCTGGCCGTTTAAAAATGGATCCATTCGGCGTTATCGTACTCGGCAGTGTGACTGCTATAGGTGGCGGAACAATCCGAGACATGGCGCTTGGTGCCACTCCCGTATTTTGGATAACAGATACGACTTACTTATGGGTGATATTTGTTACGTGTCTACTAACCATGCTTGTTATTCGAAGACCCAAGCGACTCTCATGGTGGGTATTACCCGTTTGTGATGCCATCGGTCTCGCTGTATTTGTGGGAATAGGAGTAGAAAAGGCACTCGCCTACAATGCTTCTGGGATGGTCGCGGTGATAATGGGGGTTATTACTGGCTGTGGCGGTGGCATTATACGAGACGTGCTGGCTCGCGAAGTTCCTATGGTATTAAGAAGCGAAGTCTATGCTACGGCATGTATTATTGGCGGCATCTTCCATACGATGGCGGTAAACATGGGTTATGACCACTCAACGGCTTTACTCGCTGGTGTAATCTCAACGCTCATTATACGTCTCGGTGCGATTCGTTGGCATCTATCCCTGCCAACTTTCGCCATTAACCGTTAAACACAAACAACATCACTCACCATGGAGTCGACCAAGTGTCGGCTCCTCTCATTTATGCTCATTTGATTCGCCAATTCTTGGGCAATTCGCTAAATTATCTCAACCATTCCTAACTTTCATTAATCATTATGTTGCTTGAAGGTATTGAAACGTTACTTGTCCTCAGTAAAGAAAAAACCATGAGCCGCACGGGCAGTCAACTCTATATTAGTCAATCTGCCGTGAGTAAACGTATTTCAAATCTAGAGAAGAAGTTAGGAAAAAAATTAATAGAGCCAAATGGTCGGCACATAAAGCTGACCTCCGATGGCCTTGCCCTCATCAACACGATCGAGCCAACGTTCAATGAGTTAAGAGGTCAGATCTATGATCAACAACAAATAGAAGATACTTCTTTGATCAAGATAGACTGCTCTGAAACCTTAGTCGCTGGATACCTCAGCATGATCATGGCAGAACACTTTGCCCATGATCAGTACATACGAATATCGACCAATCATACGCCACGCATTATTGAGAATGTGAAATCAGGCAAAGCAACATTGGGATTTTGCGCTGGCTATCTACCACCTCATCATGGATTAATGAGCCTTCACCTCGCCGATGAACCTTTCTCAATTGTCAGTCGACATTCACTTTCACAACTACCTAAAGCTATTTTGACCAATGACCTAACTAACCCTGCCAACACATATCAACAAGCTATTTTATCCAAACACGGAATCGAACCTTTGATGGAAATGGATTCGTATACTGCGGCAGCACAACTGGCTTTGGGAGGTATGGCTCCCGCTTTAATCCCTAAATCTATCCTAACGACACTTAATATCACATCTAAGTTCTGCTATGACTTTGAAGAGCTAGATCAGTTAGTTCGACCAATACATATCTGCTTACGTCACAGCACATATCGTAGCGAACGAGTTAAAGCACTGACAGAATCCATTGCTGATGTTGTTGCCAAAGAAGTTTCGTTGCCATAAGCATCGACATCACTATAACTAGAGGACGAATCCATTTTTGTCCTTTACTTACCACGACCTTCGCTCCTAACTGAGCACCAAGAAAACCGCCAACAGCCATGGTTAAGCCAAGCTTCCACACGGGCAACCCAGCGAAGATAAAAAAGAGTAGTGCCGCAATGTTTGACGTGAAATTGAGAATTTTGGTTCTAGCAGTGGCTTCGACCAAAGAAAAGTGACCTAGTGCAACAAAACAAACAGTAAAAATAGATCCAGTCCCAGGGCCAAAAAAGCCATCATAGAAACCGATTCCGCCACCAATGCATAGCGCAAACATCGCTTCAGATAACTTTGGTTCTCCATCGATTTTTCGCGTACTTGGCGCGAGTAAAAAATAGAGGGAAATGGCTATCAAAAGAACAGGGATCAAACTGGTGAGTACGCTAGCATCAATAAACTGCACAGCCTCGGCACCGATTGCAGCGCCTATAAAAGTGCAGAGTATCGCAAAACGCATTTCCTTTAAGCTGACAATACCGTTACGCACGAAATACCAGCTAGCAGAGAAACTGCCAAACGAACTTTGTAACTTATTGGTTGCTAGAGCTTGAGTCGGACTCAACCCCGCAGCCAAAAGCGCAGGGAGCGTAATGAGCCCCCCCCCACCAGCCATCGCATCAATAAAGCCTGCGGCAGTCGCAACCAAAAATAAGGCCAACAAAATCTCAACCGTGATTTCCACTACACTTCCTTTTTGAAGAGGTATCAAAGAGGAAGAAACGGTAGCACTTATTCACAAAACTACCAATGGAAAGTCAAGACACCAATCTATTCCTAATTTTCATCAGTCAATAAATCTAGAGAATGATACATTAAAAATATCAATTACATCCAAATATAGAGCCTCACCTCAAGAGCCTCTTAATATTTTGATAGAAAAAGAAAATGCTGTCTTAATAGGAAATATTTAATCTGATAAAAAACGAAAATAATGGAAGCCTTACTGACTCGACCATCAATAAAAGAACAGCAATTACGCTTAAAAATCGAACAGATAGTGAATGTTAATCAGCTATTCAACGTTATTGACGCTAAACCAGAGACTAGCGGTGCGGGTGTAATTTATATTGATAACAAATTCACCGTTGTACGCTTAAGAGACTTTAAATCCACATGCCATATCAATCCTACCTTTATCATTCTACGAGAACCGATAAAATTACAATCATCTCAAGAATTTGCAAAAAAAATAAAACAGGAAGAATCAAAATCAAGATTCAATCAAGAGCTTCTATCAGCGAGCATTAGCTGTATTGGTGCAGCAATTGGCTGGATTGGAGTAGTTGGTTCGGGGCTAACAATACCAGTAAGTGGTCCTGTGGGCGTAACTATGTCCTATATCTCACACGCCGCTACTGTTGCTGCCACAGCTCAATGTGCTATTGGAGTAGCAAGAACCCGTATGGTATCTAAATCACCAGATAAATTATCGGATATAGACAGTAATGAGTGGTATCAAAATACAACTAAAGCTTTAGATTACATCTCCTTAGCTGGAGCGGGTGCTAGCGGATATCAAACGATAAAAATGGTTCAATCTCTTAAGCAAACCACTAAGAAAGGCGTTCCCGAGATTCTAAAAGGCTTAAACAGACAAGAGAGAACAAGATTAACTAAAGAAATCATCCGTAAAAACCTTCCGAGTATTTCGAATAAAGCTCGTAAACAGCTAATGTTGTCAGGAGAAATTCCTAAGAGGTATTCGCAAGCAACAATATCCGCATCCATTTCTCATCAGCTTCTAGATGCAATTGGAGGCTCAATTAGCATAGTAGGAAGTGGTTATTCGGGAGAGTTAAGAAATCTTGCAATTGGAATCTATGAGGAATTGAAAGTTGAATACTAAATCAATTAGCATAGCAAACATCTCACTAAGTATATGTTTATACTTGGCATTGACTATTGGTCTGGCTATTAGCTTGAGCATTTGGAATGACTGGTTTTCTTTCACTCAACACATTGCTCTAGATACTTACCTTCTTACATTGGGAGCTATTACGGTTGTTGTTGTATGCATTCCAAACATTCTGACAATAAGCAAAGGATTAAGTATTGCTGCAAAAATAAACTTACTTACTATCTCTTTTATCATTCTCACTTGCAGCATTAATTTTGTTGCAGCAAGTGGTAGTACTATTTCTTCATCTTTGGGTACATTGCTTGCCATCATTAGCTTAATGATCTTCAAAAGCGAAGCATACCAATCGTTCCTAGCACACTTTAATGCTCTTCATTTTAGAAAAACCTCGATATAAAAAAGCCCGCTCAAATGAGCGGGCAATGAGGTTGTCATGTAAGCCCTGATTAATGAGCTTACTGATTTTTATCTGTTACGCGTCTAGACTCGCTTTCACTTTAGCGTGTAACTCTTGAACCGAAGTTACTGACGCTTTTGCGTCTGCAGTATGAGACATACATGTAGCGAACGCTGCATTCAGTGTCGTTGTGTAGTTCACTTTTTCTGCCAGTGCACCACGGCGTAGAACTTTCGAATCTTCAATCGCTTGACGACCAGCAGCCGTGTTTAC
The DNA here is from genome assembly GCF_023716525.1 of Vibrio sp. SCSIO 43009. NCBI lineage: Bacteria > Pseudomonadati > Pseudomonadota > Gammaproteobacteria > Vibrionales > Vibrionaceae > Vibrio > Vibrio sp. SCSIO 43009. The sequence goes on from NZ_CP071842.1 coordinate 2,899,338, forward strand.
GATGTAGGTGTATTCGTTGTTCTTGATGCGGTCAAGAATGTGTGGACGACCTTCGTGTACTTTGTTTACCAAACGTGGGTTAATACCCGCTTCGCCCAGAATTACAGCAGTACCGTGTGTCGCATCCAACTGGTAACCCAGTTTCACTAACTTAGAAGCTAGGTCAACAACACGCTCTTTATCACCTTCACGTACAGACAGTAGCGCACGACCACCTTCAGGATAAACCGCACCACAACCTAGCTCTGCTTTCGCGTAAGCTTCTGCGAACGTTGCACCCACACCCATTACTTCACCTGTTGAGCGCATTTCAGGGCCCAATAGAGGGTCAACACCAGGGAATTTGTTGAACGGCAGAACCACTTCTTTCACTGAGTAGTAAGGAGGGATAATCTCTTTAGTAAAGCCTTGTGACTCTAGAGATTGACCCGCCATTACACGTGCAGCGATTTTCGCTAGAGGAGCGCCTGTCGCTTTCGATACGAATGGTACCGTACGAGCAGCACGAGGGTTCACTTCAATTAGATAAACGTCGTTATCTTTCACAGCAAACTGCGTGTTCATCAAACCGCGTACACCGAGTTCGAATGCTAACTTCTCAACTTGCTCACGCATCTTGTCTTGAATTTCCTGACTTAGCGTGTACGCAGGCAGTGAACATGCAGAGTCACCAGAGTGAACACCCGCTTGTTCGATGTGCTCCATGATACCGCCGATAACGACGCGTTCACCGTCACAGATAGCATCAATATCAACTTCGGTTGCATCATCCAAGAAACGGTCTAGCAGAACTGGAGACTCGTTCGATACGCTTACTGCTTCGTTGAAGTAGCGACGCAGGTCTTGCTCGTCGTATACGATTTCCATCGCACGACCACCGAGTACATAAGATGGACGAACAACTAATGGGAAGCCAATTTCTTTCGATTTCTCAACCGCTTGCTCCATCGTTGTTACTGTCGCGTTTTCTGGCTGAAGTAGACCTAAACGGTCAACAGCGGCTTGGAAGCGTTCACGGTCTTCCGCACGGTCGATAGCATCTGGGCTAGTACCAATGATTGGCACACCAGCCGCTTCTAGAGCACGAGCCAGTTTAAGTGGCGTTTGACCACCGTACTGAACAATCACACCTTTTGGTTTTTCAACGCGAGCGATAGACAGTACATCTTCCAGAGTTACTGGCTCGAAGTACAGACGATCAGACGTATCGTAGTCAGTAGATACCGTTTCTGGGTTACAGTTAACCATAATGGTTTCGTAACCGTCTTCACGCAGCGCAAGTGATGCATGAACACAACAGTAATCGAATTCGATACCTTGGCCGATACGGTTTGGACCGCCACCAAGAACCATGATCTTATCTTTGTCTGTTGGGTTTGCTTCACATTCTTCATCGTAAGATGAGTACATGTAAGCCGTGTCAGAAGAAAACTCTGCTGCACATGTATCCACACGTTTGTAAACCGGATGAATATCAAACTGCTCACGAGCACGGCGAATTTCACTTTCAGCGACACCAAGCAATTTAGACAAGCGAGCATCAGAGAAGCCTTTGCGTTTCATCTGACGAAGCACTTCTTTGGTCAAACCTGCGTAGCCGCCCGCCTTGACTTGTTCTTCGAGTTTTACAATTTCTTCGATTTGAACCAGGAACCAGCGGTCGATTTGAGTCAAGTTGAACACACCGTCGACTGACATACCCGCTCGGAATGCATCGGCGATGTACCAGATACGCTCTGCACCTGCTTCTTTAAGTTCGTGACGAATCTTAGTCAGTGCATCTGGCGCTTCCAGATCGACCATCTCATCAAAACCAGTTGCGCCAACTTCTAGGCCACGCAGTGCTTTGTGAAGAGATTCTTGTTGGTTACGACCAATCGCCATTACCTCACCAACCGATTTCATCTGAGTTGTCAGACGATCGTTTGCACCAGCAAATTTCTCGAAGTTAAAGCGAGGGATCTTAGTTACGACGTAGTCGATAGTTGGTTCAAATGACGCAGGTGTTGCACCACCTGTGATGTCGTTTTGTAGTTCGTCTAGCGTAAAGCCAACAGCCAGTTTCGCTGCAATTTTCGCGATTGGGAAGCCTGTTGCTTTTGATGCTAGCGCAGAAGAGCGAGATACACGCGGGTTCATCTCGATGATGACCATACGACCATCTTTCGGGTTGATACCAAACTGTACGTTTGAACCACCTGTTTCAACACCAATCTCACGTAGAACGGCTAGCGATGCATTACGCATAAGCTGGTATTCTTTGTCAGTCAGTGTTTGTGCTGGAGCAACCGTGATTGAGTCACCCGTATGGATGCCCATTGGGTCAAAGTTCTCGATTGAACATACGATGATACAGTTGTCCGCTTTGTCACGAACGACTTCCATTTCGTACTCTTTCCAACCGATGAGTGACTCATCGATAAGAAGTTCGTTGGTCGGAGATAAGTCCAGACCGCGACGACAGATTTCTTCGAACTCTTCTTTGTTGTACGCAATACCACCACCAGTGCCACCCATGGTGAACGATGGACGAATGATACAAGGGAAGCCAACCATATCTAAAACTTTGTAAGCTTCTTCCATGCTCTTCGCTGTATCTGCGCGAGGACACTCAAGGCCGATAGACTTCATCGCTTTATCAAAACGAGAACGGTCTTCCGCTTTGTCGATTGCATCAGCCGTTGCACCAATCATCTCTACGCCAAACTCTGCGAGAACGCCGTGCTTCTCTAAATCTAACGCACAGTTAAGTGCTGTCTGACCACCCATAGTTGGCAGAACTGCATCAGGACGTTCTTTCTCGATGATCTTGCGTACAACTTCCCACTGAATCGGCTCGATGTAAGTCGCATCTGCCATCTCTGGGTCAGTCATGATGGTTGCTGGGTTAGAGTTAACCAGGACAACTCGGTAACCTTCTTCGCGAAGAGCTTTACACGCTTGTGCGCCAGAGTAGTCAAACTCACATGCCTGACCGATAACAATCGGACCAGCACCAAGAATTAGAATACTTTGAATGTCAGTACGTTTTGGCATTATCTACTACTCCGAATTAAGCGCTGTGTTTTTTGATTAGTTCGATAAAGTGGTCAAATAGCGGTGCCGCGTCATGTGGACCAGGGCTCGCTTCTGGGTGACCTTGGAAGCTAAATGCTGGCTTGTCTGTGCGGTGGATACCTTGCAAAGAGCCATCAAATAGCGATACGTGAGTAGCACGTAAGTTTTCCGGTAATGTTGCTTCATCTGCCGCAAAGCCGTGGTTTTGCGAAGTGATCATCACAACGTTACGCTCTAAATCTTTTACTGGGTGGTTTGCACCGTGGTGACCAAACTTCATTTTCACCGTTTGCGCACCTGATGCTAGCGCCAGAATTTGGTGACCTAGACAAATACCAAAAATTGGCAGGCCTTTTTCTAGGAACACTTTGGTTGCTTCAATCGCGTAAGTACATGGTTCTGGGTCACCAGGGCCGTTCGATAAGAATACGCCATCTGGATTTAGTGCCAGAACTTCTTCCGCTGACGTTTCTGCAGGTACAACCGTTAAGCGGCAGCCGCGGTCAACCAACATTCGTAAGATGTTGCGTTTTGCGCCGAAGTCGTAAGCGACAACGTGGTATGGCAGCTCGCTGTCATCTTTCGCCTCTGGAAGTCCACCTTCAAGCGTCCACGAACCTTGCTTCCATTGATACGCTTCTTTTGTTGTAACTTCTTTCGCAAGGTCCATGCCTTTTAAGCCTGGGAATTCTTTTGCTTTCGCTAGTGCCAAAGCTTCGTCTAGGTTGTTGCCCGCAACAATACAGCCGTTTTGAGCACCTTTTTCACGCAGGATACGAGTGAGCTTACGAGTATCGATATCAGCGATGCCAACGATATTTTGAGACTTAAGATAATCAGTGAGGGATTGTTCGTTACGGAAGTTAGAAGCGATTAGAGGAAGATCGCGAATCACAAGGCCTTGTGCATGAATGGAAGAGGATTCTTCATCTTCGGAAGTGGTTCCGGTATTGCCAATGTGAGGATAAGTGAGAGTGACGATTTGCTGAGAATAGGAAGGATCAGTGAGGATTTCTTGATACCCCGTCATCGAGGTATTAAAAACGACTTCACCAACGGAAAGACCATCTGCCCCTATGGACACTCCGCGGAACACTGTCCCATCTTCTAGGACCAACAGTGCTAATTTACCCAAGACAACCTCCAGAATAAAAATGCAAAAAAAATAAATCAAACTGCAAACATGCCTTCCTTTACCTATAAAATCTACATAAATAGGTATTTCAGACAAATTGGCGGTATTCTAAAGTTGGACTCGAAACCTGTCAACCTACAATCAAAAATAAATGATTAATTTCTAGCGAGTAAGGTCATTTTGAATCAGTAAGGCCCAAAAAGATAACTTTTACATGCTATTACATAGAGAGGCATAGAGGTTTAATGAATTTTACAAATTTGAACTTTTTAGAGATCACAAAAAAGTATGTATTTTTCACGCAAACGTTCACCCAACAAAAAAGACATTAGTTTTTAGACATCAAAACCAAAAATACCCACAAAACAACCAAAACAACAACAAAAGTAAGCACCAAAAGACTTTCTGTTAGAATCATTTCATTTACAAATAATTCTATAGATATAAAAAAGCCGGCTACCGCCGGCGAATAATTATGTATTTAGAGTTCATTCAATCCCAAAACATCTGTCATGGTATAAAAGCCTGCTGGTTTGGCACTCAACCAAACAGCGGCCTTGACGGCGCCATTAGCAAACGTCATACGATCGGTCGCTTTGTGCGTTATCTCCACTCGTTCCCCGATATCAGCAAACATGGCTGTGTGCTCACCGACAATATCGCCAGCGCGAATTGTAGCAAAGCCGATCTCATCTTTAGTACGTTCACCTGTGATACCTTCTCGCGCATAGACAGCTACATCATTCAGCTTGTTGCCCATCGCACCAGCAATGGCTTCGCCCATCCCGATAGCGGTACCAGAAGGAGCATCAACTTTATGACGATGATGTGCTTCGACAATCTCAACATCACAGTAGTCGCCCATCACTTTGGCTGCTTTCTCAAGAAGCTTAAATACTAGGTTCACACCAACAGAGTAGTTAGGAGCCATGACAACAGGCACTTGCTTAGCGGCTTCGTCAATCAGTTCACGCTCTGCATCACTGAAACCAGTCGTCCCAATCACAATACTCTTTCCATGCTTCTTACACAGTTCAAGATTCGCCAACGTACTTACTGGGGCAGTAAAATCGATGATTACATCAAAATTATCGACGTCTTTAGCAAGATCATCCGTTAAGAACACATCGAATTTGCCTTCACCACAAAGTTCACCGATATCGACACCGACAAGTGAGGACTCAGGTCGTTCTGATCCCGCGCTCACTGTCGCCTCTGGGTTAAGGTGTGAAGCTTTAACCAAATTACGGCCCATTCGGCCTGCTGCTCCTGCGATTGCAATACGAACCATTGCGCTTTCTCTCCTTCTCTGGATAACGAGGTTTGCTCTCGTTCTCTCGTTTCGCTTAATCTGTTTAAACTAACAACATACCGTGGTTACCACAAGCAAGTTCATCAGGCTTAAGCGAACTCTTTTACGACACGCTCCAAGATAGGCACGTTCGCTTCAGGAAAGGCATAGTTACCCAATTCTCTTATCTCAACCCAGCGACCTTCTTGACCTTCTCGGCCGTAAGGCTCATTACTGAACTTAGATACCGTAATAAAATCAAACTTAAGTGATTTGTCTGGATAGTCATATTCCAAATGCTCGAAAAGGGCTTGCTCAGTAACTTCAATTCCTACCTCTTCTTCAAGTTCTCTTGCTAGAGCATGTTCAATACTTTCTCCTGACTCGACTTTCCCGCCGGGAAACTCCCAAAACCCGCCTTTATGCTTGTCGTCTGGACGCTTTGTAATAAAAATTTTTGATTTGTCTTGGTTAAAAATAATAGCCGCGACTATGTGAATTCTTTTCATAGGGGTTCCTAACTCTCAAGCTGTTACACTTCAACGGTCTTTGAATCTCTAAAACTATCCGATGCTATCAAAACTTATGAAATTCGACAGCCACAGAATTTGCTTAAAAAAAGAGCCGCCTAGGCGACTCTTTAAAAAATTATCTGACTAATACGTTAGTCGATCTTGCCGTGGCACTGTTTATACTTCTTACCACTACCACAAGGGCAAGGCTCATTGCGACCTACTTTACGTTCATCACGTACCATTGGCTGACTTGAACCTTCTTCAGATTCTTCACCTTCAGAAAGAGGGTTTTGTGCTGCTGCGTGTTGCGCTTGAGCACGACGAGCGGCCTCTTCAGCTTGCGCACGACGTTGCTCTTCCATACGTTCAACTTCTTCTTGTTGCTGAACTCGAACGCGAGATAGAACAGTAATCACATCAGTTTTCAGCGCTTCTAGTAGACCTTCAAACAGTTCAAACGATTCACGCTTGTATTCCTGTTTCGGGTTCTTCTGCGCATAGCCGCGTAAGTGAATACCCTGACGCAAGTGATCCATTGCTGCCAAGTGCTCTTTCCAAAGCGTATCCAGAGTTTGAAGCATAACCGATTTCTCGAAGTTACGAAGCACTTGGGCACCCACCACTTCCTCTTTCTCTTTGTACACTTCAACGGCTAGATTGATGATCTTCTCGCGTAGCGCCTCTTCGTAAAGCTTATCGTCTTCTTCAAGCCATTGCTTCACTGGCGCATCAAGATCGAAGTCTGCTTTCAAGCGCTCTTGTAGACCTTCAACGTCCCACATATCTTCTAGTGATTGTGGCGGGATGTACTCATCAATAACCGCGGTTAGCACATCTTCACGGTTTTGCTCGATCATACCGCTGATGTCTTCAACGTTCATCAATTCGTCGCGCAGCTCGTAGACAACCTTACGCTGATCGTTCGCCACATCATCGTATTCTAGTAGCTGCTTACGGATATCAAAGTTACGGCCTTCCACTTTGCGCTGTGCTTTTTCAATTGAGCGAGAAAGCATTTTCGATTCAATAGCTTCACCTTCTTCCATACCACTTTGAATAAGGCTCGCCATACGATCAGAAGTGAAAATACGTAACAAAGAGTCTTCCATAGATAGGTAGAAGCGCGATGAACCCGCATCACCTTGACGACCAGAACGACCACGTAGCTGGTTATCAATACGGCGAGATTCGTGGCGCTCAGTACCAATGATGTGTAGACCACCAGCATCTAGTACTTGATCATGTACCACTTTCCACTCTGCTTTAATCGCATCGATTTGTTCTTGAGTTGGGTTCTCCAAAGCTTCCACTTTTGATTGCCAACTACCGCCAAGCACAATATCCGTACCACGACCGGCCATGTTGGTCGCGATAGTTACCGCACCAGGCATACCCGCTTCAGCAACAATTTCCGCTTCCTTCTCATGGAATTTCGCATTCAATACGTTGTGTTTGATCTTCGCTTTCTTCAATGCGTTAGAAAGAAGTTCTGATTTTTCAATCGATACGGTACCAACCAATGTTGGCTGACCTTTCGCAACGCGCTCTTTGATATCTTCAATGATTGCAGCAAACTTCTCAGCTTCGGTACGGTACACCACATCCGGCATATCGTTACGAATCATTGGTTTGTTGGTTGGGATAACCACCGTTTCCAAGCCATAAATAGATTGGAACTCAAACGCTTCAGTATCCGCAGTACCTGTCATACCAGACAGTTTTTCGTATAAGCGGAAGTAGTTCTGGAAGGTAATCGAAGCCAAAGTTTGGTTTTCGTTTTGAATCTTAACGCCTTCTTTCGCTTCTACTGCTTGGTGAAGACCTTCAGACCAACGACGACCTGGCATTGTACGACCAGTATGTTCATCAACAATTACTACTTCACCTTCGTCAGTAACGATGTAATCAACGTTGCGCTCAAACAACACATGAGCACGCAAAGCGGCATTCACGTGATGTAACATGCTGATGTTAGTCGGAGAGTAAAGTGTGTCACCCTCTTCCATAAGACCATTTTTCACCAACAGTTCTTCAACGTACTCTTGGCCCGTTTCTGTGAGGTATACTTGCTTTGATTTCTCATCAACAGTGTAGTGACCATCACCACGATATTCTTCAGAGTCTTCTTTGTCTTGCTTTTTAAGATGCGGGATCAAAAGGTTGATTCGGGTGTATAGCTCAGAGCTATCTTCAGCAGGACCAGAAATGATTAAAGGGGTACGAGCTTCATCAATTAGGATTGAGTCCACCTCATCGACAACTGCAAAGAAGCGTTCACGTTGTACGCGATCTTCGCTACGGAAAGCCATATTGTCACGAAGGTAGTCAAAACCAAATTCATTGTTCGTTCCGTACAAGATGTCAGCTTGGTACGCTTCTTTTTTCTCTTGAGGAGGCATGTTTGGCACGTTTACGCCAACAGTCATACCTAAAAATTCAAATAGAGGGCGGTTTGTCTCTGCATCACGTTTAGCTAGATAATCGTTCACTGTTACAATATGAACGCCTTTACCAGCTAGGGCATTTAGGTAAGCAGGGAGCGTTGCCGTCAGCGTTTTACCTTCACCCGTACGCATTTCAGCGATTTGACCCGCATTTAGAACCATACCACCGATAAGCTGGACGTCGAAGTGGCGCATACCGTAGACACGCTTAGATGCTTCACGAACCGTAGCAAAAGCTTCTGGAAGTAGTTTATCAAGAGTTTCACCCTTCTCTAGGCGCTCACGGAATTCAACCGTCTTTGCTTTTAACTCTTCGTCACTTAGAGCTTCGAATGTTGGCTCAAAGTTATTAATTTCTTTTACAATTTTTCTAAGGCGGCGCAGTGTTCGGTCGTTGCGACTGCCAATCACTTTTGTCAGTAGCTTAGTTATCATTTTTCGTGAATCTCTCTTTATTCAGACCGTTCCCGATCTACTCATAATGCCTTCAGTCTCTGCCAGTTTGGAACTAAGAATACTGAGATAAATCATTTATCAAAGATATTGAGTTCAAACATCCATATTTCAAGGCTAAGTTTTGAAACAATGTGGCTTAGTGTAAGGATTTTTAATCGATACAACCATAAATAGACGTATTTGTTTGAAGCACTCTGAAGTTTTTACTTAAAGTGGTGACTGATTAGCCGATATTGCATACCGCAATATGTGTAATCCATCCAGAGCAAACTTTGCTTTTTACCTTGCTACATTGTAAAACTGAAGCTAAAGACGTTAATGTAAACTATACCTTGATAGAAAGCTGCTCTAGAATAGCTATATCTCAACAAAATTAGATTTTACCTATGCGTGATCACCGTCCAACCTCGACTGAAGATGTTATTGCTGAGTCACAGTTCAAGCAGATTCAAGAACATGCTGGAGAAATCTTACAGCTTAACCAAGCTTTGCAAGAGGTCTTACCCATGGGGACGGCCGATCATTGCCGAGTAGCGAATGTTCGTAACGGCCATCTATTGATCGATGTCTCTAGTGCCGCGATCAAAATGAAGATCGATTACGATCGCCTCATGATCCTAAATAAACTTCGTACTCAAGGCTTTGCCAAGCTGATGAGCGTTGAAGTGAGGATCAATCCTTCACTATATAGAAACCGCTTTCAACAAGACGACAGACCTAAGCGTCCACCACTAACAGAATCTGCAGCAAAGTCATTAATGACGATTGCCGACATGGCGCCACCTAAAATTCAAGAGCGTTTAAAACGATTAGCCGATATGGCAGAAAAGGAAGATCGTAAGTGAACGTTATTTCAATATGCTGAAAGCTTGAATGTTATTGATAAGTCGAAGATTAAAGCCAAATAGCAAAAAACCAGGCACAAACCTGGTTTTTTATTAATTCTAATGCCAAGTATTTACGCAAGCACCATATTTGGTTCTGCGAATGCTACTGGTGAGCCGACTTCTTCTTCGAATGTAGTCCACTCCCACGCTTCCTGATCTGCAAGAACAGCACGTAACAGTTGGTTATTTAAACCGTGGCCAGATTTAAAGGCACGGAATTCACCAATGATTGGATGGCCACACATGTAAAGGTCACCAATCGCATCCAACACTTTGTGAGTCACAAACTCATTTTCAAAGCGTAGACCTTCTTCATTAAGAATACGGTAATCATCCAAAACGATAGCATTATCAAAACTACCACCCAAAACTAGGTTTTGAGATTGTAGATATTCGATATCACGCATAAAGCCAAACGTACGTGCTCGAGAAATCTCACGAACAAAGCCTTTTGACGAGAAATCAAACAGCAAACGTTGCTCGTCTGATTCAATCGCTGGGTGATTAAACTCAATTTCGAAGTCCATACGGAAGCCGTTAAATGGTACAAATTCTGCCCATTTATCACCATCTTCAAAACGAACTGGCTTTTTGATGCGGATGAAGCGTTTTGGCGCATTTTGCGTTTCGATACCTGCTTGTTGTAGCAAGTATACAAATGGGCTTGCACTACCATCCATGATCGGAATTTCAGGTGCGTCTACTTCGACAACAATGTTATCGATGCCCATACCAGCAAGTGCCGCATTCAAGTGCTCAACAGTTGAAATACGCACACCTTCATCGTTTACCAATGCAGTACAAAGCATGGTGTCACGAACCGAAGCTGGATCAGCTGGAAAATCTACAGGTGGATTTACATCTGTACGACGGTAAATGATACCTGTATTTGCAGCAGCCGGGCGCAGAGTAAGTGTGACTTTACGACCAGAGTGGAGACCCACACCAGTTGTTTTCACTATTTCTTTCAGAGTACGTTGTCTGATCATCTGCTTGCCTCTCAAAAATTTGCTACAAAACACGGCCGTCTGTAACGTCGACCGTGAATGCTACCATAATTTTGAGCCATGTCAAATTTATGGGTTAAAGATTAATCAGCCTGACGACGCAAAAATGCCGGTATATCTAAATAACCACTTTCCTTTTCTTGCTTTGGAGCCGCAGAACTTTGGCTCGACGAAGCTGGAGAAGAAGGAGCAGTGTTTGTCGGCTGAGGAGTTACCTGTGGCTTCTCTTGCACTTGATTATTTTGCAAGGTCTGTGCCGGTTTTTCTTCAGCTTGCGTTGCCGCTGCTTGTTGCTGTGGTTGAGCTTGCGGCGTCGGTGCCACTTTAGCTTTACCACCCGCAACTAGCGTGATATCTGGCTTTTTCTCATTACCAATACCTGTCGCTACAACTGTTACGCGGATTTCGTCAGTCATATCAGGGTCTAGAGAAGTACCGATAACAACAGTCGCATTGTCAGAAGCGAATGCCTTCACTGTATTACCAACCGTCTCAAACTCGTCAAGACGCATATCCAGACCAGCAGTAATATTGACAAGAACACCACGAGCGCCCGCTAGATCGATGTCTTCCAGAAGTGGGCTAGAAATTGCCATTTCAGCCGCTTCTTCAGCACGGTCTTCACCTTTGGCGATGCCGCTACCCATCATTGCGTGACCCATTTCAGACATTACAGTTCTTACGTCTGCAAAGTCGACGTTGATCATGCCAGGGCGAGTAATTAGCTCAGCAATACCTTGAACGGCATTCTTAAGAACATCGTTAGCGCTTGCAAAAGCTTCTAGTAGTGTTACACCACGACCAAGTACTTTAAGTAGCTTTTCGTTTGGAATCGTGATCAAAGAGTCAACATGCTTAGACAGCTCATCGATACCTTGCTCAGCAAATGCCAAACGCTTTTTACCTTCAAAACTAAACGGTTTAGTTACTACCGCTACTGTTAGAATGCCAAGCTCTTTAGCCACTTCAGCAATAACAGGCGCTGCACCAGTACCGGTACCGCCACCCATACCAGCTGCGATAAACACCATATCGGCGCCAGTCAGGGAATCTTTAATTCGATCTCTGTCTTCGAGAGCTGCGTCACGGCCAACCTGTGGATTAGCACCTGCACCCAGACCTTTAGTGATATCACCACCGATCTGAATAACATTGCCAACGCTTGTCTTACGAAGTGCTTGCGCATCAGTGTTGACGCTGATGAATTCCACACCTTCGATGGATTCACGCACCATGTGTTCAACGGCGTTACCACCGCCGCCACCAACCCCAACGACCTTGATTACTGCATCGTCAGACATTTCCATCATCGGTTCAAACATGTGTTGTCTCCGTTTATCCTGCAACTCAGGTTAAAACTCTTTTTGTATCCAGTTACGCAATTTATCGAAAAAGCCAGTTACAGATGAGCGTTTAGGTTCATTATAATCGCTATCGTCGCTAGACTGCATGTCTCTTGCGTAATGAAGTAATCCAACTGCCGTAGAATGGTACGGCTCTTTTACATAGTCAGTTAATCCGCTGACTTCGAGCGGTTTGCCGACCCTTACTTGATTGCGGAATACGCGTTCCGCACATTCTACCACTCCGTCCATTTGCGCAGCACCGCCGGTGAGTACAACTCCCGCAGCCAGATGGTGCTTGATACCCTCTTCGCGCAATTTTGCTTGTACAGAGTCGATAGTTTGGTTAACCAGTCCCATAAGCTCAGAGTAGCGTGGCTCAATCACTTCTGACAACGTTTGACGTTGCAGGCTACGTGATGGTCGTCCACCTACGCTTGGTACATTAACCGTGTCATCCTTACTGACCAGTTCACTCAAAGCACAGCCATATTTGACTTTTATTTCTTCAGCATCGCTCACTGGCGTGCCAAAAGCAAAAGCAATATCACTGGTTACAGCATTTCCTGCGTACGAAAATACTTCTGTGTGACGTAACGCACCGCCAGTCCAGATGGCCACATCCATCGTGCCGGCGCCAATATCAACCACACAAACTCCAAGCTCTCTTTCATCCTCGGTGATTACTGCGTTACTAGCAGCAAGCCCAGAAAATACAAGTTGTTCTACTTTAAGGCCGCAGCGTTCTACCGCCTTAATAATGTTGCGTGCCATGTCATTATGGCATGAGATAAGGTGGACACTCACTTCCATTCTTACCCCAGATAAACCAAGCGGATTTTTGATTCCTTCTTGGTAATCAATGGTGAACTCTTGTGGGATCACATGAAGAATTCGCTGTTCATCACCGATTTTAATCGATTTTGCGGTATGGATAGCGCGATCCATGTCTTCTTGAGACACCTCTTCATCAGAAATCGTGCCCATACCTTTTTCAATTCGGCTTGCGATATGCTTACCAGACAACGAAATGAAGACTCGGCTGATCTGGCACTCTGCCATTAATTCAGCTTGATCAATTGCACGTTGTACTGATTTTACAACCGACTCCAAATCATTCACGCCACCTTTATCCATGCCACGTGAGGGGCTACTACCTGCGCCAATAATATTAATTTGACCGTCTGGTAAAACCTCACCCACTAGAGCCGATACGGTTGCAGTGCCTATATCAAGACCAACAATAATGTTGTCATCAGCGGCCTTAGTCATCTGTACTCTCTTCTAACTCTTGTTCAGGAAACCAACCAACTGCGGCTCCTGTATCGTACCTAAGATCGATATAACTGATTCTTTGCGTGTCACTGCCAAGCTTGTTATAGAGCTTAAAAAAGCGCTCTATACGCTCAAGAAGAGACTCTTTACCGAGCTCTAATCGAATACCGTTATCAAGGATGATTTGCCAAGCTCGTCGCTCGTTTAATACCAGAGACGATATCGCTAAACCCAATTGCTGAAACTTAGGACTCAAATCACGGTAAGTCTGTAAGACTTCCGGTCCGCTATCTTTGGGTCCGTACAGCTTCACTTTTTCTTCTTGCAACAGAGCAACATCTCCATCAAAAACGAACCCGTTTTTATCTAACAGTTCGTTGCCATTCCAAATGGCTTCTGGTTGATGCTCCGTCAAAAAAACTTTTACTGTATCCGGCCACTGCTTTCGGATTGCGGCATGCGCTACCCATGGCAGAGCTTCGACACTTTGCTGTAATACATCAATATCCTGAGACATAAATGTACCGATGTGATCAATTCGACTAAATGCAGCCTGCACATCGTCAGCTTGGACATACTCCAGTTTCCCCTGAAGTACTATTTTGGAGAGAGGTAACCTTTGGTCATCCCACATCCAACTGATCGCCGCGTACAAAACAGAACTAATTAAAGTCACAACCACAACGAAAAATAACGCACCCAAGATTTTTTCTTGGCGACCACGGTTGTTGCCCGTGTTTGGTCGCTCGTCATTCAGTGCAATATTCAACAACGTCTTCGTTTCCTGACTTTTGTCCTGTACTTTTTACCCATATAATTGCGCAGAGGTAAAAGTCTTGACTTTAACCTTGGGATTATACTGAGCTCTTGTAAACTATCAAACACTGATAGCAATAAATCACAATGATATTGACGCAAAATCGAGATCTGAGTCTTTATCTGTCCTTCGCATCAACAATATGTGTCAGCCAAGCATCTTGTTTATATTCAATTTAAGACCTGCCAGCTGTTTCGCCACTTTACCAATATCACCCGCACCTTGCGTTAAGATTAGGTCGCCGTCTTGTATAACGTTAGCTAAAACTGAAGGTAATTGCTCGATTTCTGGAACAAAAATCGGGTCTACCTTGCCTCGGCTGCGAATTGTGCGACATAAAGCGCGCCCATCAGCACCTGCAATCGGCTTTTCACCCGCTGCGTAAACATCCAGCATGATCAATACATCCACCTGTTCAAGCACATTCGCGAAATCATCGTATAAATCACGAGTACGGCTATAACGGTGCGGTTGGAAAATCATCACCAAACGCTTGTCTTGCCAACCACTGCGTGCTGCATTAATGGTTACATCCACTTCTGTTGGGTGATGGCCGTAATCATCAACAAGCATTGCATGGCCGTTGCCAGTATCAAACTCGCCAAGGTGATCAAAACGTCTTCCCGTACCTTGCGTACCAGCCATTGCCTTTAGGATCGCATCGTCTTCAATGTCATCTTCAGTAGCAACCGCAATCGCAGCAGACGCATTCAATGCATTGTGACGACCTGGAATATTCAGCGTGATATCTAAGTTAGCTCGCCCTTTACGTACTACCGTAAATTTGCCTTGCTGCCCCTCTTGACGATAATCTTCAATACGTACGTCGGCATCTTCAGAAAAACCGTAAGTTATCACTTGACGACTAATACGTGGGATTAACTCTCGAACCACAGGATCATCAATGCAAACAATTGCTTGGCCGTAAAACGGTAGATTATGAAGGAAATCGATGAAGGTTTGCTTTAAGGTTTCAAAGTCACCACCATAGGTATCCATATGATCGGCTTCGATATTGGTAACAATGCTCACCATTGGTTGCAAGTGCAGGAATGACGCGTCACTTTCATCTGCCTCTGCAATTAGAATACGACTCGAGCCTAGACGCGCATTTGTACCTGCGCTTTTCACCAAACCGCCATTCACAAACGTTGGATCAAGACCGGCTTCAGAATAGATTTGAGTGACAAGAGCGGTCGTCGTGGTTTTACCGTGTGTACCCGCAACGGCAATACCGTGACGGAATCGCATCAATTCAGCCAACATCTCTGCGCGGCGTACAATAGGGATGCGTAATTCACGTGCCGCCATCACTTCTGGGTTTTCTTCGTTGATCGCCGTTGACACAACAACCACACTTGCTTTTTCTACATTACTGGCTTGATGACCAATAAATACCGTCGCACCTTTTGATACCAAACGCTCTGTCACAGCGTTCTCTGATAGATCAGAACCTGTGATTTGGTAGCCTTCGTTCAACAGCACTTCTGCAATGCCGCTCATGCCCGCACCACCAATACCGATGAAGTGGATGGATTTCACGCGGCGCATCTCTGGCACCATTGCGCGAATCTGAGCTAAGTCTTGTGTATGTTGGATTGTCATCAATTCTATTCTCAATAATTCGGTTAACGCTTTTCGGTCAAAGCGACAATGGCTTGTGCGACAACTCGGTCAGCATTCAATTTTGCAGCGCCACGCGCTTGCTCAGCCATTGTAAGTAAAGCTTGGCGATCCAATTGTTGGATCTGCTGAGTCAGAGACTCAACGGTTAAATCTGGTTGTTCAATCATTTTCGCCGCGCCGCAATCCACCAAGTGGTCTGCATTAAGTGCTTGCTGGCGGTCTTTGTGCATGAATGGAACAAAAATAGCGCCTACACCTGCCGCCGAGACTTCAGATACGGTTAACGCTCCAGAGCGACAAACTAAAAGGTCAGCCCATGCGTAAGCTTCTGCAACGTCATCAATGAATTCCATTACTTCTGCATTTACCACACCATTAGCTTGGTATGCTGCATTCACTTCTTCGGCGGCACCTTTACCCGCTTGATGACGAATACAGTAATCTTCGCCCAATTTCGACATCACTTCTGGCAGAGTTTGGTTAAGAATACGTGCGCCTTGGCTGCCACCCATCACCAAAATGCGAATTGGACCTTGGCGCTCTTGCATGCGCTCAGTTGGCGCTGCTAATTGAGTCACGTCTTCACGAACTGGGTTCCCAACCACTTCGGCATTTGGAAAAGCGCCTGGGAAAGCCTGAAAAACCTTCTTAGCGATTTTCGATAACCATTGGTTCGTTAAACCTGCTACTGCATTTTGTTCATGCAGAACAACAGGAATACCACTCATCCAAGCGGCAATACCACCCGGGCCGCTAACATAACCGCCCATACCAAGCACTGCGTCTGGCTGCCAGCGTTTCATGTGAGCACGAGCCTGCATAATGGCATTGATAATTTGAAATGGTGCTGCAAGAAGACGTTTAACGCCTTGACCTCGTAACCCTTTCACTTTGATAAAGTCGATTTCAATGCCATGTTTTGGCACCAAATCCGCTTCCATTCGATCCGCCGTACCTAACCAACGGATCTCCCAACCTTGCTCTTGAAGCTGTTTTGCTACCGCCAAACCTGGGAATACGTGACCGCCAGTACCACCAGCCATCACCATCAAACGTTTATTTTGTTTCATTAGCTTGTTGTTCTGATTGTTGTTGCTCGCGTTTCAAGCGGCATTCGTAATCGATACGCAGTAATATGGACACTGCGACGGACATAATTATTAGACTAGAACCACCATAACTGATGAGTGGGAGTGTTAAACCTTTAGTTGGAACAATACCGGCGGCAGCTCCAACATTAACCAAGGTTTGAAACGCAAACCAAATACCAATTCCGAAAGCAAGATAACCACCGAACATTTCGCCTTCTTCAAATGCACGCTTTCCGATGTAAACCGCTTTTAGCACCAAGCTAAAAATCAGCATTAAGACCAACACTACGCCCACGAAACCAAGCTCTTCAGCAAGTACGGCAAACACAAAGTCGGTATGTGCTTCCGGTAGATATTCCAGTTTTTGAATTGAATTACCGAGACCTTGACCGAACCATTCACCACGACCAAACGCCATCAAAGACTGAGTCAACTGATAGCCACTGCCAAATGGGTCTTCCCACGGGTCAAGGAAGGAGGTTACTCGTCGCATACGGTATGGCTCGACGAGAATCAAACCTACCACAGCGCCGATACCTGCCACCATCAAGGCGAGAAACTGGGTTAGTTTTGCACCTGCGATAAAAAGCATGCCAAACAGCGTGACCAGCATCACGACGACCGTCCCCAAGTCTGGCTGACCAAGTAGTAATACTGCGAAGAAGGCAAACACCATGATTGGCTTCATAAAGCCACCAAAGAACGTTTGTCGTACTTCGTCTTGCTTTCGAACTAAGTAACCAGACATGAAGATAAACAGCGATAGCTTCGCGACTTCCGCTGGCTGAAGGTTAAACAGCCCAAGGGGAATCCAACGAGACGCACCATTAACCGACTTACCCGCCAAGAGCACGATGATCAACAGTGCGAAAGAAGCCCAAAGTAAGTAATGGCTCTTCTTAAACCACTCTTGCAAAGGCACTTGCAAAATAACAGCGGAGGTCCCTAACGCCAGCACGAGAAACGTCGCATGACGAAACATAAAGTGGAACGGCTGTTCCGTTAATCGAGAGCTGATTGGAAATGATGCAGAGGTTACCATGACCAAACCAGTCAACATCAAACCCAGTGCAATCCACACTAACTGACGATCAAACATCGCCTCTGGGGCTGGATGCTTGAGCCAATTGCCAATACTGCGTTTAACGTTACCTAAACCCACGAAGTGTGTAACCTTTAATTATGCATATTTCTGAGCAAGAGCAGCGAAAGCATCACCTCTTGCCATAAAGTTGTCGAATTGATCAAAGCTAGCACATGCAGGAGACAGCATCACCATATCACCTGGTTTTAACTGCGAAGATACTTGTTGAATCACATCTTCCATAGTGTCGAAACGTATTGCAGATTCATGCAGTGGCATAAATTCATCGCCATCAGCGCCAAAGCAACACAGTTGCAAGTTAAGCGTCGCGAAGATCGGTTTTAATGGCGAGAAGTCAGCACCTTTGCCAACACCACCAACGAGTAAGTAGAGCTTGCCTGTCGATTCCAAACCAGATAGCGCAGCCATAGTGCTGGCAATATTAGTTGCTTTAGAGTCATTCACCCATTTGACGCCTTGATTATCCGCAACCACCTGGCATCGGTGTGTCAGTCCCGTGTAATTTTTTAGTGCATTCAATGCGTTGTGATAGTTTACGTCCGCAGCTTTTAATAGCGCTAAAGCAACCAGAGCGTTAGATAAGTTGTGCTTACCAACCAACTTAAGCTCATCACTTGCGACAACTCGTTGACCGTGATCGAGCAGCCAAGTACGGTTGCCATCCACCTCGAGACCAAAGTCCTGATTGTCGCTGCCAAATGTCACCAATGGCATCTCTGCGTCTGGGAAGGTGTCTTGATCATCACGGTTCACGACTGCAAGAGCAGCATGGTTAAAAATACGCAACTTAGCTTGTCGATAGTCAGACATGCCTTGATAACGATCCATATGATCTTCAGAAAGATTCAGAAACGCAGCGGCTTTGAGCTTTAAGCTTGACGTCGTTTCTAACTGGAAGCTCGAGAGTTCGAGTACATATAGGTCTGCGTCTTGTTCTAACAAATCCAGTGCAGGCACACCGATGTTACCACCAACGCCAACATCCAAACCTGCAGCCTTAGCCATCACACCTGTGAGGTCGGTTACTGTGCTCTTACCGTTTGAGCCCGTAATCGCAATTACGGGTTTCTGCACCGCCCAAGCGAATAACTCGATATCACCAACTACTGCCGTACCTTTTGCTAAGACGGCTTGGATCTCTGGTGTCGCTAGCGCAATACCAGGGTTGGTCACGATAAGATCCGCGTCAGAAAGCCAGTCCGTATTCCAACCACCACTATGCAGTTGAACACTTTCCGGCAAGCGCTCTGCACCTGGAGGGTTTACACGAGTATCAATGACTTTGACCACAAGTTGTGGCTGATTTTTTCTTAGGTGTTTAACGACAGAGAGCCCGGTAATACCGAGCCCTACGACGACAACACTATGTATGTTTTGCCAACGTTCCATATTTGATCACACTGTAAATCTTGTTCTTGGAAAGCGCGATTAACGCACTTTCAATGTCGCAAGACCAATCAGAACAAGAACCATAGAAATAATCCAGAAGCGCACGATTACGCGAGGTTCTGGCCAACCTTTCAATTCGTAGTGGTGGTGAATTGGTGCCATACGGAAAATGCGCTGACCACGTAATTTGTAAGAACCTACCTGCAGGATGACTGATAGCGTTTCCATTACAAATACGCCACCCATGATCACCAACACCAACTCTTGACGAACTAGAACAGCAATGGTGCCCAATGCACCGCCAAGCGCTAGTGAGCCGACATCACCCATGAACACTTGTGCTGGGTAAGTGTTAAACCACAAGAAACCAAGGCCTGCACCTACGATTGCTGTACATACGACAACTAACTCAGAAGCATGTGGTAAGTATGGTATATGAAGGTATTCAGAGAAGTTAACGTTACCGGTCGCCCATGCAATAACCGCGAAGCCTGCTGCAACAAGAACCGTTGGCATGATTGCCAAACCGTCTAGACCATCAGTCAGGTTAACCGCGTTACTTGTACCTACAATGACAAAGTAAGTCAGAATGATATACATCAAACCAAGCTGCGGCATGATGTCTTTAAAGAATGGCACCACTAGCTGAGTTGCTGCTGTGTCTTTACCGTAAGCATACAATGCGAAAGCGACGACAAACGCGATCAACGACTGCCAGAAGTACTTCCAACGCGCGATCAAACCATCGGTATTTTTTCGCACCACTTTACGATAATCATCAACAAATCCGACTGCACCGTAGCCAAGCAAGACCGTCAATACCGCCCATACATATGGGTTGGATAAGTCTGTCCATAGCAAAATCGTGATTGAGATGGCCGCTAAGATCATGATACCGCCCATAGTTGGAGTACCACGCTTACTAAAGTGAGATTCAGGACCTTCGTTACGTACTACCTGACCAATTTGCAGCATTTGCAAACGCTTGATCATGATTGGTCCCATCCATAATGACAGACCTAGAGCGGTTAATACGCTTAGGATTGCTCGAAAAGACAAGTATTCAAACAATCGGAAAAAAGACAGGTATGGCTGTAGCAGCTCGGCAAGCCAAATAATCATTAATAATACTCCTTCAAAGCAGCAGCGACTTCAAACATACGTGCACCGTTCGCTCCTTTCACCAATATCGTATGGTTTTCAGGAACGGCTTGGTCTAGATGCTGCTTGATGTATTCAATCATCTCTTGGTGCGTCTCAAAATGAATGCCTTGGCAAAGATCACTGATCACCTTGGCGTCTGCACCATATGTGAGAACATGTTCAAATTTTTGTGGGGCAGCATGTTCCCCGACTTGACGATGAAGTGCAAGACTTTCCTCGCCCAATTCCGCCATATTACCTAAAATCAGCCAGCGTTGACCTGGGAAAGCGGCCAATAAATCAACTGCCGCTTTCATGGCTGGCACGCTCGCGTTGTAGCTGTCGTCAATCAATTTTATCTTTTCGCTCAGCGCTTCAACCTCGACGCGACCTTTCACTTTGTTCAAATGTTTAAGGCCAGCGCGAACCTCTTCTAATGTGGCGCCCATTTGTAACGCAATAATAGAAGCAGCGATCGCATTCGCAACGTTGTGTTGACCTATAATACCCAGAGACAGTTCAATTTCTTGTGAGCTTGCTGCGATATGTAAGTCAAAGCTTGCTTCACCTGCGGCGTTCAATACGATGTTAGAAGCGAAGAAGTCTGCATCAGTATTACTTTGTGAAAAAGTAATGACTTTCTTATCTGCTAACACTTCATCCCACTTGGCTTCACCATTGCTGTCTAGGTTAACAATCGCAATACCACCAGCTGAAAGGCCTTGGTAGATTTCACCTTTGGCTTGTTTCACGCCATCGATAGAACCAAAGCCTTCAAGGTGAGCGGCGGCTACATTGTTCACTAACGCGATATCTGGTTTTACTAACTGAGTCGTGTAAGCAATTTCACCTATATGATTAGCACCAAGCTCAATCACGGCATAATCATCATCCTGCTGTGAGCGCAATAATGTCAACGGAACACCAATATCATTATTGAAGTTACCCGCCGTGAATAACACTTTGCCTTTCAATTGCAGGATACTCGCAACCATTTCTTTTACGGTCGTTTTACCGCAACTTCCGGTGATGGCAACGGTAGGTGTTTTGCATGCTTGATGCACCCAAGAAGCAAACTCACCCAATGCAAGTTTGGTATCCGACACCACAATTTGCGGCACATTCACATCTAAGCGTTTTTCTACGAGTAAAGCACCGGCACCTGCATCTACCGCTTGTTGGCAAAAGTTGTGCGCATCAAAGCGCTCCCCTACTAACGCCACAAATAGAGCCCCACGATCAATCGTTCGTGTATCAGTAGAAACCGCGTCAATAAGTAGATCGTCGCCGAATCGCTCACCACGAGTGATGTCTGCAATTTGAGATAACGTTACTTTGATCATGAGGTCAATCCTAAAAGTTGCATTGCGGACTCGCGGTCGGAGTAATGAATCGTTTCGCCATTACGAATCTGATAATCTTCATGGCCCTTCCCTGCTAACAAGATAATGTCGTTTGGCGAAGCATTCTCAATGGCATAAGACAGTGCTTTGAAGCGGTCATGCTGAACAATCGCTTCAGCAGGTTTTGACAGCCCAGCTAACATGTCTTTCACAATCTGAACCGGGTCTTCGCTGCGTGGGTTATCGTCAGTCAACACCACTCTGTCGCCTAGACGCTCTGCAATTTCCGCCATCATTGGGCGCTTACCTGCATCGCGATCGCCACCGCAGCCAAAAATAGCCCACAGCTGGCCTTCACAATGAACTCGTAAAGCTTGCAGCGCTTTTTCTAAAGCATCAGGAGTATGGGCATAATCAACCACGACTTTGGCACGATCCTCAGTTTGGAATAACTCCATTCGGCCGAGTACAGGTTTCAGTTGACCTGCGGTTTCGAGTAACGCTTGTTTCTCTTTACCTAAGCTTAATAAGGTCGCAAAAGCGAGCATTAAGTTGGTTGCATTAAACTCACCAATCAATGGCGCGTGCAATTCACCTGAGCCAAATTTACCATCGAACTTAATAGTAATCCCTGACTCCGCGTAACTGACTTCCGTCGCCCAAATTGCGCTTTCAAATTCAGTATTCGGTTTGAGCGAAACAGCGACCGCATTACTTAACTGCGACGCCCATTGATGACCTACTTCATCATCAACATTGATAATGGCACGTTCACATTGGTGTTGCGTGAACAACCCAAGCTTTGCATTGGCATACTCTTCCATCGTGCCATGGTAATCAAGATGGTCACGACTTAAGTTAGTAAACACGCCCGCCGCAAATGATAATGCTTTGACACGACCTTGCGTCAGGCCATGGGAAGATACTTCTAGCGCGGTGTATGTGGCTTGTTGATTTGCGAGAGAGGAGAGCGTTTTCTGAATTTCAACGGCATTCCCCGTTGTATTCGCAGCTTGTTGCAAGTTATTGAGGAAGCCATTTCCTGTTGTTCCCATTACCGCCGCTTTATGGTCAAGCAGTTCTAGCCATTGCGCTATTAACTGGGTAATGGTGGTTTTGCCGTTGGTGCCGGTGACACCAATCAAATCCATATCAGGGTAAGCATAAAGCTTTCCAGCAATTGCGGATAAACGTTGGTCCAACCTATCAATGTAAATGACGGGAACATCATCAATGATTTCCACCGTACCATGTGTTTTGACATCGCAGGCTTGCGCCAGGGCTGCATTTGCACCTTGCTCAATTGCAGAGGCAATGAATTTACGCCCATCCACAACATGGCCAATCACTGCTACAAACGTGGTTCCAGGTTGAACTCTTCGGCTGTCGAGCTCCAATTCAGAAACAAGAACGGACGATAAGCTAGGGCAATCCACCCAAGGGGAAAGCAGCACGTCCATACTGATGGCTTTAGTCATATTTGTTCTCCGAGCTTTGGCTCAGGTTTTCTTAATTTTGTTTGCTCAGTAAACCACAGGGCTTACTGTTGGAATTTGTTTTCGTCAGGTGCAACATTGAGTATTTGTAGCGCGCCTTTCATGATTTCAGAGAAGACAGGAGACGCTACCGAACCACCATAGTAGTCATCGCCTTGAGGCTCGTTTACGATCACTACTAAAGCAATTCGCGGATCGCTAACCGGAGCAAGCCCAGCCGTGTAGGTGATGTACTCGTCGCTGTACCCACCGGCAGAAGCTTTACGTGATGTACCCGTTTTCGCTCCTACTCGATAACCAGGAACTGCCGCTCTGCGAGCCGAGCCCCCTTTTTGAGTTACGGTTTCCAACATGTCTAATACTTGACGCGCATACTTCGCACTCACCACTTGACGTGACATGTCATGATCATTGCTTTCAATAATATGAATAGGCTCGTATTTGCCAAGGTTTCCAAGCGTCGCATAAGCATGGGCTAGCTGGATTGGTGTAATTGATAGACCGTAACCAAACGCAATCGTGGCGCGCTCAATTGGCGACCAACGAGTTCGTGTAGGAAAAATACCCGTCACTTCCCCAACTAGGTTTAGGCCAGAAAGCTCACCAAAACCCACTGAACTGTACAGCCCAAGAAGCGCCTCTACCGGCATTTGCATTGCTAGCTTCGTCACACCGATATTACTCGACTTTTTAAGGATCGTGGTCAAGCTCGCTTTGCCTACGCGAGAGACATCTCTGACTCGACTACCACCTAAACGTAGGACACCATTACCGGTATCTACGATGGTATCTTTATCGGCTATCCCATTTTCTAAGGCGGCTAAAATAACGAAAGGCTTAATGGTCGAACCGGGCTCCATTGAGTCCGTGATCACTCGGTTACGCATTTGATAGCTTTGCCAATCGCTACGATTGTTAGGGTTGTAAGAAGGAGCATTAACCATGGCCAATACGGCGCCCGTTTTTACATCCAACATGACAACGGAACCTGAAGTGGCGCGGTGGTCCGCAACGGCTTGCTTAATCGCACGATACGCAATCGCCTGTAGGCGCTGATCGATGGTTAACTGAAGTGATTTACCTTCTTGCTTGTCTTGCCAAGCAATGTTTTCCACAACACGACCATAACGGTCTTTACGAATAGTTTTCTTACCCGCCGCGCCAGTGAGCCACTCATCGTAGCTACGCTCCACACCTTCTAGGCCATGCCCGTCAATGCCTGTTACACCGACTAAGTGAGCACTAACCTCACCTGCAGGATAATAACGACGAGATTCCGACTTAAGGCCAACACCTGGCAGCTTTAGCTCACGAATATAGTTCGCCATGGCCGGACTGACCTGGCGCTGCAAGTAGATAAAGCGGCGTTTTTCATTGCGCTTGATTTTGTCTATTAACCCTTGTCGGTCAATACCAAGAACATCCGCTAATGCATGCCAACTTTTGGTCTGGCTTAACGCGTTTTCTTTAAATATCGTGGCAGGATCTGCCCAAACCGCCTCAACCGGTACACTGACAGCAAGCGGCTCACCATTTCGATCCGAAATAATACCGCGAGCAGAAGGAATGGATTTAACACGAACCGAACGTAGGTCACCTTGTTTAATCAGGTTATCTGGCTCAATGATTTGGATGTAGGCTACGCGTGCCACCAAAAGGGCAAATGCACAAAAAACAAAAAACAGTAATAGATGGAAGCGCCAACGAATCAAGAAAGATTCTTCGACCGCCACTTTCACTGCTTTGTTATCGGTTTTCTTATCCCCCGTAGCCGCTTTCTCTTTTGCTACAGGTTTACGCTTATTGGCTTGTTTCGTGTTGGATTTTTTTCTAATCATTTGAGCGTGACAACCACTTCTTTATCGCCATCAGGTCGTTTCATTTCAAGTTCTTTTTTGGCAAGGTCTTGAACACGACTGTGTTCCGCGAGGGCAGTTTCTTCCAACATTAAGTTACGCCATTCGCTATCTAATCGTTCTCGTTCAACCAACGTATGGTCTTTCTCGGTAATCGCTTGACGCGCATGGTGGGTAGCAAATACCACTCCCATTGCCGATGCCACGATCAATAGCAACAACAGTAATGGCCAGCGACCAACGGTGAGGAGATCCGTCGCAATCAACTTAGCAAGATTAGGAGTGGGTTTCGTCATAATAATTAAAGCTTTTCCGCAATTCTTAACACAGAGCTGCGCGAGCGAGGGTTCATTTCAATTTCTTGTTTGCTTGGCTTAATCGCTTTGCTCACCGCTTTCATATTCGCACTACCAAGAGCACGAATTTGCTCTTCCGTCATTGGAATACCGTGTGGCACTTCAGGCCCTTTGCTCTCTTTACGGATAAAACGTTTGACCATACGGTCTTCCAGAGAGTGGAAGCTAATCACAGATAAACGGCCTTCAGGAGCCAGAATGCTCGCCGCGCCTTTAAGTGCCGTATCAATTTCTTCTAACTCACTGTTGATGTAAATACGAAAAGCCTGGAAAGCACGAGTCGCAGGGTGTTTTTTCTCTTTAAAACTTTTCGGTGCGGCATCTGAAATCAATTTTGCCAGCTGACCAGTGCGAACCATTGGCTCATTTTCTTCGTCTTCACGGTAGGCAACAATCGCTTTTGCAATACGGCGCGCATGTTTATCTTCCCCAAACTCGCGAATGACCCAAGTGATATCATCGAGGTCTGCTTCCATCAACCATTGAGATACTGGAACACCTGATGTCGGGTCCATACGCATATCTAGCGGACCGTCTTTCATAAAGCTAAAGCCACGCTCTGCGTCGTCTAACTGAGGAGAAGAAACGCCTAAATCCAGCAGAACACCATCCACTTTTCCAACTAGCCCATACTCTTCAGCATACTCAGCAATACCAGAAAATGGACCATGAATAATGGTGAAGCGAGGGTCATTGATTTTGCCTGCCTCAGCGATCGCTTGAGGGTCACGGTCGATACTGTACAGTCGGCCATTTTCACCGAGTTTAGATAGAATTGTCCGGCTGTGACCGCCACGGCCAAATGTTCCATCAATATAGACGCCGTCTGGTTTGATAGCTAAGCCATCAATGGATTCATTTAATAACACGGAAATATGTTGGAAGGTTTCGGTCATAGCTTTCTCGTTGAATGATCTTGAAGCGATTCTTTAGTGTACTGATTTCCTACATCATCGCCACCACAAGTCTAAAGTTAGACGTGATTTACGCCAAGTTTATTGGTAATGACATAGTTTGCGTCAATTAAATGCAAAAAACCCATCACTACCGAAGTAGAGATGGGTCTCGAATAGGTGGAGCCGACACATAAGCCGGGTTCTGTTCCGCTTGCGCGGCGGTAGCCATTCGTCTAGGCCAGCAATCACTCACTGGCTCGAGCAACCTACCCGCCTCCTTACGCGAGCAACGCAATGTGGAGGCCTATTTGGTCTTGCTTCAGGTGGAGTTTACCCTGCTACGAACTATTGCTAGTCGTCCGGTGCGCTCTTACCGCACCCTTTCACCCTTACCTGTACCCTTACGGGCCATCGGCGGTCTTCTCTCTGCTGCACTTGTCGTAGGCTTGCGCCCCCCAGGCGTTACCTGGCACCTTGCTCTATGAAGCCCGGACTTTCCTCCCCTTTGTCAGTCTCCCGAAGGACGTCAACGTCAGTCTCCCAAAGGGACTTCGACGTCAGTCTCCCGAAGGACATCAACAAAGCAGCGACTACCCAGTCAGCTCCGAGGGCGGATTGTATAGAGTTCTCACTTCAGAGTCTAGTTAGATCACAGATATGATGAAATGAATGCACTAAGTGATGACTTTTTAGTCAACGTGCCAAAAATAGATAATAAAAAGGCCGATGCCTAAACATCAGCCCTCATTGACCATTTATCTCGCTAGTGGCACTTAGTCTAAGTTTTCTAAGCCCCATTTATATAACGCATTCTTCTTCAAGTTATGTATTTCTGCCACCAAAGCAGCTGCTTTTTTCAAAGGCAGCTCTTTGGTCAAAATGCCTAACGTGCGTAAAGCATCTTCAGGTAGTGAGTCGTCTGTTGTTTCACGATGGCCATGTACCAACAATACCATTTCACCACGCTGTTGGTTATCGTCACTTTTCACCCATTCAATCAGCTCACCTAACGGCATGCCTTGAATGGTTTCAAAGGTTTTTGTTAGCTCTCTTGCCAACACAACTTCTCTATCTGGGCCAAGAACGTCTAACATGTCTTGTAGAGAGTCTAAAATACGGTGCGGTGACTCGTAAAAAATACACGTACGCTCTACCGAAGCAATCTCTAGGAATTTATCCTTACGACCTTTGCTTTTCGGTGGTAAAAAACCTTCGAAGCTAAAGCGATCCGATGGCAAGCCAGAGGCACTTAACGCCGTAATGACCGCACAAGCACCTGGAAGAGGCACAACTCTAACGCCCGCTTGACGACATTTTGTCACCAAATGGTATCCTGGGTCGCTGATAAGTGGCGTACCAGCGTCAGAAACTAATGCGATAGACTGACCGGAAAGCAGCTTTTCTACCAAAACTTGTGCTTTTTGCTGCTCATTGTGGTCATGTAGAGCAAAAGTTTTGGTTTGAATATTGAAGTGAGACAGTAATTTGCCCGTATGTCGAGTATCCTCAGCGGCAATGATGTCCACAGTCGACAGAATTTCGATAGCACGTTGGGTGATATCCGCTAAATTTCCGATTGGAGTCGGTACGATATAGAGAGTTGGCCCCTCATTCGGCAACTTATTTTTATCTGTCATTTGTTTACCATCACTTCAACGATTAATATAGAGACAATTTTGTACAAAATTATAGAGAACTCACGGCAATGATTAACCATAAGAGACTCAGTGTACCACGCATACTTACTCCTGTTGCACTAGCAATTACGCTCGCCGCCTGTTCTTCAGGTCCAAGACAGCCTGATGGCGTTGATGTAACACTTGAGCCTACTCAGTCTGTTCAGAACTATATGATCCAAGCTGATAGCACGGAAGGCAGTTTACAAAATGACTGGTTGATCATGGCAACCAAAGCCGCGATTCAAGCAAACCAGTTTGATCAAGCAGAAATGTTGATCAAGCGCCTGGCTCGTCAACAGTTAACCGAAGTTCAGCAAGCAGAGTGGCAACTAGCGCGTGCGACCATACAGCAAAAACAGGGTAATTACTCTCAGTTGCTGCAATTGTTGAATTTTAAACCTTGGTGGAAGTTGCCAAATGAGCAATGGAAAGACTATTACTTGATGCGTGCCGACGCTTATCAAGGTCTTAACCAAGCGTTTGAGGCAAACCGCCAACTGGTTGCATTTGGCCAATATGCATCGTCCGCGGAGCAGAGAGAGATTTCTAGCCGTATTTGGATGAACTTTGGCAGCTACTCCGAGTACGAACTGACCTCATTAGAAACAGAGCCAAATGAAGATGTTTTGGATGGTTGGCTACAACTCGCTATTTATGCGAAAACGCTGTCGGGCAACTTATCCCAACTAAAAAATACCCTAGAACGCTGGTTAAACGAGAACCCATCGCACCCAGCCGCTATCTACACACCAGAAGAGATTCAAAACATTCTCTCTCTAGATATCGTTAAACCAAACAACACCGCTTTGTTACTGCCGCTTACTGGTAAATTCTCGCCACAAGCGCAATTAATTCGTGATGGTTTTGTGTTTGCGATGATGAATGATCGTAACCGTGATCCAAGCGCTACCCTCACGGTAATAGACACTAATGCGTATAACGCCGACCAAATTAAACAACGTTTGATCAATGAAAACATCGATTTTGTTGTTGGTCCTCTAGAAAAAGAGAACGTTGAGCTATTGCACACAACCATGGATGGCTCAGAAAATGGTCCTACGATTCCAGCCCTTGCGCTAAATATTCCCGAAGATGTGCAACCAGATAGCAATATTTGCTACTTGGCATTATCACCGGAACAAGAAGCCGCACAAGCAGCGAAACACTTGTTCAGCGAAGGCTATAACTTCCCTCTGATTCTGGCACCAAAGGGCAGCTTTGGTGAACGTGTAACTGAAGCGTTCAACAAAGAGTGGCGCAAGTACAGCTCTAATAAAGTCGCAGCAAGTTATTTTGGTGACAAGCGCCAACTTCAAAAAGACATCAATGAAGTATTTGGTCTGCAAGAAAGCAAACAACGTATTGCTCAGATGCAATCACTAATGCGTATCAAGCTTGAAACACAGCCACGTAGCCGTCGTGATGTCGATGCGGTTTATATTGTTGCTAGAAGCACGGAACTGACCTTGATTAAGCCGTTTATTGAGGTAGCGATTAATCCAGACGCCAAAGCGCCACAAATTTTCTCTAGCTCGCGTAGCAACAGTGGCGGCGCGACTTACGAAGATCTAACAGGCATCATCTACAGCGATATTCCATTGCTGATTGACCCAGACCCTAGCGTGACCGCTGAAATGAACGAGTTGTGGTCAGAGCAATCTAACATGGAAAAACGTTTGAAAGCACTGGGTATGGATGCGTATAAATTGATTGGGGAGCTGCCACAAATGAAGGTCGTTCCGGGCTACTCAGTTGGCGGCCAAACCGGTATTTTAAGTATCGACAATAATTGTGTTGTACAGCGTGAGCTAAGCTGGGCTGAGCGTGGGGCTCTTTAGCAAGCGCCAAATCGGAAATCAATATGAAGCTCTGGCGAAGCAGTATTTACAACGCCAGGGCTTAAACTTTATTGAACAAAATTTTCTGACTAAGGTCGGTGAGATTGATTTAATCTTCCAACAAGGTGAAACTATTGTGTTTGTTGAAGTCAAATACCGTAAGAACAATCACTTTGGCTCGGCAGCAGAAATGGTGACGCACGCTAAAATGCGCAAGCTAGTCAAAACCGCACAAGTTTGGCTTAGCCAACAAAAGCGCTTAAAACACAATATCGATTATCGATTTGATGTCATCGCCATTCATGATAATGGTCGAGATATCAACTGGATAGAAAACGCAATCTCTGAAGGATAAGCGATGCTAGACAGCATTAAAGACAGCTTTACAGAAAGTATTCAAATTCAAATCGCAGCAGCAGAGGCGCTGCCTGATGCCATTACTCATGCAGCTCAAGCGATGGTGTCGAGCCTGCTTAATGGCAATAAAATTTTATGTTGTGGTAATGGCGGCAGTGCTTCAAACGCTCAACAATTTGTTTCTTGTCTTTTAAACCGTTTTGAAACTGAGCGCCCTAGCCTACCAGCAATGGCCTTAACCGCCGATAATACCACCCTAACCGCAGTGGCCAACGATTACCACTACCAGGAAATCTTCTCAAAACAGGTACGAGCGTTTGGTCAACCAGGCGACATTTTGCTTGCCATGTCGACTAGCGGTAACAGTAAAAATATTATCAAAGCGATGGAAGCAGCCGTAACTCGAGACATGACGATTATCGCGCTAACAGGAAAAGATGGCGGAGAGATGGCAGGACTGCTCGGTGAGAACGACGTCGAAATTCGTATTCCATCACACCGCACTGCACGTATTCACGAAGTACATATGGTAACACTCCATTGCCTTTGTGATCTTATTGACCAGGTGCTTTTCCCTGCTCACGAAGAGTAACCAAGACTGAGAATCAGAATTATGATACGTAGCCTTGTTATCTTATTAACAGCATTGAGTTTAAGTGGTTGCGCAGGTTTGTTTATCGCAGGTGCAGCAACCACAGCGAATATTGTCACGGACACACGCACGACAAAACAAATCTGGCAGGACAATAACATTGAATTCGAAGTTGCGGCGATCGGCAATAAAGCACCGTTTAAAGGTGAAGTACGTGTCGTTGCCAGTTCATATAATGGGACTGTAGTCCTTATGGGACAAGCTCCGACACAAGACCTTATCCTTGCTTTAGAGCGAAGGGCTCGAGAAGTTAGTGGTGTAAAAGTCATACACAATCAAATCAAACAAAAAGAGCCACTCACTGTTACCCAGATTAGCAATGACAGCTGGATCACAACCAAAGTAAAGTCAGCTTTGCTTACTGATTCTGAGCTTAATGGTGTTAAGGTTAAAGTGATCACCGAAGATGGCGACGTTTTTCTGTTTGGTTATGTCACGCCAGAGCAAGGCGATCGAGCGACAGAAATCGCGCGTAATATCTCAGGCGTAAAACAAGTCATTAAAGGGTTCCAATACGGCGAAATGGAGCCTGTTGAAGTAGACTTACCGAGTGACGGTGTACAAACAATAGAAAGTGAGGCAAGTACAGAAAGTGAAGAGAACGTCGAAGTCTTTACGATTAGTGAGTAATTTCCAAAGTCTGGCTTGAAATCATCTTCAACAAGTTAAAAAGAAAAAAGCAGCGTTACGCTGCTTTTTTATTATTTAATCACTCTTAAGCTTGGTTTGCCTTTTGGTCGAGGAGCATCGTCCTCTTCGGCATCTGAATCAGAAACTAACTCAGAAGGCTCATCGCTAACCGTTGTGAACGATGGGGATGATTCTTCCTCGGTCATCGCTTCTTCTTCGATGTGAGTGTACGCTTCTTCTGGTTCAAACATAGTACCAGCACCATTCTCACGTGCATAAATAGCTTGAACAGCATACACAGGCACGATCACTGAGTGCGGACGACCGCTAAAGCGAGCATGGAAGGTAATCGCATCATTACCTAACTCAAGATTACCCACTGCACGTGGCGCAATATTCAAAATAATTTGACCATCTTGAATAAATTCAACCGGGACACGCACCCCTGGCATTGTTGCATCCACAACCAAGTGAGGAGTCAAGTCATTGTCTACTAACCAGTCGTAAAATGCGCGAAGCATATACGGGCGGCGAGCAGTCATTTTTGCAATATCCATAACGTGTTTTAAATCGCTTAGCGAACTAGGCGCATTTCACGTTCAGCTTCAGTCAAAGAAGCAAGGAACGAATCACGTTCAAATACGCGGTTCATGTATACCTTGATTTCTTTTGAACCAGGGCCAACAAGATCGATACCAAGTTGAGGCAAACGCCACAATAGTGGAGCTAGGTAACAATCGATCAAGCTGAATTCTTCGCTCATGAAGTACTCATATTCAGCAAAAATTGGCGCTAACGTCAGAAGATCATTACGCAGCTTTGTGCGTGCTTTTTCTGATTCTTCCGCATTACCTTTCATCACTTTTTCAGCGAGTGAATACCAGTTGCGTTCGATACGGTACATCATCAAGCGGCTGTTGCCACGAGCAACAGGGTAAACCGGCATTAGAGGTGGATGAGGGAAACGCTCGTCCAAGTACTCCATGATGATTTTTGAATCGTAAAGAGCTAGCTCACGGTCAACAAGAGTTGGCACTGATTTATATGGGTTTAGCTCAACAAGCTCAGCAGGAAGGTTTGCTTCGTCAACAAGCTCAACTTCAACACTTACGCCTTTTTCAGCTAGTACAATGCGAACCTGATGGCTATACAAATCTGATGCACTTGAGAAAAGAGTCATCACAGAACGTTTATTGGCAGCTACAGCCATGGAGCCCTCCAGTACACTTACAAATAAAAACAATGGAGGCTAAGCCTCCATTGTACATCAATTAAAATTGGGAATTAGCACGGTATTTTAGCACAATTAATGCACATCGCGCCAATACTCTTTCTTGAGCATCACAACAACGATGGTTAGAAGCACTAAGAAGCCCATTACCCACCAGCCTAGAGCATGACGCTCAAGCTGCACTGGGTCACCTGAATAAACTAAGAAGTTAACGAGATCGCCAACCGCTTTGTCATATTCGCCTTCACTCAGCTCACCCGTGCCATCGGTTTCAGTACCAACAACAACTTGTACTTCTTCGCCATCTACGATTTTCGTATCGTAAATCGGCGTCGGGATGCCCTGTAGCTCTTCAAGCACATGCGGCATACCAACACTCGGGAAGACGATGTTGTTCACGCCGAATGGACGAGATGGATCAACATAGAAAGAGCGTAAGTAAGTGTATAACCAATCAGCACCACGAACTCGTGCAACCAACGTAAGATCTGGTGGTGGAGCACCAAACCAGTTTGCCGCTTGCTTCGGTGGCATAGCATTGACCATTAGATCACCGATTTTCGCTTCAGGATTGAAAATCAGGTTTTCTTTCATTAAGTCTGTTGGAATTTCCAAGTCTGTTGCTACACGCTCGTAACGCTGGTATTGCGTAGAGTGACAAGCAAAACAGTAGTTCATGAATAACTTCGCGCCGTTTTGTAGCGAAGCTTTATCCGTAAGGTCAACATTCGCTTTATCCAGCGGAACATTGGCCCCAGCTGCCATCGCTAGTGATGGCAACATAGCAAATAGAATTACAATCCACTTCTTCATTTGAATGTCACCCTCTCTGGTAATGGTTTGGTTGCTTCATTTTTGCTGTAGAAGAACAGCAACACAAAGAACATGAAGTAACACAAGCTAAAGATCTGAGATAGTAGTGTGTACGTTGGTGTCGCAGGTAACGCACCTAAAATACCCAGAGCGATAAAGGCGATGGTGAACTGTACAATATTCAATAGATGAAGTTTGCTACGGTAACGGTATGAACGAACTTTACAACGATCCAACCAAGGTAGAACAAACAGCACTGCAATTGACGCGCCCATTAGGATAACACCTAATAGTTTGTCTGGAACCGCACGTAAGATTGCGTAGAACGGCGTGAAGTACCATACCGGAGCAATATGCTCTGGTGTCTTCAGTGGGTTTGCAGCTTCAAAGTTAGGAGGCTCAAGGAAGTATCCACCCATTTCTGGGTTAAAGAACAGCACGTAACAGAAGAAGAACAAGAAACCAGCAACACCGACCAAGTCCTTAACCGTGCCGTACGGATGGAAAGGAATCGAATCAATGATGTCATATTTCTTCGTGTAGTAATCGTGGAACTTGAATTGCGTTTTGTAATCGTCGCCCATTGAGCCTTTTGGCAGCTTAGTTTCGATACCATCCGGGTTGTTTGAGCCTACTTCGTGCAGCGCCAATACGTGCAGAACAACAAGAAGAAGCAAAACGATAGGCAGTGCAATAACGTGTAGTGCGAAGAAACGGTTTAGCGTTGCACCAGAGATGATGTAGTCACCACGAATCCAAAGTGTTAGGTCATCACCGATAACAGGAATAGCACCAAACAGGGAAATGATTACCTGCGCACCCCAGTATGACATCTGACCCCATGGAAGTAGGTAACCCATGAACGCTTCAGCCATGAGAACTAGGAAGATCAACATACCGAAGATCCACAACAGTTCACGAGGTTTTTGGTATGAACCGTAGATCAAACCACGGAACATGTGAAGATACACAACAACGAAAAACGCTGACGCTCCAGTGGAATGCATGTAACGCAGAAGCCAACCGTACTCTACATCACGCATAATGTATTCGATAGACGCAAATGCACCGTCACCTGAAGGAACATAGTTCATCGTTAGCCAAATACCCGTTAGGATTTGGTTAACAAGAACCAGCATCGCCAGAGAACCGAAAAGGTACCAAAAGTTGAAGTTCTTAGGCATTGGGTATTCAGACAAATGCTTTTTATAAGCATTCATTGCAGGAATACGCTTTTCAACCCAATCTAACATTGCTTGCATTATGCATCTCCCTCATCAACACCCACAATGAGCTTGGTATCGCTCAAATACATGTGCTTAGGAACGACAAGGTTCAACGGAGCAGGTACTCCTTGGAACACTCGACCAGCCATGTCGAACTTAGAACCATGACAAGGACAGAAGAAGCCAGATCTTACGCCCTGCACCTGCTCTGAGAAAGAGTCAGGTAGATAGGTTGGTGAACAACCTAAGTGGGTACAGAAACCAACTGCGACGAAAAACTCTTCCTTAATCGAACGAAACTCATTCTGAGCGTACTCAGGCTGCTGCTCCATTTCAGATTGTGGATCGCGAAGCTTATCACCGATCGATTTTAAGTTATCCAGAACGCTTTGAGTGCGGCGAACAATCCATACAGGTTTTCCCTGCCACTCAACACGAACCAGCTGACCTGGTTCAATTTTACTTATATCCACTTCCACCGGTGCGCCCGCCGCTTTGGCTTTAGCACTCGGATTCCATGATTTGATAAAAGGCACGGCGACGGCGACTGCCCCTAACCCACCAACAACTGCCGTTGTAGCGGTTAGAAAACGCCTGCGACCGTTATTTAAAGGCGCGTTGCTCATCCAAACATTCTCCCATTTGCTCCCTTTGGATCGTTATTATTCCGCTTATAAGAGCATGGCTAACAAATAATGAATTTAGTTCTATTTATTGGAGGGAAATGATAAAGAAAACCCTACTTTTTGACAAGATAAAGCTACCTTTTTGTAACATTTGTGAGGCAAATCGCTCGCGTCGTCACAAAAGCGGCAGAATTATAAAAAATTGATGTGATTTGTAACAAGAAAGCACCACATAGAAGCCCCGCTGAAAGCTGATAAAACCTTTTATCTTGGTAGTTTTCAGTTAATTACACAGAGAAATATTTCGTATTACGCGTTCAGCTTACTGTGTTTATATTTTCAATTTTGTAGCACGCAGAATGCTCAAAAAGGAGCGTAAGTCATTTTAAAACATGTTACAGGAAGAATAAGATACAAAGACATTCTTGCTGATGAATACATCTATGCTGCATCGCAAGAGAAAGCGTGGTGAGTCGCGATTAAATAAGGCACAGATATAAAACGGCACTGGCACCTTTCGACGAAGAGGACGAATAAGAAGGCCTGCTCGGAGTGTGATGATAAGTGAAGGCTGTTCGTTGCTTTAAATACAAAAAAGCCCGGCATAGAGCCGAGCTTTTGGTACACAGTTTCCAGAGTAACTCTGAAAGCATAATTCCCGATAAGAGGAAATTAACGCTTAGAGAACTGTGGACGACGACGTGCTTTACGTAGACCAACTTTCTTACGTTCAACGCAACGAGCGTCACGAGTAACGTAGCCAGCTGCGCGTAGAGCAGGACGTAGAGACTCATCGTATTCCATAAGCGCGCGAGTGATACCGTGACGGATAGCACCAGCTTGACCAGAAATACCGCCGCCTTTAACTGTTACGTAAAGGTCTAGCTTTTCAGTTAGTTCAACTAGCTCTAGAGGTTGTTGTACAACCATACGTGCTGTTGGACGACCGAAGTATTCGTCAAGGTTACGCTTGTTTACTACAATGTTACCGCTGCCTGGTTTAATGAAAACACGTGCAGCTGAGCTTTTGCGACGGCCAGTGCCGTAGTATTGATTCTCTGCCATTTTCGAAATCCCCAATTAGATGTCTAGTACTTGTGGTTGTTGAGCAACATGGTTGTGCTCAGCGCCCGCGTAAACTTTTAGCTTACGGTACATAGCACGGCCTAGAGGACCACGTGGAAGCATGCCTTTAACTGCAAGCTCAAGAGCCATCTCAGGTTTACGATCGATCAACTTTTCAAAAGTGATAGATTTTAGACCACCTGGGAATTCAGAGTGACGGTAGTACACTTTGTTCTTAGCTTTGTTACCAGTTACAGCAACTTTCTCAGCGTTGATAACGATGATGTAATCACCAGTGTCAACGTGAGGAGTGTATTCAGCTTTATGTTTGCCACGTAGGCGAGATGCAATTTCACTTGCTAGACGGCCAAGAGTTTTACCTTCAGCGTCTACAACGTACCAGTCGCGTTTTACAGTTTCTGGTTTAGCAACGAAAGTTTTCATGCTAACAATAACCCGTTAATTAAATTTTAAACTTTAAAGGAACACCCAATAGTGCTCCCACACTGTCTAAGAGCCCAGTCATCACCCCTTCGAGTCGTTGGTACTCTCGACCTTCAATTTCGAAATAACTTCGATAATCAGGTCTGCAGTAACGGTGGGTCGCAGGATTATAGAGAAGAGCGAAGAAAAAATCACCTTTTTTTGCGCCAAATCACTAATTTTTTCTTCACTTTTTTAAGAACCCATTGGATCTAGGCCAAATGTTCACGCGCGAGATACTCATGACTTTGCATCTCAGTAAGCCGAGACAAACAGCGCTTAAATTCGAACTCTAACTGCCCGTCAGTATATAAGTCGGCCATTGGCACTTCAGCAGAAATAATCAACTTAACATTGCGCTCGTAAAACTCATCGACCAGCGCGATAAAGCGTCTCGCCGCATCATCTATTTTTCGGTTCATTTGTTGAACATCTGCCAGTAATACCGTGTGGTAAATACGAGACAATTCAATGTAGTCATTTTGACTGCGAGCAGTTTGACACAACTGAGCAAACGACGCATGCAGCACCCCGTCGCTTGCTTCAATCACCGCTAGTTGACGGTGGTTAACTTCGATTTGATGAGCAACAAACTGACGCTCTCCAGTCAGCTGCTGATAATATTTGTTAAGGTTTATGCTAGCCTGCTCATCAAGCGGGTAATGGTATATTTCAGCCTGTTCTAACGTTCTTAAGCGATAATCAACGCCACTATCGACATTCAACACTTCACAACGTGCCAAAATCATATCGATCGCGGGCAAAAAGCGCGCTCTTTGCAAACCGTTACGATATAAGTTCTGCGGCTCAATGTTTGAAGTCGCGACTAGGATCATCTGCCGCTTGAACATTTCTTGAAGTAGCGTTGCAAGGATCATCGCATCAGTAATGTCGGAAACAAAAAATTCATCAAAGCAAACCACATCTGCTTCTTCTTTAAATTTATCCGCCACTTTTGATAGAGGATTTTCGACATCACCTAACAGCTTCAACTCATCATGTACTCGATACATAAATCGATGGAAGTGGACGCGCATTTTTCTTTGGGTCGGTAAAGCATCAAAAAATGCGTCCATAAGGTAGGTTTTACCGCGACCTACCCCACCCCAAAAGTAAAGGCCTTTTGGTGGTTCAGGCTTGTCGATTTTTTTCCCCATTAGCTTTTGCCATTTGGAAAGCTGAGGCACAGGCGCTGACTGAAATTCAACGATAGCATGGTAAAGCTTGTCTAATGCAACGACCGCTTGATACTGAGCTTCATCACGCTGAAACCCGTGTTCTGCTATGTCTTTTTGATATTGTTGTAGTGGTGTCATCGTATTAAGTCGTATAGAGGTATAGAGAAAAGGGTTACCTCGGGGTCAACTTTGAGAATAGAGAGAAGTAGTTATCAGTCCCCGAAGACATACTGCTATTTTTCTTTATCGGCTGTTCAAGCCATAGTAACATGGACAAGCACCGCGTGTAACTAAGTAGTAAAAGACTTGTTAAAACAACTATAAGGAGCAGTTATGCCTTGGATTTATGCCATTGTGGGTTTGCTGGTCGGTACAATCGTAGGCGTAGTCATTAGTAGACTAACCACCCCTGAATACAAGAAACAAAAGTCTGTGCAGAAAGAACTTGAAGCGGCCAAGTTTGAATTAGAGCAACAACGTCAAGAGCTCGTCGATCATTTTGCACAAACCGCAGAGATGTTGGACACCCTAGGTAAAGATTACACCAAGCTATACCAACATATGGCCAAGACCTCTTCTGAGCTTTTGCCAAACTTACCAGAACAAGACAACCCGTTTGATAAGAAAACGGCAATGTCGTCTGAAACCATTGCAGAAGATCAACCAGAGTTCAACGAACAACCAAAAGACTACGCTAATGGCGCCACCGGTCTTTTGAAGGATCAAGAGAAAGAAATCATTAATGCTCCCGAAGCGGTAACCGCAAAAGCATCATAATCCTCTCTTACTTCTATCTAGGGCCGATACATTTGTATCGGCCCTTTTTTGAACTTTTTCACCTCACCTTCGCTCTAACTTGGATGTGCACTGCCTCCCCTTTTGATTGTCCGAACTAGACCCTATATTAGTTGTTAACAAAGTGAACTAACCGTTCGGATATTTCTTTTTGGCAGACATGTTTCAAGAGGAGTTATTGGATGAAAAAACCACTGCTTGCGCTCACCGTTCTATCTCTGAGTTTGGGGTCGATTATTGCCCCAGTTCAAGCCACTGCCGCATTACCTTTGAATGTGGATGGCCAACAGTTACCTAGCTTGGCACCAATGCTTGAGAAGGTGACCCCAGCTGTTGTGAGTATTGCTGTAGAAGGTAAACAAGTACAAACCAGCCGCATTCCCGAGCAATTTCAATTTTTCTTTGGCCCAGACTTTCCTATGGAACAAAGGCGAGAGCGCCCGTTCAGAGGTTTAGGTTCTGGTGTCATTATTGATGCGAAGAAAGGCCATATTGTCACTAACTACCATGTGATTAAGGGGGCAGATGAGATTCGAGTTCGCCTCTTTGACGGGCGCGAGTATGACGCTACGCTCGTTGGCGGTGATGAAATGGCCGATGTTGCGTTACTTAAATTAGAGAAAGCGAAAAACTTAACGCAGATTAAGGTCGCGGATTCCGACAAACTGCGTGTCGGTGACTTTACGGTTGCGATTGGTAACCCATTTGGACTCGGTCAAACTGTGACTTCGGGTATTGTTTCAGCCCTTGGTCGTAGCGGCTTAAACGTTGAAAACTTCGAAAACTTCATCCAAACCGATGCCGCAATTAACAGCGGTAACTCTGGTGGTGCATTGGTCAACCTTAATGGTGAGCTGATCGGTATTAATACTGCGATTTTAGGCCCTAACGGCGGTAATGTGGGTATTGGCTTTGCGATTCCATCAAACATGATGAAAAACCTCACTGATCAAATTCTAGAGTTTGGTGAAGTCAAACGCGGCATGTTGGGTGTGCAAGGTGGCGAAGTAACCTCTGAGCTAGCTGATGCATTGGGTTACGAGTCAAGTAAAGGGGCCTTTATTGGTCAAGTCGTACCGGACAGCGCAGCCGATAAAGCAGGGTTAAAAGCCGGTGACGTAATTGTATCGGTGAACGGCAAAGCGATTAATACTTTCTCAGAGCTCCGCGCAAAAGTGGCAACACTGGGAGCAGGTAAAGAAATCACATTAGGTGTGGTTCGAGATGGTAAGAATAAAACCTTTGATGTAACGCTTGGCGAATCTACGAATATGAAAGCTAAAGCGGAGACATTACATGAGGGACTCAAAGGTGCGGAGTTAAGCAATACAACACCAAGTGATGTAATCCAAGGTGTTAAAGTATCGAGCGTTGCAGATAACTCTCCAGCGGCTCAATATCAATTACAACAAGGTGACATTATTATCGGTGTGAACCGTCAACGAGTGAAAAACCTTGCCGAGCTTCGTACAATCGTAGAGAAACACAAAGGTGTACTGGCTCTTAATATTCAACGTGGTGAACGTACTATTTATCTTGTCATTCGTTAACCACTTTCAAAGTGATAGGAAATAAGGTTTTCGATGCATAGTACTGAGTGATAAGGCTCGATCACTTTTCCTTATCGCTCAATAACTAATGAAAAGGGCAGCGCGATGACGTGCTGCCCTTTTGTTATTTTTCAATGTAATGCTATTCTTCATCTTCGATGCCATTTTGGCGCTCACACATGGAGAGGATATGCTCAGCTTTTTATTACGTTCTGTCTTTTTAGGCTTGGCTACTGCCGCAGTGGTATTACTGGCGGTTCCATCTTTGCGCAACAACGTAATTCCTGCCGCGCTTGATCCTCAACCTGTTAATATCGCATCAGTCGAGTTGACGTTTAATCAAGCGGTCCGAAGAGCAGCGCCTGCAGTGGTAAACATCTACAGCCGTAAGTATGTTGAGAATGATCGCAGTAAACTCTCGACTCAAGGTCTGGGGTCAGGTGTCATTGTTAGTGAGAAAGGCTACATCATTACTAACTATCATGTGGTTGCTCAAGCTGATCAAATTGTTGTGGCATTACAAGACGGCAGAGCCGCAGCGGCTCAGCTCGTAGGGACAGATAAACGTACTGATATAGCCGTGCTGCGTGTCGAAGGTTCGAATTTGCCCGTAATCCCTCTGAACTCTAATTACAAACCACAAGTGGGCGATGTAGTACTAGCCATCGGTAACCCATACAACCTTGGACAAACCACAACGTTCGGCATTATTTCTGCCACAGGTCGTTCATCTATTAGCGATGGTCGTCAAGCATTCATTCAAACCGATGCCGCCATCAATGAAGGTAACTCTGGTGGAGCCCTAGTGAACACACAAGGCGAGCTCGTCGGCATTAACACCGCCTCTTTTCAGCAAGCGACAGACTTAGAAACTTACGGTATTTCTTTTGCGATCCCTGCGCCGCTAGCCAGTAAGATCATGCAGAAAATCATCGCTGATGGCCGCGTGATTCGTGGTTATATTGGAATCGACGGCCAAGACATTAATGCGGTCACTGCTCGCCTACTTGGAAATGAACACATAGGTGGTATTGTCGTACTTGGTATTGATCCAAATGGCCCAGCCAATGCGGCTGGCTTTCAAAAACAAGATATCATTATCAGTATTGATGGCAATAAGGTTCAGGGGCGTCAGAGCGTTATGGATATCGTCACCGATTTACGTCCTGGCACCACCGTGGACGTCGGTATCATTCGCAAAGGAAAAGAGATGACCTTGAAAGTCACCATTGCTGAAGACAAGCAAGAAGCATAAAAAATCCCAGCCATTGGCTGGGATTTTTATTTGTGCGTTACTCGCTATCGCTCGGTGTTTCCGTCGTATCGGAATCATCCAGCTCAACTTCAATGCGAGTGACTCGCTGCAAACCTCTCGGTAATAACCCACCTCGGCGACCACGTTCGCCACGGAAGTTATCAAGGTCAGACGGTTTAAGACCCAACTTTCGCTTACCCGCGTACAGCGTTAACGATGCACCTTTTGGTAAAGACATTAAGTGAGATAGTACTTCTTCTCGCTCTTTTGCTTTAGCAGCAGGAATGTTGATGATCTTATTCCCTTTACCTTTCGCCAGTTGTGGCAAGTCTTTGATTGGGAACAGCAGCATGCGACCTTGGTTAGTGATTGCTAAGATTTCATCAGAGTCTAAATCTTCAATCTCTTTTGGCGTCATGATCTCAGAGTTGGCAGGTAAAGTGACGAGCGCTTTACCACTGCGGTTTTTAGACAGCAAGTCCGCGCCTTTACATACAAAGCCGTAACCTGCATCTGAACCCACCAGCCACAGCTGATCTTCTTCACTCATGATGACTTGGCGAATACTGCTACCAGCCGTAATATTCAAGCGACCGGTAATCGGCTCACCTTGACTACGAGCAGAAGGCAGTGAGTGCGATTCCAGAGAGTAACTTCGACCGTCACTACCTAGGAATACCGCAGGCTGATTACTCTTACCTCGAGCATGCGCTAAATACTTATCACCCGACTTATAGTTTAAGCCTTCGGCATCCACGTCATGGCCTTTCGCGTGACGAATCCAACCTTTCTCAGAAAGCACAACCGTGATTGGCTCACTTGGTACGAGGTCACGTTCAGTCAGCGCTTTTGCTTCTGCACGCTCAACCATTGGAGAGCGACGGTCATCACCGTATTTCTCTGCGTCTGCTTTGATTTCTTTTTTCAGTAGTGTGTTCAGACGACGCTCAGAACCGAGTAGCTGTTCTAGCTTCTCACGCTCTTTCTCTAGCTCGTCTTGCTCACCACGGATCTTCATCTCTTCTAGTTTTGCTAGATGACGAAGTTTGGTATCTAAAATTGCATCCGCTTGGATATCGGTAATACCAAAGCGTTCCATCAGCACAGCTTTTGGATCGTCTTCAGTACGGATGATCTCAATCACTTCATCTAGGTTGAGGTAAGCAACCAACAAACCTTCCAAGATGTGTAGACGAGCCATTACTTTGTCTAGGCGGTGTTGTAGACGACGACGCACAGTCGTACGACGGAACTCGATCCACTCAGATAGAATTTGCACCAGACCTTTAACTTGAGGACGGTTATCCAAACCAATCATGTTCAAGTTAACGCGGTAACTGCGCTCAAGATCCGTTGATGCGAACAAGTGGTTCATCAACAAGTCACAATCGACACGGTTTGACTTAGGCACCACAACGATACGCGTTGGGTTCTCGTGATCCGATTCGTCACGAAGATCGTCAACCATTGGCAGCTTCTTCGCACGCATCTGGTTAGCGATTTGCTCAAGCAGTTTGGCACCCGATACTTGG
Organism: Vibrio sp. SCSIO 43009; assembly: GCF_023716525.1. NCBI lineage: Bacteria > Pseudomonadati > Pseudomonadota > Gammaproteobacteria > Vibrionales > Vibrionaceae > Vibrio > Vibrio sp. SCSIO 43009. Next base: position 2,942,776 of record NZ_CP071842.1, read on the forward strand.
TGAGGCAAAGAAGTGATAACAATATCAGAACCTTCTTTATGCCAAACCGCGCGCATTTTGATGCTGCCACGACCGTTGCGGTAAATCTTCTCGATATCCGCTTGCGGCGAGATAATTTCTGCTTCTGTTGGGTAATCTGGACCTTTGACATACTGCATCACGTCCGGCAGTTCTGCTTTCGGGTTGTCGATCAAATGAATAGTCGCATCTGCGATTTCACGAACGTTGTGCGGTGGGATGTCTGTTGCCATACCAACGGCAATGCCGGTTACACCGTTAAGCAGGATATGAGGCAGACGTGCTGGCAACATTTGTGGCTCTTTCATTGTGCCATCAAAGTTAGGTTGCCATTCAACCGTGCCCTGACCAAGTTCGCCAAGCAATACTTCAGCAAACTTAGACAGTTTTGCTTCGGTATAACGCATTGCCGCAAATGATTTCGGATCATCTGGCGCACCCCAGTTACCTTGACCATCCACTAATGGATAGCGGTAAGAGAATGGCTGAGCCATCAATACCATCGCTTCGTAACACGCTGAATCACCGTGCGGATGGTATTTACCTAGCACGTCACCAACGGTACGTGCAGATTTTTTGTATTTTGCTGATGCAGAGAGACCAAGCTCTGACATCGCATAAATGATGCGTCGTTGAACCGGCTTTAAGCCATCACCAATGTATGGCAAGGCGCGGTCCATGATTACGTACATCGAGTAGTTCAGATAAGCGTCTTCAGTGAACTTGCGCATTGGCAATTGTTCGACGCCATCGTAGGTAATTTCTGTAGACATCCGTTACACCTCTGCCAAGTCGCCGTTGTTTTGTAGCCAAGAACGACGGTCATCTGCACGCTTTTTACCTAGCAGCATGTCCATCATTTCCATGGTCGCCGTAGAGTCGTCAATGGTTAACTGCACTAAGCGACGCGTGTTCGGATCCATGGTGGTTTCACGCAACTGAAGTGGGTTCATCTCACCCAGACCTTTGAATCGTTGCACGTTGATTTTGGCTTTCTTCTTCGACAAGCGCTCTAAAATGCCATCTTTTTCATCATCATCGAGGGCGTAGAACACTTCTTTCCCGCAGTCGATTCGATACAGAGGCGGCATCGCCACATAGATATGACCCGCTTCCACTAGTGCGCGGAAGTGACGAGTAAATAGAGCACAAAGCAGCGTTGCGATGTGAAGACCATCCGAGTCCGCATCGGCAAGGATACAGATCTTACCGTAACGAAGACTCTCGAGGTTGTCGCTATCTGGGTCAATACCCAAAGCAACTGAGATATCGTGTACTTCTTGAGACGCAAGAACTTGATCGGCAGAGACTTCCCACGTGTTCAAGATCTTACCACGCAGTGGCATCACAGCTTGGAATTCACGGTCACGTGCCTGTTTTGCCGAGCCACCCGCAGAGTCACCCTCCACAAAGAAGATTTCCGTGCGACTTAAGTCCTGTGCAGAACAGTCGGTCAACTTACCTGGCAGTGCCGGGCCAGAAGCCACTTTCTTACGTACGACTTTTTTCGCCGCTCGCATACGACGATGCGCGTTAGCGATACAGACTTCTGCCAATTGCTCTGCGAGCTGAGGCTTTTCGTTCAACCAAAGACTGAACGCATCTTTTACAACGCCAGAGACAAATGCCGCGGTTTGACGAGAAGAGAGACGTTCCTTGGTCTGGCCTGCAAATTGTGGATCTTGAATTTTAACCGACAGCACGTAAGAACAGCGGTCGAAAACGTCATCACCCGTTAGCTTCACACCACGAGGTAATAGATTACGGAACTCACAGAATTCGCGCATCGCTTCCAACAAGCCTTGGCGTAAACCATTAACGTGCGTACCACCTTGAGCGGTTGGGATTAGGTTAACGTAGCTTTCGGTGATCATTTCACCGCCTTCTGGCTGCCAAATTACCGCCCAGTTTGCCGCTTCAGTATCCGCCAAGAACTCACCAGTAAATGGTTCTTCAGGAATAACTGGATAGCCTTTTACACCTTCCGCAAGATAGTCTTTAAGACCGTCTTCGTAGTACCACTTATAGTCTTTGCCATTAACTTTGTCGGTTAATGTGATTTCTAAGCCCGGACACAAAACCGCTTTTGCGCGCAGGTTGTTGACTAAGCGCGTCACAGAGAAGTTAGCCGAATCGAAGTACTTCGCATCAGGCCAGAAATGTACGCTGGTACCGCGATTGCGACGACCACATGTGCCAGTTACGGTCAGATCAGACACTTTCTCGCCGTGTTCAAATGCAATTTCATACACTTGACCATCACGACGAACTGTTACTTCAACGCGTTTTGACAACGCGTTTACTACAGATATACCTACCCCGTGCAAACCACCAGAGAATTGGTAGTTTTTGTTAGAGAACTTACCACCCGCATGTAGCTTACATAGAATTAGCTCTACGCCTGATACTTTCTCTTCTGGGTGGATATCAACAGGCATGCCTCGACCATCATCGATCACTTCGAGTGATTGGTCAGCATGTAGGATGACTTGTACTTTTGAGGCATGTCCGGCTAGCGCTTCATCGACACTGTTGTCGATAACTTCTTGGCCCAAATGGTTTGGGCGCGCTGTATCCGTATACATCCCTGGTCGGCGACGTACTGGCTCTAAGCCATTCAGTACTTCAATGGCACCAGCATTATATTGTTCAGTCATAATACGGAATTATTCTCAAAGTTTACTTGTTGCCTGAGTATCACCAATGGGCGTACCCATACTCAGGAAACGAAAAAGCCACCCTGTTCACATCACTAAGAGTTTGTAAACATGATGCATAACAAAGTAGCCAGGGTCCTCGACCCTTAAGATCTTTTGGCAAAACATAGTCGGAAAGCATACCGCCCATGTCAAGAAACGGTTGGATATATCAATAAAAACTATGAGCCTTTTCCAATCGCTTTCGAATTACAGTTCTAGAAATTCGATAATCTGTGCAGGATAACGCTCAAAGCCTACAAAACTGTGATCACCGCCTTGTTCTACTGTTTGCTTAGCGTCTGCAAACTTATCTACCGCTTGTCGATAGTCTAAAACCTCATCTTCTGTTTGTTGCAATAACCAAAAAGAATGTGGCGACGCGATGCTTTGTACATCAAGAGCTTTTAACTCGTCAATATGACAAGCTTCAAGTGTATAGGTTTCATGCGTATATGGGTTAGTTTGCTTACCCAAATAATCTACTAGCAACTCATAAGGCTTGACTGCGGGGTTGACCACTACCGCTTTAAACCCAAACTTGTCATTTAGCCACGTTGACATAAAACCGCCTAATGAACTGCCCACTAGACCAATTTTATAGTCGTCTTTATATTGCTCGATAATATCCAACAACATTTTCGCCGCTTGCTGAGGATAACAAGGTAACTGGGGAACAATCACCTTGATATCAGACCTATGTTGCTCGCAGTAGGCTCTCATCACATTCGCTTTCATGGAGAGTGGAGAGCTATTAAAGCCATGGATATAGAGAAGAAGTGAAGGTTTACTCATAGATATCTCGCACAAAAAAGCGAGCCCGAACAGAGAGCTCGGGCGCGTTAGTAGCCGTTAGAAGAGAAGTCTGGTTGGAACTGGCCATCAGGAAGCCGACCTACTTGGGTCGTAATATCGCCACAAGCGTGTAGTTGCAGCTCCCGCCAACCAGGCGAAGTGGTATCAAGGGCAAAATCATCCGAGTTAGGCTTAAACTGAACACAAGTTGAGGGTGTTGCCATCACTCGAATGCCCTTGTGAAGCACATTCATATCTTGATGAACATGACCACAGAGAATGCCTTTCACGTTATCAAAACGCTCGACAACCTGCCAAAACGCTTCGGCATCTTTTAAAGTATGTTGATCAAGCCACGCGCTTCCCACCAGTAACGGGTGATGATGCAACAAAACAAGTGTGTGTCTTTCTGGGTGTTCGGCTAGCTTTTCTTCGAGTAGCGTTAATTGCTGATCACTCAAGCGCCCATGAGGAACGCCAACAACTTGCGAGTCTAAAAGAATTAACTGCCAATGCTCGCCAAGCAACACATGCTCTGCGGCTTTGATTTGTGGCGAAGGCAAAACACTGCCCATATTAGGCTTGTAATCATGATTACCAGGTAGCCAAAAGCAGTCTTTCTCTAGCGGTTCAATGCCGTTGGCAAAGCGCTGATAAGATTCTGCACTATGGTCTTGGGAAATATCGCCCGTCGCCAAGATGTAATCAAACGCCACGTTGCGGCGTAAAACATCAGCAACAACAGCATTAAAGCTATCGACTGTTTTTACGCTTAGCAAACTTCCCTCATCGGCAGCAAACAGATGAGTATCCGTAATTTGTAAAAGTTTGATGCTGTCACTAGATGATTGCAAAATGAAAACCTGATTCGTCCACTATATCGTTATTTGTTATTTTCCTTTAGTGACGTGACGATCAATTGAAGGCAAGTGGTGTTCTACTGATACCACTTCGTAAACAAAACGTCAGCCATTCACCGAGGAATGTGTTTAATTGATGCTTTTCATCTTTCTGCATCAGTTGGTCATTGGGATAATCATACTTAGCTTTTATGCGAGAGAACTCTCCGCTTGAGCATACTTCGGCTACTCTCGCATCATGATAAAGCCTGACAGACATCGTCGGTAAAGGAAACACTGGCGTTTCATCACTCTGACATATCTCAACAACTGTGGTGTATTTTGTGATTTCATTCACGGTCAATTGGTAAACCATGTTCGCCGCTTGGTAGCAACGTACATCCCCAACTTCGGCAGAAGCAGGCAATAAGGCGTTCAACTTAGCGTAGTTGGTCTCATACGTTCTCATAAGACCAGCTAAATCAACATGATATTGTTGTTTTTCAGCCAATTGTGCCATTACTCACTCTCCACCGTTTGGGATTGTCCCCATTCTGACTTTAACTCTTGATGGTGTAATTGCAGCCATTGCAACGCAATAATCGACGCACCATTTTCAAATTTCCCGTCCTTCACCCATTGATACGCCGTTTCACGACTCATGACATGAACTCGGATATCTTCATTCTCATAGTCTAAACCATGAATGCCGTGCGCTTTAGACGCATCCACTTCACCAACAAAGACGTCTAGCTTTTCCGAGCAACCACCAGCCGAAGGATAATAAGAAGTGACAGGTATAACGCGCCCCACCTGAATCCCCGCTTCTTCGACAGCCTCTCGACGAATTACGGCTTCAGCTGATTCATCGCGGTCAATCATACCGGCGACAATTTCTAGCTGCCAAGGGTGTTCATGTTCCAACGCGCCAATACGAATCTGTTCAATGATTACGACCTGGTCCGTCTTTGGATCATAAGGAAGCATCGCTGCTGCGTGACCACGCTCGAACATTTCTCGTTCGACAACTCCACTCCAACCACCAGCAAATAGCCTATGCTGAAAGCGGTATTTCACCATTTTGAAAAAACCTTCAAATAAGGTTTCTTTCGAGATGACTTTTACATCTCGCGAAGTAAAATCTTGTTGTTGTTTGTCACGCTGTTGCATTCAACACCTCTCTGAGTGAATCCTGTAGTTTACTCATTGTTATTCGCTTGCTCAAAGGACTTGGCTCAACTTTTTGTATAATAGTTACAAATTAATTTAAGTCTTTGCTAAAAATTTATTGCACAAGTGGATAATTACGTGTAAAAAAGTGCAAACTTTAGAGTAAATATCGTGCAAATTGAGTTAAACTACTGAGAATTAACCAATCTATGGACCGCGGGAATAGAAAATGAAAAAATTGCTTCCACTATTTATCAGTGCAGCGCTAGGTAGCATGAGTACGTCTGCGTTCGCAGACTCTTTGGCTGAAATCTACGACTTGGCAAAACAAAATGATCCACAATTGCTCAGTGTAGCAGCACAACGTGACCAAGCTTTCGAAGCAATCACCTCAAGCCGTAGTGCTCTATTACCACAAATTAACCTTACTGCGGGTTACAATTTAACTCGTGGTGATACTGAATACGATTCAAATCTAATTAGCGACGTATCAAACGATGGCAACGCACTAACCGCTGGCGTTAGCTTTTCACAAGCACTTTACAACCGCGCATCTTGGATCTCTCTAGATACTGCTGAGAAAAGTGCTCGCCAAGCAGACGCAACTTACGCAGCGACGCAACAGGCACTGATTCTTCGCGTGTCACAAGCGTATTTTGAAGTTCTACGCGCACAAGATAATCTTGTTTTCGTACGTGCAGAAAAAGCCGCGGTTGGCCGTCAACTTGAGCAAACTAAACAGCGTTTTGAAGTAGGTTTGTCTGCAATCACTGACGTGCATGACGCACAAGCTCAGTACGACCAAGTGCTAGCGGACGAAGTGTTGGCAGAAAACGCGCTCACTAATAGCTACGAGTCACTGCGTGAAATTACAGGCCAAGAGCACAAAGATCTCAACATTTTGGACACTGGCCGCTTCACTGCTAGCCCATCGACCGTACCTGCTGAATCGCTCATTGATGAAGCAAAAACCAAAAACCTGACCTTGCTATCTTCACGTATTCTTCAAGACATTGCGCGTGACAATATTTCACTAGCAAGCTCTGGCCACCTACCAACGCTCTCTCTAGACGGTGGTTACAACTACGGTGATACTTCTCATAGCTCTCGTGACAACACGACAGACAACTTCAATATTGGTGTGAACCTTGCAGTACCGCTATACACAGGTGGTAACGTAACCTCTCAAACCAAACAAGCTGAATACGCATACGTGGCAGCAAGCGAAGATCTTGAAGCACAGTACCGTAGCGTAGTCAAAGATGTTCGCGCACAAAACAACAACATTAACGCCTCTATCGGCGCATTACGTGCGTATGAGCAAGCGGTTATTTCTGCACGCTCTGCACTAGAAGCAACAGAAGCTGGCTTTGATGTAGGTACTCGTACTATCGTTGATGTACTGGACGCGACTCGTCGTCTATACGATGCGAACAAAAACCTATCGAACGCTCGTTACGACTACATTTTAAGTGTTCTTCAGCTACGCCAAGCAGTTGGTACGCTAAGCGAACAAGACATCTTGGACGTTGATGCAGGTTTGAAAGCGGCAAAATAACCGCTAACTGAATACTTCAGGTCTTAATAAATAAAAACGCCAGTTGAGTTATCAGCTGGCGTTTTTTATTACTTGTAGTTCAGAGCCTAAAAGTGTCTCTGAGCATCAAGTATCAAAAAGGCCGCACTTAGCGACCTTTATGAGCAAATAGCATTTCAATGCTAACAAACAGCAGGCTTAGCCCTTACCGCCTTTGATTGCATTAATGATCTCACTGGTCGAGCAGCCATCTTCAAAGTTCAATACACGAACTTCACCACCCGCCGCAATGACTTCTTTACCACCAGCAATCTCTTCTGGTTTGTAGTCACCGCCTTTTACTAGCAAGCTTGGTAGAACTTCTGAGATCAAACGCTGCGGCGTATCTTCACTAAATGGTACAACCCAATCCACAGCGCCCAAACCTGCCAACACCGCCATGCGGCGATCGGTTGGGTTTACCGGACGACCAGGGCCTTTAAGGCGTTTTACTGACTCATCGGTATTTACCGCAACGATTAGGCGATCGCCCAGTTCAGCAGCATGGTTTAAGTAAGACACATGCCCAGCGTGCAGAATATCAAAGCAGCCATTTGTCATAACGACTTTCTCGCCACGAGCTCGTGCTTTTTTCACCGCTTCGATCAGTGCTTTTTCTGAAATCACACCGTAATCCGTGTCTTGGCTGCCATGTACCGCTTCTGCTAATTCAATCTCAGAAAGCGTTGACGTGCCTAGTTTACCAACCACAACACCTGCCGCTGCGTTTGCTAATGCACACGCTTCTTCAAATGATTTGCCTGCGGCAACAGACGCTGCCAATACAGAGATAACCGTGTCGCCCGCACCTGTCACGTCGTACACTTCTTTCGCTTGAGTTGGAAGGTGGAACGGTTCCTGGCCACGACGAATCAAGGTCATTCCGTTTTCGCTGCGTGTCACTAAAAGCGCTTCAAATTCAAACTCTTCAACCAAAGCCAGTGCTTTCTCTACTAGCTCTTGGTCAGATTTCACTTTACCTACAACGTCTTCGAACTCTTTCATGTTTGGCGTAAGAAGTGTTGCGCCACGGTAGCGTTCAAAATCAGCACCTTTCGGGTCAATGAAAACCGGAATATTTGCTGCGCGCGCTTTTTGAATGTATGCCTGAACATGCTCTAACGAACCTTTTGCGTAGTCAGACATAATCACGGCTTTAACGTTTGGCAGTGCGGCATCCATACGCGATAGCACAGGCGCAGAATCTGTGTTTTCAAACTTGTCTTCGAAGTCGAGACGAATAAGCTGTTGTCCACGGCTCATTACGCGAAGCTTCGTAATCGTTGGGTAATCAGGCAGTGCAACGAAATCGCACTTCACATTGAGTGAGCTCAGCGTCTCCGTCAGCACTTTTGCAGGCTCATCTTCCCCAGTTAGACCAACAATGTGAGCATGGCCACCTAGTGATGCGATGTTCATCGCAACGTTCGCAGCACCACCAGGACGCTCTTCATTGTTTTCTACTTTTACAACAGGAACCGGCGCTTCAGGAGAAATGCGTCCGGTTGGGCCATACCAGTAACGATCTAGCATGACATCACCGATGATGAGCACACCAGCGCTGTTGTAATCAGGTAGAATTGGTTTCATTGTTGGTCTCCAAAAATTAAATCGAAGTGAGTTTATCACAGCCCTTATCGAGGCTAAATATATGGTCTTAACTGAACCACTGATTCCAAGCCTGTTTTACCCACTCCCTTTCGGCAACAAACTTATCTTCCACCACATCAGCGTCTAAATTAAGTAGATTTCGGCGGTGTATTTCGTTTCGCATTGTCGTGTAAGCACGTATCAACTGCATTGCTTGGTCTTCGTCCATAACATCTTGCGCAATGAGCGTTTCAAAGATGCGCACATTATCACACCAACGCGTCAATTTCGGCTTATCGTGACTATAGTTGAGCACTAGGTACTGAGCGAGAAATTCGATATCGGTAATCCCACCTACATCTTGCTTGAGCATAAAGCGGCCTGGCTTTTTCCCCCCAAGATGACCGCGCATTTTTTCTCTCATTTCGACAACGTCTTTTTTCAGTTCAGCTTGATCGCGTGCTTTGCACAACACATCATGCCGCGTATTGTGAAATGCAATTGCCAGTGGTTCATCACCATAAATCATGCGCGCGCGGACAAGTGCTTGATGTTCCCATGTCCACGCGTCTTGATGTTGGTAGTCGTCGAACGCGTCTGTTGGGCTAACCAACAAACCCGATGCACCGGACGGACGCAATCGGGTATCGACCTCGTATAAAATACCGGAAGCGGTGCGAGTGGAGAAAATATGAATGATACGCTGTGCTAAACGAAGGTAGAACTGACGACCATCAATCTCTTTCTTGCCGTCAGTGTAGACATTGACGGGGCAGTCATGCATGAAGACAATATCCAAATCGGAGTTATAGCCGAGCTCCCACCCTCCGACTTTACCATAGCCAATTACAGCAAAGCCTTTACCTTCACGATCTTTCACATGCGTTGGCTCGCCGTACTTTTCAGACACTTGCAACCAAGCCTGACTGATCACCGCATCAACGATAGCTTCCGCTAAATAAGTTAAATGGTCACTCACTTTCATCACTGGCAATGCGCCAGCAATATCTGCCGCTGCAATACGCAAAATACAAATTTGCTTAAACTGACGCAACGCTTCCATTTGCTGTTCCATATCATCTTCAGGAATACGCGCCAAATAATCACGTAGCTCTGTACGGTAACTGTCTAATGGAATGGGATTGTACAGCTGCGCAGGGTCGATCAACTCATCAAGCAAGATAGGATAACGAGACAGCTGCTCTGAAATCATTGGGCTTGCGGTACACAAACGTACGAGCTGCACCAGAGCCGCTGGATGCTCATCCAATAATTCCAAGTAAGTCGTGCGAGTGCAGATGTTGTGTAGCAAGTGAAGTACACGAGATAAACCAAACTGTGCATCAGGATGGGCAAAGACCGCATCAAACACTTTCGGCATCAAACGATTGAGCACTTCGCGTCCACGTGGGCCTAACGTTTTTTTGGCCAGATCGGTTTTAAAGTTGATGATGGTTTTCGCGCATGAAGCAAAGTCTTCAATCTGAATATCCTGCTGCAAGATATGCTCAAGAACGTCTTGTTTGTCGGCCATATCCCATAGCTCATGAAAATGACGAGCAACGGTAGTCCCCTCGTCTTCTTCATCATCACCAATTAGTGATTCAAAAACTTGGTGAACATTTGCCATATGCTGCTGGGTTTGCTCAATCAATTGCTCCCAACAGCTCATTTTCATCGCGGTGGCGAGCTTTAAGCGTTCGGTTTCGCAATCAGGCAGCGTCTGGGTTTGCTTATCCGCCATTGCTTGCAACAAGTTTTCTAATTGACGCAAGTACTTGTATGCGGCTTCTAGATCGCTGACTTCTTGTGGAGTAAGCAATGCCAGTTCTTCAATGCCTTGCAGCGTTTCCAACAGCCCTCGATTACGTAAAGAAGGTTCTCGACCACCTCGAATCAATTGAAAAACTTGAGCGATAAATTCAATTTCTCGAATGCCACCCGCACCTAGCTTAATGTTGTTATTCAACCCTCGGCGGCGAACCTCGCTACTGATCATCGACTTCATTCGACGCAAAGATTGAATCGCACTGAAATCAATATAACGACGAAAAACAAAAGGGCGCAGCATTTGGCGTAGCTCTTGATACTGCGGGTACATCTCACATCCCATCACCCGAGCTTTGATCATCGCGTAACGTTCCCAATCTCGCCCCTGCTCTTGGTAATAATCTTCAAGTGCGGCATAGCTCATTACCAAGGGGCCACTTTCTCCAAATGGGCGAAGTCGCATGTCGACGCGGTAGCAAAAACCATCGAAGGTTTGTTGGTCGAGCGCTTTGATGATGCGTTGACCAAGACGAGTAAAGAACTGGGCATTGGCAATGCTGCGGCGTGCGCCTTGGGTTTCGCCATTCTCTGGATACGTGAAAATTAGATCAATATCGGAAGAAAAGTTTAGCTCGCCACCACCCAGTTTCCCCATGCCGATAATTAACATCGGCTGCACTTCACCGTCCTCACTTGTTGGCGTGCCCCACTCCTGACAACACACTTGATATTGCCATTGATAGGTTTCAAAAATCATCGCTTCTGCCAACTCAGATAAGTGGCTTAAAGACGTCTCTAGAGACCATGCATGCGTGAAATCCTTCCACGCAATGTACACCATTTCTCGATTGCGAAACTGACGCAATACGCGATGACCAGACATCTCATCAGGACATTGTTCCAACAGTTCAGCAAGGCGTGAGCGGTAAGACTCCTGACGACTTGGCTGCGCTAACATACTTGGCAACTCACGGGCTAGGACTTCATCGCGATGAATGGCTTCAGTTATAAACTGGCTTAAGCCCGCCACATAACGAAATTGCTGCGCAACCTCATCGGGCCAAAGGGGAAAATAACCTGCGTCTTGGGCGTTTTGTACGGCAGATTCAGCGATAGAAATCAGTGGCGAAGGCAGCTGCATTTTTCTTCCTTGTTTGAAAAGCACGGTAACTCATTCTTTATACCAGACTGAAAGCAAATAAAAACGCCCACAAAAGGTTTGTGGGCGTTTTATCAAAAGTTCGGGATCGAATATTAAACTTGGAAAGATTTGATCTTCTTGTCTAGCTCACCTGCATTATTTTGCATCATTTCAGAGGTTTCTAGCAGCTCGGTAACAACAACAACTGAGGCTTCAACCAACTCACGTACATTGGTGAGGTTTTGGCTCATCTCTTCTGCAACACTGCTTTGCTGACCAGACGCCGTCGCGATCTGGAAGTTCATGTCATTGATTTGCGTCACTTGCCCAACAATACCATCGAGCTCAGATCCAGCATTAGAAACCAGCTCGTTTCCATCTGCCGCTTCTACAACGCTTTTTTCCATGAGTTCTACCGCAGATTCAGCACTGGTTTGCAGCTGTGCGATCATCTCTTGAATTTCTACCGTCGCTTGTTGTGTACGTTGGGCAAGGTTACGAACTTCATCTGCAACCACAGCAAAACCCCGCCCAGCCTCGCCAGCTCGCGCCGCTTCAATCGCCGCATTCAGTGCAAGCAGGTTGGTTTGTTCAGAAATGCCTTGAATCGTCCCTACAACGCTACCAATGGCTTCAACACGTTCTTCAACTTGGTTAACCGCTTGTGCCGATGAAGCGATATCCGACGAAAGTTCACTCATTTTCGCCATTGTACTTTGCAAGAACTGCTGACCAGAAATTGCTTGTGCGGAAGCTTGCTCTGTCAGAGAAGAGGCCGTCTGGGCATGTTCCGCAACCGTTTGGACCGTCGACGACATTTCACTCATCGCCGTAGCAAGTTGATCAATTTCGTTAAACTCTTCTTGCGCCGATTCCTTCGTTTCCGACATGCTCAGTGTCATGACTTCGGTGAGCGTTGATAATTCATCAGACGCATTAATTTGCATTTGAATAACATCGTGCAATTGTCGACGTGTCTTTTCTAATTCACGTGCCACGTCTCCGTATTCATCTTTACAATCCATACCAAATGGAACAGAGAGGTTCTTGCTCGCCATCAGTTTGATCGCGTCGCTCAGATACTGTGTTTGACGCAACATCACTCTAGCCGCCGCTAATAAGAGCACGACAAAAACCACAATCAATAAGGCGGTTTGCCAAGCAACTTGCGTTAAATATGCTTCATAATGCTGTTGGGCAACTTGCGCGTTTTGTGTCGCCGCTAAAAGTGAGTCGTAAAAAGTGTTTGCGTCCCACAGTTGTTTTGCCACGATCAGGACAGTACTGAAGACCATCAACATGACCATTTTAGGCACCAGTCGAATGTCGGATATGACCCTTTCCCATGGCTTAAATGCCAGCTTTTCCATTGTCAGTTCTCCACCGAGTCTTATATAGTCTTTATCTATAATCTTTATATTACTTATAGTTATGTTCGCGCTTTGCGTGGTTACGCGATTTATTTTGAGCTTCGTATGAAAAACAATGATATCAAAGACAGCACACGACCGATGGGCCTGTTGTCACTAATATTGTCTTTTATGGCACTATTTGTGATCTCTGGCTTGTTGTTTTTCCCGATCGATCACGAAACCCGTCAAGTTCTTATCGGTCTGGATTTCATAATCTGTAGTATTTTTCTACTACAGCTCACCATTGATTTGATCCGGTCCACAGATCGCTGGTTATTCCTTAAACGTCATTGGATAGATTTCGTGGCGAGTATCCCATTGATAGAGCCCCTGCGCTTTGCTCGTATTTTTCATATTATGCGAGTGGTATTAGTACTGCGTTCGTCAAAGTTCATTTTGCATCAGCTCAAAGAAAACCGCCGCGAAACTACGGTCGCCTCTATACTGCTATTGATGGTTATCCTCATAACGCTCGGTTCTAGTGCAATGCTGTTTATCGAAGCGAAAAACCCAGAAGCGAATATTCGCACTGGCGCCGATGCTTTGTGGTGGGTATTTGTAACGATCTCAACGGTTGGTTACGGCGATCATTATCCTGTGACCTCCATAGGAAAGTTTTTGGCTGTCATCATCATTGTTTGCGGGGTGGGTATCTTTGGTATGATCTCGGGTCTTATCACCTCTATCCTTACTGCCCCAACGAAACAACAGACACACAGTTCAATCAATAAAGAACGTATGCTCGAGCAGCTCCTAACCCAACAAGCGCAAATACTAGAACGACTCGATTTCATGGAAAAAGAGCTACAACAACGTAAAACAGAGACAAAAAAATAGGACCATGCGGTCCTATTTTTTTGTCGTTACCACCAGAACGATCATTCACGCCAATAAGGCTGTACTTCCATACTGATCGCTCGGGTTTGATCCATTGCATGCAAAATTGAGCGCTCTTGACGGTGCAACCAGCGTTCTAACTGCTCTTTTTCTGCGTCTTCCAGCATATCAACCAACGGGAGCAAGTGGTTCAGCATTAGCAGATCATCGATACCATGCACCAGATCCGCCCATGGTAAACGGAAGCTGTTACGCTCATCCGAGTTATACAAACTCGCGAAACCAATACCAGTATAGAGGTTACGCAATAAGCGATAACGCTGATCAACGTACTCTTGCGCCGTCAAATCGCGCTCTGCTGGGAAAGCTTCCATTAGCTCAGCCCAAGTGCGATCGAGCTGAGTAACTGAAAACGGCATGATGTTACTTGCCATTTTTTCACGTGCTTTTTCATCAAGAAATGGCTGCCAACCGCGCGCCAAGATCCAGCGGCTTAGATCCAGCAGTAACCCTGTGTAACGCGCGGAATTGAGCAACCCTAGCACTTCTTCACGGCTTGGCAACTCTTGTAACTGCTGAGTCAACTCAGATACTAAGAACTTACGCGCATCCAACTTGCGCAGCACATTGCCTTTGTCATCTAAAAGCTCTTCAAGGTGTGCATGCTCATCCAACCAACTCAGTTCTTCTTCCAACCATTTAAGCTCTTGGCGCAGAATCGCGCTCGCGCGACGAGGGACAATCCCGCCAAAAATAGTCAATGTTTGACGAATGAAACGAATGGCATTATTGATTTCACGCAGTGCTTCCACGCTGTCACGCTCAGCATAAATTTGCTCGTGATAATGCCAATGAGACAAAGCGTGCTCTAAAGAGTTGATCAAGCAAAATTCAACGGTATCCGTCGGACTACTGTCCACAAGTGCCAATGATTTTACTTCATCACCCGCATAACCACTTGCAAGTCGATAACCTTTCGCCGCTTTGCTCAAGTTACCCAAGCGCATACCGCCTTGCTCGCAAAAGCTGCGTGCCAGCGTGAATAAAGCTTCGGTTTGGCCTGACTTAAGTTCCAGTTCAACTTCGCAAATCGGCTCTTGCTTCTCTTCTTCGTCTTCACCTTTGGCTACAACTAAGCCTTGGTCAAAGGCAACTTCAATCTGACTGCCATCGGGCATGCCAATCAGCCATTGTTCACGTGTGAAGTTGGTCGAGAATAATGGCATAAGCTCGGATTGCAGCGTTTCTGCATCTTTACCTGGAGGCCAAATATCTAGAGGATGAAGCGACAGATTAGGCTCGTCGCTAGTGTGCTCAGCATTGTATTCTGGTCTTTGATGTAAGCCTGCGACGACGCGTCCTGCTGTCTTTACGGTTTGGACGAATACATCATCAAAACGGCGAATTCTTAAACCAATGTCGTGCTTTCGAAGCCATTTATCGGCAGTATCAAAATAGGTGTTACCCAAGTCACGACAACTATGCTGAAGTACTTTTGTCTCAGAAATTTTTTCTTTTAAAGTTTCTGAAAATTCAGGAGAAACAAAAAACTTCAGTTCTATTTCGGTTTCCATAGCTATACCTTTCAAAGCAGATAGAAACAGGATATTGCGTAATTTCTCACACGGCAAGAGAGAAATATCGCCGGAATGATGATCTAAAACAGTTTTAATGAGCGATTTAATGCGTTACCATGCGCGCCTTTATAGCCATCGTTCAACATTTCGCCAAGCACTCAGAAATGGTGTATGTTTTTTTAAGGTTATAGTTATTAGGTTGAATGACCATGCCAGTAAATACAATTATGGGGTTATTTGCAAAGTCCCCAATTAAGCCTTTGCAACGCCACGTTGTGTGTGTCAACGAATGTTGTTCACACTTGGTGAAATTCTTTGAAGTATCTTCAAAGGGTGATTGGGAAAAAGCAGCAGAAATCCGTGCACAAATTTCTCACCTAGAGAAAGAAGCGGATGTGCTGAAACGTGAAATCCGTCTAAAACTGCCTCGCGGTTTGTTCATGCCAGTCGACCGTACTGACATGCTTGAGCTTTTGACTCAACAGGACAAACTTGCAAACCTGGCAAAAGACATTGCTGGCCGTGTATATGGTCGTCAACTTGTCATCCCTGAGGCTCTCCAACCAAACTTCCTCGCTTACGTTCAACGTTGTCTTGATGCTGCCGATCAGGCGCAAAAGGTAATCAATGAACTTGATGAATTGCTAGAAACCGGCTTCAAAGGCCGTGAAGTGACGCTCGTCGCTGAAATGATTCATCAATTAGACGTTATCGAAGATGATACCGATGCCATGCAGATTGAACTTCGCCAACAGTTGATGGTGATTGAAGCTGACATGAACCCTATCGATGTCATGTTCCTATACAAGATTCTTGAATGGGTAGGTGGTATTGCCGACCAAGCGCAGCGCGTAGGTGCTCGTTTGGAAGTCATGCTATCTCGATCTTAAAACATAAAGTTAACGACATAACGAAGAGCATAATTAACACGTGTCATAGGGACGATGACTATTTTCATCGTCTTATGGTTTGGCGCGCGTAAAATTTTGTTCCGCTTGTTATAAAACAACTAGGTATTACGATGGATATCCTTGCGAACTACGGCACTGTCCTGATTATTGTTGCAGCGATTTTTGGTTTCATGATGGCGATTGGTATTGGCGCGAACGACGTTGCTAATGCGATGGGTACATCTGTAGGTTCAAAAGCGCTAACTGTAAAACAAGCTATCATCATTGCGATGATCTTCGAATTTGCAGGTGCTTACCTTGCAGGCGGTGAAGTAACCGACACTATCCGTAAAGGTGTAATCGAAACTTCTTTATTTGCTAGTCAACCAGATGTTCTTGTCTACGGCATGATGTCTGCGCTTTTAGCAGCAGGTACATGGCTGCTTCTTGCTTCTTACATGGGCTGGCCAGTATCAACGACTCACTCAATCATCGGTGCAATCATTGGTTTTGCATGCGTATCAGTAGGTACTGAAGCGGTTGACTGGGGCAGCGTTCAAGGCATTGTTGGTAGCTGGATTATTACGCCAGTGATTTCAGGTTTCTTTGCTTACGTTATCTTTGTCAGCGCACAGCGCCTGATTTTTGATACTGAAAACCCTCTGTTTAACGCGAAACGTTTTGTACCTGTTTACATGTTCATCACAACAATGGTGATTGCACTTGTAACCATCAAAAAAGGTCTAAAACACGTTGGTCTTCACCTGACCAATGGTGAAGCCTGGATGTGGGCAGCAGCAGTTTCAGCACTTGTGATGATTGGCGGCTACGTATACATCCAGAAAAAATTCGCTAATCGCGAAGAAGACCGCAGCTTTTCTGGCGTGGAAGGTATCTTCAGCGTTCTGATGGTTATCACCGCTTGTGCGATGGCATTTGCACACGGTTCAAACGACGTTGCAAACGCCATTGGTCCACTGTCTGCTGTCGTATCGACTGTTGAACACATGGGCGAAATCAGCACGAAAAGCACCATCGCTTGGTGGATTCTACCTCTTGGTGGTATTGGTATCGTGGTCGGTCTTGCAACACTAGGTCACAAAGTAATGGCAACCGTTGGTACAGGCATCACTGAGCTAACGCCTAGCCGCGGTTTTGCAGCACAGCTAGCAACAGCATGTACGGTAGTTCTAGCGTCTGGTACAGGCCTGCCAATTTCAACCACTCAAACATTGGTTGGTGCGGTTCTCGGTGTTGGCTTTGCTCGTGGTATCGCAGCACTGAACCTAGGCGTAGTTCGTAACATCGTGGCATCATGGATCGTTACACTACCAGCGGGTGCGTTATTGGCCGTAGTATTCTTCTACGGACTTCAAGCGATGTTCGCTTAAGACACTCGTCAATAGAATGTAAGCGCTTTGTCATTATTGACTCAAACGCACAGAAAGGGAGGCTTTGCCTCCCTTCTTTGTTGCACCGAAGTTTGAAACTGCATACTATTCGTCTATTTCCGGCTCCAATCATTCGGTGCCAACGCTGTCTCCAAGAAAAATCGTTAAGGGATTTACTGTGAAAAAACTAATCATCACGGTTTTGTTTACTTTGCTAGCAGCGCCAGCGGCCCTAGCAGCAGACCGTTATATTTCTGATGACCTCTTCACTTTTATGCACTCAGGTCCAAATAACACCTACCGTATTATTGGTAGTGTTAACGCCGGTTCTAAAGTACAACTGATTAAAACCAACCGAGATACTGGCTACACGCAAGTTCGTGATGACCGTGGTCGCACTGGTTGGGTACAAAGCAAGTTTGTGACAAACCAAGAGAGCATGGCAATTCGCCTTCCTCGCATTGAGAAAGAGCTAGCCGAAGTAAAAGAGCAGCTTGCTAATGCTCGTCAAACTTCTGATGCAGAGAAAGCAGGTCTTGTTACCTCTCTCGAAACACGTAACCAACAAATTTCAGATCTAGAAAATAAATACTCTGAGATCAGTGATCAGCTTACTTCTGTTGAAACAGAAAACCGCGAGCTACGCGCAAAGCTGGATACACAAAAAGATGACATGCTGCTTAAGTACTTCACTTATGGCGGCGGTGTTGCAGGTTTAGGTTTACTATTTGGTTTGATTCTTCCGCATGTCATGCCTCGTAGAAAGCGCTCTCCTGCGGGTTGGGCATAAACCCTTACGCTTTTATCTTTAAAAAGAACGCAAAAGCCAGTCGATATTGACTGGCTTTTTAGTTTGCTTCGTTTGATAGAAGTGAGTACTACTCCCCCATTGAACTAGAGGCTCGACGACGATCCGTTGCGCCATAAAGCTTGCCATCTTTTAGCTCAATTGCATTCAAACCGCTTACCACTGGAATAACGTGCACTGGGTAGCCAAGCTCCATAAACTCAGGCACCAACATTTCTGCGAACGTTTTCTTTTCCACCAGCAAACCAGTCGGGTCATAAGACTTGGTGCGGTCTATCTTAGTGCCATACTGGATGTTTGGTAAGTCAATAGCCTCTTGCGCTGATAAATTCCAATCCAGCACCCCAACCACGGTTTTGAGTACATACCCCGGGATTTGTGAACTACCTGGTGACCCAACCACCAAACGCAAGTTATCATCACTGTCCATCACCATTAATGGCGTAATAGCCGAACGTGGACGCTTGCCCGCTTCAATTGAGTTTTGCGTAGGCTTGCCGTTAACCGTTGGCTGAGGTGAGAAGTTAGCCATCTGCGCATTCAAGATAACGCCATCGACCATCACACCCGAGCCCATACCCGTTCCTACCGTGCTGGTCATCGCAATTGCATTTCCATCTCTATCGACGATAGAAATATGCCCTGTATCTTTGCTCTCGAAGCCTTGATATTGCGCATACTGAGTTTGCGTTATCTGTCCTGCTTTTGGATCCTCTTTTAAAGTGCCATTATCAGGGATTAAATCACGTCTCTGATCTAGATAGGCTTTAGACAACAACTGTTCAACTGGCGTTTCCACATAATCCGGATCTCCGGCATACGCAATACGATCGGCTTTTGCAATTCGCATCGCTTCAGTCATGAGACGCCAAGGTTCCACATCCGTTTTCGCCATATGGGCAATGTCATAGGGTGCGAGCAGTTCAAGACTCTGAGCGACCATCACACCGCCCGAAGCTGGGTAACCAAAAGAGACGATTTTATTCCCACGGTAGTCGCTCTCAATGATGTCACGCTGCTTCACTTGGTAATGTTTAAAATCTTCTAAAGACAACTTCTCGTGTTGGTCATCAATACGACTATTAACCGTCTCTACGATGTGCTGACCAAGCTCACCACCATAAAGGTAACGATCGCCTTGTTGCGCGATCTTCCTCAGCGTCTCAGCCATCTTAGGGTTCTTCATCAAGGTTCCCGTCGGCTTAATATCGTCCCCTTGCCAATACAAGGCTTTCACTTCCGGATCTTGCTCAAGTCGGCTTTGCTCTCTTACTACGATGTCGTAGGTGTAGCTGTTCATCGCGTACCCATTGCTCGCCAATGTAATCGCCGGCTTAATCAGCTCTGCCCATGGCAACTTGCCATATTGTTCATGAGTGGTGTAAAGCAACCGCAATGTGCCCGGAACCGCAACAGAACGAGGGCCTAATATTTCGTTGCGACTGAGTACTTCCCCATTCTCAACAAACATTTCAGGGTTCGCGCTAGAGGGCGCTTCATCTCGACCATCAAGGGCCAGAAATTTTTTCTCGTCATGTTGATAAAACAGCGCGAAAGTCCCGCCGCCAATTCCGGTCATATCTGGCTCAACGACAGACATCACCATCTGCATCGCGACCATAGCATCAACAGCATTACCGCCTTCTTTCAATATTGAGTAACCGGTACTGCTCACGTAAGGATTCGTCGCACTGACCATGAAATCTTGCCCGCGACTATCTGGTGTAACTGGGAATGGGTCTGGCTTTGCTGCATAGCTTGTCGATGCAACAATGCTTAAAGAAAAAATCAGAATACGCATGTGTCTCTGTTTAGACTCCTATTATGTGATGGGGTCTAACGTGGACCAAGTCATTACTCCGAAGTTCGTGAAGATGGTGTCTTTTTACACAACGCTGACTGGAATCGCGCTATCAATAGATGAATGATATTGGTGCTATTTAAACGACTGAGGAAAGCTATATTTTGCTTGTTTGAGTATCTAGAAATCATCACCAGAATAGATGCAAAAGATGCTCTGAAAAATAAAAAGCCAGCGATATGATTTCGCTGGCTTGATGTGTTTCTACAAGAGTTACCCTTTCCACTCATACAACGCTGGTATACGAATTTGCTCACCTTGGAACTCAACAATCACAGCTTGCGGTTGTATTTCTCTTAGAGTGACCTGATCATCAACGACATCCCCCTGATGATACTCAACATTGTTAATTTTCACCCAACGGCGATTTTCATCACTAGCGTACATATGGGTTTGCAAATTAAGCGCAGGTAGACGCCCTTGCCACTGGTGAGCGTTGCGCTCTAAATCGTTCACGCGTGCCGTTTGTGATGACGAATTGTCATCATCTCGGGATAAGGCATTTTCGACCTTCCTAGCTAAATCTGGAGATAATGAGGATAAATCCAGATCATCCAAAGACAACCCGAGGTCCTCTTCAGCAGCAGAAGTCGTTTGGGTTGATGCTGAGTCGCGTGTTTCATCTCTGCTTGGTGTATGGCTCGTGTATTCATCGGGGGTGGTAAATGTACCAAAATCACGCGATAGCTCTGCACTTGGCCACTCTCTTGGCAATTGGGCCAACTGGGTGTTCTCTGGATAGTCTAATACTTTGAAAGGTGATACCACTTCGACCTTTTCTATCGGGGACGTTGTATCTACTTCAACACTCGGTGCAAAGAGATCTAAGTACCAAGCGACTCCGATAGCAGAAGCAGTGATTGGCAGCAAGAAGAGACCTATATGTTTCACAGCTGACATTATGCGTCCTCCTTCTCTATTCTCGCCAGTTGAGGCGCATCTGGCTGAACATTTTGCTGAAGTCGGTCTAGCGTTCGCTTACCTGCAATACCATCGACACCAATTCCTTGCCAACGTTGAAATAACTCGA
Organism: Vibrio sp. SCSIO 43009; assembly: GCF_023716525.1. NCBI lineage: Bacteria > Pseudomonadati > Pseudomonadota > Gammaproteobacteria > Vibrionales > Vibrionaceae > Vibrio > Vibrio sp. SCSIO 43009. The sequence goes on from NZ_CP071842.1 coordinate 2,964,177, forward strand.
CTCGCTCTTTCATCGCACCATCAAAAATAGACGTTTCAAGCAGTGGCTCACTCACCGCTTCTGCTAATAATCGGTCTAATACTTCAATCGCAGGGCCTTCCATGTCTAAACGTAATGTTTCATTCAGCGGAGCATGCCGCAGTTCGATAATATTGCCCTGCCACAACGGCTTTAGCCACGAAACTGGCAGACGCAGACGCTGCTTGCCATTGAGCACTTCAGCTTGGTCATTACCGACGGCATATAGAATGACATACCCAACATCACCTTGATAATTCAACTCCAAGATCACAGGGCGATTTTGTTGCATCAACAGCGGCCAAGTCGCCATTTTACGCTCACAACGCATAGTCGACTGCGGTTCTGACAAACAAAGATTATCGCGAACCGATGCTTGATACCCCCACAAACGATACAAATCATTTACAGCGAGGTTCGACTGTTTTTGTGTTAACAATAAATCACGCTGCTCATCCGTTAACTGTTGGCTTACGACGGTTGGTGTTGGCTCTACTCTTGGCTCCGTCACTTGTGTCAACACTGACGTCGCTTGAGCTGGCATATAATTCACGACCGCCCACCCCGTACTTAATGCAGCAATAAGGCCTACCGTGACAGAGCCCCAAGCAGGCCAACGGAAAGTCCGGCGCTCTTTTTTATCTTGCTGATAAATATCTGCCTGAAACTGCATCACCTCTTCACAGGCCTGCTGAACGGTTTGCTTATCCACCACCACATTACCCTGGTGATAACTAATGTTGAGGGATTTGTCACAGATAAGGTTGATGAGCCGCGGTATACCGTGACTGTATTTGGCTATAAGTTTACAAGAAGCACGATTAAACAGTTGCTGGTCGCCACCTGCTGTATGTAGTCGAAATGCGATGTAATCTTCTGTCTCTTTTTCATCCAACGGCAACAGGTGATAACGCCCGGTAATACGCTGGGCAAGTTGGCGTAGTTGTGTTGTTTGTAATAACCGCTGCAATTCAGGCTGCCCGACCAACAACACTTTGAGCAATTTTCTGGTATCGGTTTCCAAGTTGGTCAACAAGCGCAACTGCTCTAGAACGTCGGCAGCAAGGTGTTGAGCCTCATCAATGACCAGCAATGTCTGCCAGCCTGAACGATAATTACGCAGCAAATATTGATGGATAACCTGGTTTAGCTGTTTGAGGTTTGCATCTGGCGGATAGGTGATTTTGAACTCATCGCAAATGGCTTCGAGCAAGTCTCTACTCGAAAACGTGGGATTGAGAATAAGACCCGCTTTGGTGTTATCACCCAAATTCGCCAGCATCGCTTTTGCGACGGTCGTTTTGCCTGTACCTACTTCGCCAGTAAGCATAGCAAAGCCACCGCCATCGCCTAGCCCAGCTTGGAGATGTGTGATTGCCTCTTTGTGACGTTGGCTTAAATACAAATAACGTGAGTTTGGAACAATCGAAAATGGTTGTTCGACAAACCCAAAAAAGTCCTTATACATTAGGCTCTCCAGCTAAAAAACCACCTGAGAATAGTCAGATATAATATAAACATAGCCGCATCTACTCTCGGGAGTAAAGAAAAGTACCATTGCTTGCTACAATGTCCAACGGCATATCCATAAATTAAGAGGTAATTCGTGCAAGTTTATTTAGTAGGTGGCGCAGTTCGAGATAAATTGCTCGGAATTGATAGTTATGACAATGATTGGGTGGTCGTAGGCGCGACGCTTGAGATGATGTTGTCCCAAGGGTACACCGCCGTTGGTAAAGACTTTCCTGTATTTCTGCATCCCAAAAGTAAAGAAGAACATGCCCTTGCACGAACAGAGAGAAAGTCAGGTTCTGGTTACACTGGCTTTGAATGTTTCTTCGATCAAAACGTCACCTTAGAAGAAGATTTGATACGTCGTGATTTAACCATTAACGCGATGGCAATGGAGAGTGATGGCACGATCCATGACCCATATGGTGGCCAGCAAGATCTCAACGATAAACTGCTACGCCATGTATCAGACGCCTTTATTGAAGACCCTCTACGCGTTTTACGTGTCGCTCGCTTCGCTGCAAAGCTGGCTGATCTAGACTTTACGGTTGCCGACGAAACTATGCGGTTAATGCGTCACATGGCAGAGTCCGGAGAGCTGAGCACACTGACTCCCGAGCGTGTTTGGCAAGAATGGCATAAATCTCTCTCTACTCCTCGCCCTGATATTTTCTTATCGGTTCTACGAGACTGTGGTGCATTAACCGTGGTGTTACCTGAAATTGATGCACTATTTGGCGTACCTCAACCTGAGAAGTGGCATCCAGAAATCGATACTGGCATCCATACTTTGATGGTGGCAGAGCAAGCCGCAAAATTGAGTAACTCACTCCCCGTCAGGTTTGCCGCCCAAGTGCATGACTTGGGTAAAGGCGTGACGCCAGAGAGCGAATGGCCAAGCCACAAAATGCATTGCCATACAGGATTAAAACTGATCAAAAAGCTGTGCGAACGTGTCCGGGTACCAAATGAGTTTCGTGATTTAGCGTTGATGGTGTGCGAACAGCACTCCAATATTCATCGCGCAGCTGAACTTAAACCACAAACCATAATTAAAATACTCAATAAACTTGATGTGTGGCGTAAGTCCGAACGTCTGCAAGATATCTTGCTTTGCTGCCAAGCGGATCACGCTGGTCGTAAAGGACTGGAAACGCAACCATATCCACAGGCGGATATTTTTAGGCAAGCCTACCAAGCAGCAGCGGCAGTTGACGTTCAAACCATAATCAAAGAGGGCTTTAAAGGCCCTGCGATTCGTGACGAGCAAGAAAAACGACGTATTGAAGCAGTGAAAGCAGCACTTAAGAAGTAACGAACAAACAAAAACGCCCGCGGATTTCACGGGCGTTTTTCGTTAACATCAATTATGCACTTAATAGAAAAGCGAACAAACCGACGCCCAAAATCAGACGGTAAATCACAAACGGTGTCATGCCCATGCGTGAAATCATCTTCAAGAAGAAGTGGATACAGATGTACGCACTGATAAACGATGTGATAATGCCAGTCAGTAAGAAACCAACATGGACAGGTTCACCACTGGTCACTAACTTCATACCTAAGTAGCTACCAGCTAATGTAATGATTGGGATCGACATTAAAAATGAAAAGCGGGCAGCCGCTTCTCGAGTAAAGCCAAGGTAAAGCGCTGCTGTAATGGTCGCCCCTGAACGTGAAGTTCCAGGAATCATCGCTAAGGCTTGGGCAATACCGATAAATACAGCTTTCTTCCAACCCGTTTGGTATTCATCGGCAACGAGTTCAGCGTTTTTGTCTACCCACCATAGCAACAAGCCAAATACGATCGTGGTAGTCGCGATGACGTAAGCGCTACGTAGATACACTTCAATGATGTCTTTCATCAATAAGCCGAACACACAAGCTGGAATCGTCGCAATCACGATCATCCAAGCCAATTTAGCTTCTTTACTGCGATCTCCTTTAAAGATCGAAGCAAATAACGCTTGAAACAAAGTGATTACTTCATGACGAAAATAGATCACGACAGCCATTAATGTACCGACGTGAACAGCAACATCAAAGGCCAGACCTTGGTCTTCCCATCCTAAAATAGCGGAAGGCAGGATCAAATGGGCAGAGCTTGAGATAGGCAAAAACTCTGTCAGCCCCTGAATCAGAGCCAATATAAAGGCTTCAAAATAACTCATGTAAACAACTCAAATTAAAAATGAAAGGAAACGGGTTTGAGCGAATCGACTGGCTGCATAGCATGCCAAATGTCTGCGACTGTGCGTCCATCGCCTGGGATCACTAATTGCGGTTCGAGATCATACAGCGGCTTTGTGACAAAAGGATATTTGTAGATATCACTGCGAGGTAGCTCAGGTTTTTTCTTGGAGACGCGCTCACCGAACAACACTATATCGAGATCCAGTGTTCGATCCTGATACTTTTGCGCGTTTTCTTCGCGTCCCCACTTAAATTCAATCTCGCGTAGTTGATGGCTCAACTCTTCTAATGACAACTCGGTACGCATTGCAACGACAAAGTTGTAGAAATTCTTGCTGCTAAAACCAATAGGTTCGCATTCATATATCGGTGATACGAGGAGATTTTCTCCAAGCCGTTGCAGCTCCTGATACGCAGCAAGCACATGTTGCTCTCTTTCTACGTTCGTCCCAACACCGATATAGGTGGTGATCATGCTCGGCCTCGCTCAATCACCACACCAACAGCACGTGCTTGTGGCACGGCGCCAGGCTTCGCTAGGCGGATTTTCACCCAAGGCACAGAGAAACGCTGCATGATAAGCTCTGCTACTTCTTCAGCCACGCGCTCGACCAGTAAGAAACGACCATTTTCAATGTGGTTAAGTACCGCCTCACTCACCTGCGAATAATCCAGTGCATCTTGCACATCATCACTTTTGCCCGCAGGTTTATTATCGTGTGCCATTTCAATATCTAGAACCAACTTTTGTTTGATTTGTTGTTCCCAGTCGTACACGCCAATTGTGGTGATTACTTCTAACTGTTCAATAAAAACTTTATCCAGAGCCATCTTATGTCCTTCTATTACAGAGGTCGGATACCCGTGAGGGGTAATTTGATCGTAGTATTCTATACCTAAGTAACATTTACTTTGGTCATCACAATGTTACTTAGGTATAAACTGCGAAAGCATCTTTATATACAAGAAATCACATAATGCAAGCTCTATCACAGTGAGGATTTCTGCATTATGTAAATTCGGGGTATGATAGCAACTACGCGGGAACCGAGCATTAAATTCCAATCCATCAAGGACTTCTATGGACGCACTGGCACTGATAATGACAATGGCCGCCTATTTATTAGGTTCGGTTTCCAGTGCGGTTTTGATCTGTCGACTCTTAAAACTGCCAGACCCACGCAGTGTGGGATCTAACAATCCTGGAGCAACGAACGTATTGCGTATTGGCGGACGAGGAGCCGCTGTTTCAGTCTTGTTGTGCGATATGCTCAAAGGCACTATCCCCGTGTGGGGCGGATACTTTCTTGGTATCGACCCTATCATTCTTGGCGTCATCGCCATTGCTGCCTGTCTTGGCCACATGTACCCTATCTTTTTCCACTTTAAAGGCGGAAAAGGTGTCGCAACCGCGCTTGGCGCTATCGCTCCGATTGGTTTGGACTTAACAGGATTGGTAATGTTAACTTGGCTGTCAGTAGCCGCGCTATTCCGCTATTCATCCTTAGCGGCTCTCGTCACGGTTTTGGTCACTCCGTTTTATACTTGGATGTTTAAACCGCAATACACGTTACCTGTTGCTATGCTGTGCTGCTTAATCGTATTTAAGCATCATCAAAATATTCGTCGGCTTTTGTCTGGCGACGAGCCAAAAATCGGCGAGAAAAAACTGACACAAAAAAACTCGGCTTAATGCCGAGTTTTTCGTTTAAAGAAGGATGTATTGGTTATGCATGAACTCGATTCAGGAAGTTCAACAACATCTGGTTGACGAACTCAGGTTGCTCTAAACAACTGATGTGTCCAGCTTGGGGAATCTCCACCAACTCACTGCCTGTGATACAGTCTTTCATTAAATAAGATTCAAAAACTGGACGTGGTTTATCTTCACAGCCCACTGCAATTAACGTCGGCAGAGCAAATTTTTCCGAATCCTCAATCACATCACGGCGACCAAACACCATGCGCCCTATGCGAGCGACTTCCACCGCACGCTCACCATTCAGGTCTTCTAAACTGCGTTTGAATGAAGCGACAAGTTTAGGATTATCCTGATTGACGTTGTTGGCAAAGAACAGCGGCACAACGACTTCAATAATTGGCGCAGGCACTGCTTGGACTTGGCTGATGGTATCAAGCATTGCAAAATACTTCTTATACGTAACTTCTGGCTCCCAGCCAATGAAGGTATCCATCAATACCAGTGACTTAACACGTTGCGGCGCTTGAGCCGTTAGCTCTGCTCCCCACATGCCGCCAACAGATAAGCCCACTATCGAGAACTCTTCGATATCTAAATGATCCATCAATGCCAACATATGTTGTGCATAGTCGGCCAATGACTGTGTCGATGCAGGTGCAGCATCCGATTCACCATGTGCCCAAAGATCTGGCACAATACAACGGAATGACTGGCTTAAAACCTCAACTTGCGGCGCCCACATTTGGCTATCCCAAAGGTAACTATGACCAAATAGAAGCACAGGGCCCTCACCTTTATCTAGATAAGCAAGTTGCTGACCTTCAATTTCAAACTTATTCATTGTTATATCCATTTCTTATTCTTCCACGTCATCCTAGCACTGAAACAATAGCGAACTGCTCGCATCAGTCAGAATGTAAAACGAGGCGGTTCATTGAATAATTAAAAATAAAGGCCTCTGAGGAGCAGAGACCTTTATTACACAGAACCGGTTTCAAACCTACCGCATAAATTTGACTAAGCGACAGGTGTTAGTTGATCAATTGGCCAACGTGGACGAGCCTCTACTGACATATCAGCCACTTCGCCATTCTTCAAGCGCTGCATGCCTGCGTAAGCGATCATCGCACCGTTATCTGTACAGAACTCAGTACGTGGGTAGTAAACTTCGCCGCCAACTTTCTTCGCTAACTTCTCTAACTCAGCTCGCAAACGACGGTTAGCACTCACACCACCAGCAATAACAATACGTTTCATGCCTGTTTGCTCAAGCGCGCGCTTACATTTAATAGCCAACGTAGCACACACAGCTTCTTCAAATGCTAATGCGATGTCCGCGCGAGTTTGCTCGTCATCACCGTTTGCAGCAATCGTGTTAGCCGTAAAGGTTTTTAGACCAGAGAAACTCATGTCCAAACCTGGCACATTCGTCATTGGGCGCGGGAACTTAAAGCGACCCGGTGTACCTTTTTCCGCCAGTTTAGATAATAGTGGACCGCCTGGGTAATCCAAACCCATTAGCTTCGCTGTTTTATCAAACGCTTCGCCCGCCGCATCATCAATCGACTCACCTAGAATTTTGTACTCACCGATGCCTCTCACTTCCACCATCATAGAGTGGCCGCCCGATACTAATACCGCCACAAACGGGAACGGTGGAGGGTTATCTTCCAACATTGGGGCCAATAGGTGACCTTCCATATGATGAACAGGTACCGCTGGCACTCCCCAAGCATAAGCAATACTGCGACCGATAGTCGCACCCACTAATAGCGCCCCAACAAGACCAGGCCCCGCGGTATACGCGACACCATCGATGTCTTTTGAAGTTAAGTTCGCTTCTTTTAGTGCCTCTTTAATAAGAGGAATGGTTTTCTTTACGTGGTCACGTGAAGCCAACTCAGGCACCACACCGCCGTAATCTGCGTGCAGTTTTACTTGGCTGTATAGCTTGTGTGACAAGAGACCGTTTTCATCGTCATAAATTGCGATGCCAGTCTCGTCACAAGAGGTTTCAATACCAATAATGCGCATGGTTTTCTCAGTATGCTTTCTGTATAGAGGAAATTTGGGCGTCATATTACCTCGCCTTGGTGCTGCAAACAAATTTTGTACAGACAATAATCGACAAAAGGCTTTACAAAGTAGTTGTGATCGGATTAAAATTCCGCACCATTTTTGATCAAGCTGGTAAGAGACCTAACAATTGTGATTTGGTCTGTTGAATACCAGCGTTAACGAATAACCCCTGAGGTGAAAGGCATATGCCAGTAGTTAAAGTACGTGAAAACGAACCGTTCGACGTTGCTCTACGTCGTTTTAAGCGCTCTTGCGAAAAAGCAGGTATCCTTTCTGAAGTGCGTCGTCGTGAGCACTACGAAAAACCAACTACAGTTCGCAAACGCGCTAAAGCAGCAGCTCAAAAGCGTCACGCTAAGAAGCTAGCTCGCGAAAACGCTCGTCGCGTTCGCCTGTACTAATAACTGAGCTCCAAAAGGAATTTAGTTATGGCTCTGATTGATCAACTCAAAGAAGAGCAAAAATTAGCGATGAAAGCCAAGGACAAATTGCGCCTTGGTACTATTCGTTTAGCCCTATCAGCAATCAAGCAACGTGAAGTTGACGAACAGATTACTCTGAACGATGACGACATTCTTGCAGTATTGACCAAGATGGTTAAACAACGTCGCGATTCTGTAGCGCAGTTTGAAGCAGCGGGTCGTCAAGATCTTGCTGATGCGGAACAAGCAGAAATTACCGTTCTTGAGGACTTTATGCCTCAACCACTGACAGACGAAGAAGTAGCGGCTCTCATCGAGAACGCGATTGCTGAATCTGGCGCAGCTGGCATGCAAGACATGGGCAAAGTAATGGGCGTTCTGAAACCGCAAATTCAAGGGCGTGCAGATATGGGTAAAGTAAGCGGTTTAGTTCGCGCTAAATTGGCTTAAGGTACCCCACCCAATTGCAGCAAGCCGTGCTATCCTTTGGAGCGCACGGCTTGTTTGTATCTGGATGGATGGAATGAAATCAATGGGCAATACGCTCATTCTTTTAAGGCATTCACTCCACTCATCATCTTCTTTTTTTGTTAGGTTTTATGGCTGGACACATCCCTCGCAGTTTTATCGATGACCTTCTAGCTCGACTTGATATTGTCGATATCATCGACGCACGTGTGAAACTTAAGAAAAAAGGCAAAAACTACGGCGCATGCTGCCCGTTCCACAACGAAAAGACACCCTCATTCAGTGTCAGTCAAGAAAAGCAGTTCTACCATTGTTTTGGTTGTGGCGCGCATGGAAATGCCATCGATTTTTTGATGGAATTCGACCGACTAGAATTCGTCGAAGCCATTGAAGAACTCGCTTCATACTTGGGTTTAGATGTTCCTCGCGAACAACGTAGCGGCGGTAATGGTTCGTTTCAATCAGGCCCACAAGCAAGCAGCAGTGAAAAACGTAACCTATACGACTTAATGGGCAGCATTGCTCAATTTTATCGTAACCAACTCAAACAGCCAGCAAGTAAGGTGGCGATTGAGTATCTAAAAGATCGCGGCCTGTCTGGTGAAATCGTCCAGAAGTTTGGCATCGGCTATGTGGCTGATGAATGGGATTTAGTTCGTAAGAACTTTGGCCAGAATAAAGAAAACCAAGACATGCTCGTCACTGGCGGCATGTTGATTGAAAACGATAAAGGCAACCGCTACGACCGATTCCGTGGTCGAGTGATGTTTCCTATTCGAGACAGACGCGGTCGAGTAATAGGCTTTGGTGGTCGAGTATTAGGTGATGGGACACCAAAATATCTCAACTCACCCGAAACCCCGATATTTCATAAAGGTAAAGAGTTGTATGGCCTTTATGAAGTACTACAAGCGTACCGTGAGCCACCACAAATTTTAGTGGTTGAAGGCTATATGGATGTTGTCGCGCTTGCTCAATATGGCGTAGATTATTCCGTTGCCTCATTGGGAACCTCGACAACGGGCGATCACTTGCAAGTGTTATTCAGGCAAACAAGCACCGTCGTGTGTTGTTATGACGGTGACCGCGCAGGCCGTGAAGCCGCGTGGCGTGCCATGGAAAATGCATTGCCTTACCTAACGGATGGTCGCCAGTTAAAATTCATGTTTTTGCCGGATGGAGAAGATCCCGACTCTTATATCCGACAAAACGGAAAACAAGCATTTGAGCAGCAAGTGTCTAATGCGATGCCCTTGTCTGAATTCATGTTCAGCTCATTGACTCAGCAGGTCGATATGAGCACGAAAGAAGGCATGGCAAAACTGAGTACTCTTGCGGTTCCTCTCATTGATAAAGTCCCTGGCGGCACTTTAAGACTATACTTGAGAGAATTGCTTGGCCGCCGTTTGGGTTTGGTTGATGAACGCCAACTACAGCAGCTAATTTCAAAACAAGGTAAAGAGGATAAAAGGCCTCAACCTCATAAAGAAATCAAGCGAACGCCGATGCGAGAAGTGATCGCGTTACTGATTCAAAACCCACAATACGTAAGTATGGTGCCAGATCTAACTAGCGTTAGAGATTTGCCCATTCCTGGTCTAAGTTTATTTGTTGATGTACTTGATAAATGCCAAGCGCATCCCCATATCAACACAGGCCAATTATTAGAGCATTGGCGAAACAGCCAAAATGAGACCCTTCTGTCTCGTCTCGCGAGTTGGGACATTCCACTCGATGAGGACAACCAAGAAGAAATCTTTTTAGACTCACTGGATAAAATTATTGCCCAGTGCGTAGAAAAACAAATTGAAAACCTGCAGGCCAAAGCAAGAAGTGTCGGTTTATCAGCCGAAGAGAAAAGGGAGCTGCTAGCACTTATGCTAGATTTAAAAGCGTAACCCTGTTTAATTAGTCAGCAACGATTTAATTTGTTATAGTAAGTGGTTTGCATTTCGCATACTGATTCCTTCACCAGATTACGAAGTTGGATACCGTCTATGGATCACAATCCGCAGTCACAGCTAAAGTCACTTGTTATTAAAGGCAAGGAACAAGGCTATCTGACCTACGCCGAAGTAAATGACCACCTACCTGCTGAAATCGTAGATTCAGAACAGGTAGAAGACATCATTCAGATGATCAACGACATGGGCATTAAGGTAGTAGAAACTGCTCCTGATGCTGATGATTTAGCACTGAACGATGACACAAATATTACCGATGAAGATGCAGCCGAAGCTGCAGCCGCTGCACTTTCTAGCGTAGAGAGTGAGATTGGTCGTACAACAGACCCAGTACGTATGTACATGCGTGAGATGGGTACTGTCGAACTTCTAACTCGCGAAGGCGAAATCGACATCGCAAAACGTATTGAAGAAGGTATTAACCAAGTTCAATCGTCTGTTGCTGAATACCCAGGCACAATTCCGTACATTCTTGAGCAATTTGACAAAGTTCAAGCTGAAGAACTACGTCTTACAGACCTAATTTCAGGTTTTGTAGATCCAGATGCTGACGACACCGCAGCACCAACGGCAACACACATCGGTTCTGAACTGACTGAATCTCAGTTAGAAGAAGAAGACGATGAAGACGTTGATGATGACGAAGATAGCGATGACGATTCAGATGATTCTGAAGAAGATGTAGGTATCGATCCAGAATTAGCGCTAGAGAAATTCAACCAACTACGCAGCACCTATCAAAATCTTCAATTAGCAATCAACGAGTACGGCTATAACAGCCCGAAAGCAACCGTTGCTAATGAAATGATGCTAGACGTATTCCGCGAGTTTCGTCTAACGCCTAAACAGTTTGATCACTTAGTGAATGAACTGCGTACTGCTATGGATCGCGTTCGTACTCAAGAGCGCCTGATCATGAAGTCTGTGGTTGAATACGGCAAAATGCCGAAGAAATCATTCATCGCGCTGTTCACTGGTAATGAATCAAGTGAAGCTTGGTTGGATGAAGTTCTTGCTTCAGACAAGCCATACGCTGAAAAGATCAAACGTAACGAAGAAGAAATCCGTCGTTCAATCGCTAAGCTAAAAATGATTGAAGAAGAGACTTCTCTAAACGTACAGAACATTAAAGACATCAGCCGTCGTATGTCTATCGGTGAAGCAAAAGCTCGCCGTGCGAAGAAAGAGATGGTTGAAGCGAACTTGCGTCTTGTAATTTCTATCGCGAAGAAATACACCAACCGTGGTCTACAGTTCTTGGATCTCATCCAGGAAGGTAACATCGGTCTGATGAAAGCGGTAGATAAATTCGAATATCGTCGTGGTTACAAGTTCTCGACTTACGCAACGTGGTGGATCCGTCAGGCAATCACTCGTTCAATCGCGGACCAAGCACGTACGATTCGTATTCCGGTACACATGATCGAAACGATCAACAAGCTAAACCGTATTTCTCGTCAAATGTTGCAAGAGATGGGTCGTGAGCCACTACCGGAAGAACTGGCAGAGCGCATGCAAATGCCAGAAGACAAGATTCGTAAAGTACTAAAAATCGCTAAAGAGCCTATCTCAATGGAGACACCAATCGGTGACGACGAAGATTCGCATCTAGGTGATTTTATCGAAGATACAACGCTAGAACTTCCGCTAGATTCTGCAACTGCAACTAGCCTTAAAGTGGCAACAAAAGACGTGCTTGCAGGTCTAACGCCACGTGAAGCGAAAGTACTTCGTATGCGCTTTGGTATCGACATGAACACTGACCATACTCTAGAAGAAGTTGGTAAGCAGTTCGACGTTACTCGTGAACGTATCCGTCAGATCGAAGCAAAAGCACTACGTAAACTTCGTCACCCAAGCCGCTCAGAGACTCTGCGCAGCTTCCTAGACGAATAATCGCAGCGCATATAAGCTTTTAGAAATCAAAAAAGGTGACTTTAGGTCACCTTTTTTATTATCTACTGTTCTAAGTGGATAAAAACTAAGCGCAATTGCCCTAGTTGGTATCTAGACACCTTGCAACGCTTCCCCTATAATCGTTGTCCTATTAAGGCCCCTTAGCTCAGTGGTTAGAGCAGTCGACTCATAATCGATTGGTCCGCAGTTCAAGTCTGCGAGGGGCCACCATATTCCGAAAGGCTCGTAGAGAAATCTACGGGTCTTTTTTCGTTCTAGTCCTTTTCATATCCGGTCCGCAATTACTTCCGGTAAGCTCTGGTCCATTGGCTCAGCCGAAAGACTCCACGTAGTCACCACAGAGTCACTCTTCCCCTATCAGAGTAATATCCACCATCAGAACCTTCTCTCGTCTGTACAACGCGAATCAGAGCAGATACATACCACTCAACATCAGACCGGAACCCCAGAAAAACTTCGCGCTGGAACCAACAAAAATATAACCAACATTCTGTCCCATTAGGTCTAGTTATTAATATAAATATAATTTAGATAACTGAATGGGGTTCTAGCTGAGATTACGCAGGAGACTCAGCACCGAAGATTAGGACAAGATGAATGTTGAATCATGATGACCGATTACCCTCAGTGGTAATCGGTCTGTCTTTCTCTAATGTAATTTCGGCCAGTAATCAGCAACACTCAACCACAGCACCAGAAACAGCGGCTAATCAGGGGACTGGTATTCATACTGGAACCGGAAAAACCGACGGCATACTGGATTACAGCGCGAATCTGGTATGAGTTAGGGCTACGAGTTGGGTTAGTCGAATAGGATGGGAATCTGGCTGGTTACTGTCGGGACTGTCACGGTTGTCATGACCGTCGCAACTGTCAGGGCAACAGGAAAAAATGCATCTACTGCCGCCGCCGTCGGCAAACTGGACGGAAAACCTAAATAAGAAATTTACATTAGGGTTCGTGTCCAGCTCGGTATCTAGCCAAAATCACAGCTAAAGACCGGATAGGGACCGGACCGACGACGCCGTCGCGATAATTGCAGAAACTACATCATGCAGGAAGTTAGGCAGGATAAGCCTTAGAGAGAGATTTCAGGGTCAGTCTGATGTGACCGACCCAGCGATCTAGGATTTTAGATTGGGGGTTGGGGTGTTAGGTGGTTAGTTATCTAGATTTTTACTTTTTAGTTTGTTTTATATGAGCAAGCTCACCTAAAAAAGCAGACCAATCAATGTTGCCCGAGTTATCAAACATGTTTCTACCGTCACCTAAACGAAATACTTTGGAATATACCTCAGTTTTAATTCCTGAATATAAAGTAATTTCAATTGAGGCGTCCTTTCCATATTGTAACTCTAAATAAGAATTCATGTATTTAATAAGGTTTAAATTGTTCACGTATCTGAGTTTGGCAGGTTCATCTGATGGTGGAACATAGTGTTGTTTATCTAGCTCCATAGCTTCCAGGAACGGTTCTAAACCTTCTAGCTGAAATCCAATATTGATACTAATCGTTTCCTTTTTGCCTGGATAAATGAGTACAGGATCATTATCTTGAGGTAAAAAAGACATCCCACCAAAATTTTGCCCTTCTCTACTTAATTTCCCATTCGTTTGAGTAAGTGATGCCTCCGCTGAGGTAATCAAAATTGGCTCATTAGATAGGTTCATAACATCCATAGACAAGAACGCTAACGGTTTGTCGGAAAAAAACAGGTACCATGGCGTCATATAAGACTTAGTGATAATTAACTCATGTTTTTTTTTTGCTTATGAGACTCAATGCAATCATAGTACATTTTCTTTAGAGCTAATTTTTCTTGGCCAGTCATGCCTGATTGATCAACTACAATCCCTTTACTTTCACTGCTAGCCCCACCCGAGATCCGAGCTTTTTCCTTTAGGTACTCACCTTCTAGGTATACCATTTGATCGTCTGAAAACTGACTCGCACATATGGCTATTGAATTTTTTGTCTCAGAGGTTATGTCTGACGTTACAGCACTTTTTTGTACATACTGCCCCGAACAACCCAGAACGAAGACTGATAAAAAAATTAAGTATTTCATTTTGTTACCTTTGCATACATTATATTTAGAATAATAACGTAAATTTTCGCTTAAGTAATATACTTAATTAATTAACCCAAAAAAAAACAGCCAGTAACTCACTGGCCGCTTCTGGTCTATCTTTGACTTACATCTCCCACCAACTCCGCCACATTAGCACTTACCTCCCTCAGCCTTGAACTAGCCAAATGAGCATATCTGGTGCTGGTTTGCGGAGACTGATGCCCCAACAAATGCTGAACATCATATAGCGTGGCATTACCTGAATTGATTAGGATCGATGCAAAGCTATGCCTGAGGTCATGGATACGAAAATTATCGGTTATACCAGCAGCTTTCTTGATTCGGGCGAATGCCTTCTTCGGATGGGCGATAGGTCTACCGGGTGCATCTCCGGCAAAGATATAGGGGTTCTTCGGTTGTTGAAATCGTAGTTGGTCATTTATTACTCTCTCAGCTAGATTATTTAATAGGACTGTTCTCGACAACCCAGACTTTGTGTGTGGTAGAAATAAGCTCCAATTGCCGTCGTCGTCGACGGTAAGGCACTCCCATTTCGAACTGGTAATTTCCCCGATTCGCATCCCAGTAAGCAGAGCGAATTTCAATGCGTTAGATTGAGTGCGATTGGGTTCTTCGTTACATGCTTTGATGAATCTAGAAACCTCGGCCCGTGAAAGGAACCTTTGCCTTACATTATTCTCCTTGAGCTTTCGTATGTACTGACCGGGATTCTTGTCCACGAATCCCCATTCCATTGCGAGTCTGAACATGCGAAGGACTAAGGAACGTAGACGGTTTACCGTGGCTGGCTTTCTTCCTTCTAGTAACCCGTCCAACAATTTCTGAATGTCCTGCTGACCGATATCAGTGAGAGGTTTCTTTCCCCATTTTGGATAGAAATGGAGCTTGAGACTACCCGCATCACTTTTAGCAGTGAGCTTATTCATCATTGCGTAGGGCAAGTAATGTAGCTCAGAGAATTCCTGAAATGTGAGTATGTTGCGCTTCTCATCACGAATAGCCTTGGGGTCATTACCGAGAGCAATTTCCCGTTTATGGTCATTGGCAATCTGACGAGCAGTGTTGATGTCTAGTCCAGGATACTCACCTAACTGGATGGATTTCTTGGTTCCGTGGAGGGTATATCTGAACAAGAAACGCTTCCGACCTTGGCGGTTGACGATCATCTTGAGGCCAGAACATAACTCGTCAGTGTATTCAGTTTCCTTACTTTTGCTTGTCGTCGGCGTCGGTGGAAGTGAGTCGAGTTGGCGTTTATTGAATTTGAATTTTCGGGATTGCATCACTGCCTCCTTAGTCATTCTCGATGGAGAAGTATTGGCGTAATTCGGTGAGTAGTGTCTTAGGCATCAGCATGTAGATACCCTTGCCAGAGTCCTCGACAATGCTCAGAGTGAGTACTGCTCCATAGTCCAGGTCGTCTTCGAATTCGGTGTAGGTCAGTGCTCGTTTTAGCATTTCGATATCGTCGACGACGACGGCAGATAGGTCCGAAATTGAGGTTAGGAACTAGAGCTCACATTGCAGTTCATCCCATGTCTGTTGGGTTTCAGATTCATCGTGAAATGGCTCGGTGAGAATGGATTTGACTTGTTCTTGTAGTGTTGTGGTGATTGGTAGGATTGTGATTTGTTGAAGGGTAGTTAGCTTGATCATAATTAACTCCATGATTATCAGTATCATAGTGTTAATATGTTTTTGATTTTAAAACTGATTCGGCAATTCCAAACACTTTGAAACGTAATTTTCTCTAATCAGGTTTTCCAGACAAATAACCTCCGCGAAATAAAGGCGAGTTTGAAAATTAGATCTGTATTGCAGAAACTGTTATGTGATAAGTTTTATATTTATGTACAAAACTTGACCGGAAAAATCTCATAGCAGGAGGCATTAAGTGAGATACTATTCAAGGCCATTAGACCAAAATAAATTGGCAGTAGACTTCTTAACTAAGGTGTTAGGCTTAAAAAACACTATTGAACTCGGTGATCATATTCAAAAGCTCGTCGCAGCGGAGAAGCTACTATCTGCAACAGTAAATCAGCCGACGTTAACAAGTGAAGATAGTCGACATACATCCTATCGCACTAATGAACTAAGAGAAGATTTAAGAAGTAGGATATTTGAAGAGCTAATTAGCAACACACGCCTTGATGATGACGACCAGATTAAACTAGGGCGCGGAGGAATCCTGCCTCAAAGCGGGCTAAAGTATGAGCAAGAAGCGGTAATTGTTACTGGTTTACCTGCGTCAGGAAAATCCACCGTATCAAACCTAATTGCAGAACTAAAGGGAGCGGCAATCATTGACTCAGACTATGCAAAAAGAAAGTTTCCTGAGTTTTGTATCCCTCAAGGCGCAAGCTTAGTACATGCCGAATCATCGTTACTTACATCTGGAAGTACCAAGCCTGAATTTGAGGAAGAAAAATCTGTACATGAGTTCATGGTGTCAGAAGGCGCCAACATAGTAATACCTAAAATAGGCTATGATTGTTCTTCTATACGAGGCTTGCGCAATGCATTGATTGAAGCTGGCTATAAAGTCCATTTTGTTTTTGTTAGTGTAGACCGCAAAGTTTCTGCTAACCGCGCCTTTTCTCGATTCTTGAGTACTGAACGTTATGTACCACTCGGACTGGTATTTGATGAGTATTCAAATGACCCAACGTTAACCTATTACCGCATGAGGGATGATTCAGAATGGAGCTCTGTTGGTAAGGTAAATACAGAGGCAGATACTCCCAATGTCATCTATGCTACAGAGGAAAGTCCGCTTATCTCAATTTATGGAGGGGTTGGAGCATGATTGATAGCAAAGACAAAAAAAAGAAGAAAAAGAAAGTAACCGTCGCATACTATAATGGTGTTTACGCCACAGGCTCTAGTGCTCGAGTAGCCAAGGATAATGCGAAAAAAAACAGTAACTATCAAGAAAATGTTTCCTATATATATGAACGAGAAACTCGAGAAACTAGGGCTGTGATAAGAAAAACAAGGGATGCTAGGGCAAATAAACATAAGCTTGCCCAGAAGTATTCAAAATACAGCCAAAAATCTAATGATTCATCTGAGTGTGACTCTCACAAATCATACTAACTAAAATCCTAGATCGCTGGGTCGGTCACATCAGACTGACCCTGTAATCTTTCTCTAAGGCTTATCCTGCCTAACTTCCTGCATGATGTAGTTTCTGTAGTTATCGCGACGGCGTCGTCGGTCCGGTCTCTATCCGGTCTTTAGCTGCGATTTTAGGATTATTTGAGTTGTGCATTTCCTCCCGACGGCGGCGGCAGTAGATGTATTTTTTTCCTGTTGCCCTGACAGTTGCGACGGTTCTGACAGCCGTGACAGTCCCGACAGTAACCAGCTAGATTCACATCCTATTCCACTAACCCAACTCTTAGCCCTAACTCATACCAGATTCGCGCTGTAATCCAGTGTGCCGTTAGTTTTTCCGGTTCCAGTATGAATACCAGGCCCGTGATTAGCTGCTGTTTCTGGTGCTGTGGTTGAGTGCCGATGATTACTGACCTAAATCACTTAAGAGATAACAGACCGATTACCACTGAGGGTAATCGGTCATCATTGAATGCTGTTTTTTCCTGACTGGCTAGTTCTGAGAGCTTTAGGATCATGGGTATCCTTCCCGCCACTGAACTAGCTATCCATCCCATATCTATATTAATAACTTCAGCTAATGGACAGGATGTTGGTTATATTTTTGTTGGTTCCAGCGCGAAGTTTTTCTGGGGTTCGATTCTGGTGTTGAGTGGTATGTATCTGCTCTGATTCGTACTGTACAGACGAGAGAAGGTTCTGATGGTGGATATCACTCTGAGACAGGAAGTGTGACTCTGTAGTGACTACGTGAAGTGTTTCGGCTGACCTGATGGACCGGAGCTTACCGGGAGTAATTGCGGACCAGATATGGAAAGGACTGGAACGAAAAAAGGCTTACGGATTTCTCCATAAGCATTTTTTGTATCTTATATCTTTGGGTACAGTTTCGGTTGCGGTAACTCGTCACTAACCTCGTAATAGCTTTTCCTCTTCCCCTTTTCTTTAACTATTATCTGGCTTTCTATATGTAGCAATGAAACAAAATGTCCGCTCGTGATTTAAACCATTGACCCTCAGACAACTTCTGATAGGATGGACATACAAACGTATAGACGTCTAAAATAAAAATGGAGCTACAATGAAAAGTATTGGTCACTTAAAGAAACTAGCTTTGATTCTCACGGCAGTAGTCGGCTTAAGCGCTTGTGGAGAAAAAGATGACTCTGTCATTAAAGTGGGCGCGACAGTTGGACCACATGCACAAGTAGTCGAGGCGGTAGCGAAGGAGGCAGCGAAGCAAGGTTTGAATGTCGAAGTCATTGAGTTTTCTGACTACGTGACACCTAATGCCGCCCTTAGCGACGGTAGCATCGATATTAACAGCTATCAGCACCAGCCATTTTTAGACAACTTCAACAGTAGCCATGACGCCCAATTAGTATCAATTGGTCAGTCCATTCTTATGCGTATGGGGCTTTATTCTAATAAGTATCGCTCACTGCAAGAGCTTCCAAACAATGCACGTATAGCGCTTCCAAATGACCCTACCAACGGTGGTCGTGGTCTGTTGCTACTCGCCGATGCAGGTTTAATTGAGCTGAAACAGGGTGTTGGTCATAAAGCCGCCCTAACTGATATCACAAAAAACGCAAAGTCATTTGAATTTGTCGAGGTAGATGCCGCTCAGCTACCAAGAACATTAGATGATGTGGACGCGGCTGCGATTACAATGAACTACGTAATGTCTTCTGGTTTAGATCCGAAGAAACAAAGTATCTATCTTGAAGCAAAAGACGCCCCATTAGCAGTCATGGTCATCGCCACTCGTGACGCAGACAAAAATAATGAAGCGTATAAAAAGTTCGTTTCTATTTATCAATCTCAAGCGATTCGTGATTATCTCGATCGCACTTTCAAAGGCACAATCGAAGCAGCTTTTTAATCAATAAAGCAACGAATACTTTGCTCACTAATCAGATAGGAAAGAGGCTAATGTTTTCTCATAGCCTCTTCTTTTCATTACTCACTAAATTGACTCATTGTCGACTTTCAGCTTCTAACTTCATTGCCAAATAAGCTTGGTCAGCAGAAACCAATTCAGGGCGGTTAATCAACTTCCAGAGGAAGTATGGTGGGATTAAAAATACGATGAAGTAGAGAGATTCATGGAAGAAAACATCGGCTATCGTTTGCTGATGCTCCCAAAGTGCCGTCAGTGCAAAGAGCTCTAACATCACGCCTAATACACCAAAGACGACAGAGACAACAATCGCTAAACCCAGTAGTTCTCTAACAAAGTGCTTGTATGCCATGATACTAATTCCTTCTAGCAATAAGTCATACTAACTTACGCTCATAAGAAACAAGTGAGCTTGATTATTATCAAACTCACCTCATCACTGTTAAGAACTTAGTTTTATAAAAAAGTACTTGTATATAGCGTCAGCGAAGACTGATTTCCCTATCACAGAGCATAGATACCTCTACAAACAGAGGGTGATGGAACGACCAACTATTGGCTATATGAGCGCGACTTTAATCAGATAAGTAATATTGAACCGTCGATACCACTCGTACTTTCTTAATGTAAGGCGTGTTGCTGTCTCGGTCATAAATCGAGAACTGCCCTTGAGTTGCACGTTTGATCTTACCCAGTGAACTCTGTGAGTCTTTCGCAAATTTCTCAGCCACTTCACGCGCATTCTTAGTCGCTTCTTCGATCATGTCTGGCTTCACATCATTCAGCTTAGTAAAGCTGTACTCAACACGATTTGCATAAGGATCTTGGTTAAGCAAAACGCCTTGTTTTCCTAGCTCACCTATTTCATTGATTGCCGCTCGAACAACATCAACACTCTGGCTGTAAACCGTAACGGTTCGCGAGGCCAAATAACGATACTCAATGTCTTGCTCGCTCCCATATTGCTGTGCTTTTCTGTCAATGACCGCTGGGGAAGAAAGGGAAACGCTGGTTTCAGGAAGCCCTTTGGCAGTTAGAAAGTCCAAAATCAAACGGGTTTGCTGGTCAATTTCATCAAACATGGCTCCCATATCATTACTCGCCAGAGTAAATTGAATCGGCCAAATCACCGTATCAGCAGGATACTCACGCTCCGACAAACCTTTTACTGTCACGACTCTTTCATAGGCTCGGTATTTCACCGCCGTCTGCTGCATAAAATAGCCAAGGATGCCAAGACCAAGTATCAAACTTAGCCCAATCCAAAGTGCTGCTTTATTGGAAACTCGTTCCATTATTTCCCCCTGATAAATATCAACTTAGCTTAATCTTTGTTCTAGATAAGATAGCCTATCTATTGTTTTAAGAGGGAGACATAACGCGAGTTTTGATTCATAGCACAGTGATATACCGTTTTCTTTAGTCAATAAAGCTTCATTGGTTTGTCACCAAAGGCTCATGCTTTTGCCTCTGAACTGTCATCTGTAATTTCTACTATCCAATCAGCAACTTGTACGCTGAGGTAAATATGGATAGTTCAACCCCTTTTCGTCTCCCTCGTAAAACGCCGTTTGGCATTGGTGAAAACGTTGCTGAATGGGCAACCGGTTTAAACCAACTTGATAAGTTCTACGCCCAACGCCCCGTTAATGCCGATACCAAAACTTTTCTCCGCTTCACGCTGGATATCTTAGGTATCGATTATCGCATTGCTCATGGTTCACTCGACTCAGTACCTAAACAAGGTGCTACCGTCATTGTGGCGAACCATCCGCTTGGTTGTGTGGAAGGCGTCATCTTGGCCGAACTCTTGTTGATGGTACGAGACGATATCCAAATTCTAGCCAATCAATACCTTAAAACCGTGCCGGAGTTAGATCAGCTCTTTATTGGTGTTGATGTGTTTGAAGGCAAAGACGCCGTCAAATCGAATATGAAAGCACTGAGAGCTGCCAATAAACACCTCGCGAAAGGCGGCTTATTGCTTGTCTTTCCTGCCGGTGAGGTTTCCCAGTTAGTCGATGCCAAACAGCAACGCTTGGAAGACAAATCGTGGAGTCGAAGCGTAAGTAGCCTGATCCGCAAAAACAAAGCAACGACAGTTCCAGTATTCATCAGTGGTCAGAACTCGAAACGCTTCTATATGGCAGGGAAAATCCATCCACTTTTGCGTACCCTACTGCTTGGTCGAGAGCTCCTAAATAAACAAGCACAAACCATCGACTTATCTTTTGGCCAATCAATCAAATTCAAAGAGCTCAGCACACTTAACGATGATCAAGTGGTGAACTATTTACGGCTCAACACTTACTTGCTCAATCGAGAGACCCAATCGATGAAACCCTCTTCCTCATCAGAACGGCTCTCTCCAATAGCGGCAGGGTTACCCGTAGGCGAATTGCTTGAAGAGCTGAACAACTTACCAAAAGAGTCCAAGCTGCTAACAAGTGGTGAGTTCGATGTCTACTGCACGGAGTCGCAGAATATCCCTTCCCTACTGCATGAAATTGGTCGCCTACGTGAGCTCAATTTTCGACAGGTTGGCGAAGGGACGGGACTAGCAATAGACATTGACCATTTCGATCATGATTACCTGCATCTGTTTGTGTGGGACAGAGAAAACCAATGCTTGGTGGGCGCGTATCGTTTAGGTCTGGTTGATCAACTGATTGAAAAGCACGGCGTAGCAGGTCTGTATTCACGAACGTTGTTTAACTATGACCAACGCTTTATCGACCAAATGGGTAAATCCATCGAAATGGGGCGCTCAGTGATTGCACAGCAATATCAAAAGAGCATGAGCGCGCTACTGCTGCTGTGGAAAGGCATCGCAACCTTCGTGCATCAAAACCCAGATTACACGCACCTATTTGGTCCGGTAAGCATTAGCAACGATTATAGCGATACTGCACGTCAATTACTGGCTCAATCAATGACACTGCACCACTACGACAACAATTGCGCAGAGTACGTCACACCTTCTAACCCACTTCCTGAGCACCACCGTGACTGGAACACCAGCATGCTCACTGCTCTGGGTGATTTACAGCTATTGTCACGTGTCATTGCCAGAATCGATGAAGGGAAAGGAGTGCCCGTTTTGCTGCGTCAGTACTTAAGCCTCAATGGCAAGCTGGTATGCTTCAACGTCGACCCTGCATTCAATAACGCTCTAGATGGATTGATTATGGTGGATTTGCGCGATGTTCAAGAAAAGACGTTGGCAAGGTATATGGGACGCGAGCAAGCTCATGACTACCTCGTCTATCATACTAATAGCAACGATGATTAAGAACAGTGATTAAGTAGAGAGTTGGGAATCATAAGAAGAACCGTGTGGCGACTCTCTTTATTTACCCTTTAATTAACTAATTAGGCGTGCTCCGTGAAGTGCGCCGAAAAGAATCTTATAGATACAATCTATCGAAAGATCTAGATAGCATTTATCTCACCAATTCCGTCACAAACTTTCACAAAAAACAAAAGCAGACCCAAGTCACACTTTAAATCCACCACAACTCAACACAAAACGTGATATTGATCATCGCAAGTATTTAATTCGAATTTCAAAAAAAATCAAAAGTGATCAAAGTCACAAAGTATTTTAATTTTAAATTTGTCAGAAGATCGGATTGATCACTAAGATTTTTATTGACAGATTTAAAAGTGGCTTTTTGTTATTAAGTTACAAGTTAATAAGTTGAACTTGGTCACTTAAAAACCGTTTCTCAGCCTAAGAAATGCGGGCGTAGATCACGAAAAACCCGTTGTCAGTTCCAATTGGAAAATGTGTGGTAAATTGATTGGGTACTAAGCAATCAAACAAACGGTTTTGGCGAACCGTTTACTACAACAAGATTCATCAGAACATCGAACGGGGAATTGTTATGATATCACCAGATGCCAAGATCAAGATACAAAATTTTGGTCGTTTTCTGTCAAACATGGTAATGCCAAACATCGGCGCGTTTATCGCGTGGGGCTTTATCACTGCTCTATTTATCCCAACTGGATGGCTACCAAACGAAACGTTAGCCTCTATGGTTGGCCCAATGATTACCTACTTGCTGCCACTACTTATCGGTTACACCGGTGGTAAATTAGTTGGTGGCGATCGTGGTGCGGTAGTCGGTGCAATCACAACAATGGGTGTGATTGTCGGCACAGACATCCCAATGTTTATGGGTGCAATGATGGTCGGCCCAATGGGCGGCTGGGCTATCAAGAAATTCGATAACTACATCGATGGTAAAGTAAAAAGTGGCTTCGAGATGTTGGTTAACAACTTCTCTGCGGGCATCATCGGCATGCTATGTGCGATCCTTGCTTTCATCTTTATCGGTCCATTCGTAAAAATTCTTTCTGGTGGCTTGGCGGCAGGCGTTAACTTCCTAGTTTCTGCTCACCTACTACCACTAACTTCAATCTTCGTTGAACCTGCGAAGATCCTGTTCCTAAACAACGCGATCAACCACGGTATCTTCTCTCCGCTAGGTATCCAACAAGCGTCTGAAACAGGTCAGTCGATCTTCTTCCTAATCGAAGCAAACCCAGGTCCTGGTCTTGGTATCCTGCTAGCTTACATGGTGTTTGGTAAAGGTACGGCTCGTCAAACTGCAGGTGGTGCATCAATCATCCACTTCTTCGGCGGTATCCACGAGATTTACTTCCCATACATCCTAATGAACCCTCGCCTAATCCTTGCGGCTATCGCAGGTGGTATGACTGGCGTATTCGTACTAACTATCTTTAACGCAGGTATCGTTTCTCCAGCATCACCAGGTTCAATCTTTGCAATCTTGTTGATGACTCAGAAAGGCTCAATCGTTGGTGTTCTAGCGTCTATAGCTGCAGCAACAGGCGTGTCATTCGCCGTAGCAGCACTGCTAATGAAGACACAAACGTCCACAGAAGAAGACGGTGATGAAGCAGCACTAGAAAAAGCAACATCACAAATGAAAGACATGAAATCTGCATCTAAAAACGATGCGGTGGTAAACAGCCAAAGCAAAGGTGACGTAGACCTAGCGACAGTACAAAGCATCATTGTCGCTTGTGATGCGGGCATGGGCTCGAGTGCAATGGGCGCGAGCATGCTACGCAAAAAGGTTCAAGACGCAGGTCTGAACATCCACGTAACCAACCTTGCCATTAACAGCTTACCAGAGAGTGCAGATATCGTGATTACTCATAAAGACTTAACGGATCGTGCACGTAAGCATGCTCCAAACGCACACCACATTTCATTGACTAACTTCCTAGACAGCGAGATGTACAACCAGCTAGTCACCAAACTACTAGCAGCGCAAAACCAATCCGCAGCCAATGACGACCAAATGGTAAAAGTTTCGCTCGTGGCAGCAAACGACGACAACTTCGAGCCACAGCAAACGTCGGTGTTCCAAATCCAGCGTGAAAACATTCACCTAGGTTTGAAAGCTGCCAACAAAGAAGAAGCGATTCGCTTCGCGGGCAACAAGTTGGTCGAACTTGGCTACGCAGAACCAGAATACGTAGACGCGATGTTTGAGCGTGAAGCATTGGTTCCAACTTACCTAGGCGAATCTATCGCAGTGCCTCACGGCACGGTAGAAGCGAAAGACCGCGTGAAGAAAACTGGCATTGTAATCTGCCAATACCCATCGGGTATCCAATTTACTGAAGACGACGATGATGTAGCGAAACTGGTTATCGGCATTGCCGCTAAGAACGATGAGCACATCCAGGTGATTACCACCATTACGAACGCGCTCGATGAGCCGGAGGCAATTGAGAAGCTAACCAGCACCAACGATGTGGAAGAGATTCTAAACATCCTTGGCGGTCAACAAGCGGCTTAATTACCCCTTTAATTTGCTCCTGAGGCAAATGAGGTCAGCTGTCACCCCCTATGCGGTTGGCCTCCCCCTAGTTTCGTAAGTCAACATTTTAGACATTGGTAGGTAAGAATTATGAAAAACGCAGTTCATTTTGGCGCAGGTAACATTGGTCGTGGCTTCATCGGTAAACTATTAGCAGACGCAGAAGTCGAGGTGACATTCGCAGACGTTGACGCTCCACTCGTCGATCAGCTGAGTCACAAGCAAGAATACAAAGTAAAAGTGGTGGGTACTGAGTGCCAAATCGACACAGTAACTCACGTCACCGCGGTTAACTCCGCCAGTGAAGATGTCATCGACCGCATTGTAAAAACCGACTTGGTAACAACAGCGGTTGGCCCTAACGTACTGGACATCATTGCAAAAACCATCGCTACCGGCATTGCTAAACGCTTTGCAGCAGGTAACGATAAACCATTGAACATCATCGCGTGTGAAAACATGGTTCGTGGCACCACACACCTAAAAGGTGAAGTGTACAAACACTTGGATGAATCATTACACGCGAAAGCAGACGAATTGGTTGGCTTTGTCGATTCAGCGGTAGACCGCATCGTGCCACCAGCAGAAGCGGCGAACGATGACCCACTAGAAGTGACGGTAGAAAGCTTTAGCGAATGGATTGTGGATGAGCAGCAATTCAAGGGCGAAATCCCTGACATAGCTGGCATGGAAAGAACCAACAACCTAATGGCATTCGTAGAACGCAAGCTATTCACTCTCAATACAGGCCATTGCATTACCGCTTACCTAGGTTGCTTGAAAGGCCATCGTACCATTCGTGAAGCAATTGAAGACCCAAGCATTCACGCTGAAGTAAAACAGGCGATGCAAGAGAGTGGTGAAGTGCTGATCAAACGTTACGGCTTCGACCGTGACATGCACAACGCCTACATCGAGAAGATTTTAGGACGCTTTGCCAACCCTTATTTAGTTGATGAAGTTGATCGTGTTGGTCGCCAACCAATTCGTAAATTAGGTGCAAACGATAGATTAGTGAAGCCTTTACTCGGTACAATTGAGTATGGCACTGAAAATCAAACACTTTTGAAAGGCATTGCCGCTGCGTTGAAGTACACTAACGACACTGACCCACAAGCCGTAGAGCTACAAAACTCATTAAAAGAAGTGGGTGTGAAGAAGACGCTAGCGACATACACAGGTCTTGCAGAAGACAGTGATGAAGTGGCTCAAATCGAGACACTTTACAACCAACTTTGATTTACCTAGGGGAGCTTGGCTCCCCTTCTATGTCCTTCTCTGCTTGAAGAGTTGGGATAGCTAATAATTAGAAATGTATTCAGTATATGGCAGATAACATCAACGAAACCGAGATCATTGAGCGATTAAACAGCGCACCATCGGTACGAGGCTTTTTCATTGCAGCAGTCGACGTTTTTAACGATTCGATCGACGGGTTGGTGCAAAGAATCTTTCGTAAAGATAACTTCGCTGTTCAATCGGTTGTCGGTCCGCTGCTACAAGACTCTGGACCGCTGGGCGATCTATCTGTTCGTTTGAAGTTATTGTTTGGCTTGGGAGTGCTCCCCGATGACATTTACCACGACATCGAAGACATCATCAAACTCAAAAACCAACTCAATAGTGACGCTTCAGATTACGAATTCACTGACCCGAATATTCTAGAACCAATTAAGAAACTGCACTTGGTGAAGAAAATGGGCATGGTGCAACTGGAAGTCAGCGAACCAGATGACGACATCGACC
Organism: Vibrio sp. SCSIO 43009; assembly: GCF_023716525.1. Classification (NCBI taxonomy): domain Bacteria; kingdom Pseudomonadati; phylum Pseudomonadota; class Gammaproteobacteria; order Vibrionales; family Vibrionaceae; genus Vibrio; species Vibrio sp. SCSIO 43009. Next base: position 2,991,175 of record NZ_CP071842.1, read on the forward strand.
TTGAGTTTTATCAGCTACAACTGCAACGTCAACAACAAATCATTAAGTCAGGGCTCTCACTTGCCATTGTCGAGATTTGCAATGAGCTCGGCAAAGACAGCCCTTTTTAATCGAAAAACTGGCAAGGAAGCCTCCTCAACTCGCCCCTCTTTTTGCACATTCTTCTATACAACGTGCGTGAAAGCCATCACAGTCCATATTCCGATGTCTCTGTAACATCAGACCAATCTATCGCTAGTATTGAAACGGGATCGCATGCTTTCAATCGAAGACACTAAAACTAAGTGGGAGTTTTTCCAGAAACACCACTGGGTATCTCCAGAATTTTCCCGCACTCCCGTCCTCGAATCGTGGGAGCGTTGCATAAAGCAATGCAGCCCTTACACCTGGTCAAAGCCACATATTGCCTCTGGATTTACCTTCTCATCTCTGATGAAACGCAACGAGCACCTCATCGAATGCGCCACGACCGTACTTGAAGACACTTACGACATGCTAGGGGACGAAGACCTGCTATTGATGGTAACCGATGGCAACGGCTGTATTCTCTCCACCGTCGGGCACGACTCTATGCGACAAGAGATGCAAGCGCTCGGCATAAAACAAGGCTGTTTTCTCTCCGAAGGAAAGATAGGCACAAATGCAGTCAATCTCTGTATCAACACTCATATCCCGTGTGAAGTTTTTGCTGCCGAACATTTCAATCGCCACTTGCACTCTTATGCCTCTGTAGCGGCGCCTGTTTTCGACCAATTTGGCAAATTACGCGGTACAACATGCCTTTTCAGAAAAGCGGAAAGCTATAAGAAAGAAGACTTAGTCATCATCGCGTCGAGCGCGAAAGAAGTCAGCTTGCAAATCCACATTCAGTCGGAACAAGAAAACATGAACCGCCTTACTTGTGCGCACAACGCAACGTTAGAATGCATGGATGACGGCCTTCTGGCCTGGGATGAAGAAAGCCGTATAACCATGGTAAATCACCAATCAGAGCGCTTGTTAAACATTGAAGCCAGTCAGGTCTTGGATAAAGAAGTCTTTTCTGTTTTACGCTTCCCACCGAATGTCCTTACTAGTATTGAGTCAAGTGCGAGCATAAACCGTAAACTCACAACGGTAGAGGTTCGTGGCGAGTTTGTTGAGGCGATCATCACCTTGCGTCCACTCAACGACGGCACACACTTATTGTTCTTGCACCCTATCGATAAAATTCGCGAACTTGCTCAACAACAAATAGGTGGCAGTGCGCGCTATACGTTCAGCACTTTGCCCGTCATTTCACGAAAAATGAAGCATGTCATTACCGTGGCAAAACGGGCCATAAAGTCCAAATCACCGATTCTAATTACGGGTGAAGAAGGTGTAGGAAAAGCCACTCTCGCCATGGCGATTCATAACGAAAGCACCTACAAAGAAGGGCCGTTCATTACGCTCAACTGCCGCTCCATCAATACAGAGCAACTGGTCAAAGAAACCCTGGGGTATGACGAAGGGCAAGGCATGCCTTCAAAGTTTGAGCTCGCCCATGGCGGTACGCTCTTTTTAGAAAAGGTGGAATATCTGTCGCCCGATTTACAAGCCGTGCTACTTAAGTTGTTAAAAACTGGGCTCGTCAGCCGCAGCGACAGTTTGCGATTGATCCCCGTAGACTTTCAACTTATCACGAGCACCGCGTCAGAGATCAGCGAGTATGTCACTCAACGCTCATTTGGTCGGCAACTTTATTATGAAATCTCCTCGAACGAGCTGCATATTCCGCCACTACGAAAGCGTAAAGAAGACATTGAATTTCTCGTCCAGCAGCTTATCAGCCATTATGAACGCCGCCACAATGTGACTATCTCGATAGAGCCAGTCGCACTGGAAGCGTTGATGAATTTTCGTTGGTCAGGCAACAACTCTGAATTAAGAAATCGAACTGAGCGAATTTTGCTTAACCGCAGTTCCAACTTAATCAAGCTGAACGATATTCCTGAAGACATTAAACTGAATTCTCGCCATACCGCAGAAAATACGCCAGTAATCACGTTAGAAGAAGCCGAGAGAAGAGCTATCGTTCAAGCTTGGAATCAGTGTGATGGCAAAATGCATGATATGGCGAAAGCATTGCAAATTGGCCGCACGACCTTATGGAGAAAAATTAATAAGTTTGGGCTGCAGGAGCAAATGAAGCTGTATTAAGCCGTGAATTGGCGTTCCTATAACAAAAGTAAAACCGGCGTAAGCACGCCGGTACAGATGTACTAACGATAAGGTATCGATTAAACATCGACAGACAACTGACGAATCTGCGCTTTTAGTCCCGGGAGCATACTTGAACTGGCGCTGAATTTTCGCAACCCCACGCGAAGCAATGTTTCTGTGGCATTTGGATCGCCAGCCATCTCACCACACATACTAACCGGTATGCCCGCGCGATCGCCTGCTGCACACGTGAGCTCAATGGCTTTTAGTACCGATGGTTCAAAGTAGTTCACCAATTCAGCAACGGCGGCGTTACCTCGATCGGCGGCCATAACATATTGAGTCAAATCATTGGTGCCGATAGAGAAAAAGTCGACTTCTTGGGCTAACGCATCAGCATTTAATACCGCGGCTGGCACCTCAATCATAATACCAACGGGCAAATGAGTCGCATCCAAGCCGAGTTGGCTTGCTTGATGCGCCAACAGCACTTTTACTTTTCTCACTTCTTCAACCTGAGCCACCATCGGTATCATCAATTGAATATTCGATTGCTCGTGAAAGGCTCTCAGAATGGCTCGAAGTTGAGCGGTAAACAATGACTCATGTTGAAGGCACAACCGCACCCCTCTCAAACCTAAAAATGGATTATCTTCCGCTGGCATAGGATAAGCGGCTAAAGGCTTATCACCGCCAACATCTAGACTACGAATCGTAAGTGGCTTATCACCAAGTGCGGCGGCAATATCACGATACACTTGGTATTGCGCTTCCTCAGTTGGCAACTCATCACTGTTTTGAAATAGAAACTCAGTCCGAAATAGACCAACGCCCTCAGCTCCTGATGTTAGTGCATCATCAATATCTTTCGGTCCACCAATATTGGCGAATACTGGAATATGGACACCATCACAGGTGACTGCGGCTTGCTGAGCACTCGCTAGTGCACTTTGTCGGGTGCTTTGCCACTCAATTTGTTGCGCTTCTAATTCCTGTTGTATGGCATCTGAAGGAGAGAACCATAAATGCCCTCGAAAGCCATCAATAGTCACCACTTGCCCAGCACGCACAGCATCAAGACAACCCTGAGCTTTAACGATGGCAGGAATCCCCATCGCACGAGCAAGAATCGCACTGTGAGAGGTTTTCCCTCCTTCACTCAAACAGATACCAAGCACTTTAGGTTTATCAAGCCCGGCCACATCAGAAGGCATCAGGTCACGGGCCAACAAAATACTCGGTTCCTTAATGTCGATGGCATTAGGCGTTACGCCTGTCATTTCGACCATAACTTGGCGTGCTATATCATGCACATCTGCTTCGCGTTCCCGCATGTACTGACTTTCTGCCTGGCGAAACTCTTTGGCCAACGTTTGCAGTGATTCTACCCAAGCTTGCTCGGCTATCATGCCCGTTTGAATTCGCGACTCGACCGATGCCCATAATTCTGGGTCACTGAGCATCATGCTATGAGCGGAAAATATTTCCCCTTTCGGCTGCTTCGCTTGCTCCTGCAAGTGTTGAAAAACCACGCCTATCGCACGCTTAACCCGTTCAATTTCATCTTGTTCACTTTGGAAATCACGTTCAGGCACAGCTGGCATTTCATGAGTAAAAAGGACAGCAGGAGCAGTAGCGATACCGTCATTGACTCGAATACCAACAACAGCACCTTCAATCTGATTTGAGGCCATGCCATCGAGCAGAGTATCTGAACTTTCTTCAGGTTCGACAATGCCTTGCTCAACCGCCTCTTTTTCTCCGAAGTGCTCACTAGCTAAGGCTTCAAATGCCTTGATTGCTTCACTGGATTGAGGTCCAAGTGCGCATAAGGTGATCGTCTCTTGACTACGAACGCCAAGTTTCGCAATGCTGTTCAAGCTTTTCGCGTTCACACGGCGCTCGCCTTTTTTCAACCATAATTGGCAGTCGAAAGGCGCGAGTGCACCAACAATGGCCGCAGCGGGACGAGCATGTAATCCATGCGGATTTTGCACTACCCAATCAAATGTCCGTTCTTGCTCAAAGTTTTCTGATTCTGGCGCTATCTCAGCGGATGTTAGTGGCTGATCACCAAGATGCTCTTGTTTTACGCTTAACGCATTCTGTGCCTCTTCGACTACCGTCGATAAAGGTAGTCCGGCAGCAGCAGCCACCGACGCCGCCATGGTTCCTTCAACAATAGGTGCCGAGATAAGGGTGACATTTTCCCTCACATGATCATCAATCAGGTCCAGAGCCATTTCCGTGCTAAGCAACGCGCTGCCAAGATCCATCAACACAACAACCCCTTGTTGATCTTGTACCTGCTCAATCGCTTCCATCACGGCAATGGCATCGGTTCCGATCGGGTTCTCTGGATCATCAATCCCAGCAGCAATCGCAAGCTTGGCTTTGCCTTGCGTCATTTGGGTGGCAAGTTCTGCCACCCCTTCTGCAAGTCGACGACTATGAGATACAACTACAATTCCCACCATCTTAATTACCTGCTATTGCCTGCTGGAGTGCTTTAATCATTAACAAAGAAGAGGTTGCACCGGGATCTTGGTGACCAATACTACGTTCCCCCAGATAGCTTGCTCGCCCTTTTTTCGCCAACATTTCAATCGTGGCAACCACGTTCGTTTCTGCTAGCTCAACCATTTCATTCAGTAAGTGATCGGCGCTCATGCCATTTTCTAACGACGCCTTCACGCTAACTAAAACGGGTAACCAAACATCACACATGGTTTTATCACCCAGCTCTGCTTTACCACGAGACACCACGCCATCCACACCGCTTTTTAGTGCATCGACCAACTCTTCAAACGTTAGTTGCTCTCGGGTTCCGACAGCGGCAGCCGTGCGAATAAACAGCGTGCCATACAGCGGGCCACTTGCCCCACCAACACTAGAAAGTAAGGTCATGCCCGTATTCTTGAGAATGCTGCCGATATTTTGGTCCGCAAATTGCGGCAGTTTTTCAGCAACTTTTTTAAAGCCACGGTTCATATTGAGACCATGGTCTGCGTCACCAATATCACGATCAAGGTCGGTCAGAAAATCTTGATTCTCTTGATACGTTTTTGCACATAACTCTAGCCAGTGAACGATATGTTGTTTGTCAATTTGCATGTTTGCTCTCCCCTGTTACCACTTGATCGCGGCCGTATCGACAGGAGCATCGAACAGCTCCAACATCTCTTTATCTGCCTTCAGCAACGTAATCGAAACGCCTTCCATATCGAGTGACGTACAGAAGTTACCAACCATATTACGCACGATACGGAACCCTGCTTGCTCGCAGTTATGAGCCAGACGGCGGTACACTCCGTAAAGCTCTGAAGTTGGCGTACCACCCATACCATTCACCATCACGATGTAGTCGTGTTCAGCGGCGAAAGGCTCAATGCTGGATTCCACTTCATCCCATTCACCTTCGTCACGATTCCAAATACGCAATGTGCGCTGATAAGGTGTGTTTTCAGCAACTTCAGCAAACATTTCATCCACTAACGTATCGACATCGGTGTATTTCACTCGCTTGATACCTGGTTCACCATGGATACCAACACCAAACTCCACTTCATCATCTTCCAGAACAAAAGATGGTTTACCTGCTGCGGGTACAACACAAGCATTAAGCGCCACGCCAAATGAACGACAGTGATTATTAACGCGACGAGCCAGTGCTTCACATTGCTCCAACGAATAACCTTTGCTCGCGGCAGCCCCAACTAACTTTTCAACCAATACCGTTCCAGCTACGCCACGGCGACCAGCGGTATACAGGCTGTCTTTGACTGCAACATCGTCATCCACCAACACCGACCCAACTTTGATGCCATCGGTATGAAGCAGCTCCACAGCCGTTTCAAAGTTCAACACGTCTCCGGTGTAGTTTTTAATGATAAATAGCACGCCTTCACCAGTATTCACTTGGTTGCCACATTCGTACATTTGATCTGGCGTTGGTGAAGTAAATACCTCTCCAGGGCAGGCGCCTGTCAGCATGCCTTTACCAATAAAACCTGCGTGCAAAGGTTCATGACCACAGCCACCACCAGAAACCAGTGCCACTTGCCCCGGTGTTTCCTCGTGCCACATGTAACGAGGTTCGTAGTTCGCTTTTAGCTCTGGGCGAGATAAAGCCAGACCTTCCATTTGCTGCAATACAACATCATCAACTTGGTTAATTAACTTTTTCATCGTTCTATCTCATTCCATTTATATTTTTATGTAGGGTATGAATTCATCTTAAACAGAGAAAATGCGTGCTCAACAAAAATCAATCCGTTTCATATTGAAACAAAAACTTCGGCATTATTGTTTCAATATGAAACGAAAAACGACAAATTTTCCTGAATAGTGATCGTCGCCATAAAGCATGCTGATTCTTATTACTTCTGGCAGTCGGTTTGACACAGAGGTCATAAAAGCATGGAACAAAACCAGAGATATCCTTCACCACTTACCACACCAAACCTAATATAAACCTTATCCCTACAATGGATATTCATTGCAGTCCAAAACACACATAAAAAAGGTTAAAGGTTTGAATTATGGACAAAATTATTATCAGCCCAAGCAAATACGTCCAAGGTGAACAAGTACTTACATCTATCGCTCACTATGTGAAAACATTGGGTGAACGTCCGTTAGTAATTGCCGATGAGTTCGTGACTAACCTGGTTGGTGATGACGTCAAACAAAGTTTTGCTGACGAAAAGCTTCCACTCACTATGAACATTTTTGGTGGCGAATGTTCACGCGTTGAGATTGAACGCATCACGGACATTTGTGCCACTCAGAAACACGATGTCATTGTCGGTATTGGTGGTGGTAAAACGTTAGATACAGCAAAGGCTGTTGCGTTTTACACAAAAATTCCTGTCGTGGTGGTTCCTACGATTGCCTCGACTGATGCGCCAACCTCAGCGCTTGCGGTGATATACACACCTGAAGGTGAATTTGCAGAATATTTGATGATCCCTAAAAACCCAGACATGGTCATCATGGATACGTCAGTCATCGCCAAAGCCCCTGTTCGCTTACTTGTATCGGGGATGGGCGACGCGCTTTCCACCTACTTTGAAGCTCGTGCCAACATGACTTCTGGTAAGGCAACAATGGCTGGTGGGTTAGCGACTCGTTCAGCACAAGCGCTTGCGAAACTTTGCTATGAAACCTTGCTTGAAGATGGTGTAAAAGCAAAAGCTGCAGTAGAAAATGGTGTGAGCACCAAAGCGGTAGAAAACATTATTGAAGCCAATACATACCTTAGCGGTATCGGTTTTGAAAGCAGTGGTCTAGCGGGTGCTCACGCTATTCATAACGGCCTAACTAAGCTTGAAGAGTGTCATCATCTCTATCATGGTGAGAAAGTCGCGTTCGGCACACTAGTTCAGCTGGTACTAGAAAACGCAGCGATGGAAGAGATTAATACGGTTCTTGCATTCTGCCGCTCTGTAGGTCTACCAACCAACTTATTTGATATGGGCGTTAAAGAGCTTAACCACGCTAAGTTGCGCGAGGTCGCCGAAGCCTCAACGGCCGAGGGAGAAACCATCCACAATATGCCATTCCCAGTGACGGCAGAAAATGTCTACTCTGCAATTCTAACCGCTCACCAGTTGGGTCAATAACTCACAAACCTTAAAATGGGTTTAAATAAAAAAGCGGCACATACTCTCGCATGTGCCGCTCAGGATTTTTGCTGTTAAGCGTAATTACTCAACCGTTACCGCTTTCGCTAGGTTACGTGGTTGGTCTACGTCCGTACCTTTGATCAGTGCTACGTAGTAAGACAGCAACTGCATTGGGATGGTGTAGTAGATCGCCGCCGTGATTTCACTAACGTGAGGCATAGTGATGATCTTCATTGTCTCATCGCCTTCGAAGCCTGCGTCTGCATCTGCGAATACGTATAGAAGGCCGCCACGCGCACGCACTTCTTCAACGTTTGATTTTAGCTTTTCAAGTAGGTCGTTGCTTGGTGCAACCACAACAACAGGCATGTCAGCATCAATTAGAGCCAGAGGACCGTGTTTCAGTTCACCCGCCGCGTACGCTTCTGCGTGGATGTACGAGATCTCTTTCAGTTTTAGAGACGCTTCCATCGCGATTGGGTAGAACTCGCCACGGCCTAGGAACAATGTGTGGTGCTTGTCTGCAAAATCCGTTGCAAGTGCTTCAATTTCTTTCTCGAAAGAAAGTGCCGCGTTGATTTGCTTAGGAAGTGCGTGTAGCGCTTCAACAATCTCTTTTTCTTTCTCTTTGCTGATGCGACCTTGCTCTTTACCCAGTGCTGTTACCAGCATAAGTAGTGCAGAAAGCTGAGTCGTGAACGCTTTGGTTGAAGCCACACCGATTTCAACACCAGCGCGAGTCATGAACGCAAAATCTGATTCACGAACCAGAGAAGAGCCTGCTACGTTACAAATGGTCATCGCCGCCATGTAACCTTTCTCTTTTGCTAGGCGAAGTGCTGCTAACGTATCTGCAGTTTCACCAGACTGAGACAACGTAATAAGAAGGCTGTTTGGACGAGTCACAAACTTGCGGTAACGGAATTCAGACGCAATTTCTACATCACAGCTAACGCCTGCAATGTCTTCAAACCAGTAACGTGCCGTCATACCTGCGTTGTAAGACGTACCACACGCCACGATTTGTACGTGTTCTACTTTGCTTAGAATGTCTGCCGCGTGCACACCGATCGCGTCTGTCACAACAGAATCTGACGTGATACGACCTTCCATTGTGTTGATCAACGCTTTAGGTTGCTCATAGATTTCTTTTTGCATGAAGTGACGGTATTGGCCTTTATCACCTGCATCATGCTCTGCATTAGATTCAACAATTTCACGCTCAACTGGCTCACCCGTTGCATCAAACACAGTGACTTCACGGCGAGTAATTTCTGCTACGTCCCCTTCTTCTAGGTACATGAAACGGCGCGTAACGTTAAGTAATGCAAGTTGGTCAGACGCTAGGAAGTTTTCACCTACACCAAAACCGATCACGATCGGGCTGCCTGAACGTGCTACTACGATGCGAGATGGGTCTTTGCGATCCAACGCTACCGTGCCGTATGCGCCTTCAAGTTGTTTTGCTGTTTTTTGTACCGCTTCTAATAGCGTTTCTGAAGTACGAAGTTCCCACTCAACCATGTGTGCGATAACTTCTGTATCCGTTTGCGATTCAAACACGTAGCCACGAGATTGAAGCAGCTCACGCAGCTCTTCATGGTTTTCGATGATGCCGTTATGGACCACTGCGATATCACCAGACATGTGTGGGTGAGCGTTGATTTCAGAAGGTTCACCGTGCGTCGCCCAACGAGTGTGCGCAATACCAGTTCCGCCGATCACTTTTGCTTCTTCTACTGCATCAGCCAATTCTTGTACTTTACCCAAGCGACGAACGCGCGTTAGGTTTGATTCGCCATCAACAACCGCAACGCCAGCAGAGTCGTAACCGCGGTACTCTAAGCGGCGTAGACCTTCAACCAAAATTTCTGCAACATCTCGTTGTGCTACTGCACCTACGATTCCACACATGTGTTTATCTCCGTTTGTAGTTTTGTTCTTCCCTAGCCATGATTTCAAATAGAGGCAGCAAGCAAAGGCCTTTATCCAGAGGGAAGTAAAATATGAAACTGATTACATTATTAGGCGCAAATGACTTTCACGCCATGTTGTTCAATCTGTACTTTATGCTCTGCTTGGATATCTGCATCGGTCACCAACACATCAACTTGATGCCAAGCGAGCTCTAAGTTTGGGATCTTACGGCCGATTTTTTCGGACTCGATCATTACGATCACTTCACGTGACGCTTCTGCCATTACCTTACTTAAGCCAACCAACTCATTAAATGTCGTGGTTCCACGCTCGAGATCGATGCCATCCGCACCGATGAATAATTGGTCAAAGTCGTAAGCTCGTAATACAGATTCGGCCACTTTGCCTTGAAAGGACTCTGAGTGCGTATCCCACGTACCGCCAGTCATCAGCAGTGTCGGTTCGCTCTCTAATTCATTTAGGGCGTTAGCAACATGCAACGAGTTGGTCATGACCACTAAGCCACGTTTGTCATTCAACTGTTGAATCAGCGCGGCAGTCGTGCTGCCACTGTCGATCACGATGCGATTATGATCGCGAATCAATGATGCAGCTGCTTTTGCTAAGCTTAACTTTCGAGTCGAAACATTAGCGCCCAATTCTTCGTGAATGACTTCCTTTGGGATAGCAATCGCACCGCCATAGCGGCGTAGAAGTTGGCCGTTTTTCTCTAAAGAAGCTAAATCCTTTCTAATCGTGACCTCTGAGGTTTCGAATTTCTGAGCAAGTTCATCAACGCTGACTTCTCCTAGTTCAGAAACCAAGTTAGAAATGGCGTGTCTTCTTAATTGAGTATTTCGTTTCGACATTTAAGTTTTGATTTTAAGTTTCGATGTGAAACTTATTATAGTCAAACCGAAACTTTTAAGTCCATTTATTTCGATCCAAAAAATTAATATTTCTCGATAAAACCTTGTCCTAAGACAATTCTTAAACAGTGATATTGGATTCATTCAGTGGTAGAATTCGCCACCGAAAAGAAAAAAAATTACAGAATTGAAGGCTATTTTTTTGCAACTTTCTGCATATAAAGTGGGATTAGTCACAAAAAGGTAACCAAAATCGCCGATCTTTTAGTCATAAAATGACTAAACTTGGTGAAAGACTTTCAGAATCTGAAGTTCTAATAATGAGACGAAAAATCGGTGGGTGGCAGGTACTAAATGTCATCAAAAACGTCCTGACTTCAGAGTAAATAACCGACTTTCAAATTGTAACTATACTTACCGGAGAGTATCTTCCATGAAAAAGACCAAAATCGTATGTACGATTGGCCCTAAAACAGAATCTGTAGAGAAGCTAACTGAACTAGTTAACGCAGGCATGAACGTAATGCGCCTTAACTTCTCTCACGGTGACTACGAAGAACACGGCACTCGTATCGCGAACTTCCGTAAAGTAATGGAAGCTACTGGCAAACCACTAGCAATTCTTCTAGATACTAAAGGTCCAGAAATCCGCACTATCAAGCTAGAAGGCGGTAACGATGTTGATCTAGTAGCAGGTCAAGAATTCACTTTCACAACTGACACTTCAGTTGTAGGTAACAAAGATAAAGTTGCAGTAACTTACGCTGGTTTCGCAGCCGACCTAAACGTAGGTAACACTATCCTAGTAGACGACGGTCTAATCGAGATGGAAGTTATCTCTAAGACTGAAACTGAAGTTAAATGTAAAGTTCTTAACAACGGTGCACTAGGCGAAAACAAAGGTGTTAACCTTCCTGGCGTTTCTGTAAACCTACCTGCACTATCTGAAAAAGATAAGAACGACCTTAAGTTTGGTTGTGAGCAAGGCGTTGACTTCGTAGCAGCTTCTTTCATCCGTAAAGCGTCTGACGTTCAAGAAATCCGTGAAGTACTTGCTGCAAACGGCGGCGAGAACATCCACATCATCTCTAAGATCGAAAACCAAGAAGGTGTTGATAACTTCGACGAGATCCTAGAGCTTTCTGACGGCATCATGGTTGCACGTGGTGACCTAGGTGTTGAAATCCCAGCTGAAGAAGTAATCTTCGCTCAGAAAATGATGATCGAGAAGTGTAACCGTGCACGTAAGATGGTTATCACAGCAACTCAAATGCTTGATTCTATGATCAACAACCCACGTCCTACTCGTGCGGAAGCAGGCGACGTTGCTAACGCGGTAATGGACGGTACTGACGCAGTAATGCTTTCTGGTGAAACGGCGAAAGGTAAATACCCTGTTGAAGCGGTAACTATCATGGCTCAAATCGCGAACCGTACTGACTCAGCGCTAAAAGCTGAACTAGGTTCTCGTCTAGACAGCCCACGCCTACGCATCACTGAAGCAGTATGTAAAGGTGCAGTAGACACAGCTGAGAAACTAGCTGCTCCACTTATCGTTGTTGCAACTGAAGGCGGTAAGTCTGCACGTTCAGTACGTAAGTACTTCCCAACTGCAAACATTCTAGCGCTAACAACTAACAAGAAAACTGCTGCACAGCTAGTTCTAACTAAAGGTGTTACTCCTGTAGTTGTTGATTCAATCGAAAGCACTGACGCATTCTACGTAGCGGGTAAAGAACTTGCTCTAGAATCAGGTCTAGGTAACAAAGGCGATATCGTTGTTATGGTTTCTGGCGCTCTAGTTGCTTCAGGTACTACGAACACAGCTTCTGTACACGTACTATAAGACTGAATTTTTAACATTTCAGTTTATTGAGAAAGAGGGCTTATGCCCTCTTTTTTTATATGGCTTTCTTGCTCTCATAATAGGCTAATTGTATTATTTACCTCTATCAGAATTTCGTACTGTTTAATTTTATCGTCACGATTAAAGTTTCTATGAGGTGTATGTGTCTAGTCCCACTCTTACCGACAAAGTATTAAGAATGATCAGTCAGGATATTCTCGATGGCGAGCTTAAACCAGGTCAAAAACTCGTGGTTGCCGAACTCAAAGAGAAGTACAGCGTAGGAGCGTCACCCATTCGAGAAGCATTGGTGCAATTATCTTGGAGCAAATACGTCAAACTCGAGCCGCAAAAAGGCTGCTGGGTTGCACCTGTGTGTAAAGATGAGTTACATGACTTGTACGAAAGCCTGCAAATGGTCTCCGCATGCTTACTCAGTAAGGCAATTACGATTGGCGATGAAAAATGGGAACTGGATGTACTAACTGCTTATCACAAGTTATCCCGAGTAAAACCTGGCGAAAGCTTTTGCTGGAGGGAATGGGAAGAGCGCCAAAATCAGTTTCTTACTGCGCTGTTTGAAGGTGCTGGCTCTGTCAATATGTTTGGGTTTTTCCGCGATCTACTCACGCAAATTAAACGCTACCAATACTTCGCGATGCAGATTTTAGGCACAGGGAACCCTGGGCACTGTACTCTCGATGAGCAAGAAATACTGATGAAGGCATCGCTAGACAAAAAGAGTCAGGATGCTTTAGGTTATCTAGAGCGTTATTTGAGACAGTCAATACAGTGTATCGAAGCCGCCATCGACAACCAATGTCGCATACTGGCTAGCGAATAACGCTGAGACTAAAAAGCGGGGGTCTATCCCCGTTTTTCGTTTTTGTAAAAGCACTAAGCAATATCATCATAACTATGACATAGCGATACGCAGTTACGCCCTGCACTTTTTGACTCATACAAAGCAATATCAGCACATTTATACGTTCTTGTACGATCAGAGGTTAAATCACTATACCCAGCACTGACAGTAATGCCTCTATCACTACGCATTTGAACCGCGACACGTAGCCTGTTCAATACAATTTCAGCCTCTTCTAGTGTTGTATGCGGCATAATCACTGCAAATTCCTCACCACCGACACGAGATACAAAGTCTGTGCTGCGGACTTCTTCTAGGAGGGTTTCTGCGACACTACAAATCACCTTGTCTCCTTCGTCGTGGCCAAGCTCGTCATTAATACGTTTAAAGTGGTCAATATCAAACAACGCCAAACAAGCAGGAGGGCTATCAGGATAGCGTTCAATAATCCCCGCATATTGCGCCAATTGCTCTTCAAATTTTCGGCGGTTCCACAACCCCGTCAAGCCATCTTTTTCGCTTAGGTTTCGTAATTTTTCTTCTAACTCTTTTTGCCCAGAGATATCCACCAGCGACGTAATGTAATAACTCACTTTACCTGATTTGGTTAAATTCGCCTGAATACGCATTATTGCGGTAAAGACTTGATTAAACTTAGTTCGACAACGAATCTCCCCTTCCCATACGTGTTCACTCTTCAGTATTTTCCAGATACTCAGGTTTGCTTCGAGATCTTCAGGTAAGAGAATTAAATGATGTGCACTCCAACCTTGGGCATGCTTGGTTGAGTAACCCATCATGTTTTCAAACTCTTGATTAACCATGATGATTCTATGTGAAGCATCCGAGATCATCACCGCAGTCATACCATCAAGAGCAGCTCGAGCCAACTTCGATTCCATACTATGACGCCGATAATGCAGAGCAAGGGCTGCCGTCGGCAAAGTGAAGCCGAGCACCAAACTTAGAACAAAAAACGCTTCTTGGATTAAGTCATCAATGTCCCTCTGAGCTCGGGATAATAACTGCTCATTGGTAAGATCAATAACCAGATGAAGAGGTTCGCTAGAAACAAACTGGATGGTGCGATACGCGACCAAATTCGAACCATTGTAAGCATAGCCCGAATCTTTTGAATTTAAACTACGCCAAATGTTTGGGTACATCCGGCCAAAATTAAATTGAGAGCGAGCGGGAATTATATGGCCATACAAACGAGCTGATTTAGGGCTATCAATGTAAAATCCGTCACTCTTAATCAGCTCAATATGGAAATCAAGCACTGACGAATAGTTGAGTCGAGAGGATAAATAGTCAATATCAACATTAAGCACAAGATACCCTTCGCGCTTTCCGTTAAGCGAAATAGGCATCAAAATACGCAGTGACGGACTATAGGGATAGACTAACTCGCCATACTCTCGTTCTAAACCTATCCCCCACGAAGCGATTTCGCCATCGTCTAAGTTCTTAGCGAATTGAAAGTAATCTCGCTCTGACTTATTTTGCAATTTGATCGCGGGCAACGCAGCGCCTGTTTCAATATCATAATTAATCCTCACTTTTTCTCGACCAGAAACATCAAGAAAGCGAATTTGCTTATACAACTTTTGATTGATTGCGACCGAGATCCACATGTCTTCTAAGATGGAACGGTTCACCCGGTTAGGTTGGCGCAGATATTCATACAGACTTTGGCTGTGACCAAGTAGGTCACTGATCGTTTCGATTTGATCCTGAATATTGCTGTATTCACGGCCAGTATAGGCCAATTGATGTAACGCTTCTTGAGCGGTGTTCTCAACATTGTTTTCTAACAATGTCAGATATTTCTGATAGTAGTAAGCGGCAGTGAGTGCACTAAAAAATAGTGCTGTCGCCAATAAGGTGCCGACTCGCTTAGGTACTTTCACACGTCTAATGCCTATCATGCTTACTAAAACGACAATTATATCATTAATTGTTATTTTCTAAACAAAAAAGCCACTTAGATTAAGTGGCTTTTCTATATGCAATCATAGAGTTAAGGTTTGAGGGCTCGCTCTCCTCGCGCAATGCCAACGACACCACTACGAG
The DNA here is from genome assembly GCF_023716525.1 of Vibrio sp. SCSIO 43009. Classification (NCBI taxonomy): domain Bacteria; kingdom Pseudomonadati; phylum Pseudomonadota; class Gammaproteobacteria; order Vibrionales; family Vibrionaceae; genus Vibrio; species Vibrio sp. SCSIO 43009. Next base: position 3,006,559 of record NZ_CP071842.1, read on the forward strand.
CAACTTCGACAACTTCGGTCACTTCGGATATCGCTTGAATGAAGGCATCTAGCTTTTCACTCGTACCCGCAAGTTGTACGGTGTATTGGGAAGCCGTGACATCCACGATCTGGCCACGAAAGATGTCTGCCGTACGCTTCACTTCTGCTCGCGCAAAACCACTGGCTTTCACTTTCACCATCATCAGTTCACGCTCAATGTGATCATACTCGGTGACTTCTTGCACTTTCAGCACATCGATCAATTTGTGTAACTGCTTCTGAATTTGTTCCAACTGCATCTCATCAGATGTCGTGGTAATGTTCATTCGCGACAGGGTTTCATCATCAGTCGGTGATACCGTCAAAGATTCAATGTTGTAACCACGTTGAGAGAACAAACCAACAACACGAGACAACGCACCCGGTTGGTTTTCCAATAGCAATGAAATAATGTGTCTCATATTAAGTTCTCTCCGTTTTGCTTAGCCACATTTTATCCATACCCTCACCTTTGATTTGCATCGGGTATACGTGTTCGGTTTCGTCTACGTTGATGTCCACAAACACCAGACGATCTTTCATATCCAACGCTTTTTGTAGCCCTTCTTCGAGCTGATCAGGCGTTTCGATACGAATACCGACGTGACCATAAGCTTCTGCAATCGCTGCAAAGTCAGGAACAGAACTCATGTAAGAATTAGAGTGACGACCTTGATAAATAATGTCTTGCCACTGTTTTACCATGCCTAAGAATCGGTTGTTCAGGTTGATGATCTTCACTGGAATGTCGTATTGCATGGCTGTCGACAATTCTTGAATATTCATCTGAATACTGCCGTCACCAGTCACAACCACGACCTCTTCTTGTGGCATGGCAAACTTCACGCCCATGCCAGCCGGAAGACCAAATCCCATGGTGCCAAGACCACCAGAGTTTATCCAACGGCGCGGCTTATTGAATGGGTAGTACAGCGCCGCAAACATCTGATGCTGGCCCACATCAGACGCCACATATGCGTCACCATTAGTTAGCTTGTGCAGCGTTTCAATTACTTGCTGTGGCTTGATTCGTTCTGGAGACGTTTCATAAGACAAGCAGTTGCGGTCACGCCATACTTGAATGTCATCCCACCATGCAGTGATAGCATCTTGATCATTTCCACTACCTTGCTCTGCAAGCAGCCCGAGCATGGTTGTCAGCACTTTTTCCGCAGAACCTACGATCGGCAAATCCACTTTCACGTTTTTCGAGATCGATGACGGATCGATATCAATATGCATCACTTTTGCGTTTGGGCAGTACTTTTCAAGGTTGTTGGTTGTACGGTCATCAAAACGCACACCGATACCAAAAATAAGATCCGCTTCATGCATTGCCATATTAGCTTCGTAAGTGCCGTGCATACCCAACATGCCCAGTGAGTTTTTATGTGTACCCGGGAATGCCCCCAAGCCCATCAAAGTACTCACAACGGGTAGGTTCAGTTTGTCGGAAAGCTCTAAAATATGTTCATGGGCGCCAGAAATCACCGCACCACCACCGATATAAAGCACTGGTTTTTTCGCTTCTAATAGCGATTTAAGCGCTTTTTTAATCTGGCCTTTATGGCCCGAAGTTGTCGGCTTGTAAGAACGCATTGAAAGCGTTTCTGGATATTGATAAGGCAGTTTGATTTGCGGGTTCATTACATCTTTTGGCAAATCAATCACAACTGGACCAGGTCGACCTGTAGTCGCGATATAAAACGCTTTTTTGATTGTTTCAGGAATATCTTCCGCTTTTTTTACTAAAAAGCTGTGTTTGACCACTGGGCGGGAGACACCGACGATGTCACACTCTTGGAAAGCATCATTACCAATTAGGCTATTCGGTACGTTACCCGAGATAACGATCATTGGGATAGAGTCCATATACGCTGTTGCAATACCCGTAATGGTATTGGTCGCGCCCGGCCCCGAGCACACAAGTACGACACCCGGTTTACCGGTAGCTCGAGCGTAACCATCTGCCATATGAGTGGCGGCTTGCTCATGCCTTACAAGTACGTGTTTGATTTGATCGGTTTTGGCATGCAGTGCATCGTAGATATCCAAAACAGAGCCACCTGGGTAGCCAAAGATCTGCTCTACGTGCTCTTCTATCAGAGATTGAACCACCATCTCTGCGCCTGACAACATTGCTGTCATAATTGCTCTCCTTAGCCAGTTTCCTCACCGTAAGGTCAACGGATTGGTCTGGTTTTACATAGTCTAGGTCTTATTCGTAGCCTAATCGAAATACTTCCACGTTTTCGGCTATGTCTTGCGTTCGTCATAACATCCCGCAAGGTTACCCAACAAATGTAACGTTTTATTATCAAAGGGTCTAATGAGAGATTGGTCTACTTTTTAAACAAGATACTAGTAATTAGAATGTTAGTAGGAATAGCAGCCACACATCTCCTATTTCACAGTACAACCTAAAAAATTAACGCTCAAAAAAAGAACATTATTTCATAAGCTTTTAGCTATAGGGTGCGAAATAGCGTTATTTGACGAGCAAAACAGAAAAAATCAATACAAACAAAAATCCCCAGCAATGCGCAATCACATCACTGGGGATTTTTTCATCAATATAAAACCTAAGTCAGCTTAAGTTACTTTTTATCCGACTTTTCCTTATACATTTCTTCAATTTCATCTTGGTATTTGTCATTGATGACTTTACGACGAAGTTTTTGAGTTGGCGTTAACTCACCATCATCCATAGAGAAAGCTCTTGGTAACAATTTAAACTTCTTCACTTGTTCAAACTTTGCCAACTCTTTTTGAAGATCGTTCACACGCTTCTCAAGCATTTCGACCACCTGGTGGTGCTTAATCAACTCAACGCGATCGTGATATTTGATATTCAGCTCTTTCGCGTACTCTTCTAGCGAGTCATAACAAGGCACGATAAGCGCAGAAACAAACTTACGAGTATCCGCAATGACTGCGATTTGCTCGATGAAGTGGTCTTTACCAATCGCACCTTCAATCATTTGTGGAGCGATGTATTTACCACCTGAAGTTTTCATCAACTCTTTGATACGATCGGTGATGAACAAGTTGCCATTTTCATCAATGTAACCAGCGTCGCCCGTTTTTAGGAAACCGTGCTCATCAAAGGTCTTTTCCGTCTCTTCTGGCATTTTGTAATAGCCACGCATCACCATTGGACCACGAACCAGAATCTCGTTGTTTTCGCCGATCTTGACCTGTGCGCCAGGCATCGACATACCAATAGAGTCGGGGTTAAAACATTTATCATCCCAACACGATACTGTCGCCGTGGTTTCAGTCATGCCGTAGCCCAACTTAACGTTGATACCAATCGCATGGAAGAATCGACCGATGGTTTCATCCAGCTTTGCACCACCACAAGGCATAAAGTTGATTTGCCCGCCAAGTAGCGCACGCAGTTTGCTCAGAACCAACTTATCCGCCAAAGTGTATGACTTACGCAGCAAGAGCGATGGCTGACGTTTTTCTTGATGACAAGCGGCCATTTTTGCGCCCATGTTGACTGCCCAAGTAAACATGATCTTACGATGAATCGGCGCGCGAGACACTTTCTCATGAATCGCAGAGAAGATCTTCTCATAGAAACGCGGTACGGCACACATCACGGTAGGTCGCACCTGGCTCAGTGCATCACGTACTTGCATGGTGTCTTGCAAATAGCAGTTGGTCGCCCCTTTGTACAATACATAAAAGGTCCAAGCGCGCTCAAATACGTGTGACAACGGCAGGAAACATAATGACACGTCACTTTGAGAAAGGCTCAAGCGCTGATCGTGCCCTTCCAATTGCGCCGCAATGTTTGCGTAGTCCAACATAACGCCTTTTGGCTGTCCTGTTGTACCCGAGGTGTAGATGAGCGTGAGTAGATCATCTTCTTTTGCCTGATCTAAACGCGCGTCCAATTCAACTTGATATGTAGTGTCGCCTTTGGCAACAAATGCTTGCCAAGAGATAACGAAATCATGATCGCCAAGTTCTATATCATCAGACATCGCAACAATGAGCTCTAACTGTTCGCACTGGTCGAAAATGCTCACTGCTGCATCAAATTGAGGCTGTTCACCAACAAACAGAACTTTGACGTCTGCATTGTTGATGATGTACGCCGACTGAGTGGCAGTATTGGTTGGGTAAATAGGTACTGTCACGCTGCGTAATTGCAGTGCTGCGATATCAGCGATCGTCCATTGCGGCATGTTGTTCGAGAAAATGCCGATCTTATCTTGGACTCCTAATCCCTGAGCCAAAAGTGCAAGTGATAAAGCATCAACTTGCTGACCAAATTGCGTCCACGTAATACCTTGCCACTCCTCACCCACTTTATGCTTGAGTGCAACGCGTGTACCACCGTTCGCAATTTGTTCACGAATACGTTTAACGATATGAAAATCTAACTTGGCCATTCTTTTACTTACCTTTTGGCTTACAGGCGTAAGCTAATTGAGCGAACAAGTGTACTCACGGCTTGCTAAAACGCAACTGACCAGTATCAAACTTATCACTAATAAGAGACAACTATCACTTATACGTCGCGAACGTACCTCAAATTGCTGAATGATTACTCTATTTAACTTACTGTTTCGATTGTTGATTACGAAAACAAAAAGCCCCGAGAGACAAAAATCGCTCGGGGACCAATGAATTGTAAAAATTGATGATTACCAATATGGTCTAATCGAGAAGACCAAACGTCATCTTATTTTGCGGCAACGACTTCACCACAAGTGATCATCAGTTGATCGCGTAGCCAAATGTGGCCTTTATCTTTTTCACTTGATTCATGCCAGCTTAAGAAACCGCTGATTTCTTTGTTCGCAAATGGAAAATCAAGAATTTGCAGTTGATCGCTGTTTACCGCATTTTCCGCCATCCAACGTGGTGCAATAGTCACAAGCTCAGATTGACCCACCACGTATAGTAGGTTGCTTAAACTAGAACCTTCATACGCCGCTTGGCAATCCAGTTCACGGTACGCTTGCTCTGAGAAACTACGTTGGCCATGCACTTTCGATAACTTCGCATGCTTTTCGTTAAGCAGTTGCTCAGCCGTCACACCACCTTGAATGCGTGGGTGTGTTTTTGATGCGATAACCACTAATTCATCTTTGAAGATTTCAGTACTTGAGAAACCTTGCTCATCAAAACGAGCGTAGTCGATCACGAAATCAATTTCTTGGTAGCGCATACGCTCAGACAACAAACGGTCAAATTCTGCATCTAGGTGAAGCTGAACGTTTGGTGCTTGTTGATTCACTTTTGCCATGATCTTCGGAGCAAAACGCATGTCGCAAGGGCTGCAAATCGCAAGCTTGAATAAGCGAGTCGAAGATTCTGGCTGGAATACGGAGCTAGGAAGTTCATTGCGAATCAGCTGCAGTGCTTGGCGAATAGGACCAAACAGTTGACGTGCTCGTTGCGTAGGCTGAATACCACGGCCTTGGCGCATGAATAGCTCGTCGTTAAACATCACTTTTAAGCGTGCCACGGCGTTACTTACCGCCGGTTGAGACATGCCTAGGTTATGTGCTGCACGAGTAATATTTTGCTCTTGCATTACAGCATCAAATACAGTCAGTAGGTTTAAATCTACACCACGCAAAGTGCTTTCCATACGGTAGCTAGCAATTGCGCTCATCGCGTCTTTCTTCTCTAACATTGAGTGCGCCTCTTTTGTAATCGTCAACTTTGTTCATTAAATTCATAACGAATAGAATCCCATCTCGCACAAAAGACGGCGGCTGGATTCGAATCATTTTACGAATAGATAACCTAACTTTTTATTATATTTATCGTCCGGATACTTCCGGCTCGAACTGTACTATCAACTAATCGATTGCGGTTTCGCAACTAGATTGATATTTAATCAGTAAATTTTAGCCAATTAGGTATTTATTTGTTAAATAACAAATACTTGATAAAAATATAAAAAACTATAAAACACGTAAAAATGCATTCTTTGAGGACGTATTTAGCAAATTGATAGGACAGGCGGTTAACACAAGCATGCATTTAGCTCAGTTATTGGTTGGGATAAGAACAACATATAGCAGCTATATCTCTGATTGAATTTTGCACTTATCAGTCAAATTATCAGCAAATACACACTGAATAGAAATGAGAGAGGAAGAATAAAAATGCAGCCTTCCAAACAGAAAGGCTGCAACAAAATCGTGTCAAAAATGGAAGGAACAATGTACTGAACAACGTACTTAAATGTTCGACACGTAACTTGGAAAATCAACCTGCTCCCACAGCTGTCTGGATAACTCTGCTTTTGAATCCCATGCACCTTGCAATACCCAATGAACAATAGCCTGAGCAACATCTGGGTATTTCACACTTTCGGCTTGTTGCTCCTTCAGCCACTGGCGTACTGCGGAAATGTCTAAGCTCTCCATCGACATCGCAAGCCCTAAATCTTCTAAGGTCGCAACATTGCTCTGCTGCTCGAATTGACCCGCGAGTGGCTTTAGTAACAATTTTTTCCCCAAAGACAAGGCTTCTGAAGGAAGCTCAAACCCACCATTAGCAATGACACCACTACAGCGATGCAAATGATGCTGGAAGTTGCTGTGGCATAAAGGGCGCAGTTCTATGTTTTCTACCTGCTCACATTCGATCACATCCGGGTGATAACAGATAAACGCTTGTTGATTAAAGTGGAACAATAAGTCTGAGATATCTTCAATCGATTCGAACGGTAGATACACCAACACGAAGTCGTCGTTTTCTGCTTGGCTATCGACGGTATGCACTATCGGTGGTAACAAAGGTTGATCAAAATGATGCCAATGCAAACCAAGGTGATGTTGAGAAGGCGCAAAGTATTCAATGACGGATTTATCTAACCAACTTGCTCCCTTTAGTGGCACCGGATAACGGAAAGCATTTTGGTGGCTGATACCAATAGAAGGCTTATTTTGTTGTCTCGCTGCCCACGCAGTCACAGGTTCGAAATCATTAATGATAAGATCGTAGGACGACAGATCGAGTTGCTTAACTTCTTTGAAAAACTGCACCAAATTGTTATTCAATGCTGTTTTCGCGTAGTTTACAGAGCCTTTTTCGGTAATAAAGGTGAAGCCTCGGCGAGTCTGGTAATCGCCAAATGCTTCCATTGAAAAGTATTTTTCCGGCGCTCGCCCAGAAAACAAAAAGTCGACCTCAACATCGTGCTCTTTAAACGCATGACTCATCGCCCTTGCGCGTGCAATATGTCCGTTTCCTGTCCCTTGAACACCGTACAAGATCTTCATCAATTAGCCTCCCAACATCGCAATCGCTAATCCACCACAAAGACTGCCAAGCAGTGCACCAATGATGACATCAGTAAAAAAGTGCACACCCAATAAGATTCGCGCGGTTCCGATTAAACTTGCCCAGAAGAATGCAGCAACGCCTAGGCTCGGATAGAAATGATCAATCAGCGTCGCCATGACAAACGCAGCGGCAGTGTGTCCTGAAGGAAGACTATAGCGATCAGAGGGAGTAATAAAAGCAGGAAGGAGTGCACTAAGCTCTTCAGGGCGACGACGCTTAAAACTATTTTTCAGCGTCCAATAAATTGGTAGCTCGATAGCAAAAGCAAGTAAACCCGCCAGTAAAAACCAGACTCCTTGCTCCTTATCTAAATACCAAGCTAATAAACCCAACACCAAGTAAAGATGCCCGTCACCACTGTGGGAGACTCCTTTGCTGATATTGGCGACTTGTTGATTAAAACGGTGCTTAAGACAAACACTAGAGAGCGCTAAATCAAACTTAGCAATGGCTGCAATTGGCTGTGTAATTGTCTCTATGGTTCGCATGTGACCTTTCCTTACTTTGACAACGCCTTTGTGTGAAAAGTAGGAGGTTTAGGTGACAACAGCATGACGGGAGTTTGGACAATTAATGACAAAGGCCAAATTAAAGTGTGCCCAACAATTTATCTATTGGGCATAACCATAAAATAGAACACTAAGAAGGGTTTGCTGGTTGCGGTTGAGGGGTATCTATATACCAGACTTTTCTCTTCTTGCGGCAGGCGCGCAAAGAGCCTGTCGTCATGTCACCATCTTTTGTTAGCTCATAGCTCAGTGAGCGGCAAGTATAGTTTCCCGACAGTTCATGCTCTATACTCGTTTGCTCCGTTTTACTCGAGTTAGGCTCTAGTAAAGGGTTAGGCTGTGTAGATAAAATGTCACGATTTATCACATTGCTGCGCGCATAATCCTTATGGACATAACCTTTTATCACTCCTTTCTGTTCAACGAGAAACCAAGGTTGATCAACCACTTTTGCTAGCACATTAAAGACTTCCCCTTTCGATAATACGCCAAGCTTTGCCCCTTCAAGACTCGGTTTGGAGCGTAGGTTTAATGTGGTCTTAGAGCGGTAAGAGACATCCATAAACTCTACTGGGTTTGAGGTATCGACACCTTCAGTGGTTGGTCGGAAAACTTCCGCTTGCTGTTTCTCACTAGGTTGAACGCGGATCTTCCACCAAGAATACGTTTCCGGATCTTTGCCTTTAAATTTATCTCGACTGTCCGACTCAAGAGCAACGAGCATTTGATTCAAAAACGACTCGCGTCCCTCGTAGCTCAAGAATCGATCCATTTGATCATTAATCACCATGACGCTCTGTGAGTGATCATTCATAACAACGGGGGAAGCCACTTCCACATAGGTCTGCGATTGAAACAGCTGACAACCCGACAAGCTGACCAGAGTAAATACTATGGCTGAACGTCCAAATTGTTTTGTTAACCTCATTCTTTCCCTAACCCTTATTTCTTTTACCTAGTGCAACTGCACTACTATAAATGGTCATTCAAAACTTTTGCCAAACAATTCGGACCTTTGTGTGACAAGTCGCAATCCCGATGCTTGTTTTGGTAATGAAACGTCGCAAACTTGATGAGAACTTACTTCTTCTAGCACGTTTCTATCGCATCATGTCGTTTCACTTAGTGCATCATTTTTTTCAAGCAAACGAAAAGACTCATCCGATATGAATAAAAAATCGACTTTAGGGTTGACGCGCTTCATGGAGTGCGGTACTAATTTGTTAACTTAATTATGTGGAAAGCTTAACAACTATGTCAGCTCATTTTTCTATCCTGCTTAGCCTCCTCCTGATCGTGACCAGTTCGCGCGGGTAGGCTGTGGAAGAAAAATAACCACACCAATTTCTAAGAACCCGCATGAGAATGCGGGTTTTTTTATATCTAAATACTGGAAGTAAACGATTCACTTGCGCGAAAGTGCAGAAATCAGGAAGGAAGCAAACATGAACGATCAGGTCATTATATTCGACACCACATTGCGTGATGGCGAGCAAGCGTTGTCAGCAAGCTTGACGGTTAAAGAAAAACTGCAGATTGCCTATGCGCTGGAAAGACTCGGCGTTGATGTTATCGAAGCTGGCTTCCCAATCTCTTCACCAGGTGATTTCGAGTCTGTACAAACCATCGCAAAAAACATAAAAAACAGTCGAGTTTGTGCCCTTTCGCGTGCCGTTGCGAAAGACATTGATGCTGCCGCTGAAGCATTAAAAGTGGCTGACCAATTCCGTATTCACACGTTTTTAGCCACTTCCACCATTCACGTAGAAGACAAACTACGCCGCAGCTACGACGATGTACTAGAAATGGCAGTCAACGCCGTTAAACATGCACGTAACTACACTGATGATGTCGAGTTTTCTTGTGAAGATGCTGGTCGTACTCCAATCGACAACCTATGTCGCATGGTAGAAGCCGCCATCAATGCAGGTGCGAGTACAATCAACATTCCAGATACCGTTGGCTACACCGTACCAAGTGAGTTTGGTGGGATTATTGAAACCCTATTTAACCGCGTTCCGAACATTGATAAAGCGATCATCTCCGTTCACTGTCACGACGATTTGGGGATGTCAGTTGCCAACTCTATTGCCGCCGTTCAAGCTGGCGCACGTCAGATAGAAGGCACGATCAATGGCATTGGAGAGCGAGCGGGTAACTGTTCACTTGAAGAGATCGCAATGATCATCAAGACTCGTCAAGAGTTTTTGGGCGTTCACACTGGCATTAAGCATGATGAAATTCACCGCACCAGTAAGTTGGTTAGCCAGCTATGCAATATGCCTATTCAAAGCAACAAAGCAATTGTGGGTGCAAATGCGTTTAGCCACTCTTCAGGCATCCACCAAGATGGCATGTTGAAGAATAAGAATACCTACGAAATCATGACCCCTGAGTCTATTGGCCTAAAAAACCAAGCTCTGAACCTAACCAGCCGCAGCGGTCGCGCTGCCGTGAAGAGCCATATGGATACCATGGGTTACAACGAAGACGAGTACAACCTAGACGCGCTGTATGCGGATTTCTTGAAACTTGCTGATCGCAAAGGCCAAGTGTTCGATTACGACCTAGAAGCCCTAATGCACTTCTCGAACTTGCGTGAAGAAGATGACTTCTACAAATTGAGCTACCTAAGCGTGCAGTCTGGCAGCGTAATGGCTACCACCAGCATCAAAATGCAATGCGGTGATGAAGAAATGTGTGAAGCAGCGGTCGGTAATGGCCCAGTTGATGCGCTATACCAATGTATCTACCGCGTGACAGGCTACGACATCGTTCTGGATAAATTCGACCTAACCGCGAAAGGTGAAGGTGAAGATGGTTTGGGTCAAGCAGACATCATTGCCAACTACAAAGGTCGCAAATACCACGGTACGGGTGTTTCCACCGACATCGTTGAGGCTTCCGGCCAAGCATTATTGCACGTTATTAACAGCATTCATCGTGCAGATAAAATCGAAGAAATGAAGCAGAAAAAGATTGCGACTGTGTAATAACAACCGGGCTACACGGCTCAGGAAAGAACACGCTCGTTGAAATAATTAAGCTCAAAATTAGAAAACTTAAAGGATTAACATGACAGACAAATCGTACAAAATTGCCGTCCTACCCGGTGACGGCATTGGCCCGGAAGTAATGGCGCAGGCACATAAAGTATTGGATGCAATCGAAAAGAAACATGGTATTGCGTTTGAGCGTGACGAGCATGATGTCGGTGGTATCGCGATCGACAACCACGGTTGCCCACTTCCAGAGAGCACAATAAAAGCATGTGAAGAGTCTGATGCAGTCCTATTCGGCTCGGTTGGCGGCCCTAAGTGGGAGCACTTACCACCAAACGACCAACCTGAACGTGGTGCCCTACTTCCACTACGCAAACACTTCCAACTGTTCTGTAACTTACGTCCAGCGCAAATTCACTCAGGTCTTGAAGCTTTCTCACCGCTACGTGCAGACATCTCGGGTCGCGGCTTTGACATCGTGGTAGTCCGTGAACTGACGGGTGGTATCTACTTCGGCCAACCGAAAGGTCGTGAAGGTGAAGGCGCAACAGAAAAAGCATTTGATACTGAGGTGTACCACCGCTTTGAGATCGAACGTATTGCAAAAATCGCTTTTGAGTCTGCTCGTCTACGTCGCAAGAAAGTGTGCTCTATCGACAAAGCGAACGTTCTACAAAGCTCTATCTTATGGCGTGAAGTAGTCGAAGAAATCGCAAAAGACTACCCAGATGTCGAGTTGTCACACATGTACATTGATAACGCGACTATGCAGCTTATCAAAGACCCTGCTCAGTTCGACGTAATGCTATGTTCAAACATCTTCGGCGACATCATTTCTGATGAGTGCGCCATGATCACTGGCTCCATGGGTATGCTGCCTTCAGCAAGCCTAAACGAAAGTAAATTTGGTCTGTACGAGCCAGCAGGTGGCAGTGCACCCGATATCGCAGGTAAGAATATTGCTAACCCTGTGGCGCAAATCCTATCAGCAGCACTGATGCTGCGTTACAGCCTAGGTGAAGAAACTGCGGCACAAGACATCGAAACGGCAGTTTCAAAAGCACTATCAGCAGGTGAGCTTACGGGTGACCTTGCTGGTGACAACCCTGCACTTTCGACGTCTGAGATGGGCGATAAGATCGCTGAGTACATCTTAAACTCTTAATACAGAACAGATTCATAATAAATACTAAATCCTCTATCCACCAATGACTTACCTCTAAGTCATTGGTGCTAAAACAAAGCAACAAGGATAACGAGGAAAGGAAGCAAACAATGGGCAAAACATTATACGAAAAAGTCTACGACGCACACGTTGCCGTCGCAGCAGAAGGGGAAAACCCAATCTTGTACATCGACCGTCACTTGGTACATGAAGTGACGTCTCCGCAAGCATTTGACGGCTTGCGTGAAAAAGGTCGTAAAGTGCGTCAGGTCAGCAAAACTTTTGCCACCATGGACCACAACGTTTCAACAACCACCAAAGACATCAACGCATCCGGTGAGATGGCACGTATCCAGATGGAAACGCTATCGAAAAACTGTGAAGAGTTTGGTGTTACGCTTTACGACATTAACCACAAATACCAAGGTATTGTGCACGTTATGGGCCCAGAGCTTGGTATTACCCTACCGGGAATGACCATTGTTTGTGGTGACTCGCACACGGCTACACACGGTGCGTTCGGTTCTCTCGCTTTTGGTATTGGTACATCTGAAGTTGAGCACGTATTAGCAACTCAAACGCTAAAACAAGCGCGCGCTAAAACGATGAAGATCGAAGTAAAAGGCAAAGTGGCTCCGGGTATCACGGCTAAAGATATCGTGCTAGCCATCATCGGTGAAACCACAGCTGCTGGCGGTACAGGTTACGTAGTTGAATTCTGCGGTGAAGCGATCACAGACCTTTCAATGGAAGGCCGCATGACCGTATGTAACATGGCGATTGAGCTAGGAGCGAAAGCCGGTTTGATTGCACCAGATGAAACCACGTTCGAATACATCAAAGGCCGTAAATTCTCACCTCAAGGTGCCGACTTTGATGCAGCAGTAGAATACTGGAAGACATTAAAAACTGACGATGATGCTCAGTTTGATGCAGTCGTGACGCTAAACGCAGCAGACATTAAACCACAAGTCACTTGGGGTACTAACCCAGGCCAAGTGATCGCGGTAGATCAACCTATCCCAGCACCAGAAAGCTTTGCCGACCCAGTAGAAAAGGCATCGGCAGAAAAAGCATTGGCTTACATGGGCCTAGAGGCAGGCAAGTCATTGTCTGATTACAACGTCGATAAAGTCTTCGTTGGTTCTTGTACTAACTCACGTATCGAAGACATGCGCGCAGCCGCTGAAGTAGCGAAAGGTCGCAAAGTCGCGCCTCACGTTCAAGCGCTGATCGTTCCTGGCTCTGAGCAAGTAAAAGCGCAAGCAGAAGCGGAAGGCTTGGACGTTATCTTTAAAGAAGCGGGCTTTGAGTGGCGCCTACCAGGTTGCTCGATGTGTCTAGCAATGAACAATGACCGTTTGGGTCCACATGAACGTTGTGCGTCTACTTCAAACCGTAACTTTGAAGGCCGCCAAGGTCGTGATGGCCGTACCCACCTAGTGAGCCCTGCGATGGCAGCGGCAGCAGCAATTGCTGGTCACTTTGTAGATATTCGTGAACTAGACTAAGGAGCAAACCAATGTCAGGCTTTAAACAACACACAGGCTTAGTTGTTCCTCTAGATGCAGCGAACGTTGATACTGATGCCATCATTCCAAAGCAGTTCCTACAAAAGGTCTCCCGCCTAGGGTTTGGTAAGCACCTATTCCATGACTGGCGCTTCCTAGACGATGCTGGCGAACAGCCAAATCCAGAGTTCGTGATGAACGCACCTCGCTACCAAGGCGCATCTATCTTGCTGGCTCGTGAGAACTTCGGCTGTGGCTCATCTCGTGAGCACGCACCGTGGGCACTAGCGGATTACGGCATCAAAGCGATGATCGCTCCAAGCTTTGCCGATATTTTTTACGGCAACTCGATCAACAACCAAATGGTACCAGTTCGCTTGACTGAGCAAGAAGTGGATGAAATCTTCCATTTTGTTGAGGCGAATGAAGGTGCAGAAGTCGAGGTCGACCTAGAAGCGAATGTGGTTCGCGCCAACGGCAAAGAGTACAGCTTTGAAATCGATTCGTTCCGTCGTCATTGCTTGCTAAACGGTTTGGACAACATTGGCCTAACCCTTCAGCATGAAGATAAGATTGCCGAGTACGAGGCAAATATCCCGAGCTTCTTGCGTTAAGACGCGTTAGTACATACACAAATCAAGGGCTGGCAATTGTCGGCCCTTTTAATTATTTAGACAACTGATTTTATATCGCTTTGCTTACGGAATACCGAACGCCTCTGTTGAAATTCGTCATCCTGAACAACGACGAAGGAGTGTGATTCAGGATCGACTGCCAGAGCGCACTGTGCAGATTAATACTGTCTTTACTCAAGAGTTTGTGGGTATTAGATTCCTGATATCGCTTATGCTCCTCGGAATGACGGCGAATAAAGGCCACTGATTACTGAAAGAAAACAAGCACTAAACTGGTCTACACTATCAACAATATCTCATTCAAAGGTATCTCTATGAAGCGTCTGTTATTGCTGTTGTGTGCTCTGGTTTCTTTATCAACATTTGCCGCACCTAAATCCGACTTATGGCCGTATTGGAAACAATCGAATCAGGCTAATCAAAGTCAAATCTCTCATCAAGATTGGCAGCAATTGCTCGATGCTTATTTGGTTGAACAAGGTGAGAATACCTTGTTTCGTTATAGCCAAGTCTCCTCTATCGATAAAACTAAGCTGAAACAATACATCCAGCGTTTGGCAAAACTAGACCCTCTACAATACAACCAAGCAGAGCAATATGCCTATTGGGTAAACCTTTACAACGCCATCACGGTAGATCTTATTTTGGATAACTATCCAGTCGAATCAATCACCAAGCTAGGTGGTTTATTTAGCTTTGGTCCTTGGGGAGACGATGTGGTCGTGGTCAATGGGAAGGATCTAACTTTAAACGATATTGAACATCGAATTTTGCGTCCAATTTGGAATGACCCAAGAACGCATTACGCCGTAAATTGTGCAAGTTTGGGATGCCCTAACCTACAAGCTCAAGCATTCACTGCTGACAACACGCAAGCTCTACTGGATAGTGCCGCCAAAACATTTATCAACAGCAGCAAAGGCGTATCTATCCAAGGAAACACGGCGCAGCTGTCTTCTATTTATGATTGGTTTGCAGCGGACTTTGGTGGAGAGAAACAAGTCTTCAACCACATCGCAACGTATGCTCCGCAATACAAAAACTTCTCTGGCAAAGTGAAATACGAATACGATTGGGACTTGAATCAAGCCAACTAAACTGGGGGGATGTGAGGTCAATTAGCATTAGGGACATAATAGGCCAAAAGCTAAAGACACCGGCAACTCAAAGACTAAGACATGAAAAAAAAAGGGCACTGAGTGCCCTTTTTTACATCCAAATGTTTGATAGAAAACGTCCGACTACTTAAAGCCTTTAACCTTCTTAATAAGATCGTAAGCGTTTTGAATCTCTTGAGATTTCTCTTTCGCGACGTTCATCATCTCTGGTGGTAAACCTTTAGCCATCAATTTGTCCGGGTGATGCTCGTTCATCAGTTTACGATAAGCACGCTTAACGGTTTTACTGTCTGCATCTGAAGACACATCCAGAATTTTGTACGCGTCGGCCAACTGATCCGCTTGTGAAGCTTGTTGCCAGCTACCACCAGAAGATTGGCCTTGATGCTGACCATGAAAACCACCCTGGCTTTGGAAACGGAATGCGGCTTCTTGCATTTGCAAGCGACGCTCTAGCTGCTCAGAAGAGAAACCCAAACCACGTGCTATTTTGTGTAACACATTTCGTTCACTAGGATGAATCGAGCCATCTGCAAAGGCCGCCGAGATTTGCAGCTCTAAGAAAAATTGCAACAAGTCAAAGCGACCAGCTGTCGAAATTTTCACACGAACAAGAACGTCTTCTAACGGAAAGTCGCTGTCTTTACCTTCACGAAACGCGTCTTGCGCTGCGCGACGCTGTTCGCCATGCAAATTCATGCGGTCCATCATGGCTGAGGCAAGTTGGATTTCCTCTTTGGTGACTTGGCCTTTCGCTTTTGCCACATGTCCCATTACCGCAAACGCCGCTTTAAAAAACTCTTCTTGGCGCTGAGCTTGACTTGGCCCTTTTCCAAAGCCGCCAGTAGAGAACCCGGCTTGACTCAAGCGACGTGCTTTATCGAATTGATGGCCAATAAATAAGCCAAAGAGTAAACCTAACGGCCCGCCAAGTAACAAGCCAAAAAAGGCACCCAGAATTTTGCCAAAAATATGCATTATGTGTTCTCTATCAATGAATTTTTATCGACGACGGCGGTCTTATAGTGCCGGATGCAACGATTTCCTTTATGATAATGGAATTAGTTTTATTTCGGCTAGGCCATTTCGCCTGCTTATCTTTGCAGCTATTTTGTCGTCATTATGCCACAGTGAATCAATACGCTGGGATAAATGCGACTATAGTTGATTCATTTGGCTATTACGCTAGGGTACAACAAGCCCTATAGCCATCGAGTAGTAGTGACACAGGAAAGTTCAATTCAATGCAACATTTCTCCCGCACATGTTTAGCGGCCTCTATCAGCACCGCCTTGTTTGTACCCACCACTCAAGCTGAAGCGAATATCCATGATAGTGTGCAGGAAATGCCCGCCACAGATCAATGTTTGGTCGATACAAGTGGCGAGGAGGACGCTCTTAATACCCCAGTAGTGGTAGAAGCTGACACCCTGCAAGCCATCAATGGTGACAAAGCTCAGTACTCAGGTAATGTACAAGTCACCCAAGGCCAGAAGAAAATTACCGCAGATAGCGTAACGCTGCACCAACAAGACAACGTCGTGGTTGCCGAAGGCAACGTGACTTTCAATGACGGCCAAGTCAAAGCTCGATCTGATCGTGTTACTAACGACATTAATCAAGATACGTTTTCACTTGAGAACACCGATTATCAGTTCCTTTGCCAACAAGGCCGAGGCACTGCAGCCTATATCGCCCGCACAGGTCAGTCGGTTTATGAACTCGAAGACGGCTCTATCACATCGTGCCCTCAAGGCGATAATTCATGGCGATTGGTTGCGTCAGGCATCGATGTTGACCAAGATGAAGAGACAGCGACGCTGCACCATCCTCGATTTGAAGTGTTAGATGTGCCTGTTTTCTATGTGCCGTATCTAACCATGCCAATTGGAGATACGCGCAAAACGGGCTTCCTCTTCCCTTCTTTATCGTACGGTTCTAGTGATGGTATGGAAGTCGAGGTGCCATTCTATTGGAACATCGCGCCTCAATATGACATGACACTCACCACGCTCTATATGCAGCAACGTGGTACAAAACTCGATACTGACTTCCGCTACCTAACAGATGGTTGGGGAAATGGAGAAATCAAAGGCGAATACCTCAATAGTGATCGCAAATATCAGGACGAGTCTCGTTGGGGCTACCAAGTTAAACACGACGGTATCATCAATAAACAGTGGATAGTCAAAGTCGATTACTCAAAAGTGAGTGATATTGATTACTTCCTCGATCTCGACTCCAACATTGGTAACCGTGAAGATGGTCAACTGGTTCAAGAAGGACAAGTACAATATCGTTCTGACTTCTGGGATGCCTCGTTAACCGTTCGTGACTTCCAAATCTTATTGAAAGAAGAGAACCGCCCTTATCGCCTGCTTCCTCAGTTAGACTTGAACTACTACACGCCGTTGTGGGGAGATTACCTTAACTTTGACGTGAAGAGCCAAGTCAGCCGCTTCGATACGAGCGATGCTGCGCGACCAAATGCGACCCGTGTTCACATTGAACCAGGGCTTACATTACCGCTCTCAAACTCATGGGCAACGTGGACAACAGAAGCGCGCGTGCTCTCTACGTATTACTCTCAAGACTTAACGGGTTTGACAGATGTAAACTTGCAAAACCAGTTAGATGATGAAGTTTCTCGTGTTATTCCTGAGTTCCGTACGCATGCGCAACTTTACTTAGAACGAGATACAAGCTGGATCAAGGGCTACACCCAAACACTGGAGCCTCAGCTGCAGTACTTGTACGTACCTGAAGAAGATCAAACCAACATCTACAATTACGATACCACCTTGCTACAAACCGACTATTACGGGCTATTCCGCAGTCGTAAGTACAGTGGCATTGATAAAATCGCCTCTGCGAACCAGTTAAGCTACGGTGCGAGTACTCGCTTCTTTGATGATGACTATAAAGAGCGTCTTAACGTTTCATTTGGTCAGATTTACTACTTCGATAAAAAGACCAAACTGAGCAACAGCCCAAATCTTCCGGATGAGACCACCAACTATTCATCATGGGCGATTGAAGCCGATTTCAACTACAACGATTACTTGTTCTATCACGGTGGAATTCAATACGATATCGATTTGAGCTCGATGCAGTTGGCGAACAGTACCTTAGAGTACCAATTTAACGGTGGCTTTATTCAGGGTAACTATCGTTACGTCACGCGTGAATACATCGAAGATACGATCATTCTCGAAAACCTAGACACAATTACTCGTAAAGGCATTTCACAAGCAGGTATTGTAGCGGCCTACGAGTTCAACCCGAACTGGTCTGCAAGTGGTCAATACTACTACGACCTCAATGAAAATGCGGACCTAGAATGGTTAGCGAGCCTACGTTACCAATCTGACTGTTGGTACATTGGCGTCACTTACTCAAACCAATTGCTTGGTTGGGAAGACCAAGCTATCGGCAGCACCGGGGCATCACCTGAATA
Organism: Vibrio sp. SCSIO 43009; assembly: GCF_023716525.1. NCBI lineage: Bacteria > Pseudomonadati > Pseudomonadota > Gammaproteobacteria > Vibrionales > Vibrionaceae > Vibrio > Vibrio sp. SCSIO 43009. The sequence continues at coordinate 3,025,299 of NZ_CP071842.1, forward strand.
CGAAAATAACTTCAGCGTTAACTTCGGTATTCAAGGCTTTGCGACCAACCAGCGTGAAGACACTGCTATCAAAGAACTGGATGGTTCTGACAACGCGATTAAGTACGGCCGCCCATTCTATCTGAACAATTAATCAAAATAGGCGTCTTAAATGAATAAGACGCCTATTCAAAAATACTGACGGAATTTTAAATGAAAATTTGGAAATCAATCTTATTCACGACCCTACTCTCTTGCGGAGCGGTTGCAGCACCAGTAGAGATCGATAAGGTTGCGGTCATCGTGAACGACGGTGTAGTTCTACAAAGCGACATCGAAACAGCGATGAAAACGCTGCAAGCCAACGCACGTCAAAGTGGAAAGAGCTTACCTTCCACCAGCGTGTTAAAAGAACAAGTCGTTGAAAAACTTATCATTGATACGTTGCAAGGCCAAGAAGCAGACCGTATTGGTGTGCGTATTGACGACAACCGTTTAAACCAAGCGATTGCAGAGATCGCACGTAATAATGAGCAATCGGTAGAACAACTCGCCGCTTCTGTAGAAAGTGAAGGTTTAAGTTACCCAGAATTCCGCGAACAAATTCGTAAGGAAATCGCCGCATCAGAAGCTCGCAATGCACTGGTTCGTCGCCGTATTAATATCCTTCCAGCAGAGGTCGATAGCCTTGCTGAGCAACTATCACAAGAAACCAATGCGACTGTTCAATACAAAATTGGACACATTCAACTGCGCTTCTCTGACGATAAAGAAAAGTCAGCTGTAGAAGCAGAAGCTAAAGCGCTCGCGAAAAAGCTAAACGAAGGTGCAGACTTTACGGAGATGGCCTACACCTACTCAAAAGGTCCTAAAGCTTTACAAGGTGGTGACTGGGGCTGGATGCGTAAAGAAGAGATGCCAACCATCTTTGCTGATCAGATCAAGATGCAAAACAAAGGCAGCATTATTGGTCCATTCCGTAGTGGCGTTGGTTTCCACATCCTAAAAATAGAGGATGTAAAAGGCCTAGAAACGGTTGCGGTAACGGAAGTAAATGCGCGTCATATTTTGATTAAACCAACAGTGATTCTGAGCGACGAAGGGGCGAAGAAGCAACTGAATGAATTTGTACGCCGCATCAAAGCCGGTGAAGCAACGTTCGCTCAATTGGCAACACAATACAGTCAAGATCCTGGCTCGGCAGCACAAGACGGTGAGCTAGGTTATCAAACACCAGATCTTTACGTGCCAGAATTTAAGCACCAAGTAGAAACTCTGCCAGTTGGCTCAATCAGCGAACCGTTCAAAACCGTTCACGGCTGGCATATCGTTGAAGTGTTGGATCGTCGCCAAGTTGACCGTACTGACTCAGCGATGAAGAACAAAGCTTACCGTATTCTATTTAACCGTAAATTTAATGAAGAAGCGGGCGCATGGATGCAAGAGCTACGCGCAAGTGCGTTTGTTGAAATCGTGGATGACAACAATGACAACTAATACAATTCGTAGAATTGTCGTAACCGCAGGGGAACCTGCAGGTATCGGCCCAGACTTAGTGCTTGCCCTATCGAAAGAAGATTGGGCGCACCAAATTGTCGTCTGTGCCGATAAGAATATGCTGACGGAGCGAGCCAAGCAGCTTGGCATCGAAGTCCAACTGTCTGATTACAATCCAGAAGAAGCACCTAAAGCACAAAAAGCGGGCACGCTTATCGTTGATCATATCCAAATATCGGAACCTGCGGTTGCAGGCGAGCTCAATGAAGCGAATGGCCACTATGTACTAAAAACGCTAGAAAGAGCGGCTTTAGGCTGTATGAATGATGAATTTGATGCTATTGTCACCGGCCCTGTTCATAAGGGGGTGATTAATCGCGCAGGTGTTGCATTCAGTGGTCATACTGAATTTTTCGCCGAGAAGTCACAAACGCCGCTAGTCGTAATGATGCTAGCAACGGAAGGACTACGCGTGGCGCTGGTTACAACACATATTCCTTTAGCTTATGTGTCCAAAGCTGTCACCGAAGAGCGATTAGAAAAAATCATCGATATTCTTCATAAAGACCTTGTAGAAAAGTTTGCTATCGCACAACCAAACATCTACGTTTGCGGGCTTAACCCTCATGCTGGCGAAGATGGCTGCTTAGGTCGTGAAGAGATCGAAACCATCACTCCAACACTGGAAAAAATTCGACAAGAAAAAGGTATCAACCTGATCGGCCCTCTGCCGGCTGATACCATTTTCAATGAAAAATATTTAAATGATGCTGATGCTGTTTTAGGCATGTACCATGATCAAGTGTTGCCAGTATTAAAATACAAAGGCTTTGGTCGTTCAGTAAACATTACTCTTGGTCTACCTTTTATTAGAACATCGGTGGACCACGGTACTGCATTAGATCTGGCAGGGACAGGTCAAGCGGATACAGGGAGTTTCCGAACAGCGCTCACGCATGCGATAGATTTGGTAGAGAAGAAACAATGAGAAATGATGTCCATTTAGGACACAAAGCGCGTAAACGTTTTGGTCAAAACTTCCTGAACGATCCATACATTATTGATGGAATCGTATCAGCGATTAACCCAAAACCAGGTCAAAACCTGGTTGAAATCGGTCCTGGTCTTGGAGCAATTACTGAGCCAGTAGGTCGTGAAGTAGATAAGTTCACAGTTATCGAATTAGACCGCGATCTGGCGGAACGCCTACGTACTCACCCTGAACTGGCAGATAAGTTGACCATCCATGAGGGTGACGCTATGCGTTTTGACTTCACTCAACTAGTGAAGCCAAACAACAAGCTGCGCATTTTTGGTAACTTGCCGTACAACATCTCTACACCATTGATGTTCCACCTTTTTGAGTTCCATAAAGACATTCAAGACATGCACTTTATGTTGCAAAAAGAAGTGGTAAACCGCTTAGCCGCCGGCCCTGGCAGCAAAGCTTACGGCCGTTTAACGGTAATGGCTCAGTACTACTGTAAAGTGGTACCGGTACTGGAAGTACCGCCAACGGCATTCGTTCCACCACCGAAAGTGGATTCTGCCGTTGTTCGTTTAGTACCTTACGAAGAGCTGCCATGCCCGGCGAAAGATCTGCGTTTGCTCGATCGCGTTTGTCGTGAAGGCTTTAACCAACGTCGTAAAACAGTTCGTAACTGCTACAAATCGTTGTTAAGCACAGAAGTACTAGAAGAACTAGGTGTTAATCCAAGCATGCGTCCAGAGAACCTGACGCTAGAACAATTCGTCGCAATGGCGAACTGGCTTGCGGATAACCCGCAGCACTAAGAACTCAAACAATGAGCCAAACCCTTGTAGGTTTGGCTTATTATTATTGGGATATTACGTTTCTGAGGAGTGCACATGGACGTCATTCAACCTTGCATCAAAATTCAAGTTCACACCAAATACATCGAAGAACAGTCCAACCCAGAGCTACAACGCTACGTTTTCGCTTATATCATCACCATCAAAAACCTTAGCCAGCAAACCGTACAGTTAGTGAGCCGCCGCTGGCTAATCACAGACTCGAATGGCAAGCAAATGACGGTTGAAGGTGACGGAGTGGTAGGCCAGCAGCCCTTTATTCCAAGCAATGATGAATACACGTACAGTAGCGGAACCGCGTTAGAAACCCCTGTCGGCGTTATGCAAGGACACTACAAAATGCTGGATGAGAAAGGGCAAGAGTTCATCACCGAAATCGAACCATTTCGCTTGGCTGTTCCAAATGTTTTAAATTAGTAAATTGGAGATTCAGTGGCTACCTATATTGTTGGTGACATCCAAGGCTGTTTTGATGAATTGCAGCGACTACTAGAAAAAGTATCTTTCTCTGCGAAAAAAGACCAACTTTGGCTTGCTGGTGATTTGGTCGCCAGAGGGCCTAAATCACTAGAAACGTTACGCTTTGTGAAGTCACTTGGCGCAAGCGCAATCGTGGTGCTTGGTAATCACGACCTTCACCTTCTCGCAGTGGCTCACGGGATAAAAAAGGTCAAAGACAAAGATAGAACCGCACCTATTTTCACGGCCCCTGACAAAGAGGAATTACTGACATGGCTAGCTCAGCAACCTCTATTGGCCGAGCATGACGAGTTCGTGATGTGTCATGCTGGCATATCACCGCAGTGGAATCTAAAAACAGCGAGAAAGTGTGCCCGTGAAGTTGAGCGCATCATCCAAAGTGAAGAGCTGCCTTGGCTATTAAAAAACATGTACAGCAATCAACCTGATTCCTGGGATGACTCTCTACAGGGTTTGGACCGATACCGTTATATTATCAATGCTTTTACGCGGATGCGCTTTTGTTTCCCTGATGGTCGTTTGGATATGGATTGTAAATTGCCACCGCAACAAGTTTCCGGTAACGAACTTATTCCATGGTTTGATGTGCCTAAACGTATCCACTTAAACAAAGCGGTGCTCTTTGGGCACTGGGCTGCACTACAAGGCTATATGAACAACGAAGTCATCGGGCTAGATACTGGCTGCGTTTGGGGAGGAAGCCTGACCATGATCCGTTGGGAAGATAAGAAAATTTTTACTCAGGATGCGTTAAGTTAAACACTGAATAACAGTCGATAATCCATAGTAGGAAGAATACCTGTCACTTAACACCTCCTGTAGGGTCATTCCAACGAGCCTTAACGAGACTAGGAATCTAATATCCTCGCGCTGCGAATAGATAGAAATACCTTTGACAACAAAGTACTCGTATAGAGGCTCCTGAATCTCGCTCTTTCGTCGCTTTTCAGGATGACGGTAGGTTGGGATGGCCGCTCGCTGCTATACGAACGGCATTACCCCGTTTTAATCTCGAATTACTTCTCTAACACCGTAAAACGCATGTTGTAGGCGTTCTTCTCATCGGCTTGATACATTTCTGAGTAAGTTTCCTTAAACTCGTCTCCCCAATCTGGGAACTGAGTATCACCATCAATGGCCGCTTCAATGTGTGTTACATACAGTTTATTGGCCATAGGCAGACAAGTGGTGTAAATCGCACCACCACCAATGATCATCACTTCTTCCACATCACCAGCCACGTCCAAAGCTTGCTCAATCGATGTTACGGTAGTGACGCCTTCGATCTTTAGTGTCTCATCACGGCTAATAACAATATTCAAGCGACCTGGTAAAGGGCGACCAATAGACTCGTACGTTTTACGTCCCATAATAACCGGTTTACCCATGGTACAACGCTTAAACCAAGCAAAATCAGCGGGAAGGTGCCAAGGCATTTGATTGTCTTTGCCAATGATGCGATTGTCGGCCATCGCGGCAATCATACTAATGATCATGTTAGGTCCTTATACAATAGGTCTGCGGCGATAGAATAACAGCCCTGGAACCGCAAGACCAACTGCTAAACCTGCAATAATAAACATGGCCTTAAGAAAGTTTTCCATACAGGTTGCGACAAGCTCGGGTGAGTAGCCAACATGATTGATTTCTACCATAGCGATCATTGCTTTGTACGCAAACACACCCGGCACCATCGGGATCAAAGCAGCCACAGTAAACACTTTTGGATGCGCGAGAAAACGGTGAGACCAGTACACACCAATCATCCCAACTAACGTCGCAGCAAAAAAGGTTGCCCACTCAATAGGAATGCCAAACTGCATCATCAAGTAGCGGCTACCATGACCAATCGCGCCACCAACAGCGCAATACACTAAAGCTCTTTGTGGTACGTTAAAAACCAATGCAAATCCTACGGCGGGAATCGCCGCAAAAAACATGTCATTCAACAGGCCAAACATCAAATCAAATAAACTCATTAGATAGCCCACCCCCAAATTCCAGTTACACTCATCGCAGCAACGATCCCCAAACATGTCGCCAACGTTAGTAAACTAGCCATCACAAATCGAGCAATGCCCATATTAATGTGGCCTTTCAACATATCTGCGACAGAGTTAATGAGTGGGAAACCAGGTACAAGCATTAATACCGACGATGCCATTGCTACGGTAGGTAGATTACCGATTTGGTAAATTTCCGCCTGTGCTGAAATTAAGGTAGTCACAAAAGCGGTCGCAGCAAAGTTCAATAGAGGGTTGAAATGACGATGACTAATTTCTTGGCGAACGATCATGCCACCAGCTGAAGCTAAAAAGGTCATGATGAAGACTCCCCAATCACCACCAGCTAGATGACTGAATGCCGCACAAGACAAGCCAATCATAAACACCACCAACCAGCGGTTATAACGCTCTGGACTGATAGCGTTCAGCTTTTTCTGCGCCATGGTTGAATCGAGCAAACCACGTTCCATCATGATACAGATTCGTTGAATTTGCGTAATAACGCGCATATTGATGCCACGATCAGCGCAGCTTCGGGTGGTGGTGATGCAATGCCCATCCATTACCGTCGTCACAACCAATGCATTAGCTGATAGTGCTACCGCAACTTCATTCACCCCACAAGCAAGGCCAATACGACGCATAATATCGCTCACAAGAGTACTTTCAGCACCATGAGCAAGTAGCATTTGTCCGGCTTGGGCGACAAGACGAGAAATCGATCGTTGAGTAGATACCGCCAACTCTCTAGGCGGTATGGTTTCTAGAGTCATAAATAAGTCTAATTCCTTTTAGGGTGTTACTCATTCATACGCGCGAGGGCCAAACTAACCCTCAAAAAACACGACGTATCGGTTATTGTGCCGTAAATCACATCACCTAAATATGATTTAGATACAAAAAAAGCCGCAATAAATAATTGCGGCTTAATGAATTATAGGCAAACAGGCATTGTTTGACCGTTCTGATTAGTCACGAACGTAGACAACGTGACCGTCATCTTCTTCATCGTCCCAGTCATCCCAATCGTCGTCGTCATCTTCAGTGATAACGTCTTTACCCGCCATCGCATCTTTATGGTAATCATCCCACATGAAGTTAACTTTATCTTCTTCAGCCACTTCTTCCTCTTCGCGAGGTAGGTTATCCATAAAGTCAGCCAGTTTGTAACAAAGCTCTTTAGTACCGTTACGATTGATCGCCGAGATCTTAAAGTACTCGTCTTCCCAACCTAGTGCGTCTAAGATTTCTTGGATCTTCTCATTCGCTTCTTCTTCAGGCATTAGATCAACTTTGTTGAACACTAACCAGCGCGGCTTACTTGCCAGTTTTTCGCTGTATTGTTCTAGTTCATCAATGATCGTCAATGCATTTTGCACCGGATCGGACTGATCAATTGGCATAATATCGATCATGTGCAGCAACACTCGACAACGCTCTAAGTGCTTCAAGAATCGAATACCAAGGCCAGCGCCATCTGCTGCACCCTCGATCAAACCAGGGATGTCTGCAACAACAAAACTTTTCTCTGGTACGACACTTACGACACCCAAGCTTGGGATCAAAGTCGTGAATGGGTAATCAGCGACTTTCGGTTTTGCTGCTGATACTGCGCGGATAAAGGTTGATTTACCAGCATTAGGTAGACCAAGCATACCCACATCAGCAAGAAGCAATAGCTCAAGGCGAATTTCGCGTACTTCACCTTTTGTACCCAATGTTCTCTGACGAGGCGCGCGGTTTACTGAAGATTTGAAACGCGTGTTACCTAGACCGTGCCAACCGCCTTTTGCGATCATCACTTTCTTACCGTGTTCAGCAACTTCCGCCACGATTTCATTTGTGTGGATATCCACAGCGCGCGTACCCACAGGTACACGAAGAACGATGTCTTTACCACGCTTACCTGTACAGTTACCACCGCGACCGTTTTCACCACGCTCAGCTTCGTAGAAGCGCTGGAAACGGTAATCAATCAGGGTATTTAGGTTTTCATCAGCTTGGATATAAACATCACCACCGTCACCGCCATCACCGCCATCAGGGCCACCTTTAGTGATGAATTTTTCACGCCAGAAACTGACAACGCCACTACCGCCATCACCAGCCTGAACTTTTACTACCGCTTCATCTACGAACTTCATCTTTTACTCCGACTACTTCGTGCGTGGATTAAATCTTACTATGTCATCCGACAATTTTAGCAGATGACAGATCTAAGCTCCCAGATTCAAATCGCTTAGGATCTTAGCGAGAAACTTCGATATGTCGACTGCCACAAATAAAAAACCCCGCCGATTCGGCAGGGCTTTTGAATTCAGCTTAAAGCTATTAAGTAATTTGGTTAAAAACCTAATTACTCAGCTTCGATGCTTACAAACTTACGGTTCTTAGGACCTTTCACTTCGAACTTCACTTTACCTTCAGTAAGAGCGAATAGAGTGTGGTCTTTACCGATACCTACGTTGTTACCAGCGTGGAACTTAGTACCACGTTGACGAACGATGATGTTACCTGCAAGTACAGATTCACCACCGAAACGCTTAACACCTAGACGTTTGCTTTCTGAATCGCGGCCGTTACGAGTAGAACCACCAGCTTTTTTGTGTGCCATTGTTAAACTCTCCTAATAGATTAAGCGTTGATACCAGTGATCTTCACTTCAGTGAACCACTGACGGTGACCCTGTTGCTTACGAGAGTGCTTACGACGACGGAACTTAACGATTTTAACTTTATCGCCACGACCGTGTTGTACAACTTCAGCAACAATTTTGCCGCCCTCTACAAGAGGAGCACCAACTTTGATGTCTTCGCCGTTAGCAACAAGAAGAACTTTATCAAATTCTACAGTTGCACCAGTTTCAACGTCTAATTTCTCTAAACGAAGAGTTTGACCTTCGCTTACACGGTGTTGTTTACCACCAGATTGGAAAACAGCGTACATATTTTACTCCGCTTTTTCCGCACAGCCTTTCTTGAGGGTGTGCGCTAAACTAATCATCAATAGGGCGCAGATTCTACAGAATAGATGCTCCTATGACAAGCCATATTTTGAAAAAATTGGCGAAAAGCTAATCGCCAAAGAAAAGTGCGGCAATCATGCCCTTTAGTAATGTATTAATCAACGTTTTTTAGTGTATTATTCGACAATTATATAAATCGAATAAGCCTTGCAGGGTCTAACTTCAGCCGGATATACGATGGATTTTAAAACTATCCAAGCGCTTACTGCCGATGACATGGCAAAAGTGAATGAAACAATTCAAGCCCAACTTAATTCTGATGTCTCTTTAATCAACCAGCTCGGTTTTTATATCGTGAGTGGTGGAGGCAAACGTCTAAGACCGCTTTTAGCGATACTGTCAGCCCGTGCACTTGGTTACCAAGGCAATGGTCATACAATGGCAGCTGCGTTTATTGAGTTCATCCATACAGCGACTTTGCTGCATGATGACGTGGTAGATGAATCAGACATGCGCCGTGGTAAAGCCACTGCGAATGCAGCATTTGGCAATGCGGCTAGCGTATTAGTTGGGGACTTTATCTATACACGCTCATTTCAGATGATGACGGAACTAGGATCCATGAAGATCCTTAAACTAATGAGCAATGCCGTAAACGTGATCGCCGAAGGTGAAGTACAGCAGTTGATGAACTGTAACGACCCTGACACGACAGAAGAAAGCTACATGCAAGTCATCTACTCTAAGACTGCGCGCTTATTTGAATCCGCAACTCAAATCGGTGCAATCTTAAATGATGCTCCTGAGCATGTGGAAATCGCAATGCAAAATTACGGTAAGTATCTAGGCACTGCGTTTCAGCTCATTGATGACGTCATGGATTACACTTCTGATGGCGAAGACATGGGTAAAAATGTGGGTGATGACTTGGCCGAAGGCAAGCCAACTTTGCCTCTACTCCATGCTATGCGTAATACCACACCAGAAAACGCCATCATGATTCGTGAAGCAATTGAGAAAGCGAATGGCATGGATCGCTTAGAAGAAATTCTTGCGGTCATGAAAGAAGCGGGCTCTCTGGAATACACAACGCAAAAAGCTCTAGAAGAAGCAGACAAAGCAATCGCAGAACTATCAGTGTTGCCAGAGTCTGAATACAAACAAGCGCTTGTTACTCTGGCTCATGTCGCAGTACAACGCACGAAGTAATCAATAGCTACCCATAACGCAAGACTTATAGCAAAAAGGAAGAGCATGCTCTTCCTTTTTTACGTTTGATACCTAATGACGACGCCGGAGGCGCTAGTAATATCTGTCACTACCGCCATGCAGTTGTGGATCATCTTCTATTTCATCAAAGCTAACGGCGAGCTGCTGTTCAGTCCCTTGTTTGGACAACAATACCGTCTCTGCTTCATGGTCGACCACTAATATCGTACCGACGCCTTGTTGGCACTCAACAACCATGCCTTTACGGATTCGACTCGCTTCCATCATCTTCTCCTTCACTACGTGGTTTTATTCGACCATTTTTACGAAGTTGAGAAATCAAGGATCAAAAAAGCCGATCAAAATGATCGGCTTTTTTCTTATATAGGCTTTCTAGATTACTTTGCGAATTCAACACCAATGTTGATGTCGCCATTTAGTGTTTCTAGCATACCGTCTAATGCAGACTTTTCGTAATCGCTGAGTTTGCCGTAGCTTAGTACTTCTTCAACGCCTTCTTTACCCAGTTTCACAGGTTGCGCGAAGTAAGTCGCGTGTTCGCCGTCGCCTTCAACGTAAGCGCACTCAACTACGCCTTCTTCACCTTGAAGAGCACGAACCAGAGACAGACCAAAGCGACATGCAGCTTGGCCCATTGATAGTGTTGCACTACCACCACCCGCTTTAGCTTCTACAACTTCAGTACCTGCATTTTGAATACGTTTCGTTAATGCTTCTACTTCTTCAGCTGTAAACTCAACACCTTCTACTTGAGACAGTAGAGGTAAGATCGTTACGCCAGAGTGACCACCAATAACTGGCACGCGAACGTCACCTGGATCTTTGTCTTTAAGCTCAGCAACAAACGTTTCTGAACGGATAACATCCAACGTTGTTACACCAAATAGACGACGCTTATCATAAACACCCGCTTTTTTAAGAACTTCAGCAGCAATTGGCACTGTTGTATTTACAGGGTTTGTGATGATACCAACACAAGCTTTCGGACAAACAACCGCAATCTTCTCCGCTAGCGATTTAACGATACCAGCGTTTACATTAAATAGATCCGCACGATCCATACCTGGCTTACGCGCAACACCAGCAGAAATTAGCACAACATCCGCGCCTTCTAGTGCTGGAGTAGGATCTTCACCAGCGTAACCTTTGATAGAAACTGGCGTAGGGATGTGGCTAAGATCAGCGGCCACACCAGGAGTTACTGGAGCAATATCATATAGGGCTAGATCAGAACCAGCAGGAAGACGGTTCTTAAGTAGAAGGGCCAGGGCTTGACCGATGCCACCAGCGGCGCCAATAACGGCTACTTTCATGTAGTTCTCCTTGAGAGTATTTCTCTTATAAACGTATTCGTAGGGTAGTTTGTAACCAACTTAAATAAAGCTATCGGAATCACAACTTGATTACAATCAATTAACGCTAGCTTTGCGACCTCGCGCAACTCGCTGTTACCGTGCTACAAATGGGGCTTGGATTATTCTTTTATTCTGTTGAAATGACAAGGAATTCAAGAAAACAGATACAGCCCTACTTCAGCGCGCTAAAGAATTCTATGTGGTATATAGTTTACAGTGACGCATCTAACATAATCCTGGGACTCTTTGGCACCGCCTGAATATATATGCGAGAATATGCAAAATTGCTGACCCGTAATAAGAGATTTGTAATGACTATGCGCAATTCAGAAAAACAAGACAACTTAGTTCGCGCCTTTAAAGCCCTGTTAAAAGAAGAAAGCTTTGGCTCACAGGGCGAGATTGTTGACGCACTCAAACAGCAAGGGTTTGAGAGTATCAACCAATCTAAAGTCTCACGTATGCTGACTAAATTTGGCGCCGTCCGTACGCGCAATGCAAAAATGGAAATGGTTTACTGTCTTCCTGCTGAGCTAGGTGTCCCAACAGTCAGCAGCTCTCTGCGTGAACTAGTACTAGACATCGATCGTAACGCAGCGTTAGTGGTAATTCACACTGGCCCAGGTGCAGCACAGTTGATTGCTCGCTTGCTTGATTCACTCGGTAAATCCGAAGGTATTCTTGGTGTTGTCGCAGGTGACGATACCATTTTCATTACGCCAACCATGGCAATTACGACTGAGCAACTCTTCAAATCAGTGTGCGAGCTGTTCGAATATACTGGTTAAGTTCTATAAAGCTTCAATTAGCTAACTCATTGTGGGTTATAAAAGAAGTCTCATTTTGTAGCCCATAATTTATGTAAATTTTTTGCTTACTCCGCTCATTCTTTAACCATCCATTTTGTGATTAACATCACGCAATTGATCTTTTTCATTTCAGTCACTAAACGTTGATTAAGTAATTGTTATAAAAAGAATTAAATTACAAATTGAATCCTATCCCCTGATACAAAATTCAGACTTATCAACTATAACATTTAACAATTGGATAATTTTCTGCCAATTTTTTGTTATGATTCGCTCGCTTTTTCAAACGATTGGATTGAAAAAGGTGCCGTTTCCAAATAGGAAACTCCAGAAGTGATTTATGGTTATTTCCGGGTAAATAATGAATATAAGGAAGGGAAATTCATGGCATTTAACAAACTTCTCAAAGTAGGCGCTATCGCTGCAGCCGTAATGGGCGCAGGCGCAGTTAACGCTCAAGAGTTTATTACCATCGGTACTGGCTCTGTGACAGGTGTTTATTACCCAACTGGTGGTGCTATCTGTAAGTTGGTAAATAAAGGTCGTAAAGACCACAACATCCGTTGTTCAGTAGAATCGACTGGTGGCTCAATTTACAACGTTAACACTATCCGTGCAGGCGAATTAGATTTTGGTATCGTGCAATCGGATTGGCAGTACCACGGCTACAACGGTACGAGCAAGTTTGAAGAACAAGGCCCGTACAAGAAGCTACGCGCAATGTTCTCTCTTCATACAGAACCTTTCAACATCATTGCGCGTGCAGATTCAGGTATTGAAAACGTTGAAGACCTGAAAGGTAAGCGCGTAAACATCGGTAACCCAGGCTCTGGTGACCGTGCAACGATGGGCGTTGTCATGGAAGCGATGGGTTGGACAAACGACAGCTTCAAATTGGCGTCTGAGCTAAAAGGCTCTGAACGCTCTCAGGCACTTTGTGATAACAAAATTGACGCCTTCATTTACATGGTCGGCCACCCGAACGGTTCAATCAAAGAAGCAACCACATCATGTGATGCGAAGCTAGTTTCAGCAACAGGCCCTAAAATCGATAAAATTGTTGCCGACAACCCATACTACGCCTTTAGCTCAGTACCGGCTGGTATGTACCGCGGTACAGACAAAGACGTAAACAGCTTTGGTGTTGCAGCAACAATGGTAACGACCTCTGATGTTTCAGACGATGTCGCTTACAACGTGGCAAAAGCTGTGTTTGAAAACTTTGACACCTTCAAGCGTCTACACCCTGCATTCGCAAACTTGAAGAAAGAAGACATGGTGAAAGCTGGTCTTTCTATTCCTCTTCACCCAGGTGCAGAAAAATACTACAAAGAAATGGGTCTAATTAAGTAATTTCCTCAGACTCTACATACAGGCAGGAAAGAATATTTTCTGCCTGTTTGAGCATACAGGTTGTAGCACGTTCTAACTATATGCTTCATTCGCCAGTTTTCTTCTGAAAACTGCGAGCTCATACCCAAGAAAACTTAAACGCCGCCTAACAGAGTATCCAACAATCAACACTTTGAGTTCAGGCAGCAAAATACTCGAAAGCAAACTTCGCTCCATTCACTACACTGATAGAGGCGAAGTGTGGTTCTCGATAAAAATCAGACAGGACCATCAATAATAAGGAAAAAGTACATGGCGACGAATCAAGCTCCGTCACAAGATGTGCAAGAAATGGTGGCTCAGGCAGACACAGGTGCACGTAGCCCTTCGGGAATGCAAGGACGAATCCTTTGGTTTGTTCCTCTGTGTTGGTCACTATTTCAATTATGGTACGCATCCCCGTTACCATTTATTTTCAATTTTGGCGTACTGAACGACACGGAAGCGCGATCTATCCACCTTACTTTCGCGATCTTTTTGGCTTTCACTGCTTATCCAGCGATGAAGAATTCTCCTCGCGATCATATCCCTCTTGTTGATTGGATACTCGCGTTGGCTGGCAGCTTTTCAGCAGCCTATATATACCTTTTTTATACCGAGCTAGCAGGACGCTCAGGCGCACCGACAACAGTTGATATCGTTGTTGCTGTTATCGGTATGCTCCTCCTTTTAGAAGCAACACGCCGAGCACTTGGTCCACCATTGATGGTCGTGGCTGCTGTTTTCCTTACTTACACCTTTGCAGGCCCTTACATGCCTGACGTTATCGCACACAAAGGGGCAAGCTTGAACAAGGCCATGTCTCACTTGTGGCTAACAACAGAAGGCGTATTTGGGGTTGCGCTAGGTGTTTCTACCTCTTTTGTCTTCTTGTTTGTATTGTTTGGAGCAATGCTGGAACGCGCTGGTGCTGGTGCTTACTTCATTAAAGTTGCCTTCTCGTTGCTTGGCCATATGAAAGGTGGTCCAGCTAAAGCGGCCGTTGTTGCATCAGGTTTATCTGGTCTGGTTTCTGGTTCTTCAATCGCAAACGTAGTAACAACTGGCACCTTTACCATTCCACTGATGAAACGTGTTGGCTTTCCCGGCACAAAAGCGGGTGCGGTAGAGGTAGCGGCTTCAACCAATGGTCAGTTAACACCGCCAATCATGGGTGCAGCAGCATTTTTGATGGTGGAATACGTCGGTATCTCCTACGTTGAGGTGATTAAAGCCGCCCTACTTCCAGCGCTAATCTCTTATATTGCTTTAATTTACATTGTTCACCTTGAAGCGTGTAAAGCAGGCATGACAGGCCTTCCTCGTCGCCACAACCCAACACTAGTACAAAGTCTGCTGTCCTTTACTGGCACAATCTTAGGATTGTGTGTGATCAGCGCATTGGTTTACTACGGAGTGGGTTGGACAAAGGACGTCTTTGGCGATGCCGCGACACCAATTGTTACCGTCGCACTATTAATCGCATACGTTGGGTTGGTGAAAGTCTCAGCAAATCACGTGCAAGATGGCGCAATTGAGATTGATGCAGAATTAACAGAAGTACCTGATCCTGGCCCAACCGTTAAGTCAGGCTTGCACTACCTACTCCCTATCGTCGTATTGGTTTGGTGTTTGACTGTCGAACGTTTCTCACCTGGCCTTTCGGCATTCTGGGCAACGGTGTTCATGATTTTCATTTTGCTTACTCAACGTCCGTTGATTGCACTGCTGTCAAAGCAAGGTGACATGCTTCAGCAAACCAAAGATGGCTTTGTCGATCTTGCCGAGAGCTTAGTTTCTGGTGCGCGCAATATGATTGGTATCGGCGTTGCAACCGCGGCAGCGGGCACCGTTGTTGGTGTTGTTACACTAACGGGTATCGGCCTAGTGATGACCGACTTCGTCGAGTTTATCTCTGGTGGCAGTATCATTCTTATGCTGCTGTTTACCGCCATCATTAGCTTGGTTCTGGGGATGGGTCTGCCAACAACGGCGAACTACATCGTGGTCTCTACGCTAATGGCGCCGGTCATTGTTACGCTCGGCGCAGCGCATGGCTTGATTATTCCGTTGATAGCGGTGCACTTGTTCGTTTTCTACTTTGGTATTTTGGCCGACGATACCCCACCTGTAGGTCTTGCGGCTTTTGCAGCAGCCGCAATTGCGAAATCAGATCCAATTCGTACCGGTATCCAAGGTTTTACTTACGATATTCGAACCGCTATTTTGCCGTTCATGTTTGTGTTCAATACCCAGCTATTGTTAATGGGGATCGACTCTTGGTGGCATTTGGCACTCACGGTCATCTCATCGATCATTGCAATGCTGATTTTCTCTGCGGCAACTCAAGGGTGGTGGTTCACGCGTAACAAGTGGTGGGAAACAGTCCTATTATTAGTACTGACGTTTTCGTTTTTCCGTCCAGGTTTTTGGTGGGACATGCTGTACCCAGCGAAAGTTCTTTCTCCTGGCGTTGAGGTAGCTCAAATCACGGAAACACTAAATGTAGGAGAATCATTGGAGTTACGTGTTGCCGGTGAAAACCTTGAGGGCGACTACATTGAGAAAACGGTTCGTCTTCCATTCGAAGACAGTGCGACAACAGCAGACGCACGTATTTCATCTATGGGTCTGATGCTGACCGAAAGTGACAACAAAATGATTGTCGATATGGTTGAATTTGGTAGTCCAGCAGAGTCCGCAGGTATCGACTTTGATTGGGAAATCAAGTGGGTTATCCAGGATGCAGACCGTCCGATGAAAGAGTGGGTGTTTGTACCATGCTTAATGATTTTGCTGGTGCTTGCCATGAACCAAAAACGTCGTGCTCGTAAGGAACAATTGAGCGCATAACCGATTTGGCCCCGAGGATAAAGGGGCCTTAATGAGAGACATTGAATGTACAAACAAATTCTTGTTCCGGTTGATCTAAATGACCAAGGCTTTTCAGACCGAGCAGTTGAACTAGCGGTTTGGCAGGCAAAGCAAGCAAATGCTCAAATCCATCTTCTGACGGTACTACCTGGTATTCACATGTCGATGGTTGCCACATACTTTCCGAAAGATGCTGCAGCCAAAATGAAGCAAGACGTGAAGCAGCAACTAAAAGCTTTCGCTAATGAGCATATTGCTGAAGATGTGGTTTACCAAGTGCATGTTGCTGAAGGCAAGGCCTACGCGACCATTCTTGATTATGCAGAACGTTTAGGCGCTGATCTCATCATTATGCCAAGCCACAAGCGCTCTAAAATCAATAAAGTAATGCTTGGCTCTGTCGCGAGTAAGGTTGTGGAATATTCTCCAATCAATGTGATGGTCGTAAAACCGCAAGGCTAAGTAAATACAGAAACGAAAAAGGACGCTAACATTAGCGTCCTTTTTATATTAAACAAGTAAGGGTTATGCCATCACTGGGTAATCGGTATAACCTTCTGCTCCACCCAAATAAAAGTGTTCTGGTTTCGCCTCATTAAGAGGTGCATTTTTCTTAAATCGCTCGACTAAATCTGGGTTTGCGATAAAGGGAACGCCAAATGCGACCACATCAACTTTGTTTTCTGCAATTGCTGTTGCCGCTTCTTGTGCACTGTAGCCCACGTTCGCCATTAAGTGACCTTTATAGTTTTCGCGTGCTGGCTTGAGAACATCTGCTTTTTGTACGCCTTTCAGATCCGCACGCATCACGTGCCAATAAGCAAGATCGAAAGAATTAAGTTGCTCTGCTAAGTAACGCACCAAGCCAACTGGATCACTGTCTTTCATGTCATTAAATCCATTTAGCGGAGATGTGCGCAGACCGACTCTTCCAGGTCCCCACACCTCAACGACTTCTTTCACTATCTCAAGTAAAAATCGAGCACGATTTTCAACCGAACCACCGTATTCATCGGTACGTAAATTTGAACCGTCACGAAGGAAGTTATCAATAAGATAACCATTGGCGCCATGTATTTCGACCCCATCAAAGCCTGCTTTCTTGGCGTTTTCTGCACCTTGTTTAAACGCCGCAACAATGGAAGCTATCTCATCCACTTCGAGTGCTCGTGGTACCGTATATGCTTGCTTACCCGAAGGGGTATGGACTAATTCATCACGAATGGCCAATGCGCTCGCCGCTACAGGTGTTTTTCCTTCATTCAGATCAGGATGACAAGCTCGTCCCGCATGCCAAATTTGCAGTACAATCTTACCGCCTCTCTCATGAACCGCATCCGTTACCTTTTTCCAAGCTGCGATTTGCTCTTCGTTGTAAATACCCGGCTCTGCCATGAAAGCAGACGTACCTTCCATCACCATGGTGCATTCAGCAATGATAAGTCCGGCACTCGCACGTTGAGCGTAGTATTCAACCATAAGGTCATTAGGAATATGGTCTGCGCCAGCACGAGCTCGCGTTAAAGGCGCCATAATGGCACGGTTATCTAATGCTAATTGACCGAGTTCGATAGGAGAAAATAAGTCTACAGAGTTGGACATGTTGTTTACCTCAAATGACAGTAACTTGATGGCTAAGGATGAGGTGCCAGACTATAATCAGATTAATATTGAAACAATATGGATAATTGAAAGTGATTGTTCGCAATTTAGAAACAATTGACTTTAGAACGCTTTCTATCTTTGTCACAAGCTGTCGACTACTGAGCTTAACCAAGTGCGCGCTGGAGTTAAACCTACCAAAATCTACTGTTAGTAAAGCCATAACCAAACTCGAACAACACTTTGAAGCCAAACTCCTAGAGCGCACAACCCGAAAGTTAGTGATCACCGAAGCTGGCCAAATGGTTTTAGAGCGTGCTGCAAGCTTAGTTGAGGAATTCCACTCAATTGGCCATGACGTACAGGAGATGGAACAACAGATCCAAGGCCGGCTGCGTATTTCCGCGCCACCAGCGTTGGATGCGTATATGGCGGAACACATCTTTTTGCCATTTTTAAAACAATGGCCAAAAGTACAAATTGCGTTAGAAGCATCGAACGATTTTGTTGATCTGTTTTCACACGGCTTTGATATGGCAATTCGAGTCGGTCAGATAGTTGATGATCGATTGATCGCAAAAAAATTAGGCTATACCACTCGAGTCCTGGCTGCTAGCCCTGAGTATTTAGCTGAGTTCGGTGTACCTGAAACGCCAGAAGATCTGACAAAACACAACTGTTTGAGGTATCAATATGTTTCAGAAATAGGGCCTTGGACGCTGATCTCACACGATAATACCGTCAATGTTTCAATAACCAGTAACTTCTCAAGTACAACTGTAGAAGCAATATTAAAAGGCGCACTTAAAGGACTAGGCATCGCTAACTTACCTGTGCAGAACATGACGCAAGAGCTAGAAAGTGGCACCTTAGTCAGAGTGTTACCGCAATGGCACACGGTACCAATGCCTATTTATTTAGTCTATCGTCCTGGAGCAAACCGCCCACGGCGTGTACAAGCAATGATTGACCATATCATGAGCTTAAGATCTCAATTTGAATTTGGCCCTCGGCATGGTTTGTGTTGCGGAGAAGCATAACCTAGCAACTATCAGGCACTAGCATGCTGCTCGGATAAATGCCGCAAGCTTCTCACTAGCATGCTGTTCACTCAATGCAGACATATCACCCGCGGCTTCCACTTTACCATCTGCCACAAACACAAAGTGGCTGGCAATCGCTTTGGCATCGCTTAAATGGTGCGTGACCATCAATACAGTTATTCCCCGCTCTGCTGCGAGTTTTTTTACCAAGCTCAGCATCTCTTCACGCAACACCGGATCAAGCGCCGAGAACGGCTCATCCAATAGCCACATGGGATGAGGCTGAACAAAACAACGCGCTAAGGCAACACGTTGACGCTGGCCACCAGAAAGATGCTCTGGCAAACGGTCGAGGTACTCTGCAACACCAACTTGCTGCGCGGCTTGTTCAATCTGACGATTTTGGTCCACCGTAAGCTTTAGCCCTGGGTGTAAGCCCAAACCGATGTTGTCACGCACCGATAAGTGAGCAAACAAATTGTGCTCTTGGAACAACATAGAGAACGGACGCAGATAAGGCTCTTTACGCACAATGGACTCACCATCAACACAAATATCACCACGGTCAGGATGGATGAATCCTGCCACCAACGCCAGCAAGGTTGACTTCCCTGCCCCACTTGGTCCCATCAGCGACACAATCTGTCCTTGCTCAATCGTTAAGTCAAAACGAAACAGTTCACGTTGGTAGGTGTACTGCACATCATCCAACACTAACATTACGCTCTCTCCTTCGTTTTCAATACTTTCTCAATCAAGGCAAAACAGCCCACACTCAACAACAATAGGGTCACCGATACCACCGCAGCCGCGTCCATCTGATAGCTGCCAAGCAGCTGGAATAAATACAGAGGTAAAGTGCGGAACTCTTGTCCGCCAAACAACGCAATAGCACTTAAATCGCCAATCGCAAACATAAAGCTGATCGCAAACGCATGTGCAAACGGCTTGCGTAGCGCCTGCCACTCCACCACTTTAAACCGTTGCCAGCCACGCATGCCTAAGCTGGCACATACATACTGATACTGTTGTTCAATGTGCAGCATTGGCTGCGCTAGCGTTTTGATCACGTAAGGCAAAGCCATCAAACCGTTCACCAAAATCACGACAAAAAATGCCAAGCTAAAAACATCGGTAAATGCGCGCAGTAGTAAGAATAAACCGGTGCTGATCACCAGACCTGGAGTCACCAAAATAACGGTGCCGATTAACTCAATCTGATCGGCTCGCGTGTTTTTGTACTGCAACCGCCAACGGCGACTGGTCAATAGTATGGACACCCCTGCAGCGACCGCAAGCGCGCTAGCGACACAGGCGACTTTGAGGGAGTTCAATAGCGCAGACCAAAAACGCTCATCGGTTAATACTGTCCAAACTTGTTGGTTGATGCCACTCAGTAACACCATCAATAACGGCGGTATTACCAGTAAAAAGGCACCTATGATCCAAAAGCTATCCCAAGCTTTTGACCACCCATGATCCTTCGTTAAATATTGCTGTACCGATGTGCTTCCAGCACTGATAGAAACAGGCCTTGTTAACTTCTGCACTCCAATAGCAAGCAGTCCACATAACAGCATCTGCCACAGCGCCAATAACGCCCCAGCTTGTAAATCAAAATCAAACTTAATCGCTTGGTAAATGGCCAATTCAATGGTGGTGGATTTTGGCCCGCCCCCCAACGCCATTACAGTGGCAAAACTGGTAAAGCACAACATAAACACCAACCCACAAACGTGGTGAAGCTGCTGCCTTAAACGCGGCCATTCTACCCAGCGAAACTTATCCCAATGGCTCATCCCAAGATGCGCGCAAAGCTTATGCTGCTCGGCAGGAATAGACTCCAAGGCTTGCAGAAGCAATCGTGCCGCGTAAGGTAAATTAAAGAACACATGGGCGAGTAAAATGCCGTTCAAACCGTAAATAGAGAATGGCAGTTTAGTGTCGAAACTTTGCAACCACTGCGCCAACAAACCACTGTTGCCATAAATCGCTAACAGCCCAAAAACACCAACCAAAACCGGCAAAACCAGTGTCGATGCAAACAGCTTAAGCAGTAATGATTTACCAATAAATTGGCGACGCGAAAGTGCGTGCGCTACTGGAATGGCAAAGCCAACACTGAGCAATGTGGAAAGAAACGCTTGGTAGAAACTGAACTTGGTGACATGTTGATAGTACGGGTCGCCCCATACCACAGACACATCAAGTGAAGGGGCTTGAACAATCAAAGCACCTAGGGCAGAAATAACAAAGGTCGCGATGATCATCGCGACCCCTAAACCTATTTTTGGAACAGAATTCAAAGGTAAAACCTATCTCATTCAGATGAGGATGGAAACGTCAGCTAAAACGTCAATGCGCTTTGCCATTCGCGAATCCAAGACTTACGCATTTTTGCCACTTCATCAGCACTAAAGCTCAACGACTTGCTTGGAACACTCAAAGTTTCAAAACCTTTAGGTAACTCAACGTCAGTGACTGGGTACATCCAGTTACCCGTTGGCATCGCCGATTGGAACTCATCACTTAAAATGAAACTCATAAATTGATCAGCAAGTTCTGAATTTTTTGCCCCTTTCACTTTGGCGGCTACTTCAACTTGCATGTAGTGGCCTTCAGCAAAATTCGCCGTAGCAAACTTCGAATCGTTTTCCGCAATTAAGTGGTACGCAGGTGAAGTGGTGTAAGAAAGCACTAAATCGGACTCACCATTGAGGAACATAGAATACGCCTCAGACCAACCTTTCGTGACCGTTACGGTTTTGCTCGCTAGCTTCTGCCACGCTTGCGTCACATCGTCGCCATAAATAGATTTCATCCATAGCATTAAGCCTTGGCCCGGCGTTGAAGTCCGCGGATCTTGGTAAATCACTTTCAGATCGTCGCGCGTTTCCACCAGCTCTTTCATGCTTTTCGGCGGATTAGCCAGTTTCTCTTTGTTGTACACAAACGCGAAGTAGCCGTAATCGTACGGTACAAACGTCGTGTCACTCCAACCGTTTGGTAACACTGTGTTAGCCGTATCCACATTGTGCTCGGCAAGCAGATCGGTTTTCTTCGCTTCTGCCATCAGATTGTTATCCAAACCTAATACGATGTCCGCTTTGCTATTACCGCCTTCAAGACGAAGACGATTCAGAATCGACACACCATCGTCCAACGCTACGAAGTTAACGTCACAGCCACATTTTGCTTCAAAAGCTTGCTCGATTTTAGGACCCGGCCCCCAATCTGCGGCAAAAGAGTCGTAGGTATAGATGGTTAATGTGTTTTCAGCGGCAAACGCTGAAGTAGAGGTGATTGCAGCTAGGGCAATCAGATTTAGAGTGGGTTTCACTGCTCGCTCTCCATGAGTATTTCAGAGAAATAAGTTGAGCGGCACAGGGTTTGAGGCGGCTATTAAGGACTTCCAATATCCAGACTCAATTCCTACGCCAGCATTATCTGGTTCAGGTAATACGGGTCCCTAGTTAAACACTTAGGTCTCAGCGCCCCAATGCATTGATTGACTCAATGCTAAATGGGTTTGCTCCCCGATGAGTTGGATGGATTGTAAAGGTATTTGAGTGGTTACACAATCAGCTCACGAGCGCTGGTCATAACCCCAACGAGGCACCAAACCTTGCTCAATACCTAAGTGGTCAAGAATTCTCGCCACCATAAAATCCACTAAGTCTTCAATACTCTTTGGCTGATGATAGAAGCCTGGAGCTGCTGGCATGATGGTGACGCCCATTTGCGACAGTTTGTGCATGTTCTCCAGATGTAGCGTTGAAAATGGTGTTTCGCGAACCACGAGCAACAGCTGCCCGCGCTCTTTCATTACCACATCAGCGGCCCGCTCGATCAAGTTATCTGACATACCATGCGCAATCGCTGCAACGCTTCCCGCAGAACATGGGCAAACCACCATTTGCTTTGGTGCAGCAGAACCAGACGCAACCGGTGAGAACCAGTCATCTTTACCGCAAACGGTGATGTTATTTCGATTGCAGTTCAGGTGCTCTACCAATGCTTGCTGCGCCGCTTCTGGGCCACTTGGTAGCTTAAGATTATGCTCGGTTGCCATCACAACACGAGCCGCCGAAGAAATCAGAACGTAGACATGATAATCCGCCGCAACCAAGCATTCTAAAAGACGAAGGCCGTAGGGAGCACCAGAAGCACCCGTTAATGCCAACGTGATGGCTTTTTTATGAGAGGGTTGTGTTTTGTTTTGCATATCAATCAGGCTTTTTGTTTTAACTGCTCAAGAAGTTTTCCGTGAATACCACCAAAGCCACCGTTGCTCATGACTAGAATTTGGTCACCTGGTCGCGCACGTTCGACGATCTTGGCTACAAAGTTATCTATATCCGCATCGACAAACGCTGGCTGTGTGCATTGGTCGGCAATGTCTTGCACAGACCACTCGATATTATCTGGCTGGAACAAGAAGACTTCATCTGCACTGTGTAGTGACTCTGCAAGTGTGTTTTTGTGTACGCCACGCTTCATGGTGGCAGAACGCGGCTCTAACACAGCTAGAATGCGTTTTTCACCTACCTTGTTACGCAAACCACCGACAGTAAGTTCAATTGCCGTTGGGTGATGCGCAAAATCATCGTAAACCGTCACACCTTGTTCTTCACCTTTCAGCTCTAAACGGCGCTTGGTATTGATGAAACGCCCTAATGCTTGGCAAGCAAGATCCGGAGTGACTCCAACATGTCGTGCAGCAGCGATTGCCATCAGCGCATTATCCACATTGTGGTCACCCACCAAATTCCATTCGACGGTACCAACCTTCTCGCCTTGCAACGCAACGTCAAATTTTGAGCCATCAAGCACTAATTTGTGCGCTTGCCAGTCACCATTCTCACCAGAGAACTGTTTTTCAGTCCAGCAGCCACGCTCTAATACATCCGCTAACGCCTGATCTTTTCTCGGCGCTAAGATTAAGCCATTGCCGGGAACCGTTCGCACTAAATGATGGAATTGGCGCTTGATCGCCTCTAGATCATCGAAGATATCAGCATGATCGAACTCAAGGTTATTCATGATTAAAGTGCGAGGATGGTAATGCACAAACTTAGAACGCTTATCGAAAAAAGCACTGTCATATTCGTCCGCTTCAACGACAAAAAACATGCTTTCACCCAAACGAGCAGACACTCCGAAGTTACCGAGTACCCCACCGACTAAGAAACCCGGTTGATAACCACAATCTTCAAGTATCCAGGCAAGCATGCTCGACGTGGTCGTTTTCCCATGTGTACCCGATACCGCCAATACCCACCGATCATGCAGCAAAAACTCGTTGAGCCACTGCGGACCAGAGGTGTAGCGCATGTTAGTGTTGAGCACATGCTCGACACAAGGGTTGCCACGGCTCATCGCATTACCAATCACCACAAGATCTGGTTGAGGGTCGAGTTGAGACGGGTCAAAGCCTTCAATAATTTCAATACCTTGAGACTCAAGCAGTGTGCTCATTGGCGGATAAACGTTGGCATCAGAACCAGTGACTTTATGTCCTAATTGGCGCGCTAGAATCGCTGCGCCGCCCATAAATGTGCCACAGATACCCAAGATATGAATGTGCATAAACTAAACCTTGTAATGCGTTTTTTAATGCTTTCATTATCGCGATTACCGCCTGAAAAGCGAGTGACTTTAGCCTTCTTCTTGCAGTCCCTTTCACAAATATGACAAGGTTGAACACAGACTGTACAACCTCTTGCTTACTGATGAATCCCTCAAACAAGTCTACAAATAAATTGAGATCTCAAACAGTTACTTCATTACCATTAAAAAGATCTGCGACTTAAACTTACATTCAGCGCAATCGTTTAACATCCATAAAGAGATGCTCACTTGCGCACTACCCCCAATGAAATGAAAATGTAAGGATTAACCATGTCAGGACTGCGCACCCTAGGCGAGTTCATTGTCGAAAAACAAGCGGATTTCCCCCACGCTAGCGGTGATCTATCATCCCTTTTAGCCTCCATTCGTTTAGCTGCAAAAATCGTTAACCGCGAAATCAACGCAGCGGGTCTCGGTGATATCACTGGTGCTGTAGGTACGGAAAATGTCCAAGGTGAAGATCAGCAAAAGCTCGATGTTTACGCGAACGATAAGTTCAAAGCCGCGCTTGAAGCTCGTGATCAAGTATGTGGCGTTGCCAGTGAAGAAGAAGACGAAGCAGTTGCGTTCAATAAAGAACTCAACCAAAACGCCAAATATGTAGTACTGATGGACCCACTTGATGGTTCTTCTAACATCGATGTGAACGTCTCTGTTGGTACTATCTTCTCGATTTACCGTCGTGTTTCTCCAATCGGTACTCCACCAACTGAAGAAGACTTCCTACAACCTGGTCACAAACAAGTGGCTGCGGGCTACGTAATTTACGGCTCCTCCACCATGTTGGTATACACAACAGGTAACGGCGTAAACGGCTTTACTTACGACCCATCTATCGGCAGCTTCTGTCTTTCTCATGAAAACATGATGATTCCTGATGATGGTAAGATCTACTCCATCAACGAAGGTAATTACATTCGTTTCCCTCAAGGGGTGAAGAAGTACATCAAGTACTGCCAAGAAAACGTGCCAGAAGACGGTCGCCCATACACTTCTCGCTACATTGGCTCGCTGGTTGCTGATTTCCACCGCAACCTACTGAAAGGCGGTATCTACCTTTACCCAAGCACACAAAGCCACCCACAAGGCAAGCTACGCCTGCTTTACGAATGTAACCCTATGGCATTCCTCATTGAGCAAGCTGGCGGCATTGCATCGGACGGCGTGAATCGCATTATGGACATCAAGCCTACTGAGTTGCACCAGCGTGTACCTTTCTTTGTGGGTTCGAAGAACATGGTTCGCAAAGTTGAAGAGTTCCTTGAACTGCACCGCGACGAAGAATAATTTCAGACCTTTGTCCAACGCGGCAGGTGTTTACCTGCCGCGTTTTTGTCGCTAAAGTGAAACGCGAATTTATCATCAGATGAAGCCGCTTTTGTGTGACTCATCGTTAATGAAAAGGAATATTCTAATGAGCTTAAACCATGTACCAGCAGGCAAGTCGCTGCCTGAAGATATCTATGTCGTTATCGAAATTCCTGCAAATGCAGATCCAATCAAGTACGAAGTAGATAAAGACTCTGGTGCTGTATTTGTCGACCGTTTCATGTCTGCACCAATGTTCTACCCATGCAACTATGGCTACGTGAACAATACCCTGTCTCTTGATGGCGACCCAGTCGACGTATTGGTACCAACACCATACCCACTCATGCCAGGTTCAGTCATTCGCTGCCGTCCTGTTGGCGTTTTGAAGATGACAGATGAATCGGGTGAAGATGCAAAAGTGTTTGCGGTTCCCCACTCAAAAATCTCGAAAGAGTACGAGCACATCCAAGATGTGGACGATATCCCAGAACTACTGAAAGCGCAGATCACGCAATTCTTTGAGCGTTACAAAGAGCTTGAAGCAGGCAAATGGGTGAAAGTGGATGGTTGGGCAGATGTTGCTGCCGCCAAAGCTGAAATCCTAGAATCTTACGAGCGAGCTCAGAAAAAATAAGCATCACTGCTGATACAAAATTAAAAAGAGCTGCTCTAGGGCAGCTCTTTTGCTTTCATCTTACCTGTGTCAACTAGATAGGTGCGCCTGCTGAAGACATTCGTCCAGCGTCGTAGTCATGTTGAAAGAAGGGGTCAACATCATCACAAATGCCAAAATACGGCCGCCCGATAACACCGAGCATATAAGCACTTTGCTCGCAATACTCTTGCTTGCCTTGCTGGTAACCCGCTTGATAAGCCATTATCAGTTCTGGCGTCGCATGGTTAACATCATCCAGCTTCGCAATTCGCTCCTCAGATAACTCCCGTAATCCATCTAAAGCTGACTGCTTACCAAACACTTGCCAATCGGTCACATTATTCGAAGTCGGTAGTGTTGTTTGTGCGCATGCAGCAAGAAGCAACGCCATTGATCCAATTACGAATGTTTTCATCGTGACTCCTTAGTGTTTAGCTCGTTGCTATTGATAATGTCAGTATAGCTCACACCTTTTGACACCAATCTCCGGAAGCGATTTCTTCGGTTAATTGCTCAGTATCTTGATATAAGTAGATCCAAGCTTGGCCAAACGGCGTAACGATGCTCTCTCGGCGATATTCCACTGGCACATCTTCTAACCTATCTAGCTCGGATAAGGTTTCATCATCAATCAGATACACTTCACCTTGAATCGAGCGTTGCCCATCAGACAACGCTGGATAAGGGCCTAAGTCATACATTGCAAATTGAGCATCCGTTTCATGTAAACCAAGAAACTGCGCCGAGCGCAAATACTGATGGTTGTACTCTCCCTTGCGTAACGTGCCGTAGACAAAAATCAAATGCTGCATAACCACTCCTTAGTCATGACTGTGTATGCTTAGATTAAAGCACTTTAATCGAACTCAAACTGATAGAGTAGGTCAACGGCGCTATCTACACCAGATACCGCTTCTAAATACAAGTCTTGCATCAATCGGTAACGCACAGTGAACTCACCTAGGGAGTTAAAGATGCCGACACCATATTTCACCTGCAAACCTGGCAGAATATAACCACTCACCGTCACTTGCGAGTCATCGCCCGACCCAGCAGTGTCCAGCTGTAAATCCTGTACGCCAAAGGCTTCACCGATTTCACCAACCACACGCCCACTCTTCGCCAAGCTTAAACCAATTAAGGTAGTCGTCATTGCATTACCACCGGCTTCACCATCAATATCTTGACCACGAAGTAGATAAGAAAGTGCATTGGCTTGGTTCATCGCGGGCTCTGAGAAAATTTCTATACTCGGATCAGATGCTGGGCCCGACACTTGTACCCCCGCAATGACATCATCTTGGGTATTGTCTGGATTACGAATCGCTTTGATAGACAAGTAAGGTTGATCTGGTGGACCATTCATCAGAATCTTACCTTCTTTAATCAATAAGTCCTGACCAAACGAACGATAAGAACCGTCGACAACATTCACTTCACCAACGATGAAAGGACCTTTGTCTTTTTGTGTCACGTTTAGGTTCCCTTTCAACCCACCTTTTAAACCAAAAGCGGCAAGTTGGAAGTCATCACCAATTTTAATGTTGATGTTCGTTTCCACATCAAACGGCATCGCAGCGACATCGTCCACTGGCTGCAAGTTTTTATCGAGAATAACGGTATCACTCGATACACCTACCGCACTTGGTGGAAGCTCTTCGACGACAATTCTGCCCCATGGCAAATTAATATCACCCTCAATTTTCGCAAGCTGAGGAGTCACATCTATTGTCATGTCAGGCTCAACTTTGATTTTTACCATTGGAGGCAAATCAACATTGAGCTCTTTAGCAAATACACGCGCTTTAGTGCGCCAGTTCTGTAAGTCCTGCCAGTTGGCATCACCGGTAACGTTCAACTCACCATCCGGGGTTAAAATTCCGGCATCCAAGTCCGCTTGATGGCCTTTAAAGTTGATGACGACCTGCCCTGAGTTTATATCTATCGGTGTGACTTCACCCTGTAGCTTCATTTGGTCAATCAAGAACTGACCATTAACCTTCGGATGCATGACGTCACCTGATATCGCTAGGTCAGTATTCATGTTTGCTTTAAACAAGCTGTACTCACCAATCAACGGTGCCAAGAAATCCAAGTGGAACGTAGAGAGTGAAACCTTACCATCAATAGTGGGCTTTTCAGTCGAGACATTCAGTAAAGAAACCTTACCAGACAAGTCGCCGTTATCTTTCACATCAAATAGCCACTCGGCATCAAGCTTGTCTTTCGCTAATGCTGCTTTAAAGTTGAAGCTTTCCCAACCGACTTTAATTGGCTGTTCAAGCGCTTGTTCAACTTGGCCTTTTGGCATATTGACACTTAAGGTTACTTCAGGCTTTTTCTCTGGTGCCCATTTAGCAAAAGCCTGTGCATTAACCGAGCCTTGCAGCTTGGTTTCTGGCGGCAGGAATTGTTTGATTTGGTCAAAATCAAAATCATTGATGGCTAACTTCGCCTGGCCACTCTTACCGACACTAATGTCTTCGGTTAGACATACGCTCGACTCCGCTTGCAACCAACAATGCGCTTGAACGTTCGCGATCTGTTTGTCGATATTGACCTTCACCGCGGTCGATTTTTGCAACGCCCACGGGCCTTGTTGCGAGCTCAGCGTCAAGCGGCGCAGCGCCCCATCCCAAATCATTTCTGGTTTCTGCTGGAATGTCCCTTCAATTTCTAAACTGGTCGACACCAGGTCAGACACTACATCGAGTGTCAGTTGATGCAGTTTTTCATCCCCAGAGACTTCAAGGTCAGCACTATCAACTTTTATGTCGTCATAGGTAATGTTGTTCGCAATTAGGCTTATGTTCGCTTTTGGTGCTGGCAGAGGCTTCACATCACCCTTTAAGGTGATCGTTTCTACGTTCGCCTGTTGCTGCCAGTTTATCTGATTTAAAGCGAGATCAAGATTGATGTCTGGTTCTTTCAAGCTACCACGTAGTGCGACTTTACCTTGCATTTTACCTGCAAGGTCCGGAACACTTTTTGCAAAATCAGGGAAGTTAACCTCAACATCCATCAGAATTTGCTTATCGATCTTACCCTTTGCACTCAGTTGGTTCGGGCCATGAGAAAGCGCTAAACCCTGAGTGGTAAGTTGGATGTCTTCGCCTTTGCCGTTCTTATCAGACGCTTCAAGTTGCCCTTCAACATTCAGCGGATACCCTCGCAAAATGCCGTCAATGTCTAACTTAGGCAAACTGACTTGCCAACCGCCTTGTTCTGTTAACGACCCCGAAGTCGAAAGATTACCGCTGATATCCCCTTCGGCTTCTTTCCACTGCAATCCTGGTTGAATGTTCTTCAGGTTTAAGTCAGCTTGCCAGTTGATTGGCGCGGCCCAATTGGCCATGACTTTCCCAGAGAGTTCGCCCCCTAAGGTTTTCACTACAAGGCTTTCGAGGTCAATTTGCTCTAACGTACCTTTGCCGTTTAGTGCGACATCAACGGCGGGAATATCTTTGCCCGAAGCTTTGGTTTCTAATGCGACTTCGTAGCCATCAAGTGAGCCTTTTGCCGCCAAGCTTGGTACAGAAACCTGGTAATCGCTTTGTCCAAATAGCGGCCATTGCGCCTGTACATTTTTAATCGCGACATCAAACGGTAACTGCGTTTTAAGCGGTTGAATATCACCTTTGATCTCCGCTTGTACAAGCTCAGAAAGCGTAGCATTTAGTGACAAATCACCAACCGAACCCGAGACCGAAAGCGACAGTTTTTGTCCCTTCGCATCCGCTTGCTTCACTAACGCGTCCAATTGCGCTTTGATAGGGTAATCAGAAGAAAGCGTCACTTGTGTGCTCAACTTGCCTTCCACTTCTGGCATGTCGAGCTCTAACGTTTTGACATCAACACGTTCACCGCCTGCTCTTGCAACCAAACCAAGATGATTGACGATCACTGGCGTTTCACCCGCCAGTTTGAAATTGTGAATATCAAGACGACGCGCTTCAACCGTCAGTGGAATCCATACTTCGGGTAACACAATATCTTGCGGCGTAACGTCAGTTTCTTTCGGCTCCTCGGCAGCCGCTTCAGGTTCAGCCTCACTTGGTGCTAAAGCCACATTAATGTCTTTCAACGCGGTAGGTGCGATCACCAAACGATCACCCTGCATCGACAAAGCGGTCGAGAATGTTTGCCAATCAATTTGATTGCCCAGCACATTGACATTGATGTCATTAAAGCTGACTTTATTAACAAAAATTGGCACTGGCGTACTGATAGAACGCAGTGGTGGTGTTTCCTCTTGCTCCTCGCTTGCTGGCGGTAGCTCTGGCATCTTAAAGTCAAGCCCCTGCAGTCTTAACTCATCGACACAGACCTTAGGGTCAAAGAAACAGCGGAAGTTCACTGCCAATGCTAAACGCTCGACTTTGGCGTCGATATTCAAAGACTCATCGACAAAACTGACGTTATGCAGTTCGAAGCGAGGAAACAATGAACCCTGCACTTTTTCAATCTGCAATTGTGGTAGTGCTTTTTCGGCTCCCCACAAGGCAAATTTGAGGCCTGGGTGGGTAAATAAAACTGTCGCGACAATAATGATGAGCAACAGCAATAGACCAATCAAACTGAGCGACAGCCATTTGGTCCACTTAAACATCATTTTGATCATAGCTCAGGCCCCAATGAGAAGTGGATACGAAACTCTCGTTCTGGTTTTGCATCCAACCCCCATGCAAAATCAAAACTAACAGGGCCCACCGGAGACGCCCAGCGGATACCAACACCAGCACCTGATTTCCAATCTGGTGTTTCATTAAACGCATCACCAATATCGTAAAACGTTGCAGCCCACCAGTTTCCATAAACACGATATTGGTATTCTAATGTACTGCTAACAATGTATTTACCCCCCGTCAGGGCGCCACTCTCATCCACAGGTGAAATAGATTCATAGCCGTAACCACGAATATTATTGTCACCACCAGCGAAGAAACGCAGCGACGGTGATAGTTTTTCAAGTTCATCGGTAATATTCGCACCACCTTCTAAGCGGAACAAACCACGATGATTCTCTCCAATACCACGAATCCAAGAAGTCGAGCCAATTAAGCGGAGCACTCTAGTTTCAGAAAGCATAGCGGTATCACCATACTCAATAGTGATGCTTTGCTTGTCTCCCCACATTGGCATATTGCCCCCTCGAACCCTAGTCCGAGAAAATGTCGCACCTGGAAGTACGAAGTTGAATTCATCATCTTGTAAACCTTGCGTAAAGCTCTCGTACAAATGACGAACATAAACGGTATTATGCCAACCACCGTCTGCTAACCAATGACGCTCCACTGCAAGGTTAGACTCGATACTCTGCGTGTCACGGTTGTCTAGGTTTTTAAGCCCATATTGAACTTGATAATAATCGTTAGCGACATCTTCTAAAGGAATTTTGTAAGAAGCAGTCACGGTTTGCTCTGGCTTAGATAGGGATAAAGCGGTGTTGAAACTGTGTCCTCGGGAGCTCACCCAAGGTTTCTTCCACTTCAACGTTCCTCGAACGCCGACATCCGTTGAGTAACCAATACCCGTCTCGATCTGATTCTTCGAAGCAGGAGATAAAGACACTTTAATTGGCAAGTCTCGGCCATCATCAAGCCTATCCAATTCAGGCTCAACAAAAACTGAGGAAAACCACTCCGTATTTGATAGCTTCTGGTTAAACTCGCCCAGCTTCGAAACGTTGTATGGGTCCCCTTCTTTAAAAGGTTGTAGTGATGCGACACGGTCTTCCCAGATGTGGTTGCCAATAAAAGAAACGTCGCCAAAATTGAAACGTATTCCACTGCTGTAGTGCAAACGGACATTAGCTTCGTTCAGATCAGGGATAACCTCTAATCGACTTAGCGTAAACTCACCGTTGAAGTAACCACGCTGAAGCGCCAAGTTACGAATGCCTGACTTAAGGCTGTCGTATTGGCCTTGATTCAAAACTTGACCAACTTTGAGCGGAGAGCGCTCAATAAGTTTTGCAAACTCTTCATCGTCTTTAGCCTCTCCGGTGATGGCCACATCCATGACTTTCACTTTCACTGGCAAGCCCGGCTTGATGAGCACAATTAACTCATCATTCGCTTCAGGAATAGAGTATGAAATTTTTGCATGATAATACCCAAGCGCGTTAAGCGCTTCAGTGATACTTTGATCTAATCTCGCTTGAAAACGCAGAGAAGTGGAGTAATCCTTCTCTGGAATAGATGATAGATACGCACTGACATTCTCTTCTAAAGCGCCATCAATGCCTTTCAAAGTCAAAGAAACATCGGCATAGGCACCATGAGAAAAGGCAAACAGGCCAACAATGGTGGGGAGAGCTTTTTTTATCATGCTTTTATGGCTGAATGAGGTTAAGTAAACGTAAATAATGATAACGCCAATTAGATTCTAAGTCTGTAATATTAATAGGTTTAACGCGGTCTATGTCATCACAGCATCAGATACAGACGAAATGAAAAAGTTCGCAAATTTAAGACACGTATTGAAGGACAAATACCATGCTCAACAAACAAACATTGATCAGTATAGAAGATGCCTTGCCAGGTAGAGATCAACCAATGCAGATTGACGATCATCATTTTGTAAATAAATCTAACCTAAAGGCGCCTCTGACGTCACACCAACAGCAGATTTTGCTCGGAATGGGCTGTTTTTGGGGCGCTGAGCGCGTATTTTGGCAACTCGACGGCGTTGTATCCACTTCGGTCGGTTACGCTGGGGGTTACACACCCAATCCCACCTATGAAGAGGTCTGTACAGGTAAAACGGGTCATACAGAAGTCGTACGAGTCGTTTTCGATGAACGCGTCATCTCATTAGAAAAGCTACTGGCTGTTTTTTGGGAAAAACACGACCCAACTCAGGGAATGCGTCAAGGTAACGACTTAGGTACTCAATATCGTTCTGCAATTTACACTTATTCGACGGAGCAACTCGAGAGCGCAGAGAAATCGAAACTCTTGTATCAACAAGCACTGCAAGAAGAGCAACGCGCGAACATCACCACCGAAATACAACCAGCAGGTCCGTATTACTTTGCGGAAACCTACCACCAGCAATATTTGGCGAAAAACCCTGATGGTTACTGTGGCATCGGAGGAACGGGAGTTTGCTTCCCACTAAGCCTCCAAGGATAAACCTAACCAGCAACAAAAAGAGCGACCGATATGGTCGCTCTTTTCTAAATCTAAGTGGGTACCAAGCTAACTAAGCCGATAATGATGCTATCACTTGGTTGACTTCTTTAAAGATGGTGAGCCTTTTATGATCGTTGACGTCAGGTAGTAACACTTTGCCATTGTCGAACTGAAAACAACCAACCCCGACAATAAAAAACTGACCTTTGAACAACGTTTTAACAAAACGGGCCACTTGTAATGGTCGATATACAGCAAACTCACGTAGCATAACTCACCTCAATTCCTTTGAGAAAACACGGATTGCTTATTTTTCCTCTGCAATCTTAATGCGCAATTTGCGACGGAACTCATTTTAGCAAATTCTAAATATAACGCAAGATTACACCACCCCATACGTTAAATAAATGTTATAAACGGTCCTACAAATTTCTAAGATCTGGATATATACTGGAAGCTTCCAAACCTCGTACGGAATATAACAATATGAAAACTAAGACTCTCCTAGCTCTACTACTGGCCTTAACGCCAAGCTTGACCTTTGCACACAACTTGTCAGTAGGAAAAAGCGTTCCTCCTGTCAATGTTGCCGCTTACGGCGAGATTGTTTTACAAGGCGAAGGCGTTGCATACCAACCCTGGGCAACTCAACATATGCAAGGCAAAGTTCGTGTTATTCAAGCCATCGCAGGCCGTAGCAGTTCAAAAGAGATGAATGCCCCTTTAATGTCGGCAATAACAGCGGCAAATTTTCCACAAGAAAGCTACCAGACCACGACTATCATCAACCAAGATGATGCAATTTGGGGGACAGGCTCGTTCGTGAAGTCTTCAGCTCAAGACAGCAAAAAAGAGTTTCCTTGGTCATCCATGGTTCTTGATGAAAATGGCGTAGTTGCTAATACTTGGGACCTGAAAGAAGAAAGCTCGGCCATTATTGTTCAAGACAAAACGGGCAAAGTTCTGTTTGTCAAAGAGGGCGCACTTGAGCAAGATGAGATAACAAAAGTCATTGAGCTTATTAAACAGAACATCTAGCTTCATTGAATGGCTCCTTGTTCTTGTTGTAAGGAGCTATATGAATTTGATTAGAAGCATGGGCAGTGACAACTCTGCTCTTTATAAGTGCGACACTTCCACAGAGAGTATTACCAATATTTTTCGGCACGTATGTGTGGAGTTAAATTTTTCTGCTAGCCAACAAAAGAGTGAACTTTTATTCATTATGGGTGTTATATTATAACAGTCGGTAAGAGGAGCTCAGATGTACCACCACCAGCAAAAACCACTAAGATATTGGTATCGCACTGCTTTATTTTTCAGTGTTGCGTTGCTGATCGCTTGGAACTTTGCGGTTGTACTCCATCAAGTCGATCTGACGCCCGACCATCATACCCATCATCATTGCCAATTATTTTCTGGTGTTCAGCACGGTATAGCAAAGGTACAACCTACCCTCTCTACACCGACTTTTACGCGCGCCCAGCATCATCATGTTTTTTTGCATCTCGTGTACGGCGAAGAAGTTCTTGGCGCTGCTCGTGCCCCTCCTTATTTTGCTTAATTTCCAAACTATTCCACACTCAAAATTATTGAGTTCATTCCCGCACCTAGTGTGTCAGGGAACAATAACTTAGTGAAACTCGAATCTGAGCAATACCGCCTTTGGTTAATGCCAGTAAAATTAGGAAAAATACAATGTCATCAAAACACGTTTTAGCCCTTGCTATTGGCCTCACTTTATCGACAGCAGCGAATGCAAACGAATACCGCCAGCATGGTGCTCATGTGCATGGTCACGTCGAGTTTAATATCGCCCAAGATGGCAAAGATCTGTTAGTAGAGATCACAGCTCCTGGAGCTGATGTTGTGGGTTTCGAGCATGCTCCAGAAAACGCGCAACAAGAGCAAGCGCTTAAACAAGCCGTCGCTACACTCGAAGACAGCAACGCATTGTTCGCTATTAACTCACAAGCTGATTGTAATATTGAAGAAGCTTACGTGAGCCACAACCTAAGCGAAACTCATGAGGAACATGATCATAGTGAGCACGACCATGATGACCATGCACATCACGATCATGAAGGGCACGAACATCATGATCATAATGATAAACATGACCACCATGACGATCATGATGAGGCGCACGATCATGGCGGTCACGGTGAATTTTCGGTGCAATATCGCTTCAGTTGCGAACAAGTTAATCAGCTTAGCCAAATCCAAACCGATTGGTTTAACCAATTCCCAACTACAGAGTCCATCAGCGTCAATATATTCACTGATACCATGCAATCAGCAATTAAATTAAGCAAAGATAACACCCAAATCGTAATCAAATAACACGAGTGGCGTGTAAGTACCCACTTACACGCCACAGCTTTGGTGATTTAATATGACTGAAACCACACCAAATGTTGTCGAGCTAGAGGATGCCCAATTTTTCTGGCCCGGTTCAACCAACGCAACCATCCGCATCCCCAAATTACACATTACACAAGGCGAGCATGTGTTTATCAAAGGTCCAAGTGGCTGCGGTAAATCGACCTTGCTCGCTTTGTTGACGGGGATTAACACATTAACTTCAGGCTCTCTATCTGTACTCGATACTGACCTTGCTAGTTTAAGTGCCAGTCAGAGAGACCGCTTTCGCGCCAATCATATTGGCTACATCTTTCAACAGTTCAATTTATTGCCGTACCTTAACGTACTTGAAAACGTATTATTGCCATGTCAGTTCAGTAAAATACGACGTGACCGTGCCCATTTAGGTGCCTCATCTCAAACGTTAAATGAACAGGCTCAGGCCCTACTAGAACGACTGCACTTGCCAAACGAGCTTCATACACGCCCTGTCTCTGAATTGAGTATTGGTCAACAACAACGTGTGGCTGCGGCTCGAGCTCTGATAGGACATCCAGAGTTAGTGATCGCTGACGAACCAACCTCAGCTTTAGACTATGACAATCGTAAAGCATTTATTGAGCTCCTTATGGAGCAAGCGAATCAAGCCAATGCCACACTGGTATTCGTTAGCCACGACCCAACACTCGAACCCTTATTCGATCGCACGCTCAATCTACCCGACATTAATCAAGTATCTAGCCTAGGAGCCATATCATGAGTGCTGTTGTAAAGCTCGCCTGGAAAAGCTTGATGAACCGCAAAGCGACGGCAATTCTAACCATCATGACCGTTGCGATTTCTGTGGTACTCCTCTTGGGCGTCGAGCGTATCCGAACTCAAGCCAAGGATAGCTTCGCCAATACAATTTCAGGCACAGACCTCATTATTGGTGGACGCTCTGGGCAAGTGAACCTATTGCTCTATTCTGTGTTTCGTATTGGTAATGCGACCAACAACATCGATTGGAAAAGCTACCAAGAGTTTGCCAATCATCGTTCAGTCGATTGGGCTATTCCAATCTCGCTTGGCGACTCGCATAAAGGCTTCCGAGTTATGGGAACCAATCACAGTTACTTTGAGCATTACAAGTTTGGAAGTAAGCAACCACTAACATTTGGCAAGGGTAGAGAATTCAATGGTTTATTTGAAACCGTGCTAGGTTCTGATGTCGCTAAACAACTTGGTTATGATATCGGTAGCGAAATCATCATTGCCCACGGCATTAGCGACGTTGGCTTTAGCCGTCATGACAATCTGCCATTTAAAGTTGTCGGTATCCTTGCACCTACAGGAACACCAGTCGACAAAACTGTCCATGTATCATTGGAAGCCATCGAAGCCATTCACGTCGGATGGGAAAGTGGTGCGCGTTTGGGCCCGACACCCAAGGCACAAGATCTCAAAAACAGAGACTTTCAGCCCAAACAAATTACCGCTATGCTCGTTGGTTTGAAATCTCGTATTCAAACTTTCGCCCTGCAAAGACAAATTAACACCTACCCCAAAGAGCCGCTCAGCGCCATTATGCCCGGCGTTGCGTTGCATGAGTTATGGGGAATGATGTCGGTTGCAGAGCAAGCCCTAATGGCAGTATCTGGTTTTGTCGTGATCGCAGGGTTGTTAGGTATGTTAAGCAGTCTATTAACTAGCCTACAGGAACGCCGCCGTGAAATGGCGATTTTGCGTGCCATGGGAGCAAGGCCTCGTCATGTTTTCTCACTCTTAATTAGTGAAGCCAACTTGCTTACTGCTGCTGGTATTATTACTGGCGTTACTGGGCTGTATGCCATTCTTGCTATCGCGCAGCCGATCATCCAACAGCACTATGGAATACATCTCACCTTAAGCATCTTATCTACTTATGAGTGGATGCTATTAGGTTTCGTACAATGCGCTGGTATTGTGATTGGTTTCATTCCCGCACTCCGCGCCTACCGACAGTCACTGAGTGACGGAATGACAATAAGGATTTAATAAAATGTGGAAAAAAATACTCGCAAGTTGCTTGCTGGTCGTCGCATTCACAGCGCCTGTTATGGCCAGCGAAGAACCATTAAAGCTTGACTGGATTGACCTTGTTCCAGAAAAAGAGCGTAAATTGTTCGACAGTATAGGCATGCCCGCATCTGATCACAGTGGTGGCGCAGCCCAGCAGTCCAAGATTGGTAACGTTCGACCAGAACTGAACGGAAGCCAAGTTAAAATTCCGGGGTTTGTTATCCCACTTGAAGGTGATGCCGATACCGTCACCGAATTTTTATTGGTGCCATATTTTGGAGCTTGTATTCACGTGCCACCACCGCCTCCAAACCAGATCATTTACGTGAAGTTTCCGAAAGGCGCGCCTGTTCAAGAGTTGTGGGATGTTATATATGTGGTTGGAACGTTGAAAACCGAGACGATAAACCACGAACTGGCAGAAACGGCTTACGTTATTGAGGGATCAGAAATAGAAGCCTACGACGATATGTAATTTAAGTCGTCGATAAGCCTCGCTACACCTAAGGCGTCACACTGGCGCCTTTTTTAGCTTTGTGCTACACGATATAACGAGATAAATACGCTAACACGCCCACATAAATAACCAAAAGAAACGCTATCGACAGGTGCTTTTTGAGTTTACCTGCTTCTGAGAACTTCATAGCCCCTCCAAAATAACGATAACAATTTTAACAACTCATTATCATTTTGAATAGCCCTATTCGTTCAAAAACTGAGAACTCCTGTCTGGTCGCTTGGTCAGATAAGGTGTAAATTTAAACGTGCGAACCGCGCAGTTCTTGGTAGGAAAACGAATGGCAGACCCGACAAAGCAACCTGTTGTCATCGAACATCAGTCAGACACAAAAAAAAATACGCAACAAGAAAAGAAACAAGGCTACATAAAAGACAGTGCTAGTAAGGTAAAAACCATAGCCCAAATACACGGTCTTGACGCCTTACTGCAAACCGAACCGCCAGCCAAATCTGCGTTTGAAAGAGCCCAATTGCGAGAGCAACGACGCCAAGAACAGCGACAAAAAAACTTAGAACAGATTTTAAAATTAGCGCACAGTTCATGCCGAGATGAGACAGCGGGAGAGCCAGACCAAGATTGGTTGCATCGATTTTTTGAGATGGCTCAAGACATCCATAACAGCGCGATGCAAAAGCTATGGGCTCAAGTGATGAAGCGTGAAGTGACCAATCCGGGTTCAACGTCCATGAAAGCGTTGAAAACCCTCAAGGATATGTCACCAAAGGAAGCACAAACTCTGCAAAGAGCCGCCTCTTTAGCGTGCAGTTTTGGAGGGGATCACAGCAGAAAACTGCTGATTGGTTACAAAGCCCAAGGAGGCATATTTAGCTTCGGCAAGCGAGACGTCGCTAACAGCCTAAATATGGGAAGTTTTCAACTGCCGTATTCAAGCTTGTTGCTCTTAATTGAATTAGGGCTGCTGCACAGTGCCGAACTTGAATCTGGCGAAATTAGTATCGAAACACCGTTGGTCCTCACCTACCAAGGTAAAAACTTGTCACTGAACGTAAACAGTAAAGGTGTCCGCCTTTTATATTACCGCTTCACACCCACAGGCAATGAGCTCTGTACCTTGCTCGGAAACAAACCACATGCCGAATACTACGATCAAATGCTTGCACTGTTAAATCATAGATTTAGTGTCCATAGTGAAGCTAAAAGTACGGTTCATCATACCGTCTAGCCAGCTTGAGAAGCATTTGATCACCTATGATCCAAATACTTCTCCAGCTGCTCAAAGAGCTTTAGGTCACCTATGATCTAAATGCTTTTTTATCGGATCACACCGCGTTGTTTAAGATCGATTAAGCACAAATCCACCAGCTCATCGACACTCTTTTCTCCCGCGGGCAAATCGATTTCAGGGTTCTCTGGCGCTTGATATTCCGAATCAATACCAGTGAAATTAGGAATCTCTCCCGCACGGGCTTTACGGTATAAACCCTTAGGATCTCGACCTTCGCAAACCTCTAGAGATGCATTGACATACACTTCGATAAACTCGCCTTCTGGCAATAAATCGCGCACTAACTTCCGCTCTGCACGATGCGGTGAAATAAACGCCGACAGAACAATTAAACCCGCATCTGCCATCAACTTCGCCAGTTCACCAATACGACGAATGTTCTCGCGACGGTCCTGTTCAGAAAAACCTAAATCGCTACACAAACCATGTCGTACATTGTCACCATCCAATAAATAGGTGTGGTAACCCAATGCTGCAAGGCGATTTTCCAACGCCCCCGCTACGGTTGATTTACCCGCTCCAGATAAGCCAGTGAACCACAATACGGCAGGTTTTTGCTTCTTTAATTCAGCACGAAACTGTTTATCAACCGAATGCTGGTGCCAAACAATGTTTTCATCTTTTACCGTCGTTTCGGCAGTCATAACGTATCCTTGTAAATATCGGAATTAAAACGGGAAAAAGACCGGGATCAAAGTAAGTACTAATACAGAGTACACAATCGAAATTGGCACTCCAATTCTCACGTAGTCGGTCAATTTGTAATTTCCTACGCTGTACACCAGCAGGTTAGTTTGGTAACCGTAGGGAGAGATAAAGCTCGCACTCGCGCCGAACAAAACCGCCATGATGAATGGCATCGGATCCACGCCATAACCCACCGCCATGCTATAGCCGATAGGAAAAGAAAGCGCAGCCGCGGCATTGTTTGTCACCAATTCAGTGAGTACCAATGTCATGATATAAGTCGCCACCAAGGCACCAAATACTCCCCAGCCATTAAACGCTTCAATAAACATCACTCCCATTCTTTCTGACAATCCAGAAGAGATCATCAGTTGAGCAATAGACAAAGCGGAACCGACAATCACGACGATATCGATCGGAAAACGGCGGCGCAGTTCTGAAATCTGCACAATACCAAACGCAATAAGCGCGATAAGGTACGCAGCTAGACCTTTAATAATCGGTACTAACTCTAATAGAGCGCATCCAATTACGGCTGCAAAGCCCAGTAATACAATGGAAGACTTATTCGTATCAAGCCGAGCGCTAGAGTCCAAGTCATGCACTAAAACAAACTCTTTACGATGAGCTCGGCGTTCAGACTCAAAACGCTTTCCTGGAACCAGAACTAACGTGTCCCCAGGCGCTAAGGTAATACTACCCAAGCCACCTTCTAGGCGTTCGTGGCCTCGGCGAATCGCCACAACAACGGCATCGAATCGGTCGCGGAATCGGCTCTCTTTGAGGGTTTTGTAGCAAAATGTCGCCGACGAGCTCACCACAACTTCGATAAAGTTTTGCCCATTTAAGTGCTGCTGACCAAACAACTTGAGGCCCGGAATTTCTTGCAGGGTCGCGACGCTCTCAACATCGCCACAAAATAACAGGCGGTCTTTTGCATTGAGCACAAAATCCGGTCCCACAGAAGAAACAGTAACACCATCGCGCACCACTTCTGCAAGAAACAGTTTGCGCAGCGCACGTAAATTATTCTCGCTGATCGTACGCCCAACTAGCGGTGAGCCTGGCTCAACGCGAGACTCAAGAAAGTAAGGTAAATCTTCTTGACTTTGATCATCATAATTCGGTAGCAAGTAGCTCAGTGGGATAAGAATCAGCATCCCTCCCACCAGCACAGCCAAACCTATCATCGTAGGTGTAAAGAAGCTCAGGCTCGGTAAGCCTGCGTCTTCGACAAAGCTGTTGATGATTAAGTTAGTCGACGTACCAATCAAAGTTAACGTGCCACCAAAAATGGCGGCATAAGACAAGGGAATAAGTAATTTCGAAGGTGCATGCTGCTGATTACGCTTAATCGCCCCAATCAATGAGACAACCACAGCGGTATTATTCGTAAATGAAGAAAGCAAGGCGGTCGACACACCGAGCTTAGCAATCACGCTGCCTAACTGACCCTCAGAGATACTTCGGCTCACCCAACTGATCAGCAGTGTTTTTTCTAGAGCACAGGATGCAAGAATCAATAGAACCAGGGTTAACAATGAAGAGTTGGTAAAATTGGATGCGATAGTGGCTGAATCCATCATCCCAGCCATGAATGCAATAAAAGCGGCACCCGCAAAGACGTAACTAGGCTTAATTTTCGTGACAAGCAAGCAAGTGATAATGCCAAGCAAAATCGCTAACACAAACCCTTGTTCCCACATAGCCTTTCCTTACCAAATAGCCCCAAAGGGCACAACAACGACTCATTTATCCATGAAACACCGACAAACGAGTAAACAGACAAAAATCAGCGCAAGCGAAAAGAACATCAGAATGCTCGGTTTTCTTGGGCTCCACCGAAGCATTCTGGTATTAGGAGAATACCTAACGACATTTCGCAATTCAGTTAGGTAGCGACGCCCCAAGTACAACAGCAGACAGAGCCTGAAATTATCGTACTTGGGTAAGCCAGTTACTTTTTCAGAAACTGGCTGACGTCTTTTGCTTCCCAGTGTGGGAAGTGTTTACGGACAAGCGCATTAAGCTCAACTTCAAACGCAGAGATGCCCGTCAAATCGCGCTCAACCACGGCGAGGCTCTCTTTAACCATGCCAGCACCAACCGTCACGTTTGTCAGACGATCGATAATGATAAAGCCACCGGTATCTGCACAGTCTTGATAATTGTCCAGCGCGACTGACTCATTAAGAGACCATTCACACAAACCAATACCATTCAATGGCAGCTCTGCCGAGCTATGAGTCGAGAGATTATTAATGTCATATTGATGACGAATCGCTTCAACATGACCTACGGTTTTCTTACCTGCGATTTTGATGTCATAGTCACGACCCGGTTGCAGGGGGTGCTCTGTCATCCATACCACATCGGCAAGCAAATGGTTTGTGGTTTCCACTTGAGCATTATCTAGAACAATCAAATCGCCACGGCTAATATCGATCTCATCGCTTAGCGTCAGAGTGACAGCTAATCCGGCACGAGCTTCTTCGATATCACCATCAAAGGTCACAATACGAGCCACAGTTGACGTTTTACCCGATGGCAATGCTTTAATGGCATCACCGACTTTGATCGAACCAGAAGAAATGGTCCCCGCAAAACCACGGAAATCGAGGTTAGGACGATTAACGTATTGCACAGGGAAGCGGAATTCACCCGCGCCTTTTTCTTGATCCACATCGACCGTTTCAAGAAGCTCAAGCAATGATGGGCCTTTAAACCAAGTCAGGTTTTGGCCTTTATCCACCACATTGTCCCCTTCAAGCGCTGAGATCGGGATGATTTGAATATCAATATCCCCTGTCAGATTCTCAGAGAACTTCAGATACTCATCGCGGATCTCTTCAAAGCGCTCTTGGGAGTAATCCACTAAGTCCATCTTGTTGATCGCGACAACAAAGTGCTTCAAGCCCAACAGGTTGGAAATGAAAGAGTGACGACGAGTTTGATCGAGAATGCCCTTACGTGCATCAACCAGAATCACAGCTAAGTCACATGTCGATGCACCTGTAGCCATGTTACGTGTGTACTGCTCGTGTCCAGGAGTATCTGCAATGATGAATTTACGTTTCTGCGTCGAGAAATAGCGGTAAGCTACATCAATCGTGATCCCCTGCTCGCGCTCAGCTTGTAAGCCATCGACCAACAACGCAAGGTCAGGTTTTTCACCCGTGGTGCCCACACGTTGGCTGTCTGAATGCACTGCCGCTAGCTGATCTTCATAAATTTGTTTTGAGTCATGGAGTAAGCGACCGATTAATGTACTTTTACCGTCATCCACCGAGCCACAAGTCAAGAATCTAAGTAACGACTTGTACTGGTGTTGTGTTAAATAGCCTTCGATACCAAGCTCGGCTAATTGAGCTTCAACTGCACTGTTCATTATCTTTCCTTAGATCCTTTAGAAGTAACCTTGACGTTTCTTAAGCTCCATCGATCCTGACTGATCGTGGTCGATCGCTCGGCCTTGG
This sequence comes from Vibrio sp. SCSIO 43009, assembly GCF_023716525.1. Taxonomy (NCBI): domain Bacteria; kingdom Pseudomonadati; phylum Pseudomonadota; class Gammaproteobacteria; order Vibrionales; family Vibrionaceae; genus Vibrio; species Vibrio sp. SCSIO 43009. Next base: position 3,069,409 of record NZ_CP071842.1, read on the forward strand.
CGCTCACTCGACGTTGCCACTAGCATCTCTTCAATAATGCCAGTTAAAGTGTTTGCTTCAGACTCGATGGCCCCGGTCAATGGATAACAACCAAGGGTACGGAAGCGCACACTCTTCTCTTCAATCACTTCACCCGGTTGAAGCTCCATACGATCATCATCAACCATGATCAGCATGCCATCGCGTTCAACAACTGGGCGTTTGTCCGCGAGGTAAAGCGGCACGATCTCGATGTTTTCTAAATAGATGTATTGCCAGATATCAAGCTCAGTCCAGTTAGACAGCGGGAATACACGAATGCTCTCACCCTTATTGACCTGGCCGTTGTACGTCTTCCATAGCTCAGGACGTTGGTTTTTAGGATCCCATGTATGGTTCTTATCGCGGAATGAATACACGCGCTCTTTCGCCCGTGATTTCTCTTCGTCGCGGCGCGCACCACCAAAGGCCGCATCAAAACCGTACTTGTTCAGCGCTTGTTTTAAGCCTTGAGTCTTCATGATGTCAGTGTGCTTAGAAGAACCATGAACAAACGGACTACAGCCCATGGCTAGACCTTCTGGATTCTTATGTACCAAAAGCTCAAAACCGTATTTGGCCGCGGTGCGATCACGAAATTCAATCATCTCGCGGAACTTCCAATCGGTGTCGACATGCAGCAATGGAAATGGAATCTTACCTGGGTAAAAAGCTTTACGCGCTAGGTGCAGCATCACTGATGAGTCTTTACCAATCGAATACATCATGACTGGGTTATCAAACTCAGCCGCAACTTCGCGGATAATATGGATACTCTCCGCTTCGAGTTGTTTAAGGTGAGTTAAACGTTGTTGGTCCATGTTTTGTATTTCCTTTTTAAGCTTGAAGGCGCATTACGTCTCTAATCTTTGGTCTGAAATTATATGGAGTTGGCAATAGCACTTTTGTTGAATTCAGTACTAGACAAAAACCAGTCTAACTTTTGAGACAGTCGCACTACCTCTCCGACAACAATCAAAGATGGCGATTGTGCTTCCTTCGATAAATCAGAGAGTTGGGAGAGTTCTCCCGTAAATACTTTTTGTTGAATCTGCGTGCCACGCTCAATAATGGCAATCGGAGTCGACGCTGAACGGCCATGCTTAATGAGTTGATTCTGAATATAGTGTGATTTCATCAGCCCCATGTAGATCACTAAAGTCTGATTCCCACGCGCCAACGTGGACCAATCCATCTCATCACTTTCTTCTTTCAAGTGGCCAGTCACAAAGATGGCCGATTGCGCATAATCACGATGAGTCAGTGGAATACCAGCATAAGCGGTTGCGCCAGCTGCTGCGGTAATGCCAGGGACAACTTGAAAACGAACGCCGGCATCAGCAAGCACTTCTAACTCTTCACCACCACGACCAAATACAAACGGATCCCCACCTTTAATGCGCACTACTTTGTAGCCCTGCTTGGCAAAATCCACCAAAAGCTGATTCGTCTTCTCCTGCGGCACACTGTGATGCCCAGCTCGCTTCCCAACGCACACCAAAATCGTATCGCTTGGAATCAATGCCATGATTTCTTCAGACACCAAGTAGTCGTACAAAACCACGTCAGCTTGCTGCAAGCAGTTCAGTGCTTTCACCGTCAGAAGTTCAGGATCGCCTGGTCCTGCACCTACTAAGGCGACTTCACCAGGCTGTAGCGATTGCTTTGCAAAACGAGTAACACCAGCGACTGGGTTGTCAGAAACTAACCGGGGCTTTGGTTTAGGAAAAGAAGTGACTGAATCGTTCGTTGCCATGTGCTTGCTCATCGTCCATTGATATCGTCATGCAAGCATTATGGCGGGGCGTTTATATTACCTGAAATTCTAAAATTTCATTTTTTATTCAAAAATCTGCTAAGAAGTTTTTGTTTGGTCTCATTCAAAAGCGTGAAAAAGTCGGCGGTTAATATGAATAAGGTTCAGTAAACTGATTAATGTTCACAGTTTTCTGTATCTTTATCATCGAGTTGCATCTGTGTTTGATACATTACGCAGTGCGATTTCCCCTTATCATTGAATTGGAGCACCAAATGAAAGTGGCAGTTCATCCTATTTCCCTCGCAGTATTAAGTGGCATGCTAACGCTTGCTGGCCCAACAATGGCCGATACCATCAAGCTTCGTATTATCGAAACCACCGACATTCACACCAACGTGATGGATTACGATTACTACAAAGACCAACCATCACAGCAAATCGGTTTAAGTCGCGCAGCGACAATAGTGAAACAAGCTAAGTCCGAGACAGAAAACACGGTACTAGTAGATAACGGTGATTTAATTCAGGGCAGCCCAATGGGCGATTACATGGCGGCGAAAGGGATTAACGCTGGCGAAATCCACCCGGTATACAAAGCGATGAACCAGTTGGATTACGATGTGGGTAACATTGGTAACCACGAATTCAACTACGGCCTTGAGTTCCTGAAAAACTCTATCGACGGTGCGAACTTCCCTTATGTTAGTGCTAACGTTTTCGACAAGAAGACAGGCGAGCACTACTTCAAACCTTATCTAATTAAAACGCACACGTTCAAAGACACTGATGGTCAAAGCCACGAAATCAAAGTGGGTTACATCGGCTTCGTCCCGCCACAAATCATGGTATGGGATAAGAAGAATCTAGAAGGAAAAGTCTTCGCTGAAGACATTAAGGAAACAGCAGAGAAACTGATTCCTCAAATGAAGAAAGAAGGCGCAGACGTTATTGTGGCGATTCCACACTCAGGCATTTCTACTGATCCATACAAACTAGGCGCTGAAAACTCTGTTTACTACCTCACAGAAGTTGAAGGTATTGATGCGATTGCTTTTGGCCACTCTCACGCCGTCTTCCCAGGGAAAGACTTCGCAAACCTACCTGGTGTTGATATAGATAAAGGGACCATCAATGGTGTAACGTCCGTGATGCCGGGCCGCTGGGGAAGTCACGTAGGTGTGATGGATTTGATGCTGAAAGAGAAAGACGGCAGATGGCAAGTCGTCGAAGGCCAAGCAGAAGCACGCCCTATCTTCGATAAAGTAAATAAGAAGTCATTAGCTAAAGCCGATGCAGATATTGTGAAAGCGTTAGAAGAAGATCACAAAGGCACTCGTGAATTTGTAAACCAACCAATCGGCAAAGCAAATGATGTCATGTACAGCTTCTTGGCATTAGTGCAGGACGACCCCACCATTCAAATCGTTAACCTTGCTCAGAAAGACTACGTAGAACGCTTTATTCAAGGCGACCCAGACCTTTCTGACATTCCAGTACTGAGTGCGGCAGCACCATTTAAAGTCGGCGGTCGTAAGAACGATCCGAATAACTTTACAGAAGTAGAATCCGGTCAGCTCACCTTCCGTAATGCGGCCGATCTTTACTTATATCCAAACACCTTGGTTGCGATGAAAGTGAAAGGTAAAGAAGTTCGCGAATGGCTAGAGTGCAGTGCGGGTCAATTCAACCACATCGACATCAACAATCCTAAACCGCAATCTTTGATTGATTGGGATAATTTCCGTACGTACAACTTCGATGTTATTGATGGGGTTAACTACCAAATCGACGTTACCCAACCGCCGAAGTACGATGCGGATTGTAAAGTGATTAATCCAGATTCTCAGCGCATTGTGAATCTGACGTTCAATGGTAAGCCTGTCAATCCGAAGCAAGATTTCATCATCGCAACCAATAACTACCGTGCTTATAGCAATACTTTCCCTGGTACAGGCCCAGATTTCATTGCATTTGACGCACCAGATGAAAACCGCTCTGTCGTCGCCACTTATATTTCTCGCGTGAGTGAAGAAAAAGGAGAAGTGACACCAAGCGCTGACAACAACTGGTCTTTCGCACCGATTAAGTCCGATAACAAGCTAGATATTCGTTTCGAAACCTCCCCTAGCGATAAAGCGGCGCAGTTCATCAAAGAGAAAGGACAATACCCAATGAAACGCGTGTCAACAGACGACATTGGTTTCGCAATTTATCAAATCGATCTGAATAAATAAGGTTGATTTGACAGCAACATTAAGCGGCTCTCATGAGCCGCTTTTTTGTTATCAATAAAACCCGTTAAAATAAAGAAAACCGTTTCCGAGTTATCACATGCACATCGATCTTTTTTCAGACTTAGTCAATCATGGCTTTTTAGAGACAGAAGCAAACCAACTTATTGAAAATGGTGAGTTGCTCGAACTGCCTACACGCCACATTCTTAATCACCAAGGGGAGTTGAGCTCACACCTTTACTTCATCATTGAGGGGTTATGCCACGCAAGCTATCTCACGGAGCACGGCAAAGAATTCAGTAAAGAATTTTATTGGGAGAAGGACTGGGTTATCGGGTTTGAGAGCATAATAAAGGACCAACCTTCGCCTTACTTATTGGAAACGCTGAGCGCTTGTCAGCTATTTTGCTTGCCAATTGAAACGTTGCATCACTGGCGAGCAGAAAAGCACGCCATTTACTTAAAGCTACTCGAAAACCAACTGGTTAATAAAGAGAATAAAGAACGCTTTATGTTGCTCTACTCTCCAGAGGAACGATATCAATTATTTTGCGCTCATTACCCAGATTTAAAGCAACGTATTACCGATAGTCAAATTGCGGCCTACCTGGGCATTACGCCAATCAGTTTGAGTCGAATCAAAGCACGCTTAACCAAAGATCACACTCTCAAATAAACTCAAAAAAGAAAAAAGCTCTTCAAACGAAGAGCTTTTTCTCTGCTATTTGAGCTATTTAAGAATTCGCGCCCGGAACTGGCGCCCTTTCATCTTGCCGTTACTAATGGTTTGTAGAGCCTTTTTAGCCACAGATTTTTCGACGGCAACATAAGCGCGCACAGGGAACAGGTGAATCTTTCCGACTTGAGAGCCTGGAATACCATTTTTTCCTGTCAAACAACCTAAAATATCACCCGGTCGTACTTTCTGTTTCTTACCGCCATCAATATTAATCGTCACCATCTTCGCTTGGTATGGCTGCTGATTTGATTTGGCAGGCAATGTTGCTGGTACCACGTCCATCTCTAGGTATTCTTCAATACGAGCTACACGTAAACCGTCTTTCTCACCAAAAAAGCTGAACGCTAAACCTTTACTACCCGCACGACCTGTACGACCAATACGGTGCACATGAACCTCAGGATCGCGCGATAGCTCAAAGTTAAAGACAGCATCAAGATTATCAACGTCCAAACCACGCGCCGCAACGTCTGTTGCAACAAGGATAGACACACTCTTGTTAGCAAACTGCACCAATGCTTGGTCGCGTTCACGCTGCTCTAAGTCCCCATGGATATCGATAACGCTGAATCCTTTGTGATGCAACTCATCTGCGACACTTTGCACTTCTTTTTTGGTATTACAAAAAACAACCGCGGACTCTGGTTGGTGAGTCAGCAGCAAATTCGCCAACGCTTCATCACGCGCTTCCGAGCCTTCAACTTTATAGAAGTACTGCGCAATGCTTGAAGTATCATGCGTCGATTCCACCTTAATCACTTCCGGTGTCTGCATTATACGCTGCGCAATTTGCTCAATTTTTTCTGGAAAAGTAGCACTGAAAAGTAGAGTTTGACGCTGCTTTGGCGCTGCATCGATGATTGCATCTAATGCGTCTTGGAAACCCATGTCCAACATGCGATCAGCTTCATCTAGCACCAAGGTATTCAGTTCGCTAAGATCAATTCGGCCTTTTTCAAGGTGATCCAAAATACGACCAGGAGTACCAACTAGGATATGCGCACCATGCTCTAACGAACCAATTTGTGGCCCCATAGGCATCCCACCGCAGAGAGTAAGCACTTTAATATTATGAATGCCGCGACCTAAAGTACGAATTTCCTTCGCTACTTGGTCTGCAAGCTCACGTGTTGGACACAATACTAATGACTGGACACGAAAGCGTTTGACGTTGAGGTTCGATAAAACCCCTAAACCAAATGCAGCGGTTTTACCTGAGCCCGTTTTACCCTGCCCGATGACATCACGATGTTTTAGGATTGCAGGCAAGCTCAAAGCTTGAATTGGCGTCATGTGGGTATAGTTCAGGGAATCAAGTGTGGCGAGTAACGCTGGGTTCAGCCCAACTTGATCGAATGCTTGTTTGCTCACGGGGATATCCTCAGGTGAGATGGAAAGAGGGCACATTATCACCAGATTTGGTGGGAAAACCAGTGCTAATTAACCTTTGTTAATGAGTATGAGCTCAAAACAAAGTAAAGTCAGTCACTCTATTCTCATTACGGATAACAACATGCTCACTTGGATTACTTTGCCCTTTGCTCAGCTAACAACCACACAGCTGTATGAAATGATGAAATTGCGTGTGGATGTATTCGTTGTTGAACAAACCTGCCCTTACCCTGAACTTGATGGTAAGGACACGCTGGAAGGCGTTTATCATCTAATAGGCTATCACGGTGATGAACTGGTTGCTTGCGCAAGATTACTGCCCGCAGGCACGACGTATGACAATGTGAGTATTGGTCGAGTGGTGACAAAGCAGACCGCGCGAGGCGGTGGCTTAGGTCATAAGTTATTGGACAAGGCCTTGGTACAATGCGAAACATTATGGCCAGGACAGACAATAGATATAGGTGCTCAAGAACACCTCATCCAGTTTTATGCTAGTCATGGATTCAAGGTTATCTCAGAGTGCTATCTTGAAGATGGTATCCCTCATGTGGATATGCGGAAAGAGTCCGTAGCGCTATAAGCTTCAACTCGATTGGTTACTATGAAAACTAATCGCTATGAAAAACTGACTAAAAAGACGCGATATCTTCGCGTCTTTTCATTTGAAGCGTTTACTTGTTACGTCCAAAGGTCCCATCCGATAAACGGAAAAACATAACGGACCGCCCGCTTTTTTCCAGCTGTAGCATATCTAACTCACCTTCGTCACTAAGCTTAAAGCGAATCAACTGTCCCTGCTTTATTTGGCTTAGCGGCTTATCACTGCCTTCTATTTTGACCAGAGCGCTAAGATCCGCCATAGAGAGCTGATTACTTCTGAAAACCTGCGCTAATGTATCACCATTTTTAACCGTGTACTCTTTCCAGTCTTCAGATTTCGGTCCAGAGTTCTGAGAGGTTCTCTGCTGGCTTAAACTCTGCGCGTTCAGCTCAATCGCTACGCGTTGATGATCGACCTCAGTCTGCTCAACTGGCTGGTCTGTTTTATTAGGCAAAGGAATAACAAGGAGTACCAGAATCAATGGCACTAAGACCATCAAAGCACGCTGATGAAATTTAGGCAGACGCAACCAAAACTGCTTAACAGGTTGTATACGCTCCAACCATTGCTCTTTGTTGAACGGCTGCTTCCAGTCGATAGCAGCGAATTTTTGTTTAACCAATTCGACATAGTCGACTTGCTGCTTTTTCTTTCTGCGACGATTCATTGTAATGAGTCCCTTAATACTTCTACGGCCAGTATAAAAATACCGACGCGGAGAGTATATGTTTTTCACCAAACTAAAATGGAATTGGGATTAAATTAGCAGAAATTTCACTTGGAGTAAGAGATAAGTCACAACCTGGCCGCCTCAATTAAGCATTCGGTCGCAATCATTTAAACCTAAGCTCGAAACTGATATCCTGTTACCTTTATCACTCCTAATAAGAGCGACATTCATGTCTGAAATTAAATTTGAAACTGCAGAACAAAAAGCAAGCTACGGCATTGGTCTGCAAATGGGTCAGCAACTTGCAGGATCTGGTCTTGAAGGTCTTAGCGTTGATGCTATCGCAGCAGGTATTGCAACAGCACTAACTGGTGACATGCCATCAATCGAAATTGATGAAATCAACAAAGCACTACAAGAACTTCACACTCGTGCAGAAACAGCTCGCCAAGAAGCAGCAAAAATTGCGGCAGCAGAAGGCGAAGCGTTCCTAAAAGACAACGCTCTACGACCTGAAGTTAACGTTCTAGACTCTGGTCTTCAGTACGAAATCATTTCTGAAGGTACTGGTGCAGTTCCTACAGCAGAAAGCTCAGTTCGCGTTCACTACCACGGTGAGCTAACTGACGGTACTGTATTCGATAGCTCTGTATCTCGCGGTCAACCTGCTGAATTCCCTGTTACAGGTGTAATCAAAGGTTGGGTAGAGGCACTACAACTAATGCCTGTTGGCTCTAAGTGGAAGCTATACGTACCACAAGATCTTGCGTACGGTGAGCGTGGCGCTGGTGCGGCTATCCCTCCATTTGCAGCTTTAGTTTTCGAAGTAGAACTATTAGATATTATCTAATTGAAACCATTTTCAATTATGATTAAATAAAACGGCGCACTAGCGCCGTTTTTTTGTCTAAACTGAATAGACTTTCTCACCTCTGAACCTTTCACTCTGATAGCCTTTAAAAATAAAATCACTTTTAAAAAACGCTCAACCTTTGGAGGTACTATGCGTAAAACACTCCTAACTCTAGCACTCCTATCAATCAACATTGGTAGTGCGCACGCATTCTTAGATTCAGTCACTCAAAAAAGTAAAGAAAGTGGCCTGATGGACATGGTCGGCAGCAGCTTGAACACCGAGTCATCTCCATTAACAGACATGTTAACTAGCCAATTACCAGTATCCACTGAGCAAGCAGCCGGAGGCAGTGGTGCGCTACTTGCTTTGGCTCAAAGCCAGCTTTCGCAAGAAAATAGTAGTGAATTACAGTCTTTGATTCCTGGACTTTCAAACTTGCAAGGAGCACAAAGCTTACTAGGAAATATTGAGAATATCAGTGCAGTCAAAAGTGCATTCGATACGTTAGGTTTAGACCCATCTATGATCAGTCAGTTTGCTCCAGTCATCTTGGATTACTTGAACAAGCAAGGCGCTAGCGAAGGGCTTCTAAGTTCGTTGGGCGGGTTGTGGAATACTAGTAAATAAGCGTAAGTGATAATCACTTTTTAAATTGCCAGTCTGCATGGGTTGAAATAAATGCAGGCTGGATATAAAGGTTTACTGAATTACAGATACAAAAAAGCCGAGCTAATGCTCGGCTTTCTCGTTCTTACGAACTGATTACTCAGCAGCTTCTTCAGCAGCTGGGCGATCTACAAGCTCAATGTAAGCCATTGGAGCTTTATCACCAGCACGGAAGCCAGCTTTTAGGATACGAGTGTAACCGCCCTGACGAGCAGCAAAACGTGGACCTAGTTCGTTAAATAGTTTTGCAACTACTTCGTTGTCACGAGTACGTGCAAATGCTAGACGACGGTTAGCAACACTGTCAGTCTTAGCTAGTGTAATCAAAGGCTCAACTACGCGACGTAGCTCTTTTGCTTTTGGCAAAGTAGTCTTGATAACTTCATGACGTACTAGAGAGCTAGCCATGTTGCTGAACATCGCTTTGCGATGTGAGCTGTTGCGGTTGAGTTGACGACCACTCTTACGATGGCGCATGACCTAATCCTTCTAACTAGTATCGATTAATCTTCAGCGATTGATGCAGGTGGCCAGTTTTCTAGGCGCATGCCCAGAGACAGACCACGTGACGCAAGTACGTCTTTAATCTCAGTAAGAGACTTTTTACCAAGGTTAGGCGTTTTAAGTAGCTCAACCTCGGTACGTTGTACTAGATCACCGATGTAGTGAATCGCTTCTGCTTTCAGACAGTTAGCAGAGCGAACTGTTAGTTCAAGATCGTCTACAGGACGCAGTAGGATCGGATCGAATTCTGGCTTCTCTTCCTTCTCCTCAGGAACTCGTACATCACGAAGATCTACGAATGCATCCAATTGTTCAGCTAGGATTGTAGCTGCACGACGGATTGCTTCCTCAGGTTCTAGAGTACCGTTTGTTTCCATATCGATAACAAGCTTGTCTAGATCAGTACGCTGTTCTACACGAGCTGCTTCTACAGCGTAGGCAATTTTGTCTACTGGGCTGTAAGTAGCATCTACTAGTAGGCGACCGATAGGACGCTCGTCTTCTTCGTTATGGATACGCGCAGAAGCTGGAACATAACCACGACCACGTTCAACTTTGATACGCATTGCGATCTCAGCGTTGTCATCCGTTAGGTGACAAATTACGTGTTCAGGGTTAGCGATCTCTACATCACCATCATGGGTGATGTCACCTGCAACCACAGGGCCCGAGCCTGATTTGTTCAAAGTAATGAACACTTCATCTTTGCCTTCGGCAACGCGCACAGCCAAACCTTTAAGGTTTAGAAGAATTTCAAGAATATCTTCTTGAACGCCTTCTTTCGTGCTGTACTCATGAAGTACGCCTTCAATTTCTACTTCTGTTACAGCACAACCTGGCATAGAAGATAGAAGGATGCGGCGAAGTGCATTACCCAGAGTATGACCAAAGCCACGCTCTAATGGCTCAAGAGTTACTTTTGCGTGAGTCGAGCTGATTTGTTCGATGTCAACTAGACGTGGCTTAAGAAATTCTGTTACAGAACCCTGCATTGTGTCCTCTCTTTAGTTTAAACCTTACTTAGAGTAAAGCTCGACGATCAATTGTTCGTTGATGTCAGCTGATAGATCAGAACGCTCAGGCATACGCTTGAATGTACCTTCCATCTTGCCACCATCTACTTCAATCCAAGTTGGTTTTTCACGTTGTTCAGCAACTTCTAGAGCTGCTTTGATACGAGCTTGCTGTTTAGCTTTCTCGCGAATAGAAACAACGTCATTAGCCGCTACTTTGAAAGAAGGAACGTTTACAACTTTACCGTTTACTAGGATAGCTTTGTGGCTAACTAGCTGACGTGCTTCTGCGCGAGTTGCGCCAAAGCCCATGCGGTAAACTACGTTATCAAGACGACCTTCAAGAAGCTGAAGTAGGTTTTCACCAGTGTTGCCTTTTAGGCGAGCAGCTTCTTTGTAGTAGTTACGGAATTGTTTTTCTAGAACGCCGTACATACGACGTACTTTTTGCTTCTCACGAAGCTGAACGCCATACTCAGATAGACGACCGCGACGAGCGCCGTGTACACCTGGTGCGTTATCAATTTTACACTTGGTATCGATCGCGCGAACACCAGACTTAAGGAATAAGTCAGTGCCTTCACGACGGCTAAGCTTCAGCTTAGGACCCAAATATCTTGCCATGATTCTTCTCCAATTGTCCTAGAAACGTTATACGCGACGTTTCTTAGGTGGACGACAACCGTTATGAGGGATTGGTGTAGCATCAACGATGTTTGTGATGCGGAAACCAGCGGCGTTTAGTGCACGAACAGTAGATTCGCGACCTGGACCAGGACCCTTAACCATAACTTCCAAGTTCTTTAGGCCGTATTCTTTAGCCATTTCAGCACAACGCTCAGCAGCAACCTGTGCAGCGAACGGAGTAGACTTACGAGAACCACGGAAACCAGAACCACCTGCAGTAGCCCATGCAAGAGCGTTACCTTGACGGTCAGTAATGGTTACGATTGTGTTATTGAAAGAAGCATGGATGTGCGCAACGCCATCTGCAACTTGCTTGCGTACGCGCTTACGAGCGCGAGTTGGTTGTTTAGCCATTGTACTCTACCTTCCCGATTATTTCTTGATCGGCTTACGCGGACCCTTACGGGTGCGAGCGTTGGTTTTAGTACGCTGTCCACGTAGTGGTAGACTGCGACGATGACGAAGACCACGGTAACAGCCAAGGTCCATAAGACGCTTGATGTTCATAGATACTTCACGACGTAGATCACCTTCTACAGTGTACTTAGCTACACCATCACGCAGTTGATCGATCTGCTCTTCAGTTAGTTCACTGATCTTAACATTTTCAGCAATACCCACTTCAGCTAGGATAGCTTGAGAGCGAGTTTTACCGATGCCGTAGATCGCTGTTAGAGCGATTACTGCATGTTTCTGATCAGGAATGTTAATGCCTGCTATACGGGCCATTATTCACTCCTAAGTGTTTCTATAAAAGAATTAGCCGCAGCAAAGCCCGTTATGGATACGCTGCGGAATACTACTTCTTTTGCACGCAAAAGGTAGGCCGAGGAATATACTCGACCCAACCTTCATTTTCAAGTAAAAATTTCTGCTAATTAGCCTTGGCGCTGTTTGTGCTTTGGCTCACTGCAAATCACGCGAACGACACCGTTACGCTTGATTACTTTACAGTTACGGCAGATTTTTTTAACGGAAGCACGAACTTTCATTGCTAAACTCCGTAAATGAAACTGAGTCTACCGCCGGATTAACGGCCGTAGCCTTTCAGATTCGCTTTCTTCAACACAGAATCATACTGTTGAGACATCAGATGAGTCTGTACCTGTGCCATAAAGTCCATAATTACAACAACTACGATTAGTAGCGATGTACCGCCGAAGTAGAAACGTACGTTCCACGCGACCATCATGAACTCGGGAATCAGACAGATAAAGGTAATGTACAGTGCACCAGCAAGGGTTAAACGTGTCATTACTTTATCAATGTATTTCGCTGTCTGCTCACCTGGGCGGATACCGGGTACGAATGCACCAGACTTCTTCAAGTTATCTGCTGTTTCACGCGGGTTGAAAACCAACGCCGTGTAGAAGAAACAGAAGAAGATAATTGCTGCTGCATAAAGCATTACATACAACGGTTGACCTGGGCTAAGAGCCAAAGACACGTCAGTTAACCAACCGAACGCGCTGCTCTCACCGTTTTGACCAAACCACTGAGCCAATGTTCCTGGGAACAAGATAATACTTGATGCAAAAATCGCTGGAATTACACCTGCCATGTTAATTTTAAGAGGCAAGTGCGAGCTTTGCGCAGCAAATACTTTACGACCTTGTTGACGTTTCGCATAGTTAACGACGATTCGGCGCTGACCACGTTCCATGAAAACAACGAAGTAAATTACTGCAAAAGCTAATACCGCGATTAGCAACAGAAGAAGTACATGCAATTCACCTTGACGCGCTTGCTCGATTGTTTGACCGATTGCAGAAGGCAATCCAGCAACAATACCTGCAAAAATCAGTATCGAAATACCGTTACCAATTCCGCGCTCTGTAATTTGTTCACCTAACCACATCAAGAACATGGTACCGGTTACTAAACTTACGGTAGCAATTAGCGTAAACATGGTTTGGTTGATAACAACCAGATTGTCGACCATGTTTGGTAGGCCAGTTGCAATACCTATAGCTTGGAAGGTTGCAAGTACAAGCGTGCCGTAGCGTGTGTATTGGCTTATCTTACGACGGCCTGCTTCACCCTCTTTTTTGAGTTCAGCTAACGCTGGATGAACTACAGTTAGCAATTGGACAACAATAGATGCCGAAATATACGGCATGATGCCCAATGCTAATATAGATGCACGCTCAAGAGCACCACCGGAGAACATGTTAAACATTTCAACGATGGTACCTTTTTGCTGTTCGAACAAATCGGCAAGTACAGCAGCGTCAATACCAGGAATCGGCACAAAAGAGCCGGCTCGGAATACTAAAAGTGCACCAATTACGAATAACAAGCGCGACTTTAGTTCACTTAAGCCGCTCTGAGCACTACGAAAATCTTGTCCTGGTTTCTTAGCCATCTGTACCTCGTTCCTCGAGATTATTCCTCGATTTTACCGCCTGCAGCTTCGATTGCAGCTTTAGCGCCTTTAGTCACACGTAGACCTTTAACAGTCACTGCTTTATTGATTTCACCAGAAAGAACAACTTTTACAAATTCGATGTTCTTAGTGATGATGTTAGCAGCTTTAAGACTGTTTAGATCAACTACGTCACCAGAAACTTTCGCTAGCTCAGCTAGACGAACTTCAGCAGACACTAGGCTCTTACGAGAAGTGAAACCGAATTTTGGTAGACGTTGTTTCAGAGGCATCTGACCGCCTTCGAAACCTGGACGAACACTGCCGCCAGAACGTGATTTTTGACCTTTGTGACCACGGCCACCAGTTTTACCTAGGCCTGAACCGATACCACGACCTACTCGCTTCGCAGAAGTTTTCGCGCCAGCAGCCGGTGCTAGAGTATTCAAACGCATTCTGATTACTCCTCAACTTTAACCATGTAGTAAACCTTGTTGATCATACCGCGAATACACGGAGTATCTTCAAGTTCTACTGTGTGGTTGATTTTACGAAGACCTAGACCGCGCAAAGTAGCTTTGTGCTTTGGCAGACGACCAATTGAGCTTTTAGTTTGAGTTACTTTAATAGTTGCCATGGTGTTCTTACTCCGAAATAGATTCAACAGTTAGACCACGTTTAGCAGCAACCATTTCTGGTGACTTCATGCTACCTAGTGCATCGATCGTTGCACGAACGATGTTGATAGGGTTCGTAGAACCGTACGCTTTAGATAGTACGTTGTGTACACCAGCAACTTCTAGTACTGCACGCATCGCACCACCTGCGATAACACCAGTACCTTCTGCAGCAGGCTGCATGTAAACTTTAGAGCCCGAATGGCGACCTTTCACTGGGTGGTGAAGAGTGCCTTCGTTTAGAGCGATCGTAGTCATGTTACGACGCGCTTTTTCCATTGCTTTTTGAATCGCTGCAGGTACTTCACGAGCTTTGCCGTAACCGAAACCTACACGACCGTTACCGTCACCAACTACTGTTAGTGCAGTGAAGCTCATGATTCGACCACCTTTAACCGTTTTAGAAACACGGTTAACTGCGATTAGCTTTTCTTGCAAATCATTCGCTTGAACTTGTTGTTCTTTAGCCATCTTCCAACCCTACCTTAGAATTTCAGACCAGCTTCGCGAGCAGATTCTGCTAGCGCCGCTACTCGACCGTGGTATTGGAAACCAGAACGATCAAATGCAACTGCAGTTACGCCCTTCTCTAGAGCGCGCTCAGCAATAGCTTTACCCACTGCTTTAGCTGCATCAACGTTACCAGTGTATTTCACTTGCTCACGGATCGCTTTTTCTACAGTAGAAGCTGCTGCGATAACCTCAGAGCCGTTAGCCGCGATAACCTGTGCGTACACGTGACGAGGAGTACGGTGTACAACTAGGCGAGTCGCACCCAGTTCTGCAATCTTACGACGTGCACGTGTAGCACGACGGATGCGAGATGCTTTCTTATCCATAGTGTTACCTTACTTCTTCTTAGCTTCTTTAGTACGCACATTTTCATCTGCGTAACGAACACCTTTGCCTTTGTATGGCTCAGGCTCACGGTAAGAACGAATGTCAGCCGCAACTTGACCAACTAGTTGCTTGTCAGCACCAGTGATCACGATTTCAGTTTGGCTTGGACATTCAGCTTTAATACCCGCTGGCAACTCGTGCTCAACTGGGTGTGAGAAGCCTAGTGTTAGACCTACAGCGTTGCCTTTGATAGCAGCACGGTAACCTACACCTTTAAGAGTTAGCTTCTTAGTAAAGCCTTCAGTAACACCAACAACCATGTTGTTAACTAGAGCGCGAGCAGTACCTGCTTGAGCCCATGCGTTAGCAACACCTTCTTTAGGACCGAAAGTCAGGTTATTTTCTTCCTGAGCGATTACAACTGCGTTGTTAAGAACGCGAGTTAGTTCGCCTTTCGCACCTTTTACAGTGATTTCTTGGCCGTTTAGTTTCACCTCTACGCCAGCTGGAATAGCGACAGGTGCTTTTGCAACACGAGACATAGTCTACTCCTTATTAAGCTACGTAAGCGATGATTTCACCACCAAGACCTGCTTTACGTGCAGCGCGGTCTGACATAAGACCCTTGGAAGTAGAAACGATAGCAATACCAAGACCACCCATTACAGAAGGAAGTTCATCTTTCTTCTTGTAAACACGTAGACCTGGACGAGAAACACGTTTAAGTTGCTCGATTACTGGTTTAGCTTGGAAGTACTTAAGTGTAACTTCTAGCTCAGGTTTTGCTTCGCCTTCAACAGCGAAGTCAACGATGTAACCTTCAGCTTTTAGTAGTGCAGCAATTGCAACTTTAAGCTTTGAAGAAGGCATTTTTACAGCAACTTTGTTTGCTGCCTGACCGTTACGAACGCGGGTCAGCATATCCGAAATCGGATCTTGCATGCTCATATGATTTACTCCAAATGATTAAGTGGCAATTACCAGCTAGCCTTACGAAGACCCGGAATCTCGCCTTTCATGCAAGCTTCACGAACCTTAATACGGCTTAGACCGAACTTACGTAGGTAACCGTGTGGACGACCAGTTTGGTTGCAACGGTTGCGCTGACGTGATGCACTTGAATCACGTGGAAGAGATTGCAGTGTAAGAACCGCGTTCCAACGATCTTCTTCAGATGCGTTTACATCGCTGATGATAGCTTTTAGCGCTGCACGCTTTTCAGCGAACTTAGCTACTAGCTTCGCACGTTTTGCTTCACGTGCTTTCATTGAATTTTTAGCCATAACAGTAACCCTTCACCTTACTTACGGAATGGGAAGTTAAAGGCAGCCAGCAGAGCACGGCCTTCCTCATCAGTACCAGCAGACGTCGTAATAGTGATGTCTAGACCGCGTACTCGATCAACTTTATCAAAGTCGATTTCCGGGAAGATGATTTGCTCGCGAACGCCCATGCTGTAGTTACCGCGACCGTCAAAAGACTTAGCGCTAACACCACGGAAGTCACGTACACGTGGAAGAGCGATGTTAATTAAACGCTCAAGAAAATCCCACATACGTTCGCCACGCAAGGTTACTTTACAACCGATAGGGTAGCCTTCACGGATTTTGAAACCTGCAACAGATTTGCGCGCTTTTGTGATAAGTGGCTTTTGACCAGAGATCGTTGCCATATCAGACGCTGCATTTTCTAGCAGTTTCTTATCGTTGATTGCTTCACCAACACCCATGTTTAGGGTGATTTTCTCGATTCTAGGGACTTGCATGACGCTTGTGTAACCGAACTGTTTGGTCAGTTCAGCGACTACAGACGACTTGTAGTAATCATGCAGTTTCGCCATAGTAGAACTCCAAATTACTTCTATTAGTTAGAAACGGTTTCGCCGTTAGACTTGAAGAAACGAACTTTTTTGCCGTCTTCAAAACGGAAACCGATACGGTCAGCTTTACCAGTAGCTGCGTTAAAGATAGCCACGTTAGAAACGTCGATAGCTGCTTCTTGCTCTACGATACCGCCTTGGATACCCATAGCTGGAACAGGTTTCTGATGTTTCTTAACTAGGTTGATACCTTCAACGATAACTTTACCAGTTGCTAGAACCTTAGTTACTTTACCTTTCTTGCCTTTGTCTTTACCAGCAAGAACGATTACTTCGTCATTACGACGGATTTTAGCTGCCATTTCTACGTGCTCCTTACAGAACTTCTGGAGCCAGTGAAACGATCTTCATGAACTTATCGCCACGAAGTTCGCGTGTCACAGGACCAAAGATACGTGTACCGATTGGTTGCTCAGTATTGTCGTTTAGCAATACGCAAGCATTTCGGTCGAAGCGAATGACAGAACCGTCAGGACGACGTACGCCTTTACGGGTGCGCACTACCACCGCCTTCAGAACATCACCTTTTTTAACTTTACCGCGAGGGATTGCTTCCTTCACAGTAACTTTGATGACGTCACCGATATGTGCATAACGGCGGTGAGAGCCACCCAGAACCTTAATACACATTACGCTGCGTGCGCCTGAGTTATCAGCTGCGTCCAGCATACTTTGCATTTGGATCATGTTAGTGCTCCGCTAAATATTAATAACTAGACCCATCACGGGTCGGGCTGCCTCTTTAAAAGGGACGCGAATTGTACCACCCTTTTTTGTGATTGGGTAGTCAAAAAATAAACGGCTCCAAAAATATTTTGGAGCCGCTTTAGTTTCATAGAATTAACGAGATTAAATCTTCGCCTTTTCTAGAACTTTTACCAAAGTCCAAGACTTAGTCTTAGACAGTGGACGACACTCTGCGATTTCAACTGTGTCGCCTAGGCCACACTCGTTGTTCTCGTCATGTGCGTGTACTTTAGTCGTACGTTTTACGTATTTACCGTAGATTGGGTGTTTTACGAAACGTTCGATAGCAACAGTGATAGACTTGTCCATCTTGTCGCTAACAACACGACCTTGTTGAGTACGTTTTACTTCGCTCATTATGCGCCTGCCTTCTCAGTCAAAACAGTTTTCACACGTGCGATATCACGGCGTACAGCTTTCAGAGTATGAGTTTGCTGTAGTTGACCAGTCGCAGCTTGCATGCGCAAGTTGAACTGTTCACGTAGCAAATTCATTAGCTCAGCGTTAAGCTCTTCAACGCTTTTCTCGCGTAGATCTTGTGCTTTCATCACATCACCTGCTTAGTTACAAATGTAGTTTTGAAAGGCAGTTTACGTGCCGCAAGACGGAACGCTTCACGTGCCAATTCTTCAGGTACACCACCCATTTCGTACATAACCTTACCAGGTTGGATTTGGGCTACCCAGTACTCAACGTTACCTTTACCCTTACCTTGACGAACTTCAAGTGGTTTTTCTGTGATTGGTTTGTCTGGGAACACACGGATCCAGATTTTACCTTGACGCTTAACGTGACGTGTCATTGCACGACGTGCCGCTTCGATTTGACGAGCAGTTAGACGACCACGGCCAACAGCTTTAAGACCGAATTCGCCGAAGCTTACATCAGTACCTTTAGCTAGACCACGGTTACGACCAGTCTGAACCTTACGGAACTTAGTACGTTTAGGTTGTAGCATCTGTCGACTCCTTACTTACGGCCTTTACGCTGCTTCTTAGGCTTGTCGCCTTTAGGCTCTACAGCGTTAGCTGCTGGCATACCACCTAGGATTTCACCTTTGAAGATCCAAGTTTTAATGCCGATCACACCGTATTGAGTGTGAGCCGAAGAAGTTGCGTAATCAATGTCAGCACGTAGAGTGTGTAGAGGCACACGGCCTTCACGGTACCACTCTGAACGTGCGATTTCAGCGCCGCCTAGACGACCGCTTACTTCCACTTTGATACCTTTAGCGCCTAGGCGCATTGCGTTTTGTACTGCGCGCTTCATAGCACGACGGAACATAACACGACGCTCTAGCTGAGACGCGATGCTGTCACCAACAAGTTGCGCATCTAGTTCAGGCTTACGTACTTCAGCGATGTTAATTTGCGCTGGTACACCTGCAATTTTAGCTACAGCTGCGCGTAGCTTCTCAACGTCTTCACCTTTCTTACCGATAACAACGCCTGGACGAGCAGTGTGAATAGTCACACGGATGCTCTTAGCAGGACGCTCGATAACGATACGTGATAGAGACGCTTTTTTCAGTTCACTTGTAAGGAACTGACGTACCTTGAAGTCGCCGTCTAGGTTGTCAGCGAAATCTTTGGTGTTAGCAAACCATGTAGCATTCCAAGGCTTAACGATGCCTAGACGAATACCATTTGGATGTACTTTTTGACCCATTGCTTACTCTCCTAGTCTCTAGCGATCTGCTACAACAACAGTGATGTGGCTTGAACGCTTCAAGATACGATCCGCACGACCTTTAGCACGAGGCATAATACGCTTCATGGTTGGGCCTTCATCTACAAAGATTTTTGCGACATTCAGATCGTCAATATCTGCACCTTCGTTGTGCTCCGCGTTAGCGATAGCAGACTCTAGAACTTTCTTAACTAGTGCAGCAGCTTTTTTGTTGCTGAACGTTAGGATTTCTAGAGCTTGGTCAACAGATTTACCACGGATTAGATCCGCAACTAAGCGAGCTTTCTGAGGCGAAATGCGAGCAAAGTTATGTTTAGCAATTGCTTCCATTATCTACTCCTTAGCGCTTCTTAGCTTTCTTATCCGCAGCGTGACCGCGGTAAGTGCGTGTTGGTGCGAATTCACCCAGTTTGTGACCGATCATTTCATCAGTTACAAATACTGGTACGTGCTGACGACCATTATGGACAGCGATGGTCAAACCGATCATCGTAGGGATGATCATTGAACGACGGGACCAAGTCTTAATAGGCTTTTTGTCTCCGCTTTCCACCGCTTTCTCTACCTTCTTCAGCAAGTGTAGGTCAATAAAAGGACCTTTCTTGAGAGAACGTGGCATGGCGATTCCTCTTTATATAGATTACTTGTTACGACGACGTACGATGTACTTGTCAGTGCGTTTGTTCTTACGAGTCTTGAAGCCTTTAGTAGGCATACCCCAAGGAGATACTGGGTGACGACCACCAGAAGTACGGCCTTCACCACCACCATGTGGGTGGTCAATCGGGTTCATTACAACACCACGAACCGTTGGACGGATACCGCGATGACGTGATGCACCTGCTTTACCAAGTTCACGTAGCATGTGCTCAGAGTTACCAACTTCACCGATTGTTGCACGGCCTTCAGAAAGAACTTTGCGCATCTCGCCAGAACGTAGACGGATAGTTACGTACGCACCGTCGCGAGCAACGATTTGAGCGTAAGCACCAGCCGAACGAGCTAGCTGACCACCTTTACCAGGCTTAAGTTCAACGTTATGTACTGTTGAACCTACTGGGATATTACGCATTGGTAGAGTGTTACCAGCTTTGATTGGTGCATCAACACCAGACTGAATAACATCACCAGCTACAACACCTTTAGGTGCTAGGATGTAGCGACGCTCACCGTCTTTGTAAAGAACTAGAGCAATGTTTGCGCTACGGTTTGGATCGTATTCAAGACGCTCAACTGTCGCTGGAATACCATCTTTAGTACGTTTGAAGTCAACTACACGGTAGTGATGCTTGTGACCACCGCCGATGTGACGTACTGTGATACGACCCTTGTTGTTACGACCACCGTTCTTAGAGTTTTTCTCTAGAAGAGGTGCGTATGGCTTGCCCTTGTGTAGGTCAGCGTTAACAACTTTAACAACGTGACGACGACCAGGGGAAGTCGGCTTACATTTAACAATAGCCATTTTTAACTACTCCTGTTATTCCGCGCCGCCAACGAAGTCAAGATCTTGACCTTCTTTCAAAGTAACGTACGCTTTCTTAACGTCGCTGCGGCGACCTTGGCGTAGACCTTGACGTTTGGTCTTACCCTTAGTGATAAGAGTATTTACAGACTTAACTTCAACTTCAAATAGCTTTTCTACAGCTGCTTTGATCTCTTTTTTAGTCGCATCTTTAGCTACTTTGAAAACGATAGTGTTCGCTTTCTCAGCTGCCATAGTTGCTTTTTCAGAGATGTGCGGTGCACGTAGAACTTTTAGGATACGCTCTTCAGTGATCATGCTAGCATTTCCTCTACTTGCTTAACTGCTTCTGCAGTCATTACAACTTTGTCAAACGCGATTAGAGATACTGGATCGATACCAGCAACATCACGTGCGTCAACTTTGTATAGGTTACGAGCAGCTAGGAATAGATTCTCATCTACTTCGCTAGTCACGATTAGAGCGTCAGTTAGCTCAAGCTCTTTAAGCTTAGCAACTAGCTCTTTAGTCTTTGGTGCTTCAACTGAGAAGTTATCAACAACGATTAGACGCTCTTGACGAACAAGCTCAGAAAGAATGCTCTTCATAGCACCACGGTACATTTTTTTGTTTACTTTTTGGCTGTGATCTTGTGGTTTCGCAGCAAAAGTAACACCACCTGTACGCCAGATTGGGCTACGGATTGTACCAGCACGCGCACGGCCAGTACCTTTTTGACGCCATGGCTTAGCGCCACCGCCAGAAACTTCTGAACGTGTTTTTTGAGCACGAGTACCTTGACGAGCACCTGCTGCGTACGCAACAACTACTTGGTGTACAAGAGCTTCGTTAAACTCACGTCCGAAAGTAGTTTCGGAAACAGTTAGTGCATCGGCACCTTTAACCATTAGTTCCATTACTTACTCCTGAGACGTTATGCTTTAACAGCTGGTTTAACGATCACGTTGCCGCCAGTTGCGCCTGGGACTGCACCTTTAATAAGAAGCAGGTTGCGCTCAGCGTCAACACGTACGATCTCTAGGTTTTGAGTCGTTACACGCTCAGCACCCATGTGACCTGCCATTTTCTTGCCTTTAAATACGCGACCTGGAGTCTGACATTGACCGATAGAACCAGGAGCACGGTGAGACAATGAGTTACCGTGAGTCATATCTTGAGTACGGAAGTTCCAACGCTTAACAGCGCCTTGGAAACCTTTACCCTTAGATGTACCAGTAACGTCTACTTTCTTAGTTTCGTTGAATAGTTCAACAGTTAGTTCTGAACCAACTTCGAACTCTTCGCCGTTTTCTAAACGGAATTCCCAAAGACCGCGACCAGCTTCAACGCCAGCTTTAGCAAAGTGACCTGCTTCAGCTTTGTTTACACGGTTAGCTTTCTTAGAACCAGCTGTAACCTGGATTGCTGCGTAGCCGTCAGTTTCAAGAGTTTTCACTTGAGAAACACGGTTAGCTTCAACCTCAACAACTGTTACTGGGATAGAAACGCCTTCTTCAGTAAATACGCGGGTCATGCCCACTTTACGACCGATTAGACCAATCATACTTCTAATCTCCCTTAACCTAGGCTAATTTGAACGTCAACGCCCGCAGCAAGGTCTAGACGCATTAGAGCATCAACAGTCTTGTCTGTTGGCTCAACGATGTCGATTAGACGCTTGTGAGTACGGATTTCGTACTGGTCACGTGCTTTCTTGTTAACGTGTGGAGAGATAAGAACTGTGAAACGCTCTTTACGAGTTGGCAGTGGGATTGGACCACGAACCTGTGCGCCAGTGCGCTTAGCTGTTTCAACGATTTCCGCTGTAGAAGCATCGATTAGTTTGTAATCGAAAGCTTTTAGGCGGATACGGATACGTTGGTTCTGCATGAGACAGAGCTCCAAATTTAATAAATTACACAAACAATATCGCCACTCAAACTCGTCAAGACGAGAGAATGCCGATTGATTTATGTGAAACCGTAGCATCCAAGATTAGGACGCATTGTCAGTTAATTTTCGATTAACTATCCCTATATGCCAAAGTCACCTTTGAGGATAGTTTTTCCGAAGAAAAGATAGCTAATTGTATTAACCGCGAACATAAGCTGAGTATACATTACCTCGCAAATCCTTAGATTTGCTCGCTCCTCACTGCTCATTGGTTCACAACTGGCTTAACCAGTGCGCTGCATTATACAGATCACACTTTAGGTTGCAAGCGCTGAGTGAAAAATAATCGGGAATATTCCAAACCCCATACATTCCTCTTCGCTTGGTAGCCATTAAAACAAAAAGGACGCCGAAGCGTCCTTTTCTAAACTGTAATCGTAATAGCGGCTGCTATTATTTCTTACCGCTTGATAGTGCACCGAAACGCTTGTTGAAGCGATCAACACGGCCGCCTGTATCAACGATACGTTGCTTACCAGTGTAGAATGGGTGACACTTGTCACATACGTCTAGGTGGATAGACTCTTTACCTAGAGTAGAGTTGAACTCAAAAGAGTTGCCGCAAGAACAAGTCGCTTTTACTGCTTTGTATTCTGGGTGGATACCAGCTTTCATGGGATAACCTCAATAGTAGGCCGTGTCGCTATACGAATCTAAGCCGCACACCACACGCAATTAATAATAAAATGGGATACCGCATCAACTAATTGCCGAAGCCATATCTCAAGGCGCGATATAGTAAAGAATCACATTGATCGGATCAACACATTTGGCAACTTTTTCGCCACTTTTTTAGCCAGACTAATCATAGAGGCACGATTCATGCTGAATCGCATTGCTTTACTCGAATTTCCATACCGATTTTAATAGACTCTCATTTCCTTTCCCTCTTTTTTAATAGCTAAAAATTTATGCGTCCAACCATTGCTAGAGTGGCATTACCCGTTCCGCTCGACAAACAATTTGATTACGCCATTCCGGGGCACCTGTTTCCGATCATTGGTGGACGCGTTTCCGTACCTTTTGGACGCCAAACCTTAGTTGGCATCGTCACCGCGATGGTTAATCACTCGGACTTTCCCAAAGATCAACTCAAGCCAATCAAAGCAGTTCTTGATTCTCAGCCGATATGGTCTGAAAAGCTTTATTCGTTGCTGACTTGGTGCAGCCAGTTCTACCAATACCCACTTGGAGATACGCTACACAATGCGATGCCAGCAGCTCTACGTAAAGGAAAGCCTGCAGATTTTGCGACGCTACAAGAGTGGCAAATTACCGAATCCGGTAAAGACAAGCTGATGCAAGGGCTTGATCGTCGAGCGGTCAAACAACAGAAGGTCTTGCAAATGTTGGTTAACGGCGCTTTGCCTCACCAGGAATTTGTCGACCAAGAGATAGCCTCAACAGTACTAAAGTCTTTAGAAGAGAAAGGCTGGATTGAACGTATCGAGAAGAAGCCTGTAATCACCCAGTGGGGACAGCACGTTGAATGCGACGTCGAAAAGCCAAAGCTCAACCACGAACAAGCGCTGGCTATTGCGAGTGTAAATAGCCAAACAGGTTTTGCCTCCTATTTATTAGAAGGCGTCACGGGCTCAGGTAAGACAGAAGTGTACCTCAACCTGATCAAGCCGGTCTTAGAGAAAGGTAAACAAGCCTTGGTTTTAGTACCAGAGATTGGCTTAACACCACAAACCATCAACCGCTTTAAACGCCGTTTTAATGTGCCAGTTGACGTCATCCACTCTGGGTTAAACGAGACGGAGCGTCTGAATGCGTGGCTTTCTGCACGCGACAAAGCGGCCGGAATCATTATCGGCACACGCTCAGCCCTACTCGCGCCTTTTGCTGATCTCGGGATTATCATTGTGGATGAAGAGCATGACTCCTCTTATAAGCAACAAGATAGCTTGCGTTATCATGCACGCGATGTTGCTGTCATGCGCGCCCATAAAGAGCAAGTACCGATTATCCTCGGCTCAGCGACACCAGCATTAGAAACCTTGCATAATGCGCTGTCTGGTAAATATCACCATTTAACACTAACCCAACGAGCTGGCTCTGCCGTACCAACCACCAATAAAGTGTTAGATGTAAAAGGTCAGTATTTAGAAAGTGGTTTATCTGCCCAACTGATTGTCGAAATGCGCAAGCATTTAAAAGCGGGCAATCAAGTAATGTTGTTTCTTAACCGTCGAGGCTTTTCGCCCGCTTTGATGTGCCATGAATGCGGTTGGATTGCAGAATGTAAACGCTGTGATGCGTACTATACGTTCCACCATTACAGCAACGAAATACGCTGCCATCACTGCGGCTCACAACAACCGGTGATTCATCAATGTCAGGGGTGTGGTTCAACCCAATTGGTTACCGTCGGCGTAGGAACGGAACAACTCGAACAACAATTGGCTCAGTTATTTCCAGAATACAACGCCATTCGCATCGACAGAGACAGCACACGTCGCAAAGGTAGTTTGGAAGATGCCCTTGAATCGATTCGCAAAGGTGAACATCAAATTCTGATTGGCACCCAAATGCTGGCTAAGGGGCACCATTTTCCAAATGTAACGCTCGTTGCTCTTTTGGATGTTGATGGCTCTCTCTATAGTAGTGACTTCCGCGCTTCCGAGCGACTAGCGCAGTTGTTTATTCAGGTCGCAGGTCGTGCCGGCCGCGCAAGTAAACCTGGCGAGGTTATCCTACAAACCCACCATCCTGAGCACAGCTTGCTGCAGGCCCTGCTTCAAAAAGACTATCGCCACTTTGCTATGACTGCTCTGGAAGAACGCAAACTGGCTCAGCTTCCGCCTTATAGTTTCTTGACTCTGTTTAAAGCAGAGGCGAACCAAAGTGAGGTAGTTGAAGACTTCCTGCGTCAGGTTCGCTTTACGTTAGAGTCACACCCTCTGTTCGATGATTCCTGCATGGTGTTAGGCCCAACTCCTTCACCTTTGGCCAAGCGGGCTGGTAAATACCGTTGGCAACTATTACTGCAAACTCAGCATCGTTCATTGATGCAAAAGTTATTAACCAGTGCCAAACCTGCTATTGAGTTGTTGCCAAATGCTAAGAAAGTGCGCTGGAATTTAGACATAGAACCACAAGATCTCAGCTAGCAAACGTTTAACTATGTAATGAATTACCATTTAATGTGACCAGTATCACACCAAGATTACAATTTTTGTTAAACAGACCGTAACTTTCACTTTAGAAATGAATAGACTATCCAAATTAGAAAAGTCTAAAGTGACTTGTTTGCACAGGCTTAGATTAAAACAATGACTATTCCCACAAATTGATATCGCGGTGAAGAATCCATTTTCCCACTCGTTAACACGAACTGAGCGAAGAGCAAACACAGCTCTAACTCGGTTTGATTACTCTGATTTCAAACCGGAATAACGTCATCTTGGCAAAAAATAAATGAGAGGTTAAAAACTATGGCGACAATGAAGGATGTTGCCCAGCTTGCGGGAGTGTCTACGGCTACGGTATCTCGAGCCTTAATGAATCCAGAGAAAGTCTCTTCTTCTACAAGAAAGAGAGTAGAAGATGCCGTACTTGAAGCGGGTTATTCTCCAAACTCATTAGCGCGTAACTTACGTAGAAACGAATCAAAAACCATTGTTACTATCGTTCCCGACATCTGTGATCCTTATTTTTCTGAAATTATTCGCGGTATTGAAGATGCAGCCATGGAACATGGCTATCTAGTCCTGCTGGGCGATAGCGGACAACAGAAGAAACGCGAAAGCTCTTTCGTTAACCTCGTATTTACTAAGCAGGCAGATGGAATGCTACTGCTTGGTACAGATCTACCATTCGATGTCAGTAAGCCAGAGCAAAAGAACTTACCTCCGATGGTAATGGCGTGTGAATTTGCGCCAGAGCTCGAGCTTCCGACAGTACATATTGATAACCTGACCTCAGCATTTGAAGCGGTGAATTACCTGACTCAATTAGGTCATAAACGCATTGCTCAAATCTCTGGACCAGATACAGCAATATTGTGTCAGTTCCGCCAGCAAGGCTACCAACAAGCCCTGCGCCGTGCCGGCATCAATAAAGATCCACAATATAGTGTCATTACTGAGTTCTCTTTTGATGGCGGAGCAAAAGCCGTTCGTAAACTGCTCGAATTGCCAGAACCACCAACGGCTATTTTCTGTCACTGTGACACAATGGCCATCGGCGCAATTCAAGAAGCGAAAAAGCTTGGCTTACGAGTACCGCAAGATCTCTCTGTTGTGGGCTTTGATGACATTAACTTCGCTCAGTACTGCGATCCACCGTTGACCACCATCTCTCAACCTCGCTATGAGATTGGTCGACAAGCGATGCTAATGATGCTCGAGATGTTAAAAGGCCACGACGTGCATTCAGGCTCGCGTCTGCTTGAAACTAATCTCGTCATTCGTGGAAGTGCAGCGCCACCACAGCGTCCTTAACCTAAAGATTAGGTATTCATCCCCAAAGCGGTGCTGAGGCGCCGCTTTTTTATTTACCCCTCCTGCTTTTTGTGTATCCCTGAATAAATGTAAGTGAGAACGGAAACACACTCCTACACTCGGGCGTTGTCGCGCTTTAACTATCAAGATTCTATCAATAGGGTGTTTTCTCAACTCGTTCTGGATTAACATATTTGCAAGAATCCTTGATGACCAGAAATAACCGTGGCAAATAGAGATTATGTAAGACGGGGGCGAGGCGCCCCAAAAAAGTCGACAAAAAAACAGCCGCCGAGAAGAAAAAAACCTTGGCGCAGTGGCCTGCTCGCTATCTTGCTCGTGGGCGGTTTTGGCTATGGTCTTTACCTTTTGAGTAGCGACCCAGAACCTAAACAACCAGTCGTGAAGCAGCCAACAACCACTGTCAGCAAACCAAAGCCGAAAAAAGACTTGCCGCCACCACCAGAAGAAAAATGGGAATATGTTGAGTCACTACCGAAACGTGAAGTTGAAGTTGTGGCTAAAGAAATTGAAGTTTCTAAAATTCCTTACATCATGCAGTGTGGCGCGTACAAAACTCAGGCACAAGCGGAAGAGCGCAAGCTTGCAATCGCGTTCCAAGGGATGTCGAGCAAGATTCGTAAGAAAGAAGGCAGTTCATGGTATCGTGTGGTGCTAGGTCCGTATAAGTTCAAACGTGATGCAGAACGTGACCGTCATAAACTGCAACGCGCGAAAATCGAGCCGTGCGCGATTTGGAAAGAAAATCTTTAAACTCAGGCCCTAGGAGCTAAGATCCTAGGGCCTTTCTTTTTTCCCCCTTGAATCCCCATTTCTCCTCCCCCATATACTGAATTAAATCCAAAGAGAAATAATCAAGAGGTCGACTGTGACTACCATTGTATCTGTACGTCGAAATAATAAAGTCGTCATCGCGGGTGATGGCCAAGTATCTCTAGGCAATACCGTAATGAAAGGTAATGCGCGCAAAGTTCGCCGCCTATACAACAACCAAGTACTAGCGGGCTTTGCCGGCGGTACTGCGGATGCCTTCACCCTTTTTGAGCGCTTCGAAAGCAAACTGCAAATGCACCAAGGTCACCTAACCAAAGCGGCAGTTGAGCTAGCCAAAGACTGGCGTAGCGATCGTGCTCTGCGCAAGCTCGAAGCCTTACTTGCCGTTGCCGACGAAACCGCATCGTTAATCATTACCGGTAATGGTGATGTCGTACAGCCAGAACACGACCTGATTGCGATTGGCTCTGGTGGTGCTTACGCACAAGCTGCCGCAACCGCCCTACTAGAAAACACAGATCTAGATGCTCGTGAGATCGCGGAAAAAGCTCTCAATATCGCGGGTGATATTTGTGTCTTCACTAACCATCACCACACGGTAGAAGAGCTAGACTCAACAGTAGAGCCTGAAAAGACAACCGCGTAATCGTAACGAAGTAAGGAAAGAATATGTCTGAAATGACGCCTCGCGAAATCGTTCATGAATTGAACCGCCACATTATCGGTCAAGAAAAAGCCAAGCGTTCGGTTGCGATTGCACTTCGTAACCGCTGGCGCCGCATGCAGCTTGAAGAAAGCTTGCGTGCCGAAGTGACGCCAAAAAACATCTTGATGATTGGCCCTACTGGTGTTGGTAAGACTGAAATCGCACGACGCCTCGCAAAACTGGCAAATGCCCCTTTCATCAAAGTTGAAGCGACAAAATTCACCGAAGTGGGTTACGTTGGTAAAGAAGTTGAAACCATCATCCGTGACCTAACAGATGTCGCTGTGAAAATGACGCATCAACAAGCGATGGAGAAAGTGAAATTCCGCGCAGAAGAGCAAGCAGAAGAACGCATTCTTGATGCGCTACTGCCACCAGCACGTGATAGCTGGGGTCAAGCAGAGCAAACGGAAGAGTCTTCTCACACTCGCCAGATCTTCCGTAAGAAACTGCGTGAAGGCCAACTAGACGATAAAGAAATTGAAATCGACGTAGCCGCACCACAAATGGGCGTAGAGATCATGGCGCCTCCTGGTATGGAAGAGATGACTAACCAGCTGCAAGGCATGTTCCAAAACCTCGCTGGCGACACCAAGAAAAAACGTAAGCTGAAAATCAAAGACGCAATGAAAGCGTTAGCGGAAGAAGAAGCGGCGAAACTGGTTAACCAAGAAGAGCTAAAAGAAGCGGCGATTTTCAACGTTGAAAACAACGGCATCGTATTTATCGATGAGATCGACAAGATCTGTAAACGCGGCGAGAGCTCAGGCCCAGACGTTTCACGCGAAGGTGTTCAGCGCGACCTACTTCCATTAATTGAAGGCAGCACGGTATCAACCAAGCACGGCATGGTAAAAACAGACCACATTCTGTTTGTTGCATCTGGTGCATTCCAAGTGGCAAAACCATCTGACTTGATCCCAGAATTGCAAGGTCGTCTACCAATTCGTGTTGAGCTAGAAGCACTAAGCAGCAACGACTTCAAACGCATTCTGACAGAACCAAAAGCCTCTCTAACAGAGCAGTACGTTGCGTTGATGAAAACGGAAGATGTGGACATCGAATTCACAGAAGACGGCATCACGCAAATCGCGGAAGCGGCATGGACGGTCAACGAAAGCACAGAAAACATCGGTGCTCGTCGCTTACACACCGTTATGGAACGCTTAATGGATGAAATCTCTTACGACGCAGCGGAGCAATCTGGCGCTAAATTCGTTATTAATTCCGCTTATGTGAAAGAGCGCCTAGGCGACACGATTGAAGATGAAGATCTAAGCCGCTTTATTCTTTAACCGCAATCTATCCCACCAAAGCCCAGAACCTTGTTTCTGGGCTTTTTGTATAGAATGACGACCACTGTGACAACACCTAAATCAAAAGATCTCGTCATTCTAGCGAGCTCAAGCGAGGCTAAGAATCTGCTAACAGCAGACGCCTATTCTTTCTCTCTCACCTTAACCACTGCACAATCGGATGATGGATTCTGAATCACACTCGTTCCTCGCTGTTCAGAATGACGGTCACTTAGACGACATCTAAATCAAAAGGTCTGGTCATTCTAGCGAGATCTAGCGAGACTAAGAACCTGGTAACAACAGACGCCTATTTTTCCTCTCTCACCTTAATCACCGCACAATCGGACGATAGATTCTGAATCACACTCGTTCCTCGCTGTTCAGAATGACGGTTACTGTGACAACACCTAAATCAAAAAGATCTCGTCATTCTAGCGAGCTTAAGCGAGACTAAGAATCTGCTAACAGCAAACGCCTATTCTTTCTCTCTCACCACAACACTTCACAATCGGATGATAGATTCTGAATCACACTCGTTCCTCGCTGTTCAGAATGACGGTGACTTAGACAACATCTAGATCAAAAGCTCTCGTCATTCTAGCGAGCTTAAGCGAGACTAAGAACCTGCTAACAGCAGACGCCTTTCTTTCCCACTCACCTTCACCACTGCACAACCGGATGATAGATTCTGAATCACCCTTTGACTTCTAGTTGAGTTGTTTTAGGTCAATAGCGTATCTGCCTCTTTGTGCTTATACTGGGCACATTGGTTACTAGCACGAAATTTCCATGAAACAATCTCTACAGATCTGGCTTGAAGCCGCTCGTCCAAAAACATTACCTCTGGCATTAGTCTCTATCTTAACAGGTAGTGTACTCGCCTACTCGGCGGGTCATTTCTCACTGACGATTGCCATCATGGCTTTCGTAACCGCGACATTGCTGCAAATTCTGTCCAACCTGGCAAACGACTATGGCGATGCCGTTCAAGGTACAGATAACGACAAACGCCTCGGCCCATTACGAGCGATGCAGTCAGGCGCGGTAAGTGCGAAACAGATGAAACAGGCGATTATCTTTAACATCGCTCTGACCGCCATTTCAGGCTTGGTGTTAGTTTTCTATTCACTAAGTTCACTGGAAAGTATTGTTACTTTTATCGGGCTGGGAATTCTGGCCATTCTCGCAGCCATTGCTTATACCATGGGTAGCAAACCATACGGTTACGTGGGGCTTGGCGATATTTCAGTTTTCTTGTTTTTTGGTTTACTCGGCGTATCCGGTACTTATTTCTTGCATACTGGTCACGTAGATACCACGCTATTCTTACCTGCTCTAGGCTGCGGTTTACTCGCCGTTGCAGTACTCAACATCAACAATATGCGTGATATCGAGAACGACCGAGAGTGTGGTAAACGCACAGTCGCAGTGCGATTGGGTCAACGCAACGCCAAGCAGTACCACTTTGTTTTACTTGGCGGTGCTATTCTTGCCTTTGCGGCTTACTTGTTAATTCAAGACAAACCCGTTTGGATTAGCTTGCCATTTTTACTTAGTATTTATTTCGTGGCCGATCATGGTAAAGCGGTTTGGCATACACAAAAGCCCGCTCAGATAGCACCAATGATGCCAGTCATCGTGAAATGCTCTTTAGTCACCAACGTTTTGTTTGCAACAATTGTGGTAGCTCAAACTCTAGTAAGTTAAAAAAGGATTGTCATTGCATTGACTTAATGCCTAGATATACTCAAAGACAACCAATTTCTGTTTAGAAAGGTACGCTATGGAATACAATACCTCAGCACTCTGTGATATCTACCTCGATCAGGTAGATGTGGTTGAACCAATGTTCAGTAACTTTGGCGGTCGCGCTTCATTTGCCGGGCAAATCACCACCATCAAGTGTTTTGAAGATAATTCGTTGATCCGCGAGACATTAGAGCAAGATGGACTTGGTCGCGTTTTGTTAATTGACGGTGGCGGTTCCCTACGTAAAGCCCTTATCGATGCAGAAATCGCAACCATTGCGGAAGAAAACGAGTGGGAAGGCATTGTCGTTTACGGTTGTGTTCGTGAAGTCGATGAACTTGAAGATATGAATTTAGGCATTCAAGCCCTCGCTTCTATTCCTGTTGGAGCGACCAGCCAGGGTATTGGTGAATTGGATGTACCAGTCAACTTTGGCGGCGTCAGCTTCTTACCTGAAGATTATATTTATGCTGATAGCACCGGAATTATCCTGTCGCCTGAACCATTGAATATTGATTTAGAGTTGGATGAAGAAGCATAACGAGTCTTAGGCGCCTAAGTTATAGGGTCTTCTCTTGGCTCTTAGCGCCTAGCCTTGTCTTAACATTTTCTACTTCCCTAAAACACAAACACCCGCTTAACGCGGGTGTTTTTAATTTGGAATGAAGAAGCCGAATTATTCCACTTCGTCCATTTTGCCAAGTAGTGCACGAATGCGCTCTTGCCATTGTGCGTGCTCTTGCTGTGCTTGTTGTGCTTTTTGCTCTAGCTCTTCACGTTGAGAGCGAAGCTCGTTCGCTTCTTCCGCAAGTTTAGCTTTATCTTCTTTCAGCTCTTCGACTTCCATCTGAAGAAGAGTGATTGTGTCAACTGCAGTTTGAATTTTAGATTCTAGTTGTTCTAGTACTTCAAAAGACATCTTGGCCTACCTATGTTATTCCGTTGGGACGATGTGCGAGATTGATGCACACCTAACCTATATAAGGTTCATTCTACTCAGCGTCGCGATGAGAAACACTCACTATATTCGATATTTTGCATCATTCGGTCAAAAAATCAGCGCAATCTCACTAAACGCTGACTTTTCTTGTCGCCGAAGCATTTTTGAGCAAGGATTTTGCGTCTCGCTACGCTGAAAATCGCCCTAAGTATTGATCAAATTCAAGTTAGATAAAGTAAAAGCCTCGCAAAAAGGCAAACGTTTACTCGACCTTGTGATAGAATCGCCGCGCAAATTCTTCTTCCCTCTTGCTTACTTGGAGACATCATGAAACGCGATTTAGCAATGGCATTTTCCCGTGTGACTGAAGGTGCAGCTCTGGCTGGTTACAAATGGCTTGGCCGTGGCGATAAAAACGCAGCCGATGGCGCTGCTGTTGAAGTTATGCGCACGCTACTGAACAAAACAGATATCAGTGGTGAAATTGTCATTGGTGAGGGTGAAATCGATGATGCGCCAATGCTGTACATTGGTGAGCAAGTGGGTATTGGTGGTGATGAAGTAGATATTGCAGTCGACCCGATTGAAGGAACGCGTATGACGGCAATGGGACAATCGAACGCACTAGCCGTACTTGCCGCAGGTGAGAAAGGCAGCTTTCTTAAAGCGCCAGATATGTACATGGAAAAACTGGTTGTTGGCCCTGGTGCAAAAGGCGTAATTGACTTAGAAAAGCCGTTAAAAGAAAACCTAGAGAACGTAGCAAAGGCCCTGAACAAGCCACTTGATACCCTAGTCG
Source organism: Vibrio sp. SCSIO 43009 (assembly GCF_023716525.1). Classification (NCBI taxonomy): domain Bacteria; kingdom Pseudomonadati; phylum Pseudomonadota; class Gammaproteobacteria; order Vibrionales; family Vibrionaceae; genus Vibrio; species Vibrio sp. SCSIO 43009. The sequence goes on from NZ_CP071842.1 coordinate 3,102,901, forward strand.
TTATTACCCTTGCGAAACCTCGCCACGATAACGTTATTGCAGAAATGCAAGCAATGGGCGTGCGTGTCTTTGCGGTGCCTGATGGTGACGTGGCTGCCTCTATTCTGACTTGTATGCCAGACAGTGAAGTGGACATGATGTACTGTATTGGCGGCGCGCCAGAAGGGGTTGTATCAGCAGCGGTAATTCGAGCGCTAGACGGTGACATGCACGGTCGTCTGCTTCCTCGTCACGAAGTAAAAGGCGATACTGAAGAAAACCGCATTTACGGCGCAGATGAACTAAAACGCTGCGATGAAATGGGCGTAAAAGCGAATGTTGTCCTCAAAATGGAAGACATGGCTCGTAGCGACAATGTGGTATTTTCAGCTACAGGCATCACTAAAGGTGACTTGCTGGAAGGTATCTCTCGTCAAGGCAATATGGCGACCACAGAAACGCTGCTCGTGCGCGGTAGATGCCGAACTATTCGCCGCATCAAATCGACTCACTACTTAGATCGTAAAGATCCAGAAGTGCGTGATATTATTCTTTAAGCATTTCTCGAGGCTCTCGCTCAATCTGAGTTTGAGCCTTTCTTTCCGCACAACGGGCAATAGATTCTGAATCACTCTCGTTCCTCGATGTTCAGAATGACGGTGACTTTAATAAGCTCTAAATCAAAAGAACTCGTCATTCTAGCAAGCTCCAGCGAGACTAAGAATCTGGTAACAGCAGGCTCCTATTCTTTGCTGGTCACCTTAACCACTGCTCAACCGGACGATAGATTCTGAATCACCTCGTTCCTCGCTGTTCAGAATGACGGCTACCATAGCAAGCTCTAAATCGAAAAAACTCGTCATTCTAGCGAGCTCCAGCGAGACTAAGAATCTGGTAACAGCAAACTCCGCTTCTTTCCCGCTCAACTAAGCCACTGCACAGCCGGACAGTAGATTCTGAATCACACTCGTTCCTCGTTGTTCAGAATGACGGTGACTTTAATAAGCTCTAAATTAAAAGAACTCGTCATTCTAGCGAGCTCCAGCGAGACTAAGAATCTGGTAACAGCAACCTCCTATTCTTCCTGCTCGCCTTAACCACTACACAGCCGGGCAATAGATTCTGAATCACACTCGTTCCTCGCCGTTCAGAATGACGACATATATTGGCTCATATGAACATAGCCCCTACAAATCCACACTCAAATTAAGTCAACACTTTTCTTTACTAACCCTATCGCGCATAATATGTACTGACGTATAAATGGTGGGTATATGAAGACCGTAGATAGGATATTGCAAATCGTTAAGCGTGATGGCTCCGTCACTGCAAAACAACTCTCTTCTGAGCTAGGTATGACAACCATGGGGGCTCGTCAGCACCTGCAAAGTTTAGAAGATGATGGCATTCTTTCTATCCATGACGTAAAAGTAAAAGTTGGTCGCCCTGCTCGTCATTGGTCTCTCACTCAAAAAGGTCATGAGCAATTTGCTGACCGTCACGGTGAGTTGACCATTCAGTTTATAGAAGCTGTCGAACATATCTTTGGCAAAGATGGACTGGAAAAAGTCACATCAGAGAGGGAAAAACTCACGTTACAAAGTTATCGTCAGCATCTTGAGCAATGCGACTCTCTGCAAAGCAAACTAGAAACACTCGTCACATTAAGAGAGCAAGAAGGCTACATGGCTGAACTCGAGAAAGATGAGAACGGATTTATCTTAATCGAAAATCACTGTCCGATTTGTAAAGCCGCAACTCGCTGCCCAAGCTTGTGCCAATCAGAATTAAGTGTCTTTCAGTCTTTACTTGGACGTGACACCAAAGTAGAGCGTACCGAACACATCATTAGTGGCCAAAGACGCTGCGTTTACCGCATCCAACAACTGCAGTAACCACCACAACCAAACATCGACATGCCGCACTTATTCAATCTCAAGCTTGAAAGCTTCTCTTATAAGTGAGACGGCTAAAGAATTCATCCTCTCTCCTCTTTCTAGTGGTATAGGCTTTTAGTAACTAAAGGCAACTTCCATAAGGATTTGGAGAGCATCGATGTCTAATCTACGTCATATCCCATCCCAAACGCTTCCTCCATTCGATGAAATGGTTCGAATGGCAGAGCGAGATCCAGAAGCTTTTGAGCAATTTCGTCATGAGATGGCGAAAGAGATGATCGAAAGCGCATCAGAAGATATGAAAGAAAGATTGTGGGCTCAACAAAGCCATATTGATAGAGTCATCAGCACGTGTAAAAACCCTCATCACACCAATGTGGTATTGATGAACGAGTTGCAAAAACAGGTCGTAAAGTTCAAAGCAGCGCTAGAAGGGGAAGCGGCACCGACACAAAAAGCGGATGTGGTTAGCTTAAATGCGTTTAAAGATAGGGATGATTTTTACTGATACTCAGTAGATAGATCGAGAAAGTTAGGGTTCGTTTCTCTTACCAAGGCTAACTTCCACTCACGCTTCCACTGCTTGAGCTGCTTTTCTCGGTTTATAGCATTAGCCATATCGTCGAATAACTCAAAGTAAACGAGCTTATGAACGTTGTATTTCTTAGTAAATCCTTCCACTACTCCATTTTTATGTTGCCATATTCTTTGGGGCAGCTGACTGGTAACACCTATGTAGAGAACGGCGTTGTTATTTGACGTTAGGATATAAACGCAAGGTGTCTTATCGATGATTCATTCTCCTTCATTATTCGCTGTTACTTTTCCATTGTAATTCGCAAGCTCAGTCAGTTTATTTCGAACTCGGAGCGCTCTATGCGTAGATTCTGAATCACCTCGTTCCTCGCTGTTCAGAATGACGATGGCTTTCACAACCTCTAAATCAAAAGAATTCGTCATTCTAACGAGTCTCGGCAAGGCTAAGAACCTGCCAACAGTAAACTCCTATTCTTTCCCGCTCAGCTTAACCACTGCTCAACCGGACGATAGATTCTGAATCACGCTCGTCCCTCGCAGTTCAGAATGACGATGACTTTAAGAGCCTCTAAATAAAAAGAGTCCGTCATTCTAGCGAGCCGCAGCGAAACTAAGAATCTGGTATCAGCAAGCTCCTACTCTTTCACACACAGCTTAACCAGGGCTCAAGCGGACGATAGATTCTGAATCACACTCGTCCCTCGCTGTTCAGAATGATGATGACTTTAACAGCCTCCAAACCAAAAAGGATCGTCATTCTAGCGAGCCTTAACGAGACTAAAAATCTCGTAACAGCAAGCTCCTATTCTTTCCCGTTCACCTAAACCACCGTACAATCGGATGATAGATTCTGAACCACACTCGCACCTCTCTGTTCAGAATAACGATGACTTTATCAGCCTCTAAACCAAAAAGGAGCGTCATTCTAGCGAGCCTTAGCGAGACTAAGAATCTAGTAACATCAAGCTCCTATTCTTTCCCGCTCAGCTTAACCACTGCTCAAGCGGACGATAGATTCTGAATCACGCTCGTTCCTCGTTGTTCAGAATGACGATGACTTTAAGAGCCTCTAAATAAAAAGAGCTCGTCATTCTAGCGAGCCTCAGCGAGACCAAGAATCTACTTTCAGCACGCACGATACTTGAGGCGATTACTCCGGCTCAGGGCCATATTGGTTTGGTCCTGATGTTCCCTTTAAGAAACCACATTCAATTAGAATCCATAAACCACAAATCAGAGAAATGGAAGCAACGAACATCTGTGGGGTCGACGGCTCTTGCGCGGCAGGGCTGGTCATTGGCGTGGCAATTCGTCCGATAATCAACGGAATATTCAGTGCTAGCCAATAGATCGATTTGTTGCGGTCGTGCCAACGCTTGGTGGTGATCGCCAAATCAGGGATCAACAGAACCACCAAGAAAATAGGAAGAAGCACATAGGAGAGAGTAGGAAGCAGTTGGCTGATACCGGCACCAAAGCCTAGAATGGACACATAGTAAATGACGTTCCAAATCCAGTAGGTTTTACGGTTTATACGTCCTTGAAAAGAAAACAGTAACTCTTTAGTCGACATCAAATTTTACCCCAAAGTAGAAAGGTTATAGATTAGCCGAGTCGATATAGTTTGGAAAGGACACCGATAGCTTGGGTGCCCACAACGACCTTACAATAAGCAGAGCCAGGCTGAGAATTCGTAACAATAACCCCTCGCTATTCTCGGGCAATTCAGCGCAACCTAGTTCACTACCTTTTGGAAGCTATCTATATCCATATCTCGGATATTGACCGTTAAACTGTGCACGTGACTAGCTTGCTCTTGAAGTATCGCCATCAAGGCTCGTGACAGTTCTCGCTTTTGTTCTTGGGAGCGACCAGATAACAAATCAAAGTTGATATGGATAAAGTCGAGGCTATCACCCTCCTCTCCTATCAACCAATTGTGGCACCGGAGCGTTCTAGATTTCACTGACGCGAGTTCAAAAAGGCCACTTTCTAACGCCGTTTTATGTAAATCCTCCAGCAACCCCTGAACATTGACGCGTTCTTCCACCGAGTTTGAATACTCTAAAACGAGATTTGGCATTTCGATTCCTTTCTACAACAATTAATTCCAGCGCGTAGTAATACCAATCTCAGCAGCAATTTCCGAGGAATGAACTATCATTCTGTCTACGCGATCACCAATCGGTTGCTTTTGACAAAAATAACAGGATCGATGCTTGGTCGAATCAACAAAGAAAGCCGGACAAGACATGACGCCAATCATGATCTGTTCACATTATTCTGTTATATTCCTACGTAGATTTTTTACATTAATTGACTATTTACATTAAAGATAAGGGAGATATTCCTATGCGTCGTCCTGTAGTGATGGGTAACTGGAAACTAAACGGCAGCAAAGCAATGGTAACTGAGCTGCTAACTGGTCTTAACGCTGAACTTGAAGGCGTTGAAGGTGTTGACGTAGCAGTCGCTCCACCAGCACTTTACATCGACCTAGCAGAGCGCGTAATCGCTGAAGGCGGTAACAAGATCATCCTGGGTGCTCAAAACACTGACCTAAACAACAGCGGTGCGTTCACTGGCGATATGTCTCCAGAAATGCTGAAAGATTTCGGTGCTACTCACATCATCATCGGTCACTCAGAGCGTCGTGAATACCACAACGAATCTGACGAGTTTATCGCTAAGAAATTCAACTTCCTAAAAGAAAACGGCCTAACACCTGTTTTCTGTATCGGTGAGTCTGAAGCGCAAAACGAAGCTGGCGAAACTGAAGCTGTATGTGCACGTCAAATCAACGCAGTTATCGACACTTACGGTGTTGAAGCTCTAAACGGCGCAATCATCGCTTACGAACCAATCTGGGCTATCGGTACTGGTAAAGCAGCAACTGCTGAAGACGCACAACGCATCCACGCTTCTATCCGCGCACTAATCGCAGCGAAAGACGAAGCAGTTGCAGCACAAGTAATCATCCAATACGGCGGTTCTGTTAAGCCAGAAAACGCTGAAGCTTACTTCTCACAACCAGACATCGACGGCGCTCTAGTTGGCGGTGCTTCTCTAGACGCTAAAAGCTTCGCAGCAATCGCTAAAGCAGCGGCTAAAGCAAAAGCTTAATCTCGTTTTTACTGAGAGTAGAAATAACAAAGGGATGCATCATGCATCCCTTTTTGTTTGTGTTGTACCGTCGGAGTACCTAATAGAAAGTTCCGACTTACGCTGGCTCAGCAATTTTCACGGTTGGCTTTTTCGCGAGCTCCGCACTGGAATCTTTCTTATAAAGGTTCTCGTAGCAGTAATTTGTGGCTTCAATGTAGCCTTCTACGCTACCGCAATCAAAGCGCTGACCTTTAAATTTGTATGCCAAAACACAACCAGATTGAGCTTGTTGCATCAGCGCATCGGTGATTTGAATCTCACCACCTTTACCTGGCTCTGTATTTTCAATCAGTTCAAAGATATCAGGTGTCAGAATGTAGCGACCAATAATCGCTAGATTGCTAGGTGCAGTGCCTGGCTCTGGCTTTTCAACCATGTTATCAATGCGGAAGATATCATTTTTGATCATCTCGCCAGCAATCACACCGTATTTATGTGTTTCTGATTCTGGCACTTCTTGTACTGCAACGATTGAACAGCGGAACTGTTTGTACAGCTCAACCATTTGAGCTAGAACGCCTTGATCCTCATTCACACAAAGGTCATCCGCGAGCACAACAGCAAACGGTTCATCACCGACCAGTTCACGTCCCGTAAGAATAGCGTGACCTAAGCCTTTCATTTCACGCTGACGGATGTAAGTGTAACTCGCAGAATCAATCAAAGAACGAATATCATCAAGCAGCGCTTCTTTACTTGTACCGCTAATTTGATGCTCTAGCTCGTAGTTTTTATCAAAGTGATCCATTAACGAGTGCTTACCACGACCAGTGACGATGCACATACCGTCCATGCCGGCTTCAATCGCTTCTTCAACACCGTATTCAATCAATGGCTTGTTCACCACTGGCATCATTTCTTTCGGCATCGACTTAGTTGCAGGAAGGAAACGTGTGCCGTAACCCGCTGCAGGGAATAAACATTTTTTAATCATAACCATTACCAACTAAAAAAAGGCTCCCTTAAGGGAGCCTATTATATTATTTGAATATAAAGACTAATTAATCGCTGCCAAACAAGTCGCGCGTGTAAACTTTATCCGCTACATCGGCTAACTCTTCGACCATTCGGTTAGAAACAATCACATCTGCACTTTGTTTGAACTCATTCAGGTCTTTAATCACTCGAGAGTTAAAGAAATCTTCTTCTTTGAGTACTGGTTCGTAAACTACGACCTCAACACCTTTCGCCTTGATGCGCTTCATGATGCCTTGAATAGAAGAAGCGCGGAAGTTATCCGATCCCGCCTTCATAATTAAACGGTAAATACCGACAACTTTTGGTTCGCGCTTAAGAATAGCTTCAGCCACAAAGTCTTTACGAGTGCGGTTAGCATCCACAATCGCACCAATGATGTTGTTTGGTACATCTTGGTAATTGGCTAAAAGCTGTTTAGTATCTTTTGGTAAGCAGTAACCACCATAACCAAATGATGGATTGTTGTAATGATTACCGATACGAGGATCTAAGCCAACACCTTCAATGATTTGGCGAGCATCCAAGCCATGAGCTTCTGCGTAAGAATCCAACTCATTAAAGTACGCAACACGCATAGCAAGGTAGGTGTTTGAAAATAGTTTGACTGCTTCAGCTTCTGTCGAGTCTGTAAATAAGACTTGAATATCGTCTTTTACTGCCCCTTCCACCAGCAAGCTAGCAAATACTTCGGCACGTTCACTGCGTTCACCAACAATGATACGTGATGGGTGAAGGTTATCATAAAGCGCTTTGCCCTCTCGCAAGAATTCAGGTGAGAAGATGACATTTTTACATCCCAACTCATCCTTAATGCGAGCAGTATAGCCAACAGGAACAGTAGACTTAATCACCATTACTGCATCAGGATTGATGGACATAACATCTTTAATCACCGCTTCAACTGAAGAAGTATTAAAGTAATGCGTAACGGCATCGTAGTCCGTGGGAGTAGCAATCACAACATATTCTGCGCCTTGATAAGCTTTCTGCTTATCTGTCGTTGCAATGAAGTCTAGTTCCCTGTTTTCAAGGAAATGTTCAATCTCAGCATCAACAATTGGAGATTGTTTTTTGTTAAGCAATTCAACCTTTTCAGGAACGATATCTAGTGCAACCACTTCGTGATTTTGAGCTAACAAAATCGCATTAGAAAGCCCAACGTAACCTGTACCAACGATAGCAATTTTCATAATTTTACCCTAGTTCTAAGAGTTATACTTATTAGAATTAAGCAACACAACTCTTAAGCAATCTAAAGATCTTTGTTATCAGTGACTAAGTGGCATCAGTCAATAAAAACAAACGGACACTAAGTGTCCATTTGAGTCTATTCGTTTACAACGAGTTCTGTATCAACCAGATTTAATTCCAACTGATTATGGCTCCAGACTAAATCGCCAATACCATCTGTAGGATTAAAACCAGTAGGAGCATTTAACAATAATGCACGGATATTCTCGTGATCCATATTATGGCAGGCAAAGTCGAGCTCGCTCAACAACAAATCATATTCTTCTAGAGGTAAATGAACCTCATGAGCAGTCATGATTCGCTCATGCGCTGTCTGCTTGACATTATCACCGATGAGTAATTCTTCATAAAGCTTTTCACCCGGACGAAGGCCCGAGAATTGAATCTCAATATCACCATGTGGATTGTTCTCAGATTTTACCTCAAGACCCGATAACTGAATAAGATTGCAGGCTAAATCAGTAATTTTTACTGATTCCCCCATATCCAAAACAAAAACATCACCACCTTTGCCCATCGCACCTGCCTGAATTACTAACTGCGCAGCTTCGGGGATCGTCATGAAGAAACGGGTGATTTCTGGATGAGTGACCGTTACCGGTCCACCAGACGCAATTTGCTTTTTAAAGACGGGGATCACTGAGCCTGAAGAACCGAGAACATTACCAAAGCGTACCATGCAGAATCGAGTGCCATTTGGTTTTGCATTTTCCTGATCAGCAAGAGCCTGTAAACCTAGTTCTGCCATTCGTTTAGTTGTGCCCATTACGTTAGTAGGGCGAACGGCTTTATCAGTAGAAATCAAAACAAATGATTCAACGCCGGCCTTAATTGCTGCGCATGCTGTATAATAAGTCCCATAAATATTATTACGCACACCTTCAATTACGTTAAACTCGACCAATGGAACGTGTTTATATGCTGCTGCGTGATACACCGTTTGGACTTTAAAAGAAGACATTGTCGTTTCTAGACGATGTTGACGCTGTACAGAACCCAATAAAGGAATAATGTCGCAAGTGAGCCCTTTTTCAATCTTTAGTTGATTTAGTTCGCGATCAATTTGATATAGACCAAATTCAGACAATTCAAATAATATGATAGACTTGGGTAATTGCTCCACTATTTGACGACACAATTCAGAACCAATAGAACCACCAGCACCTGTCACCATGACTACTTTGTCTTTGATGTTAGCTTCCAACAATACTTGCTGAGGAGCGACTGGGTCACGACCCAGCAAGTCCTCAATCGCGACATCCTTAAGCTCATCAATTTTGGCTTTACCAGAGACAATATCTGTCATATCGGGAACAGTAAGCACTTCAACAGGCAGCTTAGCCAATTCATCAAGAATTACTTTGCGACGAGAACGCTTAGCACTAGGTACCGCAAGTAAGACTTGAGAAACGTCATATTTATTGATGAGGGGCATTGCATCTTCAATAGCAATAACAGGTAAGCCTAAGATCATGGTATTACAGAGAGTGGAATCACCATCAATAAATGCTCTTACGCGGTAGTCTCCACTACTTCTCAATGCCATTGCGAGTTGTCGGCCACCTGAGCCAGCACCGTAAATAAGAACCTCTTTACTTTGTGTAGAATAGCTTTGTGCAATCAAGGAGCGGACTATAACGCGAGGGCCACCACAAAAAAGAGCAAGAAACGCAGCATAAATTATAGGAACAGTTCTTGGAAACGGGTCACTCATGTAGAAACTTAAAGCTGCAACAAGTGTTGCGGATATGATTGCACCAGCAGTAACTACAAACAGTGCTTGAAAAGTTAAGTAGCGAAGCACTGCTCTATAAAGCCCCAATCGAGCAAAGACTGCGATTGTAACAATTGCCACTCCAATTTGAATGCCCCAAACAGTAGGGTATGTGAAGTAGTTGGTTTCACCTGAGCGTACTAGTATCGCCAAATGGAAAGCCAAAGAGATCAGAACCACATCAATCAGTACACTGACAATCCTTTTGTACGTTCGAGAAAGCTGCCATATAAATTGTAGACGTTGCATAAAATATCTTTTTTAGTAAGTAGGCAGGGTTGAAACTAAAAACGTTTCGCTCCGAGTTAGGTTAGTATTGTAACGGAAATTTCTATATGACATACATACTCGTTACCTGCCGTTTATCACAATAGGTTGTATGTTAACGATCAAAATGAAAGTTAAACTACAATCCTCTGAACTCTTGCAGTCAACTGACTAAGAAGCTCGTAAACTGATTGACCGGATATATTAGAAACCGTACTTATGTCTAATCCATCTCCCCAAATTGTAACGAAGTCACCAACTTGAGCCTCATGATTCAAACCCAAGTCTATCATTAACATGTCCATGCAGATAAGTCCTATTATTTTACACAACCTACCCCCAACTAAAACATGACCGTCATGACCCATGCATCGCGGATAGCCATCACCATAACCAATAGAAACTGTGGCAATACAACTATTTTCCTTCGCCTTCCACGTGCCATTATAGCCCACTTTCTCTCCGGCCTGGAGTTCTCTAATAGCTATAATTGGAGCCTGCAAAGACATTACAGTGCGTAGTTGAGATTGATACTGTCCGCAATTAAATGGACTGATGCCATATAAAGACAACCCGGCTCTAATGTAGCTATACTCTGAGCTACTAACCTTTACAGGACTGTCTAATGCAGCTGCAGAATTGAAGATCGATGTTTTCAAATTGCATGGTAGGCTATTTTTAATAGCTTCAAATACTCGATATTGCTCTTTAGCATCACCAGCTCCTCCTTTTTCTGAATCAGAAAAATGCGAAATCAATCCGATTATGTTGATATTCCCCTGTATCTCTACTGAACGATATAGATTAAAGAAACTCTCTGAACTTACCCCTAACCTATTCATTCCAACATTGAGTTTTAACCAAACATCAATAGAAACTTCCAAGTTTAAATCACCAATAATTTCAACTTGAAAAGGGTTATGAATAACAACTTGCACATTGTTTTCGGAGCACCAAATTATATCTTCTTTTGAATAAACACCTTGGAGAACAACAATATCACCAAGTTTACTATATTCCCTTATATTTATTGCTTCTTCAACCCTAGCAACTGCGAAACATCGAACCCCATGTTCAAGCAATATGTCAAACACTTCCATCAACCCATGTCCGTAGGCATTCGCCTTTAGTACTGGGATCACTTTAGACGGAAAGTTTGCGTTTGTCAGAAAGTCGTAATTGTGAAGAAGCGATTTTTTATCAATCGTAATTCTAGGAGAGCTCATTTTTATCCAAAATCACATTCAGTATCAATTCAACGCAATTATCTGGCTGTTTTAACAAAGAATAGCCTTCTCCGAATTTTTGATCAGGTGACTCATCAACAAATGACATAATAGTGCTTTCTAAGCTATTATAATCATTAACTTTATCTGCTACTCCCATTTTTACATAATCGACAGGGAATTTATCGTTACCGTAATTGAGTACAATTAGTCGTTTATTTTGTATAATAGCCTCCATTCCAACACTAGAGTAAAAGGTAAAAACACCAATTGAATTTGATATTATCTCTTTACTTTCTGTAGATTTTGATAAAGAAAAGTTATTTGGGAATTTTTTAGTGAGCAACTCATATTTCTCAAATATCTCGTTAGGATGAGGCTTTAATAAAAACATTACATGCTTCATCTTTAATGATATTTTATGTAAGTCGTCCAGAATACTTTCTATATTGAAATTACCTGGTTGAGTAAAGATGGCGACTATTTTATTTTTTACTTTTTTATTACTCCCCATATTTTCATACATGAAGTTGGGATTACCAGTAATATTAATTTTTTTTAGGTGTTCATTGCTTTTTAACGCATAATTATATGCAAGTTCATTAGTAACACATAAGGTGCAATCATAAGGTATGGTTAGATTTTCTATGACTAAGTCCAACAATCTAATAACCTCAATTCCCAAGCTATTAGCAACTTTGGCGATAGATAATTCCATACGTTGACCACACGTAACAAAAACCTTGTCAGGTTTCATTTCTAAAAGTAACCTTCTAGAAAAATCTAATGGTTCAAATATTTTCCTGCCATAGGTATCAAATAAACTTTCCGTTTTTTCCAGACCAAATTCACTAATTAGCTCACAAATTGACACTCCGTAATAAAAAATTGTGTCTTTATCCGTTAAAGAAAAGTGTAAGGACGAAAATTTAGTTCCGTAAAAGTCTATCTTATCAAGTTCTTCAGGTGTATAAAGATTTCGATATTGAGAAATCTTTTTATATGGCAAACCAGATTTATCTAGTTCTATAGAACTACTCGTTAGAGCCAATATATCTACACAAACATTAGAATGAAATTTTTTCAGTGCGTCAGCAATTGGAACTATAGCTTTTACATGTCCGGCACCGTAAGTCGGAAAAAACACTTTCATATATTTTTCCTAGAAAGGATTGTAAGAGCAGTGTCGACCATAACTTCCGATATATCGATCCCTTTTTGAATAAAGAAAGGGTATGCACTACCATTAAAACCTGTAACAATGACAGAGTTCACTTCCAAAATATAAATAAGCTCATCTTTAACTATAAAGTCTACTCTCACTAGACTCGGGATATCAAATTCTTCAATAAGCTTCCTCGATAAATCACAGATTTCCTCTTCCTGTAACTGGCTCATTTTTACAGAGTCAGCACCAGAGAACCCCTTCAGGTTATACTCCTTTGCCTTGCTGTAATAGGTCACTCCAAAATCTTTCGTAGAACCACATGAGTTTCTTACAGCGACAGTACAATCATTTCCATCAATAAACTGTTCGACTAGCGCTTTAGCACCGCTGGAAAGAATATGTTCTACAATTTTTGAAAGTTCGGCAAAGTTAAAGATTTTCTCTGGTTGGGTTGTATCAATATGGGATTTCACAACCAAAGGATAAACTAGAGCTGCCTTAATCTTTACCAAATCTTCTTTTTTTTCTACTACATAATAGTCTGGAGTAAGGTAGCCCCGATCAAGCATCGCCTCTTTAAACTTCACTTTATCTTTCAAAAGCAAGCACTTTTCGTAACTCAGGTTAGTAATAATTCCATTCTCTTCCAATATCGGAATGAGGGATATAGCAAGTACATGCCCGGTTGCTATAACAACCATGTCTACACTACTCTCAATAAAGAACTGAGTAATTTCACTAGTATTAGACAAATCAGTAACTAGTTTTTTTGTATAACCTACATTACTGGTTTTATCGCCAAACCCAAATACGACTACAGTATCATAACCTCTTTCTGACAGTCTCTCTACTATAGAGTCACTACTACTACCTGCGATAACACCGATTGTTTTATTTTTCATTTTATATATCCTAATTTGCTGAAGAGCGAGTAATAACTTTGATCACTGTAAGTATCAGAATTTTACAATCGAGTTTAAATGAAATATTTTTCGCATACTCGAGCTCTAAAGCTCTCTTTTTCTCTGGAGTTAAATCACTGCGTCCTGATACCTGAGCAAGGCCTGTAATTCCAGGTTTGACCGTGAAAATATCAGACTTTAAGTCTCGACCTGTATAATACTTCTTAATCCCAGGTCGAAACCCTATTAAGCTCATATCCCCTTTAAGTACATTCACTAATTGAGGAATTTCATCTATGCTAGACTTTCTTAAGTACTTCCCAAAAGTCGTAATTCGACTATCACTTTTTGAAGTTCTTTCTAAACCAATCTTATCCGCATCTTTGACCATAGTTCGAAATTTAATAACATTAAACTCACTACCGTGTTTGCCAACTCTTTTTTGAAAATAAAAAATAGGGAAACCGCTATGTATATAAATTCCTAAGCTAACTAATAACAATATCGGAAATAAAATTAGCAGAATAGCGGCCGAAAGAACCCTATCTATAGATGGCTTCACGATTGAAGTATACACGCTCATTTTGGATTAACCTTGTTTAAAATCAATTTCCTAAAGTGCTCAGAATCATCATTAACCTGAGTATCAACAATTCTGTTCCAGTAATCCCTTAATCCCTGTACTTTTTTAGAGTATGAAATTAAGAATTCAGCTTCGTTATCGTATTTATCACGCTGAGAAAAACTGCGAGATAGGATACACATTCTAGAACCTAATTTAAAATGTTCGTTTAACACAAGTTCAGCGGGGATATCGCCTTTACCGATCTCTGCTACTCCACCAATACCAAACTTAATATCATTACTTCTAAACTTATTAACCAAATCATCAACGATACCATTAACAAAAGGCTCAAACATGAAATTAAGTTTATAGGATAAATGCAGATCATTAAGGCCAATATGAATTGCTTCATAAGAGTCCTTTAAGTCGATGATTCTGTCAATATCTTCAACTGCTTCTTTGTTTTCTAGCAATAGGATAATTTTGACTCTTCCTCTTACTAATTTAACAATAGCCTCTACATCTTCTTTGCTTTTAAAATAAGGAAGCATTATTATGTCTGCACCGTAATTAATTACCGATTCAATCTCATAAAGAGAGTCATCATTTATTGGATTAACTCTGACAAGTAATTTAGAGTTTGAAACAACTTTACGGATTTTTCCGACATCTTCAATTCCATGTTTAGAAATGACGGTATCTAAATGTCCCTGCCTTAATTCTTTGCCTAAAAGCTCCAAGTCAACAAATATATAGTCCACACCTGATTTATCGGCTTGTTTAGCTAACTTACAATCGTTAGTAATACACATCAACTCAAGCTTGCTCATTTAAAAACCTTTTTTTTTATAACTTTCAAATTAATCTCGCTAACTTCTCTAACTCTAACTAATCTCAGCAAAAGTAAATATGTACAGAGTAAAGTTATCGAACCTATCGAGAAGCCTGTAATGTCATTCGTAGATTCACTTAAAGACGGAATTAATTGTTCCCCTAGAAAGGCGCAACTTAATGAAACAAACAACACCTTACTAAACAATAAAAATATACCTTTCGTTTCCATTTCAAAATTATTTGACTTATAGCTATTGAACATCAAAATACAAATTAATGTACTAGATATCAATGTCGCCATTGCTAGCCCTTTAATTCCAAAGTATCTAGATAAAATTATATTTAAAACAATATTACAAAACACCCCAAACATAGCATTCCACATAGGTGTTTTTGTATCTTCCATAGCATAAAAGTACCGCGACACTATTTGTCTAAGAGCATTAAAAAATATAGTTAATGAATAAATAGAAAGTAATGATGAAGTGATAAAAACATCCTCTTTAGAAAACTCACCACGTCCATAAACTATATTCACAATCTCGTAAGAAAACGTTGAAAAAAACACTGATACCGGAAGGGAGATAATTATAACAACTCTAATTGATTTTTGAATGAACTCATTAGTTTCCACTTTACCTTTTTCCGAAAAAACTTGAGAAGCCTTACTGAAAACTACTAGTATAATCGGAGAAATTAGTATCCCTTCTACCAAGAGGACTAATCTTTCTGAGTAGTTAATAATTGATATACCCCCAGGCATTAGAGTTGAAGCTATATTTTTATCTACAACTCGGTTTACCTGCTCAACACAAGAACCTATTACTGCTGGGATTGCCAATAAAAATATGTTGCTTATTTCACCTAAATTTCTTTTGATCTTAAAGTCAATATTAATTCTGTTTTTTATAGAGAAAAATATTAGCATAGATACCTGCAATATTGATGCAGCAATCTTTCCTATCGCTAAGTATTCTACGCCATGTTTGACGGAAAAAAAGACTGAAGCGAGTAAAATTAAATTATATGGTACATTTGTAAAGGCAGTGAAAATAAATTTACTTTTTGCATTTAAATATGCATTAAATAGGAACGTTAACGTATATAGCACGATACCCAAACAACATATTTCCGTTAGTTCAATAGCCCATAGCTTTGCTTGCCCTTCTAATCCTGGAGCAAAAATAAAAACTACTGCTTCTGAGAAATAAATCAGAATAAATGTAATTAGTAAAGAAAGAAAACAAAAGTACAAGCTCAACGTACTAAAGAAACAATCTGCAGCTGCGCTATTCTTTGTCTCTTTTATCCTATTATATACTGGAATCAATGTAGTTGAGATCGATATTCCGAATAAAGTAAGAAAGAAGCCAGGTATCGACTGAGCAACATTGAAAGCATCAGTAACAGGTGATACGCCATAGTAGTAAGAGACAAACAACTCTTTTGTGAAGCCAACTATTTTAGAGAGTAAGCTAAAGATAAAAATAAGAATAACCGCCTTCTTCATATATCACCTTAAGAAGACTTGTTATAATACATTGCGTTCCTCATGGAATATATGATTTTTATTATATTCCTAAATTTCATAAGCGCCATAAAATAAGCTCTATATAAAAACTTACTTTTTATTTTATCTTTAAAATACTTGTTATTTCTAAATTCTGGGAATAGCTTAGTAAACTCTTCAATTATGTCACCAGCTTTTTCATGTTTAACAGGATAAAACTTTCTGTAGCAACCTATTGTGGTATTTATTAAGTATATGTTAATAATGTAAAACTCAAGTTCACTCCTATATCTATCGTAGAAACTATCATTTCTAACTTCATCTATTAACAATTTTGCTGTAATAATTCTCTCAAAAAACTTATCATTATTAAAAGTTCTTGTGACTGATATATTCTTCATATTGTAATTTATCAAAGACTTTTCAACTTTTGATATCTTATCTGCATTACAAATTATAACTGGAACTATAAAGTTATCTTCATAAAAAACTCTTTCAGGAAAGCGAATCTCTTTAACTTTAAATATTTCTGATGAGTATAGTGCAGTCCAAATTGGACTTGGAGCCAAAATTAATTTCCTTTTTATCTCATCTAGGTTATCTTTATCCCAATCAACATTATTTCGACAAACAACCCTGTCAAGCGCAGGATCATTGTTCCGTGTAGTATAATTACAGTAAACTATTTCATTCTTAATACCTGTTGTTCTAGATATAAGAGATTCAATTAACTCTGGCTCAACCCAATCATCACTATCTATAAAATATATATAGTCTCCTGATGCAAACTCAATCCCTGCATTTCTAGCACCTCCTTGTCTTACATTAACCTTCAAGTCGATTACTTTCACTCTTGGATCAACTTGCTGAAAGTCATATAACAACGACAGACTATTATCGGTAGAGCAATCATTAACACAAATGATTTCAATATTATGATATGATTGAGATAGAACACTATTTATACATTTTGTAAGATGCTCTTCCATGTTATAAACAGGAACAATAATACTTACTAACATTTTCCTTATATTCCTCATAATTTTTGAATAACCTGATAATTCCATATTTTTTCATTACTAAAGTTTACACTCAATATAAAAAAACAAAAAGAAATTATAAACAACAACATTAAAGTTCTACTAGAACCGGATTTAAAATAGAAAACTAAATTTGCTAGCAATATAACATCAAGAACTTTAAAAAAAAGGTTTATTCTAGTCGCAAGAAGGGAATTGTTAAAGAAGATACTATAGAAAAATATCGACAATACGTACAATTGCATTATCTTTTTTTCCTCTAGAGACATACGGTCATATACAAAAACAAGAAGCGAGATAACAAAAAGCCTTATTAGATAACTAACATAACTAACACTGCCTTCAAAAATATTACTATATGAAGCCATTTTATCTGCTATTGAAACTATAGGTAACTGTACAATCAAGGAAGATATTTGAGAGTTTAAGATCACCAAGAAGCAAGAAAGCGCAATAAAAGATATTAATCTAACCTTAGTTGCTTTTATATTCAAAAAGAAAAATGATATTATTATGAATATGCCTGATGAATGCATTAAAAATGCGACGGCCGATATCAAGCATGTTTTTAGCATTTCTCTATTCAAAATGTACTTCAGAGAACAAAGGTAAAAACCTATAGCTATCCCTTGACCTATTGCATTAAAGTTCATTGGTATCATATACAAGCAAAAGTATATTAACAGTGATAATCCAACGGCTCTACTATGATTTGATATACCTATATAAACCATAACTATGCTGACTAATCCAAATACTGCCATTATATATTCAGGGCTAATATCTAGAAGCCTTAAAAAGTAAACAACAATAGAGAAACCTGGTTCGAAATTAACGTCAAATATATTATCTCTTTCTCTTCCAAAAAAGTCATAATATGCAAAGTAGTCAGTACCTACATCATAGCGGAGAGCGACCATCAAAAATAGCCCAAACGCAACCAAAATATAATGAAATTTAAATTTAGGTTTTAGCGTGTCTATTACACTAATTAAGGAAAGCCAAATATATGTATATATATATATCAAAACGAATAAAACTCCGCTGTGCAATTAAAGGGATCTACATGGTTACATATATTGTAGCCCTATGCTTATATTTAGAAAATAACTAGCGTTGAGGCAGTTGATATCTATGACAATCGATTTAAGAAAAACTCTGCCATGTCGAAATCGATTTGATTATCAATATCAATCGATGCGTCATTTGGCATCTTGTAAGCATATGTATCTTCTCTATATGCCATTTCACCTATAGCTAATAGTCTATGAAGATCATATACGTATATCGCACCATTTAAGCGGAATGCTTCGCCAAGATCTTGAGAACGTTTTCCATCACCCAATCGAAGGAAGTCTTTCATCGAACCGTTGTCTGGTAGAGTGTTTGCCCATTGAGGTGGGTGCTCGCATGGTGTCACTGACACAACAGAAAAAGCGGACTTTTCAACCAAAGACTCTATAGCCTGATCGATATGGTCAGAGCTACGAAATGGTGATGTTGGCTGAAGTAAAACGACAATATCGGCTTCCTTGGCGTACTTCTCTACTGTATAGAAAAGAACGCTTTGAGTGGTTGCGGTATCTGTTGATAGCTCTTCTGGCCTTAGCTCAGGCACAGCTATGCCAAACTGACTCGCTACATCTGCAATTTCTTGGTCATCAGTACTGATAAAAACATCATCTACATAAGTACTATTTTGCGCAGCTTCAATTGTCCAACCGATCAGAGGTTTTCCTCCCAATGGAAGTATATTCTTCCTTGGCAGACGCTTGCTGCCCCCCCTAGCAGGGATTACAGCAATTACTTTTTTACCATCTAACATTACTCTAGCCCCAGAGACAGTATATCCATCTGCGCACGGTTAAAGTCATCCATACGGCCAATATCAAGCCAATATTCGTGAATTGGGAACATCAATACTTTTTGTCTCTCTTCCATGTGTTGCTCGAGCAACGTAGGCATGTCGATTTTCTGATTCTTTTCTACTGATTGAATCACTCGAGGAGACACAACATAGATACCAGCGTTAACAAAAAAGCGTTGAACTGGTTTTTCAACCATGCTGGTAATTTGATTACCGTCCCCATTAATAACACCATAAGGAATTTGGTAGTCGTACTCTCGAACACACATTGTTGCATCTGCATCATTTTCCATATGGAAATTTAACAAGCGCTGGAAATCTACTTTGGTCAACACATCGCCATTGATCATAATTAAAGGTAGGTCTCTTGGCATATCTTCAGGTAGCAAGCCGAGAGCACCACCGGTACCCAAAGGAGTCTCTTCGTGTACATATGAGATGCTAACCCCCAAATCAGTACCATCACCAAAGTGTTGGTGAATTTGTTCTGGCATGTAGTGCGTTGAAATGTAGAAATTGGTGAAGCCCGCTCTAATAAAACTCTTGATTACAGTTTCTAGAATAGGTTTATCACCAACTTTTAACATTGGTTTAGGGCAGTTGTCCGTCAGCGGTCGTAAGCGAGTACCAAAACCACCAGCCATAATGAATACTGGATTCTGATATTTATCTTTACTCAGCGCACTGTGAAGAGTTTCCAAACCTACGACTTTGTTGTCTTGGTCAAGTAATGGAACCGATAGAATTTGCTTTTTTTCCATTAACTCTACAAGATGCTCTTTTGATGCGCCTTGCTCTGCGGTAATTGGCGCAGAATTCATTACCTTGGCAACCGAGTCGGTTAACACCAGATCATTTAATAAGCCACGTCGAATATCACCATCAGTAATCATGCCTCGAAGCTTTTTATCTTGATCAACAACCACAGCTACACGCAATGCTTCGCTATTGATGATTTCTAATGCCTGCTTGATTGTACTTGATTCTAATATCAGCGTTTTTTGCCAACAATGACTCATATTCTACCTTTTGTTTTCTAAGAATTTGTTTTAATTACTGCCCTAGCAGGATATGCAATGGTATTTTCTTCTAAAGACTGAGTTAGACTAGTACCAGCCCCCACGATAGCGCCACTGCCAATAGATATCCCTTGGATAACCGTTGAACCAGCTCCAACATAGACACTTTCTTTTGTCTCGACTTGACCACATAACGTTGCTTTAGGAGCAATATGGTTATAAGCACCTATTTTACAATCGTGTTCAACCAAGGCACCCGTATTGATTATACTATGGCTCCCTACTGTAGCCCCAGTCTGAATCATCGCCATAGGTAAAATCTGAGCACCAATTTCAATTTTAGAAAAAGGTGAAACGAATGCACTGTCAGCGATGACCGTCTCAAATTGATAGCCTAATGATAGAAAGTATTCATTAATTTTTTTCTTAAAGCCGGATTTGGGCATCATTCCAATACCGTTGACCAAAAGAATCTTGTCTTTGTCAAACCTCAGAATATCTTTGTCCTTTTCAAGAATGGAAATTCCTTTAAATACAGAACGTTGACTGACATCTTCAGGGCTTATCACAGCAAGTATGTCTCTTCCCTGCGTAAGCAGTATTTCAGCAAGAACGGAGGCATGACCGCCTCCACCAATCATTACAATAGGAAGATTCACCTCATCACTCAATGATCAACTCTCCTGCTTTGTATCCTTTGGTTGCTTTAGTGCCAAGAAGTTCCCAATAGCGATAAGGGGACGAACCAATGCCTGGACGCTTAATTGTGAGGTTAGATTCTGTTAACGCTTCGCCCTTTTCAATATCCTTTGCTGCTACTAAGCTTTTGCGTGCTACGGATTTGTTTTTCACTTCAGAAACTGTAGGAGTTTTTACTTTAGAGCCTAATGCAATCTCAATCTGACGGATGGCTTTTACCATTGCCTCTAGCTCTTGTGGCTCTAGAGAGGCTTTGTGATCTGGACCTTCCATGTTTTTATCTAACGTAAAATGCTTCTCTATAAGAACAGCACCGCGAGCAACAGCCGCAATTGGAATCGTAATTCCTTCACTATGGTCCGAATAGCCTGCCGCCAAGTCAAATGCTCGCCCTAGCGTATCCATTGCTCTTAGGTTGATTTCTTCCATTGGAGCGGGATATTCCGTCGTACAATGAAGAATTGTTACTTTCTCTTTTAGCGCTTTTTGACCAGCTTCTGATGCATAAGCTTCTTGGAAACCTAGCATCGAAGGTTCTGCTTTTGCATCTGTTGTATAACCGAAAGCAATCACTCCAAGAGCTGTCTCAATTTCGGAAAGTGTTGCCATACCTGTTGATACAATAAGATCACAACCAGTACGAGCATGAGCCAATACAAGAGGAGCGTTCGTTAACTCACCGGAAGGCAACTTCAAGCGCGTTAAACCAAGATCATTGACTAAGAAATCTAAACTTTCTAAATCGAAAGCTGTTGATAGAAACTCAATACCAAGCGAACCACAGTATTTGACGAGATCATGGTGGGTCTCGTACGACAGTTCTAAACGGCTTAACATCGCTAACTGAGACTCTTGCTTTTGAGTATTTGTTACTTGATATTCAGCTTGCTTAGCCTCTTCGGTAACTAGGTTTTTTGCTTTAAAAGTTTGGAACTTTACTATATCCGCTCCAGCTTTGTGAGCAGCATCGACCAACGAAAATGCTAGTTCTTCTTGACCGTTATGGTTTACACCCGCTTCGGCAATAATCAAAGTCATTATTGTCTCACTCTACTTTCTTGTTTAAGTCAGGTTCAATGTTTACATCATAAAAAGACTTACAAGGATCAAAATCCAGTCCTTTAATCATCTCTATGACTTGTTTGCTACTATCACCTTGCCCGTAGGGGTTAGCAATATTTTCATCTTCAGCTTTATACTTTCGGCTCACAGCGAGGCCAATCGCGTTACTGATGGATTCTTTCGTAGCAGTGGTTTTTAAAACACTTTTTGCGGCCAAGCGTCCTTTTTGTCTAGCCCCTATATTCACTGTAGGGACATCAAAAGCTGGTACTTCAATAATACCACTCGACGAATTACCAATAACTGCAGCCGCATGCTTTACCGAGCTCAAATAACGCACTTGCCCTAGTGATGGGATTGCCAAGACACGTTTTGGTTGACTTGCCGCATAATCTTCTAGCATTGGGATAATGCGTCGACCACCGTCATCTGCGTTAGGGTAAGTTAATATAACTTGATGATCAGGGTATTCATCCAATGCGTCTAAAAGTGATTGAAAGCTTTCCTCTGGAGATTCATCACCCAGAGTAACAGGATGATAAGTAACAACAAAGTAAGGTTTTGTGAGCTCAAAACTTAGTGATTCACTCAACTCAGAAACCGTCATAAAAGACGCTCGGTTTAGGTGGTCTAAGCCAATTGCACCAATATTTCTTACACGGGCTGGTGATTCACCAAGTTGAATCACTCGGTTTCGGTATTCATCTGTCGATGTACCATGTAGGTAACTCAACTTGGTAATCGCATGACGAATTGCATCGTCATAAGCACCTTCTGTTATTTCACCACCATGAAGATGAATGATCGGAATACGAAGTATCATAGCCGTTTGCGCTGCAGCGAGCGCCTCAAAGCGATCCCCAAGAATGACAAGAACATCTGGCGCTAATCGCGACAAGGCATCGGCAAACCCTAAGACACCCAGCCCCATACTTTTCGCTGTACCTACAGCGGAATCAGAAGACAACAAAATCTCTATTTTCTCATCGATATTGAAGCCATCTTTTTCAATTTGTTTGTAAGTATCACCGAATTCCGGTGATAGGTGCATACCAGAAACAAGCAATTGAAGTGTTAGGTCAGGATCGCTTTGTATGTCCTTTAAAAGCCAAAAGAGCAGACCATACTCTGCTCTTGTACCAGTAAAGACCGCAACCTTTTTATGTGTCTGCGTCATGTATGAATTAAACCTACTTAGCTTTTGATTTCCACTGGGGTACTTGGAAGATTGATTAAGTGCGCCTCAATAAACTCTGAGTAAGTTAGATCACCACGTATTGCATTCTCAAACATAGGTAATCTGTGCATGAGCTGCCAAATCGGTCGAGTCATCACGCCTGAACCGTTTGTGCCTTTAAGTACCTCTTCGCGACTTTCTTTATCCGGACAAATGATCGCATTTAACCAATAGTTTGACTTCGCATACCCTGGCTCAGTGACAAAGTTAAAATCTGTACCTTTGAAGAAGTTTTTATAGCGTTCTGCAAGCAATCTCTTTTGCTTCAAATACTGCTCGATAACTTCCATCTGTGCACATCCCAGAGCAGCATTCAGGTTAGGCATGCGGTAGTTAAAGCCAGGTTCATCATGGAAGAACTCATAAGGATGAGGAACTTTTGCTGTCGTCGTGACATGCTTAGTACGCGCACCTAATTCTTGAGTCTTACATAACACCATGCCACCACCGCCTGTGGTGATGATCTTGTTGCCATTAAAGCTGACAGCACCAAAATCACCAATAGTGCCGGTGTGTTTGCCCTTATAGAACGAGCCTAGGCTTTCTGCGGCATCTTCAACCAACGTGATGTTCCATTTCAAGCAAACGGCAACCAGTTCATCAAGCTCTACAGGGTGACCAAACGTGTGCATTGGTACAACGGCTTTGATTCTTCTACCTGTTTTTTTATGGATACACCCCGCGTCTGTGACTTCAGCATTCTCTTCTAAAAATGCATCCACAGCCTTAGGGCACAACCCTAAACTCACTGGAGATACATCCAGAAAAATAGGCTCAGCCTCCATATGATAAAGGGCATTGCAGGTTGCAACAAAAGTCAAAGCTTGCGTGACGACCAAGTCGCCTCTTTGAACATCAGCCATGTACAATGCAGCATGCAATGCTGCTGTGCCATTCACTGTCGCTACAGCTTTAGCCGTACCAGTGTAAGCTTCAATTTTTCTCTCAAAATCATCAACAAATTTACCGACGCTAGATACAAATGTACTTTCAATCGTTTCCATTACGTACGCTTTTTCGTTGCCATCGAACGTCGGTGCATGTAAGGGAATAAATTCGTTTGTTTTGTAAGTATCTCTCACAAATTCAACAATAGATGTCGCTTTCATTGAATGCTCCACTTACATCTTGCTATCGAGGTATTTACCCGTTTCTTTGTGCCCAAAATCAGGGATCATGGTAAAGAACAGTTTCACAATCTGCTCTTTAGTCCAAGCTCGCTCACCTTTCATCTCAGAGATGCTGCTTTCAAACAAAGTAAGAAGCTCTTGCTCATAAAGAGGTTCATTTTTGATGATGCCCAGATTTTCGAATCGAGACATATCTAGCTCTTCTTTATCTGTGAAAAACTCTTCAAAATCTTTCTCGCCAGTAGTATCACTCGTCGTGAACAAGCATGGCCATTTCCCTTGCTCAGGAAGCGTATGTGCAAGTTGGCGAGCTTCTTCTTCTGTTTCACATAGGTGGGGTTCAAAACCAAGTTGCTCTAGGTATTTCACCGCAATATCTGCAAATGAAACAAGGTGCAGAGCTTCACTCAGTTTCGGGAAGAAAATGTCACGATTTTCACCAAAGACACAAGACATTAAACATAGTTCACCCGACTCTTGAGGAGTAACAAAATAACGCTTGATGTCGTTTGGTGCCACGATAGGTTGGCGCTTTTGGATACGTTGGTTAAATCCGTGTAGCAGCGAACCATCAGAGAATGCAACATTTGCAAAGCGAGCTGTTGAGATTGCCATTTGCTCACTTTTACGCATTAGGAACATTTCCATAATACGTTTTGACGCACCCATCATATTGACAGGGTTTGCAGCTTTGTCAGTTGAAACACAGAAGTACTTTTTCGCACCCGCATTAATAGACTGTTGGATCGTTTTATCGGTATTAAAAACGTTTACATCAATCATACGCATCAATGTATAAGGATCTTTTTCACTTCTAACATGCTTAAGCGCAGATAGGTTCAACACATAATCAAACTTACCATCGGCTTCAATGAATGCATCGTACTCTAAAGAACCAATGTCCAGAGCAAATGTTTGGAAGTCACCATCAATATAACCAAATGAGCTACGGATATCTCGAACAAGCTCCACCATATTGTTTTCGCTAATATCAACAACATGTAGCTTCTTAGGATTACGTTTGAAGATTTCTTTAGTTACAGCTTGTCCAATTGAGCCTGCACCACCCAAAACAAGGAAACTTGAATCGGAAACAATGCGTGACAGTTCTACTTCATGGTTTTCAATATCTTGTGTAAAAAGCGCTGCGGTGCGGCCAATCAGTGGCAAAATCTGACTCATTCTCGATACCTAACTTAAATTAATTACTTCTTCTAAAACTTTTCCACAAATTGAAATGCTTTTATTCAAAATGTGGTACCGCTTTCATTATCTCATTTTAACTTACTGGGCTTACCTATTACCCACTCCCGATTAGTGCGAACAGCTTGAAGCTAGTCCATACATTCTTCTTTACGGAAGGTAAAATTTACCAGAACAACTGCTATACCAAGCATGCCACCGAGTAAAGTACCTAACATACAGATCAGGGCACGTTTGGGTCCATCTTTAAGTTCAGAAACAACTGCTGGGTCAACAACTTTAAAGATGAATTCTTCCTGTACCTCGGCCAACATTAAACTTTTGGTTTGTTCTTCAATAAGCTTATAGAATGTACTTTGCATATCGGCTATTGCTGTTTTTTGCAATTGAGCATTAAGGTAGTTTAAGTTTTGCGATGTTTCGGAAATAGTACGTTCTCGCATAACTTTATTAATATCCTCAATTAACCAATCTACCCAATGTTTCGCAATGTATGGTGAATAATGCTTGACCGAAACTGTGTATAAACCACTTTCTTTGTCCTGGTTAATACTTAAAGTTTCATTTTTGAACACTTCATAAGCTTCTTGTGCCGTTGGTATTGCACCACGCATGCCATTAGGCTCACGTAACCATTCGCCTGTATTTGAGTTATATAGCTCCTCATCTAAGATCAGCTTGTTGTTTGCTAAATCCCAATCTTTTGCTGCCATTAGAGGCACTAGCAAATCATGTTCGTTGATAAATGCCTCTACAAACTGGCGAGACTTCATAACTTGTACTGCCAGATCTGTTTGCGAAGATTCTCCACCTCCAAGATTAACACCAGCCAATGCAGCCAAACCACCAAGCTGACCTGCCATTTTTGATAAGCCACCTCCATTAGAACTTTCTGCAGGCGCAAGTAATGCATCTGATTTATATATATTTGGCAGGCTAAGTGCGTATAGCACCGCACCGACTGCAAAAATAAATGTGATAGCAATGATGATCCACTTACCTTTCCACAAGGCTTTGAAAATTCCACGCAGATCGATTTCATTGTCACTATGTTGTGGGTTGGGTGGATATGGTAGGTAATTTGGGTTGGATTCTTTTTGTGGTTCCATTAGTCTTTAATCCTAATCTCTGAATTTCGCGCTATTAGATTCAGAGGTTGGTGAAATTTGATAGGTTATTCTCCGACTCTCAATACACAACCGCGTTTTGACAAGATTCCTAGTCTCGCTTCGGCTCGCTGAAATGACGGGCTACGGCTTAACAATGCCACTATTGGTGTTAAGAGTAGTATTTGCCGTTTTGATTAATAAAATTGAGCTTATGTAACTTCAATCGTTACATAGGCTCTTACTATTATTGTATTTCTAATCTTGTTTTAAGCTGATCGGAATAACCTTGTCGTTCCTTACTTCAACGCGTTGATCGCTACACCTGTTTGGTAAAGGATCTGCGTGGCAGCAGTCCAAGTACTTAATGCATCGCGGTAGTCGGTATCAATTGGTACAACAATAGTATCGCCTGCTTTTAGCTCTTCATGATTATTACCGAACCAGTAGCCTGATGTTGGTTTGTAAACCGACCCGTCTGCGCGTACAACGAAGATACGGTCTTCGTCTGCTTGTTTTTTAGCGCCCCCCGCTTTGTTCAGGTAATCATCCACATCTAGCTTGTTATCCAGCAGATATGTAATTGGAACTTGAACTTCACCCATAATCGAAACTGTATTTCGGAAGGTCGGTACAAATAGGAAGTCACCGTCTTCTAACATAAAGTCCGCAGAACGCTCGTCTTTTAGGATACGATTAAGCTGTACGACCATACGTCCAAGGGCTTTACTGCGGCTTGCTTCTTCAACAAACTTGAGTGTTTTATCAGGGTCTGAGATCACCGACCCCATATTGCTGTCTGCACGGAAGGTTTTCTTCGCGGTTTCTGCTCGCATATCTGCGGCATATTGGTTTAATAGCTTTTGCTCTTTAAGACGTAAAGCCTCACGAGTAAAGATAGCCCCTTGCGGGTGTGCAAATTCGGTTAGACCACCAGCACGTTCAAGCAACTCGCCTAAGGTCTCGCCTTGACGGACAGTATAAGTACCAGGGAAGCGAACTTCGCCTTGCAACGTTACTGTGCTTTGCAGTTTGACATTTGGCTTCTCAAGAATGTTTAGGCGATCACGACCAGCAATAACGACATCGTCAGCAGAGCTACCCTTGATAGCTTGGCGTAAATCAATACGCTCAACATCAATAGAAGCGCGCTCATCTCTACTGTTTATTACTGTACGAGCTAACTCGGCGTTAATGGTGAATGCGTTATAAGTTAGACCACCAGCAGCTTCAATCAAGGTAGAAATCGTCATACGTGAGGTAATTGGGTAACGCCCTGGGTGTTTTACCTCACCGAAGACTTCTGCAATCTGCGGAGCCAAACCCAAACGCGATTGCTGTTGAAGCTGTAGCAAAACAGGAGCAAGTAACGTGCGGCGCGTATTTTGTTTTAATGCTTCAAAATCTTCTTTGGTAATTTCTTTGCCACGGAATATGATTTTCGGCTGTTCTGATTCTTCAGTTGAAGATTGCCCCTTCGACATATTGTCTGTCGCTGAAGATATTGCTACAGAAGAGCTCATAACTTCTTGCTCTTTTTGTTGGTCCAGCTCGGCTTTAAATTGTGCTTGCTCAAGAGTTTTCGCTTTCGTAACCGTATCTTGATCTGCAAGGGTATCTAAATCTTCATTGTTGAAACGGTTAAATACCAGCACTCGGTCACGTGAGTTTAGCTTTAGGTTATCTTTGCTGCTCGGCGAAAGAATCGCGTTAGCAAGATTGACCTGATAAACCTCGATGTCACGTTGTGGGTTAACCTCACGAACAACGACAGCATAGTTTACATCTGCAGTAGAATTAAATGAGGTATCAACGGATTGGAATAAGTCTGCGATTCGCAGACCGTTCTTCCACTCAATAAAGCCCGGATGACGAACATCACCTTCAATTTGTACGTAACGGGTCAGTTCTTCATTTTTCTTAAGCACATTAACCGCATCGCCATCTTTGACTTTAGTTTGCTGGTCATTTAACTGGCTAAAGTTCAGTGTTAATACATCGCGAGCACCTTTAGCAGCGTAACGCTTCACTTCGATTTGATCGCTATAAGCGTTAGCCGTAAAACCGCCAGCCATTTGAATCGCTTGCTTATAGGTTTCACTTGGTTTGATTTCATAGATTGCGGGGCGGTTTACTTCACCATCAATCGAAATCGTGTTACCCAATGCGCCGATAAAGACCACATCACCTGGTAACAAGCGGATGTCGTTACGTGCATCGCCTTTCAACAATAGGTCGTACATATCAAGTTTACGAATAACCTGACCATTACGCTTAAGTTGCACGTTACGCAGGGCACCACTCTCACTAAAGCCACCACTGTAATAAATCGCTTGAGAGATTGTGGTTAGTGCACTAACTGTGTACGCACCTGGTTTGTACGCATCACCCATAACAAAAACTTGCATGGTGCGCATTTCACCTAGCGAAATGTCGCTGCGCACACCAATCATTTGCTCTTTTACTCGCTGGTTTAGAGAATCACGCACATTAGAGAATGTCATGCCGGCCACTTGAACAGGACCAAGGGAAGGGAAGTTGATGATGCCTGCACGATTAACACGAAGACGATGCGTTGTGTTCTCTTTACCAAAAAGTTGGATAACGATTTCATCACCAGCTCCTACCGTGTAGTCAGCCGGAACAGGCACGTCACTAATTGGTGCAAATGTCGTCGGTGAACCCGCAAATAAATCTAAACCAAAACGCTTTAGACCTTGTTCGTCTTTTTCTGAGTCGTTTACTTTTGCTTCAGTCGCGCTGCTAACAGCCGGACGTTGCTCAATCACTTGAGGGTTTTGGTAATTACTTGGCTGAGAAGATGCGCCGGATGGAATAGAGATGCCATACTTACTCGCCAGTGCTTGTTGCTGATCAGCTGGTAAGCTCTGAAACATCTGAATTTGTTCTGGGGTTGGAGTCTGCGCATGAGTAAGCGGCGCAAATAGGCTTGCTAGAATGCAAGCACCTATCGAGAAATATCCTTTGAGCATGATAATTCGCTATTTAAAGTCGGGGGTTAAAAATCCTAGCCACAAAACTAGGCGCTAGGTCTTTAATTAAAACCGGTGTTGAAAGCCAAGAGTAAGTGCGTTCAAGCGTGCCTGGTCTTCAGATATGCTATCAACAAACTCAAAAACAACTGCATTCTGCTTGTCCAAAGCATAATGCATACCCAAGCCAAAGCTAAAGCCTTGATCTTTATTAGGGCCTACATTTTGTTGGTCGATCTGGACACTAGAATAACCGGCAAGTCCGTAAAGTGCTACACGCTCGGAGACAGGCATATTCAACTTAATAAAACCACTCGCAAGACTATCTAGTGCAAGTCCGCTATCTCGTTGTACAGAAGTTCCGTAACGTGCTTCAAAAGCGAGGTAATCATTGAAGAAGTAACCAGCTTGCGCTTGAAGAAGGAAAGGGGTTCCCTCGGTTACTGGAGAAGAGGAATGATGAAATTCAGCGTTAGAGTAACTTACTAACGCACCAGCATAAAAATCTGCTGAGGCAGAAAATGAGCACAAGCCTAAGCTGATTGCACTCAACGCCCCTAGCCATGGTCGTTTATTAATCACGTAAGTGTTCCTTGGGTGTCGACTGACCGCTGCACATTATGAACGACGCGCGCAGTGAATGTCTGTTAACTTTTGTCAATTTTGCTTGTGCGTTTACACGCTACCGCCCGGCGGCATTACGCGTTAGCCACTGTTCGCTGATTCCCGATCCATTCGGTTTATTGATATAAATATTCTTTTTAAGCCTCACTTTTGCGACTAACCGTTCAAAAAAACAATCTTTTATAAACTCAACACAAAAGTTGGCAAATTATGCATGTATTAGCGCAAAACGGCAAGGGGGCAAAAACGTCTCAGATTTCCGTTTATGGTTCGTAAATTCTCACGAATGAGAAAAACACTGGCTGTCAGCCGCTTAAAATAGAACACCATTACGGATGCATTGAATAAAAATGTGAACGTTTGCGTAAACTCAGAGGTGGATTGAAGTAACACAGTAAAAATAAGCGTTTTGATTAAATACAACTATCAAACCTAAGCAATTCTCTATTCTCTATTCTCAGTCTTGCAACAATCTTTTCTTTAGCGTTAGGTAAATTCACATAGGAAACTGTTTACATGCTGCTTGTTTTTTAACTAAAATGAACGATGGTATGTTCTAAACAGACCAAACATCGATGTTTTAAAATCTGAAATACAAGGATTAATAATGAAGAACACAGCTCTAGCTATTCTTATGGCTCTAAGCGCATCAACTGCATTTGCAGCTGAAGAGGCAGGTTCTGCTGGTGCAGCATCTGCGTCTGCAACTGGTACAACTGCAGTAGCGGTAGGTGCAGCAGCAGCAGTAACTGTAGTAGCAGTTGCAGCGTCAGACAGCGATTCAACGTCTACTTCTACTTCTACTTCTACTTCTACTTCAGTAACTAAATAATTTTTTAGTTTTGTAGATATTGAAACAATCGCCCTGATCTATTCAGGGCGATTTTATTTGTAATGAGGGAATGATGAACACCTTTCTATCGCAAAAATGGATGCGCTTACTTATTGCCCTACCATTACTGAGCTCAATCTTTGGCTGTACACAGAAATTCAATGATGTCTCGGCGACTGTTCAAGAAGCTTATGGCAACTACATCGATGTCGAACTAACGCCAGAAGAGATTGAAGCGGTTCCTTATGCCAGCGCTTACCTGAAAATAGGCAACCAAAAACAGGTTTTTGTAGTGTTAGCCTTCGCCGAGCTAAATCCATTAACCGGCAATACACAACTAAAGTGGGTCAGTGCAGACAAAGCAATGGTGATAACAGAGAATGGCCATATTGTTAAAACCATTGGATTGCAAACCACTAACCTAGCTGGTATCTACGGTCATGTACCTGCTTACTCAAAATCATCTGTTCAATATGCGCTGTCTTACGATTGGTCTGAGCAATACCGTTACGGTTTTCAAGCTCAGGTAGAGCGATCACGTCAAGGTAAAGAAGCCGTCATAACCCCTATTTCATCTACCGATACTGATGTTTATACAGAGGTTGTAACGTTTACCAGCTTAGAAAAAAGTGTAGAGAACCAATACTGGGTAAACGGTAAAGGAGAAGTAGTGAAAACACGTCAACACTTAGGTCCAAATATGGTGCCTGTTGAATTGACGATTCTAAAAGGGTATAGCAAATCATGAATAAGCCACGACTATCTTTATTAAGCCTAAGTTTAACGGCAACGATTCTGGCGACACCTACTGCCGTTCAAGCTCAAAATCACACCTCATCACCGCTCAATATAGAAGTTGTCGGAACGGGCAAAGCATTGCAGTTCCAACAAGCGGCACGTTTAGAGAGCGTACTTAAGCATGCACAAGAACAACAAGTCGCCCTGCAATACCCTTTAGCTGTGACTCTATTTGATAATTCCGAAACAGCAGTGCAAGAAAGTACTGCCTTAAAGAATTCGGTGTTGAGTCAAATGATTCAACATAATTTAGTTGCGCACCCATTTTACAAGTTTATCCAACAAAGCCAGTTTGCACCTCGCGTACTGTCGTCCATTGATATTGATCGCATCCGTCTGGATAAATTTGATAACCCCCTTTTACAAGGTCAACTTGCGTTAAGTGCACCAAAACGCAAAGAGAAAGTGTTGTATGTGGGTAACTTGGAAAAAGTCTACGCAGTAGAAAACCAAGCGGGTATTCCTCTGCACGAACAGATCACTAATCTACGTTCAAGCGATATTGGTGAACTTGCTTATCCGCCAATCCTGATTTACCCAGATGGCAAGGTTGTTCATCCTCACCATGGCAGTTGGTTAACCACTCAATATTACTTACCACCACTTACCATGGTGTACATCCCATTTGATGAGTTCGAAAAATCACAAATGGATAAAGATATTGTTGCTCTGCTTGCACAACGTAAGCCAACCTCGTCGAAGAATTAAATATGAACCTGATCAGAACCAGTTTATCTCTTTCTTTAATGGGTCCAGCGTTGGTTTGGGCTCAAGATATGCCTTTTGAAGCACCACCATTGCAGCCATCACAGATGGACTTTGGTGGTGTCGGCTTAATGCAGATGCCAACCGGTCGTATGGCACCTGAAGGCGAGTTTAACTTTGCTGTTACAGGCAGCGATGAGTACCTTTTCTATAATGTCACACTACAAGTGATGCCCTGGCTAGAAACTACTATTCGCTACACAACAGTAAAAGACATTCTATACAATGATAACCCAGACTTTTCCGGTGATAACAAATACACTGACAAAGGCATCGATTTTAAGGTTAGACTTTTGCAAGAATCTGAGTACTTACCAGAACTTTCTGTTGGTGTACGTGACTTTGCAGGCACCGGCCTTTTTGATGGTGAATTTGTTGCCGCGACAAAACGCTACTCCAGCCCAAATCTTGGTACCTTTGATTTTACTTTAGGTATAGGCTGGGGTTACTTAGGAACGCGTGACAACATCAGCAACCCAGCCTGTAAATTATCAGACAAATTCTGTGAGCGCCCTTCAGACTACAAAGGTAATGGCGGTAGTGTAGATTTCGAGCGCTGGTTTAAAGGCCCCGCAGCTTTATTTGGTGGTATAGAATATCAAACTTTACATGCACCGCTGCGCTTTAAACTTGAATATGACAGCAACGATTACAGCGAAGATTTCCCTGTGGTACATGGTGGTGTAGACATGACACCTCATACGCCTTGGAACTTTGGTGTTCTATATCGTTTAGGGCATATGGCAGATTTGCGCTTGAGCTACGAGCGCGGTGATACGTTAGTTGCAGGCGTAAGCCTTTACACAAACTTCAATGATATGCCATCTTTCTGGCGTGATACACCAACACCAGAAGTTGAAGACAAGCAGCCAGAGCAACTGTCTGATGTAGATTGGGAACGTGTTACCGAGGAGCTGGATAAAATTGCTGGCTATCAAAATACCCAATTCTATGTTAAAGACAATACCATTTCGGTTGTCGGCGAGCAGAAAAAGTATCGTGATCGCAATGAAGCTCATGAAAAAGCGGCGGCAGTCCTTTATAACGAAATGCCAGACAACATCGATTCCTTTACTATCAATGAACGCAGTCGCGGTCTGATCGGCGCTCAAACGGTTATCTCCAAAGAGAAATACCGTGACTTTGCAGAAGTTAACTACATCAATCCAAATATCGAAGATGCAACATTAACCTCGAGCGATAAACCGCAAGATAAACCTGCTTACGATGGTTTTGAGCGCTTTGATTGGGGCTTCTCACCAAAACTGGCTCAGACCTTAGGCAACCCAGAAGAGTTCTATCTGTTCAGTGTCGGTTTAAGTGGCAGCGCGTCTTACTGGCTGACAGATAACCTAGAAATTGGTGGCTCGCTATACTGGGATTGGTACAACAACTACGACAAGTTTAACTACGTCACCCCACCAGACGGCACTTCGATTCCTCGTGTACGTACAATGTTCCGTGCTTATCAAAATGAACACGCGGTAACCATGTCCAACCTGCAGTTAACTTGGCTCCAAGAGTACTCAGATACCATGGATCAGCAATTCTACGCGGGTTATCTGGAGAGCATGTTTGCTGGAGTCGGTACCGAGTTTCTTTACCGTCCACAAGGAGCTAACTGGGCGATTGGCGCTGACGTCAACGTAATTTCTCAACGTGATCCACAAAGTTACTTCGGTGTTTACGATGAGAAATGGCAAAACGTGCCAGAATATGGACGTCCGTTCCAAGTTATTGATAAAGGCTTCACTGGTTTTGTATCTGGCTACTACTACCCTCAATGGGAATTCCTACAAGATTTGATGATCCAAGTCGATGTTGGTCAGTTCCTAGCTGGTGATGTTGGTACACAAATCAATGTTTCTAAGCAGTTCAAGAGTGGCGTAATTGCTGGTGCCTTTGCGTCATTTACAGACTTGTCTGCGGATGAATTTGGTGAAGGTAGCTTTACCAAAGGTTTCTACTTGTCGATTCCATTTGACATCATGACCGTTAAGCCAAGCAACAATCGTGCGAACTTTAGTTGGCAGCCTCTTACTCGTGACGGAGGACAGAAACTCGGACGTAAATACAGCTTGATTGAGTTGACCGATGAGCGAAACCCTTGGTATCAAAGGCCTAACCGTTCGGATGTGGAATAATAAAGTAACCAAGGGAGCTTCGGCTCCCTTTTTCATATCTAGATACTGAGTCATAGAAGACTCAAACCTATCTTCCTGCTTCCAATAGCGCTACTTTTCGTTTCTTGCTAGAATTCCTGAGAAAATTTTAATCTATGGTGGAAGTTCTATGATCATCGTAACTGGTGGCGCTGGCATGATCGGCAGCAACATTGTTAAAGCACTAAACGAAGCTGGTATTAACGATATCCTGGTTGTCGACAACCTAAAAAATGGCAAAAAGTTTAAGAACTTAGTTGATCTGGACATCACAGATTACATGGATCGTGACGACTTTCTGACCCAAATTATGGCGGGCGATGATTTTGGTCCGATTGAGGCAATTTTCCACGAAGGTGCTTGCTCTGCAACGACTGAGTGGGATGGTAAGTACATGATGCTAAACAATTACGAGTACTCTAAAGAGCTGCTGCATTACTGTTTAGATCGCGAGATTCCATTCCTATACGCTTCTTCCGCAGCCACTTACGGCGATACAGAGACTTTCGTTGAAGAACGCGAATACGAAGGCGCACTGAATGTATACGGTTACTCGAAACAGCAGTTTGATAACTACGTTCGTCGCCTATGGCAAGACGCTGAAGAGCATGGTGAGACCCTTTCTCAAATCACCGGCTTCCGCTACTTCAACGTATATGGCCCACGTGAAGACCACAAAGGTAGCATGGCATCAGTTGCGTTCCACCTAAACAACCAACTTAACGCAGGTGAAAATCCTAAATTGTTCGCGGGCAGCGAATCATTCAAACGCGACTTCGTTTACGTTGGTGATGTATGTAAAGTAAACCTGTGGTTCTTAGAAAACGGCGTATCAGGTATTTTTAACTGTGGTACTGGCCGTGCTGAATCTTTTGAAGAGGTAGCAAAAGCAGTTATCAAGCATCATGGCAAAGGCCAAATTGAAACCATCCCATTCCCTGAGCACCTAAAAGGCGCTTACCAAGAATTCACACAAGCGGATCTGACCAAACTGCGCACCGCAGGTTGTGATGTTGAATTCAAGACAGTTGCAGAAGGCGTTGCCGAATACTTGACTATCCAAAACAGTTAAGCACCATAAGGTGGTAGAACCATAACCTGCCACCTTTACTCAAGTGCAATAGCCTGTATCATTCCTAACTATCTTTTTCTCATTTAAACCACTTCGCCCGCACACGAATAGGTAACTAGACACGCCATGACCATAAAACGTGATGACTTCGACCCTAAAGCATATAACCCTGAGTTTAAGCGCCACTTTCTGTCGCCTAAGTACTGGGGCACGTGGTTAGGTGTTATCTTATTTTTACCGTTATCATTAATGCCTCTGGGTTTACAAAAGTGGTTAGCGAAAACCATAGCCAAAAAACTGTGTAAATCCCACAAAGGTCCAGCTCACCGAGCGAGGGTTAACTTTGAGCTGTGTTTTCCGGAAAAGTCGTTCCAAGAACGTGAAACTTTGATAGAAAAAACACTCTATACAGCAGCCATGTTCTTTTTTCGCTTCGGGTTACTAAGTTTACGCTCACCAAAATGGCTTCAGAACCGTTGCCAAATTCGCGGCCTAGACATTTTACGACAGCACATTGATAACAACGAAAATGTGATTTTAATGGTTCCCCATTCTTGGGCCATTGATGTGCCTGCTATCTTGCTCGCGTCAATGGGAATGCCAGTTTCTGCAATGGCGAAGAAACAAAAGAATGATATTGCTGACTGGCTAATGCACAAGCAAAGAGTCCAATACGGTGGCCGTGTTTATGAACGCTCAGGTGGCATTAAGCCTTTTCTGAAATCCATTCGAGATGGCTATGTAGGGTATTATCTACCCGATCAAGATCACGGCCCAGAGCATAGTGTGTTTGTAGATTTTTTTGCAACACGTAAAGCAACGCTACCTGGTTTAGGCAAAATTGCGAAACTATCACGCTCAAAAGTACTGCCTCTATTTGCGTCGATGAACACTGAAGATGGTACGTTTGACATTGAGATTTTACCAGCGTTTGAGCTGGATAAAGGCGAAGAGCAAGACGCTCGTACCTGTAATGAAGCCATTGAATATTTTGTCGGTGATAAACCCGAACAATATATGTGGGTACTACAGTTGCTGCACTCTCAAGAAGACGGCAATAACTATTACAATATCTTCAAGCCTAGATATGATACTGATTGGCAAGTAAATAAATGAAAAAGATTTTAGTTATTGGCCCTGCGTGGGTCGGCGATATGGTAATGTCGCAATCGTTATATATCGTATTAAAGCAACGCCATCCAGATAGCCAAATTGACGTTATCGCTCCAGGATGGTGTAAACCGATTCTTGAGCGTATGCCAGAAATCCACCAAGCGATTGAAATGCCTATCGGTCATGGTGAGTTTAACTTATTAGGCCGCAGGGAAATTGGTAAATCAATACGTGAAAAGCAATATGACCACGCCTATATATTGCCTAAGTCAGCGAAATCAGCACTGATCCCATGGTTTGCCAACATTCCTCTTCGTACTGGCTGGAAGGGAGAAATGCGCTTTGGTTTATTGAACGACTTACGCCCTAACATGAAGTCTTTTCAGTACATGGTAGAGCGCTATGTAGCGTTAGCTTATCCAAAAGCAGAAATGGTGGATTCTAACTCTCTCGGCGGGCTTGAAACCTTGCCTCGCCCACGCCTTGCAATCAACGCGGCAGAGCAACAAGCCACGCTCAAAAAGTTCAACTTAGCCCAAGACCAACCAACCATTGGACTATGCCCAGGAGCAGAGTTTGGTCCCGCCAAAAAATGGCCCGAAACACACTACGCTGAAGTTGCGACGCAAATGGCTCGATCTGGGCATCAAATCTGGTTGTTTGGTTCTCAAAAGGACTTAGAGACTTGTAACAATATTCGCGCACTTGTTCCGACGCAATTCCATGAGCACATTCACGTTCTAGCAGGCCAAACCAGCTTAATTGAAGCGGTCGACCTACTTGCTGCATGTAAGACTGTTGTCGCGAATGACTCAGGCTTAATGCATGTGGCAGCTGCGGTTGGTTGTAATGTTGTTGCAGTGTATGGCTCAACTTCACCGAAGTACACACCCCCACTCGCAGAAAAAGTGGAGATTGTTCATACCGATATTGATTGTCGCCCTTGTTTCCAGCGCGAATGTCAATACAAACACCTTAAGTGCTTGACAGAACTTTCGCCTAAGCAAGTGCTAGATAGCATCCAAAAACTTGACGCCATTACGATAAGCTCATGTTAGTTCGTATTGTTTATACCTTACTACTCGCTCTAGCGTCACCGCTGCTTTTATTTGGTTTGTACAAGAGCAAACCAAATAAGCCTAAGTTCGGCTCTCGCTGGAAAGAGCACTTTGGTATCACTCCCAAGCTAAAAAGCAACGACAAACCTATTTGGATACATGCCGTATCTGTTGGTGAAAGCATAGCAGCAACACCTTTAATTAAAGCCCTTAAGGAACAAAACCCCGAACAATCTATTCTAGTTACTACAACAACAAGTACCGGAGCTGAACAGATTGCTAAGTTGGGTGATTTAATTGAACACCGCTATATGCCAATTGACTTTGGTTTTGCTATCAAAGGTTTTCTTAAAGCAGTACAACCAAAACAGATGTTGATCATCGAGACTGAGCTGTGGCCAAACACGCTTCACAATGTTCACAAAGCGGGTATCCCTATAACTGTCGTGAATGCACGCCTATCTGAAAAATCGTGTCAGAACTACGCCAAAATACAGCGGCTTTTTAACCAGCTTCATCCATGCCTAACTCAAGTACTCTGCCAAACGGATTCAGATGCAGAGCGCTTCGAACGCTTAGGCGTTGAGAAAAAGAAACTATCCGTTACTGGCTCGATTAAGTTCGATATTCAAATATCAGAGCAAGTGAAACAGCAAGGACAGCAACTTCGAGCCCAACTTGGAAACGATCGTCCGATTTGGATTGCAGCTAGCACCCACAAAGGCGAGGACGAACAGGTATTAGATGCACATAGACAAGTTTTAAAATCTCATCCAAATGCATTACTTATTTTGGTTCCTCGCCATCCGGAACGATTTGATGATGTATTCACGCTTTGCCAACAGCAAGGATTTAAAACTGTGCGTCGTACTTCAACGCATGCAGTAGAGACGAATACTCAAGTATATCTCGGTGATACTATGGGTGAGATGCTAACTTTGATAGGCGCAGCGGATATCTGCTTTATGGGCGGAAGCCTAATTGGAGATAAGGTTGGTGGGCACAATGTATTAGAACCCGCAGCACTGGGAGTCCCTGTAATCACGGGACCTAGTTATTACAACTTTACAGAAATCGTTAATATTCTTAAAAAACATTCGTTCTGTGATGTCATTAAAGAAAAAAATGAAATTCACACATTGATAGAGAAACAGTTTTCATCTAGTGTAAATTCTAAAAAATCAGACAGTGAAAGATTTATCACTAATTATAAAAACATTGTAAACAAAATAGTAACAGTAATCTTTGAGAAAAAATAGTGAAAAGCATTATTACGTATAAGAGGATTCAATCTAATTATGAGAACGTATGTTACGTAAACTCAATTTTTGCACTTTTTTTATACTTATATATTAATAAAGGCAGCCATAATACACTGTTCATTAGTCATGTAGATTTCCAAGGCCTGTTAGCGAATAGTAAATTAGACAATGTAGTTATTATAAACACTAAACTTAATAAAAATTGGGACTCATTGCTTTACAAATTTGGAGTTCTAAAATATGACATCACGACTCTAGTTAAAAATAAAAAATTCTTTGGTCATGACCATCTCACTTATGCATTTCTATTTGATTTATCTCACGGTTCAGTACTAGAAGATGGCGCCGGAAACTATAATGGCCCAATATCATTCAAAAAAAGAGTAAAACGCGCTTTAAAAGGCAGAGTTATTTCTCCTTTAGGCTATAGTAATAAAATAACCAGTGTTTACTTATCTAAGCCAGAGCTTGTGGACTCTCAATTACAAAACAAAGCAAAAGCATTCGATGTAGTTGAAATGTTGGACTACACAAGAAGTTTTGGTTTAAAAATGATACTAACACATAACTTCGAATCTCTTAGTGGAAAAAACATCTTATTTACTCAACCTATCAGCGATCTAGTAACGGAAGATGGAAAAATAGAGCTGTACAAAGAAATTTATGAGAAATATAACATTACAGTAATAAAGCCACATCCTCGTGAATGTACAGATTATACTGAGCACTTTTCTTGTTTAGTTATAGATAAGTTCATACCAGCTGAAGTTATTATTTCCCCGAATGATAAGAACGTTCACCTTTATACTTTGAACTCAACCTCCGTACTAAACCTAAAAGAAGTCAATGACAATATACAGGTTGATTTACTTGCACTGGATCTACACGATTTCCTTACACAGTGGAAAAAAGAAAAAAAGAAAAAATATTAAAAATATTAAAAATATTAAAAATATTATGTCATATAATGCGTTGTTACAAGGCATTATATGACATAAGGAAATAACAAACTTGAGTGTTATCGTAGTTCTTGAGAATCAAGAATGTAGCGCTCCAAAGTAGTCTCATCTAAAATAAAACTTAGAGATTACTTTGTAGAACAACCTCATAATACCAATTACCGACAAACAA
The DNA here is from genome assembly GCF_023716525.1 of Vibrio sp. SCSIO 43009. NCBI lineage: Bacteria > Pseudomonadati > Pseudomonadota > Gammaproteobacteria > Vibrionales > Vibrionaceae > Vibrio > Vibrio sp. SCSIO 43009. Next base: position 3,143,128 of record NZ_CP071842.1, read on the forward strand.
TATCTCTCATATCTCAGCTGTATAATTAGCTGTATTGATGCTCTAAATATACAGTTTAGATAGTTCTTTAAGCGAGCGCCGCTCTTCTGCATTTATTTTAGAGGCATTAGCGCTAATATCAATATATTTACCTAAACTGCTCGCTAGTTCATCAAATGTAGAAAAACTACAGAGTTCAACATTTTGTGCATCTTTAAAAAACAGTTCATTGTGACTTCCTTTCGCCACATAAACCTTACCTTGCCCCCACTTCATCAGTTGACGGGCGGTACTAGCCCCACCTCTGGGTTGAAGCACAAGATGGGTGCACGACATCACAACAGCCGTGTAAGCTAGTGGGGGAAGTGAAGTTATGACAGACACATCGACTGTTTGCTTCTTTATCTTTTGCAAATAGGTTAAATAAAGATCTAAAAGAAGACGTTTTCGCCACTGCTTTACAGGCCACATCACAACAAACTTGTATTCCTTGTGCACTCCAGCTTTTATGAATGCACGCAACATCGCTTTAATGTTTTGATATTTAAATGCATTAGGTTTAGTACCTAAAAGGATACTTTTTTTCTTATTTTTTTCGTCTGCATAAACAGAAATCGCCAGAGTCTCAGCAGATTTAGTGGGTAATGTGTCGAAGACAACACTAGAATCAACAAGACAAAAATCACACCTTTCTAATACTTGGCTCAACTTCTCACGAAACGCACTATTTAAAGCAATAAACTGCTCTTGTTGACTTAAAACCCAAAGATCATTCTCTGTAATGTTAAGCTTAACATCTGTAACTAAGCGTCCATGTTTATCTTTGCACCAAAGCCATCTGTCAACCTCATCATCCGTGATAAACATATAACACTTGCTCTTCATTTGTGGACTAAGCTCGAGAACCTCTCGAATTTGAGCAGAGTTAAGTGCACTCAGAGAGAAATAAGTTATCGTTGAAGCGTTCAAAAAAATAGAGTTGTTCACCTTCTCGTAAGAAAAGTAAGTGACTCCATCAATTTTCTTAGGGTACTGAGATTCAATATCACCACATCCGAAAATGACGACACCTAACGTCTCGTGATTAATGCCAGCTTTCTCAATTAAGGCATCAATAAACAGAGGGGAAAAGTAGTCTGTGCTAGACACTAAAAAAATATGTTTAATCTCGTTGCTTTGCATTTTTACAATTCCATGCGCCCTAAAACATTTTTTATAGCATTAATAACATAAGACTGCTCACTATCACTCATATTGAAGTACAGTGGTAGTCTTACCAAGCGCTCACTTTCTTGTGTCGTATATATATCACTGCCGACAAACCGACCAAACTGTTGGCCAGCTGGTGAGCTATGCAATGGAATATAGTGAAACGCAGAAACTATGCCCTCTTCACGAAGCATTTCAATAAACTGGCTTCTCAATTCCAGATTTTCCAGTTTCAAGTAGAACATATGCGCATTGTGCTGACATTCAAAAGGAACAGTTGGCACTTCTATATTGTGTTTTGCGGCAAGAGGCGTAAGCTCATCTAGATATTTTCGCCAAATTTGTAGCCGTCTTTGGTTAATCCTTTCAGCTTCTTCAAGCTGTCCCCAAAGGTATGCTGCTTGTATCTCACTTGGAAGCAAACTACTACCAAGATCAACCCAAGTATATTTGTCTACCATGCCACGGAAGAACAAGCTTCGGTTCGTCCCCTTCTCTCTGACAATTTCTGCACGCTCCACAAAAGATTGGTCATTAATAAGAAGTAGTCCACCTTCACCACCGGACGTATAATTTTTCGTCTCATGAAAACTATATGCACCTAGATGGCCAATTGCCCCCAACGCTTTTCCTTTGTAAGTAGACATCACACCTTGAGCTGCATCTTCAATAACAATGAGTTTATACTTCTCTGCAATACTCATGATCGTGTCCATCTCACAAGCAACACCAGCATAATGTACAGGTACAATAGCAACCGTTTTTTCAGTGACTGCAGCCTCAATTTTGGTTTCATCAATGTTCATCGTATCTGGACGAATATCAACAAACACCACTTTTGCACCACGCAGTACAAATGCATTCGCAGTGCTAACAAAAGTGTAGCTTGGCATAATCACTTCATCACCAGGCTGAATATCGATCAGTAAAGCGGCGAGTTCAAGCGCATGGGTACATGAAGGCGTTAACAAAGTCTTAATACAGCTCGCTCTGTTTTCAAACCAACTCTCGCATCGTTCAGAAAGTGGCCCATCTCCCGAGAGTTTACTTCCTTGGATAGCTTGCTCAATAAAGCTAAGCTCTTTACCTACAACTGGGGGCTTATTAAATGGAATCATTAATCTATCTCTCTGGGGTTACAATCAATAGAATTTCATTCTAAATTTATTGATCGGCAAGAAATCTCGAGCTTGGTTTTCTTCCTTCACTACTGCTTTGGTGATTTTCAACAAGCCTTTACCACAAATTACAACGGGGCAGCCATTTTCAACAAATATCACTTTACCAACATGCCTATGCTCACAAACCACATCCTGTACTACTTCAGCATCCAAGACCACCACTTTATTCTCATCAACATTAGTAATAGCCCCAGAATATGGGTACCCTACAGAATCAATAAATCGTTTAATGTATGTAGAACTTTGATTCCAATCGATCTCATAATCAGATTCGTCTCGCCATATTGAATATGTCGCTAATGACTCATCTTGTTGTGAGGATTTTATTTCTCTTCCGGAATGTAAACTATTAAATATCAAATCTGCCAGTTTTATATAATTGAGGTTATTCACTTCAATTGCATCAGATAATTTCATTGGATAGTCAATAAATGAAGCAGCTTGTGCAATAATATCACCTTTATCATACTCATCTGAACCAAATAGAGCTGTAACACCAATTTCATGCTCACCATTAATTAAACTATTCACTAGCGGAGCAAAGCCTCTATATCGAGGTAAAATAGAGTCATGGAAAACAATTAACTTGCTATCTTCGATACTTCTAATCATCCAGCGCCATGACACTGCTAACACATAGGATTCTTGAGGTATTGTGTAAGTGTCATTATGATAATAATACTGAACACCGTTGTTGATAGCTAATTGTCTCAAATTTTCACTATAATCATCTTTAATATTTTTATCTTTTCCTATAACAAGGAAATCAACAATTTCTCGATATTTTTCAAATAAAAGGGTAGCAACTTCATACCCTTTTTTAGTCATCGCATGTAATACTATTTTTTTACACATAACAATACCTGAAGCTTGGACTCGTTTTGGGTAATCTCTATTTAGCTTGATGAGCAATCATCACAAATAATTTTATTTAAGTATTGTCCATAGTCATTTTTTAACATTGGTTGAGCAAATTGGATAACTTGAGAAGTAGATAACCACCCATTGCGCCACGCAATCTCTTCTAAACAGGCAACTTTAAGACCTTGAACATTTTCAATGGTTTGAACAAACGAAGAGGCTTCATGCAGGCTTTCATGTGTTCCAGTATCTAACCAAGCAAAGCCGCGCCCTAGTAATTGAACATTCAGGTCACCTTGCTCAAGGTACATTTGGTTTAGCGTCGAAATCTCTAACTCACCACGAGATGAAGGTTTGACTTTTTTTGCCAATTCGACGACTCGGTTATCATAAAAATACAGCCCAGTGACAGCATAATTGGATTTAGGCTTTACTGGTTTTTCTTCAATCGAAATCGCCTGCATATTGGCATCAAATTCTACAACGCCAAATCGCTCTGGATCTTTAACCTGATAACCGAATACCGTCGCACCACGGCTCTTCATCGCAGCTTGCTGAAGAATAGGAGTGAACCCTTGCCCATAAAAGATGTTGTCACCCAGCACCAAACATACTGAGTCATCGCCAATGAATTCTTCACCAATGATGAAGGCTTGAGCTAAGCCATCTGGGCTTGGTTGAATCGCGTATTGCAACTCAATGCCAAACTCTGAGCCATCACCTAACAAGCGCTGAAAACCTTCTTGGTCTTCTGGTGTGGTGATGATCAAGATTTCACGAATGCCAGCAAGCATAAGTACCGACAACGGATAGTAAATCATTGGTTTGTCATAAACCGGCAGTAACTGCTTAGAGACACCGCGTGTAATAGGGTAAAGGCGAGTGCCCGAGCCACCTGCTAAAATAATGCCTTTCATTATTCGCCCGCTCCTAATCGCTCTAAACTGTATGAACCATCAAGCACACGTTGCCACCATTGTGGGTTGTTTAGGTACCATTCGACGGTTTTGCGAATACCGCTTTCAAACGTTTCTTCTGGTGTCCAGCCAAGCTCTTGAGCGATCTTGGTGGCATCAATTGCGTAACGCACATCATGACCGGGGCGATCTTTCACATACGTGATCAAAGATTCATAAGACTCGACCCCGGCCGGCTTGTTTGGTTGCAGCTCTTCAAGCAAAGCACAAATGGTTTTCACCACTTCGATGTTGGCTTTTTCGTTATGGCCACCAATGTTGTAGGTTTCACCGACTTCACCTTCGTTGACCACTTTGTACAGCGCGCGAGCATGGTCTTCCACAAACAGCCAATCTCGGATTTGCATACCATCGCCATACACAGGCAACGGCTTGCCATCGAGGGCATTTAAAATCATCAGAGGGATCAACTTCTCTGGGAAGTGGTACGGGCCATAGTTGTTGGAGCAATTCGTGATAAGTGTTGGTAAACCATAAGTGCGTTGCCAAGCGCGAACCAGGTGATCGCTCGAAGCTTTAGATGCAGAATATGGGCTGCTCGGCGCGTATGAGGTGGTTTCGGTGAACAAATCATCCGTACCCTCTAGATCGCCATACACTTCATCCGTAGAAATATGATGAAAACGGAATGCCGATTGGCGCGCTTCATCTAAGCCCGACCAATATTGACGAGCCGCTTCAAGCAAATGGTAAGTGCCCATCACGTTAGTCTCAATAAAAGCAGCAGGACCATCAATAGAGCGATCGACATGAGACTCGGCGGCCAAATGCATCACCCTATCGGGTTGATGCTCTGAAAACACGCGATCTAGTTCAGCTCGGTCACAGATATCTACTTGCTCAAAATAGTAACGTTCACTCTCTGAGACATCAACCAGTGATTCTAGATTCCCTGCGTAGGTCAGTTTATCTAAATTGATGACGGTATCTTGGGTGTCACGAATGATATGTCGGACAACAGCTGACCCAATAAAGCCTGCTCCACCGGTTACTAATATTTTCATTACAAATGTTACCTACGTTAATTTTTGTGCCATCAGATACACATGAATACTTTATGATTATTGTAGTTTATAGACTCACTCGAGCATCGTTAGACTCAAGAAGGCTTACTTAGAGCAATCAACATAAAATGATAAAAAACTCAATTAAGATTGAGAAGCATAACCGTCCTGAAAATGTTCAAAATCGGATTCTTGCCAAATAATCTGTCGCTTTAAACGCTCTTTATTAAATGAACGCAGAAGTCTATTTAGATTTTGATGCTTCCAGTCACCAGAAGTTTCAAAACGACACTTATCAAAATCGATAATCCATACCTTATCTTTGTCGTCGATCAAGATATTGTGGATATTCAAATCAGTATGGTTAACGCCAACCTGATGCATCTTGGCAATTTCTTGCCCTATTTTATGATACATTTCTACCGATAAAGACTGTTCTTGCAAGATACTAACCAGATCTCTGGCGTTTGGGATTCGCTCACTTAATAAATCAGCTTGATAGAAGAGTCCTGACTTTACGGCTCTTGCTGCAATAGGACGAGGAACGTGCACCCCAGCCTCAATTAGCGCCAACAAAAGCTGAAACTCTTGCGCACAACGGGTGTTATCCCAGCCAGAGAACCAATAATGATCGTTAACTAACTTCCCAAACAAACCGCCACGACGGTAATGACGTAGTGCCGCTTGCATGTTCTCTAGTTGGATAAACCATGTCGTGCCTCGCCCCGTCGCACTGCCAACCACCTTGTCGGAGGACTGCCAGTATTCCTCATCAAATATCGGTTGGCTAGGGTCTGTAATGATCTCGTCATCAAACCAGATCACTTGGTTGTTGTTTTTATACTGTCGAGTCATACGCTCACCCTCTAGCCTAAATACCGGCTGGCTAATATATACAACCAAGTAAATGCGGCAAACGCCAAAGCAACCATAACGGCAGCAGAGCCTATATCTTTAGCTCGACCACTGAGTTCATGCCGTTCAATACCGATACGATCCACTACCGCCTCAATTGCTGAGTTTACAAGCTCTACAATCAAGATTAATACCACGACCCCGATCATTAAGATACGCTCAACCATGCCGACATCCACTAGCCAAGCCAAAATCACGGCGATACTCAACAGAGCCAACTCTTGTCGAATGGCAGCTTCATGCTTAAAAGCCGCTTTTAATCCTTGGATCGAATAACCCGTCGCTTTAACGATGCGCTTTAGTCCGGTATTACCCGGCTTGCCAGATTCTTGCGATTGATGTGGTGTTGTCTTTGACATTGCAGAACACTTATCAGTACTTAGCTATATTCGAGCCGTGTATTTTACATTTATTGGGGATGTCTGCATAATTTACCTGCCTCTATTCATCGAATCAGACAATAATTATGTTCACTTCTGCCCCATCGTCACTATGCGTCTTGCGTTTGTCCGCTATCGGAGACGTTTGCAATACTATCGCCACCATTCAAGCTATTCAGAAACACTGGCCTTCGACCCAGATTACTTGGATAACGGGTAAACTTGAAGCCCAGTTATTAGCCGCCATCGATGGTGTAGAAGTGATTGTTTTTGATAAAAAAGCGGGACTTGATGGCTACAAATCGCTTTGGCGACAGCTGAAAGGCAGAGAGTTTGATGCGCTATTGCATATGCAGTACGCGATTCGAGCGAGTGTCGCAACGTTGGGCATTAAAGCAAAATACAAACTTGGTTTCTCTTCTGATAGAAGCCAGGACTTTCAAACACTATTTACCAATGTCAAAGTGCCTTCCCCGCAATCTCTGCATGTCGCAGATGGCTTAATGGCCTTTGCCCATCAAATTGGGGTACCAAAGGCAGAACTAGACTGGGTACTTTCTTATTCAGACCGTGACCAAGCTTGGGCAGAGTCTCATATTTCTCGTAGTAAACCTAACCTGCTGATTGTGCCTGGTGCGAGCAAAGCTTATAAAAACTGGAACGCGGAAGGTTATGTGGATGTGATTCATCACGCCAGAGCAAAAGGCTGGAACGTGATTCTGGCAGGCAGCCCGGCTCAGGTAGAATTGGACCTGGCAGAGGCCATTCAATCTCGCTTGGAAGAACCGTGTCTAAATTTAGTTGGACAAAGTTCAATTCTGCAAATGCTTGCGTTAATAGATAAGGTTGAAATGGTCATCGCCCCCGATACCGGACCAGCACACATGGCGAATGCCATGAAAACGCCAATCATCGGGCTCTATGCACACCATAATCCGCTGCGAGTGGGACCTTACCGTTATCTAAAATACGTTGTCTCAGTGTATGAAGAAACGATCTTTGCGGAAACAGGTAAAAACAGTCACGAGTTAAGCTGGCGAACTCGCGCTAAAGATGAAACGGCAATGAACCGCATTACCAGCACTCAAGTAATGAGCATGTTCGATCAAGTCTTAGAAGATTTGTATCCTCAATACCAGTAAACTTACTGTCTTGATTTGTTAAGAAGGAAATGACCTTGTCCAAACCAACCTTAGCCGTTGCCTTAATTGTAAAAAATGAAGAGAAGCACTTACAAGCTTGTCTAGACACAGTAAAAGATTGGGTCGATGAGATTGTCCTTCTAGACTCGGGCAGCACTGATCGCACTGAAGAAATCGCCCGACAATACACAGATAAGTTTTACACCAACCTAGATTGGCCAGGATTCGGTAAACAGCGCCAACTGGCGCAGCAATACGTTACGGCAGACTACGTTTTATGGCTTGATGCGGACGAACAAGTCACTCCAGAGCTAAAAGAAAGTATCTTACACGCGGTATCAGCCAATAAGCCGAACGTTTTATACAAACTTAATCGACTAAGCTCAGCGTTTGGTAAGTTCATCTACCATTCTGGTTGGTCTCCAGACTGGATTGTGCGCTTATATCGCACCGAATATACGCAATATAATGATTCGCTCGTTCATGAAAAAGTTGATGAGAAAAACTATCAAACTGAAAAACTGGATGGTCGACTGCATCACTACACTTACGAGCACCTTCATCATTACATCAATAAAACCACTGGCTACCTCAAGGCCTGGACAGATGAACGGGAAGGTAAAAAGAAAGCGGGGTTAACGACCGCTATCGTTCACGCTCTTGCGAGCTTTGTGAAGATGTATGTGCTCAAACGAGGTTTCCTTGATGGCAAACATGGCTTCATTCTAGCTTGGCTAAGCATGCACTCTACTTTTGTAAAATACATCGATCTCTACTTACGTGAACAGGCAAAAAAATCATGAAAACGACTTTAATTATCACCACTTACAACTGGAAAGAAGCATTAAAAGCGGTGTTAGAAAGCGTGAAACGTCAAACCGTTTTGCCTGACGAAGTCATTGTTGCAGATGACGGTTCTCGAGACGATACCAAAGCAATGATCGACCAACTGCGTGACGGCTTTCCAGTACCACTTATTCATAGCTGGCACGAAGATAATGGCTTTCAACTTTCAATGAGCCGCAACCGTGCGATCGCAAAAGCATCAGGTGACTACCTCATCATGATTGATGGCGACATGGTGCTGTCCCAAACGTTTATTGAATCACATAAGCAAGTCGCAAAACCAAATTGGTTTGTGCAGGGGGGACGTGTGTTAACGGATGAAAGCTGCAGCAAGGCCATCATGGAAAACGGCTTAGTGCCTTCCATTTTCAGCAAAGGCATTCGCAATCGTAAAAACTGCATCACCAACGCCTTGCTATCGAAATGGTTCTCTTACGAGCGGAATAACGATAAAGCCACTCGCGGTTGCAACATGGCGTTTTGGCGACAAGATGTCATCGAGGTGAATGGCTTCAACCAAGATTTTGTTGGATGGGGACGCGAAGACAGCGAGTTTGTTCATCGCATGTTGAATGCGGGTAAGTCACGTCTTTACCTAAAATTCGCAGGTGTAGGCTACCACTTGTACCACGTAGAAAACTCTCGTGCGTCACTCGGACAAAATGACGAGATTTTAGAGAACACCATTAAAAACAAGCTTAAACGCTGTGAGAATGGTGTTGATCAGTTTATTTCAGAGGATTGCAGCTATGAATAAAAAAGTGATCTATCCTGGAACTTTTGATCCAATTACTAATGGCCATCTAGATTTAATCGAACGTACAGCAAAAATGTTCGACTCAGTAACAATTGGAGTTGCAGCTAGCCCTTCGAAAAACACCATGTTCTCGTTGGATGAGCGTGTAGACCTGGTCCACCAATGCTGTCAACACTTAAGCAATGTCAACGTTGTCGGCTTTAGTGGTTTACTTGTGGATTTCGCCAAAGAACAACAAGCCTCGATCCTAATCAGAGGGCTTCGCACAACAATGGACTTTGAGTACGAGTTTGGTTTGACGAGCATGTACCGTAAGTTACTACCCGGACTAGAAAGTATTTTTCTTACCCCTTCTGAAGAGTTCGCGTTCTTGTCCTCAACAATAGTAAGAGAAGTAGCGATTCATGGCGGAAATGTCGCCCAATTCGTTCCGAATCCTGTAAACACAGCCATCTTAGAAAAACTACGTTCAGCATGAAAAAGTTAAAGTATTACTTATCTAACGGAATACTCGCTTATTTACCTTCTTTTTTGTTTCGTTATTCCGCAAAAAAACTGTTAGTACGTGCTCCAAGCTATGATGAAGAGTACTTGCGTGAACGAGTTAATTACTACAATAAACATACCACGAGCTTCGAACTGACTCCTCCAGATCTTACGAAAGTAAAAGACTTTAAAAAAACGGGCGGCAGCGCTTATTACTATGATCTGTTGAAGGTTATTAAATGCTTCCCTAAAAAGGCCGTCTTCAAATATGTCAATGGCGATGTCATTGATGTACCAAACGAGCCGAGTTTTTTAAAAAGTCGACCTATTGAAGGAGAGAACACTAACTCGGTCCTACTAAAGCTAAACGCCGTTAGACACTACTTTTTTGTGGATAAAGACAAGCCGTACCAAACTAAAAAAGACATGATTGTATGGCGTGGGACGGGATTTCGACCAAATCGAAGAAAACTACTTTCTCGTCATTTCTATAATCCTCGCTGCAACATCGGTCGAGTGGATACGCAGGATAAAGATCCAGAACAACTGAGCTACGTGACCCCTTCAATGAGTATCTCAGAACAACTTGAGTACAAATTCATTCTGAGCTTGGAGGGAATGGACGTCGCAACCAATCTTAAGTGGATCATGTCCTCCAATTCTTTGTGCTTTACCCCTAAACTGCGCTACGAAACATGGTTTATGGAAGGGAAATTAAAAGCGGGTGTGCACTTTGTTCAAGTCAAAGATGATTTTTCTGACCTAGATGAAAAAATGGACTACTACTTGGAACACCCTGACAAGGCAGAAGAAATTATACAGAATGCTCATCAGTGGGTTGAGCAATTTAAAGATACTAAAAGAGAAAGGTTGATTTCTCTATTAGTCGCAGAGAAGTATTTTAATCTTGCAGAAACAAGAAGGGTTACCTAAATCTATTAGGTAACCCTGAAACAACTAGTAATCGTACTTAACTTTATTGATAACACGCTGAATCATATTAAGGGGATTAAAAGTCTTTTTCCCCTTACGTTTATTAGCAATGCTAGTCAGGTTATCTTCTCTTTTCGCTACCACTATTGGGCTGATGTAACCATAACAACCACTTAATTTTGGAATCGATAACCACTTGTCAATTGGCACCGCATAAGCCGTTTTTTTCATGCTGCTTAATAGATCTCTAGCTCTTAATGGTGTAATGCCATAGCACACAGTTGGAAACGGCTTCTTTTCTTTTACATCTGATATTTTAAACGGTTTTTCTGGGTCTAAAATGTAGCAGAAGTTAGTAAAGTTCACTAAGCCACAACTTTGGATATAAGCTAGTACGTCATCAGCAAGTAACCTTGATGCTTCACCGATGAACTCAATATTGTCTTCAATAACAATCGCAGGCGTTCCTGACGCAACAATCAATTCCCATGCTTGAGAGTGTGTCTTAAAGCAACCAATCTCTCCAGCCATGATCGCTTTTTGGCGAAACTTATGAGAGTAACTTTCATACTCTTTCTCTAGCTTAAGAAGATCATCATAAGAATCTGAGTAAACAAATTCAAAATCGATACCCTTTAGGTAATTTTGAATGCGATTTACTCGCTCTTCATTTCCAGTTGTAATAACAAACACTTTCAATGGTGTATTACTGCTTAGTTCCACCGTTAAACCCTCAGCTGATTTAGTGCAGCTCAGTATAGTATCTACCCCAATAATTATTAGCAAGGATACTCATTGTTGAGCGAGAGCTATCAATAACTCTGCAAGCCTATTACTTCTGACACTCACTACAAAAGAAGGTATTACGCTGGCCAATCTTTAGCTCTTGAAGTCGTTCGCCGCACTCTGGGCATGGCTCTCCGGCTTTTCCGTAAACTAGTAACTCTTGTGCAAAGTAACCCGGCTTTCCATCGGCTTGCGCAAAGTCTTTCAGCGTAGTCCCACCTTGCGTAATGGCAATCTCAAGTGTCATTTTGATATTTTCAACAAGTAACCCCCACTCTTGAGAAGTCAACTTACCTGCGGGCCTTGAAGGGTGAATTCGAGACTTAAACAACGACTCATTCGCGTAGATGTTCCCAACACCAACCACGACTTTGTTGTCCATGATGAACTGCTTGACGGCGACACGCTTATTTTTAGCTTTCTCCGCTACATATTCCGCATTGAACTCTTCAGTTAAAGGCTCAGGCCCCATGTTTGCTAGCACAGCATGTGACTCGCCAGGAGCACACCACAGCCATGCCCCAAAACGACGCGGATCGTTATAACGCAGTATTTTTCCACTGCTTAGTTTGAGATCCACATGATCGTGCTTTGCTGGCGGAAAGTCAGCATCTAGGACACGTAAAGACCCAGACATGCCCAAGTGAACAATGGCTGTACCTGTGTTTGTCTCGATCAGTAAGTATTTCGCACGACGGCTAATCGCACGGATCACCTGCCCTTCCAATTTTTTAAGCTCTGTAGGAATATCCCAGCGCAATTTAGGCGTTCGAAAAGTAAACGACTGGATCGTTTGTCCAACCATGTGGGGGCTAATCCCCATACGACTGACTTCAACTTCTGGCAACTCAGGCATTAGATTCTCCAATTCACCGGCTAATAGTTCTCGCTGCTAGCATAATCGAAAAGAAAAACGATAAATAGGGAAGCTTATTAGGGGTATAGACGCAAAAAGGCTTTACTCTGGCATAAGGTAGTTCCCATCAACGGAGATAGCTACCCATTTGTCTTGCCAGGTTTTAAATAGCCAAAAATCAGGTAAACGAAAGAAAGTCACCCGCTGCGGCTCTTCGAGATCCTGATACCAGACTTCTACCGTTTCAGGTACCCCTAGGTTAGGTTTTAAATGGTCGTACTGTTCTGAGGTAAGCTCGGTCCCTTCCAATGATTGCCAGCGTGATACAAGTTCACTGATCGGTGCATCAACTTTGATGTTGGATTGCCACCGTCCATCATGCAGCTCGAACTCCCAGCCACTATAGTACAAAGACTCCACCGTATAGTCGGAGCGAAGTACATTTGGGTAAGGGTCTGCTTGGTCTGTTAATAGGTAAGTTTTGATCCACATCGGCGCATTTAAGATCACTATAAACGCGATAATGCCCAGAATAAGAATATTGTTCCATCGGCGGCGACGAGCCGGACTCACACGCATAACCATCTCTACTCTCTTATCGTTATGAGTAAATTACCAAAGAGTATTGAGCTTGACTAGAACGACGGTGTCCAAGTGTGTAGGGAAGTGGTGACTAAGCGGCAGAGGCGATCAATCAAAAATTCGAGTATAGAGTGGGACCAGTAGAATAACTTCAGCAGTGCCTTATAACCCGATGACGTACTGAACCTTTTCTTCAGCACTTTTATTCACGTAATAAAAAACCCAACTCGAAAGTTGGGTTTTTTAATTCATCAAAGAGACTGAAACCAATTATTTGATTTTTGCTTCTTTGTACATAACGTGCTGGCGAACTACTGGATCAAACTTTTTGATCTCAAATTTGCCTGGCATGTTACGCTTGTTCTTATCAGTTGTGTAGAAGTGGCCTGTACCTGCAGAAGATACTAGACGGATTTTCTCACGAACGCCTTTCTTTGCCATTGCTTATTTCCTCTTAAACGTTTTCGCCACGTGCACGCATGTCTGCAAGAACAGTATCAATACCTTTCTTGTCGATGATGCGCATACCTTTAGCAGATAGACGTAGTTTAACAAAACGTTTTTCGCTCTCTACCCAGAAACGATGAGTTTGTAGGTTCGGCAGAAAACGACGCTTAGTAGCATTTCGTGCGTGTGAACGGTTGTTACCCGTTACTGGACGCTTACCAGTTACTTGGCATACTCGTGACATGAATGTCTTCTCCAAAATCGTTTCAGCTCGATATCAACCTTGGTGGCCGAACCTCTCTATCTCTCGAAAAGAAGTTAGAGGTTAAGAACCGCTATGGAAAATCCATACAAGGCTATCAAAGGTCGCGCATTATACTAACTTGATATGCATTGCTCAAGACCCGAACAGATCCTTTTTACAGGTTTTCGTGATCTTTTTTTAGACAGCAGATTTTTTTAGCAGTCCAAGCTGAATTCAGTTAAAAATTTAGTGGCGTGGATGATAGCAGATTTTTAGCAACTAACAACCTAAAAAACGCACAGTTATATCCAGCCTCTTTCAGCAAAAGAGACACTTTCCCCATCTCCGATGACGAAATGGTCCAAAATACGAATATCCACCAATGCTAATGCGTCGGTGAGACGCCTTGTAATCCTTCTGTCAGCTTGGCTCGGCTCAGCAACCCCTGAAGGATGATTGTGCGCCAAAATCAAAGCCGCCGCGTTATGATGCAGAGCACGCTTGACGACTTCTCTCGGATACACCGACGCTGCATCCAACGTTCCTTCAAATAAAATTTCATCTTTTATCACTCGGTGCTGGTTATCGAGAAAAAGAATATAAAAAGCCTCTCTTTGCCGATCCCTTAAAATAGAAGACAGATATAACTTAGTTTGGTCGGGGCTGGTTAAGGCATCACCACGCTTTAGCGTCTCCGCCAAGTAACGTTGTGTCATTTCTAGTACCGCTTGCAACTGAACATACTTGGCTTGCCCTAATCCTTTGTGACGACAAAACTCTTCTTCTGATGCTGAAAATAGTTGTCTGAGCGAACCAAAGTCTTGAATAAGGAAGTCTGCAAGCTCAATCACGTTCATTCCGCGGGTGCCTGTGCGCAAGAAGATGGCCAGCAGTTCGGCATCGGTCAAAGCTTGCGGCCCTCGTTGCAACAACTTCTCTCTGGGCATGGACTCAGTTGGCATAGCTTTCAGTATCATCTGATGTCTCTTTATATGGAAAGTGCCCCTATTCCACAAAACAAAAAGCGAAAGTCGAGTATGACTTTCGCTTTCTTCGTACCATCAGTGCTTTCCATGCAACTTAACAGTTCATCAGAGTTTAAAGTTGCCAACCAAGCCGTGAATTTCCGTTCCAGACTGTGATAGCTGCGTGCTGATTAACTCGGCATGCTGCAACGTCTCATTAATGTTGTTCACGATCTGTTGAATAGCCACTAAGTTTTGGTTGATGTCTTCTGCAACCGCACTTTGTTCTTCTGCGGCAGACGCGGTTTGAATACCCATATCTCGAATTGTTCCGATAGAATGATGAACACCAGAAAGAGATTGCTGAATGAGCGCGGACTCTTCCGCCGTTTTTACACCTCGTTTTTGGCTCACCGACATCGTACTGACCGCTCTTGATACACCATTTTGTAGCTGCTTGAGCATGTCGCCAATTTCATGAGTACTATTTTGTGTACGACTGGCTAACGAGCGCACTTCATCCGCAACGACGGCAAACCCTCGACCTTGCTCACCGGCTCTAGCCGCTTCAATCGCCGCATTTAGGGCCAACAAATTCGTTTGCTCGGCTATCTCGCCAATCACATCCAGCACTTTGGTTATTTTTTCGGTCTGTAAACTCAACTCAGAAATTGCATCTGACGTGCTGTCTATCTCCGTCACGAGTTCGGTAATGCCTTCTATTGCTTGCTCGACCTCATGCTGAGCAGCGGTGACTTGACTGTTGGCATCGTCAATTGCCTGCGCGGTCGCATTAGTATTGCTGGCTACTTCTTTGGCAGTCATGCTCATTTGCGTCACTGCCGTCACGACTTTGTCCGTCTCTAAACAGTGATCCTGCATTTGACCGCTCGCTTGGCTGGTCTGAGTGTTCAGGCTTTGGGAAACGGTCTGTACTGTCGTCGCAGAGCGATGAATGTCCTGCATCAGTGGGTGCAGCTTATCCATAAAATCATTAAACGCGGCCGCCACTTCACCGACTTCATCCTGACTTTCGACTTTTAAACGAGCCGTTAAGTCACCGCCGCCTGCGGCAACATCTTTTAATGAAGCCGCGACATGTTGTAATGGCTGAATACCTTTAGACACCACGATACTGGTGAGAACACTGGTAATGATCAATCCAATAGCGGAAATCAACACGGCAGATAACGTATGCTCTTTTAGCTCTTGAGTCTTTAACTCTCTGTGCATCGCAACTTGCTGGTCGATGTCATCAATATAAACGCCAGTACCTAAAACCCAGTCCCATTTCGATAGATATTCTGCATAGCCCAACTTAGGCGCTTGTGCGTCAATGGTCGGTTTGTGCCACGAGAAATAGAGGAACCCATCCCCTTTTTGAGAAGCGTCAATCAAGCCCGCAATAACTGCGACCCCATTTTCATCTTTTAAGTCGTAAAGGTTTTTACCCTCTAATGCAGGTTTGATGGCGTGCAACGTATTCACACCTTGAGAGTCGTAGGCAAAAAAGTAACCATCGCTTTCAAAGCGCATGGCTTTCAGAATTTCTTTTGCTGCCTCTTTATTACTTCCATTTACATCCGCGTCGTATAACGGTTTTATCGCCGTCACGCCCATCATCATATAGGCTTGTAACTCTTTCTTTTTCGTTTCGATGAGCTCTTGCCTGTCTCTTGCTAACTCCGCTTCCAAACTTTTACTGCTGTTGATGTAATACACCACTGAGATCAACGTAGTGATCAACAGCAGCGGAATTAGGGTTATCAGCAGCAATTTGTTTCGACTTTTCAACACCATGGTTTCCACTACCTCTTTTTCTTTTCAGACTTGCAAACTCCGCGCAACTTGTCTGTGAGGTAGGCGAGAATTTTCCCTTCCTCGGTCAGATTAATACTCTGGAGTTTGATGTGAATTATCTTCTCGTTATATATGCTCGGGCGGTCAGACTTTGAATTGTGTTAAAATCCGGTCATCAAATTGGAGATCTCACATGCAAACACTAGCAGGAAAGAAAATTCTACTCGGCATCAGTGGCGGTATTGCCGCGTATAAATGTGCGGAGCTAACCCGTCGCCTCATAGAGAGAGGAGCGCAAGTTCAAGTTGTAATGACGAAAGCCGCAAAAGAGTTCATTACCCCTTTAACCATGCAAGCCGTTTCGGGCCGTCCTGTCTCGGACAGTTTACTAGACCCAGCAGCGGAAGCCTCTATGGGCCATATTGAATTGGCCAAATGGGCAGATTTAGTGCTATTAGCGCCCGCGACCGCGGACTTAATCGCGCGCATGTCCGCAGGCATGGGGAACGATTTACTTACTACGCTCGTGCTCGCGACGGATTCCCCTGTTGCTGTTTCTCCGGCGATGAATCAACAGATGTATCGCAATATCGCAACCCAAGAGAACATCGCTACGTTAGCGCGTCGTGGTATGCACATCTGGGGCCCTGCGGCAGGAGAGCAAGCCTGTGGTGATGTAGGACCAGGTCGAATGCTGGAACCAATGCAGCTAGTACAGCTATGTGAACAGTTCTTTCAACCAAAATTGCTAGAAGGTAGGTCGATACTCATTACCGCCGGACCAACTCGCGAAGCGATTGATCCAGTGCGTTACATTACGAACCATAGCTCCGGGAAAATGGGCTATGCATTGGCGAGCGCCGCAGCGCAGATGGGAGCAAAAGTCACCCTCGTGAGCGGTCCTGTCAGTTTAAATACGCCCGTAGGTGTTGAGCGCATAAATGTTTCCAGTGCACAAGAGATGCACGAAGCCGTTATGACACATGCAAACCAGCATGATGCCTTTATTAGCTGCGCTGCCGTTGCCGACTACCGCCCACAAACGATCGCGTCTCAAAAGTTGAAAAAGACAGAAGACAACGACGAAATGGTCATTAATATGGTTAAAAATCCTGATATTGTTGCATCTGTGGCAGCAATGACGGAGAAGCGTCCGTTTACCGTCGGTTTTGCGGCTGAAACCAATGATGTAGAGACCTATGCTCGAGGCAAGTTAACAAAGAAAAACCTCGATATGATCTGTGCAAACGACGTTTCGGTTGCAGGGCAAGGATTTAACAGCAACGACAACGCAATTACCCTTTACTGGCCTGAAGGTGAACTTGCGCTCGCTTTGGAATCAAAAGAAGCATTGAGCTTTAAAATTCTCGAAAAAATGCATCAATTGATGTAACTAACGTTTGAAAACCCTGCCAATTTTTTACAAAAGCTGGCATAAATTTGGTACAAAAATGACAACTAAGGGTGTTAAATCTCCCATTCCACCCTTAGTGGTCTAGTTTGAGGCGAAATAGCGTCTTATAATCCCCTCCGCTCAACTTTGTATTTTGAAAGGAAGTAACTAATGGCCGGCAGTAAAAAATCCAACCGTCGTGAAGAAATCTTACAAGCATTGGCAGAAATGCTTGAATCAACAGATGGCGCTTCACGCATTACTACGGCAAAACTGGCCAAGCAAGTCGGCGTTTCAGAAGCCGCGCTGTATCGTCATTTCCCAAGTAAAGCGCGCATGTTCGAAGGGTTGATTGAGTTCATTGAAGAAGCCTTGATGACACGTATCAACCGTATTCTAGACGACGAAAAAGATACACTAGAGCGTATTCGTATGGTGATGCACCTTATTTTGGCGTTCTCTGAACGTAACCCAGGTCTGACACGCATTTTGTCGGGTCATGCTCTAATGTTTGAAAATGAACGTCTACGTGAACGCATCAATCAACTCTTTGAGCGTATAGAAACACAATTGCGCCAAATCCTGCGTGAACGTAAGATTCGTGAAGGGAAGTCTTTCCCTGTCGAAGAGCGCATCCTAGCCGCGCAAATTCTGGGACAAGTTGAGGGGAGCCTAAACCGCTTTGTGCGTAGCGACTTTAAATACCAGCCGACTGCAAACTTTGACGAGTACTGGGCGCTTTTGAGTGCACAAATAAAGTAAAAGACTATGAGTAAAGACAAATACACGCAGCCCGAGTTTTCTCTTTCACTTCTTCACCCTCGTAACTGGGGCGTATGGCTTGGTTTTGGTCTGTTGGCCATCCTCGTCAATATTCTTCCTTATCGGCTGCTGCTTTCATTAGGTCGTTCACTCGGTAAACTTGGCATGCGCTACGGTAAAAAGCGTGTCCACGTTGCTCAGCGTAACTTAGAATTGGCCTTTCCAGACAAAACACCTGAAGAGATTCAACATATTGTTGAAGAGAACTTCAAAAATACCGGTATGGCACTGATAGAAACCGGAATCACTTGGTTCTGGCCGACTTGGCGCTTTAAAAACCTGATCGTCGAGAAAGATCTCGGCGCACTGCGTGAAAAAGCCAAAGAAGGTAAAGGCGTCCTACTTTGTTGTGTCCATGCTCTAAATCTAGAGATCACTGCGCGTGCTTTCGCCGTGTTAGGCGTGGCCGGGTACGGCGCGTTTCGTCCGCATAATAATCCTGCTTATAACTTTATCCAGTATTGGGGACGGACACATAACGGCAATAAACTGATTGATCGTAAAGATGTAAAAAAGATGATTCGTGTTTTACGCAGCGGTGAGCGTCTGTTCTATTTACCGGATCACGATTACGGTCGCAAAAAATCAGTATTTGTGCCCTTCTTTGCCGTAGACGATGCGTGTACGACAACAGGCACGAGCATTCTGGCGTATACCTCAAAATGTGCGATCATCCCAGGCTCAGGGTTTCGCAATGACGAAGGAAAATACGACATCATCGCCGATAAGTGCATTGAAGCCGATTATCCACAAAAAGACGAAGTCGCCGCTGCCGCTTATATGAACAAGTATGTGGAAGAAGTCATTCTACGCGCTCCAGAGCAATGGATGTGGCTCCATAAACGCTATAAAACCATGCAAGATGAGCATGTCGAGAAAGGCATTCGCTATAAGTAAGTGGTCAAGGCGATGAATCCAAAAGTAAATTACCACCTTCTAAAGAAGGTGGCTTTGTGTGAGCCCCCTAAAAGGGGGCCTTTGTTTAGTCCAGCGCCAATTGCTGCTGCTCTACTCGCTCTTGCTTCTCTTGATGTCTTACATATCGGCGTATTATTTCTTCATTGATTCCAACACTATCGACAAAATAGCCTCTTTGCCAAAAGTGATTACCCCAAAGCCTGTTCTTCCTAAGGTGAGGAAACTTGCTAAATAGCTTTAAGGCTATTTTGCCTTTCAATACCCCCATCAACTTGGATATCGAAAGCTTTGGTGGGACCTTTACAACTAAATGTACGTGGTCAACTTGTACGTTTAGCTCTACGACTTCACATCCAAGTTGATTACAGTAAACATAAATACATCGATAAACTTCTTTACCTATATTGTTCTTCAAG
This sequence comes from Vibrio sp. SCSIO 43009, assembly GCF_023716525.1. Classification (NCBI taxonomy): domain Bacteria; kingdom Pseudomonadati; phylum Pseudomonadota; class Gammaproteobacteria; order Vibrionales; family Vibrionaceae; genus Vibrio; species Vibrio sp. SCSIO 43009. Next base: position 3,163,027 of record NZ_CP071842.1, read on the forward strand.
ATCCTAAATCGATACTTTGGCGTCCACACTATATGGTATTGACAACGCCAAAATACGTGGGAAGCTTGATTGTATCTACTCATGTTATTTGTCCTCTTTGACTTCTGGAAAAATCAAAGACGCATTTAGCATGAGTAGTTTTACAGGCAAAGCCGAAACGGATGATAACCACCTACTGAAGTAGGTGGTTTAGGGCTGAAAACAAAAAAGGGCAGATGAATATCCATCTGCCCTTTTTACTTTTTCAGAAAAAGTAACCAATTAAATGCCGTATTCTGCGCGGTATGCTTTGACTGCTTCTAGATGCTCTTTGTCTGTGCCTTTCTCTTCAAGGAAAGTCACAAGGTCAGTCAAGCTAACGATCGAGATGATTGCACAACCAAAGTCACGCTCCACTTCTTGAATCGCAGACAACTCACCTTTGCCTTTTTCTTGGCGGTCAATCGCAACCAACACACCAGCAAGGTCTGCGCCATTTGCTTGAATGATTTCCATCGATTCACGAATCGCAGTACCTGCTGTGATTACGTCATCCACTAGCATGATACGACCTTCAAGCGCAGAGCCTACAAGGTTACCGCCTTCGCCGTGATCTTTCGCTTCTTTACGGTTGAAGCAGTAAGGCGTGTCGACGTCATGATGATCCGCCAGCGCGACTGCTGTTGTCGTCGCGATTGGGATACCTTTGTACGCCGGGCCAAACAGCACATCAAACTCAATGCCAGAATCAGCAAGCGCTGCTGCGTAAAAACGACCAAGACGCGCTAGGTCACGACCAGTATTGAAAAGACCAGCGTTAAAGAAGTACGGGCTTTTACGGCCAGATTTCAAAGTAAACTCACCAAACTTAAGAACTTCTTTCTCAAGTGCAAACTCAATAAATTCACGCTGGTATGCTTTCATTATTTTCTCTCTATGTCCTTGGTTTCTTGTGTCTCTTCTCGACAATCATTCATTTCTCTATTGTCGAGATAAAAAAATAGCCCCCATAATGGGAGCTATTTAAATCAATTGGCTAACGCCGCCTTCTGCGCTGCGACAATTTCCGTAATGCCGACTTTCGCCGACTCTAGCAGAGCCATCAGCTGCTCGTGACTGAACGGTTCACCTTCTGCGGTGCCCTGAATTTCAATCATCTTGCCTTCTTCTGTCATTACCACGTTCATGTCTGTGTCTGCCGCTGAATCTTCAACGTACTCAAGGTCACACAGAACATCATCACCTAGCAAACCAACTGAAACTGCCGCTACGTGGCCTTTCATTGGGTTTGCTTTTAGCTTGCCGCTATCTACTAGGTGTTGGAATGCATCGGCCATTGCAACACTTGCGCCGCTGATGGATGCAGTACGCGTACCACCGTCAGCTTGGATAACGTCACAGTCAACGGTGATCATGAACTCACCCATGGCTTTTAGATCGACAACTGCACGTAGGCTTCGCGCGATAAGACGCTGAATTTCCATCGTACGGCCGCCTTGCTTTCCACTTGCCGCTTCACGACGAGTACGCGAATGTGTTGCTCGAGGTAGCATGCCGTATTCAGCTGTAACCCAGCCTTTACCTTGACCTTTTAGCCAACGTGGCACAGATTCTTCGACGGTCGCATTACACAACACTTTGGTGTTACCGAACTCAACTAGCACTGACCCTTCAGCGTAAGCTGTGTAGTTACGAGTAATTTTGATAGGGCGAACTTGATCCGCCTTGCGATCGTTTGGACGCATGGGCATCTACCTTAAATATGAGGAGAAGACGATTTGGTTGGGCGAAGATTATAACGGAATCGATTCCGGATTCATAGGTTACGCATCTGGCACAACATAAACAATCCATACATCCCGCGCACCTATCGACGCAGCGTGATACACTCTTGAAGTAATTTTCAAAAAATGAAGACAGGAAAATTCGATGATTTACAGTATGACAGCGTATGCACGCAAAGAAGTAAAAGGCGATTGGGGTTCTGCGGTATGGGAAATCCGCAGCGTGAACCAGCGTTATTTAGAAACATACTTCCGCATGCCAGAGCAATTTCGCGGGTTAGAGCCCGTTTTACGTGAGCGTTTTCGTAAGCGCTTAGCGCGAGGCAAAGTAGAATGTAATCTACGTTTTGAAGCAAACCCTGCCGCAAAAGGTGAGCTTAGCATCAATGAAGCGCTTGCTAGCCAGGTAATTAAAGCCGCTGAACAAGTCATGCACATGACTGGTGAACTGAGCCGAATCAATCCATTTCAAGTTATGCAATGGCCGGGGGTAATGGAAACGCCAGAGCAAGACATGGATGCGGTAAATAAAGTGCTACTAGAAGCGTTTGATGGCGCAATGGATGAATTTATTGAAGCGCGCGCTCGTGAAGGCGAGAACATGAAGGCGCTGATTGAGCAACGCCTCGAAGCGATCACATCAGAAGTTGTGAAAGTGCGCGCACGCATGCCAGAAATACTAGAGTGGCAACGTGAGCGTCTGTTCTCTAAATTTGAAGATGCAAAAGTAGAGCTAGACCCATCTCGCGTTGAGCAAGAGCTTATCCTTCTGGCACAGAAATCAGACGTAGCAGAAGAGCTAGACCGTCTTGATTCTCACGTAAAAGAAACCACGAACATTCTGAAAAAAGGCGGCGCAGTGGGTCGTCGTCTAGATTTCATGATGCAAGAGTTCAACCGTGAATCGAACACGCTAGCGTCGAAATCCATCAGCACCGACATCACCGCATCGGGCGTTGAACTGAAAGTTCTAATTGAACAGATGCGTGAGCAGATCCAAAACATTGAATGATCTAAAAGTCATCGAGTATTGAAACAAAAAAGCCCCGCTAATACGGGGTTTTCTTTTATTCGTCTTTTTCCAAGGTACTGTTATCAACGTAGGGCCAATAATGGTGCCCAATTCTGATCAGCAAAGTAGCCGCAGCCAAAATAAACGCAGCCAGAGATAACCACACAACCAAAACTGCATCCAGCTCTTTCATTCCGAGTGTGATGTAGCGGGCGATGGCCATCATCGCGATGTAGATAGGATAGCGTACCGGAATTTTACCGTTCATCACGAACTGCTGCACCATAGCGAGCACTTCCAGATAGATAAACATCAACAGAATATCCGTGAGTAAGACACGCTTCTCTACAAATACGTGCACAAACTCTTGCATCATGGCGTACAACGTCGCCAAGGTAATAGAGACTAATAACACCGCCTCCAAAATATGGAAGATTTTCAGGAAAGGTCGACTAAAGGATTTCGGTAAATTCGACGGCATGGTCCATTATCCAAACAAAGAAAATAGGCCTTGAGTTTAGCATGCAACGATCTTCAATCAATCAGAATAAACATCAGTGCAAATCGACTCCAAGTCCTGGCATTTGCTTATAAAAACGCTCCGCTTATTTGGCGGAGCGCTTTTGTGTTATAGGACCTGTGGCATCACTTACGCCACTTGCTGCTTTTTTTCAGCTACGCGCTTTTTCTTCCGATATTTAGGGTGAGTGATCGGAATCGCAGATAGGAGTTTTTTGGTGTATTCGTTTTGCGGGTTTGCATAAATTTCTTTAGCACTGCCTGCTTCTACCACTTTACCAAAATACATCACGGCAACTTTGTCAGAAACATGTTTCACCACCGAGAGATCGTGAGAGATAAATATGATCGCCAAGTTCATTTCTTGTTGCAGTTGTAGCAATAGGTTCAAGATTTGCGCCTGTACCGACACATCTAACGCAGATACCGATTCATCACAAATCAGCAGTTTAGGCTTCAATGCAATCGCGCGAGCGATACCGATACGCTGCCGTTGCCCGCCTGAAAATTCATGTGGATAACGGTTTACTGCCGTTTCTGGTAATCCCACTTTGATTAAAAGCTCTTTTACCCATTGTTTACGCTCTGTTGGCGTGCCAATTTTATGAATAACAAACGGTTCTTCCAGAATCATACCGATGGTATGACGCTGATTGAGTGACTCCATTGGGTCTTGAAAGACGATTTGCATGTCTTTACGCAGCGATCGCATCTCTTTCACAGACAATTTAGTGATGTCTTTACCTTCAAAGAAAATCTTACCTTCTGTTGGCTCGTATAACTTTAAGATCGTGCGACCAAGGGTGCTTTTACCACAACCTGACTCACCAACTAGCCCCAGTGTTTCACCTTCAGAAACAGACAGTGAAACCCCGTCTACCGCTTTGATGGTGTAGCCTTTCTTGAACAGCCCTTTACCAGAAACAAAGTGCTGCTTAAGATTTTCAATTCTTAATACTTCTTTTGCCATAACATCCTCTTTTATGACTGGTTCACTTTGCCCAGTTAACTGGCAAACATACTGGCATCAATAGGCTTGATATCGATCATCTGCTTCGGCTCATTATCTAAGCTCGGCATCAATCCCATTAAACGCTCTGTGTATGGGTGCTGCGGGTTATCAAACAACTCAAAAATTTCTGCTTTTTCGACAATACGTCCGCCATACATCACGGCAACATCATCACACACTTCTGCCACAACCCCGAGATCGTGAGTGATGAAGATCATCGCCATGCCCGTTTCTTCCTGAAGCTCGTTCATCAGTTCAAGGATAGACGCCTGAACCGTAACATCCAACGCTGTAGTCGGTTCATCACAAATCAGAATATCCGGCTTACAGGCCAATGCCATCGCGATCATGACACGCTGGCGCATACCACCAGATAGGTTATGGGGATACTCATTCAATCGCTTCTCTGGCATTGGAATTTTTACTTTTGCCAGCATTTCAATCGAGTACGCCTCCCGCTCCTTTTTGTCGAGCTCAGGTCGATGGAGCTCAAGCACTTCACATATTTGACGACCAATGGTGTGCACTGGGTTGAGCGCCGTCATCGGGTCTTGGAAGATGATCGAAATGCGATCGCCACGCATGGCGTACATCTCTTCCGCAGGCAAATCAACTAGGTTGGTGCCGCGATAATTCACTTCACCTTTGATAATGTTGCCATATGGCTTAGGTAATAGCCCCATGATCGACATTGAGGTTACGCTCTTACCACTACCTGACTCTCCTACCAGACCGAGTGTACGTCCGGCTCTCACATCAAAGTTCACACCATGCAGAACCTTCACTGGCCCATCATCGGTGGTAAATTCAACTTCGAGATCTTTAACACTTAGGATTACATCGTTTTCCATAACCAATCCTTACAGCTTATAAGTGTCATCTACGACAACAACAGGTTCAAAAGCTTTGCCTGACTTCATCGCTTGTTTCGTTTCTTTTTTGATATCACTATCAATCCAGTAAGTGCCATCGCCTATGATTGCACCACTGAACAGCGCCTCTGTCATGCGATTCATTGGCTTATCTGGAAACTTTAACCAGCGCCAGTGACCATAGCGGACATAAGGAACCATGTAGCCTGGGACGATAACGTGAGCATCAATGATGTCACGCTGAATCTCATGACCTAGCTGGATCTTTTTATCCATATCCATGCCAAAACGATACTCGATGATCTTTTCATCCAGTTCAGGCGTGCTGTAGTTTGTGAAAGAGTTAGTTTGCGGCTTGTTCGCATTGACTGAATGGAAGTACTCCCAATACGTTGGGATCTCAGACGTACCCATATCTAAGAAAGCCAAATCGTGCTTTTTCTCACGTACGTATTTGAACATGGATGAGCCATCAACTAACTTGAGCTCAATATCCAGCCCTGCTAGCTTGGCTTGCTCACGCAAAAATGCAATACGAGGAGTATGAACAGGTGTTCCGTAGGTCAGCTCGAAGCTTAAGCGCTCACCTTTATCATTAACACGAATACCATCAGAACCAATTTTGTTAAAGCCTGCGGCTTCGAATGCCTCGGCCGCTTTTGCGGGATCGAACTTCGGTGCCTTAGCATCTGGTAGGGTGTATTTACCATGACCATAACCGGTCGGGTTCGGTTTACGGGAGTAGTCGCCACGCATGACATTCTCTATCATGCCATCAAAGTCAATCGCGTAAGTAATGCCCTTGCGAATGTTTAAATCATCCAGCAAAGGCATCGCGGTGTTCATCCATACACCACCAGCCCCAACTGGGAATTGGTTGTAACCCCAGAACTTTTGAATGTATCCCTTTTGGTAAGGTTCCGTATTCGATTTATCATGCCATAAGCTTGGTAAAACAAGACCAAATGCGTCCAGCTTCCCTTTCTCAAAGTGCTTCATCGCGATATCACTGTCGCGAATCACTGTGATGCGGATTTTGTCGACATTATAACGATGTTGATAATACTTATTGCTGTAACCCCACCAGTCTTCACCGACATGTTTGAAGGTAACACTTTTACCTTTTTTAATGTCATCTAGGTAGTATGCACTGGTCGTTGGTTCACTTTTAAAATTGTAGTAGCGGACAAAGTTGTCATGTATACCGTCACCATTTTCATCTTTTGAAGGGTTAGCATAAAAATGTGCGGGACGTGGGCGCAGGGCCCCCATTCGTAACAGCAACTCTTCCGGATTAAACTCTTTCGCCGCCTTAACAGCAAACGTGTGAGTGTCGTACTTGATAACATCCGCAATCGTTTTGTTGTAGTAATCGTTGTACCAAGGCTCCAAGATGTCCTTGGAACGATAAAACTTCAGCATGAACACGAAATCGTCGGCAGTCACAGGTTTGCCGTCCGACCATTTGGCTTCAGGGTTGAGTTTGAAATAGACCGTTTTGTTGTCACCTGCTAACGCCCACTCGTTAGCAAGCTCAGGGATAAACTCTAAAGTATCTGGGTGGCGGACCACCAAGCCTGGTGTTTCATCTAAGATAAAAGAACGTAGCCCTGCATTAGCGTCTGGGCCAACACTACGTAACGTCTGCGGGAAACTTGACATAAAGGTGCGATAAGTCCCTCCACGTTTCGCTTCTGGCGAACCATATTGAGGCTCATCCCAGTTTGTTTGCCAGTTTAAGTCAGTCGGAAGCGTTGCTGACATTGCACCAAAACTCAGGGCGCTCAGCGTGGACGCTAAAAATAATTTCTTCATAAAACTTCCCTTTTTATGTTTTGCTCACAATGCTCGCTTAAACATAGCGTGTGAATTTTTTCGGGTCGAAAGCCGCTCGAATGGCTTCACCAATAAAGGTCACCATTACCAGAACCAGAACAATAGAAGTCACTACTGACGCAACAATCCATGGCGAATCTAAGTTTGACTTACCTTGTTGCAGTAGTTCACCCCAACTTGGCGTTGGTGGCATCAAGCCTAATCCTAGGTAATCGAGAGCAGTCAGTGCTGTGATGTTAGCTGCAATAGTGAAAGGCGCTAGGGTTACAATCATCACCATCGTATTTGGCAAGATGTGATTAAACAAGATACGTCCGGTCGATGCCCCTAAAGCACGAGCCGCCATTACATATTCTCGTGCCGCTTCTTTATAGGTCATGGTCCGCATGTACCATGTCATCCCCATCCAAGTGAAAAGCACGTTAATAGCGACAAAGAGAGCGAACGTCGGCTGAACGATTGAGACAAGAATCATAATGACGTACAAAAACGGGACCATTGACCAGATTTCGATAAGTCGCTGTACAAACAAGTCAAATTTACCGCCCCAAAAACCCATAGCACAACCGACTGCAGTACCGATCGCGTAGGAAATGGCCATCGTAAGCAACGCAAATCCCATCGCCGTTCTGAATCCGTAGACGAGTCGCGCCAAAATATCGCGACCTATCACATCTGTACCTAAATAATGCTTATTTTCGGCACTAGGCGCTGTTGGCGGGAAATCACCACTAAAATCTTGTTCGTATGGGTTCCACGGCACAAGCGGCAAAATAACAAAGTTGTCGCCCCCTTCAGCCTCAAACGCTTTTTGCAGTACACGATAATCGGCTTCACTGGATGACTCTTGGCCGAATTCGCTACCTAAACGTACGTCACTGACAACAGGAAAATAGTAGCTACCATCGTACTTGACGACTAGCGCTTTACTGTTGATCAAAAGTTCGGCGAATAGAGAAAGGATCAACATGATAGAAAGAGCAACAAACGACCAATAGCCTCGTTTGATCTCTTTAAAGTGACGAATTTTCTTTTGAGTTAATGGACTAACTTTAATCATGTTACGCTCCAAACTTCACACGTGGGTCGACTAAAGCAACACAAATATCTGAAATGATGTTACCAATGAGCAGTAACAACGCATTAATGGCGACAATACCCATAACAACAGGGTAATCACGCTCCATGATTGATTCGTAACCCAATAAGCCAATGCCATCAATATTGAAGATAACTTCAATCAGGAAGGCACCGGTCATGAAGAACAACAAAGAGTTACCAAAGTGACTCGCGATCGGAATTAAGCTGTTACGCAACGCGTGCTTACGAACTGCTTTTTTGAAAGGTAATCCTTTCGCAATTGCGGTGCGGATGTAATCTGAGGAAAGGTTTTCCATCAGGTTATTTTTCATTGTCATCGTCAGCGTGGCAAAATCACCAATGAGGTAACAGATCAAAGGCAACACCGCATGCCACATAATGTCTTTAGCGCGTTCAAAGAAGGTTTCGTAATCGTCGAAGTCATCGCCGACAAAGCCTCCCATCGGAAACCATTCCAAGTGATAACTAAATAACGTGATCAGCAATACACCCACCACATAACCTGGTAGCGCGTAGCCTACGAAAATGAGTACTGAAGAGGCGGAATCAAACACAGAACCGTGCTTGAGCGCCTTATAGTAACCAAGAGGAATCGAGATAAAATAACTAATAAAGAAGGTCATGCCGCCATAAAACAACGACACTGGCAAACGCTCTGCGATCATATCCGAGACAGGCTCGTAGTAACGCGTCGACTCGCCAAGATCTAGCATTACCAAACGACTTAACCACTCGACGTACGCTTCCGTTACAGGTTTATCCAGGCCATAAAACGCATTCAGCTCCGCGATTTGATCGTCAGAAAGGGCCGTATTACCACCCGCAGACGTCATTGATGCGGCGCCATCTCCCTGAGACTGCATTTGTGACAACATGCGTTCAACAGGTCCGCCAGGCACGAAACGAGTGATAGCAAAGATGAGAATAGTTATCCCGAGAAACGTTGGGATAACCAACGCCAAACGGCGTAAAAAGTACGACAGCATATACAACTTGCTCCTTGTCTACTGTCCAGTTCAAACGGAGTGAAAGAGGATATTTTCCGCCCAAAATGGTGCATATTTATCTCGTAGTAACTAAAACTGTTGAAGCACACTCCCTGCGCCTCAAGAGCTAGACTTTTCTACTACTGCAATAATTTCAGCGTCATATTTATCTTGAATCCACATCAGCTTCAAGTGTTTGAAACCAAAACATGACAAACTTCCTTCGATGTCGAAAAACAGAAATGTTTTTGTAAAAAATTATAAAAAACCACAAAAATAATTCATACAGAATATCAATCTAGGCTGTTTAGAGCCAAAACCCTACATAAAAATGCACCCTACACACATAAATAGACACATAATCCAAGGTTATATTTGACCTAAAAATACGAGTGAGCCCTTTAACAGCAATGGGTATCATATTTTGATACCACCTAATAAGTTCGAGCTAACAAAGTATGGATTCGATATAAAACTCATCTCAGAACAATTCACTGGAAAAATATCTTTTTCCAGATTCAATTACCCACTAAAAAACCATAGGCAAGATAAGTCATTAAAGTTTATAAGAAACACAAAATACGGTGTTTTATTGAAATTTAATATCGATTCATAAACCTTATTCGGTTTTTTATTCCGCCTTTTAAATAAAGCCTGGTTATTTACATCTTTTTTACATTTAAGCATCCCCGTTTACCACTGGTTTGACTTCCTTTTTTCATCTCGGTTATACATTGGCCGAACGTTAACGAAATATTAACGTCACATTTGGCCGCTATGCGGCCAGACATAGGAAATAATAATAATCGGAGCAACAAGGATGTATAAAAACACAACCGCTTTATCTGTTGCGATAAGCCTTGCTTTGGGGACAGCAGCAGTTGCAGCCCCAGCAACAGCACTGGCAGAAGAGCAGCAAGTTGAAAAACTTCAAAAGATGAAAGTTACTGGTTCGCGTATCTCCACGACGGATATGGAAGGTCCTTCACCAGTTACTGTTATTAATAGTAAAGACATTGAGTCTAAAGGCTTTAACAGCGCGCAAGACGTATTGAACAGTTTGACCCAAAACACAGGTGGTGTAATGGCTCAAACAGACTCTTTCTCGTTTACACCAGCAGCGCAGTCAGTCAACTTACGTGGCCTTGGCGCGTCACGCACATTGATTCTTATTGATGGCCGTCGTCTTCCTCAATACCCGCTAGCACAAGATGGTACATCTAACTTCCAAGATATCGGCCAAATCCCTGTCGCCGCTATTGAGCGTGTTGAAGTAATGACCGACTCAGGTTCTGCTATCTACGGCTCCGACGCAATCGGTGGTGTCGTAAACTTCATTTTAAAGAAAGACTTTGATGGCGTTTCTGTAAAAGTACGCGCGGGTGACGCGACGGATGGTGGTTACCAAAATGGTCGTTTAGACGTTGTAGCTGGCAAAAACTTTGACGACAAACGTATTCTCTTCGTTGGCCAATTTGCGGGCAACGAAATGCTAAAGCAATCTGACCGAGATGATTGGGCTGGCGATGACGGTTCTAGCCGTTCTCAGCTAAGTGGCTACTCTAGCTACGGTGCAAACTTTGAAGGCGCCAACGGAACACTTCTAACACCAGCTGATGCTGGTTCTTCATGTAAAGAAGTCGTTGGTGATGCCGCGATTGAACGAGCGGATGGAAAGTGTGGTGTTAACCGCTCTGCATACCGAACATTAAAACCAGAAAACAAACAAGTAGACCTACTTTTACGTGGTGAAATGGACATTAACGACAATGTCACTGCCATGGCAGAAGCCCGTTTTGGCTACAAGTCTACAGAATCTGAATTCGAACCTAACCCTTACAGCGTTGAAGTTGATGCCACTCACTTCCGCGGCGAAGGCGAATACACTCGCCGTATGGTCGAATTTGGACCACGCGAAAGTAACACTGAAGCCGATTCTTTTGGCTTAACCTTAGGCTTGAACGGCCTGCTTGCTGATACGTATGATTGGGACCTATCCGCTGGTTACTCTGAGCAAAGCGTTGAAACAAGCAACCCAGCAATCTTCCTAACTCTCGACCAAGCTGTACAAAATGGTGATGTCGATCTTCTAGGGCCTATCTCTCAAGACGTTGTAGACAAATACAGCGGCACTTCAAGCAAAGAAGCTTACTCAAAGCTTTACTCTGTTAACGGCTCACTGGCTGGTGATTTGGTTGAACTTCCTGCAGGTATGTCTGGCTTTGCTGTTTATGGTGAATGGAACCGTACTGACTACAATGAGACGATTGATGCTACAACAGCAGCTGGTGGTTTCTCTGGTCTAGGTGGAACGTCAGGCGGCGGTGACCGCGATCAGATTGGTCTTGGTGTTGAAGCTCTTATTCCTATCATTGAAGATTTAGAAATGACTGTCGCTGGTCGTTACGACCACTACTTCGACGACTCGGCAACTGGCGGCGCATTCACTCCTAAAGTAGCCCTAGCATACCGTCCTACTGACACCCTATTGCTGCGTGGTAGCTACGGTCTAGGCTTCCGAGCTCCAGACTTGAAGCGACTATTTGGTGATCAAACTCGAGGCTTTGGTTCTGGTTTTGACCCTGTGCTTTGTGCCAACGCTGGTGGTAGCGGCCCACAAGATAAAGATAAGTACCCAGAGTGTGATACTCAGTACTTCGATACGCTTAATGGCCCTAACTCTGAGCTGAAAGAAGAAACAAGTACAAACATTAACTTGGGCCTAGCGTGGGAGCCTGTGGATGATCTTGGTGTAACTGTTGACTGGTACCACATCAAGATGGAAGACGTCGTAACAGCACCAACTTACCAAGATGTAATTAACGATCCAGGTAAATACCCAGGTACTGAAGTCGTTCGTAACCCAGATGGCACCATCAAGTCGGTATCCTATGGTCCAGTGAACCAGTCGTATGAAGAGCGTTCTGGTATTGACCTAGCGATCAAATACGCATACGACACTAATGAGTTCGGTTCATTTAACACGCGTGTTGCTGTAACGAAGATCTTGATTGCTGAATATCAAGAAAACGACAGCGAGCCTGTAACGGATGAAAGAGATTTCATGCCTGAATACACCGCAACGTTAAATCTTGGCTGGGCATATGAAGATGTCGCTATCAACCTATTTGGTAAATACCGCGACCGTATGTGTTCAAGCTACGCAAACCGTTACTACTTTGATGACTGTGATTCTGCTAAAAAAGCGGGTTACAAAGCAGAAATCGCTAGTATGACAACGTGGAACCTAACGGCTTCTTACCAATTCAACGAGAGTGGTCGTGTAACTCTTGGTGCTATCAACATGTTTGACAAAGTACCGCCTGCAGATCCTCTAAGCGATACCTCTCCATTCTATGCAACTGGGTATGACGATCCAATCGGACGTCAGCTATACGTCGAGGCATCATACGACTTCTAAAAAATATTTGGCGCGGGTTTTCCGCGCCCTTTTCGACTGACTAAAACACTGACAAGGATGCAACCATGAAATTCAAGGAATTTGGTCTCAGTGCCATAGCTGCAGCATTGCTTACTATCAGTAGTAGCTCTATAGCGGCCAACTCTGGTGCTGTCGTTTCCACACAAGCAAAAGCAAATCAATCTTCAGAAGCTTCGCAACAAAAAATCGACAATTATGCCGAAAGTACTGAAGGCATGTTGGCAGAATACAAAGGCTTACTACGTCAAATCGACAGCATGAAAGTCTACAACGAGCAAATTAACCGTATGGTTCAATCACAGCAAGGTGAATTGGACTCATTAAATAACCAAATTGCTCAGATCGATCAAACGGCAACAGAAGTAGTGCCACTAACACTTAAAATGATCGATGCACTCGATGAGTTTGTGACTCTCGATCTACCTTTCCAGAAAAAAGAACGTAATAAACGTGTCCAAGAACTGCGTCGTCTCATGGATCGCGCCGACGTAACGACTTCTGAGAAATTCCGTAAAGTGATGGAAGCCTACCAAATTGAAGAAGGCTTCTCTCGCTCAATTGAATCTTACAAAGCTAGCCTAGATAGAAATGGGGAAACCGTGACTTACGACTTCCTACGTATTGGTCGCACGGCGCTTTTATTCCAATCTCCAGACGGTGGTGAGACAGGTATGTGGAACCAACAAACACGTCAATGGGAAACATTACCGGAAAGCTACCGCATAGCGGTACAGCAAGGCCTTCGTATCGCGAAGAAGCAAGCGCCACCAGCGCTAATCAAATTGCCTGTATATGCTGGGGAGGAATAAGAGATGAAAGGATTCAAAACTCTAGCCGCTGGTCTACTAGCGAGCTTATTTATGGCTTCAGGCGTACAAGCAGAAACGCCTAAAAACCTATCTGAACTACTCAAAAACGTAAAATCAGAAAGCATCGTTGAGTCAAAAGAGAACAAAGCCCGTGAAGCTGAGTTCAAGAACAACCGAGATAAGCAAGCAGCATTATTGCAACAGGCTCGTGAAGAGCTAGCTTCACAGCAAGCACTGGGCGATCAACTTAAAGCGACATTTGATGAAAACGATAAGCAGCTGACTGAACTAACAGAAACCTTACGTGTTCGCTCTGGTACTTTGGGCGAAATGTTTGGTGTGGTCCGCCAATATGCGGGCGAGTTTAAAGGCTTATTTGCAGCCTCTCAAAACGCAGTTCAGTTCCCAGAGCGTGACGCTCTACTAACGAAACTGGCTGAAAGTAAAGAACTGCCATCAACACAAGAGCTAGAAGCATTCTGGCATACCATTCTTCAACAAGTGGTTGCCTCAGGCGAGACAGCAACAACCCAAGCAACGGTTGTTTATGGCGAAGGTAAAGAAGCGGTTCGCGATGTTACTCTTGTCGGTGAATTTAACGCGATTGCCGATGGTAAGTACGTTACTTATGTACCTCAAACAGGTAAGTTCGAAGAACTCTCTCGACAGCCTCGCACCAATATTACACGTCATGTTGCGGGCTTTGAGTCAGCGTCAAACAGCTATGAGCCACTGTTTATTGACCCATCCCGTGGTGTAATTCTGTCTCTACTTGTACAAAGCCCTACCGTTCAAGAACGTATTGATCAAGGTGGCATTGTAGGTTACGTCATCCTTGGTATGGGTGCAGTTGGCGCTATCATTGCTCTAGTTTGCTTCCTACGCCTTCAAGTGATTGGCGGTAAAATGCGTAAGCAAGCGAAATCAGAAACCGTGATTCCTGGTAACCCTCTGGGTGAAGTTATCCAGGCTTACCAAGAGCACAAAGGTGACAACCTTGAAGATCTTGAAGCGAAACTGGACGAAATCATCCTACGTAACGCACCGAGCATTGAACGCTTTATCAGTTCAATCAAGCTATTTGCTTCTGTAGCACCTCTACTTGGTCTACTGGGTACGGTAATGGGCATGATCGGCACATTCCAAGCCATTACTCTGTTCGGTACCGGCGATCCTAAACTGATGGCTGGCGGTATCTCTGAAGCACTTGTTACTACGATGCTTGGTCTGGTTGTCGCAATTCCTCTACTGTTCCTGTACACCATCGTACACAGTAAAGGTCGTCGTTTGGTTCAAACTCTTGAAGAACAGAGTGCAGGCTTCATCGCTCGCTATCAGGAAAAACTACATAAAGCCGAAAGCTAAGGAGGCGTTATGTGGTGGTTAGTTGGAGAACTTGAATCAATTAGGCGCTTCTTGGGAATGGGTGGCGATGTACTCGTCGCCATCTTCATCCTCAGCTTTATGCTGTGGGCAGTATTGTTAGAACGTTGGTTCTATTTTGCTGCCGTCGCTCCAAAAGCCATGAAAAAAGCCGTTGGCTCATGGCAGGGGCGCTCAGAGCACCAGAGCTGGAACGCTAAGATGATCCGACAAGAAATTGTTTCTCGTCAGGACATTGAGAATAAAAAGGGCCTGCCAATCGTGAAAGTATTGATTGCGCTTTGTCCCTTACTGGGTTTGCTCGGCACCGTTGTTGGCATGATCCAAGTATTCGACATCTTAGCGGTAACAGGAACAGGAAGCCCTCGAGCAATGGCCTCGGGGATCTCAAAGGCAACAATCCCAACTTTAGCCGGGATGGTGGCTTCTCTATCAGGACTGTTCTTTAGTTCACGTCTTGATCATTTAGCCAAAGTCACAACGCAAAAGCTGGAAGATAAGCTAAAGCATATTGCCTGAGTAAATGGAATTAGAGGTATAGGTCATGAAAAGACGCTATAGCAGTGATAGCAGTGATGAAACCGCTATCGATATGACACCGATGCTCGACATCGTATTCATCATGTTGATCTTCTTTATCGTAACAACATCGTTCGTAAAAGAAGCTGGTCTAGAAGTAAACCGCCCGACGGCAAGCTCTGCGCAAACCGTGAAAAAAGGTAACATCATGGTCGCAGTTGGTGCGGCGGGTGATGTTTGGGTTGATAAACGCCGCATCGAAGTGGACGCGGTTCGCGCGAATATTGAACGTCTTCGTGCAGAAAGCCCTGATGGCGCAGTTGTTATCCAAGCCGACACAGAAGCAAATGCTGGCGTAGTCGTGAAGGTTATGGACCAGATCAAAATGGCAGGTGTAGAAAGCATCTCCATTGCCGCAACCAATAAGGATTAAGCTTATGCGGTATCTGGCCTCAATTGCACTGGCGCTCATTGTCTCCCTCGGGTTGTTCTGGGGGATGGACAAGCTAGTAAACAAAGAGCGCCACGAGTTAGTGTCGAATGATGACCTGCGTATGGTCGAGTTTATTCGCATTAAACCAGACGAAAAAATACAGGAGAAAAAACGCGAACTTCCAAAGCCACCACCGCCTAAGCGTCCGCCGCCGCCGCCAGAAATGAAAGTGACAGCGACAGTAAAACCGGTGATGGAGCAGACCCCAATGGATATGCCAAAGCTTGACCTACCCGTAAATGTTACAGGTGGTTCGGTGCTTGGACATTATAGCCAGGGTGGAGGTGCGCAACTCGCGGGTAGCGGAGGTCCAACACCTCTAGCGACATTCCAACCTCAAATGCCTAGGAAGGCTGCGAAAGCAGGAATAGAAAAAGGGGTCGTCTTATTAGAGTTTACTGTCAACGCACGTGGTGCTGTAGAGGACATCAAAGTTCTTAAAGAGCAACCACGACGCTTAGGCCTCGGTCGAGCGGCAAGAAAAACAGTCTCTAAATGGACATTTAAACCAAAATTGGTTGACGGGAAACCTGTTAGCTCGCGCCTATCGCAAGAAATAGAGTTCTCAACCAATTAAGGAGTCACGATGAAAAGTTTATGGAAAAGCAAAGTGGCTTCTTTAATTCTCTTCGCAGGAGTGGCAATGGCCGCTCCTACGATGGCAAAAGAAGCTCCTCAGTTATCAGATCGGACATTTCGAACCGTTAACAAAGTGCAAGAGTTGATCGCAACTGAAAAATATTCAGCAGCGAAAGAAAAACTAGCAAGCGCTTTAGAAAGCACAAGTTCGAAAAAATACGACCGAGCAGTTTTACTTCAGCAGACTGGCTTTTTGTATTCGCTACAAGACAATTATGTGCAAGCAGCAAAATACTTTGCCGAAGCATTACAGCTCGACGCACTTCCCGTTCCTGTTGCTCAACAAGTTCGCTACAGCTTGGCTCAGCTTTACCTAGCTGAAGAAAAGTATACGTTGTCTGTAAAAACGATGAAGGAATGGTTCAAGGTTGCAGAAACAACCAAAGAGAAGCCTCAAGCTCATGCTTATATCACGTTAGCGAGCGCTTATGTTCAGTTGGAAGATTACAAAAATGCAATCCCGCCAACCAAAAAAGCCATCGCGATGAGCAAGAGCCCAAGTGAGTCTTGGTACTTAATTCTCGTTGCATCTCACTACGAGTTAGGCCAGCTGAAAAGCGTTGCCAGTGTACTCAAAACTCTGACTTCAAAGTACCCTCAGAAAAAGCGTTACTGGATGCAACTTTCTGGTGTCTACATGGAGCTAGGTCAAGAACGCAACTCTCTAGCCACCCTAGAAATGGTTTACAAAATGGGGAAACTAGAAGGAGAGAAGGAATATTTACGCTTTGTAAACTTCTTGGCTTATCAAGGTATTCCATATAAAGCAGCCAAAACTCTTGACAAGGAAATGGCAGCTGGAAACATTGAAAAGACGAAGGAAAACTATGACCGCCTAGCCAGTTTCTGGCAGCAAGCTAAAGAGCTAGATAAATCAATTCTCGCTTATAAAAAGTCATATAACCTCGCTCCTTCTGCTAAAACGCAAATTCAGATTGCTCGCTTAATGATACAAGACAAGCAGTATTCTGAAGCAACTCGTTTTGTAGAAAGCGCGGCATCCAGTGCCTCTAAAGAGCAAAAGGCAGAACTTGAATACATTCGCGGGATGGCCTATTTCGAGCTTAAGCAACCACAAAAGGCCTTGCAGGCGATGAAAGGCGCTGCTCAATCGCCAAAATTCAGGTCAACCGTTAGCCCTTGGATAAATTTCCTAGAGTCTCAAGGATAATTCGAAGATTAAGTGTGAGTCAGTCGCACGCCTGGGGAAGTGAAAGCTTCCCCTTTTTTCCGTTTTATCTTTATTAACCCCTATTTTTAACCAGAGTCACTCACGCAAGCCAAATCGGGACTCTAAACCTAAAATCAGCACACTAAACGGTTGTAGAAATGGTTTTAATAACAGAGTGCGCGGATGGTAAGTCCTGTATCACGCTCCTTCTTCGCTGTTTAGGAACACTCTGGCGTAAGTAACTATTTCATCTGAGACGATCACAGACAGAAAGATCAACTGGTAACAAAATAGAGATCATGATACTCTTCGCCTCCATTTTTCTGGCGGGATTATCACCAATATCCACCCCTTTGGTGGTTGATTTCTCAATGCCAGTGCTATCGTTATAAGAATGTCGAACTTTCCTTCGGCACTCAATCAATCCAATCAAAAGTGGAACAGTACAATGGGCAAAGGTACTCTCTATATCGTATCTGCACCTAGCGGCGCAGGTAAATCTAGCTTGATCTCAGCGATGTTGGAACGCAACCCAACCTACGCAATGAAAGTGTCTGTGTCTCACACCACGCGCAACATGCGACCTGGTGAAGAAAATGGTGTCCACTACCATTTTGTAGCGAAAGATGAGTTTGAAGCCCTGATCGCTAAAGGTGACTTCCTAGAATACGCAGAAGTGTTTGGTAATTATTACGGCACATCTCGTGTATGGATTGAAGAAACACTAAATAAAGGTATCGACGTTTTTCTAGATATCGACTGGCAAGGCGCACGCCAAATCCGTGAACAAATGCCAGAAGCCAAAAGCATCTTCATCCTGCCACCATCAAACGGTGAGTTAGAGCGTCGCTTGAACACTCGTGGTCAAGATAGCGATGAAGTGATCGCAAAGCGTATGGCTGAAGCCAAGTCGGAAATCTCTCATTACAACGAGTACGACTACGTGATCGTAAACGACGATTTTGATACCGCTTTGATGGATTTTAAAGCTATCTTGCGTGCTGAAAGATTGAAGGAAGAAAAGCAAGCTGCTAAATATAAAGGTATGCTTGACGCGTTGTTAGCAGAGTAACTTCAAAAAAGTCACGCTGTAAAACATAAAGAATTTCCCGTTTTTTGCCCAGTGCGAAAAACACAATAAACTACCTGAGAAAGTCCACAAACGGTGGCTTGTCTAATTGCTAGTAAATAAAGTAGTTAGGTTGTATACTTTCTCGTCATTCTAAAATTTTAGTTAACTATTTGGAGTCCTCATGGCACGCGTAACTGTTCAAGACGCTGTTGAAAAAGTTGGCAACCGTTTCGACCTAGTACTGATTGCGGCTCGCCGCGCTCGTCAAATGCAAACTGGCGGTAAAGATGCACTAGTGCCAGAAGAGAACGATAAGCCAACGGTTATCGCTCTACGCGAAATCGAAGAAGGTTTAATTACTAAAGAAGTTCTAGACGCTCGTGAACGTCAAGAACAGCAAGAGCAAGAAGCGGCAGAGCTAGCGGCAGTAAGCAGCATCGCTCACAACCGTTAATTCTGACTTTAGAATTCAACAACCTCCCGGGCCTATAATTTGTATCTATTCGATAGCCTCAAAGACGTTGCCCAAGAATACCTAACAGAGCCTCAGATTGAGGCTCTGCGTCAATCTTATGTGGTAGCGAGAGATGCCCATGAAGGGCAAACCCGCTCTAGCGGTGAACCATACATCATCCACCCTGTCGCTGTGGCTCGTATCTTGGCCGAAATGCGCCTTGATATCGAAACCCTCCAAGCTGCTTTGCTGCATGACGTCATTGAAGACTGTGATGTAACTAAAGAAGATCTCGAAGAGAAATTCGGCAACACTGTCGCAGAATTGGTTGATGGTGTATCTAAACTGGACAAACTCAAATTCCGCGATAGGAAAGAGGCTCAGGCTGAGAACTTTCGTAAGATGGTTCTGGCCATGGTGCAAGATATCCGCGTCATTCTGATCAAACTGGCTGACCGCACGCATAACATGCGTACGCTTGGCGCGCTTCGACCAGATAAAAAGCGTCGTATTGCTCGTGAAACGTTAGAAATTTACGCGCCCCTCGCTCATCGTCTTGGTATTCACAATATCAAAACCGAACTCGAAGAGTTGGGCTTTGAGGCGCTATATCCCAACCGCTACCGCGTACTGAAAGAAGTGGTTAAAGCCGCACGTGGTAATCGTAAAGAGATGATCCAACGCATTCACAGCGAAATAGAAGGCCGTCTGCAAGATTTTGGCTTGAATGCTCGCGTCGTTGGTCGTGAGAAAAACCTGTTCTCTATCTATAACAAGATGAAAACCAAAGAACAGCGCTTTCATACCATCATGGATATCTATGCGTTCCGAGTCGTTGTTGATACCGCTGATACTTGTTATCGCGTTTTAGGCCAAGTACACAGCTTGTATAAGCCACGTCCTGGTCGCATGAAAGATTACATCGCGGTACCAAAGGCGAACGGCTATCAATCGCTACACACTTCCATGGTTGGCCCACACGGCGTACCTGTTGAAGTTCAGATCCGTACTGAAGATATGGATCAAATGGCGGACAAAGGTGTCGCGGCACACTGGTCTTACAAAGACAAAGGCGACAAGTCTGGCACCACTGCGCAAGTGAAAGCTCAGCGTTGGATGCAAAGCCTGTTAGAGCTACAACAAAGCGCGGGTAACTCATTCGAATTCATTGAAAACGTAAAATCCGATCTTTTCCCAGATGAGATTTACGTCTTCACACCAAAAGGTCGTATCGTTGAATTGCCTTTAGGCGCAACGGCTGTCGACTTTGCCTATGCCGTACATACCGATGTAGGCAACTCTTGTGTTGGTGCTCGTGTTGATCGTAACCCTTACCCATTGAGTAAGGCATTGAAAAACGGTCAGACGGTGGAAATTATCAGTGCCCCTGGTGCGCGTCCGAATGCGGCATGGCTAAACTATGTCGTGACTTCTCGTGCCCGCACTAAGATTCGACAAGTACTGAAAACGATGCGTCGTGAAGAGTCGATTACTTTAGGTCGTCGCCTACTTAATCACGCACTTGGCCGTCACTCGATTGATTCAATTTATCCAGAAAATATCCAAGAAGTCTTGAATGATCTTCGCCTAGAAAGCATCGATGATTTATTGGCTGCTATTGGATTGGGTGAGTTGATGAGCATTGTGATCGCACGTCGTCTCCTTGGTGACACCGAAGAGCTCACGACAACAAGTTCAATCCCAACGGACTCGAAGAAGAAGCTTCCGATTCGTGGCGCAGAAGGCTTATTGCTGACGTTTGCAAATTGTTGTCATCCTATCCCAGATGATCACATTATTGCTCACGTATCGCCTGGTCGTGGTTTGGTTGTTCACCGAGAAACATGTCCGAACGTTCGTGGTTATCAGAAAGAGCCAGACCGTTATATGGCTGTCGCTTGGTCTGAAGACTACGATAAAGAGTTCATTGCTGAACTTAAAGTCGACATGCTTAACAACCAAGGTGCTCTTGCAGAACTGACCAACGTGATCT
Organism: Vibrio sp. SCSIO 43009; assembly: GCF_023716525.1. NCBI lineage: Bacteria > Pseudomonadati > Pseudomonadota > Gammaproteobacteria > Vibrionales > Vibrionaceae > Vibrio > Vibrio sp. SCSIO 43009. The sequence continues at coordinate 3,184,103 of NZ_CP071842.1, forward strand.
CGAAAACAGGATCAAACATTCATGGCCTTTCAACGGAAGAACGTGATGGTCGTCTATACACTGTGACTGTGCTGTTGACGACGAAAGATCGTGTCCACCTTGCTGGTATCATGCGTAAGATTAAGGCAATGCCTCAAGCAACCCGAGTCAGACGCAGAAAGAACTAACCTCTATCGCCACCTACTCTGTTAGGTGGCGATTTTTTATACCTCAATAAATATGAACCTAGAACGTTACAACCGTATTCACCAAGTCCTAAAAACTCGCCAAACTGATCTGACACTTTGTCTCGAAGAAGTACATAAGCCAAACAACGTCTCTGCCGTGATCCGCACCGCTGACGCGACAGGCTTACACAAAGTTCACGCAATTTGGCCAGACAAAATGCGTACGCTGAGCCATACCTCAGCTGGCGCGCGTAACTGGGTTGAAGTGGATACTCACGATTCGATTGAAACTGCGATTACCGAACTCAAAGCGCAAGGTATGCAGGTTTTGGTGACCAATCTTTCGGACACCGCCGTCGATTTTCGCGAGATCGACTACACCAGACCAACGGCAATCATTTTAGGCAGTGAAAAAGTTGGCGCTTCGGAGCAAGCCAAACAGCTTGCCGATCAAGACATTATTATCCCAATGGTGGGCATGGTGCAGTCACTAAACGTATCGGTTGCCAGTGCCGTAATTTTGTATGAAGCGCAACGTCAACGTGAAGCCGCAGGCATGTACGACCGAGAAGAAAGCGCTCTGCCTAAAGAGACAATCAACCGTATTCTCTTTGAACGTGGTCACCCAGTGCTGGCAAAGGTCGCGAAACGAAAAGGGCTCGTTTACCCACCACTCGATGAAGAAGGTCAAATCATCGCCGATGACGCGTGGTGGCAAGAGATGCAAAGCAAGTAACAGACTTTCGTCATCCTGAACGGCGGCGAAGGAGCGTGGTTCAGGATCTAATTCTCAAATATACAGATGCTGATAGTGTTAACTTCAGCGACATACTTGTTGGAAATAGAATCCTGATGTCGCTAAAGCTCCTCGGAATGATAGGTTATCAGTCAAATCATGACACTAACTAAAGCATGACTATTTTTTCCTGTACAAAAACACAGCTCCATGGTTAACATACTGCTATGTTAACCATTTTCTTGAGCCCTCTATGTCCGCCCAAATGTTATCTGCCGTCCCATTAACCTCCCTTTCTGGAGTTGGCGCGAAAGTCGCAGAAAAACTCGCCAAAGTTGGCTTACATAGCGTTCAAGATTTGCTGTTTCACCTTCCGTTACGCTACGAAGATCGTACTCGTATTTACCCTATTGCCAAACTGCATGCTGGCCTTTGGGCGGCCGTGCAAGGTAAGGTCATGGCAGTCGACACCATCTTCGGTAAGCGCAAAATGCTAACGGTAAAAATCAGCGACGGTAATGGCACTATCACGCTGCGCTTTTTCAACTTTACCGCAGCCATGAAGAACAATTTCACGCAAGGTAAGTTAGTACATGCTTACGGTGAAATTAAGCGCGGTGGCGTGGGCTTGGAAATTGTTCATCCTGACTACAAGTTTTACGTCAGTGAGCAAAAGCCCGATGTAGAACAGAGCTTAACCCCTGTTTATCCCACCACCGATGGATTGCGTCAAATCACATTGCGCAACCTTACCGAACAAGCTTTAGCCCTGCTTGATAAAACCGCAGTGCAGGAATTACTTCCAGCGGGGTTGTATGACCATCAAATCACGATGTCGCAAGCGCTGCACACCATTCATCGCCCACCACCAACCATTAATTTAGATGAGTTTGACGAAGGCAAACATCCTGCCCAAATCCGCTTGATCATGGAAGAATTGCTCGCACAAAACTTATCGATGCTAGCGGTGCGTAGCAAAGGTCAGAAGGATTCAGCGCTACCTCTCGGTCCTTGTAATAAACTAAAAACGCAGCTTTTAGCCCAACTGCCTTTCTCTCCTACAAACGCTCAAACCCGAGTAGTACAAGAGATTGAAGCCGATCTAGAAAAACCGCACCCAATGATGCGATTAGTGCAAGGCGATGTTGGTTCGGGGAAAACGTTGGTTGCCGCTTTGGCCGCTGTTAGAGCCATTGAGCATGGCCATCAGGTGGCACTCATGGCGCCAACCGAACTATTGGCCGAGCAACACGCTATCAACTTCGCAAACTGGTTTGAAACAATGGGCATTCAAGTCGGTTGGTTAGCGGGCAAACTCAAAGGTAAGGCAAAGGAAGCCGAGTTGGCTCGTATTGCCAGTGGTGAAGCAAAAATGGTAGTGGGTACTCACGCGCTATTCCAAGAGCACGTTGAATTTCATCACCTTGCTTTGGTCATCATTGATGAACAGCACCGCTTCGGTGTCCATCAGCGATTAGAATTGCGTGAAAAAGGTGCAAAACAAGGCGCTTATCCACATCAGCTCATCATGACAGCAACGCCGATTCCGCGAACGTTAGCCATGACTGCTTATGCTGACTTAGAAACGTCGGTGATTGATGAGTTACCGCCAGGTCGAACACCAATCCAGACTGTCGCGATTCCAGACACCAAACGCAATGATATCGTCGAACGTGTCCGAAATGCCTGCTTAAACGAAGGCAAGCAGGCATATTGGGTGTGTACCCTGATTGATGAGTCGGAAGTATTAGAAGCGCAAGCCGCGGCAGATACCGCAGAAGAGCTTCAACGTAAGCTACCGGACGTAAAAATTGGTCTAGTACACGGACGAATGAAGCCGGCAGAGAAACAAGCGGTGATGCAAGATTTCAAAGACAACAAACTGCATTTGCTGGTCGCAACGACAGTGATTGAAGTTGGTGTGGATGTGCCAAACTCTAGCTTGATGATCATAGAAAACCCTGAACGTCTTGGTTTGGCACAATTACACCAGTTAAGAGGTCGCGTGGGCCGAGGTTCCGTTGCTAGCCATTGTGTGCTGCTGTACCACTCTCCGCTGTCAAAAACCGCGCAAAAACGTCTCGGAGTACTACGTGAAAGTAACGATGGCTTCGTCATTGCGCAGAAAGACCTAGAAATTCGTGGCCCTGGAGAACTATTGGGTACAAAGCAGACAGGTCTTGCTGATTTCAAAATCGCAGACTTAGTTCGAGATCAACGCCTGATTCCCGAAGTTCAGCGTATTGCGCGTCATATTCATGACAATTACCCGACTAACGCAACAGCGATTATCGATCGCTGGTTGGGTGAGCGGGATATTTACTCCAAAGCGTAATGATTGAAAGCGAGCCAAATGGCTCGTTTTTTAATACGCCAAAAACAAAGCAAACGTTTGCTTTTTGAGTAAATCTCTCTATAATCGCGCACAAATTTTTAAGTGTGTTAGATCACACTCCACCAACCTGAGTTGACTCTGATTAACAGCAATCACAGGTAACGACGTCAACTCCACCCTGCTCTCCCATTCAGCGAGAACTAGGGAAATATTGCGACTAGCGAGACAAACAATGACAACTTCAAACCGATCTTCGGAACTGGTCTATCAACTCAACGATCGACCACCTTTGCCTCAAACCATTTTTGCCGCACTTCAGCACTTATTGGCGATGTTCGTCGCGGTTATCACTCCGTCACTGATCATCTGTCAGTCTTTGGGTGTACCAGCAGACCAAACGAATACCATCATCAGCATGTCTTTGTTTGCGTCAGGCGTGTCTTCGTTTATTCAAATTCGCACCGTTGGCCCAATTGGCTCTGGTTTGCTCTCTGTTCAAGGCACCAGCTTTAACTTTTTAGGTCCTATTATTGGTGCAGGCCTATCGCTGAAAGCCGGTGGAGCAGACATCAGTACCATGATGGCTGCCATTTTTGGTACGATTTTAGTCGCATCATTTGCAGAAATTTTTCTATCTCGCGTGTTGGAGCATGCCCGCCGAATCATCACTCCGCTTGTTTCAGGCATCATCGTCACTCTTATCGGTCTCACACTGATTCAAGTCGGCTTAGTATCAATGGGCGGTGGCTACGCAGCATTAAATGAAGGAACCTTCGGCAGCTTAGACAAACTTGCTCTGGCTGGGACGGTACTTGGATTAATTGTGATTTTAAACCGCTCGAAAAACCCATACATCCGTGTGGCTTCAATCGTGATTGCGATGCTAGTGGGCTACATCATGGCGTATTTTATGGGGATGGTAGATACTTCTCAGCTAGGCGCAACCGAGATCGTAGCACTGCCCGTACCAATGCAATATGGCTTATCGTTTGACTGGTCTCTGTTCATTCCGCTGGTACTGATTTTCTTTATTACCGCACTAGAAGCCATCGGTGATATTACCGCAACATCTGAAGTGTCTGGTGAGCCAGTAAAAGGCCCAGTGTACATGAAACGCATTAAGGGCGGTGTGTTAGCAGACGGCTTAAACTCTGCAATCGCAGCCGTTTTCAACAGCTTCCCGAACTCAACGTTTAGCCAGAATAACGGCATCATCATGCTAACAGGAGTCGCGAGCCGCTACGTGGGTTACTTTATTTCTGGCATGTTAGTGATTCTTGGCTTGTTTCCTGGCGTCGCTAGCTTTGTTCAGCTGATTCCTGAGCCAGTACTTGGCGGCGCAACGATTGTCATGTTTGGTACGATTGCTGCCGCTGGTGTGCGTATTATCTCTCGTGTTGAGCTCGATCGCCGCGCAATTCTGATCATGGCCTTATCCTTCTCAATGGGACTTGGTATCGCACAAAAACCAGAGATCCTGCAATTTATGCCAGAATTTATTAAGAGTATTTTCTCAACTGGTGTTGCAGCAGGTGGCATCACAGCGATCATTTTAAATCTACTTCTGCCAGAGAAACTGGAAGACGAAGATGAACTTCCTCAGGAAGCGAAAGAGTCTTAAGATTATTGAGAATAAGAAAAGCCCAACCTATTTAGGTTGGGCTTTTTGTTTTAAAGGGTGCAGGCCATCGACTTACTTGGTAGGAAAACTGATTTGAGCGATTAAACCGCCTTCACTGCGATTACGTATCACCACAGAGCCTGAATGCTGGCTGATTATACGCTTCACAATCGCCAACCCTAGCCCAGTGCCTTCACTACCGCGAGCGGTGTCACCACGCGTAAAGGGTTCAAATAACCTCGCGATTTGAGAATGCTCGATACCCGGTCCGTTGTCCTCTACTGAAATCCACACTAGCTGCTTATCTGCTGTCACACCAGTGCTGACTTTGACCCAGCCATTACCATAACGTAACGCATTCACAACTAAATTACTGATCGCCCGCTTAATCGCAATCGCGCTTCCTTTGGCTGGTGGCAAGTTAAGATTAAGATCTGTTTCAATTTCAACCTCATAGCCACCTTCAGAACTGGCAACGTCACTGGCAATCGTACTGATATCAACCGCTTCAAACGATTCTTGGTTCACCGGTTTGAGATAATCCATAAACTGACTGATGATCTCATTACATTCTTCCGTATCGCTAATGATCCCCTCCGCAAGATAGCTGTCCTCAGGAGACATCATTTCTGTCGCTAGGCGAATACGCGTCAGAGGTGTTCGTAAGTCATGGCTAATCCCTGCCATTAATAAGGCTCGGTCTTCTTCTAGCTCTTGAATACCTTTCGACATTTGATTAAAGGCTCGAGTTACAGAGCGAATCTCCGATGCGCCTTTCTCTGCTAAGGGGGGCGGGATCTCACCTCGACCGACGTCTTTCGCGGCTCTCTCTAAAGCCAAAAGTGGACGGTTTTGCAAACGAATAAACAACCAACCACCTGCAATGATCAGCAGCGCCATAATCAAGCTGTTACGAAACAGCGGGGCAAAATCTTCTTCTTGCAGCTCAGATAACGGAATACGAATGATGGAGTTCGGCAACTTTTCGATGTGCATCCACAAAATGTAACTTTCATCGCCAAGCAATAAGCGCACTTCTGTGGGCGAACCCAGCTCTTGGCTCATTTCTTCAGACATCAAATCAATCGACATTGCGTGATGAAATTCAATCGCCTTATCGCTATCGAGACTATGAACCGTCACCCCTAATCTTTCTAACAATTGACGCCTTAACGGTGCATCAGACTTTAAAGGTCCTTCATCATCAAGCACCAAATTGAGCTCATGGGCGAGAATTTTATTGAACTGCTGCAAACTCGGCATCAACGCGTAGTTAAAAACGGCGTAGTAAGAGAAAACTTGGCTCGCGAGAAGCAAAGAGATGAACAGCAGAATAGATTGTGTCAGTGAACTTCGGATGCGCATGGAACGTTCCTAGTGGTCCTAATCGCGAAATTTCAGCCTTCAAAGGGAAGGTAATGAAGGCTGAAGTTGCTATAGCCAAGTGCTGGCTATGGAGTGAAGAGATTACACCTCTTTGCCGTCTGGGACGAAAACATAACCTAGGCCCCACACGGTTTGAATGTAGCGCGGCTTGCTCGGATCGTCTTCTAACATGCGACGTAAGCGTGAGATTTGTACGTCAATAGAGCGTTCCATTGCAGAATATTCACGGCCACGCGCCATGTTCATCAATTTATCTCGTGACATTGGCTCACGCGCATTCATCACGAGCGCCTTTAGGACAGCAAACTCTCCAGAGGTGAGTGGCATTGCCTCGTCACCGCGGAACATCTCGCGAGTGCCTAGATTGAGTCGGAACTCCCCGAACTCCACCACTTTTTCTTCCGTGCTTGGTGCACCCGGCAACTCTACAGTTTGGCGGCGTAATACTGCCTTGATGCGAGCCAACAATTCGCGTGGGTTAAACGGTTTTGGCAAATAATCATCCGCCCCTACCTCAAGACCTACGATGCGGTCCACTTCATCACCTTTCGCGGTGAGCATTAAGATTGGCAACATATTGTTCGCGTGGCGTAGACGACGACAAATTGACAAACCGTCTTCACCTGGCAACATTAGGTCCAGCACCATTAAGTGAAAGTTTTCGCGCGTTAGTAGGCGATCCATCTGTTCGCCATTGGCGACACTTCGTACCTGAAAACCTTGCTCAGAAAGGTAACGCTCCAATAGAGCACGTAAACGAGCATCGTCATCAACCACTAAAATTTTATGATTTTCTTGCATTGAAACATCCTTTCAGAAGCGTCTATTGTCGAAAATGTATCACTGTTTTTCCTAACGTGCTCAAGCAAATTGTTACTCTTTTTATCTTAAGCGCTTTATTCTCTCTCTAGCAGGTATTTTCAGCACCTACTATTGACCATAATTCCATTCCAGTTCACGTTTGGCCTCAAGCAGCTCTTGCTGTGCCTCAGCCAGCTTGTGACGTTTTTTCTCAATTTTGTCTGCTTTCCCTGAATGCTGAGCTTCGACTAATTCTTCCTCTCGCTCCTCAACTTCTTTAGTCTTTTCTTCCACTTCTGTTTGCAGCTCTTGGCGCAGCTCACCTTCCGAGCATTCATTCTGGATAGCGGAAAGTGCTTGCTCCAAGCCTTTAATTCGATGTTCATTACCTTGCGCTTTTGCATACTCGAGCTGCTGCTCTACCGCTAACTCTTTAGCGTCACAGCCTTTCACTTCATCTTGAGCAAAAACTGAAAGTGAGAAACCTATTGTTAGTGCAGCACTACACATGACTGCTTTGTTCATTTTACTTCTCCGAGAAAGGCACCATGCCTTTATACCAAATATTCTGACGTTGAGACCCAAGTCACTCCTAGTGAACTTCATGAGACTTGAATCGGTGATAAAGCCTCAGTCTTCCGAGGCCGGTTGAATATATTCAATTGAGTTGATGAACCACTCTTTTTCACCTTCTGGGGTGCGTACCGTGAACTCTTCATCCACTTGTTTTTTCAACATCGCTCGCGCCATAGGTGAATCGATAGAGATGTAGTCTTTCGCATCGCCATAAATCTCTTCAGGCCCGACAATACGAAACTTTTTCACTTCTCCTGCCTCATTTTCTATTTCCACCCATGCACCAAAAAAGACTTTGCCTTCTTGTTGTGGAGAATAGTCAACGATCGTGACTTCTGGCAGGAATTTACGAAGGAAGCGGACACGACGGTCGATCTGACGGAGTAAACGTTTATTGAAGGTGTAATCCGCATTTTCTGAGCGATCGCCCAGGCTCGCCGCCCAAGTGACGATCTTGGTGATTTCCGGGCGCTTTTCATTCCAAAGGTAATCATGCTCTTGTTTGAGTTTGTTGTAACCTTCTCGTGTAATCAGCTTAGTTTTCAAATTAACTCCTATCTCAACTAAAAAATGCTGCTCTTTGGCAGCATTAAGGAGATGATATACCCAAAGATCCAATGTTGTTCAGGCTTTGGGTATCAAGGTGATAAGGCGGCCAGAGTGTTACTTTTCGTAATCCGGTTTTTGCGTCACGATGTAATTCGTATCACTCGAAACAACCGCGCCATGTTTTAGGAAGTTTTTACCTAAAATCATGCTGTAATGGAAGCGACCTCGTTCCTGTAAGTTGACTCGGATCTTCTTCTCTAATTCGCCAAGCTTAACATGCATTTCAACCACAGGGCGTACGTTCGCTTTCTCGCCTTTCTTAGCTTTAATACGCATGACATCAACAACAGGCTTGGTAAACGCCTGTTTCATGCCAAGATCGTTCTCATAGGTAAAGCTCACCATGTCTTTGCCGTCTTTCTTAAACTGCTTGATGTTCTTAGCATTGATTGAGCTTACATCTGCACCCGTGTCTAACTTCACAGGGAAAGACATCCCCTCAACTTCAGCCACTTCGATATGGCCAGCTTTGAAAAGTGGCCTTGCATCTAGTAGATGGTCTGCGCGAGTGTTCAGCAACACACCACCCTTGGCTATGTCATGACCAAAGACGAAAAAGGGTTGAGTGTCACCCTCATCAAGCACATCGAGCGCAAACTTCATTGATGTGTCTTTTCTACCGAGAAGAAAGTCTCCTTCGACAACAGGGCGAACCGCGCTGCCAACCTTGAGCTTTTTCAACACTGGTTTGGTGATTTTTTCTTCTTTCCCCTCATCGTTCATTAAATAAAACGTGACGGATTCATCCTTACCTTTTTCTGTTACTTCAAACCCATTTACACGCAGTAATGGCGTTTTCACAGTAAAAGTGGGGTAAGCAGGGACGGTATAACCATCAATGGTGACCTGTTCTTCTGGTGAAACGACAAGAGGTTTTGATTTGAGTGCGCTTTTGAACGTTTTTTCTACGCCACCCAATAGATTTTCTCTGTCCGTATCAATAACAAAGTGCTGACTCGCGACGTCCCGACCTAAGCGAATTTGCGAACTGAACTTACTGCGATCACGCAGATACACCAACCAACGTTGAGTTTCGTTTTCGCCGACTTTGACGGGTAAATAGACTAAAGGACGCTCGCTTTTGGTCGTTTTCAGCATTCGTACCAAGGGTAATGTCATTGGATGACGCTTGCCATTCTCGCCCTCTAACATAAAAGAGACTTCGTTATGCTTTTTGTCTACCTTGATGTCCAGTGCATGGACGTTGGTATAACGGCTAGAAGTTGAAATGCTGATCTTATATGGCACACCTTCGACTTCAACCGTCTCTTTTTTGCCAATCATTTTTGCGCTTGGCTGTTCTTGAAGATAATCGTAACCAGCGAAGACCCATGCGTTATCATCGAGATAAGTTTTACCAATCAAGATAGGAGAAGAGAATTGCGTACGCTTGGTCAGGTTCACTTCCGTATCAACGGTGTGACCAGCGATTGTCATCGGCATTTTTATTGTCGGGCGTAGGATGGGCTTTTTGCTTGTTCGACTGCGAATCGCGCTCACTCTTTCCAGATCATCGGTAATCTGTATTTCCTTCCCTGTATAAGGGTGAGGAACCGTAAAGCTAACCTTTACTTGATATGGCTTAAAGCTGTCGGCGTCCCACTTTGCCTTCGTACCACCTAAGTCATCGACAATCGCCCAAAGTAACTCGTTATCTTTCAAATCTTGGTAATCTGGGTGTGAGCTACTGACATGGATATTCTCCGCATGCATCGATGTCGTATCTGCACCAGTATCAATCTTGCCAATAAATGGCACCGCTTTTAGTTCCGGAATGTCACTGTAGTAGACGCTCTCCACACGCCCTAGTACCAATTTGTTATCGAGCTGATAAACGGGAGCTTGTGTGGTTCCTGAGATAGACTGCGCCCAACTAAGCGGGGCGGCAAGTAAGGCACTCGTAAGCGCTAACGCCAAAGACATTTTTTTCATCATGATTATCCGTATAAGCCGAGGTACATTTAGTGATATCAACAACCGTGGAATTAGGTTAGTCGATAACTGCGGATATAAGTTCTCAATTTAATTACAGTTTTGACATAAATATGACTGATGTCCACCAGCGCCCGGTAAATTTTTGCCTCGTTAATTTAAAACATTGCAAATTCTTCGAACGACCCCAATGTTCTATACAACCAAAACTGAATTAAAAGAGAAAACACGGATGAGCCAAGCTATCTGTCGCATGATTGCTCAAGAACTGAATGTTCGCCCAGAGCAAGTCAACGCCGCTGTCACCCTAATTGATGATGGCAACACTGTCCCTTTTATTGCACGTTACCGCAAAGAGGTGACGGGGGGCCTTAATGATACCCAGCTTCGTACTTTGGACAGCCGTCTGTCTTACCTTCGTGAAATGGATGATCGCCGTCAAATCATCCTCAAATCAATCCAAGAGCAAGGCAAACTGACGCCAGAGCTAGAACAAGAGATCGCGCAGGCAGACAGCAAAACTCGTCTTGAAGACTTATACCTACCTTACAAACCCAAGCGTCGTACGAAAGGTCAGATCGCGATTGAAGCTGGTCTTGAACCACTCGCAGATCAGCTTTGGAATCATCCACAAACCGAGCCAGAAAGCGAAGCAAGCAAATACCTTGATGCAGACAAAGGCATCTCAGACACCAAAGCTGCATTGGATGGCGCTCGCGCGATCATCATGGAGCGCATCGCAGAAGACGCAAACTTACTGGAAAAAATTCGCAACCACTTAAATCGCAATGCGGAACTGGTTTCACGAGTCGTTGAAGGCAAAGAGCAAGAAGGCGAGAAGTTTAAAGATTACTTCAACCACAACGAGCCCCTAAGCAAAGTGCCATCGCACCGCGCACTGGCGATGCTACGCGGCCGTAACGAAGGCTTCCTGACATTGGCAATGAATGCTGATCCAGAACAGGAAGAAGGCGCTCGTCAGTCTTACTGCGAAACGATTATCGCCGACCATTATGGCGTGACGCTAAGCAGCGCACCGGCGGATACCTGGCGTAAGCAAGTGATCAGCTGGGCATGGCGCATCAAAGTATCGATGCACATGGAAACCGAGCTAATGGGCGCAATGAAAGAGCGCGCTGAAATCGAAGCGATTGAAGTATTCGCCACTAACCTAAAAGACTTGTTGATGGCAGCACCGGCTGGCCCTCGTGCAACACTTGGTCTAGATCCGGGTCTGCGTACAGGTTCAAAAATCGCGGTTGTCGACTCAACAGGTAAAGTGCTTGCCACCGAAACCATCTACCCTCACCCACCACAAAAACAATACGACAAGTCAGCACAAATCGTTGATCAGTTGGTGCGTAAGTACAACGTGGATTTGATTGCGATTGGTAACGGCACGGCTTCACGTGAAACCGACAGCTTTGTCGCAGACGTCATCAAACGTGGCAACCTGAAAGTTCAGAAAATCATCGTGAGTGAAGCGGGTGCATCGGTTTACTCAGCGTCTGAGCTTGCAGCAAAAGAGTTCCCGAATATGGACGTATCACTGCGTGGTGCAGTGTCGATTGCACGTCGTTTGCAAGATCCATTGGCTGAACTCGTGAAAATTGATCCTAAATCTATTGGTGTGGGTCAATACCAGCACGATGTAAGCCAATCTATGTTGGCAAAACGCCTAGATGCGATTGTGGAAGACTGTGTAAACGCGGTTGGTGTTGATGTGAACACTGCTTCTGCGGCGCTACTGACGCGCGTAGCAGGCTTATCAAGCACCATCGCGCAGAACATTGTCGACTTCCGCGATGAGAACGGCCGCTTCGAAGCACGTACAACCTTGAAGAAAGTACCTCGTTTAGGTCCTAAGGCGTTCGAGCAGTGTGCAGGCTTCCTACGAATCATGGATGGTAAGAACCCACTTGATGCGTCTGCGGTTCACCCAGAAGCGTACCCAGTGGTCAAAGCGATTTCTGAGAAGAACAACAAAGATATCAAAGCACTGATTGGTGATTCAAGCTTCCTTAAAGGTCTGCATGCGGTCGATTACACCGACGATAACTTCGGCGTTCCAACCATTACAGACATCATCAAAGAGCTGGATAAGCCGGGTCGTGACCCACGTCCAGAATTCAAAACGGCGACCTTTGCAGAAGGTGTAAACTCGGTATCTGACTTGGAACCGGGCATGATTCTAGAAGGCGTGGTGTCTAACGTAGCCAACTTCGGTGCCTTCGTTGATATCGGCGTTCACCAAGATGGTCTTGTGCATATTTCTGCACTGACAGATCGTTATGTGTCTGACCCACGTGAAGTGGTGAAAGCAGGCGACATCGTCAAAGTGAAAGTGATGGAAGTGGACGTGCAGCGTAAGCGCATTGGTCTATCGATGCGTATGAACGACGAACCGGGTCAAGACAACCGCAGCCAACGCTCATCAGCAGCGCCACGTCGTAATGACCAACCGCAGCGTCGTCAGCCTCGCCGTGATGCTTCGTCATCGAACAGCGCGATGGGCGGTGCGTTTGCTGCAGCGTTTGCTAAAGCGAAAAAGTAACCTTACCTAGGCTTCACCGCTAACGAGCTTTCATAACTAAAAAGAAAACGCTCCAATCAGTCAACCTGCTTGGAGCGTTTTTGTTTGAGTAGGATATTGAGTCGTCATAATACTGCTATCACTTCTGACGGGGTATGGGGAGCGACTGCATGACCATAATGAAACTTGATCACCTTCCTGCGCTTTTCCATTAATCCTTCATTGATCGCAGCATCCAAAATGCGCTTTGGTAAGCGAAAGCGGATCGCGTAGCCTTTCCCCTGGTCTTCACTATACGATTTGAGCGCAAGCAAACTAAAAAGCCGTTCTAGTGTATCTTCCGGCTCTTCTTGATAACGCGTGTCGACTTCCGTTTCCATATCATAATCAGGATGCTCTGAAGGATCCCAAGAAGACTGACGTCGGCGCTTGTCGTCACCTTTTACTTTTCGCTCTGCATTGGTTTTGGCCAATGCGACCGTTGGCGTTACAGGCTCTCGGACTTTATTGTCGCGAGCTGCTTGTTCCGTCTGCACATTCACGGATGGGGCGATCAGTGGCACACTTACGTTGGTCGGTGACACAATCATTGCGAACCCTCCTCAGAGTCGCCCAACTCGTCAATATGGCTTAGCTTTATTGGCTAATAAAACCTCACCAGCCTTTATATCGACCACTTTTTAAACAACTTGAGGTATTTCCGCTCGTACTTGCTCAATCGTGAGCAAACTCTCGGATTTGAACACAAAATTCGTCATGTTCGGTGATAAAAGGCGCATGAGAGGACTGATTAAAAACAAACTGCTGGGTATGAGGCAACTGTTCACTTAAATCGTTAGCTACTTTAATTGGCACCAACCCATCTAAACGGCCATAAAGACGCAACATTGGAACAGAAAGAGACGTCAACGCATCGCGCAGATCCACATCAGCAAGGATGTTTAGCCCAACCAACAGCGATTCAGGGTTTGGCTGAGGGCGCGATAGTACCGCTTGCTTGAGCTGTTTAACGTCTTTACGCGCTGATGGGCTGCCCATCGCTTGCAACGCCATAAAGCGCTCAATGGTCAGTGAGAAATCTTCTAGCAACTGAGAGGTGAACGCACTCAGTACATTCGGTTGAATGCCGCGCCACGGTTTTTCTGCGGCAAATTTTGGTGAGCTGGCAACCGTAATCAACTTAGCCACGCGCTCGGGCATATTTAACGCCACATGCGTCGCCACTAAACCTCCGAGGGACCAACCAAGCCAAATCGCTTTCTCTGGCGCACCTTGCACCACCAGGTTAGCAATATGGTCTAAATCTTCAGCATGAGATTCGGCGCTATGTCCGTACCCCGGAAGGTCAACCACATGAACTCGGAAATAAGGTTGAAGAGACTCGACTGTCTGCTGCCATACCGCACCATTCATGCCCCAACCATGCAGTAACACCAAATCTGGTCCCTGACCAAATGACTGCCAGTGTAATTTCGTGCTCATGCTCTCAATCTCTCCCACTTATTTTATTCCCTACGGCTTCAGCCAAGCGTTAGGCTGAGTAAAATATCACCATGAATAAACGCTATGTTATCTCATCACTGGCAAAACATCATGCATCGCGTATTGAGCAGTCAATGCGGCCTGTGTCGGTTCCCTATTCAAACACCAAGCCACACAAATACTCTGCGCTGGTGCGAGCACTGTTTAAAATACCTAACTCCGGTAAAACGATGTCAACGCTGCGGTTTATCATTACAGAAAGAAGAAATGAGTACGGATAGTATTTGTGGTGAATGTCTTTCAAAGCCACCGCCATGGCAAAGGCTATACACGTTAGGCGATTACGACTTTCCCCTTTCACGGGAAGTACAACGCTTTAAAGATCACGGAGAGTCTTGGCATGTAAAAGCATTAACCGAGCAACTGGCACAGCGCATCACCACGCCAGCTCCAATCATTACCAGTGTGCCATTGCACTGGCAGCGTTACCTGCGCCGGGGTTTTAATCAAAGTGATGTTTTAGCCCGACACCTCGCCAAGCAATTGCAGACTAATTTTGATGCGAAGGTCTTTCGTCGAGTAAGGCTCGCCCAATCACAGCGTGGTAATACCAAAACAAGCCGTGAACAAAACTTAAAAGGCGCGTTTATTCTCAATAAGCGCCCTCACTCTTCCCATGTTGCCATCGTCGATGATGTAGTCACCACAGGCAGTACCGTCCGACAATTATGTCATTTACTACTTGAAGTTGGCGTAGAAAGCATCGATATTTACTGCATCTGCAGAACACCTGCTCCTCGTTCTCTCTAGATCGCTTCGCCATGCCTTAGCATCAAAAAGACTAGACCCATACGTCAACAAGAGTAGAATAGCAGCAGTAACCTACAAATTTACTCGGGTATTCGTCGTGTCAAATATTACTATTACAGAAACTGCGCAAACGCATTTCGCTAACCTTTTAGGTCAACAACCTGAAGGCACTAACATTCGTATTTTCGTTGTGAACCCAGGTACACAAAACGCTGAGTGTGGCGTGTCTTACTGTCCACCAGAAGCAGTAGAATCGACCGACACTGAACTCTCTTACAGCGGTTTTTCAGCTTACGTTGATGAGCTAAGCCTGCCATTCCTTGAAGACGCTGAAATCGATTTTGTTACCGATAAAATGGGCTCTCAGTTAACGCTAAAAGCACCTAACGCTAAAATGCGTAAAGTTGCGGACGACGCACCACTGGTTGAGCGCGTTGAGTACGTTATCCAAACTCAAGTGAACCCACAACTTGCTGGCCACGGTGGTCACGTAAACTTGGTTGAGATCACTGAAGACGGTGTTGCGATTGTTGCATTTGGTGGCGGTTGTAATGGCTGTTCTATGGTTGACGTAACACTAAAAGAAGGCATCGAGAAAGAGCTGCTCAACCAGTTCATTGGTGAACTAACCGCAGTTCGTGATGCTACAGAACATGACCGTGGTGATCACTCTTACTACTAAGAGTAAACACTGTCAGAAAATGGGAGGCTTCGGTCTCCCATTTTTGTATCGATACTGAGGTGATGCTGAGATGCTTAGCTCGACTCGTAAAATCCGCTAGAAACTCAGGCGGAGTTCTCATATATTAAGAATCTTACGCATCTCGTAAACGCCAACGACACCAAGGAGCCAGCGTCATGCCGAAACGAACCCCACCAGAGATACTCTCATGCCAGACGGTTGCAAAATCCAAACTGTTTGCTGTGGAAGCGCTCGACCTTCGTTTTTCCAATGGTGAGCATCGTACTTATGAGCGTATGAAGCCAAGTGGACGAGATGCTGTAATGGTAGTCCCTGTAACAGAACAAGGCGATTTATTACTGGTGCGTGAATACGCCGCTGGAACTGAACGTTACGAGCTAGGTTTCCCAAAAGGGCTGATTGACCCAGGAGAAACACCACACCAAGCTGCGGATCGTGAGTTAAAAGAAGAAATCGGCTTTGGCTGTAATCAGTTAACCCCGTTGAAACAAGTTATCCTCGCGCCATCTTACTTTTCGAGCAAAATGACTCTATTTTTAGGACAGGCGCTTTATCCAGAGAAGCAAGAAGGCGATGAGCCTGAACCACTGGAAATTGTGCGTTGGCCACTTGCGCAAGCCGAAGAGTTATTAACTCACATGGATTTCTGTGAAGCACGAAGCATCACAGCGCTAATGTTGGCACTGAAACACTTACCAAACACCACTCACAAGCATAACCAATAACGGTCATTAGAACCGAATAACACTGTGAGTAAGGACTATCACTTATGCCAATGACAAAAGATCTATCTCACCTACTTCCTCAAGTCATCGAGATTGCCCGCAGTGCTGGGCAAATGATCCTCGAAATATATGAAAAGAAGCAATACGAGGCCTACACCAAAAGTGACGAAACTCCCGTAACAAGTGCAGATATTGCAGCTCACAAGTTCATCACTGAACGCTTGAGTGATCTGACGCCTGACATTCCCGTGTTGTCAGAAGAAGACGCAGACATAAGCTTAGAGCAACGCGCTCAGTGGGAACGTTATTGGTTAGTCGACCCTCTTGATGGTACTCAAGAATTCATCGCTCGCAGTGGTGACTTTGCCACTATTATTGCGTTGGTCGACAACAATCGACCAACCATGGGCGTCGTTTACGGCCCTGTATCTGGCGTGACTTACTACGCTTATAATGGCAAAGGCGCCTGGAAAATTCCCGACATGTCGGACAGCGTCAAAATCCATACACACAAACACGAACAGCCAGAGCAAAGCATCGCAATTGCTATTAGTCGTCGCCAAGACATCAATCGTATTACTAACCGTATGAGCAGCGCCTGGAATTACGACTTAATACCGCTCGGTTCTGCAGCATTGAAAGCATGCCTCGTCGCGGAAGGGGCGGTAGATTGCTATCTCCGACTAGGTCCAACAGGTGAGTGGGACACCGCTGCGACACAATGCATTGTTGAAGAAGCTGGCGGACGTATTCTCAGCACGCAATTAGAACCGCTGTCATATAACGAGCGGGAAACACTAGAAAACCCGAACTTTATTGTTCTTGGTGATGCGGATTTACCTTGGAATGAGATTTTACAACGCAAAGATTAAGCGCCTTATCGGTAAAATTTAGAGCACAAAATTCTAGCAATAGAAAGGCCACGAATATCTTCGTGGCCTTTTCTTTTTGACCTTCTGTACAGCACTTGGAGCATTTGGCCTACTATGTTCCAATTGCCTGCAAAGCTGAACGAAAGAAAACAAATCGATTAAAAATCATGGCTTTAAACTTTCACTCATTCCCAATCAAGATCGAATGTACAGCGAATAGAGGTTTTAGCTTACGATGATCCAAAAGCAAAAAGAGCTGCACAATAGCAGCTCTTTTAAGATATTGGATTTTGTCACGATAGGTTAGAAGCGCCCTTGGTAATTAAACTCATATTGACCTTGAGCATTCGGCTTACCCAGCCATTTCAGTTGCTCCCCCATGCTGGATGGGAACTCTGCACCAGGTTTGAACCACGCTTTGGTTGAGTACCGTTGATTAGGCATCAGTTCAGCGGAAAACGCCGCAGAGACTTGTTTGCTGCTCTGCTCACCAGTTGCCGTCAATACACTATCCTGACAGTTTATATCGGCAATCACAGGACCGAGATCTAAGCTGCCAACGGGGCTTTGAATACCACTGGCATTCCATACTAAAGTGCCTTCACCGTTCTTACACCAAGGCGCAGCATAAGTCGCATGACGAATATTCAGCTCAAGTTGCCCATCAACACCAACAGGCACAGGGAGGCGCGCTTGCTCAACAACTTTTACCGCCGGAATCGAGGCAACTAAGTTTTTGGCATAAGGGCCATCACTTAAGCTATAACCGACAAAACCGCGCCCACGAACGTCCATTTCACTACCACGACCAAAGCGCACAGCAAACTCAGCTTTACCTGTCAGTAGACTCGACCATTGGAAATCCCAATTAACTTCTCCAAGGTTCTGGCGCTGCCAACGAATACTAGAAGCTTGACCTTGCCATACCGAACCGTTGGCTCCTTGAATGTCCAGGCCTCTCACTGTTGGTGCTTGTTGTAACACCCAAGAGACTGGTAATCCCATTAAAAGACTGACTGAAAAAAAGACGATAAAGATAACAACGTAAAGTACTGCTCGCTTCACCTTAACCTCGCTTAAACTGAAGGCGGTTTACATCGATCATGCCCGCTTGCTCTGTTCGGTCGATATCTAAAAATTCGACTTCAATACCCTGTTGCTCTTTCAAGTAACGTAACCAATCCACTAGTTGATTAAACGCGAGTGGTTTGATCCACACTTGAACGCTCTCATTACGAGGTTGTACTCTAATCAACTCAACTTTATAACGACGAGCTGAAGAAGAAACCAACTGATTCAACGGTTGACTAGAGTAGCTCACACCGCTGCTTTTTCGCAGTGCAGTGATGCCATCCGCTTTATCTTGTACCCAAGCTAGCAACTGCTTTTCACTTTGAATACGTGACTGAGCTAGCTCCGCACGTTGACTCATTGGCTGTAATAAACCCCAATAAATAATACCGATAACGGCAATAGCGCCACATCCCATGACCAAACGCTGCTCACGCTGCGAGATGCTGCTCCACCAAACCTGAGCTTGAGAAATTAAATTTTTCATCATCACCTCACAAACGCTTCAAAACAAAGCTGCCAACCACAACGTTATCGCTACGGTTCAACTGACCTTGCTCAACATTAAACTTCTCTGCCAATTTCACACGAGCCTGCTCAAAAGGTTGGAAGTCTGAACTACGAGCCTGAATACGTACTTCGCCACGTTGTCCGTCGTATTTAAAGCTAGTGATCTCCAAGTCGCTGACCTGACCAAGCGTCGCGGGTAATGCCGCCAACCATGACAACATTGCCTGCTGGCCACTTCCACCAGATAAGCGGCGCTCTTCATCATCCATTTGTCGTTTGAGGTAACTAACGGTAGGAATGCGTCGTTTATTTGGGAACACCTGGCGGAAAATACGCTCACTCTCCTCACGATACGCTTGAGCTTGTGCTTCGTACTTGTGGACCACGAGCAACTGCTGCGCAACCATGACGACGATAAGCACCCCCGCAGCAATGGTGGCTTTTTGCCAGAGCTTCCAGTATTTACCCCAAGAAGATTTCGGCTTGAAGCTCCCAGTCAGCAAATTGACTTTGCTTTCTGTCACCCCCTTCGCCAGTAAAGCCATCGTCATTTCTTCTGGTTGCGGATCCCATATTTCAGGTAACGCAGATTCCGGGACCGAGCTAAAGCAATCGAGCTTCCAACCTTCATGATTTTGTAGATAAGAAGAGAGGTAAAGGTCTAACCAAGAAGCGTCGACAACCGCGCCCTCTGTCGCAGAGTGACGAATTAGCCATTGCTCGCCAATCATTGCAGCACTGCTGTGATCTCCACGAACCGGTAACGCAAGCACATCGGGTAAAATGCGTTTAATGGCGATACCTTGGCTTGAGAAACGTTGCAGTACAGTCTGAATCCAAGCACGTTCAACTGCGCAAATCTGCGCTTTATCCGCTTGTTTACCCAACACGCTAAAGTGCAGGCCATCAACGTCCTGAGCAACTTCGTCTTCCACTAAGTACGGTAACATAGCCTCGAATTGGCGTGTTGCACCAGGTGGTATATCCACTTGCGTCAGGACTACATCATTACTCGCCAACAGCGCCACAACTTGGCGCTGACCAGCATATGAGACCAATTCATCTAAGTGTTCCCACCCGGCGATTTCACCGCTAGCAATCACTTCCTGTTGATCTGTCGACCACACCACCCAAGGAATGGTACTTTGTTGTTCGCTACTCAGCCGAACGGTCAGAAACTCGCTCACTGATCCCTCCAAAACGACGGCGAACTACGGTCACCGTTTCTCTATTTGTACTTTGCAAAAGGCTTCGGATACGTACACGTGATTCATCCACCAACACTTGTGCATCCAATTCAAAAAAGGCGCTATCTACACCCAAATAGCCTTTGGCGTTTTTCTTTACATCTTCACTTAAGCCAGCCATTTCTGACTCTGCTAAAAATTCATCAATGCTATCCCACCCATCAAATGGGCGTTTTTCAATTAGCTGAATCGCATCACTACTGCTTAAGTTTGGTGAGAACATTGCCACCAAAATCGGAGCTTGCTCAACATCAATCGTATTCACGTTTAAACGCCAGTCATCACTTGGCAATGCACAGACCAACGGCTCCAATTTTTGGAAAATTTCACCACTCACCTGATAGACAGCCCGTAACTCGGAAGCATCTGCCATCCAACCATTTGATGCCAAATAGGAAGGTTTCATCGCTTCATATGTGCTGTCTTCAACCCCAGTAGTCGAACGGACAGAGTCATCAGCATCAATGTATTCCCAAGTAGAGTCTGCAATGATTTCTGCTTGATATGGCTCGACATCCAACTCTTCTAATAGGCGCTGCAATACATTCACTAAATATGGTCTTGTAATTTGCTGACCCGTTGGTTGCACACGACTCAATACATTTAGATTAAAGCACGCTTGCTTGTCTCTAATTCGTCCCGCCGCTTGACCATAATCTAACGGATAGACTTGCTCTTTTATCGCCCACGGTTGACTCATATTAATCGTGTCGGTGTCTTTATAACTTTGTTCGATACCCACTTTTGCTAGCGCCTCGACGCCAAGGCTGTACCAGTACGCTTGCTGGTAATTGATTTGATTAGCGCCTCGCTGAAACTGCAAGAACAAACGTTCCGACATGCTGGCGGCAACCGTCGCCATAATCGCCAGCAACATCAACACTATAATCAAAGCAACACCGCGCTGACGGTTAACCATTATTGCTGTCTCCTGAACTTTCCTCTTTCTGACTCAATGTGCCATCAGGAGTGAGATAAGTGCGGGTAATTTCTCCATAGTCTTTGAGAGTTAGAACAACAGAAACCGCTTTCGGCAGCGCTTTTTCTTCAGCCCACTCTTTTTTCCATTGCTTACCATCATAGAAACGCATATCAAATGACTCGACCTGCGTTAGCAATGGAGTAACAGTACCTTGTTGCCCAACCGGCGTATCAGGATAGCGCCACCATACTCGCTGCAGTGTTTCTTCTTTTAAGCGATAGCCAACCTTGGTTACTTCTCCACGAGGGAACTGCTGCTGAGGGTTGTGCCAACCTAAACGGGCAAACATCAGTCCTTTGGTATCGGAGTCCAACAGGTAATCGGACCAAAAAATTAGCCGGCTAGCAGGCTCTTCACCATTAGTACGTGTTTGACGCATCGCCATTTGACGAAAATCGTTATCCATCATCACCATGGCACGCTGAATTTCGTTTAAGCGTTGGGTTCGTTCTTGTGATAGCGCATTGCTACGCTGTACTTGCGATACCACTTGGTACGCAGCGACACTTAAACTGGCAAAGATGGCAATCGATACCAACACTTCAATAAGTGTAAAACCTTTTACCCTTTGGCGCGTATTTGCGCGGGGATGATTATTGCGCCACATAGCTTCGTACCGTTACTACAGGGCTCGCGCTTTTCTCTACCGAGACGCTCACATCAAATGCTTTCAGCAATGGCTGCGTCGTGGCGACTGGCGTGACTTTCCAGAACCAAGTGCGTCCTGCCAGCTCTTCTGTGCCGTTTTTCGCTTTGAGTTCTCCGGTATTCAACATCACATTTGCCATCTGATTATCCACAACCATGGCTGCAAACATTTTTTCTTCTAAATAACTGATTGTATTAATATGCTGGCTCACGGAGCGAATGACACTGATGGCAGCGGTGGCGAAAATTGCCAGTGCGACCAATACTTCCAGTAAGGTCATGCCTCTCATCCGGCGATGACTCAAATTTGGGCGAGCTTGCTTAAAATTGCGCATTCTCATCCTCTTTCACTTCTTCGCCCGGAGCTAATAACAAAATTTGTCCACTTTCTTTGCCAATGACTCGCCAACCGTCATTAAAGGCATCACCATTTTGCGGAAAAAAAGACAGGGTAAATGGCGTGACTTCGGCGCTGGAAAAGATAAACACTTGCGGTGGCTCAATTTTCTTTTCGTCCTCTTCTTCTGCGAACATGTCTTCATCAAAAAGAGAACCTGGTTTGAATAAGCGCTCATCATTATCCCAAGCACCACCGCCGAGTTCGAGTTGTAGCGTAATATCTTCTTCTAGCTTGGTTTTGCTCGGAATCTGCTTTAATTTCAGAGGCTGCCAACCTTCTGAGGTTAAACTCAGTAGAGCGTAGGTCGATTTGGCATCATCCACTCGAACGCCAAAATCTTTACCGCTCAGCACAGCTTCTTCATTGAGCAGCTGTAAACGCTGAAAAAAGCTTTGAGCATACTGTTTGGAAAGATCTTTTTGGCTAGTCGGTAACGTCGAGATCACGGCCACAGCCGTAAGAGATAGCAAAACCAGCACCAATAGAATTTCTATCAATGTAAAACCGTTATGTTTTCGCATTTGTTTCATTAGTGCTGGCTTAGGCTCAATTATTGGAAGTCTTGCATGTTCCAGTTGCCAATATCTGCAGCTGGACCTTCTCCACCCTCTTGGCCATCTGCGCCTAGAGTGAAGATATCGATTGTACCGTTATCACCTGGGCTTAAGTATTGGTACTGGTTGCCCCAAGGGTCATTAGGAAGACGTTTGATGTAACCACCATCACGGTAGTTGCGTGGCTCTGGGTTAGATGGCTTGCTAACCAATGCTTCTAGACCTTGGTCCGTTGTTGGGTAAACGCTGTTATCCAACTTGTACATATCTAGGGCATTTTCCAGCGCTACGATGTCCGTAATCGCTTTTTGTTGGTCAGCCTTCTCTTTGTTACCCAATAGGTTTGGAACAACGAAACTTGCCAAAATACCAAGGATAACGACAACAACCATCACTTCTAAAAGTGTAAAACCCTGTTGTTTACTACGCTTAAACTTCATTTTTTTCTCCGAAAGTTAGATTAAAGCCATGCCGTTAGTAGACACGTCTTAATTCGAAATTATCCGCTCATCAAGTTATTCATTTCTAGCATTGGCATCAAGGTCGCCATCACAATGAACAACACTAATCCAGCCATTAATGCAATCAGCGCAGGAGTAAACACACCCAGAGCAATATTGACTGTTGATTCAAAGTTTTGATCTTGGTTATCGGCTGCCCGCGTCAACATGCTCTCTAATTCACCACTTTGCTCACCACTGGCGATCATGTGTAGCATCATTGGTGGAAACAAGCGAGTTTGGTCCAACGCCTTACGCAAACTAGCGCCCTCTCGGACGTTATCCGCTGCAAGCAAGACTTGCTGCTTCACATAACGGTTAGACATAACATCTACCGCAACGCGCATACCCTCGAGAATTGGAATCGCACTGGAAGTACAGATCGAAAGTGTTCGTGCGAATCGTGCGGTATTCAAACCTCGAGAGATCTTACCTATTAGCGGTAAGCTCAAGATTTTTCTGTCCCAAGCTAAGCGAAAGTCTGGCTTTTGCAACGCCAGTTTGAGGCCATAGAAAAGCGCCACCAGCACAACGAAAATAATCAGCCCCCAATCTTGCACAAACTCACTGGCTGCCAGTAAAAATTGCGTCGATTGAGGTAACTCTTGGCCCATCTGAATGATGGGTTCAATGATTTTAGGAACCACTGTCGCCAATAAGAACGAAACGATGACAACCGCGAATACCACCAAAACTACAGGATAAATCATGGCTTGAAGCAATTTAGATCGCATCTTTTGGCGGTTTTCGACATAGTCTGCCAAACGCTCTAATACGGTATCGAGGTGACCTGATTTTTCGCCCGCCGCAACCATAGAGCGGTACAGTTCATCAAACACGTGTGGGTAATCGGCAAAACTGTCGGCAAGCGGATAACCCTCTGTTACTTTCGAGCGAACCGCAGCCAACATAGAACGAATCCTCGGCTTTTCAGCCTGCTCAGATACCGCACGCAAACACTCTTCCAAAGGCATTCCTGATTGGACTAGCGTAGACAATTGCCGTGTGATGAGTGCCAGCTCAGATGTTGAGATACCGCGCTTAAAGCTGACTGAACCTGAAGACTTAGCCGATTTAGCTTTCGTCTCGACCACTTCAATCGGGATCATCCCTTGCTCTTTGAGTCGCTGGCGCACTTGTCGGGCGTTGTCCCCTTCTATCGTGCCTTTTTTATGCTTGCCTTTTGCATCTAGCGCTTTGTACTCAAATGCCGCCATTAGGTTTCCTTCGTCACTCGCATCACTTCTTCAAGTGACGTAATACCACGACGTACTTTGCTTAAACCATCACTGCGAATACTTGGCGTATGGGCGCGAACGGCTCTCTCAATTTCTTGTTCACCAGACTCTCGATGAATCAACTCTTGCACTTGCTCATCAACCATAATGAGCTCGTGGATACCTGTTCGACCTCGGTAGCCTTTTTGGTTGCACGCTTCACAGCCTTTTGCTCGGTGCAGTTCTAACGGTTCATGCGCTTCCATACCAAACAGTTTTTTCTGTTCCGCATCGGCTTCATACGGCTCTTTACAGCTTGGACAAAGCGTTCGAACTAAGCGCTGCGCTAGCACCCCTAATAACGAAGAAGAAATAAGGAATGGCTCAATACCCATATCACGTAGACGCGTAATCGCACCCACTGCGGTGTTGGTGTGGAGAGTAGACATTACCAAGTGACCCGTTAAGGACGCTTGCACTGCAATTTGTGCGGTTTCTAAGTCACGGATCTCACCGACCATCACCACATCCGGGTCCTGACGCAGAATGGCACGCAAGCCGCGCGCAAACGTCATGTCGACCTTTGGGTTCACCTGAGTTTGACCGATGCCATCAATATCAAATTCGATCGGGTCTTCAACCGTTAGAATGTTGCGCTCGTTGCTATTGATCTCTTGCAAGCCAGCATACAAGGTGGTGGATTTACCAGAACCTGTCGGGCCCGTCACCAAGATGATACCGTGAGGGCGGCCAATCAAGTGACGGAAGTTGTCATGCACTGAAGGTGTCATGCCCAAACTATGTAAATCAAGACGAGTCGCGTTTTTATCCAACAAACGCATTACCACGCGCTCACCATGTGAGGACGGCATCGTAGATACACGCACGTCCACCGCACGACCACCGATACGCAACGAAATACGGCCATCTTGAGGCACACGCTTTTCTGCGATATCTAGTTTAGCCATAACCTTCACACGAGAAACTAGCAAAGGCGCTAGCTTACGGCTTGGAGTCAGGACTTCACGCAATACGCCATCGACACGGAAACGAATCGAAAGGGTTTTCTCGAACGTCTCAATATGAATATCCGAAGCACCTTCTTTGATCGCTTCGCCCAACATGGCGTTGATCAATTTGATGATTGGCGCATCGTCTTCCGATTCTAATAAGTCTTCATCGTGCGGCAGTTCTTCAGCCAAAGAGAAGAAATCATCGCTATCAGCACCAATATCTTCCATCAACTGACGCGCTTCAGACGAGTCACGTTGATATGCTTCGGTCAGCTTTTTATCAAAGGCTTCTTTATCGATAGGTTGTGGTACGAAGCTTTTCTTTAATACACGACGGACTTCAACCAGAGCCGCAGGGTTAAGCGGCTCGACATAGTAAAGAATAGGTGGACGCTCAGGATGCTCTGTCTCCAGCACCAGTTTAAAGCGGTTGGCAAAACTGAATGGCAGACGACGCATACTTGGCGCTGTGTCTAACATATCAACCATTAGTTGTTTTCCATTTGATCAATAAACGCTTGAATCTCTGTTGGGTGCTGACGCTCCTGGCCAAAGGCAGGCATAACCGGGATCTTCTCGTCAGCCATCAACTTCAACCCTTGATCCGCTTTGTAAAGCTGTTCTGCGCGAATAAAGTTGTATTTACGCTGCGTAATACCGTCGGCCGTCACACCATCGCGAATAATCGTCGGCTTGATGAACACCATCAAGTTACGTTTTTCTGTTTGCGTGCTAGTTGACTTGAACAGATGGCCAAGTACCGGAATGTCACCCAATAGCGGCACTTTGGACTCACTTTCAAGTGCGCGTTCATCGACCAAACCACCAAGAACCAACATCTGACCATCTTGGATCATGACAGAGGTGTTTAACTGTCGTTTAGCAAAGCGAACGTCAACCGCACCGTTTGCGCCTAATACGTTGGAAACTTCTTGTTCAATGTTTAACTGTACAGAGTCACCTTCGTTAATTTGTGGCACTACTTTGAGTTTGATACCGACTTCTTTACGGTCAACCGTTTGGAATGGGTTGTCGTTGTTTGAGCCAGCCGTAGAGCCCGTAATAACCGGAACCTCTTCACCCACAATAAATGATGCTTCGCCATTATCCATTACGGTAATACTCGGAGAAGATAGAATGTTTGAGTTGGAGTCAGAAGCAACAGCACTAATTAGCGCTGTCCAGTCACCCATGACAATACTCATTGCCGCACCATTTACTCCGCTAAGCGCTGACGCTAGCGTAGAGTAGTCACCTGATTCAGTAACATCATATGGCGTTCGTTCGCCATTAGAGTTGGTATAGTATTCAGTGCGGGTTTGATCTTTTGCTTCTTCTAGACCAACCATCACCTGACCAATCGGGGCTCCTGAGTTACCGTACTGAATTACAGCACCCGTTTCTAATGAACCCCACTGAACACCTAGGTTAATACCATCACCTTCAGACATTTCGACAATTAACGCTTCAATAAGAACCTGAGCACGACGAATATCGAGTTGAGAAATGACGTCTTGTAATGCCATCATAATATCTGGCGGCGCTGTTAAAACTAACGAGTTAGTTGCAGCGTGAGCAGCAATGACGACCTCACCACGCGATGCACCTGATGTTTTCTGACCAGCTTGCTTTTCAGCTTGCAGGTTATCGGAAACACCTTTCAATACATCCACCAAGTCTTCAGCTTTCGCATTTTTCAGGTACACAACTCGGTTGTTACCTTTTGTCGCCATTTCAACATCAAGTTGACGAATCAAACGTTTCAAGCGGGCTCTTACTTTTGGATCACCAGAAATTAAAATCGCGTTAGTACGTTCATCGGCCACAATTTTAGGTTCAAGGAACTCTGGCGTGCTTTTCTGATTCGCACTTTTATTCAGTGCTTCGACAATGCGTACCATTTCAGCAGCAGATGCATTACGCAGCTCCACCAATTCAATTTCTTTATCGCCGGCTTGGTCAACACGCTTGATGATCTCTGCTAAGCGATTCACTACTGCCGCACGACCAGTAATCAAGATAATATTCGCTGGATCATAATGAACCACGTTACCGGCACCGGCGTTATCAATCAGCTGACGAAGTAGAGGAGACAACTCACGGACCGACACATTACGCACCGCGACAACTCGAGTGATAACACTATCGCCTTGCGCGCTACCATCACCTAACACAGGGATTGCTGAGGTTTTTGAGTCTTTTGCTTTGATAACCTTAAGTACCCCATTGTCCATCTCTACGACTGCGTAACCGTATACTTCAAGGACATTAAGGAAAAAGCTGTAATATTGCTCTTCGTTAAGTACGTCATAGCTGCGGACATCGATCTTACCGCGTACTGAAGGATCAACAATGATGGTCTTTTCGAGGTTACGACCCACTATGTTGATGAATTCTTGAATATCAGTGCCTTTAAAGCTCGCACTAAATTCGTTTGCCATTGCACCTGGTACGCAGAGTAAACTTCCTGCTAGTAGCCAAGCACTTTTGCTGAACCAATGTTTCACGTATGTCTCCCTGAACTTACGCCGGTTGCCTAAGTCTTACAATTGGATATAGATATCGTACTGTTGGCCGTCTCGCTCAACAGTTAAATTTAATTCTTGCGGATCGCTCATCACTTGCATCAGTTGTACTGAAGAAGACGGATCACTTAAATCGATCCCGTTCAGTTGAACCGCAATATCACCAGGTTGTAGCCCTACATCATTAAATAATGCGGCATCACGACCAGGTGATACTCGATAACCAACAATGTCTCCGTCTTTTTTGACGGGTGAAATGGTGATGTATTTAAAAACGCTTTGTGGATCTTTCGCAATTTCTTCGCGGATTTGCTCTAATTTCTCTCCAACGTCAGACGTCGCTGCTTCTGCTCGCTGAGCTTGCGCCCTAGCTACCTGCGGCGATTCAGATAGCTTCTTATATTCTATACCTTGCATCATTAAGGTCTCGTCTCGACCTTGGTTATCAATGATGACGCGATCCACCAATACCGCTTTTAGCGTCGCACGTGTCCCTTCGATTTCTTCACCCAAACCGTACGTAGCTTGCTTACCTCGGTTAGCAATAACAGCAAGGCTGGTATTGGCATCACTGCTGGCAACCGCACCGACTAGGGTGAGGTTAAGGCGCGTCTTAGGGGCGTCTTTAACAATAGGCTGTTCTACAACCGCCGCTTTTTGCTCAGTGTATTTACCGAATAGGTTGGCATTCTGAAGGGCATTAAAATCTATCGCGTCGCCTTTATTGCTCGCAGCAACGCTACTCGCCGATGGACGCCATTGCGGCACTTCCGACGATTGAGGTATGGCTAACCACACAATTTTGCCAAGTATCCATCCGGTTATCGCAATAAACAGACAGGTAAGCAACAAGCTAAGTTTGGCTTGAATGGTATAATGATTGGACTTGATCTGAGCCAGTAGCGGTCTGCTTGATAATCCTGCACTTAGCTCTAAACGTTTCACTGAATGGATTCCTTTATTCTAACGTCCGTCATTTAAGCTATAACGATAGCTATCGACTTTAAATTGCTAAATTTGCAATAAAATTATTACTCAACAAAGAGCAGTGAACTATATCACAAGTTGTCTTTCATACCTTTTTCTTATGCAGTTTTTGCCAACTCCCTTGAAAAAAATACGCCTTGACTCCATCTGTAGGTGAATAATCCATCACTCATTGCCGTATTCGGGCAGTGATTAGATAGCGTAGTGTTCTATGAGTTCCCTAAATGAAGCCGTTAGGCTAGATAAATGGCTATGGGCCGCAAGATTTTACAAAACCCGCTCCATCGCGCGTAACATGGTCGATGGCGGTAAAGTCCACTATAATGGCCAACGAAGCAAGCCGAGTAAAATCGTTGAAGTGGGCGCTGAAGTCAGACTTCGTCAAGGCAACGAAGAAAAAATCGTGATCATCGAACAAATCTCAGATCAACGCCGAGGCGCTCCCATCGCACAAACCTTATATCGCGAAACCAATGAGAGTATCGCAAAACGTGAGGAACACGCGACTCAACGTAAGCTTAATGCCCACAACCCAAGTCCGGAACGCCGCCCAGATAAAAAGCAGCGCAGAGACATCATTAAGTTCAAACACCAATAAAAGCCGGAATTACCAACGAGGAAAGCACTCCATGGCAAATAATGTTTTAAACCGCTACCTATTCGAAGATCTTTCAGTACGTGGCGAGTTGGTACAATTGGATGAAGCGTACCAACGTGTTATCTCCAGCAAGGAATATCCGGCAGCAATAGAGAAACTGCTGGGTGAGCTACTCGTTTCAACTACTCTTTTAACTGCCACTCTTAAGTTCGAAGGTTCGATCACCATCCAGCTACAAGGCGACGGTCCTGTGTCTCTTGCCGTTATCAACGGTGACCATAACCAACGTGTTCGTGGCGTAGCTCGCTGGGAAGGCGATGTTGCCGATGACGCAAATATTCACGATCTAATGGGTAAGGGCTACCTTGTGATCACCATTGAACCGAAAAACGGCGAGCGTTACCAAGGCGTCGTTGGACTAGAAGGTGACACTTTAGCAGAAGTGCTAGAAGGCTACTTTGCAAACTCAGAGCAGTTAAAAACGCGCCTATGGATCCGCACTGGTGAGCATGAAGGCAAAGCACACGCAGCAGGTATGTTGATTCAAGTGATCCCTGACGGCACTGGCTCTCCAGATGATTTCGAACATCTAGAGCAGCTCACTGACACAGTAAAAGATGAAGAATTGTTTGGTTTAGAAGCGAACGAGTTATTGTATCGACTATATAACCAAGACAAAGTACGTCTGTACGAGCCGCAACCTGTCGAGTTCCATTGTGGCTGTTCTCGTGAGCGTAGCGGTGCCGCAATCATCACCGTTGAGAAAGCTGAAATTTATGACATTTTGGCAGAAGTTGGATCAGTTTCTTTACATTGTGATTACTGTGGCACAACTTATACGTTCGACGAATCTGAAGTCACTGAACTGTATGCACAAGCTTCTACAGACAAGAAAACCCTGCATTAATTTACATAGCTTATCAAGCACGTAATTTACCCTACAAAAGGCCAGCTTAATGCTGGCCTTTTTGTGATCAACCCCTCGTAATAACTAGCCTCAAGCGTAATAAAACAACTGCTTAATTTTAAACAATTAATAATGATTTTGCCCTAGCGCAAAGGATTGCGTGCACGATAGACTATTCCCACCAATATGTGACGGGTTACCTAAAACCTTATTGAAATCATGGGTAAATTTTGAGCTATCTCCCTGTTTTCTCCCCGCCCCGTTGCTAGCATGGTGAGCAGATTAAAATTAAAACATTCTTACAAAATCCCTACAAAATCCTTATAAGGAGCACCTATGACCGTTATGGAACATACTAAGGCTGCAACACTTGATCTAACCAAGCACGGACTGCATAACGTAAAAGAGGTTATTCGCAACCCAAGCTACGAAATGTTGTTTGAGGAAGAAACGCGTGAAGACCTAACCGGTTATGAGCGCGGCGTGGTTACTGAACTAGGTGCGGTTGCCGTTGACACTGGCATCTTTACTGGTCGCTCACCAAAAGATAAATACATCGTCAAAGACGCTACGACAGAAGAACATATGTGGTGGACGTCTGATCAAGTGAAAAATGATAACAAGCCAATCACTCCTGAAGTGTGGGACGAGCTAAAAGAACTGGTCACAAACCAGCTTTCTAACAAACGCTTGTTTGTTGTTGACGGTTACTGTGGTGCAAACCCAGATACACGTTTGAGCATTCGTGTTATCACAGAAGTCGCATGGCAAGCGCACTTCGTTAAAAACATGTTTATTCGCCCGACGGAAGAAGAGTTAGCGACATTTGAACCAGACTTCGTAGTAATGAATGGCGCAAAATGCACTAATCCAAAATGGGAAGAGCAAGGCCTGAACTCAGAAAACTTCACCGTATTTAACCTAACTGAGCGCATGCAACTTATCGGTGGTACTTGGTACGGTGGTGAAATGAAGAAAGGTATGTTCGCCATGATGAACTACTTCCTTCCACTAAAAGACATCGCATCAATGCACTGTAGCGCTAACATGGGCAAAGATGGCGATGTAGCGGTATTCTTCGGTCTATCTGGTACGGGTAAAACGACCCTGTCGACTGATCCTAAACGTGCGCTAATTGGTGATGATGAGCACGGCTGGGATGATGACGGTGTCTTCAACTTCGAAGGTGGTTGTTACGCAAAAACCATCAAACTTTCGAAAGAAGCGGAGCCGGACATCTACAACGCAATTCGTCGTGATGCACTGCTAGAAAACGTAACAGTACGTGGCGATGGCTCTATCGACTTTGATGATGGTTCGAAAACAGAAAACACACGTGTTTCTTACCCTATCTACCATATCGATAATATCGTTAAGCCAGTATCAAAAGGCGGTCACGCGAATAAAGTGATCTTCCTATCAGCCGATGCATTTGGCGTACTGCCTCCAGTATCTAAATTGACACCTGAGCAAACTAAGTACCACTTCCTGTCTGGCTTTACCGCCAAACTAGCGGGAACAGAGCGCGGTATTACTGAGCCAACACCAACTTTCTCTGCTTGTTTCGGCGCGGCGTTCCTAACGCTCCACCCAACAAAATACGCGGAAGTACTGGTAAAACGCATGGAAGCAGCAGGCGCTGAGGCTTACCTAGTGAATACAGGTTGGAACGGCACTGGCAAACGTATCTCTATTCAAGATACACGCGGAATTATTGATGCCATTCTTGATGGTTCGATTGAAGAAGCACCAACTAAGCACATTCCTATCTTCAATCTTGAAGTACCAACGTCACTACCAGGTGTGGATCCTAGCATTCTAGACCCTCGCGACACGTACGTTGACCCACTTCAGTGGGAAAGCAAAGCGAAAGATTTAGCAGCGCGCTTTATCAATAACTTTGATAAATACACAGACAACGCTGAAGGTAAATCCCTGGTTGCGGCTGGTCCTCAGATTGATTAAATCGAGTAACAGCGACGTCGCGTAAACGCAGTGAAAAGTTGGCATTAACTTATCACCTTTACGTAGGCCAAGTTACAAAAATTGCTTCAAGCCCCTCTTTTGAGGGGCTTTTTATTGAATACCACAGAATATTGATACAAGCTAAAGCCTATCTAGTTTTATTTCATAACACACGTAGGTTCTAGCAAAGATGAAAACAGCGCGTCGAGTTCTACTTCTGTTACTGGTTATCTTAGTTGCCATTCCAGCCGCTACGATTGCGCTGCTAACAACATCTTACGCGGACGCAACCTGGCGCTTGCTGTCAAACACCTTTTCTCTTCCCTTCCGGGCCGGAAGCGTGCGTTATGGCTTTCCCTATCACCTAACTTTACAACGCGTAAACACCAGCGGAGACGATGCGTCTTACATCGATCAAGTCGATTTATGGATGAATCCCGATGTTTATCGCGATGGTAAATGGATCGTTGATAGTTTATTGATTGATGGTATGAGCTTGCAGTATGGCGCACCAAAGCTCCCACCTTTAGAGAACGTTTTATTCCATCAAATCGCGCTCAAAAATATTGATTACGCCGACGAGCAGCTCTCTGCCAATGGCATTGACCTTCAAATTCAATCACCACAATGGAATGGTCAATTAATACCATATGGCGAAGTTCAACTTGCAGCTGACCAACTCTATTGGAATGGCGAAGCCTTTAATCAAGTCTTAGTCGATATAGACTACAAACCGCAAGACAGTACGCTTTATGGCACCTCTTTTAACTGGCGTAACAGTCAAATATCTGGGCAAGGGGAGCAGTATCCTCAAGGCTGGTCTTTAGTAAATGTGACCATCAACAAGCTGAAACTGAGTAATACGCAGCGCCAATCACTGCTTGCAAAACCTTGGCACGATCTACCATTTAACATTAATCATATTAATAGCTTAGATTTGCTTAACGCCGATATTGAATGGGGCGACTGGCACTGGCAGAACTTGGATCTTTCTGTGGAAAACGCCACACTGCCACTGTCTCTCTGGAAGACAAAAGCTCAAGTGTCATTGCAGGCGGATAGCGTTCGATTCCAGCAGCAAACCGCAATAGAGCCACGTTTGAGTGCCGCTATCGAGCCAGGAGTAATCCAGCTCAACGAGCTCAGCTTAGATTGGCAGCAAGGTCGAGTGCAAGTTTCTGGATTGTTCACGCCAACACAATGGAAGCTCAAAGAAGCCTCTATTCAAGGCCTCAAGTGGGCAACACAGCCAGAAGACAACCTAAATTGGTGGCACGCCGCCACCAGCGAGTTAGAGCATGTTGCAATCGAACGACTCGACATTGAGCGCAGCCAAATTATCCAGCTATCTCACGAACCTTATTGGCAACTTTCCGGTTTAAATATCGAAGGGCAACAGCTTGATATTAAACAGTCGGCTCAACGTTGGGGCCTTTGGCAAGGTGAATTGGAAGTCAGCGTTGTCAATGCCAGCTATGACCAAATACTCACGTCTCACGCAGCACTTGCCATGCAAAGCAAAGATGGCTTTTGGCAATTGACTCGCCTTTTTGCGCCACTCGAGCAAGGCTACGTAGAAGGCATCGGACAAATAGATTTGAGTACCCCGAGCCAACCTTGGGCGCTCAACGTCAATGCTGATGGTATTCCCTTATCGCTCTTCCACGATTATTTTTTACCCGACACACTGGCTATTGATGGTTTTTCCGATCTCAGCCTCGATCTACAAGGGTTATCAGGTGATCGCAACATGCTGGCCTACAGCTTATCGGGTGAAGTGGAAGCCAATCTCCGAGATACCCGCTTGAAGTCCCAAGCGGATCATTCGCTCAAAGCCATTACCTTAAGTCCACTGCGTTTAAGCGCGCAACGAGGGGAAGTAGCCATAAAGCCGGTCACAATCTCAGGAAAAGCCATAAGTGGTAAGGTTTGGGGAACATTTGATATGGCCAACAACCCGCTAAGTGGCATTACTTATCAATTGGAAGAGACGTGCGGAAACATTGAAGGCGATCTACTAAGTGGTGAAACCCACCGTAATGAGTGCGTGAACGCATCAAAACTGGCCGAGCCTACTGATATTGAGACTCCACAGAAAAATGAACCTTCCATCGAGCAGCCAACCGTAATTGATAACATCAACTTGGAGACTCAAGAGGAAGAGCTTTACGAAGAAGTTATCGAAGAAGATGAAGTACCCGACACGAATACCGCAGCAGAACAAACCCTCTCACCGACAGAGCAAGAAGGTGAAACAGATAAGCGCCCAGCAGATCAGTCGGCGCTTACCCCATCAGCAACTGAGTAACTGCGAGTAGTTCGGTATCAACATATAGGTACCGACAAAATCCACAGCTGGCGTGTCACCACTATAAATCACTACGTGAATAACGATGCGTGCTTTGCGTCCCGACTCCAATCGGTCTAGGTCACCACTGATCCCATCCAACGAAGTACTCGCCACGGGGTTTTGTTCGACTGGTTGACGATAACGAATAGAGCTGTCGGCCAACACAATATCACCGTGCAACCCACGCTCTTTAAGCAGCAACCACGTCATCCCCCACCCTGTAAGGGTTGCTAAGGTAAAAGCTGACCCAGCGAACATGGTATTATGCGGATTAAGGTTAGGATTAAGCTGCGCACAGCATTCAAACTGGTAACCCGTGTACTGGTTAATTTTGATCCCCATTTTGTCGCTAATTGGGATTTGTTGCTCCCAGCGCTGTTGAAGCTCAGTACACCATTCAGGGCGACGTAACACATTGGCCATCGGATCCAGTTGCTTCACCATTTGCTGATGGCGCACAGGGCCACGCTCATCGGTCAGCTCGCCTCGACGCTCAAAGCCATTTTTTTCATAAAAGGCGATGGCATCTTCACGGGCATTACACACCAAGCGTTTCGCTCCTTCTTGGCGCGCTAACGACTCTAGTGCAACCAAAACCAGCGAACCCATCCCCTTGCTACGGCGATTATTTTTAACCGCCATATAGCGGATCTGGCCATCATTGTCCGGCGTAATGTATAAACGGCCAATCGCCATAGGACGACCTCGACCATCAACAATCATCCGGTGATGACTCATTTCGTCGTATTCATCGCGCTCTGAGCCGATCGGCATACGCCATGGCTCACGAAGCAGTTGCCAGCGAAACTGATAATACTTGTTTATCTGATTATCGGTTTTGGGAGTAATGAGTTTGAACATATCAATCCTTTGAAAGCACAACACTAATCAGTGTCGGAAAAATTACTCCAAGCCAATTCCATGAGCTTGGAGTTAAAGCTTAGACTATGGCGCCTGTGTTACCAGATTAGACCTGCAACCAAAACGTCACAGGACCGTCATTCACCAAGGACACTTTCATATCGGCAGCGAAGCGGCCACGCTGTGTGGGTAAGACTTCTTCACACAAGTCAGAAAAGTAATCATACAAGCGCTCTGCATCAACAGGATGCGCACCGCGAGAAAAGCCAGCTCGCGTGCCTTTTTTTGTATCCGCAGGCAGCGTAAATTGAGAAACCACCAGCACTTTACCTTCCACCTGTTTAACGTTCAGGTTCATCTTGCCTTCGTCATCTTCGAACACACGGTAGGTTGTAACACGCTCCATTAAACGCTTTGCTTTAGCTTCATCGTCGTCCTTCTCTACGCCCAATAAGACCAGCAGACCACGATCAATTTCTCCTACGACTTCACCATCCACGCGGACGGCTGCTTCACTGACTCGTTGAATTAGCGCTATCACTACTCTCGCTTCCTTCATCTGTTAACTGAGATTCAGCGGTCGAGTGTATCATGTCTAAATCTTCACTCCAGTGCTCTCGCTCACCAAGCGCAGCCGTAACTTCCGCCCCCAATAACACGATCATCCAGCATAAATACACCCAAACAAATAAGATAGGAATCGCGGCTAACGCGCCGTAGATGAGCTGATAAGACGGAAACTGAGTAATGTAAAGCGCAAAGCCTTTTTTACTCAACTCGAACAGTATCGCGGCGACTGCTGCCCCCATGGCACCATGAGCGAGGTGTACTTTTTTATTCGGCACTAGAATATACAAGCCAAGAAAAGCAAAAAAGGACAGCAACAACGGTAGCCAACGCAGAAATAAATTAAACGCACCAGATAATGTCTCGTTCTCTAAAATTTGCAGCGAAGTCACGTACGACGTCGCCGCAATACTCGCACCGACCATGATCGGCCCTAACGTGAGTACCATCCAATACATAGAGAATGAAAAGACTAAACGGCGCTTGTCTTTAACTCGCCAAATGTAGTTTAAGTTCTTATCAATGTTGGAAATCAGCATGACCGCTGCGATGAATAAAAACCCACCGCCAACCGCGCTCATTTTGCCCGTATTCGCCACAAATTCCTGTAATGCCGTATGTACAGCTTCTCCAGAAGCTGGCACAAAATTCTCAATAATGTAGCCTTGCAGCACCTCACCAACGTTCGCAAAAACGGGAAATTTCGACAATATTGATAACAATACCGTCAGCATTGGCACGATGGATAACAAGGTAATGTAGGCAAGATAGCCCGCGTTCACATTCACACGGTCATGCGTTAATCGCTTAAGAAGATACTTAAAAAACGCGACGCAACTTGGCAGTAGATTGATTAATCTCGCCTTGTAACTCTCTGATAACTGGTTCATAGTTCATCCCATAATTAGCGCCGAGGACATAAGAATGCCTTATTTATTAGCAATTGTACTATCAATTTTCACTTTAACAGGGTGTCAATCTGCTTATTACTCAGCAATGGAGCAGGTTGGGTATCATAAACGAGATATTATGGTCGACCGCGTCGAAGATGCCAAAGAATCTCAACAAGATGCACAAGAAGAATTCACCAGTGCACTTGAAGCCTTGTCTGCGATCACCAACTTTGATGGTGGTGAGCTAGAAAATGT
The DNA here is from genome assembly GCF_023716525.1 of Vibrio sp. SCSIO 43009. Lineage (NCBI taxonomy): Bacteria > Pseudomonadati > Pseudomonadota > Gammaproteobacteria > Vibrionales > Vibrionaceae > Vibrio > Vibrio sp. SCSIO 43009. The sequence goes on from NZ_CP071842.1 coordinate 3,221,441, forward strand.
CTACAACAACATCAATGACAAATACGAAGATAGCGAAAAAGCGGCTCAAGACGTACGTGACCGTATTGCTGCGATTGAAGACGTATCTGGCGCACTGTTTGATGAGTGGCAAGATGAGCTAGAGCTGTACTCGAGTGCGAAACTGCGTCGTTCAAGCGAGCAAAAACTACGTGAAACCAAAGCCTCGTACAAAACCATGCTTAGCGCTATGAAGCGTGCAGAGAAAAAGATGACACCGGTACTGGATACGCTACGTGACAACACGTTGTACTTAAAACACAACCTTAACGCCAGTGCGATTGGTTCTTTGCAAGGTGAGTTCTCTAGCTTAGAGAAAGACATTCAGTTTGCGATCAAACAAATGAACGAAGCGATTGCAGAGTCCGATAAATTCCTACAAAAGCTCAATCAAAAGTAAATGATTTAGACCTCCTCCTAGTGAGGAGGTTTTAGTCGGCGACCTCACCGAGTAAACCGATGACTCTTCGAACAAAGCCTACCCTCTCTGGTACAGTTCCCCATGGCACTTCTACCACTTCATAACCCAACTCAGTATAGACACTCACTAACGACTGATGAATCTCCAATGCTTCTTCAAAGCTGTGCGGACGCACTTCATCTTGTACGTAAATGGATGCTTCAGGTCGACAAGTAAACACCTGACTATGGTACCCAGCGCTTTCGGTTAAGAAAGCTTGGTCAACCTTACAGCCGCCCACTTGTAGGTATGCAATGATGTCGGGGATGGCGCGATCAACAAACGCAACATCATGACAACGCGCATCCCTCTTTTGTTTGTCCATCAACCCAAGGCATAACTTGGCAAACTCAGGTAAATTCGTCCACGGCAAAACACCATTTTCTAACTGGCTTTGCTGCTCAATCAAGTCGCGAGAACCTTCAGGAAACGTGGCGTAACCACACGCGTCTAGCGCATTCAGCAGTGTTGTTTTTCCCGCACCTGGCCCACCGGTGATAATAATCGGGTTCATATTCAACTCCAGAAAACAAAAAGCCCCGAGCATAACTCGAGGCTTCTTCTTAATTGAATCGCTTAACGAAAATTATTTCGCGCCACGAGAAGCACGCTTACGGTCGCTTTCCGTTAGGAACTTCTTACGGATACGGATGCTTTCAGGCGTTACTTCTACTAGCTCGTCGTCATCGATGAATTCTAGTGCTTGCTCAAGAGTCATCTTGATAGGCGGGGTAAGAACCTGTGCGTCATCGGTACCAGATGCACGAACGTTGGTTAGCTGCTTACCTTTCAGTGCGTTTACCGTTAGGTCGTTGTCACGGCTGTGAATACCGATAACCATACCTTCGTAAACTTCAACACCGTGACCGATAAATAGACGACCACGCTCTTGAAGGTTGAACAGTGCGTTAGTTAGCGCTTTACCCATCGCGTTCGCGATTAGTACACCGTTTACACGTTGACCGATGTTACCGCCTTTGTGAGGGCCGTAGTGATCAAACGTATGGTAAAGAAGACCTGAACCTGAAGTCAGTGTCATGAATTCCGTTTGGAAACCGATCAGACCACGTGATGGCATAACGAAGTCCATACGCACACGACCTTTACCGTCTGGAGACATGTCTTTCAGCTCACCTTTACGTAGGCCGATGTTCTCCATGATGCCGCCTTGGTGCTCTTCCATTACGTCGATAGTTACCGTTTCGAACGGTTCCATCAACTGACCATCTTCTTCTTTGATGATTACTTCTGGACGAGATACTGCTAGCTCAAAGCCTTCACGACGCATGTTTTCGATCAGGATAGAAAGGTGAAGTTCACCACGACCTGATACGCGGAATTTATCTGGATCGTCTGTTTGCTCAACGCGTAGCGCAACGTTGTGTACCAATTCCTTCTCAAGACGCTCAAGGATGTTACGTGACGTTACGAACTTACCTTCTTTACCCGCGAATGGAGACGTGTTTACTTGGAACGTCATTGTTACTGTTGGTTCATCAACAGACAATGGTGGTAATGCTTCTACTGCGTTTTGTGCACAGATAGTGTCAGAAATTTTCAGCTCGCCAAGACCAGTGATTGCGATGATATCACCCGCGTTAGCTTGTTCCACTTCGTGACGCTCTAGGCCAAGGTAGCCCATTACTGTACCCACTTTACCGTTGCGAGTTTTACCGTCAGCACCAATAATGGTTACCTGCTGGTTTGGTTTAACGCTACCACGAGTTACGCGAGCCACGCCGATAACACCAACGTAAGAGCTGTAGTCTAGCTGAGAAACTTGCATCTGTAGTGGACCATCAAGGTCAACATTTGGCGCGTCAACAACATCAACGATAGTTTGGAATAGTGGTTCCATGTTCTCGCCAGTTTCGCCTTCTTCTAGAGAAGCCCAGCCGTTAAGTGCTGATGCGTAAACTACTTTAAAGTCTAGCTGGTCATCAGTTGCACCTAGGTTGTCGAATAGATCGAATACTTGGTCCATAACCCAATCAGGACGTGCACCAGGGCGGTCAATCTTGTTGATTACAACGATTGGTTTTAGACCGTGAGCAAACGCTTTTTGTGTTACGAAACGCGTTTGAGGCATTGGACCATCGACTGCGTCAACGATAAGTAGTACAGAGTCTACCATCGACATGATACGCTCAACTTCACCACCGAAGTCCGCGTGTCCCGGAGTATCTACGATGTTGATACGGTAATCGTTCCAGTCGATTGCTGTGTTTTTAGCAAGAATGGTAATACCGCGCTCTTTCTCGATGTCGTTCGAGTCCATGACTCGCTCTTCAGCTTCACCGCGAGACTCAAGCGTGCCTGATTGTTGTAGCAGCTTGTCAACCAACGTGGTTTTACCGTGGTCAACGTGCGCGATGATCGCGATATTTCTTAATTTATCAATCTGTGGAGTAGCCATGGATATTGATTCACTTAGATAGATGAAATGCCCCCACGCTGAGAACGGGTGCTCTCTGGCGACATTTGCTGATTAAAAAAACGGCCATAATGTACCAGATTTTAGCAAAAAGCCTAGAAATATGTGATCTACTCCCGAGCATTTCTGCGATTTTTACGCTTAATGCCCATTTTCTTCCTCAGAACGAATTGATTAAACGCAACTTTATTCTAATCGATGCATAATTCAAATTGACTCTTGCTCAAAAACTGGGCTGAATACGCAATGTACCTGTCACATTATGGTGCAACAATGATTTTTGGCACCATAATAGTGCAAGCAAAGATCATTTTGGTGCAAGCAAGTGCACCAAACTAGCATTCAAAAACACAATTGCTTGAAATTAATGGAATATTTTTTTTGGCACGGTTTTGGCTTTAGTTAAAACAGCATCGATTAATGAAAAGTCAAATTGATTAATCAATGCCAGGTTTCATGAATAATTCATAAATCGAGCTTTTACCGCTTATTAACACTGGAGGTTATCCAAGATGTCAGTAGAAAACGTTCTATCGCTGATCCAAGAAAACGAAGTTAAGTTTGTTGACCTACGCTTCACTGATACAAAAGGTAAAGAGCAGCACATTTCGATCCCTGCTCACCAAATCGACGCAGACTTCTTCGAAGAAGGTAAAATGTTCGATGGTTCATCAGTTGCTGGCTGGAAAGGTATCAACGAATCAGACATGGTAATGATGCCTGACGCATCTTCTGCTGTGCTTGACCCATTCACGGAAGACGCAACACTAAATATCCGTTGTGACATCTTAGAGCCTGCAACAATGCAAGGCTATGACCGTGACCCACGCTCTATCGCAAAACGCGCTGAAGACTTCATGCGTTCTACAGGTGTTGCAGATACTGTACTTATCGGTCCTGAGCCAGAATTCTTCCTATTTGATGACGTGAAGTTCTCGACGGACATGTCAGGCTCTTTCTTCAAGATCGACGACGTAGAAGCGGCATGGAACACAGGTTCTGACTACGAAGAAGGTAACAAAGGTCACCGTCCAGGCGTTAAAGGTGGTTACTTCCCAGTAGCTCCAGTAGATTCATCTCAAGACATCCGTTCTGCTATGTGTCTAGTAATGGAAGAAATGGGTCTTGTTGTTGAAGCGCACCACCACGAAGTGGCAACGGCGGGTCAAAACGAAATCGCAACTCGTTTCAACACGCTAACAACCAAAGCTGACGAAATCCAAATCTACAAGTACGTTGTACACAACGTTGCTCACGCGTTTGGTAAAACAGCGACGTTTATGCCTAAACCACTTGTTGGCGACAACGGCAGCGGTATGCACGTTCACCAGTCTCTAGCAAAAGATGGCGTAAACCTATTTGCTGGTGACAAGTACGGCGGTCTATCTGAAATGGCGCTTTACTACATCGGTGGTATCATCAAACACGCTCGTGCAATCAACGCATTCGCTAACCCATCAACAAACTCGTACAAACGTCTTGTACCAGGCTTCGAAGCACCAGTAATGCTAGCTTACTCAGCGCGTAACCGCTCTGCTTCAATCCGTATCCCAGTGGTACCAAGCCCGAAAGCACGTCGTATCGAAGTTCGTTTCGGTGACCCAGCGGCGAACCCATACCTATGTTTCGCAGCAATGCTTATGGCTGGTCTTGACGGTATCAAGAATAAGATCCACCCAGGCGAAGCGATGGATAAAGACCTTTACGATCTTCCAGCTGAAGAAGCAGCAGAAATCCCAACTGTTGCATACTCACTAAAAGACGCGCTAGCAGAGCTAGATGCTGATCGTGAGTTCTTAACAGCGGGCGGCGTATTCTCTGACGACTTCATCGATTCATACATCGACCTTAAGTCTCAGGACGTAGAGCGTGTGAACATGACAACTCACCCTGTTGAGTTCGAACTTTACTACTCTGTGTAAGGTCGACACTGTGTAAAATGTAAACACAGCAATAAAATATTAGGCTCGCCTCGCAGGCGGGCCTTTTTTGTATTCGCCACTCAAGCTTCGACGTTTAACATGAGGGGATAATAAAAATACGCTTAGAATTTTTCCTTACAGGTCAAAGAGCTAAGCCATTGAAACGTGAAATCATCGAACAAGAGAAGGTGAGCAATGAAAGTTCAGCTTATTCCATCACTGTGTGCACTCAGCGGATTGTTAATCGCCTCTATCGCCTTCGCGCAGGTCGCGTATACGTGGGTAGATGAAAATGGCGTGGTTCACTTTAGTGATACGCCAAACAAAGGAGCAAAAGCGATCGCACTGCCAAACCTTGAAGCCAGCGCACCAGCTCCTGAGGTAGAAAGTACTGAATCGCTCGCACCTCAGACTACGCCATCTACTGCATCACAAAACAAGCCAGAGAAAACAACCGAGAAGCCTCTTCCATTACAACTCTCGATGCTGACTCCCAAGCACAACGAGACCATCCGCAGCAATCGAGGCATCATCAATATTCAATTAGAAACCAATCGCAAGCTTGGTATCGGTGAGCAATTGCAATTGTTACTCGATGGAAAACCTTATGGTGCACCACAAAGCCATATAGTGTGGCAGTTAAACAATATTGACCGAGGCACTCACACACTTGCTGTGCACGCGAAAAGAAGCGGCAAGCTTATTGCATCTACTAGCCCTATAACGGTGCATTTACATAGAGCAAGTGTTAAGCCGACCGTAAAAGGGGCAAAATAGAATATCTGGTGAAAAAAATCACATCACAGCGGTGCTTTTCACTTTTTCTTCTAAGATTTATTCGCCATACTTAACGTTCAATTGCACCATTATTGTGCATCGCACAATCTTAAAGCAAAACAAGGACGTAATGTGGATACCAGTCTTCCTAGTGCCATTCTCAACAATATGGTGACAGCAACGCTGATTCTTGATGATGGATTGGCCATCCGTTATGCCAATCCGGCTGCCGAGTTGCTATTTTCTCAAAGCGCCAAACGAATTATTGAACAATCACTTTCTCAATTGATTCAGCATGCGTCGCTGGATCTCGCGCTGCTCACTCAACCGTTGCAAAGTGGCCAAAGCATCACCGACAGTGACGTCACTTTCGTTGTTGATGGCCGCCCTTTAATGCTAGAGGTGACGGTTAGCCCTATCACTTGGCAAAAGCAGTTGATGCTTCTGGTCGAGATGCGCAAAATTGATCAGCAGCGCCGACTCTCTCAAGAACTGAACCAACACGCCCAACAACAAGCGGCGAAGCTGTTAGTCCGAGGGCTTGCACATGAGATCAAAAATCCGCTTGGCGGCTTACGCGGTGCGGCGCAATTGTTAGAAAAAATGCTGCCAGAGCCCTCTCTCACCGAATATACACACATCATCATTGAGCAAGCAGACCGTTTAAGGGCGCTCGTGGATCGATTACTAGGACCGCAGAAGCCAGGTAAGAAGACACAAGAGAATCTGCACCAAATTCTTGAAAAGGTTCGCCAGCTGGTTGAATTAGAGTCACAACGCTCAATCATCATTGAACGAGATTATGACCCAAGCTTGCCAGAGATTTTGATGGATACAGACCAAATCGAGCAGGCAATGCTTAATATCGTCAGCAACGCCGCACAAATTCTTAGCCATCAAGAACACGGGAAAATAACCATTCGCACCAGAACGGTGCATCAAGCCAATATTCACGGCAAACGCTGTAAACTCGCTGCTCGTGTCGAAATCACAGACAACGGCCCAGGTATTCCACCGGAACTACAAGACACGCTGTTCTATCCCATGGTCAGTGGCCGCGAGGGAGGAACTGGATTAGGGCTATCTATTTCGCAAAATTTGATCGACCAGCACAATGGAAAAATAGACGTAGAAAGCTGGCCTGGTCACACAACATTTACTATTTATCTGCCGATCTGAGTGCGCTAATGGACTTCAAGTCGCGTCAGTTTTTCGGTTTGCTGCAAGGATTACTACATGAGTAAAGGATATGTTTGGGTCGTTGATGACGACAGTTCAATTCGCTGGGTAATGGAGAAAACGCTCTCCTCTGCCAACATCAAATGTGAAACCTATGCCGATGGAGAAAGCGTGTTAATGGCGCTCGAACGCGAAGTGCCGGATGTTCTAGTATCAGACATTCGCATGCCAGGTATTGATGGGTTGGAGCTACTAAAGCAAGTACAGCGCGATTACCCAGACCTTCCCGTGATTATCATGACCGCGCATTCAGATTTAGATGCGGCAGTGAATGCGTACCAAAAAGGTGCTTTTGAATATTTACCAAAACCTTTTGATATTGATGAAACTTTAACTCTGGTTGAACGAGCCATTGCACACAGCCACGAAAACAAACGCGAGCAGCTCTCTCCAGAAGACATTCCAGCAGAAACGCCTGAAATTATCGGTGAAGCACCAGCGATGCAAGAGGTGTTTCGCGCCATTGGTCGTCTTTCTCGCTCCTCTATTTCAGTCTTGATTAACGGTGAATCGGGCACGGGTAAAGAACTCGTTGCTCATGCACTGCACCGTCACAGTCCACGTGCTAACAAACCTTTCATTGCGCTCAATATGGCGGCGATTCCCAAAGACTTGATTGAATCAGAACTGTTTGGCCACGAAAAAGGCGCGTTTACGGGGGCAAACAATGTTCGTCAAGGACGATTCGAACAAGCCAATGGCGGCACTCTATTTTTAGACGAAATCGGCGACATGCCATTGGACATTCAAACTCGTTTACTACGCGTTCTAGCTGACGGGCAGTTTTATCGAGTGGGCGGTCACTCTCCGATCAGTGTCGATGTACGAATTGTCGCGGCAACACACCAGAACTTAGAAAAGCTGGTGCACGAAGGTGACTTTCGTGAGGACCTATTTCATCGCTTAAACGTGATTCGCGTTCAGATCCCGGCACTGCGTGAGCGTAAGCAAGACATTGAAAAGCTTACACAGCATTTTCTTATCCGTGCGGCTGATGAGCTTGGTGTGGAAACAAAAACTCTCCACCCGTCGACTGTAGAGATTCTTAACCGCCTTGATTGGCCTGGCAACGTGCGTCAATTAGAGAATATTTGCCGTTGGTTAACCGTTATGGCCAGTGGTAGCGAGGTGTTACCAAATGACTTGCCAAGCGAACTACTAGAAGAGAAAAAATCCATTTCAGACTCTGCACATGGTAGTTGGCAAGAACAATTGGCGGATTGGGCACGGCATTCACTCGCAGCAGGAGATAAAGAACTACTTTCTTACGCTTTACCAGAATTTGAACGCATTTTATTAGAAGCAGCCTTAGAGCACACTAAAGGTCATAAGCAAGATGCCGCTAAAGTATTAGGCTGGGGGCGAAATACACTCACCAGAAAATTAAAAGAATTGTACTGACAATCACTTACGTGGTGCGTTAACAACGAGCGTCGTTTGTCACTCGATATTAATAAAAACATCAGTACAATTGTGGCGCACCACCATCTATGTGATTAGGCGATGTCTACTGCTACGACTCAAATTACACTGCGTACTGCTGTTCTGATTCCATTTGTCATGATCTTCTTACTGGCGATCGGTGTCATTGTCTACGTCCAAAAACAAAGTTACGAAGAAGTGGTCACGGATATCAGTGACAAGCAACTTTCCGTGTTAACCGAAAGTGTCCACGACCACCTCAATAGCTATCTACGTAAGCCTTTTACTGCGGTTATGGCTCTCGCGCACAACGTCAGCTATCACAACCTTTATCGCCCTCACGATACCTCAGACATTCAAAACTACCTGCTAAGTGCATTCAAAAATCTTTACCAATCGATACCGCAGTTGGATGTAATCGCATTTGGTTCAGAAAACGGCGACTTTGCAGGCTTTCGCCGCGAACTTTCCGACGATTACACCTTAATGGTGCAAGATCGCCACACCGATGGTGATCTGGTTATTTATGGAACCAACCATGTGAGTAACAACATTCGAACGGTTATCTCCCAATACGATCCTCGCACTCGCCCATGGTATAAGCCCGTTGCAGAGAGCCAAAACGCCACTTGGTCTGAAATTTATACCAATGCTGATGAACGCCAGGATATTACGCTATCAGCCATGACGCCGGTGTACAAACACGACCAATTTGCTGGTGTTTTGGTGACAGACATTCGTATCAATACATTCAACGAATTCCTGCGCGAGTTAAAATACAACACTAAAGCGTCGGTCTACATCATGGACCCAGATCATCGTTTAATCGCTCACTCAGGCCCGGGAAGCGTCATCTCATGGGGCACAAAATTTTCGGATAAAGGGCAGCGTTTGCTTGCCGCTGAAAACGCAGACCCGATCATCAAAATCAGTGCGAGCCGAGTCCGGTCTTTCGATCTCAACAACACCAAGCAACCTTATACTTTTTCATTTGAACATGATGGCCAACGTATTTTCAGTCGGCTAACCCCGTATCGAGACCAAGACGGCTTAACATGGTTTATCGGCACCTCCATTTCGGAGTCTGAGCTTCTCGGCCTGTTACCAAAAAGCCAGCAAGAGAGCTGGCTCGTTGGCATTATTGTAAGCCTATTTGGTATCGCCATCAGTTGGATCATTTTCAACCGAGTTACCAGACCAATTAACGCGACGGCCGCCGCCGCTCAGCACCTGGCAAATGGGGATTGGGATAGCGGCATGCCAAAGCCTGGTTATGTGTATGAGACAACCGTACTGGTCCATGCTTTTAATGAAATGGCGAACAATCTAAGAGCTTCATTCAAAGCATTGCGTGAACAGTTGGTTTATGACTCTCTGACACGCTTATATAGCCGTCAGGGTTTGGTCGAAATCTGTGAAAATCAGTCTGATCTTTGTCACGGCAGTTTATTTTTACTTGGTATCAACAAATTTAGAGATATCAACGACAGTGTGGGTCATCACAACGGCGACCAGTTGTTGGTCAGCATCGCTAAAAGGTTAAAACAGCAGTTTCGTGACAACGCATTATTGGCTCGGATTGGTGGTGATGAGTTCGCGGTGTTTCTCTCAAATGTCGACACTGAAACCAAAATTAAACAAACCGAGCGTCGATTACAGCAACTCTTTTCCACCCCATTTATGGTGGAAGGCGAGAATGTAGTGATGAAGATTTCACTTGGTATTGTACAAACCCAGCCAAACGAAACCATGCCTTTATGGTTACGCAACGCCAGCATCGCATTAAGTTACGCCAAACAAGACTCACTGACTGGTGTTTGTCACTACAGCCCAGAACTAGCGAGCGCTTCAAAGTTTCGTACGCAAATGCTGACCAAGATCCAAACTGGCATTGAAAACCGAGAGTTTATTCCTCATTACCAACCGATTGTGGATCTCGTCAGTGGCACAGTGTGTGGCGCCGAAGCACTGGCGCGTTGGCATAGCGACTCAGGTATGGTGTCACCATTAGATTTTATTCCAATCGCGGAAGAAAGCGGCATGATCAAAGCCATTGGCCAACAGATTCTGTTACAAGCTTGTCGCGACACTTACCAAGCGATCGAAAGCAAACAGTGGCCGTCGGACTTCCAACTGCATGTGAATATCTCCGTTAATCAACTATCTTGCCCAAGTTTTGTCGATACGGTGACAAGCGTATTGGATATCACGAAATTACCAGCAAGTAACCTCACACTAGAGATCACAGAATCACGCATCATTGATAGCGCACCGACCACACTAGAAAACATGACTAAACTGCGTGAAATGGGTATTGGTATCGCGATAGATGACTTTGGCACTGGTTACTCATCACTGGGTTACCTCCACTCTCTACCGTTTACTTGCTTGAAGATTGATCGCACCTTCATCAATCAACTCACACAAGAAAACTTAAACAGTTCAGTCGTCGCTGCCGTCATCAATATCACAGCAGGTCTCAAAACTAATGTCGTCGCGGAAGGTGTCGAGGATAGCAATCAAGCACAATTACTGCGCTCTTTAGGCTGTAATCAGGTGCAAGGCTTCTACTACAGCCGCCCTATGCCACTAGAAGAATGGCCAACACATTTGGTGAACATGAAGTAGAAAAGAGCGAGAATCGTTGATTTCCTAGTCATCCTCTACTGACAATCTACCCAACTGTTATTTATACTTAACTGCAAATCTTACCCATGTATTGTCACAGATGATGTTTGGGCCCTGTTCCAGTTCATAACTATCCGGATCGACAAAATGATAACGAAGAACCTTCCTCTTACTGATTTGCACCGTCACCTCGACGGTAACATTCGTACTAAAACGATTCTTGAGCTAGGCCAAAAGTTTGGCATTGCCCTACCAGCGTACGATATTGAGTCTCTCACTCCTCACGTTCAAATTGTCGAAGCGGAACCCTCTCTTGTTGCTTTCCTTTCTAAGCTCGACTGGGGTGTTGCTGTCCTGGGCGATCTAGATGCATGTCGTCGTGTCGCGTACGAAAACGTAGAAGACGCGCTAAACGCACAAATCGATTACGCAGAGCTGCGTTTCTCTCCTTACTACATGGCGATGAAACACAAACTACCAGTAGCGGGGGTTGTTGAAGCCGTCGTGGACGGTGTGCAAGCGGGTATGCGCGATTTTGGCGTGAAAGCCAACCTGATCGGTATCATGAGTCGCACATTTGGCACTGACGCATGTCAACAAGAACTGGACGGCATTCTGAGCCAGAAAGATCACATCGTTGCCGTCGACCTTGCGGGGGACGAGCTAGGCCAACCGGGTGATCGCTTTGTGTCTCACTTCAAGCAAGTACGCGATGCTGGCCTTGGGGTAACGGTCCATGCTGGTGAAGCAGCAGGTGCAGAGAGCATGTGGCAAGCAATCAATGAGCTGGGCGCAACTCGTATCGGTCACGGCGTAAAAGCGATTCACGATCCAAAACTGATGGATTACCTAGCAGAAAACCGCATTGGTATTGAATCTTGCCTGACGTCAAACTACCAAACAAGTACGGTAGAAACGCTAGAAAACCACCCTCTCAAGCAGTTCCTAGAGCATGGCGTTCTTGCGTGTTTGAACACTGACGATCCAGCGGTTGAAGGCATCGAACTGCCATACGAATACGAAGTAGCGGCACCAGCCGCTGGCCTGAGCCAAGACCAGATTCGCCAAGCGCAAATCAATGGCCTTGAGATTGCGTTCCTTTCAGAAGCAGAAAAATCGGAACTGAGAGAAAAAGTAAAAGATCGCGCTTAAATCCAGCGAAAACATAAAAAAATGCCAGCATCTGCTGGCATTTTTTATATCTTGAATCTGTATCTCTGATTAAATAACACGAGAGAATTGTTGCTGACGTGCCTTTGCTCGCAGGTACTTATCGAAGCTCATACAAATATTACGGATCAGCAAACGACCTCGCAGCGTCACACGAATTTCATTGTCATCCACTTCCACCAGCTCATCGTTGATGAAGGTCTGAAGTAGCTGTAAGTCTTCTTTAAAGTACTGATCAAACTTCACTTTAAACTCAGACTCAATGGCTTTCTTGTCTAACTTGAAGTTACAAATCAGCTGCTTAATCACTTCACGACGGAGCAAATCATCGGAGTCCAGAGAGACCCCTTTCCATAGAGCGTGACGAAGTTCGTTGACTTGAGCGTAGTATTTCTTCAGCTCTTTCTGGTTTTGCGCGTACGCATCGCCGATCATCGAGATTGCAGAAACACCAAAGCCAACCAAGTCACATTCACCTTGTGTGGTGTAGCCTTGGAAATTGCGATGCAAAATACCTTCGCGCTGGGCAACAGCAAGTTCATCGTCCGGCAAAGCAAAGTGGTCCATACCGATAAATTGGTAGCCAGCACCGGTCAGTGTCGCGATGGTGTCTTGCAGAATCGCCATCTTCTCTTCTGCCTTTGGCAGGTCTTCGTCTTTAATCTTACGCTGCGCTGCAAATAGCTGTGGCATGTGCGCGTAGTTAAACACGGATAGACGGCCCGGCTGCATCTCTAGCACTTGTTCTAGAGTCTTGGCAAAAGATTCTTTGGTCTGCTTCGGTAAACCGTAAATCAAATCTAGGTTCGTCGAACGAAAGCCTAACTCTTTTGCGCGCGCAACCATCGCAACGATGAACTCTTCATCTTGCTCACGATTCACCAGTTTTTGCACTTCTTTGTTGAAGTCCTGAACACCGATGCTCAAGCGATTGAAGCCTTCACTACGCAGATGATCCAGCATGATCAGCTCGATTTCACGCGGGTCAACCTCGATACTGATTTCAGCATCGCTACTAAAAGTAAACTCTTGGCGTAGCAGGCTCATTACACGCGTGATTTGCTTTTCAGAGAGAAACGTCGGTGTACCACCACCAAAATGCAATTGCGTCACGGTGCGACCAACAAGTAATGCAGCACGTTGACGAATTTCGTGTTCAAGCACGTCGAGGTATTCATCCGCTTTGTGCGAGTGGCGCGTAATGACTTTATTACATCCACAGTAGTAACAAAGCTTGTGACAGAACGGAATGTGTACGTACAGCGATAATGGGCGTTCTGGGTATTGAGTGCATGCCATATCATAATCAGAAATGGTGAACGCTTCATGAAACTCCAGCGCCGTTGGGTACGACGTATAACGAGGCCCGGAATAGTTGTACTTATCCAATACCGCTTGATCCCAGACTATTTGCTGTTTCGATTCAGTGTGTTGATTCGACATGGTGGTACTTTCCGTTAAATGCTAGGGCAACGAAAGCCGTCACCCGATATTCAGAGCCGCTATTTTGCCATACGACGATGACAAGCGTGGCAACGCCGACTGGCTTTTTAAGTATAAAACTAAAGAAGTGCTAGCGTGATCACGATACCCCCATTAGCCATAAGGAGACTATTGGGGGTCGCGCTTAAATCATCTGAATATTGATTTGATTATTCAGTGGCTGGACGTTTTTCTGCAACACTTTGAGCTCCTCAATAATCGCATCAGTGAGGCGGCTTTCCGCTTTATGACGCGTCAAGTTCTGTTGCATACGCTCTTTCTTGGCAAGTTGTTGGCGTTCTTCGCCACGCGCCATATCTTTCACTATGTGGTAAAGCTCAGAAATCGCAGGGTACGTTTTATCGAAATCAACGCGGTCTTCACCTTGTACATAATCCATGATGTTATACACACGGATACTGATTTCAGATAAATCGCACTGCCCTTGAATGCCCGCCTGACACAAGGTATGCACATTCTCAAAAATGTTGGCGTTACGTTTGTCTATCGCCAATTTTTGATGCTTCAGCTGCAATTCCTTTTGCTTTTTCAATTGAAGCAGAAGGTAACCTGCATAAGAAGCGAGTGCGATGATAATCACAACACCAGCAATAGCTAATAAGGTTACATTCATAGCTTAATTATCCTTTATAGTCGTCGAAATTAATGTCGTCGAAATCTGCCAGCAAGTCATCATCGTTGCGCGTGCTTTTCTCAGCAGGTGCAGTGAAGTCTTCCTCTTCTTCAGGTTCCAACAAACCTAGTTGGTCCATTAGCTTCTCAATGCGATCGAGTTTCTCATCGACGAATTTCTGTAGACCTGTGCCCAGGTTTTCACCCGCTTCAATACGGTCTAGCAACACGTTCAATTGCGCGTCATTTTCTAGCATCTCTAGTTCTTGCTCTGCCGACAAACGACGCTCTTGCTTCGTCATTTTCTTCGCAGGTTCAACAATCAGAGGTATTTTCTTTTTGCTGCCTAAGCGCGGGTCGCGATTTTGTGCAGCAGCTTGCTTTTTCTGCTCGTTAACTTCTGAGTTACGGTTACCCGTTTTCAGACCTTTACGCTTTTTAGCACGCTTGCGTAAGCGGCCTTCCACATCAGATTCTGTACGGTTACGAGTTACAACAAACTCAGGTGCACCAGCGGCACCCGGTTTTCTAGATTTTTTACTACGGCTCATTACTGGGGTTTCCTCAGTAAAATTACATCATTACCAATAAATTCGAGTTCGAGCTTATCCCGCTCTGCTAGGAACTGGAACGTGTCACGACTAAAGAACACTACGTGAGTGAGATCGTTCTTATAATGCCATGATTTGAAAGCCTCCACGTCGATGACCATTTTCGTCATCAGGCCTATCCAGCCCCCTGGCTTAACTAAATTCAACCATTGCTTCCACACCAAATCTGGGTGGTAGAGGTGCTCTATCACCTCTGTTGCTGTCATGAAGTCGTACGTTTTTTCTAAAACCGACGTATCAGGGTGGTAGTAGAGATCGTACAACGCCATGTTGTGCCCCGCCTCTTCCAGCATCAAGGAGAGCGTTGGGCCAGGACCACAACCAAAGTCGATACCATTTGATTGTGGAGAAATTCGCTCTGTGATCGGGTCAGCAATACGCGACAAAAAGCGTCGGTAACCCAAATCATCGGGGTTGTTCTCATGCAAATCATAGTGAGCTTTTTCGCTTTCCGCATCCAAACGTTGGTCTGGATTTACGAATACCAAGCTGCACTGCTCACATTGAAGATATTCACGACGCTTATCTTCAAAATAATGGTGAGTGCGCTGATTTTGGCATAAAGGACAGGTATGCATGCTGACTTCCTCAAACAGGGATGCGAAACATACCAGAAAGTGAACTCGGATTGGAGTGTTGTTGAGTATTTTTTCAGCAATTTTTATTAAAAAACTTTGTTTACAACCTATAAAGCTAAATAAGTGCAGTAATCTCAATTCAAGTTACGACTGAGCAAGTCAACGGATATAAAAAAAGCGACAGTCAGACTGTCGCTTTCTAAGTGCCATCAATTGGCGAAACTGTGTTGCACACATTTGGTGCACCAATGATCCCTTTGTTTTTAGAGCTTTCCCTGCCAAAAAGAGTTGTTTTTCATCTTCCTGATGAGTTTTGGCTATCCGTTTACTTCCTGTCTACTGAGCAACTTCCTGTGCCTGATCCGTTTCACTGTCTTAACCGTCAGACGAGATGACCATCCTTATCTGATAGGCTCCCTACCTATCTAAATCCCTTTCTAAATCACCAAGCATCCGAGCTACATCCTTGGAGACCTAAACCGTGGTCTTAAATCCTTACATTCACTCCCTGTGAACGACTTCTACTTTACGCCATCCCGTTATGCTCACAAGTAATAGGTTGAAAAAATAATCCGCCTATTTTTCTAAAAAATCAAAATTATCATTTAATCAAAAACTTAAAAACACTAACAAGAAAAAGCCAACATCAAGTATGGCAAATGTCTCACAAACTGCCGAGCCAACTATCGCTTTCGCATCCAAACTCGACTGTGATATCTGTCACGAACAAAAATGCCCTAGTGGATTCACTAGGGCATTTTTGTACAAGTTGCTCGAACGATGTAGGGACATCTACCCAACCAGCTCAAGATGCAGGTTCTTGAGCGATTTAGGTATATTAGTGCAGACCGCCAACGTATTTAGACAGCACTTCGATATCTTCGTCTGTCATTTTCTTCGCGATGTCGCGCATCATGGCATTCATATCATTACCACGGTCGCCATCACGGAATTTTTCTAGCTGAGCTTTGATGTAGTCAGCATGCTGACCAGAAATTTTCGGGAAACCTGAAAGCTCAGTACCATTGCCACGAGGACCATGACATGCAATACATGCGGTTAGGCCACGCTCGGCATCACCAGCGGTATAAAGCGTTTTGCCTTTTGCTACTACATCTTCAGGTGTTGAGTTTTCTGAAACTGGTAGCGAAGCGTAGTAAGCAGATAGGTCTGCGATATCTTCATCGCTCAGTGGCATTGCCATACCACTCATTACAGGATCGTAACGACCTTGTTTACCACCACTTGTCATGCCTAGCTTAAGTTCTTTTAACTGCTTCTCAAGATACTTAGCGTGTTGGCCTGCGAGTTTCGGGTACGTTGTTATTGCACTGTTGCCATCTGCTCCGTGACAGGCGACACAGGTTTGTGATTTTGCTTTACCAGCCTCAATATTACCTTGGGCCCATACTGAGCAACTGGCTAAAAGACTCAAAATTAGCGCTAATTTCTTCATGACATTCCATTATAATTATCAAGCTTCCAGTACCACGGAATGTGAACATACCGCGTACACTCATGGTACAATAGGCGACCTTATGCCGAGCACGGTTATTTTACACATTTTCACAAAAAAGTAATCAATCGACTACACAAAGTCGAGATGGAGTTAACAGTGAGCGTAAAAATTCATTACCAAAATACGCATTTCATCACCAGCGCACCCGATATTCGTCACTTGCCGGAAGACGAAGGTGTCGAAATTGCGTTTGCAGGACGCTCAAACGCTGGTAAATCGAGTGCACTTAACCGTCTAACTAATCAAAAAAGCTTAGCCAAGACATCAAAGACACCTGGTCGTACGCAATTAATCAACCTTTTCAAAGTAGAAGAAGGTTGTCACATTGTCGATCTACCTGGATACGGTTTTGCTCAAGTACCGGTAGAGATGAAAAACAAATGGCAGAAATCTTTGGGTGAATACCTACAGAAACGCGAGTGCCTAAAAGGCTTAGTGGTTCTAATGGACATTCGTCATCCAATGAAAGATCTCGACCAACAAATGATTTTCTGGGCCATCGATAGCCACATTCCTGTGCAAGTTTTGCTAACCAAAGCAGATAAACTAAAAAGTGGTGCACGCAAACAAACTCTACTGAAAGTTCGTAAGCAAGTAGAAACTTTCGGTGGTGACGTTTCTGTTGATGTGTTCTCTTCACTGAAAGGATTAGGTGTCGATCAGCTACGTGCAAAACTGGATACCTGGTTTGCACCAGCACTAGCACACCTGATAGAAGAAGACGAACAAGAGATACCAGCGAGCGATGAAGAATAATTAACAATATTTGTTAAATTTCTTCGACACGGCCCTGCCATTTGGTGGGGCTTTTGTTTATCTGAACTAAATAACAGGCAATAAAAATCCCCGCCTTCCTGGCAGGGATAACGGGAGAGAAAAATTGGTAATTATTGTTATGTGACGAAGCATTGCTGAACTGAGATTCGATTTCAATAGGTTAAAAAGCGCTCTTGTTTCCTGTGTATCACCAAACATTCACTCCAAAAACACCCAATAGCGTTACAATTCAGACAGTTAAGCCAAGCAAATCTTCAAAAAGATGTAACTTAGTTTCTTTCAAGAAAAAATAATAGTGTGACTGGCGTAAATTTACAGGATGAATAACGCAATAAATTTGAAGGAAAAATCGAGATTTTGCAGTGACTTAGAAAGGTCAAAAAAGAAGGTTTTTGAAGGCTAACTTTAAGCTGCTGATCCAAAAGAATAATTTTCTTTCGCCCAATAAAAAACGCCCCAGTCAAAAACTGACTGGGGCGGCTGAATCAGCCTAATCCAATAACGTGAAACAAAAGGTCTGAAAGATAGAACATCTTACCTCTGTACCCTACGAGTATTAATGTACAACAATTGGTCAGAATTGCAAAGAATTTTTGTAGTTTTTTTTCATGAAATTTTTATTAAGCAACATCAAAGTTAACTTTGCGCTAGCTTTTTTAATCTCAAAAAAAAGCCAGCGTTTGTGCGCTGGCTCATAATTAATTGGTTATTTTGGTCTAAAAGTGACTAATGAGCTTGATCCCAGTTATCACCGTGACCTGCTTCTGCAACCAACGGTACTTTTATCTCTGCTGCAGATTCCATCAATTTCTGTACTTTACTTTCAATTTCGGACAATGATGACTCTTCAACTTCAAAGACCAATTCATCGTGTACTTGCATTAATAACTTCACACGACCATTGCCTTCTTCCTGAATCCACTGATCAACCAACAGCATCGCTTTCTTAATGATGTCCGCTGCCGTACCTTGCATTGGTGCGTTGATTGCCGCACGTTCAGCAGCTTTACGACGCATCCCGTTGCGCGATTTGATTTCTGGCAAATGCAAACGTCGACCAAAAATCGTTTCAACATACCCTTTATCTGCTGCCGTGCTGCGTGTGTCTTCCATGTACTGCATCACGCCTGGGTAACGTTCAAAGTATGTATCCATGTACGCTTGAGCCTCACCACGAGGAATGCCTAATTGCTTCGCCAAACCAAACGCACTCATGCCGTAAATAAGACCGAAATTAACCGCTTTCGCACGACGACGTTGCTCACTTGAAACGTCCTCAATAGAAACACCCATGATTTCTGCTGCGGTTGCCGCGTGGATATCTTTGCCATCACGGAAGGCATTCAATAAAGCTTGGTCGCCAGAAAGGTGCGCCATGATGCGCAGTTCGATTTGCGAGTAGTCGACCGCTAAGATTTTATGCCCTGATGGCGCGACAAACGCTTGACGAATACGACGGCCAGCTTCGTTACGAATTGGAATGTTCTGTAAGTTCGGATCAGTAGAAGATAGACGACCCGTTGCAGTCACTGCTTGGTGGTAAGAAGTATGCACGCGACCCGTTGATGGGTTGATCATCTTCGGCAGTTTGTCGGTGTAAGTTGATTTTAGCTTCGCCAGACCACGGTATTCCAAAATCAGTTTTGGTAGTGGGTAGTCTAGTGCGAGTTCTTGCAGAACTTCTTCATTCGTCGATGGTGTACCTGATGGCGTTTTCTTCACAACCGGTAAACCCATTTTTTCAAATAGGATGGCTTGTAATTGCTTTGGCGAGTTCATATTAAACTCTTGCTCAGCAATTTCGTACGCTTTCTTTTCAAGCTCATCAAGGCGAGCGGTAATCTCGACCGACTGCGCACTCAGCTTCATTTCATCAATAAAGACCCCAGTGCGTTCAATGCGCGAAAGAACTGGCACCAACGGCATTTCAATCTCTTCGTAAACTGTCTTCAGGCTTTCATCCTGCTCGATATTAGCAAACAAGCGATTGTGCAGACGAAGGGTCACATCCGCATCTTCTGCCGCGTATGGCGATGCTTGTTCCAGTTCGATTTGATTAAACGTAAGCTGATTTTTGCCTTTACCTGCAATTTGCTCAAAAGAAATGCAGCTGTGCTGTAGGAAGCGAAGCGCCAAGCTGTCCATATCGTGTTTACCGCCGACACTGTTGTAGATGTACGATTCCAACATCGTGTCGTGCTTGATACCTTTTAGCTCAATGTCGTAACGAGCGAGTACAGACGCATCATACTTTAAGTTTTGACCGACTTTTGCTTTCGCTGCATCTTCAAGAATTGGCTTCAGCTGTTCTAGTACCCAATCACGATCAAGCTGTTCAGGCGCATCTAAATAGTCATGTGCAACTGGCACATAAGCCGCAATACCTTCATCGACAGCGAATGACAAACCAACTAGATTCGCTAGCATGTAATCTAGGTTATCGGTCTCCGTATCAAATGCAAACAGCTCAGCCGTTTGAAGTTTATCTAGCCAAGCATTGAAGGTTTCTTTATCCAGAATTGTTTCATATTGGCTGCGATCGATTGTTACCGCAGAAGTTTCCATCTCGGCTTGAGAAGAAGAAGCTTGTGAAGATCCTGCAAGCTCTACGGCCTCCACAGATCCAGAACCGCCTTCAAGTAGTTCATTCAACCAAGATTTAAACGTCAGTTGGCCATACAGCTTCACTAATTCGTCTTTATTTGGTTCCGCTTTCAGCAATGATTCTGGCGTTTCCTCAAGCTCAACATCCAATTTGATGGTCGCGAGCTCATACGAAAGCATGGCATTTTCTTTGTTGTCGATGAGCTTTTTCGCCATGGTTTTAGAACCACGGAAACCAAGCCCTGCAATATTATCGAGGTTTTCATACAACTTCGTCAGACCACCAATACCTTGCAGTAGTGCGGTCGCTGTTTTATCACCGACACCCGGTACACCAGGAATGTTATCTACTTTATCGCCCATCAGTGCTAAGTAGTCGATGATCAACTCAGGTGGAATGCCAAACTTTTCAACCACACCTTCACGATCCATTACGACGTTCGTCATGGTGTTGATCAAGGTAATGTTATCATCCACTAGCTGCGCCATGTCTTTATCACCAGTACTGATCAATACAGGCATGCCCTTTTGTGATGCTTGGTATGCTAACGTACCGATGACGTCATCCGCCTCGACGCCAGGAACACAGATCAGCGGCAAACCCATTGCACGAATAACATTGTGTAATGGTTCAATTTGACAACGCAGGTCATCCGGCATTGGCGGACGATTCGCTTTGTATTCTGCATACATATCATCACGAAAGGTTTTTCCCTTTGCATCGAAAACCACCGCGATGCGCTCAGACGCAAACTGACGCATCATGCTGCGTAACATGTTCACGACGCCGTAAACGGCATTAGTTGGAATTTCACCATTGCTCATGGTGCCCGGGTAGGCGTGAAAAGCGCGATATAGGTAAGAAGAGCCGTCGATAAGGATCAACGGATTTTCAGGAATACTTGCCATAATTGTCTGTATCCAATTCAGTACTTGAGAGATCTGCCTAGGATGCCATGACTGCTGATCTGAATCTATCTTGTTCGCTCGATCTAGGTCGCGTAAATTTTTCCG
The DNA here is from genome assembly GCF_023716525.1 of Vibrio sp. SCSIO 43009. Classification (NCBI taxonomy): domain Bacteria; kingdom Pseudomonadati; phylum Pseudomonadota; class Gammaproteobacteria; order Vibrionales; family Vibrionaceae; genus Vibrio; species Vibrio sp. SCSIO 43009. The sequence continues at coordinate 3,242,729 of NZ_CP071842.1, forward strand.
ACTTTATTCACGAAAACACCACCTCCTGTGGATAACTCTGTTTATAGAAATTATCCACTGGTTATCCAATAACAAAAAACACAAGAAAACACCAACCCAAACCATTGATTAATAACAACAAATTCGCATAACGGCGAGAAGATCAACGATCCTAAAATGATCATCGCATGTGGAAAAGATATTAATAGTGACGTCAAATAGAAATCGTAGAAAAGAAAAAAGCGACCCGAATGGGGTCGCCTAGCAGAAGTGGTAAAGCAAATTCTGTAAATAGAGCAGCTTAACCAAGAAGCTATAAATTACACTGGAAGCAATGTGAGCAATGTCGTGTCAAAAAGAATTCGTGCAAGTTCTCGGAAAAATGTTTCATCACTTCTCAACTTTCAGTTAATTAACTTCTGTTAATAAGTCACTCAACGTCCTTGTGAACTTTCCTCATTCCCTAAGACAGGTTTAATAATAATGATTCTCATTTCGTAGTCAACAGTTAAATGAGAAAAAATCTCATTTATTTTCACATTGCTTTAATGAAATGCACTCGAGATTCTCGAAGATTTACTTTTTCTTCAAATTTTTCAATTATATAGCCATTTCTCAATAACAAGCGAAGCATAGCCGGAAACTGGTTTCGAGATTTCACTTTTAATGTGTTGTAGCCTTGTTCTGCCACCCAATCCTCTTGAGCTTCCAAAAGCAGTTGTGCCACGCCTTCATTTCGAGCTTCAGGGACAACACCACCTAACCAGCTATAGAAAACACCATCCTCTAATTCGTAACCTATTTTGAAGCCGACAATCGTGCCATTTTTTTCTGCAACGAGGATTAAACTGTTTTTCTCTTCTAAACGTTGAGTCATGGAGTCTACCGTTTCTCCTTTCGAAAACTCGGTAACACGCGCCACAACTTGAAGTGCTTCTTCCAATGTGCCTTCACGAATCAGCATTGTCATTATTCTCTTCTCCAAAATAAAAATACCCAAGCACCTTGGATTGTTACTGTTGTAATCCGCCTGAGGTTACTTGGGTATATACAGACGAACAACTCTTGTTGGTCTGGTATTTCTCACTGAGCGATAATTACTCTTCTGTCGCTTCCGGAGTACGATTTAGGTGTTGAGCAGTTTGTGCATTCTCTTCTGCCAACCACTCAGCAACGTCTTTCGCAAAGTACGTTAAGATGCCATCTGCACCTGCACGTTTGAAGCACAATAGTGATTCCATCACAATTTCACGCTCTTTGAGCCAGCCATTCATGATCGCCGCTTTATGCATCGCGTACTCGCCAGAGACTTGATAAGCAAATGTCGGTACTTGAAGTTCAGTTTTTACTCGGCGAACTACATCTAAGTATGGCATACCAGGTTTAACCATCACCATGTCCGCACCTTCATTGATGTCTAGCGCCACTTCGTGAATCGCTTCATCAATGTTTGCTGGGTCCATTTGGTAGTTTTTCTTGTTGCCGCCTTTTAGATTTGAAGAAGAGCCAACCGCATCACGGAATGGTCCGTAGTAGTTCGATGCGTACTTAGCCGAGTAAGCCATGATTTGAGTATGAATGTAGCCCGCGTTTTCTAATGCTTCGCGGATCTTACCAATTCGGCCATCCATCATGTCTGAAGGCGCGACTACGTCAGCACCCGCTTCTGCATGAGACAAAGCCTGCTTAACCAATACTTCTGTGGTTTCATCATTCATTACGTAGCCATCTTCATCGATGATGCCGTCTTGGCCATGTGTCGTGAATGGGTCGAGTGCCACGTCTGTGATTACACCAATTTGAGGAATGTGTTCTTTAAGTGCTCGTACTGCTCGCTGAACCAAACCTTCTGGGTTGTAGGCTTCAGTAGCACATAAGCTTTTAGCGTCTTGGTTTACGACAGGGAAAAGCGCGATTGCTGGAACGCCTAGATTTGCAAGGTATTGTGCTTCTTCTAGCATTAAATCAATCGACAAACGCTCTACACCCGGCATGGACTCCACGCTCTCACGACGATCTTTACCCATAAGAATGAACATTGGGTAAATCAGATCATTAACAGAAAGTTGGTTCTCAGCCATCAAACGACGACTAAAATCGTGCTTACGTAAACGACGCATACGGCGTGCAGGGAATGGACCTTGAATTGATACAGACACCATTTTCTCCTTGTCTGGACGGTTATGATGATCAAATCATCTGGTGAACAAAATCATATCACTCTTGATGCATGTTGCGAGTGACAATCTGGAAAAAGGTAATGAAAAAAACTGAAAATGACCCAGCACTCACACTCAAGTATACTTCGAATACGAAACCAACCATGAAGCACAGAGAGTAACGATGATCGATACCCACGCGCACATCTATGCTAGCGAATTTGATAACGACCGCGATGAAGTAGTACAACGCGCCTTAACGCAAGGCATTAATAAAATCCTGTTGCCAAACATCGATCTGGACTCAATTGAGCCCATGCTAAAAACCGAAGCGGCATATCCTGACGTATGCCACTCAATGATGGGGCTGCACCCTTGCTATGTGGATAACAACGTTGAGCAAACGTTGGAGATCATCCGCGGCTGGTTTGAGAAACACAAGTTTATTGCGGTGGGCGAAATCGGTATCGACCTGTATTGGGACAAAACCTATCGTGCTGAGCAAGAAATGGCGTTCGTAGCTCAACTTAACTGGGCAAAAGAGATGGATTTACCGGTCGTTATCCACACTCGTGATTCGATTGAAGAAACACTCACTTTGCTACGACAAGAGCAAGATGGTCGTCTGCGTGGTGTATTCCACTGTTTTGGAGGCAGCTTAGAAGAAGCACAAGCAATCAATGAGCTAGGCTTCCACTTAGGCTTGGGTGGCGTATCAACCTTTAAGAATGGCGGGATGGATAAAGTCATTCCACATTTGGATATGCAGTGGGTCATTTTAGAAACCGACTGTCCATATTTAGCGCCGGTGCCACACCGTGGTAAACGTAATGAACCAGCCTACACTTCTCTCGTTGCACAACGTGTTGCCGACTTGCGTGATGTCGACATCGCAACCATCGATGCCATAACGACTGAGAATGCCAAAAAGCTGTTTAATATTTAATTCACGAGAATTGAAAAAGCGACGAAATCAACGTCGCTTTTTTATCACCTAAACTATTGAATGAACGATTCAACCCGTTGAAATAGTAGAACAATCCATACAAAATTATTGATAAACATAATAATTAACTAGCAACTCTACTTACTTCTCATATCGTCACTTTACTTCGTCCGCTTTGCAAAACTGTCGACAACTCGACACATTATTTTTCTATACTGATTTACGCCCATTAATTAGCACAAATGTAAAACAGCATGAATATGGAAGTTGAAGTGTGTACACATGGTGCTTACTTACAACGCGTACCGCGCAGTTTTTTTCAAAAGCTGCTGGGCATCAAGGAAGTATACGTATGCACAAAATGTGGTTACGTCATGAAAGTTAAGTAATTAGCCCAAGAAAAAACCAACCGCAAAAAAAGCGGCTCAATTGAGCCGCTTTTCACATCTAGATTAGCCTTATTCTTCGGTTTCCGCTTCTACTTCTTCGCTTCGACGAGTATAAAAACGCGCGAAGAACAAACCGACTTCAAACAGTAAACACATCGGAATAGCGAGTAAGGTTTGCGAGATCATGTCTGGTGGCGTTAACACCATACCTACGACAAACGCAGCCACTATAATATAAGGACGTTTCTGTCTTAAATCTTCTGGTGTAGTGGCCCCAGTCCAACACAACAAAATAATCGCAACAGGCACCTCGAATGCGATACCAAACGCCATAAATAGCGCCAGCACAAAGTCGAGATAACTCGAGATATCAGTTGCAAACTCTACTCCACCAAGAGAGATGGCGGTAAAGAAGCCAAACACCAATGGAAATACCACGAAGTAGGCAAATGCCACTCCACAGTAGAACAATAGCGAACTAGAGAACAGCAGTGGCATGATCAATCGACGTTCATGCTTGTACAAACCTGGCGCTACAAATGCCCACACTTGATACAAGATAAACGGCACCGCAATAAATACCGAAGCAATTAACGTCAGCTTAAGTGGCGTAAAAAAAGGTGACGCTACATCCGTAGCAATCATGGTCGCGCCTTCAGGTAGACGTTCTACTAAAGGTGCGGAAACAAACTCGTAAATGTGGTTAGAGAAATAAATTAGTCCAACAAACACGACCAACACTGCGAGGATTGAACGCAGTAGTCGGTTGCGAAGCTCCAACAAATGACTAATTAAAGGTTGTGTCTGCTCGACGGTAGACATGGCAAACCTCTTATTAAAAACCAGATCAAAAAGGAGCTACCAATCACTAGTAGCTCCTCCTAATGAGACTATTCGGCTTTCTTATCTGCCGCTGTAACCTTGCTCTCTTGCGCTTTCTCTACCTTTTCTGCTGCTGGCTCTGTTTTTACAGGCTCAGCCTCTGAATCGATGTTCTTTGCGTAAGGACGATTTACAGATTGCGCTGCCTTCTTCAACTCTTCAACTGAAGATTTCAACTCAGGGGACAAATCATCCATCCCCATTTGTTCTGCTTTGCGCAAGTTTTCTTGCAGCTCTTGGACTTTCAGCTCGTGTGACAATTCGTCTTTGACGCTATTTGCCATACTCTTAGCGGCACCGATAAAGCGAGACACGCTGCGAATAGCATGAGGCAAACGCTCCGGCCCAAGAACGACCAGACCAACAACAGATATTAATACCAGTTCCCAAAAACCGATATCAAACACGTTTTACGCCTGCTCTTTGTCTTTTTTCGTTTCAGGAGCAGCTTCTTTTTTCTGCTGCTCTTCTAGACTTTTTGGTTCGAAGTCTGCGTCTTTGTCATTTTTCGCAGGTTCATCTTCGCTCATCGCTTTTTTGAAGCCCTTAACGGCACCACCCAGATCGCCACCGATACCGCGTAGTTTCTTTGTTCCGAATAGCAATACAACAATTACAGCAATGATTAGAAGTTGCCAAACACTGATACCACCCATTCTCTTTACCTCGGGTCTTTAAACAAACAAAAATATTTCAAGAGTTTAACGTCTATTGACGATAAGCTCGCCAACTAAGCAGCCAAAATGTGACACCTGCGATACCGCAGGCCAACGAAAGCTGCTCAAAAGCATCGTTCACCAATATTGCCGAGCATACGACTAAAGTCGCGCCAACGCCAAACAAAAACTTTCCTGTCGCCTGCTGGCGCTTGCTCTGGCGATACCCTTGATAAAGCTGATCCATACGTTGATTCATCGCTTTACCTTGTTTCAGGCTATCGTAAAGTAGCTCTGGCAGTTCAGGTAATTTCTCTGCCCAAAATGGTGCGCGGTCTTTAATCGCATTCACTAGAGCTTGCGGCCCAACTTGATTCATCATCCATTCCTCCAGGAACGGTTTTGCGGTCTCCCACAAATCAAGTTGAGGATATAGCTGCCTACCAAGCCCTTCCACGTACAACAGCGTTTTTTGCAACAGTACAAGCTGTGGCTGAACCTCCATATTGAATCGACGTGCCGTGTTGAACAAATTCAACAACACATGACCAAAGGAGATTTCGCACAATGGCTTAGCAAAAATAGGCTCACACACAATGCGAATCGCGAACTCAAACTCATCGACATTGGTATCCGCAGGCACCCACCCTGAATCCACATGTAACTCCGCCACTCGGCGGTAGTCACGATTGAAAAACGCCAGGAAGTTTTCCGCCAGATAACGCTTGTCTTCGCTATTAAGTGTACCAACGATTCCGCAATCTAGCCCTATCCACATTGGGTTCTCTGGATGTTCGGGTTTGACGAACACATTACCCGGATGCATATCGGCATGGAAAAAGCTGTCTCGGAACACCTGAGTGAAGAACACACTCACACCGCGTTCCGCGAGCAATTTCATATTGGTGCCATTTGCTTTCAAGCCTTCAATATCAGAGACTTGAATGCCATATATTCGCTCAGAAACCATGACAGTTTCATTACTGAAGTCGGGAAAAACTTCAGGAACATACAATTCTTCGCTGCCCTCAAAGTTGCGGCGCAACTGAATGGCATTCGCCGCCTCACGTCGCAAGTCGAGTTCATCAAGCAGGGTTTTCTCGTACTCACGCACGACTTCAACTGGTTTTAAACGACGTGCTTCAGGCATCGCTCCGGCGACTATACGCGCCATTCGGTGCATCAGTTTTAGATCTGAATCAATGACTGGGCGAATATCTGGGCGGATAACCTTTAATACCACTTCTTGGTTAGTGTCTTTTATGCGCGCAGTATGTACTTGAGCAATCGACGCAGACGCCAGTGGTTTGATATCAAACTCGGTAAACCATTTTTCTAACGGACCACCTAATGCTTGCTCCATCTGCTTTTTTGCCAACTCGCCATCAAAAGGCGCGACTTGGTCTTGAAGTAAAGCTAGGGGATCAGCGATATGCGGAGGAAATAAGTCACGGCGCGTCGACATCATCTGACCGAACTTAATCCAAACCGGCCCCAGCTCTTGCAGTGCTAAACGCAGACGTTCACCGAGTGGTTTTTCTGGGTGCTTGTTCTTAATCCAAAACAAGCTTTTGCGCAGTAAAAGCGGCGCTTTGGTCAGTTGGTGATCGGGAAGCAGCTCATCTAAGCCGTATTCCAGTTGTACTTTGGCGATGTGGTATAAGCGCTTTAGTTCTGCTGGCGTCATGGTTTCTCCAATGCAGGCTTATCTGCATCCAGCTTATTCAGCAAAGCCGTTAAACGAGCTTCAATGCGAGAAGCCTGGCTGCGAACCTCATCAACTTGGTCGCAGAAATAGGCCACTTCTAACGGAGCGGGAGCCAGTCTCCATTCTTCAGTCACTACTTGCGCAAGATGACGTTGGTGTTTTTCTGCTTGAGACGCAAGAAAGTTGCCGATGTTTTTTGAACCTTGCACAAAGGTATGTGCGGCGACATCGCCAGTCACGCGAGACAACCACTCTTCAACATCTGGTTTGCAATCCACCATCAACTGAGAGAATTTCTGCGCCAATTGAATATCGCCTTCAAGTTCAAGTTTATCTTGTTTAATAAGACGAGTGATGTTGGCCTGATCGCGCAGCTCTGGTAACACACTCAAGTTGAGCGATAGATAGCAGTTAGGCTGCCCTTCGTAATGACCGAGCACATCAATTTGCTGACTAAAAACGAATGTCAGTGTTTTATTGATCTCTTTCAGGTGAACTTGAATAACTTGACCTTTTAGACGCGCTAAACGACGGCCCAATGCAGGGTCGTCTTTGATCAGTGTATTCAGTGACGTTTCAATCACAGCGGTGATAAGTGGTTCAAATGGCATGCCGTTAACCCTTAGAATTTATAACCGCGATGCAAAGCCACAATACCACCAGTTAAGTTGTAGTATTTGGTGTTTTCAAAACCTGCGTCTTGCATCATGCCTTCCAGCGTTTCTTGGTCTGGATGCATACGGATTGACTCCGCTAGGTAGCGGTAACTCTCTGAGTCATTCGCAACTAGCTCACCGATTCTCGGCAACAAGTGGAATGAATATGCATCGTATACTTTAGATAACGGCTCTAGCACTGGTTTTGAAAATTCCAACACCAATAGGCGGCCGCCTGGCTTCAGTACGCGGAACATTGAACGAAGCGCTTTGTCTTTGTCAGTCACATTACGCAAACAAAAACTGATGGTGATGACATCAAAATAATCATCTGGGAACGGCAGTTCTTCTGCGTTGGCTTGAACGTAATGCACGTTACCCACAATACCGTTGTCACGCAGTTTATCGCGACCAACGTTAAGCATTGAGTTATTGATATCGGCAAGGATGACATGGCCTTCATCGCCAACAATGCGCGAGAATTTCGCCGTCAAATCCCCCGTACCACCACCTAGGTCAAGAATACGTTGGCCAGGGCGAGCGCCACTACAATCGATAGTGAAGCGCTTCCAAAGGCGGTGAATACCACCTGACATCAGGTCATTCATGATGTCGTATTTTGTTGCCACGGAGTGGAATACTTCGGCAACCTTAGTCACTTTTTCGTCTTTTGCCACTGTAGAGAAACCAAAGTGAGTGGTTTCATTCTCTAACGCTGTATTGGATTGCAAACTTGTGTCCGTCATTCTAATTCCTCTTAGGCAGCGCTTTCCTCTACGGGGCGTTTGTTGACAAATAAAATCGCCCACTGCACTGCGGGCGATTAGTTTACTTTATCCTCAGCCGGATGTCTTTCTACTAACGGGTCATTTTCTGAAAATGCATCACTCTGCGCTAACTGCGCGAGGTCGGAAGAAATCGGTCGTTTAATTTCAACTCCCAAGTGTTTAAAGCTTTCGGCTTGGCGAATCACATTTCCGCGCCCTGTGGCAAGCTTGTTCATCGCACCTTGATAGCTTTGATTCGCCTTATCCAGCGCACCGCCGAGCCCCTCCATGTCGTCTACAAACAATCGTAATTTGTCGTAGAGTTTTGTCGCACGCTGCGCAATCATTTTGGCGTTTTCATTTTGGCGTTCATTGCGCCATAGATTATCAATGGTGCGCAGTGCCACCAGCAACGTTGTTGGGCTCACCAAAATGATGTTTTGCTCCATCGCGTCTTTGATCAAACTTGGATCGGCTTGAATCGCGACTTGGAACGCCGGCTCAACCGGAATAAACATCAGTACATAGTCCAAACTCTGAATACCTTTGAGTTTGTGGTAGTCCTTCATGCTTAACCCTTTGATATGTGCACGTAGAGCAGCTAAGTGCGCATTCAAAGCCTGATCGCGCTCAGCATCAGTTTCAGCGTTGAAGTAGCGCTCATAGGCAACCAGCGCCATTTTAGAATCCACAACCACTTGTTTGTTCTGTGGGAGATGCACAATGACATCAGGTTGGTAACGCTTGCCTGCTTCATTTTGTAAGTTCACCTGAGTCTGATATTCGTGCCCTTCACGTAAGCCAGACTCGGCAAGTACCCTAGCGAGCACCACTTCGCCCCAGTTACCTTGCTGTTTGTTGTCCCCTTTCAACGCTTGGGTCAAATTAACCGCTTCGCGCGTCATTTGCTCGTTCAAACGTTGCAGGTTTTTCAGCTCATGCACTAAGGTATGGCGCTCTTTAGCTTCTTGGCTAAAGCTGTCATTAACGTGCTTTTTGAACCCTTCTAACTGTTCTCTAAGCGGTGACAACAAGCCTTCTAAACTCTGACGGTTTTGCAAATCGACCTTCGCGGTTTTTTCTTCAAACAGTTGATTTGCCAAGTGCTCAAATTGTTGTTTCAAGCGTGCTTCCGCTTGTTCTAAAATTTGCAGTTTTTCTGCATTGGCTTGGTTAATTTGCTCATGGCGAGCTTGCTGTTCACGCAGTTGCGTTTCTAGACGTGATTTGTGTTCACGCATTTGACCAAGCTCATCAAAGTATTGCTGGCGCTCTTGCTTTACGGCCTCGAAGTAACGCAGTTTTTCCATAGCTGCCATCAGCTTTCCGTGCGTTTGACGCACTTCAAACGCGGCTTTATCGCGCTCATCATCTAATTCATCCAACTCTTGCTGAGCATCGGCAAGGCTTTGCTTGACCTGTTCAAGTTGCTGTTGATGAAGCTGTTTTTCTGAAAAAAGTTGTTGCTCGAGAAGCTGAGTTTGGGTGATAAAACGCTGTTTCACCCACCAACCGGCAGCGACACCACTAAGCGTGGCAGCACAAAGAGAAGAGAGAATGAGAGATTGGTACTCAAGAATCCATTGCATAATAGCGAGTTAGCCTGTGTTTTGTATCTATAACAATGGTATTTAGACACTGGATAAATGTCCAGTTTGTTGGATGAAAAATCCTCGCATACACTAGGCCTTCCTATAATATTCTTTCTTCCGCTCAAATTATCCAAACCGAGCGGCACATCATCACGCAGAGGCATCATGAACGAGCGTCGCGCCCTAGGATTTGGGCTCTCAGCAGTATTACTTTGGTCTACCGTTGCAACCGCATTTAAACTCACGCTGGCAGAATTTACGCCGATTCAAATGCTATGCATTGCCAGCATCGTCTCTGCGATTGCACTAACAGTAATCTGTGGTGTGCAAGGTAAACTGGGCCAGTTAAGCGCTACATTTTTCTCAAACCCTTGGTATTACCTACTGCTTGGGTTGATTAACCCTTTGGCGTATTACGTTATTCTGTTCAAAGCATATGACTTGCTGCCCGCATCTCAGGCTCAAGCGATCAACTACAGCTGGGCCATCACCTTAACGCTAATGGCCGCTGTTTTCTTAGGACAAAAGATCCGTGGTAAGGACTGGCTGGCTTGCGGTTTTAGTTATGTCGGCGTGATAGTGATTGCCACGCAAGGCAATCTTTTAGGCATGGAGTTTGAGAGCCCGTTGGGTGTTGGTCTTGCGCTGCTATCAACACTGCTGTGGGCCGGTTACTGGATTTTAAATACCAAAAATAAGGCCGACCCTGTGGTTGGCGTTCTGCTCGGCTTTTTGGTCGCTATTCCATTCGCCATTGGTTTAAGTCTTTATGAAGGTGCGAACTGGCAGATGATCTCAGCTAAAGGCTGGGCAGCGGTGACGTATGTCGGACTGTTTGAAATGGGGATCACTTTCGTTTTGTGGCTGAGCGCACTCAAATCAACGCAAAACACCGCGCGTATCAGTAATCTGATCTTTGCTTCTCCATTTATCTCACTCATGTTGTTAGCTACCATCATCGGCGAAGAAATTCATCCTTCAACCTTGATTGGCCTGGTATTGATCATCAGTGGCTTAGTCATTCAGCAAGTCTCATGGGGCAAGAAAACCAAAGCGGTAAACGCTTCTTAATCACCTATCAAAAGCCCTAAAAAACGATGCAATAAGTTGGATAAAAAAGAGATATAGATAACATTTTAATGATAGAAAGCACTTTACGCTGCTAGGATTTAGCTACGCGTTGGATACGATATTCACAAAGCCCAATAGCTTACGCTAGATTCTAATATAATTACCTTTGGGCGATTTAGGACTCGTTATTAATTATGTTTCGCTTCGCTATTCCTTCGCCTTTGATGGCAGACTGGCAACACGTTCTGCGACAATGCTGTAATGTAACTCAAGCTCAGGGACAGCTTTATACTCTGAGCGATACTCAGCAGTGGCTATCGACTGAGGTGTCCACCTCAACCCAAAATCATCGTGCTATCATCGATGTGATAACGCAAGTTGTCGATCACTTTACGCCGACAGATTTTACAGTTAGCCATACCCCCTTTGAAGAGCAAACCTTGAGCATTGGACCAGTTTGGCTACCTAATGGCGAATTGCTTGCCGTACTGACACTGACTCACCCTAATGATCAATCAACGGCTGTTTCGGCATGGCTAAGCGCAATGGCGGGGCGGATCAGCTTTGATATCAACTTGCACTGTCAGCAAGAACAAACGCGACATCAAAGCGCGGAAATAAAGCCAACACCAACACTACAAGAGTTTATCGACTGCCTTGAAGACCACGTATGGATAAAAGGCATGGATGGTCTTTATTCGATGACCAACCGAAGCGTAGAAAATGCGTGGCAAAAAACCAACAGTGAAATCATTGGAAAAGACGATTTTGCTCTGTTTAGCCATGAACGTGCGGAAAAATTCATTGATGCCGATAAATTGGTGGTAGCCACGGGCACGCAAAATATTGTTGAAGAATGCCGTCAAATTGATGAAAACAATAACCCCACTTGGCTAGAAACCATTAAGTCTCCTGTCCGTGATCATGCGGGAAACTTAATCGGCATTCTGGGGATGACACGTAACATCACCCGCCGAAAAATGGTAGAAACGCAGCTCTCCTTAGCGTCCCAAATTTTCAACAATTCGCAAGAAGGCATGGTCATTACAGACCGCAATGCCAACATCATTGATGTAAACACGGCTTTTACCCAAATTACAGGTTACCGCTCTGAAGAGGTGATAGGAAAAAACCCACGAATTCTGCGCTCAGGCCATCATGATCAAGGTTTCTATCAACAGTTGTGGCATCAACTCGAAAACAAAGGCCAATGGAAAGGCGAATTCATCAACAGAAAGAAAGATGGCAGTATTTATCCGCAATTAGCGACCATTAGCGCCGTAATGGACGACAAAAACCACCTTATTAACTACATTTGTGTGTTTGAAGATATCTCTGTGCGTAAGGCACACGAAGAAAAGCTACAACGCATGGCTTTTTACGATCCATTAACCAATCTACCTAATCGAACCCATTTACTCAGCTTACTTGAGCAACACATCGAAACCGGACACAAAAACCAGCAGACGTTTGCCACCCTATTCTTAGATATCGACCATTTCAAACACATCAACGATAGCATGGGCCATTTCTGTGGTGACCAATTGCTGTCTAAGTTAGCGATTCGTCTGCAAGATGTGCTTCACCTCAATGCGCATGTGGCTCGCATTGGCGGCGATGAATTTGTGATTATTTTGCCAGACATCCATAGTGATGTTGCCTTACTGGAAACCGTCGGCGATATTCTAAGCGTATTCCAGCAACCATTCGACTTGGCAAATCACGACTCACTTCGTGTCTCGACCAGTATTGGTATTGCCTTGTACCCAAGAGACGGTCAAGACAGTGAAACCTTACTGAAAAACGCAGACACCGCGATGTACTTAGCGAAGAAAAATGGACGCAACGGCTACGCGTTTTACTCACCGGATTTGACCGATAAATCCGTATCCCATGTACGCATTCAATCCGCTTTGCATCAAGCAATAGAAAAACAACAACTCCGGTTAGAATTCCAACCGCAATACAATTTGGAACAAAATACGATTGTCGGCGTGGAAGCTTTATTACGCTGGCAGCATCCAGAGTTTGGCCTTGTACCACCAGCAGACTTTATTCCAATTGCAGAAAAAACAGGGCTGATTCAAAGCATTGGTGAGTGGGTGTTACAACAAGCTTGTTTGCAAGGTAATGCTTGGCTAGACCAGGGCATCGAGTTTGGCAAAATCGCCGTCAATGTTTCTGCGTTGCAGCTTCAGCAGTCAAATTTCATTCAGCGATTAAGTACTATCCTCGATAACACCGGATACCCTGCCCAACGGTTAGATTTGGAGATCACAGAGAGCTTTTTACTGATCGACCCTCAACAAGCCATTGCATCGTTAAATCAATTACGAGAGCTGGGTATTGAGATTTCTCTGGATGACTTTGGAACTGGCTATTCGTCTTTGTCTTACTTGAAAGGTTTGCCAATCAACAAACTGAAAATTGACCGCTCATTTGTCAGTGATGTCCCAAGTAATAGCGACAGCAACGCGATTGTGAATGCCATTATTGCCATGGGAAAAACGCTGTCGTTGAAAGTCGTCGCGGAAGGGATAGAAACTCGGGAACAAGCCGATTACTTATTCGAAAAAGGCTGTATTTATGGTCAGGGATATTTATTTAGTCAGCCAGTGAGCGCTGGAAAACTGTTTCGTTGAACCAGCTTGACCCTCAAGTCACTCTCGCGGTGCCACGTCCGCGGAGGTGATTTGCTTTGCTTGATTTTGGGTTGATTGGCATAGCTCTAGGCGATCAACCAAAATATTGATACAAACCAGTAACGGCACACCGATCAATAGTCCCATTCCGCCCCAAAGCCAGCCCCAAAAAACAAGCCAAACAAAAATCACTAACGGGTTTAAGTTAAACCTTTTCCCCAATAGTGTTGGTGTAACAAACTGACTTTCAATCAAATTGAGCAGTAAATAGATAGACACCACCGTCAGCATAAAACTGACCGACTCCAACTGAAGATAAGCAACAAAGCCAAAGCTCACCATGGATATGACAGGGCCGAGGTACGGCGCAAAATTCATCACGCCTGCAAATGCGCCCCATAGAAATGGATCTTCAAGGCCTAGAACAAAAAACACGGCCCCGACACTCAACCCCAGCCCAGCATTCACTAAAGTGATGGTGCCAATGTATCGAGATAGGTCTTTCTGTAGCGCTTTGACCAACTCAATCGCTTGGCGCTGTTTGGCGAACCCATGTAAGTAAGACACTGACTTTCGAAATAAGCTTCGTCCATGATTGAGCATAAAGTAAACCATAAACAGCACGATCATCGCTTGTGTCAAAATCGTCGGCGTAGTGGTCGCGAGCGTTTTTACCAAAGAAAATACGGTGTTGTTCCCGACCTCATCCATACTCATATCGTTGGCGATATTCAATGGAGTATTAAGGTGATCAGCCGAAGCTTTAGTAACTTCGCTTACTTCTTGCGACACATTTTTCACGATACTGGGCAGCTCAGACCACCATTGCTTGGCGGGCTCCGACATGGCGGCAAGACCAATAATTGAAGCGCCAACGAGGAATGACAGCGTCAACACGACGGTAATAGCACGTGGTAAGCCTTTGTCTTCAAGATAATTAATGAAAGGACTGCACAGCAGAGAAATAAAGGTGCTAAGCACAATAGGTAACAATATTGGCTTGGCAAAATACAGCCCTGGGACGAGTAACAGGACGAGAAGCGTTGCACCAATCGCAGTGTTGGCAGGAATGTTCAATTTCGCTGTCATAATAAGCTCAGAATCGGTAAGAAAATTTTGCGGTGAAATCCGCTATTAGAGTGGTTCGCCCTCTGTCGTCGCAGCGTTGCTTACTTGTGTTGCTGCATTTCCATTTTGCTCCGCATCTGACTCATCCAGAGAAGCTGCCGCGACCGGCTTTGTGAGCGAATCGGCAATATCAGACACGCTGCTAACCAATAGCCCCATTGACGAAATAGAAGAAGTCAGTCGAGACAATCGACCTGCTTTTGCTGCGGTAACGGCAACGACAGCACTAATGCCTAATGTCGTCCAAGGGTTTTCTCTCACAAACTTCTTGGTGGTAAACGTGAACATTTCCATCGACAAACAGCATTGCTCTAGAGACGCTTTACCTTCCATCCGCTTGATCCGCATGGCTCGATTGAGCTTTTGTAGCGAGCGCATCCCACCCCTCCTGTAATTGTTCTGTCGTATTTTTGAATCCAAGAAATCCAACTAAACGCTTCTGCCACCAGGCTAAAGCAAATAATGCCAAGCCTAATGATGTGATAAATACACCCACGGCAACATACACGTTGGCAGTTAACTGATAAGCCACCACCCCAGAGGCAAGGCACAAACTGAATACGAACAATACCGACAATAGGGTAAAAACAACGGTACACAGCAAAATCTGACGCACTGCGGACACGTTAACTTTCATCTCCAAGAGGAACAAATCCAACGTTGAACCTGACCATGCTTTTAGCGATGTCGTCAGTTGGTCCAATTGCGCAAGAATGCTGCTCAAACCATTAATGGTTTGTTGGATATCCTGTTCTTCTGCCCCATCAGGGGCTCGGCCGCTGTCTGAAGCCGCCGAGCCTGATTGCTGATTGGTAACTTGCCCTGAGTTATTCATGTGAAGCCTCGCCTTTCTGTTGTGTGGCTTAATCCTTGGTGACCACTATTATTTGATCAGCTTCGAAACCGCCCAACCAGCAAGGAAGGCGCAGCCTATGCTCAGCAATGGGCGCTCCTTGATTACATTTTCTGCCGACTTAGTCGCCTGCTGAACTTGCTGCGCACCGACATCCAGCTTCTCTTTGGCTTGGTCTTTCATCGCGCCAACGGCTTCCGTCGTGGCTTGTTCCGCTAAGTG
This sequence comes from Vibrio sp. SCSIO 43009, assembly GCF_023716525.1. Classification (NCBI taxonomy): domain Bacteria; kingdom Pseudomonadati; phylum Pseudomonadota; class Gammaproteobacteria; order Vibrionales; family Vibrionaceae; genus Vibrio; species Vibrio sp. SCSIO 43009. The sequence goes on from NZ_CP071842.1 coordinate 3,258,379, forward strand.
ATATGCTTCTTCTAACTGCTCTTGAGGTTTTACTGTGCTTTCTTTTGTAGTAGCCATAACTAGCCTCCATTAATGAGTTGAATAGTGAATCAAGTGAAACAATGTTTGACCTCACTTACTCCCTACAAAGCCATATCCATGCCAGAATTTTAAGTTATTGTTTTTTATTGATTTTATTTTTATTTCGATAAAAAGCCGTATCTGTACGTGTAATTCTTTCCAGGCTTTCCCCGCCATTCTTGTAATTTTTTCTTAGCGCCTTACCGACTGTTAGCAAGTTATTGCAAAACAAGATATTAAGTCACTGATTAATAAGACTTAAAATTCATTGGCATACAACCTGCACCTGAAGACGAAACATCGTGTTTGTATTCCATACGCTCAAACACCCCTATCACCAGTAAATAAGGAGTGGCATATGAAAAATGAAAACATCGCCTCAATCATTGAGCTTATCGAAAGCGGAAATGAAATTTACAACAAGGCCATCGAGAACATCGACAACACTTCTTTGAATAATGTGTTGGTAGAACTGCTCAGAGTACGTGAGCGTGCAGTCATTGAGCTCACTCCCTACTCTCTAGCAAGTAACAATGAAGAATCTGCCGACGACACTCCGGTTTCCTACACCATCAAGGCGCGTGAGGTCTACAGCGACGTGATGAAGGAAGTGTCCTCTGACAAAGAGTCTATGTATTTAGAACAGCTTGAAGGTGTCGAAAGCAAGGTACTCAAAGAGATTGAGAATTTGATTACTTCCCACCCAGAGCAGGCGGATAACTCGGTTCTGCTGAAAGTTCGTAGCGATATAAAAAGCTGCAAAGAAAAACTCAGCAGCATCAGCCTTATTAGCTAAAACTTGGTGGTCGCCTTTGCAATAAAGCTCGGTATTGATCAAAGAAATGGCCAACTTGCTTTGGCCATTTCTGACAAGCCCACAGGCGCATTAACATAACCATCACGAGAAATGTCCCACGACAATAGTCATAAATAAAGAGGTCACTATGACATTGGATAACAATCGAGTAAGGGAGCTACTCGTAAAAATGACACACCATCGCCAAACGTGTTTGCCTCTCGTTAACCCGCAATCACACATGACACTCGCAAGAGCGGCATATCGATTCGTGAAAATAGAAAAAGTGATGATCAAAAAGATGGCGAAGCTGTTTTTCGATCAAGATGGTGAACAATTCATTGCAGAAAATGCCACCGAATACGGCGTTGCCGAGTTAGGCAATTACAAAGAAATGCATTTTATGAATAAACTACTGTTAGATGATTTAAAAGCCCTGCTTAGAGCCATTGACGACACCAACTTAACCGCACTTGTTTCTTATTGGTTAGCTGCTTTACAAGTTGAAAACGATGAAATTGAAAAGCACTTACCTCAGGGTGAGTAATTGTACTCGCCCTTCTTTCTTTCACTTTGTTTAAACCACATCCCCAATCAACCTAGTAAAAGGTGCAGATAGAAAAAAAGCCGCTGCATCTACGCAGCGACCTTAATAGCCTTTTTACGACGCACACCAAATCATCAAACAACACAGAAAAAGCGCCATGTAGAATACGAAGCAAATGGCGCGTTATCCGCGGATTATCTGTGTTAAAGCGAAGCTGATTTACCTCTCTGGCTTGGAACAAATACGTTCAATGACTTTGGACGCAGCTTGATTGCCAGTTGCTCATCAGAATACAGTTCACCATCAATCACATACTCAATCGGTTTATTCGCAGAAATAGTGACGCTCTGAGCCGTCGCGTATTGAAAATGTGTCGATTCTTCCTGTGCGCCTACGCTCGTTAATGTCAGATCCGACAATGCGATAAGACGTCCGCCTAAAGACTCGGTGTTATCTAAATATGTGATATGCAGCTTGCCATCATCAGGCTGCGGCGCATCACCACCTTGGGCAAGCAACGTACTAAATGGAGCGATATTCGCAACGACAAAACTATGGACTTCAAGCGTTTGTGTATTATTGTCGTGGTTTCCATCTTCAGTTGGATCGTCTAACGAAACGGTTAAAGCTTGCGTTTCTTCCGCCACTACAGCATTAAAAAAGCCGGTGAGGTAAGCGAGTTGTCCAAAAACATTTTTCTCTTCTCGCTGAGCGTGCTCGATCATTTTCTGTTCTAGCCCAATGCCTAAGACCAATAAAATAAGCCGCTGATTACAGTCCGCAGTATCAATACGTTGGCAGTGTCCGCCAAGCAACGCTTCACACGCTTTTTCGACCGGTGAGAATTTTACGCCAACGCCATAGAGCACATGACATAACGCATTGGCAGTTCCGAGCGGAACAATACCGAGTTTTAGGTCGGTATCCACCAATTGGCTAGCCACCTCTGTTACTGTGCCATCGCCACCAGCTACGATGATTTGCTTAGCTCCACTTTCTTTTGCCTGTTGTGTTAGCTGCTCGGCGCTGAGGTTTGTGGTGGTTTGATGAATACTCAAGCGATATTTTTTGGTTAGCTCACGAATCAAGTGCTGTTCGTTTTCCTCCCATTTGCCGCCACCTGCAACAGGGTTAACCACCATCCAAGTGGATTGATCCAGCCCCAGTACGCCTTTTTCACTGATCGCTCGTAACGTCCTAATCTGTAATTTATTCAATCTCGCGGTACTACGTACGTCATTGATTTTTTTCATCACGGATTCAACCGTCAGTGACGGGTCTTTGCTCAGTAAATACGCCGCCACAACAAACACTGAACGACCACGCCCTAACGCACAATGCACAACCACGGCCCGCGAGCACGAGATTTGAGTATCAATCCAGTTAATCGCATGGCGAAGACGCTCTAGCGTCGGGGCTTTGTGGTCGAGTACCGGAATCGAAAGGTAATGAAACTGCTTGTCGGTCATCGCACTTTCAAGACCTGCAAATTCTGCGGTGACATCGACAATACAAGAGATCTCATTGGATTCGAGAAAATCTAAGTCACTCTGAAACAAACGGCGAGATAGGTATAAATTGTCGCTGACTTTTTGGATTGGAGGCACTGTATCACGCCGTCTTTCCCAGGCGTTATATGCTTTAGCCCCCAATAAAAATGGGATGAATGCCCAGCGAATCCATCTGACAATCTTGCCATCTTGGTTTTTTCTAAAAATAGAGGGAATGTCGAATACGTAGGCTACGCTGACCAACGCTAAAGAAAGAGATATCCACAAGAACAGCAGACTAACGATAATTTGAGGCGTATAGATAGCGGCCAATAAACTGATCAGAGCGCCAAGAATATAATATTTGATGATAAACATTCGCTCTCCTTGCCTTCAGCGAGTGCACTTTTTAGTGGAAGTTAGAATACGCGGGGGATTGAGCTTGGATACATGAACTTGAGTAAACGCCTTGATTGAGTGCCTTCCCGTGCCGAAATGGCACGAAAAGGTCCAACACTCTACCTAGCTTGCCATCTCTTCAACATAACCATCCGCTAGTTTCATTTTCTGCTTATCGGTCATTACCTTACCGGCTAACTGGAAGAAACGCTGCTCTTCTTCCTCAAGATGGTGCAACACTTTGTGACGCAAGGTTTTCATTAGGTTGAGCCACGCTGGCGAGCTCATATCGGTTGCATCAAGCTGTGCAATCACTTTATCAATTTCATGATGCTCTGCGATGCCATGGCGAGTGAGATCAATGGTCTTATCGCTATCTATTAAAGGCGCGTAGAAAAATCGCTCTTCTGCCGCTGCGTGCTGTTCGAGTTCCTCTTTAAGGTTATGATAAAACTCTTCACGAGCGGGGGAATCTCCAGACGTTTCCATCAGAGCATCGAGTAAAAGTCGCTGCTTTTCATGACTCTCTTTCAGTACATCAAATATGTTTTTCATCTTTGACTCCTTATCTGATTGTAAACAATTGGGACAAAAGGAAGGGCGGTGATTGACCGCCCCTCTCTTACATAGCTATGCGTAAAAAACCTAACCTGATTCGGCTAACAGTCTTGGTCTTCAGCGTTTAGGTTTTCTTTAATGTTTTCACATTCATCTTCAATCGCATTTTGGGTTTCTTCGGCGGCTTCATCTATCTTTTTGCCGGCCTGTTCCATTGGCCCTTCTTCACTACAAGCTGCCAACGCAAACACCAAACCGAATACTGCGGCGATACGGTAAATAAATGACGTAAGTCGCATGGAATCTCCTATCTATTTACGTTTTTTCTTCCCAGCAGAACAATCACTATTGATACAATTAATGACAATAGGAATAGGTAAAATATCACTTGCGCGATAGAGGCAGCAGCTCCTGCAATACCAGTAAAGCCTAATAGTGCAGAAATTAGTGCCAGTGCCAGAAAAATAAACATCCAACGAACCATAGTGTTACCTCCTAATAAAAGTGGGTTAAATCACTCGGCTCGCTATTATTGAACCACTTCTAGCTTATCAATCACCTTATTTACGTCATTGGTGTTATTTGCAATTGAAATTGCAAGATCATGCTCCGCATCTGAATTAACTTTACCTGCCAACGTTACCGTTTTGCGTTCTGTCGTTACATCAATATCCGTACCACTCACATTGGTATCCATTAGTAGGCGCGTTTTAACTATAGTCGTGATTTTAGAATCGGTCAGTGTAGCTAAAGCTTCTGAATCAGTTTCTTTCTTGCCTTCATTCACTACTGACAATTCGTTGTTTACTTTTTTCACACCATCAAGACCAGTAACAAGCTCTTCGGCAAGTGATTTTTCAAGATCATTGTTTACCGAACCAGAAAGGGTAACGACCTGATTCTCAACATCGGTATTGATATCAAAAGAGTTGAGATTGCTGTTTAGCAGTAGTGTGGTTTCAGCTTTACCATCTAGCCAAGCGTCCATGGATTCTTTTTCCCATTTATCACTCGCTAAGACTGCTGTAGATGAAGTAGCAAGAACTGACGTAAGTACAATTTTAGCTGCGATGTTATTCATGGTAATTCTCCTTTATTGACGTTGCACTTCCCTAGGAGCAAACCATGTGCCAACTTTATAACTCATTGTTTTTAAGTGACTAATAAAGGAAAGAGGTAAAAATGAGATGAGCAATAAAGTATAAGCATGAATTATTTACACGTAAAAAATGTAATTTTTAATCGGTGATAAAGCCTCCGTCACTTGTGCCTAAATAACCTGATAAAACAGAAAGGCTATTTCTCCAGAATCAATTAATAGCAAAATTATTATTTTAAAAATAAAAATCTGAACAAAAGGAAATATCTACTGATGGCTCTCACCGATATATATCAAAAAGGGGCTAACAACATAAAAATACCGAACAAATCCTTAAATCTATGCTGACAATATTTTGTCTTGTGAAGTGAGAATAATCCACGTACATTGTTTCTGTCATAGTAAAGAGGACATTTCTATGTCGATGCCAAGCCTGTTTCTAAGAATACAAGATCCATCACTTAAAAATGCCATCGCTTCTTGCCAGGAACTGAACAAATTTCGTCTGCATGACATCGATGCCGCAGACCAATGGATTGAAGATTTCCTACAACTCAAACCGGAAGTTGCGATTGTTGAAGTCGCCCACTTTACTAGTGCAGATTATCAACGTCTTTCTAATATCGAAGACATCTACGATATGGACTTGATCATCATTAGCTCAGGCGCTCCAAACGAGAACTTGGATAAGCTGATGAACTTGGGTGCTATTTTTCACTACAGAAAGCCCGTTGATATTGCCATTCTGACGGACACCCTGAGCGAAGTCAGCCAGTACTATCAACACAAACAAGATCAAGGGCGTAAAGTGTCCACCAGCGATCTTGACCAATTTGGTCTTTTGGTCGGCTCTTCCTCTCCGATGCATCAGCTCTATCGTATGATCAGGCGCGTTGCTAAAACAGAAGCCAACGTCCTTATTGTCGGTGAAAGTGGATCAGGCAAAGAACTGGTGGCGCAGACCATCCACTTAGCGAGTGAGCGTAAACAACAGCCCTTTATAGCGATTAACTGTGGTGCCATTAGCCCTGAATTGGTTGATAGTGAACTGTTTGGCCATGAGAAAGGCGCTTTTACCGGAGCAAATAAAACTCACCAAGGTGTATTTAAGCAGGCAGAGGGCGGCACCCTATTTTTAGATGAAATCACCGAGATGCCTATCGAGCATCAAGTGAAGCTATTACGGGTGCTAGAAACCGGAGAGTATCGCCCAGTTGGCAGTAATACGGTTCATATCGCTAATACTCGCATCATTGCTGCTACAAACCGTGATCCTAAAATCGCCATTGAGGAGCAGTTCCTGCGTGAAGATCTGTTTTTCCGCTTATCGCATTTCCCATTAACGATACCGCCACTGCGAGAACGAGGCGGTGATATCGTCGGTCTGGCCAAGCACTTTATCGCGCACCGCAACGCCAATGAGGCAAAAACCAAAACGATTCTTGACTCTGCGATCCAAAAAATCGCTGCACACGACTGGCCAGGTAATGTCCGTGAGCTCAAACACACGATCGAGCGTGCATTTATTTTGGCTGATGACACCATCCGAGATGAACACCTTATCTTCGACACACCACCATTGGAAACAGGCACCAGCATCGAAGACCTTGTTCCGGCGGGCGTTTCGCTAGAAGAGCTAGAAAAAGCCGCCATTCTCAATACCCTTGAAGAGAATCAAGGCAATAAAACGGAATCAGCGCAGGAGTTAGGCATTAGCGTGAAAACGCTCTATAACAAACTCGAAAAGTATCAAGACGAGTAACTCGCTATGGGAATACAAAAAGAGCACTGACTTTTATTCAGTGCTCTTTTTGTATCTTATCTTTTATGCAGTTAGGCTGCGTTTGGTGTTTGATTAAACCCACTGCCCCGCAACAAAGCCGCTCGACCAGCACCACTGAAAATTGTAGCCCCCTAGCCAACCAGTCACATCCATCACCTCACCAATAAAATAAAGCCCTTTAATGTCTTTGCATTCCATGGTTTTCGAGGATAAGTGATCAGTATCGACACCGCCGAGTGTCACTTCCGCAGTTCGGTAGCCTTCAGTGCCATTCGGGGCGATATCCCAATGCTCTAGGCGCTCCACAATCGCCGCAAGCTCCTTTTGATTGAACTGTTTTAGCGGTTTATCGACTAGCTCTTTACGTTCAATTAAGACTTCAACCAGACGCTTAGGCAGCACTTTGGCAAGCGTATTCTTGAGTGACTGATTTGGATGCTTCTCACGACTGCGTTCTAATAACTCAGCAACATCATCGTTTGGCACAAGATTGATCAACACCTTTTGTCCGGCCCGCCAGAATGAAGAAATCTGTAACACTGCTGGACCAGATAACCCACGATGTGTGAACAACAGGGCTTCTTTGAACATGGTGCCATCTTCAGCCGTAATTTCCGCAGGTACCGCGATACCGGATAACTCAGCAAAGTCTTCTTTGTCTTCTTTATGCAGAGTAAATGGTACAAGACCTGCCGTGGTTGGGATAACTCGAAGACCAAATTGTTCCGCGACTTTATAACCAAATGGTGTCGCTCCCAGTTTTGGCATCGACAAGCCACCTGTTGCGATAACTAAAGACTCACATTCGACAATCTCAGTACCAGCATGCAAACGAAAGCCTTCATCAATTTTTTCAATCGAATGAACATCGCATTGGTAACGCTGCTCGATGTTCGGCATGTCACACTCAGCTAACAACATCTTCACGATATCTTTGGCCGTAAATGCATCGACACAAAACAACTGGCCGTGATCACGCTCTTCGAACTCAATGCCATGTTTACACACCATCGAGATGAAATCCCAGTTAGTGTATTGGGAGAGCGCCGACTTAACAAAGTGCGGGTTTTGACACAAATAGTGATTAGCTGAAACGTCGTAGTTAGTGAAGTTACAACGACCACCGCCCGAGATAAGGATTTTACGTCCTGGCTTTTTAGCATGATCGAGCACCAAAACACGGCGGCCTCGCTTGCCTGCTTCTGCAGCACACATTAAACCTGCTGCGCCTGCGCCAATTACAACAACATCAAATTTCTTACTCATCGGTAGCTCTTAGACTGATTGGTATCGAATCAAAATAAAAAAGGATGTGCACATTGCACATCCTTGCTTTCTAGGCGCGACATTCTACCGACAAATACCGAAAGGGAAAAGCGCTTAAACTCTAAGCGCTCTGTATGTCCGCAAAATCTCAGACAGAACAACTATCTAGATTATTGACTCTTAGAGAATGAAGGCCGCAAGTAGCGTCACGCCGAGCAACGCAGTCGATAGAACAAACAATTCACGCACTCTTTCACACTTACCAGTAAAAATTTCATCGTGGTGATGATGATATTCTTTACTTTTAATGTAGTGATACAACCTCACCTGCTTGGTGACATTTCCATGAGTAGTAAAAAAACCATTACCATCAACTTGCTGATATAACAGCGGATGCGCTTCACGCATGATATAAATTAGAGAACGAAGAGCGGTGAGATACCGGACCATATTAACTCCAGTTACCACCATTAGCGCAAATAAGATTGTGTCTCCACTGATCATCTTTTCCTCCCTACATCTTCAACAATGCTCAAGAGAAAAAGACGATCAACACTTCGTCTTTACCCGCTACTTACAACGTCCCAAAACGCGTTTACGCAGCTGGAGCATCCATGATTGAAGATGAACCTTCTTTCGCCATTTGTGCTAGATCTTTGTCAATGAAGAACAACGCTTTACCGTCTTCACCTACCAGTTCGATCTTATCTAAAATCCCTTTAAACAACTTCTCTTCTTCGTGCTGTTCTGACACGTACCACTGTAGGAAGTTAAACGTTGAGTAGTCTTGGCTAGTAAATGCAACGTGCGCCAGTTTGTTGATTTTTTCCGTGATCATTTGCTCATGTTCAAATGTCTCGCGGAAAACGTCACCTAGGCTCGCAAAGTCATGCTTTGGCGCATCAATAGCGCCTAAGATTGGCATTGAGCCAGTTTCACTCACGTAAGTGAATAGGCGTTGCATGTGCTCCATTTCTTCTACGGCGTGAGCGCGTAAAAATTCAGCCGCACCTTCAAAACCTTTGTCTTCACACCAAGCACTCATTTGTAAGTATAGATTGGATGAGAAAAATTCTAGGTTAATTTGCTCATTCAATTGTTCGACCATAGTTTGAGACAGCATGTTAACTCCTATTATTGTGCATGCAATATACCCAAGTAACCTCGAAATAAGTGACGCTGCGAGAATAGCTTGGTCCGGCAGACACGGCGAAGTTTCACTTCAACTCTAGTCAGTAACACTACGCTTATTTCAGCATATCAAAGTCACTTGGGTATAACGCCACTATAACATGATTACTGAGACAAGACTTTGTACCTACGGCACCGATATGAGATCACTTCAGCAAATTTTTTTTGGGGTTGGTGCTAATCTAAAACTATGACCTTACAAGGAGATAGCAATATGAGTTACAAACACATACTTGTGGCAGTCGACCTTTCAGACGACAGTAAAGTGTTGATTAAGAAAGCCGTATCACTGGCTAAACCTCTGGATGCGAAAGTCTCTTTTATTCACATCGACGTGAACTACGCAGAACTCTACACCGGGCTTATCGATATCAATATGGCAGAAGCGCAACATCAAGCAATGGAAGCATCGCGCACACAATTGGCAAACTTCGCTGAATATGCGCAATACCCAATTGCCCATACTTTAGTCGGTAGTGGCGATTTGAGTAATGAGCTGTGCGATACCATTCAAGACTACAGTATCGATTTGGTGGTTTGTGGTCATCACCAAGATTTCTGGAGCAAGATTCTATCTTCGACTCGACAGCTGATTAACTGCTCACCAGTCGATATGCTGGTCGTACCGCTAAAAGACTGATTGGCGCAGCGATAAAACTTGGTTAGACTGCGGGCACATTTGTTGTTGATAAAGATTCTCATCCATGGCTTATCTATCCGCAGTTACCCTACTTTGGGCATTCTCATTTAGCCTGATCGGCGTTTACCTCGCCGGTCAGGTTGATTCTTGGTTCTCGGTGTTCATGCGCGTGGCACTGGCGAGCCTGGTTTTCATTCCCTTTTTGAAATTCCGTGGCGTTAGCAAACCCCTGATCGCGAAACTGATGACCGTCGGTGGCTTCCAGCTCGGCTTGATGTATTGCTTCTACTACCAATCTTTTTTGCTCCTTTCCGTGCCAGAAGTATTGCTGTTCACCGTATTCACACCCATTTACGTCACGCTAATCTATGACTTCTTGAAAGGTCGCTTTTCACCTTGGTACTTAGTTACCGCTGCAATAGCCGTATTTGGTGCCGCCTGGATTAAATTTGCAGGCATTAATGAAGATTTCCTACTGGGCTTTTTGGTCGTACAAGGAGCAAACCTCTGCTTTGCCATCGGTCAGGTGGGCTACAAATATATCATGGAGAGTGAACCCGTCGATTTGCCACAACACACCGTGTTTGGCTACTTCTACTTAGGTGCACTTTGTGTAGCAACCGTGGCTTTCGCGCTCATGGGTAACCTAGACAAATTACCAACCACTACAACGCAATGGGGCATTCTGACATACCTTGGTTTGATTGCTTCTGGTTTTGGTTACTTTGCTTGGAACAAAGGCGCGACCATGGTGAACGCAGGGGCACTGGCAGTAATGAACAATGCATTGGTTCCGGCGGGCTTGATTGTAAACATTGTGATTTGGAACCGCGATGTTGATGTCATGCGACTCGCCATTGGCGGTGCGATCATCATGCTATCCCTATGGATTAACGAAACCTGGGTGAAAAAGCGCGTCGAAATGAGCTACGCCAAGAAGTAAAGCGACCGCTCCCAACACACATACCGACAATAAAAAACGCTCTCCAACTGGAGAGCGTTTTTTTGGATTAGATTAATGCACTTTGACTTGCGAGCTTGCGCTCATCAACGCCTTGGGCGACGTTGGCAGCAACACTTCTAGTTTCGCATTGCGCGCTTCAAGCTTGCGCTGACGCTTAAGTAACTTTTGTTGTTTTTTCGCCACTTTTAGTAACTTCTTTTGCTGCTTATAGTGCTTTTTCAGTGCTTTTTTCGCTTTCTTGAGCGATTTTTTATCCGCTAAATCAAACCATACTGGTGCGTCGGCTCTTACTGGCTCCAGAGATTTTTCGGCTTGTTTTTTCTCTTTCACACGCTCAACAACACGCTTCACAATCGCGGCTTTTTCGTTGCTTTGTTTAGTGGTCACTGGAATCGCTTGTGATGGCAGAGCTTCAACCAATAAGCCACATGCTTGTTGCTCACTCAATGGCTTGTCTTGGCATTTTTGTGGAGGAATTGCGGCTGGCTTACAAAGGGTATCTTTGGCCGATGAAGAGCGTGCGCAAGAACGACAAACGAATTTTGGTGCGACAACTAAACGATGGATATCACCAAGTTCTGCCGCGATCTGTTTGCGACTCATTTTACATAAACGTTTAGCCATTCTACTACTCCAGCTTCCCAGTTATCGACCGCATCACAACAAGTGAAATAATAATAATTCTTAGTTAGATATACAGTCAGGGAAGGGAATTAGCAAGAGAAAACTATCAATAGAGACGAGGAAAGAGAAGCTGAGTCACAGCACGATACACCATACTGTGACAAGAAAAGTTGAGCCGTCAGGAAGTTATGCCATCGATGCTTTAACGTAGACATCGAAGCGATTTTTTTTCGTTTCAATCGCCATGGTCGGTTTTTTCTCGTTCAGCCAGTTAGCATAGTCTGGGCGTTTAACTACTACACGCTTTGTGGCTAACGCCATGGCTGGTTCTAGTAGGCCATCGGCGTCCAAATCGGCGCCAACCAACGATTGGAAAACGCGCATTTCTTTTTTTACGAGCGCCGACTTCTTTTTATTTTCTGGGTGCGGATACATCGGGTCAAGATACACCACATCTGGCTGGACAAAGTCTTTATCTTGCGCCAATTGTTCCAGCGCATCATGGCTAGAAGCATGGATTAGCGACATGCGCTCAGATACCCAGGTGCCGATTTCTGGGTCTTGTTTCGCTCGATCCAAGCCATCATCTAACAAAGCCGCTACGACTGGATGACGCTCGACCATCTGCACTTTACAACCTAGCGAGGCGAGCACAAACGCATCACGACCAAGACCTGCCGTGCCATCTAACACGGTTGGCGTTGCCCCTTTGTTCAAACCCGCCGCTTTCGCAATTGCCTGGCCTTTACCACCACCGAACTTGCGACGATGACCGACCGCACCACCAATCAAATCCACAAAGATTGCACCCAGCTTTGGCTCATCCACTTTACGTAGCTCCAAACGCTCGGTGGTTAGCACCAAAGCAAAATCGCTATCGTCAGTGTGTGAAAGCTGCCAACGCGCAGCGAGTTCATCAAGATGAGATTGTTGAGACGGGTTTTCACAGATCAATTGCAGTTGCAAAAGGAGGCTCCAATAAAAATCGAGGTAACTGGCGCTGAGTGTATACCTAAGTTACCTATTAATGCTAGGTTGAGCTTGCTACGAAGAGGTTATACAACCGTCAGTTGCTCCACTAGCTCAGAAAGCGGCTTAGGATGACCAATACCGTAGCCTTGACCGTAGTCCACACCGAGGTCTATCAAATGCTGCATAACCTGGTCATTTTCGACAAACTCCGCCACCGTCACTTTACCTAGTTGCTTCGCCAAGTCATTGATTGAACGAACCATCACGCGGTCCATTTCATTTACGTTGATATCTTGCACGAAAAGACCATCAATTTTCACGATATCGACAGGAAGTTTCTTTAAGTAACCAAATGAAGACAATCCAGATCCGAAATCATCCAATGCAATCATGCAACCCAAAGACTTTAGCTTGGTAAACAACTCAATGGCTTGATCCAGATTGCTCATCGCCGCTGTCTCGGTGATTTCTAAGCAGATTTTTTCACACGGCAGAGTCGAACTTTCCAATCGCTCCAATAAGAAGTCAATAAACTCTTGATTCCCCATAGATTGACCTGAAAGGTTTATCGAACAGCGACCAAGCTGTTCAATCACCTCAGGACGCTGTTCAAACCACTCTAGCGTTTGAGTAATAACCTGCTTATCAATCCAATGGGCAATGTTGTAGCGCTCGGAAGCAGGGATAAACAGCGCAGGAGAAACATAATCACCGTACCCATTGCGAATACGCACCAAAATCTCAAAATACATTTGAGTCTCGTGCTTTTGTAAGCTTTTTATCGGTTGAGCAAACAGTTCTAAACGTTGATTCGACAATGCCTCATGCACCAAATTGACGCTCTGCATTTCCATCTGACGACGCTGCAACTCTTCGTTATCTAAGCTGAATAGATTATAGCGGTTACGGCCTTGCTCTTTAGCGGCGTGACAAGCAGAATCTGCTTGAGCGTGCACCATTTGTGGCGTATCAGCGGTATGATCGATGATACGGATACCAATTGAGCAACTGATGAACAGGCGTGTGTCTTCCCAAATAAAGAGGTGTTCGCTTAGTGTCGAGATGATCAGTTTGGCAATATTGATGGCGCCATATTCGTCACAGTCTTTGAGTAACACCGCAAACTCATCGCCTCCCATTCGAGCCAAGATGGAATTGTACGGCAGAACGCCTTCCAGCATACTGGCGCAGAATTGAATCGCCGCATCACCTGCATCATGCCCAACCGTATCATTGAGGACTTTTAGCTGATCTAAGTCGAGGTACAGCATGGCGTGGACTCGACGATGGCTGTCCACTTCGCACAGTGCGGTCTTAAGCTCTAGTTCAAAATGGTTTCTGTTGTAAGTCCCCGTCAGTAAGTCATAGCGAGCTTGGTATTCCAATTTCTCGGAGAGCAGTTTGGTTTCGGTAATATCCTCGCCCACAATCAGCAGTTGCTCAGATTCACTCAGCGGACGAATATTCTCGCGCACCCAAACACGATGACCATTTGCATGACGATACTCGACTTCACGTCGCCAAACACCATGCACTTGCTGGTTGGGTTGCAATAACACTTGGCGAGGGAACAGCACTTTGTCATCAAAATAGAACTCCCTCAGGCGATGTCCGAGCATGTCCATCGGTTTGTAGCCAAGAAGTAGTTGAGCAAATCGATTCACTTCTTGAATTCGGTTATTACTATCAAGCGTCACCATCATCACGGGCTGCTGCTCGTAATAGTTGCGTAGGGTTGACTCACGTTGGTAGAGCTTGTCCTCCATCAATTTACGACTGGTAATATCGCGCGCTTCAAACAAGTATTGCTTATGATTCCCTACTTGCTGAGAAAAAGGCTTGAGCGAAACTTCTAACACCAATGCGCCGTGTTCTTTACTCCAAATTTCAGCTTCAAACGTCGACACTTGATGGTGAGGCGCATGGAAATACTCCTCAAGCAACGCTTGTGCTTTTTCACTCCAGTTGGGGTGAAACCAAAGTGGTCGGTCTAAACGCAGTCCTTGGTGATAAAGTAAGGATTGAAGGTGATCGTTGCCCGATTTAAGCACACCGTTAGCATCCAAAATGCCCATATACTGCATGCTCTGATCGAAAATCGATTCTAGAATAGCCTGGCTTTCTCGCGCAGCGCTCTCACTGCGACGCATCCGCTGTAAATAATAACCCATCAGCAAAATGACCACCGACATCACCACAAACAGGCTACCAAACAGGCGAATTTCCTTGGCAAAACGTTCAGAAAGCTTCATTGGCTTATTAAAAAATACCGCAGAAACCTCTTGTTCAGCCCCCAATCCCCAACGCGCTACCGCTTGGTAATCGAGCTTTATTTCAGAATCACTTTTTTTCACGGCAGGCAGAGGCTGATCAGGGTTATCCAAAACGAACTCAAGCATCTCTGCGCTCTCAATACCATGCCGATAACCACTTTGAATAACCCCTCCAACTGCGCCATGACCCAAACCAATGTCATGCACCATAAACAGCGGCGCGTTTGAGACTTTGTTGACACCAACCCAGTCACGCTCGCTGCCAACCATACCTTGTTTATCTCGGTAATAGGTCCAGAACAAGACGACTTTATCGGAACTCAGTTTTGCGACTTGTTGTTTTAGATCGATGATGCTGTCTGGGACAAGTTGTACGATTTTGTCTCGATATTGCGGGAACTTGAGGACAAAATTGTCGATTTGATAACGCAACACCTCACCGGTCACCGAGTGGTCACTGACGATGAGAACTTGTGTGTAGTTCGGATGTAAGCGCTCAATAAGAGCGAGATTCGCTTCCAAATCGACATCTTCCATAACTCCGGTTGCATTCAGAGAACGATGTAAAGAAGGGTGGTAGTTATTAATGCCGTTAAATATAACTGGGGTGTCTTTGATAATTGGGGCTAAACGCTGCATAAGTTCAAGCGCATTGTTATCGCTCACTAAAATGGCATCAAATCGCTCTTTGCGTAATTTCGTAAGATATAAGGATTTTAGTTGTGCAAAAAACTGCTCACTCTGGTTACGTTTCGAGTCTAGATAGAGCACACGCATGTCCAGCGCTCGATCGCCCAGCTGTTGCTCGATGCCTCGCTGTATGGAGTCCGTCCAGAAAAAACCCTGATGATAGGAGTGCACGACCAACACCTTCGGATCTGAGGCCGTAGCAAACGCGCTCCAACATAGCGCGGCAATAACCAGAAAACGCTGCACATTATCTCCATAGCTCGGAGTTAACCCGCAGTTACTCCTGCCAAACCTTGTGAATCCTATCCGCTATGAGTATAAAAGGGAGGTAAAACTCTATCCCTAACGGAAATCATAGTATGAATGCGAGCCTGCCGAAACTCGACGACCTTGACCGCGCAATATTAAAAACACTGATGGCTGACGCCAGAACGCCCTACGCAGAAATGGCAAAGCAGTTCGATGTCAGCCCTGCCACTATCCATGTGCGTATCGAGAAGATGAAGTCGGCGGACATCATCGAAGGAACGGAGGTGATCATCAATACCAAAAAGCTTGGCTACGATGTGTGCTGCTTTATTGGTATTAACCTCAATGCAGCTCGTGATTACCACTCCGCGTTAGAAAAACTCAACGCGCTCGACGAAGTCGTTGAAGCTTACTACACCACGGGCGCGTATAACATATTCGTCAAATTGATGTGCAAATCGATTGAAGAGCTGCAATTTGTACTGATCGACAAGCTGCAAGCCATTGATGAGGTTCAGTCCACGGAGACATTGATATCGTTGCAGAACCCGATCAACCGAAACGTAAATCCGTAAAATTTTTTATAAAAACTGTACAAAAAAGGCCAACCGAACGGTTGGCCTTGATGTTTTTTGCTCAATTTACGCCGCAATACCCGAGTGGCGCAACAGTGCATCGATTTGTGGCTCGCGGCCACGGAAGCGCTTAAACAGCTCCATTGGCTCTTCACTGCCCCCCATTTCTAGAATGTTGTTCAGGAAGCTTAGGCCCGTCTCTTTGTTGAAGATGCCTTCTTCTTCAAAGCGAGAATACGCGTCTGACGACAGCACTTCAGCCCATAGGTAGCTGTAGTAACCCGCACTGTAGCCACCAGCAAAAATATGGCCGAAGCTGTGTGAGAAACGCGCCCACTCAACCGCAGGAACTACCGCGACTTTCTCTTTCACTTTCGCCAGAGTTTCCAGTACACGCGCACCCACTTCTGGGTCATATTCAGTGTGAAGCGTGAAATCGAACAAGCCGAATTCTAGCTGACGCAAAATACCCATCGCAGATTGGAAGTTTTTCGCTGCGAGCATTTTGTCTAGCATCGCTTTCGGTAGCGGCTCACCTGTCTCATAGTGACCAGAAATGAACGCCAGCGCGTCCTCTTCCCAACACCAGTTTTCTAGGAACTGACTTGGTAGCTCAACCGCATCCCAAGGCACGCCATTAATACCTGAAACAGCACCTGTATCAACTTGCGTCAACATGTGGTGGATTCCATGACCAAATTCATGAAATAACGTCACGACTTCATCGTGCGTGAACAGTGCTGGTTTGTCGCCCACTGGACGGTTGAAGTTACACGTTAGATACGCAACCGGCGTTTGCAGCTCGCCAGATAGCGTAACGCGACGACCACGACAATCATCCATCCACGCGCCGCCACGTTTGTGTTCACGAGCGTAGAGATCTAGGTAGAAGCTGCCACGGAGTGTGCCTTCAGCATCAAAGATATCGAAAAAGCGCACGGACTCATGCCAAGTGTCTACGCCTTCGCGCTCAGTAACGGTCATGCCAAACACGCGGTTTAGCACTTCAAACAGACCGCTCACGACTTTTGACTCTGGGAAGTATGGGCGCAGTTCTTCATCCGAAATTTGGAACAGGTGCTGCTTTTGTTTCTCGCTGTAGTAAGCGATATCCCAAACGTTCAGCTCTTCAACACCAAACTCACTTTTCGCAAACTGACGTAACTCTTCGACTTCACGTTCACCTTGCGGTTTCGCTCGTGTCGCTAGGTCATTCAGGAAGCCCAGCACTTGATCCGGCGTTTCAGCCATCTTTGTTGCTAACGACTTTTCACTGTAAGTATTGAAACCTAGCATACGTGAAATTTCATGGCGCAGTTTTAGCTGCTCAGTAATGATTTCTGAGTTATCCCATTTGCCTGCATTTGGACCTCGATCAGAAGCGCGCGTCACGTACGCTTCGTACACTTCTTTACGCAACTCTTGGTTATCGCAGTACGTCATGACAGGTAGGTAAGATGGGATATCTAGCGTAATGAGGTAACCATCTAACTCTTTTGCTTCTGCGGCAGCTTTCGCTGCTGCCAGCGCCGATTCTGGCATACCTGCTAGGTCTTTCTCGTCTGTGATGTGCTTGGTCCAACCCATGGTGGCATCCAGCACATTGTTAGAGAATTTAGAGCTCAGCTCAGACATACGTTTGCTGATCTCGCCGTAACGGTGCTGCTCATCGGATGGCAAACCAATGCCTGATAACTCGAAATCACGCAGTGCATCAGTGATGGTTTTCTGCTGTGCGCGAGTTAACGTTGCAAATTCTTCGCTCGCTTTGATGGTTTTGTACGCTTCGTATAACCCTTTATGCTGACCAACCCAAGTGCCGTACTCTGACAAAATTGGTAGGCAACTTTCGTAAGCTTCACGTAGCTCTTCGCTGTTCACTACCGAGTTCATGTGACCCACTGGCGACCAGATGCGGCTTAAGCGGTCATCCGCTTCTTCAATTGGCGCAATCACACTGTCCCAAGTTGGGTGAGCGTTGTCTTGTAGAACTTCATCGATTTTTGCTCGGCAGTCAGCAATCGCTTGCTCAACGGCAGGCTTGATGTGTTCTGGTTTAATTTGAGAAAACGGAGGTAGGTCCGTAAACGTCAGAAGAGGATTAGACATGAATAATTCCTTTTGTGTTTTGACTCTGTGATTGCCTGTCTATTTTGTGTAGATAGGCCAACTCAATGTACAGACGAGCCAGCAACATGGATTGGGGGAGCTCCGTTCCCTTTCTCTATGCCGCGATGACCATCATATAGTCAACCAGCGCTACTCTGTCCTTGAGTCTTGTTATACCTAAATGAGATTTCACACCCTTTTGAGTGCGAGAAACTCACCTAGTTCAATTCGATTACCAATAGTAAGTGTGGGTGACTTAAAGAAATTTCAATAGCGTCCCCTTATCAGAGGAACAGATTTGATTGGAAGTTCTACATCTTTAAGTTACTTGAGTATAATACCGCCATAGAGTGAAAATCACAGACCACACTCAGCCAAAGAGTGTTTCGAGAGTTTAATTTGTTAAGTTACCGCCACAGCTTCCACGCTGGCAACCATGCCGACGTGGTCAAACACATCGTTCAAAGCCTCATTCTTGATGCGCTGAAACAAAAAGATAAGCCATTCGTTTATCACGATACCCACTCGGGTGTGGGCCGTTACGATCTGACTCACGAATGGTCTGAAAAAACGGGCGAATACAAACAAGGCATCGCACGTATTTGGGATAACCCAAGCATTCCTGAAGACATCAAAAGCTACATCGATGCCATTAAAGTGCTCAACAATGGCGAGAAGCTGCGTTACTACCCAGGCTCACCACGTGTAGCGCGCGCGCAAATCCGCCCACAAGATCGTATGGTGCTGACCGAGTTGCACCCGGCCGATCACCCATTGTTAGAGCAAGAATTCCATCGTGATCGCCAAGTGAGCATCTTCAAAGAAGACGGATTCCAACGCCTCAAAGCAAGCTTACCGCCACAAGAGCGTCGTGGTTTGGTGCTGATTGACCCACCATACGAACTCGCGAAAGAGTACCGCGATGTGGTGCGAGCGATTCATCAGAGCCATAAACGTTGGGCAACCGGTATCTACGCGATTTGGTACCCAGTGGTAAACCGCCACGACATCGAAGATATGATCGAAGGCTTGGAAGCACTGGGCATTCGTAAAATTCTGCAAATCGAGTTAGGTGTTGCACCAGATACCAACGAGCGCGGCATGACGGCATCCGGCATGATTGTGATTAACCCGCCATGGAAACTGGAAAGCCAGATGAAAGAGATTCTGCCATTCCTGCAAGACGCGATCGCACCAGCAACTGGCCACTGGAAAGTGGACTGGATTGTGCCAGAGTAAGCACTTCAGTACTGCTATCTTCAAGCGCAACGATATTCTCGTTGCGCTTTTTTATGCTCTCACCTTCTCCCTCCAATCGTGCTTATTCTTCTTTTTGTGCCTCTCATCGCTATTTGTCATAAGTATTGTCGCTTTTTCCCATTTAGGAATTAGTCGAATTCGATTTATGATAGTGGGATAACGGTGGCATTGAGTTCGGACAAGGTCATCCCAATCTATCTATGTACCAGATAAAATTTATAAGCTCTTGGAGAAAGTAATGGCGACTCATTTTGACTATATCTGTATCGGTGGCGGCAGTGGCGGCATCGCATCTGCAAACCGTGCGGCGATGTACGGCGCGAAAGTTGCGCTAATCGAAGCTCAAGACCTTGGCGGTACCTGTGTCAACGTAGGTTGTGTACCGAAAAAAGTGATGTGGCATGGCGCGCAAATCGCAGAAGCAATGAACCTGTACGCAGAAGATTACGGTTTTGATGTCGACGTGAAAGGTTTCAACTGGAGCAAACTAGTTGAGAGCCGTCAGGCGTACATTGGTCGTATTCACCAATCTTACGATCGCGTTCTTGGCAACAACAAAGTAAACGTGATTAAAGGCTTTGCTAAGTTTGTTGACGAAAAAACTGTCGAAGTAAACGGTGAACACTACACAGCAGATCACATCCTGATCGCGGTTGGTGGTCGTCCTACTATTCCAAACATTCCAGGCGCTGAATACGGCATCGATTCAAACGGCTTCTTCGACCTAGCAGAGCAACCAAAACGCGTTGCGGTTGTGGGCGCAGGCTACATCGCAGTTGAAATTGCTGGCGTACTGCACGCGCTAGGTACAGAAACGCACCTGTTCGTACGTAAAGAGTCACCACTGCGTAGCTTCGATCCAATGATCATCGATACGTTGGTTGAAGTGATGGACGCAGAAGGTCCAAAACTGCACACCCACTCTGTACCAAAAGAAGTGGTAAAAGAAGCCGATGGCAGCCTAACTCTGCACCTAGAAAACGGTGAAAGCCAAAACGTTGACCAACTGATTTGGGCAATCGGTCGTCACCCTGCGACAGACGCAATCAACCTAGCGTCAACCGGTGTGGCAACGAACGAAAAAGGCTACATCAAGGTAGACGAATACCAAGAAACCAACGTGAAAGGCATCTACTGTGTGGGTGACATCATGGAAGGCGGTATCGAGCTAACGCCAGTAGCAGTGAAAGCGGGTCGTCAACTTTCTGAGCGTTTGTTCAACAACAAACCAAACGCGAAGATGGACTACGATTTGGTACCAACTGTGGTATTTAGCCACCCACCAATCGGCACTATCGGTCTTACAACGCAAGAAGCAGAAGAGAAGTACGGCAAAGACAACATCAAAGTCTACACATCTGGCTTTACTGCGATGTACACCGCTGTTACTAAGCACCGTCAACCATGTAAGATGAAGCTTGTATGTGCGGGCGAAGAAGAAACGGTTGTTGGCCTACACGGCATCGGTTTCACGGTAGATGAAATGATCCAAGGCTTCGGCGTAGCAATGAAGATGGGCGCAACCAAAGCAGACTTCGACTCTGTTGTGGCTATCCACCCAACGGGCTCTGAAGAGTTCGTTACCATGAGGGGTTAGTGTAGGAAAAGCTTCTTACACACGTAAGTAAATCTGGAAAATAACCAATCACTGTCCATACTGGATGCATGGACAGTGATATTTTTCAGGATGATTTATGACATACCTTGTACACTCCAGCGATGTTTTCAAAGAGACTGAGCTACAAAAACTGGATAATGGTACATTCCATTGCCTCCCTTCCAATGACAATATCGGTTCGCTGCCAACCCTCTTTTCACAAGATGGTGTATTCAATCACGAAGCCAATAGCTACCTGCTTTATCTTAAGGCCATAAAGAAAGCAGAAGATTTATCCCCTTGCGCGCAGGCTTTGCGTGCCTACTACCAATTTCTTGAGGATAAGGAGTTGAGTTGGGATAAATTCCCGCCAGTCAAACGGCTCAAACCAACTTACTTGTTCCGCTCCCACCTACTCAAGAAAATAAAGCAAGGCGAGCTTGCACATAGCACAGCCAGTGTTCGTATGAACCAAATCGTCAACTACTATAAATGGTTGATGCACGATGGTTATCTATGCATAAAAAACGAGAAGGAAGCCCCATTCAAAATGGAGTTTGTCTCTGTTGAAAACAATGGGATGCTTTCCCATATATCCCCAACCTTCATCGTTGAAACCAGTGATTTACGCATAAAAGTACCAAGGGATGCGGATAGCAAAAACATCAGACCGCTATCCCCGTTAAGCCGTGATGCCCTGAGCATTTTGACTCAACATCTCCTGCAAACATCTGAAGAGCTGCGCTTACAAGCCTTGCTTGCGATTGATACAGGAATGCGAGTTGAAGAAGTGGCAACTCTAACGCTAGATGCGCTAGACACTGCAACCCCGCTTGCTGAAAGCGAGCATCGTTTAGAGATTCTGTTATGCCCCCGCTCCACAGGGGTGCAAACCAAGCTCCTAAAAACTCGGGCTGTGGAGATTTCATCGGATTTACTTCATTCATTGAATGAATATCGAACTTCAGAGCGCCGCCTGAAGCGTGTCGCCAAGATGAGTGAGAAAATTGAGCAGTTGGATAGCGACGTCCCTCCTTTCGCCCAGAAGACTATTGAAATACTGGAGCGCTGTGAACGTCACGAACCACTCTTTGTTAGCCAGCAAGGTAACCCTGCTACAGGGAAGTCCATTGAAGCTCGGTGGGTTGAGTTCAGGGCGGAAATAAAAAAGGCCGAGCCTTCATTTACCCATCGCTTCCATGATTTACGTGCCACCTATGGCACCTATCGCCTCAGTGACCTGCTAGAGGCTAAATTGCCCGTTGTCGACTGTATGGAGCTTCTGATGGGCTGGATGGGGCATAAAGATGAAAGCACCACCATGAAGTATGTGAAATTCTTACAGCGCAAGGACGCCTTCAAGGTCAAGTTCGGCATCCTTGATAGCATAATGCACGAAGCTTTGGAGGCAGAGAATGAGTAACATCACGCACCTTCATAATTGGAATCCCGACCTATGCATTGAATTGAATGTAAATGGTAATGCCCGAGTGGATTTTAATCGCTTGTTATTTAAACACGCTCCATCTACCAAAGCTTTGCAGCAAGGCCAACAATTTGAAGGTGCGGATAGAGAAGCCTTCATTCTTCAAATGAAGGCTCGATTTGATGAAATTATCAAAGAAGGGGGGAGCCATTCAACTCTCTATACCCACTTTCATAGAGTAGTTCAATATCTTCAGTGGTGTGACAAGAAAACTGACGAAGCCTTTTCTCAATCATCGATTGAGAACTATATGAATTATCAAAATGAGCGTGTCATGTTAGGGCAAGTCAAAAGCGTAACCTATGCGCAAGTTCATGCTTCTATCGTGGCTACTTTCACTCTTTATTTAGACTTACCTCGCTCGTATTTCGACAATATCGTTGTGCGAGATAAAAGTGATGCTGAGTCTTTTGAGGCTTACACCCGAAGCGATTTAAAACAAATTCTTCCTTTTTTAAGGGCGCTATTTAAGCAAACGCATCAACAGTTTGTTACGTCCCCTGAAAAGCATATGCAGGCGTATAAAAGCTCACCTACCATGACCTTTAACTGGAAAGGAAATGAATATCCATTATGCGGCGCAATCTCAAAAATGATGGCAGCTGCCACGTTCCTAATGGCGTATTACACCTATGCAAACACAAGTGACCTGTTCAAGTTAAAACAGCCCGAGAATGCTTCAACAACACTAGGTGAAGTGTGGTATACGATGCCAGCCTTTAAGCGTAGAGCTTTCAAAACTATTCGTGTTGAAATGGGTGAGCACGAACTTGAAATACCAAAGTATTCGATGGATTTTTTTGATAAGTTACTTGAAGCTTCACGATTAATTTCTGATGAAAGTGATGCCCTACTTCTGCAAACGATTGCCTCAAAAGAAGTGCAATCCATCAAAGGGGCAACCCTGCAAGCCTTCCTTCATTTGTGGGTAGAAAAACACTTTACCTTCACCGACCAAACAGGACGAAGACTGCGCCCTGTGGTAAGCCGATTTCGTGAAACAGGCGCTCAATTAACGGCGTACCATCAAGGTGAAATAGCTAATGACATCATGCTTGGAAATACGTCCAATGTTCGAAAAAAGCATTACAGCGAAGGCAATAAGCACAGCAATAATGGGATGCTGCAAGACACTTTCGCCATTCGTGAAGAGCAAATAAAAAACGGTGTATCACCCAAGGAAGCAAAAGAAAATCTTGGTATTTATGTGCTTATCATTGAAAAAGAGAATGCCATTAAGTTACCAAACCTTAGTCGAACATCAAACGGTGGGAGTTGCAGAGACCCTTTCGGAAGTAAGTCGGTGAAGTTTACCAGAAAGGCACAAAAGCAAAGGTTAGCCAAAGAGGGAGAAAAATTAGCTTGTGCGGATTTATTAGAGTGCTTTGGCTGCCCTCATCAAGTTATCGTTCAGTCCGTTGTAGATATTTGGTGCTTGCTATCGTTTAAGGCGTGTATTGAGGAATCTCTGTTCTTGCATTTGGATGCCCATCATTATCGTAAGAATTTTGAGCAAATAATAGTGTTTATCGACTCCAAAATTCTTCCCAATATCAATTCAAAAATAGTAAAACAAGCAGAATCAAAGCTGGATGATGATGGACTTCACCCCGCATGGGGTGAACCCGAATCGATTCTTCACTTAATTCCTAACAATCCGAAGGAGAGCGTGTAATGCCAATCGAACATTTATATTTAGATAGCTTTCCAGAGCAGCATAAAGTACAAGAAGTCGATATTGTTAGGCTTTATCACGAAGGCCGCTTTGATGAGCTTGATAAGGTTGTGGTCTGTAAAGATAGCTCTGGCAATGTCACTGCCACCTTTGGGGATAGTAATTGGAATTGTTTTCCGTTTTCTCGGAAAAAAAATAAGAACAACCTTAATTTTGAAGCACTCGATAACAGCCCAGAGTTACAGCGAGAATTAAAGATTTTCATCTACGGATGGTTATTCAATAAAAGCCCACAAAAACGTAAGGCTTTGAAGTTCTCTAGCACGTATTCAAGGCTCAAGGATGCGAACGTGGCTTACCGTCATTTAGAAAAACAAGGCTTTGGCTCTATACGTGCTCTTTCAAAACCATCAAATTGGACTGGCTTTGAATCGTACTTGGTTGAAAAGCAATTCGCTAAAAGTTCATTAGAGCAGTGTTTTGTCGCTATCAATGCAATTATTAAAGATACAGCATGGCACAAGGTTAACCATGAGTTTTCTGAGACTATAAAGAGTACTGCTTTATCTAAAAAGTTAAACCAAATGGAGGGGCAGCAAACACTTACCATTCCTGAGCGTTTATGTAATGCCATCTATGGCAAAGCCATTGAATTGATTGAAGGTGCACATACCCATAGAGAGTTAATTGCTCAAGTTGAGAACGAGTTGCAAGAGAACTACCTTGAAGGAAAACGAATTGTCGATGAAAAAGCCGCTAATGGTTCGATATTTTTTTTTATACTAACTAACGGTCAGGTAAATACACAGAAACGCGCTCAATCAATCAACAACAATAAACCCCGAAAGCCACATGACATTATTGCCCCTCTCGCACAAAAATTATCAAGTATTCCATTAAAAAACGGGAGTGATTTTCAGCGTTATCTAGCACAACTAATCACTGCTAATTACATTGTGTGTGGAGGGTTTAGCGGTATGCGTGATTCAGAGTTGGATAAGTTGACTCCCAATAGTTATTACACGGACACCCTTGATGGGCGTGAGTACCACATGCTTCAATCACATACCTTTAAGCTCGGCGAGAAGAGAGAAACGTGGATAACCGCCAGTTCATCTAAGACTGCTATTGAACTCATGACCACACTTACTGAGCGGTGGCGACAAGAGGTAATGTACCCAGATAAAAAGTACAACAATAGCCTTTGGGTTAATCAAACGTATCGCTCTAAATCACCCATATTCATCACGAATTGGAATCGACGCCTTCAACGCTTTTGTGAGCAATTTAATTTCATTGTGACAGAGGAAGACTATCAAGACTGCCTTGATTCCAACCCTCAATCTCATGAGAAAATTAAAAAGACGATACAGGTTGGTCAGCCTTGGTGCATGACTACCCACCAATTTAGACGCTCTTTAGCATTCTATTGCATTAAAAACCGCTTTGGCACACTGGTTGCCCTTAAACAACAATTTAAACATCTCCATCTTGCAATGACAGAGTGGTATACAAATGGTGGAAAGTTAGCGAGTTATCGAAATCTTATCGTAGATGACAAGTTTAAGGCGATGCTTGACGATATTAACGCAGAAACCACCGCTAACAAGATATTTAAACAATGGCACTCAGATGAAACCCTATCAGGTACTCATGGCAAATCGATCATGAAAATGCGAGGGGATGTCCCTACCATCTACAGTTCTTGGGATGTGATATACAAGGCCGTAAAAAATGGTAAGTTGACATTGCATGGCTCAATGCACAGCTATTGCAAATCTGGTTATGACTGCGATATGGACGGTGTGGTCACTCCCCAATTCTGTGTGGGCTGCGCCTCTGGTAGTAGCATCATTGACGAGCAACAGGCTAAGTGGTGGCAGAAAAAGCACCGCAGTCTAGTTGCTTACATGGTATCTGGCGAAGAAATTTCGGTAAGTGAACATAGCCACTATGTCACTCAAGTAAGAGCCGCAGAGAAAGTCATGGCTGACTTTGATATGTCCTTTACCCCTTTTGAACCTGACTTAAAGGTGGCCAACTTATGAGTAAGAGCGAAAATACACAATTAGCATTAGAGGCTGCACTAGAACGTATAAAACAAGGCAAGCCCAAGCGTATTCCCACCACGCGAAAGCTTAGCGTAAGAGCGGTGGAGGAAGAAGCGAACTTAGGTAACGGTAGCGGCTATTACTACCCCGATTTCGTTCAGAAGGTAAAACAGGTCAAAGCCGATATTGCCGAAGCCAAAGGAGAATATGTTCAACCTGAAATTCAATCAGTACGCACCAAGCTCAGTGAGCAAAAGCGCATCAAGCAAAACTACAAAGATAAGTATGAGGCTGTTAAGCAGCAACTAGCAGACTTTGCAGCAGCTCAGCATCATCTGAATGATAAACTCGTAAAAGCTCTGAGTGACAAGGAAGAGTTGGAGTTTGAGAATGCCAAATTGCGAGAAGAATTAGCAAATTTCAAGCGGAGTAAGGTCACCTCTATTACACCGATGGATTAACCCTTTTTGCATCCTCAACTCGAATGAACGTCAATCTTCTATGGTTTCGACACCACCTCAATTTCGAAGCCATAGAAAGCGCTAACAACTTACATGTATTTACTAAGATATTGATGGCCGTCATGTGAATTAAATTGAATAATACATTTCCGTAAGGATAATGAAACCATTCTCCATAATAGCGTACAAGACCATGAATAATATTGTTGGATCCAGATGGTGGAAGTTTGACTTTCACGCTCATTCCCCTGCATCACTAGACTATAAACAGAAAGATATTTCTCCGAGAGATTGGTTACTAGGTCATATTGAACATGGAATTGAATGTATAGCCGTAACCGATCATAACACTTCAGGGTGGATAGATTGTCTACAACAAGAAGCTCAACAGTTAAGAACGGAAGGCCATACCATACATCTATTCCCTGGAGTCGAAATAAGTACACAAGGCAACGTACATGTCCTTGCTATCTTTGACCCCTCTGTGGATGCTCAACATGTCGCAACAGCAATCGGAGCTGCCGGATACACAGGAACTTATGGTGATAGCGATACCGATGGAAGTCAAAGCCCAGAGCACGTCGTAAAAGCCATAACTGAGAATCTAAATGGTGTTGCTATTCCTGCGCATATTGAACTTGAAGGATCAGGTGTATGTAAATTAGGAAGTAAATCTGTATTGCGAGTCTGCAAAGCAGCGGATGCAGTAGAAGTTGTATTCCCTGATAAACCACAAATGTCGACCTTCAGAGCTACTGGATTATCATTACCACAAATCATTGGTTCCGACTCCCATGCCCCAAACGAGAATGGAAGAGCATACACATGGGTCAAAATGTCCTCTCCAACTATAGACGGTCTTAAACTTGCCTTGCTAGATGGGAATACGTGCATTAGGCGATCCGATGAAGAATTTACACCTAATACTCTTCCGTCGACATATTTGAAAGAACTGACAGTGAGTGATACAAAATATTGTGGCAGAGGTAAGCCATTTAGTGTCAAGCTAAACCCTTGGCTCAACTCAATTGTAGGTTCTCGTGGTAGTGGCAAATCGACTTTAGCGGAGTTCATTCGTATCGCTCTACACAAGACAGGAGATATTCTTCAACTCGATGAGTCAAATGAGATTAGGCGTAATTTTGAAAGGTTCTTCAGAGTTGCCCAAAATCGAAATGATTATGGTGTTCTATTAAACAACAGCCAGATCCAGTGTGTTGTTGCGAAGAACAATATTGATTACAGAATCTCTTGGGATCAGACACAACAACAAGCCACCATTCATCGAAAAGACAATGAGCAATGGGTTCCTGAGTTGGGTGACATTCAAACCCGATTCCCAGTCAGCATATTTAGCCAGAAACAAATATTTGATATGGCTAAAGACCCAAACACACTACTAGCGATCATCGATAACTCGCCAGAAGTAAGCATACAAGCATGGCAAACACATTGGGATGAGTTAAAAAATCAATTCATTCAGCTTCGTGCATCTGAACTAGGCTTAATCAATAAAGTTTCTAGTCTGAATACTATAAAAGGTCAGCTAGCAGACGTTAATGCTAAAATCGCACATATAGAGGCATCTGGTCACGCACAAATACTGCAAAACTACAATAATTTATACCATCAAAAAAACTACGTCTTGAATGCTCTCAATCTCATGAATAGTGAGATTACGACCATAACAAATAGCATTCAAACTTCCACTGGCCAGATAAGTGGAGGCATTAGTAACGAAGTCACAAATGATCCAATGATAGCTAACTCTCTCCAGCAAACGGCTCGGAAGATTGAAGATTGGAAACACAGCGCAACTCAAGAACTCGGCTTAATCGCATCTGAATTAGCCTTGCTGGGCGAGGCTGTAGAAAAGTCCAACCTTTCACAACTATGTACTGGTGCCTACAACCAATACTCTCAATTAGTCACCTCAATGCAGCAACAAGGCATAAAAGAGCCGTCTGAATACAATTCATTGGTAAAAGAGCGTGTTGCTCTAAATGGAAAGGTAGAAGAGATAGATTCCGCCAATAAGCAGCTAAACACACTAAGGGATCAAATCAAAAACTCTTATCAGAGCCTTATTGAATGGAGAAAAGAGCTGACCAAACGACGAGATGCATTTGTTAACCAATACATCTCACCACATCGAGATCTCAAGATAACAATTGGTCAATTGCAGCATTCTGAACACTTGGAGCTATCTTTTCGCGAACTGATTAATCGTGTTGATGGAGCCTTTGCCAGCGATTTAATGGATGAGGACAAACAACAAGGTATCCTGTATGCATTAAAGTCTAAAATGGCTGAAGCTGAAGAAAAGCAAGTAGGATCTTCTTACGAGCATTTACACCAATTCAAGTTAGATGTATTCAACCACCATACGTCAAAAACAAACATACTTAACTGCACTATTGGCAAACGATTATCATCTGTTATTGAGCAGTTAGATAGCTCAAGCCTAGATAGGCTCTGGAGTTGGTTCCCAGAGGATAACTTATCTGTAGAGTTTTACGATGGGCGTCGATTCAAACCTCTAAGCCAAGGTTCCGCAGGGCAAAAAGCTGCGACAGTTTTGTCATTTTTGCTATCGTATGGCGATGAGCCTCTCATCGTTGATCAACCAGAAGATGACTTGGATAATGCACTAATCTCCAAGCTGGTGATAACTAAGTTGCATGACATAAAACCTAAGCGTCAGTTTTTAATTATTACTCACAACCCAAATATTGTTGTGAATGGCGATAGTGAATTAGTCATCGTACTAGAGGATAAAGGAAATATTACATTGGCTGCTGCGGGTGGATTACAAGAACTATCTGTTAGGCAGGAGGTATGTGAAATCATGGAAGGCGGCAAAGAGGCACTGGAAAAGCGATATAAACGAATGAAGTACAATAGTTAACTCTCTGGAAAATGCTATACTGACAACACAGTTTTTAGAAAAAATGGCTATCAAAATTCATTTTTCTGGAAAACACACAAATACCTTGCCATAAAAGGCTTTACAGAAATCCTCCAGATTCTACGTGTGACGGTAATTCGTAACGATGCGTTAATTACGCTCTAATCGCATTGCTGATTTCAGTGAATCATTTGAAAAGGTCATCTTAGGATGACCTTTTTTTGTTATCCCATGCTTAACTCGCATTCTCTAATAATGTGCGAATAAACTCGGCTTTAATAGCACTCTCTTGCTTACCATCATGAATCAGACACAAGTCTGCACGCAGTGACTCTTTCAGCTTGATAAAACGAATCCCATGCCAATGATGCTGAGAAAACGTCGACGGAACCAACGTCACGGTATTGCTGTTTGCTACATATGCCATCAAGGTGCTTGGCTCCACCACTTGTTTGCCAATATGGGGTGAAAAGCCTTCTTGCAGACAGGCATTGATGATGAAGTTTGCCGAGGCAGAATTCGCCAAACTCATAAACGCAAACTCACACGTCTTTAAATCTTGGAGCCGCAGCAAAGATTTGCTGGCTAACTCATGTTGCTCCGACACCGCCACCACAAACACATCTTTGCCCAAAGATACCGACTGATACGGATAAATGTTGAGTGCATCAGCAAAACGCACAATGCCCACATCGATTTTCTTCTCGCTCAGATGCTTCTTTTGCGTCTCTGGGTTAAGGTCAAAAATGTCGGCGTGATAAGTGTCATGCTCAGCATGGAAGCGCTGTAACAGACGATCAAATCCGCCCCAAAATGCGCTACTTACCACACCAACTCGCAGGATATTTCTCTGGTTCAACCCCACTTGCTGCACTTGATTGAGCGAGACATCCAAGGTCTGAAAAATCAGTTGGCATTTGGACTCCAACAATCGCCCGGCCTCCGTCAGCATGACATTTCTTGAATCGCGCTCAAACAGTTTGACGTTAAGCACCTCTTCCAACTCTTTGATGCGATTGCTCAACGGCGAATTGGTGATATTGAGATTCTCAGCCGCCTTAGTGAAATGCTTGGTTTGTGCGACCTCGTAAAAGTAACGCAGCATCTTCAGCGTCACGCGCTCAAATGGTTCTGACTTCATGCATTGAGTCCTAGCGAATTTCATCATCCTCTTTTTAAGGATGATAGTAGCGAATAAAGCAAAGATAACCAGCGCAGAAAGTCACACAATGGAATCAACACACAACCAGAAGGTGACTAACATGAATCACGATCCAGTAATCGGCGCGCTACAAACCATTCGCGAACGCAAACCAAACTTCCAACCTAAAGCGGCGTTTATTTTAGGCTCTGGCTTAGGCGTATTGGCAGACGAACTACAAGACAAAGTGGTCATTCCATACGAAGAGCTCGAAGGCTTTCCGGTTAGTACCGTGCAAGGCCACTCTGGTGAGTTGGTGCTTGGTACCATGGGCGGCGTAGACGTAGTGTGCATGAAAGGTCGCGGTCACTACTACGAACACGGCTCAATGAAGGTCATGACCACGCCCGTGCGCACCTTTAAAAAGCTGGGCTGTGAGTTTCTGCTCGTCACCAACGCGGCAGGCTCACTTCGCCCTGAACGCATCGACGTCGGTTCTCTGGTGGTATTTCATGACCACATCAATACCATGCCTGAATCGCCAATGATCGGTCCGAATGATGAAGAGTACGGCCCGAGGTTCTTCAGCCTCGCCAATGCGTACGACAAAGACCTACGTGCAGAAGCGTTTGAAGTCGGCAAAGCCAATGGTATTCACCTGAATGAAGGTGTGTTTGTCTCTTACACAGGCCCCAACTTTGAGACCGCAGCCGAAATCCGCATGATGCAAATCATCGGTGGTGATGTCGTGGGCATGTCGGTCGTGCCAGAAGTGATTTCTGCGGCGCATTGCGGCTTACCCGTATTGGCAGTATGTGCGATCACCAACATGGCAGAAGGCTTGGGAGATGTAGAATTGTCTCACGCCCAAACATTGAAGTGCGCGAAGCTAGCCGAAGCCGATTTCATTCGCTTTATTAAGCGCTTTATGAAGCATCACTTCTAAAGCCGTTTCATCCCAAAAAGAAAAAGGGTCATCAAGTTACTTGATGACCCTTTTTCGTATCACGTTTCCCAACGTTCGGGGGCATTTCGGAGCCGTTTGTGCGTTTTACTTAACTGCGCGAACCAATTCAGCAATGCCTTCCCAATCGCCGTTGTCCATCATTGCGGTTGGCACCATCCACGTACCGCCACAAGCTACAACCGATTTCAGCGCTAGGTAATCTTCCACGTTGGATGGGCTTACGCCACCTGTTGGCATGAATTCAACTGGGTAAACCGCCGTGAGTGCTTTCAGCATGCTTACGCCGCCTGATGGCTCAGCAGGGAAGAACTTCAACGTACGCAGACCCATTTCCATCGCTTGCTCAACCAAGCTTGGGTTGTTTACACCCGGTACGATAGTCACGCCACGTTGCTGACAGTATTTCACTGTGGTTGGGTTGAAGCCTGGGCTAACGATAAAGTCCACGCCCGCTTCGATCGCGATGTCCACTTGTTCTGTGGTCAGAACGGTGCCCGCGCCAATCAACAATTCTGGGTACGCTTCACGCATGATGCGAATCGACTCCGCCGCCGCTTCGGTGCGGAATGTTACTTCCGCACATGGTAAACCGTTTTCTACCAACACTTTTGCCAGTGGCAGAGCGTGTGCTACGTCGTTGATTGCGATAACTGGGACGATTTTGATATCTCTTAATCGTTGTTCAAGTGTTGTCATGTGGAACCTCTAAAGAATAAAGCTTAATGTTGCGACGATAATAAACGCGATACCGCCAAGTAACGTTTCCATTACCGTCCAAGTTTTTAATGTGGTTTTCTCATCCATCTCAAGCAGACGAGATACCAACCAGAAACCAGAGTCATTGAAGTGAGACAGTACCGTTGCACCACCCGCAATCGCGATTACGATAAAGCAAAGGTCGAGTTCACTCAAACCTGTTGATGCTGCCACAACCGGCGCGATAAGAGCCGCCGTCGTGGTTAGCGCGACGGTTGCCGAGCCTTGAGCAACACGCAAACAGGTTGAAATCACAAACGCCGCCACAATCACAGGCATACCTGTGTCTGTAAGAACGTCAGCCAGTGCATCACCAATACCGCTTGAGCGCAGTACGCCGCCAAACATGCCACCTGCACCCGTTACTAGGATAACACCACAGATAGGAGCCAATGACTCACCACATAATTTTTCTAGTTTTGCCATGCCGTAGTCTTTGGCAAACACAGCCAGACAGACAATCAAAGTGATCAGCAACGCAACTGGGGTTTTACCTAGCATGCGTAGGAACTCAACCAGTGCCGTTTTGCCATCAATCACACCCGCAACCGCCAGTGTGTTCAATACCGTATCCAAACAGATTAGCAGGACTGGCAGCACAAGGATGGTCATAACCGTGCCAAATTTTGGTGCGTTGCGCTCATCCACCATCGCTTCGCCATTAAAGAAGGCTTTAGATAGTGGGATATCGAATTTTTTGCCCGCGTACAAACCAAATAGGTAAGCGCCAAGGTACCAAGTTGGAATAGCCACCAGAATACCCACCACCAATAGCAGACCGATGTTTGCGCCAAGGAATTCTGCCGCTGCAACCGGACCTGGATGTGGTGGAACAAACGCGTGCATAACCGCAAAAGCACCGGCTGCTGGCAACGCGTATTTAATTGGTGAGCCACCAAAACGAGCCGCCACACTTAGGATGATTGGCATCATCACTACAAGGCCAGCATCGAAGAAGATTGGGAAGCCAAACAGTAATGAAGCGACGCCCAAAGCAAATGGTGCGCGCTCTTTACCAAAGCGACCAATCAAAGTGTCTGCCAGCACTTTCGCACCGCCAGTCACTTCAAGAATTTTACCGATCATCGCACCAAGACCAACCAGCAATGCTACGGAAGCCAGTGTGCCGCCGAAGCCGCCCATCATGGTCGATACGACTTTCTCTGAAGGAACGCCAGTGGCGATTGCCGTACCTAAACTCACCATAGTAAGGGAAGCAAAAGCATGGACTTTCAGTTTAATGATCAGAACGAGTAACGCTGCAATGGCAAGGCCTGCAATCGTCAGTAGGAACGTAGGATCTGGGGCTTGGGTTAATTGCTCCATAGGTTCACCTTTAAGAATTATTGTTTGTGTTATGGTTCACATTTATTTCAGTTACCGGTAACATGTTACCGATAACATGAATAAGATAAACCCATATTTTAAAGTGAATTCAAAAATTGAGATCACGCGCAAATTTGGTTATGAGGATAAGTTATGGCTGGTAGTAGTGTCATCGTTATGGGCGTTTGTGCTAGTGGTAAAAGCACAATTGGTGAGCATCTAGCGAAAAAGCTAGGGCGTAAATTCATTGATGGTGATGATCTTCATCCACGAGCGAACATTCAGAAAATGGCTTCGGGCCAGCCTCTGAACGATGATGATCGCAAGCCATGGCTAGAACGCATTCGTGATGCGGCGTACAGCCTAGAAAGCAAAAACGAACACGGCATTATTGTCTGTTCAGCACTGAAAAAGATTTACCGCGATCAGATCCGCGAAGGCAACAACAACGTGACCTTCCTGTTCCTTGATGGCGATAGGGAGTTGATCCTTAATCGCATGCGTATGCGCAAAGGCCACTTCATGAAAGAAAACATGGTGAAGAGCCAATTCGAGACACTAGAGCGCCCAGACAACGAGCCTCAAACTCTGATCGTCAGTATCGACGGAGACATCAGCGACGTGGTGGAACGCTCTGCCGCTGAGCTAATCAAAATGCAAGCGATCGAGGTGGCGTAATGACTCACTCTGTTGTTCTTGAGGTCACACAACGCTTGACCGAGCGCAGCCGTGAAGCGCGCGCTGCCTTTCTTGCTCGCACCGAAGTGCAAGCCGAAGCTGGCAAAGGCCGTGTTGGTTTATCTTGTGGTAACTTAGCCCATGCAGTCGCCGCTTCTTGCTCTTCTGAAAAGAAAAATATTCTCGATTTTACTCATGCCAATGTCGCGCTGATCAGCGCCTACAACGACATGTTGAGCGCCCACCAGCCGTACCAAGACTACCCAGCACAAATCAAAAAAGTGCTGGCGGACTACGGCCATACGGCGCAAGTCGCAGGTTGTGTGCCAGCGATGTGCGATGGGGTGACTCAAGGTCAAGCCGGCATGGATATGTCGCTGTTTTCGCGTGACTTAATTGCGCAATCAACGGCGTTGTCTTTGAGCCACAATGTCTTTGATGCCACATTACTGCTTGGCATCTGTGACAAAATTGCCCCGGGGCAACTGATGGGCGCACTGTCTTACGCGCACCTACCGACTGCGTTTGTACCAGCGGGTCTGATGGCAACGGGCATCAGCAACGAAGAGAAAGTCGACGTGCGCCAAAAATACGCGGCGGGAGAAGTCGGCAAAGACGCTCTGCTGGATATGGAGTGTCGCGCTTACCACTCTGCGGGTACGTGTACATTTTACGGCACCGCCAATACCAACCAGTTGGTGTTCGAAGCCATGGGCTTGATGCTGCCAGGTTCGGCATTCATTCATCCCCATACCCAACTGCGTAAAGCGTTAACCGATCACGCAGCTCTGAAAATCGCCTCTATGACGGCGGGTTCTGCACACTTTCGTCCGCTGGCCGAGGTGGTCACAGAAAAGAGCTTGGTCA
Organism: Vibrio sp. SCSIO 43009; assembly: GCF_023716525.1. NCBI lineage: Bacteria > Pseudomonadati > Pseudomonadota > Gammaproteobacteria > Vibrionales > Vibrionaceae > Vibrio > Vibrio sp. SCSIO 43009. The sequence continues at coordinate 3,293,837 of NZ_CP071842.1, forward strand.
ACGGCATCATAGCTCTACTTGCATCTGGCGGCAGCACCAATCACACCATTCATATGATCGCCGTGGCGCGTGCTGCTGGCATTTTGCTCACGTGGCAAGACATCAGCGATCTGTCGGATGCGGTTCCTTTGTTAGCGCGCGTTTACCCGAACGGCCCAGCCGATATGAACGCGTTCCAAGACGCGGGGGGCGTGCCAGCGTTATTGCACCGCTTGAACCAATCCGAGCTTTTGCATCGCGATGTGAAACCCGTGTTTGGTGAATTTGAAGACCAAATGACGCTACCGAGCCTTGTCGATGGCCAACTGACCTGGACATCGTGCCAAGGCAGCCAAGACGGTGACGTGATCGCCAAACCAGACGCCACATTCCAAAATACTGGCGGCACTCGCGTATTGACTGGCAACTTAGGCAAAGCCGTGGTGAAAGTGTCTGCGGTGAAAGAAGAGCAACGCGTGATTGTTGCACCAGCGATCGTATTCCAATGCCAACACGAAGTGGAGGCCGCGTACAAACGTGGCGAGCTGAACAAAGACTGCATCGTTGTGGTCACACACAACGGCCCAGCGGCAAACGGCATGCCTGAACTACACAAGCTGATGCCAATTTTAGGGAACGTGCAAAAAGCGAGCTTTAAAGTCGCGCTAGTGACGGACGGTCGTTTATCTGGTGCATCCGGTAAAATTCCGTCTGCGATTCACGTTTCTCCAGAAGCCATTCGTGGTGGCGCGATTGGTTTAGTGCGCAACGGTGATTTGATTCGCCTTGATTGTCAAACGGGCGAACTGAACAACTTAAGCGACACCACTGGTCGCGAGTTGATTCATTTCGATACCGAATCGACCCAACAAACTTGGGGACGAGGCTTGTTTAGCGTGATCCGCCAAAACGTATCGAGTGCAGAAGAAGGCGCAAGCTTTATTGTTTAAGGCGAGAAGAAAAACCTCGTCATTCCGACGAGACTAAGCAAGATCAGGAATCTAATATCAACGAGCTGTGAAGCCAGAGAAAATCCCCTCTGCCACTGCACTTTTTGTTGGTAGATTCTGAATCACACTCGTTCCTCGCTATTCAGAATGGCAAGCTTTGGAGTTGACCTCGGTTCTTTCTAGAAACGAATGAATCCGTCATTCCGACGAGCCTAAGCAAAATCAGGAATTTAATATCAGCGTGCAGTGAAGTCAGAGAAAACTCCTCTGCCACTGCACTTTTTGTTGGTAGATTCTGAATCACACTCGTTCCTCGCAGTTCAGAATGACGAGCTTTAGGATTGGCCTCGGTTCTTTCTAAAAAACGAATGAATCCGTCATTCCGACGAGCCTCAGCAGGATCAGGAATCTAATATCGACATGCTATGACGTCAGAGAAAACTCCTCTGCCACAGCACTTTTTGTTGGTAGATTCTGAATCACGACCGTCCCTCGCAGTTCAGAATGGCAAGCTTTAGGATTGGCCTCGGTTCTTTTTAAACGAATGAATCCGTCATTCCGACGAGCCTAGGCGAGATCAGGAATCTACTATCAACGTGTTGTGAAGCTAGAGAAAACTCCTCTACCACTGCACTTTTTGTTGGTAGATTCTGAATCACGCTCGTCCCTCGCTGTTCAGAATGACGAGCTTTGGGATTAGCCTCAGTTCTTTCTAAAAAACGAATGAATCCGTCATTCCGACGAGCCTAGGCGAGATCAGGAATCTAATAGCAAAATGCTGTGAAGCCAGAGAAAACCCCTCTTCCACAGCACTTTTTGTTGGTAGATTCTGAATCACGCTCGTCTCTTGCTGTTCAAAATGACGAACTTTAGGATTGGCCTCTGTTCTTTTTAAAAATGAATGAGTCCGTCATTCCGACGAGCCTAGGCGAGATCAGGAATCTAATATCAAGGTGCTGTGAAGCCAGAGAAAACCCCTCTTCCACAGCACTTTTTGTTGGTAGATTCTGAATCACGCTCGTCTCTTGCTGCTCAGAATGACGATATCTAGCATTCAGTAAATTACATCAAGCGGTCTTCATCACTACGACGGCAGCAATCACCACAAAGATACCAAACCAGCCGATTGGCTTGAGTTTCTGCTTAAACAGCAAGGCTCCACCCACTGCGGTACCCAAGATACCGATCGCACCCCAAGAGGCATAAGCAATGGCTAAGTCGATCTCTTTCACCGCTTGTGCCAACAGCGTGAATGCTGTCAGTACCAACACAATCGCCGCAATGCCCCAGCCTTTATATTTAAAACCTTTTGAGCGTGTCAGCGCCATATTGGCCATGATATCGACCAAGGCAGCCATCACGACAAATCCAAATGACATCGTAAAAAATTGACTCATGATTCGCACCTTGTACTAGTAGAAAATGAACGTTCTTTTGCCGGTTTATCGGCATTTTTCTTGGCGTTAGGTTGACCATGTGATTCCCCTAAGGTCACACACACAATGCCAACAACGGCTAACATCAAACCAAACAACTCTTGATGGTTTAAGTTGGCATCAAAGGCGATGATCGACACCACGGTGATCAACGAGATACCTAACCCTTCCCAGACAGCGTATGCCACACCGATAGATATTTTCTTCGCGGCAAACGCGAGAAAGTAGTAAGAGATTGCGATCAGCACATACATTACGATGTAGCCCCACCACCCGTGCCCTTGTCCGATAAGAGACATAGTGCTGGTGCCAGCCACTTCGGCAACGATGGCGAGCAATAAAAATAGACGTGCAACTAGCATGATTAATCCTCCATCAGAAATTAAAAAAATGCATAACGGAGAATGGTGAATGCCACGTACCTGTATCGACATTCAAAAAGTTAAAAAGATAAAAATGAGCCACTTCTCCTGACTATTTGAGATAAGGTTAACGCTGGGTAGGAAAAAGAGACAGGTAATTGAGATATTCATTTTTGAATATCTTAAGAAATAAGTTGTCTATGTAATCACACAACATTGATAAGGTTAAAGCATCTGCTCTCTCATTCAGCTGATGCCATCAGGTGACGTCACTGCGTAAAAATCAGCGGCGTATTGAGGGTTTGTCGCACCACTTTATGTAGGTGTCTGTGCAAAGGATGGTTGCGGTTGGTTTGAAGGAAACCGCCAGAGACCACAAACTGACTGAACTCACGATTAACGGGTGGCATTGCGTAAGAGGCGAGTTCTGGCATCAACAATGCCGAGCTTTGACTGGCATACATAATCGCGTCGGTTTCTTGCAACATTTGGCAAGCCAAACGCAAATTATAGGACTTCAGTAACACTACTGGCTCATAACCCATACGTCGATACTCGGACTCCACGGTACAAAGCGGTTTATATGACGCGGGCGCAGGCAAAGAGACAAGTGGTAGTTTGGACACCGTGTCCCAATCATTGCTGACTTTCGACAACGTTGGGTGGTTTTTGCGCGCCAAAATCACTCGTTTTTCAACGAATAACGGGCGCATGTAAATGTCTTTCGACAGCTCGGTCTCTTGGTCAAGAATGCAGTAATCGTGCTCGCCTTCTAACATTTCATCGTGCGAGTAAGTATTCCAGCTGGAAAAAGCAAAGTGCGCTTTGGGAAAGGCTCGATGACAACCAGTGAGCAGTCGCTGCCCTTGTTCATCCATCAAATAAGGGTCAGTTACAATCGCAATCTGCCCTTGGTATTGCAGCGGGTCGAACACTTCAAATTCTTGCACCACTTTTTCCAGTGGTGCAACCATATTGTCGAACTCGGCGGCGAGACGAATCGCCATGGGTGATGGCTCTACCCCATGTGCTTTACGCACAAAAAGCGGGTCATCAAACACTTGTTTCAACTTCATCACGCCGCGGCTGGCGCTCGGTTGAGAAATGCCAAGCTGCATTGCGGCCAGCTTGATGCTGCGGTTTTCCACCACGGCTTTTAATAAACGCATTAAGTTGAGATCCAATGCATCCAGCTGATGTGCCATACCCTAACCTGCCAATACCATTAATGAGCGAATACGAAGAGCGGTTAACTGCGAGTTAAACACTCTCTCCCGACGTAATCTGATACCCCATATCGAAGACTTTTTCTTCTTGCGTTTCGCCTTTCAGGCGCGCAATTAATAGTTCTGCGCTCTTTACACCAATTTGGAAACGCGGCGTATCAACGCTGGTCAGTTTCGGGCTGATGGTTTGACCGATATCCAGCGCGTTATAGCCCGCCACTGCCAATTGCTGTGGAACTTGAATGCCACGTTGCTGCGCACTCAACATGGTGCCAATTGCGATGTCATCGTTGGTACAGAACACCCCATCGAGCGTTGGGTGCGTTTCCAGTGCGCGTTCGAGCAAATCATGTGCTAAAGAAAAACTAGAATGATCACCAGTTAATACATGTTTGGGTTCTAGCCCTGCTTCTGTCATCGCGCGATCGTAACCTTGCATCCGCAATTTGGTTCGCGTATCCAGACGCGCGCCAAAATAGACGATTGTACGCTTCCCCGTATCTAGCATCTGCTTAACCACGGTGTACGACGCATCCTCATGATCGAGTCCAACCGCCATATCAATCGGCTCCGATGGCAGTTCCATGGTTTCGACCACCGGAATGCCCGCATTTTTGATCATCTGTAATGTACGCGGCGTGTGATGGCTTTCAGTTAGAATAAGCCCATCGACTTGATAAGAGAGTAATGACGCGATCTTGCGCTCTTCTTCAAGCTCATCGTAGCTAAAATGCGCTAAAAGCGTCTCATAGCCATTGGCTTTGGTCACCATCTCTATGCCCTGAACAAAGGAAGCAAAAATTTGGTTGGACAAAGACGGCAGTAAAATACCAATGGCTTTACTGGAGGACTTTGACAACATCGCCGGTGCACGGTTTTCGATGTAACCCATCTCTTCAATCGCAGTCGCAATCTTGGCCCGAGTCTTTTCTGCCACCGATTCGGGGTTACGCATATAGCGTGAAACGGTCATTTTCGTGACGCCAACCTGGTCTGCGACATCCTGCAATGTCGTACGAGTTTTCTTATTCTGTTGAGCCATAAATATGTGATTTATCAGTAATGTTACAAGTAACATTATGACGAATAGACTCTCTGCCGACAAGCTCAGTGAAAATAATTCGCAAAATCATGACGTTATTACTCCACTAGCCATCAAATTGCGTTTCATGGATTGTGAATCAAAACCGAATAAATAAATGACATTTATATCAAAGTTCTTATAAAATGCCGTACCTAAAAGAATAAGACATTAGTCACAGTGCAGTTAGGCTCTAGCGAAACCCAGATTTACTACCACCTGCTTGATCTGGACGACTCCCAAAAGCAGCAATACCTCCAAGCATTGCAACGAAGTCAACCTGAGCTGTATCGACAACTCGTTCCTCTTTTAGCCAACGAGACACCGGAAGAACAACTAACGCAGTTACTTTATTTTGGTGCTCATCAGGCAACGAACCAAGACGTCGATCTAAGCGGAGAAATCATCAGTAAGTACCGCCTAACTCATGAGTTGGGGCGTGGTGGCATGGGTGTCGTATACGCAGCTCTACGTGCAGATGAAACGTTCGAGCAAGATCTGGCTATCAAGTTTATTCAAAGCAATTTGAGCAATGTGTTAGGGCAACGCGCACTCTTCGATGAAGCTCAACTTCTCGCGCGTCTAAACCATCCTTACATCGCGAAAGTGTTTGACGGCGGTCTCCATCAAGATTCGGTTTACATCGTGATGGAGCGGGTGTTTGGTCAAACTTTGGATGAGTACCTATCTGAAAATAAGCTAGAAAAAACGGAGAAGCTGCTGCTGTTTAAGCAGATCTGTCAGGCGATGGAGCACGCCCATCAGCACCAGGTTTTGCATGCCGATCTAAAACCAGAAAATATACTGATTGATCGTAGCAAGCGTCCCAAGCTGCTTGACTTCAACTTGACTCAAAAAGCGCACTCCAACCGAGAAGATTCACCCTCAGCGCTGATTGCGTTTAGCCAAAATTTTGCCAGCCCAGAGCAGCAAGCAGGACAGGTTCTAACAGAGCAAAGCGACGTGTACTCCTTAGGCAAAATTCTCGCTTTGATGTTTCCATCACCAACAATTTGGTCTGATGTTTACTGGGTGATAAGACGCGCAACGCGTCCTGCCACTCAAATGCGATATATCAATGTTCGAGCATTGCGCATTGATATCGAACGAATTATCGAACGCCGTCCAATCGAGCAGAAAAAAAACTGGCCATTGTATAGCGCCTTTCGCTTGGTACAACGACGTCCCCTTGCTTCGGTATTGTCAGGCATCATTGTGCTCTCTGGTGTGTTATTTGGCAGCGCCATGATGCAAAAGAATATCCAGCTGCAACAAGAGAAGAAGATTGCAGAAGATATGATGTACGAAATGACTCGCCTCATCTTCCACGCGAAGGGGCAAAATGTCGAACATCTCTCAGTGAACTCCATGATGGAGTTAACACGAAGGCGGATACTCTCTAACCCAGATATCCCCAAACATATAAAACAAAAAATGTTGTTGGCGATGATGACACCGGTGCCAGAGAAGCACCTAACTACACCAATGAGTTGTCAGCCAAATTGTGCGTCTAAGGACAGCACCAACCAATAAGGCTTAAAACAAGATGTATACTCGTTCAGTGGTATTTTGGCTGTCTGCATTGACGGCTACGTCCACGTTGGCAGCAGACGTTTCAGCTGCCACTTCACACCCACCAGCTTCAACCTTGAAGCAAGGCTACTTTATCGACGCCCCAGTGACTGGCCTGTATTACAAAACCAGTTCCAATATCACTGGCGTCACTCAGCAAGGAGCATTTCATTACCAACCCGGTGATGTAATTAGCTTCTTCCTTGGTAACGATGATAAAGGTTATCTGCTGACGACCTTATCAAGCCAAGAAGTGCTGACGCCGACGATGGCGACAACCAAACCTAGCCGCAGCATCAATATGACGCGTCTGCTGCTTTCTCTCGACAGCACGCCTGAGAATCGTGAGGAAATTGTCCTAGCAAACCGTGTGCTGTCTGATCCTCACTTTCAAAGCCAGCTCAAAGGCCTTGATCTCAATTACCTGGATGACGCTAAACGCTACCTCAATCTCGATTGGGTATCTGTCAATGAGGCGATTGAGCACCTAAACGAAAGCCAGCAGTACATTGAAAAAAACTTTTCCTCTGATGAGATCATTTTTGAACCTCGCGACATGACGTTCAAAAACATCGTCATCAAAAAGAAGGATTGGCAAGGCCGCGCTTGTGCTTACGATCTACGCTATCAGCATCATCCCAAATATCATCCTCCTATTGGTGAAACTCGATTCACTATCACCAAAGACTCATTGATTGAACACCCAAGCATTGGCGATCATTTTCAAGGCTGCTTCCTCTCGATGAAGCGCCCTATCACGGAAGATGTCGTCGAACCGATAAGCAAGTTTGCGGATTGGTTTAATATCGTTGGTTGTTCAATCACAGGGTGCACCCGCAACGACTTGAATGGCTTCTCTCTCGAAGACTTCGATGATGAAGGCGACTGGAAGTACCGCTCCGTTGCCCTCAATTTTGATCCGAGCACCGTGTTATTGATGGAAAAAGTACAAGGTCTCGGGCGTAAAAAAAACATCCAACACAATAACCGCACAGAAATGCTCTGGTTTACGTATCCCAATACTAGCGAACACGACATTGACTACCTCGGCGTGTGGCAGCAAACCGAATACCACCAACAGTCCATGACACAATCGTGCCTATTGATGCGCCATCAACAAGTCATGCGACTGCCGAAAAATACGGACACCTGCCCAACCGATACAAGCCTGTACACCCAAGATGTTACCCGCGAATTTGCCGACATGTGGTGGGTCAACAATAGCGCCCCCAAAGCCGAACTCGCGCAAATGAACGTCATGGTACGTTGGTCAACAACCCCATCCGAAATCAATTACACCACCTGGGAATACTTGCCAGCTGGTGCAACTTGGGAGCAAGGCATTTTATATCGCTATCAACAAAATGTTCTGCGCAACCAAGACGGTTCCGATCGCATTGAAACCCACACCATTTCTGAATTTGTCAAAGTGAGCGAGGATGTATAACCATGGCAACAGCAGTAGCACTGACACAAATCATTCAACAATGGCAATCTGGTGATAAACGAGCTGAGAGCGAACTCTATCAGTTTGCTTATTTACAGTTGCGTAAGATCGCCCAACACGAGCGTGAACGAAATGCAGAAAAGTACGGCACCGACAACAAAGTACTGGCAGACAGCGTCAACAGCACCACAGCATTAATTCATGATGCTTACCTGAAAATGTCCAACTGCGACATGAGTGAAATTGAAACAAAGCGCGATTTCTTTTTGATGGCCGCCAAAGTGATGCGTCAAATCTTGATCGACAACGCACGCTCGCACCAAGCACAAAAGCGTCAACACATTACATTGATGAGAGATGAAGAAGATCGTTTCGAGCAATTGATTATCATGGATAAAGCTCTGGATAGTTTCAGTAGCCGCTATCCACGCCAATCGAGCGCACTCAAACTCAAGTATTTAATGGGCATGAAAAACCAAGAAATCAGTGAGCTACTCGAGTGCAGCGCAAGCCTGATAGAGAAAGACCTCAAATTCTCTCGCAGTTGGCTACAATCACGAATGGCGCACACGTAATCATGAACAAAAAGCTTTGGATAATCGGCACAGTATGCGTCGGTTTGTTCGGTATTTACTTCATTTCAAACAAACACAATTTGGCATCTGTGAAAGACTCGTCAGACAACGCCGACAAGTCAACCCAGCAAGCACATCGTCAATATGAGCGCACATCTTTAGTTGAAGTAAAGCAAGCGTTGACAGGTTCTGCGTTGGATCGCACTCCTAAAAAAACGGGAGATGACGCATTTAACTCCGCCCTTTTAGGACAACCAGGCCCTGTTACGAATCCATTTCATACCACAGAAGACAACACGTTTTACGAGTCAGCATTGGGTGATAAGAACAGCCGACCACAAGAGGACCCATCAGAGAATAATAAACCCATCATCAACCTCACTGTGGAACAGCAGCTACAAACCATTATTTATGCTTGGGAGCTGAAACAAAACTCTCCGGTGAGTTATTCGCTCAACCTTAACCAGCTTTTTGAAGACCCAGATGGCGATCTCCTCACCACTCAGATTTGGCTTGAAAACGCCAATGGGTTAAGAGTCCTCAACCAAGGACAAATGATGGTGCAAGGAGCGCCTGAGGAAATAAAAACCACCACATATTTGGCGGTAGCAGCGCGCGATGATTATCACGGTAATAGCGATCATGCATGGGTCACAACGCGCTTTGAGTTACCCGTTATCACACCCGATCAAAATGACACAGAACACCCGTTAGTTGGCGATGTAGTTTATCGCCTAGAGACGACACAAAATCTTGCAGGTATCGCGTACGCGTATGAAGTGGTGTATTGCGAGGCCTTTCAGTTTGAGGGGGGCGAAGTAAGTTATGCCGCCTCACACAACAAACGCCAGTGTCCTGAAAAGGGAGACTTGAAAAAAGTGGGCAAGTACAAAATCAGTGATGACTCGTTGATCGTTTATGTCCAAGGTGTACGCCAAATTTGGACCATCAAAAAAGAATACCCATCTCAGGTTCATGAAGATACTCGGAACTACTTCACCACCGTGTTTGATGGTAAACAATTCGAAAGCTATACCATGCAAAAGAACAAGCAGTCCATGGAAAAGCGCATCAATGCACCGACAGGACGATATCTGCATCAAATCTCCTTTTTTGATTATTTGCTACCTCTCCCAAGTGGGGGGTATCTGGTTGCTGAAGTTGGCAATTATATTTATCACTATGGTACTCAAGTCATTGGTCCTCATGGTGAAAGCATCGAATCCGATTTCAATTTACACACTTATGGTCCTAACCTGTATTGTAGCGATGTCGCCATTTGGTATCACAGCCATGTCATTGCTGGTCAAGGAGACTATCAAATCGACATCATATCAGACCCTAACCCAGACGATCCGACTTACCAAATTGATTGCCACGAGTTCATCAGCACCCCCGCTACTGGACAACAATCGTTATCGTTTGATCTTAACTATTCCCCTTACGACGAGCTACTTGATGGCGAGGTGTATAGCTACATTTTACGTCCAAAACCTGAGCTCGCTGATCGCGTTGAGGAATTTAAGATCAACATGATTTATCACGCCCCTGTCCTTAGCGACACCCAATAAACCTTTTTTACAGGTGGTTATTTTAACAAAACAATCATTTCCAAAATAAAACTGGAACCGTGATCAAATTATAAATTTTCTATCATAGACAAAAAATAGAAATAAATTTTACGGGTTTTGTGCGGATTTTCGTGTCTTGAACCTAAGCTCAATAGTCATTAAAAAGACACCACTCTCTTATATCTCACTAGTGAGATATAAAGAAAAAAAGAATAAAAAAGCGACTTTCTCATTCGGAAACGAAACAAGGACAAATAAATAATGAATAAGGTGAGTTTACTAGCAGCGTCAGTGGCTATCGCTCTTACAGGCTGTGGCGGTTCAGATGGTGGTTCAAACAGTGCTAACGACGGCGTTGTGATCACAGGTTTTGACGGCTACTTCAAGCATGCCGTTGTTTTTGAAGATACGAACAACAACGGCCAATGGGACACTCAAGAAACATTCCTTGGTCTGACCGATGAGAAAGGTCAACTGAAATTGGATGCAAAACCAGAAAGCACTCTAGCGCTACAGACCATCACACCAAACGGTTCAAAGCAGAAACAGCTCATCGCCTTGGATGCGAAAGAGTACGCTGGCAAATACACGGTTGATATGGATCATCCAGGCCAAGCTATGGCGCACGAAATCGTATTCCGTGCACCAACATCGTCAAACGTGATTTCACCTATCACGGATCTTGTGGCGATTGAAATGGCAAAAGATCCAGCCATTAGTGAAGAAGATGCGAAAGCGAAAGTAAACCAAGCGCTAGGAGGCTCAGAAGAAGCACCAATTGATCTGTACAGTGATTTTGTTGAAGGTGCGACAAAAAACGCCGAACTACATAAAACCGCTCAGATTCTGACCGACTCGAAAGCACAAAACCCAACGAACTACGAGAAAAAAGCCACGGAGTTTGCTCAAGCGGCAAACCAAGAAGTGGAACGTCTTGTTGCATCTGGCGAAAACATCAATGACCCAAATCTACGTCCAATCATCACTGACGCGACCCCAGACAGCGACACCTTAGCACCTGAAACGGCAGTTAATAACAAGCTAACCGTAAACAAAATCGTCGAAAAGGCAGCTAAAGATAAGCTAGAAAAACTACCAAAAATCGTACAAGGCGTGGACTTTGATGGCTTAGAGCTAGACATTGAAGGTCTATTTGCAGACAAAGACCAAAACCTTGTGACAACCAAACTGACGCACAACTTTGCAGGCACAGGCATTGAAGTTGTGCAAACTGGCAACCTGATTGTTCTACATCCAACTGCAATCGTAGAGAAAGCTGGTGATTTTGAGATTGTTCTAACGGCGCAAGACATTGATTCGTCAGGTAAGGTTTTGGGTACGGTAAGCACCGTATTTCAGTTCGAAATCGAATCGGCAAACTTACCACCAATGGTTGTAGAAACAGAACAAGCGCGTCTGCAGTCCATCGTTGATGGTTGGTACCTACAACAAGGTGAAGTGTTTGAACAAACACTCGATATTTCTGGTTTGTTCCAAGATAAAGACGGTCAAATTACCGACTACTCAGCGGACTATGTAGACATTGAAGGTCTAACAGTATCTGAGGATGGTAATGCAATTATCACCATTAAAGGCACACCAACAAAAGCAGGTGAAGCTGGAGCAGTACTTGCGATTAGCGCAACAGATGGCCATACCGCGGTACAAATTGCGCTCAGCATGCCAACGGTTATCGAAGGCGTCACGCCACCACCAGTAGTACCGACTTTGGGCTTCACTCACGAGCACTTCAACGGTCAAGAATGGAAAATGGGTAGCTTTGCACAGAAAGATGGTGAAATTGGCTACGCCATGTTGATGCAAGATTCTGAAGGCCTACTATTCTGCTGGGGTTCAAACCACGATGAGATGAATCAAGAATACAAAGCGAACATCAGTGACTTCCTAAAAGACACATGGGAACACGATGCTTACGCCATTCTTGCCGATCTGGACCAACAAACTGGTTACACGGAATACAACAATAAAGACTGTAACGACGTTGAGCTGAAAGACGGTAAGCTATACAACAGCTACGGCGACGAGTATGAAATGTTGTACCAGCACAAAACCGAGCATAACGGCACTCAAATGATCGTTAAAATCTCAGATGATGAGCTGTTCTGGATGGACTCAAGCAATACCCCATTTGCAGAATCACTTTCGGTTGCAGAACACATCAAACACGGCACGGTAGAGCATGACTTGATGGTAGAAAGTAATGGCACAGGCGACGACACAGTCCTGAAATACTCGTCAGGTGCGTACGAATACGACACTGATACTTACAACTACACTTCGTTCATGCCAACAGGATTCCAAACTCCAGGTAATTGGGAAATCCAGAATGATGAAGACCGTGAACTGCTGATTCTAGAAGAAACAGGCTCAGAGTCAGATTACAAAACTCGTCATCGTTACATCAACCGCGATTTTGGTGACTTTTATATTGGTATTCGTTGGAGTAAAGAACAAAACGGTCATGAATCCGCACCGGAATATGGTCTGTACTCTAACAGCAAAGAAGCCATGACAAGCATCGCGAGTTCACTACCGATTTTGGAGCCTGGTGATGATGACTAAAGCAACCATCGTTAACCCTTGCTGTGATAGCGTGCATTTGCGTAGAAGACGCAGAACACTTTGGGAACGATTGGTCGGCATCAAAGAAGTGTATATCTGCTCTAACTGTCACAAAGAAACGCCACTCAAATAGCGATAATATTTGAGACCGCAAAAAAGCCCCGAACTCGGGGCTTTCTTCTATATTTTGACCACAATATCTGAGTCGTTATTTCACGCACACCACGTTCAATAATGAGGTCCCGGTGAGCTGATTGGGCTCACGATCGGCGAACAAACCTTTCTTATCTTTGCCCCAATACGGCAGTTGCAGTGGCCATTGATTTTTTTCCATCACCCCAGACGCCCTCAGCGCTTTAAACTCTGCAGGGTTAGCTAAGTTCATACCCAGGTGCTGACATACTTTGTGCGAGTTTTCGTAGTTGAGGCGGTTCCACGGCTTACCATGTTCCATGTAAAACTGATTATGGTGATCGAGTAAATATGGGACCACGTACGTTTTGCCCTGTACTGAAGTTCTCAACCGAACTTCAATGTCATCATTTCCAGTGACAATTGGCTTCGCTTTGGTCTTAGCAACAGGCGTAGACGAAGAGCTATCATGTGAACTTTTTGCCTTGGTATCTGGCTTCTCTGCCCGCGCTTTAAAGGCGTCGGTATCAGCTCGCACAGCAGGAACTGGCGCGGGTTTCGGGGTCACCGTCGGTGTTGGCTTAACCGAAGATGCGGCTGATTTCGACGATACAGTAGATTTAGGTGTAGGTGGTGTTACTGGTTGTTTCGTCCCTTTCCCAACCACTCGGATGAACGCCTCTTTGTAATTCGACAAGGTTTTGACTCCTCGTAAGTCATCCCTCGCATCAGACAATGCCTTGTAAGGTCCAATCAAACAGCGATAGCCTTTGGATTCAGGCTTCATCCATACGTCAGTCGTGATTTTACTATAGAGAGGCTTAGCTTTCGCGAGAGACATAGGCTTGGGTAGCAATCCGCATTGAATCCAGTAAAGGTAGTTGCCCCCCTGCGGCACTTTCTTTCCCCATACTCCGTTACCAATTGGGCACGTTTTCTCAAGCATCGGTAATTCTTTCTCGCTAGCTTGAGTGGCTTGGCAAAGGAACTCCTCCGCCTCAACTGGATTAGAAAACTGGGCGCATACCAGCAACAAACCCAAAGCCAGGCTTGCTTGGAAGACGTTAGATGGGCGTTGGGCCTTCTTCATTTCCATACACTTCACTCTAAATTAGTGGGTAAGGTCATCATGGCGGAAAAGCGCCAAAAAAATGTGAACAAAGAATAACTAGCAAAAAAAGAGCCGGAATTTGCATCCGGCTCTCAGTTTAGGAAGGAATTAAGTGAATTTACAACGCTTGGTGGGAAAATTCTTATCCTTTGTACAGTTTCGGGTTGAATACATCACGCAGCCAGTCGCCCAACAGGTTGATAACCAAAACCAATGTTACTAGCACGATGCCAGGGAAAGCAGTAATCCACCATGCACCAGAGAAGATGTAGTTAAAGCCGATGCTGATTAGCGCACCCAGTGACGGCTGATCGACTGGCAGACCCAAACCTAGGAATGACAGCGCCGCTTCCGACATGATCGCGTTCGCTACCTGTACCGTCGAGATAACCAAGATTGGTGATAGACAGTTTGGCAGAATGTGACGGAACATGATTCGCGGAGCTTTAAAGCCCATCACACGCGCCGCTTCGACGTATTCTTTCTTCTTCTCTGCCAATACCGAGGCACGAATAGTCCGTGCGTATTGCGGCCATTCTGCCACACCGATGATCACCACCAGCATGACCACCGCATATTGGCTGTAAAAATCACTGCCAAAGCTGGCTTTAAAGATTGCAGAGACGATGATCGCCACCATCATGGTCGAGAACGATAGTTGAACATCCGCAAAGCGCATCAAGAAGCTATCGATACGACCACCGAAGTAACCCGCCGACAAACCAATGATGATACCCAGAATCAACTGAAGACCGACGGCTAAAAAGCCGATCGTCAAAGACAAACGAGAACCGTAAAGAATGGTCGATAAAATATCGCGACCTTGCTCGTCAGTACCCAACACAAAGCGCTCATCGCCATCTTCCATCCACGAAGGTGGCAACTCAGAATCCATGATGTCGATAGACGTCAGATCGTACGGGTCTGTTGGCGCAAGAATCGGTGCAGCCAATGCCAATACTAAGAACATCATAAAGACGGTAAAACTCGCCATCGCCACTTTGTCGCGTTTGAAGTAATACAGAAAATCTGACTCTTTGAAACGCTGCCACGCTGATGGAGCAGGAGCTGGTGTTAAATTTGATTGGCTCATGATTAAGCTCCTTTTCCAGTTAGGTTCACAGTTGGGTTGATGATGCCGTACAGCAAGTCAACGATGGTATTGGTTACCACGAAGATCAGACCAACAAAGATAACGTAGGCAGTGATCAGCGGTGTATCTACACGGTTGATTGCCTCTAGGAAAAGGAAGCCAGTGCCCGGCCATTGGAACACGGTTTCAGTAAGAATGGTGTAGGCAACCATGGTACCAATCTGCACACCACCTACTGTCAATACTGGCAGCATGGTGTTCTTAAGTGCATGTTGGTAATAAATCTTTTGTAAGTTCAAACCTTTTGCTTTGGCGAACTTAATGTATTCCGAACTCAGAACTTCCAGCATTTCTGAACGCACCAAGCGGATGAACAACGGCAACATGATAGACGCTAGCGCAATACAAGGTAGGATGAGGTGCTTGATACCATCAATGGTAAAGAAGCCAGATTCCCAACCGAGTACGTTAGCGGTTTCACCTCGCCCATAGGAAGGCAACCAACCGAGTTCTATTGAAAAGACATACATCAGCATGATTGCGGTTAAGAACACCGGAATCGAGATGCCGACACTGCTCATCGCCATGACAAATTTGGTAAAAACACTCTTAGGATGAATCGCAGAGTACACCCCAAGCGGAATAGAGAAAACAATGATGATAAGCGTCGCGCCAAACACGAGCTCTAATGTAGCTACCAGCTTGTCGAGAATCACCTCAACCGCAGGTCGCTTGAAAAAATATGAGGTACCCAAATCACCTTGCAGTGCATTACCCACAAAGCGCGTGTACTTTGTGATAAAGGGATCGTTCAGGCCCAAGTCGTCGCGTAGCGCTTGACGCTCCGATTCCGAAACCGACTGACCTACAAGCTCACGCAGCGGATCACCCAGGTTGTCCTGAATGGCAAACGCCACCAAACTGATCACAAACATCACTATCAGTGCCTGAAACAGGCGCTTGACCAGAAACGAAAACATTCCTTGCCCCTTAACTATCCATAGATCTCTAAATTAGAGAGAAAATTCAGTCTAAATAACCAACTCAATCCGACTGAAACAAAACTGAGTCGAGTGCTTTAAGTTGAGGAGGGAAATCCATCCCTCCTCAAAGTCGACTAACCGTGATTATTCAACCACTAGGTCACCGAAGTAAGGCATTACCATTGGGTTAACGATGTCTGCCGCTTTCACGTTAGACTTCGCACCCCACGCTTCACTTTGCCAGTGTAGCGGTACGAATGCTGCGTCGTTGTATAGTGTCGCTTCTACACCTTTCAGCATTTCTGCACGTTTCGCAGGATCCGTTTCTACGTTCGCAGCTTCAACCACTTTGTCCATTTCTGGGTTTGAGTAGTAACCACAGTTGTACTGACCACGGCCCGTTTCTTCGTTACGAGTCATGGTTAGGAACTCGTTGAAGTTCGCCGAATCTTCCGTATCTGAGTGCCAACCGATCATCAGCATGTCTGCCGCACACTTGTCGAACTCTGGCCAGTATTGCGCTTTTGGCATGGTCTTCAGATCAACCTTGATACCGATCTTAGACAACATTGCCGCCGCCGCTTGTGCTACTTTCGCATCATTCACGTAACGGTTGTTTGGTGCGATCATCGTTAGCGTCAGGCCGTTTTCGTAACCCGCTTCTTTCATCAGTTCTTTCGCTTTCTTCAAATCGTAGCGAGGAACCAGTTTGTCATCGTGACCCACGTAACCTGCCGGGCTTTGCTGACCAGCGGCCGTTGCGAAACCTTTCATGATTTTCTTCACGATACCTTCGTTATTGATTGCGTGAACAATCGCTTGGCGAACGCGAACGTCTTTCAATGCTTCGTTGCTGTTTTGGTTTAGTTGGAACGTGATGATACGAGTACCAGGTAGCGTAACTAGGTCGATGCCATCAGCATCTTCAACGCGTTTGTGGTCGTTTGGCGCTACAGGGTGAATCATGTCAACACCGCCAGAAAGCAGCGCTGCTACACGAGTTGCGTCTTCTTTAATTGGCACAAGCGTTAGCTTATCAACGTTACCTTTCGACTCTTTGTCCCAGTAATCTTTAAAGCGTTCAAATTCCACTTTTACGCCCTGTTCACGAGAAGTCACAATGAATGGACCCGTGCCAGAAACGTTAGTCGATGCGAATGAATTACCGTGCTTCACTAGCTCAGACTTATCTTTGCCGTCCGCAGTTTTGCCAGTGTAGAACTTGCTGTCCATTGGGAAAATGTACGTTGCGGTTTGCAGCACTAGTGGGTAAGGACCTTTAGTTACAAGATCGAACGTGTTGTCGTCAACTTTGACGATTTTCTCGTACGGGTCGAAGATGTTTTTAAAGTCAGGAGAGCTTTGTAAACGCTGGAACGTCCACACGACGTCGTCAGCCGTTAGAGTATTGCCAGAATGGAATTTCACACCTTCACGCAGTTTGAAACGAACAGTCGTATCGTTAATGCGTTCCCAGCTTTCTGCTAGGCGAGGCTCGAAGTCCATTTTTTGAGTAAAGCGAACCAACGGATCAAATACCATGTGTGACATTTGCAGTGTGCCACCTGATAGCTGCTCATGTGGGTCAAGCGATACTGGGTCAGCTGCATAGCCAACTTTGATATCTGCTGCCATTGCGTTAAAGCTTAGGCCCGCAGCCATTAGCGCCACTGCTAATTTGCTTTTCATGGTTTTCATTTGCATAACTCCTTCATGCGGGGATACGGATCCCTTGTTGTTGTGTTTGCGTCTTTGTTATGACTAAAGGTTAGCCAAGCGAATTGCTTGGTTTATGCCGTTTCGATCTCTTCTCGCAAGCCAGTAAACTCCGGCATCAGAGAAATCAATTTTTTGCTGTATTCGTGTTGAGGTGCCGTGAATAACTGTTCTGTTGGGGCCACTTCTAAAAGTGTACCCATTTGCATCACACCTACTCGGTCACACATCTGACGAATAACAGGTAAATCGTGGCTGATAAACAACATAGTCAAGTTCAGCTCACTTTGCAGATCTTTCAGCAAGTTTAGAATTTGTGCCTGTACCGATACGTCCAGTGCTGAGGTCGGTTCATCACAAATCAAAAGTCGAGGACGAGTCGCCAACGCACGCGCAATAGAAATACGCTGACGCTGACCACCGGAGAATTCATGAGGGTACTTAAGCCCAGCCATTCGACCCAAACCAACATGATCCAATAGGTCATTCACGATTTGGCGAGTTTCCGACTCGTTTTTCGTCAATTTATGGAAACGGATTGGCTCAGCAATAATATCGAATACCTTCATACGAGGGTTCATTGAAGTATATGGGTTTTGGAACACCATCTGCATTTGACGACGCATCGGGCGGCGCTCTTTCTCAGAGGTTAAAGCGGTCAGGTCAATGCCCTCGAATTTCACCTGACCAGAGTTAGGTTGGTATAAACCAGCAATCACACGTGCAATGGTCGATTTACCTGAACCAGACTCGCCCACCAAACCAAAGGTTTCGCCTTCGTGCACTTCAAAACTCACATTATTAGATGCTTGCACGTATTCTCGGCGGCTCTCGAACAAAGAGTCTTTGGTCACAAAGCGAAGATTGACGTTCTTCACGTCCAAAAGCGGGCCAGTGTACTCACGCTCATCTTGGCTTTGTCCTAACCAGTGGTTCTTGATATCGAGTGGCTCCATTTCCGCTGCTTCTTCGATATAGCTTACTAACGGGAAACGATCTAGCTTTCTGTCTGAACGTGGTACCGCTGAAATTAGACTGCGAGTATAAGAGTGATCAGGATCGCCCAATACTTTGGCTGTTGGTCCAAACTCCACTAAGTCACCACGATACATTACCGCCACGCGATCGGTGACGTTGGAGACGACACCCATATCGTGAGTAACCAACATACAGCCGACATTGTTCTTGATACACAGCTCGCGGATCAAGTTGAGGATTTGGTCTTGGATAGAAACGTCTAACGCCGTAGTTGGTTCGTCCGCAATGATGAGATCAGGCTCACCAGCCAAAGCAATGGCAATGACAACACGCTGACGCATACCACCAGAGAATTGGTGCGGGTACTGTTTTAAGCGGTTTTCTGGTTGCGGAATACCAACCTGCTGCATAAGAGAAAGCGCGCGCTGATACGCCTCTTCATCAGAGACCTTCATGTTGGCGTGGATCGTCTCTTTCAGCTGTTGCTCAACAGTAAAAAGTGGATTGAGCGAGGTCATCGGATCTTGGAAAATAAAACCTATTTTCGAGCCGCGAACCTTACGCATCGCTTCTGGTGATAGGCCAGAAATTTTTTCTCCATCCAAGAATACATCACCGCTAGCAACGCGACCTGGGGGACTAAGCAAATCGATAACAGCGTTACCAACGGTGGATTTACCCGCACCTGATTCGCCAACAACACCCACGATTTCACCACGTTCAATATGAAAAGAAAGTGACTTCACGGCAGCGTGAACGCCGTGTCGGGATGGGTATTCAATACGAAGGTTTTTCACTTCTAATAGTGACATTTCAGACCTCTACTGCCTTGTCTGTGGTATCGAATCATGCCAAAGGCACCATTCATCACCTGAATGAATCCGTTCAAATTCAGAATAATACTCTGAAATCTTAATGCGGAAATAATTTGGCAAAAATCACACAAAAAAGCAACAATTAAAGTATATTCCGCCGAAAAAACATTAAATAAACGCACAATTAGCGAATAAAAATGCATTAACAAGTATTTAACCATTTTCATATCACACTATTTTTGTGCGTCATGCACCAATAAAACTAGAAAAATGCTCTAAAAGTAAACATGAGCTAAACAAGATCATTAACCATATTATTCATGTGCATTTATTAACATTTAACAAACAATATCATATGCAAAAAGTGTTTTTTCAACATAAAAAACTATTAATAAAATAGTCGGCAAATACAAAAAGCCAAACTTAGGAAGAGAAAGGATAGGTCAAAACGTGAACAAAACAGCAAAACCACACAAATCCTGCTCCAACGCAGATTATGCGCCACTTAAGCGGTTTATTGACTAAACAAAGGAAAGTACCGCTATCCTCATTCGTACGTCATAAGAAAACTCGCCGGTTTTAACCCTTTACGACACAATTGAGAGTGGGATAATAGATGAACAGTGTCAAAGCCAAGCCGTAAATAAAAGGAGCCCCTGTGCTTAAAGCGATTTTTTTTGATATGGACGAGACTTTATGTGCAACGTCACAAGCCGATAAAGTTGCAGGACAAGCGTTTACAACTTGGATTCATAAAACCTACCCACAAGTGACTGAGCCAAAAGCTTTTTTGCAGTGCTACTTACAGGGTGTATACAAAAAGCTGAATGCTGAGTTCCCTCACCTTGTGGCTCTGCTACCCGATGAAAATGCCTTCCGTTGTGGCCTGATCCAAAACATCTTGGCGGAGCAAGGCGTCAGCATCACTGCAAAAGAGGCTCAACAAGCTCAAGACTACTTTGACTCTGCACGTATGGGCGCGTTCACTTTCTTCCCTGGTGTAAAAGAAATGCTCAGCGACCTTCGTCAACATTACAAACTCGTCGTGATCACTAACGGCCCGATTTTTTCTCAACACCCTAAATTAAACGCGACACAAATGAGCAACTGGGTGGACCATATTATTGTGGGAGGAGAAGAGCCAGAAGAGAAACCTGCTACAAGTATTTTCCAAAAAGCGCTCGACTTGGTCGAAGTAAAACCAGAAGAGGCTCTACACGTGGGCGACTCTTTACCTGCTGACATTGCTGGCGCTAACAATATGGGCATTTTGAGTGTGTGGGTGAATGCGACAGGCGCAAGTAACTCAACGGATATAACGCCAAGTTTTGAAATCCAAAAAACGGTAGAAGTAAAAGAAATCCTTAAAACACTCGCCCAATAAAAGCAGCGGATTAGAAAACTACAAACCCCCAGACACTGCTCTGGGGTTTATTTTGTCAGCTCGAAAAGCATTTGGATCATAGGTGGTCAAAAGCCCCTAGAGCTGTACACTTTTGGGGAAAATTGAAATGGAATGCCGATTCTTTTCAGGAGAGATGCAAAAAAGCCCCAGTCTTTCGACTGAGGCTCTAAATAGCGGTCGGTGAAGAGCCGAATCCTAACTTCAGGCGAACCCCACTTGGGTTCAAATCCATTGATACATTACCGACTAATACAGTCCAAGCGAGATCATAAACTCTAAAACGACGAAAGCCTGCTAAAAAGCAGGCTTTCTAATAGTGGTCGGTGAAGAGGGATTCGAACCCCCGACCCTCTGGTCCCAAACCAGATGCGCTACCAAGCTGCGCTATTCACCGAACTGTATTTGCTGATTTTCTCAAATCAGACAGGACACTTCAACTAAGAAGTCACCTTAATTAATGGGGTGGCTAACGAGATTCGAACTCGCGACCACCGGAATCACAATCCAGGGCTCTACCAACTGAGCTATAGCCACCATCAATTTTTGCTGTTTACCGCTCTATATAGCCATAAACTAAATAGTGGTCGGTGAAGAGGGATTCGAACCCCCGACCCTCTGGTCCCAAACCAGATGCGCTACCAAGCTGCGCTATTCACCGACGATGTTTTATCTTGATTGAATCAAGATTGGGAGCAATGCTACCGCATTCAATCTAAAAAAGAAAGAATGGGGTGGCTAACGAGACTTGAACTCGCGACAACCGGAATCACAATCCGGGGCTCTACCAACTGAGCTATAGCCACCACTGATTTTTACCGATGTATCCTCCGAGGCAATGGTACGCCCGAAAGGATTCGAACCTTCGACCTTTGGCTCCGGAGGCCAACGCTCTATCCAACTGAGCTACGGGCGCATGCCCTATCGGCGGAGTGGAATAATACGGATATCACACTATGCCGTCTAGTACTTTTTTTACTTTTTTTATCGTTTGGTCTCTTTTTCGACAGTTATCTTCCGTTAAAGTGGATTTTTGATGTGATTCACGCCCTGTCATGGATAACTTGTTGTTTATTGCAACAAGTTATCGGGATATAATCACCCATTATTTACATTGATTTAACAGCTGCAACCAAGTTGTCTAATCATTCTATGCCATTCAGTGGAATTTAATGATTTCTCTGCTCGGCATTAATACTCTAACTATATAAATAGGTAAGTCACTTACCTCGGGAATGTGAAGTGGGTTTAATGGATATGTCTCGACAAATGATTAGCGTTTTGTTCGCTGCCTTAACGTTTTCTACGGCAGCTTTAGCTTCTGACATCAGCCAAACTGAATACGATGCGATCGCAGAACGCATCCAACCTGTCGGTGATGTTTATCTAGCGGGTTCTGAGCCAGTGAAAGAAGAACCAACCGGTCCACGTGATGGCGCCACAGTTTATGGTACTTTTTGTATTGCTTGTCACGCATCTGGTGTAAACGGCGCACCTAAAACAGGTAATGCCGATGATTGGGCACCACGTATTGCACAAGGCAAAGATACGTTAGTGAAGCACGCATTAGAAGGCTTCAATGCGATGCCAGCCAAAGGAACCTGTATGGACTGTTCTGACGATGAAATCATCGCAGCAATTGACCACATGATTGAAGGTCTATAAGTAAAGACATCAACGAAAAAGGCTTGCCAGTTGGCAAGCCTTTTTGTTTTTAGTCAGTGAGAACAAGGTTACTTTACTTCTTGAACATTGCTCGAATATTGGCAATGTGTGCTTGACCTTTCGCCATACGCTCTTCTGCTGATACTGGCTTTTTGTTTACTTCCCATTCAACGTCATCAAATGGCAACTCATCCAAAAAGCGGCTTTGAGTCGGTTTTATCAACTCGCCGAACTGCCGACGCTCTTTGCACATAGTGAAAGTCAGTTCACGTTGCGCTCGAGTAATACCAACGTACATCAGGCGACGCTCTTCTTCCACGTTATCTTCATCAATACTGGTTTGGTGCGGTAAAATACCTTCTTCGGACCCAATTAAGTATACATATGGGAACTCAAGGCCTTTTGATGCGTGCAAGGTCATCAGTTGTACTGCATCACTGTCTTCATCTTCTTCACCGCGCTCCATCATGTCACGCAAGGTCAAACGTTGAACGACTTCTTTTAACGTTTTCTCTTCTTGATCGTAGTTGTCACCCTCTAGGTCCGCCACTATCCATGAATAAAGATCAGAAACGTTCTTCATTCGCATTTCAGCGGCTTTCGGACTTGCTGAAGTTTCGTATAGCCAATCTTCATAATGGATATCACGAACTAGCGAACGAACCGCTTCGACGGTATCACCACGCTCAGCTTGATCAGCAATCGCCACTAGCCATTGGGTGAAACGACGCAGGTTTTCTAGGCCACGTCCCGTTAGGTGCTGTTCGAGCCCCATTTCAAAGCTCGACTCAAACAAGCTCTTGCCTCGCATATTGGCATAACTGCCTAATTTCTCTAACGTTACTGGGCCAATTTCACGTCGCGGAGTGTTCACAATGCGCAAAAATGCATTGTCGTCATCCGGATTAACCAAAACGCGCAAATACGCCATGATGTCTTTAATCTCTGCGCGCGCAAAAAACGAGGTGCCGCCAGAAATTTTATACGGTACACGGTTTTGCATCAGAGACTTTTCAATCAAACGTGATTGGTGGTTACCACGATATAGAATCGCATAATCTTTATATTCGGTACGGTTTAGGAACTTATGCGCAATTAGTTCACCCGTTACGCGCTCTGCTTCGTGCTCTTCATTTTTAGCCAACAACACTTTGAGTTTTTCACCGTCAGGAATTTCAGAGAACAGGGACTTCTCATAGACGTGAGGGTTGTTAGCTATCAAAATGTTGGCCGCACGCAGGATTCGACTCGTTGAACGGTAGTTTTGCTCTAGCTTAATCAAACGCAAATTCGGATAATCTTCACCCAGCAACACGAGGTTCTGAGGTTTCGCACCACGCCATGAATAAATAGACTGATCGTCATCCCCTACAACCGTCAATCGTCCACGTTCTCCGACAATTAATTTGACCAGCTCATACTGACTCGTGTTGGTATCTTGATACTCGTCAACCAGTAGGTAACGGATACGATTCTGCCAACGCTGACGAACGTCTTCATGATTACGTAAGAGTAAAACGGGCATCAAAATTAGGTCATCAAAATCAAGCGCGTTATAGGCTTTCATTTGCTTTTGGTACATATCAAAACAGAACGCAAACAATTGTTGCTGTTCACCTTGCGCACGCGCTTTGGCTTGCTCTGGCGTCAACATGTCGTTTTTCCAGTTGGAAATACAACTCAGAAGCTGACGTAGCAGATCTTTATCACCATCAAGCTGCTTTTCAGTAAGCTCTTTGAGCAGCGCTAGCTGGTCTTGGTCATCAAACAGTGAGAAGCCCGCTTTCAACCCTAAATGCTTGTACTCACGCTTGATGATGTTCAATCCTAAAGTGTGGAATGTTGATACCATCAAACCTTTAGACTCACCTTTCCCTAACGTTTGACCTACACGCTCCTTCATTTCACGTGCCGCTTTGTTGGTAAACGTCACCGCCGCAATGTTACGCGCTTTGTAACCACATTGCTGAACCAGATAAGCGATTTTATTGGTAATAACACGAGTTTTGCCCGAGCCAGCACCAGCTAGCACTAGGCATGGACCAGACACGTATTTCACGGCTTCATCTTGACTAGGGTTCAGCTTCATAGAAATTCTCTGCGGGTGATGAATGTGGCGCCTATGATAAAGGGGTGGCCTCGTGAAAGCTATGCTGATTTCTTGTAATTTTTACACCAATTAAGTGCAATATTCTGTTGCATAAATGGCGGGTATTTAAGCTATAATGAATGAACGTTCATTCACTAAAGGGTGACATTATGAAGGATAACCCTGCTGTAGATAAACGAGAACAAATCTTAGTCGCTGCTGAACAACTCATTGCTGAATCTGGCTTTCAAGGGCTTTCCATGCAAAAGCTCGCCAATGAGGCAGGTGTCGCAGCAGGGACGATTTACCGTTATTTCTCAGATAAAGAACATCTTTTAGAGGAACTACGCCTTAACGTTGCTAAGCGTGTTGCTACTGCGGTGCAACTAGGTGTTAGTGAAGAGATGCCTTTAAAACAGCGTTATCGAACCATGTGGCTCAATATTTGGAATCTAGCGAGCTCGAACTTAAGTGCGATCAGCAACCGAGTCCAATATGAATCTTTACCCTGTTCAAATAGTAGCAAAGCTCGGGAACTTGAGAGACAAATGTTTGCCCAAGTAGATCTTCTTTTTAATCAGGGTAAAGACGAGGGAGTATTCAAGCTTCTCGATAACGAAGTACTTTCTGGATTAAGTTTTGAGGCAAGTGTTGCACTTGCTCGGAAACACGCTTTGGGATTTTATCAACTGGATAAGACGGCATTAGAGGCCGCTATTGAAGCCAGTTGGGATGCAATTATTAAACACTAACTTGGAGTTCTTAATAGAATGAAAAAGTGGATTTTGATGCTATCAATTGTTTTATTACTTTTTGGTAGCGTTGTTACATACAGACTAATTGATATCAAAGACAAAATGGAGCAGTTTGCCAATCGCCCTGAACCAGCATTCCCAGTAACCGTAACTGAAGTGCAAGCGGTGGATTGGGTACCAGTCATCGAGGCAATTGGTTTTATCGAGCCAAATCAAGGCGTGACGGTAGCGAACGAAACGAGCGGTGTTATCGATAAAATCGCATTTGATTCCGGTACTCAAGTCAAAGCAGGTCAGCCACTAGTACTGCTTGACTCTGACGTTGAGAAAGCGAATTTAAAGAGCTCGCAAGCCAAGTTGCCAGCAGCAGAAGCGAAATACAAACGCTACCAAGGGCTATTTAAAAAAGGCTCTATTTCTAAAGAAGCGTATGACGAAGCAGAAGCGAACTACTTCTCCTTAAAAGCGGACATTGAAAGCTTGAAAGCGACCATCGACCGACGCGAAATCAAAGCGCCATTTGATGGTGTAGTAGGTATTCGTAACGTGTACCTAGGTCAGTACCTACAAGCGGGTACCGATATTGTTCGCCTGGAAGACACCAGCGTGATGCGTTTACGCTTTACCGTGCCGCAAACCGATATTTCACGTATCAATATCGACCAAGAAGTGGATATCTTTGTTGACGCTTATCCAGACCAACCTTTCAAAGGGTCTATTTCTGCGATTGAACCAGCTGTAAACGTACAAAGTGGTTTGATTCAAGTTCAAGCGGATATCCCTAACAGTGACGGCAAACTGCGTAGTGGTATGTTCGCGCGTGCAAACATCATTCTGCCTAAGTTAGAAAATCAGGTCACTCTACCTCAAACCGCGATCACATTTACGCTATATGGCGACAATGTTTACATCGTAACAGAAGAAGATGGCGAAAAACGCGTTAAGCAGCATGTGGTAAAAGTTGGCGAACGCTCTAAAGATATCGCACACATTCTAGAAGGCGTGAAGCCAGGTGATGTGGTAGTGACATCGGGTCAAGTCCGTTTGAGTAACCATGCGAAAGTAAGCATTGTCGAAAGCGATGCAACTACCCCACCTGCTGAAACACCAATGCTTTAAGTTGGAGGCATCATGCGCTTTACAGATGTTTTTATAAAACGTCCAGTTTTAGCGGTATCGATCAGCTTTTTGATTGCATTGCTTGGTTTGCAAGCGGTGTTCAAAATGCAAGTTCGTGAGTACCCTGAAATGACGAATACGGTGGTCACCGTGACCACCAGTTACTACGGTGCAAGTGCCAACTTGATCCAAGGCTTTATTACTCAGCCATTGGAGCAAGCGGTGGCGCAAGCCGATAATATTGATTACATGACTTCGCAATCGGTACTAGGTAAATCAACCATTACTGTCAACATGAAGTTGAATACTGACCCGAATGCAGCATTGGCTGATATCTTAGCGAAAACGAACTCAGTACGTTCTCAGCTTCCAAAAGAAGCCGAAGATCCAACCGTAACCATGTCGACAGGTTCGACAACGGCGGTACTGTACATCGGCTTTACGAGTGACGAGTTATCTTCAAGCCAGATCACTGACTACCTTGAGCGTGTAATCAACCCGCAGTTGTTCACTGTAAACGGTGTATCCAAAGTTGACCTGTATGGTGGTATGAAGTACGCACTGCGCGTATGGTTAGATCCTGCCAAAATGGGCGCTTTGAAGTTGACCGCTACGGATGTGATGAGCGTTCTTAACGCCAACAACTACCAATCTGCAACCGGTCAAGCGACGGGTGAGTTCGTACTTTATAACGGTAGCGCAGATACTCAGGTATCAAACGTTGCTGAACTTGAAGCATTGGTCGTGAAAACTGGTGAAGGGGATGTCATCCGCCTAGGTGATATCGCTAAAGTAACGCTGGAGAAGAGTCACGACGTTTATCGCGCAAGTGCAAACGGTCAAGAAGCCGTGGTTGCGGCGATCAACGCAGCACCAAGCGCTAACCCAATCAACATTGCAGCAGACGTACTTGAACTGTTGCCTCAGCTTGAGCGCAACCTACCAAGTAACATCAAAATGAACGTGATGTACGACTCAACTATCGCCATCAACGAATCGATTCACGAAGTAGTGAAAACGATTCTTGAAGCAGCGGTCATCGTACTTGTGGTTATCACACTGTTCCTAGGTTCATTCCGCGCGGTAATCATTCCTATCGTGACCATTCCACTTTCATTGATTGGTGTGGCAATGGTGATGCAGGCAATGGGTTTCTCTTGGAACTTGATGACGCTACTGGCGATGGTGCTTGCCATCGGTCTGGTGGTGGATGACGCGATCGTTGTACTAGAAAACGTTGACCGTCACATCAAAGAAGGGGAATCGCCATTCCGAGCTGCAATTATTGGTACGCGTGAAATTGCGGTTCCAGTTATCGCGATGACATTGACGCTAGGTGCAGTGTACGCGCCGATCGCATTGATGGGTGGTATCACCGGTTCATTGTTCAAAGAGTTCGCTTTGACACTGGCAGGTTCAGTATTCGTATCCGGCATCATCGCTTTGACACTATCACCAGTGATGTGTTCGAAGATGCTGAAGGCGAACGAGAAGCCAAGCAAGTTTGAGCAAAAAGTTCACCATGTACTTGATGGCATGACTAATCGCTACGCAAGCATGTTAAAAGCAATAATGGCTAGCCGACCAGTGGTGATCGTGTTTGCGATAATTGTATTCGCAAGTTTACCAGTCCTATTCAAGTTTATTCCTAGCGAGCTAGCTCCATCTGAAGATAAAGGTGTTGTAGTACTCATAGGGACCGCACCATCAAATTCGAATTTGGACTACATCCAAAACACCATGGATGATGTGAATAAGATTCTCTCTGATCAACCAGAAGTGGAATACGCTCAGGTATTTAACGGTGTACCGGATTCTAACCAAGCGTTTGGTTTAGCTACACTCAAACCATGGGGCGAACGAGAAGCGAGCCAAGCAGAAATCAAACAGCGTGTTGGCGGGCTTGTTTCGAGCATTCCGGGAATGTCTATTGCTGCCTACGAAATGCCGGAGCTACCAGGTGCTGGTTCAGGCCTTCCTGTACAGTTCGTAATTACAACGCCAAACAACTTTGAAAGTTTGTTTACCGTTGCAAATGACATTCTGTCGGAAGTAGCAAGCAGTCCAATGTTTGTCTATTCCGATCTGGATCTGAAATATGATTCTGCAACGATGAAGATCAAGATCGATAAAGACAAAGCAGGTGCCTACGGTGTGACTATGCAAGACATTGGTATCACCCTCAGCACCATGATGGCAGATGGTTATGTAAACCGTATCGACCTAAATGGCCGCTCTTATGAGGTAATTCCTCAGGTTGAGCGTAAATGGCGTCTAAACCCAGAATCGATGAAGAACTACTATGTACGCTCTGTGGATGGTAAAGCGGTTCCATTAGGTAGTCTGATTACCATTGATGTGGTGGCTGAGCCTCGCTCTTTGCCACACTTCAACCAGCTAAACTCAGCAACTGTGGGGGCTGTTACAGGCCCTGGTGTTTCGATGGGGGATGCA
Source organism: Vibrio sp. SCSIO 43009 (assembly GCF_023716525.1). Classification (NCBI taxonomy): domain Bacteria; kingdom Pseudomonadati; phylum Pseudomonadota; class Gammaproteobacteria; order Vibrionales; family Vibrionaceae; genus Vibrio; species Vibrio sp. SCSIO 43009. The sequence goes on from NZ_CP071842.1 coordinate 3,322,931, forward strand.
GTTAATTGGTTTGAAAATATTGCACAAACCAAACTGCCTGCAGGGTATAACCATGATTACATGGGCGAATCTCGTCAGTTTGTAACGGAAGGTAGTGCCTTGTATGCAACCTTTGGTCTTGCACTTGCGATCATCTTCCTCGTTCTGGCGATTCAATTTGAATCACTCCGCGATCCTATTGTCATCATGGTATCTGTACCTCTGGCAATCTGTGGTGCCTTGATCGCATTGGCCTGGGGTACAGCCTCGATGAACATCTACTCGCAGGTTGGTTTGATCACGCTGGTCGGCCTAATAACCAAGCACGGTATCTTGATCTGTGAAGTAGCCAAAGAAGAGCAGTTACATAATAAACGGTCTCGTATTGATGCGGTGATGGAAGCTGCGAAAGTGCGTCTTCGCCCTATCCTAATGACCACTGCAGCGATGATCGCAGGTTTGATCCCGCTGATGTACGCAACAGGTGCAGGTGCCGCGCAACGTTTCAGTATCGGTATCGTCATCGTTGCTGGCCTTGCAATCGGTACACTGTTCACACTATTCGTACTACCTGTGATTTACAGCTACCTAGCTGAAAAACACAAACCTCTGCCAGTATTTGTTGAAGACAAAGACTTGGAGAAGTTAGCGCGAGTTGACGAAGCGAAAGCAGCTCATCGTGAATTAGCGGATAACAGATAAGCTATTAAGGCACTCAAAAAGGTCACTTCGGTGGCCTTTTTTATTGCCGCTCTCTTTTTTGCCATCTAAGTGGCGACTTTCACGTATCATTTACTTAAAATGAGGACAAATCAAAAGGAGTTTTAGCCACTATGTTTGACCCAAAGAAATTAGAGCAAATTGCTAAACAGATTCACGACTCAATGCCTCAACCTGTAAAAGAATTGGGCTCTGATGTCGATCAGAAAGTTCGTCAAGTAATCCAAGGCCAGCTAAACAAGCTAGATGTTGTAAGTCGCGAAGAGTTTGATGTTCAAACTCAAGTTTTACTACGTACACGTCAAAAGCTAACAGAAATGGAACAGAAGTTGGCGCAACTTGAAGAAAAGCTTGCTGAAAAATAAGTATCAAAGCGCTCCTCACAAAGGAGCGTTTTTCTTATCGGCGCGCAGATAAATCGGCTAAAAACAAAAAGGCTTGGTCAACGGCGACCAAGCCTTTTGATTAGATGTTGTGTTTTATTTTGTATTTATCACTCCAGTCTGCCTGGAGTTTATCTACTGCGTTACTTGAGACTAAGTAAATTACGCAGTATTAAGGCTTCATTTCTAGGAGAAGGCGCGGACTTTACGATAGTAAACGAGCACCTTCGACACCAAAATGGAACCTTAAGGCCAGTAATTTAGCCGCCCACCGCGATACGCTTCATATCAGTCATGTAACCACGTAGCTCTTCACCGATGTACTCTACAGGGTGGTTACGGATTGTTTCATTCACAGCGATAAGAGTCGCGTTATCCACTTGGTTAGACGTTTCACCTAAACCTTTACCAATTACGTCAGTATTTACGGCTGGCATAAACTTCTCACGTAGAAGCGGCGTTGCTACGTTAGCGAACAGGTAGTTACCGTATTCCGCAGTGTCTGAGATAACCACGTTCATCTCGTATAAACGCTTACGTGCGATAGTGTTTGCGATAAGTGGCAGCTCGTGTAGAGACTCATAGTAAGCAGACTCATCGATGATGCCAGATGCCGTCATCGCTTCGAATGCTAGCTCAACGCCCGCACGAACCATAGCAACCATCAAGATACCGTTATCGAAGTACTCTTGCTCAGAGATTTCTACGTCAGTTTCTGAGTAGTTTTCGAAAGCAGTTTCACCTGTTTCTGCACGCCAGCCTAGTAGATTTGCATCGTCGTTTGCCCAGTCAGACATCATAGTGCTAGAGAAGTGACCGGTGATAATGTCATCCATGTGCTTGTTGTATAGCGGACGCATCAGTTCTTTTAGCTCTTCAGAAAGCTCAAATGCTTTCACTTTTGCAGGGTTAGTTAGGCGATCCATCATGTGAGTGATACCACCAAACTTCAGTGCTTCAGTGATGGTTTCCCAACCGTATTGAAGAAGCTTACCAGCGTAGCCAGGATCGATACCATCAGCAATCATCTTCTCGTAACATACGATAGAGCCAGCCTGTAGCATGCCACAAAGGATAGTTTGCTCACCCATTAGGTCAGATTTCACCTCAGCAACAAAAGAAGACTCTAGACAGCCTGCACGGTGACCACCTGTTGCTGCAGCCCAAGCTTTCGCGATATCCCAACCTTCACCTTTTGGGTCGTTCTCTGGGTGAACAGCGATAAGAGTCGGTACACCGAAACCGCGCTTGTATTCTTCACGAACTTCCGTACCTGGACATTTAGGTGCAACCATTACTACCGTTAGGTCTTTACGGATTTGCATGCCTTCTTCAACAACGTTGAAACCGTGAGAGTAACCTAGTGCTGCGCCTTCTTTCATTAACGGCATTACCGTCTCAACAACGTTTGTGTGCTGCTTATCTGGAGTAAGGTTTACTACTAGATCAGCTTGTGGAATTAGCGTTTCGTAGCTACCTACCTCAAAACCGTTGTCTTTTGCGTTTTTGAATGACTGGCGTTGCTCATCAATCGCGGCTTGGCGAAGCGCATAAGCAACGTCTAGACCAGAGTCGCGCATGTTCAGACCTTGGTTAAGACCTTGAGCACCACAACCAACAATGACTACTTTCTTACCTTTCAGATAATCCGCTTCTGAAGCGAACTCACTGCGGTCCATAAAACGACAACGACCTAATTGGTCCAACTGCTCGCGCAAGTTTAGGGTATTGAAATAATTAGCCATCTGGGTGCTCCTTTGAGATTCTTCCATTGAGGTCAGTAATTGCCTTACCGAATAACTTTATACTAAAACAGACATGAGATTGCTTAAAGTGATATATTCACAATTAGTTATTGCAATTTATGCAACGTGGAAATGAAAATTTAATGAATATCAAAAGCCTGCAACTTTTCATTCATCTCTGTGAGAGTAAAAGTTTCGCCAAGACCGCAGCGGCAATGCATATTAGCCCTTCAGCCTTAAGCCGACAGATACAAAAATTAGAGGAGGAAACCAGCCAACAATTGTTTTTACGCGACAACCGTAGCGTTGATTTAACTATCCAAGGTAAAAAGCTAGTCCCAGTCGCCTTAAAGATTCTTGGCGAATGGCAGCAGTATCAGAGTCATCTGAAGGGAACCGAGGATGAATTGAAAGGAGAAATCCGTCTCTTTTGTTCTGTTACTGCAAGCTACAGCCATCTTCCGGAGCTAATATCTGACTTTCGTATTCAGAACCCTTTCATTGAATTCAAACTATCAACCGGCGATCCAGCTCAAGCGATCGACAAAATACTAGCAGATGAAGCCGATATTGCCATATCAGCCAAGTCAGAACAGATGCCAAATAAAATCGCATTTGAAACGATCAGTGAAATCCCACTTTCTGTCATCGTACCTGTTGGGGTTAGTGCGTTTGCTGAAGAGCTACAAAAAGAAAAACCAGACTGGTCGGTCATTCCATTCATACTCCCAGAAGCAGGAACGGCAAGGGACAGGGCCAATACTTGGCTCAAACAAATGAAAATAAAGCCAAAGATCTACGCACAAACCTCCGGACATGAAGCCATCGTAAGTATGGTTGCATTGGGGTGTGGAGTAGGTATCGCACCTGATGTTGTAATCAACAACAGTCCGGTAAGAGAAAAGATAAATCGTTTAAAAGTCTTACCAATTAAACCTTTTAAACTTGGTGTTTGCTGCAACAAAACTCAGCTGGAGAATCCGCTTGTTAAAGCCTTTTGGAAGGTTGCAGAGAGCAAGTATATCGCACCTTAGATGAGCACTTTTTAGGTATAAAGTGAGCTAATTTTAAAACTCTATAGAAGCAAAAAAGCCCGCTCTTTCGAGCGGGCTTCTTAAATTTAAAGCCTGGCGATGTCCTACTCTCACATGGGGAAGCCCCACACTACCATCGGCGCTATTTCGTTTCACTTCTGAGTTCGGCATGGAAATCAGGTGGGTCCAAAACGCTATGGTCGCCAAGCAAATTCTTTAATCTGGAAAGCTGTTTTTTTAATTCTCGTTACTACACATTCAATTTTCTTTCATTGAGTCCATCAAAACCCCTTGGGTGTTGTATGGTTAAGCCTCACGGGCAATTAGTACAGGTTAGCTCAACGCCTCACAACGCTTACACACCCTGCCTATCAACGTCGTAGTCTACGACAACCCTTTAGGATACTTAAAGTATCAGGGAGAACTCATCTCAAGGCTCGCTTCCCGCTTAGATGCTTTCAGCGGTTATCGATCCCGAACTTAGCTACCGGGCAATGCGTCTGGCGACACAACCCGAACACCAGAGGTTCGTCCACTCCGGTCCTCTCGTACTAGGAGCAGCCCCTTTCAATTCTCCAACGCCCACGGCAGATAGGGACCGAACTGTCTCACGACGTTCTAAACCCAGCTCGCGTACCACTTTAAATGGCGAACAGCCATACCCTTGGGACCGACTTCAGCCCCAGGATGTGATGAGCCGACATCGAGGTGCCAAACACCGCCGTCGATATGAACTCTTGGGCGGTATCAGCCTGTTATCCCCGGAGTACCTTTTATCCGTTGAGCGATGGCCCTTCCATTCAGAACCACCGGATCACTATGACCTGCTTTCGCACCTGCTCGAATTGTCATTCTCGCAGTCAAGCGGGCTTATGCCATTGCACTAACCTCACGATGTCCAACCGTGATTAGCCCACCTTCGTGCTCCTCCGTTACGCTTTGGGAGGAGACCGCCCCAGTCAAACTACCCACCAGGCACTGTCCGCAACCCCGATAGGGGTCGACGTTAGAACATCAACACTACAAGGGTGGTATTTCAAGGACGGCTCCACGCAATCTAGCGACTGCGCTTCAAAGCCTCCCACCTATCCTACACATGTAGGGTCAATGTTCAGTGCCAAGCTGTAGTAAAGGTTCACGGGGTCTTTCCGTCTAGCCGCGGGTACACTGCATCTTCACAGCGATTTCAATTTCACTGAGTCTCGGGTGGAGACAGCGTGGCCATCATTACGCCATTCGTGCAGGTCGGAACTTACCCGACAAGGAATTTCGCTACCTTAGGACCGTTATAGTTACGGCCGCCGTTTACCGGGGCTTCGATCAAGAGCTTCGACCGAAGTCTAACCCCATCAATTAACCTTCCGGCACCGGGCAGGCGTCACACCGTATACGTCATCTTGCGATTTTGCACAGTGCTGTGTTTTTAATAAACAGTTGCAGCCACCTGGTATCTGCGACTCTCAATAGCTCCATCCGCGAGGGACTTCACCGTCGAGAGCGTACCTTCTCCCGAAGTTACGGTACCATTTTGCCTAGTTCCTTCACCCGAGTTCTCTCAAGCGCCTTGGTATTCTCTACCCGACCACCTGTGTCGGTTTGGGGTACGATTCCTTACAATCTGAAGCTTAGAGGCTTTTCCTGGAAGCATGGCATCAATGACTTCACACCCGTAGGTGCTCGACGTCGTGTCTCAGCCTTAGAAAGAGCCGGATTTACCTAACTCTTAAGCCTACGCACTTGAACCTGGACAACCGTCGCCAGGCCCACCTAGCCTTCTCCGTCCCCCCATCGCAATTGTAAGAAGTACGGGAATATTAACCCGTTTCCCATCGACTACGCCTTTCGGCCTCGCCTTAGGGGTCGACTTACCCTGCCCCGATTAACGTTGGACAGGAACCCTTGGTCTTCCGGCGAGGAGGTTTTTCACCCCCTTTATCGTTACTCATGTCAGCATTCGCACTTCTGATACGTCCAGCATGCGTTACCACACACCTTCAACCGCTTACAGAACGCTCCCCTACCCAATATACAAAAGTATATTGCCGCAGCTTCGGTTTACTACTTAGCCCCGTTACATCTTCCGCGCAGGCCGACTCGACCAGTGAGCTATTACGCTTTCTTTAAATGATGGCTGCTTCTAAGCCAACATCCTGGCTGTCTGAGCCTTCCCACATCGTTTCCCACTTAGTAGTAATTTGGGACCTTAGCTGGCGGTCTGGGTTGTTTCCCTCTCCACGACGGACGTTAGCACCCGCCGTGTGTCTCCCGGATAGTACTTACTGGTATTCGGAGTTTGCAAAGGGTTGGTAAGTCGGGATGACCCCCTAGCCTTAACAGTGCTCTACCCCCAGTAGTATTCGTCCGAGGCGCTACCTAAATAGCTTTCGGGGAGAACCAGCTATCTCCAGGTTTGATTGGCCTTTCACCCCTAGCCACAAGTCATCCGCTAATTTTTCAACATTAGTCGGTTCGGTCCTCCAGTTGATGTTACTCAACCTTCAACCTGCCCATGGCTAGATCACCTGGTTTCGGGTCTATATCCAGAGACTGAACGCCCAGTTAAGACTCGGTTTCCCTACGGCTCCCCTAGATGGTTAACCTTGCCACTGAATATAAGTCGCTGACCCATTATACAAAAGGTACGCAGTCACAGGACAAGCCTGCTCCTACTGCTTGTACGTACACGGTTTCAGGTTCTATTTCACTCCCCTCACAGGGGTTCTTTTCGCCTTTCCCTCACGGTACTGGTTCACTATCGGTCAGTCAGTAGTATTTAGCCTTGGAGGATGGTCCCCCCATATTCAGACAGGATATCACGTGTCCCGCCCTACTCGATTTCACTGAACACACGTCGTCAACTACGGGACTATCACCCTGTATCGTCGGCCTTTCCAGGCTGTTCGTCTAACGCGTGTAAAGCTTAAGGGCTAGTCCAATTTCGCTCGCCGCTACTTTCGGAATCTCGGTTGATTTCTTTTCCTCGGGGTACTTAGATGTTTCAGTTCCCCCGGTTCGCCCTGTTGAGCTATGTATTCACTCAACAGTAATACCTTATGGTATTGGGTTTCCCCATTCGGAAATCCCAGACTCAAATGGTTTTTACTACCTAATCTGGGCTTATCGCAAGTTAATACGTCCTTCATCGCCTCTGACTGCCAAGGCATCCACCGTGTACGCTTAGTCACTTAACCATACAACCCGAAGGAGTTTCGAGTTGATGTTCAAATCACCAAAGTTGTCTCTCATTATTTGAATGAGCGAGAGACATTCGATTTTGCCGGACTCATCTCTTTACCTTCATTTTTAGAAAAAATGAAAACAAAAAGCCAAGAACACTTGAATGTGTTTTTTGGTGTTTATCTTTCGATAAACATTGAGAACTTTACAAACAACAATAAATTGTTGTTTTGTCAGCTTTCCAAATTGTTAAAGAGCTATGTTGCTTCACAAGGAAGTTACATTTTCTAAAGACTTTCAGAGTCAAAAAGACCAACCAGTATCAATTGCTTGTTCTGGTTTGGACGTTTTATTCCAAAAATACTTAGAGAATGGTGGGCGATACCGGGCTCGAACCAGTGACCCCCTGCTTGTAAGGCAGGTGCTCTCCCAACTGAGCTAATCGCCCACATTGTTTTGATTTCCGTGGAAGGAAATGGTGGGTCGTGCAGGATTCGAACCTGCGACCAATTGATTAAAAGTCAACTGCTCTACCAACTGAGCTAACGACCCAATGGTATCCCGTAGGGGAGTCGAACCCCTGTTACCGCCGTGAAAGGGCGGTGTCCTAGGCCTCTAGACGAACGGGACACTAAGTGAACATCTTGGGGGATGTTCTATCTCTTAAACTTCATAAACCGTATCAATCTGTGTGAACACTCATCGCAATAATCATCGTTTAAGGAGGTGATCCAGCGCCAGGTTCCCCTAGCGCTACCTTGTTACGACTTCACCCCAGTCATGAACCACAAAGTGGTAAGCGTCCCCCCGAAGGTTAAACTACCTACTTCTTTTGCAGCCCACTCCCATGGTGTGACGGGCGGTGTGTACAAGGCCCGGGAACGTATTCACCGTGGCATTCTGATCCACGATTACTAGCGATTCCGACTTCATGGAGTCGAGTTGCAGACTCCAATCCGGACTACGACGCACTTTTTGGGATTCGCTCACTTTCGCAAGTTGGCCGCCCTCTGTATGCGCCATTGTAGCACGTGTGTAGCCCTACTCGTAAGGGCCATGATGACTTGACGTCGTCCCCACCTTCCTCCGGTTTATCACCGGCAGTCTCCCTGGAGTTCCCGACATTACTCGCTGGCAAACAAGGATAAGGGTTGCGCTCGTTGCGGGACTTAACCCAACATTTCACAACACGAGCTGACGACAGCCATGCAGCACCTGTCTCAGAGTTCCCGAAGGCACCAATCCATCTCTGGAAAGTTCTCTGGATGTCAAGAGTAGGTAAGGTTCTTCGCGTTGCATCGAATTAAACCACATGCTCCACCGCTTGTGCGGGCCCCCGTCAATTCATTTGAGTTTTAATCTTGCGACCGTACTCCCCAGGCGGTCTACTTAACGCGTTAGCTCCGAAAGCCACGGCTCAAGGCCACAACCTCCAAGTAGACATCGTTTACGGCGTGGACTACCAGGGTATCTAATCCTGTTTGCTCCCCACGCTTTCGCATCTGAGTGTCAGTATCTGTCCAGGGGGCCGCCTTCGCCACCGGTATTCCTTCAGATCTCTACGCATTTCACCGCTACACCTGAAATTCTACCCCCCTCTACAGTACTCTAGTCTGCCAGTTTCAAATGCTATTCCGAGGTTGAGCCCCGGGCTTTCACATCTGACTTAACAAACCACCTGCATGCGCTTTACGCCCAGTAATTCCGATTAACGCTCGCACCCTCCGTATTACCGCGGCTGCTGGCACGGAGTTAGCCGGTGCTTCTTCTGTCGCTAACGTCAAATGATAGTGCTATTAACACTACCACCTTCCTCACGACTGAAAGTGCTTTACAACCCGAAGGCCTTCTTCACACACGCGGCATGGCTGCATCAGGCTTGCGCCCATTGTGCAATATTCCCCACTGCTGCCTCCCGTAGGAGTCTGGACCGTGTCTCAGTTCCAGTGTGGCTGATCATCCTCTCAGACCAGCTAGGGATCGTCGCCTTGGTGAGCCCTTACCTCACCAACTAGCTAATCCCACCTAGGCATATCCTGACGCGAGAGGCCCGAAGGTCCCCCTCTTTGGCCCGTAGGCATCATGCGGTATTAGCCATCGTTTCCAATGGTTATCCCCCACATCAGGGCAATTTCCTAGGCATTACTCACCCGTCCGCCGCTCGACGCCGTTATCGTTCCCCGAAGGTTCAGATAACTCGTTTCCGCTCGACTTGCATGTGTTAGGCCTGCCGCCAGCGTTCAATCTGAGCCATGATCAAACTCTTCAATTTAAGATTTTGTTCGGCTCAATGAATACTGAACATTACATAAAGTAATGTTTGAATTGACTGTGCTGAATCCGAAGATTCAATGGTCACTTCGTTTCATTGAAACCTAATTTGAAGCCGAAGCTTCTAATTGGATTATCATCAACGAGTGCCCACACAGATTGATAGGTCTATATTGTTAAAGAGCTTTCCTGTTGAGCTTTGCTCAAAACAGGACGGCCATTTTAGCGAGTTAAAGTTTAGTGTCAATCACTTTTTTCAAACTTTCTTCAAGCGTTTCCGCTTGGCTAATTTGGCTTGCTAACTTGGCTTCTTACTTTCGAAACTTAAGCTTCGAAGCGTTGCCGTGTCAGCGAGGTGGCATTATAGAGATTGCGATCACATTGGCAAGCCCTTTTTCTCGTTTTTTTTGATTTTTTTATCGTTTGGGTGTTTTTTATTCTAAAAGGCGAGTTTTCACTACTATTCTACCTCCATACACCCTGTAATCGCCCTGAATAAGGAAAAAAGATGAGCTCAATGAGAAGCTACAAAGGTATAAAGCCTGAACTTGGTGAGCGTGTTTACGTTGACCCAACCTCTGTTTTAGTCGGTGATATCCGAATTGGCGATGATTCTAGCATTTGGCCATTGGTAGCAGCGCGAGGCGATGTAAACCACATTCACATTGGTGATCGAACGAATATTCAAGATGGCAGTGTTTTGCATGTCACCCATAAGAACGCTGAAAACCCAAACGGCTACCCATTGATTATTGGTAATGACGTTACGATTGGCCACAAAGTGATGCTGCACGGTTGTGAGATCCACGATCGTGTTTTGGTTGGTATGGGAGCTATTGTTTTAGATGCTGTTGTAATTGAGTCAGAGGTGATGATCGGAGCAGGCAGTTTAGTGCCACCAGGGAAAGTATTAGAAAGTGGCTACTTATATGTTGGAAGCCCAGTAAAGCAAGCTCGCCCTCTATCAGAAAAAGAACGAGCTTTCTTGCAAAAGTCTGCCAACAACTATGTGCAGAACAAAAACGACTACTTAAATGAAGTAAAAGACTTGAACTAAAGACCTGTTAACCGATGATGATATGGCCTTCTTCGTTGAAGGCTTCATCTTCTATTAGCTCTTCAGCCATTTCTTCTAGGTCGAATCGGTAATCAGTAAACACTTTAATTGCCGCTTGCTCAGTTTCAATCAGTGAACCACTGAGCTTTTCTAGCTTTTGTTTCGTCACAAAGCACTCTATTAGTGCGCCTGATTGTTGCGCCGAAAAGTTTACCGATTGTGATACTTCATCCCATGATTGAATATCTGGGAATAAGATGGATTGATTCATCGCTTATTGACCTTCAAGATTCTTTCTTAGTTCTCTGAGAATTTGTTTGGCACCAGGACGTAAGCCACGCCAGAGCATAAAGCTTTCCGCAGCCTGCCCAACTAACATTCCAAGACCGTCATACGCATGAGCGGCACCATTCTCTTTTGCCCATAAGTTAAAGCTCGTCACCCCTTTGCCATAAATCATGTCATAGCTTGTACTGTTAGCGGCAAAGATGGAGGATGAAATAGTCGGCAGTTCACCACTAAGAGAAGCGGATGTGGAGTTAATGATGACATCATACTCTTTATCAATACTTGCTATCTCTTTGGCGAGGATAGGACCGTGAGAGACAAACAGCTCTGCAAGCTCCTGTGCTTTACTAAAGGTACGGTTGGTAATGGTTAAAGAGGTCGGCTTTTGATCAAGTAGTGGCTTAATAACACCACGAGCTGCACCACCAGCGCCAATAATTAGGATTCGCGCGCCTTCCAATACAACCTGATGCTGAAGCAGATCTTGCACTAAACCTGCACCATCAGTGTTGTCACCGATGATTTCACCATCGTCTAACTTCTTGAGGGTATTTACCGCGCCTGCTAACTGAGCCCGTTCTGTCAATCGACTAGCAAATTGATAAGCATCTTCTTTAAATGGCATAGTGATGTTACACCCCTTGCCACCTTCAGCAAAAAACACCTTCGCCGCGTCAATAAAACCATCAACAGGTGCACTTTCTGCGGTGTACACCAAAGATTGATTAGTTTGACGAGCAAACAAGGTGTGAATGAATGGCGACTTACTGTGTCCGATAGGATTACCAAACACGGCATAGCGATCGATTTGCTGGGTCATTTCCTTACCTTTGTTCCTTACTTAGATATAGAGAAAACAGGGCCACCTGATTACAGATGACCCTATCACTATCTATCTATATAGAAAAGGAGATTCCGTGCTTACCACTCTCGTGGCGTTAGGTATCGCTCGTAAAGTTCAGCTTCTGGCGATCCCGCTTCTGGCTCGTAGCAGTACTCCCAGCGAGCGAGCGGCGGCATTGACATCAGAATCGACTCAGTACGCCCACCACTTTGTAAACCAAATAAGGTACCACGGTCATACACTAAGTTGAACTCTACGTAACGGCCGCGACGATATAGTTGGAATTCACGCTCACGCTCACCATACTCGATCTCTTTACGACGAGAAACGATCGGCAAGTAAGCCTGGCAATAGCCTTCACCGACTGCTTTGATGTAAGCAAAACACTTATCAAATTCCCACTGGTTTAGATCATCAAAGAACAAACCGCCAACACCGCGAGTTTCATTACGATGTGGTAGGAAGAAGTATTTGTCACACCATGCTTTATGCTCTTGGTAAACATCGTCACCAAATGGCGCACAAAGCAGTTTTGCAGTGTCGTGCCATGATTGGCAATCTTCTTCAAATGGATAGAACGGCGTTAGGTCAAAACCACCACCAAACCACCAAATTGGGTCTTCGCCATCTTTTTCTGCAATAAAGAAGCGGACATTGGCGTGTGAAGTCGGTACATAAGGGTTTTTAGGGTGAATAACCAAAGAAACACCCATCGCTTCAAAACGACGACCCGCTAGCTCTGGACGATGCGCTGTCGCAGATGCTGGCATTTCTTTCCCTTCCACATGCGAGAAGTTCACGCCTCCCTGCTCGAAAACAAGGCCATCACGCATAACACGTGAGCGCCCACCGCCACCAAGACGTTCGCCCGGTTCACGATGCCATGCATCCTCGACAAAGACGGCCTTTCCATCTTCTTGTTCTAACTGCTGACAAATGGAGTCCTGAAGTGACATCAAGAACTGCTTTACGGCGTGCTTATCGATCGCTGACATACGTTATTACCTATTACGTGAAACCTAATGATGGCTGGCTAGCAGGGTTAACCCTGTCTTAATATTTGTGAAGTTTTGGCGTCACGAATCTCGCTGGGTTTATCACGACCGCTGGTCTCGCCACGAAGAATGGCGACCAGCTTATCACCCAACTGCTCTTCGACTTCTTCCGTGGTCATACACGGTGGTAAGCCGGAAAGATTCGCGCTGGTAGAGGTTAACGGCTTTCCGAATGCATTACACATTTTTTGCACCAAAGGATGATCAGTCACACGAACCGCAATTGAATCAAACTGCCCTGAAACCCAGTTGGATACTTTATCGCTCGCTGGCATGATCCAAGTGTATGGGCCTGGCCAAGTGGCATGAACAGTCTGTAATTGTTCTTCAGTCAACTGAGATTCATCAATATAAGGCAAGAGCTGATCATAACTTGCCGCGATGAGAATCAGCCCTTTTTCTACCGGACGCTGCTTGAGCTCTAATAGCTTTTGAATTGCTTCTGGGTTATCTGGATCACATCCGACACCAAAAACCCCTTCTGTTGGATAGGCAATCACTTCGCCTTGCTTGAGTGCGTTGAGCACTTGTTCAAAGTTATCCACCGATTACTTCCTATTTGTTTGACTGTGTTGTTTTCACTAAGTGTACAAATATTCATTCTCAGACACTAAAGCAATTTTTTTATAAAATGTATCAATAGCGCCAACAACAAGACGCAAACGTTTGCTTGAGATAAAAATCCCCGTATAATGCGCACAAATTTATAGCTCACCTAATTTTTGCAGCTTAAAGGAGTTTGAGATGAAAGTCGGTATCATCATGGGTTCTAAATCCGATTGGCCAACCATGAAACTAGCAGCGGACATGCTAGACCAATTTGGCGTGCCTTACGAAACAAAAGTCGTGTCAGCACACCGAACTCCTCAATTACTGGCTGACTACGCTAGTGGCGCAAAAGAACGCGGCATCAAAGTTATCATCGCAGGCGCAGGTGGTGCAGCCCACCTACCAGGTATGGCGGCGGCGTTTACTAGTTTGCCAGTGCTTGGGGTTCCCGTTCAGTCTCGTGCACTGAAAGGTATGGATTCACTGCTTTCTATTGTACAGATGCCAAAGGGAATTGCGGTTGGTACATTGGCGATTGGCGAAGCGGGCGCAGCAAACGCCGGTATCCTAGCAGCGCAAATCCTAGGCACTCATGATGAAAACATCATGGCGAAGGTAGAAGCATTCCGTAATGAGCAAACGGAAACAGTTCTCGCAAATCCAAACCCTGCAGAGGATTAATCAGATGCATGTACTGGTTCTTGGTGCGGGTCAGTTGGCTCGTATGATGTCTCTGGCTGGTGCGCCACTGAATATTCAAATTTCAGCTTACGATGTCAGCAGCGGTGATGTCGTTCACCCTTTAACTCAACAGGTACTTGGCCATGGCTTGGAAAATGCGATTACGCAAGTTGATGTGATTACTGCCGAGTTCGAGCATATTCCACATGACGTGCTCAAAGTTTGCGAAGCGAGCGGCAAGTTCCTACCAAGTACGCAAGCCATCAAAGCAGGTGGTGATCGCCGTATTGAAAAGGCACTGCTTGATGATGCTGGCGTGCGCAACGCGAAATACTACGTCATTGAAACTCGTGAAGACTTTGAGCGCGCAATTGAACACGTTGGTATGCCAATGGTTCTGAAAAGTGCATTAGGTGGTTACGATGGTAAAGGCCAATGGCGCTTAAAAGAAGCTTCTCAAGTCGACGACATTTGGACTGAGATGGCAGAGTGCATCGCGGCAACACCAACTCAAGCGATTGTTGCTGAAGAGTTTGTTCCTTTTAACCGCGAAGTATCACTGGTTGGTGCTCGAAGCAAAGATGGCAGTGTGGAAGTGTACCCTCTGGCAGAGAATGTTCACACCAACGGTGTATTGAGTCTTTCTACTGCGATTGATGCGCCAGGGTTACAGGAACAAGCAAAGCAAATGTTCACGGCAGTCGCAGATAGCCTAGATTACGTTGGCGTATTAGCGCTTGAGTTCTTTGATGTCGATGGGGCACTTTTAGTGAATGAGATTGCTCCACGCGTGCACAACTCTGGTCACTGGACACAGCAAGGTGCAGAAACGTGTCAGTTTGAAAACCATCTGCGCGCAGTGTGCGGCTTACCATTAGGTAGTACGAAATTGGTTCGTGAAACCTCAATGATCAATATTCTTGGTGAAGACACACTACCAGATGCATTGTTATCAATGGATGGTTGCCACCTTCATTGGTATGGCAAAGAGAAACGTGCAGGTCGCAAGATGGGACACATCAACGTGTGTGGCGACTACCCAGGAGAATTGCACCGTAGGTTGTGCGCCCTGGCAGACATCTTAGACCCAATAGCTTTCCCAGCCGTGCAAGCGTTCGCTAAACAGCCTCAACACTAATGTTTGGCAGCAAAAAAGTAAATTACCACCTTCTAAAGAAGGTGGCTTTGTGTGAGCCCCCTAAAAGGGGGCCTTTGTTTAGTCCAGCGCCAATTGCTGCTGCTCTACTCGCTCTTGCTTCTCTTGATGTCTTACATATCGGCGTATTGTTTCTTCATTGATTCCAACACTATCGACAAAATAGCCTCTTTGCCAAAAGTGATTACCCCAAAGCCTATTCTTCCTAAGGTGAGGAAACTTGCTAAATAGCTTTAAGGCTATTTTGCCTTTCAATACCCCCATCAACTTGGATATCGAAAGCTTTGGTGGGACCTTTACAACTAAATGTACGTGGTCAACTTGTACGTTTAGCTCTACGACTTCACATCCAAGTTGATTACAGTAAACATAAATACATCGATAAACTTCTTTACCTATATTGTTCTTCAAGATCCTAAATCGATACTTTGGCGTCCACACTATATGGTATTGACAACGCCAAAATACGTGGGATGCTTGATTGTATCTACTCATGTTATTTGTCCTCTTTGACTTCTGGAAAAATCAAAGACGCATTTAGCATGAGTAGTTTTACAGGCAAAGCCGAAACGGATGATAACCACCTACTGAAGTAGGTGGTTTAGGGCTGAAAACAAAAAAAGGGTCGCACGATGCGACCCTTTTCAATTCCTTTGATTCATTTACCCTTGCTGGGTGTGCTGACACTTACGATTAGCACATTGCAATTTCACACCACTGGCAAGTTTCTTCTCCACCAACAGAGTAAAACCACACTCTTCGCATCGCCCCTTGACCGGAGCAAGGTTCACAGCAAATTTGCATTTAGGGTAGTTATCACACGCGTAGAATGTTTTGCCAAATCGGGTTTTACGCTCAACCAAATGTCCTTTGCCACATTCAGGGCAAGCGTGTTGCTCTTGTGACTGCGCCTCTGGCTCTGGTTGATTAATCGACTCAATATGATGACAAGCCGGGTAATGGCTACAACCGACGAACATACCGTAGCGCCCTTGGCGGAGAACCAACTCATTGCCACACTCAGGACAAGGCACACCCAACTCTTTCACGATGTGACCATCATTGCTGTGTAGCGATTTAATGTAATCACAGCTTGGGTAATAGTTACAGCCGAGAAATGGGCCATGTTTTCCGTGCTTGAGAGTCAGCTCACCACCACATTTTGGACACGGCTCGTGCTCCAAAGCGTGTTCATGGGCAGAGAAAAGGGTGTTGTCGATTTTACTACTCATACTTACCGTTTCGTGAAAAACACACAAAAAGACAAGCTCGCGTTTATTCTAGTTAAACTCGAACTTGCCCAGATGGTTAGTGAAGAATCCCTTGTTCCTTGGTGTACAACAGCTCTTCCATTAGCGTGTAAGCGTTTTCGTTGCCAGGCACATTAAACAGCACCATCAGAATGATCCATTTGAGATCTTCAAGCTCAAACTCACTCGTTTCTAATCCCATCACTCGGTCAATCACCATTTCGCGAGTTTCTGTGGTTAACACATTGATTTGCTCGAGAAACAATAGAAAACCTCGGCATTCCAAATCTAAACGCTGCATCTCTTTCGCTGTGTAGATACGAGTTGATGACGAAGCCATGCAAGTCGAGATTGCAGAAGAGGTGTCACTTTGCTGCAATGCGGCAAGCTCTTCTAACCAGACAAGGGCTTTGTAGATATCTTTTTGTTGGAAGCCTGCACGAAGCAACTCTTCTTCCAACTCGTCTTGTTCGACCTGTAACTCTGCATCGCTATGGATGTAGGTTTCGAATAGATACATCAGTATATCCATCATCATAGCTAGCCCCTCCCCTTTCGAATATAGCCACCTGAAACCGCAACGACATGCCCAGAGAGTTCTAACTCTAAGAGCTGCATCATGACTTCTTGGACAGGTATATTGGTCCTGTTTGCAAGAATATCAACCGGTGTAGCTTCACTTCCTACGTTAGCTAACAGCTGAGGAAATGGCAATTCTTCTTCATCATTTAACGTAGAAAATAAATCGGTACTCTGATTAATAGACCAATCAAGCAAGGACTGTATTTCATCTAAGACATCTTTCGTCTTTTCTACGAGGCAAGCGCCATGACGTATCAACTGGTTTCCACCGCAGGCATTGGGGGCATTGATTGACGCTGGCAGAGCAAATACTTCTCGACCTTGCTCAAGCGCGTAACGAGCTGTAATTAACGAGCCGCTCTTTTTCGCCGCCTCGACGACCAGTACACCAAGCGATAATCCACTAATAATACGATTACGACGCGGGAAGTTTTCTGGGCGCGGCTTGGCATTAGGCCGAAACTCAGACACCAAAGCCCCATGTTCAATAACACGTTGCGCTAAACCACGATGACGTGCCGGATAAATATTTTCTAAGCCAGATCCTAGCACCGCAATCGTCTTACCACCCGCTTGCAACGCACCATCATGCGCATGACCATCAATGCCTAAAGCGAGACCACTGGTGACAATAAAATCGTGCTGAACAAACTCTGCAGCAAACTGACGTGCATGCTGTAATCCATCAATACTCGCATTTCGACTTCCAACCATCGCGATTTGTGGCTGAGAAAGACAAGTAGGG
The DNA here is from genome assembly GCF_023716525.1 of Vibrio sp. SCSIO 43009. NCBI lineage: Bacteria > Pseudomonadati > Pseudomonadota > Gammaproteobacteria > Vibrionales > Vibrionaceae > Vibrio > Vibrio sp. SCSIO 43009. The sequence continues at coordinate 3,340,447 of NZ_CP071842.1, forward strand.
TATCCTTGAACAAAAAGTAGAGGTGGCGGTGCAACGATTTGTTTGAGCTGAGGTGGATAACACGGGTCAGTCAGTGTCAGGATTTGATGATTTGTAGAAGTCTCAAGCCAGCTTAAACAAGCATCGACTTCTTTATCTGTTGAAGCCCAAGCTTGAATTTGCTTAGTTGTTAACCCAAGTTGTTGTAGCTGTTCAGGAGAGAAGTTTACGATGTTACGTGGCGTGTCTCTTGCCAGTAGCTTATTCATTTTGACGCCGCCAATGCCTGGTAAACAACTCAGTTTTAACCAGGCAGCGAGATCATCGTTATTTCGTCGATTCATCGATGGTTAATTCGTCCGCCAACGGTGACACCACCGAAATATCTTGGTTAATGGGTTTAGTACTGTTAGTGATCAGTGCCAAGCTAAAGTACTCATAAGGACGAATGACCAGCAACTCACCAACTTTGCTTTGAGGCAAAGTAATTTTCTTATCAAGCACGCCAAACTCTTTCTTGAACTCATCGCCGTCTTTGTAAACTGGGTGCGCGTCTTCTTTTAAATCAAACACACTGCCTTGCTTCAGATTGTCTGACGTGCCTTTATCAATCACCACGACTTGGTTAGTTGAACTAAAGCGAATGCCTTCGATATTACCTAGCAACTTTGCAGAACTGCCTTGTGGCGACGGCAGCGGATAGAACGTAGTCGTGAAGTCAGTATTCTCAACCGATTGATTTGGCAACGCGATATCGTTACGTAGGATTTCTTGCATTTGCGATGTAAGCTTCAAACCTGAATAATCACTCGAAGCTTCAACGAGCTCGCCTTTGGCAATCAAACGCAGCGCGGTAATCTCTTCGGACACATCGCCACGCGAAAAGGTAGCTACTGGTCGGTAAATAGCCCAACCTGTCGCGGTCTGATTGCCATTGATATACAGCACATCTTCTGCAGTCAGATACTTACTGCCTTTGCTGCTACCCATCACTTTTGCTGCTCTGTTCAACGAATCTTTATCTAGCAACCGATCCGATTTAAGGTAAGGCATCACCAAACCTTCCGCGACCGTTGGTACGGCTTTCTTTTCTGTGATGCGAGCTTTCGGGCTAAGCTTCTTAACCGGTTTTAGGCTCAACACGGGCTGACCGTTAATCCACACCAAAGACAGCTTATCTCCGGGATAAATTAAATGAGGGTTATCGATTTCCGGGTTTACTTGCCATAAACGAGGCCACAACCACGGGCTATCTAAGTACATGGCCGAAATATCCCATAGCGTATCGCCCTTCACGACTACATACGTTTGTGGCGCATCATCTTTAACAGTCAGTGGGTTCGCATCCACATTTGCTACAGCGTTGAAAGAGAAAAGTAACGGCAACGTAACACTGGCAACGTTGCGGAAAATTCGATTCATGACCCTCGTCCTTGGTCTATTAAGCAGGAACCAGAATGGAAATTGGTGCAAGGATGCTGTCATTTAGGCTATAAAATGTCTAGAATTGAGCCAACAAGGTTTGTGCTGTTTCGGCACAGTTCAATATTTCGAGTGAATATGTCTGTATTACAAGTATTAACATTCCCGGATGATCGCCTGCGCACAGTCGCAAAGCCTGTTGAAGCGGTGACCCCTGAGATTCAAAAAATCGTCGATGACATGATTGAAACCATGTACGACGAAGAAGGTATTGGCCTTGCTGCAACGCAGGTTGATATCCACAAACGTATCGTAGTGATTGATATTTCAGAAACTCGCGATGAGCCGATGGTGCTAATCAACCCTGAGATTCTGGAAAGGCGTGGCGAAGATGGCATCGAAGAAGGCTGTCTGTCGGTACCAGGTGCGCGCGCACTTGTGCCTCGCGCTGCAGAAGTTACCGTAAAAGCACTGGATCGTGATGGCAAAGAGTTCACCTTTGAAGCCGACGACCTGCTAGCGATTTGTGTTCAACACGAGCTTGATCACTTACAAGGTAAGCTGTTCGTGGATTACCTATCGCCACTGAAACGCAAACGCATTCAGGACAAGCTAGCGAAAATCAAACGCTTTAACGAGAAGCAGCAAAACGCTTAATCTCGAACCATACCAATTAGAAGGAAGTCTACCTTGAGTCAGTCTTTACGAATTGTCTTTGCAGGTACTCCGGATTTCGCCGCCCGTCACTTGGCGGCGTTGTTGTCTTCGGAGCATGAAGTCATCGCGGTTTACACAAACCCAGATCGTCCAGCGGGTCGTGGCAAAAAATTGGCTGCGCCACCGGTAAAACAACTGGCGCTAGAACACAATATCCCGGTTTACCAACCTGAAAGCTTTAAGCCCGACGAAGCGAAACAAGAACTTGCCGATCTGAACGCCGACCTCATGGTTGTCGTGGCGTACGGTATGCTGCTGCCACAAGCGGTTCTTGATACCCCTAAACTGGGTTGTATCAACGTACATGGTTCTATCCTACCTCGTTGGCGTGGTGCGGCTCCAATCCAACGCTCTATTTGGGCGGGCGATGCAGAAACTGGCGTGACCATCATGCAGATGGACATCGGTCTCGACACTGGTGATATGCTGAAGATTGCAACTCTGCCAATCGAAGCGACAGATACCAGCGCTTCAATGTACGAAAAATTGGCTGAGCTTGGTCCAGAAGCCCTGATTGACTGCCTAGTAGACATTGCTGCGGGTAAAGCAGTGCCAGTGAAGCAAGACGATGAGCTAGCGAACTATGCGAAAAAGCTCAGCAAAGAAGAAGCACGCATCAACTGGAACGACGATGCGGCGCACATTGAGCGCTGCGTTCGTGCATTTAACCCATGGCCAATGAGCCACTTTGAGGCGGCAGAAAACAGCATCAAAGTATGGCAAAGCCGTGTGGCAGAGCAAACCAGTGACAAGCCAGCCGGCACCATCGTACAAGCAGATAAAACCGGTATTTATGTTGCGACAGGCAACGGCGTACTGGTGCTAGAGCAACTGCAAGTTCCTGGCAAAAAAGCCATGTCAGTTCAGGATATTCTGAATTCGCGTGCGGCTTGGTTTGAAGTTGGCACTCTGCTGGTTTAAGCCATATTAGGGGTTATCATCCCCAATTATACGAACTTTTAGAGGGCAGAGATGCCCTCCTTTACTTTAAGGTACTCATCATGAATGTTCGCGCTGCGGCTGCTAACGTCCTGTATCTTGTCGTCGACAAGGGCCACTCACTTTCAAGCGCTCTTCCAGCGGCTCAACAAACGGTACGACCTCGTGACCACGCTCTGTTACAAGAGATCTGTTACGGTGCGCTACGTTACCTCCCTCGCCTAGAAATGATCGCAAACCAGTTGATGGATAAGCCCCTCAAAGGCAAACAACGTGTATTCCATCACCTAATTCTGGTTGGTATTTACCAACTGAGCTTCATGCGTATTCCTGCGCACGCAGCAGTCGGTGAAACGGTTGAAGGCACTAAAGAGCTGAAAGGTCCTCGTCTGCGTGGTTTGATTAACGCGGTATTGCGTAACTACCAGCGCAACCAAGAAGAACTCGACCAAATGGCCGTCAGCAACAACGCTGGCAAGTACGGTCACCCAAGCTGGTTACTAAAACTGCTGCAAGAGGCCTACCCACAGCAATGGGAAAGTATTGTTGAAGCGAACAACCAAAAAGCACCAATGTGGCTGCGTGTGAACCATCAACACCACACTCGTGATGAATACCTTGCGCTGCTCAAAAATGAAAACATTGATAGCACGCCACACACAGAAGCAATGGACGCCATAAAATTGGCCGCACCATGTGACGTGATGAAGCTACCTGGTTTTGATAAAGGTTGGGTTTCGGTACAAGATGCGGCGGCGCAGCTTTCGATCAACTACCTAAAACCACAAGACGGCGAACGGATTTTAGATTGCTGTGCTGCGCCAGGTGGCAAGACTGCGCACATTCTAGAGCGCACGTCGGGCAGTGAAGTGGTCGCGATTGACTGCGACGACACACGCTTGAAACGTGTGCATGAAAACCTGAAGCGTCTCAACCTTCAGGCAAAAGTGGTTTGCGGTGATGCGCGTAATCCACAAGAATGGTGGCAAGGCGAGCAATTTGATCGCATTTTGCTGGATGCCCCATGTTCTGCGACTGGCGTGATTCGTCGTCACCCAGACATCAAATGGCTACGTCGTGCAGACGACATCGCCGCATTAGCAGAGCTGCAAAGTGAAATTTTTGATGCCATGTGGACGCAACTGAAGCCCGGCGGCACCATGGTTTACGCGACTTGTTCAATCACACCGCAAGAAAACGTGGAGCAAGTAAAAGCGTTTTTAGCACGTACCGCGGATGCGCAACTGCTGGATTCTGATCCCGACCAGCCTGGTCGTCAAATTCTACCAGGCGAAGAAGATATGGATGGTTTCTACTACGCAGTGCTAACTAAGACACACGCGTAACAGCATGCTAAATAGGGCGATTGAAGTGATTTCAATCGCCTTTTTCAGATACGAGAAAAGAGTATGAAGATCATTATTCTTGGTGCAGGTCAGGTTGGCGGCACACTGGCAGAAAACCTAGTGGGTGAAAACAACGACATCACCATCGTCGACAATAATGCCGACCGACTGCGTGAATTGCAGGACAAATACGACCTACGTGTGGTCAATGGCCATGCGAGCCATCCAGACGTGCTACACGAAGCTGGCGCGCAAGACGCCGATATGCTCGTCGCAGTAACCAACACTGATGAAACCAACATGGCCGCCTGTCAGGTCGCGTTCACTCTATTCAATACCCCAAACCGCGTTGCGCGTATTCGCTCTCCAGAATACTTGGCAGAAAAAGAAGCCCTGTTTAAATCTGGCGCTATTCCTGTTGATCACCTTATCGCACCAGAAGAACTCGTCACGAGCTACATCGAACGTCTGATCCAATACCCAGGCGCGCTGCAAGTGGTGAGCTTTGCTGAACAGAAAGTCAGCCTAGTGGCGGTGAAAGCCTACTATGGTGGCCCGCTGGTGGGTAATGCGCTGTCTGCTTTGCGTGAGCACATGCCGCACATCGATACCCGTGTGGCGGCTATTTTCCGCCAGGGTCGCCCGATTCGCCCACAAGGCACCACGATTATTGAAGCCGACGATGAAGTGTTCTTCGTTGCAGCAAGTAATCATATTCGCTCAGTGATGAGTGAGCTTCAGCGTCTAGAAAAACCGTACCGCCGCATCATGATTGTTGGCGGGGGTAACATCGGCGCAAGCTTGGCTAAACGCCTAGAGCAAACTTACAGCGTGAAGCTGATTGAGCGTAACTACCAGCGTGCAGAAAAGCTCTCTGAGCAACTAGAAAACACCATCGTGTTCTGCGGTGATGCGGCAGACCAAGAGCTTCTCTCGGAAGAGAACATCGACCAAGTCGACGTCTTCATCGCGCTGACCAACGAAGATGAAACCAACATCATGTCTGCAATGTTAGCAAAACGCATGGGCGCTAAAAAAGTGATGGTGCTGATCCAACGTGGCGCTTATGTAGACCTGGTACAAGGCGGCGTAATTGATGTAGCAATCTCACCTCAGCAAGCCACTATTTCAGCCTTGCTAACGCACGTTCGTCGCGCTGATATCGTAAACGTATCCTCACTTCGCCGCGGCGCTGCGGAAGCGATTGAAGCCGTCGCTCACGGTGATGAAAGTACATCTAAAGTGGTTGGACGTGCGATTGGAGATATAAAGCTTCCACCTGGGACCACCATTGGTGCTATCGTTCGTGGCGAAGAAGTTCTTATTGCCCACGACCGTACGGTCATCGAGCAGGATGACCATGTGGTGATGTTCCTGGTCAACAAAAAATACGTATCAGACGTCGAAGCGCTATTCCAGCCGAGTCCATTCTTCCTCTAGGATTTTCCTATGGTCAACTTACGTCCCGTACTGTTTGTTATCGGGCTGGTTTTATCCAAACTGGCCCTGTTTATGTACGTGCCGACTTTGGTCGCTTTCTTTACCGGTACGGGGGGATTCCTCGATTTCGCCCAAGCCGTTGTGATCACGCACCTTGCCGCCTTCATCTGCCTGACGATCGGTCGCACCGCCAAGTTCAAACTCAGCGTACGCGATATGTTCCTCATCACCAGTTTGGTTTGGACCATCGCGAGTGCGTTCGCCGCCTTGCCATTTGTGTTTATCAACCACATCAGCTTCACCGACGCCTACTTCGAAACGATGTCGGGTATCACCACGACGGGCTCAACGGTGCTCAGTGGCCTAGACAACATGGCACCGAGCATCTTGCTATGGCGCTCTATTTTACAGTGGCTTGGTGGAATTGGTTTTATCGTGATGGCGGTAGCAGTGTTACCTATGCTGAATGTCGGTGGTATGAAGCTATTCCAAACCGAATCATCAGATTGGTCGGATAAAAGTAGTCCAAGAGCGAAAACGGTCGCCAAAAACATCGTAGCGGTTTATTTGATGCTAACGGGCCTATGTATTTTGGGCTACTTGATCACCGGCATGAACCTGTTCGAAGCAATCAACCATGCCTTTACTACGCTATCGACGGGTGGATACTCTACATCTGATGGGTCAATGAACCACTTCTCTAATGGCGCACATTGGGTGGCCACTACCTTTATGTTCTTAGGTGGTTTGCCGTTTTTGCTCTTTATCGCCGCGTTACGTAAACGCCGTATTGATGTGTTGGTTAACGACGCTCAAGTTAGAGGATTTGCGTACCTGTTCGTATTCTCAAGCTTAGTGATTTCAGCTTGGTTAGTGATTCGAGATGGGTACACCATTTTGGATGCCCTGCGAGTGTCGATGTTTAATATTGTCTCTGTCGTCACCACAACTGGCTTTGGCTTAGAAGACTTCACCGCATGGGGCGCATTACCCACTACTCTTTTCGCATTCTTAATGATGGCGGGAGCATGCTCAGGATCAACGTCTGGTGGGATCAAAATCTTCCGCTTCCAAATTGCGATGACGCTGCTAAACAAACAAATGATGAAGTTGATTCACCCTTCAGGAGTGTTTGTACAGCGTTATAACCAGCGACCGGTGAATGATGATATTGTTCGCTCAGTGGTGGCATTTGGCTTGATGTTTTTTATCACTATTATCTTTATCGCGGGTTGTTTAAGTGCACTAGGCCTCGACCCTGTGACCAGTATTTCTGGCTCAATCACCGCCGTTGCCAATGTTGGCCCTGGTATGGGCAGTGTGATTGGCCCGACAGGCAACTTCGCGCCTCTGCCCGATACTGCCAAATGGCTCTTAAGCTTTGGGATGTTAATGGGCCGCTTGGAAATTCTGACTATTCTTGTACTGTTCTTTCCTGCGTTTTGGCGCCGCTAAGCAGACTCTAATTAAAAGGTATAACAATGAAAACATGGATTACTCTGGCGACCCTACTTGCCGCCTCATCCACATACGCCGCCGAGGTCATCACTTTAGCCGATGGTCGAGAAGTGAAGTTGAACGATGACTTTACCTGGGAGTACGTCATGAAAAAACCGGCGCAGCAAGCGACGGAGACACAAACAACAGCAAGCGTAGTTGAAACAATCGCAGCTCCTGCGATTGCGACAATCCCAGTGATAACGAAAACCGTTGGCACGACCGTGGTGGTAAACGCCAAAAAGCCAACCATGCAGCTATCAGATTCAGGTGTGGATGTATTGATTGGTTCAGCAAGCTATCAAAGCGGTGAGCTTGTTTTACCTACATCAATCACTAACCAAAGCTCTCAATCTGTCATTCAAGTGGAAGTTGAGGTGCAAGTGTTTGATATGTCTGGTCAGCAACTGGCAAAAGAAAACGTGACTGTTTGGCAATCCATCAAGCGCATGGCGGATACCTACCTGCGACCTCAGCAAGCGGAGCAAGGTAAGAGCATTAAATTGGCTGTACCGCAATCACAGCAATACCAGTTTTCTGCCAAAGTGCTAGAGGTAAAAACTCGCTAATACGTGTTTAATATTCTTTGTTGAGCCTATCGGCTAGATAGGCTCAACAAAGTAATAAATAGCAAAGAAATGGCACACGCAGCCAGCCAAAACAAAGCCGTGCCAAATCGCATGGTTAAAGGGAATGCGCTTCGCAACGTAGAAAATCACGCCCAGTGAATACACAACTCCACCAGCAGCAAGCAGTGTAAGTCCGCCGACATCCAAGTTAATCGCCAACTGATAAATCACAATCAACGATAACCATCCCATCACCAAATACGTCATCAAAGAAAGCTTTTTAAATCGATAGACGAACGCAACTTTCATGATGATGCCGATCAACGCAATGCTCCAAATAACGATCATCAACCCAAATGCTAGAGGTGTTCTTAAGCTGACTAACAAGAAAGGGGTATAGCTGCCTGCTATCAAAAGATAAATAGCACAGTGGTCGAAGGTTTTTAGCCAACGTTTCGCTTTGGGATGAGGGATCGCATGATAGAGCGTCGAGGCCAAAAATAGCACGATAATACTCGCACCATAAATCGCCATACTGGTAAGCGTTAAAGTGTCAGCTTGATGGTCTATGGCTTTAACTAACAGCAGTATCAAGCCAACAATACCAAAAATCATCCCTATACCGTGGGTGATGGTATTGGCCAGTTCTTCACGTTGACTGTATTGAGGTTTCTGCAGCTCGGACATCAATGCGCCTATACTAGAGTTTGAAATTTGCTCTAGTATGGCACATTAGGCTTACACGTGTAAGCTTAAATTAAGACTCATGAACGGCAGTAGTTTGATCGAGATAATTGAGTACCAGTTCGCCAACTTGATCTGGCTTAGTCGTGGCAGGAATGGTCAGCTCTCGCTTGAGTTTGCCACTACTCAGTAAGCTCGCGAGCATGCCACCTTGCCCCTTGCGTGTGCGGTCAACTTCAAACCACAACTTGAGCTCTTGCTCACTGCGGTGGGCAACAAATTCTAATTCGCGCCACACGCCGTGGTAAGGTCCGTCGGTTGGCACCAGTTCAAACTCTTGCACAAATGGTAGATCGAATCCTTTCACTTCCTCGCATTCCACCTGGCGAATTCGTAAACCTTGCGCTTCAAATGCAGATAGTACCGCATCCATCAGTGGATCAGGTCGGACGGTGAGGATGTCTTTATCAGTCGGATCCAAAGCAGCAGCAACGTCTAAGCCAGTTTCTAACCATACTTTGGCATCACCAATGGTGACAGGCGTGTTCCAAGGCACATCGAGCTTAACATCGAAGGTACGCTCTTCGCCGGAATGGATGGTAAATGCGTAAGGGAGACTCCACTTAGCAAGCACATGAGTTTGAGGTACTCGGCGCATGCTGTGTCCTTCTCGCGCACCACGGTCATCAGGGGCTTCTGCGATGTAGCGGCAACAGAGTTTTAAATCAATGTTGTCGATCGCTTGTTCAGTCGCACCACCATATACATGGATCGACACATCCACACTTTGACCTGGGTATAGCACGTCTTGGTTTAAGATTGAGTCGACCTTCGCGCTCCCAATCCCAAAACTGGCAAGTGTCTTCTTCAAAAATGACATAGGCACCTCCTTCATCGAGATCTCATACTACTACTGCTGATCGTGGGATCAAACAAAAATTGCCTCGAACATCGCGACAAAATGACAAAATCTAAACAATTCAATTGCTCAACTATCGACCAATTATTACAAGGATGCTAATCTTACACTTGATATGCATGCATATCGGTATTCCTGACTCATTAACTGGATTGGCGAGAGCCAGAAGAGTGATTCTTCAATCTTGTTGGAGCCTAGCTCATAATGATTCAGGCCATTACATCGGCAATGGATATGCCTGACAGTTAGGTAAATTAATGCGCCCAACAACAGTCAGGTTCGCACACACTAATACTAGTGCAATGCGCCGCCGCAGTGGCTTTACTACTGCACCAAAGGCAAAGCAAGTTGCGCCAGCAATGACATTGGTTGAGAAGACAGCAATGATGTCGAGTGTTCCGGCCAAAGTTATCAAAGCAGCTTAATCAAAAGCGCGGCGCCAGCTGCGCTTTTTTCTTTGCACGAGACTCATAAAGCTTCAAAGACTTAGAACAAACCACGGTGAAAGAGATCGTTTTTCCTATTTGGTCTTCGCAAAGCAATTTGGTACCTTTACTGCTAATTACACCTATAAATTCTGTGGAGAAAGAAATGAAGTGTCATCGCATTGAAGAGCTGCTTGAGCTACTAGAGCCTGAATGGCATAAAGAGCAAGAGCTGAACCTATTGCAGTTCATCGTTAAGCTGGCAAAAGAAGCAGGCTATGAAGGAAAGCTAGAAGATCTGACCGACGATGTACTGATCTACCACCTTAAAATGCGTAATAGCAGCAAAGATGAAATGATCCCTGGACTCAAAAAAGACCAAGAGGACGATTTTAAAACGGCGATCCTACGCGCTCGTGGCATCATCAAATAACCAGCTCAACAGCCAGTATTCTTTAAGCGACTCTCCTGTGAGTCGCTTTTTTATAACCAAAGTTTTTAGTCCCACAATTGGTTATAACTGTTCAGCCAATTATCAGGTTAACTGTACTGATTTTTGTTGTTAAACATTGACTGCGTTAAAGAAACGGAATTGTTATTGATTGTATAATCGCCGTTCATCAGTATTTACTAAAATAATTATGTTCGGTCATCTTTATGACGGAACGAGCAGCAATGTCATCGAGCGACATCAATAGAAATGACGCCGTACATTATAAAAGCCTAAGAAGGATGAGTGCATGAGTCAGGACAAGATCGATATCAAAGATGTGACTCCTAAAACCTATAATCCCAAAACCCATAAAGGAAACGGGGATCGGTTCAACCCAAGTAATCGCATCTATGTACGCGAAAGCAAAGGGACTTACCAGAAACTGCGTCGTTACGGTGGTTGGTTCTTACTGCTTCTCTTCGCTTTGATACCGTGGATCCCTTACGGTGAACGTCAAGCGATCTTGCTTGATATTGGCAACCAGCAGTTCAACTTTTTCGGTACCACCCTGTACCCACAAGATCTTACCCTACTCGCCTTGCTGTTTGTGATCGCGGCGTTTGGGTTGTTCTTTATTACCACCTTCTTGGGTCGGGTTTGGTGTGGCTATCTCTGCCCACAAACCGTCTGGACCTTCATGTATATCTGGTTTGAAGAGAAGCTCGAAGGTAGTGCCAATAAACGCCGCAAACAAGACTCCAATAAGCTGACGGCGAATTTAGCGATGCGTAAAACCGTCAAACATATAGCTTGGTTTGCCATTGCACTCGCCACTGGTTTTACTTTTGTTGGCTACTTCGTACCAATGAAGCAATTGGTTATCGACTTTTTCACCTTTAACGCCAACTTCTGGCCCGTCTTTTGGGTAATGTTCTTTGCCATTTGTACTTATGGTAATGCTGGTTGGATGCGTTCCATCATGTGTATTCACATGTGTCCTTACGCGCGCTTCCAGTCTGCCATGTTTGATAAAGACACCTTCATCGTTGGCTACGATGCAAAACGTGGGGAAAAACGTGGCCCACGTCCGCGTAAAGCCGATCCAAAGCAGCTTGGTTTGGGTGATTGTATTGATTGTGATTTGTGTGTGCAGGTGTGCCCAACAGGTATCGATATTCGTGACGGCTTGCAGTATGAATGTATCAACTGTGGCGCCTGTATTGATGCGTGTGACAACACCATGGATCGCATGGGCTACGAGAAAGGCCTAATTAGTTACACTACCGAGCATCGCTTATCGGGTAAGAGTACCAAAGTCATGCGTCCGAAGCTGCTAGGCTATGGTGCCGTACTACTCGTCATGGTCGGTCTTTTCTTTGCCCAAATTGCAGCGGTAGACCCAGCCGGCATGAGTGTTATTCGCGACCGTAACCAACTGTTCCGCGTTAATAGCTCGGGAGAAGTAGAAAACACCTACACCCTCAAAGTGATCAACAAAACTCAGCAAGTGCAAGAGTACTCGTTGGATGTTGAAGGGCTATCCGATGTAAGCTGGTATGGTAAGCAGACAATTCAGGTCCAGCCAGGTGAGGTATTGAACCTGCCAATGAGTCTTGGTGCCGATCCTGACAAGCTAAACTCTGCGATTACGACAATTCAGTTTATACTCACCGATAAGAGCAACGAATTCACCATTGAAGTAGAAAGCCGTTTTATTAAAAAACTATAGCGCTACTTCAGTGACTAACGGAAAAAGGCTCAGTAATGAGCCTTTTTGTTTATATGTCCCAAAGTATGTTTAACTTTGACGCCCTTACCCCAGACTTTATGTGGTACGCGTTAGAAAGCATCGGCGTTCGCGCAGAATCAGGCTTTCTTCCCCTCAATAGCTACGAAAACCGTGTTTATCAATTTACTGACGAAGAGCGTCGTCGTTATGTCGTCAAGTTTTACCGTCCTGAACGTTGGAGCAATGAACAGATCCAAGAGGAGCACGACTTTACTTTAGAGCTGATTGGCAATGAGATACCCGTCGCACCACCTGTGCGCATCAACGGTGAAACCCTGCATCACTATCAAGGCTATGCTTTTGCGCTGTTTGATAGCGTGGGTGGTCGCCAATACGAGGTTGACAATTTAGATCAGCTCGAAGGTGTAGGGCGTTTCCTTGGCCGCATCCATAAAGTCGGCAGCCGCCAAGCGTTCCAACATCGCCCTACGATCGGCTTACAAGAATACCTGTATCAACCAAGAGAGATTCTGCAAAACGCCAATATGATTCCAATGCACTTGGAGAACAGCTTCTTCAATGACTTGGATATGCTGATCAAATCAATTGAAAGCCACTGGCAAGAAGGCTTCAATATGATTCGTTTGCATGGCGATTGCCACCCAGGCAATATTTTGTGGCGAGATGGCCCTATGTTTGTTGATTTGGATGACGCTCGTAACGGCCCTGCAGTACAAGACTTATGGATGCTACTGAACGGTGAACGCCAAGACAAACTGATGCAGTTGGATATTGTTTTAGAGGCTTACCAAGAGTTTTGCGACTTTAATCCTGCAGAATTGAAACTAATCGAGCCACTTCGCGGTCTACGAATGGTGCACTATATGGCATGGCTAGCAAAACGTTGGCATGACCCTGCATTTCCTCTCGCTTTTCCATGGTTTAATGAGCCAAAATACTGGGAAGGTCAGGTCCTTGCATTTAAAGAGCAGATCGCCGCTTTAGAAGAAGCACCGCTGTCTTTAATGCCTCAATGGTAAGTCAGGCCAAAAATTCAAAAATGGAGATATTTCGATGAAAAAACTGTTCGCACTGTTTTCTATGCTGATGTTAAGCCTGTCGGCACATGCAGCGCAATTCAAAGAAGGTGAACATTACAAAGTATTGGATCTTGAGGCATCAAAAAAACCTCTTGTGACGGAGTTTTTCTCTTTCTACTGCCCGCACTGTAATAGCTTTGAACCAGTTATCCAGCAACTGAAAAAGCAGTTGCCAGAAGGTACTAAGCTATTAAAAAACCACGTTTCTTTCATGGGTGGCAACATGGGCCCATCAATGAGCAAAGCCTACGCAACGATGGTTGCATTAAAAGTGGAAGACAAAATGGTGCCAGTGATGTTTAACCGCATCCACAATCTAAAGAAGGCGCCACGTAATGATGAAGAACTTCGTCAAATCTTCCTTGATGAAGGTGTAGACGCGAAAAAATTCGATTCTGCATTCAAAGGCTTCGCGGTTGATTCAATGGTTCGCCGTATGGACAAGCAATTTGAAAACAGCGGTCTAACCGGCGTTCCTGCGGTTATCGTTAACAACAAATACCTAGTTCAAGCACAAAGCATCAAAACGATGGATGAGTACTTCTCTCTGGTGAACTACTTGCTGACACTAAAATAAGCACATCGATATCAATCAAAAGGGGAACACGTCGCTCCCCTTTTGTTTATTTGTAAATCTCTTGTAGCAACCGATCTTTTTCTTGCCACACATCCCCCAACCATTGCTGAAATTGTCGCTTATAGGGCTTATCGTTGAAGTAATCACCAAGCACTCTTTCATCAACGGGTAACACATTTACACGCACAACCACCTTGCTCATGCGGCCCATCAATAAATCCTTGAACGGTTTATGCGTATTTTCTGGGTACGCCAACGTAACGTCGATAATGCTCTCGAACTGCTCCCCCATCGCCGCTAACGTGTACGCAATCCCGCCCGACTTTGGTTGCAGCAAATATTGATAGTTTGCTTTACTCTTACGCTGCTTTTCTTCGGTAAATCGGGTTCCTTCGACATAGTTAACCACTGTGGTTGGAGTGTGTTTGAATTTAGCGCACGAGCGACGTGTCGTCTCTAAATCTTGACCTCGCTTATGAGGATTGCGGATCAGATACTCTCGCGAATAGCGACGCATAAATGGCATATCGAGCGCCCAACACGCCATCCCGATGAAAGGCACATACAGCAGTTGTTGCTTGAGGAAAAACTTCGGCATGGGAATACGGTCTTTAAACACGCAGCAAAGCACAACAATATCTGTCCAACTGAGATGATTACTGATCAGCAGATACCACCCGTCTTTTTTAAGCGCTTCACCGCCCTGAACATCCCACTCAACACGGTTAGATACCGCCAGAATGCACGCATTAACGGTAGCCCATAACCACATCACCTTATTGGCACAAGCGGTCGCTATCGCTTTTAGCTTTACGCCAGGAAGCAATATTTTAAATACAGCGATAACACAAATTGCGAGTGAACAAACCGCAGAATTGAGAATCACAAAAGAAGCGTTAAAAAAAAATAACAAATATGCCAACATGATAGTCAAACAACAGTGATAATGTGTGAAGAATAAAACAGCGTGTAATTATACTGCGCCTTTGCCACATTGGAACATGCGTGGGAATGGTCAGATTTGTTACCGCAACCAATATGTGCACCACTCATTCGACAACAAGGAGATAACGAATGAAACCAAGGCTACTTCTCTTGCCTTTGGCCTTTGTCGTCAGTTCTGCTCAGGCTCAACTCGCTGAAACCGCAGGTTTTGGCGGTGAAATTTCGCTGAATGCCGGATTCATATCATCAGAATCCAATTTCAATACAGAAAATAGTAACACCATCGATTCTCTCGATAAGCGTGCCGATAGTGACAGTTCCGTTATCGCTGCACCGCTAGGGAGTGTGACATACACCTTTGGTAGCCGACTCAACCACCAAGTTTACGCCGGTACCACACGCTCAGATGTCGCCGTAGGTACACTCGCTTTTCAGTTGGGCTATCAACACGAGCTACAATCTGGCACCGTGCTCGATGTTTCCTATCTGCCGACGGTACTCAAAGGCGAAACTTGGCGCAACCCTTATCAAGTAGGAACCGCACGTAAAGAGACGGATGTTGACGGCAATGCGTATCGCTTTCAGATCAAAGGGTTAATTGATAAGAACTTCAACCTTGATCTTGCTTATGCTGATAAAGACATCGAGCAGGAGGAAGTGACAGACCACTCACTTGCTCGCGATGCTAACCTTTACTATGTCAAAGGCGACTATCGCATTCCACTCAACCAAACGTCTATGTTGCAACCCGCTTTCACCTACATCAATCAAGATGCCGACGGTAAGGCGGAGTCATTTGATTCGTACGGATTTGACATTAGCTGGTTTAAATTTATCAACCGCCATCGATTGGCCCTCACCGCGGGTTATGCATGGAAAGACTATCAAGCCGCTAGCCAAACTTTTGCTAAAACACGAAATGACGACACCATTAGCCTATTTGCGGCCTACGAATATCAAAACGTATTTGACTGGCAAGACTGGTCGTTCATTTCTTTAGCCGGCTATAGCCAAACTGACTCGAATATCACGTTTTATGAGGAGAAAGAGTACCTATTGTCGCTTGGTCTCAACTACACCTTCTAACGTCCTTCATCGCAACAAGGCGCTCACAACACTTGTTGCGATGACATTTTGCATGTCTCTATACCGCTTGCGCCGTAAGCTGTTTCAGCAAACGGTCCATCGCTCGATACCCAAGAGCTTCAGCCAAGTGCGTTCGTTCAATTTGCTCCGCCCCATCCAGATCGGCGATTGTTCGCGCCACTTTGATAATACGATGATACGCACGAATCGAGAGTCCTAAACGGTGCAAAGCGGTTTCAAGAAACTCAGCATCACTCTTGTGCAAGGGACAAAACGCCTCAATTTCTCGACTACCTAGCAGTGCATTGACCTTACCACTGCGGTTTAGCATATTGTTACGCGCATGGCTCACACGCGCTTTTACGATAGCAGTCGGCTCACCGCGATCACCACCTTCTGCTAATGTCCCTTTGGGCAAAGCTGGGATTTCTAAAGACATATCAAAGCGATCTAACAGTGGTCCAGATAATCGACCAAGGTAGCGCAAAATAGCTTGTGGATTGGTGCGCGCTTGATTGCCTTCGTAATATCCTGTCGGGCTTGGGTTCAAGGCTCCAACTAATTGGAAGCGAGCCGGAAAGCGTGTTTTACCTTGCGCTCGAGAGATAATGATCTCGCCAGATTCGAGCGGTTCGCGTAACGAGTCTAGAACTTTACGATCAAATTCGGGCATTTCATCGAGAAACAATAACCCGTTGTGGGCTAAAGAGATCTCCCCTGGTCTGGGTACCGAACCACCGCCGACTAATGCCGCCATTGAACTTGAATGGTGCGGAGAACGAAACGGACGCGACTTCCAGTTATGCTCATTAATTTCACTCTGAGTCAACGATGCCACCGAAGCGGTTTCCATTGCTTCTTCGTCACTCATTTCCGGTAATAAGTCACACAAACGCGAAGCCAACATCGTTTTTCCAGTACCTGGCGGGCCAAGGAAAAGTAAGTTGTGGTTTCCAGCGGCAGCAATCTCCAGTGCTCGCTTACCTTGTTGTTGGCCAATAATATCTTGTAAGTCTCGACCATGTTTTTCGATCGTTTTTCGCTTAGGCGTTTGAAAAAGATTCAGTCGATGTTGACCACAAAGCTCGGCACATACTTCCAGTAATGATTGGGCCGATTTATGTTGTTCCTTCCCCACCAGCGCCGCCTGATCGCCATTCACATGTGGGACGACCAAATGACGTTGAATCTTACTGGCTTCCAGCGCAGCAGGCAGCACACCTTTTACAGGTCTCAGACCACCAGATAGTGCTAACTCACCCACAAATTCGTAGTTTTTGAGCTTATCTGTCGCGATTTGCTCCGAAGCGGCCAAAACCCCCAATGCTATAGGAAGATCAAAACGTCCTCCCTCCTTGGGTAGATCTGCCGGAGCCAAGTTCACGGTGATCCGCTTAGCAGGAAATTGAAAGTTAGAATTAATGATCGCACTGCGTACGCGATCTTTGGACTCTTTTACCGTTGTCTCTGGCAAGCCTACTAAGGTAAACCCTGGCATGCCGTTGCTGATATGAACTTCTACACTAACCGATGGCGCTTGCACCCCGACGCTTGCTCGACTATGAATGATTGCCAGCCCCATACCTTCCTCAGTTTTTTTGAACACTCTGTAAACAAATGTTTTATCTAGTTGGTTATGTTATATACCGCGTCCCAATTGAGAGTTAATGTGAAAAAAGAATGACTTTTTGCTTGTCATGCAGCGGAATTGTGTGATACCACTAATGACGCAAACAAATTCGTAGAACATTACACAACATTTTTTAACGAAAAAAGAACGACAGACAGATGAACCTTTTCGCTCATATCAACGCACTGCTAGCCCTGATTATCGTGGTCATTATTGGCACCGCGCGGGGTATTGTGGGCGAAAGGTAACCACAAATTACAAAAAACCCCCGCACTGAAAAGTCCGGGGGTTTTTTTACAACTACAAGTTGTCATCTGTCTAACCCTCGGACAGTTTAACGGGAAAAATGGGAGTGCACATGAAGTGCAATAAATATGGCAATCGCTACGAGCCACAACGTAGCAAAGGAGGTTTACGATGACTGGTGCACAACTTGTCGTAGCCGCTTTAAGACAGCAAGGCATCGAAACCGTTTTTGGCTACCCCGGCGGGGCCATCATGCCAATCTATGATGCTTTGTATGACGGTGGGGTGGAACATATCCTATGCCGTCACGAGCAAGGGGCCGCTATGGCAGCTATCGGGATGGCTCGTTCCACTCAAGACGTTGCTGTGTGCATGGCAACTTCTGGCCCAGGAGCCACTAACCTTGTTACCGGCCTTGCCGACGCTTTCCTTGACTCCGTACCTCTAGTTGCCATCACAGGCCAGGTTGCTAGCTCTCATATCGGTACCGATGCATTCCAAGAAATGGATGTGATCGGAATGTCCCTAGCCTGTACTAAGCACAGCTATCTCGTGACCGAAATTGAAGATCTAGCTCCGACACTTGCCGAAGCCTTTGAGGTCGCAAAAACCGGTCGTCCGGGTCCAGTCATTGTCGATATCGCCAAAGACGTTCAACTCGCTCAAGCACCCACAGACCTTCTTCCTCCATACATAGCACCAGCAATCGAAGATGTCAGCGCTGAAGATATCAAACGTGCGCAAGATGTGCTGGCAGCATCTACTCGCCCAGTGTTGTATGTTGGTGGTGGCGTGCAACTTGCGAAAGCAACCGATGCAGTACGCGAATTTCTTCGCTTAAACCCAATGCCTGCAGTTAGCACATTAAAAGGCCTCGGTACCATTGAACGCCATGATCCCCACTATCTTGGTATGTTGGGTATGCATGGCACCAAAGCCGCCAACCTAGTGGTTCAAGAAGCCGATCTATTGATCGTGGTTGGCGCGCGTTTTGATGACCGTGTGACGGGTAAGCTCGATACGTTTGCACCAAATGCGAAAGTGATTCACATCGACATTGATGCTGCGGAGATTCATAAACTGCGCCACGCCAACGCACCATTACGTGGCGACATCAACACCATTCTTCCTCAGCTAGAGCTGACTCAAGATATCTCACCGTGGGTTCATCACAGTGAAAGTCTGCGCAGCGGCTTTAAGTGGCGTTACGACCACCCAGGCGAGTTAATCTACGCACCGTTATTGCTTAAACAACTGTCTGACATGATGCCAGATAGCTCAATTGTCTCGACCGACGTCGGTCAGCACCAGATGTGGACAGCGCAACATATCCAGCCACGCGAACCACAAAATTTCATCACTTCTGCTGGCCTTGGCACCATGGGCTTTGGCTTGCCAGCAGCGATGGGCGCTGCAGTCGCACGTCCTGATGATCAGTCTATCCTTATTACAGGTGACGGTTCATTTATGATGAACGTTCAGGAATTGGGCACGCTGAAGCGTCGTCAGATTCCAGTGAAGATTGTCCTTCTTAATAACCAACGTCTTGGCATGGTTCGCCAATGGCAGTCATTGTTCTTTGACGGTCGCCACAGTGAAACCATTCTTGATGACAACCCAGATTTCGTGATGTTAGCAAAAGCGTTCGATATCCCGGGCAAAACCATCACCAAGAAAGAAGAAGTCGAACCTGCTCTCAAAGAGATGCTAGCGAGTGAAACTTCTTACATGCTTCACGTTTTGATTGATGAAGAAGAAAACGTGTGGCCATTGGTGCCACCTGGCGCATCAAACAGTGATATGTTGGAAAATACATAGGAGACAATCGCATGGACAGATATTTACTCGACATCAAAGCCGATGACAAACCGGTACTGTTGGAGCGCGTTCTACGTGTGATTCGTCACCGAGGTTTCGTGATCAAACAAGTCGCTGCTACGCAAAACCACGAAAGCAAAGTAGCCAGCGTCGAGATCATCGTCGACAGCGATCGACCAATCTCGTTTTTGATCAATCAAATAGAGAAGTTGTGGGACGTTCGTAAGGTTGAGGTGCTAAAAATCCGCAACGATGAACTGCCAAATCACAACTTACAACAACACGTAAGTGCATAAGGAAGGCAACAAATGGCAACGAAAACTGCAGATTTCATTTGGTTTAATGGTGAGATGGTTCCATGGGCAGAGGCGAACGTTCACGTTCTGACTCACGCAATGCACTATGGTACATCCGTGTTTGAAGGCGTGCGCTGTTACAACACACCAAAAGGCCCAATTGTCTTCCGTCACCGTGAGCATGCACAACGTCTAAAAGATTCTGCCAAGATTTACCGCTTTCCGATCCCTTTCTCTGTAGAAGAAATCATGGAAGCGACCCGCGAAACACTGCGCCAAAACAAACTCGACAGCGCTTACATTCGTCCATTGGGTTTTGTCGGGAATGTTGGCTTAGGCGTATGTCCACCAGTTGGCACTGAGATGGATCTAATCATTGCAGCATTTCCTTGGGGCTCTTACTTAGGCGAAGAAGCGCTAGAAAAAGGTGTCGATGCGATGATTTCAAGCTGGAATCGCGCTGCGCCAAACACCATCCCAACTGCGGCTAAAGCAGGCGGTAACTACCTATCTTCACTACTGGTTGGTGGTGAAGCGCGTCGTCACGGTTACGACGAAGGTATTGCGCTAAGCGTAGATGGTTACCTATCGGAAGGGGCTGGTGAAAACATCTTCGTTATCAAAGATGGCGTAATCACTACACCACCAGCAACTAGCGCGATTCTACCGGGCATCACTCGTGACTCGATCATGACAATTGCACGCGATAAAGGCTACAAAGTACGTGAGGCGAACATTGCTCGTGAAGCCCTTTACCTTGCCGATGAAGTCTTCATGACAGGTACTGCGGCTGAGATTGTACCAGTGGCAACCATCGACAAAATTGAAGTAGGTACAGGTAAACGCGGCCCAATCACTAAAGAACTACAAGCAGCCTACTTTGGCCTATTTGACGGCACCACGGAAGATAAGTGGGGCTGGTTAGACTATGTGTACCCAGAACAGAAGTAAGAAGGATTAGGAAATGCCAAAATATAGATCAGCTACCACCACACATGGTCGTAACATGGCGGGTGCACGAGCACTGTGGCGTGCAACGGGTGTGAAAGAAGAAGACTTCGGTAAACCAATCATCGCCGTTGTAAACTCGTTTACTCAATTTGTTCCGGGTCACGTACACCTGAAAGACATGGGCCAGCTTGTAGCGCGTGAAATCGAAAAAGCCGGCGGCATCGCAAAAGAATTCAACACCATCGCGGTTGATGATGGTATCGCAATGGGTCACGGCGGCATGCTGTACTCACTGCCTTCACGCGAACTGATCGCAGACTCTGTGGAGTACATGGTCAACGCGCACTGTGCCGATGCCATGGTATGTATCTCTAACTGTGACAAAATCACTCCGGGAATGTTGATGGCATCTATGCGTCTCAACATCCCGGTTATCTTTGTTTCTGGTGGTCCAATGGAAGCGGGTAAAACCAAGCTTTCTGATCAGATCATCAAACTAGACCTTGTAGATGCGATGATCCAAGGCGCGGATCCAAAAGTGTCTGATGAGCAAAGCGAGCAGATCGAACGCAGCGCATGTCCAACGTGTGGATCGTGTTCAGGCATGTTCACTGCAAACTCAATGAACTGTCTAACGGAAGCACTGGGTCTTTCTCAACCAGGTAACGGTTCTATGCTGGCAACGCACGCTGACCGTGAACAACTGTTCCTTAATGCAGGTCGTCGTATCGTTGAACTGACTCGTCGTTACTACGAGCAAGATGACGAATCAGCACTGCCACGCAACATCGCTACGTTTGATGCGTTCGAAAATGCGATGGCACTGGATATTGCAATGGGTGGCTCAACCAACACCATTTTGCACCTGTTGGCTGCAGCGCAAGAAGGTGAAGTGGATTTCGATATGGAAGATATCGATCGCCTATCACGCCAAGTACCACACCTATGTAAAGTGGCACCATCTACCCAGAAATATCACATGGAAGACGTACACCGCGCTGGTGGCGTCATGGCAATTCTTGGTGAGTTAGATCGTGCAGGTCTTCTACACAATGATGCGCGCACCGTGCTTGGCCTTTCGATGAAAGAGCAGCTGGCGAAATACGACATCATCCAAACTGAAGACGAAGAAGTACTTAAGTTCTACCGCGCAGGTCCTGCGGGAATTCGTACTACTCAAGCGTTCTCACAAGATTGCCGCTGGGATCGCCTTGATGACGACCGTGCGGAAGGCTGTATTCGTACTATCGATCATGCCTTTAGCCAAGAAGGTGGCCTAGCCGTTCTATCAGGCAACATCGCATTAGATGGTTGTATCGTTAAGACTGCTGGTGTGGATGAGAGCATTCATAAATTCACTGGCCCAGCCGTAGTTTTCGAAAGCCAAGAAGACGCCGTAGAAGGCATCTTAGGCGGCAAAGTAAAAGCTGGCGACGTGGTTGTTATCCGTTACGAAGGCCCTAAAGGTGGTCCGGGCATGCAAGAAATGCTTTACCCAACCACTTATCTAAAATCGATGGGCCTTGGCAAAGAGTGTGCACTTCTGACTGACGGCCGTTTCTCTGGCGGCACATCAGGTCTTTCTATCGGCCACGCCTCTCCTGAAGCAGCAAACGGCGGTGCAATTGGCCTGGTAAAAGAAGGCGATATAATCGCAATTGATATTCCAAACCGTTCAATTTCACTCCAAGTGTCTGAACAAGAACTTGCTGAGCGCCGTGCAAAACAAGACGAACTAGGCTGGAAACCAGTTGACCGCCAACGTGAAGTTTCATTTGCACTCAAAGCGTACGCGAGTATGGCAACCAGTGCTGACAAGGGTGCAGTACGAGACAAGTCGAAGCTAGAGGGCTAGCAATGATGGAAGCTCAACCCGAAAAACAAGTGAACCAAACTGGCGCAGATTATCTGCGCCAAATCCTTCGCGCACCTGTTTATGAAGTAGCAACAGTGACGCCACTGCAAGAAATGCCTCGTTTATCTGCACGTATCGGGAATAACGTGCAGATCAAGCGTGAAGATCGCCAACCCGTACACTCGTTCAAATTGCGCGGTGCATACAACATGGTGGCGAGTTTATCTGAAGCACAAAAAGCCGCTGGTGTCATTGCAGCATCGGCAGGTAACCACGCTCAAGGCATGGCGCTCTCTGGTACTAAGCTAGGCATCAAAACCACCATCGTGATGCCTAAAACCACACCAGACATCAAAGTCGATGCGGTACGTGGCTTCGGTGGCAATGTAGTGCTGCACGGCAGCAACTTTGATGAGGCAAAAGCGGAAGCGGAACGCCTTTCTGATCTGCATGGGTACACATTTGTCCCTCCTTTCGATCACCCACTGGTGATTGCAGGTCAAGGCACCATCGGCATGGAAATGCTGCAGCAAAATGGTCACCTTGATTACATTTTCGTCCCTGTCGGTGGTGGCGGTTTGGCTGCGGGTGTTGCGGTACTTGTGAAGCAGCTCATGCCAGAAATCAAAGTGATTGCAGTTGAGCCAGAAGATTCGTCATGCCTCAAAGCTGCTTTGGATGCTGGTGAGCCAGTAGTACTAGACCAAGTCAGCATGTTTGCCGATGGCGTCGCTGTAAAACGCATTGGCGAAGAGACTTTCCGTCTATGCCAAAAGTACATTGATGGCCATATTGCCGTCTCTAGCGATGAAATCTGCGCAGCAGTAAAAGACATCTTTGAAGACACCCGTGCGATTGCAGAGCCTTCTGGCGCGCTTGCTCTGGCGGGTTTGAAGAAGTTTGCTGAGCAAAACAAACTGCAAGGTAAGAATTTAGGTACTGTGCTGTCTGGTGCCAACACTAACTTCCATGGCTTACGTTATGTTTCTGAGCGTTGCGAGCTTGGTGAGAAACGTGAAGGTTTGCTTGCCGTCACCATTCCTGAGCGTCAAGGTGCCTTCTTTGAGTTCTGTAACCTCATTGGCGGCCGCGCCGTAACGGAGTTTAACTACCGCTACAACGATGACGCATTGGCAAATATCTTTGTCGGTGTGCGTTTGCAAGGCGGTCAGGAAGAGCTAGAACATATCATTCACGACTTACGTGATGGTGGCTACCCAGTGGTTGATTTGTCTGATGATGAAATGGCGAAGCTGCACGTGCGCTACATGATTGGTGGTAAGCCGTCTAAGCCGCTTAAAGAGCGCCTCTACAGCTTTGAATTCCCAGAATATCCGGGAGCGCTACTCAAGTTCTTAAGCACACTCGGTACTCATTGGAATATCAGCTTGTTCAACTACCGTAACCACGGCGCTGACTACGGACGTGTTTTATGTGGTTTCGAGTTAGATGAAAGCGATTTAGCTCAGTTTTCTGCACATTTACGTGAACTTGGCTATCAATGCAAAGACGAGACAGACAACCCATCGTATAAGTTTTTCTTGTCATAAAACGCCACATTTTAAACATATCAATGAAAACACCTCGCTAATGCGAGGTGTTTTTTATGACTGTAACCAATCTTTATGTAGCTGATTAGGCGACCCAAGATAGTCCACCATCCACTGGATCAATTTATGATTATCATCTTTGCGCCATACTAAGCAGCAGTGACTGAGCGGTTTATCATCCGGCATGACCTTCTCCACCAGCACACCATCATTGATTAAGGGTGTTGCAATATGACGTGGCATGTAACCCACGCCCACCCCATTTTTTAAACATTCAATCGCACTATACCAATTGGGCAATAATAATCGGCGCTGTTGCGGATAATGGCCAGTATGGCGTTTTGGCAGCACGTTCGAAGTATCATCAAGACAGATCGCCGGAAATTGACTCACAAACGCTTCAGTAAGCACTTGTTGTCGAACGCAAGGATGAGCGGGTGACATTACAAATGCCCAATCTAATACGCCCATATCTTTGACTTCAAAATCTCCCCCAACGGGAACCGCAGATGTCGCGCCAACGACAATGTCGGCTCGACCTTGTGCTATGGCTTCCCAAGAACCATTGAAGACCTCCATATTGATCTGCAATTCAGCAAATTCAAACTCGCGATAGAAATCTTCCACCAAAGGTTTGAGTTTTTCTAACTTCACCACGTTATCTAAGGTCAGCTTTAACGTGCTTTTCCATCCTTGAGCCGCTCGCCGCGTTTGTGCTTTCACCTCTTCCATTTGACGCAGCAAAGAGCGCGCCTCGGCCATAAAAAGTTCACCCGCTGGAGTTAGCTCGACTTTCCTTGGTAAACGTCGAAACAGCACCACATCTAAATCTTGCTCGACCTGCCTTACTCCATAGCTGATGGCTGAGGGGACTTTATGCAATACCTCAGCCGCAGCGGTGAAACTGCCTAAACGGGCAACCGTATCCAGCATTTCCAAAGACGCTTTAGAGAACATGATTTAACCTTTCAAAAAATTTGATTGATAACCAACAATTTTAGCGTTTTATTTTCTCAAAATCGAAAAATAGAATAATAAGGTAAATAAATCAGGGTTGGCGCCAACTGATGTTGATTAAAAAATGATTAAATAATTTGACTGGTTGAATCATGAAAATCTCAAAACTACAGCTCATTTATCTGGCAGCATTATCGATGCTTGGCTTCGTTGCTACCGATATGTATCTGCCAGCATTCAAAGCGATGGAAATCGACTTTGCAACAGGCCCTGAGCAAATTGCGCTCTCTTTAACGGTATTCCTCGTTGGTATGGCGATTGGCCAGCTAATGTGGGGATTGGCATCCGATAAATTTGGCCATCGTAATACACTCGCAGCCGGGTTGGTGCTATTTACTATCGCGTCATTCGGTTTGGCTTTCTGTGATCAAGTATGGCAACTACTCACACTGCGCTTTATCCAAGCTATCGGTGTGTGTGCACCAGCCGTGATCTGGCAGGCTATGGTCATTAAACGCTACTCAAGCAGTAGCCAACAAATTTTTGCGACAATCATGCCACTCGTCGCGCTATCACCAGCACTAGCACCTCAATTAGGGGTAGTGTTGGCAGATAACTTCGGCTGGCACAGTATCTTTATTACGCTAACACTGGTTGGTGTCTTTTTGGTCTTTGCGACCATGGCACAAAAAGACGAGAAAGCAGAAATCAAACAAACCAGTATGTCTGCCGACATCAAAGCGCTGCTGAGTTCTAAAAAATACCTTGGCAACGTGTTTATGTTTGCGACGGCTTCAGCTGCATTCTTTGCTTACCTAACTGGGATGCCAGAAATCATGGCGCAACTGGGCTACGAAGCAAAAGATATTGGTTTGAGCTTTATCCCACAAACCATCGCGTTTATGGCTGGTGGCTACTTAGGTAAAGTAGGCGTTCGAAAATTTGGTGATGAAAAGGTTCTGCGCCAACTGATTGGCCTATTTAGTGTCGCGGCATTAATGATTTTCATTGCTTCACAGTGGGATCTGTCATCGATTTGGCCTATTCTTGCGCCATTCTGTTTGATTGCCGTTGCTAACGGCGCGCTGTACCCAATCGTGGTAAACCGTGCATTGGCCAGCGCACAACAGAGCCCTGCAACAGCAGCAGGTCTGCAAAACAGCCTGCAAATCTGTGTAAGTAGCTTCTCAAGTGCATTGGTAGCCGCAATGGCAAGCCAAGCTCAGATGGTTACTGGCATCGCAATCATCATCTGTATGGGTGGGCTGTGGATGGGATACATTCTGTCGAATCGCGAATTATCCAAGCACTTTACGACTCCTGACAACGCCCGAGTCGTGAGTGAAGACGAACTTTAATCGTTCAGATAATAAAAAGAGCCGCGCAATGCGGCTCTTTCTGTTTATAAGCTTTTCAACCCCCACTTCTTGGCAGTCTGCTTAAAAAAGCCTTGAGTCTTTTTCAACTCTACCCAGTGATTGATGTAATTAATCCATACTTGATCGTCTTGCGGCAACAACATAGCAATTGGGGTTGGTTTACGCGGTGCGGTCACTGGCACTATCGCCAACTGTTTAAACTTGTCCACTAACGTCGCTGCTTCCACATTGGACGTCACCGATACATCGGCCCTGCGAGCTAGTAGTTCTTGGAAGTCGCGCGCTGGCGCTTCAATAACAATATGTTGAGCAGACGGGAAGAATTCTTTCACCATTTTTTCTTGTACCGTACCTAACGTCGCCGCGACTTTTACTTCTGGTTTATTAAAATCCGCCCAATCAGAGAATTTGGCGAGATCTTTCTTTTGCACCACAGGTACAAAGGCAAGGTAGAAATACGGCTGGCTGTATCCAGCTACTTTCGCGCGCGACATGTTCAGAGATGCGCTGCCAGTAATATCGTATTTGTTGGCGGTAATGCCATTAACTAGCGTCTTCCAATCCGTGGGCACATACTCCACTTTTACACCAAGATCTTTAGCAAGCTCTGTTGTTACATCAATATCGAAGCCACGATAACTGTTTGTCGCAGGGTCTTTCATCGTCATCGGATTCCAATCTCCCGTCGTTCCAACTCGGAGTACGCCATTGTCTAAAATGGATTGAAGACGGCTTTCAGCGTGAGCGACTTGAGTCGCAGCAAGCAAACACATTCCTAGCACTAGTAAAATCTTTCTCATTTTTATTCCCTTAAAAATAATGACCTTATACGGTTTAATAATTAACCTTTATTAGAGCTCTACTGATAACATAGCAGCAACAAAGGAAGTTTTTTAGTTAATTCAGGGAGTAAATGTGACGTTTCGAACTCTATGGCTGTTTTCACTGCTATTACTCACTGGTTGTTCAGATTATCAATGGGGCTGGTATGTACTTGACCCTTCGACGGATCAAGGGCTCACCAATCTAAAGTTTTTAATCGCTGGGTTTAACGACACCATTCAGGTATCACTCCTCAGTATGTTATTTGCGATGAGCTTGGGTCTGATCGTTGCGTTACCCGCTCTGTCGGACTCAGCCTCTCTGAAGTGGATAAACCGTATTTATGTCGAGGTGATCCGTTCAGTGCCAGTTTTAGTCTTACTACTTTGGGTGTATTACGGCATGCCTACACTATTGGATGTCTCACTCAATCACTTTTGGGCGGGTGTTATTGCACTGACTATCGCTGAGAGTGCGTTTATGGCGGAAGTGTTTCGCGGTGGGATACAAGCTATCAGCCGTGGCCAACATGAAGCGGCTGAATCTTTGGGCTTAAGCTATTGGCAAAAGATGCGCTTGGTAATTCTTCCCCAAGCATTTCGACAAATCCTCCCTCCACTGGGCAATCAATTTGTCTACATTCTCAAGATGAGTTCTTTAGTCAGCGTGATTGGTTTAAGCGATCTCACTCGCCGTGCTAATGAGCTGGTGGTGAATGAGTACTTACCCTTAGAGATTTATACCTTCCTCGTTTTGGAGTACTTGTTGCTCATCCTATTTGTATCTCAAGCCGTTCGTTGGCTCGAAAAACGTATTGCCATTCCTAGCTACTAGCGATGAAGCCTTAGCTAGAAACAACAAAGCCGCTCTTGTTGAGCGGCTTTGACAATATAGCGACAGAGTGCAGGTAATGCTTATTTCTGTTTTACGGGACGCTGCCAGCCAGTAATTTTGCGCTCTTTGACGCGAGTAATTACTAACTCACCTTCTTCAACATCTTTTGTTAGTGTCGTGCCTGCACCGATGGTTGCGCCATCAGCGATAGTGACAGGCGCCACCAGCTGGCTATCAGAACCAACAAATACATCATTACCGATGATGGTTTTAAACTTGTTCGCACCATCGTAGTTACAAGTGATAGTACCTGCACCGATGTTAGTACGTTGGCCGATCTCTGCATCACCTAAGTAAGTTAGGTGGTTCGCTTTTGAACCTTCTCCGATGCGCGCATTTTTCACTTCAACGAAGTTACCCACATGGGAATCGTTACGCATTTCAGCACCAGGACGAAGGCGAGTAAATGGACCAACCGTACATTCTTCACCAACCGTTGCACCTTCAATCACACTGTAAGGGCGAACGATGGTGTTGTCGTCGATTTCACAATCTTTCAGTACACAACCCGCACCGATAACCACGTTATCACCCAGTGAAACTTTACCTTCGACGATAACATTCACGTCGATTTCACAGTCCATACCGCACTGTAACTCACCACGCAAATCAAAGCGTGCTGGATCGCGTAGCATGACACCTTGCTCTAGTAGCTTCTGAGCTTGCATTGACTGGAAAGCACGCTCTAGACGAGCAAGCTGTGCGCGGTCATTGACCCCTTCCACTTCAATGGCATTGACTGGGTGTACAGCCTCAACGGCACGACCTTCATCGTGTGCAACTGCAATAACGTCAGTTAGGTAGTATTCGCCTTGTGCGTTGTTGTTGTTTAAGCCAGACAACCAACGCTTAAGATCCCCACCAGTCGCAACCATCACGCCAGTATTGATCTCTTTAATTTGTTTTTGTTCTTCTGTTGCATCTTTTTGCTCAACGATCGCCACAACAGGACCATTCTTACGGATAATACGACCGTAGCCTGTCGGGTTATCTAGAATCACTGTTAGTAGTGCAATACCGCCTGTTGGCTGTGCATCTAATAGGTTTTCAATCGTTTCAGCTGAAATCAGTGGAACATCACCGTAAAGCACCAGTACTTTTTCATCGTCTTCAAACTTCGGAGACGCTTGATCAACCGCATGACCTGTACCTAGTTGCTCCGCTTGCAGTACCCAGTTTACAGGCTCTTCTGCTAGCGTTTGCTGCATTTGATCACCACCGTGACCATAAACTAAGTGGATGTTTTGTGCGCCAAGACCTGTACATGTATCAATCACATGTTTTGCCATTGGCTTCCCTGCCAAAGTGTGTAGCACTTTAGGCATGTTTGAATACATACGGGTACCTTTACCCGCAGCAAGGATCACAGCACTGAATTTCATTAATAACCTATTGACGTTCTATTTTAATTGGGCGTTATTTTAAACACCTTGGAAGGATTAGTTAATGGTGGGATGTAAATTTCCAACTAAAATTAATCAAAAAGGCGACCAATTGGCCGCCTTTTTTCATGCAACGTTGCTAATTGAGCTTAGCGACGCTTTTTTGTCAGCTCGATAACTCGTAGCTGAGCAATGGCTTTAGCCAGTTCACTGGCCGCTTGTGCGAAGTCCATGTCACCATGCTGATTCTGGATTTGCTCCTCAGCGCGGCGTTTGGCTTCTTCTGCCTTCGCTGCGTCTAGCTCTTCACCACGGATAGCTGTATCAGCTAGTACAGTCGCTGTACCAGGCTGAATCTCTACCATACCACCAGAAACATAAATAATTTCTTCGTGGCCGTGCTGTTTCACAATACGCACCATACCAGGCTTGATAGCGGTCAGCAGCGGTGTGTGACCATGGAAAATACCAAGTTCACCTTCGCTACCGGTCACCTGAAACGTTTCAACACGACCAGAGAAGATTTTCTTCTCAGCGCTTACTACGTCTAGGTGAAAGGTTATTGCTGCCATATCGCCTCCTAGTTAGCCTTATAGCTTCTTCGCATTCTCAATAGCATCGTCGATGCTACCGCAGTACATAAATGCCTGCTCAGGAATGTCGTCGTATTCACCAGCTAGTAGACCTTTAAAGCCACGTAGAGTCTCTTTTAGAGGTACGTAAATACCAGGGTCACCTGTAAATACTTCTGCTACGTGGTAAGGCTGAGTTAGGAAACGCTCAATCTTACGTGCACGAGATACAACTTGCTTATCTTCTTCAGATAGCTCGTCCATACCTAGGATAGCAATGATATCTTTCAGCTCTTTGTAGCGCTGAAGAGTCTGCTGAACACCACGAGCAACTTCGTAGTGATCTTGACCAACGACTAGTGGATCAAGCATACGAGATGTTGAATCTAGCGGGTCGATCGCAGGGTATAGACCCATTGCAGCGATGTTACGGTTAAGTACAACCGTTGCATCCAAGTGCGCGAACGTTGTTGCTGGAGACGGGTCAGTCAAGTCATCCGCTGGTACGTATACCGCCTGTACAGACGTGATAGAACCTGATTTCGTTGACGTGATACGCTCCTGAAGTACACCCATCTCTTCTGCAAGAGTTGGCTGGTAACCTACCGCAGAAGGCATACGACCTAGTAGTGCTGATACCTCTGTACCTGCAAGTGTGTAACGGTAGATGTTATCAATGAACAGTAGTACGTCACGACCTTCGTCACGGAAACGCTCTGCCATTGTTAGACCAGTCAGTGCAACACGTAGACGGTTACCTGGTGGCTCGTTCATCTGACCGTAAACCATCGCTACTTTTGATTCTTCAGGCTTCTCAACGTTTACAACGCCCGCTTCCTGCATCTCGTAGTAGAAATCGTTACCTTCACGAGTACGTTCACCAACACCAGCAAATACTGATAGACCTGAGTGCTGTAGTGCGATGTTGTTGATAAGTTCCATCATGTTAACGGTCTTACCTACACCTGCACCACCGAATAGACCGATTTTACCACCCTTAGCGAATGGACAAATTAGGTCGATTACTTTAACGCCCGTTTCTAGAAGTGCAATTTCGTTTGATTGCTCTTCGTAGCTTGGTGCACTACGGTGGATAGAGTAAACCTCTTCCGCACCCACTTCACCACGCTCGTCAATCGCGTCACCTAGGACGTTCATGATACGACCTAGAGTTTTAGTACCTACTGGTACTGAAATTGGAGCGCCAGTGTTAACCACTTCAACTCCACGACGTAAACCATCAGAGCTACCCATTACGATACAACGAACTACGCCACCGCCTAGCTGTTGTTGAACTTCAAGAACTAGACGCTCTTTTGAGTCCGTTACGTTTAGAGCGTCATATACACTAGGTACATCGCTCTGTGGGAACTCTACGTCGACTACCGCACCGATGATCTGTACGATCTTACCTGTAGCCATCGTTAATCCTCTAAACTATTTCGTTTTACCTAAGCTTAAACCGCAGCTGCACCACCAACGATTTCTGATAGTTCTTGTGTAATCGCAGCCTGACGGGCTTTGTTGTACACAAGTTCCAAATCGTCAATCAAACTGGTTGCGTTATCCGTTGCAGCCTTCATCGCAATCATTCGAGCCGCTTGCTCACAAGCAAGGTTCTCAACCACACCTTGGTATACCTGAGACTCTACGTAACGCACTAATAGCGTATCCAGTAGAGGTTTTGGTTCAGGCTCATAGATGTAGTCCCATGAATGCTCACGCTGCATCTCTTCGCTGTCCGATTTAGGCAAAGGTAGCAATTGATCGATCGTTGGTTGCTGAACCATAGTATTTACAAACTTGTTGAATACTACATATAGACGGTCCAGTTCACCTTCATCGTATTTCTTCAGCATTACGCCAACAGAGCCGATTAGGTCTTGTAGGCTTGGATTATCTCCAAGACCAGAAACCTGTGCCGCAACTTTTGCGCCACCATGTTTAAAGAAAGCTGTTGCTTTTGAGCCAACAACGGCTAGCTCAATCTCAGCACCTTTCTCTCTCCATGCTTGCATGTCTGTAACGGCTTTTTTGAACACGTTAATGTTCAAACCACCACACAGACCACGGTCTGTCGAAACGATGATGTAACCAACACGTTTAGCTTCACGCTCTTCTAGGTACGGATGACGGTACTCTAGGTTTGCGTTAGCCACATGACCGATCACTTTACGCATTGTTTCAGCGTATGGACGAGAAGCTTCCATTGCATCTTGAGAACGACGCATTTTTGAAGCTGCTACCATTTCCATCGCTTTCGTAATTTTCTGAGTGCTTTTAACACTACCGATTTTATTACGTATCTCTTTTGCGCCGGCCATCGTTACTCTCCGTTAGTTGGTGGCAGAAACTGCCACCGACCTAATTACCAAGTTTGGGTTGCTTTGAAGTCGTCAGTCAGTTTCTTCAACTGAGCTTCGATTTCATCGTTGTAAGCGCCAGACTTGTCGATCTCAGCTGCTAGTTCAGCGTATTGACCGCGAGCGTACGATAGTAGAGCCGCCTCGAAATCTAAAACTTTGTTAAGTTCTACATCATCAAGGTAACCGCGCTCTGCCGCGAAGATAGTTAGAGCTTGGTCAAATACAGACATTGGAGCGTACTGCTTCTGCTTCATTAGTTCTGTAACTTTTTGACCATGGTCTAGCTGTTTCTTCGTTGCGTCATCAAGGTCAGAAGAGAACTGAGCAAATGCCGCTAGTTCACGGTATGCAGCTAGTGCTGTACGGATACCACCTGATAGTTTCTTGATGATTTTCGTCTGAGCTGAACCACCTACACGAGATACTGAGATACCAGGGTCAACAGCAGGACGAACACCAGCGTTGAATAGCTCAGTTTGTAGGAAGATCTGACCATCGGTAATCGAGATTACGTTAGTCGGTACGAATGCTGAAACGTCACCTGCTTGAGTTTCGATGATAGGAAGAGCAGTCAAAGAACCAGTCTTACCTTTCACTTCACCGTTAGTGAAACGCTCTACGTACTCTTCGTTTACACGAGCTGCACGCTCTAGTAGACGCGAGTGTAAGTAGAATACGTCACCTGGGAATGCCTCACGGCCTGGTGGACGTTTAAGTAGTAGAGAGATCTGACGGTAAGCTACCGCTTGCTTAGATAGATCATCGTAAACAATCAGTGCGTCTTCACCGCGATCGCGGAAGTATTCACCCATCGCACAACCTGCGTAAGGCGCTAGGTATTGAAGCGCTGCAGATTCAGAAGCTGATGCAACTACAACGATAGTATTTTGTAGTGCGCCGTGCTCTTCTAGTTTGCGAACAACGTTAGCGATAGTCGATGCTTTCTGACCGATTGCTACGTAGATAGAGAAAATACCAGAGTCTTTCTGGTTGATGATCGCGTCGATCGCCAGTGCTGTTTTACCAATCTGACGGTCACCGATGATAAGCTCACGCTGACCACGACCGATTGGGATCATTGAGTCAACTGACTTATAACCAGTTTGCACAGGTTGGTCTACCGATTTACGGTCGATTACACCTGGTGCGATCACTTCTACAGGCGAAGTCATTTTCGCTTCGATTGGACCTTTACCATCGATAGGCTCACCCAGCGTGTTTACTACGCGGCCTAGTAGTTCTGGACCAACTGGCACTTCAAGAATGCGGCCAGTACCTGTAACTTTCATGCCTTCCTTAAGGTCAGCATATGGGCCCATTACAACCGCACCAACCGAGTCACGCTCAAGGTTAAGTGCCAGTGCATAACGGCCACCCGGTAATTCAATCATTTCACCTTGCATCACGTCCGCTAGGCCGTGGATGCGGATGATACCATCGCTTACCGATACGATAGTACCCTCGTTGCGAGCTTCACTAACAACTTCGAAAGATTCGATACGTTGTTTGATCAGATCGCTAATTTCCGTGGAATTAAGTTGCATGCTCCAATCCCCATTAAGACTGCAATGCATCGCTCAGGCGGTTCAAACGACCACGCGCTGAGTCATCGATGACTAGGTCTCCGGCTCGAATAATAACCCCACCAAGTAGGGTCTCATCTACACTGCAATTCAGCTTCACTTTGCGTTCAAGACGCTTTTCAAGTTTGCTGCCAATGTTTGCAAGTTGTTCATCAGAAAGCTCTGTTGCTGAAATTACTTCAACATCAATTTCTTTCTCATGTTCTTTTTTCAGAGTAAAAAACTCTTTACAAACATCAGGAAGGGCCGCTAAACGACCATTCTCAGCCATTACCTTCAAAAGGTTTTGACCGTGCGCATCAACTTGTTCGCCGCAAACTGCAACAAAAATTTCTGCCATTTTATCAGCAGAAACCGAACCCGTTAGTAGTTCGTTCATTTGTTCGTTTTTGGCCACTTCAGCAGCAAAAGATAACATTTGGCCCCATTGGTCCAACTGGTCTTTCTCTAAAGCAAAGTCGAAGGCTGCTTTAGCATAGGGGCGTGCGATAGTAGTCAAATCAGACATATGCGCCCCCAGACTTAAAGTTTTGCAGTAATGTTGTCGAGAATATCTTTTTGCGCATCTTTATCGATAGAACGCTCAAGGATTTTCTCAGCACCAGCTACAGCCAGAGTAGCAACTTGTTTGCGCAGCTCATCGCGTGCACGATTGCGTTCAGCTTCAAGTTCTGCTTCTGCTTGCGCTAGGATTTTCTGGCGTTCTGCCTGAGCTTCCTCGCGAGCTTCATCAAGAATTTGAGACTTACGTTTGTTCGCTTGTTCGATGATCTCAGTTGCTGTGCGCTTCGCTTCTTTCAATTGATCAGAAGCGTTGGCTTGTGCTAGATCCAAGTCTTTCGCAGCACGTTCTGCTGCTTGAAGACCATCAGCAATTTTCTTCTGACGCTCTTCGATCGCTTGCATCAATGGTGGCCATACATACTTCATGCAGAACCACACAAATAGTGCGAACGAGATTGCTTGACCTAGCAGAGTTGCGTTTATGTTCACAACAGCTACCCCTCTATTTGGACTTAGTGTTAATCAGTGACAAGCGATAATCGCCCGTCCCGAGTTAAAGGTGATTAACCTAGTTGACCAACGAATGGGTTTGCGAAAGTGAATAGTAGCGCGATTACGATACCGATCATTGGAACCGCATCAAGTAGACCCGCGATGATGAACATCTTAACTTGTAGCATAGGAGCCATTTCTGGTTGACGTGCAGCACCTTCTAGGAATTTACCACCTAGCAGTGCGAAACCAATCGCTGTACCAAGAGAAGCAAGACCGACGATAATACCTACGGCGATTGCAGAAAAGCTCAGTAAAGTTTCCATTACTATCTCCAATTTATAGTTGTTGGCTTAGTGCCCAAATAAAAAGCTTTAAAAAAATTAATGATCAGGATCTTCGTGTGCCATTGACAGGTAAACAATTGTCAACATCATGAATACGAAGGCTTGAATCGTAATAACCAAGATATGGAAGATTGCCCACGGTAGTGAACCCATCCATTGTAAGTACCATGGTAGCATTGCCGCACAAAGAATGAATACAACCTCACCCGCGAACATGTTACCGAATAGACGCATACCAAGTGATAGAGGTTTCGCTAATAGCGATACCACTTCAATTAGTAGGTTAAACGGAATCATCAGTGGGTGATTGAATGGATGTAGTGCAAGTTCTTTTGCGAATCCACCTAGACCTTTTACTTTGATGCTGTAGTAAATCATCAATGCAAAAACGCCTAGAGCCATAGCCATGGTGATATTCACATCAGCAGACGGTACAACCTTAAGGTAAGGAATACCTAGCCAATGCTCTGCTGGGTATGGTAAGAAGTCGATAGGAACTAAGTCCATCACGTTCATCAAAAATACCCAACAAAAGATAGTCAGTGCTAAAGGCGCGATCAGTGGGTTGCGTCCATGGAACGTGTCTTTGACGTTATCGGCGACAAATTCAACGATCATTTCTACAGCACACTGAAGCTTACCCGGTACACCCGCTGTTGTTCTCTTTGCTACTTTGTAAAAAATTCCGAGGAAGATTAAACCAGTAAACCAAGAAAAAAACAGGCTATCGATATGTACGTTCCAGAAACTTGTCTCCGACCCTACTAAACCCAACTTGTATAGCGATAGGTTAGAAAGGTGGTGGGCAATGTAACCGGACGATGTTAGCGCTTCACCTGGCGCAGCCATAACTCATCCTATTTTTTGTTGTTAATGAATAGCACTGGTGCACAGATATTAATACCTAGTACCAGCAAATAGGTTAGTTTGAGGGGAACAAGTTCCACCTGCATATACATGTAGGCAACATAGAACAGTGCAACCGTGATGAGAATTTTCAGTACTTCACCCGTATAGAAGGAAGCAGCGATGCGCTTGGCAGCGCGAGCTCCACTAAACATGAAAGCACACAGCGCGAATACTGCATTGGCAACAACAAAAATGCCTCCGCCAATCAGCGCTGAAAATCCCCAGTCAGGATTTATGGCTACCGCCATTCCTGCTGCCACAAAAATAACCGCGCCAGACTGGATCATTAACAATTGCCTTGCGAGCTCTCGTCCTGGTCTAGCTAACGCAGCTACCATGTATTCGTACCTCTAGTAATATCCACTTCGCACTTAACTCTCTGTGCTGGGAAATTGGCGAAAATTATACGTTCAGTTCAACGTAAAGCAATTCGATTGCATCAAAAACTTACAGTTTTGTTTACAAAACGACAACTTTCGCACAAAATTCGATTAATTAGATTAATTGACCTAAATCAATTATCTCATCTAGGCCTCAAGCTTGGCAATTAGTTGGTCCAATTTGTGAGGCTCATCAAGACTTATCGTCAATTTCGCTTTTCCGTTTGCAGAACGGGTAAGAGAAACTTTTGCATCAAGCAGCTGACTCAATTTATGCGACATTTGCTCGGCTTCGGTATCCTCTTGTTGCCCTTTTTGCTCATTTTGTGGGGCTAAGCACTTTTTTACTAACTGTTCAGTTTGGCGAACAGTCATTTGCTTCTTAGCCACTTGTTGAGCTACTTCGACTTGCTGTTCGCCTTCTAACGCTAACAGAGCTCGAGCATGACCCATTTCCAATTTTTTATCTGCAACCAGACCTTTTACATCAACTTCCAACTGATTCAGACGTAATAGGTTACTCACCGTCGTTCTTGATTTACCAATCACATCGGCCACTTGCTGATGTGTCAGCGTGAATTCATCTTGTAGACGCTCAAGCGCTTGGGCTTCCTCAATCACATTCAAGTCTTCACGTTGAATGTTTTCAATCAACGCCATGGCGATGGCGGCACGATCTTCAACTTTTTTCACCAAACACGGCACGCGTTTTAAACCCGCCTGCCTTGCAGCACGCCAGCGGCGCTCACCTGCGATGATCTCAAACTGACCATTTTCGACCTGGCGAACCACGATTGGTTGAATAATGCCTTGTGATTGAATCGAAGCCGCTAGTTCTTCTAGCGCTTCAGGCGCCATATCTTTACGCGGTTGGTATACGCCCGGCTGCAATTGACCAATCGCTAAATCGGTTAACTCACCGTCTGCCGATAATTCTTGGCTATGCGATGCAATATGCTGTTTTTCACGAGCAAACGAACTGGTCGACAATAACGCATCCAGTCCTTTTCCGAGACCACGCTTAGACATGGGATTGAATTCCTTAGGTTAGAGTTAAACTGGGATTTCTTCGCGGCGGAGCATTTCGCCCGCTAGAGCAAGATACGCTTTGGCACCTGCGGAGTACTTATCGTAGTACATTGCTGGCTTACCGTGACTTGGCGCTTCAGCCAAACGAACATTACGCGGAATGACAGTACGGTAAACTTTATTCCCAAAGTGTTTTTTAAGTTGATCGGATACTTCATTCGATAAGCGGTTGCGTGGGTCGTACATGGTACGCAATAAACCTTCGATTTTTAGGTTTTCATTCACAACAGCCGCTAACTTGCTGATTGTATCCATAAGAGCAGTTAAACCTTCTAACGCAAAGTATTCACATTGCATCGGCACCAGCACAGAGTCAGCTGCCGCCATCGCATTGATTGTAAGAAGGTTTAGAGAAGGAGGACAATCAATAAAGATGAAATCATAGTTATCGCGAACTGACGACAATGCATTTTTTAGACGCACTTCACGAGCGAAAACTTCCATCAATTTGATTTCTGCCGCGGTTACGTCTCCGTTCGCCGCGATCAAATCATACTTCCCTGTTGTTTGGGTACAAGCGACTTGATCGAACGGTGTATCTTCGACCAAAAGATCGTATGCGGTGGCGTCGACCATATACTTATCCACGCCACTGGCCATCGTAGCATTGCCTTGCGGGTCGAGATCGATCACCAAAACCTTGCGCTTTGTTGCCGCCATCGAAGCCGCTAAGTTAATGCACGTTGTTGTTTTGCCGACCCCACCTTTCTGGTTGGCGATTGCTACAATTTTACCCACGATTACCTCGCTAATTTTCCTTGCGCGATAAGATTACTAGATGACGATCACCTTCCAACTCAGGAACAGCCAAAGATATGATCTCTGTCACACTGCACCATTCAGGAAGCTGATCCATTTCATCTTTAGGGTGCTGTCCTTTCAGCGCTAGAAACACCCCGTGCTCTTGTTTCGGCAAATGGTGGCACCATTCCACCATGTCTGTCATTGAAGCAAAAGCTCGACTCAAAACGCCATCAAATTTTTCTTCAGGTTGGAATTCTTCGACGCGACTTTGAATTGGTGTCACGTTTTTCAGCCCTAATGTGTGCACGACTTGCTTGATAAAACGAATGCGTTTGCCAAGACTGTCGAGCAAAAAGAAGGTTTTCTCAGGGTTCATTATTGCCAAAGGGATGCCCGGTAACCCCGGACCAGTACCAACATCAATGAAGCGCTCACCGGGCAGGTGTGCGCTTACAACGATACTATCAAGAATATGTTTCACTAACATATCAAGCGGATCACGTACCGATGTTAAATTGTACGCTTTGTTCCATTTGTCGAGCAGTTCGACATAACCAACTAACTGCTCTCGTTGCTGTTCTGACACTTCCAAATCGGTTTTCGCGATCAGTGAATCCAGCTTTGTTCGCAATGCGCTCATTATTCTTCCTCACCTTTCTTCAGCAAACCATGCTTTTTCAAGTGAACAAGTAGAATAGAAATTGCAGCAGGCGTAATACCAGAAATGCGTGATGCAATACCGATGCTCTCTGGTTTGGCCTCGCTCAGTTTAGCAACGACTTCGTTTGATAAACCTTTTACATCGCGGTAATCCAAATCAGCAGGTAACTTGGTATTTTCGTGACGCAGTGATTTTTCGATCTCTTCCTGCTGACGCTTGATGTAACCATCGTATTTCACTTGAATTTCAACTTGCTCAGCCGCTTGCTGATCTTCAAGAGCAGGAGCAAACGCTTCAAGTTGCGTCAGTTGCGCATAAGTGATCTCTGGACGACGCAGAAGATCCTCACCACTCGCTTCACGGGCCATTGGGGTTTTCAGTAGCTTGTTCAACTCATCAACACCCTCTGACTTCGGATTCATCCACGTTGCTTTCAAACGCTGACGCTCCGTTTCCATATTGTTGATTTTCTCGTTAAAGCGAGCCCAACGAACATCATCAATCAAGCCTAGCTCGCGCGCTTTTTCCGTTAAACGTAAATCGGCGTTATCTTCACGAAGTAGCAGGCGGTATTCCGCACGAGAAGTGAACATGCGGTACGGCTCTTTAGTACCCATGGTCGATAAGTCATCAATCAACACGCCCATGTAAGCTTGGTCACGACGTGGGCTCCAGCCTTCTTTGTCTTGGCTAAACAAGCTTGCGTTTAGACCGGCCATCAAGCCTTGCGCTGCGGCTTCTTCGTAGCCAGTCGTACCATTAATCTGGCCAGCAAAGAACAAACCATGGATGAACTTCGTCTCGTACGTTTGCTTCAAATCACGTGGATCGAAGAAATCATATTCAATCGCATAACCTGGGCGAACGATGTGTGCATTTTCAAACCCTTTCATTGAGCGCACGATTTGTACTTGCACATCAAATGGCAAGCTGGTCGAGATACCATTAGGGTATAACTCGTGCGTGGTTAGGCCTTCTGGCTCAATGAAGATTTGGTGGCTGTTTTTGTCAGCGAAACGCATCACTTTGTCTTCAATAGACGGACAGTAACGCGGACCAATACCTTCAATCACACCTGCGTACATTGGACTGCGATCCAAGTTACTACGGATCACATCGTGAGTTTGTTCATTGGTGTGGGTGATGAAACATGGAATCTGACGCGGATGCTGTTCACGTTTGCCCATGAACGAGAATACAGGCGTTGGGTTATCACCGTGCTGAGCTTCTAGCACTGAAAAATCAACAGTACGAGCATCAATGCGCGGTGGAGTACCTGTTTTTAAACGATCCACACGGAACGGCAGTTCACGCAGTCGATCCGCTAATGCGATCGATGGTGGATCCCCGGCACGACCACCAGACGAGCTTTCCATACCTATGTGGATCTTACCACCAAGGAAGGTACCCACGGTTAGCACAACGGCTTTCGCATGGAAGCGAAGTCCCATTTGAGTTACCACACCAACTGCGCGATCTTGTTCAACAATCAGATCATCAACTGATTGCTGGAACAACGTTAAGTTAGGCGCATTTTCTAATGCATTACGAACGTACGCTTTGTACAGAGCGCGATCGGCTTGAGCTCGAGTTGCTCGTACTGCAGGACCTTTGGAGGCATTTAGTGTACGAAACTGAATACCTGCATGGTCGATGGCTTCAGCCATCAAACCGCCCATAGCATCTACTTCTTTTACTAAGTGACCTTTACCAATACCACCGATCGCCGGATTACAAGACATCTGGCCTAATGTATCGATGTTATGGGTAAGGAGAAGCGTTTTTTGTCCTGTGCGTGCAGATGCGAGCGCGGCTTCCGTTCCTGCGTGTCCGCCACCGACAACAATGACGTCAAAGTTTTCGTGATAAAGCATGAACTGACCTCAGGTATTCAAAGGGATTTAATGGACAGATAAAGGAGCCGTATTTTACCTGCTTTATGCCAGAGAGAAAAACGTTTTCTCGTTTTATCCGTTTTAAGCTTCAAGATAAATATATATAAGATCTATATATATGATCTTTTATTAGATCTACTATTAGGATCGACCGTTTCTGTGGATAACCTAAAAATGATCAACAAGATCATAGATCTTCTTTGGATCATATCTTGTGATCATGATTGGATCAGATCGAGGATTACCTGGGATCAAAAGTGGTGGTTATACACAGGGGGTAAAATTGATCAAAGTTGTTATTGGGATAACTAAAGGAAAATCACTGGATCTTATTGTAGTTATCCACAGTCTGTTTGGTTGGTTTTTGAGCGGTTAAACAAAATAATTTGGTGGGAGTTATTCACATGGGAGAAAACAGAGCCGAATTTCGACTCTGTTGAAGGGAAAGTCGTGAGTTTAAAAACGTTCGATATTCTCTTTTAACCACATCTCTGCGGCGTCTTCTGGCACATCATGGCTCAGTACATCGATTTTAAAGCAATCTGCGAGAGGGGTTGCACCAATATCCTCTAATAAATCATAAGCGTGTTGACCAGCGGCACAGAACGTATCGTAGCTAGAGTCACCAATCGCAATCACCGCAAATTTTACATCAGTCATTTTTGGCGGTGTATTTTGTAATGCTGCGATAAAAGGTTGGATATTATCAGGATACTCACCAGCTCCATGTGTAGAGGTGATCACCAACCACGTACCTTGATTTTCGATATCACTGAGGGAAGGCTGGTTGTGGATCGTTGTTTCAAATCCATTCTCGTTGAGTAGATCACTCAGGTGATCCCCTACGTATTCTGCGCCACCTAACGTGCTGCCTGTAATAATGTGGATCATACTTCTTCCTTATTGAATGCGACGGCTAAAGCTCATGGATGGCTTGCCGTACAAAAAGAAACGCGGTGTGAGTTAAGCTCAGCACCGCGCGTTCGATTATTTACTTCCCGATACAGAATGAAGAGAAGATTCGTCCCAGTAAGTCGTCAGAACTGAACTCACCGGTAATCTCATTGAGATGTTGTTGGGTGATGCGTAGCTCTTCAGCCAATATTTCACCTGCCATATAGCCTTCAAGCTGCTCCTGGCCTATTTGAAGGTGCTGTGCGGCACGTTCTAATGCATCGAGATGACGACGACGAGCCATAAACCCACCTTCACTGTTGCCAGAGAAGCCCATACACTCCTTGAGATGATCGCGCAGAGCTTCAACCCCTGCACCAGTCTTCGCTGACAAACGGATAAGAGTAGGGTTATTGACGTGGCAGATCCCCATATCTTCACCCGTTTGATCCGCTTTATTACGGATCACAGTTATGCCAATGTTGTCTGGTAGGCGATCCACAAAATCTGGCCAGATATCTTTCGGATCGGTGGCATCGGTTGTCGTGCCATCCACCATGAACAACACGCGGTCTGCTTGGGCTATTTCATCCCACGCGCGTTCGATACCGATTTTCTCTACTTCATCGGAAGCATCACGCAAACCTGCAGTATCGATGATGTGCAGAGGCATGCCATCAATATGGATATGCTCACGCAGTACATCACGCGTAGTTCCTGCGATGTCGGTTACGATTGCAGACTCTTTACCCGATAGCGCGTTCAGCAGGCTTGATTTGCCCGCATTTGGACGACCCGCAATCACGACTTTCATCCCTTCACGCATAATAGCGCCTTGGTTAGCTTCTTTGCGCACCGCATCTAGGTTGTCGATGATGGCTTGTAGGTCACCAGCCACTTTACCGTCGGCCAAAAAGTCGATCTCTTCTTCAGGGAAGTCGATGGCTGCTTCAACATAGATACGCAAATGAATCAGCGACTCAACTAAGGTATTAATGCGGCCTGAAAATGCGCCCTGTAAGGATTGCAGCGCCGATTTTGCTGCTTCTTCAGAACTGGCATCAATGAGGTCTGCAATCGCTTCGGCTTGAGCTAAGTCGAGTTTATCGTTCAGAAATGCGCGTTCAGAGAACTCACCAGGGCGAGCAGCTCGAATACCATCTATACCTAGAATGCGTTTTATCAGCATATCCATCACGACAGGGCCGCCATGGCCTTGCAGCTCAAGTACGTCTTCACCTGTAAATGAGTGTGGGTTAGGGAAGTACAGTGCGATGCCCTGATCAAGCACAGTGCCATCTTCTGACTTAAACGGCAGGTACTCTGCGTAGCGGGGCTTTAGTGTTTTGCCAGTGACTTCTAACGCCACTTGGTTGGCTTTAGGGCCAGAAACTCGAATAATACCGACACCGCCACGACCAGGCGCGGTCGCTTGAGCGACAATCGTATCTGTAGTCATAATTTTGCCTTTTGAGCTGGGCTATAGGGAAGATACCTAGGGAGCCATCACAATTAATTAGCTGAATTGTAATCAGCCAAAAACAAAAAGGCGACCTTTTGGCCGCCTTTCTCAATCATTTCCTAAAAGGTTACTTGCTGTGTAAGCCTTTTTTCTCTAATCCTTTGTAGATCAGAGTTTGCTGGATAAGCGTTACGATGTTCGACACCAACCAGTACAGAACGAGACCTGATGGGAAGAACAAGAAGAAGAAGGTAAACATAACCGGCATAAAGGTCATGATCTTCTGCTGCATTGGATCCGTTACCGTTGTCGGGCTCATCTTCTGGATTAGGAACATAGACGCACCCATCAATAGCGGCAGGATGTAGTAAGGGTCCTGTGCTGAAAGGTCATGAATCCAACCGAAGAATGGTGAGTGACGTAGCTCTACCGATTCCATTAGTGCCCAGTAAAGCGCGATGAAAATAGGCATCTGTAGGATAAGAGGTAAACAGCCACCTAGTGGGTTCACTTTCTCTTTCTTGTACAGTTCCATCATTTCTTGGCTCATGCGCTGACGGTCATCACCGATACGCTCACGCATTGCTTGCAGCTTAGGCTGTAGCATGCGCATTTTCGCCATAGACGTGTATTGCGCTTTTGTTAGTGGGTACATTGCACCACGAACGATGAAGGTCAGACAGATGATTGCCACACCCCAGTTACCAACAAAGCTCTGGATGAATGAAAGCAACATATGAAGAGGCTTCGCAATGAACCATAACCAGCCGTAGTCCACTACTAGGTCTAGGTTAGGTGCCACTTCTGCCATTTCATCTTGCAGTTTTGGACCAACCCAAAGTGTTGCTTCAAACTTAGCCTGATCGCCTGTTGCGATAGTTTTGTTCGGCATACGAACGCCGATGTCGCCTAGGTTGCCAATTACACGAGTGTATAGGTTAGTACCTGGTTCGTTACGTGGGATCCAAGCTGCGGCAAAGTAGTGCTGAATCATTGCTGCCCAACCTTGGCCATCGGCTAGGTTAAGAGACAGGTTGCGATCCTGCATATCATCAAAGCTGTACTTCTTGTAACGCGTATCTTCTGTTGAGTATGCGCCACCACGGTAAGTAGGCATTGTGATGCTACCACCATCGTCCATTAGGTTTTGACGTAGGTGAGCGTACATACCAAATGTTGCGTTGTTGCCTGAGTTGTTCACTACATCGTATTCAACATTAAGCGCGTAGCTGCCGCGTTTAAAGATGTAAGTTT
This sequence comes from Vibrio sp. SCSIO 43009, assembly GCF_023716525.1. Lineage (NCBI taxonomy): Bacteria > Pseudomonadati > Pseudomonadota > Gammaproteobacteria > Vibrionales > Vibrionaceae > Vibrio > Vibrio sp. SCSIO 43009. The sequence continues at coordinate 3,385,186 of NZ_CP071842.1, forward strand.
TGGTGTATTCGATACCGTTTGCAGTGAATGTCATCGGAACGCGAAGTTCATCTTGACCGTCAGCCATTGTGAAGCTGTCTGCACTTACGTTGTAGTGAGGGCGATTTGTGCTGCTCAAGTCGATACCTTGAGGGCCCACTAGACCGCTTTGAGCGATAAATTGGTGACCTTGAGCGTCTTTAAGCAGAACAAAGGAATCTGATGAATCTAACTCAGCAGAGTATTCGTTAAGGTTGGCATGTACCACATCGCCACCAACGGTGTCGATCGACAGAGTTAAAACATCAGTCGTTACTGTGATAGTTTTTGCAGAAGCTTGCTGTTGACCAGGAACTGGGTCAAGTTCATCAGCAAAAGATGGTGCAGGTAGAGTGCTGCTTGATTGAGCCTGTTCAACTGCTTGAGGTTCTGGATTCTTTGCAACTTGCCATTGTTGAAACAGCAAAAAAGAAACCAGGGCCAAACCGATGAGCAGGATATTACGTTGAGAATCCATCGTTAGTTATCTCTGTCTTGTTTTTGGACTGGTGGAACGGGGTCATACCCCCCTTCATTCAAAGGGTGGCATTTTAATAGACGTTTGCCTGATAACCAACATCCTTTTACAAAACCGTGAGCTCTCAAAGCTTCTAGCGCGTAAGTGGAACAGGTTGGTGTGAACCGGCAACGAGGACCAATCAAAGGGCTGATAAACCAGCGATACAGATAAACGAGCCCAATGGCTATCCACGTGAAGGGCGAGACAGGCGTTGCCATAGCTTATCAAACAACTTAAAAATTTCCTCATTGCTTAAATCTTGCGCGCTTTTCTTCGCAATCACAACAAAATCTTTGTTTGGAAGCTGATGTTGATTGTTACGAAAGCTTTCACGAGCCAAACGCTTAAATCGGTTACGACCGACAGCCGTTTTGATTTGCTTTTTGGGAACCGCTAAACCTAATCGTGGGTGAGAAAGTTTGTTATTGCGAGCAATGATGGTGAAATGAGGCGAGCCAGCTCGATGAGCTTGCTGGAAGACGTTTTGATAATGCTCGGGAGTTAACAAACGTAACTCCCGATTAAACGCGTACGTGTTCAAAATAAACTAGCGATTATTTTGATAGGCGCGCACGGCCTTTTGCACGACGTGCGTTGATAACTTTACGACCGTTCTTAGTTGCCATGCGAGCACGGAAGCCGTGAGTACGCTTGCGCTTTAGAACTGTAGGTTGAAAAGTGCGTTTCATGATAATTACCTTTACTGATCAGTAGTTTTAGGTTCTTGTTAAACCCGGCGTGGGTATTTGCTTTCTTATATAAAGAAGCTCTTTATATAGAGAAGGACAACCGACGCCTCTCAACAAAGAGGCGGAATTGTAATCACACTCACATAATGTGTCAATGACTCAATGAGTACGAAATTCCGGCCGGGCGATTATACGTAGTGTGAGTAAAATCTCAAGGATCAATCGATCCTGATGCTTGATCGTTACTCTATTCCTACTTGGTTAAGGAATTTTTTCAAACGAGGATCTTGTGGATTATCGAAGATATCCTGTGGAGAACCTTGCTCAACGATATTGCCTTCCGCCATGAAGATCACTCTATCAGCGACTTCTTTCGCGAATTGCATCTCGTGCGTCACCACCAGCATGGTTTGATGCTGATTAGCTAACTTCTTCATTAATGAGAGAACTTCACCGACCCATTCAGGATCCAGCGCAGAAGTTGGTTCGTCAAACAACAGCAGTTCTGGTTGCAGCGCCATCGCTCGGCCGATACCCACGCGTTGTTGTTGGCCGCCAGATAATGCCGCTGGATAACTATCGCCTTTATCCCCAAGGCCGATGTCATCCAGAATTTGTTGCGCTCGTTTGAGAGCATCGGCTTTTTTCCAACCTCGAACGGTCACTAGACCTTCGGCAATGTTCTGGCGCGCATTCATATGGGCAAACAGGGCATAGTTTTGGAACACAAAGCCAGTTCGACGACGCAGCGCTAATACTTCGGCTTTAGTGTGTTTTTGAGTATCAACGGAGATGTCATCTATCGTGATACGACCTTCATCTGCTTGTTCTAGAAAGTTCACCGTACGCAGCAAGGTTGATTTACCCGTACCACTTGAGCCGATAATCACGATGATCTCACCTTGCTTAATATCGAGGTCGATGCCTTTCAGCACTTCAGTCTCACCAAAACGTTTGTGAATATTTTCTAACTTAATCATCGTACGTACGCCTTATTCAGTTTTGCTTCTGCCCAGATTTGTACGCGAGTCAGAATTACCACCACGCCCCAGTAAATAAGAGCAACCGCAAGGAAAGCTTCAAAGAAACGGAAACTTGATGAGGCTTCCATCTGTGCTTTCGCCATGATTTCGGCCACACCAAGCGTGAAAGCGAGAGACGTTGACTTGATCATATCGATGAAATAGTTCATCAATGAAGGCAGTGCGACACGCGTTGCTTGAGGTAAAATCACTCGGCGCATTGCTTGGGATGTCGTCATACCGACCGATAAGCTCGCTTCCATTTGGCTGCGATCAATGCCAATAATGGCGGCACGAATACTTTCCGCCATATAAGCGGCAAAGTGCAGCGTTAAACCGATAACCGCTGCTGAAAAGGCGTCGATACCGACCATCAATGGAAAAATTTGCGGTAAGCCGTAATAAAGCAGGAAAAGCTGAACCAACAGTGGGGTGCCACGGAAGAAGCTGATGTACAGTTGGCTTAATTGATCCAGAACTGGCAGTTTAAATACGCGAATATTGGCTAAAATGACGGATAAAATCAGCGAAAACACCAATCCCCATGTCGCCATTTCCATGGTTGTGCCAAGATATTTCAGCAATATCGGCAGCAGTTCCAACATGTAATTAAAGTCAAATCCCATACGGCTTACCTAAAGGCTAGAGAAAAGAAAAGGTGGAAAACAAGTTCCACCTTTACGTAAGTTTATTTTAGTCCGAGAGTGATACCACTTTGCGGCCTAAAGTACAAAGAGTTCTTATTTCGTGATGTCAGCGCCAAACCACTTCACGGAAATTTTCTCTACTGTACCATCTGCGCGCATCTCAGCCAGTGCTTTGTTTACTTCTTCTTGCAGCTTACGACCTTTCTCGTTGTCAACGAAAGGCCATGCGTTTTGAATGGTCTCAAACGGTTCGCCTGCCAATTCCAGAGGAAGGCCAGTTTTCTTAATCAGCTCTAACGCAGAAAGACGATCCATTACAAACGCGTCTGCACGACCGAGCGCCACGTCATGTTCGATACCTGTGTCGTACGTTTTAATGTTGATCTTGCCGTCTTTGTCGTATTGACGCAGCAGTTGCTCAAAGTTAGAGCCTAGGTTCACCGCAACGGTTTTGCCCGCAAGATCGTCAACACCTTTGATGCTGTCGTTGCCTTTACGCACGGTAATTTGTGCGCCATCTACAACGTAAGGGTCAGCAAATAGGTATTTAGCTTTACGCTCATCAGTCATGGTGATTTGGTTGGAGATCGTATCGATACGACCAGTTTCTAAAAGACCAAATAAACCAGAGAAGTTGGCTGTTACGTATTCGATTTTGTAATCGTTACGTTTACCGATTTCATCCCACATGTCGACTTCAAAGCCTTGTAGCTTGTCTTGCTTTACAAAAGTAAACGGGAAGTAGCGACCTGACATACCAACTTTGACTTCAGTAGCGGCTTGTACGGTTGCTGCCGACAGTGCAATGGCTGCAACGGCAACCTTAATCCAGTTTTTCATAATACATCTCCATAATTTTATGGTTGGAAATACTACTGTTAGTTAGCTCAATTAAATAAATAACCAAGAGCAATAACCTAGACCTGTGAGTTATTAGATAATAGAAGAAGAATGTTAAATGTGACGAAAATGCGAACTGAACCTAGCGAAATGATCGACAAAATCAGCATTGGGAATAAAATAATACACAGACTTATCACCAATC